>JAUYVH010000002.1 GCA_030715135.1 Keguizhuia sedimenti | reverse complement strand
TCGCCTTCTTTGCATTTAACACCTCCGATAGTTGAATCATACCTATCGAATGTGTCCGCCCTAATGGGGGAAGCCCAGGGCTTGACTGGTTAAGCTCAAAGGCATCAATCACATTCCAAATATTCTCAGCTCGTACAACATTCGTTGGCGCGTTGGAAATGACGAGATCTTTTCCTTGAATGGCAACAAGGGGAATTGGTCGGCAAGGGAGATTGCATTCACGCGCGAGGATCTGCGCTGCGTTTTTTGCCTGAATCAGGGCGTTGCGCATTTGGGAATCCCCGTGTGCTGTTGTGACTTCCCAGTGCGTGGCTGTTGCGTTAGCGGTGATGGTCCCGGACTTATATTTTGTTTCGATGACAAATATGTTGCGCTCGGTCAGCAGGATATGGTCTGCCTCTACTGAAAATTCTTTATCAGATCCCGGGTAGAAGACAAACAACGCGCCATGCAGGGAACGGGACGCAAGCAAGTTTCGCTGGTAAGCGTGAATCAGCTCCTTAACATGATTTTCGGCTGCTATTCCAGCCAATTTTTTCTGGAATGACGGCGTATGAAAATACTGTTCCATCCAATGAATGGCATTGAAGGTTAAAGCGCAAAGCAGCATGCCGATTGCATAGAGAATGCCGACCAGGATTGGATAGTAAGTGGTCGGCACTTGCCTGAAATGGCTGAACGCCTGAAAACCAAAGTAGGCAAATGCAATAGGCGCTGTCCATTTGACGGGAAGGTAGAGCCATTTGCGTGAAACCAGGGAAAGGCAAACTCTTTCCAACTGGAGTTGACGCCAAATCCAGCCCCTGAAAGGATAGAGCAGGCCTTTCATGATGAACGGTACGTATAGCACGGCAGCGGCGATGGCCATTCCAAGCAGGGTGCTCAGCATGTCTTCGCTAGGATTGTTTTCCTTGCTCATGGGCGGCCTCCTGACGACTTTTCAGCCAAGACTGCCACATGGCGGATACCGGCGAGCAGGCCATGGTTTTTACATACATCCCTAAGGGACCGGAAATCCAGAATGCATTCCAACCGCAGGAAGGTGAGGGCATGCTGGCGCTTATGAAACGCGAACATGATTTGTTCCATGGAGGCCTCTTGCCTGAGTCGCTGGTGCAGCCAGCAGTTAACATTCCACCACGCCGCCCTGAAGCAACCTCCTGCTGCCAACTGTGCCTTGACGGAGCGAGAGTCCATGCTGCTGACATCCGTCATCCATATTCCTTTTGCAGGCAATCCAGGTGCAAGCTCGCCCGATTCAGGCGGTTTAGCGCTAGGCAATGCCTGTAAAAAAGCGGCTCTCTTCCCAGCAGCAAAGTCGGTTCCTATTAAATGCCCATTTCTGATATCTCGAATATCCATTGTTTTCCCTGTATTAAATGATGACGGATCAAAGATGGCTGGCACCCAAGCATGTCTCGCCTTGCCGCTGATCGACGTGCTGTGGCGATCAGCGACTTTTTGAGAGAAGTGGAAGTGCAACCACTCAATGAGCGTAACAAGGGAAATTGCTCGCGCAAGTCGAAATAGAGGCTAATCGTTCATATGTAAATGTTTTAAATTGCTATAAAGAGTGCGCGTACGACCTAAACCGGAGTCTGCATGCGGTGACCCAGACTTTGCTGATAGCCTGATCCGGCTTTTGCGCTGGATGGTGGCAGGCTGGGTAGATGACGCTCATGCTATTTCATTGACAGCATGCTTCGATTCAGATTGCAGAACTACGGTGTAATCTGAACCGAAGCGTGGCATGGCAAACCAGAACAGCGATCGATTGCTACTTTGCCGACGGAGTGTTGGGTACATCTGTTGACGATCGTCCAAAACTGACCCACTTAGCGCAATAATTTTCATCTAAAACTGACCCACGTGATTGAATCACCTGCTCAACGTTTGAGCAGGGAGACCAGGAGTGATCACAGTGGGCATGTTAGCCAAGATCAGGCGGATGCATCTCCGCGAGCAGCTCTCGATACGAGAGATTGCCAAACGCACCAATTTATCGCGCAACACGGTACGGCAGTGGCTGCGACAGCCGGCCATGCTTGAGCCGGAATATCCCAACCGGCCGGGAGTGAGCATCGTCGATCCTTATGTCGACGTGCTGCGGCAATGGGTGCAAACCGACAGCCACCGGCCCAAGCGGGACCGGCGCACTGCCAAGATCATGTTCGAAGCGATCAAGGCCCAAGGCTATGCCGGCAGCTATGTGCGGGTCGCCATCCACGTGCGTCGTCTGCGCCAGGAAATCAGTGATTCTCCCAACCGCACTGCCTATGTCCCGCTGACCTTTGCCCATGGCGAAGCGTTCCAGTTCGACTGGAGCTGCGAATATGCCTGGATCGGCGGCTTGCGCCGGCGCCTGGAAGTGGCGCACTGCAAGCTGGCGTCTTCCCGGGCATTCTGGCTGGTGGCTTATTTCACCCAAAGCCATGAAATGCTATTCGACGCCCACACGCGATCCTTTACCGCCTTCGGCGGCATTCCACGACGCGGCATTTACGACAATATGAAGACCGCCGTCGACCGTATCCACAAGGGCAAACTGCGCACCATCAATGCCCGCTTTGATGCGATGTGCGGCCACTACCTGTTCGAGCCGGATTTCTGCAATGTCGCCTCTGGCTGGGAGAAGGGAATCGTTGAGAAGAATGTGCAGGACCGGCGCCGGCAGATCTGGGCTGAGTCGCCCGATCGCCGCTGGGCGGATCTCGGCGAACTTAACAACTGGCTGGCACAGCGCTGCCGGACTGCGTGGGACAGCATGGCGCATCCGCAATGGCCGGCCATGACAGTGGCGGAGGTATTACAGGATGAACGCCTGCAATTGATGCCCATGCCTAAGCCGTTTGACGGTTATGTCGAGCAGCCGGTGCGGGTATCGTCCACCAGCCTGATCCACTTCCAGCGCAACCGCTACAGCGTGCCTACTCCCTATGCACATCGGGTAGTGAGCCTGCATATCTATCCAGAAACGCTAGTGCTGGTAGCTGACGGACAGGAAATCGCCCAGCATGGTCGTCGGTTCGACCGGCACCAGACCATCTATGACTGGCAGCACTACATCCCCTTGATCAGCCAGAAGCCAGGGGCGCTGCGCAATGGCGCACCGTTCATTGGCATGCCGCAGACGTTACTGAACCTACAACGGCATTTATTGAAACACCCAGGTGGCGACCGGGTAATGGCGCAGGTGCTGTCAGCCATTCCCTTGCATGGCCTGGATGCGGTGCTGGTGGCAGTGGAACTGGCGCTGGAGTCAGGCCGGCCCAGCGGCGAGCATGTGATGAATGTGCTGGGAAGATTGAAAGGACCCGTGCCGCAGGAAACCATTGTGTCAGCGCCCCTGGCCTTAAAGGAAGAACCGGTGGCCAATGTCTCGCGCTACGAACAGTTGCGCAGCAAGGCGGAGGTGAACAATGTCGCATGAAATCATTGCCAGGCTCAAAGCATTGAAACTGCATGGCATGGCGCAAAGCTGGCCGGAAATGGTGGCGCAAGCCCGGCTGGCCGAGTTCGACCCCGAACACTTCATGACGCAGCTGCTGAAGTCGGAAACGGCGGAACGCGAAGTGCGCTCGATTGCCTATCAGATGACGGCAGCCAGGTTTCCGGCACACCGTGACTTCAATGGCTTTGACTTTATTGAATCGAACGTCGATTCTGAGCTCATGAAGCAGCTGCAGTCGCTGTCGTTTCTGGACGCCGCGCACAATCTGGTGTTCATTGGTGGACCGGGTACGGGCAAGACGCATCTGGCCACTGCGTTGGGCATTGATGCCATTGGCCAGCACGGCAAGCGGGTGCGCTTCTTCTCGACTATTGAACTGGTCAATGCGCTGGAGCTGGAGAAAGCGGCCGGCAAGCAGGGCCAGATTGCGCATCGGCTGATGTATGTGGACCTGGTGATTCTGGATGAATTAGGGTACTTGCCGTTCAGCCAGGCCGGTGGCGCCTTGCTGTTTCACCTTCTGTCCAAGCTCTACGAGCGCACCAGCGTGGCCATCACCACCAACCTGAGCTTTACGGAGTGGCCAAGCGTGTTTGGGGATGCGAAGATGACCACGGCGCTACTGGACCGGTTGACCCATCACTGCCATATTATTGAGACCGGCAATGATTCCTGGCGCTTCAGACACAGCGAATCGAGCCGCAAAATATCAACCAGGAAAGCGATCAAGAAAGGAGAGGCGCCACCCAAAGCAGAACACTTATCCACAGACGCGGTGTAATCTACGCACAAATAGGGTGGGTCAAATTTCGATGAAAACAGTGGGTCAGTTTTAAGCAATCGTCAACAGTACATCAGCAATAAGCCCGGTACAGCCTTCTGCCAATGGCGTCACGCAGCAAGACCTCCTTCAGGCCGGCTTTCGCGCATGATTGAAATCGCTGCGACTTCTAATGCAATTGCAATGTCGCCTTCTATCGGTGCCCAAGGCAAGCCAAGTCGGTTGCTATGCTCCGCCCATAGAACCTGGGCCTGCTTGAGGGTGATGCCGATGCCCTTCTTATCCATCACGTCACGGATGATCAGGCACTCCTGTAGGTGAGCTTCTTCTACATCGGGTAATTCAAAAGGCAAGGCAGCCAAGCCATTTTGAATATTATTCCGGCAGCGATCAGGGGCATCGGGCGTTTTGGCAACTGGCATTTTTACGCCATATGCATTCAGTTTAGATGAGTCGTTGTGGCCAACCGCTTGAACAGTCTGCATGCGGTGGACGTCCAATTCATCTTTGTCCATCTGTCCAGTCGTGCCGCCGGCACTGGGCGGAATGATGCTATGGAGGATCAGGTCGTTCTCAACGAAGAGAGCGCGAAAAGAGTGCCCTGTGAAACCGTATCCTTTTTTAGTAAACCCGAGGGCCGTCATCATGTTGCTGTAGCGTTTCAGATTCTGTTTTAAACTGCCTTGTGTGCCGTTACGGTTATAGTCCCATCCCAGGTAGCCATTCTTTTTTGCCCTTGCCTTCACATAATCCAGGATAAGGCGGCGTGCCGGAGTCATCGGAATAGTACGGGTGCGACCGCCCTTTCCTTGGTTGGGAAAGACCTCGAAATAGGTTTTGCGATCCTGCATATGCGGATTGCATTTCAGGACCTCTTCGCGGCGTAGCCCAAACGCCAGTTCCAGGCGAAGCATGAGTCCAAGCCGCTCATCGTACTGGTCGACTTTCTGAAAAATCTCGAAGAGGTTCAGGGCCACTGCAACCCAATTTTTTTCCTTTGGGGTAGCGCTGCGGACAACCAGTTTGGCCGGATCGACCTCTGGTAAATAGTGGCGGATATCTTTGACCAGATTGCCCTTGCCCATACGCCTGCAGAATTCTCTGAGGAGATAGAGGTAGTTCGTGATGGTTTTTACCTTTAAGGGCTTTGGGCGATACCACCAGTGCTGGACAATCGCTTGGATATGCTTTTGCTGAATATTTTCTGGCTTTTCAAGCTTGAAACCAAGCTCGTGCAAGGTTTTAAAAATATACGGTATGACTGTCCAGAAATGCCCTTGTGTGCAAACCGAAGACACTTTTCCATCTTTTCGGTGGTCAGCAAATAGATGCAGCCATGCAAAAATTAACTCCGATAATTTACTCATGCCATTCTCCAATTTATCAATGCGACGAATAGTGCCGAAACACCTTTTCATCTAAAAATCAAACAGCTATCAAACCTGGGCTGCAACAGAAGCTGCGCCGGAATACAAACCGGCATCCAGCTTCTGCGGCCGCGGGTACATCGTCTACTGCCATGGCGGAGGAAGGCTCCCTGCCTTAAATATATAAATTTCGAGCTGAAGGGCCTTCTTGCCAATCCTTCAGGTCGCCGGCGCCTTGCGGTAGCCGGTTTCTTTTCCTGCATCTGAAAAGAGCCGAACGTTTACGTGGTGTCTCACGGTGCGCATTCACTTAAGAGAAGGGAAGTGGTTTGGGTAGGCACGTACCCTCATTGCATTGGAACCAGCCGGGACTGGCGTGAAAGGCATGGAAGATGGGGCAGTATGTAGCCGCATGCCGTCCATGAGGGTGACGACCCTGATCACGATGGTTGCTGTCGGAGATAGGCGAAAGTCGCCGTGGTGGATATGCTCGTTACGTCTTTAGGGGCAATGGATGCGCAATAAAAACTAGTAAGCAACTGGAGTGGTCAAAAAAGAGAGCTTGCGAGTGGTATTGAATTGATGGCGGTATGAAGTTTTAAATCGGCTTGGTGACCAAGTGTGGGCTGATGAGCACAATGAACAAGAGCCATTGCAGTAGAAAGACACGAAGGTTTTGAATTGGCTGGGTAGTGTTGCAGAGGGAAGAAACGCAATGGCGCCTCAGTACATAAGCCTGTACTAGAAACGTATCTTGCAAATCAATTGTTGCGAGGTGAGTTTAAACTGAAAAAGCAGCATTGCTGCGTTCAAGTTTTTCCTCGACGAGGTCTTGGAAAACTGTTCTGTGCCACTTAAGGGACATAGAGCAGCAGATAAATCTTTCAAATATTTTGAGTACATTAAGTACTTCATTGCGGGTCCTACTATGCCGGCAGAGCGACAAGGCAATAATAATTGCAATGTTTCAAGTTGCGCAAGTGAAATTTTTATAAAGCGTGATTTGTTGTATTTTTGTCGCGCCTTGTGGTGAGCGTCAGATGAAGAGTTTGTTTGTAAATGGTTTTTCTGGTGCGAAAGGTATCTAGGCGACCCCTTTCTTAACAATGACTGTCAAATTTTTATTTTTTTGCTGCATTGTTAAAAAGATTTAAGCGATTGCCAAGCTGATTTAAAAACTAGGAATTGTTCAAGCGCTTGATGCCAAGATGAGTCTCATTTTCAGCGTCGGAAGGTTAGTCGGCCGGTTGCGGATTCGTCTCGATATAAAGAGTAAGGCCCATCCAAAGCTAGATTTTTTACGCTGTTTTTATTCTGTTTCTTTAAATTGCATTTTGGCATGATGAGCTCCTATGCCCCGTTTCCTCTGTATCTTAAGTTTTATCATGCCAAAGCATCATGGGTTTCTTGTGCAAACCAAATTCATAGCGTGTCTTTAAAGGAGTCGGGCTTTAAAGCGGTTGAGTGCGCATCTTTTGCAGTTTAGTAAACATGTACCCAAATGTACCCTTGGTAGGCTTTGAAACCATAATGTCGTAAAATCTCGGGTTAATTTATTTTAGCTGTCCGGGATAAAAGATGATTTTAGTAACAGGCGGGGCTGGCTTTATCGGCTCGAACTTTGTTTTGGAATGGCTGGCGCAGAGTGAAGAGCCAGTCCTTAACCTGGATAAATTGACTTATGCAGGCAACCTGCAAAATTTGGCGGCACTGGAAGGCGATTCCCGTCATGTTTTCGTACAGGGCGATATTGGTGATGGCAAGCTCGTTTCCTCCCTGTTAGCACAGCATAAACCCCGTGCCATCGTGCATTTTGCTGCAGAAAGCCATGTGGACCGTTCTATTCATGGCCCGGGTGAATTTATTCAAACGAATATCGTCGGCACCTTCCAATTGCTAGAGGCAGCTCGTGCTTACTGGGATGCCTTGCCCGAGACGGAAAAAGCTGATTTCCGCTTCTTGCATGTGTCCACGGATGAAGTGTACGGATCCCTGGAAGAGAGCGACCCGGCATTCAAAGAAACTAACCGGTATGAGCCGAATAGTCCTTATTCCGCCTCCAAGGCGGCTTCGGATCATTTGGTGCGGGCGTACCACCATACTTATGGCTTGCCAGTGCTGACGACCAACTGCTCGAACAATTACGGGCCGTTCCATTTTCCGGAAAAGCTCATCCCGCTCGTTATTCATAATGCCCTAGCTGGCAAACCATTGCCCATCTATGGAGACGGACAGCAAATCCGCGATTGGCTGTATGTGAAAGACCACTGCAGCGGTATTCGCCGTGTGCTGGAAGGGGGCAGGCTGGGTGAGACTTACAACATTGGCGGCTGGAACGAAAAAGCGAACCTGGATGTGGTGAAAACTTTATGTGCCACGCTGGACGAACTGCAGCCACGGCAGGATGGCAAGTCCTATGCCGAACAAATTACGTTTGTGAAGGACCGTCCAGGTCATGACCGCCGTTATGCCATCGACGCGACCAAACTGGAAAAAGAATTGGGCTGGAAGCCATCTGAGACATTTGAAACGGGCATCCGCAAAACAGTGCAGTGGTATCTGGATAACCAGAAGTGGACCCAGGATGTTGTAAGTGGCAATTACCGGGATTGGGTCCAAAGGCAGTACGCAGCATGAAGATTCTCTTGCTTGGGAAAGACGGTCAGGTTGGATGGGAGTTGCAGCGTGCATTATCCCCGTTGGGCGAACTTGTGGCGCTGGGGCGCCAGCAGGCTGATCTCGAAGACTTAGATGGCTTGCGCAAAGTAGTGCAATCCATTGAGCCGAATATCATTGTCAATGCCGCTGCCTACACGGCGGTGGATAAAGCCGAGTCGGAGCCGGAAAAGGCGCACAAGATTAATGCGCAGGCAGTCGGCATATTGGCTGAAGAAGCGAAGCGACTGAATGCATGGCTGGTTCATTATTCGACCGACTATGTATTTGATGGGGAAAAGGCGTCTTCTTATATGGAAGATGATGAGCCCAATCCCTTGTCTGTTTATGGAAAGACCAAGCTCGCAGGCGAGCAGTTGATCCGGCAGTCTGGCGCAAAGTACCTTATTTTCCGCACAAGTTGGGTATTTGCTGCACGCGGCGGAAACTTCGCCAAAACCATGCTCAGGCTGGCCAAAGAAAGGGAGCAATTAAAGGTCGTGGCAGATCAGCATGGCGCACCGACCAGTGCAGAACTGATTGCGGATGTCACGGCGCTTGCATTGCATCGCGTTGTTACTCAGGCCGCAGAAGAAAACTATTCCGGTACATATCATCTCGCTGCAAGCGGCCAAACGACTTGGCATGGTTATGCGCGATACGTGGTCGAGCAAGCGCTGGCTTGCAATACCCCTCTCAAAACAACAGTTGACTCGGTATTGCCGATTGCCACGGAAGATTATCCGCTGCCGGCTAAGCGCCCCAGTAATTCACGGCTGGATACCAGTAAATTAAGCAGCGTTTTCCATCTTCAGCTGCCGGACTGGCGTCATCACGTCCAGAGAATGCTGGAAGAATTAAAAGGCTAAACAAGGTATGAAACGCAAAGGAATTATTCTTGCCGGAGGATCCGGCACCCGGCTTTATCCGGCAACGCTTGCGGTATCCAAGCAGTTATTGCCGGTGTTTGACAAGCCAATGATCTATTACCCGCTCAGCACGCTGATGCTGGCTGGCATACGGGACATCCTCATTATTTCGACGCCACAGGATACGCCGCGGTTTGAGCAGTTGTTGGGCAGCGGCGAGCAATGGGGGTTAAATCTTTCGTATGCTGTCCAGGCTTCTCCGGATGGCTTGGCACAGGCATTTCTAATCGGCGAATCATTTATTGGAAATGATCTGTCGGCCTTGGTGTTGGGCGATAACATTTTTCACGGGCACGACTTTCCTGAGATCCTGAGAAGCGCAACTGAAAAAAGGGAAGGTGCGAGTGTGTTTGCCTATCATGTCCATGATCCGGAACGTTACGGGGTCGTGGAATTTGATGCGCATGGCAAAGCTTTAAGCCTTGAAGAAAAGCCTTCCAACCCTAAGTCTGGCTATGCTGTCACGGGCCTTTATTTTTATGACAGCCAAGTGGTCGACATTGCAAAAGACCTAAAGCCTTCCGCACGGGGAGAGCTCGAGATTACGGACCTAAACCAGATCTATCTGAAACAAGGCTCCCTGTCGGTGGAAATCATGGGGCGCGGCTATGCGTGGCTGGATACCGGCACGCATGAATCATTGCTGGACGCCAGCCATTTCATCGCAACCCTGGAGGCAAGGCAAGGGCTGAAGGTGGCCTGTCCCGAAGAAATTGCCTACCGTCAGAATTGGATTGATGCCGGCCAATTGGAAAAACTCGCCCAGCCATTAGCGAAAAACGGTTACGGCCAATACCTGCTGCGCATACTTAAGGAAAAAGTATTCTGATGAAAGCTACTTCTCTTGCTATATCTGATGTGGTTCTGTTCGAACCTCGCGTGTTTGGCGACGATCGCGGTTTCTTTTACGAGAGCTTCAACCAGCGTCAGTTCAACGAGGCGATCGGTCGACCGGTCAGCTTCGTGCAGGACAATCATTCGCGCTCCGCAAAGAATGTGTTGCGCGGCCTGCACTACCAGATTCAGCAGCCACAAGGAAAGTTGGTACGCGTGGCCGTAGGCGAAGTCTTTGATGTGGCGGTGGACGTTCGCAAATCATCACCCACCTTCGGCCAATGGGTAGGTGAAATCCTCAGCGCTGAAAACAAGAAGCAGCTGTGGGTACCCGAGGGGTTTGCCCACGGGTTCGTGGTGCTGTCGGACTACGCCGAGTTCTTGTACAAGACGACCGATTACTACGCTCCGGAATTCGAGCGCAGCATTGCCTGGAACGACGCCGCCATTGGCATTCAATGGCCTATCTTAGGCGAGCCGCAGCTTTCAGCCAAGGATAAGGCTGGCATCTCGCTGAGTAATGCCGAGGTATTTGCTTGAATCCACATGCTGTCCAGCCGACTTCGCCTGCAGCCCTGGTGCGCAGCCTCTGGCATAACCGCCAGCTGATCGCGCAGATGACGCGGCGGGAAGTCGTCGGTCGCTACAGGGGTTCTGCACTGGGCCTGACGTGGTCGTTCTTCCACCCTGTGTTCATGCTGACGGTTTATACCTTTGTTTTTTCCGTGGTGTTTAAGTCTCGCTGGGGTGTCGGTGGCGAGGAAAATAAAACCCAGTTCGCAGTAGTGCTTTTTGTTGGCATGATCGTGCATGGTCTTTTTGCGGAAGTGCTCAATCGCGCACCGGGTCTGATTCTGGCCAACGTCAATTATGTGAAGAAAGTTGTGTTCCCGATCGAGATACTGCCAATCGTGACGATGGGAGCGGCGCTGTTTCACAGCCTCATCAGCCTTGGTGTACTGTTGGCGGCGTTCGTTCTCTTTAATGGTTATCTGCACTGGACGGCAATCTTTACGCCGCTGGTATTTCTGCCACTGGTCATCCTCACCCTGGGTTTTTCCTGGATGCTGGCATCGCTCGGGGTGTTCCTACGCGACGTCGGCCAGACCATCGGCATCATCACCATGGTCATGATGTTTTTATCTCCTGTCTTCTATCCCATTTCTGCCTTGCCAGAGAATCTGCGTCCGTGGGTCATGGCCAATCCGCTTGCCTTCATCATCGAGCAGGCACGTGAAGTCCTTGTGTGGGGCCATTTGCCAAACTGGATCGGGTTGGGCATCTACACGCTCGTGGCAATTGCCGTGGCTTGGGCCGGCTATTTGTGGTTCCAGAAAACCAGGAAGGGGTTTGCCGATGTCCTCTGACGATATCGCCATCCGCGTCAGCGACCTGAGCAAGTGTTATCACATTTATGAGAAGCCGCGTGACAGGCTGCTTCAGATGTTAGCCCGCGGACACAAGCAGTACTTTCGTGAATTCTGGGCACTAAAAAATATTTCATTCGAAATCAGGAAGGGTGAAACTGTCGGCATCATTGGCCGCAATGGCAGTGGAAAATCCACATTACTTCAAATGATCTGCGGCACGCTTACTCCTACCAATGGCAGCATTCAAACCAACGGACGTATTGCCGCCTTGCTCGAACTCGGTTCAGGCTTTAATCCAGAATTTACCGGCAGGGAAAACGTCTATATGAACGCTGCCATATTGGGGTTGACCAAAGATGAGGTGGACAAGCGCTTTGATGACATCGCCTCTTTTGCAGACATTGGCCAGTTCATTGATCAGCCTGTAAAAAAGTATTCCAGCGGCATGATGGTCCGTCTCGCGTTCTCCGTACAGTCACAAATTGACCCGGATATTCTGATTGTGGATGAGGCCTTGGCGGTAGGGGATGCTAAATTCCAAGCTAAATGTTTCGAGCGCTTGCGCCAGTTAAAGGAAAACGGCGCCAGCATCCTGCTAGTTACGCATTCAAGCGAACAAATTGTGATGCATTGCTCGAGTGCGATCTTGCTGAATAACGGTGTGCAAATAGAAGTCGGTGAGCCGCGACGTGTGGTGAACCGTTATATGGATCTGCTATTTGGCAAGGAAAAAAAGGCGCTGGAAGGGATAGAGCGGATTGGCGAATCCGATAAGCCATCCCACTCAAAGGATGCCGCCGCTTATACACTCGACCATAGGAATGACGTGTTCTCAAGTAGGGTCGGTTATAACCCGCACGAGTATCGCTGGGGTGATGGTGCGGCGTCTATCCTTGACTTTTACCTGGCGGCTGACGGCGAGCCTTATCCATCGGTCGTGACGTCCGGGCAGACAATTCTTCTGGTCGTATCGGTTCGGTTTCATAGCGATCTACTACGCCCCGTATTGGGTATTACGATCAAGACCAAGGAGGGTGTTACAGTTTATGGTGTCAACTCGGAATCACTGGAGTGCAATGAATTCCAAGTGTTCGGACAGAAAGGCTCTGCTGTAGAGCTGGAAGCAAGTTTCACATGCACGTTAGCCTCCGGTGACTATTTCGTTTCCTTGGGTATTGCCACCCGCCATGGAGAAGAAATCACTCCACATGACCGACGTTACGACTCGATCCATATTCAGGTTCAACCCGACAGCCGTTTTTTTGGGCTCGTCGATCTCGGCCTTAATCTCAGCGCAAAGCCAGTCTTATTATGAAATCTCTTCTCGAAAATTTAAACTACGTGTTGGATCCACAGCGACAGATCTGGTCGCAGCCAGGCTATGCCGGCATTTCCTACAGTGATGGCGACGAAGCTGAGCTGCGCATTGCCAATATTGTTGAGCAGGCATATGACGTCACGGTGCTGTCATCTGAACTTCGTCAGCATTGTACAGACTGGCCGTCGCTTTATCACTTGTCGGCTGCTCGGGCCAACATCTTGCGACCATTTGCCGAAGTCATCACTGGCGATATTCTTGAAATCGGTGCCGGATGTGGTGCCATCACACGATATCTGGGTGAGTGTGGTGCCAACGTTTTAGCGCTCGAAGGCAGCCCCCGTCGCGCGGCGATCGCTCGCTCCAGAACCCGTGATCTTGAAAATGTTACCGTGGTTGCGGAAAAGTTCGATTTGTTTCGCTGCGAGCGCAAGTTTGATGTTATTACGTTGATCGGCGTGCTGGAATACGCAAACCTGTTCACGCCTGCGGAAAATCCACCAATGGCGATGTTACAGCGAGTTCGATCTCTGCTGAAGCCTGACGGCAAGTTGATCATTGCCATCGAAAACCAAATGGGACTGAAATATTTCGCAGGCGCGCCAGAAGATCATCTGGGCCAGCCCATGTACGGCATAGAGGGACGTTACAAGAAGGATCAGCCGCAAACGTTTGGAAGGCGGGTTCTAACGACGCTTATTGAACAAGCAGGCTTTGCTGAATCTGAGTTTCTGGCTCCGTTGCCAGACTACAAGCTGCCTGTATCCATTCTTACTGAGGCGGGCATCAAAAATAATGAATTTGACGCCGCGGCTTTTGCGTGGCAAAGCGCTCGACGAGACCCGCAGCTACCAGCTTACTGTACCTTCTCTCAAGAATTAGCATGGCCAGAAATTTTTAAAAATGGGCTGGGATTGGAGACGGCAAATTCTTTTTTAATCGTTGCATCACCGTCAAGGAGCGTGGTGCCGCTCCACCCAGAAGCGTTGGCGTACCACTACAGTACTGATCGTCTTCCTCAGTACTGTAAGGAAACGTTATTCAGGAGCGATAGCAAAAATAAAATATTGATCAGTTATCGTTCACTTGCAGGGGCAATTCCACCAGACGCCAATAGTGTTCTTTTTTTTACGATTCCAGAAGAAACACAATATACAAAAGGAAGCATCTTATCTAGGGATTTTATTCAAATAGTTTCACGGGATGGTTGGACATGGTCCGAGGTCGGGGCCTTCGTGAAAAGTTATGTTTTGCTCCTCGTGGAATTGGCTAGCCAAGCCGGGCACAAGATTTCGGAATTTGATCCAGAAAGCCAGTTGCCGGGCGAATTCTTTGATGTCATCCCTCAAAACATCATTATTAAAAATGATGGGGCTGCAATAATAATCGACCGCGAATGGAGAGCAAACGGCAACGTTACTCTCGGATGGCTCCTTTTCCGGTCATTATTATCAATGGTAGGAGGCGTTACACGCTTTGGATCGTCCCCGGATGGAAAGAGTTTTTCCCTACGTGAATTCGTGAGGTTGGCAATTGAATCCGCTGGTATTCACATTACTAACGAAGCAATTGAACGCATCATTGAAAAGGAATGTGACATTACGTTGAAAGTGACAGGGCGACCCTTGGATGAATCCTTGCGAATGGCTCTTGAGCAGCCATTGCCAATACATCACTTGCGTCATGCCTTGTCCGATAGAGATCAACAGATCGTCAGTCTTACGCAAAATGTGGAGAACCTTACACAAAACGTGGAGAACCTTACACAAACGGTGCACAATCTCACTGCGCAACGGGACAATATTTTGAAGTCAACCAGTTGGAGAATCACTAAGCCATTACGAAGCTTTCGAAAGAAGGGGATAAATAAACCTTACTATCTCTTTCGGAAAAGTCTTTCAGCTAGCGCGAAACAGATATGGAAACAGTTGCCCCTACCATTTGAAAAAAAACTGGCTTTTAAAAACCGGTTATTTAACACCGTTCCTTTTCTATTTCATTGGAGTGAGGCTTACCGCAATTGGGCAGCCATGAACGGTATAGTTGATAGCGATTCCATAAGTCACTTGAGTGTCAATTCGCATACTACGCATCGACCTGGAGCTGAAGTGGACGTGCGTGTGCAATTGCTGCATGCAGCACCGCTAGAAAACGCGCCTGCGAAACTGATCGCTTTCTACCTTCCGCAGTTTCACCCGATTCCAGAAAATAACGTGTGGTGGGGTGAGGGATTTACTGAGTGGAGTAACGTCAGGCCAGCGCAACCTCAATTTATTGGCCACTATCAACCGCATGTGCCAGACGAACTCGGTTATTACAATTTGCTCGATACTAGGGCTCAACACCGACAAATTGAGCTTGCGAAGTTGTATGGCGTTGGAGGTTTTTGTTTTTATACGTATTGGTTCGGCGGAAAGTTGTTGTTGCAAAAGCCGGTTCAAAATTATTTGAACGATCAAAGTCTTGCTTTGCCATTCTGCCTTTGTTGGGCGAACGAAAATTGGAGTCGGCGTTGGGACGGTTTGGATAGCGAAATTCTCATCGCTCAAGATCATTCCCCAGAGGATGATCTAGGATTTATCCAATATATTTCCCAATATATGAGGGATGAGCGTTATATACGGGTTAACGGAAAGCCATTGTTACTTGTTTATAGACCAAGTCTGCTTCCATCGGCAAAAAACACGGCGGTACGGTGGAGAGAGTGGTGCCGAGAAAACAATATAGGTGAAATTTTTCTTGCATACACTCAATCATTTGAAAACGTAGATCCTGCTCTTTATGGGTTCGATGCAGCCATTGAGTTTCCACCTAACAACTCCTCTCCGCCAAACATCACGGCTCAGGTCAAACCGCTAAGCGCCGACTTTCGCGGTACAGTATATGATTGGAGAATTTTTGTTGAGCGTTCGTATAAATATCGTACGCCTGCGTATAAGCTGTTTAGAGGAGTCTGCCCCTCATGGGACAATACTGCAAGGCGAAAAAATAAAGGGACGATTTTCCTTAACAGCTCTCCTCAAGGCTATCAGGAGTGGTTGTTTAATGCTATCAACGAGACAAAAAAAACATTCAATAATCCGGACGAGCAGCTTATATTTGTTAACGCTTGGAATGAATGGGCAGAGGGAGCTCATCTGGAACCAGATCAGCGTTATGGATATGCTTATCTGGAGGCAACACGAATGGCCTTGATTCGCAGTGATTTGAAAACGAAAAGTGAAAAGGACTCTTGTGATAGTAATGCGCCGATAGCAATAATTATTCATGCCTTTTATGTCGAGGTTTTTGATGAAATACTGACCTATATTGACCGTATTCACCGGAAAAAATTAAAACTTTATGTCAGTGCACCAGTAGAGATCGCGCCTGTTATTAATGAAAGGCTTTTAAGTAGTGGTCAGAATTTCTTTCTCCTTCCAGTGAAAAATCATGGAAGGGATGTTTTGCCAATGCTAAAAATGTTGCCAGAAGTCATAAAGGCGAATCATGCTTTCGTCCTGAAAGTACATACAAAGAAATCATTACATCGCTGTGACGGAGACCAGTGGAGGCGGGAGCTGTTCAATGGATTGCTCAATGAAGAATCAATAGTGGAGACACTAGACCAATTTGGAAAAAATCCGCGACTCGGAGTTGTTGCGCCCAAAGAGCACATTGTTCCGCTCACTTATTACTGGAGCTCAAACGGAAATCGGGTCATCAAGCTGGCGTCAAGATTGGGCATAAGCGAAAGCGTCCTTAGCGACATGAATTTTGTCGCGGGAACGATGTTCATGGCACGAACAACGGCTCTCGTTCCTCTATTGAACCTTGCCATTAAAGATGAAGATTTTGAAGAAGAGAGCGGTCAGACTGACGGCACCATGGCGCACGCAATTGAGCGAATAATTGGCGTGTGCGCGCATTCGGCCGGGTACGTTTTGTCTAATGGCACTACCGTTCGGTATAAATTTGCAGCGTGACCGCTCAAGATTGGTGAGCGTAATAGCTAACAACTTCTATCAATGAAAACGCATATACAGGTTCAGCCTTTGCTTTAACGGCTCTTGTAGTACTTGGAGATTTCCTTCGGCAGGGAAGCAAGAGTGAGCCTATGAGGCGAAGGCTTTCTTTGGCGCAGCGCCTAATACGTAATGCTCGGGGAGGAGCGTAGCATGTGATATGGATGCCATCATGGCAACTGCCCAACGTTATGGAATGAAGTAATCGAAGACGCCGCACAGGGAATTATGGCAGGAGCTAGGGGAACATTGGTGATCATGAAGCATATAACTTCCATAAGACCAAAATGCGAATTCAGGGAAAGCAGCGCCTTGTTGGGCAATGATCCAATACTTGCGCGTCGCGCAGAAATTATCTAGAGAAAAGGAACTGATCGTAGCTGTTTCTTCCGAGGCGAAGTGGACAAATATATGTGGCAGGCGGTCATGTTCTCTTTTCTGCCGGATGAGTTTATCGCTGCTTTTCTTTGGGCCGGTTAGAGGAAGCAAAGCGGATCACTGGAAAGCCCCTGACAAGATAGCGACGATATCACGTTTTTCTGGATTAATGATTGTGACCGGAAGTTTTCTTCTCACGAGTGCGTTCAACCCCTATTTGGTAAATGCGGTAGGAAAGATGCTCCTGCGAGTGGTGTATGCATTGATTTGGTGGAGAGGCTGAATGCAGTCATTAAAAATCATTGTACTGCTTTCGACTTGGAATGGACAAAGATACGTAAAACAGCAGATTAATTCCATCCTGCGGCAGACTGTAGAAGGGGGAATTGTAGAGCTATTGATCCGCGATGATGGTTCGCAAGACGACACCGTAAAAATTATCAAAAAAATTGACGATAAACGAATACGGGTCATCAAAGGTAAAAACCTTGGTGTCCGCGGAAGTTTTTTTGCGCTTCTAACGGAGGTTGCTGCCTCTAATGCGGATTATGTAGCGTTCGCTGACCAGGACGATATCTGGTTGCCTGGTAAATTGCAGCGTGCCGTGAATCAGTTAAGAAAGGCGAATGAAGCCGCGCTTTATTGTTCAGCCTTAAATCTGGTGGACGATAATTTACACCCCTTAGGAAAGTACCGGTTTCAAGATGCCCCAGCTTTTGAAGGTGCATTCCTGGCAAATTGCGCGACTGGATGTACCTGTGTGATCAACCATGAGCTATTAAGTCTGTTAAAAGCTTCACCTAACTTAAATAATATCTTGATGCACGACTGGTGGCTTTATCTAGTTGCTTCGTCTTTTGGAAAAGTGATTTACGACGAAGAATCCCATATTTATTACCGGCAACATGCGAACAACCAAGTGGGGATGCGTACCGGAGTCAAAAGCTTGATTTTTCGTACTAAACAGAATTTACAACGAAAGCCGTATCCTTCTCGAATGACACAAGCAAAAGAATTTTTGGCATGCTATGGCCAATTACTTCCTCACAAAAAAAGAATTTATATAGAAAAATTTTTGGAGTGTGAAAACAGCTTAATTGCACGCGCGAAATTTATTTACGTAGACCGTCCCAGAAGATCTGGCCTTCTAAACGAAGGTGTTGCGCTGATTATGTTCGTTCTGGGTAGATATTGATAGGCTTTCAACGGTGAAAGATAATATAAAGGTCGCAGTACTTTTAGCTACGTATAACGGCGCTAAATGGATTGAAGAACAAATCGACTCTATCCTTAAGCAGATAGGTGTCGATGTGCATATTTATATCAGTGATGACATATCAACCGATGGTACGGTACATGAAATATTAAAAATAATAAATGTCGCTCCACTGCAGATCACGCTTTTGCCACGCAACAAAAGGTTCGGAACAGCAGCTAGAAACTTTTTTAGGTTGATCAAAGAAATAAATTTTGCAGAATATGATTATGCCTTTTTATCTGACCAAGACGATGTCTGGAACGATAAAAAGTTGGTATCAGCAGTGAACGAAATGAAGTCGCATAACGCAGCCTGTTATGCTTCAAACTTAACCTGCATCTATGAAAGCGGCAAAAACCGAATGCTGAAGAAAGCCTATCCTCAAACGGATCAGGATTTTCTTTTTCAGACTGCAAGTGCAGGATGCACCTATGGACTTCGTAAAGATGCGGCGCTATTTGTACAAAAGGTTTTAAATGCCCGCGATGATCACTATCCAACATTTGCGTCGCATGACTGGCTCATTTATGCCATTACTAGATCTTATGGATTTAGATGGTATATAGACACATGCTCCTTTATTTACTATAGGCAGCACGAAAACAATGCCTTCGGCGCAAATTCAGGGCTTCATTCTTATTTCAAAAGAATGAGATTGCTGCGTAGAGGGTGGTATAGGCAAAATATTCTTTATGTTAGTAGTTTCTGTAGTCTTAACGAAGTACAACAAAAAAACTTACTTAGGATCAAGCGCTGGAAATTAAAGGATAGGATTTTTCTCGCATTAAACGCTAATCACTTCAGGCGCCGGCCAATAGAAAAAATCTCTATTGCTTTTATGCTTTTGCTCGGCTTCATGTAGCGCAGAATCCACATTTCTAAAGTTAGACCTTCTATTCCAAATGGAATACTCATGGTCAGCAAGCTGGAAAAACAATAAATAGCAATGGTAGTAATGATACATGAAACGTCTTTTTGATCTTTTTTTCGCTATTTTGCTATTGGCAATGCTTGCTATTCCCCTAGCATTCTTGAGCATAATTATACATTTTAGAATTGGGTCGCCAGTCTTTTTTCGCCAGCAGCGACCCGGATTAAATGGCAAGCCGTTCATGCTCATTAAATTCCGCACAATGACGAATGAGCGTGATTCAGACGGAAACTTATTGCCGGATGCAGCACGGCTAACTAAGTTTGGGCGGTTTTTACGTAGCACTAGCATGGATGAATTGCCGGAGCTATGGAACGTCGTGAAAGGAGAGATGAGTTTTGTCGGTCCGCGGCCTCTATTGATGGAATATCTGCCACTTTATAATGCGGAACAAAGGCGGCGCCATGAAGTCCGCCCAGGAATTACCGGCTGGGCCCAAATTAATGGGCGGAATGCTATAAGTTGGGAAGAAAAGTTTAAATTAGATGTGTGGTACGTGGAGAACCGCTCATTTTGGTTAGATATCTCGATTATTTTCACCACCATTAAAATGGTTTTGTTCCGTAAAAATATAAATGCTGCCGGTGAGGCGACCGTGTCTAAGTTCGGAGGGGATTCATATTGAAAAGGCTTGCTATTCTTGGTGCAAGTGGCCATGGGAAAGTGGTTGCTGATACGGCGCTGGCTTCGGGATGGCAATCAATTAGCTTTTTTGATGATTGCTATCCCGCCAAAACCCAAAATGGGAGATGGCCCATTGTCGGAAGTTCTCAAGAGTTAGTTGATCAATATAGGGCTTTTGATGGGGTAGTGGTGGCAATTGGTGACAATGCGGCACGTTGGAAAAAATTCTGTGAATTGCGAAACGCCGGCGCAACTATGGCGACTATTGTCCATCCCCATGCATGGATTAGTCCGCATGCAAAATTAGGGGCGGGAACAATAATTGTTGCCGGAGCTATTGTAAATATTGATGCCTATATAGGAGAAGCATGCATCATCAACACTGGCGCAACAATTGACCATGACTGTGTATTGGGTAATGCCATTCATGTAAGTCCCGGGGCCAACTTATCAGGCAACGTCGCCATTAAAGATGGAAGCTGGATCGGGGCAGGTTCATGCATACGGCAAGGAATTGTTATTGGCGCTGATGTGACCGTCGGTTGTGGTTCCGTAGTTGTCAAACCAGTTGAAAATGGAAAGACAGTGGCAGGTTGTCCTGCTAGTGAATTATAAAGTCCTATAAATTAATATGTTAAATACCCCTTTTTCGCCCTGGCCTAGTTTTACCGAAGAAGAGGCTCAAGCAGTCAGTGCCACGTTGATATCCAATAAAGTCAATTACTGGACTGGCAATGAATGTAGAGCATTCGAGAAAGAATATGCAGCCTGGGTAGGGACCGAGTTTGCTGTTGCCATTGCCAATGGAACCTTGGCTTTGGATGTGGCTTTGAAGGCACTCGACATCGGGCCTGGCGACGAAGTTATTGTCACTCCCCGTACATTTATTGCATCGGTGTCATGTGTGGTTAATGCTGGTGCCACCCCGGTTTTCGTAGATGTGGAACGCGATAGTGGAAATATTTCGGCGAAAACAATTGCACCGTTCATTACCTCGCGTACCAAAGCGATAATCTGTGTTCATTTGGCCGGATGGCCATGTGACATGGATCCAATTATGGTCTTGGCACAAAAATATAATTTGAAAGTTATTGAGGATTGTGCTCAGGCGCATGGAGCCCAATACAAGGGGCGTTCAGTTGGTTCAATCGGACACATTGGCGGTTGGTCTTTTTGCCAGGATAAGATTATGACTACTGGCGGAGAAGGCGGCATGGTTACCACCAATGATCGCGACCTGTGGCAACGTATGTGGTCTATCAAAGACCACGGCAAAAGCTGGGAGGCTGTTTATGAGCGACAGCATGCACCAGGATTTCGTTGGCTCCATGAGAGCTTCGGCACCAACTGGAGAATGATGGAAGTACAGGCCGTAATTGGGCGCATTCAGTTACAGCGAATGCAAGGCTGGCATGCGGCTCGTACAGCTAATGCAGAACGTATCTGGAATCGAGCTCGCCAACTGCCAGGCTTGCGAGTGCCGGTAATTCCTGCATATATAGAGCATGCGGCCTATAAATGTTACGTTTTTGTGGAAACTACTCGGTTGATCAAGGGCTGGAGCCGTGATCGTATCGTTGAGGTGATTACTTCTCGCGGTGTGCCTTGCTATTCCGGTTCATGTTCAGAAGTCTATTTGGAAAAAGCGTTCGATAACACTGAATGGCGCCCGAAAGAACGCTTGGCTATTGCCAAAGAATTAGGTGAAAGCAGCTTAATGTTCTTGGTTCATCCAACATTAACAGAGCAAGAAATTGATAAAACTTGTGATGTCCTATGTAATGTGATGAAGCAAGCCACAGGTGAACAAGAATGATCAGAAGTTTTCTTTTCAAACTGTCGCGCTTTCATAAGCAAATCATTGCTGTTGTCGCCGACTGTACATTCCTACCGTTGACCTTCTATCTAGCTATCTTGCTCCGGTATGAAATAGTAGATATTGAACTTTTAAAGCGATACATATGGCTAATCTTAGCCATTCCTTTAGTATCCATCCCAATATTTATCCGATTGGGGCTCTATCGCGCCGTCATCAGGTTTGTCGACCAAAAAATCATATATGTTGCATTGATTGGAGTATCGCTTTCGGTCATGTTTTTGCTGACAATGGCTGCAATAAAGACGCAGATGTATGGTTTGTCTCGTGGCGTATTTGGAATTTATTGGATTAGTGCAATTACCTACGTAGCCACGAGTCGATTTTTGGCTAGGAGTTATATCCTGCATCTGATCAGGAAAGCAGCTGATATCAAGCATATTGCCATTTACGGCGTAGGAAAAACTGGCATTCAGCTCGTTAGTGCATTGCGGAACGAGCACGACTACAAACCGGTGGCGTTTATTGATGATAAAAAAGGATTACAAGGCACTGCAATTTTAGGGATAAGGGTTTATGGACCTGAAAAATTACCTGACCTAATTCAGAAATACGGCATTAAAGAGCTGTTGCTTGCCATGCCATCACTTAACAAAGGGCAGCAAAAAAACATTCTTGAAAAGCTGGAGCCGCTAAAGGTCAAAATTAAAATTATTCCACCAATGAACCGCTTGCTTGCCGGTGAATTGCGTTTACAGGATGCAAGAGATATTGAAATTGAGGATTTGCTTGGTCGTGAGCCTGTTGCGCCTGATATGCGGCTGATTTCAACATGTATCACAGGGAAATCCGTACTGGTATCGGGAGCAGGAGGATCCATTGGCTCGGAGTTATGTCGCCAAATCATCTTGTTAAAGCCAGCGCGGCTACTTCTGTTGGAAATTTCTGAGTTCGCTCTTTATTCAATTGAACAGGAGCTTAAGGCAATTCAGTCGAGAATGGATACAGACATCGAACTCATACCCTTTCTTGGTTCCGTGCTTGATCAAAGCAAGTGCGAAAAAATTTTTGCGACCTTCGGGGTGGATACTATTTATCATGCCGCGGCTTATAAACATGTACCTCTAGTCGAGCACAATCCAATTGAAGGTGTACGTAATAATGTGTTCGGCACATTAAGTATTGCGCAGGCCGCTATAAATACTTGTGTATCTACATTTGTGCTGATTTCAACTGATAAAGCAGTGCGTCCGACAAATGTAATGGGTTCAAGCAAACGACTTGCTGAACTTATTTTGCAAGCCTTTGCACGTCAAGGCTCGAAGACAAGATTTTGCATGGTACGGTTTGGCAACGTGTTAGGGTCTTCCGGCTCAGTGGTGCCATTGTTCCGTAAGCAAATTATGGCAGGTGGACCGATTACCTTGACACATCCTGAGATCACACGTTATTTCATGACCATTCCTGAAGCAGCACAATTGGTCCTTCAAGCAGGTGCCATGGGGGAAGGAGGGGATGTCTTTGTGCTCGATATGGGCGAACCGGTCAAAATTTTTGACTTGGCAAAGCGGATGGTGCATTTGAGTGGATTAGGATTAAAGAGCGACGCAATGCCAAATGGAACGATTGAAATTAAGCATATAGGGTTACGCCCCGGCGAAAAACTTTACGAAGAGTTGCTAATTAGTGAGAACGTTGAGGGAACGGCACATCCGCTGATCATGCGCGCACAAGAGGGTGAACTGCCAATGTCCATATTGAAAAACTTCCTGGACAAGTTAGAAGATGCCTGTAATCAGTTTGATCAAGAAGAAATCAGAAGGTTGCTGTTATTGACCGTCACGGAATATGCTCCTCAATGTGGTATTCAGGATTTCATTTGGGAGAGGCAAAATAACGGCCGAAGGAAAACGAACGGGAGTGGTGTTCATTAAGCGTGAACGCCCACTTCACTCTTACATAACTTGGAAGTTCTTATCTGCCTAATTACATGAGGGTTTTATATTCGACTATCTGGTGGTTAGCTCTTCCTATCGTATTCATGCGGCTCTGGTGGCGTGGTAGAGGCGATGCAGGCTATCGCCAACACATTTTAGAGCGCTTTGCAATCTATCAAACCACTTTTCCCTTCTCATCTGAAAAGCTTATCTGGATTCATGCTGTTTCCGTTGGTGAGACACGCGCAGCCGAACCGGTCATTCATTCTCTGTTTTCCTCATCTCCCAATTGCTCCATCTTGCTAACCCATATGACGCCGACAGGCAGAGCAACGGGAAAGGCGCTTTACAGCAAGTATGAGAGGAAAATTGTGCAGGCTTATCTGCCCTATGATATGGGCTGGCTGATGGGGCGCTTCCTGAAGCATTTTTCACCGCGGCTTTGCATATTGATGGAAACCGAAGTCTGGCCAAACATGATCGCTCAGTGCAGGAAGCATCATGTTCCAGTGCTGCTTGCCAATGCGCGCCTCTCCGAACGGTCATTCAGGAAAGCGTTGCGGTTACCGGGATTGTTCAGGCAGGCGGCAAACGGCATCGCATGCGCCGCCGCACAAACGGAAGCGGACGCCGTGCGCTTGAAGGAACTCGGTGTGCGCACCGTGCAAGTCACCGGCAGTATGAAGTTCGATGTGACGCCTCCGCAATTCTTGCTGGATAGTGGAGCGCAATTGAAGAGGCAGATCGGAGCGCGCAAGGTCTTGCTTTGTGCGAGCACGAGAGAGGGCGAGGAGGCGTTGATTTTGGACGCGTTAGAAAAGCACAATTTGTCGGATGCTTTGTTGATGATTGTGCCACGCCATCCACAACGGTTTGATGATGTGGAAAGCCTGATTCAGGCAAAAGGATTGCGCATGTGCCGCCGGTCTGCATTGAACGATGCGCAAGTACCTTCGGACGTCGATGTCATACTCGGCGACACAATGGGCGAGATGTTTGCCTACTATGCGGCGTGCGACCTGGCATTTATCGGCGGCAGTCTGCTGCCCTTGGGCGGACAGAATCTGATCGAAGCATGTGCGGTCGGAAAGCCGGTATTGATCGGCCCGCATACCTTTAACTTCAGCGCGGCCACTGAAAATGCGATTGAAGCAGGCGCGGCTATGCGTGTTGCCGATGAGGATGCAATGTTCGTTGAAGCGGCGCGTTTGTTAAAAGACGATGAGAGGCGGAACGCGATGGGCGCGAATGCAAGACGTTATGCGGAGCAGCATCGTGGTGCCACGCAAAAGACAATTGCCTTGCTGCAGCGGATGCTTGATGAAAGTTCGCATGACGAACAGGCGGCATGATTGGCGCTTCTTGCGTAAACAAACTTGGATTGGCGAGAGCACGGCTCAGAATTAGAGCGCTGAAGAAATGCTTTTTGCCGCGCTGCCTCGTTGAAGTAGCCCCCTGATTTACCGGACCGGTGGTATTCCTTAAACTAGCGACTAGGAATACGACTATGGATATGCCTATGCCTTCGGGTAAATATAAAAATGAAGTAGAAGTCATTACAGGGGTGGAGCGTCGCCGGCGCTGGAGTGCGCAAGAGAAGCTGCAGTGGGTCAGGAGGACAATGGAGCCAGGCATGACGGTATCCCTGGTGGCAAGGGAAGCCGGCATCACGACGAGCCAGTTGTTTCAATGGCGCAAAGCCTATACCGAAGGCTCGCTGGTCGCTGTGGGCGCCAATGAGCCAGTGGTGCCGGCATCGGATCTGCAGGATGCCATGAAGCGTATCCGCCAACTGGAAGCGGCATTAGGCAGAAACACGCTGGAGAATGAAATCCTCAAGGAAGCGGTGGACTTTGCCAAAGCAAAAAAGTGGATTGCGCGCTCACCAGTATTGCCAGGGGACGACCAGTGAGGCTGGTGTGTTCTGCCCTGGGTGTAGCGCGCAGCCATATTGCAATAAGGAGAAACCGGCCAGCCCACTGGATTGACCGGCGTACAGCGCGTGCTCGTGTCGATGACACGGCTACCTTGGAAGCCATCAAATCAGTCGTCAAAGACCTGGCAACCTATGGCTACCGTCGGGTATGGGGCGTGCTGCGCTATAGCGGCTTGTATGGTGCCATCAATCACAAGCGCGTGTACCGCGTCATGCGTGACCATAATCTTCTGTTGTACCGGCAAGGGCAGCGCCCGGTTGATACCCGACGCCATGACGGCAAGGTGGCCGTCGACAACAGCAATGTTCGGTGGTGTTCGGATGGCTTTGAGCTGTCTTGCGACAACGGTGAGCGGGTGCGGGTAGCGTTTGCACTGGATTGCTGCGACCGTGAAGTGATGAGCTGGGTGGCTACCACCCGTGGCATCGATGCCGGCCTGGTGGGAGATTTGATGATGCAGGCAGTGGAATACCGGTTCGGGGTCAGCAGCCCTGTACCGAACGAGATTGAATGGCTATCGGATAACGGCAGCTGCTATACCGCGCAAGAAACCAGAACCTTTGCCAGGCAACTGGGATTGAAGCCGGTAACAACGCCGGTGGAAAGCCCGCAGAGCAATGGCATGGCGGAGAGCCTGGTGAAGACGATCAAGCGCGATTATGCCAGTCTGGCGCTCCGGCCCGACGCCAGAACGGTTCTCAAGCAGTTGCCAGACTGGTTCGAGCATTACAATACCAGGCATCCGCACAGCGCACTGAAATACATGCCACCCCGGATGTTCAGAGAAAAACAGGCTTTAAATAACTGATACCAACGGTCCTGCATTACAGGGGCGAGACCACTCGTCTCGCATTGCTGTCTTGTCAGAACTTCTTAATTTTTAGCGGTTTCGGAAACCGGGACGATGGCGAATCATCCCGAACTACTTTTTCCGTTTTCACTCAGCTTTCGTAGCAGTTCCACTCGCAACAGCATTCTCCTGCAATCCACCGCCAAGCGACCGGTACAGGTCGATCGCATTGGTCAAACGCAGTAAGCGCGTTTGAATCAGCTGCTGCTGCGCCGCAAACAGCTCGCGCTGCGCATCCAGTAAGTCCAAAGAACTGGCAATGCCGTTCTGGAAGCGCAGATCGGCCAGTTTCAATCGCTCCGCTTGTGCATCCTGCACCTTGCGCTGTGCTTCGATTTCTTCTTCCAGTGTCTCACGAGCTGCCAAGGCGTCGGCCACTTCGCGGAAGGCAACCTGGATGGTGCGCTCGTAATTTACAACCGCTATATTGTTGCGTGCTTCGGCCAAGCTCAGGTTGGCACGGTTGCGGCCGGCGTCAAAGAGCGGCAGGACCAGTTGCGGCACGAAGGACCAAGTACGTGTGCCGGACTCAAACAGGCCTGATAACTCGTTGCTGGCGCTGCCGATGCCCGCTGTCAACGAAATGCGCGGGAAGAAGGCGGCGCGTGCTGCGCCGATGCTGGCGTTACTAGCGCGCAGGCGGTTCTCGGAGGAGCGGATGTCCGGTCGGCGCGCAAGCAAATCCGAAGGAAGGCCGGCCGGAATATCGGTCACGATATTCTGTTCCGACAAGGTCTGTGCCGGCGGCAGATCCGTCAAGGGTCTACCCACCAACAGGGTCAACGCGTTTTCCGCCTGCGCGCGCTGGCGCTGCAGCGTCAGATAAGAGACGCGGGCCGATTGCACGAGGATTTCATTCTGGCGCAGATCGAGTGCCGAGGTTGCGCCCACTTCAAAGCGCTGTTGCGCTAGTCCATAGGCCTTCTGGCGGCTTTCAAACGTATTTTTCGCAAGTTCGAGCTGTTCTGTGAACGCTCGTTCGGCAAGATAGGCCTTGGCGACTTCCGCGACCAGGCTGATCTGCGCGGCGCGGCGTGCTTCCTCGGTTGCCAGATACTGCTCCAGGGCTGCCTGGCTCAAATTCCGCACGCGGCCAAAGAAATCCAGTTCAAATGCCGCCAGGCTCAGTCCGACCTGATAGTTGCTGGTGACGACCGATGTGCCGCCCGGAGTTACACCGGGAATGACTGTGCGTCCGCGGCTGCCGCTTGCGGTTGCATTCAGGTTCGGCACCTGGTCAGCCCACTGGATGTTGTATTGGGCGCGCGCTTCTTCGATGCGCAGCGCTGCCTCGCGCAGGTCGCGGTTGTTGTCGAGCGCACTTGCAATCAGCGCCTGCAGGCGTTTATCAGGGAAAAATTCGCGCCACCCGATGTCTGCCGCCGCTACAACAGACGGGCTTTGGGTCGATGCAGTGGGATAGCTTGCCGCCACCGGCGCATCCGGGCGCACATACTGAGGTGCGAGCGAGCATCCGCTCAGCACTCCGACCAGCAACATGGCAAGAACAGGTTGGCGAATCGAAAAACTACTCATACTGGTTCCTCATCGGGTGTGGGGCGTTGGTGTGAATGCGTGGCGTCAAAGCGCTTCTGGCGCTCACTGGGCTTGAATAGCCCGCGAATCACCACAAAGAACACGGGCACAAAAAACACTGCCAGCACAGTGGCGGTAATCATGCCGCCCATCACACCGGTACCGATCGCACGCTGGCTGGCCGAACCGGCGCCGCTGGCAATCACCAGCGGGAGTACGCCCAGAATGAATGCAAGAGACGTCATGATAATCGGACGGAAGCGCAAATGCACTGCTTCCAGAGTCGCCTCGATCAAACCCTTGCCCTGTGCCTGCAGGTCCTTGGCGAATTCGATGATCAGGATCGCGTTTTTGGCCGAGAGACCGATGGTCGCAATCAGCCCCACCTTGAAATACACGTCATTCGGCATATCGCGCAGGGTCGCACCGAGCAAGGCGCCTAAGACACCGAGCGGCACCACCAGCAGCACGGCAACCGGAATCGTCGTGCTTTCATACAGGGCAGCCAGCACCAGGAATACGGCAACCAGGGACAGTAGGAACAGGGCAGGAGCCTGCGCGCCGGAAGTTTTCTCTTCCAGCGACTGGCCGGTCCATTCAAGGCCGATGCCTTGCGGCAGCTTGGCGACCAGACTTTCCATTTCTGCCATTGCTTCACCGGTACTGCGGCCGGGCGCTGCGCCGCCGGTGATTTTCATGGTCGGATAACCGTTATAGCGGAACAGCTGTACCGGGCCGACGATCCATTCCGAGGTGGTGAATGCCGAGAAAGGCACCATGTCGCCATTGGCATTGCGCACATGCAGGCGCATCAGATCTTCCGGCTGCATGCGGTGCGGGATGTCGGCCTGGACAATGACGCGCTGTTGACGTCCCTGATTCGGGAAGTCGTTCACATATGAGGATCCCAGCGTCGTCGACAGCGCACTGTTGATATCGGCAAAGGCAATGCCCAGGGCATTGGCCTTGTCACGGTCAATATTGAGCTGCAGTTGCGGCGTATCTTCCAGTCCTTCCGGCCGGACCCCGGCGACCACCTTGCTTTGTGCGGCCATGCCGAGCAATTGGTTACGAGCGGCCAGCAAGGCATCGTGGCCAAGTCCGGCGCGGTCTTGCAAGCGCATGGTAAAGCCGGTCGCATTGCCGAGTTCGCGGATGGGCGGAGGATTCAGCGGGAATACAATCGCATCCTTGATTTGTGAAAAGGCGCCGAATGCCTTGCCCGCAATCGCGGTAGCGGACTGATCGGCACCGCGCTCGCTCCAGTCTTTCAATGGAGTGAATACCAGTGCCGCGTTCTGGCCGTTACCCGAAAAGCTGAAGCCGGCAACAGCCACCGTGCGGGCAACGCCGGGCTGCTGCAGGTAATACTGTTCGATTTGCTTGATGACCTCGAAGGTGCGGCTGACGCTTGCGCCCGGCGGCAATTGCACGTTGGTGATCAGGTAACCCTGGTCTTCTTCTGGAAGGAAGGAAGACGGCATGCGGGCATAGAGCAATGCGACGCAGGCGACGATCAGGCCGAAGATAATCATGTAACGCCCGGTCCTGCCGAGGATCTTGCCGATCGTGGTCTGGTAGCTGGTCGTAGTGCGGTTGAACATGCGATTGAACCAGCCGAAGAACCCGCGCTTTTCATGATGATGCCCTGCCTCGACCGGCTTCAGGATCGTGGCGCAGAGCGCCGGCGTCAAGGTCAAGGCCATCAGGGCCGAGAACAGCATGGAAGCGACCATGGACAAGGAGAACTGGCGGTAGATTGCGCCCACCGCGCCGCCGAACAGCGCCATCGGCAGGAACACCGCAACCAGCACCAGGGTGATGCCGATGATCGCGCCCGTGATCTGTCCCATCGCCTTGCGCGTTGCTTCGCGCGGCGACAAGCCTTCTTCGCTCATGATGCGTTCGACGTTTTCCACCACCACGATCGCATCGTCGACCAGAATACCGATTGCAAGCACCATGCCGAACATGGTCAGCACGTTGATAGAGAACCCGAACAGCAGCATGGTGGCCAGGGTTCCCATCAGTGCGACCGGCACTACGATGGTCGGAATGATGGTGTAGCGGAAATTCTGCAGGAACAAGTACATCACCAGGAACACCAGCACGACTGCTTCCAGCAGCGTCTTGACCACTTCCTCGATCGAGATCTCGATGAAGAGGGAAGTGTCGTAAGGGATATCGTATTTGACGCCGGCCGGGAAATATTTCGACAGTTCGTCCATGCGCGCCCGCACCGCTTTCGCCGTTTCCAGCGCGTTGGCGGTGGGCGACAACTGCACGCCAATGGCGGCAGTCGGATTGCCGTTCAGGCGCGCCGAGGTGCCATACACCTGGCCGCCAATTTCAATGCGAGCCACGTCGCGCAGGCGCACGGTCGATCCATCGGGGTTGGCGCGCAGCACGATATTGCCGAATTGTTCCGGAGTGGTCAGCTGACCGGTCACCACGATCGGCGCCGTGATCTGTTGTGCATTGGTGTTGGGCAGTTCGCCGATGGCGCCGGAAGCGACTTGTGCATTCTGTGTCCGGATTGCAGCCGTGACATCGGCCGGTGTCAGCTTGAAACCGATCAGTTTGGACGGGTCGATCCAGATACGCATCGCGCGCTCGGTGCCGAACAATTGCGCCTGACCAACGCCAGGGACACGGCGCAGTTCATTCAATACATTGCGCGAAAGATAGTCGCCAAGCGCAATCGGATCAAGCCTGCCGTCGGTCGAGGACAAAGTAGTAAACAGCAGGAAATTGCTGCGCGACTTGGTGACGGTCACGCCTTGTTGCGTGACCGCCTGCGGCAAGCGCGCCTCAACCCGCTTCAGGCGGTTCTGCACATCGACGGCGGCCAGGTCGGGATTGGTCTCCGGCGTGAATGTCACCGTGATCTGCGCGGTGCCATTGGCTTGCGCTTGCGACTCCATATACTGCAGGCCGTCCGCACCGTTCATCTCCTGTTCGATCAGGCTGACGACGCTTTCATCGACGATCTGCGCAGTCGCGCCCGGGTAGGTGGCGTTAACCTGGATGGCGGGCGGCGCGATGTTCGGATATTGCGCGATCGGCAGCTGCATGATCGACAGCGCGCCGGCCAGCAGGATGAAAAGTGCGATAACCCAGGCAAATACCGGGCGATCGATAAAAAACTTTGGCATGTAGATGCTCCGTTATTTGGCTCTTATTTGGCTTTCGCGTTCTGCTCTTTTTGCGGAGCAGCGGCTTTGGCCGAATCGGCATTCGGCTGGCCAGCGGCTTGCGCAGGGGCGGCGTCGTTCGATCCTGCAGGTTTCCATGGCACTGCCTTGACCGGTGCGCCGGGTTTTACTTTCTGCAGGCCTTCGACGATCACCTGTTCACCGGATTTGAGACCTTCGCTGATGACCCAGTTATTGCCCTGCACGGATGCAGTTTTTACCTGTCGGGATCGGACTTTGCTGTCCGCGCCAACCACCATCACGACCGCGCCGGCCGGATCGCGCTGTACGGCCTGCTGTGGCACGAGAATCGCATTCTGGCTTACTGCCTGTTCAAGGCGTGCACGTACATACATGCCGGGAAGCAAGAAGCGCTGAGGATTCGGGAATTCGGCACGCAAGGTCACCGACCCGGAGCTTTGGTCGACATTGAGATCGGAAAACAAGAGCTTGCCTGATTGCGGGTACACGCTGCCGTCTTCCATGACCAGCGTAACCTTGGCTTCATTATTGCCGACGCGCTGCAATTGGCCGTTGGCCATCGCACGCTGCAGGCGCAGCAGTTCGGCAGTCGACTGGGTCAGGGTGGCATAGATCGGATCCAGCTGCTGGATCAATGCCAGGGGTGTTGCTTCGCCCTGGCCGACCAGCGCGCCTTCCGTTACCAGTGCGCGGCCGATGCGGCCGGAAATCGGCGCGTTGACCGTCGCATAACCAAGATTCAGGCGCGCGTTTGCGCGTGCAGCTTTCGCGGCTTGCACATCGGCGCTGGCCTGTTTTTGCGCGGCAACGGCATCGTCGAATTCTTGCTTGCTGATGGCATTGGTTTCAACCAGAGGCTTGTAACGATTGAGCTTCAGGTTCGCTTGTGCAAGATTGGCTTCAGCTCTGGCGACACTGGCTTCAGTGCTATTGAGCGCGGCCTGATAGGACGCCGGATCGATACGGAACAGCACGTCTCCTGCTTTGACATCGCTACCTTCCTTGTACACGCGTTTGAGCACAATGCCGGGCACCCGGGCGCGTACCTGCGCGACACGCGTGGCTTCCAGCCGGCCGGGGAGTTCCGTGGTCAGCGTGACGCGCTGCGGGGAGATGGTAACGACGGATACTTCGGGAGGTGGCGGATTACCGCCGGCCGTTTGCGCATTTGCATTTTTTTCACCGCATCCGGACAAGGCAATGATCAGGGGAATGGTGGTTGCTGCGCACAGGAAGTAGCGGATCGATCTCATAAAGTTCTCTTATTAGTAAACAAGCCGGCTATTAGCAATATTCGTTCTAGCTCATACATGGGCTTAAAAAGAACGCGGGAGGCGCATGTAGAAAGCCGGCGGGAATTTTCGATTGCAATGGAACAAGCGATTATACATACATTCATGGATGTATGTAAGCGGGATTTAATGATAGAATTCCTGCGTGTCCGAAATAGACGGACGTTTGAATTTGCGGTTCGATTTACTTATTTGGCAATTTTATTATGGTGAGATGTACTAAAGAAGAAGCACAGGAAACCCGGACCCGGATTCTGGATGCCGCGGAAAATGTGTTTCAGTCGAAAGGCGTAGCGCGCACGTCCCTGGCCGATGTGGCTGAAGCGGCGGAAGTGACGCGCGGGGCGATTTATTGGCATTTCAAGAACAAAACCGATTTGTTCGAGGCGATGTGCCAGCGCGTGCGCCTGCCAATGGAAGCCATGATCGAGGCCAATGCCGATCTGCGGGAATCCGATCCGCTCGGTCAGGTACGCGGTACCGCCATTTTCGTATTGCAGCAGACAGCTATTGACCCGCATTCGCGCAAGGTGCGCGACATCATCTTCCACAAGTGCGAATTTGTTGACGTTGCCGATCCCATCTCGATGCGGCGCCAGCAATGCCATTCCGAGAGCCGGGGCAACATCGAGCGTGACTTGAGGAATGCACAATCAAAAGGGCAGCTCCCTGCTGATCTCGATATTCCACTTGCTGCGATTACACTGCATGCCACGATAGGCGGCATCCTGAGCAACTGGCTGTTTGCTCCGGAGAGTTTCGATCTTGCCGCGGAAGCCGAGCGCCTGGTCGATGCCTGCCTGGATATGGTTCGCAACGCGCCCTCATTGAGGAAAAAATAACGGCCGGCTGAAAGGCTTTGTGCCATGCGGGCAGTGCTCAGCCGCCGCTGTGTTCTTCAATGATCCGCCATTTGCCGTCCTGCTTTTTCAGCAGGAGCGTCTTGTCGCTCGTTTCATTGTGACTATCTGACGAATAGATCTGGCGAAACCTTGCTGTTGCCGTGTCGCCGGTTATTGTTACGGCAGGCTGGTCGATTTTGACGGTGATGCGCTGGCTGCCGGAAAGAATGCGCTTGCGCTGCGCTTCCCAGGCACGACGCGACTGGCCCTGCGGCGTTTTGAAATCCTTGCCGTAAAAACCAAGATAGGTTTGCGCATCTAGCGCGCTCCATGCGGCCGCCCAGGCATGCAACACATCCAGAACCTGCTTTTCCGCATTGATAAGCGTTGCTTCGGCCGCCTGTACAGGCGCACGCGGCTTCCCTGAATCAGATCGTAAGTCGTTCGGCATTACTGATGGCGGAGCGAGCAACGCGTTGACTTGCGTTAAGTCCTCTTCCGACAATGTTCCCGCCGCGGATTTCAAGCGCAAACTATTGACCAGGGTATCGTAACGCGCCTTGGACAAGTCCCTGCGCGTGACATACAGCTGTTGCTGAGCGTTCAGAACATCGATATTGATGCGCACGCCGACTTCATAGCCAAGCCGGTTTGATTCCAGGGCCGACTGGCTGGAGATTTGCGCCGCTTCCAAAGCCCGGACCTGCGCGAGCCCGCTGTTGACGCCTAAAAATGCCTGGCGTGCTTCCTGCGCCGCGGTACGCCGCGCGTTTTCCAGGTCGGCGCGCGCTCTTTCGGATAAAGCAACGGCTTCTCTCACCTGGCTTGTCACCGAAAAGCCGGAAAACAAGGGAATGTTCCATTCCACGCCGACCGTCGTGGTATCGGACGTCGTGTCGTCGGGAATATTCAGCGTGCTGCCGCGCTGTTTGGTATGGCCTCGGCTGGCAACCAGGTCCACGGTCGGCATATGCCCGGCTTGCAGGCGGCTGATTTCGCGCTGCGCGATCTCGCGGTTGAATTCCTGTCCGATCACGCGATAGTTGCGGTTTTGTGCACTGTCGACCCAGGTTTCGAGCTGCGCCGGCTGCGGCCCGGTCAATTGTACGCCGGGGCGCAGGCTGGCCAGGTCGTTTGCCGGCTTGCCGATGATCTGCTCGAGTGCCGCGCGCTTGATGTCGAGATCGCTTTGTGCGGCGAATTCCTGCGCTACTGCGAGATCAAAACGGGCCTGCGCTTCATGGGTATCGGTAATTGTCGCAGTGCCGACTTCGAAATTACGCTTGGCCGAAGCCAGTTGTTCGGTGATGGCTGCCTTCTGTGCCTGTACCGAGGCCAGTGCATCCTGCGCGGCCAGCACATCGAAGTAAGCCTGCGAGACGCGCACGATCAGATCTTGCTGCGCCTGCGCAAATCCCGCTTCGCTGGCGGCGACCGAGAGCTTGCCCTGCTGGTACTGCTGCCAGTTTGCCCAGCGGAAAAGCGGCTGCGTCAAAGACGCCCGGTAACTGTTTGTCCTTGAATCCAGAGAGGAGGTGACGCCTGCTCTTTCGCGTTCGCCGTCGGCACGGGTATAGGTCCCGCCCAACCCGATTTGCGGCAGCAGGCCGGCGCGACCTTGTACGCCGGCTTCCTGGCCTGCCTGCAGTGTGTAACGGGCGCTGGCGTACACGGGATCGTTGGCCAGCGCCTCCCGGTACACCTGCAGCAAGTCCAGCGCATGGGCCGACTGCGCCAGCAGCGCCGCAGTCACCAAGGTGGCTAATAAAGACTTACGCATGGATTCTCCGGGATGGTTCAGTCGAAAGCAACCTAAAACAATCAATAAGTCGGCATCGAAGGATCGACCTGCTGTGCCCACGCGTGCACGCCGCCGGTCAGGTTGGTTACCTGGGTGAAGCCGGCGCGCTCCAGGAATGCGGCCACCTGCATGCTGCGCATGCCGTGATGGCAGATGCACACGACGGGCGTATCGGGATCCAGTTCTTCCTGGCGCGCCGGCACGGTCTGCATCGGCATCAACACCGCGCCGTCAATATGGCAGGTCTGGAATTCCCACGGTTCACGCACATCGAGCAGTACCGGCTTGTCGCGCGATTCATCCTTCATCCATTCCGCCAGTTGCGGTGCGGTGACGTGTTGCATGTCGCTTCCTTAGAGGCTGAATCGCTTGGGCGCTTCGAATGCGCGCAATGGCTTGATATTGGTTTCCCACAGCTTTGCGGTTTTGAAATCGGTTTCAGAGTTGCGGGTCACTTTTACCACTGACATGATCGGGGCTTTGCCGATAATGGCTAGGATGCGGCCGCCGACTTTGATCTGCTTGAGGAAGGCGTCCGGCAATACCGGCAGGGAGCCGGAAATGACGATCACGTCGTAAGGCGCGGCATTGCTTCCCGAACCGGCCCAGCCGTTGGCGCCGTTGCCGAGTTCAACCGTGACATTGCTGATGCCGTAATCACCCAGGTTATTTTCTGCCATTGCTTTCAGCGTCGGGTCGATTTCCACGGTCGTGACATGGCGTGCCTTGTGCGCGAGCAGCGCTGCCATGTAGCCTGAACCTGCGCCGATTTCGAGTACGTTTTCGTGCTTTTTGACGTCTGCTTCCTGCAGGACGCGTGCTTCGAACTTGGGAGCCATCATGTTCTCGCCACCCGGCAGCGGAATCTCGGTATCAATGAAGGCTAGGCTTTTATAAGCGGGCGGTACGAAGGCCTCGCGTTTGACGACCGTCAGCAGATTCAATATATCCAGATCCAGCACATTCCAGGTGCGGATTTGCTGTTCGATCATGTTGAAGCGGGCTTTTTCGATATTCATGTTGTGGCTCGAGGACGAAAAGTAATAAAACCGGCATTTTAGCAAAGGGAGTCTCATTCACGGCATTTGAAATGCGTGTACAGGCAAGATCATGACCTATATCCAACGCCAAGTGACGCCAGCCCGTAGGCTGGACCGTGGTTTATCTCTAGAATCCTCCGGTCCGATAGCAAATTGACCATAAACAGGCGCCGGTCTGCAAATCCTGCCGGTCGGCGCGCGACAAAACAGTTCCGTGGCGGATGCCATTCCCGTTCGCGCAGACAGCAAATGCACTCTCCACCTGCTTGCCTATAAAATCATGGACTTATTCAAATTGGCCAACGGGTACGGACCGGTATGCGGAAACTAGAGAAACGATGGATCGTGCTTGCTCTTGCCATTGCGGTCCTTGCAAGCGGCGTAGGCTGGCAGCTATGGTCAAAGAAAAACGATGCGCCGGAATATAAAACCGCAAAAATCGAAAAAGGCGCCATCACGGCGGCTGTTTCGGCTTCCGGCACCCTGAGCCCGGTCGTATCGGTGCAGGTCGGTTCCCAAGTCTCGGGCCAACTACGGGAAGTGCTGGTTGATTTCAACAGTGAGGTAAAACAGGGGCAACTGATTGCGCGGATCGATCCACAAACCTTCGAATACAAGGTCAGGCAGGCGCAAGCCGACCTGGAAGCGGCGCGTGCGCAGGAGTTGATGCAACAGTCGTCTCTGGCAGCGCAGCGCGCTCAGGCAGCGCAGGTCGCGGTCAATGCCGCCAACGCGCGCCGCGATCTGGAGCGCAAGCAGCAGTTGATGGACAAGGGATTCATTTCCGGCGCGGAGCGCGATACCGTGCTGGCAACCTACGGCGCTCTCGCAGAACAGGTAAACGCCGCCAATGCGCAGGTGAAGGTGGCAGAAGCCAGCGCACGAAGCGCCGCCGCAGCCATCAAGCAGCGCGAAGCGGCCCTGGCGCAGGCGAAGATCGACCTGGAACGCACCGCAATCCGCGCACCGGTCAACGGCATCGTCATCAAGCGCAGCGTGGAGGCGGGGCAGACGGTTGCCGCCAGCCTGCAGGCGCCGGAACTCTTCATCATCGCGGAAAATCTCACTGACATGCGCGTGGATACGGCTATCGACGAATCCGAAATCGGGCGCATCCGGAACGGACAAAATGCAACGTTTACCGTCGATGCTTTTCCGGGCCGCAGCTTCGAAGGAAGCGTCAAGCAGATCCGCAAGTCCGCGCAGAATGTATCCAACGTCGTGACCTACATGGTTGAGGTATCGGCGCCTAATCCCACAAGGGAATTGCTGCCGGGCATGACGGCCAATGTGCGTATCGTCACTGACAAGCGTGAAAATGTATTGAAGGTACCGAATGCGGCACTGCGCTTTCGGCCGTCCGGTGCGCAAACCGCTGTAGCTGGCGGTCAATCATCATCCCGGCAGGAGGTGCAGAATGAGGGAGGACAGCAAGGCGGCCAGGTTGCGGCATTGCGCGAACGTATGGAAAAGGAACTGCAGCTGTCCTCTGAGCAAAAAGACAAGCTGGATGCCATCTTTGCCGGAATGCGTGACAAGCGGGCGGCAGCGCGCGATGCAGCTCCGGAAGAACGGCGGAAAATAATGGAACGCAACCGGGCGGAGCAGCGTGAACAGATCAATGAAATCCTGACACCCGAGCAAAAGAAAAAATTTGAAGCCGAATTTGATTCCGTTCTTGCGGAAGGATCGCGCCGCAGCGGGGTCAGTGCGCCGGGCCGCATTTACGTGCTCGACGAAAATCGCAAGCCCAGGGAGCTGCAGATACGCACTGGACTAAGCGATGGCAGAATGACCGAAGTGATGGGGCCGGATATTGGAGAGGGCATGGAAGTCATAGTGGGTATCGCTCAGCCACAAGCGGAATCGTCGAGCGGCAGTACAGGACAACGGCCTCCCGGACCGAGAATGTTTTAAGGACGCACAGCATGGCCGCACTGATCGAAACCCGCAATCTGGTCAAGGAATACGTGATGGGCACCAACCATGTATTTGCCCTGAACGACGTATCGATTTCAATCCATGAAGGAGAATTCGTCGCCATCATGGGGGCATCCGGTTCGGGCAAGTCGACCTTCATGAATGTGATCGGGTGCCTGGACGCGCCGACATCCGGCGAGTACTACCTTGCCGGCGAACGTGTGTCGGAACTCAGCAGCGACGAGCTTGCGGCCATCCGCAACAAACGGATCGGTTTCATTTTCCAGCAATTCAACCTGCTGCCGCGCACGAGCGCGCTTGACAATGTCGAGTTGCCGTTGCTGTACTCATCGATACCGGCAGCAGAGCGCAGGGCGCGCGCCATACAGCGCCTGACCGAAGTCGGACTGGGCGAGCGCATCGACCATCGGCCGGCGCAACTGTCCGGCGGGCAGCAGCAGCGCGTAGCAATCGCACGCGCGTTGGTGAATAATCCAGCACTGATCCTGGCCGATGAGCCCACGGGTGCGCTGGATTCGCGGACCAGCATCGAGATCATGGCCTTGCTGCAGAAATTGAATGCGCAAGGCATGACGATTGTCGTGGTCACGCACGAGCACGATATCGCCGAATTTGCTTCCCGCATCATTACCTTCCGCGATGGGCAAGTCATCAACGATCAGGTAAATCGCCCGGACGATGCGCTGCTGCAATTGAGCAAGCTGGATCGCGCGGAGCAGCCGGTATGAACTGGCAGGCGACATTTCGCGTTGCCTTGAACGCATTGCGGGTTAACATGCTGCGCTCGATGCTGACCATGCTGGGCATCATCATTGGCGTGGCGGCGGTGATCATCATGATTGCGGTGGGCGGAGGCGCGCAGGCGCGCATACAAGACCAGATCAAGAGTCTCGGTTCCAACCTGATGATCATTATGCCGGGCTCGACCACCGCTTCCGGCGTGCGGCTGGGCGCCGGAGCGAACCAGAACCTGACCGAGGACGATGCGTTAGCCATTGCTGGCGAAGTTCCCGAGGTACAAGTCGCGGCGCCGACAAATCGCGGCAGCGCGCAACTCATTGCCGGCGGCAGCAACTGGTCAACCCAGGTTTATGGCGTGACATCGGACTATTTCGAGGCACGCGACTGGCCGCTGGAATCCGGCCGCCTGTTCGAGGCGACGGAGATCAGCGGTTCCGGGAAGGTCGCAATCCTCGGCCAGACCACGGCTGAAAAGCTGTTCGAGGACGCTGATCCGATCGACCAGATCGTGCGCATCAAGAATGTCCCGTTCACCGTGATCGGTGTGCTGGCGCGCAAAGGCCAGAGCATGATGGGCCAGGACCAGGATGACGTGGTGATGGTGCCGATTTCAACTGCACGCAATCGACTGTTCGGAAGCGCGCAAGGGAAGCTGCGACGTGTCGGTTCCATCTTCGTAAAAGTACATCAGGGCGCGAGCATGCAGGATGCGGAACAGTCGATTCGCGAGTTGCTGCGCCAGCGCCAGCGTACCCAGCCCGGACAGGATGAGCAGTTTACCCTGCGTAACCTGACTGAAATGCTGGCGACACAAGAAGCCGCGTCGCGTGTGATGGCGATCCTGCTGGCCGCGGTGGCATCGGTATCCCTGGTGGTCGGAGGCATAGGCATCATGAACATCATGCTGGTGTCCGTCACCGAGCGTACCCGCGAAATCGGCCTGCGCATGGCGGTCGGCGCGCGTTCCAAGGATATTCTGACGCAATTTCTGGTCGAAGCGATTACCCTGTCGCTGATCGGCGGCTTCATCGGCATCGTTCTGGGCGTGGCCGGATCATTCCTGGTCGCGCATTTCGCAGGTTGGACGACCAGGTTGTCAACTGAATCAATCCTTCTTGCGGTTGGATTTTCCGCGGCGATCGGCATTTTTTTCGGATACTACCCGGCCAGGAAGGCGTCCAGGCTGTTGCCGATCCAGGCCCTGCGTTATGAATAGGACAAACAGGACGCATCACGTTTTATGGATGAAATGAATTTTGCTGCAATAAACTGCCGCAGCGCTTGCGCTGCCTGTTGCATTGCGCCGTCGATCTCGTCGCCGATACCGGGCATGCCCGATGGCAAGCCGGCGGGAGTGCCGTGCATACAACTTGACAATGAAGGCCGTTGCCGCATCTTCGGCAAGCCGGAGCGCCCGGCCGTATGCAGCAGCCTGCAGCCTTCGACAGAGATGTGCGGTACCGGCAAAGCCGAAGCATTACTGTACCTGTCACAGCTCGACCGATTAACGACGCCTTAGCCAACGCTTTAGGCAGCAAGCATGAAAGGAATAACAATGCGAATCCGCTTTCAAAAGCTGGCCATGCTGGCCATGATATTTCTGTTAAGTTCCTGCGCGTCGCTCCTGGGATCGCGCAATGTCGAATTGTCGCTTGCACAATTGCAGGACGCGATGGCGCGCAAATTTCCTTTCAATAGCCGCTATCTTGAACTGGTCGACGTCCGGCTCACCAATCCGCGCCTTTCGCTGCAGCCCGGAACCAACCGGCTGATCACCACGATGGATGCCTCGATTGCGCCGCCATTCATGGAAAAGAGCTGGACCGGCAACTTCACCATGTCCAGCTTTCTGAAGGTCGATCCTGCAAAGCGCGCCATCATGCTGGACGATCCGCGCATGGAGAATATTGCTATCGCCGGTCTGACCGGCCCGTATGCCGGCCGCATCACCAAAGCAGTGGGTTTGCTTGCTGAACAACTGTTGCAAGATACACCCTTGTATACCTTCGATGCCCAAGACTTCCGTTATGCCGGCGCCCAGTTTTTGCCGACGAAAATCAATACAACGTCCAGTGGTCTCGTGGTAACCTTTGAGCCTGCAAGATAAAGGCAATAAGATCCGGGAAGTAAGGTCTGGGCGGCTTGGTGGAATGGCAAGCCAAGGCATTGAATACTGCCTGATGGGTTTTCCGGATTTTCCTGCCGACTGATCTTCTCAGGTCAATGCCGGTCTTTCTTGCAGAATCGCTCGTATCCCGTACCGTTTCCGCCATTGCGCGCTCGCTTCGGTTTGGCATCCAGCGTCCTGACCCGCACGGCTGTGCCGGCGGGTTTTTTATTGACGTTTTTTTTCATTGATATATGTTCATGGATTTAACGCTTGCGCTCAAGGCGCTCATCATGGGTATCGTCGAAGGGTTGACTGAATTTCTCCCCATTTCATCGACGGGCCATTTGATCCTCGCAGGCAGTTTGCTTGATTTCACCGGCGACAAAATCAAGGTATTTGAAATAGCGATCCAGGGCGGCGCCATGCTGTCGGTGATTTGGGAGTACCGCATGAAGATCGCGTCCGTACTGAGCGGCATGTTCAGTGACCGCAAATCGCAGAAATTCATCCTGAATCTCCTGATTGCATTTATTCCTGCCGCCTCGCTCGGCTTCTTTTTAAGCGGTGCCATTAAAAAAAGTCTGTTTGCGCCGGTGCCTGTCGCGCTCGCATTCATTCTGGGCGGCATCGTGATTCTGTGGGTGGAAAAGCGCCAGAAGACAGGAGAGATCGCCACGCGCGTGCACTCGGTGGATGACATGACGGCGCTGGACGCGCTCAAGATAGGACTTGCTCAGGCCTTTGCGCTGTTTCCCGGGACCAGTCGTTCCGGTGCGACCATTATCGGAGGCATGTGGTTCGGTTTGTCGCGCAAGGCGGCCACCGAGTTTTCCTTTTTCCTGGCGATCCCGACCTTGATGGGCGCGACAGTGTATGCGCTGTACAAGGAGCGGGCGCTGCTGAGCGCCGCCGATCTGCCGCTGTTCGGGGTCGGCACGGTCTCGGCTTTTGTTTCGGCATTCATCTGCGTCCGCTGGCTGCTGCGTTACATCAGCACCCATGATTTCACCGTCTTCGCCTGGTACCGTATCGTATTCGGATTCGTGGTGATCCTGACAGCCTACACCGGGATGGTTTCCTGGGCAGAGTGATGGGTGAAGATGCCAGCAATGCTCAGGCATTGCATATCCTGCAAACGGTATTCGGTTACCCGTCTTTCCGCGGGCAGCAGGCTGAGATCGTCGACGTGGTGGCGAACGGAGGAGATGCGCTGGTCCTGATGCCGACTGGCGGCGGCAAATCCCTGTGCTATCAGATTCCGGCTTTGATGCGCGAGGGCGTCGGTGTCGTGGTGTCGCCACTGATCGCTTTGATGCAGGACCAGGTCGATGCATTGGCCGAACTGGGCGTGCGTGCGGCATTTCTCAATTCCACGCAATCATTTGAAGAGCAGGTGCGTACCGAATGGCTGGTGCGCGACGGTGGGCTGGATCTGGTCTATGTCGCGCCCGAACGCCTGTTGACGTCGCGCTGCATGGATATGCTGGCCGAGTCGAAAATTGCTCTCTTTGCCATCGATGAAGCGCATTGCGTGTCGCAATGGGGACATGACTTCCGCCCCGAATACATCAAGCTGTCTGCGCTGCACGAAGTTTTTCCGGATGTTCCGCGCATTGCGCTGACTGCCACTGCCGATCAGCAGACACGCGAAGAAATCATCGAGCGTCTGCAGCTCCAAGGGGCGCGCCAGTTCGTTTCCTCGTTTGATCGGCCCAACATCACTTACCGCATCGTCGAAAAGGCGAATGTGCGCAAGCAACTGCTGGACTTCATAGAAGGCGAGCACAAGGGCGATGCCGGCATTGTTTATTGCCTGTCGCGCAAAAAGGTTGAAGAAACGGCTGAATTTCTGAACGGGAGCGGCATTGAAGCATTGCCCTATCATGCCGGCATGGAGAGCGAGAAGCGCAGCGCCAACCAGGCGCGTTTCCTGCGTGAGGAGGGAATTGTCATGGTAGCGACCATCGCATTCGGCATGGGCATCGACAAGCCGGACGTACGCTTCGTCGCCCACCTGGATATGCCGCGCAGCATCGAGGGGTATTACCAGGAAACCGGGCGTGCGGGGCGCGACGGCGCTCCGGCCGATGCGTGGATGGCGTATGGGCTGCAGGACGTCGTGCAGCAGCGCCGCATGATCGACGAATCCGAGGCAAACGAGGCTTTCAAGCGCGTACAGGGCGCCAAGCTGGATGCCATGCTGGGCTTGTGTGAAACACTGTCATGCCGTCGTGTTCAACTGCTTGGCTATTTCGGACAGGCATCGACGCCATGCGGCAATTGCGACACCTGCCTTACGCCGCCGCAGGCTTTCGATGCAACGGTGCCCTTGCAAAAATTGCTTTCATCGATTTACCGGGCCGGCCAGCGTTTCGGCGCCGCTCATATCATCGATGTGCTGCGCGGTGCCGATTCAGACAAGATCAGGCAATGGCGGCATGAGCAGCTCTCGACTTTCGGGGTCGGCGCTGATCTGAGCGAAGCGGAGTGGCGCGCCATTATCCGTCAGGCAATCGCATTGGGCCTGATCGCGGTAGACCATGATGCCTACAACACCCTGAAGCTTACCGAGGCGGCGCGCCCGGTTCTGCGCGGAGAACGCAGAATCGAGTTGCGCCATTACCAGAAGCCGGCGCGCACAAGACGGCAACCGGCGCGGTCTGCAGCATTTAGTGAAAGCAGCTTGTCGGCAGAGGAACAAGTCATATTCGAGCGACTGCGCTGGTGGCGCATGGAGACAGCGCGCAAGCACAATGTTCCTGCTTATGTCATTTTTCATGATGCGACCATGCGCGAGATCGCACGAGTCAAGCCGGGCTCGCTCGACGATTTGCGCGGTGTGGCAGGCGTCGGGGAGAAGAAGCTGGAAACCTATGGCGAGGAAATCGTTGCGCTCATTGCTGAGGTTTCCTGAAGCGGTGCTGCAACGGTAAACAAGCGCAGCGCATGCACCACCGCATCGAACGGACTATCGGCTTAATCCTCGCGCATCGATGTCCCACAGCGCTTCAACAATATTGTTTCTGATACATACAAATTGTTCATACAGATTGCAGGTAGGGTCGCAATGGCCCGGTATCAGTAACAGGCGCTCCCCGAGAAGATTGTGAGAGCCGTCGGCGTCCGTATGCAGAATTCCGTGTTCATCATTGGCGGCGACATAACGGAGCGAATCATGACGTGCGTCGGATCTGATGAGCGGAAGACCGGAATCGACGGCAACGCCTTTCAGTCCGACATCGCATACGGCCTGCCCCGGTTTGGCCGCACTCATGATCGTGGTTGCTATGAAAAGGCTGTGCTGCAGTCGCAGTTCGCCCGCCCAGCCATTCTCGCCATAATGCCCGTCCATGAAAATATACGAGCCAGGCTGAATTTCGGTGAAGACGCCGCTCGCCGCATCAAATTCAGCGGTGCCTGTCCCGCCACCCGTCACGACCGGACAGGCTATCCCCCGGCTATCGAGACACTGCACATAACTTGCGGTCAGATCCGCGCCGTGGCTTGCCTTCAGCTTGCGACTTCCCCAGTCGCCGACATGCTGGATGCCGCCGTGATAGGCCTGCAAGCCGCCAAAGCGCAGTCCGGAATGCGTTCCGATCCGATCAGCCAGAGCAAGCAGGCTGTTCTTGCTGTCCACGCCGCATCGCCCCTGGCCGATATCAACTTCCGGCAATACGGTAATGACAACACCCGCCTGGCCCGCTGCCTTGCCGAGCGCGTCGACCTGTGAAGGATGATCGACGCACACGCTCAATCTGGCGTGCTGCGCCAGATTGACGGCCATCGCAATTTTGTCTGCGCCGACAAATTCATTGCTGATATGGATATCGCGTATGCCGGCCAGCACAAAAGGATAGGCTTCACTCAGTTTCTGGCAGCATATGCCCACTGCGCCCATGGCGATTTGCGCCTTTGCGATTGCGCTCGATTTATGTGCCTTGGCATGAGGACGCAGTACGATGTTATGCCGCGCCGTCAAAGCCGCCATTTGCCGGAGGTTGGACTCGAATGCGTCGAGCTCCAGAAGAAGAGCTGGGGTGCCGACCGTGCGCGCATCCTGTCCTATGATTGCGGGCGACGGTAATTGGAGAGGTTTCATAAGGCTAACAGTAGCTTCGTTAATGAGCGGCAGAGCTGTCGTGTTCAGGAAACGGGCCGGCTTTCGTGGGCGGGATCCTGAGCCAGTGCAGCTTCCAGCACTTTTGCGACATGCACTGCCATCCTGCTCGCGCCGTCCGCTATCTGATGCCGGCAACTGGTGCCGTCGGCGATGATCAGGGCATCGGGCGCGGCATCGCGCAGGGCCGGCAATAAAGCCAGTTCAGCCATGGCCAGGGAGGCATCGTAGTGCTTGGCCTCATATCCGAAGCTGCCGGCCATGCCGCAGCAACTGCTTTCGATGACCTTCACTTGCAGATCGGGGATGAGCGCCAGTACCGTCTGTATCGGCCGCACGGCATCAAACGCTTTCTGATGGCAATGCCCATGGAGCAGCGCCGTTTTGTGAGCAATCGGCTGCAACCTCAGCTTCAGTTTTCCTGCCTTGCTTTCGCGCGCGAGAAACTCTTCAAGCAGCATCGCCTGTTGCGACAACTGTCTTGCTTCTTCGCCAAAGCCATAGGCAAGGAATTCATCCCTCATGGTGAGCAGACAGGACGGCTCCAGTCCGACCACCGGAATGCCGCGCTGAACGAAGGGAAGCAATGCGTCGATCGTGCGCCGTGCCTCCTGTTTCGCCTGGTCGATCAGGCCGGTTGCGAGAAAGGTCCTGCCGCAGCATAAAGGCCGTTTGCCATCGGCGGCCTGCGCAATGTGAACCCGGTAACCCGCGGCGTTCAGCACGCGCAGGGCTGCGCGGGCATTGTCGGGCTCGAAATAATGGTTGAACGTATCGGCAAACAGCACGACTTCGGGCGCATCGGGCGCGATCGGTGGCTCGCCGGTTTCCGAATCACGAAAAGAATCGCTGCGCCATTCAGGCAGCGTGCGGCGCGCACTGAAGCCGATCAGTTTTTCGCTCAGGAATGCCGCGCCGGGCAGCTTGTCGCGCAGATTGAAAAATGCGGGAAACCGTGCCGCAAAAGGCGCATAGCGCGGCAGATAGGCGATCAGCTTGTCTTTCAGACGCAGCCCATGGTGTTTGCGATACTGAAAGAGAAATTCGGTTTTCATCCGCGCCATGTCCACGCCGGTCGGGCACTCGCGCTTGCATCCTTTGCAGCCGACGCACAAATCCATCGTCTCGAACAATTCCTCCGAAGTTATCGCATCGGGTCCGAGCTGTCCTGAAACCGCCAGCCGCAGTGTGTTGGCACGCCCGCGCGTCAAATGCTTTTCATCCTTGGTAACGCGATAGCTCGGACACATGGTGCCGCTGTCGAACTTGCGGCAATGGCCATTGTTGTTGCACATTTCAATCGCCTTCGCGAAGCCGCCAGTGGCATCGCCGCCGGTCCCTGGTGCGCTGATCTCTTCGGTAACATGATCCGATTGCACATTCCATGCAGACCAGTCGAGTCCTGTCTGCAACGGTATTTCCCTGTAAGCGGGCTTGTAGCGGTACAGCGATGCATCGTCCATCCGGGTGGCGCGCACGATCTTCCCCGGATTCATCAGCCCAGGAGGATCGAACGCATCCTTGATCTCTCTGAAGGCCTGCATCATGCGCCCGCCGAACTGCCAATCCACCCATTCGCTGCGTACCAGCCCGTCGCCATGTTCACCCGAAAAAGCGCCTTTGTATTGCTGCACCATCGCGGCGGCTTCTTCCGCGATGGCGCGCATTTTTTCGCTTCCGTCGCGGCGCATGTCCAGTATGGGCCGCACATGCAGCGTGCCGACCGACGCATGCGCATACCAGGTGCCGCGCGTATTGTGCCGCGCGAAAACCTCGGTAAGGCGGCTGGTGTATTCGGCGAGATGCTCCAGCGGCACCGCGCAATCCTCGATGAAGGACACCGGTTTGCCGTCACCTTTCAGGCTCATCATGATATTGAGGCCAGCCTTGCGGACTTCCCACAATTCCTTCTGTTCCTTCTCGTCGGTCATGTCGACCACGGAGCCGGGCATGCCCAGGTCTCCCATCAGGTCGCCCAGTTGCTTAAGCTTGTGAAGCTGTTCCGACCTGTCGGCGCCGGCAAACTCGACCAGCAGAATCGCATCCGGACTGCCGATGAGCGCCTTTTCGATCGTGGACCTGAACGCCGGATTGCTGCGCGCGAGCTCGATCATCGTCCGGTCCACCAGTTCGACCGCAACCGGCTTCAGCTTGACGATATGCTGGGCGCTATCCATTGCCTTGCTGAAGTCGCTGAAATTGACGATGCCCAGCGTCTTGGCTGTTGGAAGAGGCGCAAGCCTGAGCGTGATCTGCTTGAAATAGGCAAGCGTGCCTTCGGAGCCGACCAGCAGGTGCGCCAGATTGACGCTTCCGTCGCTTGTATAGGGCCGCTCGGATTGAGGGTGGAATATGTCGAGATTGTAGCCGCCGACGCGACGCATCACTTTCGGGTAGCGCGCGGCGATTTCCTCTTGTTCGCGCAGCGCGATGGCGGCGATCGTATCGACCAGTCCACGCGCACGCAGGGTTGAAGCGGGCAACATGTCTTGCATCGGTCCGAAATGCATGCAACTGCCGTCCGAAAGCCATGCCTCGATCCCGATGACGTTATGCACCATGTTGCCGTAATGAAGGCTGCGCGAGCCGCAGGAATTGTTGCCCGCCATGCCGCCTAAGGTGCATTGCGCGGCGGTCGAAACATCAACAGGGAACCATAGCCCGTGCGGTTTAAGCCATGCGTTCAGATGGTCGAGCACCATGCCGGGCTCGACGGTTACCGTCATTGCATTGCGATCGAAATGGATCAGGCGATTGAGATACTTGCTGTTGTCGATGACCAGTGCCGCGCCGACGGTCTGCCCGCACTGGCTGGTTCCGGCGCCGCGTGGAAGTATCGGCACGCGCAATTCATTGCATAACTGGATTGCGGCCTCAACGTCGGCCGCGGTTTTTGGAACCAGTACGCCTACCGGCTCAATCTGGTAGACCGACGCGTCGGTGGAATATCGGCCGCGCGATGCGCTGTCGAACAGCACTTCGCCTTCGACCGACTGCCTCAGTCGGGCCGCCAGTTCACTTTGATGGGTCCGCGGATGGAGTTGAACTGGTTTCGGTTCCGGTGCGTTCATTGGCTTCCTGTCGACTGGAAAGTGAATCAGGGTGCTGAATCAGGGTGTTTTATCGGGCTGGGAGCTTAATGCATCGAGGTTTTCCAGCACGATTTTTTCTTTCTGCTTCAGATGGTTGCTCAGGAGTGCCGCCAGGCGGGCTCCGTCGCGTGCTGCAAGCGCGTCGACCATGTCGACATGTTCGCGGGCTGCCTTGTCCCACTTGGCCTGGTCGAAGTTGGAGCGGAAGCGCAAATTCTGAATGCGCAGATTCAGGGTCGCATAGACCTGCACCAGCAAGCGATTTCCGGCGGCGCGATTGATCAGATCGTGGATCGTGCGATTGAGGCGGTAATACGCGGGCATCTCCTTGCGCGCATGGCAGGCCAGCATCTCGAAAGTCAGCGCCCTGATTTCGGCAACTTCTTCATCGGTAATGCGCTGGCAGGCAAGCTCGCCCGACAAGGCTTCAAGCGCGCCCAGCACTTCGAAACTCTCGCGCATGTCGTCCTTGGACAGTGCGACAACCTGGGCGCCGCGGTTCGGCTGGATCTGAACCAGCCCTTCGGCAGAAAGCAGACGGAACGCTTCACGCAGGGGCGTGCGCGACACGCCCAGGCGTTCGCACAGCTCGCGTTCATTCAAACGGGTTCCGGGAGCCAGCTCACCCTCGGTAATCAGGTCGCGTAGCCGGTTGCACACCGTCGCCGGCAATGTCAGCCGGTCGACGGCGTCGTTCGATGCGGGTGTGGAGGTTACCGGCAAAGCCACTGAGGGCACTGTGGTATTTAAGGATTTTTCCATAGCAAAAGCACTATATAGATTTTTGTATACAAATTTCTTTAAATAAGAGAATAATTGTTTTAGATTAAAAAACAAGTAAATCTTCGTGCTTTTAAAAATTTTCTCTCCTAATATCCTTACGAACGCGTCAAGATAAACGGAATTATTGTTGCTCTAGATCAAATAAATGTTCTTGCAGGAAATATTTTATTAGCTAATATTGTATTTTGTATACAAACCATGGAGGCTGTGCATGTTTTTGCTTAACTCCCATAAGTCTGGTCGTCATTTCCTGCAAATTCCCGGCCCGACGAATGTTCCGGACCGGGTGCTGCGCGCAATTGATAATGTAACCATTGATCATCGCGGCCCCGAATTCGCGGTCATCGGCAAAGCCGTCCTCGCAGGCATGAAAAAAGTATTCAAAACCGAATCGCATGTGGTGATTTATCCGGCCTCCGGCACCGGGGCATGGGAGGCTGCCCTGGTAAATACCTTGTCGCCCGGCGATCTGGTATTGATGGCTGAAACGGGCCATTTCGCAACCCTGTGGAAAAAAATGGCTGACAAGCTCGGCCTCAAGGTGGAATTTTTGCCTGGCGATTGGCGTCACGGCGCCAATCCGGCGCAGATCGAGGCTCGCCTTGCCTGCGACAAGGAACATCAAATCAAGGCGGTATGCGTCGTGCATAACGAAACCTCCACCGGTGTGACGAGCCGTATTGCCGACGTGCGGCGCGCAATCGACAAGGCCGGGCATCCGGCCTTATTTATGGTCGATACGATTTCATCGCTGGCATCGATCGACTACCGGCACGATGAATGGGGCGTCGACGTTACTGTCTCCGGCTCGCAAAAAGGTTTGATGCTGCCTCCCGGCCTGTCGTTCAACGCAGTCAGCGAAAAGGCGCTAGCCGCATCAAAGACTGCGAGGCTGCCGCGATCGTACTGGGATTGGCAGGAAATGATTGCAATCAATTCGACCGGGTATTTCCCTTATACGCCGGCGACCAACCTTCTCTATGGATTGCACGAAGCGCTGGAAATGCTGTTCGAGGAAGGGCTGGACGCTGTTTTTATGCGCCATCAGCGTCATGCAGAGGCGACACGGCGCGCGGTGCGTGCATGGGGGATGGAAATCCTTTGCAAGAATCCCGACGAATACAGCTCCGTACTGACAGCAGTCATGATGCCTAACGGCCACGATGCTGATGCCTTCCGAAAAATCGTTCTGAAAAACTTCAATATGTCGCTCGGCCAGGGATTGACCAAGTTGTCCGGCAAGATTTTCCGTATCGGTCATCTGGGAGACTTCAACGATCTGACCTTGTGCGGCACGCTTGCCGGCGTTGAAATGGGCCTTTCCCTGGCAGGCGTCCCGCACCGGAAAGGCGGCGTACAGGCAGCCATGGACTATCTTGCGGAATCGGCCGCAAAAGAAGTCACCGCTTCGATTCATGCAGAACCCAGCTTGATAACTTAAAAAAACATTCGTCGGAATTACCGTCACTTTAAAAACCACCTGGAGGAGACAACCATGGCGCATCTGATACAAAAATTACGAAACAGAGCTTCCCTATTGCCCCTGTCACTGGCGGCACTGACCTGCATCGGCACCGTGCCTGCTGCACACGCCGCATGGGAGCCAACCAAGCCGATCGAAATTGTCGTGCCTGCGAGCGGCGGCGGCGCCTCCGATCAGATGGCACGCATGATTCAAGGCATCATCGTCAAACACGAGTTGATGAAACAGCCCATCATGATCCTGAATAAAGGCGGGGCGAGCGGCGCCGAGGGCATCATGGATGTGAAGGGATCCCAGGGCAATCCCCATAAGCTGATGGTGGCGTTTTCGGCCATCTATACTTTGCCTGTCGCAGTGAATCTGCCGTTCAACTGGCGCGAGCTCAATCCGGTGGCGATGATTGCCATGGACGAATTCATCTTATGGAGCCATGCCGAAGCGCCGGGCAAAACGCCCAAGGAATTTATCGATGCCGTCAAAGGCGCGCCACCCGGGACCTTCAAAATGGGTGGCACAGGCACCAAGCGGGAAGATCACATCATTACCGTCGCGCTTGAAAAGGCGGCAGGCGTGAAGTTCTCCTACATTCCCTATACCAGCGGCGGACAGGCCGTCACCCAGCTGGTAGGCAAGCATACGGATTCCAACGTCAACAACCCGAGCGAAAGCGTGGCGCAGTGGCGGGCGAACCAGGTGCGCGCATTGTGCGTTTTCTCTTCCCAGCGCATGACATTCACGGAAAAACTCACTGACAGCCAGTCATGGTCAGACATCCCGACCTGCAAGGAATCGGGTTACGACGTGGAATACCAGATGTTGCGCGCTTTCTTCCTGCCTGCCGGCACCACGAAAGAGCATGCGGCCTTCTATATCGACTTGCTCCGCAAGGTGACCGCCACGCCGGAGTGGAAAGCCTATCTGGCGAAACAGGCGCTGAAGGAAACCTTCCTGATCAATTCGGAGTTCACCAAGTTTCTGGAGAAGGATGAAGCCTTCCATAACAAACTGATGAGAGAAGCCGGATTCGCCGCCAATAAATAAGTCCACGATCGCCGTCAGCGGGAGGTAATGATGGAAGAAAAAGATACGCAGGGCCGCCCGCCTGGCGGCGGCCTTTCACACAGCAATGTCGATGCGATCGCCGCGGTTGCCATTTTCTTGATTGGCGTCGTCATGATGGTCGACAACTACAAGGTGGGCGCAGGCTGGGCTACGGACGGGCCGGAAGCAGGATATTTTCCCTTCCGTATCGGCGCCATACTTTGCATTGCAGCGGTCTGGGTATTTGTTAAGTCCGCGTTCGGAAAGAACCGCAAGCATGAACAATTCGTTTCATGGCAGCGATTCAAACTTGTGCTGATGGTGCTGATACCGACGATCGTCTATGTCGTGGCGATCAAGTTTATCGGCATCTACCTTGCTTCCGCGATTTTTATCGGAGCATTCATGCGGGTAATGGACAAACGCAGCTGGCTAAGTGTCTTGCTGGTCAGCGTAGGCATCAGCGTGACTCTATTCTGGCTTTTCGAAATACAGTTCATGGTGCCGCTGCCGAAAGGGCCGCTGGAAGCCTGGCTCGGTTACTAAACCTACGATGGAGATGCGCTAGATGGAACAATTAGATGCTCTATTTCATGGGTTTGCGGTCGCGATGACCTGGTACAACGGGATGATGATGGTAGTCGGCCTGCTTCTGGGCATCGCCATCGGGGTGCTGCCGGGACTCGGTGGGCCGAACGGCGTTGCCATCCTGCTGCCGCTGACGTTCAGCATGCCGCCTACCGCGGCGATCATTATGCTCTCCTGCATTTACTGGGGATCCCTGTTCGCCGGCGCCATCACCTCGATCCTTTTTAATATTCCGGGCGAATCGTCCGCAGTGGCTACGACCTTCGACGGTTATCCGCTGGCCCAGAAGGGCAGGGCCGGAGAGGCGCTTACCGCATCGTTTACCGGGTCGTTTATCGGCTCCTTCGTGGGCGTGCTGCTGATCACTTTCCTCGCTCCCATGGTGTCGAAATTTGCGCTCCGCTTCGGGCCGCCTGAATTCTTCGCGGTATTCCTGCTTACCTTTTGCAGCTTCGTGGGAGCGGACAGCAAGACGCCATCCAGAACGATCATTTCCATGATGCTTGGCTTCGGCATCGCGGCAATCGGCATGGATACCGTAAGCGGCCAGCTGCGCATGACCTTCGGCTGGTATGAATTGCTGCGCGGCGTCGATTTCCTGATCGTCGTCATCGGGCTCTTCGGGCTCGGAGAAATTCTGGTCACGATGGAAGAAGGGCTGGCCTTCGATGGCAAGCATGCCAAGATCAATACGCGGGTGGTATGGGAAACCTGGAAAGAATTGCCCAAGTACTGGCTGACACTTTTGCGCAGTTCGGCCATCGGCTGCTGGATGGGGATTACACCCGGTGGCGCAACCGCTGCCTCCTTCATGGGTTATGGCATCGCCCAGCGATTTTCACCCGATCGCGACAAGTTCGGCACCGGGCAGGTGGAAGGCGTCATCGCGCCGGAAACCGCGGCGCATGCTTCCGGCACGGCTGCCTTGCTGCCGATGCTGGCCTTGGGCATTCCTGGTTCGGCCACGGCGGCAGTATTGCTGGGCGGACTGATGATCTGGGGGTTGCAGCCGGGACCATTGCTGTTCGTCGAGCAGAAGGATTTTGTCTGGGGCCTGATTGCCAGCATGTACCTGGGCAACCTGGCGGGACTATTTATTGTGTTGAGCACGGTTCCGCTGTTTGCGGCGATCCTGCGCATTCCGTTTTCGATCATTGCACCGGTCATTATCGTGGTGTGTGCGATCGGCGCCTATGCCGTGCATAGCGCCATGCTCGATATCTGGTTCATGGTGTTGTTCGGCATCCTCGGCTACATCCTTAAAAAGCTCAGTTATCCGCTGGCACCGCTCGTGCTGGCCCTGGTCCTCGGCGACAAAATGGAATCCGCATTCCGGCAGTCCATGATCGGTCCCAAAGGCGGCTTGGCAGCTTTCTGGTCGAATCCGCTTGTCGGAACGATCACCACCGTGGCGCTGCTCATGCTGTTCTGGCCGGCGATCGCCTTTGCATGGCGCAAACTCAAGGCGATGGCGGGAGGCAGGGAAATGGCGGCAAGGCAGATGCCGCGGCCCTGAAGCAAGGCCTTGCTCCGCCGTCAATGAGCCGGGCTGCGTATCGAAAACCTTGTTTAGGGAGAGGCAATGTCCGATTTGATTAAGGTAGGGCGCGATGGCAGCATTGCAACCGTCGTGCTCAATCGCCCGGCAAAATTGAATGCATTGACCAAACCGATGTGGCAAGAGCTGGGCGCTGCAGTCAATGCACTTTCCGAGGATGACGAAGTGCGCTGCATCATTCTGCGCGGTGCCGGCGAAAAGTCTTTTTCGCCCGGCAACGACATCGCCGAGTTCCAGACCGAACGCGCCAACAAGGAACAGGCGATTGCCTACGGCCATGTCATGCATGCCACCGCAACAGCGCTTTCCAACTGCCGCCATCCGCTGGTTGCGCAGATACACGGCATATGCGTCGGCGGCGGGCTGGAAATCGCCTCCTTGTGCGATATCCGCATATGCGGCGCATCAAGCCGCTTCGGCGCACCGATCAAGAATCTGGGCCTGGTAATGGCCTATCCTGAAATGGCTCCGCTCGTGCGCCTGGCAGGACCCGATGCGGCGCTGGAGATTCTGCTCGAAGGTCGGATATTCGATGCTGCCGAAGCGCTTGCCAAGCGGCTCGTGACCCGCGTCGTGCCGGACGACCAGGTGGCTGCCGAAGCCAGGGCCAGCGCGCAACGCATCGCCGACGGCGCGCCTCTGGTCGCGCGCTGGCACAAGAAATTTGCGCGCCGCCTGGCGGATGCGCGTCCACTTACCGGCGCCGAGTACGACGAATGCTTCGACTGTTTCGATACGGAGGATTTCCGTATCGGTTATTCCGCTTTCCTTGCCAAGGAAAAGCCCGGTTTCCTGGGAAAATAGGAGAGCCTGCATGAATAAATCAAGCAAACATCCCGGACCATTGGCAGGCATGCGGGTGCTCGAATTGGCACAGATCATGGCAGGTCCGACCTGCGGCATGATGCTTGCCGACATGGGAGCAGATGTCATCAAGGTGGAAAAGCTTCCGGGAGGCGACGATGCGCGCGGCTACCGCGAGCCGCGCATCAACGGAATCTCGGCGCCGTTCATGATCCTCAACCGCAATAAGCGGGGCATCGCGCTCAATCTCAAGCATCCGGACGGCTGCAGCATACTGATGCGCATGGTCGAGAACGCAGATGTGCTGACCGAAAATTATCGCCGCGGCACGCTGGAGCGGCTTGGTCTGGGATACGAAACCCTGGCCAAAATCAACCCAGGCCTGATTTACTGTTCCGTATCCGGTTACGGCCGTGAGGGACCCTATGCGGACAAGGCCGGCTTCGACCTGATAGCACAGGGATTTTCCGGGCTCATGTCCGTTACCGGCGAACACGGCCGCCCTCCCGCCAAAACCGGCAATTCGATTGCCGATATCAACGCCGGCATTCTCGCTGTCACGGGCATCCTTGCAGCGTACGCGCACAAACTCAAAACCGGCGAAGGGCAGGTCGTCGATACTTCATTGATGGAAGCGGCGCTGCAGCAAACCTACTGGCATGCTGCAATTCATTTCGCGACAGGTGAATCGCCGGGCCCGACGGGTTCCGCGCATCTGCTGACCGCGCCGTATCAGTCGTTTCGCACCCGAAACGGCTGGATCAATATCGGCGGGGCTAATCAGGCGAACTGGGAGCGCATCACGGAAGTATTGGGCCATCCGGAATGGCGCAGCGATGAGCGCTATGTTTCGAATGATGCACGGATGAATAATCTGGATAGCCTCGTGGCAGCAATGGATGCGGTACTGATCACGCAAACCAAGGAACACTGGATTGCTGCATTTGATGCCGCCGGCGTTCCGGTCGGACCCGTACATACTATAGGCGAAGCATTGTCACATCCGCAAACACTGGCGCGAAAGATGGTGGTCGAGCTCGATCATCCGCAAGCGGGAACGATCAAGGCGCTTGGCTGTCCGCTGCATTTCTCCAAGACGCCGACCAGAATAGACCGGCCAGCGCCGGCTTTGGGAGAGCATTCGCGCGAACTGCTGCAGGAATACGGCTTTACCGATGCGGAAATAGACCGGTTCTTAATCGATGGTGTAATCGAGGAAGCAGGAAACGCAGTATTCAGTTAACGCTTGCGTAGGCCGCCAAAGTAATTGCAACTCATGTTGAAATTCAAATCGACAATCTGGCTGTTGTTGGCTATCGGAGTGAGCGCGTGCGGATCGAGTGGTCACAAGTGGGGCGAGGAAGTGCAGTTGAGTGACAGACGAATCATCGTCGTCGAGCGTGAAACCATGGTCGAGCGTGGTGGCGACGAATGGGCACATAACCGCAGCGGCAAGAAACCCCGGGAATACCGGATTCGGTTTGCCGCGCCGGATGGAACCGGCCAAACAATTGAGTGGAAATCGATCAAGAAAACCCCGCATGGATGGCCGGAAAAGCCTTTGATACTCGACATCGAGGCCGAGCAAGTAATCGTCTTTGCCAGCGTCTATATCAATGACGGCTGCGAGGTTTACCTGAAGTACCGCTATCAAGATGGCGCGTGGGTGGAACAGGCCTTGCCCGAGGAATTTGAGCAGCGCTCTACTAATCTGCTGATCCGGGACGGCATGAATATGCCGAAGTTCGTCACCTTGCCGGAAAAGCGCAAAGGGAATGCGGAACCCAACTACCGACCCGCACTCAAGAATGTCGGACCGCGCCGCAAAGTTTGCGGGTAAATCAACTGTTCAGAAAAGACCAATATCTGCTCCTGCCTGATAGCGGTCACTCATCCTTTAAAAAGCTGGAATTGATGATTGCAGCATATTTGGCACAAAACTAGGCGGATTGCATTAAATCTGGTTTAGAGCGGCTGCGCACTTTGACGCAATCATTGATAAGTAATCGAGCCGCATAATGACGAGTGCAATGTATTCGGCGGTCTACGGCTTGCTAAAGATAGCGCCTGAAAAATTCCTGCTGTTTCCTGCAGTTAATCACATCCGGATGCAGAAAAAGCCGATTTCGTAATTGGCGTCGCATCCGTTCTGCAGCTGGCGCAAGACCGGGCGCAGGTTCGACGGTTGATGGCCGTCGCGCGGATGATCGGCACCGATCAGACGCAGGCTGGCGGCAAACTCCATGCCATTGGCATGCGCTTCCGACAAGGAAATCCGTTTTGCATGCACATGCGCCGCGCCGAGACTCCGGCATTCTGCGAGCAAGGCATCAAAGCCCGGGAAGGAATGCAATCCCGGTTCGATACCAACGTGCGCATGCGCAGCGCGCCAGACCGAAAACGAGCCGTCCAGCACCAGGCTGAATGCCAGTATTTTGCTTTGCGCAAGATGATGCTGCAGCACAGGCCGCAGGGGACGCAGCCACTGCAAGCACATCGCCGAGACGATCCAGTCCGGCATGGGGTCGAAGCGCGCGTCGCGCCCATCGCACACGCGATACCGGATGCCTTCAGCGTCGCCTAATACGCGCCTGCAATAGTCCACCATCGCTGGTGCAAGATCGGTGGCCTCGATTGCTGCATTAGGAAAGCGTGCGTGCAGCAGGCGCGTCAGCAAGCCGGTGCCGCAACCGATTTCGGCAATGCGCTGCGGCGCATCCAGCTTCAATTCGGCCAGCCATGCATCGAACAGCACGGCAGCTTGTTTTTGAATTTGAGCAGTTTGCTCGTAGCGTTCGGCGGCATTGGAAAAGCGCTCCGCTGCCGCGAGTCTGCGGCGTATGGGTTCGTTATTAGCCATTGCATGCCTCTACGAAAGCCGCAACTGCAGTCATGCATTGCTGCGGCGCATGCAATAGTTGCAGATGGCTGCCTTCATATTCCTGCATCGTACAACCGGCTTTCCCAAAGCAGGCATGGGTGAGCGATGGAGGAACGATGAGATCGTCATGTGTGGACAGCGACAAGACCGGGCATGCGGGCATGGGCAGATCCAAATCACGCAACTGCGTCAAATGCGTGACGAGAAAGGGTGCGTCCAGCTGCTGCAATGGTGTTTGATGTGGCTGAGATAGCTGGACGCCTCCGCAGCGTTGCTGGAATTCCTCGACCGTGGCGCGCGGTTCCGATTCCAGGCGCGCAATCATGGCATCGACCAGTCGCAGCGGCATGCCTTCGGGTTTGCCGGGACGGCGGCAAAACCGGGTAAAACCGTTCACGGAAATTGCCGCGCGCCATGGGACCGGCAACTGCATCAGGTAAGCGAAACCATATGAATGGCCAAGTGCGATCCATTGTGTATCCGGCATCGCGTCGAGCTGCGGTGCATGCGGCGTGCCAGTGAATCCCAGGTCGTAGGAAGCAATGGCGCAGCTTGGGAAACGCTCCTTCAGACACGCGGCAAACGCATCCATCGAATCTGCATCGAAGGACCAGCCGTGGCAAAGCGCAAATCCGATCATCGCTGCTCTCGATCTTTCCAGCGATCCAGTGCATCGCACAGCGCTTCCAGCTGCGTATCGGTATGGGACAGGCTCAAGGCAATCCGCACCCGTGCCGTATGCGGCGGCACGGTCGGCGGGCGAATCGCTGAGCTTACGATGCCGCATTTCAGTAGCCATGCTTTCAGGTCCAGCGCCGCTTCCTCGGTGCCGACGATCAACGGAATGATGTGCGTGTTCGATGTGCCGGTATTGAATCCCGATTCATGCAGCCGCGCACGCAATTGCGCAGCACGCCGCATGAGCTGTTCGCGTTCTGCATCCATGCGCGGCAAACGCTCCCACGCGGCGCTCACCGCGCCGATGACGGCAGGAGAGGGGGCGGTCGAATAAATGAAGCCGGTGCAGCGGTTGACAAGGTATTCGCGCACCGCAGCACTGCAGGCGACATAAGCACCTGCTGCGCCGAGCGCCTTGCTGAATGTACCCATGGCCACGCCGCGGGATTTGCCGTCCCGCTGCATGTACCCCGACGCCAATCCATAGCCGGACCGGCCCAGAACGCCGGTTGCGTGCGCTTCGTCGAGATACAGGAACGCATCGAATTCATCGGCCAGCGCAACCAATGCCGGCATGTCGAGCACATCGCCGTCCATGCCGAAGACCGTTTCGGCAACGATGAATTTCGGGCGGTCTTCTTCATGATGCGCCGACAGTAATTCGCGCAGATGCGCCATGTCGTTATGCCGGTACCGGATCTGGCGCACATTCATGAGCTGGCAGGCGTGATGCAGGCTGGCATGATTGAGCCGGTCGGAAAATACCAGCGGTTCCGCGCCCAGTACTTTTGCATCCAGCAGTGCCGCCAGAGCGCTGGAATTGGCCTGGTAACCCGAGTTGAAAATCAGCGCCGCTTCCGTTCCCTTGGCCAGCGCAATGGCTTGTTCCAGATCGACGTGCGGTGTCAGGTTGCCGGACAACAGGCGCGAGCCGGTGCTGCCGACGCCGTAGCGCTGCGCCATGGCGTGGCCGGCTTCGATCAGCGCCGGATCGTGCGCAAAGCCGAGATAATCATTGTGGGAAAAATCGGCTATGACCGGGCGTGCGGCCTGCGCAGCGGCAGCTCCCAGCGTGCGCCGTCTTCCAGAAGCTTCCAGTGCGGTGCAGTAATCGTTAAAACGGGATTCGAATGAGGCCATGCGTGCTGGGCGGGCAAATTACAGTCGTATGTTGGTGAAAAGGAACTGCATCGTATTTTGCCTTAAGTGGGATAGCCTTAAGTGAGCGGACACTATCATTGGATCTTTGGGCATCGCTATTTAGGACAATCGGCTTTATGCAGATCATCGCTTGATGAACACCAGATCCCATACGCCATGGCCAAGCTTCAGGCCCCGGTTTTCAAATTTCGTCACGGGACGATAATCCGGGCGCGGCGCGTAACCGTCCGCCGTATTGCGCAATGCGGGTTCGCTGCTCAAGACTTCCAGCATCTGCTGCGCATAGTCTTCCCAGTCGGTAGCGCAATGGATATAGCCGCCGCTTGCAATGCGGGATGCGAGCAAGTTCACGAAAGCTGGCTGGATCAGGCGCCGCTTGTTATGGCGCGCCTTGTGCCATGGATCGGGAAAGAAAATATGTACGCCGGCCAAGCTTTCCGGAGCGATCATGTGAGTAATCACTTCAACGGCATCATGCTGAATGAGGCGCAGATTGGTCAGACCTTGTTCGCCGATCAGCTTCAGCAAACTGCCGACTCCGGGCGTATGGACTTCCACGCCGATGAAATTCCTGTCGGGCATGCCGGATGCGATCTCAGCGGTGGTACCTCCCATCCCGAAGCCGATTTCCAGAATTGTCGGCGCGCTGCGGCCAAACGCTGAATCGAAATTCAGTATTTCCTTGGCATATGGAATGCAAAATGCCGGTCCGAATTCTTCCAGTGCGCGGGCTTGCCCGGTGGATAAACGGCCCGCGCGCGTAACGAAGCTGCGTATGCGGCGGTCGGTCGGATCGTAAAACAAAGCCTTGCCGGGCTGGTCGGCGGATGAGCGGTCAGACATCGGAAAAAGTTAGCAAGAAAGAAAATCGGCCAGCACTATCGCTTCAGGTTGCAGCAGAGTGCCGAGAGGCGTGATTGTCGCATAGAACATCAGTTCAATGCCGTCTGCTCGGCGCACCAGCATTCCGGAAAGTACGTCCGGCTGCAGGACTATGTAATTTTGGCTATTGCCCTTGATAGGTAAAACAAATTTAAAATATAAAATAAATCAATTCTACTAATTGGAGGATTTGTTTTATGCTTCGTCTGTCCAAAAATTTTCGTTTTATCTGTTCAAAAAATTAATTTTTCTAACTGGAGGAAAACAATGTCTATCATCAACACCCAAGTCAAACCATTCAATGCCACGGCTTTCCACAACGGCAAATTCGTCCCGGTCAGCAACGAGACCCTGAAGGGCAAATGGTCCGTGATCGTGTTTTATCCTGCCGACTTCACCTTCGTCTGCCCGACCGAACTGGAAGACCTGGCAGACAATTATGCTGAATTCCAGAAGCTGGGCGTGGAAGTGTACGGCGTTTCCACCGACACCCACTTCTCCCACAAGGCCTGGCACGACACTTCCGAAGCCATCGGCAAGATCCGCTATCCGCTGGTTGGCGACCCGACCGCAACGCTGGCACGCAACTTCGACGTGCTGATCGAAGAGGAAGGCCTGGCACTGCGCGGTACCTTCGTGATCAATCCGGAAGGCCAGATCAAGCTCTGCGAAATCCATGACAATGGTATCGGCCGTGATGCAAAGGAATTGCTGCGCAAGGTACAGGCTGCGCAATACGTTGCATCCCATCCAGGCGAAGTCTGCCCGGCAAAATGGACTCCAGGCGCCGAAACCCTGAAGCCTTCGCTGGACCTGGTCGGCAAGATCTAAGCACCAAGCAGCATCACCACTCGCGTCCGGGCAGAAGCGCCCGGGCGCATCAAGTTTCTATCGCATATCTTCTCTCATAAAGTCGAGGCCAATATGTTGGACGCCAACCTTAAAACTCAATTAAGAAGCTATCTGGAAAAGCTTACCCAGCCGATCGAGATCGTCGCGTCTTTGGATGGGGGTGAAAAGTCGCAGGAAATGCGCGCGCTGCTGCAGGAGATCGCAGAACTGTCGACGCAGATCACCTATACCGAGCGCGGCGCGGGAGCGCGCACTCCTTCCTTCGCCATCAATCGTGTCGGCACCGCCGTCGGTGTGGAATTCGCCGCGATCCCTCTGGGGCACGAATTCACGTCGCTGGTGCTGGCCTTGCTGCAGGTAGGCGGCCATCCGATCAAGATTGAAGAGAGCGTTATTGAACAGATCCGGAATCTGGATGGCGACTTCCATTTCGAGACCTATGTCTCTCTGTCCTGCCAGAGTTGCCCCGAAGTCGTGCAAGCCTTGAATGCGATGTCGATCATCAATCCGCGCATCAAGCATGTCACGATCGATGGCGCGCTGTTCCAGGATGAAGTCGAGAAGCGCCAGATCATGGCGGTACCGACCATGTATCTGAACGGTGAAGCATTCGGCCAGGGCCGCAGCAGCGTTGAGGAAATCCTCGCCAAGCTCGATACCGGCGCTTCCGCGCGCAAGGCAGAAGAACTGAATGAAAAAGAAGCCTACGACATGCTGATCGTAGGCGGCGGCCCGGCAGGCGCAGCAGCGGCGATTTATGCTGCGCGCAAGGGTATCCGCACCGGTATCGTGGCCGAGCGTTTCGGCGGCCAGGTCATGGATACGATGGCAATTGAGAACTATATTTCCATTCCCGAAACCGAAGGGCCAAAGCTGACCGCAGCCATGGAGCAGCACGTCAGGCACTATGACGTCGATATCATGACCAACCAGCAGGCGGTTGCGTTAAAACCGGGCAAGCTGATTGAAATCCAGCTTGCCAACGGCGCGACCCTGAAGGGCAAGAGCATTATCCTCGCGACCGGCGCGCGCTGGCGCAATATCAACGTGCCGGGAGAGCAGGAGTACAAGAACCGCGGCGTGGCTTACTGCCCGCACTGCGACGGTCCGTTCTACAAGGGCAAGCGCGTGGCAGTCATCGGCGGTGGCAATTCGGGCGTCGAAGCGGCGATCGACCTCGCCGGTATCGTGGCGCATGTGACCTTGCTGGAGTACGCCCCCGAGCTGAAGGCCGATGCGGTCCTAGTGCGCAAGCTGCACAGCCTGCCGAACGTGACCGTCATCACGTCGGCGCAGACGACTGCGATCAGCGGTGGCGACGACCAGAAAGTAAACGGCCTGAGCTACAAGGACCGCACCACGGATGAACTGAAGCACCTTGAACTGGAAGGCGTATTCATCCAGATCGGCCTTGTGCCGAATACAGAGTGGATCAAGGATGTCGTGAAGCTGTCACGCTTTGGCGAAATCGAAGTTGATAACAAAGGCCATACGTCGGTGCCCGGGGTCTTTGCAGCAGGCGACGTCACTACCGTGCCATACAAGCAGATCGTGATTGCTGCCGGCGATGGTGCCAAGGCTGCATTGGGTGCGTTCGATTACCTGATTCGCAGCTCCGTTAGCGAAGAGGAGCAGGCTCAGGCATCTGCTCTGGCGGCATAGAAAAACAGCTGCGGTCAATGCAGCGCATGTATCAAGAGCGGGCAGCGTGATGCTGCCCGCTTTTTTTGCCCGGCTTCGGCATCGTTGCAAGTGCGCGCAGCGGCGGGACCGGTAGTGCCGGATGCTGTTTGGCTCAAGCATCAGGCAAAACGAAGCTTGCTCTTTCGAGATTTTATGCAGGGCAGTTTTGAATGATGACGATTTATCGTCTGCGGGCCACTTGGCAGAATGTCCATAATTATGGGCTATTCATCAGTGGAGCTTTCAATGAATTTGCTTCAACCCCGCATTCCGGATATGTCCTCTTCTTGCAAATTTCATCACCTTGCATGTTTCGATTGATCCCTAAATTAATATTTTTCAGTCCTTGTCTATTTGCCAAACATCGGCATCTGCGCCTACTTGAATTGATGTGGAAATAATGCGCGGTTTTCTGAACATGCTGAAATTCCGGCCTCCCTACTGCTGACAATATTTTTACCGGGAGCGAACATATGGCAGGTGCTGCCCGAATTGAAAATCCCATATTTTTATTGATCGCGGTGGGCACTTTCCTTAACTGCGCCGGTCTATGGCTACACAAAACGCACTGCGTTCTGTATCGACCCAACTAGATTAATTAACAGAGGCACAACGAGGAGGCGGCATGTATGCTTTGCAGGATTGTCTATTTGCCCGTTGCATGCTTCAAGGAAGAGGGAATGAATAGCAATGTAAACCAGCCCATGCACTTCGACATCGCCGAGATCATGTGTGGCTTGTATGGCGACGGGATCATCGGGCTAAAACAGGCATTTACCCGGAAATGGGTTCAATCCGTACGCGAAGATATCGATCGTTTGTTTGCCGAAGCACTGCAACGTCCGGGTGGCGCATTGCCGCGCGGTCCTGAGCGCTATTATGTGGAAATCAGTCCTGAGCAACTGCGCGGCTTTGTCGATCTGGCCTCACATCCCTGGGTGACGACTGTATGCAAGGCAGTGCTTGGACCGAACTACAAGATTGTCGAACTGGGATTTGACGTTCCCGGTCCAGGCGCGCTGGATCAGCCATGGCACCGCGATTTTCCTTCGCCGTCAGAGACAGTGATCGGACGCCGTCTCAATTCGCTCGCTTTCAATTTGACGACTGTGGACGTGACAGAGGACATGGGACCGTTCGAGGTGGCACCGGGAACGCAATGGGATGTCTTTCACGGATGCGAAAAGGGAATGTTCCCTCCGCAGACGCTTTATCCGCGTTACGAGGCGCGCAAACAAAAGAAGATGCCGCAAATGGGCGACATATCCGCCCGCTCCGCGCTGACGATTCATAGGGGCACGGCAAACCGCTCTGATAAATCGCGCCCGGTGCTGGTATTGGGAGTGGATGCGCCGGATGCGCGCAACGCCGAGAAACACGATTTGCAAGTGACGGAAGCCTTTTATTCAACGCTGCCGGACAGCATTCAACGTCATTTGAATTGCCGAATAGTGAAGACACTGGAACCGATCGTTCAGGCGCATACGATTGAAGGTCTGCTGATGGCAGCCTAGTGATCGCATTGCGCGCCTGAGAAGGTGCAGGCGAACTAAGTATAAAAAACGGGGCAGGCGTCAAGACGCGTGCCCCATTTTTTTTCGACCTTGTTTCGGTCATCGAAGCGGCATGAATTTTTCTTCAATGCGGCCAGATCAATTTAAAGTTCTGAGTTTCATTCACTGGTGTTACATGTATCGGCTGCAGCTGCATGCGTAAAGCATTGTTGCATCTCTATGAATTTTGCAAATGCGCTCAGCAATGGCTGGCATCCTTCCGGGTTGCATTCCATTTGCATCAGGACGTAGCAGCAAGCTTCCAGAGTCGATAACTGCCCGGGGCGATGCGCTTTCCGTATTTGGTAGCGCGATGGTGCTGCATCGGAGAGGCTGAGGCGAGGCAGCGTGGCAAGCATTGGATTCAGGTGAAGCATTTTCCGGCTCTTGCGCCAGGTGCCATCGAGTACGATCAGCCGGCATCGTTCGGCATGCTTGCCAATGGACAGTGCCTCTGTCGTTTTTTCTGCTTTTTCGGGGGCATTATGACCGGTATCCGGATAAAGCAAAACCGGGATTGCGGACATGCTGCCTTGAGTTTCATCTGGTTCACGCTGCCACGGATCATAGAGAAGGGAGTGCAGGGTCTTGGCATTGAACTGTTCGCCGGTGATGATGCGGCTTTTAGGCAGGCACAGATGCAAAAGCCGTGCGGTGCCTTTGGCCTGATGGACTTCCAGCGGATGCTGCAGTATCAAGACCTCTGTGGCATGCCTGATCGGCACGGCTACACGACAGATGCAGGTGCGGTGCGGACGCAGGCAACAGGAACAAATTGCACGCTTGCCGGCGGTCTGCATGTCGGCTATGGGGGTCAACCCGGGGCTCCAGGAAGAGAGCAGACAGGCAGGTGCATTGGCAGCATTCGGAGCAAGAGGCTGAAGATGATCATGTATGCTGCGGCCTGGAAGCTTCCACCCATGAATGCGCCGGAAAAAGGACGTGCCGCAGTCCGGCGAATTTCATCGCGCTGCCTTACTGCGTAATGGCTTATATTCCACAAGCGCCGGTCTGGCCTTGAAGCTCAGGCACTGACGTCCGCAGAATCCGTGGCGCCGGACGTCGCTTCGGGCTTCAAGTGTGCCAGCACCTTGTCGATGCGCATGCCGTCCAGGTCGACGATTTCAAAAATCCATTGTCCCCATTCGCAGGAATCGCCGGTTTGCGGCAATTTTCCGAGCAGCAAGGTAACCATGCCGCTCAATGTATTGTAGCGACCTCGCTCCTCTTCGGGAACCGTAGTGAGATCCAGCCGGTCCTTGAGCTCCGGGATCGGGATCAGGCCGTCCAGCAGCCATGAACCGTCTTCACGTTGCGTGGCCCAGGCGTCCTCTTCACGCTGAGTCTTGAATTCGCCGGTAATCGCTTCCATCACATCCTGAAGCGTCACGATACCTTGTACCTCGCCGTATTCATCGACGATGAAAGCGAGCTGCACACCTGAACTCTTGAAGTTTTCCAGCAAACCCATGCCAGTCAGGGACTCCGGAACAAATACGGCGGGCTTGAGATGATCGGACAGTTTGAATTCTTCACCGCGCAATGTCTGCACAAGCAGTTCGCGCGCGTTCGCTACGCCGAGAATATTGTGCCAGCCGCCTTTGAGCACCGGCAGTCGCGAATGACCTGCTTCCTCGAAGCGTCTCAGATTTTCTTCGACCGGCTGTTCAAGGTCGAAATACACGACTTCGCTGCGCGGAACCATGAAAGAGGAAATCTGCCGGTCGTCCAGGCGGAACACGTTTCGCACCATCTGGTGTTCATGCTGTTCGATGATGCCGGCATCGGAACCTTCTTCCAGCATCAAATGCAGTTCTTCCTCGGTCATGGCCTGGCGGCCTTCATCCTTGACGCCGAAGATGCGCAGCATGAGCTGAGTCGATGCGGACAGCAGGCGCACGAACGGGCTGGCAATGGCTGCAAGGAAAAGCATGGGACGGGCAACGCGGCGCGCGATAGGTTCGGGTGCAATCTGGCCGAGGCGCTTGGGCACGAGCTCGCCCAGTACGATAGAAAAATACGTAATGAATACCACGACCAGGCCGGTGGCCAGATATTCGGATGCGGGATTCGGCGTGCCGACGGATTCCAGCCACTTTGCAAACGGCTGGGCCAATGTGGCTTCACCGACGATACCGTTCAATATGCTGATGGAGGTAATGCCGATCTGAACGGTGGATAGAAAGGTATTTGGATCGTCACCGAGATTCAGTGCCGCCTTTGCCGCGCCGTCGCCTGCTTCGGCAAGCTTCATCAGCCGCGCCTTGCGCGCGGTGATCAGGGCCACTTCAGACATCGCGAAGATGCCGTTAAGAATGATCAAACCAAACAGTAAAGCTATTTCCATTCCGGTGAGCATGTAAAACATGCCAAGATTGATAAGACGCCTATATTACAGGATATGGGGCGCAAATCGCCTTATCTTCGAACCTGTTGCCACATTGCTATCGGCCGCCGTGCCACGGTCGACCTGTTTGCGACGCTGCCGTTTGCCCGTGCCAGGCAGCGATGCCTCATTTTCTCGACGAGTCACAGCCTGGAAGAGGATGAACTGGTCAAATCGACGCCGACGCCATGCTTATGGACCATTTCCGCGCCAAGCCATCCGGAAACGGCCAAAGTGCCGACGGCGATGAGCGAAAGCATCAAGGGCAGGCCCTGATTGCTGCCGTTGTAGATGCGCAGCCAGAGGTTAACCGCATAGAGGGTAAGCGCCACCAGATTGAGCGCCATGTGCAGGATGGCGATTTTCTTGACCTTCGATTCTTCCAGGGATAAAAAATCGATGACGCCGGGAACGGCTGCGATCAACGCGCCGACGAATCCGCCTGCCATGGTGTACTGCGCGACCATCACCCAGTTTGCCGGAGTTGCGCTGCGCAGGGAAATCAGGTCGCAAACAAGAGAAAAAATGAACAACCCGACCGGAATGGTGATCAGCATCGGATGAATCGGGTGGCCGGCAACGCTTGCAGGAGTGCGCATGACTTGACCTTTTCGTTGTTATTAAGCTCGATACTCGGCTTCCCTTTGACTAGAGAGTCTGGACCAGGAAAATGTTCCATGCGCCAGCGGGAAAAACGCTGCCGCTTAACTTCGGTCAAAAGCTAAGCTTGCGCAAAGTACGATGCATGCCGGCACGCATGTACGGCATCTCCGCCGGATCGCAGGAGAAGGCGCAATTTGAATGTCAGGCCGGACCATCCCTGTGATGGCGGCTCAACAGAAAGGCCTCGAATTCGTCCGGGGGCAGTGGATGGCTGAATAAATATCCCTGATACAAGCTGCAGCCGTAGTGCTCGAGATATTTGCGCTGCGCTTCCAATTCGACGCCTTCGGCGATGATGCCCAGATTCAGGCTCTTCCCGAGCGAGATGATGGTACGCACGATGGCCGCATCGTTCGGGTCGTTCAATATGTCCCGGACGAAGGACTGGTCTATCTTCAGGTACTCGATGGGCATGCGCTTGAGATAGAGCAATGACGAATAACCGGTACCGAAATCATCCAGCGAAAAACGAACGCCGAATTCCCGGAGCCTGTTCATTTTTTCGATGGTGTCGTCGATGTTTTCCACCAACATGCTTTCCGTCAATTCAAGGCGAAGCTTGCCAGGATTGGCACCGCTTTGCGCCAGCACATCCATCACCTGATCAACAAAGGATGCATGCTGGAACTGGCGGGCGCTGATATTCACGGCGATGTCCAGTTGTGCGCTTTCTGCACGTGCGGACCATTCTGCCAGTTGTTTGCAAGCGCGCTTCAGGATCGTGTGCCCGAGCTGCAGGATCATTCCTGTGTCTTCGGCCAAAGGAATGAATTCTCCCGGCAACACCACGCCGCGCTGCGGGTGGCGCCAGCGCACCAATGCCTCGGCGCCGGTCACGCGCCCATGCCAGTCAAGTTGCGCTTGATAGTACAAATGAAATTGTTCTTCCTGCAGCGCATGGCGAATCTGCGCTTCCAGTTCGGACCGCGCGAACGCAGCGGCCTGCATCTCCTGGTCGAAAAATCGCAGGGTATTGCGGCCCGCTTCCTTGGCCTCGTGCATGGCCAGATCTGCCTGTTTCAGTAAATCGCCGGGTTTGTCCTGCGGATTGCTGAACAGGGTGATCCCTATGCACCCTGTACTGTAATAATCGTGTCCGGCGATGTGGTAAGGCCCGCTGATCGAAGCAAGGATACGTTCTGCGGCTGATTTGGCCAGCTTTGCCATCTCTGCCAGATGCCGGTCCGTTTTTTCCAGCAGGATGGCAAACTCATCCGCGCTTAACCTGGCGACCGTGGTTCCCTTTTCAAGGCATGCGCCCAGGCGCAAAGCTACCTGTTGCACCAGCATATCGCCGGCTTCGTGGCCAAAGGTATCGTTGATGGCTTTGAAATTGTCGAGATCCAGATACAGCAGGGCGCCGAATGTTTTGTCCGATGCATTGGAGGAAAGTGCGTGCTGCAGACGGTCCAGCAGCAGTAACCGGTTCGGCAAATGGGTCAACGGATCATAGAAAGCCAGGTGATGAAGTTTCTCGCTGGCCTGCGCCAGGCCGCGTTCGGCCCGCAAGCGCTCCGTCACGTCGCTGGCAAGTACCAGCAGAGCCGGAGATTGATCGAACGTAATATTGTCGCTGGAGAGCTCGACGTCAATGATGTTGCCGTCTTTTTTCTTGTGCTGTGAACGGACAGGCGGCTGGTTGTTGCGCTGTGCCGTTCTCATGCTTGTCTCGATTGTCAAGGCATCGTCCGCTTCCACGAAGAGCGCATCCATGCGCATGCCGAGAAATTCCTCTTGCGAATAACCGTATTTCTGGATTGCCGCATGATTGACTGCCAGGATGCGCAGCGTTGCATCGTCGTACACCCACATCGGCTGCGGGTTATTGTTGAACAGGAGTCGATATTGGGCCTCGGATGCCTTGAGCTGTTCAAGTGCTGCATGGCGTTGGATAATTGCACCGAGCAGTTCGACCACGACATGAAGGTTGCTGCGGTCCTGCACGCTGAATGCATGCGTTCGATCCGACAGGACCTTTAAGATGCCGATGATTTCATTGCCTGTGCGTAGTGGAGCGATCACCATGGAGCGAGCGTTTATCTTGTGGCATGCTTCTCGATCCACCCGTTCGTCGGCCCCGGCATCTTCACAATACACTTGCTCGCCGCGCCGGATTGCGACTCCTGCCAAGCTATGCGCAATGCCAAGCCGCAAGCCTATCTGTTCGGAAGCGCAGCCGCTTCCGGCACAATAGATGATGGCATCTTTATCGAACAGCGCGACCGCGCTTCCGGTAGCGCCGGTCAGGGTTTGGGCGCGTTTGGCTACCAGATCGATAATGGTTGGCAGGTCCAGATTTGACGCGGCGATATGCCTTAGCAGGTCAACGATTTCGTGCTGTGCACTCAGCTGGCGCCGGGTTTCCTCTTCCTGCTTCTTCATTTTCGACAGGTCGATCGTTCCGCCTACCATCCGTATGGCAGCACCATTTTTGTCACGGGTAATCAGCGCCTTGTCCACGACATGTGCATAAGGGCCGTCTGCGCGCTTCAGCCTGTATTCGGAACGCCAAAAACCTTCGCCTCCTTGAATCGACCGGATACGTTCCTGCCTGATGCGATTGCGGTCATCGGGATGCACATGGCCATACCAGAACTTACTGTCCGGCTTGAGGGGAAGGCTGGAAAGGCCAAGCAGCGTTTGCATGCCCTCGTTCCACCAGATCTGGTCGGAAGCTATATCCCATTCCCAGACGGCATCCGTGACGACGCTTGCCGCATTTCTGAAGCGGTCTTCACTTTCAAGAATTTTTTCTTCCGCCTTCTTGGTGGCGGTCACATCCGTGATGAATCCTTCCAACGCGACCAGTCCGCCGTCTTCATCCAGAACGGGCTTGGCCTGTTCCCAGACCCATTTTTGTTCCTTGGCGGCGGTGATAATGCGATAGGTAACTTGAATGGTGCGTTGGTTCGCGAGGGATTGTTGTATTTCTTCCCATATCCGCTGTCGATCCTCGGGATGAATCAGGTGCGCATAACTGCATTTCCGGTTGCCGATTAAATCATCGGCCCGATACCCGGTGAGCTCGGCCGCACCGGCGCTTGCAAATTCCATGGTCCAGTCGGAATCGATGCGGCAGCGATACGCCATGCCGGGTAAATTGCTCAATAAAAGGTCGAGCGAAATAGGGGGTATTTCTTTATGCATTGCAGCTCTTGTCAGCTAGTCGATTTGACTACTATGGTTTCTAGCATGAAGAAATCGCAGTTGCAATCGATTGCATGAAATTCATCTCTAAATTGTTAATGACGGTAAAGAGCAACACTTAAATAAAGTCGTTGCTTGAACTGAGGGAATCTGAAGGACCATGTTCCTGCATTGCCGGCCTGTCGTCATCTTGCCACATGATATTGCGCTGGAGATGTAGTCGAGGAAACAAATCGCAATTCAAGCGGAAGATGGAAATGCCGAAGGGAATTGGCCATGTGCGAGACCGTTTGTCTACGAAAAATTGATTGCGCAGGTCGATGCATTGGCTCTCTTGCCAAAACAAGTCGGCTGCCATTATTTTGGCAAGAGCTTGTTTATTGTTGCTTGCCGTCAGTTGCTCAACGCGGACCCATGCAATTGCGCAGACTCCGTAAATATTTTTGAGCTGATCGGATTCGCGTGATTTGCCTGGCATGCAAACCGGGGAGCAAGCATGCCATGTACTTGCTCGGCATGCTTGCGGTGGATGCAGTTGCGGAAAGCTTTTGTACCGGCAGTCCATGCCTGGTCTCGCACGCAGGTTTTCTGCACAGATAAGTTTTAAATGCCGCCATACTGAACGGCTTGATCGATCTGCTCTGCCGAGGCATGTTCCGCGCGCAGTTGAACGTAGCGCGCCAGCGCATCTTCCAGCGGCGGCAGCAACACTCCGCGTTCGCTGCCTAGCGCACTGTATCCGGGGCGACTGGCAACGTAATTGAGCTCTGCAGATGGAAGCGGCTGCAGATTTTCCGTACTGATCCCGGCCATCTCTGCTGCCTTGCACGCAAACTCCGCCCATGTGACCGGCGTAGCATTGGTAAGGTGCCAGATGCCGTGCTCCTTATCGATCAGCAAATCGAGGCAGGTGCGTACCAGGTCCGGCACAAATGTCGGGGAAACGATGACATCCGAAGCGGCGGAAAAGGATGCACCCTGCGATAGGCGATTGAGCGCCTGGGTAACGAAATTGGCTTCGTCCCATGGGCCAAAAAATGCGCTGGTACGCACCATCAGGGAGCGCGGATAAACTCTCAATACCTTTTCTTCCGCATCAGCCTTGCTCTTGCCATAAATATTCAATGGCGAGACGGGATCCGATTCGATATAGGGAGCGAATTTGCGTCCGTCGAATACAAGGTCGCTGGAAAAATTAAGCAGCTGGACATCGTGCATCGCGCATGCCGCCGCCAGGATAGAAGGGCCCAGCGTATTTTCGCGAAAACAAAGCTGATGCGCGCTTTCCGCATCATCGACCCGTACATAGCCGCCGGCATTGATCACTGCCCAAGGCTGGTAGCGTTCGATGGCTTGCGCAACCGAAGAGGGATCGGCAATATCCATTTCCTTGCGTGTCAAGACTCGGTATGCAAGATTGCGCTGTTCGCACATACGCGCAAACGCGCTTCCCAGCGTGCCGGTCGCACCGGTGATGAGAATCGGCTGTATCGAATGTGATTCGGTGAATCGTTCGGGGTTAAAGATCGAGCTTGCAGCGGCGCGCGTGGCAACCGGCTGGCAAAAGAATCTTCCGGGACGGCGCCACCATCCATGCCCCTGAAGTACCGGATGGGTCAAGGGTTTGCCACTGGCGAGTTCGCGCATGAGGTTTGCCACCGCAGTCGGGCGCGGCAATGGAGAGCGTACATCGAAGGGGCCCGGCTCATAATATCCATTGCATGCGGTGACCAGGCAATTCCAGTCATAGGAGCCGAGCAATGCCCACACGGTGACGGCACGGACGTCGGCACCATGTTCGCGTAATTGTTTGGCTGCCAGCCATATCTCGAGCAGCCAGCGCATCTGGTCTTCACGATTGGCATCGATATGCGCTTCGGTCACCGCAATCGGCAAGCCATATCGCTCCCATGCCTCCTGCAGCAAGGGGCCAATTCCGGGCGTCGGCGTGGCAAGCGCGCGCGCTGCCTCGATATCGGCAAACGGACGGTTCGCATCGCCGCCGATATAACGTTCCGGGTAGCGGTCTATGCGTTCATCCAGCCATCGCTCTCCGGTAATGTAGTAATTGATGCCGATGATGTCCGGCGGGCAGGGATGGTCACGGAACCAGAGCAGGTCGTCGGCATATGCGCCATGATCGGTCAAGTACCTCCAGAGCGCATGAGTTTCATCGACCATGCCACATAACAGATCCCATGCCAGCCAGCGCCTGTGGTTGTAGAAGTCGGCTATATCCGCCATGGCGGGCGTAGTGTAAGTTTTACCGAGGTCGTCTGTTTGTACCAGTTTTGCGGCCGGATTCACCTTGCGGATCTCTTGCATAGACAGAACTACGGCGCGACACTGAGTAAGCAGGGCTTGAATGAAAGTTCGATCATCCTTCCCGTGGGGATACCAGACTCCATACAGTCCACTGAAGCGCGCAGTGGTAAGCGGCTCGTTGACCGGAGTGTAGTATTCGATCCAGGGATAGCGCTTTGCAACTGCCCCGGCATACTGGGCCAGTTGCAAAGCGAAATCCGGATCAATGAGGCTGGTATGCCTGGGGCCGCTGCCATGATGAACCAGGCCTGCAATGGGTGTGATGCCCAGGTCTCTTAATGCCGCAAGGCGCTGGTCCGGCCAACTCCAGTCGGGATTGTCGATACTTTCCGGCGCCGTACGCTCCCATAGAACAGGATAACGAATCGCCGTAATGCCCAGGGAAGCAAAGCGCTCGAGATCATGGTTGCGTGTCGCATGGCCGTTCCGCTCAAGCTGGCTAAAGTAAGCATCGTTGACGCGGTTGACGGTACATTCAAGCCCGCCCCAAAGATCTAATTTTTTCTTTGCTGCGTCGTTATTTTTCATATTCATATTTCATTTCCAGAAACAAGTCAGTTCAACATAGAGCAATGACGGCCTTCGGCTGCCGGACCTGTCTCATTTCGCTTTGAAAAATTGAGAAAAATGCTTGGAGAGAGGCGCGCTGCGTGATTTGCATGCAGCGCGCGCTTGTAAAGCGAGGATGTGGAATTGCAGGTTTGTGCACTTGATTCCAGCGTGCGTCCGATCCACGTATCTCATGATGAGCACAACGCATGATACTCAAGCCAACTTCATTCGAATGAGTTCTGAGTTATTTGGTAGTTGAACCACCTTTATCGGAACCGGATTTTGCATCGCTCTTGCTGCCCTCGGAATGCTGCTTGGCCATCTCCAGGTGTTGTTCCACGGTCGGGGTCATCTTTGCAGCCAAAGCTTTCAGATCGGGATCTTTTGCGTCCTTCTGGGCTTTTTGCAAAAGTTTGAGTGTTTTCTGGTGATCCCTGACACCGCCTTGCTTCATGTATGCGCGATCGAATTCCTCACCCGACATATCCTGCATTTTTTTGGCCATTGACTGATGTTTTTTATCCGGTTCGGTAGGCAGGGTCACGCCCTTGGATTCAGCCATTTTCTGCAGTTCGGCCTGTGCCTTGGTGTGATCGTCGATCATTTGCTGGGCAAATTTTTTGACCTCGGCATTCTGCGATTTGCTTTGCGCCAGTTTGCCGGTCTCGATTTCCGAAATATTGGAATGCGCCATGTCGCGCATCATCTTCAGGTCGCCTTTGCTGACCGCACCCGCAGCACTGGAGGCTCCCTTGCCGTCTTTTTGCATGCTCGGAGCATCCTTGCGGATCTGACTGTCAGCAGGAGTTGCGCCGCTGCCTGTTTGCGCAAGAGAAAATGTTGAAGCGAGCGCGAGTGCAAGCACTGTAATTGACCGAGCACAGCGCATGGAATTTGTTGTTGACATTGTGATTCTCCGTTTTTTAAGTTGGGAATGAAGTAGATATAAATAGAGGTGATGAGCCGTAGCCTAGGCAAACTGCATGCCATAGGCGGAAATGGTTTATTTGAGAGCAGCCGCAAAATTTTGTGCATGCAAGATGCAAGAGATATAAAAACGGGAAAAATTTACAAAATTGTTTTTTGCAGTGATCTATCATTTCTTTTGAAAAATATTTGTTCAGCCTGAAGCTCTCGGAAAAAATCTAAAGACGCCGCACACTCAGTAAAAGTAAACATCAAATCCGCAAGCGACCGCTGCGCAGCTTCTATTAACAGGCTGCGCTGCAGAAGCCTCGCGGCGATGATTGGATCTCTGGCACGCTCCTTGCGAAAAAGCGTATTCGTTTTTATGAAATCAAAAGGAGTGAACATGCGTAAAGTTTCTTCAGCATTCATCGTGGCCTTGTTGAGTACCGCCGGATTTGCCTATGCCCAGTCGTCTTCGGTTGGTTCAGGCATGTCGGGTTCCACAAGTTCATCACCAAGCGCAGGTGCAACAAGCAGCGAAAGCTCCGGAATGAGCGGCGGCTCATCCGGAATGAGCGGAAGTTCGGGTTCCAGCAGCATGGGTTCCGGCAGCATGGATAGTGGCGCAACCAGCGGCGCAACCGGCAGTTCCGGTTCAAGCGGACTTGGCAGCTCCAGCTCTTCTTCAGATTCTTCCGGTAGTTCCGGCGCGGCAGGCACATCGGGAAGTTCCGGAGCGACGGATAGCGTCGGAACCAGTGGTAGCTATGGCAGTTCAGGTTCCCCAAGCAGCTCGGGTACTTCAAGCAAATCCGGCATCCCGGAAACTACCGGCGGTACCTATCGTAGCCCGGGTACATCAGGTCTCCCTGAGACTACCGGAGGAACCTATGGCAGTCCAAGTTCCTCAGGTTCGAGCGGTTCTTCAGGCAGTACCGGCACTTCAGGAACGTCCGGCATGCCGGAGGCTACCGGTGTATCAGGCTCCTCAGGTTCGAGCGGCTCCTCGGGCAGTTCCGGCACTTCCGGATCGGGCTCCATGGGTACGAGCGACCCCGGTTTCGGCAGCACCGGATCGACAGGCAGCCCGGGTTCTTCGGGAAGCGGTTCAAGTGGCTCAACGGGCAGCTCCACCGGACCTTAAATCTGCAGTATATAAAGACGGAATGGATAAGGGCAAAATGTCTTTATCAACGGATTCATCGTGACAAAGCGGTGAATCCGTACTTCATTGCTGCACTATCGTTCATTGCAACAAGTCGTCAACAAACTAATAACAGGCTGGAGTCTCACTATCTTACGTGTGAGAAAAGATCGCGGAATTTGTTCGAGGCTCCAACCTGTCTTTCAACTATCTCAGGTTTTGACTGCACTACAGGAAAAGCCTGAGAAATGTCAGGAATTAATTGCATAAAACATTTCTCCTGAAAAAGATCGATTTTGCATTTTTATTATTGCAAAAACAGCCAATAAACCGGAACTCAGAGGCCGGAATCCTACTCCATGTTCGCCTATGCTGAAGTTAGGATTTGAAAGAGGAGTACGATGAATCAACGTAATACCCACAAGGAATATAACCCCAATCATTTTTTTGATACTTTAATGCGTCACCTTCATCTGCACAGTGACCAGGCCCTGGCAAAGCGCCTGAGGATTTCCCTGAAAATTATTAAAGATATTCGCTCCCGGCAATATCCGGTCGCAGGATCCATTCTGATGTGTATCGAGGAAGTAACGGGGATTGCGGTTGCGGAATTGCGTCGGTGGATGGGCGACAGAAGAATGAAGTGCCGGCTGATTCGCCGTCCGAGCTTTGGCTAGCAATTCGTTGTGGACAGTCGCAACTAATTGCGGGGTAAGCCGAAGGTCTCATGCCAGGAAATTAAAGGAAGTTGTAAACGATGCTTCCGGAAAACAAATCTTTCTGAATCCGGGTGCGGCCTGGATCGTGCCCAGGACAGAGAGATCAAATCGAATTGGCATTTCTTCAAACAGTTCCCCGTTCCGAGCGGCTAAAAGTTGCGCCACCACAGGCCAGGGAGTTTCAGGAATTGAGAAGGCTTAAAGGCTTAATCAGTGGAAGGACTATCTTAGAGGAGGGGATAAACAGGAGAATTAAATGCCATCTGCCGCACGCTTGCCTGATTTCGATACGCTGGTTGCGCTTCATCGCGATAGCCCGGAAGCGTTTGAACAGTTGCGCCGGCAATTGCTGGCCGAAGCTGTTGAGGCTGCGCCTGTTCAGCATCGTCCTGCGTTGGAAAATGTGCTGGTTCGTATTGAAGAGGCTCGCAGTGCCGCTGCCACTCCCATGGAGGCAGCCATTATTGCATCGCGCATGATGCATGAGTCGGTCGGATCACTGGCTATCGCATGGAAGCAGGCGCAATCGAGTCTGGCTGGCTTGCAAGCCGCATTGCTGATCGAGCGGTGCAAGATCGGTTTCTGAACGTCATGCTTTAGGGAATCCGCAGTAATGCGAGACTGAATTAAGAAGCTATTTTCCTTTATTTCTTTCTTCGTTCAATAGATCTAATAGGGCTTGCGCCGCAGGCGCGGAAGAAGCAGGATTCTGGCCTGTCACCAGATTATGGTCCACCACCACGTGGGCCTGCCAGTCGGGGCCCCTGGAGTAGCGTGCGCCGGATTTTTTCATTGCGTCCTCGACCAGAAACGGCACGACATCTGTCAGCTGCACGGCCTCTTCCTCAGTGTTTGAGAATCCGGTAACTGTTTTGCCTTCCACAAGCGGGCGGCCGTTATGCAGCTTCGTATGTCGCAGCGCTCCAGGGGCATGGCAAACGGCGGCGACCGGTTTTCCGGCAGCATGCATGCTCTGAATCATGGTGATTGAATCCTGATCTTCGGCCAAGTCCCAAAGCGGGCCATGCCCGCCCGGATAGAAAACTGCATCGAATTCCTCATGCGACACACTCGATAGCAGGACGGTGTCGGCAAGCGCTGCCTTGGCCTCCGGATCCTGTTGGAACCGCTTGGTTGCCTCGGTCTGCGAATCCGGTTCTTCGCTTTTGGGGTCCAGCGGAGGCTGGCCTCCTTTGGGCGACGCCAGGGTGATTCGTGCGCCGGCATCCTTGAACACATAATAAGGTGCGGCAAATTCTTCCAGCCAGAAACCAGTTCTCTTTCCCGTATCGCCCAAGCGGTCGTGTGACGTTAATACCATCAGAATATTCATCGGCAGTCCTTTTTGAAATCTTCTTTTCAGGCCCAAATCTTGTTTTACGCAGCGCGCCTCTTGTCAGAGCATGACAATGCTTCGCAATAGAAGCTGTCCGATATGCGCCATGCGTTTTGGATATTTTTGCCAGGCAAAATCATGTATGCGTCAGAATGTATTTCCATTCATGGAAAATTTTCGCCGCATGTGCCATTGTCCGTGGGGAGCGCTCCATGTCTTGCAGTGATCTCGCAGGCAGTGGCGGTCTCTTCTTCGTTACCTGCATGAATCGTCAACATGTAAGTGGCGCGCTGGACTACATGACGAAAGGTGCCGTTGTAATCATCTTTATCCGAATCGATCAAGGACCTCAGAAATCCGCCTATCCCATGATGCTCGGATTGCGTGTCCCGGTTGGAATCGACCGGATCGCCGACGTAAAAATTTCCTTCCACCGGACCCGATTCATCGTTGCGTACACTTAAATGCATCCGCGACGCATCGAACCCGGCGCGTAGGAGTTCGTTGCGCGCGTTTTCGGCATAAGAAAGCTCGTCGTATATGCGTACCAGGGTATTCATAATAATCGTCCTTCGCCTCTGAAAAGGAAATGCTTTTATGAGGTAATATAGTTGGCGTTGGTTGGAGCACGATCGGCAACATAAGTGCCCGCACGGCACGACAAAACCGGTTATCGATTTCAAAAAGCGATCAGGAATGCAACTTTTCTTTCCTGATAGAAGCGGGTTTGCCAGTATCGTATTTTTCGAAGCATCGTCTCTTTTTACCTGCTTTTTTCTACAGCCCTGGTACGTTATGATCTGCCGACAATCTTTAATGGGAGTGCGCAATGAATGAAAAGCCGGATTGGGAACTCGTGGATGACGAGCCTCAGCCGAAACAGCGGTTCAGTCAAAGTGAATTCAGCGGAAAGAATTTCCTTTATACAATGCTCGGCAAGTATCCGCGACTGAAACTGGCCGGCATGGCCACCATAGGAATAATGGTTGTTGCCGTAATTACCCTGTTCTCGCTGATTGCGTTGGCCGGAGCAACGGTAGCAAGCGTATTGATTCTCTTTGTCGCATGGTGCAAAGCCAAGTTCGTCAAGGACTCAAAGAGCTATAACATTCACATCTTCGGGAAATAAGCCGCCTGGCTGCGCCGCCGGGATCGACTTTATCCCCGCGCAGCTTTTCCAAGTAAGCCATTTCACATCCGGATGCCGTTGAAAGAATATAAATTTTTCAGCGGTACTCTTTGATTCGCCTTGAGCATCAACTCTTGGTTCATTGTTCAGGTTAAATTCAAGTAATTAATGGAATGCAATGTTATGCTGCGTTGAAATTCATATTTATCCGTCTCTTCGGGTATTACTAGATATCCTGCCTGTCTTTGTGGTGCGCAGACCAGACGATCTTGCTTTTAAAGCTTTAATTTTTGTCTATTCCTTAAATCGGAAAATGCTCAACAAAGATCTGTATTCAGTACTGCTTGATCAAGCCAGGGTGCGCACCGGATTAGGGATTCCGGTATGCGGACTCATATTGGCCGCAAGCTGGTATATGGCGAGGGAAGGGCCGTTTGACGAGAAGCGCTTGCTTCAATTATTCGCAATGACCCTCTTGTATCTGGCCTATAACCTCGGCTCTTTCGTTATTGCAAAAAAGCGCCTGTTTTGCGCAACTCATTTGGTCGTTGCTACGGCCGTCCTCGACCCTCTGATGTTGTCTGCGTGGCTGGTCTTGGCCGATGAGGCGGCACCACTATTCATCGGCTTTTACGTTTTCACCATCCTGGGCTTTGGTTTCAGGGTCGGCACGCAAGCGATGTGGATAGGGCAAGCATCATCAGTCCTGGGATTTGCTGCCGCCATTGCTGTTTCTGATTTCTGGCGTTCCAACCTGACCTTGAGCGCGTCGGTCCTGGTTTTGCTTGTAGCAGTTCCGATGTATGCCACCATCTTGATCAAGAAATTATTGCATGCACGAGAATTGGCAGAGTCCGAAAGCAAGGCAAAATCCAAGCTTCTTGCCAATGTCAGTCATGAACTGCGAACTCCGCTTCATGGCATCGTCGCATCGGCGCAACTGCTGAAGAACGGGAAGCGAGATTCTGAAACCGTTTCGCATTCGGACACGATCCTTCAATTGTCCAATGATCTTTTGCGTGAAATTGATGATCTGCTGGACAGTGCAAAGTACCATGCCAGCTCAACCGAAATCATCGAGGCTCCATTTGATTTGCAGGATGTTGCCCGGCATCTTCATCTGGCGCTTTCACCAAGCGCTGAAGCAAAAGGCATCCGCCTGCATATTGAAACAGATTCGGCGATTGTCGACGGAGTGCGCAGCGACAAGCATTGCGTGACGCGAGTGCTGATGAATATCGCAGGCAACGCCGTGAAGTTCACGGAAGAAGGCGAAGTGCATATCAAATTTGCGCTCCTGGAAAACAGTCCGCGAGCATATAAAGTCAGATTTTCTGTCAGGGATACCGGAATCGGTATTCCACTATCTGAACAGGTTCGCGTGTTCGAGCCTTTTTATCGCATTCCGGCCGCTGTCCAGGGAAAGTATCCGGGAACCGGTTTGGGGATGAGTATCGCGTACGATATCGTTACGGCTCTAGGCAGCACGCTATGCCTCGAGAGCGAGCCTGAAAAAGGAAGCTTTTTTTATTTTGATCTTCTGCTTCCCATAGTATCGGAGTTTCCTGTTGTCCCAAAAGAGGCAATTGGCACCAGCGTGAATCCAACAACGGTGCTTTATGAAAAGAGAATATTGGCGGTAGAAGATCATCCCATCAACTGCATGCTTCTTAAAAAAATCCTGGAGATCGACCGTCATGCGGTAACAATCGTGGCGACCGGAAAAGAAGCGTTGAAACTTCTGGGAAATAATGATTTCGATTTGATTATTCTTGATTACAACTTGGAAGACATGGATGGCATGGCGATTATGCAGCAGTATCATCTAATGCAAAAACACCACGCGCCCATCTGCTTTTTAACTGCGGATGCCACCGGCACTACAAAAGAAAACCTGATGCAAAAGGGTGCGGCCGATGTGTTGCATAAGCCGTTGACACTTGAAGCCTTGCGCCGTGTCATTGCGGATTGTTCCAATTCCAGCGATGCCTTGAACTCCTCCCTCTGCCGATGACGCGTTGCTGTTGATGGACTCGTCCTGTTCAATTTACTGAATGGCGGCCATTCTTTTTTCAGATTCTTTGCAGGAAGCTAGATATTCGATAGCGCTTTTCTTGCTTGCTTAATGGAAAATTTTTGCTTTTTCAGAAAATAATATAAGCGCCTTGACATTCCCATTGTGGGAAGGTTTATTCTATGTGCATTAATTGGAGAATGTCATGGATACCGCGACCAACATTACAGGCAATGCAGCCGATCTCAGTTTCAGGATCGAAGGCATGACTTGTGCCTCGTGCGTGGCGCGGGTTGAAAAAGCGCTGAAGGCAGTGCCGGGGGTGGAAAGTGCGTCGGTCAATCTGGCGACCGAAAGGGTAAACCTGCGCGCTACTCCCGGAACAAGTATTCAGACGATCTCCGCAGCGGTGGAAAAAGCCGGCTATGAAGTACCCAGTACTTCCGTTTCCTTGGCGATTTCCGGCATGACCTGCGCCTCCTGCGTGCAGCGTGTCGAAAAAGCCTTGAAAAAAATTCCAGGAGTGCTGGATGCATCTGTCAATCTGGCTACCGAAAAAGCTCAGGTCAGATCGCTCGGCGTGCCGACAGAACGCTTGATTGCTGCGGTCGAAAAGGCCGGCTATGAAGCGATGCCGGTTACAGAGGAGAGCGCTAAGCAGGAAAAAGCCTCCAGCCTGCCGGCGTGGTGGCCGGTTGCGCTTTCGGCATTGCTTACGATTCCTCTTGTTATTCCAATGCTTGCCATGGTGTTCGGGCATAGCTGGTCTCTTCCGGGCTGGCTGCAATTGGTACTGGCAACACCCGTACAATTCTGGCTGGGAGCGCGTTTCTACAAGGCAGGCTGGAGCGCGCTGCGTGCCGGCTCGGGCAATATGGACTTGCTGGTTGCAATCGGTACCAGCGCAGCATACGGGCTTTCCGTTTATCTGTTGCTGATGCACGGCGAACATGGCGCAGCACACTTGTACTTTGAGTCCTCGGCCGTCGTCATTACCCTGGTCCTGTTAGGCAAATGGCTGGAGGCGCGCGCCAAGCAGCAGACGGTTGCCGCATTGCGTGCGCTGGAATCCTTGCGCGTCTCCGAAGCCATTGTCCGCCGCGACGGCAAAGAAATCGAAGTGCCGATCGCGCAAGTCCATGTCGGGGATGTCGTGATCGTGCGGCCGGGCGATCGCGTGCCCGTTGACGGCGTGATTCTGGAAGGCAGCAGTCACCTGGATGAATCGCTGCTGACCGGTGAAAGCCTGCCGGTATCCAAATCGCCCGGTCAAACCGTAACGGGCGGCGCGGTGAATGCCGAGGGCTTGCTGGTGATCGAAGCAACGGCGGTCGGCGGCGCCACCATGCTTTCGCAAATCATCAAGATGGTCGAAGATGCGCAAGCGGTGAAAGCACCGATCCAGCGGCTGGTAGACAAGGTGAGCGCGGTGTTCGTGCCGGTCGTGCTGCTGATTTCCCTTGTCACCCTGGTTGCGTGGGGAGTGCTGACCGGCGACTGGCAGCAGGCGCTGCTCAACGCGGTTGCAGTGCAGGTGATCGCCTGTCCTTGCGCGCTTGGACTGGCCACGCCCACCTCCATCATGGTCGGCACCGGCGTGGCGGCGAGACACGGTGTGCTGATCAAGGATGCCGAAGCACTGGAGACTGCACATGCCATCACTACCGTCGCCTTTGACAAGACCGGAACGCTTACCGAAGGCAAACCGGCAGTCGTGGCGATCGAAAGCGGCAAGCTCGATAGCCGGCGCGTACTGGAACTGGCACGCGCGGTGCAGCAGTACAGCGATCATCCATTAGCGAAGGCGGTCGAGACGGAAGCCATCAGTCAGGGCGTTGCGCTGCTGCCTGCGGCCAATGCCAAGGCACTTCCCGGTCGCGGTGTGCAAGCGGATGCGAATGGAATGACGGTTTATCTGGGCAATGCGCGCCTGATGAATGAACTCGGTGTCGCAACCCATGAGCTGGAAGACCGAGCTGCAGCACATGCACAGGATGGAAGAACAGTATCCTGGCTGGCAGTGTCCGACGGCAGCGGCATGCAGCTGGCGGGTTTGCTGGCATTCGGCGATACCTTGAAGCCCAGCGCCAAGGCAGCGGTTGCGCGGCTTGCCGCAATCGGCGTGCGCTCCGTCATGCTGACCGGCGATAATCCGGGCAGCGCAAAGGCGATTGCGCAAGCGGTCGGGATCACCGATTTCAAGGCCGAGGTTCTGCCGGCCGACAAGGCAAACGTCGTCGCTGCCTTGAAAAACGAAGGCCACAAGCTGGCGATGGTCGGCGACGGCATCAACGATGCACCCGCCCTGGCTGCGGCCGATGTGGGCATCGCGATGGCAACCGGAACGGATGTGGCCATGCATACAGCGGGTATCACGCTGATGCGCGGCGACCCGAGCCTGATTGCCGATGCGATCGATATTTCCAAGCGCACGTATGGGAAAATCAAGCAGAACCTGTTCTGGGCTTTCATCTACAACCTGGTCGGCATTCCGCTTGCAGCACTGGGATTGCTCAATCCGATGATCGCCGGCGCCGCCATGGCATTCAGCAGTCTCAGCGTTGTATCCAATGCATTATTGCTGCGGCGCTGGAAGCCTTCGCAAACGAAAGGAGATCACGCATGAATATTGGGCAAGCGGCTGACGCATCCGGCGTCTCGGCAAAAATGATCCGCTATTACGAAAGCATCGGCCTGATTGCGGCGGCGCATCGGACCGATTCCGGATACCGCCAGTATTCCGACAATGAAGTGCAGGCACTGCGCTTCATCAAGCGCGCACGCGACCTGGGGTTTTCGATCGAGCGCATCAAGACCCTGCTCGGCCTTTGGGGTGACCGTGGAAGAAAAAGCGCCGACGTGAAAAAACTTGCGCGCCAATATATAGCCGAGCTGGACCAGGATATTGAAAAACTGCAATCCATTCGTAATGAACTGGAACACCTGGTTCATGGCTGCCAGGGGAATAATCGACCGGAATGCCCGATCCTCGATGATCTAGCCAGACCGGGCTGCCATCATGAAACGGACGCGGCACAAGTGATGTGAGGCATACAACAATGCGGGATCGGAATAATGTGCATGCTCAAGGCGGCGATGCCGCAATGGATGCAAAAAGTACTCGAACTTGGACCGTGTTAAACTGAAGATATGAACCGCATATTTAGGACATTGCTGATATGGCTCATCATTGCCGCTTTGCCAATGCAGGCAACGGCTGCGGTGGTCAAAGCGTCTTGCGGTTCAGCTCATCATCCTGCGCAGATGCAGAATTCTTTTGCCGGGCATGCGCCGGCTGCCGATGTACCGCATCATGAGCATGCTTCAATGGACGCGCATCATGCGCATGCTGATCAGGCGTCCGTCCATGGGGAATTTGCCGACGACGTTTTGTCGGTGAATGCAACAGCAGATGCGCAAACTTCCTTGCACCAGACTGACCAGGATCATTCGACTTGCAGCGCATGCGCCGCCTGCTGTGTAGGCGCTGTTGCACCACCGCCGGCCCACTTAAAGGCACCGGATTTCAGCCAGTTCAAGACATCAGGCATTGGTTCCAGCAAGTTGCTGACAGGGTTTATTCCGGCCGGCCTGGAACGTCCTCCCCGGTTTTTCCTCGCTTAAATCGTCAAGCATTCTCTATCCGTGTGGATGGGGTGTGCTCCAGCAGATCGCAGGCCTATGCGTAATTATTCGCATGCCTGCATGACGCATCAATGCGAGGAATCCATGTCAATTGCCTATTACTTAAGCACATTTATTCTTGCGGCAACGCCATTGGCTGTTGCGGCGCAAGCGCCATCTTCCGCGGGTCCGGCCGAAGCGACTGCCGCTGTCCTGCCTTATGAATACAAATCGGCCTTTCAGGACTATCTCCCTATGGCCGGCAGCAGCGAGGCACCCGAGAAGGTTTGGCGCGAGGCAAACGATGAAGTGGGCCGGATAGGAGGTCATGCCGGCTATATGCGCGCTGCGAAAAACAATGAAGAGGGCGCTGCTGCGTCCAAGGATCGTCCAGCGGAATGGCTTCCGTTTACGCCGCATTCAGGACATTCCGGCCACCATGGCAGCCATCATTAAGGAAAACAGCATGGCAGCTAAACAACACATCGTGAAATCCACTGGCCTGGTACTGTGCTCGCTATTTCTGGCAGGATGCGCCACGTTTTCGCAGGACGGCGGCATGGATGCCGTTTCTTCGATCGCCAAGGAACGCACGGGGCAGGAAATCCGGGCAACCCGCACGGAAAGCGATCATTCCGAGATCGAGGCGGCAACCAAGCAACTGCTTGCCAAACCGCTTACGGCCGATTCTGCAGTGCAGATCGCGTTGCTCAACAACCGCGGATTGCAGGCATCGTTGTCCGATCTGGGAATAGCCGAAGCCGACCTGGTGCGTGCCGGCCGCATCGGCAATCCTAGCTTTTCATTCAGCCGTTTGCGCGGCGATGACAATGTCGAGATTGAACGCAGCGTCATGTTCGATCTCGTGGGCCTACTGACGATCCCAATCCGCTCGGGCATCGAGCAACGACGCTTCGAGCAAGCCAAGTTGCAGGCCGCCAGCGAAGCGGTGCGCATCGCCGCGGAAACACGGCGCGCTTACTTCAATGCGCTGGCCGCGCAACAGACCGCGCACTATATGGAGCAGGTGAAAACTGCAGCCGAAGCAAGCGCCGAGCTTGCCGGCAGGATGGCCAAAGTAGGTAACTGGAGCAAACTGGACCAGGCGCGCGAGCAGGCATTCTATGCGGATGCAACGGCACAGCTGGCACGCTCACGCCATAACGTAGCTGCCGCGCGCGAAGGGCTGGCACGCATGCTCGGCTTATGGGGGAATCAGCTTGCCTTCCAGTTGCCGGAGCGCTTGCCGAATCTGCCGAACTCCCTGATGGCAAGCGCCGACCTGGAGCAGCTCGCCATGAAACAGCGCCTGGATGTGCAAATGGCAAAGAGCAATGCCGAGGCCACCGCCAGCGCCTTGGGATTGTCTCGGGCAACGGGTTTCATCAATGTCCTGCATGCCGGTTACATCAACAAGAGCGAGACCGGCGAGAGTCGTGCCAACGGCTACGAGATCGAGCTGGAGTTGCCGATTTTCGACTGGGGCAGGTCGCGTACCGCCAAGGCAGAAGCGATTTACATGCAATCCGTGCATCGCACCGCCGATACGGCAATTCGTGCCCGTTCCGAGGTGCGCGAAGCCTATTCGGCTTACCGCACTGCCTATGACCTGGCCCGGCATTACCGCGACGAGATTGTGCCGCTTCGGAAAAAAATTTCCGAGGAAATGATGCTGCGCTATAACGGCATGCTCGCTTCGGTATTCGAGCTGCTGGCCGATTCGCGATCGCAGATCAACAGCGTCAACGCCGCCATCGAGGCGCAACGCGACTTCTGGATTACCGATACCGTTTTGCAAACGGCGATCAATGGCAGTGGCGGAACCGCGCCTGCACTACGCAGCAATGCACCGACTGCCGAAGCGGCAGGCGGGCACTGAAATAAGGGAAAGATATGGTTTCACGCAGAGATTTTTTCATGGGAGCCGGTGTGGCGCTTGGTGCCGGCATGGTCAGCCGGGTAGGTGCGGCATCCTTGCCTGAAGCGCCGCTGATGAACGATGCGAAAACGCAGCCTCCCTTGGTGCCGAAGACAGGGCGTCCTTACAACCCGGTCGTCACTTTGAACGGCTGGTCGCTGCCCTGGCGCATGAACAACGGCGTCAAGGAGTTTCACCTGATCGCCGAACCGGTGGTGCGCGAACTTGCGCCAGGCATGAAAGCGAACATGTGGGGATATAACGGACAATCTCCCGGGCCGACGATCGAGGTTGTTGAAGGCGACCGGGTGCGGATCTTCGTCACCAACAAACTGCCCGAAAACACCAGCGTGCACTGGCATGGGCAGCGGCTGCCGAACGGCATGGACGGCATCACGGGATTGACTCAGCCGGGAATTCCTCCGGGCAAAACCTTTGTCTATGAGTTCATCGCGAAACGCCCCGGCACTTTCATGTACCATCCACATGGCGATGAGATGGTACAACTGGCGATGGGCATGATGGGTTTCTGGGTGACGCATCCCAAGAATCCCGATTTCATGCGCGTGGACCGGGATTTCGTTTTTCTGCTGGGTTCCTTTGATATCGAGCCGGGCAGCGCAACGCCGCGCGTCAATACCATGCTCGATTTCAACCTGTTCACTTTCAACAGCCGCGTTTTCCCCGGAATCGATCCGATGCCGGTGCGGCAGGGCGACAGGGTTCGAATCCGCATGGGGAATTTGACCATGACCAACCATCCTATCCATCTGCACGGGCACGAATTTGTCGTGACCGGTACCGATGGCGGCTGGACGCCGCCGGCGTCGCGCTGGCCGGAAGTGACGGTGGATATCGGCATAGGGCAGATGCGTGCAATCGAGTTCGATGCGACTGATTTGGGCGATTGGGCTTTTCACTGTCACAAGTCGCATCACACGATGAATGCAATGGGCCATAATGTTCCCACCATGATCGGCGTCGATCACAGCGACATTGCGCAAAAGATCAACAAGCTGATTCCGGACTATATGGTCATGGGAGAGCGCGGCATGGGCGACATGACCGAAATGGAAATGCCGTTGCCGGACAATACCTTGCCGATGATGGGCGGGGAAGGACCTTTCGGCAGCGTGGAAATGGGCGGCATGTTTACCGTCGTAAAAGTGCGCAAGGACCAGAAGCGGGGCAACTATACCGACCCGGGCTGGTACAAACATCCCGCCGGAACGGTTGCCTATGAATGGAAGGGTGCGGTGCCGGAAGCGACACGCCATACTTCGCCAGGAGGAAAGCTGGCTGAACCGGTACGCAAGCCTGCAGAGACGGAATTGAATGTACGCAAGCCGGGTACTAATGATGGACACAATGGGCACGGCGGGCATTAATTGCTCAACGAACCGACAAACTACTGTGAAGGAAACTCTATGAAAAACCAAGCCGCGAAAATCCTGACTCCCGTATTGTTGGCCCTTGCTGTCAGCACGCTTTCTCCGCTTGCATCTGCAGGTGGCGATCCGCATGGCAAGGTGCATGCATTGTCCTCGATTTCAAGCGAGGAGCACCCATTCGGAAAGCAAGGCGATCCAAAGAAAGCGACCCGCACGATTGCCATCGACATGAGCGACAACATGCGCTTTACGCCATCGGAGATCACGGTCAAGCAAGGCGAGACCATCCGCTTCGTCGTGAAAAACAAAGGCAAGATGCTGCATGAGATGGTGATCGGCACCATGGACGGATTGAAGGAAATCCACGAAATGATCATGAAAGATCCCAATATGGCGCATGAAGAGCCATACATGACGCATGTTTCACCAGGCAAGAAGGAAACCATGGTCTGGCAATTCACCCAGGCAGGGGAGTTTTACTATGCTTGCCTGATCCCAGGCCATTTTGAAGCCGGCATGATCGGAAAAATCAAGGTTGTAAAAGGCTAACCAAGGACAAAGAAGGATAAGCAATGAAACACTCGATATTTGCAAAGACTGTTTTGATCGGCGCGCTCGGCATGCCGTTCATCGCCGCCGCGGCAGGTCCCGTCGTGGAAGTCTATAAAAGTGAATACTGCGGATGCTGCCACGAATGGGTAAAGCATCTTGAAGACAATGGCTTCACGGTCAAGGCGACGGATGTGGAAAACCCCTCCGACTATCGTGAAAAATTCGGCATCCCGAAAGAGCTGGGCTCCTGCCACAGCGCCAAGGTCGGCGGTTATGCCCTGGAGGGGCATGTGCCGGCAAGCGAGATCAAGCGCCTGCTGGCGGAAAAACCCAAGGCAAAGGGCTTGGCCGTGCCGGCAATGCCGATGGGCTCGCCCGGCATGGAAGGTCCACGCAAGGATGCATACGACGTATTGCTGATTCAGAACGATGGCCGTCATTCGACTTATCGTCATTATTCGGGCAAATAGAGAAAGGGCGTTTCCATGAAATCACTATTCAAGCTGGTATTGGCAGGATCGCTTCTGGCATCGGCAACGCCATTTGTGAGCGCAGATGAAGCACATCATGTGGCAGCAAGCGCTCAGGCGAGTAGTGCGAGCGTGGCAGCCGGCATGTCCGAAGGGGAAGTGAAAAAGGTCGACAAGGAAAACGGCAAGATCACCATCAGGCATGGCGAGTTGAAAAACCTTGATATGCCGCCAATGACCATGGTATTTCGCGTAAAGGATAAAGCGCTGCTGGAGCAAGTGAAGCAGGGTGACAGAATCAATTTTGTTGCCGAGAAAGTTGACGGCAAGCTCACGGTCATGCAGTTGACTCCAGCCCAGTAACTGCCGGAAATATCCTTCAACGCAATATTATCCTTCAAACCATAGGCACTTTGCAGTGCTGAAAATATAGCTCAGCACTGCAAGGTCCTCCGCACAGACTCAATTCTTTCATCAAAGATTTTCAGCTTGCTCATAGAAGCGACGTACCGGCGCTAATCCTTGTTTTAAAAGAGTCGTTTTCGCTTAGACAGAGAACATTTCCTGTCGCTCCGACTCTATCTTGTCGATATATCTATTACCTATCGTAGTTGTCCATTGAGGAGCTGGCCATGCATTTCTCAAAGTACATACTTGCAGCCTTTACTTCCTTGATTTTTTGCACTATTGCGCATGCACAATCCGGCTCTCCAGGAATGCAGCAAAGAGGAGACATGCAATCCGGTCCGCCAAGCGGAATGAAAGATGGAAAGACTGGTGCGGAACGACAGGCGTTTGATCACCAGTTCCTGGATACCATGAGCATGCATCACGCGCGCGGCATACAGATGGCAGAACTCGTGAAAGACCATGCGGCACATGATGAACTGAAGCAAATAGCGCAAAAAATGATAGACGATGAGCAGAAGGACATTAAGCAACTTCAGCAAATGAAGGAGCAGTGGTATGCAGGGAAGGGTGACGCTACGAACAGCCGCATGCGCGGAATGAGGGAATCCGTGCAGAACCACGATAAGAACATGGATAAGCTGCGAGCCGCCAAGGACGAAAAATTCGATCTCATGTTTATCGACATGATGAGCAGGCACCACACCAACGGTATCCGAATGGCGCAGCAGGCGATTTCCAAAGCGGAACATCAGGAAGTTAAAGAATTCGCAAAACAGATAGTCGAAAAACAGAACCAGGAAAAGTCGGAAATGGCAAAAATGAAAAAGTCCTGGAAGGAAGGAAATTCAAAATCCTAAAACGGGATATCAGTCCAGGCTTGCCGGGACCCATTCCAGCAAGCAGGATCTTTAACTTCAATCTACAGGAGACAGATCATGACATTACAAATGCAGGGCACATCGACCAATCCTCAAATGCAACAGCATCTGCAGGAATGCATCCGGAATTGCCTGGATTGCGCGCAAGCATGCGAAACCTGTTTTGCAGAATGCGTTCGCATGGATATGCAGGGCATGGCGGAATGCATTTCTTCCTGCCGGGACTGTGCGGATATCTGCATGTTGGACGCCAAGCTGATGAGCCGCGAATCCCCGATGCATTTCGACACTTGCGAATTATGTGCAAAAATTTGCGAGCAGTGCGCGGATATCTGTACCAGGACTGCATCCGCCCAGCAGGGTCAGCATTCAAACACCATGCAGCAATGTGCCGACATTTGCCGACGGTGCGCGCAGTCCTGCCGCGCTATGGCATCCATGCGCACGGGCATGCACTAAACATGTATCGGAGTCCCTTGCTTGTTAATATATTCTGAGAAAATTCTTGCCCTTGCCACGATGGGAAGCCTTATAGTGAACTTTCATTCAGTCAGGAGGATATGCTATGTATGAATTGAAAGTTGAAGGGATGAGCTGCGGACATTGCGTCAAATCGGTTACCAACGCAGTTCAGGAAGTCGACCGTGCCGCAACGGTAAATGTGGATTTGGCAAACAAAACGGTTAAGGTCGAATCGTCTGCCGGCCTGGATGCAGTCAAGAACGCAATTTCCGAAGCGGGTTATCCGGTCGTGGCCGGTAATGCACTTTAAAGAAAGCATGTTCAGGCAAGCAAGTCCGGTATGGTCTGTTTGCCGAACGGTGTACACGAAATATCAGCCTGTTGAATCGTTTTGGCCTTGCCTTGCTTGCGCGATGCCTATGCTTTTTAACGCACCGGTTTGAAGCGAACGGCTGATAAGCGGTCAACCAGCAAACGTTGTTTTTTCTTTCCAAAGAAAAAGGGGTTGGCATTTTCAGCGAACCCCTTTTTTGAGAAGAATACGATATTCTTCCTATTTCACTCAGAAATGAGTGTTGAGTATGACAGCCGTTCAGGAATTTAGTTGCGGGCGATCCGGTTCGGATGGTGAAGAAATTTTTTCCAGCGTGCGATCCACTTCCGCCGAATGCTTGGTCGCCAGGTCACCGAGGGAAACGATGCCTATCATATTCTGCGTGTTGTGATCCATCACCGGTATGCGCCTGATCTGCACATCCTGCATCTGTTCCATCACCTCGTCTACGGGTTGATCGTCGTAGCACCAGCGTACATCGCTTGACATGATATCGCCGACATAGGTACTGTCCGGCGCACATCCCGCGGCGATTGCCCGCACCGTAATATCCCGATCCGTAATCATTCCGACCAATTTCTGTCCGTCGCACACCGGCACTGCACCGACATTCAATTCATCCATCATTTGCGCGGCCCGTCGAATGGTTTCCTGAGGTGAAACCGTCATGACGTCGCGCGTCATGATTTCATTAATCAATTGCATCCTGTTCTCCTTCTATAAGATTGAGGGGTCTGGTTTTTGCGCGCCGTACCGGAAGCGGTTCCGAGTAAAGCGAGTTGCGAAACACGAAGCGCTGCCTTACATGAATAAGTTGATGGACAGGCGGGAAGCAAGTTCCACAAAGTTAAGGATTTGTGCCTGCTTCTTCCGCTTGGTAAGCCCTGTTCGTGCCGAGTGATTCCATGGAATCGCATGCAACAATATTTCTTCGTTCACATCCAATCGACACAGCCTGACAATAACGTCTAACAACGCAGGAAAAAACATGAAAAACATCGTCGTATTCGATCTTGACGGCACGATTGCGCTGATTGAACACCGTCTGCACTTCTTGGAAGGGAAGAAAAACTGGAGGAAGTTTTTTGCGGCGTGCACGGATGACATGCCGAACGAACCGATTATTGAAGTTCTGCGCGGTTTGCATAAGCAGGGATATCAAATCTGGATCGTGAGCGGTCGCTCGGACGAAGTGAAAAAAGAAACCGTCGAATGGCTGAAAAAATTTTCCGTTCCGCATGACCACCTGATCATGCGCGGCTTCGGTGACCTGACTGCTGACCATGTCCTGAAGCGCGGTTGGCTGACAAAAGGTCTGATTCCCAAGGAGCGGGTGCTCATGGTATTTGATGATCGCGATAAGGTTGTGGCAATGTGGCGCAGTCAAGGCCTTGTCTGCGCACAGGTGGCGCCCGGGGATTTTTAAGCTATATGCGGAGGAACTCCGGTCGAGCTAGTTGCAATATCGTTATCGTTCGTTGCAACAAACAATTTCTTACAACTTCCAATTGTTTCCGCAAGGTTTCATTTTTGTAATAATAGGAACGCATCACTGTCAGCAAGGTGATGCGGTCAGTCTGGAACCGGTTTTCAGGCGTTGCCAATAAATTTGTATAAAGCCGGTTTTGCGTCTTTGCTTCTTGCGCACCACTTCAGAAAACAGCCACTGCGGATAAAAATATGCCCAAATCAGTGAAGTATCTTGTATTCGGCCTGCTGGGATTGCTCGGAATCGTAATCGTAGCTGGTGTCATCATCGCAGCAACATTTGACCCGAACGACTACAAGCCTTACATCATCAAGACCGTGCAGGAAAAAAAGCAGCGCACCCTGACAATCCCTGGTGAAATCAAGCTGACCTTCTTTCCTAAAATCGGCGCCGATCTCGGGAAGGTGAGTATTTCGGAGCATCAAGGCAAGGCCGAATTCGCTTCGGTTAACAGCGCCAAAGTTTCGCTGGCCCTGATTCCGCTGCTGTCCAAGACGCTGGTGGTCGACCATGTCAAGATCGACGGCCTGAATGTGCACATCAAGCGCTTCAAGGACGGCAGTACCAACTTTGACGACCTGCTTTCCAAGGAGCAGGACGACCAAGACGGCCAAGTCGCATTCGATATCGACGGGGTGAGCATCACCGATTCACGCCTGTTGTATGAAGACCTGCAGAAAAAGCAGCGACTGGAAATAAGCAAACTGGATCTGGAAACCGGCAAGATCGCTGACAAGGCTGACAGCAAGGTTTCCTTGAATGCGCATGTGAAATCGAACAGTCCGGCGATGGATGCAGATATTGCATGGAAAAGCGGCGTGAGTTTCGATCTCGGCAAAAAGCAATATGCAATCAAGAATACCGATGCAAGCATCAAGGGCATGCTGGCCGGATTTTCCGACCTGGTGCTGACACTTGCCGGCGATGCCGACATCGCAGCAGCCGAAAAGCGCTTCGCCCTGGATGGCGTCAAACTTGCCTTGAGCGGAAAGCGTGCGGCACAGCAGTTCGACATCAAGTTCAATGCGCCGAAACTGGCCATGACCGACAAAGGCGCCTCCGGCGACAAGATCAGCGGACAGGTAAAGCTGATCGAGGGAGCTCGGACCGTGGATGCAGAATTTTCCGCTCCTTCGTTTGAAGGCTCGCCGCAAGCATTCAAGTTGCCGGCCCTGACCCTCGACGCGACCGTGAAGGAAGGCGAGCTTGATGCAAAAGCAAAGCTGACCGGCACTTTCTCCGGAAATATCGACAAAATGCTGTTTTCCTCGCCGCAGCTGAAACTTGCGCTATCCGGCAAGAAAGGCGCGACCGTGATTGACGGCGCCATGACCACTCCGCTCGTGGTCGATCTGAACAGCCAGATCATTGAAGCATCGTCGCTCAACGCGGATCTAAGCCTGCCCAATCCCGGTGGCGGCGCCATGAAATTGAACGCAGGCGGCAAAGCCCATGCCGATCTGGGTAAGAAGAATGCTTCGTTGACGCTCAAGGGCAAGCTCGACGAAAGCACGTTTGACGCCAAGCTTGGTGCCACGAATTTTTCTCCGATGGCCTATACGTTCGACATTGCCATCGACCGCCTGAATGCAGATCGCTACAAGTCCAGGTCGGCCGACGCACAGTCAGGCGGCGCCCCGGAAAAAACACCCGAGCAAGCCGACGCCGCGCCGCTGGATTTATCGGGCTTGCGTGATCTGCAGGCAAACGGCAGCTTGCGTATCGGCGCATTGACGGTCAATAACATCAAGACATCGAACCTGCGCATGGACCTGAAAGCGGGCGGCGGCAATATCAATGTCAATCCGCTGTCGGCAAATCTGTACGGCGGCAGCACTTCGGGAGCAGTGTCGGCGACAGCGACCAAGGCTCCCCGGATTTCCCTGCGTCAGACACTTGCCGGCGTCAATGTCGGTCCTTTGTTAAAGGATGCAATCGGCAAGGATCCGCTCGAAGGGCGGGGAAATGTCGATCTGAACGTGACGACAGAGGGAGGCGGCCTTACCCAGTGGAAGAAAAACCTCAACGGAACCATGAAGCTGGCCTTGCGCGACGGTGCGATCCGCGGCGTAAATGTGGCGCAGACGGTACGCAATGCCAAGGCCAGGATAGGAGCGATCAAGGGAAATGAGCCGTCGCAGACCGGCACCGGTTCTGCCAATGAAAAGACCGATTTCAGCGAGATGAGCGGCAGTTTCCGTGTAGTCAATGGCGTTGCGCATAATGACGACCTTGCCATAAAGTCGCCCCTGATCCGTGTCGGCGGAGCCGGCACGATCGATCTCGGAGCAGACCGGCTGGACTACCTGGCCAAAACGACGGTTGTCTCTACCCTGCAGGGGCAGGGCGGCCCTGAACTGCAAGCGCTGAAAGGCGTTACCATCCCCGTCAGGTTGAGCGGTCCGTTCTCGGCAATCGGCTGGAAAATCGATTTCCAGGGCATGGCGACTGAACTTGCCAAGCAAAAAATCGATGAAAAAAAGGATGAAGTGAAAGCCAAGGCACAGAAAGAGCTCGACAAGCAAAAGGGAAAAGTTCAGGAGCAGCTGTTGAAGGGACTGTTCGGAAAATGACGGATTCAGGCAGCGCCGGGGCAGTTGTTATCCGGCACCCGGCGCCTGTTTGAACATCCGTGGCATTTTGTTTGCCAGAGAGTGCAATCGCCCGGTTTATAATGCGGTTCTTTCATACCAGGTTAAATGAGCAGTGAAATGAGCGAAACCAGTACCACCGAAGAATTGCAGCCGGTTGAATTCATCCCGTTTAATGAATTTAAGAACGGATTGCCGTTTGGCCGTTTCCGCGTCATTGTCAATCCCAAGCTTGCACAAAAGTACATGAAGGACCGGCTGAATCTCGTTCCCGTCGCCCTGATCCTGATCATTCTCGGCCTGGCATTGGCGTTCTACGGCGCACGCTTTTTTGGCGGCGCAATGGTCGTCATCGGTGTTGTCATCAACCGGCTCGTAAAAGCCCAGGCACCGAAAATGGTGCTGCATCTGGCAACGCGGGATGCAGCGCTCTACCGCGATTTGCTGGACAAGGAAGTCATGTCGGTGCATCGAGCATGATGCCGCACGCTCTGCCAAAGGTGGCATCAATCCGGCCGAAGTGGCGATTCCGCACCTTGTAATGCTATTGCGCCCCTTCTTTCACTGGAAGCGGGGAACCGATTCTTCTGTGCAGCGTTCTCGCCCTTAACCACAACGTCATGGCAATCAGCGCAAAGCCGAGCTGTCCGAGCGCGAGCCACAGAACGGTTTGCGAAAGCAATGGCGCGACCAGGCCTGCCACCAGCGCACTGAGCATGGTTTGCACAAACGATTGGCAGGAAGCAACCACACCGCGGATCTCCGGAAAAAGATCCAGCACCAGCAAGGTCATGCCTGGCGTGACGACCGACATACCCCAAGTGTAAAAGAACAAGGGGATGACCGACCAGGGGATGGATGGCGGATAAAGGCTGTGGTAGAGCACATTGCCTGCGGCCGCGCCTACCAGCGAGACGAATCCGATTGCCATTTGCCTCCCGACCGGAATTTTTCCCGCCAGACGGTTCGCGGTCAGTGCGCCCAGAAAGATCCCGGCAACGGCAGGAATGAATTGCCATCCGAATCCATCCGGCCCCAGTTTCAAATGATGGGTGATGAATGCCGGTGCTGCGGCCACATACAGGAACAGGCCCGCAAAATTGAATGCGACGGTACCGGCTTTCAGGTAAAACATCCTGGAACCTAGGACCTGACCATAACTTCGCATCAGAAATTGCACATTGAATGCCTGCCGGTTTTCCGGAGGAAGCGTTTCCGGCAGGCGTTTATAGCAATACCACAGCAACAGCACGGCATAGATAAACAGGAATAAGAATACCGAGCGCCAGTCGAGCAGTTTGACGATCCAGCCACCCAGGATCGGCGCGATTGCCGGAGCCAGGGAGAAGATCATGGTCACCAGCGACAGCAGGCGCGTCGCGGCAGCGCCGCCATGCAAGTCGCGAATGATTGCACGGCCGATAACCACCCCGGCGCCTGCCGATATGCCTTGCAGCATGCGGAATGCCCAGAGGTATTCGACGCTGTGAGCCGCTGCGCAACCCAGGGAAGCAATTGCAAACAGCGCGAGCGAGCCAAGGATGATGTTGCGCCTGCCAAATGCATCTGACAAGGCACCGTGCCACAGGATCATGACCGCAAAGGAAAACATGTAGGCAGTCAATGACTGCTGCACTTCGATCGGCGTCGCATGCAGCGATTGCTCTATGTTTGGAAAAGCCGGCAGATAGGTATCCACCGAAAAAGGTCCGAGCATGGCAAGTGCGGCAAGCATGACAGCCATGCCGCGATTGCTCAGTAGCGTCTTTGCTGAGGGAACTTCATGGGATGGCATACAGGCAATTGATCAACAACGCATCATTTCGGGCTTGCAGAGACAGCAGTAGGCGCAGATGCTGCGGGCGTACCGCCTATAGGGCCGAATATTTTCGTATAGATGATGCCGCTGACGATAAATACTGCAAACAGCGTTGCAAGTATCAGTAATATGCCTCTAAGCATGATGATCCTTTTTAAAGAGCTTCCAACAAATGAAGCCGGTATTCAAAGCAAGGTAAAGTGTGAATTTTAGACGGCATGCCGTCTATACGTAATCTATTTCGTTCAAGCTAAAACGCGTACAGCAAGTGAAGCAAGGAATTCAGGAGAAATGTCGCCTGCCCGCGCATCGATGCCCGCCTGCAAGCGGGCATACGTGTGCAAGCGTCGCTGCTGCCATGACTGGCGTAATGGGGCGTTCAAGGCATTTAAATGCCTCCCAGGCACACATATTTCATTTCCAGGTATTCGTCGATGCCGTATTTCGATCCCTCCCTGCCCAGGCCGGATTGCTTGACGCCGCCGAATGGTGCAACTTCATTGGAAATTGCACCGGTGTTGACACCAACCATGCCGTATTCCAGCTTCTCCGCGACGCGCCAGATGCGGCCGATGTCGCGCGAATAGAAGTAGCTCGCCAGGCCGTATTCGGTATTATTGGCCGCAGCGATGACTTCTTCTTCCGTTGAAAACTTCATGACAGCAGCCACCGGACCGAAGGTTTCCTCGCGCATGATTTTCATCTCGCCGGTAATCTGCGACAGCACCGTCGGTTCATAGAATTGTCCGCCCAGCGCATGCTTCTTCCCGCCGCTTTCGACTTTGGCACCCCTGGCGACTGCGTCGGCAATATGTTCCTCGACCTTGGCGACGGCCTGCTGGTCAATCAGCGGGCCGATGGAGACGCCTTGCTCGAAGCCATTGCCGACCTTGATCTTTGCGCTGTTCGCGGCGAGCCTGGAAACAAAGGCGTCGTACACCGCTTCATGTACATAGAAGCGATTGGTGGCGATGCAGACTTGTCCTGCATTGCGGTACTTGGTTTGCACGGCACCCTTTACTGCGGCATCGAGATCGGCATCCTCAAATACGATAAATGGCGCATGGCCGCCCAGTTCCAAGCTTAGTTTCTTGACGGTCGGCGCGCATTGCTGCATCAGGATGCGACCAACGGGCGTAGAGCCGGTAAAGGACAAGTGGCGCACGATGGTGCTGGCGCACAGCGCCTCGCCGACTTCGATCGAGCGGCTGCCGTCGGCGGTCACGACATTGATCACGCCGGGCGGCATGCCGGCGCGATGCGCAAGTTCTGCCAGCGCCAGCGCCGATAGCGGCGTTTGTTCCGCAGGCTTAATGACGATGGTACAGCCGGCTGCAATCGCAGGCGCAACTTTGCGGGTAATCATCGCAAGCGGAAAGTTCCATGGCGTAATGGAAGCGCAGACGCCGATCGGTTGCTTTAATGCCAGCATCCGGCGATCGGCCCAGGGTGAAGAAAGCACGTCGCCGTTGACGCGCTTGGCTTCTTCGGCGAACCATTCGATGAAGCTGGCGCCGTACTGCACTTCACCTTTCGCCTCGATCAGCGGCTTGCCCTGTTCGGCGGTCATGATGGCCGCCAGGTCGTCGGCATGGGCAAGGATCAGGTCGAACCAGGCGCGCAGGACGGCAGCGCGTTCCTTGCCGGTTCTGGCGGACCAGTCGGGAAAAGCCTTGTTGGCAGCATCGATAGCGCCCTGCGTCTCGGCTTTGCCCATATTCGGCACGGAAGCGATTGTTGCGCCGTCAGCAGGGTTGCGTACATCGAAGGTGGAAGCGGCGTCTATCCATGCGCCATTCACATAGGCTTGATTGCGCAGCAGCGCGGAATCATTCAATTTCGGAATGCCCTTAACAGCATGCAACATGATTTCTCCTGCGAAGCATTATTACCAAGACAAAGAGGCAGCATACTGCATTCGCATGCGCTCTGCACACGCTGGCGTATGCGGCTTGGCAAGAGCGGCGCGGTTGAAGAACCGCGCAGCACGAGCAGGGAAAGCGCAATACCGTTTCTGGGATAATGCGGCTCGCACCGACACATGAAAAGCCATGGATATTGCCAAAACATTTCTGATTTTCATTCTGACCGCCATTGCCGAAATAGCCGGATGTTATTTCGCATATTTGTGGTTGAGACAACATTACACCGTGTGGATTTTGTTGCCTTCCGCACTCAGCCTGGCCTTGTTTGCCTGGTTGCTGACGCTGCATCCGACCGCGGCGGGACGCGCATATGCAGCATATGGCGGCGTCTATATCGGCGCAGCTATCGTCTGGCTATGGGCGGTGGAATCCATCAAACCGACAGTAAGCGACTTGCTGGGTGTCGCGGTTTGCCTGTTGGGCGCGGGCATCATCATGTTCGGCCCGCGTTACTGATTTCTCAGATTGATAAATTGCAAATAATGCTTGCCATGCCAGTGAGAACTGCCTCGCTCCATTTTCATGTCGAAGACCAGTTATACGCTGAATGAGTTGGCAGTAAGTAACGATAAGTAAATTGCCAGCACTCTATTGAAATGCCGTGATCTAATTAATTCTTAGGCGGAGGCGGCCATGAAATTCTTTTCCATTCCTGTTTTTGCAATGATTTTAAGCGGTTGCGCGGTTTACCCGGATGCGCCTGTTACCGCGTATCCTTCATCCGCTGTTTATGGGAGCTATTACGGCGGCTATCCATACTATGACTATCCCTATGGCCATTACTATCATCCATATGGGTACTACGACCGTCATCATCACTATGATGGCAGGATTCCCAGACGTGACAGACCAAGTCCTGCTCCTGGAAAAGATTCACGTAACGAGGATGAGCGAAAGCGTGAATTGTTGAATCGAATGAGACGTCCTGACGATGAACGCAGCGAACGGGTTTCGCCGTCCAGGCGGGATGAAGATCGAAGCGGGGCTAGTATGCGTGGACTTCTTAGGGAGCGTAGCCGCAACAGGTGATTCTTTTGCGGTCAATCTCGGCTATACCCCCTTTCTTGCTTGGCATTACAAACCCGGCAGGTAGTGCGCCTAAAACCAATAAGGACAGTGTCTTTTTAAGACCGGCGGGCCGGCTCAGTCTTTAGAGTGCAATACGAGCGGCTCGACTTGCACCGTCTCTTCACCTCCAGAAAACCAGATCTGGCCTTCCTGAATCGTGCATTGAAGGTCCATGTTCCGTTGCGCCAGGCCTGCAAGTTTTTGTGTGCTGGCGGAGGGAATGGAGAATATCTGCAAGTTGCTCAGGCGTTCCAGTTGCGTGCGATTTGCTTCGTACCAGATATCCGCACTTTTTCCCCCATATGCATACAGAATCACCTGCTCGGACCGTCCGCAGGCTTTGCGCAGCAGTTTTTCATCGGGCAGGCCGACATCAATCCACAATTGAATAGCGCCGGTCAAATCCTTTTGCCAGATATCGGGTTCATCGTCAGCACTCAGGCCGCGGCCGAATTCGAGCATTTCGCCGGCATTGCATGCATAAGCCAAGAGGCGCACCATCATGCGTTCATCGGTTTCTGAAGGATGGCGAGCCACGGTCAGGGAATGCCGGCCGAAATAGTTGCGGTCCAGGTCGGATACCTGCAGCTCGGCTTTGTAGATAATCGATTTAAGCGCCATGAGGCTTTGTCGGCTCGGTTGAAATTGCGAATAGACTGAATGGTTGAGCGGCCGGAAAATTATGCATCTTTCGGCTTGGCTTGCTCGCGTCGGTTGAATCCCGCCACCATGTCGAAGCGGAATAACCTGCATTCGATTGCGCCATTGTAAAAAGGCGTCTTGCGCGATTCCTTCAGGCGCAGCAGCTTGGGCACGCCCAGATCCGCGGTGAAGAGGAAGACCTTCCAGCCGGGGAAGCGCTGCTTGAGCGTAGTGCCGAAGGCGCTGAAAAAGGCGGTTGCCATCTCGTCTTCCTGAATGTTCCTGTCGCCGCGCACGCCGATGCGTTCGCCGTAGGGCGGATTGGTCAGCAGGATGCCGGGCACATCGGTCGGCGGCTTGACTTCTTGCGCCTCGATCTGCTTCAGTGGCACCTCGAACTGGATGCCGGCTTTGAGAAGATTGCTGCGCGCCATGCTGATCATGTCGCCCGAGATATCGCTGCCGAAAATGGTCGGCTCGGTCGGCAAGGGATTGGGCTTGAAATTTCCCTTGATCGCCAGCCATTCTTCTTTGACGAAACCATTGAATTTTTCAAAGGCAAAGCTGCGTCGTGCACCGGGCGGAATGCCCGCCACCATCTGCGCCGCTTCGGCAAGAATGGTGCCGGAGCCGCACATCGGATCGAACAGCACGGTGCCGGGTTTCCAGCCTGCTACCCGCAACAGGCCCGCGGCGAGGTTTTCGCGCAGCGGCGCATCGCCAGTTTCATCGCGCCAGCCGCGCTTGAACAAGGCTTCTCCGGAGGTGTCCAGATAGACGGTGTAATTGTGCGCATCAAGAAAGCCCACGATGCGCATATCCGGCGTTCTGGTATCGACCGAGGGGCGCCTGGAATAGATGTCACGGAAACGGTCGCAGACCGCGTCCTTGATCTTCAGTGTCGTGAACTCGAGGCTTTTCAGCGGGGACTTGATCGCGGTTAAATCGACACGGATGGTGTGATCGACATCGAACCAGTCTTCCCACGGCTGCGCCAGGGTCAGGTCGTAGATGTCGTTCTCATTGGCATAACTGCCGTGCGCCATGCGCATCAATACGCGCGAGGCGATGCGCGAATGCAGGTTGATCTGATAGGCATCGGACAGCTTGCCGGAGCAATGCACGCCGCCAGGCACCTGATTGTGCACTTTGAGCGTGGGCGCATGCTGCGCAATTTCAAGCAGTTCTTCAGCCAGCGCGGCTTCCATGCCACGTGGGCAAGGACAGAAATAGGAATGTGCGGAAATCATTGGCGTACCTTTTATCCATTGGGTCGTTCACGCGCCGAACGCGTGTGTTGATCTAAAACGGTTTAACCACCACCAGGATCACGACTGCCAGCAGCAAGATCACCGGCGCTTCATTGAACCAGCGGTACCATTTATGACTGCGCGCGTTTTTTCCGGCTTCGAATTTCCTCAGCAGTGATCCGCAGGCATGATGATATCCAATCAGGATGATGACTAATGCAAGCTTGGCATGCATCCAGCCTGCCGACCTGCCAATGCCATAACCCATCCATAGCCACAGGCCGAAAACTAATGCAGGCACCGCCAGAATGGTCATGAAACGATATAGCTTGCGTGCCATCAGCAACAGCCGCTCGGTGCTCGTGCGGTCGCTTTCCATCGCCAGGTTGACGAAGATGCGCGGCAGATAGAACAGGCCTGCGAACCAGGAAACGACAAACAAGATGTGCAGCGATTTTACCCAGAGCATATTGTTATTCCTGTAGACGGGTGGCGCTTATCGACGCACTTCTCCATGGTGAAGCAGGGATTTCGCAGGACATGTCCCGCGCTTGCGTAACGGCGCTGCCTTGCAAGGCAGCGTTCCGTCTGCATGGCTTTATACACGCACTTCCCCATGCCCGAACACCACATACTTTAGTGAGGTCAGGCCTTCCAGCCCCACCGGGCCGCGCGCGTGCAGCTTGTCGTTCGAGATTCCGATCTCCGCGCCCAAGCCGTACTCAAAGCCGTCGGCAAAGCGCGTCGAAGCGTTGACCATGACCGAAGCCGAATCCACTTCGCGCAGGAAACGCATTGCGCGCGTGTAGTCTTCGGTGATGATGGAATCGGTGTGCTGCGACGAATAGGTGTTGATGTGCGCGATCGCTTCATCAACATCAGCGACCAGCTTGACTGCCAGGATAGGAGCGAGGTACTCCGTGCTCCAGTCTTCATCCTTGGCGCGCTTGAGGTAGGGATAGCCGGACAGGATCTTGCGCGCGCCTTCATCGGCACGCAGTTCCACTTCCTTGATCCGGTACAGTTCCGCCAGCCTGGGTAATATTTGCTGCGCAATGCCGTGTGCCACCAGCAGGGTCTCCATGGTATTGCAGGTGCCGTAACGGTGGCATTTTGCATTGAAAGCCACGCGCAGCGCCTTGTCGATGTCGGCCTTGTCGTCAATATAGACATGGCAGATGCCGTCCAGGTGCTTGATCATAGGGACCTTGGATTCCTTCATCAGGCGCTCGATCAAACCTTTTCCGCCGCGCGGCACGATCACATCCACGTACTGCGGCATGGTAATCAGCTCACCTACCGCTGCGCGGTCCGTGGTTTCCACAATCTGTACCGCGTCGGCCGGCAAGCCGGCGCCGTCCAGGCCCTCCTTGACCAGCTTGGCCAGCGCCTGGTTGCAATGGATGGCTTCGGAACCGCCGCGCAGAATCGTCGCATTGCCGCTCTTGATGCACAGGCCCGCTGCGTCGACGGTGACGTTGGGACGCGCTTCGTAGATGATGCCGATCACGCCCAGCGGCACGCGCATCTGGCCGACCTGGATGCCGGTCGGGCGATATTTCATGTTGCTGATTTCACCTATCGGATCGGGCAGGGAGGCGATCTGTTCCAGTCCTTCGGCCATCGTGGCAATTGCCTGGTCCGACAAAGTGAGACGGTCGAGCATCGCCGGGTCCAGTCCGACGGCACGTGCTGCGTCAAGATCCTTGCGGTTTGCATCACGCAGTGCCTGTGCATCGCGCCGAATTGCGGCGGCGATCAGGGACAAGGCCTGGTTTTTTGCAGCGGTATCTGCTTTTGCCATGGCACGGGATGCCTGGCGCGCACGCTGGCCGATTTCATTCATATAATGCTTGATATCCATGTTCGCAACAATGCTGTCTATAAATAATTCTATACAACGAAGGCCGCTCAGCAGGCTTTCGAAAAGCATGGCGAGCGGGCTGATGTGTGGGCAAGCGTACGCGTTTACGCTGAACACCACAGGCCGCACAGCGGCTCGCGCAGTAGCTTTTCGGCAGCCTGCTAGCCGCGCGCCACTTTCATGCCGAGCTGCAGCAGCGCATCCCAGGCATCGCCGGCAAACTGCCTGGCACGCAAGCCTTTCACCATCTTATCGATTTGCGCTGCATCCTGCAGCGCCGCTTCCAGGCTGCTTAATTTCAGGCGGCGCAGTGCCGGCTCCATCAAGCGCTCCCGCGGACCCCAGATGCGGTATTCCTTCAACAAGGCACCGATTGGGCGGCCTTGCGCCATGCCGGACTTGAGCTTCAGGAGCGTGCGGATTTCTTCGGATACCGCCCATAGAATCAGCGGCAACGCCTCGCCTTCGCCTTTCAAGCCTTCCACCATGCGTGCCAACCGGGCGGTGTCGCCTGCCAGCATGGCTTCATTCAACTTAAATACATCATAACGCGCTACATTCAAGACCGCGTCTTGAATGTGTTCGAAACTCAGCTTGCCTTGCGGGTAGAGCAGTGCCAGTTTCTGGATTTCCTGATGCGCAGCAAGCAGATTGCCTTCTACCCGGTCAGCGATGAAGTCGATTCCCTGCCTATCCGCGCTCTGGCCATGCGCCGCCAGGCGCGCCCCTATCCAGGCCGGCAACTGCGCACGTTCGATCAAGGGAATCTCGATGTAGACACCCGCCTGCTGCAATGCAGTCACCCAAGCCGCCTTTTGCGTCGCCCAATCCAGTTTTGGCAAGGTAATCAGGGTAAGATTATCCGGGTTCAGGTTCGCGACATAATCCTGTAATGCCTGTCCGCCGATCTTGCCAGGTTTGCCGGTCGGAATGCGCAATTCGATCAGTTTCCGGTCGCCGAACAGCGATTGGGACTGATTGGCCGCGCTCAGTTCGCCCCATTTGAAGCTGCGTTCCACGGTCAGTACATCGCGCTCGGAAAATCCTTGCGCGCGTGCGGTACGGCGGATTTTGTCCGCCGCTTCCAGCGCCAGCAAATGTTCGTCGCTCGTAATGACATACAAGGGTGCGAGCGATTTCGTCAGGTGGGCATCAAGGGCGTCGGCTCGCAATTGCATGGCGCGTCCTGCAGTCTATTTGGCGGAAGAGATAGATGCAGGCGCAACTGCGGCAACTTGCGGTTTGATGGCTGCCATGCGCCGAACTACCTGCTGCACCATATCGTTTTCCATATCGCGGTACAGCATGGCTTCCTCGGACTCTTTTGCGAGTACCGCCGATTCATTGAAGCTAATCGTACGTCGCAGGGAAATTGAATCTGGTGGCAACAACTCTGCATTTCTGTTGTCTTTCACCCGGAACTGCAGTGTATATTGAAGCGTGTATTCACGCACCCGTCCCTGGCTATTGCGCGAGAGGATAAATTTTTCCTGCTTTTCGCGCAGCACCTCCATGATTGCGTCCGCTGCCTTAGGGTCGTCCGTGACCTCCGTACCGCTGGCTGCAATATAGCGCTTCAGGGTATTGGCAAAGTTCGAGTTCTGGGATGCCACAACATGGATCGTGTTGAAAGGCAGGCGGCCGCTGTTGGGGCCGGTGCCGCGCATCTGGAAGCCGCAGGCCGCCAGTGTCGCCACGCCAGTTAATATCACAATCAAGCTTGCAAACCGTTTGGTGAGCATGAGGATTTCCGTTCCTGTTTCAGTGGGCACTTATTTCGATATGGTGATCACGCCACGATATTGACCAGCTTGCCTGGCACGACAATGATTTTCTTCGGCGTTCCTTCGACGAATTTCTTCACATTGTCATTGGCCAGCGCCGCAGCTTCGATCGTCGCCTTGTCGGCATCCTTGGCCACCTTGATACTGCCACGCAGCTTGCCGTTGACCTGAACCATCAACTCGATCTCGGACTGTTCCAGTGCAGCCGCATCGACTTGCGGCCAAGGTGTGTCGAGGATGTCGCCGAAGCTTTTCGCGTAGCCGAGTTCCTGCCACAGAACATGCGTAATGTGCGGTGCAACAGGATTCAGCATACGCAAGAAAATGGACAAGCCTTCGCTGGCCACGGCATTCGATACTGCGGAATCGTCCAGCTTGGCGCCTTCCAGAGTATTGAGCATTTTCATGCATGCGGAAACTACCGTGTTGTACTGGATGCGCTTGAAATCGGCATCGGCCTGCTGCAGGATCTTGTGCACTTCGCGCCGCAATGTCTTGTGCGCATCGGTCAAAGCCGAAATGTCCAGCGCACCGGCATTGGCCACGCGTGCAGCTTGAGAATAGGCAAAGGACCACACGCGGCGCAGGAAACGATTCGCGCCTTCCACGCCCGCACCGGACCATTCCAGCGTTTGCTCCGGCGGCGATGCAAACATGGTAAAGAGGCGTGCCGTGTCGGCGCCATATTGGTCAATCTGAGCCTGCGGATCGATACCGTTATTTTTCGATTTCGACATCTTCTCGGTGCCGCCAATCTCGACAGGCGCGTCGTCTGTCTTGAGTTTGGCAGCAACCGGGCGGCCCTTGTCGTCGAGCGACAATTCCACGTCGGCGGGATTGAACCAGGTCTTCTTGCCGGACGCATCTTCGCGGTAATAGGTTTCGTTCAGCACCATGCCCTGCGTGAGCAAGTTTGTGAAAGGCTCGTCGAACTTGATCAGGCCGAAGTCGCGCATGAACTTGGTCCAGAAGCGTGCATACAGCAAGTGCAAAACCGCGTGCTCGATGCCGCCGATGTACTGGTCCATCGGCATCCAGTAATCCGTGCGCTCGTCGACCATTTTATCTGTGCTGCCGGGCGTGCCTTGCGGACAGGTATAGCGCATGAAATACCAGCTCGAATCGACGAAGGTATCCATGGTGTCGGTCTCGCGCCGCGCCGGCTTGCCGCATTTCGGGCAGTCGCATTTCAGGAAAGCTTTGTGCTTGTTGAGCGGGTTGCCGCTGCCGTCGGGTACGCAATCTTCCGGCAACACCACCGGCAAATCCTTCTCCGGTACCGGCACCGAGCCGCACTGTGCGCAATTGATCATCGGAATCGGCGTGCCCCAGTAACGCTGGCGCGAAATACCCCAGTCGCGCAGGCGGTAGGTTACTTTCTTCTCGCCCAGTCCCATTTCGGCCAGATCGGTGGCTACGGCATCGACCGCCTGTTGGTAATTCAAGCCGTCGTACTTTCCGGAATTGATGCAGCGGCCGTTTTCCTTATCCGCGTACCAGTCGTGCCAGGTCTCAGTAGAGAACATTTGTCCTTCGACGTCGATCACCTGCTCAATTGGCAATACATATTTTTTGGCAAACGCGAAATCGCGCTCGTCATGCGCCGGCACGCCCATCACCGCACCGTCGCCGTAGGTGATCAATACATAGTTACCGACCCAGACCGGAATCAGCTTTCCGGTCAGAGGATGGGTAACATGCAAGCCGGTCGGCATCCCCTTCTTTTCCATGGTCGCCATGTCGGCTTCTGCCACGCCGCCTTGCTTGCATTCGGCGATGAAGTCGGTCAGCTCGGCATTGTTCTTTGCGGCATGGGTGGCGAGCGCATGCTCCGGCGCAACGGCACAGAAGGTCACGCCCTTGATGGTGTCGGCGCGCGTGGTGAAGACCCACAGCTTGCCATCATTGATCAAATTACCTTGTTCATCCTGGATGTCGTGCTTGAACGCGAAACGCACGCCGGTCGATTTGCCGATCCAGTTTGATTGCATGGTACGCACGCGTTCCGGCCATCCCGGCAGCTTGTTGTCGACATAGTCGAGCAGCTCTTCTGCATAGTCGGTGATGCGCGCGTAATACATCGGGATTTCGCGCTTTTCGATCAGCGCGCCGGAACGCCAGCCGCGTCCGTCGATGACTTGTTCGTTCGCCAGCACCGTCTGGTCGATCGGATCCCAGTTCACGGTGCCGGTTTTCTTGTAGATAATGCCTTTCTCGAGCATCTTCAGGAACATCCACTGGTTCCACTTGTAGTACTCAGGCTTGCAGGCGGTCAGTTCGCGCGACCAGTCGATCGCCAGGCCCATGGACTGCATCTGCTTCTTCATGTACTCAATATTCGAGTAGGTCCACTGCGCTGGCGGCACATTGTTCTGCATGGCCGCGTTTTCCGCCGGCATGCCGAACGCATCCCAGCCCATGGGCATCAGCACGTTGTAGCCGTTCATCCGCAAATAGCGGTACATCACATCGTTGATCGTGTAATTGCGCACATGGCCCATGTGCAGCTTGCCGGAAGGATAGGGCAGCATGGAGCAGGCATAGAATTTCGGCCTTTCTTTGCCATTCTGATCTTTTGCGTGTTCGACCGCCTTGTAAGCGTCGGTTGCGCGCCAGTGTGCTTGCGCCGATTGTTCCACCTCGGCCGGGCTGTATTTTTCTTGCATGACGGATGATGCGTAGTAACTATGAACCGGACATTATACCGGTTCGGGGCTGGTCAAAGCGCAGCCGCAAGAGGGGAGTTTTCGTAAGTTTTTGCCGGGTTTTCTGGATTTTTCCTGGGTGTCAGCACATATCCAGCCGTAATGCCGGATTCTGCCCATTTTCGACATAGCGCTCATTGATCGCTTCCATGCAATCTTCCAGAACAGCCAAAATATGGGGCGCTTTCGAGCGAAAAATGTCCGAATGCAGCACTTCGATGTGCAATGTTTCATCCGGCGCCAGTGCAATGGATGACATGCCGTCGGCATCGCGCAAGTCGCTCAGGCAGTCGACCCAGGCGTCCATGTTGCGGCCATAAAAATCAGGAAAGCCGAATTTTGCCTGCGATTCACTGTGAAACGAAGACCAGTCACACATGCGCCGGCCGTCAAGCTGAACTTTGGCCATTTATTTTTGCGCAGCTGCTTCCTTGGGATCGGTGACAAAGCCGATCTTGGTGAGCCCGTTGGTCTGAGCAGCCGCCATGACCTGGGCGATAACTTCATAACGGGTGGATTTGTCGGCACGCAACTGCAGTTCCGGTTGAGGCTTTTTTGCGGCCGCATCCGCCAGTTTGGCGGTCAGGTCCGACTGAGTGATCGCGGCATCGTTCCAGAACAGCATTCCTTCGCCGTTGATCGACAGGGAAATGGTTTCCGGCTTTTCCTGAACCGGGGTGGATTGCGCGCTCGGCAAGTCGAGCTTGATAGCATGGGTGAAAAGCGGTGCCGTGATGATGAAAATCACCAGCAGCACCAGCATCACGTCCACCATCGGCGTGACATTGATGTCTGCCATCGGTGCCTGCTGCTTGTTGTCGTTGAATCCGCCAAATGCCATGGTGTCCTCGGAAAGCGAGTTGAAATGATTCGATAAGGTACTGCCTAATGAGGTTCTGCTTAATTACCGACGCGCGCGCCGGTCGTCAGATAGGCATGCAGGTCGTGCGCAAAGGCATCCAGTTCCGCCAGCGTCACGCGGTTGACCCGCGTGAAGGCGTTGTAAGCCAGTACCGCGGGAATTGCAACGACCAATCCGAGTGCCGTCATGATCAGCGCTTCGCCGACCGGCCCGGCGACCTTGTCGATCTGCACCGTGCCGGTTGCCGAAACCGCCACCAGGGCATGGTAAATGCCCCAGACCGTGCCGAACAGGCCGACGAAAGGCGCGGTTGAGCCGACTGAAGCCAGCAGCGTCAGGCCACTTTCCAGGCGGGAGGAAACGCGGTTGATTTCCCGACGCAAGGTGCGGGTGATCAGTTCGCTCGGATCGACTGCCGCATTGAGCGAGCCTTCCTGGGACCGCATATTTGCCGCTTCGACACCCTGCGAAGCCAGCGGCGTATATACGTTTTCGCTGTCGGCGGCATTGACGACCGCGATGGCATCAGTCAGCGTGGGCGCTTTCCAGAATCCGTCCAGCGCATTTGCGCTTTTACGGATGCGCCAGGAACTCCATGCCTTGGAAAGGATGTAGTACCAGCTAAGGACCGACATGAGCAGCAGGGTGTATGCGACGGCATGTGAAACTGCATCGCCTTGTGCCCAGTAATGCGCGAATCCGAATGTTTGGTTCATGGTATGGGTCTACTTTAGGAGTTGCGTAATCAAGAGTTGTGTAATCGGAAAGTAATCGGTATCTCTACCCAGTCTGCTACCGGCGAGCCGTCGACTTTAGCCGGATTGTATTTTAATGACTTGGCCAAGCCAATAGCTGCTTCGTCGAGCAAAGGATAGTCGCTGCGCTTTTTGACTTCAACTTTTTCCGCGCGGCCCTCTGCTGAAACATGCACGCGCACCACGACAGTTCCCTGTTCTTCATAGCGTTTTGATAAGGTCGGGTACCACTTTGCCGTTTCGGCGGCAACATAGGATGCGCTGACTGAAACGCCTGTCTTGACCGGCGCTTGTACGACTGGTGCCGGTGGAGCGGCGGGCGCCGGAGTTGGTACTGGCGACGAAACAGGAGGAGCCGGAACAATCGGCCGCTCGGGTTGTATCGGATCGGCCGCTTTCGGTGCCTGCACAGGCATTTTTTGCTTCGGTTTGGGAGGAGGAGCCTGCTTCTTTTTAGGGATTTTTCTTGCAGCAGGCTTCACCGGTGGCGCAACTGGCGCAGGCGGCGCTTCAACGACCGGCGCCGGAGTCGGAATAGAGAGCGGTATCACGCTCACTTTCAATGGAGGCGATGCCTGCTTTGCGGTTTGCTGCGCATTCCAGACATAGATTGCGGCAAGCAGGGCCCCGTGCAACAAAAGCGCAATTGCAAAAAAAAGCCAGCCTGGAATGCGTCGTATGCGCATTAATTTTTAAGAGCGTAGCCCCAGCACGTCTTGCATGTCATACAAGCCTGTCGTCTTGTCCGCCAAAAACCGTGCTGCGCGCAAGCTGCCGTGCGCATAGGTGACGCGGCTGGCGGACTTGTGCGAAATCTCGATCCGCTCTCCGATGCCGGCAAACAGGACAGTATGGTCGCCGACGATATCGCCGCCGCGAATCGTGGCAAATCCGATTGACGAGGGATCGCGTTCTCCGGTGACGCCTTCGCGTGCATAGACCGCAACGTCGTCCAGATTGCGCCCGAGCGCACCGGCGATGACTTCGCCCATTTTCAGTGCCGTGCCCGAAGGGGCATCGACCTTGTGACGATGATGCGCTTCAATGATCTCGATGTCGTAACCCTCTGAAAAGCTTTTTGCCGCCATTTCCAGCAATTTCATCGTGACATTCACACCGACGCTCATATTGGGAGCAAATACGATCGCCGTTTTCCTGGCTGCGGCGGCAATCGCATCCTTGCCGGATTGATCGAAACCTGTCGTGCCGATGATCATCTTGATCCCGTGCGCGGCACAGTATTCCAGATGCTTCAATGTCGCGTCGGGGCGGGTAAAGTCGATCAGGTAGTGCGCATCCGCCAATCCTTTTGCCAAGTCCGATTCCACAAGGACTCCGCCAGGCTTGCCGGTAAAGGCCGCAGCATCCGAACCAAGGCCTGCTGCGCCGGCCATATCCAATGCGCCGCTCAATATGGCATCGTCGGCATTCTGGACCGCTTCAATCAGCATACGGCCCATACGTCCGGACGCGCCGGCAACTGCAATCTTAAGTTGATTCATCGCTATATCGATTTTAATTTTGAGGTCCGCCTGCCGAGGACGGGGCTGCTTGCTGTGGTGTGGATGGCTGTGCGCTGGAAGTTTTTTTAGGTGTGCCCGCAATGCGTGCCAGATAATCTTCTTCGGTCGGCAAGTTGCCGCCTTCATAGCGGACGAGGCGGTTATCCTTGAAAAACACTGTTACCCGGCTGTTTGTGATTTCGCCATTGCCTTTTTTATAGCGGAAAGCGTAATCCCATCGATCAGCGTGAAAGATATCATTCAAGAGAGGAGTGCCCAGCACAAAAATCACCTGTTCACGAGTCATTCCCTCTTTCAGTTGCGCCACCATTTCCTGAGAAACGAAGTTTCCCTGCTGAATATCCGGGCGGTACGGCGACAGAAAGCCGAGAAAACGCTTTTCCTTGACAGTTTGCACTCCGCCTGCCGAAGTCGTTGGTGTGCTGGTGTTGGCATTTTGTGTCGAAGGCGCACTTTCGGCATTCGAACTGGCCGTCGCTGGAGCCGGCTTGGCCGATGCGGCCGGTTCGTCGATCAGCGGATTTTTCGAGGCGCAGGCAGTCAGGCCGCCCATGACGGCAAGGAAGAGCATGCCGGAAGTGAGGCCCCTGAGGCGTCCAAAATGAAAGCTCGCTAAGCGCATATGTGTTCTCAATATAAATTTGAGCAAGTTTGCCAAACGCTATATGATAAAGCAGATAAGCCAAATCTTACCAATGCCATGCCGAATAACCCTTCCGATTTGAAAGCCAGCGGCCTGAAGGCCACGCTGCCGCGCATCAAAATTCTTGATATTTTTCACAATAGTCAAGTACGACATTTGAGTGCCGAAGACGTCTACAAGATTTTGCTTGCCGAAAATATGGACGTGGGCCTGGCAACAGTTTACCGCGTTCTGACCCAATTCGAGCAGGCCGGTTTGCTAAGCCGTAATCATTTTGAAACGGGAAAGGCCGTCTTCGAACTGAACGAAGGTTCCCATCATGATCATCTGGTGTGTCTCGACTGCGGTCGAGTGGAGGAGTTCTTCGACGACGAAATTGAAAAGCGGCAGCACAGGATCGCAAAAGACCGCGGCTTTCAACTCGCTGAACATGCGCTCGCCCTGTACGGGCACTGCACGAAGAATCCTTGTCCCCATAAAGCGCGTTCCTGAATCCGGCTGTTTTTGAATTCCAGCGGCATTCAATAGCTGTTCATTAAGCGGCATCCACTTGGATGATGCGGGCAGCGGGGATGCCGTCTCCGATTTCCAGTAGTGCAACAGAAATAGGCAGCTTGAATCTTCTAGGCCCTGCGCTGCCGGGATTGATGAACATTACGTCATCGCGCGTTTCGATCAAAGGGCGATGCGAATGTCCGGCGATCACAATGTCGACATTCGCTTCACGCAAATCGAAACTGATTTCTTTCAAATCATGGATCAGGAAAATCGTCAGGTTCCCAATGCGAATGTAGCGAGACTCCGGAAGTTCTGCAGCCCATGCGCCATGATCGTTGTTGCCGCGTACCGCTGTCACCGGCGCGATTTCGGCGAGTTTGTCCAGGATTTCCGGCTTGCCTATATCGCCGGCATGAATAATCTGGTCAACACCCGACAAGGCTACGATCGCCTCATGCCGCAATAATCCGTGAGTATCCGAAATAATGCCGATATTGATGCGGGAAGGAGCCATTTACGGTCGCTAAATTACGGTATTCAGGCTTACGGCTGGCTTAATGCGTTGGACAGCAATTTCGACGTGATGTCGACAATCGGGATAACCCGTTCATATGCCATGCGCGTGGGGCCGATCACACCCAGCGTGCCGACGATTTTTCCGTTGACGCCGTAGGGTGCGGTGACGATGCTCATTTCTTCCATGGGAACAAGCTGTGATTCGCCGCCGATGAAAATCTGCACGCCGGTCGCCTTGCTCGACACATCCAGCAATTGCAGCAAGCCGGTTTTCTGCTCGAACATGTCGAACAGCTTGCGCAGCGAATTCATGTTTGACGACAGATCCGTCACGCTCAGCAGGTTGCGCTCGCCGGAAATGACGACGGCCTCGTTGTCCTCGGACATGGCATCGCTGCCCGCTTCGACCGCGGCTTGCATCAGGCGCGTCATGTCGTCGCGCAGCTGGCGCAGCTCCCCATGCAGGCGTTGACGAACCTCTTCGAAGCTTAAGCCGCTGAAATGCTGATTGATGTAGTTTGCGGCATGTACAAGTTGCGACGGAGTGTAATCCACATCGGTCAACAACAGGCGGTTCTGGACTTCGCCGTTGGGGGCGACGATCACCAGCAGGATGCGTTTCTCCGACAGGCGCAGAAATTCAATCTGCTGAAATACCGATTCCCGGCGAGGCGTCATGACCACCCCGGCAAATTGGGACAGGGACGACAGGACCTGGGCTGCGCTTGAAATGATTTTTTGCGGAGATCCGCTTTGCAATTTCTTCTGCAGCGTAGATTCCATGGCGGTTTCGTCAATAGGCTGGACCGTCAGCAGCGTATCGACGAAAACCCGGTAGCCGCGCGGAGTAGGAACGCGGCCCGCAGAAGTATGCGGGCTGGAGACGAATCCCAGTTCCTCAAGGTCCGCCATGATGTTGCGTATGGTTGCGGGGGATAAATCCAGGCCTGATATTTTTGCCAGGGCGCGCGAACCGACCGGCTGACCGTCGACAATGTACCGTTCGACCAGTGCTTTCAATAAGGTTTGTGCGCGTTTATCGATTTGCATGGCACTATTTTAGAGCAGTTTCAGCCTGACGGGCCGCCTATACCGGACAACTTGCGCGCAGCACTGCGTTGCGGCTCCTTGCCATGGCTCTGCCATGACGCGTCGCCACGTCTTGTTCCGCACGCAATCCGCCACGGCCTAGTCTGGCCCGTTAGGTTGAAACTGCTCTAGCGGAGGCTTCCAATCAGGGGTAAGTATTCGATGCTCGTCCAGCCACTGTTCCAGTTCCGGCAATGTTGTGCAAATTGCATCTGGATGCACATGGTCGGGCAATACCTGGTCCGGCTCCACTCCCGAGCGATTGATCCATACTGCGTGCAGGCCGGCATTCTGCGCTCCCGCCACATCCAGCAATGGATCGTCTCCTACATAAGCAGCTTCGTGCGGAGCGATCCGCAAAGCTTCGCAAGTGGCAAGAAAAATTTCCGGATGCGGCTTTGCTTTGCCGAAAACCCGCGCAGCATAGGACACTTTGAAATAATGCGCCAGGCCGATGGCATGCAGATCGGCGGTACCGTTTGAAATCGAGCCCAGCGTCACGCGTGTTCTGAGGCGTTCCAGACTTGGCAGGACATCATCGTACAAGATGACGGCGTTGCGCGCGCGGATAAATACATCCATGGCGTGGTCAAGCTTTGCCAGGTCCTCCCCGGTTTCCTCGAAGGCATGCATTAATCCGGTCCGCCGCAAGGCTTCAAGATTGAGCGCATAGTCCGGGTGCGACTCCATGAGCAGGCGGCGTTTCTCGCGCAGGGATTCGATGCTGTGTTGCTGCACAACACGGGGGGCGTGGACGCGCAGCCACTCGAACAGCAGCGTTTCCGCGCGCATGATGACCGGCACGACAGGCCAAAGGGTATCATCGAGGTCAAACAGGACCGCTTTGATGGTACGCATAAATCAAACTCCGGATGGTCTGCGGTTTACATTGCGCGTTTGGCCGCGGTGTGCCTGACAATCTTGTCGGATGGGTGTTAAAACCCGAACATTAGAATCTGCGTTTCGGCAAAAATGCCGGGCAAATGCAAATGCGACGCAGATCAATCAGTATTTTAACGACAGTTCGGAGCGCGCGTCCGGCGAAATCGCCAGCGCTTGTCAAGAATCATCCGGAGAAAGTCGCATTTTCATCAACTCCATTTTGGCGTGATTCATAATCAAGGCGAATTATGGTCTAATCTGCAGATGTCATTACTAAAGTCCATTTCTCCAAGTGCCTTCCGGAAGATCGCCGTAATAGGCAAACCTTCCGCTGCCGGCATCAGCCGTTCCCTGTCCGACCTGGTCAATTATTTGCAGAGTATCGGGCGCACGGTATTGCTCGAAACTGAAACGGCGCAAAATATCAAGCTGCAAGGGTTTCCTGCCTTAACCCCGATCGAGATCGGCGAGCAGGCCGATGCTGCGATCGTCGTCGGCGGCGACGGTACCATGCTGGGCATCGCGCGCCAGTTGGCGCCTTACAATGTGCCTTTGGTCGGCATCAACCAGGGCCGGCTCGGCTTCATGACGGATATTCCATTGGAAGGAATGATTCCGCTTCTGGCTGAAATGCTCGACGGAAAATTTGAGGCGGAGCAACGCTGCCTGCTGGACGGCGCGATCATGCGCGCCGGGAAAACCATATTTCATACCCTGGCCTTGAACGATATCGTGGTGTCGCGCGGAACGGGCGCGGGAATGGTCGAATTGCGCGTGGAAGTCAGCGGCCAGTTCATGTACAACCAGCGCTCCGACGGCTTGATCGTCTCCACGCCGACCGGTTCGACGGCCTATGCATTGTCGGCCGGCGGTCCGATCCTGCATCCGACGGTGGACGGGATCGTACTGGTTCCGATTGCGCCGCACGCATTGTCGAACCGGCCGATCGTCGTACCCAACAGTAGCGAAATCATGATCGAAGTGATCGGGGGAAGGGCCAGCAATATCAACTTCGACATGCAGTCTTCGCTGGCCAAGCTTCTTCATCATGACCGGATCGTCATCCGGCGTTCCGAGCACAAGATCACCTTCCTGCATCCACAGGGATGGACCTATTACGATACACTGCGGAAAAAGCTGCACTGGAATGAGCACCTGTCGACAGAAGATCGACAAAAGAGCTGAATGGTGTCCAGTTCCTGCCAAGCCGCGATAATTACCTCAACCAAATCTAGCGATTACCGAAACTCGAACCGATCTGCCATGCTGCGCACACTTTCCATTCGCGACTTCGTGATTGTCGATGCCATTGAACTCGATCTGGCCGCAGGCTTTACCGTATTCACAGGTGAAACCGGCGCTGGAAAATCGATCCTGATCGATGCGCTGGCATTGGTCCTGGGCGGACGCGGCGATGCAAGCGTGGTGCGAGAAGGAGCGGCGAAGGCAGATATCAGCGCAGAATTTGCGGTTCTTCCCGATGCCCGAAGCTGGCTGGCCGAACATGAGTTCGATGCAGAGGAAGACAGCATCCTTCTGCGCCGCGTGATCGACAATGCTGGTCGCTCCAAAGCCTTCATTAATGGGGTGGCGGCAACAGCCACGCAATTGCGCGATCTGGGCGAGATGCTGGTGGATATTCATGGCCAGCATGCGCATCAATCCTTGCTGAAAGCGGATGCGCAACGCACCTTGCTCGATAGCCAGGCAGGCCTGCAAAACGATGCGCGGGACGTGGCCGCAAAATACAAGGCATGGCGCGCGCTTGCCAAACAACGCGAGGAATTCGAAGCAAACGCCAAAAATATTCTGCTCGAACGCGAGCGCCTGGAATGGCAGGTAAATGAATTGGAAAAGCTGGCGGTCAAGCCGGGCGAATGGGGCGATATCAGTAATGAACACAGCAGGCTGTCGCATGCCGCCAGCCTGATTGAAGGCGCGCAGGAAGCCTTGTCCCTGATTTCCGAATCCGACAATCCCATGCTGTCGCAGCTGTCCAGCCTTAATTTGCGCTTGCAGAAACTGGCCGATATCGATGAGGCCTTGAAGCCGGTGCTGGAAGCGCTCGAACCGGCGCAGATCCAGCTGCAGGAAGCGGTCTATGCGCTGAACGATTACCTGGGGCGCGTCGAGCTGGACCCGGAGCGGTTGCATGAAGTCGAGGTGCGTCTGGAAGCCATACATTCCACCGCGCGCAAGTTCCGCGTCATGCCGGAAGAATTGCCGCAGGAGTTCGAATCGCTTTCCACACAGTTGCGGCAACTGGCCGACCTAAGCGATATCGAGGCGGTACGCGAGCAGGAAGAAAAGCTCAAATCGGACTACATGGCGGCGGCCAGGAAATTGTCCAAATCGCGGGCCAGCGCGGCCAAGGCTTTGGGCGAAGCGGTGACCGCCGCGATGCAGGACCTGAGCATGGCAGGCGGCCGCTTTGCCGTGGCCTTGAATGAATGCGAACCCGCGGCTTATGGTCTGGAACAGGTGGAATTCCTGGTGGCCGGCCATGCCGGTACCATGCCTCGCTCCCTGGCCAAGGTTGCGTCAGGAGGCGAGTTGGCGCGTATTGCTCTGGCGATTTCAGTCATCACGTCGAGCGCCACGACCATACCCACCCTGATTTTCGACGAGGTCGACAGCGGAATCGGCGGAGGCGTTGCCGAGGTTGTCGGCCGCCTGTTGAAGCGCCTGGGCCAGGACCGGCAAGTGTTATGCGTGACCCATTTGCCGCAGGTTGCCAGTCAGGCGAACCAGCATTTCCAGGTCAGCAAGGCTGTCGCGCCAAACGGCAGAACCGTCTCGAAAATCGACAACCTCGATTCCAAAGCCAGGGTGGAAGAAATCGCCCGCATGCTGGGCGGACTGGAGATTACTTCGACGACACGCAAGCATGCGCGTGAACTGCTTGCTTCCTAGTATCGGCATTCTTCATTCTCAAATCGTTCATCGAACGGTCCTTTAATCAAGCGGATTTTAGGCAGTACATCCCCTTGAGCCAGCCAGGCTGCGTTTGACCCGCAAAGCGGACCAGCCGGTTCATTTCAGGTACGTATTGTTCGCCTCAGCGCAAGGCGATCCCGGTAGAATACGGGCTTTCACGGTTTTATTACATAGCTGCGGCGCACGATAATGCGTAAGAATTTTTAAATGCATTCTTGTGTCACAAGTTTCTCATTCCCGCATGGAAGCGCGCCAAAGCGCAGCGGGTCAGTCACCGGAATGAAAGGTAGTTGAAATAATGGCGTTTGAGCGTGAACCCTCATACCGGCACGGCACCGTTGGAAAGGTCGGGCTTATCCTGGCGAACCTTGGCACGCCCGACGCGCCTACTCCTTCCGCGGTACGAAGCTATCTGAGGCAGTTCCTGTCTGACCCGCGCGTAGTGGAAATTCCGGCGCCGGTCTGGCAGATTATTCTCAATCTTTTTATCCTGCCGTTCCGGCCCAAGGCTTCCGCACAAAAATATGCCACCATCTGGACCAAGGAAGGATCGCCGCTCAAAGTCCATACCGAAAAGCAAGCTACGCTGCTCCGCGGATTCCTTGGCGAAAACGGCCATACGCTGGAGGTCGCTTACGCCATGCGCTATGGGAACCCTTCGGTACCGGATGTGTTAAGAAAGCTGAAGGCCGCGGGTTGCGACCGTATTCTGATCCTGCCGCTGTATCCGCAATATTCCGGCACCACCACGGCTTCTGTCTTCGACGCGGTTTTCAGCCATTATGAAAAGGTGCGCAACGTCCCTGAACTGCGCCTGGTAAAAAACTATCATGACGACAGCGGATACATTCAGGCATTAAAAGAGACTGTGCTCAAGCATTGGGAACAACACGGGCACCCGGACAAACTGGTGATGAGCTTTCATGGTGTGCCGAAACGGACCCTGTCGCTCGGCGATCCCTATCATTGCCAATGCCATAAAACCGCTCGCTTGCTGGCGGCTGAATTGGGATTGGGCGAAGACCAGTATCTGGTGACCTTCCAGTCCCGTTTCGGAAAGGCGGAATGGCTGCAACCCTATACCGCGCCCAGCCTGCAGCAACTGGCGCAACAAGGCGTCAAGCGCGTCGATGTCATTTGCCCGGGGTTTGTCGGAGATTGTCTCGAAACGCTGGAAGAAATTGCCATGGAGGCAAAACATGATTTTATTGCCGCGGGCGGCACTGATTTTCGTTATATCCCATGCCTGAACGAGCATCCGGGATGGATTCGTGCCTTGGCACGGATTGCTGAAGACCATCTGTCGGGGTGGCCGACGCGAATCAGTCCCGAAATGAAAGCGATTCAGCGCCAGAACGCAGAAATCGCCTTAGTACGTGCCAAGGCAATGGGGGCGGAAGAATAACCAGGCTCCGCTAAGAAATAAACGGCTCCGCCAAGAAGCGGCTCGGTCCTTGCGTATTACACTTTCCGTTCTGCCCCCACCTCTTTCAAATCGGTCTCGGGGCAGGATCGCTCCCGAAATAGCATGGTTCGTGTTCCTCCATGTCCGATGGAGGCTTTCATCGGACATGGAGGAAACTGGTTTCGCGGGATGAGCCTTTGCGCCGCACAAGCTCGCGAATAGGCTCCTTTTTGGAGAAAGACCGTCATTCCTTGAGTCTGCGCAACAGTCCCGGCTCAAGAAAGTCGATTATTTCTGCTGGTCGCAATTTACCCCCTTGAAATCGGCATGGGTATCCCCATTTTTGGCCAAGAACTGAATTAAGCAATTGATAATGCTGGAGACTTTTATATGCAAGGTCAGGAAAAACAAACAGAACAGGACGTTCAAATGGATGCAGGAACTGTAAATCCTGAGGGCACCGCTCCCGAAAAGGAGTCCGGTGCAACGCTTGAGCAGAGGCTCGCCAATGCAGAAGCAAAGGCAGCCGAGATGCAGGATGCCTTTCTGCGCGCCAAGGCAGAAACCGAAAACATGCGTCGCCGCGCCCAGGAAGATATTTCACGGGCGCATAAATTCGCCATCGAGAGTTTCGCTGAAGCGCTTGTGCCGGTGAAAGACAGTCTGGAAATGGCGCTCAAAGTCGAGACGCCATCCGTGGAATCCCTGAAGGAAGGGGTGGAAATGACCCTGAAACAATTGAATTCGGCGTTCGAAAAGAATCGCCTGATGGAAGTCAACCCGCAAACCGGCGAAAAGCTCGACCCGATGAAACATCAGGCAATCTCCATGGTGCCGGCCGATCAGGAGGCCAACACCATTGTTGCGGTGTTGCAAAAGGGATATATGATCGCGGATCGGTTGCTGCGACCGGCTTTGGTAACGGTTTCGCAGGAAAAATCGTCGTAGAAAGAAAAAACGTCATAAAAAGTGCTTGAAAGCGACATTTTCTTCCACATATTCAGGTTATTAGATTTTCAGTTACCAGTTTTTTAAGGAATCTCATCATGGGAAAAATCATTGGCATCGACTTGGGTACCACCAACTCCTGCGTCGCCATCATGGAAGGCGGCCAGCCTAAAGTCATCGAAAACTCCGAAGGCGCACGCACTACGCCTTCCATCATCGCGTATCAGGAAGATGGCGAAATCCTGGTCGGCGCGCCGGCCAAGCGCCAGGCCGTGACCAATCCGAAAAATACCCTGTATGCGGTCAAGCGCCTGATCGGACGCAAGTTCGATGAGAAGGAAGTACAGAAGGACATCAGCCTGATGCCCTACACGATTTCCAAGGCCGACAACGGCGACGCCTGGGTCGAAGTGCGCGGCAAGAGACTCGCGCCTCCCCAGATTTCAGCCGAAGTCCTGCGCAAGATGAAGAAGACTGCCGAAGACTACCTGGGCGAGGAAGTCACCGAAGCCGTCATCACCGTTCCGGCCTACTTCAACGACTCGCAGCGCCAGGCAACCAAGGACGCCGGCCGTATCGCCGGCTTGGACGTCAAGCGCATCATCAACGAACCGACTGCGGCAGCGCTGGCATTCGGCCTGGACAAGACAGGCAAGGGCGACCGCAAGATCGCCGTGTATGACCTCGGCGGCGGTACTTTTGACGTATCGATCATCGAAATCGCCGACGTGGACGGCGAAATGCAGTTCGAAGTGCTGTCAACCAACGGCGACACTTTCCTGGGCGGCGAGGATTTCGACCAGCGCATCATCGATTTCATCATTGACGAATTCAAGAAGATCAACGGCCTGGACCTGGGCAAGGACGCGATCGCGCTGCAGCGCATCAAGGCATCCGCCGAGCGCGCAAAGATCGAGCTGTCGTCTTCGCAGCAAACCGAGATCAACGAACCGTACATCGCGATGGCCAACGGTGCGCCGGTCCACCTGAACCTGAAGATCACCCGCGCCAAGCTCGAGTCGCTGGTCGAGGACCTGATCGCCAAGACCATCGAACCATGCCGCACCGCAATCAAGGATGCCGGCGTCAAAGTATCCGACATCGACGACATCATCCTGGTCGGCGGCCAGACCCGCATGCCGAAAGTGCAGGAAAAGGTGAAGGAGTTCTTCGGCAAGGACCCCCGCAAGGACGTCAATCCTGACGAGGCCGTTGCAGTCGGTGCCGCGATCCAGGGTTCCGTTTTGTCGGGCGACCGCAAGGATCTGCTTCTGCTGGACGTGACCCCGCTCTCCTTGGGTATCGAAACCCTGGGCGGCGTGATGACCAAGATGATCAAGAAGAACACTACGATCCCGACCAAGTTCAGCCAGGTGTTCTCGACCGCTGACGACAATCAGCCGGCCGTGACCATCAAGGTCTATCAGGGCGAGCGTGAAATGGCGGTCGGCAACAAGGGCCTGGGCGAATTCAACCTTGAAGGCATTCCGCCAGCACCGCGCGGTACGCCGCAGATCGAAGTTACCTTCGACATTGATGCCAACGGCATCCTGCATGTGAGCGCAAAGGACAAGGCGACCGGCAAGGAAAACAAGATCACCATCAAGGCGAACTCCGGTCTGACCGAGGACGAAATTCAGAAGATGGTGCAGGACGCCGAAGCCAATGCCGAGGAAGACAAGCGCCTGAAGGAACTGGCAGAAGCCCACAACCAGGGCGATGCGCTGGTGCACTCGACACGCAAGTCGCTGACCGAGTATGGCGACAAGCTCGATGCAGGCGAAAAGGAAAAGATCGAAGCTGCGATCAAGGACCTGGAAGCCGCACTGAAAGGCAACGACAAGGCAGATATCGATGCCAAGTCGGCAGCCTTGGCAACCGCGTCGCAGAAGCTGGGTGAAAAGATGTACGCCGACATGCAGGCGCAAGCAGCCGGTGCAGCAGGCGGTGCCGAAGCAGGGGCTGGCGCAGACGCATCCGAAGCCAAGCCTAAGGAAGACGATGTCGTGGACGCCGACTTCAAGGAAGTCAAAGACAAGTAATACAGCGACACATGTCATGCGGCTAATGCCGGGATGACCCGCCGAGTCGGAATGGCTTCCAACCATCCGCTCGGCGTTTTCGCTTAGATAACAAGCATCGGGGAAATATGGCGAAGCGCGATTTTTATGAAGTGTTGGGAGTGGCGAAAAATGCCTCGGATGACGAGATCAAGAAGGCATATCGCAAGCTCGCAATGAAATACCATCCGGATCGCAATCCGGACAGCAAGGGAGCGGAAGACAAGTTCAAAGAGGCCAAGGAAGCATACGAGATGCTTTCCGATCCGCAAAAGCGCGAGGCCTACGACCGTTACGGCCATGCCGGCGTGGACCCCAACATGGGGGGCGGCGGCTTTGGCGGCCAGGGTGGATTTGCCGATGCCTTCGGCGACATCTTCGGTGATATATTCGGCAATCAGCGCGGCGGCCGCGGCGGGCCGCAAGTCTATCGTGGCGCGGACCTGCGTTATAACCTCGAAATTTCGCTGGAACAGGCCGCAAATGGCTTCGATACCACGATTCGCGTTCCCTCATGGGACAGCTGCGATACCTGTCACGGATCCGGTGCCAAGCCCGGCACCTCGCCGGTTACCTGTACGACCTGCGGCGGCCACGGGCAGGTGCGCATGCAGCAGGGGTTCTTCAGCATCCAGCAGACCTGTCCGAAATGCCATGGCAGCGGCAAGATGATTCCTGAACCATGCACGACATGTTCGGGCACGGGCCGCATCAAACGTACCAAGACCCTCGAAGTCAAGATTCCGGCTGGCATCGACGATGGCATGCGCATCCGCTCATCCGGCAACGGAGAACCAGGCATGAACGGCGGTCCGCCGGGCGATTTGTACGTGGAAATCCATATCAAGCCGCATCCGGTATTTCAACGCGACGGCGACGATCTGCATTGCGAAATGCCGATCTCGTTCGCCAAGGCGGCACTAGGCGGTGAAATCGAGGTTCCCACGCTGGGCGGCAAGGTGTCCTTCACCGTGCCGGAAGGAACGCAATCGGGCAAGACCTTCCGTCTGCGCGGAAAAGGCATCAAGGGCGTACGTTCCGGCTACGCGGGAGATTTATTCTGCCACGTTGTCGTGGAAACGCCGGTCAAACTGACTGAGCGGCAAAAAGAGTTGTTGCGCGAGCTCGATCAGTTAACCGTTGAGGGCGGTGCAAAGCACAGTCCTCAATCCAAATCGTGGAAAGACAAGGTGAAGGAATTTTTTGAGTAAAACGATAAAGATTGCGTCACACATAACGGAAAAACCGCTGCCTTGCGCAGCGGTTTTTTTATTTGATCCAAATTCCAGTGGCATGGTAGGAGAGCGGATGATTTATGGCAAATTTACATTCATCAGGTATGTTTTCGATAGGAAGCATTGACGAGAACTGAAATGAATAATGCAATTGTTTAGAAAAGTGGCGAGATTGGTATATGCCAAGTAAAACGTCGTGTTTATAATCGACCGGAATTTATCTTCCTGAACAATAAAGTTCAGCTCGCTCCGTTCAATAGCATTTCACGACAATTGGCTTCGCAAGCCGATTGGAAACGAAATGAGAAGTAGCTAAAAATGACAATTATTATGTGAGAGCTATTTCTTGAACCCAGGAACCTATCCAAAACGTCGATTGATAACTGATGCTTAAGAGCGGGCAGATTACAAATGTCTAAATTTTCGATGTGAACATATGCTTGTTTTTAATAATATGAATTCTCTTTTCCTGCAGATTCGTGAACGTCTTTCGAATCGTGCTGATACGGAACATGAACAGGCATTTGTTAGACTGATCATCGGTGTATTGCTATTCCTGTATTTCTCATTCTTGTCCTTGAGCGATACTTCCCATCGGGAGAGCTGGAATATCGATTTCATTAAATTTATGGTGGGCTTTATTGCTGCCTCCTTAATTTTTATTATCCACATAATATGGTTCCCGGCGATTTCACCTCTCAGACGATTAGCTGCTTCTGCGCTGGATGCGGGGACCATTACTTATTTCTTCTTTAATGCGGCCGCTTCCGCAACGCCCTTATATTTTCTTTATTTGTGGATTATTTTTGGATACGGATTTCGCTATGGAAAACGGTATTTATTCTTTACGCTTTTCCTGTCACTCATAGGATTTGGCGCAGCAATATTAACGGTTCCATATTGGGAAGATAAATTTGTACTCGGCGCCGGATTATGGGGAGGGATGCTTCTTGTTTCCTTGTATGTCAGTAAATTAGAGGGGCGTCTGACATCAGCCTTAGCGCATGCAGAGGCCGCTAATCAAGCCAAGCGTCGCTTTATTTCCTCAGTCAGTCATGAATTAAGAACCCCGCTGAACGCCATCATTGGAATGTCGGATTTGTTGCATAGCACTGCATTGACCATGGAGCAGAAGGACATGGTGCGCAGCATGGACAATGCTTCACGGACGATGCTTTCTCTTATTGAAGATGTGCTCGATTTCTCGAAAATTGAAGCAGGCAAGCTGGTTCTTGAAAAAACGGATTTCGATTTATATCAACTCGTGCGCAGCACCATCGATATTTTCAGATATCAGGCAGCGGAACGCCATTTAAGACTTTCGGTTTTCGTGGATCCCGCGATTCCGTTTGCCCTGCGCGGCGATTCAAATCATGTGCGCCAGGTGCTGGTTAATTTAGTGTCTAATTCCATAAAGTTTACAGAAGTCGGAGGCGTGACCTTGCGTGTCAACTGCGCGAAGGACAATTCCGATTCCGTTCGCTTGCGTTTTGAAATCCAGGACACAGGAATAGGAATCAAAGAAGAGGCTAAAAATAAGATATTTGAGAGCTTTACTCAAGAAGACGAATCGGTATCCAGAAGATATGGCGGAACTGGCTTGGGGACGACCATTTCAAAGCAGCTGGTTGAATTGATGGGAGGACAGATTGGGCTGCAAAGCAAGGCGGGCGAGGGGAGTCTGTTCTGGTTCGAATTGGAAGTCGACAAGCAGCTTGCGAAACTTCAGGTCGATGGCCAGGGAATACAAGCCTTGTTGATTGGTTTTAATGAAGGCGATGCTCCTGCATTCACAGACATATTGAGTAGCCTGGGCGTCTCGAGCCACGAAACAAGTGATATTAAAGAAGCGGTGGATTGGCTTAGCTATAAAGCTGAATGCGACTTAATGAACACGCTCGTTTTGTTGCATCAGTCGGACAGTAATACCCTTAATTATTCAACTGAAAAGGCCGCGCAATCGCTGAAAGAGTCCATCAAAACATTGCGGGCCTCATCCGGTAAAAATATATTTATCGCTATCCACAGATCGGATAGCAGATTTTCCGCCGTGGACCAGTCTGTCATTGAAGAAGATTTTTCGGCTTCTTCCCTTATGTCGCTATATGATGAAGCTGCGCTACGCAATGTAGTACACGCTTTCATCATTCAAAGGACTCCAACAAACGATACGACAGTCAATGAAATCAAAGAAGATCGCCCAGAATATTCACAAGCACGCTACAGAATACTGGTAGCTGAGGACAATGCCACAAATAGCAAGGTAATCGAAAAAATCCTTGAACGCGCAGGACATCAATGTGTGCTGGTAGAGAATGGCGAAGAAGCCCTGGATAAACTGGTTGACGAAGACTTTGATGCAATCATTCTCGACATGAATATGCCTGTTATGAATGGGCTTGATGCCGCAAAGGCATATCGATTCATGAGTCCAAATGACATGCGAGCTCCCATCATAATGTTTTCTGCAAATGTGACCACCGAGGCAAAAGAAGAATGTTTTGCTGCGGGCATTGATGCATTTCTGCCGAAGCCGGTTCAGGTAAAAGAACTGCTGGAAACGCTGGATAGGATGGTTGAAAATTTTGGTGGAGTTCGGCAAAAAAGGGCGCCTTACAAAGTCATTTCATCGCCGCCAATTGTTGCCCAGCATAGGAGCGCAGAAACTGTTTTAAACTTTGCGACATTGGCCGAGCTGGAAAGCATCAGCCAGAACCCGATGTTTATTGAAGAACTGTTTGATGGATTTATAGTAGACAACAAATTGCTTATGCAAAGACTGGAGATTGCCTTGTTATCATCTCAGCTGGAAAAAACCAAGGAAATTCTTCATGCGTTGAAAGGTTCTGCAATAAGTATTGGCGCTATTTCTTTCAGAGAGACTTGCCATCGTCTTGAAAGAATGAATCACGATAATCTGGAGCAAAACAGGGAAGCGATCTTAAATGGAATCAAGCAAGATTTCATGCGTCTCCTTGACGCCATTGCGTATTATCGCAAGCAGCGTTGTCAATCATCATAATCAGCAAAATGCTGGCCCACTTCAGGATTGAAAAACTTGCGGCTCACGATAAGTAGGCCGCAAGTTAACATACATGTATAGTGGTTATTTGATAGGAAAGCTTCCCGCTCTGCGTGATTCTTGCTGTCGCATCTGTGCTTTTACCAGTCGCTCCATCATCTTTAAGTCGCGCTCTTCCAGGCGCAGTGCTGCGTCAACCCATGCTTCAGTAATGTTCATTAATTCTTTATGGCTTATCGGGTTGGTATGGAGGCGGCACTCATACATTGCGCGCATGCCGTTGCGCCGTCTCTTGTTTTGCCTAATAAAATCGTACACGGCATTTTCTCCTTCACCTGCCGGCGCAAGTACATCAACGATCCCCATCTCAAAAAGCTCTTTGGCTTCATAGATCTTTCCGCCCAAGATCATTTCCTCGGCTCTTTTTGCGCCTAAACGTCTTGCTAACAGACTGTAGGCGCCCATGCCAGGGAAAAGATTAAAGAGAATCTCCGGGAGCCCCATCCGGCTGTCTTCTTCCGCGATGATTACGTTACTGGTCAGAGCATATTCAAACCCTCCGCCGAGCGCTTCACCCTGGACTAATGAAATAGTAACTGCGGACGTTTGGTAATTGATGATGCGGTCGAATATGCAATCTATGCACAATGCGGCATAGTGAAGAAGTGCGTCCCGGTCCTGTGATTTGATAAGCGTGATAAATAACGCTAAATCTCCGCCGTAATTAAAAAGCCTCTCGTGCTTGGAAGCCAGTATGGCGTAATCGATCGTAAACGGCTTTCCTTTATAAATGGTTTGTGCATCGTTTTGACGAAGGCTTTGATCTATGCTTCGAAGCTCCGACAGGAGGCCCAGGCTAAAGCATGGGGTGCCTGGTGGCCTCATATATGTCCACATGGACTTTGTCTCGAAGTCGTATTCGACTTCTAAATGGCGAAATACTGCTTCGTCGTTGTTATCCGCTGTGAATGGAATACGCAAGTTTTTCAGTTCAGTCATTGCATTCATTTGATTTCTCCTGGTTGTTACTACGATTAAGTGGGTACAGCAAAATTAATTGACTAAGCCAATAGGTTGAATGGGCAATATTTTTGTTTGTTCGGACATGAGATTAAAAACGCTTGGCGGATTCATGTTTTAACTTGCGTGTTTTGGTTTAAAGAGCAGAGCTATACACAGCAAAGTTTGGTCATGCTTGCTCGACCTATTTGTCCAATTTCATTTAACAAATGAAATTTAAGCTTTCCGGCGGTAAATGGAACAGTAAAATTTAAAAGAATTAATGAGACTCGACATTTGGCCCGATACCCGAGCAAGCTGAACGGGAGAGGAAGTATATGTATGAAAAAGAGAAACTTATCCAGAAACGTGCATGTATTGGCTTGCAGAAACATGCGGTGAATAAATTTTTCTTTTGTGCAAGACGGTCTGTAGTGAAGATAAAAGTGGATTTGAAGCAAGAGGCCATTTGACCAGAAGTGAAAGCGAGTTCTGATACAGGGAGTTCGGTCATGAGAGTCATTCATATTTGAACACCGCCAGTCAGCTAAAGAAAATATTTCCGTAACCTGCAAGACAAGCACAAAATTGGTAGAATTTATTTTAGTAAGTTTCCGTATGGCAATTTATCACCAACTTTTACAGAAACAGCTTTTGATATCATTTTTTTCTTGAATCTTTAAGCTTTAACATCAGGCTAAATATCTGCTTATTGCACGCTTTGCATGAGGCGCGTTTATGGCAGGTATCGACTGGTTTTGATGGATGAGAGACGCACAAAGCTTTAAAATCAACACAAAATTCAAAAGAAAAAGCTCCACCTACGGAGCTTTTTATTTGTCATCTAGCCGTCTGGGCTTTACCAATTCAATCGATGGGTTATGGTTACCAAATCACAAAATGAATCAGCACTGCAGGAGTTATTAGACAACAACCGTAAATGGGCCGAATCGGTCGTTGCACGCGACAAGGACTTTTTCAACAGGCTCGCATCGCAGCAATCGCCGCAATACATGTGGATCGGCTGTTCAGACAGCCGTGTTCCGGCAAACGAATTGTTGGGATTGATGCCTGGCGAGATATTTGTTCACCGAAATGTCGCAAACCTGGTGGTGCATACCGACCTGAACTGCCTTTCAGTACTGCAGTTTGCGATCGATGTGCTGAAAGTGAAGCATATTATTGTATGCGGGCATTACGGCTGCTCTGGCGTGCATGCCGCCATGACGCGGCGGCGTGTCGGTCTTGCCGATAACTGGTTGCGTCACGTTCAGGATGTGCATCAAAAACATGAAGCCTATCTTGGCGAAGTTCTGGGGGAACAGGAAAGACATCATCGCCTGTGTGAGCTGAATGTTATTGAGCAGGTCGCCAATGTCTGTCAAACCACAAGTGTTCAGGATGCCTGGGAGCGAGGGCAGGATTTGACTATCCATAGCTGGGTGTATGGATTAAAGGATGGCACGCTGCGTGATCTGGAATTCACCGTGAATGGACCGGAGGAACTCTCGGCCAAGATGGAAAAAAGCGTTATCCGTTATCGGGATGGAAGGGGTTCGCTGCACCCGTAATCGGGTGCGGCATGTCCTGAAGCCGTTCTAAAAACAGTGTTCGGCGGCCGGAAAGGCTTTGTTTTTTACTTCGGTTACAAAGGCGCGCACGGCGGCATCGATGCTGGTTTGGCCTTCCATGAAGTCCTTGACGAATTTCGCCTTGTGACCAGGGAATACGCCGAGCATGTCGTGCATGACAAGTACTTGCCCGGAGCAGTCTGGACCGGCACCGATGCCGATCGTGGGCATGGCAAGCATATCGGTTAGTTCTTTGCCGAGCGCCGCAGGAATCGCTTCGAGAATGACAATGGCAGCGCCGGCTTCCTGCAAGGCCAGGGCATCCGACTTCATTTGTGCTGCAGCGGAGTCGCTTTTCCCCTGCACTTTATAGCCACCGAGCTGATGCACCGACTGCGGCGTCAGGCCGAGGTGTGCGCATACGGGAATTGCGCGCTCGGTCAGGAAGCGTACCGTATCGGCTAGCCAGGCGCCGCCTTCGATCTTGACCATTTGCGCGCCGGCCTGCATGAGCTTGACCGCATTCTCGAATGCGATTTCGGGGGTGGCATAGGAACCGAATGGCATATCGGTCATCAGCAGTGCGGTGCGGTTGCCGCGCGCCACGCTTGCGGTGTGATAGGCCATATCGGCGATGGAGACCGGCAAGGTTGAAGAATGTCCCTGACACACCATTCCCAGCGAATCGCCGACAAGCAAGACCTCGACGCCGCACCGGTCCATCAGCGTGGCGAAGCTGGCGTCGTAACAGGTGAGCATCGTGATTTTTTCACCCGCCTTCTTCAATGCCAGCAATGCGGGAACCGTAATCGCCTTGCTGCGAACTGCTGTCGGTTCTTCTTGCAAATATCCAGCCATTGTTATTCTCCGCGGTTGAAAAACTCCCGCTTGCCGCGCATGTTCTGAATGCGGGTAAGCAAGAGATTAAAGTCTTCATCGTTATGGACCGGATTGAGGTTTTCCGTATTGACGATCAATACCGGCGCCGCGTCGTAATGATAAAAGAAACGCGTATAACTTTCACAAAGCCGGTAAAGGTAGATTTCCGAGATGGCGCTTTCCATCGGTATGCCGCGTTTTTTTACGCGCTCGATCAAGGTCTCGGGTTGAGCCTGCAGATAAAGCACCAGGTCCGGCACCGGCGCCTGCGGCTTGAGATGGTCATATAGCTGCCGATACAGATTCAGCTCGTCATCGCCCAAAGTAAGATGTGCAAAAATCGGATCTTTGTCGAGCAGAAAATCGGATACAACCGGTGCATTGAACAAGTCCGCCTGTGCCAGATCGCGCAACTGGTTCATGCGTTGGAACAGAAAGAACATCTGCGTTTGCAGCGCATAGCGCGTTGCGTCGCGATAGAAGCGTTCAAGGAACGGATTGTCCTGTGGTTGTTCGAACATGGTCTGGGCGTTGAACGCTTCCGCCAGTTTTTGGGAAAGCGTGGTTTTCCCAACGCCGATAGGTCCTTCGACAACGATATACCGGTATTTATCGAAATTCATGATCTAAAAATGAAATAGACGGCACCAACCAGGCACAATGCGGCCCAGACATAATCCAGCTTGAATGGCTCGCGCATGTAAAACATTGCAAAGGGTACGAATACGCTCAAGGTAATCGCTTCCTGCATGATCTTCAGCTGTGCCAGGCTTAATTCGGTGTAACCGATCCTGTTTGCCGGGACCTGCAGCAGATATTCGAATAGCGCAATCGACCAGCTTGCCAGCGCCGCAATCCACCACGCCTTGCCGGCAAAGTTTTTCAGATGGCCATACCAGGCAAACGTCATGAAGACGTTCGATAAGGCCAGCAATACGCTTGTCTGGACGATGACTGGGATCTGCATGGGGTAATTGCCGGGTAAGCTTGTGCTGGTCTTTGGTCAGATTTTGCGAATCGTTTGGTCTGCAAGCTGAGGAATGAACATGTGCGCAGGGCCTTTCCCCGGAATTTCAATAAAAGGATCTATTTCCAGAAGAGGAATCAGCACGAATGCGCGTTGTGTCATACGCGGATGCGGCACTTGCAGGGAGGGCATGGTGATCGTTTGGCTTCCATATAAAAGCAGGTCCAGATCCAGGGTGCGCGGTGCATTGACATAAGGCCGGTCGCGCCCGAAGGATCGTTCCAGCGAGAGTAATGCATCGAGCAGCTCTTGTGAAGACAAATCGGTTTCAATCCGCACAACGGCGTTCACATAATCATCGCCGTCGGCTTCGACAGGAGCGGTAAGAAACAGGCTGGAACGATCAGCCAGGCGGCTTTTCGGCAGGCCTCCCAGCTGCTGGATTGCACGTTCAACGTTAATGCGCGGATCGCCCAGGTTGGAACCAATACCTACATATGCACTAACCGCCATGCATTAACTCGCGCCATTGTCGTTGGGCTGTTCGCTAACCGCCGATGTTGTTTGGCTGCTACGCTTGCGGCGGCGCGGTCGTTTTTTTCGGGGGGCGGTTTCACCTTCGGCCTTGGATTTCCGTGCAAGCAGTTCGACGCGGCCAGGCCCGTCGGCTTCGATGAATTCTGTCCACCAGTCCCCGATTTCGGCATCGAGTTCGCCGGATTCACAACGCAACAGCAAAAAGTCATAACCGGCGCGCATGCGGGGATGTTCGATCAGCTTATACGGAGACTTGCCGGTGCGGCGCTCAAAACGGGGTTGCATGGCCCAGATGTCGCGCATATCGCTGGTAATCCTTCGCTGGATAGCAAGATTTTCCGTCTGGGTGTCCAGCACGTCATCTGCAGCCATGTGCAATGCAGGAATAGGATATTCGCCGGCCGCCTGGTAAGCGTTCCATTTTTCCAGAACCTGGTGCCATAGCAGCGCAGCGAACAGGAAGCCGGGCGAGACCGGCTTGCCTTGCTTGATCCGATTATCCGTATTCGTCAAGGCGAGGGTGACGAACTTCTCACCAAGCGGTTGTTCAAGCACGACGTCCAGCAAGGGTAGAAGGCCGTGATGCAGGCCTTCCTTGCGCAGTTGTTGCAGGCATGCCAGGGCATGGCCGCTCATCAAAAGCTTCAACATTTCGTCGAATAGGCGCGCGGCAGGTACATTGTTGATCAGCGGCGCCATCACGGCGATCGGCGCACGGGTCGCCGGGTCGATCGTAAAGTTAAGCTTGGCGGCAAAGCGCACGATACGCAGCAAACGCACCGGATCTTCACGGAAGCGCGCTTCGGGTACGCCTATCATGCGCAATGTCTTGCTGCGAATATCGTCGATGCCTTTGTGATAGTCCCATACCGTTTGCGTCGCCGGATCGTAATACATGGCGTTCACGGTAAAGTCGCGCCGTATCGCATCCTCATGCTGTTCGCCGAAGGTGTTGTCGCGCAATACCCGGCCATGCTCATCCTTGGGCGCATGTTCCGATGAGGTGCCGCGAAAGGTCGTGACTTCGATCTGCTCCTGCCCAAACATCACGTGAACGATCTGGAAACGCCGCCCGATGATGAATGCGCGGCGGAATAGGCTCTTCACTTGTTCGGGCGTGGCGTTGGTGGCAATGTCGAAATCCTTGGGTTTGATGCCCAGTAGTAGATCGCGGACTGCGCCGCCGACCAGGAAAGCCTTGAAACCGGCATCCTGCAGCGTCTGCGTGACACGCACTGCGTTGGGAGACAAGAGCTTCAGGTCGATGCCGTGTTCTTTTTGCCTGAGAATAACCGGCTCGCCGTGATTTCCAGCTTCGTTATGCGTGCCTAAAATGCGCCGGATTAATTTTTTAATCATTGAATAAATGCAGGGTCGACCAGCCTTTCGCCTTTGCATGCGCAGCAAGCTTGGCATTCGGGTTGGTGGCAATCGGATGGGTAACCGCAGACAGAAGCGGAATATCGTTCTGCGAGTCGCTGTAAAAGGTGCTGCGTTCGAAGCTGCGCAGGGTTTTGTTCATTGATGAAAGCCAGGCTTCCAGGTGCGTGATTTTTCCGGGGCCGGAAGTCGGCGTCCCGAGCAATTTTCCTGTCAATTCGCCGCGCGCATCGAATTCCGGCTGGGCGGCGATCAAGTTTTCCACGCCGAATTCGGCAGCGATCGGCTCGGTCACAAAGCGGTTGGTCGCTGTAATGATGAGAACCAGCTCATCTGCGTCCTGGTGCCGTTTCACCAGTTCGGTGGCTGCAGGCTTTATCGAAGGACGTATGACTTCATCCATGAATTGCGCATGCCAGGCATCGAGTTGCTTGCGCGGGAATTGCGCCAGCGTGCCAAGTGCGAATTCCAGGTATTCGACCGGATCCAGCGTGCCGGCTTCATATTGTGCGTAAAAATCGGCGTTGCGCTGTGCGAAGCTCTGCGCATCCACCGCACCAATACGAACCAAAAATTGACCCCATTCGTAATCGGAATCTAGCGGCAGCAAGGTATGGTCAAGATCAAAAAGCGCCAAGTTTTTCATGTTTTCGGATTATCTTCCAGTTCCAGCAATTCTCGTAACAGCGGCAGCGTGATCGGGCGCTTGGTCTCCAGAGAATATCTGTCCAGCGCATCCAGCATCGACGCCAGGGACCGCATGTCACGATGATAATGGGTAATCAGATACGGAATCACACCGGACGATAGCGCAAGCCCGCGGCTCTGTGCCGTGCGCGTCAGGGCATCGATCTTTTCCTCGTCGCTCAGTCCATGCACCTGATAAATCAAGCCCCAGCCCAGACGGGTGCGCAAATCTTCTCGAACGGAGAGGAAGGCAGGGGCAACCGATCCCGCAGTGATAAAAAAAGCGTTATTTTCGCGCACCTGGTTGAACAGTGCAAAGGCGGCAATCTGCGAATCCGCTGAAAGCTTGTCGCAATCGTCAAGCAGATACAGATTGACATCTGCCGAGAACTCAAAGGCAGCGGAAACGGCATCGGCCGCAATATAACGTGCATTCCTGCTCGACGATAATGCCTTCAATAGATGCGTCTTGCCTGCGCCGTGTTCGCCCCACAGATAAATGAAGCGTTCATTGGGCACGGTGGCCGCATTGTGGATGGCTCGCAATGCCTGCGCAAGCTCCTGATTTCGGCCGGGTACGAAGGTATCCAGCGTTTGCGGCTGATCCAAGCCCCAATCCAATAACATCTGTCTCATGACTGCTTATAAAAAGTACTGTCGATATAGCTGGCTCGCAGATGCTGCATCGCCACCGATAATATTGCCGAGGCCGGCAGCGCAAGCAAGACGCCGGCAAATCCGAATAGTTGGCCAAACGCCATCAAGGCGAATATGACCGCCACGGGATGCAAACCAATGCGTTCCCCGACCAGATAGGGCGTAAGGATAAAGCTTTCCAGTGCCTGGCCAATGCTGTAAATAATGGCGACCGCAATCAATCCCTGCATGCCGTCGAATTGCAGCACGGCTGCGATGAGCGCCAGGATCAATCCAAATCCAAAACCCACATACGGAATAAATACAAACAGGCCGGTAATGATACCGACCGGCAGTGCGACATCAAAACCTGCAATGGCCAGTGCCGATGAATAAAAGACGGCAAGAATCAGCATGACCAGTAATTGTCCGCGCAAATACTGGGCGAGCAAGGAATCGACTTCGTTTGCCATGGTTACCGCTTTATTTACCCATCTTCTGGGGATGGCATTCCTGAACTTCTCAAGCAGCGCATGCCAATCGACCAATAGATAAAACAGAACAATCGGGATCAGGAACAGTGTGGCCAGCCATCCAAGTAGCGCGGCGCCCCCTACGCGGATGGACGAAATTAAAGTCTGCCAAATTTGCTGGCCGCTTTCCTCCAGCTTTTGAGCGGCCATTTCCCGTATGCTGTTCACATCAAAATTCATCTGAAAGCCAAGTTGCCGGAGCCACGGTTGAAGCCATTCATCCAGCTTGATTAAAAATCCTGGGATGCGTTGTTGAAGCAACGGAACTTGCTTTTGCAGAATGGGGACTACGATGATGATTAAAAGCAGCAAAACGGCAAAAATCAGCAACAATACAGCAACGACGGCCAATACGCGCGGAACGGCAAGTCTTCCGATGCGTTTCGACGCCAGCCAGTCCACCATGGGATTGAGCGCGTAGGCAAGAATTGCAGCAGCAATGAACGGTGCCAACACCGGTCCCAGCAAACCCAGTAATGCGACAAGCAGTATGCCTATTCCCAGCCACAGCGCAGTTTGTTTTTGTTCCGGCGTTAAAAAAAGTGACATGAAATAGAGCTTAGCCTACCGGTTTGTTAAAATACGGGCTTCCCTGAATCGTTAACTTAACGAATCGTTTATTTTACCTCCTCTGCCGTCAATCACATCATGAGTTCCCAATCCAAGGTTTCCCTGTCTTACCGCGATGCAGGCGTCGATATCGATGCCGGCGATGCGCTGGTCGAAGCAATCAAGCCCTTTGCCAAACGTACCATGCGTGAAGGCGTCATGGGCGGTCTAGGCGGCTTCGGCGCATTGTTCGAAATCGGCAAAAAGTACAAGGAGCCTGTATTGGTATCCGGTACCGACGGTGTCGGAACCAAGCTGAAACTGGCATTCCATTTGAATAAACACGACACAATCGGTATCGATCTGGTCGCAATGAGCGTCAATGACATCCTCGTGCAAGGCGCAGAACCCTTGTTCTTTTTAGACTATTTCGCCTGCGGGAAGCTGGATGTGCCGACTGCAACCGATGTCATCAAAGGCATTGCCTACGGATGCGAACAGGCGGGATGCGCGCTGATCGGGGGCGAAACCGCCGAAATGCCCAGCATGTATCCGGCAGGGGAGTACGACTTGGCGGGATTTGCGGTCGGTGCGGTGGAAAAGTCCAAAATCATAGACGGCACGAAAATCAAGCCGGGCGATGTGATACTGGGTCTGGCATCATCGGGTGCCCATTCGAACGGCTATTCTCTGGTACGCAAGATCATCGAGGTCGCCAAACCGGATCTGAATGCCGACTTCCATGGCCGTAAATTATCCGATGCTTTGCTGGAGCCGACCCGTATTTACGTCAAACCCTTGCTGGCATTGATGGATCAGCTCGAAGTCAAGGGAATGGTTCATATCACCGGCGGCGGGTTGGTGGAAAACATCCCGCGCGTTCTGCAGCCGGGCTTGACGGCTGAATTGCATCGCGACGCATGGACCATGCCGCCATTGTTTACCTGGCTGCAGCAGCATGGCGGTGTGGCCGATGCAGAAATGCACCGTGTATTCAATTGCGGCATCGGCATGGCGGTGATCGTATCCAAGGAAAATGCTGACGCAGCGATGAAGCAATTGACGGCGGCTGGCGAAACGGTCACACGGATCGGCGAAATCCGTGAACGCCGTGGCGAAGAACATCAAACCATTGTTGTATAAGGTTTTTTGCAGGGCGAAAGAGGAATTTTTCTTTTGCCCTGATGCAGAATTCAGCTGATTTTTCCGGTAATCTAAGCCAAATTTTAGAGCCTTGGATGGATGAAAATCCAGTTGTTTTTCTGCTCTATTTTTTGCCAAAGTGACATTAAAGTGGTTAAAAATCGCTTGCCAAAACAACTGGTTTTATATACAGTATTGGTTGTGATGCGGAGATTCCCTGTGCATCGTTTTGCCACCTTTTCTTGAAAGAGTATTCATGGACGATAGAAAACCTGTATCCGGTTCTGACAAGAGCAAGGCACTTGCTGCTGCCCTTGCGCAGATCGAAAAGCAGTTTGGCAAGGGTTCCGTAATGCGCATGGCCGATGGCGCGGCGGCCGAAGAAGTGCAGGTCGTCTCGACCGGCTCCCTTGGATTGGACGTTGCATTGGGCGTTGGCGGATTGCCACGTGGTCGTGTCGTGGAAATCTACGGACCGGAATCCTCCGGTAAAACCACCCTGACTTTGCAGGCAATCGCCGAAATGCAAAAGCTCGGCGGCACCTGCGCATTTATCGATGCAGAACATGCATTGGATACAGTGTATGCCCAAAAGCTGGGCGTCAATTTGCCGGATTTGCTGATCTCCCAACCTGACACCGGCGAGCAGGCGCTGGAAATTACCGACGCACTGGTGCGTTCAGGCGGCGTGGATTTAATCGTGATCGACTCGGTTGCAGCGTTGACGCCACGCGCGGAAATCGAAGGCGACATGGGCGATTCCCTGCCTGGTCTGCAAGCCCGCTTGATGTCCCAGGCGCTGCGCAAACTGACCGGCTCGATTAACCGTACCAATACCCTGGTCATCTTCATCAACCAGATCCGCATGAAGATCGGTGTAATGTTCGGAAGCCCGGAAACCACGACCGGCGGCAACGCGCTCAAGTTCTACGCCTCCGTGCGCCTGGATATCCGCCGTACCGGTTCGATCAAGGCCGGCGATGAGGTGATCGGTAACGAAACCAAAGTCAAAGTCGTCAAAAACAAAGTTGCACCGCCGTTCAGAGAAGCACATTTCGATATCCTCTATGGAGAAGGCACTTCCCGTGAAGGCGAAATCATCGACTTGGGTGTCGAAGCCAAGATCGTCGATAAATCCGGTGCGTGGTACAGCTACAACGGTGAACGCATCGGGCAGGGCAAGGACAATGCCCGGAATTATCTGAAAGAGAATCCGGCATTGGCGCGCGAAATTGAAAACAAGGTTCGTGCATCCTTAGGTGTGCCCGAGCTGGGACCAGTTCAAGATGCCGACGCAAAGGCTGCCAAGAAGTCGACCAAAGAAGCAAAAGAACCAAAAGAAGTCAGCGAATAATGCTGACAACGGGTGGAGAAAATAACTTTCTCCACCCGTTTTTCATTTTAACCTCAATTTCTCTAATGACGTCATGCCCGCTCCTAAGCCTAGCCTGAAAGCGCGCGCATTACGTTACCTCTCTATGCGCGAACACAGCCGCATGGAACTTGGCCGCAAGTTATCCCGTTATGCCGAAGAAGGCGACGACATTGAAGCGCTTCTGGATTGGTTGGAAGCGGCAAAATTCTTGTCGCAAGAACGGTTTTCGGAGTCCCTCATTCATCGCCGTTCAGCGCGTTTCGGCAATAACCGCATCTTGTCTGAGCTGCAAAGTCACGGCGTTGATGACAATGCATTGAGAATGATTCGGGCCGACCTCGCGGAAGACGAATCCGTACGTGCGTATGAAGTTCTATTGAAGAAGTTTGGGAAGGCGCCCGAGGACGCAGCCGAGCGCGCAAAACAAATGCGGTTCTTGCAGCAACGCGGGTTCTCGCATGAATCCATTCGTACCGGAATTCAGCGACTGGAAAAAGAAACTAAATAAACCGGCCATTTGGTCGGCACTTAAATAGCTGTTAAATAGATATTGATCCTTTGAGATTTGTAATGCTGGATGGATTAACTCAGAAAACGGCCTAGCCGCTGTCCCAAACGCCAAGCCAGGCTGATGATTTTTAAAGCTGAAAGACAAGAAAAGCTTAAAAGCTTGTGCTGTGCACGTTCAACACACCCATATACTTTTAAGGTGGCGATTTACTTCTGTCTGTAAAAGCGGATAGGATTGCGATACTGGGGATTGCCGAATCGATTAAATGCCGACGATGGGCAATAGAAAATTTAATAAAAATATACAAGCTAAAGAGCGCACATGGCTTTTCATGTCGAGCTGGAATTTGCAGCGAAATCGCATACGGGCTTAATCCGATCACATAATGAAGATGCGATTGCGATTAGCCACAAGTGCGGATTTGCCGTCTTGGCCGATGGCATGGGCGGCTACAACGCGGGGGAAGTCGCGAGCAGCATTGCCACCTCCGTATTAAAGGAAACAATTGAGGAGCGGCTGTCGAGTAAGGCATGGGACGGGCGTTTCAACCGCAGCCGCCGACTGCATCAGATCATAAAAGAGTCGATTGCCCATGCCAACGAATCGATTATCGAGGCGGCCCGGCTGGAGCCGAGCTATATCGGCATGGGTACTACGCTGGTTGCTGCGCTCTTCTATTACGACCAAGTGACGATTGCCCATATCGGCGACTCGCGAGTTTACCGGGTTCGGAAAAATGAGATAGTGCAGCTCACACGGGACCATTCGCTGCTGCAGGAACAAATCGATGCCGGTCTTCTCACAGAAGACGAAGCCCGGTTTTCGCAAAACCGGAATCTCATTACTCGTGCAATGGGTGTGGACCAAGCGGTGCAAGTCGAGTTAAACGATTTCCCGACTGAAGAGAACGATATATACATACTGTGTTCCGACGGTTTGTCGGACATGGTGTCTGCGCAGGATATTGCGATTCTGGTAAACGGCTATCGTGATGAAATGGTTCTGGCATGCGCCGAGCTAATCAATCTTGCCAATTATAAAGGTGGGCGTGACAATATTTCCGTCGTACTGGTCAAAATAACAACTAAACAAAACGCGCCCACATCAAGAATAGGGAGCCATCTTTTGCGGTTTTTTACCTGCAGGTCGTGAGAGGGGCGAGTGAATTGTTGCAATAACGATGACAAAATTCGTCAGAAGTTTTAAATGTAGCCTTCGCATGTTCAAAAATTGTCACTCAAAAAGAGGCAATGGACAACTTTTGAATAATTTTTTGGCAATCCAGATGGGATAAGGCTGCATTAACCGCTGGCACGACAGTTGCTTTTAAGAAGCTATGACAGTGTTCTGTCTATTTTTCAAATAGGGAGTGTTAAAAAATGAAATCTATGAAAATGGTTCAAAAAGCACAACGCGGTTTTACGTTGATCGAGTTGATGATCGTGGTGGCGATTATCGGTATTCTGGCGGCTATTGCGATTCCAGCTTATCAAGACTACACGGTCAGATCCAAAGTTAGTGAGGCATCATCCCTAATCTCTGCTGCAAAACTGGCTGTAGCCGAAGCTGCTAGCCAAGGGACTATTGGTGTAGGTGTTCCGAAAAATGACACTCAAGCGAATGCAGATGCCATGGGCTTCGCATTAGCTAGCACCGTTACTGGCAAGTATGTCGCAAGCGTAGGTGTTGCAGGCCTTACTGCTCAGGCTGTCGATGCAACAACCGGTGCAATTACTCCTGCTACAGCAAGTATCACTGTGACGTTCAAGGATACTGCCACTTATCCGGAAGTTCCGACTGTACTCGGCGGGAAAAAAATTACCTGGGTTGGAACTGCCAATGCCGGTAGCGTTTCTTGGGCAATTGATACGGCTGCTGCAAACACCACAGTTCCTGCTAAATATCTTCCAAAATCTTAATGAATAGAGCGCTTTAAAGCACATCTAATTCGAAAAGGTACCTGCGGGTGCCTTTTTCCTATTTCTGCTTTGGATAGTGTTATCTACAATTGATTGTCTATACTTTTTAAGAGTAGTAAAACGTCTCTCCCTAGTGAGGCAGCTTAGCCCTCAAACTGCCAGTTGCCTGATTTGCCGCCACGTTTTTCCATCACCTTGATCTGGTCCATAACCATTCCGCGGTCGACCGCCTTGCACATATCGTAAATCGTCAATAAACCGATTTGCACCGCAGTCAATGCTTCCATTTCCACGCCGGTTTTTCCAAACGTCTCAACCTGAGCCGTACAAGTAACACAATTTTTCTTATCATCGACTGCAAAATCAACAGCTACTTTTGTCAATGCAAGCGGGTGGCATAAAGGAATTAAATCACTTGTGCGCTTGGCCGCCATGATTGCAGCAATCCTCGCGATCCCTAATACATCCCCTTTTTTCGCCGTACCGGATTGAATGATTGCCAGCGTTTCCGGTTTCATGTGTATGGTTCCGGTTGCCACTGCAACGCGGTGCGTCTCTGACTTTTCTCCGACGTCGACCATATGAGCCTGGCCGGTGGCGTCGAAATGGGTCAGGCCGCTGGTTTGCGGATCTGGATTATGATTAGGGTTTTCTTTATTAGTCATCGGTACCGAATTGTTGCCAAATGAAAAACTGCCGAAACGGGCAGAAAGCGATCGTTATCATAGCATTGTGACCCGCAAAATTCTTTCTTCCGTCATTGACTCATTGCTGCCACAAACACGCAGGAGCAGGCTCGGATCTCTCGGCGATAGGATTCGTTTCATTCGTAGAACTTTGCTGACTGCATTGTTTGCTTCATCGGCTTTCATCGCAGTGCTGCCGGCAAGCGCCCAAAACCTCCCCAATCTCGGCGACACGGCACGCGAAGAATTGTCGCCAGTCATGGAACGCCGCCTTGGCGAACAAATCATGCGGGACATCCGGCGTAATCGCGACTATCTTGAAGATGCGCCGGTACTGGAATATCTGAACAACTTCGGCGCAAGCCTGATTGCCGCACGTCCGGAAGTGCGGGGCGAGGCCGATTACGACTTTTTCTTTTTCGCCGTGCGCGATCCGATGTTGAACGCGTTTGCCTTGCCGGGCGGTTTTATCGGCGTGCATTCCGGGCTGCTGCTGGCTGCGCAGTCGGAATCAGAATTGGCATCGGTCGTGGCACATGAAATCGGCCATGTGTCACAGCGGCATATTGCGCGCATGATCGGCAATCAGAAGCAGGATGCTTTGATCCCGCTTGCGTCCATGATACTTGGCGCGCTGGCAGCCAGTTCCAGTCCCGACCTGGCTGCGGCAACCATCATGGGGGGGCAGGGAGTTGCGTTGCAGCGCCAGCTTAATTTCAGCCGCGACGCTGAACGTGAAGCGGACCGGGTCGGGCTGCAAATCCTTCAGGAAGGTGGCTTCGATACATCCGGCATGACGGCATTTTTCGGGCGCATTCAAACCGCTTCGCGCGCTTACAACGATTCATTGCCGGCCTATTTGCGTTCGCATCCGATGACGACGGAGAGGATCGCGGATATCCAGGCGCGCACGCGTAATCAACGCTACAAGCAGCGTGCGGACAGCCTTGATTTTCATGTGATCCGCGCGCGGATGCGGGTGCTGCAGGATTCGTCCGCGCAGGGTTTGCGGGAAGCAGCCCTGGCTTTCGATAGCCAGTTGCAGCAAAAGAGCCGACCGCAGTCGATTGCGGCCAAGTACGGTCTGGCCTATATCGCATTCCGCCAGGGCGCCTACGACAAGGCAACTGCCTTGGTTCAGGAAGCACGTGCACTCATGCCTCCGAACAAGAGCATGCCCCTGGCCAGCCTGGGGATCGATATCAGGTTGAACGCAAACCAGCCCGGCGAAGCACTGAAAGAAGCAGAGCTGGCGCGTTCCCAGTTCCCAATGTCGCGCGGCATCGCGCATCAGTATGCCGACGCGCTGATTGCGGCAGGGCGACATGCCGATGCCGAACGCTATTTGCGGGATCAGGCCCAGCTTTACCGGCAGGAGCCGCAATTGCAGGAGCGGCTGGCAAAAGTGTATGCGGCGCAGGGAAAGCAGTCGCTGCAGCATCTTGCGCTGGCGGAATCCTATGCATTGCGGGGAAGCTTGCCGGCCGCACTGGATCAATTGTCGATTGCGCGCCGTGCACCGGACGCGTCGTTTTTTGATCAGTCGGTCATCGAGTCGCGGGAAAAAGAGTTCCAGGCACGTATGCGCGAGGAAATCAAAGAAAGGCAGGCAGGGCGCTGATTCTGCCGCGAATTGCCGCGTAGTTGTCTATGGAATCTTGCTTAAGCTGCAAGCATCGTAATTGCTCTGCCTGTATCGATGTTCAATGGTTGGATAGCCTCCGGGAGCAAACGTATTGGGCGAAGGCTTTGCTCACAGCTGAAAATACACAGCTGCTCTAATCGGTGGAGAGCTTGTCGCGCGGACGCTGAATATAATTGAATCGCTCAGGCAAATCTTCATGCGGAATTCGGCTTACCGGATATCGCCTGCCTTGATATTTCCACGTCATGCTTTCGCTGGTGCGGCTGCCATCTAGCCATGCGAATAGTGCTTCTTCTGTTGGCGCTTTGTTTTCAATCTGTAATTCTTCAAAACACGCTGCGAGATCGCGGTCATCCATCAGCGCGACTTTTCCCATGCCCAGCAATATCAGTTGTCCGGATTCCGTCATCAGGACGGAATCGATCTTCGATAAACGTTCTGCGGTATGCAGCATCAGCCCGTTTGCCGGGTCGATATGGGCGACAAATGGCGTAGCTTCCAGATCGACATATACGCGTTGGGGACCGTTCTGGAAATACCACTGGCCGCGCTCATCGTGCGTGTAGTTTCGACCAATGAATTCAATCAATGCAGGATTGATGATCTTGTCGCCCGGTCGTTGCAGTGCCTGCGTCCGTTCGTCGCGCATGCGCCATGCGCCGCGCGCATCCAGCAGCAGCCATCCATAGCAGTGCGGCACATTCGGCCACTTGGCCATCGCTTGTTTAACGATTTCGTCCATACAGACAGCAGTGCGTGACGGCGTAAAAATTCAATTCTATTGCGAATTACGGAAGCAGTCAGAGAATGGACTGAATTGCATCTTGAGAATCCAAGTATTCGGGATTGGTTTTTTCTGCAGGTGCTCCGCTCAGAAAATGCAAAATCTTCCGGGGAAGCCATTCATTCGATCCGGGTGCTGTTCCCACCGCAAAGCCAACATGCCCTCCCTCTTCTGGATAGTCAAGCGTGACATTTTTTGCGGCAACCTGCGGCAGATGACAAGTTGGCAGGAACGGGTCGTTACGCGCATTCAATACAAGAGTCCTAACGGTGATGTCGTTCAGTACATGCTTGGCACTGGCACGGTGCCAGTAATCATCCGTATCGCGGTATCCATGCAGAGGAGCTGTCACTATGTTGTCGAATTCATAGAGATTGCTTGCCTTGAGCAGGGATACACGGTCAAAAAGGTCGGGAAACTGCTCCAGTTTTTTCAGGCATTTCGGCTTCAAGGTTTGCAAAAAAAGGGCAGTGTAGAGTCGGTTGAAACCTTTTCCCAGCGCCGCGCCGCCGCCCGTCAGATCGAGCGGCGCAGAGATTGCGCAGGCAGCCTCAACAAAATCGGATTCATGCTGAAATTCGCCTAGCCAGCGCAGCAGGGCATTACCTCCCAGGGAAACACCCGTTGCATATAAAGCGCCGAGATCGTTCTGATCGCGGTAACGGCGCATGGCTTGCATGATCCAGTCTACTTCCTGCGCATCGCCGGAATGATAAAACCGCGGGGCAAGGTTAAGTTCGCCGGAGCATCCCCGGAAATGAGGAAGGGCGCCATTCCAGCCGAGCGCGGAAATATGCGCCATCAAGGAGCGCGCATAATGACTATTGGAGGAGCCTTCCAGGCCATGAAAGAGAACGAGCAGCGGTTTGCCGGGATTGCCATCAACGAAGTCAACATCGATGAAGTCGCCGTCCGGAGTGTTCCATCGCTCGCGTCGAAAAAGGACAGCAGGCTTCGGGATGAAAATTGCCGGATAGATTGTCTGGAGATGCCCGCCGGGTAACCAGCGCGGCGCCTGATAGTTCACGACTGCTCCTAGTCTTGATGAATGATGTCGTTTATGCCATGCATATATGTACAAGCGTGATTATGGTGGTGCCGGGGCAATAATGGAAACGTCGGCATCTCGGCGTCGGCTTCGTAGCCGCTACAGGCTACAGGAATAATGTCTGCGACAAGACAATACAGCTCGGTGGAGATGAATCGACGGCAATATGCTGGAGTCGCACATGCCGTCGACCGGTGACAAACTACGAATTAATGATGTCCTTTGTGTGCAACACCTGGCTTCAGACGATACACGGTGCTGCAGTAAGGGCATTTCGCTTCGCCGTTTTCGGCAAAGTCGAGGAACACGCGTGGGTGCCCGGACCAGAGAGGCATTTTCGGATTCGGGCAATAGGCGGACTTGTAGCTTGCGTCGTCCAGTTCTACTGCATCGGTTACTTGCACTGTTGCATTCATCATCTTCTCCCAAATACTGTTTAAACCAAAGTAAGCCAATGTTGATATTGTGGTGCCTTGCCGGCCACTACGTCAAAGAACAGCGACTGCAGTCTTTCCGTAATCGGGCCGCGCTTGCCGTCCCCGATCTGGCGGTTGTCGAGTTCGCGGATGGGCGTGATTTCCGCGGCCGTGCCGGTAAAAAACGCTTCGTCGCAGCAGTACATTTCATCGCGCGTGATGCGTTTTTCGATCACTTCGATACCCAGATCGCGCGCCATCGTCAGCACCGAATCACGCGTAATGCCATCCAGGCAAGATGCCAAGTCCGGTGTATAAATTTTACCGTTTTTGACGATAAAAACGTTTTCGCCAGACCCTTCCGATACATAGCCATCGGTGTCCAGCAACAGCGCTTCATCATAGCCATCCGTCAGGGCTTCCTGGTTGGCAAGGATGGAGTTGATGTAGTACCCGGACGCCTTGGCTCTTACCAGCGAAACATTCACATGGTGGCGGACGAACGATGCGGTTTTAACCCGGATGCCCTTGGTCAAACCATCCTCGCCCAGATAGGCTCCCCAGGGCCAAGCCGCAATCGCGACGTGAATCGTGTTGCCTTTTGCGGCAATGCCCAATTTTTCGGAGCCGATCCAAACCAGCGGCCGGATATAGCAGGATTCAAGTTTATTTTCGCGTACCACCTGTATTTGCGCTTGCAGGATGGTTTCCATGTCGAATGGAATCTTGAGCTGAAAAATTTTGGCGGAATTGAAAAGGCGCTGCGTATGTTCCTTCAGTCTGAAGATGGCCGTACCCTGAGCGGTCTTGTATGCGCGCACTCCTTCGAATACGCCCATCCCATAATGCAGGGAATGCGTCAGAATATGGATCGTGGCGTCCCGCCAGTCAATCATGGCACCGTCTTTCCAGATTTTTCCGTCGCGGTCGGACATCGACATGCTTCGTTCTCCAAATTTTGCAAAACCTTAATTTTAGCGGATTCGAAAGGCAGCAATCCGATTTCCGCTATAGAAAATCGACTTTCTTCTGGCTTTGAAGGTCAAATCTTATGCGTACGCTTTGGTGTGAAACGGCGGACATTGAAATTAAGCAATATTGATTTTTATCTATTTCAGGTCGCGTTGTTGACGGAACTGCTACGGTAGAATACCAATCTTTCTCCTATCTTAACGCTATGGCAAGCATGCAATTTAATCGATTCAGCGATCTGGTTAGTCAGGGCAAGTTGCAAGGTAAGCGCGTATTTATTCGCGCTGATCTGAACGTGCCGCAGGATGACAATGGAATTATCACGGAAGATACGCGGATTCGCGCATCGGTACCGGCAATTCGTCAAGCCTTGGAAGCTGGCGCGGCAGTAATGGTGACATCGCATCTGGGACGTCCGACCGAAGGCGAACTCAAGCCGGAGGATTCGCTGGCACCCATTGCAAAAAGGTTATCAGAGCTGCTCGGCAAGCCGGTCGAGCTGGAGCAGAACTGGATTGATGGCGTGGATGTCCAACCTGGCCAGGCGGTATTGCTGGAAAACTGCCGCACCAACAAGGGCGAAAAGAAAAACAGCGACGAGCTGGCGCAGAAAATGGCCAGGCTGTGCGATGTGTATGTGAATGATGCCTTTGGCACCGCGCATCGGGCTGAAGCCACTACGCACGGAATCGCCAAGTTTGCGCCGGTTGCCTGCGCAGGCCCATTGCTGGCGGCGGAACTGGATGCGCTCGGCAAGGCTCTGCATGATCCGAAACGTCCCTTGGTCGCGATTGTGGCGGGTTCTAAGGTATCGACCAAACTCACCATCCTTAAATCGCTTGCCGATAAGGTCGATAACCTGATCGTGGGCGGCGGCATTGCCAACACTTTCATGCTGGCGGCCGGACTGAAGATCGGCAAATCCCTTGCAGAGGCAGAATTGGTCGGGGAAGCCAAAGAGATTATCGACATGATGTCCAAGCGCGGCGCTTCCGTTCCGATTCCGCTGGACGTCGTTTGCGCAAAGGAATTTGCACCTACTGCGCAAGCAATGATCAAGGCGGCAGACCAGGTCGAAGATGACGACATGATTCTGGATATCGGTCCGAAAACGGCTTCCATGCTGGCAGAGGAAATCATGCGGGCCGGAACCATCGTCTGGAACGGGCCGGTCGGCGTGTTCGAGTTCGACCAGTTCAGCGAAGGCACTAAAACCTTGGCCACGGCGATTGCCGATTCACCTGCATTTTCCATTGCCGGCGGCGGCGATACACTGGCGGCGATTGCAAAGTACGGTATTACCGACAAGGTAGGCTATATCTCTACTGGCGGCGGTGCATTCCTTGAGTTCCTTGAAGGGAAGACCTTGCCTGCGGTTGAAATATTGCAGCAGCGCGCGGGTTGATATGCGTAAAAATTTCCTGTTAAAAAGCTGGAAATATTGCTATTGAATTCCTAAAGTTAAGCACCACGGTAACTTTATTAAGCAGATAAAAAACAGAGAGAAATAAAGCGCGAAAAGCGTATCGATCTGTTGTGAGCAGATATTCAGTTAACGACATAGCGTGCGATAACTATTTGGTTGTACAGTATTTTTAATTTACAGTTTCGGAGAATCATCATGCCTCTCGTATCCATGCGCCAACTCTTGGACCATGCCGCTGAAAATGGCTATGGCCTTCCAGCGTTTAACGTCAATAACCTCGAGCAGGTAACGGCCATCATGCAAGCCGCCGATGAAGTCGGTTCACCGGTCATCATGCAGGCTTCGGCAGGCGCGCGCAAATATGCCGGCGAGGCATTCCTGCGCCATTTGATCGAGGCGGCAGTCGAAGCCTATCCGCATATCCCGGTCGTCATGCACCAGGACCATGGGCAGTCGCCGGCAGTCTGCATGGCGGCAATTCGTTCGGGTTTTACCTCGGTCATGATGGACGGATCGCTCAATGAAGACGGCAAGTCGGTTGCTTCCTATGAATACAACGTCGAAGTCTCGCGCAAGGTAGTCGAGTTCTCGCATGCCATCGGCGTGACAGTCGAAGCGGAACTGGGCGTGCTCGGTTCGCTGGAGACCATGAAAGGCGACAAGGAAGATGGGCATGGCGCAGAAGGGACCATGACGCGCGAACAGTTGCTGACCGATGTAGAACAGGCGGCCGATTTCGTCAAAAAGACCCAGTGCGACGCACTGGCGATTGCAATCGGCACTTCGCACGGTGCCTACAAATTCACCAAGAAGCCGACCGGCGACATTCTTGCGATCGAGCGCATCAAGGAAATTCATACGCGCATTCCGAACACCCATCTGGTCATGCATGGTTCCTCTTCCGTGCCGCAGGAATTGCTGGCCGAAATCCGCCAGTTCGGCGGCGACATGAAAGAAACCTATGGCGTGCCGGTCGAGGAAATCCAGGAAGGCATCAAGCATGGAGTTCGCAAGATCAATATCGACACCGATATCCGTTTGGCAATGACGGCGGCAATTCGCCGCTTCTTCGCCGAAAATCCATCCAAATTCGATCCGCGTGAATACCTGAAGCCGGCGCGTGAAGCGGCCCAGGCAGTGGTCAAGTCCCGTTTCATCGCGTTCGGCTGCGAAGGCCAGGCAGGTAAGATCAAGCCGATTCCGCTGGAAAAAATGGCGGAAAAATACAAAAAAGGTGAACTTGCCCAAATCGTGCAGTAAAATGTGGCAGCAGCAAGCGGCTTAACTGGGCGGACTGCCCATCGTTAAAGTCCAGCAACCGGCCGGCGGCGTGTATTGAATACACCCGCCGGTTTAGCTTTATGGAAACCTCATGAACAGCCTCTACCAATCCACCATTACTTCCTTACCTTTGCTTGGACGCGGCAAAGTGCGCGACAACTATGCGGTCGGCGACGACAAGCTGCTGATCGTAACGACGGACCGCCTGTCGGCCTTCGACGTCGTGATGAACGAACCGATTCCTGCCAAAGGCAAGGTATTGAACCAGATGTCCAATTTCTGGTTCGAAAAGCTTGCCGGGATTGTGCCGAATCATTTGACCGGTATCGCACCCGAGACCGTGGTCGCTCCCAATGAGGTCGAGCAGGTAAAGGGCAGGGCGGTGGTTGCCAAGCGTCTGAAGCCGATTCTGGTGGAAGCCGTTGTGCGCGGATACATCATCGGTTCGGGATGGAAGGATTATCAGACCAGCGGGAAAGTCTGCGGCATCGATCTGCCGCCCGGCCTGCGCCAGGCCGACAAGCTGGCGACGCCGATCTTTACGCCTGCGGCCAAGGCAGACATGGGCGAGCACGATGAGAACATCAGCTTTGCCGAGATGGAAAACCGCATCGGCAAGGACCTCGCCGCAAGGATCCGCGATGTCAGCATCCGGTTATATCAGACGGCAGCCGACTATGCGGCCACGCGCGGCATCATCATTGCTGATACCAAGTTCGAATTCGGCCTGGACGACAACGGCACACTGCACCTGATGGATGAAGTGTTGACTGCGGACTCGTCGCGATTCTGGCCGGCTGATTCCTATGCGCCCGGCATGTCGCCTCCGTCCTTCGACAAGCAGTTCGTGCGCGATTACCTGGAAACGCTGACGCACTGGAACAAGACCGCGCCTGCGCCGACTTTGCCTGCAGATGTCATTGAAAAGACCGGCGCAAAATACCGGGAAGCGCTGCAGCGCCTGACCGGCGAAACCCTAAAGGATTGATAGGACTGATATGGCAACGTCAACAGCAGCGCCTTTGGTCGGCGTCGTAATGGGCTCTTCCTCCGACTGGGAAGTGATGCAGCATGCGGTCGCGATGCTGAAGGAATTCGGCATTCCGCACGAAGCGAACGTCGTGTCCGCACATCGCATGCCGGATGAAATGTTTGCCTATGCCGAGGCGGCGCAAAAGCGCGGCCTGCGCGCCATTATCGCCGGTGCAGGCGGTGCAGCGCATCTGCCGGGCATGCTGGCCGCGAAAACCATCGTGCCGGTGCTGGGTGTGCCGGTACCGTCCAAATACTTGCGCGGAGAAGATTCGCTGCTGTCGATCGTCCAGATGCCCAAGGGCATTCCGGTTGCGACTTTCGCCATCGGTGAAGCCGGCGCCGCCAATGCGGCATTGACCGCAATTGCCATGCTGGCTGCGACCGATGAAAAACTGGCGGCGCGCCTGCATGAATTCCGCGCCAAACAGACTCAGGCCGCACAGGCCATGACCTTGCCGACATGAGCAATACGAAGAATATGAGCAACACGCGCCACCCCTTCATTCCTTCCGCAACCCCGCCAACCTGGCTCGGCGTCATGGGCGGCGGCCAGCTCGGCCGCATGTTCGTGCATGCCGCGCAAGCCATGGGTTACAAGGTCGCCGTGCTGGAGCCTGCGCAGGATTGTCCTGCGGGCCATGCTGCCGACCATCTGCTGTCGGCGGACTATGCCGATCAAACGGCGCTGGCAGAACTTGCCGCGCAATGCGTTGCAGTGACGACCGAATTCGAGAACGTGCCGGCGCAAAGCATGGCCTTTCTGGCGGAACGCACTTTCGTGGCGCCGTCCGCTGCCTGCGTATCGATCGCACAAGACCGCATCGAGGAAAAGCGTTTCTTCACCGAATGTGCTTCGACTTCAGGTGTACTACCCGCCCCTTACCATGTAATCAATAGCGCAGCCGATATCGATACCGCACCCGATGCACTGTTCCCCGGGATTCTGAAGACGGCGCGCATGGGCTACGACGGCAAGGGCCAAGTGCGCGTGAAAACACGGCAGGAAGCGCGTGACGCCTACGCCGGCATGAAAGCTGCCGTGTGCGTCCTGGAAAAAATGCTGCCGCTGGCATTCGAGATTTCGGTGCTCGCCGCACGAGGTGTCGACGGACAATCGGTGGTGTATCCGATTGCCGAGAACGTACACCGCAATGGCATCCTGTTCACGACGACGGCGCCAAGCCCGCATGTGACGCCGGAAAGCGCGCGCAAGGCGCAGGATGCGACGCTGACGATCATTGAAAAGCTCGGTTATGTCGGCGTACTATGCATCGAATTCTTTGTTCTGCAGGATGGTTCGCTGGCGGTCAATGAAATGGCGCCGCGGCCGCATAACAGCGGGCATTACACGATCGATGCATGCGTCACCAGCCAGTTCGCGCAGCAGGCACGCGCAATGGCGCAATTGCCATTGGGTGACGTGCGCCAGCATTCGCCGGCGGTCATGCTCAATATCCTGGGCGATATCTGGTTCAAGGACAGTTCCGGCGCATTGCATGAGCCGGCATGGGATAAGGTGCTCGGGCTGCCGGGAGCCTATCTGCATTTATACGGCAAGGATGAGCCGCGTCCCGGACGCAAGATGGGACACGTGACTTTCGTTGCGCCAACCTTGGCCAAAGCCCAGCAGAGCCTGCTGGCGGCCTGCGCAATTTTAGGCATTACTCCCTGACAGAATTAATGGAAGGCGACGTGGAGCTCGACTGGCCAGCAATACGTGCGGCGGCCCGCAAAATGGAAGAGGGCGAACTTGTTGCCTTTCCCACCGAGACGGTATACGGACTGGGCGCAGATGCTGAAAATCCGGCAGCCGTCTCCAGAATCTACGCTGCCAAGGGCAGACCATCCAATCATCCGGTCATCGTGCATCTCGCGCCTGACGCAGATATCCACTACTGGGCACAATCAGTTCCGCCGGAAGCGCATAAGCTGATTGATGCTTTCTGGCCCGGACCGCTCACATTGATTCTGAAACGTGCCGCGCAAATTCCCGATTGCGTATCGGGAGGCCAGGATTCCATCGGCTTGCGCTGCCCATCGCATCCTGTCGCACAAGCACTGCTGAAGACATTCAAAAGCGGCAAAGGCGGCATCGCCGCACCATCGGCCAACAAGTTCGGTCATGTCAGCCCGACCACCGCCCAGCATGTGCGCGATGAATTCAAGGGCGATGCGTTGGTGCAGACGATTCTGGATGGCGGCCAGAGCGAAGTGGGGATCGAGTCGACCATCCTGGACCTGTCGCGCATCGCCACGCATGGAGCGGTCTTGCTGCGGCCGGGGCAGATCAGCATGGAACAGATTGCTTCCGTTCTGGGTAGCCTGCCGAACCGGCCGGATGCCGCCGCGCCGCGCGCATCAGGTACGCTGGAAGCGCATTACGCGCCCCGAACTCCGGTTGCATTGATCGGTGCAGACCAGTTGCCGGCCATGTTGAAAAAGCTCGATGGTGCCGGCCGCCGGGCTGCGGTCATTCATTTCGCTTCTGATGCAATGAACAAGGCATTTGCAAATTACACAATGCCTTCTGATGCAGGCGGCTATGCGCATGATTTATACGCCGCATTGCGAGCCATGGATGCTGCAGGATCCGATTTAATCCTGGTTGTTGCTCCGCCCGATACCGGTCAATGGCTGGGCGTGAATGACCGTTTGCGTCGCGCGGCATTCGATTCGAAGGGCATACTGGATCACCTGTTTCAAAATAAATAAGCTGATTTTCTACGCATGCCTTATCCGCAGAGGCGATGCATATTGGCAGAAAACCATCGGTCATTTTTCAGCGTGGCTAATCGGCCGGAACATCGCTATTCAGTCAATTTTTTGGAGCGGATTTTCCGGCAAAGAATGGACACCGCATTTTCCCTCCGGTACAATTCCGCCTGTCATTGGGGAGTAGCCTCCCTTCTTCGCTGAAGGGGCTTACGTCAACATACTTGACCGGAATCGGTTATGGCGTAAGCAGTTCCTGAGCTTGGCAAGACCTTTGACCATATGCCTTCGGATGGCCGGAGGAGCATATGGTCATTGGTATATCGTCCGGCCAGGGAGCAGTCGTTTGGAAGCATTTCTCATCTCTACCGGCATCGTTGCCCTCGCTGAAATCGGCGACAAAACGCAACTTCTCGCCTTCATTCTCGCAGCAAAATTCCGCAAGCCCTGGCCCATTATTCTCGGCATTTTGCTTGCCACCCTGGCCAACCACGGATTCGCCGGCGCGGTGGGTTCCTGGGTCACGACCGTGCTGGGGCCACAGACCTTGCGCTGGGTTCTGGGCTTGTCTTTCCTCGGCATGGCGGTCTGGACGCTCATTCCCGACAAGTTTGATGAAAAGGATGCCAAGCTGGCGCATTTCGGCGTATTCGGCACAACTTTGATTGCATTCTTTCTTGCCGAAATGGGTGACAAGACTCAGATTGCCACGATTGCGCTTGCCGCACAGTTCAAGGCATTCTTCGCCGTGGTGGCCGGTACGACGCTGGGCATGATGATCGCGAATGTGCCAGCCGTCCTGCTGGGCAGCCGCATCGCGCACAAAATGCCGGTGCGCCTGGTGCATACGATCGCTGCGGTCATTTTCGCCGTGCTCGGCGTTGCGACCTTATCCGGCATGGGGGAGCGCTTCGGATTTTAACGGCGCTTCCAATGCAGAAGTGCCAGCCGCCGTCTACTTTTTTGCAGATTGACCAGTGAAGACCTGCTCTTAAAAAACCATCGGCGCGCCGATGGTTTTTATACGGATGTGCGACCTGAACGACGACTGCGCGGCGTCGAAAACCGAAGACCCGGATCGGGAATCTGGCGAGGAGCTAGGAAATACTTCCGCCGGGTCTTCCTGTAGAAGAGAAATGGCCGTCGTGGAAAACGAGGGCAGGGCGCGCCTGCACATCGCAACGTTCAACTTCGCCCACGAAGATCACATGGTCGCCTTCCGGATAGCGGCTGCGGTTATGGCATTCAAACCAGGCGGTTGCACCCTGAATGATCGGCAAGCCGGTATAAGAAAGCACGAATTCCACGCCATCGAAACGGTTGTCGATGCGCTGCGCAAAACGTTCTGCCAGCGCAGCCTGATCGGCTGCCAGCACGTTGATTACATAATGAGTGTTACCCATGAACAGAGGCAAGCTGCTCGCACTGCGCGCAAGGCTCCATAGCACCAATGGCGGATCGAGGGAAAGCGAATTGAAGGAGCTCGCCGTCAGGCCGAAAAACCTGCCGTCCTCAAGACGTGTGGTAATCACCGTCACACCGGTTGCGAACTGGGAAAGCGCATGGCGGAAATGGCGCGAATCGAATTCGGGCGGCAACGGATCGGAGGGGCGTTTTGACATAGGAAATCGGTCTGGTAAGGCTGGTTGCGCCGATCCAGCACGATCGAATCGGGAAACAAGTGCGCCATTATGCCAAAAGAAAATCGTGCAGTGGAAACTCTCAAATTACTTCCGGATTGCCTGGAACCTCACAGAAAGTTTAATCCAGATAGGCATTGCCTGCGGTTTGCGATACAGTTAACCTCATCTTGAACGTATTCGGAGACTTTTATGGCAACGGAAATTGCGACATTGGGCGGAGGATGTTTCTGGTGCCTTGAAGCAGTGTACCAGGAGCTCAAAGGAGTGCAGCATGTGGAATCAGGCTACACCGGCGGGCAAATTCCTAATCCCACATACGAAGCTGTCTGCGCAGGCACCACCGGCCACGCCGAAGTCGTACGTCTCACCTTCGATCCGCAAGAGGTCAGCTATCGTGAAATACTGGAAATCTTTTTTACGATCCACGATCCGACTACGCTGAACCGCCAGGGAAATGACGTCGGTACCCAGTACCGCTCGGTGATCTATTACCATTCGCCGGAGCAGCAGAGCGTTGCCAAGCAAGTGATTGCGGAAATGGCCAATGTGTGGGATGCGCCGATCGTGACGGAATTGAAACCGGCGGAAACCTATTACAAGGCCGAGGATTTCCATCAGAATTATTTCCGCCAGAATCCGCTGCAAGGTTACTGCGCATTCGTCGTTGCGCCCAAAGTCGCGAAATTCAGGCAGATGTTCAAGGATAAATTGAATTCTCCGCGCTGAAATTCTGGAACGGAAAAAGCGGAAAAAGGCTATGCTGATTTCCGCCGGAAATGCTTCTGTTACATGTGGCAATGCATCGAAAATTATTGATACATGTATTTGCGTGACAGGGGCAGAGTGGAGATGTCCCGTCCCGCCTTGCTGCATACGACCTGGTTGAGCGAGATCCAGTCCTGTGCAAAAGCGTATGCGCAACCGGCAAGATAAACCCGCCAGATGCGGAAGCGCCTGTCGTCCACGAGCTGCCTGATACGCTCGGTGTTCGATTCGAAGTTGTCAGCCCAGATGGAACAGGTCTTTGCGTAGTGCCGGCGCAGGTTCTCTACATCCAGCGGCTCCAGGCCGCCTTCCTGCATTGCCCGCAATACGTGTGAAATATGCGGCAATTCACCGTGCGGAAAAACATAATTTTCAATGAACTCGCCGCCGCCATAGGGTGATTCGCCGTTGTTGACATCGGTGGTCGTGATGCCATGGTTCATGGCGAAGCCGTCGTCGGCCAATAGGGTGCGCATTTTTGCGAAATAGGCCGGCAAGTGCTTGATGCCGACATGTTCGAACATGCCTACGCTGGTGATGCGGTCGAAGGTGCCGGTGACGTCGCGATAGTCCTGCAAACGTATTTCCACACGGTCTGCCAAGCCAAGCTGTTTTACACGTTCGGTGGCCAGCTCATATTGGTTTTGCGACAAGGTGATTCCTACGCAGCGGGCGCCAAATTTCTGCGCCGCGCGGATGACCAGTGCACCCCAGCCGCAACCGATGTCGAGCAGCCGGTCGTTCGGCCGGACCTGGATTTTCGTCAGGATATGATCGATTTTTTTCAGTTGCGCTGTTGCCAGATCCTCGTCGCCGTTTTCGAAATAGGCGCATGAATACACCATATTGTCATCGAGCCAGACGCGGTAGAAATCGTTCGAGACATCGTAATGATATTGAATCGCTTCTGCGTCCTTTTTCCGGGTATGGTGAAAAGGGCGGGCCAAGCGGGCAAATTTGCCTTCGGGTTTGAGCGTTTCCTTTGCCAGGGTATTGGCAACCCGGATAATCTCGTTGACGCGTCCTTCGACTTCAAGCTTGCCTTCCACATACGCCTTTCCAAGGTTGGAAAGCGAAGGCGTCAGCAGGTAGACCAATGACGATGCCTGCGGTACCCGGATCGTTACCTGCGGAGCATTTTGACCGAAGTCGAATTCCCGGCCGTTCCAGAGTTTGAGCCGCAAGGGCAATGCAGAAGTGTGACGGACATGCTTAATCCAGTTTTCGAGCCGCTTTTCCCAAAACACGATTCCTCCCTTAAATCGATGCAATGGACAACAACCGGAATCACCTCATCAGGGAATCAAGGCTGCAAGCGCTGGCGCTTCCATCTTCCCTCATGCAAGGTGTACAGAATACGATCATGCAAGCGTGAACTGCGCCCCTGCCAGAATTCGATTGTATCGGGAATCAGCCGAAAGCCTCCCCAATGCGCAGGGCGCGGTGGATTATTACCGCATTTTTGTTCAGTATGCATAACCTGCTGCTCTAAAGCTTGACGATTATCAACAGGACGGCTTTGCGCGGAGGCAATTGCTCCAATCCGGCTGCCCAGAGGACGGCTGTGGAAATAGGCATCGCTTTCAGCTTCCGAAACGCGCTCAACGCGCCCTTCGATCCTGACCTGCCGCTCCAGCTCGATCCAGTGAAACAGCAGGGCTGCATAAGGATTTGCCGCCAGTTCCCTGCCTTTTCGGCTCTCATAATTGGTGAACCAGGAAAATCCGCCAGCTCCTATATCTTTCAACAGCAAAATGCGGGAGGAGGGACGGCCGTTTTCACCGACGGTTGCCACGCTCATGGCATTGGCTTCCAGAATATCCGCTTGCAGGGCTTCGTGAAACCACCTTTCGAACTGTACGATAGGATTTTCATCCGTGTCTTTTTCGTCCAAGCTGGCGCGCATATATTCCTTGCGCAAATCTGCAATCGACATGCCGGTTCTCCTGATGAAGTCAAATTCCGGTGCTATTGTGCATGGTTTTACCGGACTTGCGTATCCTCTTGCGGCAAAGTCCTCTCAAGATAGTCGATTAATCAAGCGGTACCGGAGTTCGTCACTTGGACTTGGAGCCGGGTTTAGGTCTGTGACGCCCTGCGCCATGCAGGGGCTATGCCGCTGGCGATGATCATGCCCATTCCCCAGAAAATGGCAAATGGCCCGACAACCAGGCCCGCAGCGCCGAATGCCAGCGGTAAAAACACCTGGCTGGCATTGCCGATCGTTGCGCGAATGCCGATTGCCTCGCCGCCGCGGCCGGCAGGTGCGGCCTGATGCAAAAGAGCCAGTATGTTCGGCTGGCTGGAGCCAAGAGCGATGCCCAGCAGGGCGGCGATTACCATCAATGAAAACGCATGCTGTGCAAATGGAAAAGCAAGGTAGCAAAACATTGCCAGCAATAATGCGCCGGCAAGTATTTGCCATTCCGAATAGCGGCGCTTCAGCCAGGGCATCGCAAGCCGAACTGCAAATGTTGCGGCCGAAAATACGCCGAAGATCAAGCCGATCATCGATGCCGAGAGGCCCATTTTCGAACCCTGTATCGGTGTCAGGTAAGTAAACAGATCCCAGGCCGCGGCGAGCAGCACACTGGCAAAATAGATGCGGCGCATTTCCGGCTCATGCAGCAGCTCGAACATGGCGCAGTGTTTGGCAGGACGGGCGTGGATTTGCACCCGCACTCCATTCAGGTGGCCGCTTGCAATCAATGCGAATGCCAGCAACGCAAACCCGCAGCATACGAAATAGCTCGTCGAGAATCCGACATGGTCAATCAGAAGGCCGGCAATGATGGGTCCCGTGAAGCTCGACATGGAAAATCCCAGGGACAGCCAGCTGAAGTTGCCGGAGCGTGTTTCCGTTGTGCTCAATGCGCCCACCGCATGTTGCGATCCGATATGCACAGCCATGAAACCGGTGCCGATCAGGGGTACGGCAAAGAACAGCGTGAGCAATCCGCCCATGCCAGACAAGGCGCAGCCTGCAGCAATGGCAAGACAGCCCAGACGCATGGGGCGCTTGATCCCGATGCTGTCAATCAAGCGTCCCATCGATACGCCGAATATCATTGGAAAGACCGCAAACAAGGCAATCAAAACGCCGATGGTCAGTTCAGATGCGTGAAGGGAGATCGCGTACAGGGAACTTGTCACTCTTGCACCGGCCAGCGCGACATGGGCAGCTATCGAAATGGCAATCAGTTGAAATAATGAAAAGTAAGTCACGAAAAATGCGCCAAAACCGCCACAAAAAAACCGCTGAAACTTATCCTAAGGCAAAAGAAACGCTTTCCATCCGTTAAAATGACGGGATGGAACCGATCAATTCCCATTTATCCGATGCAGGGCTGAGCGATGTTGATTTTCAACGTCGATTCGGCGGCATTGCGCGCCTGTACGGGGCGCAGGCCCTCGGGAGATTTGCGTCCGCGCGCGTATGCGTGATTGGGGTAGGCGGAGTCGGTTCATGGATCGTGGAAGCGCTGGCGCGCAGCGCCATCGGCCATATCACCATGATCGATCTGGATAATGTGGCCGAATCCAATATCAATCGCCAGATTCACGCATTGACCGATACCTTGGGCAAGCCCAAGGTCAGCGCATTGGCGGAACGGATTGCGCAGATCAATCCTTTTTGTAATGTGACCGAGATCGAAGATTTCATCAGCCCGGACAATCTCGATGAAATGATCGGTGCGGGAAATTTTGATTATGTGATCGATGCCATCGACAATGCGCGTGCCAAGGCCGCCCTGATTGCCTATTGCCGTGCACATGGCATTCGTCTGATTACGATCGGCAGCGCCGGAGGACAGATTGATCCGACCCGCATTGAAGTGCGCGACTTGACCCGCACCGAACAGGAACCGCTTTTGAAGCGCGTACGCAAGCTGCTGCGAAATAATTACGGATTTTCGCGCAGCGCCAAAACCAAGTTCGGCATCGAAGCAGTGTTTTCTACTGAACCGGTGCGCATGCCGGAATCAGCGGAAGCATGTGCAGTCGGTGAGCAAGGAATCACCGGATTGAACTGCGCCGGCTTTGGGTCTGCGATGGTGGTGACGGCAAGTTTTGGCCTGACCGCTGCTGCGCAAGTCTTGCGGCATCTTGCAGCCGATGCTGCGGTTTCTTCCTCAAAACAAGATACGGTATCAGGGATTTTGGCTGCAAACGAGCTTGAAACCGAACCCTGCGCAACAGCCGTATCCTGCGACGATCCTATCGCCGCCTGATTTTTCATCTGATTCAGCCGGTACGATTCTCATTGCTTTCAGTGTTCGTGCTGGAAAACCGGGATGCCAGAACGTGGTAAGAAACCCCCGTTTTGTCTGTGACCGATTGCACGAGTGCAACATGACATGCGCGCCACGCGACGGGTTCAAAATGGAGAGCCTCCACAGGCGCGGCATCCCGGGTCAGCGTGATATGCGGCTTGAAATGATTGCGCTGGTCGAATTCGATGCCGCATCGTTCAAGGGCAGTACAAATATCGCGCTGCAATCGGAACAGGGATTCCGGATCCTCATGGATACCGGCCCAGACCATGCGCTGGCGTTTCCTGTAAACGATATGGTCAATCATCAAGCGCATGTCGGGCACCGTTAATTCTTGAAGAAGGCCCTTCAGCATGGCGAGCGATGATTCCGGCTGCTCGCCAAGGAAGGCAAGCGTCATGTGCAGGTTGGAGCGTTTAGTCTTGCGTCCCTTCAACCCGTGCTGAAGCTCCGCCAGCTGTGCACGCGTTGCTTCATCCGGCCAGAGGGCAAAAAACAGGCGCATGGCGTCAGGATTTTCCAAATGCTTCATTCAGTTGCTGCGTTACGCGTATGAACGTGGTTCGCTTGGTCAGCTCCTTCAACCTGTGTGCGCCGACATAGGTGCAGGCGGAGCGAACGCCTCCGAGAATTTCCTGCAAGGTTTGCTCAACGGGGCCGCGATACTCGACCAGCACTTCCTTGCCTTCGGCAGCACGATAGCGGGCTACGCCCCCGGCATATTTATCCATCGCGGCGCGGCTGCTCATTCCGTAAAATCCCTTGAAGCGTTTGCCTTCAAGTTCTACCAGATCCCCTCCGGATTCATCATGGCCGGCCAGCATGCCGCCGAGCATGATGAAATCGGCCCCTCCGCCGAATGCCTTGGCTATATCGCCGGGCACGACGCAACCGCCATCGGCGCAGATCTGGCCGCCCAGGCCATGAGCCGCGTCAGCGCATTCGATGATGGCCGACAATTGCGGATAGCCGACACCGGTCATTTTCCGGGTCGTACATACCGACCCGGGACCGATGCCGACTTTCACGATATCCGCTCCGGCCAGAATCAATTCTTCTGTCATTTCACCGGTTACGACATTGCCTGCCATGATGGTCAATGACGGAAAGTGGCCGCGTACTTTCTTGACGAAATTAATGAAGCTCTCCGTATAGCCGTTGGCCACATCAATACACAGATATTCGATTCGGTCGCCGCAGTGTTTCATTACGCTGCAGAACTTATCATAGTCGGCATGGGTAATGCCCATGGAGTAAAAAACCGACGAGGCGGCCAGGCCGGATGAAGACAGGTTTTGGAAAAAATCGACCAGCTGCTGTTGCGGATAATGTTTATGCAATGCAGTGGACAAGCCATGCTTGCCCAGCGCCTGCGCCATTTCCAGGGTTCCGGTAGCGTCCATGTTGGCCGCAATGATGGGTATGCCGTGAAAAACTTTCTTTGAATGATGGAAAGTAAAATCACGGTTGATGTCGACGTCAGAACGCGAAGTCAGCGTTGAACGCTTGGGACGGATCAGGACATCCTTGAAATCCAGCTTGACCGATTCTTCGATATGCATCGCGTTTCACCTTCCGATGTGTGATGGTATGCAGGCGATTCCTTGCCGTGCGGCTGGTTCAGTATAGGCTAACGATGGCACCGGCCCCATGCTAGTGGCAGGTTCCGAAACCACGATCGTCATGCGCGCCAGGTGTGACCGGCAGGAATTCCCATGCATAGCTTCCCGGCATCAGCACCAGCTTGAGCGCGCCGTGGCTGGCATTGCTGCTTGATTCGCTTTGCTTTCTGAAAGGACGAATCAGCGTCAGTCTTGCGCCGCCTGTGCCCACGACAAATTGCGCGATGCCATGCATGCTGTCAGGCTTGCCCATGTGATCCCTGGGTGCAAAGCGCTCGTAATGATGATCATGCGCAGCCAGCACCAGTTCAACATTCGCCGCCGCCAGCAGGCGCCATGCCGGCAGCATGACGTCGGTATTGCCATGTTCACCCGAGCTGAATACGGGATGGTGCCAATATGCCAGCGTACAGCGTGCCGCGCTTTGGCCCAGCTCGGATTTCAGCCAATCCATTTGCGTCGAGAAGGAATCTCCCTGCAGGTTGCTGTTGAGTGAGATGACATGCCAGTCTCCGACATGGAAGCTGTAGTATCCGCGTCCGTCGTTTCCTGCAGCAGCGCCGAAGTACTGGAAATAGTCTGCCGCCGCTGGCGTCCTGTACTCATGATTGCCCGGAGCAGGATAAGTGCGGTTTTTGAATCGTCCCCAGGTAGGTTCATAGCACCGGGCGAACTCCGACTGATGACCGTTGGGATAGGTACTGTCACCCAGTGCCAGTACTACGGACTGAGCATTTTTTTTCAGTTCAGATTCGATCAATGCAGCGGTTGCCGCCGCACCGCTATTTTCGGGGAGCGCTCTTCTGCAATCGGCGATATCGCCTGCGGCATAAACCGGAATGCCGGGCAGCGACTGCAGTTGCGGTGCATTGCCTGTTTGTACGGGACCGGCACATCCCACAATGCTTACTATGAAAAAGCAGCCAATCAGACGAACAAGAAAGAAATTCATCGGTAATCCTAAATCAATGCTGTAAATCTTGCTTCCGATTAGCGATTAAGACGCCGTATGGGAACATACAGAAGTATATGAGGGCAACGGCGACAACAATGCTCCTGTTCATATCGTGACGCCGTTTCAGGTAAACGGTTCCTTTCCAGAGTTGCGTAAAAGAAAAAGATGATTTTCCGCAAAGTTTATGTTGCGAAAGTTATGTTAGCCTTGCCGCTTGCATTATTGTTTGTTGCCCATGTATACCCAATTTTTCCAGCTGAAGCAGGTGCCGTTTTCAATCGCGCCGGATCCGCATTACCTCTATATGAGCGAGCGGCACCGGGAAGCGCTTGCGCACCTGCTTTACGGGATCGGTAGCGGCGGCGGTTTTGTGCTGCTGACGGGGGAGATCGGCGCCGGGAAAACGACGGTATGCCGCTGCTTTCTGGAGCAGATCCCGGAAAACTGCAATATTGCGTATATCTTCAATCCCAAGCTGACGGTGGACGAACTGTTGCAGTCGATCTGCGACGAATTCGGCGTCAAGGTCGCGAAAGAGGATACGAATCCGGGCACCGTAAAAGCCTATGTCGATGCGCTCAATGCGCATTTGCTGTCTTCGCATGCCAAGGGTCAGTCCAATGTGCTGGTGATCGATGAGGCGCAGAACCTGAGTCCCGATGTGCTGGAACAGCTACGCTTGCTGACAAACCTGGAAACCAATGAGCGCAAGCTCCTGCAGATTATCCTGATCGGACAGCCGGAATTGCGCGACATGCTGGCAAGCCCTTCACTGCAGCAGCTTGCCCAGCGCGTCATCGCACGTTACCACCTTGGCTCGCTTTCGCTCGTGGAGACCGCGCGCTATATCCTGCATCGCCTGTCCGTTGCCGGCCTGACGACAGCTTCGCCGTTCAGACCGAAAACCATGGAGCTGATTCACCAGTTGACGCAAGGTGTGCCGAGAAAAATCAATCTGCTGTGTGATCGGGCCCTGCTGGGCGCCTATGCGGAAGGCAAGCAGACGGTTGACCAAGTCATTGTCAGGAAAGCGGCTTCCGAAGTGTTTGCGTCCAAACAGTCCCGACCGGTACTCAAGGGCATGAATTGGCGCTTCGCGCTTCCCGTCGCCGTACTGGCAGCGGCCGGCGCAGTAGGATGGAAGCACTATCAAGGCGACTTCGCATGGCCGCTTCCGCTCTCCAGCACGCAAAATAAAGATGAAGCATCCAGACAGATAGTGGTCCCGCCTTCTTTACTCCAGGCTGCCGCATTGACCGGCAAGCAGGCAAGGGGAGCGGGCGATCAAAAGTCCGCATTGAATCCGAATGATATGCATGCGGACCTGCGCGCATTATTTGACGATAGCCATAAAGCAGGCGAAAGCCTTTACGCCGATCTCGCCCGTCTGTGGGGCGAACGCCTGGAGTCTGGCGATACCTGCGATGCTGCGCTTGCAAAGGGACTGCACTGTTATCAGGGCAACGGCGGCCTGGCCGAGCTTCGCCAGCTGGACCGGCCTGCAATCATCCAATTGAAAGATGGAAGCAATACGCTGCATCCGGTATTACTCCTCACATTGAACAAAGCCGGCGCGAGGCTGCACGACGGGGTCCGTGAATATACGGTCAGCCTGATTGTCTTGGGACGTCATCTTCATGGCAGCTTTGTTACCTTTTGGCGTGCACCGCAACATTATCGCAATACGCTTAGCGGTGGAGAACAAGGTCCCGATGTCGACTGGCTTGCCGCGCAGCTGGCAAGGCTGAGCGGAACAGAGATACAGGCGGGGCAAAAGTTCGACACTGCATTAATTGCCCAATTGAGAGAATTTCAGCGCACCCAGGGTTTGAGCCCGGACGGAATCGCCGGACCAAGGACCTTCATGCACCTGAATGTTGCCGCCGGCATTGCAGAGCCGCGTCTTTCAGGCGACATTGCATTTGCCATGGCGTCGCAAGGGAAATAACCATGTCCTATATCCTAGACGCCCTAAAGAAAGCGGAATCCGAGCGCAAGCTGGGAAGCGTCCCGAACGTGTATGCAGAACCCTTGCCGGTCGCGAAATTCGATGAACAGGGCTCTGCGCTAGGCAAGCCCTGGTTATGGGTCATAGCCGCAATGCTGCTAGCCGCAGGCATTGCTGCATTGTGGATCAAGGCTTCATATCAGGAAGCATCGCCGGCCAGATTATTGCCCGTCGCGCAGCAAGCGCCCGAGCCGGCAAGTGCAGTGACAAGCGCGCCGCATACGGTGGCAGCCAAGCAGGAAGTAATGCAAACAGCCATTCCCGCGCCAAAGCCGCAAGAAAACAGCAAGTCCGGTGCAAAGATGGAAAAAGCCGTGGCTCAAAGCGAAGCGAAGCCCAAGGCTCCGGCCAAGCCCGTGGTTCATGCGGTCAAGGCGCCGAACAGGCAACTGGCAAAATCCGACACGCAAGCTAAACCGGAAAAGGATATTCAGGCAGGCAGCGTCGCGCAATCCACGGCGTCCAGTGCGCCGCCTGCAGAACAACCGGTCATGGAGCAGGTAGCAGCGCTGCGCGATTTGCCGGCCCACATTCAACGCAGCATTCCGCCCATTTCGGTAGGTGGTTATATCTATTCAACCAAGCCCGCGGAACGATCCATCTTGCTTAACAATCGCCTGGTACGAGAAGGCGAGCAAGTCGCTTCGGGTCTGACATTGGAGAGAATGATGCCGAAAGAAGCTGTCCTCAATTATCAGGGGCAACGTTTCCGTTTGTCCTACTGACGCAATTCCGGCATCGTCAGATCGGCAGTAAATCCAAATCTCGACACACCTTCTCTTGCGGGGACCGGCACGCAAGTCAGGCGATGCAGGCGACGCTCACGGCTTCCTGGCGCTTCAAAGCGCTGCGCGGATAGTTGAAAATTATTCAAATATCGACGCGTTTTCACGGAATACTAACAAGATATGACGCATTCAAGCGTCTATGCCGCATTTTCTTTGCTTACAAGCAGTTAAGCGGCGCTATACTACTGCTCACATTGTGCGCTGCAGGCATGAGCGAATTCGGCGCAGCAAGAAGGAAATCCGTGCTGAATCTTTGGTGGATGAAAACATTCAAGACATCATGCTTAACAAGCCATTAGCAGTGCATTTTCGGGCGGTCCAGGAGAGATGGGGCGAATGTCTCAACAACCCGGATACCAACCAGTTCATCGAATTCGCGCTCGCGCTCAATAGCGCAACCGAACAATGCAAGGAACGGAAGTTGCCGGGCCTGAGCCGCCTGTGCGAAGGCTTGCAAAACGAAGTCATGAATTTGTCGGATAATCCGGCAAATTTTCCATTGACGCACAGCGTCGTCTCGGCATTGTCCCGCCAGGTTGAGACCATCCTTTCCTCCGTAGAGACCTCGCGCAAAGTAGATGTCCAGGAGCGCCGCACGCTGTCGACCTTGGTAGACGTCGAGCGCTTCGATACCACCAGGCCGCGCACTATCTGGCTGGTAGCGGATGCAAGGCATCCCTGGGTTGAAGGCCTGGCCAAGCAGCTTGATTTCTTTGGTTTCGCGGTACGGCGGTTCGACTGGGAAGATCCGATGCCGCCGACGGCTTCGCCGCTTGTCATCCTATTCATTCCGCAGCATGAATACGGAAATGCGGAAACCGAGCGCATCCAGCGCATACGCGCACATTACCAGGCCAGCCAGCTTTTCTGCCTGGCGGTACCGGAACTTCTCGATCCGATGGTGTGCCTCCTGCGTGCCGGTGCGGATCTGACGATTCCCGCAGTGCAGGAAACCACAACCGTCCTGGCGCAAGTGCTGGACTTGATCGAGGCGCAGGACCAGGAGCCGTATCGCGTACTGGTGGTCGAGGATTCGCCGACGGCGACCGCGATGATCAAGCGCACACTGGAGCAGCACGGTATCGCCAACTACGCGATCTCCAACCCGGAGCATTTGCTGGACGCGGTGTGGCGTTATCAGCCGGACCTCGTCCTCATGGACATGCATATGCCGCATTGCACCGGCGTCGAGGCGACCCGAGTATTGCGCCAGCTTCCTGCATGCCGCTCCCTGCCGGTGGTATATCTGTCCAGCGAAACCGATATCGGCATGCAAATGGCAGCGTTGCGTCTTGGCGGCGACCAGTTCATTGCCAAGCCGTTCAATCCGGTACTGATGACGACGATTGTGAAATCAAAAATCGAACGTTACCGTGAAATGCAGCGCTCGGGCGTGCATGACAGCCTGACTGGCCTGCTCAACCACACCGCTTCCAAGACCCGTCTGCAAAATGCCTTGCTGGCATTTGGCAAGGAAGCCGGCAGCTTGTGCGTGGTGATGATCGATATCGACCATTTCAAATCGATCAATGACGTGCACGGACACCCGGTAGGCGACCAGGTAATACGGAATCTTGCCTGGCTATTGAAAGGGCGGTTGCGTGCAACCGATATCATCGGGCGCTACGGAGGCGAAGAATTCATGGTGGTCTTGCGTGGCATCGGCATGAGCGAAGGGTTCGACATGATCGAGCGCATTCGCGAAGACTTTGCCGCCTTGCCGCATGTCTATTCGCAAGGGGCATTGCATGCATCGTTCAGTGCGGGGATTGCCTCCTACCCGCTTTACGCAACCGATTCCGAGTTGATCGCAGCCGCCGACAATGCTCTGCTGGAAGCGAAACGAGCTGGTCGCAATCGGCTGGAGCGCGCTGCGCTTTAACCGCAGGCTAACGAATGAAGTTAAACGCGGCCCTTTCCATCAGGCATGTTGACCGGCATCCGGATAGCGGTCAACAAGGCATGTATGACGCCAAGGTCAAGGGCGGCGATTCGGGGTCGCACTGCAGCAACTTCCTCATACTGCATTTGTCTACCCTCAAGTCAGGTAAGCCCAGCTTGCTTATGCTGAGGAAAGATGCCGCGTCCGGTATTAACTGACATGAATGGAGAAGATAATGGCTGGCAAGGAAGAATACGATCGCTATGCGGAAGAACTGTCGCGACGTTTTGAAGATTTCATCCAATGGGCGCAGGATAACTGGCCTGCCAAAGCCACGCCATTGCTGCCCTCGGATTTTAATGAATCGCGCAAGGAATTGCAGGAGATTTTAGGGCAGAGGCTGCAGCAAGGGCAGGAGCAGGATGAGTCTACGAAATCTCCTCCGAACGACGGTTCGATTCAATATGTAAACATCAACCCTGCTCCGTGGCCTTGAATTCCTTTGCTGTCCTGCACTTGTCGAACGTAGCAATTCTTTCAAGCGCCGCAGGCCTTGCGTGAATATTCGGGCGTTGGAAATTGCCGCAAGCTTGAGATAGATCAAGCATGTATTTCTATTTGGAAAGCCTCCCATTGATCCTCTCGTCCAATGCTGGATAATTCAGTCTTGGTTCAAGGGAGTGAATGCGCATAGTTCAAATACACGATCAAGTATGGGTTGAATTGGTCGGCGATATCATCATTGCCCGTATTCGCGGAGAGCTGAATGAGGAAGTTCTCAATGAGAGGCATGAACGCATTCGTCAATTGGCGCACGACACGAAATGCCGCAGGCTGCTGATCGATGATCTGGAACTGGTCCCGCCCGATTATGCCGCGGTCGAGGCGCAGCAAATTCTTAACCGGGAACTCAATCTGCTGAATTTCAAGATCGCAATCCTGGTGCCGAACAGTCGCTTGGCGTATCTCGCGCGCGTGCAATTCGGCGATGAAAACCACAGGGTGTTTTACAACGATATGGCTGCTGCGGCACTTTGGCTCACCAGTTGATATTCATGCGGGAGTTCGATCGGGTCGGGCACTGACTGTCATCTGCAACGCATGCATTACATCTTCGCTGAAGGACTGTGCTGAACTACCGGTCGCAAATTCTAAAATGGCAGTTTCATGAATCATTGGGCTTACCTCGCAATCGCAATCATCAGTGAAGTAATTGCCACATCTGCGCTGAAATTATCGGACGGCTTTTCGCGTTTCTGGCCGTCGGCAATCGTCGTCTGCGGATATGCCATATCGTTTTATTGCCTGTCATTGATTCTGAAGACTTTGCCGGTTGGCGTGGTCTATGCCATCTGGTCCGGTGCCGGCATTGCGCTGATTGCATTGATCGGCTGGATTTTTCTTGGCCAGGCGCTGGATCTGCCCGCAATCCTTGGTCTATTGCTAATCATTGCCGGCGTTGTCGTCATCAATCTTTTTTCCCGTTCCATATCGCATTAGCATGTGCGGCAAAGCCGCATGCCTTGCATGATGTGACGGCATGCAGGCATGCACATGCACATGCATCAGTCTTTGGATGCGGGTTTTCGGCCTTTTCCTGAGGAGCTTGCCTCTGCATCGAGCAAGTGGCGTTTGCGCTCGATATTCCAGCGATACCCTGCCAGGTTTCCATCGCTGCGGACTACACGATGGCAGGGAATCGCCACTGCCAAAGTATTGGCTGCGCATGCCGCCGCGACTGCCCGCACTGCCGTTGGCATGCCAATGCGTTTGGCAATCTCCGTGTAAGTGACGGTTTGTCCCGGCGGAATTCGCCGCAAGGCTTCCCAGACGCGCTGCTGGAAGGCGGTACCTTGTATGTCCAGAGGCAGTTCGAAATCCGGATGCGGAGCCTGCACAAATCCGACCACATAGGCGACAACTTGCTCGAAGTCCTTGTCTGCACCGATCAACTCGGCGCGTGGAAAACGCGACTGCAGCTCATGCAGCAGTTCGTCCGGATCGTCGCCCAGTAAGATGGCGCATATTCCCTGCGTGCTTTGCGCGACCAGAATCGATCCGAGCGTGCATTCGCCCACAGCGAACCGGATCGGCACGTTCAGCCCGCCGGAGCGGTAGGCGGAAGGCGGCATGCCGAGGACCTGCGCGGCACGTTCATAAAAACGGCTGGCGGATTGGTAGCCTGCATTGAAAATGGCATGCGTTACCGTGTTGTCCTCCGCAAGTGCATCGCGCAGGCGCTTCTCGCGCTGCGCCATGGCATACGCTTTCGGCGTCACGCCTATACAGCGTTTGAACAGGCGCTGGAAATGGAAGGCGCTCAGGCCGCATCGTGCCGCAAGTTCGTTCAGGCCAGGCGGGGTTTCAGCGTTTTCGACCATCCGGCAAGCGGTTTGCATCAGTGCGGCATGCCGCTTTTCCAGACTGATCTGTGTCGGCTTGCATCGTTTGCAGGGCCGATAGCCTGCTTGTTCAGCATCTTCGCAGGTCGCATAGAAGCCGACGTTTTCGGAGCGCGGCAAGCGTGCAGGGCAGGACGGACGGCAATAGATGCCGGTCGTTTTCACCGCATAATAAAAATCGCCGTCAGCACTTGCAGAGCGATTCCTGACCGCGATCCAGCGCAGGTCAAGTTCCAGCGTGTCCGAAAGCTTGTCCAATACCTGCTCCATTTTTTTGCTCCTTTCGTATTCCGTGAAAGAAAAGGAGGTTCAAAAACAGTCTAGCAAGGTTGGTGCGCTTTGCATCCCGGTTCTTGCTTTCAAATTCATTGTTTTGTGCTGAACGCAGGCAACAGCTGAAAAGCATCCAATCAGCCGCCATCAGACTGCAATGGCTGGATTTTCCCATCTATCCAACTACGTATGCCGTGCGAAAAGGAACGGCCGAAAACGCATAGCTTTGCTATAGCGGGATTGTGCCGCGGTTACGCATTCAACGTTCACGCGACGCTTTTACCGCACGACCGAGTTCGATCACCGACATGGCGTAAAAATAGCTGCGGTTATATTGCGTGATCGAGAAAAAATTATTCGCCGCAATCCAGTATTCCGTAGGTTCGAAACCGTTTTGCAGATCCACCAGGCCGTATAACAAATGTTCAGGCAGTTCGGTCCCGGGAACGACGCCGGTGGCTTCCAGTTCATCCAACCGGTAATCGGCCACCAGGCCTTTTCCGATCAGGTCTTGCCAGCGATTGGCGCCATCGCCTGTCACCGTTGCCGGAAAGACCAGCGGCTCGCCGGGTTTCCATCCATGCCGAACCAGGAAATTCGCAACGCTGCCGATCGCATCGACGGGCGATCCGCTCAGGTCGATTTTGCGGTCGCCGTCGAAATCCACTGCATATTGCCGAATGCTCCCCGGCATGAACTGCGGCCATCCGATTGCTCCCGCATAGGATCCCGATAGGGAAAACGGATCGATGCCCGATTCCCGTGCCAGCAGCAGAGTATTTGCCACTTCGCCGCGAAAGAATGCGATGCGCGATGTGCGGTTCGGCGTATCCGGATATGCGAATGCGAGAGTGGTCAGCGCATCCATTACGCGGAAATTGCCGGTATTGCGCCCATAGATGGTTTCCACGCCGATGATGCCGACGATAATTTCAGCCGGCACCTTGTATTCGGCTTCTGCGCGAGCCAGTGCGTCGGCATATTGATCCCAGAACGCTACGCCTGCGTTGATTCTGACCGGTTCGACAAAGCGGCCACGGTAGGCGCGCCAGTTCTTCGGCTGTCCTGGCGGGGCAGGTTTGACCAGCTGGATCGTGCGTTCTACGTAGCGCGTCTTGCCGAATACGCTTTCCAGTTCGGTCCTGTTGAATCCATGTTTGGCGACAATCTGGTCGATGAATTCGCCCACTTCACGCCATTGCACGAAGTTGGCAAATTCCTCGTTTTCTTCTCTGGATGAAGATCTGTCTGCCGAAGTTCCGGGTTTGCCGGAAAGAGGGGCGGCGTCGGCATGTGCTGTGGTCACCAGGGCCGACAGCGACAGAAAGAATGGAATGGAGAAACGAATGAAAGAATTCATCTGCAGGAAGCTAAAAGGGATTTCAGTTGAGTAATGAGGGCAGCATCGTTCGTCTTGCCGGATTGCGATGGCCCAGGTGCGTAGCGCGCTGATTCATACAACTCGAGGAAGCGCATTATCGCGGTCTTCTGTTGAGCGGGCATGTCGATGGTCGAATTTGCGAGCCGCATTCGATAGGCGCGCGGGCCTTCATGCGGCGCACGCGCAAATCCGCGTTGTGCCAGGCGCTTGCACAGCGCCGAATAGAGCACGTCGACCGGAGCTGTTTTCACTCGGTTACGCACCAGCGGAAGCGCCGTCACGAGCAGGGCAAGCGAGCCGAAGCCGGCCAGCAGCGCCCCCAGAATGCGCCAGTCCGGATTGGCAAAGCCCAGGGATTGCAGCAGGCTTTGCTGTTTGGCCAGCGAATAATCCAGCACCCACTGGTTCCAGGCATTGTTGAGCGCATCCCAGTTATGCCGCAGCGATCTGATTCCCGCCAGCCACGCATCCGCGCGCGTGCGGTCCAGCTGAATCAAGCCGCCCAGCGCGCGCTGAGGAATAGCCGTGGACAAGTTCCTGGTCACACGTTCCGGCGCAACGGCCGATGTCGGATCGATCCTTACCCAGCCGCGATTCTTAAGCCAGACTTCGGCCCAGGCATGCGCATCGGACTGACGCACCGTCATGAAACCGTCCACCGCATTGATTTCACCGCCCTGATATCCGGTCACTACGCGTGCCGGGATGCCTGCGGCACGCATCAATACCACGAATGCGCTGGAATAATGCTCGCAGAATCCGGCGCGGGTCGTGAATAAGAATTCATCAACCGTATTTCTGCCCAATGCCGGCGGCTCCAGCGTATAGCTGAATTTTTCTTCGCGAAAAAAACGCAGAACTGCATTCACGATATCGCCGTCCTGTGGAAACTGCCTGCGCAGGCGCGACGCATAATCCATCGCGCCGGGATTGTATCCGGCCGGCAGGCGCAGCCAGTTGCGCAAGGAGCGGTCCGTTTCATCGGGCTGCAGCAGGTAATCCAGATTGGAGCTTGCTTCATAGCGAATACGCTGGGTAATTGGTTCCCTGGCCAGGATTTGCAGATCGGACATCAGACGCGTAGGGGTGCCTGCGATCTGCGGTACGTCCTGCACCAGTTCCAGTGCGAACAGGGAGCGCTGGCTGCTGGGTTCCATTGTTACCTGGTACCTGATTGGTGTGCTTTGCGGTCTGACCGTGATCGGTCCGGCCTGGTTCATTCTTGCCGGCAAAGGCGTCCAGTTGCGGCCGTCAAATTCGCCTAATACCGGGCCGCGCCAATACAGTTTTTCCTGCGTCGGGCCTGATGCATCAAGGAACTTCACCCTGAAGGCGATTTCCTCCGACATGGCCAGTTTTGAAATATTTCCGGGGGACATCGTATTAGATAATCCGCTTCGTCCGGACTGGGCATCGCTGGGCAAACCCCATAAGGGGCCCTGTATTCTCGGAAAGAGAACGAACAATACCAGGGTCAGCGGCACCGCCAGCGCAAATATCTTTGCGCTCAAGAGCAGGCGCTGGCGCAAAGGCGGCACTACCCCGGTGTATTGAAACGACAACTGTGCTGCAAGCAGCAGGATGACCGCTGCGAACATGACCAGTGCGGCAAGGATGCTTTGTGAATAAAAAAACTGCGTCAGGACCAGGAAAAAGCTCAGGAAAAGGATGACGAACAAATCCCGCTTCGCCCTCATCTCCAGCAGTTTCAGGGCAAGCAGTATCACCAGCATTGCCACGCCGGGTTCGCGGCCGAAGAAAGTCCGGTACGACCAGTACACGCCGGCAACTGACAGCAAGGCAATCGGCAGCAGTATCCAGCGCGGCGGCATGCGGTTGCCGCGGAATGTGATCCATCCGCGCCAAATCAGGAGCATGCAGCACAGTGCGGTGCTCCAGACCGGAATATGGGCCGCATGCGGCGCCATCACCAGTGCGCATGCCGCCAGCAGCAGCAAGGTATCGGCCTTGTCGCGTGACAGTGGGCGCGAAAAAGGGCGCGAAAACGGGCGCAACACGCTGCGCAGGAATGAAAATGGCGAAGCGGATGCCGGCGTCATCATGATTTCCCGTAGAGCGCCAGGGCTCTCAGGCAAGATTCCTGATGCGCCGGGCCAAGCCCCGCATCCAAGGCTACATGTCCAAGACGGAAGGCATAAGGCATGCCCTGGGCTTCTGCTTCCAGTACCCAGCGGGTGAGACGCGACAATTTTGACTCCAGGTCCATATTGCGCGGCATGGCATTCAGGTCGAGCTGTATCCTGCCCGTGGTTCCGCCCTCGAAATGCTTGGTGACGAGCGCGCCGCCCGCGTCGCTGTCAAGGCGGGCAATCTGGCGCCATGCCAGCCGGCGCATGGCATCGCCTGCCTGGTAGGCGCGGATGCCGGCAAAATCGTCTTCCTGCCCGAGCTGTCCATGTCCTTCCGGACTCGACTCCTGTGAAATCGGCAGAGGCGGCGCATGTTGTTCCGGCTGCGGATATACCAGCACAGCAGCATCCGGCTTCCAGTAACTCCAGGCGCGCAGCAGGCCGAGCGGGAAACGGGTTTGCAAACGGATGCGGGGGCTCTTCAGCCAGCCGCGTTCACGGGCTGGTACGGTAAGCGTCACATCCGTGGAAGACTGCGCGGCAACATCGCAGGCGCGTTCAAGTTCGGGCAATTCGTCGCTGATGAATCCGACCCAGATTGCATAACGTGCATGGTCGCGCCGGTTGATCAGATGGACTTCAAACTGCGCTTCCTCGCCTGCAAACGCGCTGCGGGTTCGGCCTGCCCGCAAGGACAGATGCGCGAGGTTGCGGAAGGTCAGGTGCATGTCGATGACCGCGCATGCCCCCATCAGGAAAGTGAATGCAAAGCCAAGGCTCAGGCTGTAATTGACCGACGCGATGAACAGTACGATCAGCATCGCGCCGAATCCCCAGCCCGCCTTGGTCGGAACGATGAATACCCGCCGCTGGCTCAGGAATGCCTCGCCTTTTTCGGCATCGCGCAACTGGAACAGCCATCGTCCGAAACGATGAAACAATTTGTGTTGAAGCACCGCTAGCATGGCAGTCGGCGGGTCCGTTTAGACAGCAACCGACTTCATCAGCTGCAGTACCAGGTCGCGGCTCGACAAGGCCGTGCCGCCTGTCGACTTCATCGGGCGCAGGCGATGCGCGGCCACCGGCACCAGGATTGCCTGTACGTCTTCCGGGATCACGTGGTTGCGGCCCTCCAGCGCAGCCCATGCCCGCGCAGCCTGCAGCAGCGCGATCGATGCGCGCGGACTAAGCCCTTCGGCGAACAGGCCGCTTTGCCGCGAGGCCTGGACCAGCGCCTGCACATAATCGATCAGCGCGGCGGAAGTGTGGATCTCGCGCAATGCCTGCTGCGCCTGCCCCAGTTCTTCGGGCTGCATGACCGTCGGCAGATTCTTCAGCATCTTGCGCCGGTCTTCGCCGAGCAACATTGCACGTTCGGCGGCAGCATCGGGATAGCCGATAGCGATGCACATCAGGAAACGATCCAGTTGCGACTCCGGCAACTGGAAGGTGCCGATCTGATGCGTCGGGTTTTGCGTTGCGATCACAAAGAAAGGAGAGGGCAGGTCGCGTGTCACGCCGTCGGCGGTGACTTGCAGCTCCTCCATCGCTTCCAGCAATGCGGATTGCGTCTTGGGCGTGGCGCGGTTGATTTCATCGGCAAGCAGCACTTGGGTGAACACGGGGCCGGGATGAAAGGCGAAGCCGTTCTTCTCGCGGTCGAAGATGGAAATGCCGATCACGTCTGCCGGCAACAGATCGCTGGTGAATTGCACGCGGTTGAATTTGAGGCCAAGCGAAATCGCCAGCGCATGGGCAAGCGTTGTTTTCCCTACGCCAGGCACATCTTCGATCAATAAATGGCCGTCTGCCAACAGGCACACCAGTGATTGACGAATTTGTAATTCCTTGCCGACGATGACTTGATTGACTTGCCTGGCGACCGCGTGAATTTTTGAAAACATGAACTTTTATAGGAATGGGTTTAGGCAAAGCATAATGCACAAGCCGCCTCTTGGGGAAGATTAGGCGAATTCAGCAAACGGTCTACTGACAAAAATGAAATATTTTTGCTTTTGGCTGATGTTGCCGGGTCACCATGTCAGCCTTGAGCGACTTGGCCGATCTGCTCTGCGAGGCTGTTAGCGGTCAGGCCACGAACAGCGAAGATTGCATGCGGCTGTCCGCAAGCGGTACAGCGGGTAAAATAGCGGTTTGATTTCTGATTGCCTCAGCTATGTCCATACAATGGTTTCCCGGTCACATGAATGCCGCACGCAAGAAAGCGGCCGAAGCCATGGAAAAGGCCGACATGGTCATCGAAGTGCTCGATGCACGCGTGCCGCAAGCCAGTTGCAATCCGATGATCGAACAGTTGCGTGTTTTCCGCCAGCGTCCATGCCTGAAAATTCTCAACAAGGCAGACCTGGCTGACCCCGCTGCGACGCAGGCATGGATCGATCATTACAACCGCCAGAAAGACGTGCATGCGGTGGCGCTGAGCTGCAAGAAGCCGTCGGATGTCGCCAAGGTTCCGGGTTTGTGCCTGAAGCTCGCGCCGCATCGCGGCACACCATTGAAACCCCTGCGCATCATGATCATGGGCATTCCTAACGTGGGAAAGTCCACGCTGATGAATGCCTTGCTCAAGAAGCGCGTTGCCAAAGTCGGCGACGAACCGGCGGTTACCAAGACGCAGCAGCGCCTGTATCTGGGCAATAACATGGTCCTGATCGACACCCCTGGCATGATGTGGCCGAAAATCGAGCATCCAAGCGACGGATTGATGCTGGCCGCCAGCCATGCCATCGGCAGCAACGCTTTCATCGAGGAAGAGGTCGCCACTTTCCTGGCGGACGTGCTGCTCGGCCGCTATCCGGCCTTGCTTAAAACCCGCTATGGATTCCAGACCGAAGGAATCGACGGCGTGAGCGTCATCGAAGGAATCGCCAAGCGTCGCGGATACCGCCTCAAGGGCGGCGATGCGGATATCGAGAAAGCCGCGCATACGCTGCTGCAGGATTACCGCAGCGGCGCATTGGGACGCATCAGCCTGGAAACCCCCGAGAGCCGGACTGCATTGCTGGCCAGCTATCAGCCGTCGCCCACCCTGGGCATCGAAGCAGAAGAACAGGAACAGGAAGACTGAGCCAAACAGGATTTCCTTTGCCGGGACTGCAGGTTTGCGACCTGCATTCATTCTGAGGCGATTCCTTCCTTTCAGGCAGCATGACCGGAACGGCGTGTTCCGGCTAATTCACTACCGTTCGTTCTCTCAGTTCGAGGCAGATGTGCCGCACTGGAATACCATGGCTATCCAGAATCGTTGTCAGCCCCGAAGGCAGGCTTGGGAAGCCGGGAATTAGTAAATCCGATCGCTGCCATATGGATGCTGACTTTAAGATTCTCATGGCCTGTACACTGGAGAATAGGGCGGGGCGCGGCAGGCACGCCTGCATATCCATCTCGCAAACTCATCGGCCGATCCGCGTGATCAACCGGCTTTTCACTGCGACAGGGACAAATGTGCCGGTCGCACCATGCTTCCGCCTGCCATGCGCCAGAAAATCAGACCTTCGACGGCGACTAACCCGCACCTGCCCCTGGCAAAAAAAATATCACAGGTTGAATGGAGCCGATGGCGCAATATGCATTGCCTTGGTAAGTGACTAGGCATGGATTTCATCAAAAAGCGGCGGAAAGCTGTTTAACTGATCGAGCGCCAAGCGCATCGGCCGCAAGCTTTTGTTTCATCTGCCGGGCAGCGATCAGCATGGCGCTGACGCACCGCTTGTGGGTAGGCCGAATGTGAAGCGGCGCTGGGAGCGGAGGCCGGTGCACGTGGTGCTCGCCGCTCAACATGGTGAGCTCGCGAAGGCAAGAGACGAAAAAAAACGGGCTTCCGAGGAAGCCCGTTCAAAATGCGGATAAAACGCTTGTTTTACGCTGTTGCCGGACGAGCGCCGCCCACCGACGCAGCTGCCGCTTCCTGCTTTTGCAGGTTCTTGGAGTGCTCGACGTGCGCCGCCAACGTCGGACGCAGGGCTACGACCGCCAATATTGCCGCGGTAATATCCATACATGCAACAGTGTAGAGCACAGTGGACCAGGTACCGGTTGCTTCCATCATCAGGTTGCCGATTGGAACGAACAGTGCGCCAATACCTTTAGCGGTGTACAGAACGCCGTAGATCTTGCCGATGTGCTTGGAACCGAAAGCGTCGCCTGCCAGTGCCGAGAACAGCGAATAAACCTCACCCCATGCCAGGAACACGACACCCGACAGGATCAGGAATGCCCATGGATTGTGACCGAAGTAACCCAAGGCGATGATGCCGATACCTTCGAGCGAGAACGCGATCACCATGGTCTTTTCACGGCCGATGTTGTCCGAGATCCAGCCGAACAGCGGACGCGAGATACCGTTCATGACACGGTCCAGCATCAGTGCCAGCGGCAGGGCGGCCATCACGAAGAAGTGCAGATCAACTTCGAACTCTTTCACACCCAGGTCTTGAGCGATCACGCCCAGCTGTGCAACTGCCATCATGCCGCCGGTCACGACGCAGATGAACATGAAGAACATCAGCCAGAACAACTTGGTGCTCAGCGCTTCTTTCAGCGTGTAGTCACGGTTGGACTGTGCCAGCTTTGCGGAAGCAGGAACTTCACCGGCTTTCGGGCCGCGCAGGAACCATGCAGCAACGAATGCCAGGCCGCCTTGCAGCAGACCGAAGAACAGGAAGGTTTCCTGGAAGCCGGAGGACTCGATCATCGCTGCGATAGGCAGGATGGTCGCAGCCGAACCGGCACCGTAACCACCAGCGGTCAGGCCAACGGCCAAACCACGACGGTCCGGGAACCACTTCAGTGCGTTGTTGATGCAGGTTGCGTAGATCGAACCGACACCGATACCGCCGAAGATAGCGCCGACATAGAAGCCCGCCAGCGTGGATGCTTGCGAGTTGATCACCCATGCCAGGCCGATGAAGATAGCGCCGAAGGCAACCATCAGGCGTGGACCGAGCTTATCGATAAAGTAACCTTCGATCGGCGCCAGCCAGGTTTGCACCAGCACAAAAATAGTAAACGCAATTTGAATTTCTGCGCGTGCCCAGCCGAACGTGCCCTGAATTTCAGGAACGAACAAGGTCCAGGCATATTGGATGTTTGCGGTGGCGATCATACAAACGATGCCGACCACTAGCTGGAGCCAACGCGTGTTGCCCCCAGACTGAACTGCAGTTGCTTCTCTCATTTCAACCCCATACGATTAAACGAATATCAATGTGCATTTACTGTCTACATTTTTTGCAAATGTTTCATTTTTGTGACAGTGCATGTGGGGCGACACATTATTTGAAACGACTTAAGGAAGACTTAAAAATATCAAGAATTTGTTAAATCTAATAATTAGAAATAACCACGCGTTATGGGGTCGCCATAAAGTGACGTTCAATTTGATGTCATGATTAAAACGACTAATTGAAGGCATTACTCCAGAATGAATTAAGAGTGACTATTTGAATAATTTTCTTCTGCCAACACATAAAAACCCGCAAGGCGAACCTTGCGGGTTTACGTGATGATCGATACGTTGCAACAGCTGCACGGCACTGTTCTGCCATGCGATGTGTCTGTGCGGCTGCTTCATTTGGACGTTATTTCCCGCACGCGCCGCCGCAATTCTCTTTCCTGTCGCTGCTGTGCGCTCCAATCCTCGCAAATGGCGCGCCACAGTGACCAGGCCATTAGCAGAATGACCACGGTAAATGGAAGGGCGAACACAATGGTCGCGGTCTGTACCGCCTTGAGACCGCCAGCAAGCAGCAGGCTGACAGCGATTCCGGCAACCAGCACGCCCCAGATGACCTTGACCCGCGCAGACGGGTGAGGGTTGCCGCCGGTGCTCATGATCCCCAGGACCAGCGTTGCCGAGTCGCCGGAAGTGACGAAGAACACCATCACCAGCAGCGTGGCAACGACCGACATTACCTGGCCGAGCGGCATGACGCCGAACATGGTGAACAAGGCTGTCGATACATCGTGCTTGACCGCCTCGGCAATCGGCGCGCCTTGCCAGATTTCCATGTGCAAGGCGGTGCCGCCGAATATCGAGAACCACAGAAATGCGGCCAGCGACGGCGCCAGTACGGTGCCGAGGATGAACTCGCGGATTGTGCGGCCGCGCGATACGCGCGCAATGAACAGTCCGACAAACGGCGACCACGATATCCACCATGCCCAGTAGAACAGTGTCCAGCCGCCGACCCACTGATCATCGCGAAAGGGAGTCATGCGCAAGCTCATGCGCACGAAATCGCTGAGATAGGCCCCCAGCGTAGTGGTCAGGGTATCGATGATGCCGACGGTAGGTCCGAGCAGGAACACGGTCAAGGCCAGCAGGGCGGCGACCACCATGTTGAAGTTCGACAGCATTTTGATGCCACGGTCGACGCCGCTGACGGCTGAAGTCACGAACAAGGCCGTGGTAACCAGGATGATGCCGACCTGCGAAACTTTTCCCACCGGCAGTCCGAAAACGGCCTGCAGTCCGCTGTTGATCTGCAGGGCTCCCATTCCCAGAGAGGCCGCCACGCCGAATGCTGTTGCAATCACGGCCAGGACGTTGAACAAGCCGGACATGCGTCGTATTGGCGCCCAGGGCAACGCGCTGGTGGATTCGCTGATGAGCACGGCTCCGCCGCGGCGATATTGAAAGAATGCTATCGCCAGGGCCACCACGCCGTAGATCGCCCAGGGATGCAGGCCCCAGTGAAAGAAGCTATAGCGCATGGCAGCGTTGGCAGCGTCCGGTGTGCCCGCTATAAAGCCCGGGGGAGGCGTGATGTAATGGGAGATCGGCTCCGCAACGCCCCAGAACACCAGGCCGATCCCCATGCCGGCCGCAAACAGCATGGCGAACCACGACCGGAGCGAAAATTCCGGTTCGTCGTCTTCATTGCCAAGCTTCAGATCGCCGTACCGGCTGGTTGCCAGGAACAGCGAAAAGATCACCAGCGCCAGTACGACCCATAGATACAGCCAACCGAAGTTACGGGTCGTCGTGGAAAGCGCTGCATCGAATACGGTGCTCAATGATGTTGGCGACAGGATTCCCCACAAGACGATTATCAGTATCGAACCAGCCGAAAAAATGAGTTGCATGCCGATCTCCATATGAGCGCCCGGGAGCCATGCCATGGCGCACTTTCGCAAATTTACTGTTCCGCCCAAACTTAAAACGAGTGCGTGATGCCGACGGCGGCTCCGTTGCTGCTGCCCTCAATCCGTTCCCTGTAAAGATCCGCATACAGACCGGTTCGCTTCGACAAATGCCGAATGTACCCAACGCTCATTTTGTGGTTGCCGTTCTCGCGGTTACTGCCATAACCCGTACGCAGTGTGTTGGCGCCGAATGCATACGTGGCGGCGACGACGTACGTGCGCTCGCGTGTTTCCTGCCATCGGCGGTTGCGCGCATAAGATCCCATGAGCGTGAGCCGCCCGAATTTATACGATGCGCCGAGAAGCCGGATCGTATCGCTGTTGGCGTTTTTTTCATAAGCAAGCATGCCGGAAAATCCGGAACGGGTGTAATCGATCGACAATCCGGCGACGCGCCGCCTGTCACGAACGTCCCTGTCGATCTTCGCTGAGGCATGCACGGTTAGCCCCGAGAGAGTAGGCGTACTGTAGAAAATGGCATCGCTGACGCGGGAAAAATCGGCATAATCGAGCTCCTCATCGCGGATGCCATCACTGCTGTAGCGGCCGGTCTGGTAAGCGGCAAGCGAGGCATTGAATCCACTGTTTGCCCAAGGTTCGTACATCCATATGGTATGCCACAGCGGAGTGAGTGCACGTCCAAAGCGCAGTGTGCCGAGCAATGCGCTCGTCAGGCCTACCGTGGATTCTCCCTGCAAGGCTTTCAGCGGCCGTTCCGTTTCGCCAGTATCTGGTTTGAAGCGCGTTTCAAGATTGAATAATGCCGTCAATCCGTTGCCCAGTTGTTCCTTGCCCCGGATCCCCAGCCAGTTGTTGTAACCGCGGTCCAGTCGTGCCGGTGAACCGGATTCCTTTGCAATTCCCAGATCGAGATAGCCATATACGGAGAGTTCCGATTGTGCGGCAGCCAGCACCGGCACGCCGGCTGCGCAGAAGGCAGCCAGCAAACGGTCCAGGCAAACGCAAATGAATGACTTGTTTCCAGAAGCACTTAAATACAGTCTCCATGTTTCTTGCTTGCACTTTTCTTCTCTGCTTGGCATGCCGTTTGCACTCAATACGAAATTTCCGCATCGAATGAATAATGATGCGGCACAGGCGAAGTGGCACGATTCCATGATGCAATTTCATGGTGCACAGCATGCAGCAACATCGGCAGAAGGGATTTTCGTAAACGTCGTGGCAAAAAATACGCTTGGCGTCTTAGCAAGACAGGCTGCTCATGGGATTGTTCCAGGCGGATTGATAGAAATAAAAAAATCCCGCAAGGCGTGAACCTTGCGGGATTTTTATGCGGCGCCGGACCGGAGAACCGATCCGTCCGAACGGCAATTACATCATGCCGTCCATGCCCATGCCGCCCATGCCACCCATACCACCCATGCCGCCTGGAGCAGCTGGCTTGTCTTCTACCAGTTCGGTCACGGTGCAGTCGGTGGTCAGCATCAGGCCAGCGATGGATGCCGCGTTCTGCAGGGCAGAGCGGGTCACTTTGGCTGGATCGAGAACGCCCATTTCGACCATGTCGCCGTAGGTGCCGTTGGCTGCGTTGTAACCGAAATTACCCGTGCCTTCCATGACCTTGTTGACGACAACCGATGCTTCTTCGCCTGCATTGGTGACGATCATGCGCAGCGGCTCTTCCATTGCACGCAGGACGATCTTGATGCCGGCTTCCTGGTCGGCGTTGTCGCCTTTGACATTGAGGTTGGCACGTGCACGCAGCAGGGCAACGCCGCCGCCTGGAACGATACCTTCTTCAACTGCAGCACGGGTTGCATGCAATGCATCTTCCACGCGTGCTTTCTTTTCCTTCATTTCAACTTCGGTGGCAGCGCCAACCTTGATCACGGCCACACCGCCGGCGAGTTTTGCAACGCGCTCCTGCAGTTTTTCGCGGTCGTAGTCAGAAGTTGCTTCTTCGATCTGTACGCGGACTTGCTTGACGCGTGCTTCGATTGCGGAAGCCTGCCCTGCGCCGTCGATAACGATGGTGTTTTCCTTGCCCACTTCGATGCGCTTGGCTTGGCCGAGATCGTTTAGGCTTGCTTTTTCGAGAGTCAGGCCGACTTCTTCAGCAATCACCTGGCCGCCGGTCAGGATAGCGATGTCTTCCAGCATGGCCTTGCGACGGTCGCCGAAGCCAGGAGCCTTGACTGCGCAGGTCTTCAGGATGCCGCGGATGTTGTTGACCACCAGGGTTGCCAGGGCTTCGCCTTCGATGTCTTCGGCGATGATCAGCAGAGGACGGCCGGCTTTTGCCACTTGCTCCAGTACCGGCAGCAGATCGCGGATATTGGAAATCTTTTTGTCGTACAGCAGGACAAACGGATTTTCCAGAATCGCAACTTGTTTTTCCGGGTTGTTGATGAAGTAAGGGGACAGGTAACCGCGGTCGAACTGCATGCCTTCGACGATGTCGAGTTCGTCGTTCAGGGACTTGCCGTCTTCAACGGTGATGACGCCTTCCTTGCCGACTTTTTCCATCGCTTCGGCGATACGATCACCGATCGATGCGTCGCTGTTGGCGGAAATGGAACCGACTTGTGCGATTTCCTTGGAAGTGGTGCAGGGCTTGGCGATGGCCTGGATTTGCTCAACGGTTGCGGCAACAGCCTTGTCGATGCCGCGCTTCAGGTCCATTGGGTTCATGCCGGCGGCAACGTATTTCATGCCTTCGCGCACGATCGCCTGAGCCAGCACGGTTGCGGTGGTGGTGCCGTCACCGGCGTTGTCGGAGGTCTTGGAAGCAACTTCCTTGACCATCTGCGCGCCCATGTTCATGAGCTTGTCTTTGAGTTCGATTTCCTTGGCGACCGATACACCGTCCTTGGTGACGGTCGGCGCGCCGAAGGAACGCTCCAGCACGACGTTGCGGCCTTTCGGGCCGAGGGTGACTTTTACGGCGTTGGCGAGGATGTTCACGCCTTCGACCATCTTGGCACGGGCGCTGTCGCCGAAAATGACTTCTTTAGCTGCCATGTTTATTACTCCTTATTTATTCGGTGGAATGTCGTATTACTTCTGGACGATTGCCATGATGTCTTCTTCGCGCATCACGAGCAGTTCTTCGCCTTCTACCTTGACGGTCTGGCCTGCATATTTGCCGAACAAGACGCGGTCGCCCACTTTGACGTCGAGCGCGCGGACTTTGCCATCTTCCAGGATCTTGCCGTTGCCGACGGCGAGTACTTCGCCCTGGTCAGGCTTTTCAGCAGCGGTTTCCGGAAGAACGATGCCAGACGCAGTTTTGGTTTCCTGGTCGAGGCGCTTGACAATGACGCGATCGTGCAAAGGACGAAGGTTCATACAAACTCCTTTAAATTCAAATAGTTATAAAAACGCGGCATCACGCCGCAGTCATGGTTTTTACAGGACGGCATAGCCGTACTGGAAATTCGGAAGCCAGGAATGTGCATTGTTAGCACTCTCCCTTAACGAGTGCTAAGTATAGGGACGCTTAGATCCTTTTTCAAGAGCGGGAAGAAAAATTGTTATTTGATTACACCGGGAGGGACTGGTTCAGCCGTGATTCATGATTTTGTGAGGAGGGAATGCTAGCGGGTAAATCCGCCGTACCGTTTGATGGCGCGCAAAAGAAACGGCCTGCATGTTTTTTAGGACATGCAGGCCATGGGGAGTTACTTGCAGAGCTCTATAGCTTTCGTGCCAAAAATCCGCCGATTACGGTTTGCCGGCCGTTGGAGCCTGCATTGTCAGGCGTATAGGTGAATGACAATGCACCGCCGATTTCAGCCGGACCGTCACCGTTGACCGGTCCAAAGAAACGTGCGCTTAATCCTCCCTGACGGGTAGCGTTATTGGCTGTGGAGTTCAGGCTGGTGGTGAAATAATTGCGCGGTGCGCCATTTGCACCGATCGTGGCATTTACCGTGAATTGCGCCGGCACCGCGGTAGCAGCTTCATTCCACGTATTGGTATCGATGAATCTTACCGTTGCGATACCGGTACTGAAGTTGACCGTAATTTCCGCTTCTCCGCGGAAATGCTCAGCGTCTTCGTCAGTTTCGAATGTCGTCGGCGATCCGCCCCTGGGCTGTGCAATCGTGGTAGGCGCATGGAAGCCATAGATGGCTCCGCGATATGTGACGTTGCCGCTGCTCGGCATTGCGGCGGCAGGCGTAACATTGCCGAACGCAACCAGGCCGCGGCGCACCTTGTTGTGTTCATTGGTGCCCAGTGCCCATTCGACGATTTCTACTGTTTCCATATTGAGCCAGCTGGACAAGTTCGCGTACTGATAGCTGTAATTGTCCAGGCTGCGGTAGCCTTTGAAGCCGGGATAGGAGACGCCGAAACCGGTATTGGTGCCGCTGTCAGTAATATACCGGGGCTCGCCGTTCGGCCCGGGTTTTGCGTTACCCGCGCGCAGGTCGCCGTCTTCGTGGAAGCGCATGATGCTGAATTCATCTGCTGCCTGCCTGATGTTCAGACCTGGATCGCCGATATTCGCCCATTGCCCCGGATCCGCATCAAAGTTCGGTTTTTGTTTTTCAGCATAAAGTGCATAGTCGGTCGGGCATCCCGGGGCATCATCGCACCTGATTGGTTCCGAGCGTGGGAAATACACATTATTTGCATAATGCGCCTGCGTGCCGGCTGCTCCTTTGATTGCCCAATCATAAAAAGTGAGGTCGGAGCTTGGTGGCAGCGGTCCCAGCTTGATTGAGCGATTGGGGTCGTTTGGAATCAAGGTGACGCGTCCTTGCGTAGGATAGCCGCGTGCATCGGTAAAGATCTCGACGACCGGCGGCCGCAAGGTCTTGGCGTCCCACGAAGTGCCGATATTGGACAGCAGCAGGCCGGAGCGTGTAATCGTGCCTTCGCTATTCTTCTGCAACCTGACTTCGGCCATGCCGCCCCATGCGGGATCGCTTGGAGCGAGTCCCCATGCAACCAGCGAATCACGCAGTTTTTCTTCCTGGGTTTTCGGTCCGGTCTTGGTGTCACTGGTGGAAATTCCATACACCTGCACACCGGAGTCTGTCATTGCCACTGAGTTGTCCGTACGGACGACACTGCCTCCGCTGCATTGGATCGTTTCGGTATTAATGCAGGGCAGCAGTGCAGTCTGGCCGCCGGTATTCGGATTGGCGTTTGGATCTGTTCCGCCGTCAGAACTGCCTCCTCCACCACCCCCCCCACCACCACAAGCGGATAAAGCCGCAGCAATTGCCAACACGCAGACTGATTTTGCAGAAGTAATCATAAAAATCCTCTATAAGTTTTGATCACACTGCTTCGGGCAGTCATACATGGCTGCGGAAGCGGACGGCTTAACTTAACAAAAAGAGTTTTATCGACTTTTGATTGGCCGCAAAAAATTAAAGCGCAAAAAAGGAATCTTTTGCTTCCCTGATGCATCACAAATAGTTTCAAAAAATAGAATTATTCTTGCCAGGCGCAAAGTATCTAGAGAGCCGACTGGCATCTTCAGGAAGCATGACAGGCAAATCATCACAGTTCAGGGTGGCGCTGCATGAATAAAAAGCAAGGGAAGAGCCTGTTTTTTTACGCACGAACAATGGAAGAGGCTCGGACGCGTCAGGATAGACACCGAAGGATACTGCATGGGATAAACTAAGCAGCTTCAATAATTCAGAGCTGATCCTATGCCCCTTCTGCGTTTCCTTCAGACAGGAATTCTGATTTGCGTGATGACTGCTTGTGCGACGGTAAAGCCGCCTCGTGCACAGGAATTGCCGCAAGGCGTCGCTGAATCACTGGAGCGGCTGGCGATTCCTCCTGAAGCGGCCAGCATTTATGTGCAGGAAGTGGAGAGCGGGAAGTTGATGGCGGCATTCAATTCAAGCACGCCGTTCAATCCGGCTTCGACCATGAAGCTGGTGACCACCAACGCGGCGCTGGAATTGCTCGGTCCGACTTTTTCATGGAAAACACAGGTTTATGTCAACGGTGTAGTGCAGGGCGATGTGCTGAACGGCGATTTGATCGTCAAAGGCAATGGAGACCCCAAGCTGATGCCTGAACACCTGTGGATGTTCTTGCGCCAGATACGGGCGAAGGGCATTCGTGAAATCCGCGGCAGTCTGCAATTGGACCGCAGCGTATTCGAGCAAGGATGGCACGATGCAGCAGCGTTCGATGGCGACCCATTGAAGCCGTATAACGCCGGCCCTGATGCATTGCTGCTGAATTACAAGTCGCTCACGCTACGTTTCCTGCCGAACGGAATGAATGGTTCAGCACGCGTGCTGATGGAGCCAAACCTTGTTGACTATACGGTTACGGCACCTGCGCTTGTCAACGGTGACTGCGGCGACTGGAAAGGAAAACTGCAGCCGCAATTTCATGCCGGCGGCATGGTGTTTCCAGGAACGTACTCGCTTAGTTGCGGTGAAAAAATCTGGCATGTCCATCCTTATACCCTCTCACACAGTCAATACTTTGCGGCCGTATTCAGGCAGATGTGGAACGATATGGGAGGAAGCATACTGGGACCGACTACCGACGGACTCCTTCCTGCGTCGGCGCAGCTGATCGCGGAATGGCAGTCGGCGGCTTTGCCGGAGATCATTCGCGACATTAACAAGTACAGCAATAACGTCATGGCGCGGCAACTGCTCTACACACTTGGCGCGGCGAGTGGTGCAATCCCTGCAACCGCGCAAAGCGGAGCGGATGCGATCAGGGCATGGCTGGCTTCAAAGGGCATGGACGCATCAGGAGTCGTCATCGAAAATGGTTCAGGTCTTTCGCGCAATGAAAGGATTTCCGCCGGCACTCTCGGGCGCATGCTTACGCTGGCCTATCGTTCCCCTTTGATGCCGGAACTGATCTCATCCATGCCGCTGGTCGGATATGACGGCAGCATGCGGCGGCGCCTGCAGAACCATAGTGTCGCCGGCCATGCACATATCAAAACTGGGAGCCTGATCGATGTGCGCTCGATTGCCGGATATGTGCTTGCGATGTCCGGCAAGCGTTATGCGGTGGTATCCATCATCAACCATCCGAATGCGCCCGTGGCGCAAGAGGCACACGATGCCCTGCTGCAGTGGGTCTATGAGCAAGGATAGCTGTTGCCAAAAGTTGAATTAGGGTAACCTACCGAAAATATTAATAACCTATAAGGGTAGGGAGGAGCATGGCAGACACGGCTATCGAAGCCGGCGTGCCGTTGCGAAACGAGCAGGGCATCCGACCGAGGGCGCATGTTCCGGCAAATAAGCCCTTGCCGACATCTCCTCCTGTATTGCAGCCGACGAGCGGGCCGCAGCAATTCGAGTTCACGGGCACCGGCGGAGAATATTTTCGCATCTGGACCGTCAACGTACTGCTGACCATTGCAACGCTCGGCATTTATTCGGCCTGGGCCAAGGCCCGCAGGCTCCAGTACTTCTACCGCAATACCCGCGTCGCCGGCGCGATCTTCGATTACCGCGGCAATCCCAAAGCGATCCTGAAAGGGCGCATTCTCGCGCTGGGGCTTTTGGCATCATACAAGCTGACATTCGACTTGTATAAGCCTGCCGCGCTGGGCATTGCGCTGATATTGATTGTCATCACGCCATGGCTGCTGTCCCGCGCATTCCGGTTCAAGATGGCCAATTCCACTTACCGCGGCGTGCGCTTTCACTTCCGCGGCACGGTGGCGCAGGCCTACAAGATGCTGATCATCTTTCCTGTCCTGTTCGCCGTGACCGGTTTGCTGATCTGGAGCCTGGTCACTTCATTCTCGAACCGGCCAGGACTGGGCCTGATCCTCACAGCCGTCATATTGCCGCTGGTGGTCATTTTTTCTGCAGTTCCGCTGGCGCATTATCTGTTCAAACGCTATCAGCACGACAACGCCTATTTCGGACAAATGCCTTTCTTTTTCGATGCGCCGAAACGTGAGTTCTTCAAGACCTATGGCAAGGCGGTCGGCTACATGATCCTGGGGTCTTTTGCAGTCGGCGTGTTTGCGGCGGCAACCGGCAAATTCTATGCAGCCACGCAGCAGAGCTCATTCGGCTGGCTGTTTGAGATCCTGTATGGATTATTGACGGCATATGTCGGCTATCTGTTTGTCATGGCTTATCTGGAAGGCACCATCCAAAACCTTGTATGGAATCATACGACCATTGCAGGCATGCGCTTCGAGAGCGAGGTGCAAACCAGGAAACTATTGGCAATCCATGCTTCCAACCTCGCACTTATCACGTTAACTCTAGGTCTTTATAAGCCATTCGCCGCCGTCAGGCGCATGAAATACCGGATAGAGAGTGTCACGCTGATTCCTTTGGCGGACGATCTGGAAAGCGTGCTGGCGGACCATGCCGATGACAATGCCGGCGCAATCGGCCAGGAAGCCGGCGATTTGTTTGATATTGATATTGCCTTATGATCGACGCCATCTATTTTGACGGACAGAGCACGCGTCGCAATCCTGTTACGCTGATCATTCACAAACGCGTGATCGCACTCCGCGGTGAAGGCATACGGCGCAATGCCCGCCTATCGCAAGTGGACGTTTCGGAACGGCTGGAGCATGCGCCGCGCATCATACGCTTTGCCGACGGAGCGACGGTAGAAATCGCCGATGCAAATTTCGACAAAATGCTGCGTGCAAACCGATATCGCGAGCCGAGGATCACGCAATGGCAGCAGAACTGGCCGCTTTCGCTTTTTGCCCTGATTGCACTGGTAATAATATTGATCAGCGGGTACCAATGGGGTTTGCCATGGGCGGCGGATCGCATTGCCCAGCACCTGCCGGCGTCGTTCGAGAAAAAGCTCGGCGACGAAGGCCTGGCGTTGATCGACAAGCACTATATGCAGCCCTCTAGGTTAAGCCCGGCGGAGCAGGCGCGTTTAAGAAATCTGTTCGCGCAGATGAAGCAGCCGCATGGCGATAAAACAGGTTATCGGCTCGAATTCCGCCGCAGCCAGATCGGCCCCAATGCGTTGGCTTTGCCCAATGGCGTCATCCTGATGACCGATGAACTAGTGGCAATGGCCGGCAACGACCATGCGGTATTGGGCGTGCTCGGACATGAACTGGGCCATGTGCGCCATCATCACTCCACGCGCCGTCTGCTGCAGGCAATGGGTGTCGGCATCGTCGTCAATTTTCTGGTCGGCGATGTGTCGAGCGCCCTCGCAACAATTCCAGGCTTTTTGCTGGACCAGAAATACTCCCGCGACTTCGAGCGTGAGTCCGATCAGTATGCAATCGACATGATGCGCATAAATCGCTTGCCTCTGTCACCTATGGCCGATCTGTTTAAGAAAATGGGCGAGGAGCGCGAATACCGTTCGGCCAGCGCAAGCGAGGAGGGCGAACGACGTAACCGGCGCCGGACGAAAGCCGACAATAAACGCAACGTATCCATGGACTATCTTAGTTCACATCCGAGCGATGAAGAGCGCATTGTCAAGCTGAGAGACGCGGACAGAAAACAGTAAACAGCATGTACCCGGAAAATTCCGGCGGCTAAAACTGCTCTAGAGTATCAGCGGATGGTCCGATAGCTGGTTGGCGCGTGAGCCGTCATCCGGAAAAGCCGCGTGCAGCAGATCATTCAGCCTTTCAATCGCTGCAACCGTGCTGGCCTCGAACTCGCCTTGCTTATATCCACTGGTCATCATCTGGCAGACCGATTCCCACGTGTCATGGTTGAGCGCACGGTCGGCTGCACGGTCGGCAACGATTTCAACATCATGGTCGGCCAGATTGATATAAATGAGGATGCCGCAATTTTCTTCGGTATCCCAGATGCGGTATTCGGTAAACAGCTCGCACGCTCTTTGCCTCGGCGTGGTCCCGGACAAGACTTCATGCAGTGGCAGCGACGCTTCGATCATCAGGCGTACCTCAGCGCGATGGCGCTTCTCTCCGTGCGCGATAGCTTCTTGAATCGCTTTCAATGTGGAATCGGGAAACGCCCGCCGGCCATGTCTTGCCGTAATGAATAAATGTTGGAAAAAGCGAGTAAGCATACTCATTTACCAGTTCCCCGAAGCACCACCACCATCGAAACCGCCACCGCCGCCGCCGAAACCGCCGCCGCCGAAGCCTCCGCCACCACCGCCGAATCCCCCGAAGCCGCCATATCCAATTCCGCTGCCAAGTATGATGCCTCGGTTGCGTCCCCAGCCGTGATTGTTAAAGACGCGCCGTGAAGCACGAGAGCGGGAGCGCATCATGCTTATCAGAATGAAGATAAAGAAAATGAAGGGAAGCAGGCTGAAGAAGCCGCCGTCCTCCTGTTGTTGTCCTTGTGCCTGCTTCGGCGCGGGAAATTGTTCCTTGTCCAGCAGGTTGGCGATAGCGGAAATGCCGGCTGCCAGTCCACCGTAAAAATCGTTCTGCCGGAAATGCGGCGCCATCACATCCTGCAGGATGCGCTTGGATTGCGCGTCGGTCAGGCTGCCCTGGACGCCGCGTCCCGCTTCGATGCGCATGCGGCGCAGGGCAGGTGGATTATCTTTCGCGATTACCACGATCACGCCATCGTCCACACCCTTGCGGCCGATCTTCCATGCGTCCGCTACGCGGATGCTGTACTGCTCGATGGCTTCAGGGGCGGTGCTGTTGACCAGCAGGATGGCGATCTGGCTGCCGGTACGCTGCTCATAATCAGCCAGAACGTTTTCCAGCGCCGCGCGCTGCTGCGGCTGCAGCATCCCTGCGTTGTCGGTCACGCGTGCCTGCAGCGGCGGAACCGTTGCAAGGTTCTGCGCACCGGCCAGCATGACAACCGATGCCAGCAGCCATGCAGCCAAGATTCGAAAGACGGTCATTGTCTTCGCTATGCCTTATTTGCCGAAATCCACGGTAGGCGCATTGGAAATCGCTTTTTCGTTCGCTACGGTGAAATTGGGTTTGACGTCGTAACCGAACATCATGGCAGTCAGGTTGGTCGGGAAGCGCCGTGCCAGTACATTGTATTCCTGCACGGTCTGGATATAGCGCTGGCGGGCAACGGTGATGCGGTTCTCCGTGCCTTCGAGCTGCGATTGCAGATCACGGAAACTCGTGTCTGCCTTCAATTGCGGATAGTTCTCGGAAACTGCCATCAGTCGCGACAGGGCGGAAGAAAGTTCGCCCTGAACCTGCTGGAATTTCTGGAAAGCTTCCGGGTTGTTCAATACTTCCGGAGTAATCTGGAAACTGGTCGCGGCCGCGCGCGCCTTGGTGACGGCTTCCAGCGTTTCCCTTTCGTGGGATGCATAGCCCTTGACCGTATTTACCAGGTTCGGGATCAGATCTGCACGCCGCTGGTACTGATTGACTACTTCACTCCAGGCTGCCTTGATCGCTTCGTCCTTGGTCTGGAATTCATTGTAGCCGCAGGCGGTCAGCGTCCAGGCAAGGATCAGCATTGTGCTCCATCTCATCCAGTTTTTCATACAGGTTCCTTAAAGGGAAGAATCAGGGAAGAATCGCTATAAAAGATGCTTATGGTCAAGTTGTCAATTAGATAGTATCAGATGCTTTAGGTTTCAAGAGTACGCTGCTCATGGCGATAAGGATCAAACCCATCGCTGCATAATCCTGCCAATGGGGCGTTTCGCCCAGCAGCAAAGCACCGGAGAATACACCAACCACCGGAATCAGCATGACTGACAGGCTGGACGCCACGGGTGGCAAGGTGCGCGCCAGTTTAAACCAGACGACATGGGCAAACCCGAACACAATTAAGGCGTTGTAAATAATTGCTGCAGTTTCGGCCGGCGTGGGCCGGCGCCAGAGATGGATTTCAAACAGGACAGTTGCGGCGAGCATCGCAATCGCCGCCAGTGCAATCATCCAGAACGTGAGCGCAAGCGTCGGCATGTCGATCTGCGTTCTTTTTAGCAATACGGTTCCATAGCCCCATCCTGCCGCAGCGATCAAGGCAAGCACGCTGCCCAGCGGCTGACCTGCCATCGTTCCGACTTCAGCCGACAGCAACAGTAGCGCACCAGCAAGCGCACAGCCGACACCGAGCCACGCGACGTGACTGATACGTTCGCCATAAAACAGCAAGCCGAACAGGACTGCCCACACCGGCATTGTGTATCCCAGAATGGCAACGCGCCCGGAAGACAAGAGCTTGACGCCGTAAATGATGAAGAAATGCCATACCAGCATATTCGGCAGCGTCACCTTGATGACGGACTTCAGCTGGCCCGGCGGGATGGCGAGCGAAACGCGTTGGAAGCGTGCTACGAGCCAGATTGCAGGCAAGCTGCCTGCCATGCACAGAGTCCGGAAAGCCAGCGGCGGAAAATCCAGCACGCCGATTTTCATCACCGGCCAGTTAATTCCCCAGCATAAAGTCAGCAGCGCAAGAAGAATCCAGTCCTTACGGGAAAGCGAAGCCATGTCGGCACGATACCATGGCAAGTTACAATGCGTATTTGTGACATGCTAAATATCGAAAGCCCGCACCGTGACATTCATTGAAAAGCTTAATTCCGCCTGGACGCAACATGATTCTCTGCTGTGCGTCGGCCTTGATCCCGACGTGACCCGCTTCCCGTCTGCGCTGCAAGGCAAACCGGACGCCATCTTTTTGTTCTGCAAGGAAATCATCGATGCCACCGCCGATGCGGCGTGCGCATTCAAGCCGCAAATCGCCTATTTCGCGGCCTTGCGCGCTGAAGAGCAGCTGGAAGCAATTTGCGAATATCTGAGAAAACAATATCCGCATATCCCGGTCATTCTGGATGCCAAACGAGGCGACATCGGCGCCACCGCTGAACAATACGCACGCGAAGCCTTCGAGCGTTATGGTGCAGATGCCGTAACGGTCAATCCCTATATGGGATTCGATTCGGTCGCTCCTTACCTGGAATGGAAAGACCGCGGCACCATCGTATTGTGCCGGACATCTAACCCGGGCGGATCAGATCTGCAATTTCTCCAGGCTGACGGCAAGCCTGTTTACCAGCATGTGGCGCAACTGGTCGCCGAAAAATGGAATACCAACGGGCAATGCGGCCTGGTCGTGGGCGCGACTTTTCCGCAGGAGCTGGCAAAGGTCAGGGCGATCGTCGGCGATATGCCGCTGCTGGTGCCCGGCATCGGCGCACAGGGCGGCGACATCGAAGCCACGGTCAGGGCGGGGCGCACCGCCAACGGAATGGGCATGATGATCAATTCGTCGCGCGCCATTCTCTATGCGAAACCGGCAAATTCAGCAGAGGGTGCTGCGCAGGCTTCCAGGCGTGTTGCACTGGAAACGCGGGACGCCATCAATCAGTTCCGCCGTGCATAGGTGCATTGCGCGGAGCATGAATGGCGGAAGGGGACCGGGAGCCTGCTCATTCGGAATTATTCCTGATTCTGCTTCGCCAGCCGGTCGAGCAATCCCTGCAATGCATGGATGACGGTCTGCTCGCGCACCGCATGACGGTCGCCTGAAAATACCACTTGTTCAGTTTCGACAGCATCTCCGATCGCCCAGCCAAAACATACGGTGCCCACGGGTTTGCCGGGGACCGCTCCCCCGGGTCCGGCTATACCGGTCGTTGAGACCGCTACCTGGGCACTGCTGTTTTTCAAGGCGCCGCTTGCCATGGATGCAGCCGTTTCTTCGCTTACCGCGCCATGAGCGGAAAGGATTGCCGCGGGTACCTTGAGCAATGCCGTCTTGGATGCGTTGGAATAGGTCACAAAGCCGCAGTCGAACCATTCGGACGAGCCGGCAATTTCCGTGATCGCTTGCGCCACGCCGCCGCCGGTACATGATTCGGCAGTGGCAAGCACCAATCTGCGGTTCTGCAGGCTTCGGCCGACGGCAGCGGCTAATTCAATGATTTTATCCATGGCATATCATTCTGCTGATAAATTGAGTGGATGCGAATGCAAAACGATACGCGCAGTTCAGATGGCGCGCCAGACTGCAAAACTCAGCAAAGTATAGAAGGCGGCAATGATATCGTCTGCCATCACGCCAAAGCCGCCTTTCAGGTGTTTATCCACATAACCGACCGGAGCAGGCTTTGCCATATCGAAAACGCGGAACAGAATGAAGGCGCAGAACTGTGTCCAGAATCCCGCCGGCATGACGAATATCAATACCAGCCAGAATGCGATGATTTCATCCCAGACCATGCTGCCGTGATCTGAGATGCCCAGATCCCTGCCGGTCTTCGAGCAAGACCAGACGCCAAGCAGAAACCCGGCGACGATGATGCCGGCCCAATGCAAGGGCGTAAAAAGGTCCGGCCAGCGCAGTGTAAAGACCACATAGGAAAGCCAGCCAAGCAAGGTGCCGAAGGTCCCCGGCAAAATCGGCGACAGTCCGCTGCCGAAGCCCTGTGCAATCCAGTGCGCCGGATGCGTCAGCATGAAGCGCGCCGAAGGCTTGGTGATATACGGCGCCTGACTCGATTGGAGCGGGGTCATGATGCGGCGAAGTGATCGAAGGAAGAAACGGACAGCTCGAGCGGCTGGCCAGCAGCGTCCACCAATTTCATTCCCGTCTGGCCGGTGATGCTGCCCACGCGCGTGACCTGCGTGCATGACTTTTGCGCGGCTGCTTCCACATCCATGCGGCGCGCTGCAGGCGCGATAAAACACAATTCGTAATCGTCGCCGCCCGCCAGCGCAAAGCGACGGCGCAGGTCCTGCGTCTGTTTTGAAAGTGCTGTGCCGACCGGCAAGGCGTCTACATTCAATACCGCGCCGACGCCGGACCGTTTCAGGATATGTCCCAGATCGCCGATCAATCCGTCGGAGACATCAATCGCCGCATGAGCAATGCCGCGCAAGGCATTGCCCAGTGCAACGCGCGGAGCAGGCTGGTCCAGGCGCAGCGACGCGGCTGTGAATTCCGCAGAATCGAGCACCAATTCCTTGTTACAGGCGGCTAGCGCCAAGCGCGCATCGCCCAAGGTGCCGGAGACCCAGATGTCGTCGCCTGCCTTGGCTGCGTCGCGGCGCAGGGCAAGCGCGGCCGGCACCTCGCCGAACACCGTGATGCAGATATTGAGCGGCCCCTTGGTTGTGTCGCCGCCGATCAGTTCACACGCATGTTCATCCGCCAAGCTGAACAAGCCTTCGGAGAACGCCGCCAGCCAATCCGGTTGAACCTGCGGCAGCGACAGCGCCAAGGTAAAGGCGACCGGTTTCGCGCCCATTGCGCCAAGATCGGACAGATTGACGGCCAGGGACTTGTGTCCCAGCCTGGCTGCATCCGCTCCGGGGAAAAAATGTCGTCCTTCTACCAGCATGTCGCAGGAAATGGCGAGCTGCATGCCGGGCGAAGGAGTCAGCAATGCGCAATCGTCACCAATGCCAAGGCTGGTCGGACTGTTTGCTCGTAGTGGACGCGTAAAATAACGTGCGATGAGATCGAATTCGGAAACCATCCCGCGATTGTACCGAATTGCCGCAAGTGATGGACCTTGTTCAATACGAAAGCCCGGCCGCACACCGGGCTTTCACAGTGCTAACTTGCCTGGGAAGCGGCGCTGACTGGCCTAGTGCTGCCCAATTCATTCAGCAGTGCCTGGCGCACCGCTGCATCATGTGGCGTAACGCCGAATCCGCGCATGATTCCTTGCGCATCGTAATAGCGGCTGATTATTCGGCCGTTCTCTATCTGGATCTGGGTTTCCCAATGCCCGGTTTTGGCCAATGCGACAGGCGGCGGGATCAGTGCGAGGGGGCAGGATGGAGTTTTTACCAGTACAGGAGCCGGCTGCAAATCGATCTGCGTAACTTGCCCCGTCAGTGTGCGGGCGATCGCACGTGCTGCCGTCATCAATGGTGCGACATAAGGCAGGATTTGGGTCGTTCCATTGTCTGCCATATATTCGGCGCAATCGCCGACCGCAAAGATGTCGGATGCGCTGGTCTGGCCGGTTTGATCGACCAGAATGCCTCGTCCTGTCTGAAGCTGGGCCGCCTGGGCCAGCCGGATGTCGGGACGCAAGCCAACTGCGGATAAGACGATATCCGTCTCAAAAGATGTGCCGTTAGCAAGCGAAACATGCAAGGCATCGCCACGATGGTCAACTCTGGAGGCAGTTGTACCCAGGCAGAATGTGACGCCGCGCTCGCTCAGGGCGGATTGCAGTTTTTCGGAAAGGGCAGGGGACGCCAATGCAGCGAGCGGCAACGGGTTCGGATCAATCAGCGTCACGGCATGGCCGGTTCCAGCCAGGTCGTCTGCAAATTCGCATCCGATCAATCCGGCGCCAAGGATCGTAACCCTGGCAGGCCGGCCGACCGCAGCCTGATCAATGCGCGACCGGAAAACCGCATAATCCTCTACATGGTTGATTGAAATCACCTGATGGGCAGCGTCGCCTTCGATCGGGATCCTGATGGGCTGCGCACCGGAGGCAATCACAAGCTTGCCGTATGCGAACACGCCTTTATCGGTGTGAATTTGTTTTCCGGCCGTGTCGATGCTTTGAACATGCGTGTCTGCAGCCACCGTCGCATTGAGTTGTGCCGCCATCTGCACGGCGCTTTGGGTAACAAGCTGCGCGGCCTGCTGATTCTTGGCAAATGCGTTGGACAGCATCGGCTTGGAATAGAATCCGCCGCCGCACGACGTGATGATAGTGAGCGGGATCTCCTTGTCCAGTTTACGTACTTCGCGTGCGACGGTATAGCCGGCCAAGCCGGCGCCGATGATGATGATGGGCTGCATAATGATCCTTATCGATAATTTGATATTGGCATGAAAAGTTGCTTTTGTTCGGCAACTTTATACAGGCGCCATTATGCCGCATTAAATCTCTACCATCTCGAAATCGCTCTTCGCGATGCCGCATTCCGGGCATTCCCAATTTGCCGGGATGTCACCCCATTTTGTTCCTGGTGCGATGCCGTCTTCCGGCAAACCTGCGGCCTCGTCATAAACAAATCCGCATATGAGGCATTGGTAAGTCTTCATATATCTTCTTTCTATGATTTTTCTTGAATCAGCTGGATATTTTTGCTGCGAATGTATCGCTCTCATTGCTGGCATTCCGTGCGCCAATGCGGGAAACAGCATCCACATCACAAGCTTGGTACGCCTGCTCAGCTCCGCCATTATCTTGGAAATTGAATGCTTGCGTTAAAGTGGTTAAACCGTTGTGAGATTTTCCATGGTGAAATGGCAGCGCTTGAAGGAAATGCAGGGTCAACATATCCGGAAAATGAGAATTCCTTGTGATTTCACAAGCCTTGATTTTTTGAGTTTGTGCACACAATCTGCTGCTATATTGAAAGCATATCCGTATAAATACCTATCATTTGCATCGTTTTCCCTCTGTTAAAATCTTTGCATCATCGACCAATGCAACGATCTCATAAAGCAGCGCCATGAAACCCACAGAAACCACCTCGGAAGAGCTGCGTCAGCAACTGCGTCAAGCAGCCCTGGAGTATCACGAATTCCCTCAACCCGGCAAAATCAGCGTCACGCCGACCAAGCAATTGGTGAATCAGCGCGACCTGTCGCTCGCTTATACGCCGGGTGTCGCAGCTGCATGTGAAGAAATCGCCGCCGATCCGAGCAAGGCATTCCGGTTCACGGGCCGCAGCAATCTCGTTGCCGTCATCACCAATGGAACGGCAGTTCTGGGTCTGGGCAATATCGGGCCCCTGGCAGCAAAGCCGGTCATGGAAGGGAAGGCCGTGCTGTTCAAGAAATTTGCTGGTATCGATGTGTTTGATATCGAAGTGAATGAGAACGACCCTGACAAATTGTGCGATGTCATCGCCGCGCTCGAACCAACTTTTGGCGGCATTAATCTGGAAGACATCAAGGCGCCGGAGTGTTTCTACATCGAGCGCAAGCTGCGCGAAAAAATGAAGATTCCGGTCTTTCATGACGATCAGCACGGCACCGCAATCATCGTCGCCGCAGCCATACTCAACGGCCTGAAAGTCGTCGGCAAGGATATCAAGAACTGTAAACTGGTTGTCAGCGGAGCGGGCGCGGCAGCGCTGGCTTGCCTGGAACTGATGCTCGATCTTGGCTTTCCGCAACAGAATATTTTTGTCACGGATCTGGCCGGCGTCGTATACAAGGGGCGCAAGGAATTGATGGATCCGGACAAGGAGCGCTTCGCGCAGGATACCAGTGCCCGCACCTTGGCCGATGTGATGCCCGGCGCAGACTTATTTCTCGGTTTGTCCGCCGGCGGTGTCCTCAAACCTGAAATGGTGAAGCAGATGGCACCGCGTCCGGTTATCCTGGCACTGGCTAATCCAACGCCGGAAATTCTGCCGGAAGAAGTGCGTGCGGTCCGTGACGACGTCGTGATGGCTACCGGGCGATCGGATTATCCCAATCAGGTCAATAACGTCTTGTGCTTTCCCTATATTTTCCGCGGTGCGCTCGATTGCGGCGCCACGACCATCACGCGCGAAATGGAAATCGCCGCCGTGAATGCAATTGCGGAACTGGCGCAGGCGGAACCTTCCGATATCGTTGCGACTACTTATGGGATCGATAATCTTTCTTTCGGTCCGGACTACATCATCCCGAGACCCTTCGATCCGCGCCTGGTCATCAAGATTGCTTGTGCGGTAGCGAAAGCGGCTGAAAAGTGCGGCGTCGCGCTACGTCCCATCAAGGACATGGATGCCTATATTGCCGGACTCGAGCAATTCGTCTATCGCAGCGGTGGTTTCATGAAGCCGCTCTTTGCGCTGGCGAAAAAAGCGCCGATGTCCAGGAAGCGCATCGTGTTCGCAGAAGGCGAGGAAGAACGCGTGCTGCGCGCCGTGCAGGTCGTGATCGACGAATCGCTCGCCAAGCCCATCCTGATCGGGCGTCCGGCGGTGCTGGAACAGCGGATCAAGCGCTTCGGCCTGCGCCTGCGCCCGGGCATTGATTTTGAAGTCATCAACCCGGAATACGACGAGCGCTATCGCGATTATTGGCAAACCTATCTACGCATGACGATACGCAAGGGCGTGTCGGAACAGTATGCGCGACTCGAGATGCGCCGTCGCCATACCCTGATTGGCTCAATGGCGATCCACAAGGGTGATGCCGACGGCATGATCTGCGGCACCTTCGGTACTACCGATTTGCATTTGCGCTATGTGGACCAGGTAATAGGAAGAAAGCAGGGCGCGAATATTTATGCGGCGATGAATGTCCTCATTCTGCCCGACCGGCAGCTTATGCTGCTCGACACGCATGTGAATGAGAATCCCACTGCCGAACAGATCGCGGACATGACGATTTTGGCCGCTGCTGAATTGCGGCACCTGGGCATCACGCCGTATGTCGCACTGATATCGCACTCCAACTTCGGCTCCAGCAACAGCGAGTCGGCACGCAAGATGCGCGATGCCCTCGCCTTGCTGAAGGAAAGAGCGCCCGATCTTGAGGTCGATGGTGAAATGCATGGCGATATCGCGCTTGACGCAAAACTGCGCCACTCAGCAATGCCGGATTCGCCCTTGAAGCACGATGCGAATTTACTGGTCCTGCCGAATATCGAAGCAGCCAATATTTCCTATAACCTGCTGAAAAGCGCCGCCGGAAACGGTATCGCAATCGGTCCGATTCTCCTGGGTTGCGCCAAACCTGTGCAGATCCTTACTCCGTCAGCCACGGTACGACGTATCGTCAACATGGCCGCCATTTGCGTAGTGAAAGCGGTTTCCGAACAACTGGCGGATTAATAAATGCTGATTAATCAAAGGATTAATCAGCGTATTCCCGCTTCAACAAGTTCACAGTAGTCTTCACTATCGGAGTCGCCTTGCGATTCCGATGCCCGCTCAGGGAGCGATGTCAGCGCCCCGCTCATCAAGCAGTTCACGCAATACCGAACGATGGCAGGTTGTTTCATCCTTGCAGTAGCAACCAAGCGCAAACCCAGTCTGATGTGACAGGGCGGCAAGCAGGTCCAGCACTTTGCTTGCGTCGGATGCCAGCATTTCGCGGCGGAATTTTCTTTTGAAACCGGAGAAATCTGCGTCATTGCCGGCTGCTTGCCATTCCTTGAGCAATTCCGGGCTAGGCGAGAGAATCGGCAGCCAGACATCGTAAAAATTTTTTCTGGCAAAGTCGCTCTTGCGCACGCCGCGGGGAGGGCGGCGTACCGTGCCGAGCCGCAGCCCTTCATCAGGTGTTCGGGGACTGCCAAGCTGAATGATGCGGATGGCCATTCGATCCATTCCCTCCGTTAAAGCATCCATTAACGGCGCAAGGGCACGCGTCCGGTTTGAACCAGACTCGCCGCCCGTTCGCAGTGACCGTGCTGGTCGTCGAAGAAAATATGCGGCTTGAATGCTGACAGTACAGCCGATTTTGCGACGCCTCCCATAAAGAAAGTCTCGTCGATTGCCACATCCCATGCGCGCAGGGTCCGTATGACCCTTTCATGTGCCGGAGAGGAGCGCGCGGTCACTAGGGCTGTACGGATGGGCGGCTTGAATCCGTCTTCCGGCTTGAAACTTTTTTGTATATACGAAAGCGCCTTCAATAATCTGGCGAAGGGTCCCTCGGGTAAGGGCTTCAACGCATTTTCGCGCTCATGGTCTTCAAATGCTTCGATGCCCTGAGTCTGGAAGATCCGTTCCGATTCGTCCGAAAAGATCACGGCATCGCCGTCAAATGCAATTCTGATCTGATCGAGCTCTTCCAAGGCGTTTTCAGGCTTCTGGTAAAGCAGGGCCGCCGCCACGCCTGAATCGATCGCTGCCTGTACGTCATCTTCATGCATGGACAGAAACAGGCTGACATTGAAGGCCTTCAGATAGGGCGCAAGGGAAGCGCCGCCGGACAAGGCTGCACGCGTGATGTCCAGGTCGTAATGACGAATGGAGTTGAAGATCCTGAGCGAAGTCTCTGAAGAATTGCGAGACATGATCACCACTTCCACGAAGCGCTGATTATGCGTCAAGGCATTCAGCTTCAATAAGGCCCGCACGAGAGCAAACCCGGAACCGAGTTTCAGAATTTCCGCTTCATTTTCTATCTGATGCCGCCGATAGGCTTCCAATCCTTGGGTACGGAAAATGGCTTCTTCCGCTTCCAGATCGAATAAGGCACGCGAAGAAATGCCGATTACAAGCAAATTGTCTAATGAGACGGGCATGCAGGGAATAAGGTTGTATGGGAAAGAAGCAATAAAACCATTTTATTCGATTTAATTTGTTGCTTGTATCATGGAACCATATTTTCGGAAGGGCAAGTTTGTTTCATTGCGCCAAGTCCAAGAAGAATCTGTCAAGGGACGATGCGAATTTAACAGGAAAAAAGAACAAATATTGCGCATCTCTATCTGTAATCTCAGCTAATAGCTACGTTGTTTCAGAACAAGGCCGCAGAAAACTATGCGAAAATGCATCAGCGTTCTTGTCTGAATCAGTTTGAATCGACGAAATTTTCCGGTATTTGGCAGCGCTTATTTTTCCACAGGTCTATTTACTGATTGCAATTTAATACTATGCGCATACTTATTATTGAAGACAACGCTGATATTGTTGCCAATCTTTATGCCTATCTGGAGCCGCGCGGCTACATACTCGACTGCGCGGCAAACGGGTATGGCGGGTTCGCCCTGATCGCGCAACATGAATATGACGCGGTCATTCTGGATATCAAACTGCCAGGCATGAACGGACTCGATTTGTGCCGCAAACTTCGCAGCGAGTTGAAAAACCATACGCCGGTGCTGATGCTGACTGCGCGCGATACCCTGGAGGACAAGGTTGCCGGTTTCAGCAGCGGAGCGGACGACTATCTGGTCAAGCCGTTCTCCTTGCAGGAGGTAGAAGTCCGGCTGCAGGCCCTCATACGTCGTGCTCGCGGCAAATATGAAGGTTCCAACGTACTGACGGTTGGAGACCTGGTCTTCGATACCTCTACCTATCAAGTCAAGCGGGCAGGCGTCCCGATCACGCTTACCAAGACAGGATACAAGCTGCTGTACTGCCTGATGCGCGAGGCGCCAAAGGTGGTATCGCGCGAATCGCTTGAACTGGAAGTGTGGGGCGAGAATACCCCGGAAAGCGATGCCTTGCGCACGCATATTCATGCCTTGCGCCAGGCCCTGGACAAAGACCAAGCATTTCCCATGCTGCGTACGGTGCAGAGGATCGGGTATCAGCTAGTGGCTTCGGATGAAATGGTATAACTGGTTCAATTCGCTCAGGCGGCGCATCGTCGTCGCCTATCTTCTCTTCGCGGTCGCTTCCTGCTCCTTTTTTGCAGTGGTCGCTTCAATTGCCGTCGAAGCGATCGAGGATCGCATTCTCGACGAGCATTTGCGCAGCGTCGCGCAATGGGCATCTCCGCGCAATGCGGCAAATCTTCCCGTCGATATGCCTGCGGATGTAAGCTTTTATCACGGCGATGCGATTCCCCCTGAATTCCGCCATCTTCCGGAAGGCGTGCAGAAAGTCACCGTTAATAATGTCGGCGTGCATCTGCTGGTCGGCTATGACGAATCGGGGCATTATGTGGTGGTTGATCATGCCAGCGACTATCTTCAGGTTGAAAAGGTGGTGCATACCACGATCAGTATCGGGTTTATTGGATTTCTGCTGATCTCGCTTTTATTCGGTGTGTATATCGCGCGCGGCATTGTGCAGCCAATCGAAGATCTGGCCGATGCGGTGAAGAAGAAAAAAGGCAAAGCCGAGCTGCCGCTGCAGAACCATCATGACGAAATCGGTGTCCTGGCCCGGGCATTCGCGGAAAGGACAACGGAGCTCGAACAGTTTCTGGTGCGTGAGCGCTTTTTTACCGGTGATGTCAGTCACGAATTACGCACGCCCTTGACGGTGATTAGCGGTGCGGCTGAACTGCTCGAAGCGCAAACCGAAGGCCAGCCGGCACTTGCGGCGCCGGTCAAGAGAATTAAGCGTGCAGCCAAGGATGCGACCGAGTGTGTGACGGTGCTGCTTTTGCTGGCGCGACGGCCAGAGGCGACCAAGGCGCCCCGTACCAACGTTGAAGAAGTGATTCGGTATGACATCGAGCGCAGTTTGCCGCTACTAGCGAATAAGCCGGTAACGCTGCAATACGAAGGCGGTGCCGATTTTAATGTCATTGCGCGCAACGAGTTGCTGGCGGCCGCCATTGGCAATCTGATCCGCAATGCATGTCAGTACACTGAAAAAGGTTCGGTCAAGGTGCGCGGCACGGGCAAATCGGTGATCGTTGAAGACACCGGGCCGGGTTTGCCGGAGCCCATCCGGGCGCGGCTGCGCAACGAGCCTTTACCGACCAAGATTGTCGGTTCCTCTGGCTCCGGGCTCGGATTGGCTTTGGTAATGCGTATTTGCGAATACCTCGGAGCTAAGTTGACGATCGACGACGGTCGGGAAAATGGCAGTATCTTTGAAATTCATTTTCCTCAAAATTTAACGGAACCGTAACAAAAGCGTCACGCTGTCTTTATCCATCTCTCTATATTCTACGCACACCCAGGCATTAGCCGTCTTGGTCGGCTTTATTGTTATTCATCTGGATGAGTTGTCGTCTTGCCTTGGTGGCAAGTGACCGGTTTCCAGTCTGTTCAATGAATGCGACATGTTCATTTGGCAGTTGATGACTTCTCTTCATTCAGTTGAATAACTTTTAGTAAAGCTATTATTTCTTAGTGCACCTAGCAAGTCTAGGTAAACAATTTCATTTCTATAGGGACAGGAGAGTCATGGACTTCTTAAGCGATTTGTCGTCACCAGCGTTTTGGGCCGCGTTCGGCAACATTATGCTCATTAATATTGTTCTATCCGGGGATAATGCGGTCGTTATTGCGCTTGCCGCCAAATCCTTGCCGGAATCACAAAAGAAAAAGGCAATCATTTTCGGCAGCTTCGCGGCCGTGCTGTTGCGTATCATCCTTACCGTCTTTGCATTGAAGCTCCTGACCCTGCCTTACCTGAAAATCGTCGGTGGCATCCTGCTGTTCTATATCGGCGTAACCTTGCTGGCTGAAGGCGAAGGCGAAGAGCATATCGAAGACAAAGGCAACCTCTGGGGTGCGATCAAGACCATTCTGATTGCCGACGTGGTGATGAGCCTGGATAACGTGCTTGGTGTCGCTGCTGCAGCAAACGGCAATACGCTGCTATTGATCATCGGCCTGGCCGTCAGTATTCCTCTGATTCTGTTCGGTAGCGGCATCGTGCTGAAACTGATGGAAAAATTCCCCATCATTATTACCTTGGGCGCGGCTCTGCTCGGTTATCTCGCCGGCGAAATGCTGTTCTCCGACACGGCGGTCGCACCATGGATCGCGGCCAATATTCCGGGCCATGAATTGCACTTGGGTTCGATGCACTTCAGCATTCCAGGCTTGATCTTGGCAGCTGCTGTGGTCATCGTCGGTACCTATCTGCAAAAGAGGCAAGCAGCCGCGCATGCTGCAGCCTAATTCAGAGCTACTGATGTAGAAGATGATGGAGCGAATGCGCATTCGTAATCAGCTTGGCCGATAAACGGTCCTGTGAAGACGATTAAGCGTTCGCTCCATTGCAGGTCCAGTTCGAGGGAAAATTAGTCGATGTGCGGCTAATGGCTACTCAACAAAGAAGACCTGGGATCCTGCAAGGATTCCAGTACAAGAAGCAGTGGGTGAGGTGACTGCTTCGATATGGATAAAGAACTATCTGAATGACACCGGCGCCTCTTCATGCGAGGGCTATCGGAAAAGCCATCTATCTATGCACTTCAATGCCTGTCAAGGAGGCAAAATGAATTTCCTGCTGTTTTTTGGTGCGCTTTGCGCGGTACGTACCGGTGCCGAGGCGTTCAGTAAAGGGAGATCCGGACATGGCAACGGGTGGTTTGCATTGGGGCTGCTATTGAATATCCTCGCCTTGGTATTGATTGCTTACTTGCCTTGATACATACAGGCTTGTCAATACATTCCGGATTCAACATCATTTGTAATTGTTTCGCGTTCAGCAGTGAGTGTTCTGCGTATCGCATCGCAAAGTCGAGACGAATGCGAGCATTTCTGGCTGCCGGCAATGTGTGCCTTGCCAAGACTTTACATCCGAAAAAATCATTTGCTGCCTTTTGTTCTCGATGGCAGCCGCTATTAATGGGCGCTTGATGAACATAGCAAACATATCCTGGCTAAACGACGTACGAAATATCGTTTCCAAGATCGCTTCACGACAGGCGAATGGGAAGGACAGCCAGGTTTCAGATGAGACGCTCAATAAAGAAGCGACGCTTTTTCGTCAGATTGATGAACTGATCGGCCTGATCAAGGGCGTCATGGCTGACGGTGCCGTCCGTCAAAGCGAAGTCGAGTTCCTTGTCAAATGGCTGGAACAAAACAGGGACACGCTCGATCAGTGGCCTGCTGTGGCCATTTTCCCGCGGCTTAAATCCGCGCTGTCAGACGGCAATCTCGATAGCGAGGAAGAAAAGGAAATCCGCGAGCTGCTTCACGTCGCCCTCGAACAGAATTCAATAAGAGAGGCAAATGAAGCGGCCGGTATTCCCTACACAATGCCGGTTCCCGAAATTCAGTTCGCAAATCGAACATTCTGCTTCACCGGGAAATTTCAATCCGGCAGTCGCCCGTGGTGCGTTAGTCAGATTATTGCCAGAGGAGGCATTGCCGCCAGCAAGCTTACCCAGAATGTCAATTATCTGATTGTCGGAGAACTCAACAGCGGTAGCTGGACCAGTTCTAAACATGGACGAAAGATCGGCAAGGCAATCAAGTACCGCGAAGGCGGATCAAAAATCGCCATCTTGAGCGAGCAGCACTGGTTTGAGCAATTAAAGCAGTCCCGGCCAAACTCTTTCAGCTAAAACTTGATCGCCGTCGATTTGACGAAGTTCACGAGTCACCCATTTATCATTTAAGTCCGCATCCAGGCCAAAGCAGCCGAGACAGGGTCTTCGCCCGCTTGTACGTCGTGTGTTTCGCTACAGCCGCCTCATTCAATTTTGCACCATCGAGGCCAGAAGTCCGGCCAGACTACGGTCTCGGCAAAGCCTTTTCCTTCTGATTGACATTTCATCCCGTTCCGACTGCCCGCATTAAGATGGATCGATTCCAATGCCCATCGAATGTAGCGTAAAAGGGTTCAAGAAGCACCCTTGAGTGACTGATAAGAGGACTCGCGACGCAAGATGATGCACAGGAAACAAATCCTTATTTGGCTAAGTTCAGCATATTGTTGTTTAAAATCAATGCTTTATTTAATTTTCAGATTTGCAAGGACAAGGGCGTTCAAGATTTAAAAAGTAGTTGATTTCTTATGGCTCAAAGATTAGAGTTACGTTATACATATGTTAAGGTAACGTTAAGAAGCAACTCTATTCTTAAGGCGAGTAAATATGGAAACGAACGAAACCATCTGGTTATATTCAGCTATATTCCTATGTGTTGTGGCTTGGCGTAAGGCCCATACTGGAAAACAGAGAATTGGAGCTACAGTAGTGTCTGTGCTCGCAGCAGCACAAGTTCTTTTCATTCTGACAGGCTATATGTCACTCGCATATGGCGCAACGATCGCTGGAATTCTGGTTGGCCTTGTTCTTCTTGAAGCATCGAGGCGGTGGGAAGTTGAACGTCAGCAAGCTACATTAAAGCAGGAAAAACCTGCGGCACTGCGTACGTAAATTACTATTTTGCATGAGCCGCAAACGACAACGAATTTTTCCGAGAGCGTTTCATTTGACGGGTGATCTTCTAATGAAGTAGGTCACTCGTTTCAAGATGCATCATCAATGCGGGACTGCCCGATCTCGGCAATCGGGTTATTTGTTCGCAGTCATTCCCTTGATTATTACGATATCCGCCTTGAAGAGCGGCTTAAAAGCCAATGCAGTGCTCTCAAGGCTTGTATCAGCTGAAGCATTGCGCTGCAGTATGCGATTGCGCTTTGTATAGGGAGATTCACCCCTAAAGCGCACTTTAATGCGGTGCCGAGCTGGTATTCACTAAATTTTCCGCATTGCAGTGGAAATGACCGCATGCCTTCCTGGCAAGTAGAATCGCGAATACGAATGCAGGCATAAAAATAAAAACGGCCTCCATCTCTGGAAGCCGTACATATTCTGGTGCCGAGAGCCGGAATCGAACCGGCACGCTGTCTCCAGCGCGGGATTTTGAGTCCCGTGCGTCTACCTATTCCGCCATCTCGGCAACGCGGCAGCTATTATCGCTGATTTACGTCATCGGAGCAACATCCAAATTGCTTCGCGCTCGCATGCCGTCAAGGTTTTCAGAGTGTCGTAATGACTACGTTTAAACGAACCGCGCATCGTTACGAAGCAATAAAAGCCGGCTGTTTCATATACATATGGGCCCGGCCTTGGGCTGCGTAAAGCCACGGCAGGACTCAAAACTTAATTTGGGATATCGTTAAAAAGATGGTTTTCCCTGAGTCGACCGATATAAACAATGACACTTACTATACCGAGCGACTGTTCTGGGATGTAGAGTTGGCTTGAAAACGTCTTTCGTAAATCAGATCATTCTCCGCCCGATATCTCAAGTGAGAGCGCGCCGCAAAATATAATGAAAGAACCGTAGCCAACACGATTAGCAAACCTAACACCGTACATCCCCAAGAAAAAGTGCGCAGTTTAGCATTGCTCTAAAAAGCGTACTAGAGGCCATGCAAAATTTTTGTCTGATTGAAAAGCTGCGCGCAGCGAAATAAATCAATCGGTCGATGGACAAGTTCTCACATTAAAGTGATGCACAACCATAGCGAGTCTGTCTTGTCTAAATTCCATCTTTCCAAAAAAGCCGATTCGGCTTCAAGCAATTGAACTTGAAAATGAAATGAGCATGTAAGAAAGTAAAGGCAAAAGAGAAATGGAAAAATTTTTGATACGGAATGAATTCGGTGAGCCACAGGAGCTCCTGGGAGAAGAACTTGTTATTCCGGGTTACGAAGAGCTGCAATTCATTTTACATACATGGCTATATGACAAACATGGAGGTTGGGCCGTGACAGAGCGTTCTTCCGGGAAACGTATCACTAGCGGGCGCAGCGGAACCGAACATTTGGCCGCCGAGCAATTGGAACGGCAATTAAGCTTTCATGGAAAAGAGGCACTGATGCGCGTGCTAGGAAAAGGGGATTTATCATCTTGATCCTGCTCGGCACCTACTCATTCCATTCAAAATTTTTAGATGACGCATTTGTCTCGCTAAAAAATTTGCCGCCGGTCTTTTGACTTCTGCGGCAAATCAATGAAAGGCAGCGTCCGGTTGTTACTCTGAATCGAAATACCTTGCAGGAGGATTGCAATGCATAAAGCACCTACTCCAATGCCTGACCAGGATCCTATCGAAGAAGACGATCCCGTACCTGTGCCAGGCATGCCGTCGCCCGATGAACTCCCGGTACCTGACCACAATCCTAGTTGAAGATGAACCATGCTTTTATGAATCTAGGAGGAATTATGGAAGCGCGCATCATACAAAGCGGCACACATGTTGCAAAAATTCTTGCTGCCAAGCAGCCCGATGAAACTTACGAAGCACAAGTTTTCGTCCGTTTAACACGCGAACCCGAAGTTGCGGAAACATATATTCCGGCCGGAATCTTTCAAACAGAAGCGGAAGCACTGAAAGCAGCCGAACAGAGGGCGGAGCGTGCCATCAATGAAAATGAATTCTGATGCGGTAATTGCATCGAAACAGTTTGCGCATTTTAAGTAAGGACCTGAAGCGGAAATTTAAAGCAAGCCATATTCAAATACATCGAGCTGATCCATATTGCGTTGCTTATCTTGCGTTCGCACAAAGCTTCAGATGCGGCAGCGAAATAGAATTTTTTTATTTGATTCCCATACATGAAAGCATGAAGAAGCATTCAGAATTTCAAAGTGGGTTTTAAATTGGAAATTTGAAAAGGAATTAGTATGTCAAAAGAATTTGAAGATATGGCGCTCGATGCTGATACAGAGTTGGATATTAACGATCTCTCCCAGTTGCAATACTGGATGCATGAATGGGACGTCAGCGAGCGGGATCTGCGTATGGCAGTTGCCAATGTTGGAACCGAAGTGAGTGAATTGAGGGTCGCATTAGGCAGATAATGAAGAAGTAAGTTAGAGGCTAATATGGCAGCCGTCACCTATACCAAAGAGAACCTGAGGGCGGAAGTGGATGTACAGCGGCTGCCGAATGGCCAGTTTCAGGGTATGGTCTTGATTACACACATGGGAAACGATCAAGACGACCCTCCTCCTCACACCGTGAATTCAACATCTGATACGGCTGCCGAGGCATTGGAAGAAGCAAAAGCGCTGGCTCACCGCCTCCTGGCTGACATGTAATCCTACCCAGGTTTTTAAGCCGGGAAATGGAAACATTCTCTGCTGTATGCCTTTAATCCTTCATTGCAGCTTTGGCCTCGGCTTTGTTCTGTACCGTGCGTAAATATTGCACGAGACCCAATCCGACTAATGCCAGGCTTGTACTGTTGGCGATCCAGAATCCAGCCGGACCTTGGAGAAATCCCGGCATGGAAAGTTGGAATGGATTGAGACCCAATATATAGCCTCCACCCAAACCGATTCCCCATAATGCCAGGGCATACATAAGCGTTGGAATAATAGCCACCTTGTATGCACGCAGCACAAAGGCAGTCGTTACCTGGATCGCGTCAAAAAGCTGATAAAAGGCAATAAACAAAAATAAAGGCAACGCGACCCTGATCACTTCGGGGTCAGGCGTATAGGCCCGCACGATCCATTCCCTTGCATGCCAGATGACAAGCCCGCTTGCGACAGACAATACTGCAGCAAGGGAGATGCCGGCATAACCGATCTGCCGCGCCGCTTTCATCTGATGGGCGCCGATAGCTTGAGCTACGAGCACGGCGGTTGCGCTGGCAATCGACAGGGGCAGCATGTAAAGCACAGTACCGAAATTGGCCGTAATCTGATGTCCTGCAACCGCCGTATCGCCCAGGCGCGCGATGAACAAGGCCATGAAAGTATAGGCAGTCACCTCAATCAAATAACTCAGGCCTATCGGGATACCGAGCTTGAGCAATGCGCGCTGTGCCTGCCAGCTCGGCTTGACAAAGCCGCTGCCGAACAGAGCGAACGTCCTGTACGATGAAAGTGAGCGCATCAGCGCAAGGCTGAGCAGAAAGGAAAGCCACGCAGTGATGGCAGTCGCGATCGCGCAACCGGGGCCGCCAAAAGCGGGTAGCCCAAGTCCACCGAAGATGAACAGGCTGTTTAACGGAATCTTCAGGGCAAGTGCGCCGATCTGAATTGCCATGACCATTTTTGGCCTGGAAATGGCAGTGTTTAATGACGCATAGATCCGAAAACCCAGCGATGCAGGCAGCGCAAGCATCAGGGTATGTAGATAAAGCGTTACTTTCTCCTGGATCTCCGGCGAGGTATTTGCCAGGGCAAGAAGAGGCTGCGGGAAAAGCAGGATGAATGAGCCGATGATGGTAAGAAAGGCTGCCAGCCATGAGCCCTGTTTGACTTCCCAGCCGATTTCCGTAAATCGCTTTGCGCCGAATAATTGCCCGATAACAGGAGACAGCGCATGCAATACGCCATTCAAGCCGACAAAAATGCTGATGTAGATTGAAGAGCCGACAGCCAATGCCGCCAGGTCCGTCGATGAGAACCGCGCCGTCATTGCCGTGTCGATCACGCCATTGGCGATCACGGCCAGTTGCCCCAGCAGAATCGGCCAAGCCAGAAGCGCGATTTTACGACCGTGCTGGCGTAATCCTGAAGTTGACCTGCCTTGAACCACTAGCGGACCTCAGTTCATTCGCTTGTAAAGCCGGAAACGCTCATCCCGATCCGACGGTCGGCGGCCTTCCCACAATAGCTCCCATTTGCCTTCAAATTGTTTTAAATTCCTGGCAGCATTTTTATTCTTCACGCTGTCTTGCGATAATGCGAATCTGCAATTACGCTCATTTCCTTCGGCAAACTGCACATTGCCAAAATAGGCGAACGATGCACGCTGCGACGGCCCCACATTGGATTCGACGCAATATGAGGAAGTGGCAGGAAGTTTTTTAACCATTTGCTGTGCCACACCTGCATAGCTTTTTCCATAATTCAGCCATGGCAGCCAAAGTGTCATCAACAGCAACCAGCATAGAATGACGCCGCCTGAAGACAATACGACGGCACGCCACAAAACCGAGGGTTGCCGCGACACGCGCCAAAGCACGAGCATGACCCAGCCTATCGTTGCTGCCGCCGCAATCAGCAGCGCCATCAGGTTGAACTCGGGTTTAAATCCCGGAGCAAGCTTGAAGGCGTTTTTTGCGATTTGCGCAGGCCAGCCTGTCTGCTTGGCAATCCAGCCTATCCAGATGAAAGCGGCGCAGGAGGTCAGCGTCATCACTGCAAACCAATCGACCGCATTGATTGCGCCGCGTTTCATGGTCGGCAGGCCGAATGCCGCCAGAATGGCAAGGGGCGGCAGCAAAGGCAGAAGGTTTTCTTCCCCTGCATGAGGATTGCATAACACCAGCAGAATGAATGAGGCCAGGAAAGTGCAAGGCAATACGATATGCAAAGCGGTGTATTGCTTGCGCCATGCGTAGACCGCCCAACCCGCAAAAGGCCATGCCGGCCAGCTGAACCATATGGCGTTTTTAAGCAGGTAATAAGTCGATTCCCACGACATCGAGCCAAATTGATGCTTGTTCCAGAGCAGCCATTCGTCAGTCGGAGAGAGGTCGGGGGGGAGGAAATAATGGTTGGCGACCGGCCATATGGCGCTGACTGCAAGAGTTGCAGGCAGCGTCGCCAGTGCAAGCGGCACAAGTAGTGACTTGTTTCGTACGACGGCCAGGATCGCGAGCGCCGCCAATAATGCGGTCGGCACGATCCAGCCGCGCGTCAGAGTCATCAGGCCCAGCGTAACACCCAGGACCAAGGCGGAACGCCATGCAGATGCATCGAATAAGCGAATCGCTGCATACAGGGCAAAGGCAATCAGCGAAATATGCAAGGCATCAGCCGTCGTTTCGTGGCTGCGCAACAGCAGTCCAAGCGATGCCAGATAGATCAGCAAGGCGCCGTCGGCAAGGGTGCGTCCGTAGTCTTTTGCTTCGGGCTGCCCGCCGAAAGCCAGGCGAAGCGGTTGCACTTCGGAGCGGCGCCCAAGCAGATAGGCTGCATACCAGACCGACAATGCACCAATCAGAAAAAAGATCAGGGTCGATATGCGCGCCGCGAACGCATCGCCCATGATCCACCCGAATAATCGGATGAATACTGCGCCAATCCAGAACGCCAAGGGGCCTTCATGGGGCATCGGCATCCCGACGATATTGGGGGAAAGCCAGTCCTCCAGCGCGCCGCGCGCCATGGTCCACATGATGCCGAAGCCGGCTGCATCATCGGTTTTCCAGGGGTCGCGTCTAACCAGGCCGGGCAGAATGTATAGAAGGCACAAGGCAATCAACCCCCAGCGCGGCAGCGCAAGCGTGGCAGAGGCGGGGAGGCGGACTGGTTTCATTCGAAAAGTTTTATGCTTATTGTTTTGATCCGGCGTTATTGTGCCGCAAATGGTCGGCACGGTGTATTTTGCATTCGGTTCAAAATAAAAAAGGCAGCCGCAGCTGCCTTTTTGCACCAGAGTATGGATTAACCTGCGGCTTGGGTTTTGGAACCGCGGTTGCCGAACTTCTGGCGGAATTTTTCCACACGGCCGGCGGTGTCGACGATCTTGTGCTTGCCGGTATAGAACGGATGCGACTCTGCGGAAACCTCGATCTTCACAAGAGGATATTCCTTGCCTTCGAAATTGATGGTGTCGCGGGTCTGTACCGTGGAACGGGTGATGAATTTGAAATCACAGGACAGGTCGTGGAATACGACGTCGCGATAATTCGGGTGGATGCCTTCTTTCATGTTTGCCTCAAATGGTTTGGTAGCCAATCGCCACTTCGTCGGTCGCCATGCTTCTTGACCCGATTGCCGATCACTTGCCTGGGTTTTAAAAAAACGAAATTATACAATCAAATCATGGCTTTGCGCCATTTCCGGGAACGTCGGGGAAATTATCGATAATGGCGATGACCGCTTGCCGGATTGGATATAAATTTCTGCTATATGGGTGGCCAGCCTTTATCAGCGCTGGTTTGGAAAAAACATTTGTCCAACTGCGCCGGATGACAGGTCTTGCCTTTCCGGACTGCAAAACAAAAAGCGCATGGGTTCGCCATGCGCTTTAAAGCCCTGATCCTGCCGCGATCAGCTTCCGCCGCGGCGCATCATTTCGAAGAATTCTGCATTGTTCTTCGTGGCTTTCATCTTGTCGAGGATGAACTCCATCGCCTCGATCTCGTCCATGCCGTACAGCAGCTTGCGAAGAATCCAGATCTTCTGCAATTGATCCGGCTTGATCAGCAGTTCCTCGCGGCGGGTACCGGACTTGTTGAGATTGATTGCAGGATAGACGCGTTTCTCGGCCAAGCGGCGTTCGAGATGCACTTCCATGTTGCCGGTGCCCTTGAATTCTTCATAGATCACGTCGTCCATGCGGCTGCCGGTTTCGATCAGTGCGGTAGCGATGATGGTCAGCGAACCGCCTTCCTCGACGTTACGTGCTGCGCCGAAGAAGCGCTTCGGGCGTTGCAAGGCATTGGCGTCCACGCCGCCGGTCAATACCTTGCCGGACGCGGGAATCACGGTGTTGTACGCGCGCGCCAGTCGGGTGATGGAGTCGAGCAGGATGACTACGTCTTTTTTCATCTCGACCAGGCGCTTGGCTTTTTCCAGCACCATCTCGGCAACCTGCACGTGGCGCGTAGCCGGTTCGTCGAAGGTCGATGCCACAACTTCGCCGCGCACCGAGCGCTGCATCTCGGTCACTTCCTCAGGACGTTCATCGATCAGGAGAACGATCAGGGTGGTGTCCGGATGATTGGTCGTGATCGCATGTGCGATGTGCTGCAGCATGACGGATTTGCCGGACTTGGGCGAAGCCACTAGCAGGCCACGCTGGCCCCTGCCGATCGGCGCAATCAGGTCGATGATGCGCCCGGTGATGTTTTCTTCACCGCGCATGTCGCGTTCAAGGTTCATGACGCGGTTCGGATGCAGCGGCGTCAGGTTCTCGAACAGAATCTTATGCTTGGACGCTTCAGGCGCTTCCCCATTGACCTTGTCGACCTTGACGAGCGCGAAATAGCGTTCGCCATCCTTCGGGGTGCGGACTTCACCTTCGATAGAATCGCCAGTGTGCAGATTAAAGCGGCGAATCTGCGAAGGAGAAATATAAATGTCGTCTGTAGACGCCATGTAGCTGGCGTCGGGCGAGCGCAGGAAGCCGAAGCCGTCAGGCAGGACTTCGAGAACGCCGTCGCCGAAAATCTGTTCGCCGGATTTTGCGCGTTTCTTCAGGATCGAGAACATCAGCTCCTGCTTGCGCAGGCGTCCTGCGTTGTCTATATCGAGACCAATTGCCATTTCCAGCAGGTTGGAGACGTGTAGCGCCTTGAGTTCGGATAAGTGCATAAGTTTCTGTCCCGGACGGGATTTTAAAAGGTGGGGGAGGGAACTACGAGGTGGTTTAGTTTAACAAGGCTGCAGCGCGAGCGCGCCGCAGCCACGAAAATTAAATATTGCTGTCGATGAAGGCAGTCAACTGGCCTTTCCCCATCGCGCCGACTTTCTGCGCTGCCGCGACGCCGTTCTTGAACAGGATCAGGGTCGGGATGCCGCGAATGCCGAATTGTGCAGGCACAGTCTGGTTGGCGTCAACGTCCATCTTGGTGATCTGGACCTTGCCGTCATATTCTTTTGCGACTTCTTCCAGGATCGGCGCAATCATCTTGCAGGGGCCGCACCATTCTGCCCAGAAGTCCACCAGAACCGGCTTGTCGGATTTGAGCACGTCGGTTTCAAAAGAAGAATCGGTAATATGTTTAATGTTTTCGCTCATGGTTTCCTCAAGACGAGGGATAAAGGATCAATTATTGCGCCACACTGGTCGCTGCTTCCTGCCTGAGTCTGGGTTGACGTTTTCCAAAACTACCGCAAACAAATAGAGACAACCGGCACAAATTCAAGTTCATGTTTTATGTGCGGTAAAAGGCAGTAAGGCGGGGAATTGGGCAAATCATAACCGATTTTTACAGAAAGTGTGGCGTATCGAAATATTTTTTGCGCGGCATCGAAAAAAATGCGTAGCATTTAGTGCTAAAAGGAATCTTTTCAGTTTGTCTATTTCGGTGTTGCATGCTCCATGGCCCAATTTTAATTCCACCTTCCGCCCACTTTTGGGAGAAGCTTGTTTCCATTCTTATCAAGAATGAACGGCTTGCATCCGCCATGCAGCGTGAACAGGAATGCGATTGGTCGGGACTGCAGGTAATCGTACCTACTGCAGCACACATTCCGCTTGTTAAGGCTGCTTTTGCCAAAGTCTTTCCTGACGCCTTTATCCCGCCGCGCGTCAATACATTGGGAGCATGGCTCGCCATGGCTCCTCCTGACAGGAATGGAGTTCCGCCGTCGAACGGACAGCGCGTCATGGCCTTGTACGCAGAGCTGCGCCAGCACGCATGGCTGAAAAAGCTGTTTTCTGCGCGACGCAATACCGATCTGCTGCCTTTGGCCCAGACCCTGCTGGACTTGTGCGACGAGCTCAGCCAATGCCTGCTGCCACGTCTCAAGACCGATCCCGATTTGGTCAGGACGCGCTGGCAAGCGGCAATTGCACAACTCCAGCAAGCCAATGGGCAGCATTTATTGTCGGACGAAGCGCAACTGGTTTGGTCGATCTGGCAAAGTCAGCTGGATGGCACCGATCCGTGCAGTCTGCGTTTCGATAACATGATGCGCCAGGCTGATGGGGCGAGCGAACCGCTGGTGTGGATAACGCCGACTGAGCCGGACAGCTTCGAAAAGGCTTTTCTAGAAAGGTATGGGAAGCTCCAATTTGTCTTGCCGATTACACTGGACTGGCAGGCATCGGCGGTTGCGCCGGTCTATCGCTCTGCATGGAATGAACTGGCCGAGGAGGAAAGTGTCGATCAGCCGATCGCCGCAGAGGATGCGGCGCAGGTACTCGAGAGAGTCTCGGTATACGGCGCAAAAAGTCTGGAAGACGAGGCCCAGCATGGCGCGCAAACCATTGTCGAATGGCTTGCGTCAGGAAAATCGCGTGTCGGCATCATCGCTCAGGACCGCGTGGTCGCGCGGCGCATTCGCGCTTTGCTGGAACGCGCCGGCGTCTATGTGGCCGACGAGACCGGATGGAAGCTTTCAACGACCCGGGCCGCTGCGGCCGTCATGGCTTGGTTCGATGTCATTGCGGCGCGTGCGGAAACTCTCACGCTTCTGAATTTCCTGAAGTCCCCGTTTTTGTGCCCGGAAGAGAAAGAGAAGCCTGCTCATGTCATGGCCGTTGAGGTATTACTGAGACGCGCCAATGTCATGGGTGGATGGGAGAATGCGAAGAATGCCCTTGCACAGCACGGTGCAGCGCAGGAATGGATTTCTCTCCTCGCCGGTTTTGCCGGACGGTTTGAGGACCGTAAAAGGAAAACCCTGCGCGAATGGCTGGACCTTACAGGCGGGGCGCTCGACGGCCTGCAGATGCGGGCCGCCTTGCTGTGCGATCCGGCCGGGACGCAAATCATCGATATGCTGGCTACGCTCGCAATGGAGTGCGGCCAGAACGAGCAAAGCTTCTCATTTGCCGAGTGGCGTGCCTTTTTGGGCATGCAGCTTGAATCGACTTCATTCATATCTAAAGTCGTCGATCGGCGAGTCGTCATGCTGCCTTTGAACGGCGCACATCTCCGCCCGTTCGACGCTGTGCTGATCGTGGGCGCTGACGCCGATCACCTGCCATCGCAACCGACCGAAACACTGTTTTTTGCCAACGCGGTGCGCCGCGAGCTTGAACTGGATACGCGCGAACGCCGTCAGAGGCAGCAATTACGCGATTTTGCCGAACTTCTGAGCATTAATCCGCAAGTCGTGCTGTCATGGCTGGCGTTTAAAGACAATGAGCCCAATCCGGTGAGCCAGTGGATACGCCGACTGGAATTGACGCTCGAGCGGAATGGCATGGCCAAACTGCCACAGCATGCGATCAGCCTGCCGGTGCGGCAACTAACGCAACGCCTGCCGGCCATGCCAGCGCCGGTAGCGCCGCAATTGCTGCCGCAGAAATTGTCGGCCAGCGGCTATAACAGCTTTGTCGCATGCCCTTACCAATTCTTTGCAACCCGCATGCTTGGTCTGGCGGGAATGGATGAACTGTCCGACATGCCGGAAAAGCGCGACTATGGCGATTGGCTGCACCAGATCCTGACCACTTACCATGAGACTGTGCGCGATAAACAGCTTAAGGATGGTGCCGAGCGCGAAGCATTGCTGAAAAAAATCTCTGCGCAGGTGTTTTCCGGCGCATTCGGCAAGAACGGTGCAGTACTGGGCTATTACGCGCGCTGGCAGAAGGCGATTCCCGCTTACCTGGAATGGGAGAAGAAACATGAGGAGCAGGGGTGGCGCTTTGCTGCAGGCGAACAGTGGCTGGAACGCACGCTGAACTGGATGGGCGGACAGCTCACCCTGCACGGACGGGTGGACCGCATTGATGAAAACAGCGAAGGCGAGCGCGCGGTGCTGGACTACAAGACCAAGGACATGCAATCGCTGCGTGACCGGCTGAAAAAGGTCGAAGACCACCAGCTCGCTTTTTATGGTTTGTTGAGCCCGCAGCCGCCCGCTGCGGCGCATTACGTCGCCCTTGAGCCGCGCAACAGCAAGACCGGTACGGCCGAAGCGCAAAACTATGCCGATTGGCTTGAAGCGCTGGAAGGGCAGATCGTTTCCAGCATGCAGGCGATCCAGCAAGGCGCACCCTTGCAGGCCACCGGTATCGAGATTATCTGCCAGTACTGTGATGTGCGCGGCCTGTGCCGCAAGGGATGCTGGTGAGAGAATTTGAAAATGAATAAGCCTGTTTCCTTTGCGCATGCCTATCAGGCCAACGGCCAGCCGGTCGATGCCGCGCAGTTTGTCGGCCTAGCCTGTGATCCTCGCGGCTCGGTGGTAGTCGAAGCCTGCGCGGGCAGCGGCAAGACATGGCTGCTGGTAGCGCGCATGCTGCGTCTCTTGCTTGCCGGTGCTGAGCCGTCGGAACTTTTGGCAATCACTTTTACCCGCAAGGCGGCGCAGGAAATGCGCGAGCGCTTGATGCAATTGCTGCACGACATGGCGCTTGCGCCGGATGAAACGGTGCTGAAGCTGTTGCAGGAACGTGGCATCGATAAAGAGGAAGCTGTTTCCGTGCTGCCGCTGGCAAGAAATCTGTATCAGCGCGTATTGTGCAGCCCGCATTCCTTGTCCATCGATACGTTTCATAGCTGGTTCGCCAAGCTGATACGCATTGCGCCCCTGGTTGCAGGTGTTCCGCACGGTTACAGCCTATCCGAGACAAGCGGAGAACTGAAGGCAGATGCCTATGCACGCCTGATGCAGACAATTAATGACAAGGAATTCGAAGAAGCGAAAAAGGCGCTTGAATCACTGTACGACGAAGTCGGCGATACCACGGCGCACAGGATGCTCGAATGCTTTATTGAGAAACGCGCAGAATGGTGGGCGGCACTGCAGCAGGGGCAACCGCTCGACTGGTTGCATGAACTGTGTGGCGAAGATGGCGTACGCGATGCGCGGCTTTGCCTGTGGGAGGATGAATCTCTCCTTGCGCGCATGTCCGCAATGGCTGTTTTGCTCGGGAAGGGGAGCAAGACCAATCAGGATCGCGCGGTCCTGATCGAAACCGCCCTGACTGCCGGCAGCAGTCTGGAATCCTTTGCGCAACTGCTCAATGAGTTTTGCGACGACAAGGGAAAGGTCCGCGGCAACAACCACAGGAAAGGCAAGCTGCTAACAGCTATTGAACAACAGTGGGGAGAGTCCGGCGCGGAAAGGTTTGAGGAAGAATTTGCCGGCATTGCAGAGCGCTTGCTTGCACTGCAGCGCCGCAGCTATGAAATGAAAGTCGTCAAGGTGAATGAAGCCTTGTTTACAGTCGGGATGGCTTACCTGAGCCATTATCAGTCCGTGAAGGCGGAAAAGCGCGTCATCGACTTTGCGGACCTGGAGTGGCATGCCTACTGCCTGATGAACGACCCGGCGCATGCTGCCTACCTGCAGAGCCGCCTGGATACGCGCTACAAGCATATTTTGCTGGATGAATTTCAGGATACCAATCCCTTGCAATGGCGCATCGTACAGGCTTGGCTGGAAGCATACGGAGGCGACAATCAGCAACCGACTGTATTTGTTGTGGGAGATCCCAAGCAATCGATCTATCGTTTCCGCCGGGCCGAGCCAAGAGTCTTTGTCGCAGCCGCCGAAATGCTGCAGGCCATGGGTGCGGCCATGCTGCGCACCAGCCAGACCAGGCGCAATGCTGCGGCGATCGTCGAAGTGCTGAACAACAGCTTTCACACAAATCCTATATTTTCGTTGCAGACGACCGTGTCGGACCAGGCTGGCGCGGTGTGGCGCCTGCCGCTGGTGCGCATCGAAAAGCGCGATGAGGTCGAGACTTCGCTCCTGTCCTTGCGCGATCCGCTGACTACACCGCGCGAGGAAGAGGAGGATGTGCGCCGCTTTCATGAAGGTCACGCGGTGGCCCAGGCGCTGTTGCATGCAAAGACGGTGCTCGGGCAGGAAAAGGAAGTGAAGTGGTCGGATGTCATGTTGCTTGTGAAAAAGCGCACGCATCTGACCGCTTATGAAAGCGCATTACGCCAGGCGGGAATTCCTTTTGTCTCCGATCGGAGGGGAGGTCTGCTTCAGTCGCTGGAGATCGCAGACCTGATTGCGCTTCTCAATTTCCTGACTACGCCCAACGATAACCTCGCACTGGCGCATATCCTGAAATCTCCGATCTTCGGTGCGAGCGACGATGACCTGATCCGGCTTGCGCAACGCGATGAACCCAACTGGTGGCTGCGCATCCTGGCCTTGCCTCAGGAACAGGCGTCGCCGGCTCTGCAGCGCACAAAAAATTTACTCGACAGGTGGCTCCAGATCTCGCCCTACCTGCCGGTGCATGACCTCCTGGATCGCATCCTGCACGAAGGCGCACTGATTGCACGTTACGCCCAGTCGGCACCCGCGATGACACGTGGTCAAATCATCGGAAATATTGAAAGCTTCATGGGGCTGGCGCTGGAACTGGATGCCGGCCGCTATCCGAGCGTACCGAAATTCGTGGAGGCATTGCGCCGCCTGCAGCAGGACGCGGAAAGCGACGCGCCGGATGAAGCCACTGTCGATGCGTCGGTCGATGCAGTGCGCATCATGACTATCCACAGCGCCAAAGGACTGGAAGCATCGATTGTCGTGCTGCTGGACGCCAACCATACCGATCCGGCACGCGATGATGTCGGCATCTTGTGCGACTGGCCGCATGACAGCATCGCGCCTACGCATTTTTCAGCATTCGGGAAGGCATCCGAACGCGGGGTGGCCCGCGATGAGCTCTTTTCCGCCGAAGAGGTATTGAAGGAACAGGAAGACTGGAATCTGCTGTACGTAGCAATAACGCGCGCCAGGGAATTGCTGATCATTAGCGGCGTGGCGACAGATAAAAAATCGTCCGAAGGCGGCGTTGCGGAATCGAGCTGGTATGCGCGGCTGATCGGCGGAACGGACGTGGAAGTCAGCGCTGCCACGCCTGTCGCCATGCACGAAAAGCCGGCGGACTTTCAGTTGCAGCTTTTTGATCCGCCGCTGCTTGCGGCAGAGACCAGCGCATCCGAGCAATTCGGCAATGACGCGCTGGATGAAGGCGTCGCACTGCACGCTTTGCTTGAACGCCTGACGCACAGGCATATATGGCCGGTCAAGATTCCGGAAGCGGAAGTGATAACCCATTGGCTTCCGTGTGCGCCGCAAATGGCATCGACGGTGCGGTTGCAGGCGCTAAGTATTCTCGCACAGTCATGCCTGGAGCGTTTTTTTAACCCTGCCTTGTATAAATCCGCCCGCAATGAAATGGAAATTGTGGTGGATTCTCAAATCATGCGCTTTGACCGCCTGGTCATATTCGACGACGCTGTCTGGATTCTCGACTACAAACGCAATCTGCTTGAATGCGAACGCAGCCAGTATCAGGCACAGATGAAGCGGTACCGCACGGCGGCGCAGACCTTATTTGCGGACAAATGTATCAGGACGGGCTTGATTACCTGCGACGGACGATTGTGGGAAATGGATTGAGGGCTGTTCAAACAGTTTGGCTTCAAATGGAAATTCCGGTGTCGTCCGGGCAGTTTGCTTGCTTTGCACACGGGCCTGTAAGCTCGTTCAGGGAGGCAGCTTGAGGATGCACCTGAATTTAAGTCAGATTGGATGGACTTCTTGTCAAAGGATTATAGAAATTCCGTGACCTGTCTTGAAAAGACATCGTTGAACTCCTGGCCTATTGACTGTGTTTCCTTTGCCCCACTATAGTGACGGTATGAATTCAGAATTCGATCTACTTTCCGAAAAAATCAACGGCCTTGCCGAACTCGCGCATGCGCTGCGCCGCGAGAATGCCGAGTTGCGTTTGAAGATAAGTGAAATGACTGTGGAAAATTCCGAGCTGTCCAAGCGTATGCTCGAAGCCCACCAACGTGTTTCCGTGTTGCTGGAAAAACTGCCGCTGACGGAACATGATGAGGAAGTGGCATGATTCAAGTAAATGTCATGATCATGGGGCAGGCGTACAAGCTCGCTTGCAAAGAGGGAGAAGAAGCGGCATTGCAGGACGCCGTCGCCTATCTTGATGGCAAGATGTGCGCAATCCGCGATGCCGGAAAAATCAAGGGTAATGACCGCATTGCGGTCATGGCTGCGTTGGGAATTGCCGCCGAATTGTTGGGAACTAAATCCGGCGATGGCCCTCTTGCTGACAAGACGCTCGCTGAAATCCGGCAAAAAATTTCTTCCATGCATTCAGTGCTGGATGCGGCTCTGACGCCACAGGAAAACCTTTTTTAAATTTGCATAAAAATGTTTGAAAAGGGAGCCGATTCAGGTAGACTAAAGTCTCCCTGCAGTGTTCGCGATTGTCATATATTCCTTGAACCATTGAAGTGCATAGGTTGCGGAATTTTGTTCGATGGGAGTGATCGTCGCTAGTCCGACGAACCCGAAATTGAACTAACTGCGACCGCCTTGAACCGTCAGGTTCGGGATGCCGGCACAGCGGCACAGGCGGGGCTCTATTCTTGGCGGCTGCATTCGTGCAGCCGTTTTTATTTGGCCGGAGATGACGCTTGACCTTGCATACTGCAAGCTCCTGGGGACAGCGCAAATTCGCCAGTTTTCGAGCTGAAGCTGAAACCGCGCGAGCTATCTCGTTTTCTGAATTCAGACCATGCAATATTGGTTAATGAAGTCCGAACCGGACGAAGTCAGTATTGACGATGCCTTGGCTGCGCCCCATCAAACGGTGGCGTGGACTGGCGTTCGCAATTATCAGGCGCGCAATTTCATGCGCGACGCCATGCGTATCGGAGATGGCGTATTGTTTTACCATTCCAGTTGCGCGCAGCCCGGTATTGCCGGAATCGCGGAAGTGGCCAGCACAGCTTATCCCGATCCGACTCAGTTCGATGCGCGAAGCAAATATTTCGACCCTGCTGCGAGCCAGGAAAATCCGCGCTGGATGCTGGTCGATGTGCGCGCTCAGAAGAAAACGCGCCTGATCCCGCTGGACGAATTGCGCACCCACGCAGATCTCGCGGACATGCAGATTCTAAGGCGAGGCAACCGGCTCTCGATCACCCCGGTCTCTCCGGCGGAATGGCGTTTCATCACGGAACAGCTTTTGGCCTGACTGTTGCTCCTACTGCTGGTAAAGATGGCGTGCAGTTTGTCTGCACGTTAAGTGCGAGGCAAGATGGTCCGCTCCCGCCAAAGTTAAATGCTTCCACCGCTCTCCAGGTCTTGTCCGATGTAAAGGGCAGGAGTCGTGCCAACGTCTTTGCCCGGCGGCTTGTATTCCAGGTGTATTCAAGCGCCGGCTATGCGTCCGTGAAGCGTTCGCGCAGCACGTTCTTCTGCACTTTGCCCATCGTATTTCTCGGCAATTCATCGACGAATAGCACTTTTTTCGGAATCTTGAAATTGGCGATCTGGTTCTTGAGCGCCCCGATGATCGCTGCTTCACTCAGTTGCACATTCTTTCGTGCGACGATCACCGCAGTCACGGCCTCGCCGAAATCGGAATGCGGCAGCCCGATGACTGCAGACTCCGCTACGCCGTCCATCTGGTTGATCACTGACTCGATCTCCTTGGGATAGACGTTGTAGCCTCCGCTGATGATCAAATCCTTGCTGCGCCCGACGATAGAAAGATAGCCGTCCGGATCGAAACTGCCCAGGTCTCCTGTCCTGAAATAGCCATCTTCGGTGAATTCCTCCGCAGTCTTTTCGGGCATTTGCCAGTAGCCCTTGAATACGTTCGGGCCCTTGACCTGAATTTCTCCGATTTCGCCTTGCGTTTCGGGCCTGCCCTCAGTGCCCGTAACGCGAACGGACACGTCGGGTAGCGGAAAGCCGACCGTACCTGCGCGTCGTTCTCCTTCGTATGGGTTTGATGTCAGCATGACGGTTTCACTCATGCCGTAGCGTTCGAGTATGGTGTGGCCCGTGCGATCGCGGAAGGTGTTGAATGTCTCGCTCAGCAGAGGGGCAGATCCGGAAATGAAGAGCCTCATGTTGGTACAGATTTCTTGCGTGAAATCCGGATTGTCCAGCAAGCGCACATAGTAGGTCGGCACGCCCATGAACACTGTAGTGCGTGGCAGATATTTGATGACATTGCCGCTATCGAACTTCGGCAGGAAAATCATCTTGCTACCGCCAAGCAGCGCGCAATGCGATGCTACAAAGAGGCCGTGCACATGGAACAGGGGCAGGGCATGCAGCAGGACGTCGTCAGATTTCCAGCGCCAATACCGGTGCAGCACTTTTGCATTCGACGCCAGATTCTCGTGTGTCAGCATGGCCCCCTTGCTGCGGCCAGTCGTTCCTGAGGTATAGAGAATCGCAGCAAGATCTTCGGGTTTGCTCTCTACAGTCTCGAAATGGCTGGACTGATATGCGGCCCGCGCGATCAGGGAGCCAGAAATTTGCCCGGCATGATTTTCATCCAGTGTGAAAACATGCTTTGCGCCGGCACGGAAGGCCGATTGCGCCACCCAGCCGAAGTTGCGCGGTGTGCAGACGACGACTGCGGGGCTCGCATCCTGGAGGAAGTAATCGATCTCCGCCTTGCGATAGGCGGTATTCAGGGGCAAGTAGACATAGCCGGCGCGAATCGTTGCCAGATACAGCACGAGCGCTTCGGGAGACTTTTCCACCTGAGCGGCAACCCTTGCGCCTTTAGGCAGTTTTAACGCAGATAACAGGTTGGCGATTTTCGCGCTTGCGTGCTCAAGATCGTCCCATGTGTAATAGCGGCCCATGTGGGTTTCGATGGCGCACGCGTTTCTGTCCGACGGAAACGAGGATGCGAAAAATGCGTAGAGATTTGCGTTGTTCATAAATACAGGTTGCCATGCCGCCCGGATTGGGCAAGCTTACTTTCCGGTGAAACTGGGTTTGCGTTTTTGGATGAAGCTTTGCACGCCTTCGCGATAGTCTGCAGAGGACATATACGAAAACGCGTCCTGGATTTCCTGATCGGTCAATGCGCTGATGCCGGGTGCCAGTCGCCGCACCAGTTTCTTGTTCATGCGGGCAGCGAGCGGGGCGCCAGCGGCAATGCGCTGCGCAGTCTCCTGTGCATGTGTGTAAACATCCGAAGCGATTCGATGGATCAAGCCTTTTTCCCTCGCTTCGCTTGCATCGAAAATCCTGCCTTCCAGCAGGATCTCGAGCACAGTCGCCTTGCCTACCAGGTTCAGCAGCCCCTCCATTTCCCCTGGAGCCAGCGGAAATCCGCGCAGGTTGATCGGAATGCCGAAACGTGAAGCAGGAGAGGCTATTCTGATATCGCATGCGCATGCAAGTTCGAGACCGCCGCCGACGCATATGCCATCGATTGCTGCAACCGTCGGATGAGTGCATTGTGCAACGGCATGCAGCGCCGGAGCAATCAGATTCGCATGATAATTAATCGCCTGCTCTTTTGTCGCGCGTACCTGTGGGAATTCTTCAATATCGGCACCGGCAGCAAAGTCGGAATCCTCGCCACGCAATATCACACACCGCAATTCATCATCTTGCGAAAGCCGAGAGAATGATTGCTGCAATGCGATCCACATGCCCGATGCGATGGCATTGAGCTTGCCCGGATTGGAAATGGTGACGGTTGCGATGAAACCGTCTTTTTCTACGGCGATAGAGGGCATGAAACTACGGCTCGTTCTTGTTATCGGGAATGATCCAGCCGCGCCTCGGGCTTTTTATAAGCCAGTGTCAACAGTACTACTCCCAGAACGATCATCGGAACAGACAGCATTTGCCCGGCCGAGATCGTCAGGCCGCCCAGCGGCACTTCATAATCGGGCGTACGGAAATATTCTGTGAAGAAGCGTGCGCAGCCGTAACCGAGTGCGAACAGGCCGCTGACTGCCATGCGCGGCCGAGGTTTGCGGGCGAAGAACCATACGATAAGGAATAGTAGCAAGCCGTCCACCAGGGCTTGATAAATCGGCGAAGGATGGCGCGGCAAGTTGTCCACGTTCGGCCAGATCATTGCCCAGGGCAGTGATGGGTCAGCCAGTCTTCCCGGCAGTTCTGCATTGATGAAGTTGCCGATCCGGCCGGCTGCGTAGCCCAAAGGCACCATCGGAGCGATAAAGTCTAGCACGTCCATCAGGTTACGGTCCGCTTTGCGGCCCCACAGGGCCATGGCGATCATGACACCCAGAAAGCCGCCATGAAACGACATGCCGCCTTTCCATACCGCCAGGATTTCAAGCGGATTGGAAAAATAGTAGGCAGGATGGTAAAACAGGACTTCGCCCAGCCTTCCGCCGACCACCACGCCCAGCACGCCGTAAAACAGCATGTCGTCGAGGTCTTCCTTTTTCCAGCCCGCTGCAGCGATATGCGGCTGCTTGATTCGCATGCGGCCGAGTATAAGAAACTGTGCAAACGCCACCAGATACATCAATCCATACCAGTGAACGGATAACGGACCGAGGGAAATGGCAATCGGGTCAGGCATCGGATGAGTCAGCATTTATTATTTCTCGCGCAATAATTTTAGAAAAGCATGCAATACCGGTGAGTCGTTATCACGCCGCCATGTCAGGCCGGTATCAATGACAGGGGTCTTTTCCTTGAGGGCCCGGTATTCCACGCCCGGACGCTTCAGGTTGGATACCGATTGTGGCACAAGTGCGATCCCCATGCCTGCCGAAACCAGCCCGATGATGGTCTGCATCTGGATGGCCTCCTGCCCGATCAGAGGAGTCAATCCGTGGTCACGAAAACAGGCAAGGATCGCATCATGGAATGCCGGCGCGATCCGCCGCGGAAAAATCAGCAATGGCAATTCGCTCACGGCTTTGAGCGAGACGGCATCCTTGCCGTGGATTGCCTTGCTGCCGGTCGGTGCGGCGAGCACAAGCGGTTCCGATAAAACCTTGAGACAATTCAGCTCGGTTTTCGATTTGTCCGGCAAGGGAAGGATGAGCAAGCCTGCATCGATTCTTCCCTGCGCCAATTCTTCCAGTTGCACATCGCTGGTCGCTTCGCGCAGGTCGAGTTGGACCTGCGGATAACGCTCCCGGAATTCGCGCAGGACCGGCGGAAGAATGCTGTAGTCGGCAGTCGAAACGAAGGCCAGCGAAAGACGGCCCGCCTCTCCCGCTGCTGCGCGCCTGGCCAGTTCCGGCAGCAATTGGGCTTGGGCCAGCAGGCGTTTGGCTTCCGGCAGAAGCGCTGCGCCGGCCGCGGTCAAGGAAATACTGCGTTTGCTGCGATGGAACAGCCGCGCGCCGAGCGACGCTTCCAGCGCCTGGATGGCCTGTGACAAAGGGGGTTGCGTCATGTGCAGGCGTGCAGCGGCGCGGCCGAAATGCATTTCGTCGGCGACCGCTACAAAATACCGCAGTTGACGCAATTCAAGGTTCATATGTATTTCATATTGAAAACACTCGGATGATATATTTGACAGACACATCCGCGCAAGGCAATGTAACGCCTTGCATTTAATTCAGCTTGTATCCGGAGGGCATCATGGCATTCAATCGTCGGTCCAAAAATATCACGCAGGGCATTGCCCGCAGTCCGAACCGCTCAATGTATTACGCGATGGGATACGAGAAGGAAGATTTCGACAAGCCGATGATAGGCATTGCCAACGGCCATTCGACCATCACGCCGTGCAATTCGGGCCTGCAAAAGCTGGCCGATATCGCGATTGCCGCAATCAAGGAAGCGGGCGCCAATCCGCAAGTATTCGGCACGCCGACAATTTCAGACGGCATGTCCATGGGCACCGAAGGCATGAAGTATTCGCTGATCTCGCGCGAGGTGATTGCCGACTGCATCGAAACCGCAGTCAACGGCCAGTGGATGGACGGTTGCGTGGTTATCGGCGGCTGCGACAAGAATATGCCGGGCGGGATGATTGCCCTGGCGCGTACCAACGTGCCGGGCATTTATGTCTACGGTGGCACGATCAAGCCGGGCAACTGGAAAGGCAAGGATCTGACTATCGTTTCCGCCTTTGAGGCTGTGGGCGAGTTCACCGCAGGACGCATGTCGCAGGAGGATTTCGACGGTATTGAAAGGAATGCCTGCCCGTCGTCCGGTTCCTGCGGCGGCATGTATACCGCCAATACCATGTCGTCTTCCTTCGAGGCGCTGGGCATGTCTCTCCTTTATTCGTCGACCATGGCCAACCCGGACGATGAAAAAGTCGGTTCCGCTGCCGAATCGGCACGCGTGCTCGTCGAGGCGATCAAGAAGGATCTTAAGCCGCGCGACATCATCACGCGCAAGTCGATTGAGAATGCGGTCGCCGTCATCATGGCGACCGGCGGTTCGACCAATGCAGTGTTGCATTACCTGGCGATCGCGCACGCCGCCGACGTGGAATGGACAATCGACGATTTCGAGCGCATGCGCAGGAAGGTGCCGGTCATCTGCGATTTGAAGCCTTCTGGCCAGTATGTCGCCACCGATCTGCACAGGGCAGGCGGCATTCCGCAAGTGATGAAGATCTTGCTGAATGCAGGGCTGCTGCACGGCGACTGCGTCACGATCACAGGGCGGACTTTGGCGGAAGAGCTGGCGAATGTTCCGGACGTGCCGCGCGCCGGCCAGGATGTCATCCACACCATCGAAGACGCGCTTTATAAGGAAGGCCATCTGGCCATCCTGAAGGGCAATCTTTCGCCCGAAGGCTGCGTGGCGAAAATTACCGGCTTGAAGAACCCGGTCATCACCGGTCCTGCGCGCGTCTTCGACGATGAAACGTCTGCAATGAATGCCATCATGGCAAATCAGATCAAGGCCGGCGACGTGCTGGTCATGCGTTACCTCGGGCCGAAAGGCGCGCCGGGCATGCCGGAAATGCTGGCTCCGACTTCGGCTCTGGTTGGGCAAGGCCTGGGCGAATCGGTCGGTCTCATTACAGACGGGCGCTTCTCCGGCGGCACCTGGGGCATGGTAGTCGGACATGTGTCGCCGGAAGCCTATGCAGGCGGCACCATTGCGCTGGTACAGGAAGGCGATTCGATCACGATCGATGCGCACAAGCTGCTGATCCAGTTGAACGTGCCGGAAGAAGAACTGGCGCGTCGCCGGGCAGGCTGGACGGCGCCGGCGCCGCGTTACACGCGCGGCGTGCTGGCCAAGTTTGCTGCATTGGCATCCAGTGCCAGCAAGGGAGCGGTGACCGGCTGACCGGGCTTGTCGTGCTCCTGCTATCCAAAACAAAAGCCAGGCACTGCCTGGCTTTTGTATGTTGAGTCCAGCGTTATCGTTTAAATGCTTTTTTTACACGTTCTTCGCGCGACTTGCTCAGTTGTTCATGCGCCTTGCGCTTGTCCAGGCCGAGCAATTTCTCGATGAATTCGAACCAGATATAGGCAACTGCCATTAAGCCTACGATCCACCACCAGGATAATTCTGCAAAAGGCCCGAATTCAAAATACCGGAGGGCTGTTAGCAATGCGATAACAATAATAAGAGGCATAAAGGCTCCGTTGCGACAATCTGTGTGCAAGTGTAACGCTTAAGCACCCGGTCAACCAATGTTCACGCCTGTGCGTTGTAGAAAAAAAGCATCATTTGAAGAAAAGAAAAGCGCTAGAATTGTTTCCGTATAAATTGTGGAGAGTGTAATGAAACGTGCATGGATGGTTTGCTTAAGCGCGGTTGCCTTGGTATCTACTTCGGCAATGGCCAATGCGGACTTGGCAAAATCGAAAAATTGCTTAACCTGCCATTCCGTCAGCAACAAGGTCATCGGACCGTCTTTCAAGGATGTCGCTGCGAAATACTCGGGCCAGAAGGATGCCGAGAACAAGCTGGTACAGAGAGTTCTGAAAGGAAGCAGCGGCGTATGGGGTGGGCCATCGTCGGTCATGCCGGCGAACATGCAGGTTTCTGAAGCCGAAGCGCATACCCTGGTTAAGTGGGTGCTGTCGCAAAAGTAAGCCTGATCTGTCATTAATCAATAAAAAAGCGCTCGAATGAGCGCTTTTTTCATGTCCGCGTTCTGCGGTTCGCAGGCCTTTCAGAAGTTGGCGCAGAAAATCGCCAGCCTTGCTTAGTCCAGCATCAGCGCAGCACCAGCATCTTTTCCTTCTTTCCGCCTTTGTAGGTAAATAATGTGAGGGCGCCGTTTTTCAGATCGCCTTTGTTGTCAAAGGCGATCGTTCCGGTGACGCCTTCGTAATTGATTTTTGCAAGTTCGGGCAGGTACTTTGCCGGTTCCGCGGAATTCGCCTTTTGCATTGCAGTGGCCATCGTCATGACGGCGTCGTACACATAAGGCGCATACAGCTGCACATCCATATTGAAGCGCTTCTTGTAACGCGCATGGAACTGCTCCATGTCTTTTTCCTTCGCACCGGTTACGCCGCCCGCCTCGGCGCAGATGACCTGGTTTTCGCCTAGCCCATTGCCTGCGAGTTCAGGCAGCTTGGTGGTGCAAAGGCCGTCGCCTCCCATGTATTTGACGTTGATGCCGAGCTGCTTCATCTGGCGCAGCATCGGAGCAGCGACATTATCCATGCCGCCGAAGAAAATCACGTCTGGCTTTTTCCCTTTGATGGCAGTCAGGATCGCATTGAAATCGGTCGCTTTGTCGTTGGTATATTGCCGCACGATCTGCATGCCGGGCGCCTTGGCTTTGACGCCCTTGACGAATTCATCAGCAACGCCCTGGCCATAGGCGGTACGGTCGTCGATCACGGCAATCTGCTTTGCCTGCAGCGTCTCGACTGCATAGCGGCCCAATGCGCCGCCGAGCTGGCTGTCGTTCGCGACCACACGGAATGCGCCTTTGAAATTCTGCTGTGTGTACTTGGGATTGGTCGCCGACGGTGAGATTTGCGGGATGCCGGCGTCATGATAAATCTTCGATGCAGGAATGGTCGTGCCCGAGTTCAGGTGGCCGATCACACCGTTGACCCTGGCATCGACCAACTTCTGCGCGACTGCCGTTCCTTGCTTGGGGTCGGCTGCGTCATCTTCGTTCAGCAACTGAAATTTCACTTTTTTCCCGCCGATCGTCATGCCTTTTGCGTTCAGGTCTTCAACCGCCAGAATCGCGCCGTTTGCATTGTCGCGTCCAAAATGCGCCTGTCCGCCGGACATAGGGGAAACATGTCCAAGTTTGATGACCATTTCCTGCGCGCTGATCGATCCTGAAACTAATAATCCTATGGTTGTCGCAACTGGAAGTAGTACGGTTCTGATCTGCATGACGCTCCTCCAAAAAATAAGTGAATCCGGCTTTATATTGCTATAGTGGCTGAATGATGCCAGACAAGCGCACGGTACAACAAGCTCTTCTGCACGCAAAGCGGCTTTTCAAATTATTTCATTTTTGTGGTGATTTTCATGGCGAACGTTCGCATTCTTGACAAGGTCGATCGCAGGCTGCTCAATCTTTTGCAAAAGGATAACCAGACTCCCACCAGCACCCTGGCGGAAAAGGTGCATGTATCGCAACCGACCTGTTTGCGGCGCGTGCGCGACTTGCGGCAAGCCGGAGTGATCAGCGCCGATGTGGCGATGGTCGACCCGTTTGCGCTTGGATACGGGATGATGGCCTTCCTCGAGGTATCGCTGTCCAATCAGTCCGACGAGCACATGCAGGAATTTGAAGCGCGCATGAATAAGGAGGCGGAAGTATTGCAGTGCTATTTCGTATCAGGCGACTACGATTACTTCCTGGTAGTGCATGTGGTGGATATGGATGCCTATTACCGGTTTGTGCGCCGCGTGATTTCCGGCTCCGGAAATGTACGCCACTTTCAGTCGAGATTTCCGATGAAGCGGGCAAAGTTCACGACACGCATTACCTTCGACGAGAAAATTCCGGAGCTCCAGGTGAAGGCAAGCAAGTGATCGGTATGCATGAAAAGGCGCATGCAGACAAACAGGAGGTTTTCGCCGGCGCCACACGGCGCCGGCCTGCATATGCCGCTGCAAACTGAATCACTCCTTCAATTCAGGCTTCGAGTGGTTGCGATGAAACAGAAAGATGGGATTTGCGGCCGGGCATGCCGGTAAAGGCAAAATCCACCTCGGGATACCGCCCCGAGACGATTTCAGCGATTGCCTTGCCGGAACCGCAGCCCATGGTCCATCCCAGGGTGCCGTGCCCGGTATTGAGGAAGAGGTTGGAAAATTTTGTTTTTCCGATATAGGGAACGTTCGAGGGCGTCAGCGGACGCAAGCCTGTCCAGTAGGTGGGCTCTTCATAGTTGCATGCATCCGGAAAGAGCTCACGGGTACGGCGGGTAATCGCCTCGCAGCGCACGGTATTTAATTCGCGGGTATATCCGTTAAGTTCGCAAGTGCCGGCTACCCGCAGGCGGTCGCCGAGCCGCGAGATCACCAGTTTATGCCCATCGTCAGTCAGGGATACCGTCGGCGCCGCGTCGGGATTGGTCACCGTATAGGTGGCTGAATAGCCCTTGCCGGGATAGATCATCAGATCAATACCCAATGGTTTGACTAATTGCGTAGAAAAGCTTCCCATGGCGAGCACGAAGGCATCGGCATGCAGGACCTGGTGCCGGCCATGCGCGTCGATAATTTCGACACCGGTAATGCGTGCGGCCGCGCCGGTGCCTTGGGTCAGCAAACGCGTGACCATCGTATTGAACCGAAACTCCACGCCCGACTGCTTTGCCTTGTCGGCCAGGCTGACCGTGAATTTGTACACATCGCCCGACTCGTCGGTCGAAGTGTAGTCGCCGCCCACTATCTTGTCGCGGATAGAAGCCAATGCCGGCTCGATCCGAACCACTTCATCGGCGCCGATCGAATTGCGCGGACATCCCATTTCACGCATCACGCGTGCAGCATGCAGCGAATGCTCAAATTCGCCGGCATCGGTATAGAAGTGGAGAATGCCGCGGGTCAGATGATCGTATTGGACGCCTGCTTCGCTGCGAAGCGCCTGCAAGGTCTGGCGGCTGTATTCGGCGATGGCGACAATTTGCCGAATGTTGTGATCCGTTCTGCCCGGCAGGCATTCGCGCAAAAAGTGCATGCCCCATTTCCATTGCAGCCATTCCGGGCGCAAACGAAAAAGCAGCGGTGCGTCTTCCTTGCCAAGCCATTTCAATATTTTTTGAGGAGCGGCTGGGTTAGCCCAGGGTTCTGCATGCGATACCGAAATCTGGCAGCCGTTGGCAAAACTGGTTTCCTGGGCAACACCCGGCTGGCGGTCCAATACCGTCACTTCATGACCGGCCTTGTTAAGAAACCAGGCCGAAGCCGTGCCCACAATGCCGGAACCCAAGACGATAACTTTCATGACCAACTCCAAATCCTTCGAATTCAATGTAGAAATTGTAGAAAGTTATTGCTTTCTTGGGTATTCAATTTAAGCCTTCTAATTTTTTATTTAATACAAAAAGAAGGGAGTATTGTTTATAGGTGAAAAGAAATCGGAGAAAAATTTATTTTTTTGAAGATTGCATTCTTGTAATTTCCTGCGAGACTGCGCATGAAATGATGTCATCGAGACTATGATGCAGTCCGGCTCGAATTTGTTCTGTCAGCCCTTCCAGCGCAATTTGCAGTACATCGGCAAGACTGTCCCGGATGCGCTGTTCCAGCATGGCATCGATTCTTGCCAGGACTTGGCTCAGGATCCGTTCGCGAATGCGCCGCTCCAGACGGTGCCATTCTTCGTCGCTCAGGCGCGCAATGGCTTCTTCCTCGAATGCCTGATGGTCCTGCGGTTCTTGTGAAGCGGGCGGGTTTGCCGTTTGCTCCGGCGGCTGCGGTTCGACGTCGAAGGGCGGTGCGACGTCGGTATCAGGGAAGGCATTTGTTGCGGCCGGGCTGATAATTTCGGTCAGAATGGGAATACCGGCATCGCGTGAAAATGAATTCATGATAACTCTGCAACGAAGTGCGTAAGGGGATAGCCGCGTTGTTGATAGAACCGGTAGCGTTCGCGTCCGGCATTCTTGTCGGCTTCTTCCGCGGAAACGATTTCCAGCATCCGTTCAAAGCGCGCGAATTGTGCCGGTGTTTCTGCGGTGAGATTAATCAGTACTTGATAATGCGGAAATTCTCCATCGTCGTGCGTCGCCAGGATGACTGGAGTTTGCGCAGCCAGGGCATCGTCCGCCATGACATGCGGCAGGAAATCCTGGTCCGAAAATGTCCACAGCGCTTCATCCAGCGCAGCCAGCTGAGCGCGGTCTGAGCCAATGATCACCGCGTTGCAATTTGCAGCGCGTGCCTTGCGTACAAGCCGGCAGGCATAGGCAATCTTGTCTGCCACGTTGCTATGAAAATCAATGCGCGTCATGAGGGTTCAGGCAAGCTTATCTAAATGCGTTGCCATGGGTGAAATTGTGAAGCCGAAGCTGGCTGCCGGAACTGCTGACATCCTAGAAGCGAAATCCCGGCGGCGCGTTTCCCGTCGGAGGCGGCAGGTCGTCTGCCCTTGTTTCCTCGGCAGGCTTGGCCGTATCCGAATGTTTCGCTTGCATCGGCTTGGCTGAAGGCGAGGCAGATTCGGCCTGCGGATAGCGATATGTCTTCGGGAGCTTATTGGATTCCGGGTAGCCAACTGCGGTCAATGCAGCATTCCAGGCGCCTTGTTCAAAACCTTTTTGTTTGTTGCGACCAATAACCAGGAGAGGCAGGCTTTCGCCGCCAATTTGGCGCAGGCGTTCAATGTCCGCATTGCTGGCAACAGTTTTCTCCGAAAATGGAATGCCGCGTGCCTTCAGCAGCGACCGGCCTTGATCGCAGGGTGCGCATTGTTCGCCGGTGTAGAGAGTGACCGGATGGTTCCTGACGGCTTCGGCCAGCTCAAAAGGCAACTCCGCGCCGTTTCCGCCGGAGCTGACCGTTTTGTTTTCCACGAGCTTGGCACCGGCCGGAGGAGGCGCATCGCTGTAAGTCACTTTGCCATTGGGGCCAACCCATTTATACATCTGTGCCTGCGCCACAGCCGAGCCGGCCAACAAGGCAATGAACAATAATGAATGTACCCTTTTCATATCATCCCTGGACTTTTAATTGGATTTTTATGCGGTCATGCCGCTGTGTCGCAACAAGGCATCGATCTTGGGTTCCCGGCCACGGAATGCCTTGAAGGATTCCAGCGCCGGGCGGGAACCGCCGACAGCCAGTATTTCGCTCTGGAACTTCAAGCCGGTTGCGGCAAGGTCTTCCGGGCCGCTCGCTTCTTCAAAGGCGCTATAGGCATCCGCGGACAAGACTTCGGCCCATTTGTAGCTATAGTAACCTGCCGAGTAGCCGCCGGCAAAGATATGGCTGAACGAATGCTGAAAACGGTTGAACGAAGGCGGAATTACAACAGCCACGCGGTGCCGTACTTCGTTCAGCACGTCCTGTACGGTCTTGCTGCCATGCGGATCGTAGTCAAAATGCAGATGCATGTCGAACAACGAAAATTCCACTTGCCGCAAGGTCTGCAGTCCGGAATGATAGTTTTTGGCTGCGATCATCTTGTCATACAGCGCGCGTGGCAAGGGTTCGCCGGTTTCGGCATGGGCTGTCATCTTTTGCAGCACATCCCATTCCCAGCAAAAGTTTTCCATGAACTGGGACGGCAGTTCCACCGCATCCCACTCCACGCCGGAGATGCCGGACACGCCGAGTTCATCGACCTGTGTCAGCATGTGATGCAAGCCATGGCCGAACTCGTGGAACAGGGTCGTGACTTCGTCATGCGTGAACAGGGCGGGTTTGGTCACGCCGTCGATCACGGCCGGTTCGGTGAAATTGCAGGTCAGGTAAGCAACCGGCGTCTGCACGCCGTTTTTTCCCTGCCGGCGTCCGCGCGCATCGTCCATCCAGGCTCCGCCGCGCTTGCCGGGGCGCGCATACAAATCCAGGTAGAACTGGCCGATCAATTGTCCGTTGCGCTCGATGCGGAAGAATTTCACATCCTTGTGCCAGACCGGCGCTTCATCCGGCTTGATCTGCACTGAAAAGGATTGTTCGATCAGGTGGAACAAGCCTTCCACGACTTTGTGCTCGGGGAAATACTGTTTGACCTCATGCTCGGAAAAGGCATAGCGCTTTTCGCGCAGCTTTTCGGATGCATAGGTAATGTCCCATGCTTCCAGCTGATCGAGTCCCAATTCCTGTTTGGCGAAGGTACGCAACTCGGCCAGATCATTTTCTGCGAACGGGCGTGCACGTTGGGCCAGGTCTTCGAGGAAGTCGATGACCTGCTGCGGCGTTTCCGCCATCTTGGGAACCAGCGACACTTCCGCGAAGTTGCGGTAACCAAGCAGCCTGGCTTCCTCATTGCGCAGCTTGAGGAGTTCATTGATGATCGGCGTGTTGTCCCATTCCGGCTTGACTCCCAATTCAGACGCCTTGGTGGCGTTCGCCCGGTAAATCGTCTCGCGCAGGCTGCGGTTGTGGGCATACTGCAGCACCGGGAAGTAAGAAGGAAAGTGCAGCGTGAATTTATAGCCGGACTTGTCGTCGCGTTCGGCAGCGGCGCGCGCGGCGCGCTTCACATCCTCGGGCAAGCCGGACAATTGCGCTTCGTCCTCGATGAACAAGGTATAGTCATTGGTCGCATCGAGCACGTTTTCCGAGAACCTGGTTGCCAGTGCGGCCTGCCGTTCCTGGATTTCGGCAAAACGGGCTTTCTTGTCGTCCGGCAGTTCCGCGCCGCTCAGGCGGAAATCGCGCAGCGCATTGTCGATGATTTTCTTGCGCGCCGGAGAAAGCGCGGCATAGCCGGCGCTGTTCTTCAAGGCCTTGTACTTTTCGAACAAGGCCAGATTTTGCCCCAGCGAGGTCCAGAATTCCGTCACCTTGGGCTGGTTCTCATTATAGGCAGCGCGCAGTTCCGGCGTGTCCATCACAGAATTCAAGTGGCCAACCACGCCCCAGGCACGCCCGAGCTTTTCCGTTGAACTTTCCAGCGGCTCGACAAAGTTTTCCCAGCTTACTCCCTGCATCGGCGCTTCGAGCTGCGCAATCATCTTGCGGTTTTCTTCCAGCAGTTGTTCGATGGCAGGGGAGACGTGTTCCGGCTTGATCGCGTCAAAACGGGGAAGATCGGAAAAGTCGAGCAATGGATTCATCAAGTTTAAATTCCTGTGTGGTTTGTAAGGTTGTTGAAAAAACGTTGCGAGTGGGTCGATTTGTGGCCGAGGAGCGCACGCGTACGAGAGTACGCAGAGCACCGCAGACCATTTCACTGCACATCGCGGCTCGCGCAGTAGTTTCTCAACAAGCTGTTAGAGTCGTTCGGCCGCTTCCAGGGTATTCACCAGCAGCATCGTGATCGTCATCGGTCCTACGCCGCCCGGAACCGGGGTGATGTAGCCGGCGACTTCCTTCGCGTTGGGAAAGTCCACGTCGCCGCACAATTTGCCCTGGTCGTCGCGGTTCATGCCGACGTCGATAACGACGGCACCGGGTTTGATCATGTCGGCGGTGACTATGTTCCGCTTGCCGGTTGCCACGACCAGGATGTCGGCCTGGCGCGTGTGATGGCCCAGGTCGCGCGTCTTGGAATTACAGATGGTGACGGTTGCGCCAGCTTGCAAGAGCAGCATGGCTTGCGGTTTCCCAACAATATTGGAAGCGCCGACGATGACGGCATGCGCGCCGCGCACCGGATAGTCGATCGATTCCAGCATTTTCATTACGCCGTATGGCGTGCAGGGACGGAACAGCGGCTGGCCGGTCATCAGCAGGCCGACATTGCTGATATGAAAGCCGTCGACGTCCTTTTCCAGTGCGATCGCTTCGATCACCTTGTGCGCGTCGATATGCGCGGGCAGGGGAAGTTGAACCAGGATGCCGTGAATTTTCGGATCCTTGTTCAATGCATCGATACGTTCCAGCAGCGCTTCTTCCGAAAGATCGGCGGGATATTGTTCAAATACCGAATGGATGCCGTTGTCCTCGCACGCCTTGATCTTATTGCGCACATATACTTGCGAGGCAGGATTGTTTCCTACCAAAACCACTGCCAGCCCCGGCTGCTTGCCTTGTGCGGTCAGTGCGGCGGCGCGTTTGGCGACATCGGTGCGCAATTGTTGGGAAAGCAGATTACCGTCGATTAATTTTGCTGACATATTAAATAAGGTAGGAAAGTAAGGGATCGAAACCGCCATTATAAAGTGCGCGCTTGGAGTCGTCGGATGTCGCACTAAAATGAATTTAACGGGTCTTAAACGGCGTTTGGCGTAACCAAAGAGCGCTGCATTGAGTGACTTTTGTTTCCTAATTTTTCATAATGTGAAACGCAATCTCGCTATTTGAAAATGCTATAAGTGCTGTTAATATAGTGCAATTCTAAAAAAGCATTGCCAAATCTATTTCGAACAAAATAGCCAACTGCGATACTAATCGGGGTAGGCAATATACAGGAGCAGCCCCCATGTCAGCCCAGCTAGACCATGTCCTGGCGCAAGCCGCCAATGACCCCGACGTCGTAGAAACCAGAGAGTGGCTCGATGCGCTTGCCGCAGTGATCGATACCGAAGGTCCGGAACGCGCGCATTACCTGATCGAACGCATGATCGATCTCGCGCGCCGCCGCGGTTCGCTCATTCCATTTTCCAATACCACTGCTTACGTCAATACGATTCCCGCACATCTGGGCGAACCCAGCCCGGGCAACCTCGAATACGAAGAGCGTCTGCGTTCATGGATGCGCTGGAACGCGATGGCGATGGTCGTCAAGGCCAACCGCGCCGACGGCGACCTCGGCGGCCATATTTCCAGCTTTGCCTCGCTGGCGAACATGCTGGGTACCGGCTTCAACCATTTCTGGCATGCGCCGACCGAAGACCACGGCGGCGACCTGCTGTATATCCAGGGTCACTCTTCGCCCGGTGTGTATGCGCGCGCTTTCCTGGAAGGCCGCATCACCGAAGAACAAATGCTCAACTTCCGCCGCGAAGTCGACGGCAAGGGCTTGTCTTCCTACCCGCATCCCAAGCTGATGCCGGACTTCTGGCAATTCCCGACCGTTTCCATGGGCCTGGGCCCGATCATGGCGATCTACCAGGCGCGCTTCCTGAAGTACCTGCATGCGCGCAGCATCGCCAAGACCGACAACCGCAAGGTCTGGGTATTCTGCGGCGACGGCGAGATGGACGAACCGGAGTCGATGGGTGCGATCGGCGTTGCCGTGCGCGAGAATCTCGACAACCTCGTCATGGTGGTCAACTGCAACCTGCAGCGCCTGGACGGTCCGGTGCGCGGCAACGGCAAGATCATCCAGGAACTAGAAGGCGAATTCCGCGGTGCAGGCTGGAACGTCATCAAGGTCATCTGGGGCAGCAACTGGGACGATCTGCTCGCGCGCGACAAGGAAGGCATCCTGCAAAAGGTAATGATGGAAACCGTCGACGGCGAATACCAGAATTACCGCGCGAAAGACGGTGCTTACGTGCGCCGTCATTTCTTCGGCAAGCATCCGAAGCTTCTGGAAATGGTTTCCAAGATGTCGGACGACGATATCTGGCGCCTGACACGCGGCGGCCACGATCCGCACAAGATTTATGCTGCGTTCAAGCAAGCGCAGGAAAGCAAGGGTCAGCCGACCGTGCTGCTCGTGAAGACTGTCAAAGGTTACGGCATGGGCAAGTCCGGCGAGGCGCGCAATACCGCTCACCAGACCAAGAAGCTGGACGATACGGCAATCCGCGAAATGCGCGACCGTTTCAGTATCCCGATTCCGGACGACAAACTGGCTGACGTGCCGTTCTACAAGCCGGCCGACGATGCGCCCGAAATCAAGTATCTGCATGAACGCCGCAAGGAATTGGGTGGTTACCTGCCGCACCGCCGCATGAAAGCGGATGAAAAACTGCCTGTGCCGAGCCTGGAAACCTTCAAGGCGGTCCTCGAGGCGACTGCCGAAGGACGCGAAATCTCGACGACCCAGGCCTTCGTGCGCATGATGACGATCTTGTTGCGCGATGCCAACCTGGGTCAGCGCATCGTGCCTATCCTGGTCGACGAAGCACGTACTTTCGGCATGGAAGGATTGTTCCGCCAGATCGGCATCTACAACCCGCATGGACAGTTGTACGAGCCGGTCGACAAGGACCAGGTGATGTACTACCGCGAAGACAAGGCCGGTCAGATCCTGCAGGAAGGCATCAACGAGGCGGGTGCGATGTGCTCATGGATTGCTGCGGCAACTTCCTATTCGAGCAACAACCGCATCATGATTCCGTTCTATACCTTCTATTCGATGTTCGGTCTGCAGCGTACCGGCGACCTCGCCTGGGCAGCGGGCGACATGCGCGCGCGCGGATTCATGATGGGCGGCACCTCCGGACGCACGACCCTGAACGGCGAAGGCTTGCAGCATGAAGACGGCCACAGCCACCTGATCGCGTCCACCATCCCGAACTGCATGCCCTACGATCCGACCTTCGCACATGAAGTGGCCGTGATCGTGCACGACGGCTTGAAGCGCATGGTCGAACAGCAGGAAGATGTGTTCTACTACATCACCATCATGAACGAGAATTACAGCCACCCCGGCCTGAAGGAAGGCCAGGAGCAGAATATTCTCAAGGGCTTGTACCTGCTGCAGGAAGGACCGAAGAAAGCCAAGCAGCGTGTGCAGCTGATGGGTTCCGGCACGATCCTGCGCGAAGTGATTGCCGCGGCCGAGCTGCTGTCGAACGACTGGGGTATTGCAGCCGACGTCTGGTCAGCACCATCCTTTACTCTGCTGGCGCGCGACGGCCAGGACGTAGAGCGCTGGAACATGCTGCATCCGGCCGAGAAGCCGCGCGTTGCGCACGTCACGCAAAGCCTGGAAAAGACCAGCGGCCCGATCATCGCATCGAGCGATTACATGCGCACCTTTGCCGAGCAGATTCGCGCCTTCATGCCGAAGGACCGCAGCTACAAGGTATTGGGAACGGACGGCTTCGGCCGTTCCGACAGCCGCGAAAAGCTGCGCGAGTTCTTCGAGGTCAACCGTCATTACGTGACGATTGCCGCCTTGAAATCGCTGGCCGACGAAGGCACGATTTCCGCATCGGTTGTGGCGCAGGCAATTGCCAAGTACGGCATCAATTCCGACAAGCCCAATCCGGTTACGCAATAACACGCTGGGAACAAGACTAACAATGCCCTTCCTTCGTTATCCGGAGGAGGGCGGAACAGGTGAACGCTGATTTTTTGTGCAGACAGCCCCATCTGTTCCGGCGCTCTCCGAAATGGAGAGCATAAAAAACGGAGCGAATGCGATGAGTGTGGTGGAAGTCAAAGTGCCGGACATCGGCGATTTCAAGGAAGTGGAAGTCATTGAGCTGCTGGTCAAGCCGGGCGATACGGTCAAGCTGGACCAGTCTCTTGTGACGGTTGAGTCCGACAAGGCCAGCATGGAAATTCCATCCACCCATGCAGGCGTCGTGAAAGAACTAAAGATCAAGCTGGGCGACAAGGTATCCGAAGGTTCGCTGCTGCTGATGCTCGAACCCGTTGAAGGAGCAGCAGCTCCAGCACCTGCTCCTTCGGCAGCGTCAGCAAGTGCGCCGGCTGCGCAAGCTGCGGCGCCTGCACCGGTTGCAGAGCCGCCAAAGCCTGCTCCCGAACCTGTCACGGCTCCAGCCGCGGCTGCTCCTGCTCCGGTTGCACAACCTCCACTCAGTCTGGTTGAATCCAGGCCAGCTGTGGCTGGTAATGAAGTCAATACAAACCAGGGCCAGGTTCCGCATGCCTCGCCCTCGATCCGCAAGTTCTCGCGTGAGCTCGGCGTAGACTTGGTCAGAGTGCAAGGCACTGGGCCGAAAGGGCGCATCCTGCATGAAGACGTGCAGAACTACATCAAGTCCGTCATGTCGGGCGCGGCTGCAGCACCTGCACCGGCGCTTGCTCCGGTACCTGCAGCAAAAGGCACCGGAACCGGACTCGATTTGCTGCCGTGGCCATCGCTGGATTTCTCCAAGTACGGACCGACCGAAATCGCGCCGCTGTCGCGCATCAAGAAAATCAGCGGACCGAACCTGCACCGCAACTGGGTCATGATTCCGCATGTGACCCAATATGACCAGGCCGACGTCACCGAACTGGAAGAATTCCGCAAGGAGGCCAACGTCAGCCTGCAAAAGCAGGGCGTCAAGCTGACCATGCTGGCCTTCGTCATCAAGGCCTGCGTCGCAGCCTTGAAGAAACATCCGGAATTCAATTCCTCGCTCGATGAAAAGGGCGAGAACCTGATCCTCAAGCAATACTACAACATCGGCTTTGCCGCCGACACGCCGCAAGGCCTGGTCGTGCCGGTCGTGCGCGACGCCGACAAAAAGGGCGTGTTGCAGATCGCGCAGGACATGGCGGACCTGTCGGCGCAAGCCCGCGATGGAAAGCTCAAGCCTGCCGACATGCAGGGCGCAACCTTTACCATTTCCTCGTTGGGCGGCATCGGCGGCACCTACTTCACTCCGCTGATCAATGCGCCGGAAGTCGCCATTATCGGCTTGTCGCGACTGGAACATAAGCCGGTGTGGGACGGAAAGCAATTCGTGCCGCGCCTGATGATGCCGCTTTCGCTTTCGTATGACCATCGCGTGATCGATGGCGCACAGGGCGCGCGATTCATTGTGTATCTGAGCGAAGTGCTTGCCGACATGCGCAAAACTTTGCTGTGATCTTCGCAAATTCATAGGCAGCTAAAGCAATATCCTGGAAAGTGAGAAAATCATTCTCCTTTTCAGGGCAGGCATGCTGGCCCGCTCTTTTGTTTCCGGAGATCATGAATGACCACTTGCGTCGTCGTTAAGAAAGATAATCAGGTCGCCATTGCCGCAGATACGCTGGTCACGTTTGGCGATACCCGGCTGTCCAACAGCTATGAAGCGAATCACAAGATCTTCAAGGTTGGCGATTCGTATATCACGCTGGCAGGCACAGCCGCCCATTTTCCGGTCATGCGCAAATTGCTGACCGAGATGGGCGATTCATGCAAGCTGGGCAGTCGCGATGAAGTGTTCGAGACTTATTCGAAAGTGCACCAGATTCTGAAGGAAAATTATTTCCTCAACACCAAGGAAGAGGAAGACGACCCATACGAATCGTCGCAGATCGTGTCCCTGATCGCCAATCCGCACGGCATCTTCGGCGTGTATTCCTATCGCGAGGTATTCAGCTTCGATCGTTTCTGGGGCATAGGCAGCGGACGCAATTTCGCGCTGGGCGCAATGTACGCAGTCTACGACCGGGCTGAAAGCGCGCGGAAAGTGGCAGAAATCGGTGTACAGGCCGGTGCGGAGTTCGACAAGAGTACGTCCGGACCTTTTCAGATCTACAGTTTCTCAATGGCATGAGCGGCTTGCTGATGGATGGCGAACGCTGCAAGTGCTGATTTGTTTTACAGCGAAAAATTGAATTGAACGCATGCCTTCCAAGCGGGGGCGAATACGGAGCAAACGAATGAGCTTGATTGAAGTGAAGGTCCCCGATATCGGCGACTTCAAGGAAGTGGAAGTCATTGAGCTGCTGGTCAAACCGGGCGATACGATCAAGATCGACCAGTCGCTGGTGACGGTCGAGTCGGACAAGGCCAGCATGGAAATTCCATCCAGCCATGCCGGCGTGATCAAGGAACTCAAGGTCAAGCTCGGCGACAAAGTTTCCGAGGGCTCCTTGCTGCTGATGCTGGAGCAGTCCGCCGAAGCGGTGGCAAGCTCTGCACAACCGCCGGCGAGCTACGGTGCATCGGCTCCTGCCGGTGCGGCACCTACACCGGCCCCGGCCACGACTCCGGCGCCTGCTCCGGTTGCGCCGGCACCTTCGGCCGCACAGGCCACGCCCGCTGCCTCTACGCCTGCTCCGCAAGCAGCCAGCTTCACCGGACAAGCCGATGTGCAATGCGACATGCTGGTATTGGGCGCAGGCCCCGGCGGCTATTCGGCCGCTTTCCGTTCTGCAGACCTTGGATTGAATACCGTTCTCGTCGAACGCTATGCCGTATTGGGCGGCGTGTGCCTGAACGTGGGCTGCATTCCCTCCAAGGCACTGCTGCACGTTGCGGCAGTGATCGACGAAGCCGCATCCATGTCAACGCACGGCGTGACCTTCGGCAAGCCGCAGATCGATATCGACAAGCTGCGTGGCTACAAGGAAAAGGTCGTCGGCAAGATGACGACAGGGTTGGCCGGCATGGCCAAGGCGCGCAAGGTCAACGTGATGCAAGGCGTCGGCCAGTTCGTCGGCCCGAATCACCTGGAAATTATTGCAGCCGACGGCGGCAAGAAAACCGTCCAGTTCAAGCAGGCAATCATTGCAGCCGGTTCTTCCGTCGTCGATTTGCCCTTCGTCCAAGGTGCTGAAAAAGCGGACCCGCGCATCGTCGATTCCACCGGCGCGCTCGAATTGCGCTCGGTGCCGAAACGCATGCTGGTCATCGGCGGTGGCATCATCGGCCTGGAAATGGCAACCGTGTATTCCACGCTCGGCGCGCGCATCGACGTGGTCGAGATGATGGATGGCCTGATGCAGGGCGCGGACCGCGACATGGTCAGGGTCTGGCAAAAATTCAACGAGAAACGCTTCGACCGCATCATGCTCAAAACCAAGACGGTCGGCGTGGAAGCATTGAAGGAAGGCATCAAGGTCAGCTTCGAAGCAGCCGAGGCGGGCGGCACGGCGCCGGAACCGCAGCTCTACGACATGGTACTGGTCGCTGTCGGACGTAGTCCGAACGGCAAGAAGATCGCTGCCGACAAGGCCGGCGTTGCGGTGACCGACCGCGGCTTCATCAACGTCGATTCACAGATGCGCACCAACGTGCCGCACATCTTCGCCATCGGCGACATCATCGGCCAGCCGATGCTCGCGCACAAGGCGGTGCATGAAGGCCACGTGGCAGCCGAAGCGGCAGCCGGCCAGAAGTCGCATTTCGATGCACGCGTCATTCCGTCAGTTGCCTATACCGATCCGGAAGTGGCATGGGTCGGCATGACCGAGGATGAAGCCAAGGCCCGTGGCATCAAGCTGGAAAAGGGCCTGTTCCCGTGGGCGGCTTCGGGCCGCGCGGTGGCCAACGGCCGGGACGAAGGCTTTACCAAGCTGCTGTTCGATGCCGACACGCACCGCATCGTCGGAGCCGGCATCGTCGGCACGCATGCGGGCGACATGATCGGCGAACTGGCGCTGGCTATCGAGATGGGTGCTGACGCCGTCGATATCGGCAAGACCATCCATCCGCACCCGACGCTGGGTGAATCGATCGGCATGGCTGCGGAAGCCTTCGAAGGCGTCTGCACGGATTTACCGCCGCCGCGTAAAAAATAAGGCAATACCCTTGCAGGGCACGCATGCGTGTGGCCTGCAAGGCAGCCGTTTCGGCGCCTTTCCTGCCATGCGACCGTTCCAAGGGCGTGATTTCCCAAAACACAGAGCCTTCCTTCGGCAGTGCGCCGGAATGCATCGCTGCTGCGCGGCAAATCTAAGCCTTGACCCGCATGCTCTCTGTCAGCGATCAGATCAAACCGTATATTCCCGTGGAAGTCATCCGGACAAATCTGCCTGTTGAAAAACAAAATAATTTTCCTTAAGGCAAAGCACAATATCAACCGGCCTGCGCTTGCGGCATGCTGGAAAGTCTCAGTTCGGAGCCTCGATAGGAAGAAGTAGGGCAGCCTCGAAAAAGACTTGGAACAATCCAACTGTTCGCGTATCGAACTTGCATTCCAATGTATTAATAATGAGGACGATATGGGCGCAACTTGGATCGTTTCAGCGAACGCCGGCAAGGCAAAATTTTTCTCTCAGGTGGATGCATCGGATACGTTGGTGGAAATCAACGATATGGTGAACGACGGGGCGCGCTTGACCACCCAGGAAAGCGAAACCGATAAATTGGGCCCGACCGCCGCCACGAAAAGTATTCACAATGTCGGCGGCGCCACGCCGAACAAGCTATACCAGCCAGCGCAGACGCCCGACCAGCATCAAAGTGAATTATTTGCCCGGGACATTGCCACCTTCCTGGAACGCTCGCAGAACGAAGGTGCCTTTCAGCAACTACATTTGGTTGCATCGCCTGAATTCCTGGGCGTATTGCGCAAGATTCTCGAACCCAAACTCGGCTCGGCAATCGATCTGGAAATCAACAAGGACTATACGCAGTACAGTGCTGCGCAATTGCTTGAACAGGTCAATGCAGCCAAGGCACAGCAGCGCGAGAAGCCTGCATCGTAATCAGCGCGCCGGTGTCAAGGCTTCAATGGTTGTGCTTCTGATTGTCGCGGAAGAAGGCGGGCAAGGGTGTCCTGCTTATTCACATTGAAGAGGGATGCCCCCATGCCACAACTTCCCTGGTGACATGGGGTTTGACGCCAGTGCGCTTATTTTCCCAACTTCGTCAGCACATCCGACAGCATTTCAATCATCTGATCGATTTCCTCGTTCGAGACGTTCAAGGCTGGCATAAAGCGCAGCAGTTCCGGACGAGGCGAGTTCAGCAGCAAGCCGACTGGGTTCATGTCGCGGGCGGCTTCCACGATCTGCGAACCGATCCCATCGCCCAGGCGCAATGCACGCAGCAAGCCTTCTCCGCGCTCGCCTTGCAAGCCGTGCTTTTCTGAAAGCTGGCTCAGCCTGGCGCCCAGGTATTCGCCACGGTCCTTGACCGATTGCAGGAAACCGGGCTTGATCAATTCTTTCATCACGGCCGCGCCGACTGAAGTCATCAAAGGATTGCCGTTGTACGTGCCGCCCTGGTCGCCCGGTTCGAAGCAGGCGATCGCTTCGCGGCACAGCATGGCTGCCAGCGGCACGCCGCCGCCTATGCCTTTGCCCAGCGTCATGATGTCGGGTTCGATGCCCGACAACTGATAGGCGAACAAGGAGCCTGTGCGCCCCATGCCGGACTGGACCTCGTCGACGATCAAAAGAAGCCCATGCTTGCGCGTCAATGCGCGCAGGGCCTGCATGAATTCGCGGCTGGCCGGAATGACGCCGCCCTCGCCCTGCACGGGTTCGAGCATCACTGCCACCGTCTTGTCGGTAATCAGGCTTTCGACGCTGGCGATATCGTTCAGCTCCGCCTTCGGGAAGCCCTGCACCTGCGGCGCGAACAGCTTGTCCCATCCTGCCTTGCCGCTGGCTGACATGGTCGTCAGCGTACGTCCATGGAAGCTGTGGTGGAAAGTGATGATCTCAAAGCGGTTTTCCCCGTCGCTGTTTGGATTGAGCCTGCCCCATTTGCGCGCCAGCTTGATCGCGCCTTCATTGGCTTCCGCGCCGCTGTTGGCAAAAAATACGCGGTCGAAGCAGGACTGCCCGGTCAGCAGCGACGCCAGCTCGATCATCGGCTCGTTGTAGAAGGCAGGCGACGGATTGATCAGCTTTTTCGACTGGCTGACCAGGGCATCCTGGATGCATTGCGGCGAATGACCCAGGCAATTGACGGCCCATCCCTGCAGGTAATCGAGATAGCGCTTGCCAGTATGATCGGTCAGCCACATGCCCTGGCCCTCGGTGAAGACGAGCGGAGGCCGGTTGGTAATCGACAAAAGAGTGTTGACGGGATACTGGCTGAATTCCATTTAGGGGCTCCTGAAGATATAAATTGAATGAGCGCGATAGAGAGTGCGGATTCAAAAAAAAAGCCACAGGATGGGCCTGTGGCTTGATGTTGGGCAAACGCTTACATGCACGGCATCCTGGCAGAGAAAGGCAGGGCGCGGCGTCGCAAATGGTTGGCTGAAGATTTCATGCACAGAAGTGTAGGCCGTTTTGCGCATTGCGTCAAAAGTTTATCCGCAGCAGCGACCGGAACCGGCTATTCACCCGCCAGGTCCGCTTCCGAGGTAAATGCATCCGCATAAAACTCTTCTTCCGGCAATCGGCATTGCCGGGTGAAATCGCTTCTGGCGGCATCGACCATTACCGGCGCACCGCAGGCATAGACCTGGTAACCGGACAGGTCGGGCAGGTCCTGCATCACGGCCTGGTGCACAAAGCCGGTCCGACCGGTCCAGTTATCTTCAGGCAGGGCGTTGGAAACCACCGGCACATAGCGGAAATGCGGGAGCGTGCGCGCCCATTCTTCGCACAACCCATGCATATACAGATCCTGCGGCCGCCGCCCGCCCCAGTACAGCGTCATCGGCCGCCCGATGTTCTGGTGCGCGGCATGCTCGACGATGGCCTTGATCGGTGCGAAGCCTGTTCCGGACGCCAGCAGCACAATGGGTTTGTCCGAATCCTCGCGCAGGAAGAAGGTGCCGAGCGGACCTTCGAAGCGCAGGATGTCGCGCACCTTCATGGTATTGAATACATGGTCGGTAAACACGCCGCCCGGCATGTGGCGGATATGCAGGGTAATGTGCTCGTCGGTATGCGGTGCATTGGCCATGCTGTAGCTGCGGCGCTTGCCGTCCTTCAGCAGGAATTCAATATACTGTCCGGCCTGATACTGCAAACGTTCATTGGCAGGCAACTGCAGCGACAGAATCATCACGTCGTCGGATACCTTGTCCATGTTCGCAATGCGGGTCGGCATTTTCTTGATCGGATATTCGCCCGCCGCCAGGACTTCGCGCGCTTCGATCACCAGCTCGGAATGCGGCTTGGCGCAGCAGAAAAGCGCAAAGCCTTTTTCTTCATCTGTTACCGGCAAGGCTTTTTCCTGGTGCGCGCCATGGGTGAGGGTGCCGGACAGGACCCTGCCTCTGCAGGTGCCGCACGCGCCGTTCTTGCATCCGTAAGGCAATCCGACACCGGCGCGGATGGCCGCGGCCAGAACGGTTTCATCTTCTTCGCAGGTGAATTGGCGGCCGCTTGGTTGGACAGTGATCTGGAAAGTCATACAATTTCGGAAATGGAAAATTCAATAAGCAAACACAGCGAACGGCGCCTGGACAAACCTCGCCTGCTGATCATCGGCTGCGGCGATGTCGGTATGCGGCTGCTGCCGCTCCTGAAGGGCCGTTTCCGGATCTATGCCGTGACCAGCCAGGAAGCGCGCCGCACCCAGCTGCGTGCCGCCGGCGCAATTCCGGTCGTTGCCGATCTCGAGCAGCCGCACACTCTGGCACGGCTCGCTCATCTCGCAAAAACAATCGTGCACCTCGCGCCGCCGCAGTCGTTTGGCTTGACCGACCGGCGCACGCGCCGTCTGACCGCCATTTTACCCGAGGGCGCGACGCTCGTTTATGTCAGCACCACCGGCGTGTACGGTGATTGCGGGGGACAGCGCTTCGATGAGACGCGCCGCACCCATCCGCAAAACGAACGCGCTATTCGCCGCGTCGATGCAGAAAACGTCTTACGCGCCTGGGCCAGGCGATCGCATGCACGTCTGGCCATTCTCCGGGTGCCGGGTATCTATGCCGCAAACCGCCTGCCGATCGAACGCCTGCAAAAAGCCACGCCTGCGTTGTTGCCGGACGATGATGTCTACACCAACCATATCCATGCCGACGATCTGGCGCGCATCATTGCTGCGTCCATCTTCCGGGCACGCCACGGCCGCATTTATCATGCGGTCGATGATTCGGATATGAAAATGGGCGACTATTTCGATGCCGTTGCCGATGCGTTTGAATTGCCCCGGCCGCCGCGGCTGCCGCGCTCCGCATTGAGGCAGGCGGTTTCCCCCATGATGCTATCCTTCATGTCCGAATCGAGGCGGCTGGAGAACGGGCGCATCAAAACCGAGCTGGGCGTGCGGCTGCAGTATCCGGATATCCACACCGCCTTGCGTTGCATGCCTTAGAGCTTCAAACAAAATGATTCTGAGGGGTGTAGCGGGGAATTCGGTTGGCATGCCAACCGCCCGCGGAACAGACTGCGCCCTGCAAGGATTGTGTGGGGCCGCCGAGGTCGCCTGCGGCGACACACTTGCAGTGCGCATGTCCGCTTGCAAGCGGACATCGTTACGCAGGCGGACAGCATGCTGTCCGAATTTCCTGCTTCATCCTACTCAGAACCGCTACGCTTCATTTTGTTTGAAGCTCTTGATTGCCGCTTTAAGGCTAGAATGCCGTCATTCATTTCATAATAAAAATCTCCCGGGAGCCTTGATGCATAATCCGCCTGCCAGCGATGACAAGAAAAACTCGCCTGCGAAAGTCTTGTTTGCCAGCCTGATCGGCACGACCATCGAGTTTTTCGATTTCTATATCTATGCCACGGCGGCAGTGCTGGTCTTTCCCAAATTATTTTTTCCTTCGTCCGATCCGACTGCGGCCACCCTGCAATCGCTGGCGACGTTTGCCATTGCGTTCTTTGCCCGACCTCTTGGTTCGGCGCTGTTCGGCCATTACGGCGACCGCGTCGGGCGCAAGGCGACCCTGGTGGCGGCCTTGCTGACGATGGGGATTTCAACCGTCGTCATCGGGCTGCTGCCGACCTACGCCTCCATCGGAACGATGGCTCCCTTGCTGCTGGCCTTATGCCGTTTCGGCCAGGGTCTGGGACTGGGCGGGGAGTGGGGCGGTGCGGTATTGCTTGCAACGGAAAACGCGCCTCCCAACAAGCGCGCCTGGTACGGCATGTTTCCGCAGCTTGGCGCGCCGATCGGCTTTTTCCTTTCGGGCGGTATTTTCCTTGTACTCGGAGCTTTCCTGACCGAAGAGCAGTTCTTCAGCTTCGGCTGGCGCATCCCGTTTCTGTCCAGCGCATTGCTGGTGATCATCGGCCTGTATATCCGCCTGAAAATCCATGAGACGCCGGCCTTCCAGAAAGTCATCGACAAGAACGAAGTGGTCAAGGTGCCAGTATTGAACGTGTTTCGCGACCATGGGCTATCGCTCTTGCTCGGAACCCTGATTGCAGTGGCCACCTTCGTGCTGTTCTACCTGATGACAGTGTTTGCGCTGAGCTGGGGCACCACGGCGCTTGCTTATACCCGGCGCGATTTTCTGGTGCTGCAGTTGTTCGCTGTACTGTTTTTTGCGCTGACGATTCCGATTTCCGCAATATGGGCAGACCGCCATGGACGCCGGGCGACCATGATTGCTGTCTCGGCGGCGATTGCTGTATTCGGCCTGTCCTTGTCGCATTTGCTGGTGGCGGGAAGCCAGATGCAGGTTCTAGTGTTCCTGTCCTTGGGGCTGGGCTTGATGGGAATGACTTATGGGCCGCTGGGTACCCTGTTATCCGAGTTGTTTCCGGCTGAGGTGCGCTATACCGGCGCATCGATCACTTTCAACCTGGCTGGCATCATCGGCGCTTCCATGGCGCCGTATATCGCGACGTGGCTGGCAACCAACTTTGGCTTGCATTACGTCGGTTACTACCTGACTGCGGCGGCGCTGCTGTCGTTAGTTGCGGCACTGCTCACCGGCAATGAAAGATTGAAGCATTACCGGTAAAACGTGATGGTCTCAGTGTTCCGTGCGCCGCATGACTGCGGCCGAAGGGGTTCTCCCTTGCAAACGCGATCCTTAAAGAGAGAAGCGATCCTTACTGGTATGGATCGCACAAGCAGCCTGCTTGAAAAACTTCGCAACAGAAGATAAGCGCAAGACGCGGACATTGCCCTGAATATAGAAAAATACGTCTTTAAGAGAGCCGTAAAAAAGAATTTTTAATATACTTTCAACAGGGAAAATCAATACTTTTGGTAAACTGTCGCCTGAAAATTTAAGTAATGTCACGTAAAGATCCATCTAAAAACGCTTAAGACTGCTCTAAGTTTCGTTTTCCTTACATCATGGATAAGTAAAAAAGAAGTTTCCAGTTTCTCTTTGCTAGAATATTCCGGCTTTTTGCAGGTTAAGTATTCGACGCGGTTTTTGATATGAAATATATATGCCGATTACTAAAGTAATACAGGGCGCTGACCAGGAACGCCTTGAGTTCAGCGAACGATTGCGGGAAACGCTGCGTAAAGCAAATTATGCCCCCGACAGTCCTACCCAACTCGCGCGCGAATTTAACCTGCGTCATCAAAACCGGCCCATCACGATTCACGCAGCCCGCAAGTGGCTGATTGGCGAAGCAATTCCCACCCAGGAAAAGCTGCGTTTGCTGTCCGACTGGTTGGGCGTCTCGGCAGAATGGCTGCGTTTTGGCGAACCGGCGGGCACTCGGCAGGACGGGAAAAAGAGCCTGGGGCATTTGCGCGAACTGAATCGCACGGAACTGGCGATCGTGCAAAACTTGTTGCATCTGGATGAAGAACAGCAGGATATTCTGCTGAAACTGGTGCTCACCATCGTCAAGGCAAAGAATCCGCAGCAGTTGACGCGAACAAGAAGAAAAACCGCAAAATAAAATCAGACAGGATTCCTTGCTCAGTCCTGCATCTTCCGATGCCCGCTATAGAATGGCCACATCAGATGGCCGAACGCGCCGAGAAAATAAAGGGGGAGCAGCGTGCACAACCGGCGAAATTCTTCGCGCAACGTTCACTGAAGCGATCAAACAAAATCCAATGTGCTGTATCGGACGACCGAACCGCCATCCTGATTTATATCTGTCCAAGACAAACTAAGTTTTAAAATCGTGGACGCACAGCTTAACGGGTCGCGCCGAGCCATTGAGAAATTTACGCCGGGCGGTTTCATGAATGACTTCCTGGTGGGTCAGATAAGTGCGCAACAGGACTTTCTCTGCCTTTTCTGGCGCATTGAAATGCTTATGGAGAGCAGCGGAAGAAATAAAGGCAAGGAATTCTTCTTCCTCTATTTCAATGGAAAACCATAATCCGTCAGTTGCATCATCCGCGTACATGTCTTGCGCCTTAAGAGCCACGCTGCCTGATTAATAATTGACTGCACATGGCATTTTTTGTTTCCACAACCGGGTCATTTCGCCAAAGCGCTAAACCTTGGCCGAGCTTTGGTTGTGTGATTCTTTTTGGCATTATATACAAAACGATCTAAAAACAATAACGATTCCAGCTTTAACGGGCTGCAATGAATTTTCCGGGCAGCTATGGAACGTAAAGAATTTTTTTACCAAAAAGAGCATCGTCACGGCTGCCGCGACATCGCTTCATGCAGCACGCCTGGCCTGCCAACGGGACTGCTTTGCCTGCTGATCACGAGCCGGCAGCAAGGCGATGCAATACTGCAAGCAGTTTTTTTCAGGCGATGCAGGCTGGCAGCGTCAATATTCATACTGCGCATAGCGATACTTGCCATACCGTGACCCATAGCCATATCGGGAGACGCGCGGTTTAAGGTCGTTGAATACGACGCCGGTGATGGAGACACCCGCCCCGTTGAAGCGCTTGACCGATTCTTCGATTTCGCCAATCGTATTGATCCCGCCGCGCACGATGTTAAAAGCGGTGCCCGCGTGGCGGCCGACAATCATCGAGTCGGATACGGCAAGTACCGGTGCCGTATCGATGACCAGGTAGTCATACTGGGAAGCCAGGTTTTTCAACAGTGCGGAAAAATTCGGATGCGCCATCAATTCGGCAGGCTTGGGCGGAAGAGTGCCAGTGGCCAGGAAGTCGACATTTTCCACGACATTACGGTGAAGCGCCGCATCGATGGTCTCCATTGAAGCAATCGCCTCCGACAAGCCATCCTTGCGTTCCAGTCCGAAATAACGGTGCAGGTACCCCTTGCGCAAGTCGCCATCAATCAGCAAGACCTTTTTACCCGCGGAAGCCAGGACGGTGGCAAAGTTCACGGATACAAAGGACTTGCCGACTCCCGGCGTCGGGCCCGTAATCATGATGATGTTATTGTCCGCTTCCAGCATGGAAAACTGCAGGGAAGTACGGAAGCTGCGCAGGCTTTCCACGGCATGGTCGTTCGGATCGTCGTTGGCCAGGACCGAGACGGTCTTGTGCTTGTTCTCGATCTGCAGGTAGAGTTTTTGCTGCGTCGCGCTGTGCGGAATGGTCGCGCTAATCGGTAAGCCCAGCCGCTCTTCGATTTCATGCGGGTCATCGATGCCGCCATAGAGCGACTTTTTGATGTACGCGCCGACCACGCCCAGGAAAATGCCGATCAGTGCCGACAAGGCCACCACGATGCTGCGCTTGGGCTTGATCGGTTTCAACGGCACCACCGCCTTGTCGAGCAGGCGCGCATTGCCGACCTTGCTGGCCTTGACCAGGCGCAGCTGCTGCGCGGTATTCAAAAGGGACGTGTACAGCTCGGTATTGACCTTCACGTCGCGCATCAGGCGCAGCACTTCCTGTTCCACGGAAGGCAGTTGGCGGATCTTGGTGTCTACTGCGGCGATGTCGCTGCTCAGGGCTTTCATCTGTTCGTTGATCGTCTCAATCGCCGGGTGGCTTTCCTGAAAGCGGATGGAGAGTTCCTGCTTCTTCTGTCGCAGTTCCACCATCTTGGTGGAGGCCAAGACTGATTGCTGCAGCGCGGTCTTGGCTTCTTCGGTCAGGTCGATCGTGCCGCGGCTGTTACGCAGCTGGTTGTATTTGGATTCGGAGCGTTCGAGTTCCTTTTTCAGCTCCGGCAATTGCTGGTCCAGGAACACCAGCGATTTTTCTGCTTCTTCGGATTTGCGCTCGACATTCTGGCGGATATATTCGCGGCCGATTTCATTGAGAATGGCCGTGGTTTGCAGTGCATCGGTGCCTTCCAGCGACACGCCAATGACGCCGGACTGCTTGCCGCGCTCGGCGATTTTCAGGTTTTCCTGCAGCTCTTCGACTTTTTGCAGCTGCGGCAGGCGCGTCAGCGAGAACTGTGCGCCGGCGTTGGCGGCCAGCCGGTCAACCTGCAGTTCAATCGCGCCGGCGGGCGTCTTGATGGACAAGGGTTCGCCAATTCGTCCGGCACTGTCGATATCGGCGTCGGTGTTTTTCAGACGGAACCGGTCCTGTCCGTCAGCAACCAGAATGAATTCTTCATTTTCGAATTCCTGCGGGACATCAAAGCGCGAAACCTCTGCTTTTTCAGCCGCCCAGACATAACCGCCGAGGCCGAACAGGCCTGGCTCGGAAAGTCCCTTGTTATGGCGCGCAATGAAAGCGCCGATCAAAGGAAAGTATCGGGGTCGTGCTTCGATATCGAGGTGCATGTTCTCCACGGCCTGCGTGACCACCATGCGCGAACGGATCACTTCCATTTCGGCCGTTGCCGCCGTCTTCACATCAAATAAGCTGGCCATGTCGCCCAGTATGCTGGCGGAAGAGCCGGCGCTGTCTTCCACCTGCACCAGGATATTCGACTGGTACACCGGATTGGCGATCAGCGCATACGCGACACCCAGTACGGTCACTGTAAAGGCGATGCTTGCGATGAGCCAGCGATGTTCAATCAGAAAGTCGAGGTAGGATGCGATGTCGATGGCATCGTCATCGTCTTGCTCGGCAACAGGGGTTACTTGTTGAATGGCTTGGCTCATTACAGACTTCTCTACATTCTCTAAACAATGCGATCGGCACAAGGATCGTGCCGGTCAATATACTTTGGGGCCATCAGCTGGTTGCGTGACCGGATTGCGTAGCGCTTCATGCGGATGGCAATGCCAGCATTCCCTGCATCAGGCCAGTTGCACGATTTTCCGGGCCAGGTGATTGACACCTTCCTGGATCAATCCAAACGCTGCATGAAATTCCGGCATGCCACGGCGGTACGGGTCCGCGATGTCGGCCTTTTTGAATTCGCACAGGCGCAATACCTTTCCCCTAGATGTGATGAAGCTGCGTTCGACATACTGCTTCTGGCTGCCATCCATGGTCAGGATCAGGTCGGCTTCTGCGACCATACGCGAAGTGAGTCCCCGCGCACGATGGCCGCTGATGTCGATCCCGTGCTCTCGCATGATTTGAACCGACAGGGGATCGGCGGGGTGGCCGACTAGCGCGTCCACGCCGGCAGAATGCACGGTCAGCTCCGGCAAGGCGTGCTGGAGCAGCGCTTCGGCCATCGGGCTGCGGCAGATATTGCCCACGCAAAGAACAAGAATTGTATTCATTACCGGGTTGCGTTAAGGGTGCCTGTTAAGGCATTAGAGCCGGGAACCAGCAGATTCACGACGCGGCTGAAGCGCGCAATGGAGGCCGTGTCGACATACACGACATCGCGCGGATGCAATTCAAACTGGTCGGCCAGTGCAAGGGCCACGGGCGACTTGGCATCGAGATTGTAGACAAGCGGATTGTGTGTGCCGGAATTGCGGATCACATACACCTGCGTCGGCTCGCCGCTTAGCGGGCTGATGCCGCGCGCCTCGCCCAGCGCCTGATTGAGCGTCAGGCGGCCATGGTTCATGACCAGCGCCTTGGCTTCGCCGACCTCGCCCAGCACATACACCTTGTTTTCTTCTTTGGCGCTCACGCGCACCACATCTCCATGGGCAAGCATGATTCTTGCCGGATCGACGCCTTTCTGGACCAGCGCAGGAATATTGACGCGATAGGTCACGCCATTGCGAATTACCAGCACGTCGCTCTGGTCCGACGTCGGAAGAAAGCCGCCGGCGCGCGTCAGTCCTTCCAAGAGCGTCATGGGCACGTCATCGATGATCTGGTTTCCGGGCGCCTTGACTTCGCCATCGACAAAAATGCGCTGGCTGCGAAAGCTTTGCACGCGCAGGGTGATATCGGGCTTCTTGATCTTGGCAATCAGTTTATCCGCCAGCAGGTTGCGCGCTTCCACTGCAGTCAAACCACTGAGCTTAAGCAAGCCGACGAATGGAAACTGCACCATGCCCTGGTGGTCAACGACAAATCCCGCCGGTGTCTGCACAAAGTTGGTGCCGTTTGCAGCCAGGCTTTGCACGGGGACCGAGGCCACGCTCAATTCCGGATGGTCCCAGACCAGGATCGAGAGGATATCGCCTGGCCCAATCGTATAAGGCGCAGCGGCACTGAACAGCGGGCTGATGTCTTGCCCGGCCTGGCTGGCCTTCAAGGCTTTCTCCGATTGAATCAGTGCAGGCGTAATGAGCTGGATATCCGGCGTTTCCTGAACGGCTCCGGCTTCGGCCGGGGCCGCCTGATCCAGGCGCATGCCGGGTGCAAACGCGCAGGCTGTAAGAAAGGGGAGAAAGGCTGCCGACAGGATTCTTTTTATTCTGATGCCGGAAGACGTGTTAACTGGAATGATCTTCATTGAAGTGAGTGAACCCGATAAAACAACTCACCAATAACGTTGTACCGCGCACGTATCAGCTCATTCATTCTTATGCAAGATTCTTGATTGCATGAAAGAGCGTGATTTTAACAGTTATTGCTTTAAATCAATCAATTAAATACTCTATTTTTGGTTAAGAAAAGCAAAATCCAACACATTTTTGCCGTTCTAGATTCCATAATATTTATAAAACCAATAACAATAACGAAGCGCCTTTTTATATATGATTTGTACGGGCGATGCAGGAACGCTCATCATTGATACCAGAAGGGCGCCCGGAATGGATGCTGTCGCGTAAAGCGATAATTTTCAGGATTCCGGTACGCATAAAGGGGCAAAATTGTCCATTCCATCTGTTCCAGTCAAACTAAAAATTTTCCAACAGTGATGGAAAAGCCTTCCTGTATGCGCTTCTTTATGCGCCCTGCATAGGAGGCTGAAGCCTTTCGTACTTATGGTTTCGCTAATAGCGCCACACAAAACGCTATAAAAATTTGTACAAAATGGTTTCCAGAAAATCGCCCATCAATTAAAATTACCTTAAATCAACATTGCAAGCACTTAAAGTTAAGAAAACCGTATGGTTTGCACTGTTGGTAAGAGGTATTGACGCAGGCAAAGCATGGTGCACCGCAATGGGTGTGCGCATGGATGATGAAGCGGCAAGCGCCATTTGAAAACGGCCCGGGCATTCCGGGCTAAAGAATCTTGTGTTTAAGGGAGTGGGACCCGTGAGCATGCAAAGAGTAACGAAAGCCGTATTTCCGGTGGCGGGTCTGGGTACGCGCTTTTTGCCTGCGACAAAGGCCAGTCCCAAGGAAATGCTGTGCGTGGTCGACAAGCCCTTGATCCAGTATGCCGTGGAAGAGGCAGCAGCTGCCGGCATCACCGAAATGATCTTTGTCACGGGCCGCAACAAGCGTGCCATTGAAGACCATTTTGACAAGGCTTATGAACTGGAAGCAGAGCTGGCTTTCAAGGAAAAGCAAGCCTTGCTCGACGCGGTGCGCAGCATCAAGCCAGCCGGTATCGACTGCTTTTATGTGCGTCAGCCCGATGCGCTGGGCCTCGGTCACGCCGTATTGTGTGCAGCAAAGCTGATCCATAATGAGCCCTTCGCGGTCATTCTCGCTGACGACCTGCTCGATGCCGACGTGCCCGTCATGAGCCAGATGGTCGAAAAATTTCACCGGTATGGGTGCAGCATTCTCGGCGTACAAAAAATCCCATTGGAGCAGACCCGTTCCTACGGTGTCATCAAGGGCATCGACTGCGGCAACCGGATGCATCGCTTGAACGCGATTGTCGAAAAGCCCGCACCCGAAAAGGCACCTTCCAATATCGGCGTCGTCGGCCGTTATATCCTGACGCCCGCTATCCTCAAGCACCTGGCCAATGTCGAAGCAGGAGCCAGCGGCGAATATCAGCTGACTGATGCCATTGCCGCGCTGCTTGCTGAAGAGCATGTCCTGGCCTATGAGTTTGAAGGCACGCGTTACGACTGCGGCAGCAAGCTGGGCTATCTGCAGGCAAACGTAGAGTTGGCGCTGCGCCATCCCGAGCTGGCACACGATTTTGCGGCGTTCCTGAATCAAAGGATCGGTTCAAGTCGCGCCCAATCACGCTCCGGAACAAGCAAGACGGCCGGGAAAGCGGGACCGACTCACCAGGAAATAATCGAGGCGGTTTGACATGATTGGTGCAGCGCTCGTTGCCGCAGCCATTGCTTGCGGCATTACGATATTAATTGTGATATCCCAAAGGTGGCATGGCCGGTTCTCCATGGACCATGACTTGTCCGGGGTGCAGAAGTTTCACGACAGGCCGGTTCCGCGCGTAGGCGGGGTAGCACTTTTCTTCAGCATCTTGTTTGCACTGGCCATCTGCCAGTCTTTCACCAATCATTTACCGCAAAAGTTTGATGTGCATCTGGCGAGCTTGCTGTTGTACGCGAGCCTGCCGGTGTTTGTCGCAGGATTGATTGAAGACACGACTAAAAAAGTGGCGGTGCCTTTCCGCCTGGCCGCGGCATTTGCCAGTGCGCTGCTGGCAAGCTGGTTGCTGAACGCGACCGTGAACCACCTGGATATCTGGGGCGTGGACAGGTTGCTGGAATATGCCCCGGTTGCGATCGTCGTCACCGCAGTGGTCGTGGCAGGGGGCACCAATGCCATGAATATCATTGACGGGTTCAACGGCCTGGCGGGCACCGCCACGCTGGTGATCCTGGCAGGTTTTGGAATATTGGCATGGCAGGCCGACGATGTGTTCGTGACGCAGCTGGTACTGCTCGGGATGGGCGCAACAATCGGGTTCTTGATCATCAATTATCCGACGGGCGGCGTTTTCCTCGGCGATGGCGGCGCTTACTTTCTGGGGTTCTGGATCAGTGAAATTGCAGTGCTGCTGATGGTCAGAAATCCAACGATTAATGCATGGCAAGTGCTCGGCGTGTGCGCATATCCCGTGATCGAAGTGCTGTTCTCCATGTACCGTCGCAAGATTATCCGCAAGGCCAGCCCCGGTGCACCGGACAGCCTGCATTTGCATACGCTGGTGTACCGCCGCGTGATTTGTCACAACCTCACGCATAGCAATAGCTGGCCGTGGGTGCGCAATGCGATGGTAGTCTGGTTTGTCGGCGCCATGATCGCCGTGATGGTCGGCGCCGCGATCCTGTTGGGCCAAAGCCTGCAAGGTGCGGTTTTAGTCGTCGTCATGGAAGTGCTGGTGTATGTGGCCGTGTATGCCCGCCTGGTGCGCGGCCGCTGGGGCGGCGTCTCAAAAGTCGTGCTGAAGCTCGTGCCGGGCGCGAGAGCTGGAGTGAAGTAGCCATGCAACATGAAGGCACTGCAGGCAACGCATCCTGGTATGTCGTGCATACCAGGCCGAAGCAGGAATTTCGCGCGCTCGAGCAGTTGCGAAACCAAGGCTATGAATGCTGTTTGCCGACCATCCAGCTGGAAAAGGCGCAGCGCGGGAAACTCGCATCCTGCACCGAGCCGCTTTTTGCGCGCTACCTGTTCATTCGCCTGGATGACCGCACCAGCCATTGGTCGCCGATACGCAGCACACGCGGCGTAAGCAAAATGGTTGCCTTTGGCAATCGCTTTGCGACCGTGCGGGATGACGTGGTCGATGCGCTGCAAAAAGCCCCGTTGGCAATGCAGCCAATGTTTGTGCCGGGGGAGCGCGTAGCGATCACGTACGGTCCGCTAGCTGGGCTAGAAGGCATTTTTCAGATGAAGGATGGCGAAGCGCGCGCGATGGTCTTGATCGAATGGATGAGTCAGCCGCAGAAGCTCGTGCTGGCAATCGGCACGCTGCAAAAAGCAGCGTAAGCAGTGACAAAAAAACACTGGTTGACTGTATGGAGAGTGCAGTCAACCAGTGTTTTTTTAATGAGGAATGAGGCAGTTGGTTTTTTGGAATCGAACCGGTAATCCAAGGGCGGTAGCGTGCTTGATTGCTGTGACAGAGATACGCGAATGCGCCCTGATGGAATAGGACGGCAACACCCATTGTTGGTAATTACAAAAACCTTCTTTGGAATTCTGAGCTGATGAAAGTTCTCCACATAGAAACATCCAGTTTTTTCTGAACTAGATCAGACATGCAAAAGATGAATGAAAAAAATATCATATGAGCAACTCTCCCATCACTCCCGTCATTCTTTGTGGGGGTAGCGGTACACGACTGTGGCCATTATCGCGCAAGGCGTTTCCAAAGCAATTCGTGCCACTCGTGGACAACAAGAGCTTATTGCAGCTGACCTTTGAGCGCATGCGCCATGTATCTAACAAGGTACTTACGGTGGCGGCTGAAGAGCACCGATTCTTCCTGCAGGAAGCGGCTGAAGCGGCGAAGGCGAACGTGCAGCATATTTTGGAACCGGTGGGGCGCAATACCGCACCGGCGATGGCGATTGCTGCACTATTTGTCCGCCCCGATGATTTACTGCTGTTTGCACCGGCCGACCATTACATTCCTGATAGTGAAGCGTTCGCAGCGACTGTCCAGAAAGGCATGACTGCCGCGCAAGCAGGCAATATCGTGACCTTTGGTATTGCACCGACTTTTCCGAGCACTGCATATGGTTATATCGCGCAAGGGCTACCTTTATCAGGCGGTCAGGCATTCAGGGTGAAGCGCTTCGTGGAAAAGCCCGATGCCGCTACGGCTCAACGGCTTCTACTCGACGAGCATCTATGGAATGCCGGAATTTTTCTGGTGAAGGCTAAAGTGCTACTGGCAGCACTTGCTGAGCATGCGCCGGATATTTTAAAAAGTTGCAAAGAAGCGGTTGCAGCGGAAAACGACGATGGCAATTTCATCCGCCTCAATAAAGAAGTATTTGCTGCATGCAGAAGTGAGAGTATCGATTACGCGGTCATGGAAAAGCACGAGGCAGTGGCAGTAGTGCCCTATGTCGGCAAGTGGAGTGATGTTGGTAGCTGGAATGCAGTGGCGGAGCTGAGCCAAGCAGATGAGGACGGCAATCGCATACAGGGACAGGGTCATTTGCTGCATGCAAAAAAAACCTTCGTGCATGCGTCGCATCGACCGGTTATCGCACTTGGTACAGAAGACATGATTATCGTCGATACGCCGGATGCGGTATTGGTTGCCACGAGTCGTTACGTAGAAAAGGTCAAGGACGTTGTAGCGCAGTTGGAACGACAGAATGTGGCAGAGGCCACCACACACCGACGCACGGTCCGACCATGGGGTATGTACGATAGCGTGGATATGGGGGAGCGCTTCCAAGTTAAGCGCATTACCGTAAAACCGGGCGCGCAGCTATCACTGCAAATGCATCACCATCGCGCCGAGCACTGGATTGTGGTCAAGGGCACGGCAAAAGTTACGCGTGGAGAAGAAACTTTCCTTGTTACTGAAAACCAGTCTACCTATATCCCGCTAGGAACGGTACACCGGCTGGAAAACCCAGGCAAAACGGCTCTTGAAATGATTGAAGTGCAAAGTGGCAGTTATCTGGGTGAAGACGATATCGTGCGTTTTGAAGATACTTACGGACGCGCCCGAATAATGAACTCCGCTGGTAAATAGGCAAATAACATGGACATGAAAAATTTCCCTCAAAAAGTGGCGCTAATTACCGGTATCACTGGGCAGGATGGCTCGTATCTGGCAGAGCTGCTGCTAGAGAAGGGCTATATCGTGCACGGCATCAAGCGCCGTGCCAGTTCTTTCAATACCGACCGGGTAAACCATCTTTACCAGGACCCGCACGAAAAACATCGCAACTTTGTTTTGCATTACGGCGATCTGACAGACAGTACTAATCTGATTCGTATCATTCAGCAAATTCAGCCGGATGAAATTTATAACTTGGGGGCGCAAAGCCATGTGGCGGTGAGTTTTGAGGCGCCTGAGTACACGGCTGATGTAGATGCGATGGGAACGCTGCGACTGCTAGAAGCTATTCGTATTCTCGGTTTGGAAAAAAAGACACGCTTCTATCAAGCTTCTACTTCCGAATTGTATGGCTTGGTGCAAGAAATTCCGCAAAAGGAAACAACACCCTTTTATCCGCGTAGTCCGTATGCGGTCGCCAAGTTATATGCGTACTGGATTACTGTGAACTATAGAGAAGCCTATGGCATGTATGCCTGCAACGGAATTCTGTTCAACCACGAAAGTCCACGGCGCGGTGAGACATTTGTGACGCGCAAAGTAACGCGGGCGTTAGCCAATATCGCAATGGGTCTGGAGTCCTGTCTGTACATGGGCAACATGGATGCGCTACGCGACTGGGGCCATGCAAAGGACTATGTGCGCATGCAATGGATGATGTTGCAGCAGGAGCATCCAGAAGACTTCGTGATTGCTACTGGCAAGCAGGTGTCGGTGCGGGATTTCATTCAGAGAAGTGCAGCACAATTAGGCATTGATCTGGAATTCCAGGACAAAGGAATGGATGAAGTTGCCATTGTGCGAGCCATCAAGGGCGATAAGGCCCCAGAAGTGACGGTAGGCGATGTTATTGTAAGGGTTGACCCTCGCTATTTCCGTCCTGCTGAGGTGGAAACCTTACTAGGTGATCCAAGCAAGGCAAAAGAGAAATTAGGATGGGAGCCGGAAATCACGCTGGATCAGATGATTGAGGAAATGGTGACGAATGACCTGGACCTGGCACGCCGGCATGCGTTGTTGAAAAAACACGGCTATCAGGTTTCAGTGAGCGTGGAGTAAGGCCACATGGATAAGAATGCAAAAATTTTCGTGGCAGGTCATCGTGGCATGGTAGGAAGCGCGATAGTGCGATGTCTACAAGCGAAAGACTATCGTAACGTCATTACCCGTACTCATTCAGAGTTGGATTTGACATGCCAGCAGGCGGTAAGGGAGTTTTTTAAGAATGAGAAAATTGATGAGGTGTACTTAGCTGCGGCAAAGGTGGGCGGCATTTACGCTAATAATACCTACCCCGCCGAGTTTATTTATCAAAACCTCATGATTGAAGCAAATGTAATTCATGAGGCATATTCTGCTGGCGTAGGAAGGGTTCTTTTTCTCGGGTCTTCCTGCATTTACCCCCGCTTAGCTAAGCAGCCAATCAAGGAAGAATATCTATTGAGTGATCACCTTGAGCCAACAAACGAACCCTACGCTATTGCAAAAATAGCGGGAATAAAATTGTGCGAGAGCTATAACCGACAGTATGGCGCTGACTTTCGCAGCTTGATGCCTACTAATCTCTATGGGCCAGATGATAACTATCATCCTGAAAACAGTCATGTCATCCCCGGTCTTATTAAACGGTTTCATGAAGCAAAAATGAGTGGCGCATCAGAAGTGCTCATATGGGGTACGGGTCGTCCCCTACGAGAATTTCTTTATGTGGACGATTTGGCGAGAGCCTGCATTCATGTGATGGAAGTTCCTAGAAATTTATATGATGCTGTTCAGGGTAAGTGCGCTTCCCACTTAAACGTGGGAAGCGGTGAGGAAATAAGAATTTCTGAGCTGGCAGCATTAGTTGCAGAGACTGTCGGCTATACAGGCGAAATCGCCTACGACCTTAGTAAGCCAGATGGCACCCCGAGAAAGCTGCTTGACACACGGTTATTAAATCAGCTCGGTTGGTCCGCAACAACTTCATTACGGGAGGGTTTGAAGCATTCATATGTCGCATACAAATTGAAAAACAATTTTCTTGAGGATGTCACATGGAAATGACGACAAACTTCTTTAGGAGAGTAATTTGCTGAAGAAATTAAAAACAAGATTTTTGTGCGACTTACTGGAGCCCAAAGAGGTCATAGAGTTCATCTTTCAAAACAAGGAAGTAAATAAAATTTATTTTTTATCTCCTGTTACATATGATCTAGTGCGAGGAGCTAGGTTAATGTTAGAGGCTGACTTGTTTTTAATTGATTCGTTGGCGCTTGCGAAGCTGTTAGGCTTTAAGTGGAATGCAACTATTCCCCGGTTAAGCTTTGATACTGCTTCTATTGCCCCATTAGTCTTCGAGTATGTATCCCAAGCGCAGTTGAAAGTGGCTGTCATTGGCGCGACAGAAGAGGAAAACTCTGAATATTGCGCTCAACTAGTGACGCGATATCAGGGACTAAAGCTAGTCTATAGACGCAACGGTTATTTCAGTGATTCTGCATTAAGTGGCGTGATCTCTGAATTACAGGAAGCGCGGCCTGATGTTATTTGGGTTGGAATGGGAGCTCCACGCCAGGAGAATTTCTGTAATCAGATAATCATGATGCCCGGGCAAAAAATATTTACCTGCGGTGGCCATATTAGTCAATCGGCAAAAAAATGGAATTTTTATCCAGATAAGGTCGAGCATACAAATCTCCGCTGGCTTTATCGCCTTATATATGAGCCGCATGCACGCCGACGCTTTCACCGAGTGTTCTCCGGATTAATACGTGCCTATCGAGAGGCCTAGAAGCCTGTGTATATTTTCCTTTGCGGGATTAGAGCAAAAAGCACAATTTTAAACTTTATTAAATTGCCGTAAGAGAGATGAATTTGAACCAATTAAATACAGCCCTTTTTCCAAGTAGTCATTGGGGATCCAACATAGGTAACGCGTTTTTTCATTTGGGAAGTAATTTCCTTCTTACTAGCGCTAACCAAAATCTAAAGATAATCCCTAGTGATCTTCCGTCTAGGAAGGCATTTAAGGTAAACGAATCGCATTGGAAAAACGACTGTAAATATAGCTACCAAGTAGGCGAGCATACTTATTTGGTGTTGGATGGTCCAATGTTTGACCTTTCTTTTAGAGAGCTGTTTGAGCCTTTTTTTGCTCAGGCAAAAAAGAATAAGACGCGAGTAATATTATTATCTACGGGTGGAATACAGTACACAGACGAGGAAATAGAGCACTGCCGGGCGGTACTTAAAGAATATCCTCCATACATTCTTACCACTCGTGATCGTGACACTTATAATAATTATCATGACCTTTGTAGTAATTCGTATGATGGAATATGCTCCGCATGGTTTGTGCCAGAAGCCTACCCTGGATATGACACTCCAGATTTCAATAAATTTATAACGCTCTGTTTCGATGCCATTTCTGAACCGGAGATCGATTTGAGTTATTTTATCGATCCGCCTGAACCATTAGGGGATGTAAAAGTTTCGAGGGTGAGCCATTCGCGTTTGGAGAAAGTCCTTCGGCTTTTACAAAGAAAGTTTGAGGAGCAAAAGGAGGGGTATAAGGTAGTACGTCCGAATCATCAAGTACTGCAGCGGGGAAACTGGCGACTTTTTTTCAAGCCTGGCACATTCGTATCTCAAACGCCCTACACTTATCTAAACTTGTACCGTAACACATCACTCTCAGTTACTGATCGTCTACATGCCTGTGTTGCGACTCTCGCATATGGAAAACCTGCTCGACTGGTCATCAACTCTAAACGGGTAAAGCTTCTAGAACGTGTAGGAGCATTAGCGGCTACGGAGCGAGTAATAAGAATCGATGGGGAAGCTTTAGCTAGAGAAAAATCAGCTTATCTCGATTGGTTATCGCAAGCACTTGCAGATTAGGACTAAGTAATTGATATTTAAGTTTCGGGGTACGATACTCCTTGATTTTTTGTTTTCCCTATTCGGACGTACGGGTCGCGCAGCAATAAACATGCTTGTCCTCATATTGCTGGCTCGTATAATGAAGCCAGCAGACTTGGGAGTGTATCTGCTTGTGTTCAGCGTTAGCCTTCCACTGTCCCTTATATCTCTATATGGTCTACCCCAAAGCTATATTAGACTTTCTGCCAAGAGCGATGATAGAGAAATTAAAAAATTAACTTTATTGGAAGTGTCTGCACTTCTTGCTCACTTTGCAGTATCAGCGGGGCTTTCGTTGATTGCGTTGGTGCTGCATCAGTTTTCGCCCTGGCAGCTGAACATTCTCATATTTGTACTTACTTTGACATGGGCATTTCTAGCTGCCCAGCAGTTTATTTTCGCAGAGATATTTAGGGTGAGAGAAGCATATTTCCTCTCAGCCTTATTTGGTGGATCTTTATCTCCCTTGCTGATGCTTGTGGCTCTACTTGCCTATCCTTTTTTCTTTCCCAAAGAGACCTTAGGGCCGGTCGCTTGCGTTTTAGGAGTTACCTTTGCTTTAGCATTTTCCAATGCTCTCGCTTTATTTTTCTTGCTTGCTAGGGTAAAGCCATATTTTAATTTTCCAGAGGTCAAGCGATTATTTTTAAAGCAATGCATTGCTCTTTATGCCTCTGGCGGGCCAGTGCTCGTAGCTGGATTAGTGACAGTTTTTTTGCCTCAAGTTACGATGTGGCTCGCCGGCTTGTTACTTGGGCCGGAAGAGGTTTCGAACTTAGGCGTGGCTTTGCGGCTCATGTTTTTTGTAACCTTGCCGCTATGGGTTGGCAACACGGTTCTGCCCCCTACTTTTGCCAAGCTGCAGACGTCTAATAGATCACGGGATTTGCAGGAAATGGTGTCGTTAGTATGTGGAGTTCTTTTGTTGATAACAATTCCTACTTTCATAATGCTTATGATTTTTCCGGAAGAGATACTATCTCTGCTTTTCGGGAGTCATTATTCCGCTGCTGCAGGAGCATTACGAAATTTGGCAATAGGATATTGTGCTTACGCTGTGTTAGGGACGTCAATAACAGTCTTAACTTATGGAAAGCATCGGAGCTACCTGATCGTGATTTCTCTATTCGCAGTACTTATGTTTATGGGGACTTGCCTTTTGCTGCGCGGAGTGCTCACCGTCGAATTTTTAGCGTTCGCACTGTCTTTGTCCTTTCTGACTTATGGTGCTTCCGCGGCCTATTTCTGCTTAAGGCACGAGCGCGTCAATGTCCTAAAAATCAGTCTATCTAAGCTTGGCCTTCGTATGCTTGTCAAGAAAATCTAATGTTAATTTTTAAGAATCCGTTATTGTATCTTCTACCAACTTTTATAAGCTTTATCCCGGTAGAAATATTAGGAGTGGACGGAGAATTTTTGCAGCGTATTGTCATTAGCGGAAATAGTATCCCCTATTGGGATGCATTCCTGTTCATTGGAATTTTAGGATATGTCTTGGTTATGCCATCGCGATGCCCCCGGCAAATTAGACTAGTAGTAGGTGCAATGTTTCTGCAAGCTTTTCTCTATCTTATCTTTCGCTCGTCTGCTCCACCCAACCAAATAATTGGGATGTGGCTGTCATTTTCTTCAGTCGGTCTAGTCGTGCTACTGTCCGGCCACAAGAAAATTCTGTCAACTGTAACGCTAATTCACCGGTTTATTCCTGTTCTTTTAGGCTTTTTCTGCCTCTTAGTAATTGGTCTGGGTGCATCGCTTTACTGGCCCGCCTTAGCCAGTCAAGAACTGCTCGTAACGATTGATCGGTTTGATGGAGGAGATTTTCGCTTAAGATGGAAGACTGTCCGGCAAACAGACGAGTTCGTTCTAGCACTGTTGTCAGCTTGGTGCGCTCTACAAGTTTTTGAGAAAGCAAAGCTCATATATCTTGTTCCTCTCGTTGTGCTTTTTTCTTCACAACTGCTACATTCGAGCAGAGGGGGGATTCTACTAGTTATGATTTGTAGTCTAGTGACCTTCCTTTTTTTTATTAAGCGTACTCCTGGCTCCTCTAGTATGAAGGGCATTATCGTTTCAGTTTTAGCTTTCCTAACTTTGTTTTGGATCATGATATGGGGTGTCAATCATCCAATCATTGCTAATTTTGGAGAGGTAGCACAGGATGACACCATAAGAGGCCGAATGAAAGAAGCTGCAATGAACCTGTTCTACAATAATCCTGTTTTTGGGAACGGTTTCTTTGAGCTTCATGCCACTGAAGAATGGCGCCCCTTCCTTCTCGACCATATGCTGCTTCCTATCCATAATGTGCTTCTACATTATCTCGTATATATGGGGATCGTTGGCGGTCTTCTATTTGTGGCCCTATTAGTTGTATTAGGTGTCATTCAATTCCGCAATCTCCGCCAAAACGCTCATTTACCGGAACCCTTGAGATGGTTTCAAGCACTATCCTTTGCGGTTTATATTAGTGCCGTTTACATGGTGATATTTCAAAGCTTTGATCGTCTTACATTAATGCTGTTTTGGACGATCATGGGACTTTCTATCGCTGTTAATCTTTCCTATCCAGCTCGTAGTATGGGGAAAATGAAAAAACAGACTTTACCTACTTACGGACAATCAAAAGACTAGGATTTGATTAACAAAGTTATTGTAGCTATGAGAAAACTATCTTTAATTACAATCCACCTTAATGACCTACAAGGACTGGTTCGAACATTAGATTCAATTGAGGTTCAAGCCGGGTTAGCTGTAGAAGAGATCGAATGGATCGTAATTGATGGAAAAACGGCGGGATTTGAGGAGTCAGAAGCTTTTGCAAAAGTAAAAGCAAAGGCAAATGTCTTGATATCTGAAAATGATAAAGGCATTTATGATGCTATGAATAAAGGTATTCAATTTGCCACTGGAAGGTATTGTTTATTCTTAAACGCTGGAGATGTTCTAGGGGAATTCGACACGCTAGCCAAAATACTGAATCATTTATGCAAAAATGATCTTGATGTCATATTTGGAGCCGCGTGGGAAGGAACCACATTGGAATCTATGAGACTGAAGCGCTGCAGGGATCTGCATTATATTTCATACGGTTTACCGACACATCATCAGGCTATTGTCATGCGCACAGATCTTGTTCGCCATTTTGGTTTTAGAACGGACATGAAGATTGCATCTGATTATCTTCTTGTCGCGCAGGTATTAAAAATGAAAGGAATTCGGACTGCTATTATAGATAGCCCGATTTGCAAATTTTTCTTCGGTGGGATATCAACTAAAGCCTACTGGGCCGGGTTGAAAGAACAAAAGATAGTACGTCGGGAAGTGCTTGGTTTAAATCTAGTTGCCTGTACTAAGATAGTTGTTTTCAAATTTGCTACAAAAATGTTGAAGGACATTACACCACGGCTTTACTCTTTGTTGCGTTATAGCCGTTAGTGTTAGGATTCATGCTTTGCTCAGTTCAAAATTTGGCACACATGCTAGCCTTGATGTCCATGGAATTAATAAACGCAAACGGACCCTACTAAATATCTTTTGGCAGAATTTATACGCGCAAGCCAAAACCGCAAACCAGATTTCCCCTCAGTCTTAAATACTAGTTAAAGAAGAAACGGAACTAGTTGGATTATCGGTTTAGAAATAGTTTTATGCTTGATCGTCATCTTTCACATATCTAATACGGTTTCCACTTTCATCTAGGCGTCCTGATTCAGGATTTGCACTAGTGTTGCGCCACTGGCCAGCATGTCCTGTACTGCATCCATCCAGCTAGCAGGTTACATGATTCGAAATTTCGGCAATGCGTTCTTTCAAGAGCTTCGCTCTCTTAGATAACCACTTGCAAATGCGTGGAACGATGCCACTGCATAGATTTGGCTCGTTGACCGTGCGCGGACAACGTATAGAAAAGGTGAAGGAATACCAAGCCGACTGCCCCATATCACGCCTGCATTTGGAACGAGTTGTCTAAGTAGTTACAATCTGGTTGGCACGTTTTTCTTCCAAAGCACGTACATTGCGCTCTTCTATACAGGAAACCCTTTTCACATGAATGTATTAGTCACCGGCGGAACTGGCTATATCGGCTCGCACACCTGCGTTGAACTCATGAGTTGCGGCCATGACGTGGTCATCATCGATAATCTCAGCAACAGCAAACAATCCGTTCTGGAGCGCGTGCGGCGCATCACCGGAAAATCACCGGCCTTTCATCAGGTTGATATTCGCGACCAGGCTGGTCTGGAAGAGATCTTCCGGAAATACCGGTTCGACGCCGTCATTCATTTCGCCGGGCTGAAAGCGGTCGGCGAATCTGTTGAGCAACCCCTGCGTTATTACGACAACAATGTCGCCGGCAGCGTGTGTTTGTTCGAAGTCATGGCCAAGTTTGCCGTCAAAACCCTGGTGTTCAGCTCGTCGGCCACCGTGTATGGGGATCCTGCGACAGTGCCGATCCGGGAAGATTTTCCGCTGTCCGCGACCAACCCCTATGGCCGCAGCAAGTTGATGATCGAGGATATCCTGCGCGATGTGGCGAAGGCAGACCCTTCATGGCGCATTGCGCTGCTGCGCTACTTTAATCCGGTCGGCGCGCACGAAAGCGGCTTGATCGGAGAAGACCCCAACGGCATTCCGAACAACCTCGTGCCTTTTATTGCGCAAGTAGCTGATGGCAGGCGCGAGCGCTTGTCCGTATTCGGGAACGACTATCCCACCACCGACGGCACCGGCATGCGCGACTATATCCATGTCGTGGATCTGGCGATTGGCCATGTCAAAACCCTGGATAAGCTGGCTGGTGCGACGGGCGTGCATACCTATAATTTGGGGACTGGGCGCAGCCATAGCGTGCTGGAGATGGTCCGGGCGTTTGAAAAGGCTAGCGGCAAAACGATTCCTTACCGCTTCTCTCCGAGACGCCCGGGCGATATCGCCATCTGCTATGCGGATCCCGCGTTGGCATCCCAAGAGCTGGGCTGGCGCGCCGAGAAAACGGTCGATCAGATGTGTGCAGACGCCTGGCGCTGGCAACTTTTTGCACAGCAAAACACGATGTGAGCCACGCCGCTTCTGCTGCCGTAATAAACCGTGTTTGGCTTGGCAGTTATCCCACATAGTGATGAAAGGCGTTCCCTCAGGAAATATACGTAGGCTGCAAGCAGGCAATATAGGCGTCCTTGGCAAGCCAGAGAATGGGCTTGTATTGTTGATTGCAAATCACTGCTGATACAAAAAAAGAGGCGTTTTTTCCAAACGAACTGTCTGCTCCATGCCACGCACTAGTAGTCTTGGGCGATTTCCTGGCGCTACAATAAGAACGTCAGGCAGCAGATTGTGGGTCGCCTGGCGTCTCTGGCAACTGCATATCTTTCCTGGGCCACGTATGGCGGACAAGAAACAAGTCAGTCCCTCCTCTGGGCCGCGCACCCGGGCCGGCAAGGCCGCGTCATCGCTGAATGCGATGAAGCACGGTATGCGCTCATCCAGGCTGCTGCTGCCGCATGAAAACCCCGACGACTACGACGCCTTGCTGCATGATTTGGATTTGGATTTGCGTCCAGTCGGTGCAATTGAAAACCTGCTGGTGGAAAACATCGCTGGCGTGCTCTGGCGCAAGCAGCGCATCGATGGCGCTGAACAGGCATTGATCACGGTGGCCCAGATGATACCGTTCACCGACGCAGAAATGAAGGAAGCGTTGGGACTGAATCAAACAGGAACGCCCTACTGGATGTGGGAGGAAAGCGAGTTGGGCTCTATTTTTCCTCCACAGGAAAAACCATTGCCAGGCTGGATGTCGGACGAGAAGAATGCGCCCAGCCAGGACGAGGGAGCGGAGGCGGTTGTTATATGTACAGAATGGAAGCGGTTTCGTGCGCAGGACAGTGAATGTAATTCAGCGCAACAGGCGCAGCATGCGTTTCCAGTGCACTGGGAAAAACTCAAAGAGGAAATGGCAGCCAGCCCTGATGGCAATGATCCTCTCTTTTATCTTCAACACCACTACGGTGGAAGCGATTTTGCACAAGGGTTTGCAGCGTATCTGCTAGACCAGCAAAAAAAATATTACTGGATTGCTTACTGGCATCAGAACCGCGACGAGATGACTGCCGCGTTTCGCGCGATTCGCATTCGACGCATGCTCAGCGCGTGGGAGCCAGAGCGATCGCACCGCTACAGCACCATGCTAGACAACCAGCTCTTCAAGCTCTTGCGCGAATTCCGCGACATGCAGGCGTGGCGGCTGTCCCATCTGGACTTAACGGACGATGCCACCTCCTTCAGTACCCACTAGGCACGCCTCGTAACAACGCTCCCGTCCACACCGTGTCGGCTGTGTGCCTCGCTGCATGCCGCAAAGCCATGCGGCATGCGCTTCATTGCCTGCAGGCCTACTGTGGCACCTAGCCCGGCTCTTAGCCTGTCTCTCCACGAAAAACCCTTTACTATTTATGTTACTTGCAGTAAATATTGGTGATAAGATTTGAGGCAGTCGTTTCACTTCACGTGTGATGGCTGCAAAGCGGGCGTAGCGGAAGAAGCCGTGCGCACCGACTGGCCGCCATCGGAGCGGTACTGACAAGCGAAACAGGCGACCAGGTAGCCGCCGCATAGGGAGGAGAGGAAAGTGGAACAAGCCGTTCAGAAACATGTTGCAGCGCCCGTCACGGAAATCGAAGAAATCTTCACGCAGGAAGAAGTCCTGCCGCTGGAAGACAACAGACGGTCAACCGGTTTCAATGTCAATAAGCTCCAGGCGGTGCTCTGCATCCTTGCCTCGTCACTCATTTCCATCGGCGTCATTGCCTGGCTGATTGCCGGGTAACGCGTTCTTTTCTTGTCGGCGCAAGGGCTGATGTGATCACCGCCTGGCACGGTGCGCATCTACACAAGCCCTTCACTGCCCTGCGATGCAGAATTACACGCTGCGGCAGTTGCTCTACTGTTCGCGCTTTGTGGAATCAGTGAGTTGTCATGCACTACGCTCGCTTCCATCCACGCTTTTCAACCGCTGCGCTGGCGTGCCTGTTGTTTTCCTTGTCCACGCACACAGTCGTGGCCGCGCCGGAAGGCATGGCTGCAGCGGAAAGCTTGCTCGCCGCCGAGGAATAAGCCGAGGCGCAGAGCAAAGCGGATGACCTCTTGACCAGAAACACGAACGAAGCGCAGCTGCCGGTTTTAAACGCTGTCATTCCTGTCATGCAGGATTGTTGTTCTCATTCAGATCGCTTCCAGTACACCCATCGCTTTTTCCATTTTCTCCGCAAAGAATGAGTCTTCCCCATAAGTCATGATGAGCTCATGTGTTGCACGGGTCATCGCGACATACAGCAGCCGGGCTTCCTCATGTAGCGGCTCTTCCTCTTTAGAGGGCGCGCCAAGCCCTGGGATGCAGACCAATGGAAACTCCAATCCCTTGCTGCTATGCATAGTGATGAGCTTGATGCTGTTATGAGTAGGGGAGTAGGAGTGCTTCTTATCCTGCTGCCACTGGTACGGGATGCCGCGATGCATAAGCTTGTCGACCAGTTGCTGGCCAATTCCGTAGCGCCGGTAGACAATGGCCATCTCATTCCACGGCATGCCCATCTTGTTTGCTTCGGCCAGCCTGTTCACCAGGAAGTCGGCTTCGTCCTTTAGCGTGGGAAGCTTGATAAGAAGTGGTTTAGGGCCGCGTCGCCCGGTACTCATCGGCTGAACGGTAGGCGCCTGGTCCTCTTCGGCATCGTGCGAGGAAAGTATGTCATCCGCAAATGCGCGGGCCACGGAAAGGATTTCGGCAGTATTGCGGTAATTGAGCTTGAGAATGGTCGTGCGGCCCTTTGCCTGTATCCCTACGCTGGAGAAGGAAAACCGAAGCTTCTTCGGCCCATTGTAAATAGACTGCGCATCGTCATAAAGTACCAGTAGTGAGTTGCTGTCAGGATGAACCATCTGTACAACCAGCTTGAACCACTCCGGCCGGAAGTCGTGCCCCTCGTCGATCAGCACGGCGTCATACTGCTCGGCAGGGATAATCTTTTGGTCGACCGAACGTATGACGCGCTCGACGCAGGCTTCGAAATAAGCATTCAGGTCAGACGTTCTTGGTGGTTTGCCGGCATGGTAGGTATCGAGCTGCCGCACGCACCATGCATGGAAACTCACCGCATGGACCTTATCCTGCAATCCTTTTGCTTCCATGATGCTTGCCAGCTTGGTGGCAAGGGTACGGTTGTAGCAAAGCACGAGAATAGGGCGCTGGCACACCTTGGCCAGGTGCTCGGCGCGATATCCCAGGATCAGTGTTTTACCTGAGCCGGCGACGCCATGGATGACGCGATGACCTTCCCCAAGGCTTCTGGCAAGCTGCTCCTGCTGCAAGTCCATCACGCGCAGTACATCGGGGATCTCGATGCTCTTTTGCTCTTGTTCAGAAAAGAGATCTTGCTGATCGCCGATGCGTACCTCCGGGAACATGTGCCAGCGAATCCTGTCCACCTGCGGCAATGTGAGCGGCATTCTGAACTTGATCGGGAACATGTCCCACAGCCGCTTTTGAAAAGCTTCGGCGTCTACGCTTTCCATCATTTCGTCCTGGCATATCACCAGATGTGATGGAAGGATTTCGTCCAGGTTTGCTGCATCAAAATGCTTCCTGGAGATGTTCGGGAACACCACGCCATGGCCATAAGGAAAAAATGGCTTGCCCTTTAAGGATCCGTTGGGCCAGACAAGCTGCGGATCGCGTTCGAGCTTGTTCGTAACCACGAACATATATTGCCGCGCTTGCTCTAGAGGATTGAGCACATGCTTGATGCCCTGATCAGTCAGGATGGCGGCATGCTGCTTATCCATACTATGCAAGGTATCGATTTTCCAGTCCTTGACTTCCAGTACCAGAAGCCCGCGGCTGGGATGGAAAATCACGAAATCCGGATGTAGCGTGCGCTCCCCGATGGAGACGTCATACCAGCACAAATAATCCTCTTCAAGCTTGTCCTCCAGACGGTAAGCGAAGCGCTTTTCCCCCGCAGTCATCCGGGACAGGCATGATCCAAGCGCGGGTATGAGTGTTGCCATTGCAATCTCCTGATATTGGGCCGAATACTAGCTTCGGGCCCTCATTCTGCTCAAACGATCTTTTCCCGGTAACCCGCAGGAACTGCTGAAGCTATGCAGGGCCTGGCCAATCTCCCTGCTCTTGAAACACCGGGCCTCCGCTTCCTGTGGCCACCTGGATCTTCGCTGTCGTTCGAATCGGGCAGGCAACTGGGTATTGCATGACCCTTCAGTTCAGGCAGATCCGCTGCTCTTCCTCGTCGGGTATGCCGCTGCTGAAACAGGATACGCCGGGTGCCAAGTTCTTTTGCAGTATCTCACTGCACCGTTATCCGTATCGGCTCCGTGCAATATTGGGCCACCCGGTTCCCATGCGGCATCAATGTTAAAACCTATTCACTATTTATGTTACCTTAAGTCAACATACATGATAATATTTAGAACAGTTATTTTTGCGTCCAATGGCTGCAAGGCGAGCGCACTTCATTATTTTCCAGGGTTGATCTGATATGGCAAAAAAACAAAATATCCTTCTTCCAATGGCTGCGGCCTTGGCGTTGATTTCCTGCGGCGGCGGAGGAGGTGGCGGCAATGACGACGGCAATACCGCCACGACGACGATTTCAGGTAAAGCGGTCGATGGATATCTGAGCGGCGCCACCGTGTTTTGCGACGCCAATGGCAATGGTGCACGGGACGGTGGGGAAATGGCAGTTACGACCGACAATGGCGGCAATTTCCGCTTCCCGAGCGCCTGTTCGAGCGTTGTTGTGGTGACCGGCGGCACTGACACAACCACCGGCTTTGATTTCAAAGGGAAGCTGAAAGCCAATGCAGGCAGCAGCGTGGTGACGCCACTGACCTCGCTGTTGAGCGGCACTGGCTTGACCCGCGCGCAATTGGCTAAAGCACTGGCCCTGCCGGATGGCACCGACATCGCCAATCTCGATCCTCTGGCGTCGGGCAACGGCAACCTCTACCGCAAAACGCTGGCTGCGCAGCAGATCGTGCAGCAGCTGGCCAATGTATTCGGCACGCAAGCCCATCCGGATCTTCTTGATGAATTGTATGCGCATGTTGCCAAAGCGCTGGCAGCGGCCATCCTGGCTTCGCCCAATACGCCGCTCTTCTCAGCTAGTGGTGAAGTGGATCTTGCCTTGATCGGCACGGCCATCCAGAATGCAATTACCAGCATCAACGCTGATCCGGCCTTGACGGACGTTGCCTTGACGGTGCAGGACATTGCCGCTGTGCAGTCCAAGCTTGAGCAGCAGGTCGAGCAGTTCCTGGATGCACCGGAAAGCGGCTTGGATAACATTGCGCGGGATCTGCAGGACCCGCTGGATGGTCCGATTGAGACCGATACCGCCACCAAGGATTACATCTACCCGGCGAATGATCAAATTACCATTAACGGCACGCCGCAGTCGCTTGGAACCTTTGCCGGCGCTGGTCTGCCGGTCACCGGACTGGATACCATTGGCCTGACCTATGCAGCATCTGCTACCAATCCGGCCATCGATGCGGTGGTGGACGTGGCGGCTAGCCTGGACGCCGTTGCGGCCGATGATAAACGGGTGCTGCAGGTAAAAGTCGAGCGCGTGCGGGTACAGCGCAACCCCGCCGACGGCAAGGTGAGCCTGTCGCTCACGGCTAACACGGTAGTGACCATCTATGTCAGCGACCGTAGCGGCACGACCTTCAATGCCAGCATCAATGACCCGGCTTTCAACCCTGTGACAATCGTGAACAACGACGTGGTCGTTAATTACGACCAGCTGGTGACGAAAATAGCCGGCAGCGTGCATAACACCAGCGCATTTGATGCGAGCCAGTTCACCAATATCACCGGAAAATTTACCGTGATGTTCGTAGTCTCTCCGAACATGAACGTGCGCCGAGTCATTGGTTCGTCCTCGGCGGCACTGGACACGCTCAACATCGGCATCTCCAATACGATCAAGGGTGTTACGGGCCCCGGCATCAAAGGCACCCTGACGATTAACTGATCGAGCCTGCCTGGTGAGATAACCAATAATAATTAACCGGTAATTGTTCCGAGCGGCTTAACAGCCGCTCTTTTTTCGTTAACCATCCGCGGAATGCACGACGCATACGCGCAATGAACATGTTTTTTAGTACAGGCAATGCCATGAAAAAATCAGTACTGTTTTCCCTTCTTGCCGCCGGCAGCATCTTATCCATGTCGGTTGCCCATGCAGCGCCGCTGGACGCACTCCTTACCGCCAACAAGAAAACAACGCCGGGAAGCTTCGAGATCGAGGCTAGCTACGATGTGATGAACAGCACGGTCGATATATTCGATATCCGCGACAATGACGAGGAATTTGCCGGGACGAACGTAGGCGACTACCACGGCGCGCATATCCGCGGCGGCGTCGCCCTTACCCCGTCTTTGTGGCTGGATGGCGCGCTGTGGAAACGGCGCATCGATTACCGGCAGGATGAGGGTGAGCTCGACAGCTGGCAAATTGGTGCGCAGTACAAGCTGTTCGATGCGCTGGGCGTTCGTCCAGCCATGGCGGTACGGCTTGGCTTGTGGGGCAATTCGGCAGACAATCTGAGCAAGACTTCGCCGACTCGCGTACAAGGCGTGACGCTCGACTCCGTGAATGTGCAGGACGGCGAGGACAGGCAAGTCCAGTTCGACCTGATCGCCTCGTGGCCGGTCCGGGACTCCATGGAAGTGACCGCTTTTGCCGGTGCGGGCGTCAGCGAGACGGAAATCGATTCGATCTCTGGCACCGCCTCGCGTGACGGCTGCAATTACAATCTTGCGTTCGGCCGCGATAAAGTGGTCGGCACTCTTGCAGAACCCTGCGGCGCGAGCGTCGTCGTTGAGCGCTTTGCACTGCGCAACAGCGCCTTTGGTGTCGACGTGTATGGCGAAACCGAATACAAAGCCAGGTATCTGCATGCCGGCTTTTCCGGGAAATGGACCGGCGGCCCATGGCAGATCAGGGCCGGTTACCAGTACCAGCGCCTGAACCGCGACGATATCGACGATATCATTGAAAGGCGGGGAGGCAGCGCGTACAAGAGCAATCATGTCGTGGTGGGAGAAATTGCTTACCGGGTGCTGAAGAATGTCTCGCTGTTCGGGCGCGGCCAGTATATGAGCAACCAGTTTGTCGGCGAGATACCGCTGGCCTATAACACCTTCACGGCAAGGCGGTTTGACAAGCACTACGGGATCGTGAGCGCCGGGATTGTCATTGATTTCTAGCAAACGGGGTTTGCTCTTTGAGATGGCTGGCGCAGAAAAGACCATCGGTGCATGCGCTTTTCTGCAATCATTCAGCCAGGCGCAATGAATGAACGTCTCATCCGCCACATAATATTGTGATGGACACGCATCAACGCAGGAGCAGGGGGGAATAAGGACATGGCTTCGTACCGGATTGGAGACATCATGGATCGAACCGGGGTACGGTTCGGCACCAGCGGGATTCGCGGCCCGGTCGTGCAGATGACGGATGAAACCTGTTATGCCTATGTCATGGCATTCATGCAGGCCATCGCCAGCGATGCCGACAAGGTCATCCTGGGCCATGACTTGAGGCCAAGCAGTCCGCGTATCGCCGCCGCATGTGCTGCCGCCATCAAGGACACCGGGCGTGAGCCGCTCTATGTCGGGAGCCTGCCTACCCCTGCAGTGGCATGCTTTGCATCATGGATGCAGGCACCGGCCATCGTCATTACCGGCAGCCACATTCCTTATGACCGCAACGGCATCAAGTTTTACCGCGCTGAAGGCGAAATATCCAAGGCCGATGAAGAGGCGATTTCCGCAGCAACCGTGGATTTGCCGGATTCCATCGCGCTGCCGGCTTTGCCGGAAGCCTTCCCTCTTGCACGGCAGGCCTATGTGCGCCGCTACGTCGACTTTTTCGGTGCCGGAACCTTGTCCGGGCTGACGGTCGCGGTGTACGAGCATTCCAGTGTTGCACGGGATATCCTGCGCGAGGTTCTCCAAGCGCTGGACGCAAAAGTAGTCTCGCTGGGCAGGACCGATGTGTTTGTGCCGATCGACACTGAAGCGGTGCGTGCCGAGGATGTCGAGCAGGCGCGCGCCTGGGCGTCCGAGCATAGGTTCGATGCCCTGGTGTCGACCGATGGCGATGCCGACCGGCCGCTTATTGCCGATGAAAAAGGCTCATGGCTGCGCGGTGATATTGTCGGACTCTTGTGCGCCCAGTTTTTGAAAGCACAGGTGGTTGTGACGCCGGTCAGCAGCAACACTGCGGCAGAACGAAGCGGCAGCTTCATGAAAGTCCTTCGCACCCGTATCGGTTCGCCTTATGTCATCGAGGCAATGACGGCTGCCGTTGCAAAAGGGCAGGCCGGCGTAGTGGGCTATGAAGCCAACGGCGGCTTGCTGCTCGGCAGCGCGGTGGGACGACATGGGAAAGCCTTGTCCGCGTTGCCAACACGCGATGCGCTGCTGCCGATCCTTTCCTTGTTGTGCCTGATGAAGGAGAACAATTGCCGCATGTCGGAACTGACGCGTGATCTGCCACGCCGCTTTACCGCAAGCGACCGCCTGCAGAATATTCCACCTGAAAAAAGCCGTGCATTCATCGATAGTCTGAAAAATGATGCCGGCCTCCTGGCGAAAGTTTGTGCAGCCGGTGCAGACAGTATTCTGCATATCGACGAAACAGATGGCTTGCGCGTGACGTTTGCATCGCAATTGATCGTCCATTTGCGTCCATCCGGCAATGCCCCGGAATTGCGTTGCTATACCGAAGCGGACTCCATGGAGCAGGCCACGTCCGTCTGCGAAAGTTGTCTGAAGAATGTGCTGGCGGCGCTGTAAAGTTGATGGAGGTGCCAAGGCAATGGCAGTGAAACAGCCTGTGCTGGCTTTGGCTGAACCGGCAATGCTTCTGAGCTTTGGGGGGTATCCAGCACGGTTAATGAAAATGGGACAGGGAAGAAACTGGCAAGTTTTGACCCTGCCGTTACTCAATTTCTTTCGTTTCCTCGGATAACTGACTGTTGTTGCCCTGCCGATCAACGTAGCAGATTGCTAACGAATTTCTGGCGATTTGCCAGCTTGTAAGTTAAGATTCATGCCCATAAGTTACAGAGCTGCACATTCGGAATGTTCATTGCCGCGGAGATTTCACGGGGACAAACGACAAGATCAGCTTGAATGTATAAATAAGGATCATCGAACCGACGAAGTCGCCAGTCATCATCACGAAAATGTCCATTCCCAGGTCGCGCCCGATCAAAAGGAGCCATAGATTGAGTATGGATGGACCGGCAACCGAAAAAAGCATGGTCAGGAGAAAAAGCCGCTGTGCATTCAAATTCACCAGGCTTGTTTTTAATCCATATGCCTTTTGTGCAAACAGGTAAGTTAGATAGGGTGCCAAGGCTGAGGCAATGCTGCCGGCTAAAGCCCGCATCGGATCATCGGGGAAATAGGTAAAAAAGGAAACGTATAGGGCGGTAAGGAATATCCCGACTGCGCCGGCACCGCCAAACAGCAATGTGCACAAAAGCCGCATTCCGGCAGGCAGGTATATCCAGCCAACTCCAACCGTGAATTCAAAATCTTCGTTGTAAAAAAGGAAATCGTTGAGTTGAGATACGAGGAAAAACAATATGGCCGAAGTGGCCGTCATTAAAATAAACATTACAATTGTGGCTTGGCTATCCGGTGGGGCGGAATGGCTATTAAATCGCTATAAAATCTAGCACGCAGTTCTAAATTAAGCTAAAGTCTTATATAACTAAATAGTAATACTCACTCTGCAACGTATATGGTTAAGAAATCTGCAACACGTCCGGCTGACATCTATTTGCGCTTCCTGCAATTGGCCGAAGCGATTCGCGGCATGCCCTCGTTGCCGCCTCTGGAACCGCTTGAAGAACGCATACTGGAATTGGTCGCGCGCGCGAGCCAGGAGCAGGAACGGCTTTCCGTCCGGGACATGATGGCTAAACAGGAGCTGGGGTCGCCCGCAACCATTCATGGCAGGCTCAAATCAATGCGTGAAAAAGGCTGGATCATGCTCTCCGAAACTGAAGATGCCCGGCGCAAGCAAATCGATCTGACGCAAGCTGCGCTGATACATTTCGACAAGCTGTCGAAGTGCCTGCTGAAAGCCGCCAAAGGGTGACATTGAAAGAGAAAAGGCTGGCATTTTTTGCCGAACTTTAACCAAGAATCAGTAAGCAATCAAGACTACTCATCAGGTCGTTCCACGTATTTGCAAGGACGAGATGAATGTTTTAACCTCGATTTTAGGTTAAATCATTGTTGATTATTGATTACTTTTTAATGTTACATTTTAAAAGCACCATTAAACGATATTTCGAATTAAATAGCCACTCAAATTCCAGCCAAAATCGCTATTTAAATTTCTCATTCTTGACGTATGTCAATACGTGACGATACGAATTTTCAGTAGTGAAAAATTCAGGGGTTAGCTGCGTATCACCATGATTGCCTGCGCAACCCAGGGTGCCGATCTGCCAGTTTCTCAGGGTAAATAGATTCAGGTAAGAGCGGAAGTGACCTTCAGCACTTCTTCTGCCGTCGTGACGCCTTCAACGATCTTCAGGGCACCGGCAATCCGCAAGGGCTTCATGCCATCGGCAATACTTTGTTTTTGCAGCAGATGGATATCGGTTTCCGGCTGGATCATCTTGGAAAACGTCTGCGTGACCGTCAGCAGCTCATACAGGCCGGTGCGGCCGCGGTAACCGGTCTGGCGGCATTCCGGGCAGCCGACCGGGCGGTAGATGGTTTTTGGCTTGTCGATCTTCCAGTCACCGGCGAGACTCTGCCAGATGTCGTCCATCAGTTCGCCGTCCGGTGCCTTGCAAGCAGGGCAGAGGGTCCTGACCAGGCGTTGCGCCATAATGCCGATCAGCGTGGCTTCCAGCAGGTAATACGGGACGCCAAGCTCCAGCAGACGCATGACTGCCGAGGGCGCGTCGTTAGTATGCAGCGTCGACAGTACCAGATGGCCAGTCAGCGCGGCCTGGATCGCCATCTCGGCCGTTTCCAGGTCGCGGATCTCGCCGACCATGATGATGTCGGGGTCCTGCCGCATCAGGGAACGAACGCCGTCGGCAAACGATAAGTCGATGCCGTGCTGCACCTGCATCTGGTTGAAGGAGGCTTCGACCATTTCAATCGGGTCTTCCACGGTGCATACATTCACTTCAGACGTGGCAAGCGCCTTGAGCGTCGTGTACAAGGTCGTGGTCTTCCCGGAGCCGGTCGGTCCTGTTACCAGGATAATGCCGTGCGGACGGGCAGTGAGGTGGTCCCAGCGCGCCGCATCGTCCGGCGGGAAACCCAGCTCGGGCAAGGTCTTGACCACGACTTCCGGATCGAAGATACGCATGACCAGTTTTTCGCCGAACGCGGTCGGCAAGGTCGATAGTCGCAATTCGATTTCCTGTTCGTTCTGCATGCGCGTCTTGATGCGCCCGTCCTGCGGACGGCGCTTTTCGATCACGTCCATGCGTCCCAGAAGCTTGATGCGTGCGGTCATCGCGATCATCACCGCGGCCGGCACCTGATAAACCTGGTGCAGCACGCCGTCGATACGAAAGCGCACGACGCCGATGTCCCGCTTGGGTTCCAGGTGAATGTCGGAGGCGCGCTGTTCGAATGCGTATTGCCACAGCCAGTCGACGATGTTGATGATGTGCTGATCGTTGGCGTCGAACTGCTTGTTCGACTTGCCGAGTTCGACCAGCTGCTCGAAATTATTGCGCAGCGACAGATCCTGTCCGCTGGCCTTGCTGGCGCTCTTGATCGATTTCGCCAGTGAAAAAAACTGTGAAATGTATTGCGAGATTTCCAGCGGATTGGCGATCACCAGCTTGATGTTGCGGCGAGAAATCTTCGAGATTTCAGCCTCCCACTCGACGACATTGGGTTCGGCGGTGGCGATCGTCAGTTCGGTTGCATTCAGTTCGACTGGCAGAATATTGAAACGTGCCGCATAGGTTGCCGACATCACATCCGCGACACGGGTGAAGTCGATCTTCAGAGGATCGATACGAAAGAACGGCAGCCTGACCTTGCCGGCCATCCATTCGGTCAGCCAGTCCAGCGTGATGGGCTTGTGCGGCGGCTGTGCGGAGTGCAGCTTGCACTGTGCCACCGCCACCAGCGGATGCATGGAAACCGGGCTGCTGCGCAATATGCCTTGCGCCTGGTTGTAATGCGCCTTTGCCTCCGCTTTTTCAATCACTCCGTCAGCAAGCAGCCAGGTGAAGATCTGCTGCAGGTCGAGCGTCTTCGCGGCGGGCTTATGCATGGTGGCGGGTTTGGCTGACATATCGGGCTATTCTAACCATACTCCTGCCGGCGTATGCAAACATTTTAGCGGCTCAGTTGCCAGGCTTTTAAGCCGTTGACCCAGGACTTGGCGGGAAGCCTGGTCGTTTGCAGGATGTGCGCTGCTTCCTCGTATAAAAAAGTCATGTCGAGCGCAACCGGGGTTTTGAACGCGAGTGCCACGACATTTCCTTCATGGACTTCCGGCAGGCAGATGATCTGCTTGAAAGCGGACTGCATCGCTTTCAGGTTTTTTGCATAGCTCGGGTGGGCACCGAAGAGGTTGATCGTCATGATGCCCACCGGCGACAGGCAGGCTGCACAGGCAGCATAGAAATCCGGCGTATCCAGCACGGGCCCCTGCGCAGTGGCATCATACAAATCGACCTGCAGTACATCGATCTGTCCGTGATGGGCAGGGTCGTTGACGAAATCGAGCGCATCCATTTCGATCACGGACAGGCGCTCGTCGTTGGGCGGCAGCTTGAACATCGACTGGCAGATCGTGATCACCGATGGATTCAATTCGACTGCCGTAACACGCGATTCAGGAAATTGCCGGTAGCAGAACTTGGTCAGCGCGCCGGTGCCCAGGCCAAGCTGCACGATCTGCCCGGGCTTGTCGTTGAACAGCATCCAAGCCATCATCTGCTGCGCATATTCCAGTTCGATCCAGTCCGGCTTGCGGATGCGCATCGCGCCTTGCACCCATTCGGTGCCGAAATGCAGAAAGCGCACACCGTCCTGCTCGGACAAGGTTACCGGTGCATATTTCGGCTTGCGCGGGGCGGGTTTGACTGGAGCGCCGCGCTTGGTCCCGCGGAGAGACTCCTCTTTTTCAATCGATTTTCGTTTGATCAGCATAGCCCGGCATTATCCCGCGATGCCGCGCCAGACCGCAAGTTTTTGCTCGAAGCTCAGTTGCATATTGGCAGGCGAAGAAGAGGGTAGCACCAGGGTTTCGAAGCCTGCTGCGGCAAATCGCGGCGCGAACTTTCCGGATGTCTTGCCATTGAAGCAAACACGCTTCAGTTTCGGGCATTGATGTTTGAGCACGTCGAAGTCATTGTGCTGCGCACGGCGGATCGCGCTATCCAGGCTGCCTTCGCGCTCGCATGCATCGATCACGTCCCACAGGCCGATGCAATGCGCGCGCAGGCGGGTCAGGCGTTGTTTATAAGGCAAGCCGTACAGGTCTTCCTCCAGCACGGCCGACAATAGCCGCCAGAACTGATTGCGCGGATGTGCGTAATACTGCTTCGCTTGCAGCGAGGCTTCGCCGGGAAAGCTGCCCAGAATCAGTACGCGGGTTTCCCCGTCAAGCACCGACGGCAAGCCGGTCAGCAAAGGGTTGGGGGCTTTGGGCATGAAGTGAACAGATCAGTAATAGCGAACATGCAATTTCGGATTAAATGCAAGCTCGGTTTGCATGCGGCCAAAATAAAAACAGGCCTATTTGAACATACCGCATCGGCATGCAAATAGACCTGCATAAAGGGATGGAGAAATAATCAGCGGGTCGCCAGTCCCAGCAGCATTTCATTCAGGCGCTTGACGAAGCCGGCCGGATCTTCCAGCGTACCGCCTTCGGCCAGCATGGCCTGGTCGAAGAGGATATTCGTCCAGTCGTCGAATTTCGCTTCTTCGTACTTCAGACGCTGCACCAGCGCATGATCCGGGTTGATTTCCAGGATAGGCTTGGATTCCGGCGCATGTTGACCCGCCGCTTTCAGCATGCGCACGAGGTTGCCGGAGAGTTCATTTTCATCGGCGACCAGGCAGGCAGGCGAATCGGTCAGGCGGAAGGTTACGCGCACATCCTTGGCCTTGTCGGACAGCGAGCCCTTCATCTTTTCTACCAGGTCCTTGTATTGCGCTTCGGTTTCTTCGTGGCGCTTCTTCTCGGTTTCATCTTCCAGCTTGCCCAGATCCAGATCGCCCTTGGCGACCGATACCAGTTCCTTGCCTTCGAATTCGGTCAGGAAAGACAGCATCCATTCGTCGACGCGGTCGGTCAGCAACAAGACTTCCACGCCTTTCTTGCGGAAGATTTCCAGGTGCGGGCTGTTCTTGGCTGCCGTATAGGATTCGCCTGTGACGTAGTAAATCTTGTCCTGGCCTTCTTTCATGCGGCTGACATAGTCGGCAAACGACACGTTTTGCACGTCGCTGTCATTATGGGTCGAGGCAAAGCGCAGCAGCTTGGCGATACGGTCCTTGTTTGCATGGTCTTCGCCTATGCCTTCCTTCAGGACCTGGCCGAACTCGGTCCAGAAGCTCGTGTATTTGTCCTTCTGTTCCTGCTCATCGGAATTGGCCAGTTCTTCCAGCATGCCCAGCACGCGCTTGGTCGAGCCTTCGCGGATGACTTTCACGTCGCGCGACTCCTGCAGGATTTCACGCGAGACGTTCAGAGGCAAGTCCGCAGAATCGATCACGCCTTTCACGAAGCGCAGGTAGACCGGCATCAATTGCTCGGCATCGTCCATGATGAACACGCGCTTGACATACAGCTTGATGCCGCCGCGCTTGTTGCGGTCCCACAAATCGAACGGCGCCTTGGCCGGGATGTACAGCAGCTGCGTGTATTCGCTGCGGCCTTCGACGCGGTTGTGCGTATAGGTCAGTGGATCGGAAAAATCATGCGAGACGTGCTTGTAGAATTCGGTGTATTGCTCCGGCGTGATGTCGGACTTGCTGCGCGCCCAGAGCGCGCTGGCTTGGTTGACGGTCTCGAATTCATCTTTGACCACGGTTTCCTTTTTCTCTTCGTCCCATTCTTCTTTTTGCATCAGGATGGGCAGCGAGATATGGTCGGAGTAACGGCGGATGATGGACTTGAGCTTCCAGGACGACAGGAACTCGTCTTCGCCTTCGCGCAGGTGCAGGATGATGTCGGTGCCGCGATTTGGTTTATCGATGGATTCCACGCTGAAGTCGCCTTCACCGCCGGATTCCCAGCGCACGCCTTCACTGGCGGGCGTGCCGGCACGGCGGGTTTCCACGGTGATCTTGTCGGCGACAATGAAGCCGGAGTAAAAGCCCACGCCGAACTGGCCGATCAGGGCGGCGTCCTTTTGCTGGTCGCCGGAGAGCCTGGAAAAGAATTCCTTGGTGCCGGATTTGGCGATGGTGCCGAGATGCGAAATGGCTTCGTCGCGGTTCATGCCGATGCCATTGTCCGAAATAGTAATGGTGCGGGCGGCCTTGTCGAAGGTGACCTTGATTTTCAGTTCCGGATCGTTCTCGAACAGGCCGGCATTGTTGATCGCTTCGAAGCGAAGCTTGTCAGCCGCGTCGGACGCATTGGAGATCAGTTCGCGCAGGAAGATTTCCTTGTTCGAGTACAGCGAATGGATCATCAGGTGCAGAAGCTGTTTGACTTCCGCCTGGAAACCTAGGGTTTGTTTTTCGGATGCAGCCATTTTTACCTCTAAAGTAAGTGAATAAGAGCGCATTCGTCGCCATGCGGCTGGGCGAACGCTTAACTAAAAATGCTTAATGAACGGTCAAGGTTTGCAGGAAAATGGGGATGGCTTCGCCGATTTCAAGGCTTTCCATGCAATCCGACAATACCATCACGCCCGGCTTGGCCCAGGCGACTGATTTCCCTTTCCAGCAGCGGCAGGATGGCCGGGTCCGACAGCATGGCGACATTCAGGCGAAGGTGTGTGGACGGAAGCTGGCTGGGGGAGAACAGGCTGCCGGGAGCCAGCAGGCAATTATGCTCCAGGGCGCGTTCCGTCAGCAGAGCCGTATCGCAACCGGCATCGGCCCAGATGAACATCCCCGCAGGAGAATGCGCTGCCGCGCGCATGCCGATTTTCTCCAGCTGGAGCGAGACTTTTTCGCGTGCGGCAGCGAGCCGGGTGCGCAGGCGGTCGGTGTGCTTGCGGTAATGGCCTTCAGTCAGGATCTTGTGGACGACACGTTCGCCGAGCTCGGACGAGGTCATGGTCGACAGGATTTTCCGGTCCGCCAGGTGCCTTGCATGCTCGTGGGATGCCGCGATGAATCCGACGCGCAGGTTCGCGGCCAGTGTTTTTGAAAATCCTCCCAGATAGATGACGCGGTTCAACCCGTCCAGCGGCGCGATGCGCGTGGCATGTTGAATTGTCGTGCCGGGATGCAGGTCGCAGTAGATATCGTCTTCCACGACGATGAAGTCATGCTCTTCCGCAATTTTCAATATCTGGAACGCCTTGGCGGCCGACAGGGAGGTCGAGGTGGGATTGTGCAGGACGGAATTGATGACGAAGAGCTTGGGCTTATGCAGCGCGGCCAGTTCGGCCAGCCTTGCCATGTCCGGTCCGTCCTGCAGACGCGGGATGCCGACGACTTTCGCACCCAGCATCGAAAACGAGCCGAACATCAGATACCAGGCCGGATCGTCGACAAATACCGTATCGCCCGGCTGCAGGAAATGCCGGGCCACCAGGTCGAGCGCCTGCGTGATACCGGTGGTCGTAATGATCTGTTCGGGCGAGGCGCTGATTTCCAGCTCCGCAAGTTTCAGCTGCAACTGTTGCCGCAGCGGCAAAAAACCCTGCGGCGTTCCGTATTGCAGCAGCACGCTTTGCTGCTGGCGGCTCACCGCGCGCAAAGCATTGCCGATCAGTTCACTGTCCAGCCAGTCGTTCGGCAGCAGGCCGGAACCCGGAACGCTTTGTGAAGGGGTCTGGCGGAACATGTTGCGTATCAGCCAGACGATATCCAGCCGGGACGGCTGGTCGGGACTGGGGTTGCTCGGCGCGGTATTCGCCAGCGGAGAGCGCTCCCGTACGTAAAAGCCCGATCCGCGCCGCGATTCCAGGTAGCCGCTCGCCACCAGCCGGTCATAGGCTTCAACGACGGTAAAGCGCGACACGCCGTTGGCTTCGGCGTACTGGCGGATGGAAGGCATGCGCGCCCCGGCGCGAAGCCGCTTGTCGTCGATGCGTGCCGTAACGGTCTGCACGATCTGTTCGACCAGCGAAATGCCAGTCTGCCGCGACAAGTGCTGTGGAGAAGTCGGATCAGGCTGCACGACAGCCCGCTTATGCAAGTCAGCTGTATTGGTCATTTGTCCATGACAGTAAGAAAATTATCTGAAAAATTGTACCGGTACTGTACAGGTCATGTCGACTACTATGCATAAACAGTCAACCGGAGGCCATCATGCAAGTCCGTTCAATCCAGCAATCGCTTAGTCTTCCTGCGGGACAGATCAGGTCGTTTCTACTTGCAAGCCCGGTGGAAGTGCATGTTACGCATGGGCGCATCTGGCTGACGATCAGTGGCATGGCGGACGATTACTGGATGTCGGAAGGCGATGCCATGCTTCTGCCTGCTCATCAGAAGGTGGTTGTCGAAGCTTATAAGGCCGACAGTGTGCTCCGGTTGGTCGAGGTGGCCAGGCCCATGCCGCATTCCGCGCCCAAGCCTGAGCCCAGGCATGCGTGTTTATACGGAAAGTTGGAATGCCAGGCCGTGCAGGATTAAATTAAGGGTTAAAATCTGCAGCTCAACTTAACGCGGCCAGGTATTCGTCGCGGCTGTCCGCCATGCGGCGAGTATGGCTGCCTGTGGATGTCGTACCTGGCCCGGTACCGTCCGGAGCCTATCTTGTCAGTTTACGAAAAACTCAAAGCACTCAATATCGAATTGCCTGCCGTCGCCACTCCGGCTGCCGCCTACGTCATGTATGTACAATCAGGCAATACAGTTTTCCTGTCCGGCCATATTGCAAAAAAGGATGGCAAGCCCTGGGTCGGCCAGCTGGGCAGGACCATGAACACCGAAGAAGGCAAGCAAGCCGCGCGCAACGTCGCGATCGACTTGCTCGCCACTTTGCAAGCGGCATGCGGCGGCGACCTGCAGCGCGTCAAACGCATCGTAAAGCTGGTGAGCCTGGTAAATTCGACATCGGATTTCACGGAACATCATCTCGTTACCAATGGCGCATCGGAACTGATCGGTGAAGTGTTCGGCGAACAAGGCAAGCATGCGCGTTCCGCTTTCGGCGTGGCACAGATACCTTTGGGTGCATGCGTGGAAATTGAAATGATTGCCGAAATAGGGTGATCATATCGTCCAAAGTAGCTAGAGTATTTCCAGGGACGTGCAACAAAATGACAAGCCTGGCATTCAGGCTTGTACATCGAGTGCTGTAAATACCGCTGCGCAGCAAGAGCCACACTGTATAAGATTTGCGCAGTTAGATTCTTTTTTTCAGCCGTTTTAAGTAATTCGCCAAACCGTCGCCAGCCATATTGAATCATCCATGAAACCAGAACATCCCGCGCCTATCGAATGGCATTTTTCGCAGCGCGCGCAGCAGTTGCAAAGCTCGGTCATCCGTGAAATCCTGAAAGTCACCATGCGTCCGGAAATCATTTCGTTCGCGGGCGGCTTGCCATCCCCTGAAACCTTTCCTGTCGAACGCATGCGTATCGCGCATGACGCCGTGCTGTCGCGGCAGGGCAAGACGGCATTGCAATACGGCACCAGCGACGGCTATGCACCCTTGCGCGAATGGATCGCAGATTCATTGTCGCTGGAAGGCAGCCGGATTATGCCGGAGCAGGTATTGATGCTGTCCGGATCGCAGCAGGGCCTGGACCTGCTGGGCAAAGTCCTGATCGACGAAGGAAGCAAGGTGCTGGTTGAAACGCCAAGTTACCTCGGCGCATTGCAGGCATTTTCCGTCTACCGCCCGGAATTCGTTTCCATTCCGACCGATGAAGGCGGCTTGATACCGGAGGCGGTACCCGAAATCGCGCAGGGTGCGCGGCTCCTGTATGCATTGCCGAACTTCCAGAATCCAACGGGCCGTACCTTGTCGGTCGAGCGGCGCAGTGCATTGGTTCATACCTGTGCAAGCCTGGGATTGCCGCTGATCGAAGACGATCCGTACGGCGCATTAAGTTATCGCGGCAATCCTCTGCCCAAAATGCTGAACATGAATCCCGGCGGCGTGATTTACATGGGATCGTTTTCCAAGGTGCTGACGCCGGGCATTCGTCTGGGTTATGTCGTCGCGCCGACCACGCTGATCCGCAAGCTGGAACAGGCCAAGCAGGCAGCCGACCTGCATACCGCACAGCTGACGCAAATGGTCGTGTATGAAGTCATCAAGGATGGTTTTCTGGATAGCCATATCCCGACGATCCGAAGCTTGTATGCCGAGCAATGCCAGGTCATGCTGGAAGCGCTGGAAGAGTTTTTCCCGCAAGAAGCTAGCTGGACCCGGCCGGAAGGCGGCATGTTCATATGGGTGACTCTGCCGTCACATATCGACAGCCTGACACTGCTTGACGAGGCGATCGCGCAGAATGTTGCCTTCGTGCCGGGCGCGCCTTTCTATGCCAATACGCCGGCATTGAATACCTTGCGTTTGAGTTTCGTGACGGTGCCTCCTGAAAAAATCCGTGAGGGGATTGCCCGGCTGGGCAAGCTGATAGCAGCGAAGCTCTAGCAGCACGACCGGGAAAACGACACGGTTTTTGCAGTTGGACTGTTACCGCTTTGACACCTTGCATTTTGCTTGCAGCATGGGGCATTGCCGGTTGAGAAATGAGTCTTGGAATCCTTTTGCGTGTTGCGAGCGGCCAATTGCATTGGCCGCTCGCGTTCCCGAGAGCGCTTTTTCTGCTTTAACCTCCCAAAAGTGCGCTACTGCACGCTTCGTTTAATAATTCTAGTATTTATAGCAATTGAGCGGTCTGCGCTCACGTTTTTTGCGTGCTGGTTGTAGAGGAAATAACCGCATGCAATTAACTGTTTCTCACTGAACTTAATAAAAGGTCAAATGCCAAATATTCAGCACTACTAGCTTAATTGAACGCTTTTCGCCTTGGGGCGCGATGATGGATGCGGGAATTTGGCGGCAGCTGATCGAGGGCACCTTTGCCGATCCGGTAGGGAAGAATCTTATCCGTTCGCTTGCCCAGCATGCCGATTTTGGTTTCGCGCTGATGGAGGCTCAGGGGTACTGTTTATACGCCAATCGGGCAATGTGCGAGATGACGGGTTTCTCCGCGCAGGAATTATCTTCCCGCCCGCTTCATGATTTGCTTTGTCATCACCGTCCGGACGGATCGCCTTTTCCCAAAGAAGAATCTCCATTGCACAAGGCGTTCACGACCGGAGCCAGCTTTACGCAGGACAAGGAGCTGCTTTTCTATCGCAAGGACGGTTCAAGGTTCTTTGCTCACTGCACCGTCAATCCAGTCATCTTTCAGGAAAAAACACTGTGCACCGTCATGGAAGTGCGCGATTATGCGCTTCTCCGGAAAAGTGCATTGCAAAAGCTGGGAACCGAGCTGACCAACCGGTTTGCCATGGAAGTTGCCGAAATCGGGACATGGGAGCGGGACATGGCAACCGACATGGTCAGGCAGTCGCCGCAAACGTCCCGGATACTAGGTCTGGGAACGGAGCAGACGATCGTTTCCACGACAGACATAGACCGGCTTATCCTTCCGGAAGACCTTCCTGTCTTTAAAAGTACATTACAAGCCGCCCTGGAAAAGAGAGAACCGTTCAATCTTGAGTTCAGAATTCGGCGCGGCGACGGCCAGATTCGCTGGCTGACGACGCGCGGAATGGGCATCAGGAATGCCGCGGGAAAAATCGGCCAGGTCGTAGGCGTGATGTTCGATATCACCGAACGCAAACAGGCTGAAGAAAAACTCCTTGCATCCCAGTTGTCTTACAAGCTTGCAACGGAAGCTGCCAATGTCGGAACGTGGGAGCTGGAATTTGCAACGAACGCGGCCACCGTCTCTGCGACTGCTGCACAGATTCTTGGCCTTCCTTCCGGCAAATCGATACTTACTGAGCATGAGTGGCAAAACATGATTTTTCCCGACGACAGGGAAATGGTCATTGGCGTGCAGCAAAAGGCGATGAGTAGCGGCGAACCATTTGTTGTGGATTTCCGGATGTGCCGTCCCGATCAAAGCGTAGTCTGGGTCAGCTCGCGCGGTGTTGTAAAAAAAGACCGGTACGGGCATCCAATGAAATCCATGGGTGTCATCATCGATATCACGAAGAAACGGCAAAATGCAGAAGCGCTTCAGCAGATCAACCAGCGCCTGTCCCTTATCCTGGATTCTTCAAGCGAAGGCATATGCGGAATCGAAGTCGATCACCACTGTACCTTCATTAACCAGGCAGGCGCGGCCATGCTCGGTTATGCACCCGATGAATTGATCGGCATGCCGGTTCACGAAGCCTTCTATGCAAGGAAAACCCCGGAACAGTTGACGGAGCAGGAGTGCAAGCTGTTCAAGGCGATAAGCAAAGGCGCTACCGTGCGCTCGGAAGAGGATCTGTTCTGGCGCAAAGACGGCACCAGTTTCCCCGTGTTGTATTCACTTTCTCCAATGGTCGCCGATGGCAAGCCGTCCGGAGTGGTGGTTACCTACAGGGATATCTCGGAAAAGAAAAAAGCCGAGGAGCGGGAACGGAGTGTGGCATCCCAGATCCTGAGCGCCGCCGAGGCGAATGCAAAGTTCAAGACCTTCTTCGAGCAAGGCTCTTTCTTTTGCGGGGTAGTCGCCCTGGATGGCAGCTTAATTGAGGCGAATCATTTGTCGTTCAAATTATGCGGCTATAAGCGGGAAGAACAGATAGGCAGGAAATTCTGGGAATGCGGATGGTGGAACCGTTCAACGGAAGTGATGGAAAAGGTCAAGAAAAGTGTGCTGGACGCTGCCGCCGGGAAAAGTTCGCGCCAGGAGATTGCCTATTTTTGGGCGAACGGGTCGGAACATGTTACCGAGATGACGCTGGCACCCATAACCGACGCTAATGGAAAATTTCTTTATGTTGCAGCGACCGGAACAGATATAACGGAAAAAATTCAATACGCGAAAGCTTTGCAAAGAAGCGAAGAACGGTTTCGCTCCCTGTCGGAATTCAGTCCGGACGCGATATTCGTTGAACTGCATGGAATATGCGTCTATGCCAATATTGCGGCCGCGCATTTGCTTGGCGCTAAAGCGGTTGAGGATTTGATTGGCCGGCGTACTCTTGATTTCCTTGATGCGGAATTCCATGAAATCGTCAGGGCTCATCGGGCGATGAACAAGGACGAAAGGAAAAAATCACCTTTGCTTGACCTGAAAATCAGGCGTCTTGACGGTGCAATGGCTTTTGCACAGGCAGCCTGCGGCGAGGTGATATGGGAGGATAAACCGGCCATCCAGATCATGCTGCGGGATGTCACTGAACTGAAAGAAACGCAGGACAAACTGCGCCATATTAGCGAACGGCTGCAACTGGCGATCGAAGGATCGGGAGAAGGCATCTGGGACTGGGACATTCTGAACGACCGGTTCACTTTTGCCGGCGGGCTGAACAAGATTCTTGGCCGGCCTACTATCTCGACGCTGAGTGAGGCTGAAGAATGGCACCGCGCCATTCATCCGGATGACTATGAGCGCGTGCTTTCGACTTTTAGAGAAGCGCTGGAGGAAAAGACACCGTTATACGAATGCGAATACCGTCTTCGTACAAGGAGCGGTCACTGGAAATGGATCTGGGCGCGCGGCATCATCGTTGACCGCGATAAGCATGGACGTCCGACCATGATGACAGGTACCTTGACGGACATTACCGCCAGAAAAGAATCGGATGAGCTGGCATGGCGCCATGCGAATCTCGATGCGCTGACCAGTCTGCCTAATCGGCGCTTGTTCCGCGAACGCCTGGAAATGGAGTTGCTCAAGGTAAGGCGCAGCAGCCATCAGCTTGCTGTCCTGTTTATCGACCTGGACGGATTCAAGCAAGTCAACGATTTGTACGGTCACGACGCCGGCGATTTGCTGCTGATGGAAGCGGCGCACAGGCTCAAGAACTGTGTGCGTGAAACCGATACCGTGGCCCGCCTGGGCGGCGACGAATTTACCATCATACTGACCGAGCTTGTCAACCTCGACCATGTCGAATTCGTGTGCCAGAAGATTTTAAGCAGCCTGGCCGAAACCTTCCATCTCGGAAAAGAGATTGGTTATATATCCGGCAGCATTGGCGTCAGTCTTTACCCGATGGATGCGGAAACACCGGAAGACCTGATCCGTAAAGCCGACCAGGCGATGTATGCAGCCAAGCATACCGGCAAGAACCAGTTCAATTACTTTACGAAAGAAATGGATGACCGGGCGCACAACCGGCTCCGGATTACCAACGAGCTGCGCCATGCCCTGCAGTTTGGACAGCTCGCAGTGCACTATCAGCCGGTGGTGGACCTGAAGAGCGGTGAAATCGCCAAGGCCGAGGCGCTGCTGCGCTGGCACCATCCTATTCTGGGCAACATCGAGCCGGCGGAATTCATACCCATGGCCGAGGAGTCGGGATTGATCAAGCAGATCGGCAACTGGGTATTCAAGGAAGCGGCAATTTGCTGCAAGCAATGCAAAGACCAGACGGGAAAAAATTTCCAGATTGGCGTGAACAAATCCCCGATCCAGTTCATGGCGCGTGAAATGGAATCGAACTGGCTGCATTTCTTGTTTGACCAGGGCCTTCCGGCAAGCAGCATTTCAATAGAAATCACTGAAGGAGTCTTGCTGCATGCTTCGGCAAGGGTGGAAGACAAGCTGACCAGATATCAGAACGCGGGCGTGGAAATAGCGCTGGACGACTTTGGAACCGGATATTCCTCCATGTCCTACCTGCAAAAATTCCATATCGATTATGTAAAGATCGATCAGTCTTTCGTGCAGAATATCGGCACCGACCCCAATAGCCGCACAATCGCGGAAACGATCATCATGATGGCGCACAAATTGGGGCAAAAGGTAATCGCGGAAGGCATAGAAACAGAAGAGCAGCTCGATTTCCTGAAGCGGGTAGGTTGCGATTACGGACAGGGCTACTATTTTTCCTATCCGGTTCCTGCAGAACGCCTGGTAAGAACCTTAGCAGGCGACCAGCAGTCGCAGCGTTGGCCCATGTAGGGCAGCGCGCTTCGCGGCAATCTTGTTTGTGCATGAATAAAATTCCGGACGGCGCTCCATAATATCGCTGCATCCGATTCCACCCCGTTCAATTCTTCACAATTCATTATGCGACGTAACCACGTTCCTGCAGACAGGTGGCTCAGGCATGCATAGCCTGCTGCTTACTCCCATCGTTTTTTATCCTCACTGCCGTCTTGCTCGTTCCATTGGCTCAGCGCCTTGGCCTTGGATCGGTGCTGGGATATCTGATCGGCGGTTGCATCATTGGTCCCTGGGGGGTGGGGTTGATCCAGCATGTCGAATTCATCAGCCATGTCGCTGAGATCGGCGTGGTGCTCATGCTTTTCCTGATCGGGCTGGAATTGCAGCCGCAGAAATTGCTGGAAATGAGAAAAACGGTATTCGGCGGCGGCATGCTGCAGATGGCGCTATGCGGAATTGTTTTGTCGGATTAGGGTGTTTGGAAGACACGCAAATTGCCAACGCCGTGGTGGCATTAGTCCAGTGATGTTCGTCGGGACGCTTTGTAGCGTCATGGCTATTCTTGCTTTGACAGATAAGTGGTGCGAGTGAGCTGGTAAGCCGAATTGAACCATTCAGGCTTCAAATTATCAGAGCGAGCATTGGCCTTATGTCGCTTCAAAGCTTGCGTCCTTCAAGGTATGCGCTGGGCATTCAAGTGCACATTTCATTCACTAAGGTTTTGTTTATTCTCGATAAGGAAATTCCATGAGCATTGAAAAAGTTCTCTACCGCGCCAAGGCAACTTCCACAGGCGGGCGCGAAGGTGCATCGCGCAGTTCGGACGGCGTACTGGACCTGAAGCTCAGCACGCCCAAGGAACTGGGCGGCGGAGGAGGAGACGGCACCAATCCGGAGCAGTTATTCGCGGCAGGCTATTCCGCCTGCTTTTTGGGCGCGCTGAAATTCGTTGCAGGTCAGCAAAAAGTCGCGTTGCCGCAGGACGTGACGGTAACAGGAGAAGTAGGCATCGGAAAAATACCAACGGGCTTTGGTATCGAAGTCGACCTGACCGTCAACGCGCCCGGCATGGATAAGCAGCAATTGCAGGACCTGGTGAACAAGGCAAATATCGTCTGTCCATATTCCAATGCAACGCAGAACAATATCGATGTGCGCTTGCATGTGACGACCTGATTGGCTGTCCTCGGACAGACGGCTGAGTGCAAGCTGTGCATGCGACACAGCCATGCCAAGACAGTTCTAAGGATAGAACACAGGCTTGCCGGGCTGCTCGGGAAAGGGGATCCATTCGCTTTCCCCCTGGATGCGCGGGAAGCGCTGCATGCGCCAGTCTTCTTTTGCCTGCTCAAGGCGCTCAGCCGAGCTGGATACGAAATTCCAGACAACCGCGCGGGGGCCGTCCATTGGTTCTCCGCCCAGCAGCATCAGGCGTGCCGGCGCACCGCTGGCTGTGACCGTTGCAGTTTTGCCGGGTTTGAGAACCAGCAATTGCCCTGCATCGAAAAGGCCGTCCTTTCCCATATCGACTCGTCCTTCGACGATATAGAGCGCCTGCTCGTCATAGTCGGGCGGGATCGTCAGTGTCGCCCCGCTTTCCAGTTGCACATCTACATAGAACAACTCTGACAAGACAGGCACGGGAGCTTGCCGGCCGAAGAAGCGCCCTGCGATGACCGTGGCGACGATGCCTTCGCCTTCTTCCCTCGGCAGCTGCGTTGCCTTGAAATGCTGAAATGAAGGATCGGTTTCTTCATGCTGGCGGGGCAGGGCTACCCAGCACTGGAGCCCGAACAGGGAAGATGATTGCCTGCGGATGTCGGGCGCGGTGCGTTCGGAATGCACGATTCCTCTGCCTGCGGTCATCCAGTTGACCTCGCCGGGACGAATGGGCTGTACCGTGTTCAGGCTGTCGCGATGCAGGATTTCGCCGTCGAACAGGTAGGTTACCGTCGCCAGTCCTATGTGCGGATGTGGTCTGACATCCAGGCCTGCGCCGGCAGCAAATACATGCGGCCCCATCTGATCAAAGAATACAAACGGTCCGACCATCCGGCGCTGCGTAGTCGGCAGGGCGCGCCGCACTTCGAAATGATCGCCCAGATCGCGGGTGCGGGGCACAACGACGATATCGAGCGCGCTATCGGTTTTATCCATGTTGGCTCCTGGCGGTCTTTCCTGTGCCGAGATAGACGTCTGCACAGACAATTTTTCTCGTTAGCCGGGACCGGCCGACAAGGTTAAGAGTGCGGCAAAGCGGATTAATTTCCGGTTATTGCTTGGTGCAGCATTCAGCGAATCGCCAACGCGGCTGATAATGAGAATGATTTGCAATAACGTTTAAATTTTGCTAGGATTCCAGCATCCATTAACTTCCATCAGGCAAAACCATGAAATTCTTGCGATTGGGTGCTGCATTAGCCGTACTATCCGTCAGCGTGGCCGGTACAGCCCATGCTCAGGAAAAGGTTCTGAATCTTTATTCGGCCCGTCACTACCAGACCGACGAAGCGCTGTACAACAATTTCACCAAGCAAACCGGCATCAAGATCAATCGTATCGAAGCCGGTGAAAACGAATTGCTTGAACGGATCAAGAACGAAGGTGCGAACAGCCCGGCGGATATATTCCTGACCGTCGATGCGGCCCGCCTTGCCAAGGCCGATGAGCTCAATCTTTTCGCTCCGCTCAATTCCAAGACGCTGGAATCGCGCATTCCCGACAATCTGCGCACCAAGGACTGGGCTGCCTTCTCGACGCGCGCCCGCGTGATCGTCTACAACCCGGCAGCTGTCAAGGCGGCCGACGTGCAGAACTATGAAGATCTGGCCAACCCGAAGCTGAAGGGCCAGGTGTGCGTACGTTCCGGCGCGCATCCGTATAACCTGTCGCTCGGCGCCGCCATGCTGGAGCATAACGGCGAACAGAAAACCGAAGCCTGGGCAAAAGGACTGGTGGCCAACTTCGCGCGTGCACCCAAGGGCGGCGACACCGACCAGATCAAGGCAGTGGCTGCAGGTGAATGCGGCGTTGCGCTGGCGAACTCCTATTATGTTGCGCGCCTGATGCGCTCGATCAAGCCGGAAGACAAGAAAATCATGGATGCGGTAGCCGTTGTTTGGCCGAACCAGAAAACCACCGGTACGCATGTCAATGTTTCCGGCGGCGGCATACTGAAGAATGCGCCGAACAAGGATTCCGCAGTCAAGTTCATGGAATACCTGGCATCCGATGAAGCACAGATCTATTTTGCCGACGGCAACAATGAATGGCCGGTCGTCAAGGGCGTGAAGACCAAGAACCCTGCATTGGATGCGCTGGGTTCCTTCAAGGCCGACAGCATCAATGTCGGCAAGCTGGCAAAAAACCAGGCAGCCGTGCAAAAGATTTACGACCGTGCGGGATGGCAATAAGCCTGTATTCCGGCAGATGGGGAATCTCATAAGCTGAGAGCCGCTCTCAGCAATGCATCGGACAAAAGGCCTGTTCCATGGCGAACAGGCCTTTTTATTTATGCGCAATGTTTTGCTTCGCGGTAATTACGTCAGTTGCATGATGCGCCCGGAATGCGCTTACAATTCCGCTCTGGTTACCGATTAACGTTTCGACACTATCATGAATACCATTCAACGATTCCTGACCTGTATTGCTCTTTCCTGCTCGGTGCTGGTGCTTACCGCCTGCGACAAGCCCGCTGGCGATTCTTCGAATGCTTCCGGCACTTCATCCAATGTTCCGGCCGACACCGGTCCGGTGGATTTCGACAAGCTGGAAGCACTGAAGGGATTTATCGTCGGCAGCGGGCCTTCGATCATGACGCAGACCAGTGCCTACGTATTCTTCGATCCGCAATGCCCACATTGCGCCGAATTGTGGGTGAACGCCCAACCCTTGCATCAGCAAGTGAAGATGAAGTGGATACCGGTTGCGTTCATCAATGCAAAGAGCAAGACGCAAGCCGGAGTGCTGCTGGAAGCGCAGAATCCGGTCGAGCTGATGACGAAATATGAATCCGAAATGACGGCCAGCAAGAACAGCGCGGTACTGGACGGTTCTCCGCGCGCGGAAACACTGGAAGATGTCGAGCGCAACACACAAGCCTGGAAAAATTCCGGTGCGCAGTCCGTGCCGGCTATGCTCTACCGCGATCCGAAAAATCCGGGCAAAGTTTCCATGGTGACCGGTGCAGCTCCGACTGCGAGTATCGCCGCCTTGTTTGGCGTATCGGCTCCGGCCAAGTAAGCGGCAAATCAGCGATGGCATGCCGCTCCCCTGCGAGAGGCATGCATTCTTCATCATGGTCTGAATCAAACATGACAAGGGCAATCCTGCGCGGATAACCTTGTCTGTCTATCTGGCCAACAGGAGCGGATTATTGCTCTGCTGCGGCCAGGTCAGCCGGCGCTCAGGATCCGCGTCGCCGCGCGATCTGCCATGACAGGATGATGAGCGGCAGTACGCCGACCGCGACAATCGTCAGCGCCGCAGTCGATGCCTCGCTCAAGCGTTCATCCGAAGCCAGCGTATAGGCCTGGGTTGCGAGCGTGTCGAAGTTGAAGGGCCGCATCACCAGGGTCGCCGGCAATTCCTTCATGACGTCCACGAAGACCAGCAATCCCGCCGTCAACAGACTGCCGCGCAACAAGGGCAGGTGAATCCTGAACAGGGTTTCGGTCTGGTTGTAGCCGAGCGAGCGCGCGGCATCGTCCATGGTGCTGGTAATCTTCGCCAGGCTTGCTTCGATCGTTTGCAGCGACACGGTCAGAAAGCGCACCAGGTAAGCGTATACGAGTGCGGCAATGCCGCCGGTCAGCAACAGGCCCGGCTGGTAGCCGGTCAGGTCATGCACGGTATTGGCGATCCACGCATCCAGCCGCGTGACAGGAATCAGGACACCGACCGCGATGACAGAACCCGGGAATGCATAGCCCATTCCGACCGCGCGATTGACCAGCGCCGGCAACGGATGGCGGGTCATGCGTGGCACATAAGCAAGCAGCAGGCCGATGGCGACTGCCGCGACGGCAGTGGTTGTGGCCAGCGTAAAGCTGTTTTCCGCCAGGTGCAGAAAGCGTTCTCCGAACTGCGCGTCTCCGCTGGTAAATGCCATGTGCAACAGGATTGCCGCCGGCAGGAAAAAGCCCAGGATAAGTGGAATTGCGCAGGTTGATACTGCAGCAAGCGCATGCCAGCCGCTCAGGCGGCGTTCCGGCACGGCGCGGTTGCGGCCGGTCGTATTGTGGAAGCGCGCGCGCCCCCGAAGCGAGCGTTCGGCAAACAGGATGAACATGACAAAACCAAGCAAGGTCGCGGCAAGCTGGGCCGATGCCACGCGATCGCCCAGGTTGAACCAGGCACGGTAGATCCCGGTCGTAAATGTCGGCACGCCGAAGTACGATACCGCTCCGTAATCGGCCAGCGTTTCCATCAGCGCCAACGATGCGCCGGCAGCAATGGCCGGCCGCGCCAGCGGAAGGGAAATACGGAAAAATGTCTGCCATGGTCCCAGTCCGAGGGAACGGCCGACTTCCAGCATGCCGCTTGCGCGTTCCAGAAATGCTGCGCGCGCCAGCAGGTAGACATACGGATAGAGCACGAAAATAAAGACGGCGATGGCTCCGCCGACCGTGCGAATATCGGGAAACCAGTATTGCCCCGCGCGCCAGCCGAAGCTCTCACGCAGCCAGGTCTGCACCGGTCCGACGAACTGCAGCAGATCCGTGTAGGTGTACGCCATCACATAAGCCGGCACGGCAAGGGGCAGGATCAGCGCCCATTCGAAAATACGCCTTCCGGGAAAGGAGTGCATGCTCACCAGCCAGGCCGTCGATACACCGATGACGACCACGCCTATGGAAACGCCTACGCACAGATACAGGGTATTGGCAATATAGGAAGAAAGTACGGTGGACGCCAGATGGCTCCAGGTATCGCTCGAGCCGCCGAAGAAAAGATTGGCGGCAACGCTGAGTATCGGGATGCCCAATATGGCAGCGATACCGAGCGCCAGGCAGACCAGAGGGGGGAGATTCCATCTGCCTGCCGTCGACATGCCGAAAAATGCCCTGAATTGCACCGTAAGTCCTGAATGAAAATGAGAATTATAATTGAGTAGGCTTATAATTATGCTGTTATGTCCTTACTCGCTTTACGAAACATCTCCTACGCATATCACCGGCATCAGGTGATCGACAACCTGTCGTTCCAGCTTGCACCAGGAACGATCGGCTGTTTGCTTGGTCCGTCGGGTTGCGGAAAGACCACGGTACTGCGCTGCATCGCCGGTTTTGAGCAGGTGACCGCGGGAGAAATCTTGCTCGACGGTCAAGTGGTCAGCAGCCCGGACACGCATTTGCCGCCGGAGCGTCGCCGCATCGGCATGGTCTTCCAGGACTATGCCTTGTTTCCTCATCTGACGGTCGCCGCCAACATCGGATTCGGCTTGCGTTCCAATCCCAAGCACGAACGGTTGCGGCGCGTTGCCGACTTGCTCGATCTGATCGGGCTTTCCGGCCAGGGGCACAAGTTCCCGCATGAACTCTCGGGCGGCCAGCAGCAGCGCGTAGCGCTTGCGCGCGCACTGGCGCCGCGCCCGCGCCTGTTGCTGATGGATGAGCCGTTTTCCAACCTGGACGTCGAATTGCGCGAACGCCTGGCGCTGGAAGTGCGCGGCATCCTGCGTGCCGAAGGAACGACGGTCATCCTGGTTACTCATGACCAGAATGAAGCGTTCGCAGTCGCGGATGAGATCGGCATCATGCATCAGGGCCGTATCCAGCAGTGGGATTCTCCTTACAGCCTGTATCACCGGCCATGCAATCGTTTCGTGGCGGATTTCGTGGGGCAGGGCGTATTTCTGCCGGGTCGCGTGCTGAACGAAAACCGGATCCAGATCGAACTGGGCTTTCTCTCCAGCGCATTGATTGCCGGCGGCAATGCCGAAAATGCCTTGAAAACCAGAGGAAGCAATGTAAGCGTACTGCTGCGTCCGGACGATATCACGCATGACGATACCAGTCCGCTCAAGGCGGAAGTCATTGCCAAGGCTTTCCGCGGTGCAGAGTTTCTTTATACGCTCAAGCTAGACAGCGGCGCACGCGTGCTGTCGCTTGTACCGAGCCATCACAACCACGCCATCGGCGAGCGCATCGGTATCCGGCTCGATGTCGACCACGTCGTCGCATTCCTTAACGAGCCGCCGGATAACGCGGACATATCGCTTCCGGCACTCTCCTCAGCGGATTGAAATCTGGTTAAATGCTTGTGGCGACCGGAGCCGCGGTCAGCATATGTGCTTTATGATTTCTTGGGCGCTATGGGCCAGAGCCAGGCCATGATGGCAGCGCGTACCGCGTCGCGGCCGGATGCAGCATCGGGAATCCGGCCGAAAATGCGATGGTAGCCGATGAGGAGCCAGGCGGCGCTGAGAAGAATCGTCCATTGGCTATTTGCCACGAGCAATAGTAGTTCGCTGATCAGCCAGTGGGAGAGAACTGCGGCAAGCAATGAACGGATAAACGGCATTATTCTTTTCCCGCAAAATCGAAATCCCTTGCATCAGAACGCAAGGAGCAAACGCTCAAAGCGCATTGCGCTCAAATCCAAAATACCAGACGCACGACGCAGTAGATGATGATCAGCGCGCCCAGAATAAACGATGGATTGGACCGTAAACGCTGTATCGTCGACTGCAATTTTTCTTCGGCAGCGCTTTTCCTGGGCGCGGCCTCGCCGATTTTTGCTGCTTGTTTGGAGCGTGTCTTTGTTTTCATCAGTTTCGCCTTAAGACATCCGATTGTGCTTGTACTAAGTCAAGGACGATACGTGCCCGCAGGATAATGTAATTTGTCCGTCGGGCAGACCGGCAATGGGCATATGCATTACCGCAAATGCCCATTAAATCCTTATTTTATCTGTTCGAGCGACAGGGGTTTGATGCGTGATTCCAGTGCCTTGCCCTTGCGTGCGCGTTTGCCGATATGCGGCGCCAGCGATGCAGCGGAAAGCGACAGTTCCTGCGCCTTTCCGGCGCGTCCGGTACCGAGCACGGTCACGCCTTTCTGGCTGATCGCTTGCGCCACCAGCAGCTTCTCACCCTTGTCGAGTTCCATGAGGATGACGCCACGTCCGCCGCCGGTCAGGGTTTTCATTTCGTCCAGGCCGAATACCAGCAATCGTCCCTTTTCCGAGAGACAGGCTACCGCGCTGGCCTTATCGGCCACGATGCGAGGGGACAAGGGCTCATCGCCTTCATCAACCGTAATGAAGGCTTTGCCGCCCTTGATGCGGCTGACCATGTCGCCTGCCTTGGCGGTAAAGCCATAGCCCGCGGTGGAAGAAAGCAGCAGCGTGGTGTCGGCCGGGCCGGCGAAATAATGCACCAGACGCGTACCGCCCGCGACCTCGACCAGTGTGGTCACCGGTACGCCGTCGCCGCGCGCACCGGGCAGGGCTGCAACCGGCACGGAGTAAATACGGCCATTGGAGCCGAACGCCAGCAAGTGATCGACGGTGCGGCATTCGAAGGTGCCGTACATGCCGTCGCCGGCCTTGAATCCGAACTGTGCGGGATCGTGGCCATGGCCGGTGCGCGCGCGTACCCAGCCTTTCTGTGAAATGACCACGGTGACCGGTTCATCGATGATTTTCTGTTCGATGACGGCACGCTCGGCTTCTTTGATCAAGGTGCGGCGCGCATCGCCGAACCCCTTGGCATCGGCTTCGATTTCCCTGATTACCAGGCGCTTCATCGAAGACGGATTTTCCAGCAGGTCGTGCAGCGTTTCCTTTTCCTTGCGCAGCTCGGCCAGTTCCTGCTGGATCTTGATCGCTTCCAGGCGTGCCAGCTGGCGCAGGCGGATTTCCAGGATGTCTTCGGCCTGGCGATCCGATAATTTGAATGCGTTGATCAGCGCAGGTTTCGGTTCGTCCGATTCGCGGATGATCTTGATAACCTTGTCGATATTCAGCAATACCGCTTCGCGGCCTTCGAGAATGTGGATGCGGTCGTCGACCTTTTGCAGGCGGAATTGCGTGCGGCGCGTAATGGTCGCGAAGCGGAAGTCAATCCATTCGCGCAGGATGTCGGCCAGCCCCTTCTGGCGCGGCCGGCCGTCGCGGCCGATCATCACCAGGTTCATCGGCGCATTGGTCTCAAGCGACGTATGCGCCAGCAGCATGTTGGTAAATTCGGTCTGGTCCTGGTTCTTCGATTTGGGTTCGAACACCAGGCGCACCGGCGCATCGCGGCCTGATTCGTCGCGTACCGTGTCGAGCATTGCCAATACCGTTTGTTTCAGGATGAGCTGATCCGGCAGCAGGGCTTTTTTCCCCAGCTTGACCTTTGGATTGGTCAGTTCCTCGATTTCTTCCAGAATCTTCTGTGATGAAGTGCCGGGTGGCAATTCGGTAATGACGACTTGCCACTGGCCGCGCGCCAGATCCTCGATTTTCCAGCGTGCGCGCACTTTCAGACTGCCGCGCCCGCTTTCGTAAATTTCCGCAATCGCCGAAGATGGCGTAATGATCTGCCCGCCGCCGGGGAAGTCCGGTCCCGGAATCAGTTCCATCAGTTCTTTGGAAGAGAGCTTGGGATTGCGGATCAGCGCGACGGTCGCTTTGGCTACTTCCTGCAGGTTATGCGAAGGTATTTCCGTGGCCATGCCGACGGCGATGCCGCTTGCGCCGTTCAGCAGGATAAAGGGAAGGCGCGTCGGCAGGAGTTTCGGTTCTTCGGTCGAGCCGTCGTAGTTGGGCTGGAAGTCCACCGTGCCCATGTCGATTTCGTCGAGCAGCAGTTTCGCGATCGGCGTCAGCCGCGCTTCGGTATAACGCATGGCCGCCGCGCCGTCGCCGTCGCGCGAGCCGAAATTTCCCTGGCCGTCGATCAGCGGATAACGCAATGAGAAATCCTGCGCCATGCGCACCAGCGCATCGTACACCGACTGGTCGCCGTGCGGATGCAGCTTGCCCAGCACGTCGCCGACCACGGCGGCGGATTTGCGCGGCTTGGCCGCGGCATTCAGGCCGAGCTGGTGCATTGCATACAGGATGCGACGCTGCACGGGCTTTTGTCCATCGCTGACATCGGGCAGCGCACGGCCCTTGACGACCGAGATCGCGTAATCGAGATAGGCGCGTTCGGCAAACGTTGCCAGGATAAGCGATTCGCCGTCATCGGCAGGAGCAGCATCAAACAGATTTGCTTGTTCAGTCATATCGAGTTTATTGAGACATTGTCGTCAACGGTTCCGGGACATTGCGGCGTCCCGGAATCGTCATGTAAATACGCTTTGAACCCTTGCTTTCATTGGAAGCGAGTTTCGTTCCCTTGTCGCCGGATGGCTTGTACAAGCGGTAGAACTGGCTTACCACCTGCACATAATCGCGTGTTTCCGGATAGGGCGGAACGCTGTTGCGGTATCTCTGCACTGCGCCTTCACCGGCATTGTAGGAAGCCAGCACCAGATGCTGCTCGTCCGGAAACATTTTCATCAGGTCGCGCAGATAACGCGCTCCGAGCCGGATATTGGTTTTCGGATCGGTCAGCTTTTCCATCAGGGTTTTCTTGTCGTCGCCCTGCACGCCATATCGCTCGGCTGTCGCCGGCATGATCTGCATCAGGCCAATCGCTCCTTTGGGAGAGACCGCCATCGGGTTGAATCCGGATTCTGCGGCCATCACCGCTTTCAGCAGGGCCGGATCGAGCGAAAATTCGGTGGCAGCCTGACGAACCAGGGCTTCGTATTTCTTAAGGTTCGGATGCTGTTCCAGGTAACGCAGGATCGCCGGCTTGACGGTCGTTTTGCTGTTTGCATCCAGACCGGACATGACATCGGCCGAATCGAATGCCTGGTTGCCGCGCATGAACAGGCGGTAACGCGAATCGAGCTTCTCAGCCGAAAAATGCGCGGTGCCGTCCTTGTCGATGTAACCATAGACATCGGCGCGCGCGTTCGCCGCCGCAAGCATCAGCAGCGGCGCCGCACACAGCCAGGCAAACGATGCACGCAGTCTCATCAGATATCCGCTTCCGCCTCGTTGCCGTGTTCTTCAAGCCAGGTACGACGCGCTGCCGCTTCGCCTTTGCCCATCAGCATGTTGAAACGCGCCTCGGAAGAACTCAGGCCGTAGTCGCCCAGCGTCACCGGCAGCAGGCGGCGCGTGTCCGGATTCATCGTGGTTTCCCATAATTGTTCCGCATTCATCTCGCCCAGGCCCTTGAAACGCGAAATCGACCATCCGCCTTCCTTGATGCCGTCCTTGCGCAGCTTGTCCTCGATCGCTTCCAGCTCACCGTCGTCCAGCGCATACATTTTCTGCGCCGGTTTCTTGCCGCGCGCCGGGGCATCGACGCGGTACAGTGGCGGACGTGCGATGCAGATGTGGCCGCGGTCGATCAGTTGCGGGAAGTGCTTGAAAAACAGGGTCAGCAGCAGTACCTGGATATGCGAGCCGTCCACGTCCGCATCGGACAGGATGCAGATGCGGCCATAGCGCAAGCCCGAAAGGTCAATGCTATCGTTCCTGCCATGCGGGTCGACGCCGATGGCCACTGCGATATCGTGAATTTCATTATTGGCGAACAGGCGGTCGCGCTCGGTTTCCCAGGCATTCAGGACCTTGCCGCGCAAGGGCAGGATGGCCTGGAATTCCTTGTTGCGGCCCATCTTTGCCGAGCCTCCCGCAGAATCGCCCTCGACCAGAAACAATTCATTGCGCGTGACATCGGTCGATTCGCAATCGGTCAGCTTGCCGGGAAGTACGGCAACACCGGAGGATTTTTTCTTCTCGACTTTCTGCGCCGAGCGCAGGCGGGTTTGTGCCTGCTTGATGACCAGCTCGGCCAGCTTGCGGCCGTAATCGACATGGTGGTTCAGCCATAATTCGAGCGCCGAGCGCACATAGCCCGAAACCAGCCGCACTGCGTCACGCGAGTTCAGCCTTTCCTTGGTCTGGCCCTGGAATTGCGGATCGAGCACCTTGGCCGACAAGACGAAGGACACGCGTGCGAAGACGTCCTCCGGCAAGAGCTTGACGCCTTTCGGCAGCAGCGAGTGCATTTCGACGAAGCTCTTCACCGCGCCGAACAAGCCTTCGCGCAAGCCTGATTCATGCGTGCCGCCGGCAGACGTCGGAATCAGGTTCACATAGGATTCACGCACCACGTTGCCGTCTTCTGTCCAAGCCACGACCCATGCCGCGCCTTCGCCTTCCGCAAAACCTTCGGCGTCCGGGCCGGCGTATTGCTCGCCTTCGAAGAGCGGTACGAGGGTTTCGCCGCTTGAAGACTGGGCCAGCGCTTCATTCAGATAGCCGCGCAGGCCTTGTTCATATTGCCAGGTCTGGGTTTCGCCATTCTTGGCATTGATGAGCGTCACTTTCACGCCCGGCAGGAGCACTGCCTTCGAACGCAGTAGGCGCTGCAATTCGCCGAACGGAATATTTGGCGAATCGAAATACTTGGGATTGGGCCAGGCGGTTACGCGCGTACCCGACTTCTTTTCTGAGAGAGGGCGCGATTTGAGCTTTTCGATCACATCGCCGTTGGAAAACACGATGCGATGCTCGCCGTTGCCTTTTTCATCCTTGCGCCAGACGGTGATTTCCAAGCGCGAGGACAAGGCATTGGTGACGGACACGCCGACACCGTGCAGGCCACCCGAGAACGCATAGGCGCCACCGGACCCCTTGTCGAACTTGCCGCCCGCATGCAAGCGGGTGAAAACAATTTCCACCGTCGGCACCTTCTCTTCCGGATGCAGCCCGACCGGGATGCCGCGACCGTCGTCTTCAACGCTGACGCTGCCGTCCGTATTCAAGGTGACCTGGATATGCTTGCAGTTACCCGCCAAGGCTTCGTCGGACGCGTTATCGATCACCTCTTGGATAATATGCAAGGGATTCTCCGTCCGGGTATACATGCCCGGACGTTGCTTGACCGGCTCCAAGCCTTTAAGAACGCGGATGGATGATTCGCTGTAATCGGATAGTGAATTTTTTCTGGTGGCCATTCAGGTCAATTATCTGGAAGCAAAATTGGTTGCATTCTAAAGAAAAACTCATGCGGTGGAGCACTTATCGGCATATGAGTTCAGCATTAGGGTTATATATTGGTAAAAACCAATAACTAAATAGACGACTTATCAACATTTGAAAAAACTGTCTTGACATTCCGGAAAATAAAAACCGGCTTTTACGCCAAGAACATGTTGCATTAAATAGAACACATAAAATTTGTAACTCCGTTGTTACATCTTTCTTAGTTTCTGTGATGCAATATAAGCGATTCTTTTTATAAAATACCGGCAATGTTTAACACAAAATATCCTTTTGCCGTACGTTTGCTCGGTTTTCGTCCGGAAGAAGCGGCGATCATCCAGCGGATATTTGCCGACCACGGCGAAAGAGGGTGTACCTATTTTTCTTTGCCTGAAGATAATCTCCAGGATCCTGATATTTTTCTTGCCAATGCTGACGAAGAAAAAGCGCTGATTGCTTTGTCTTATCTGTCGCCCAGTATGCTCCGTCCTGCATTGCTGATCGCTTCTTCCAAGCTTGAACATGCCTATCCGCACGTCGCGCGCCCAGTGAAGGCAGGCGAGCTTCTGACGGCGCTGGACAGCCTGGTTGAGCGTCGTGCTGACGCATTGGCGGAATTGGAAGCGTCCGATATCGTCACGGTCCCGGAACGGCGCCGCAAGGAACGCATTTTTGATGAGAACATGCGTCCTGACGATTACTTGCATTTACGCAGACCCCCGGTCAATGGTGGCGTGCTGGTCGTCGACAGGAATGTGGCATTCCGGGATTATGTGGCGGAACTGCTGGGTAATCGTAATATACCGGTGGCCTGTGCAAGCACCGAAGCGGAAGCCTTGTTGCAATGCAGAAGGCAGAAAATTTCGATAGTGTTGATGAATACATCCTTGCCGGATGTTGAGCCCTATCGCTTATGCGCGAGCATCAAAACCCAGATCGCGGACCGGGTCACGGTGGTTTTCCTGGTCGGTGGTTCTTTTTCTTACGATCAGGCTGAGGCGCGCAAGGTTGGGTGCGACGGCTATCTGGAAAAGCCGGTTACCAGCAAAAACCTGATGTCCGCGCTGAAAAAGTTTCTTCCTGCATTGTGGCGTTAAGTCGCTTATTTATATCTGCGCGCTTATTTGCTCAATACGCGTATTGCGCGCTCTAGGCCTTCTAGCGTAAGAGGATACATGCGGTTATCGATGAGCTTGCGGATAATGTCTATCGACTGACGGTATGGCCAGATGCCTTCCGGCTCCGGATTGAGCCAGACATGATCAGGAAATGCGTTGGTGAAGCGCCGCAGCCATTCCGCGCCAGGCTCATCATTGTTGTATTCGACAGAACCGTTCACTGCCAGTACTTCATACGGCGACATGGTGGCGTCGCCGACAAAGATCAGCTTGGTATCGGATGGGTATTTATGCAGGATGTCCCAGGTCGCGAAGCGTTCCGCATGCCGGCGCTGATTGGTGCGCCACAGCTTGTCGTACACGCAATTATGGAAGTAATAAAAATCCATATTCTTGAATTCGGTCCGCGCCGCCGAAAACAATTCCTCGGTACGCGTGATATGGTCGTCCATTGATCCGCCCACATCAAGCAGCATTAAAACCTTGATATTGTTTTTTCGTTCAGGCTGCATCCTGATGTCGATGTAACCGCCATTGTTGGCGGTGGCGCGGATCGTCTCGTCCAGCGCCAGCTCTTCGTCGGCGCCATCGCGTGCAAACTTGCGCAGGCTGCGCAGCGCGACTTTCAGATTGCGCGTACCCAGCTCGCGTTGGTCGTCATAATCGCGGAAGCTGCGCGCTTCCCATACTTTTACCGCGTTGCGGTTACGGCTTTCGCCGCCGATGCGTATCCCTTCCGGATTGTGGCCGCTGTTGCCGAAGGGTGAAGTGCCGCCGGTGCCGATCCACTTGCTGCCGCCTTCATGGCGCTCCTTCTGCTCCTTGAGCAGCTTGTTCAGCTGCTCGGCCAGCCTGTCATAACCGAATTTCTCGATCTGTTCGCGCTCTTCCCGGGAAAGCGCTTTCTCCAGCCGTTCCTTCAGCCAATCAGCAGGAATGACGGGATTGCTTTCAAAAATACTGTTGACGCCCTTGAAATACCAGCCGAAAGCGCGGTCGAACTTGTCGTAGTCGGTTTCGCTTTTAACCAGCGTCATGCGCGACAGATAATAAAATTCATCCAGCGAAGGCGCGATCACGTTTTTCTGCATCGCTTCCAGCAACATCAGGAATTCCTTGATAGAGACCGGAATCTTCGCGTCCTTTAGGATAAAGAAAAAATCGATCAGCACATCAGTCCCGTTCCAGTTTGTGCTGCAGATTGATTTTTACGCCGTTCCATTCGTTGCGGAGTATGGAATAGCACACCGTGTCGCGTATCCTGCCATCGGGCATGATCCTGTGGTTGCGCAGCACGCCGTCGCGCTTGGCGCCGAGCCGTTCAATCGCCGCCTGCGATCGCTGGTTGAGCCAGTCGGTGCGGAACTCCACCGCAATGCAGTCAAGCGCTTCAAAGGCATGAGTCAGCAACAGCAGCTTGCATTCGGTGTTGATTGCTGTACGTTGTGCACGCGCAGCGTACCAGGTTCCGCCGATTTCAAGGCGGCGGTTGCCGGCATCGATATTCAGATAGCGCGTGCTGCCCACGATCTTGCCGCTCTTGTTGTCGCGCACTGCAAACGCCATGCTTTTTCCCTGCGCACGTTCGGACAGTAACTGTTCGACGAATTCCGCTACTTCTTCAGGTGCGGGTATGGCGGTGAACCAGAGCTTCCATAATTCGCCGTCCATCACCGCTTCCTCCAGACCGGCGGCGTGCTTGATATCGAGTGGCTCCAGCGCGGCGTAGCGGCCTGTCAGCATGATCGGTTCAACGAAAGCCATGACAATTCCTTATTGTTAGGAACGAATCAGCGGTTGGCGCGCGACATGAACATCAGGCGTTCGAACAAATGGATATCCTGTTCGTTTTTCAGCAAGGCACCGTGCAGGGGTGGAATGGCGGTTCTGGCATCCGTGCTGCGCAGAGCTTCCGCCGGAATGTCTTCGGCCATCAGGAGCTTCAGCCAGTCGAGCAATTCCGAGGTCGAGGGTTTCTTTTTAAGGCCGCCGACTTCGCGCATTTCATAAAAACTGTGCAGAGCCTGTTCCAGCAAATCTTTTTTCAGCTTTGGGAAATGCACATCAACGATTTGCGCCATCGTGTCCTTGTCCGGAAACTGGATGTAATGGAAAAAGCAGCGGCGCAAAAAAGCGTCCGGCAATTCCTTTTCATTATTGGACGTGATGATCACCAGCGGGCGCTGCTTTGCCTTGACCAGTTCGCGCGTCTCATAAACATAAAATTCCATGCGGTCGAGTTCGCGCAGCAAATCGTTGGGGAATTCGATGTCGGCCTTGTCGATCTCGTCGATCAGCAACACCACCTGCTGATCGGCCGTAAATGCCTGCCACAGCACGCCCTTGACGATGTAGTTGTGAATATCCTTGACTCGTTCGTCGCCCAGTTGCGAGTCGCGCAGCCGGGAGACGGCATCGTATTCGTACAGGCCTTGCTGTGCCTTGGTAGTCGATTTGATATGCCATTGCAAAAGCGGCATGCCGAGTGCGGCGGCCACTTCCTCCGCCAGCATGGTCTTGCCGGTGCCCGGCTCGCCCTTGATCAGCAGGGGACGCTGCAGGGTCAGCGCGGCGTTGACAGCGAGTTTGAGATCATCGGTTGCGATATAGCTTTGCGAACCTTCAAAGCGCGTGGATTGTTGCATGACTGGTTTCGTGAATAGGAACAGCGTCAAGTATAAGTGAGAATTTAGCTGTGGGTTTCGTTCGTGGCGGGATGGGCAGCAGAGGAGGCTGGTCTCGTTATTTTTAATGGTTTGGGGCCTTGCGCAGATTTACCTGGGTGGTCATTTTTCGTGCGGAGCAAGTTCCCGAGGCGACTTGGCCCATGCAGTGGCATATTTTTAAAGCCGAGCAGGCGGGTTTTTAGGGTGCCTTGTTGCTGCAATCAGCGGAATGGCTCACATTTTGGATAATTGATGCTTACATGGACCTTCAGGAAACTTGATTGAAGTTGTATCAATTTTGACATGGACGTGCTAAATGTCTTGGGTTAGAATTACCCGATTTTTGTGCAGCGGAGCAATTCTTCATCGAGTGGATGAACAGCTTTTCCGTCTGTGCTGGCCAATTTCGCATTTACTACCCGCTAATTATGAAAAAATTATTTGCACTTTGCGCACTTGCGGGCGTTGCCAACCTCGCCGCAGCTGCGGAGATAGTCGGAGACGCTAAGAGAGCGGAACACAAGGTTGAAATGTGTATAGGTTGCCACGGTATTCCTGGATATAAAACTGCCTTCCCAGAGGTATATCAAGTGCCCATGATTGGCGGCCAGACGGCAAAATATATTGAAAACTCTCTCAGGGCTTATCAGAAAGGCGAGCGCAAGCATCCCACCATGCGGGGCATCGCGGCAAGCCTGACGGACGAGGATATCGCCGATCTCGCGGCTTATTATTCGCAACAAAAGTAACGGATACAGAAAATGAAAAAACAATTCGCGTCAGCGCTTATCCTATTTTCTTCCGTCCTTTCCTTGAACGCATGGGCAGCCGGCGATATTCAAGCCGGTAAAGCAGCAGCGGAAAAATACAATTGCGCATCCTGCCACGGAAAAGATTACAACACTCCGATCGATCCAAGCTATCCGAAACTGGCTGGCCAGCATCAGGACTATCTTGCCCAGGCACTGATTGCCTATCAACGCGGCGGCAATGCAGTTAATGCCAACGGTCGCGGCAACGCTATCATGGGTGCCCAGGCAAAACCGCTTTCGCGCCAGGATATTCAAAATATCGCCGCATATCTGCACAGCCTGCCGGGTTCGCTGGTTCTGCGCAAATAAGAGATACTCACAGTATTTAAAAAGCCACGCATTGCGTGGCTTTTTGTTTTTGGGAAGACAGATTTCCGAAACGGTTCCGGTAGCCTAGCTTCGCCTGATGCATTCAATATAGGCCGCGCCATCAGGGGGCAGGCCGCTTCGCTGCGAATTCCAGATCATTTCACCCAGACATTCCATCATTTGATGGTGCGCATCATGCTCGGAGCCCAGGCGTTGCGCCAAACCCATGAATGCGGCACGAATACCGGGTGGCTGATCGATTGAAATTTGCTCGGCAATGGACAGATGCATCGAAAGATGCAGGAACGGGTTGGCTTGTCCGCGCTCCACTGAATAGTCGGCGGCAAGCGCTGCATCCGCATCAGACAACTGATCTGCATACTCCGGATGCTGCACCAGCCAATCGCGCGCGATGGCTTCCAGCGGGGTGAGAATTTCATTTGCCTGTTGTTTGCGGAACACTTCGCAGAAAAAGCGGCGTACATCGTGCTGGGAAGGAGTAAACATCGCAACAACCATTCATCATAACAGTGACAAGAACGTATTGTACGCGGCTTGCAACATCCGAGGCGCTTGCTCCACTTGTAAACGTCGATATGCATTGCGCGGATGAACCGGTTTTTGGTCTTGCGTGAAAGCCTGATGCAAATCCGGCGAGACCACGCGTATTCAAGTTCACCTAACTCCCATCCTTTCGTCTGCGTACAGGTGCTTGATATGTTCATCGATCTGTATTGTGTTCTCCTTAAACATTCGAATAACTCACAATAAAAGTTTTCTTTCGGTTAAGTTCAAAAGTATGGGGCAGACAGATTTGGCAAAGTGCCAATGAACTTTTAATCTTCATTGTTTCTAACCAGTCAGGACAGGCTGACTGGACATATTCAATCGCAAGTTTGATTTCCTTCTGCATGCAAAACCTTACTGATATCGGAGGTAGATCGATGAACAAGCTTTTAGCCGTGATTTTTGTTTCGGCATTCGGCACAAGCGTAGCAATAGCGCAAGGCGTATCAAGCCCCTCAGATGCCGCAGGGAATGACACAAGCACGAAAAATGCATCTGACCGGACGAGCGGTGCCGGCACCGCAGGCACTTCCTCCGCCATTACCAATCAACAAGGATCCGGCAATGCCTCTTCCTCAGAAGCAAAAGGCAAAAGCGGCAATAGTGCCGGCGCATCGGGATCGAATGGAACGGGTTCTTCCGGCAGTTCGGCAGAAAAAATTTCCGGTACATCCGGCTCGAGCAATTCGGGAGGTTCGCGAGGTTCGACTGATGGAGGAGGTGCGGGCGTGACAACGGGCATATCCGGCGCAGGTATTCCGGGCAACCTGGGCACGATGGATGGCACCAAAGGAAACAACAGCCCTTATATCGGAGCGGGTGCCACCACTTCCGGCAGCAGCGGTACCGCCGGATCAGACAAGGCGCCAACGACGGGAACTGGTATTCCCTCGGCTGCGGAAGGCGGATCGGAGAAGCATTTGTTTCGCGGGCAAAGTCCCGAGCCTTCCAAGCCCGGCAAATAAGCAGCTTATGACGGAGTTAGAGGTTTTAACTTGATGAAAAAAGCCCGCATGATCATGCGGGCTTTTTGCTTTAGTGCTCAAACTGATTTGCCGTGTTCGGCATTGGGCCGAACGAACGCTTAAGCAAAGTTCTTGGCGACGAAGTCCCAGTTCACGATATTCCAGAATGCTTCCACGAACTTCGGACGTGCATTGCGGTAATCGATGTAGTAGGCATGCTCCCAGACGTCGCAGGTCAACAGCGGCTTGTCCGCAGTGGTCAGCGGAGTGCCGGCGTTGGAGGTGTTGACGATATCGACGGAGCCGTCGGCTTTCTTGACCAGCCATGTCCAGCCGGAACCGAAATTGGTGACGCAGGACTTGGTGAATTCTTCCTTGAACTTGTCGAACGATCCCCACTTCTTGTTGATGGCGTCTGCGACAGCGCCGGTCGGAGCGCCGCCGCCATTCGGCGTCATGCAGTTCCAGAAGAAAGTGTGGTTCCAGACTTGTGCGGAATTGTTGAAAATGCCACCGGATGATTTTTTGATGATGTCTTCCAGGGATGCGTTTTCGAATTCGGTGCCCTTGATCAGGTTGTTCAGGTTGGTCACATAGGCCTGATGATGCTTGCCATAGTGATACTCCAGGGTTTCAGCCGAGATGTGTGGCTGCAGAGCATCTTTCGCGTAGGGCAGGGGAGGGAGCGTGTGTTCCATCTGTCATCCTTTCAAATTATTGTAAGAGGTTGGTAAAGCGCTAATTGTATGTCGGATGCGATTTGCCTGCAGCGTCCGGTGTGACTGGGAACATTGCCGGATGGAGTTCCACTATTCGAGCGAGGGTTGGACGCTTGCAATGCCGACCTCGGCGCTGCCGTCGGCCAGACGTACGTTAATTGCCGTATTTGGTCGCAGATGCTTGGGGGAGCGCAGGATCTTTCCCTTGGCATCGGTAATGATGGCATAGCCCCGTTCCAGCGTACGCTGGGGATTCAGTAATTCCAGCTGAGAGGAAAGGGAAGCCAGTTCTTGCTTGTGTTGAGACGCGCGTGCGCTGATCAGGTTCGCCATTCTGCAGCTTAGGGGGCTCAGGCGCATTTTGTGCGCTTCGGTATTGGGCAACTGCGCTGCCCAGCGCCCTCTCAGCTGCAAAAGTTCGAATTGCGCCTTGGCCATGGGCTTGCGTGATGCATGTGCAAGCCGGATATGCAGGCTGCGAAGTTTCAGGCGGTCGTGCGCAATTTGCATGGAGGGACTGACCAGACGGCGCGACAGCCAGTCCAGTGTCTGGGCATGGTCGGACAGATAGCGCTGCAGCGTGCGCGTCAAATCATCGGCATGCATTTCCAGCAGGCCGAGCCAGTCCGCGCGTGGCAGAGCGGCCATTTCGGCAGCGGCCGTCGGCGTAGGCGCACGCAGGTCGGCGGCAAAGTCTGCAATCGTGAAATCGGTTTCATGGCCGATTCCCGAAATGACCGGCATTCGGCAATGGGCGATGGCCCGGGCAACTTCTTCATGGTTAAACGACCACAGGTCTTCAATGCTGCCTCCGCCACGGCATACCAGCAAGACATCGCATTCGGCCCGAAGGGATGCCGTATTGATTGCCTGCGCAATTTTTTCCGCGGAGCCTGAACCCTGGACCGGCGCGGGATAAAGTATCACGTTGACGTGTGGGGCGCGGCGGCGAAGGGTGGTCAAGACATCGCGCAATGCAGCAGCCTGAGGGCTGGTAACGATGCCGATTGTCTTGGCGAAGCCCGGCAGCGGCCTTTTACGTTCGCCATCGAAAAGGCCTTCCGCGGTCAGTTTGTTTTTCAGTTGCAGGAAGGCTTCGTAGAGATTGCCGATACCTGCACGACGGATAGACTCCACATTGAGCTGGTAGTCACCACGCGGCGCATACAAAGTCACGAGAGTGCGTACTTCCACCCGGTCGCCTTCACGGGGCATGAAGTCGGCATATTGCGCCCGCCCGCGGAACATGACGGCTCTGACCTGTGCCGCATCATCCTTGAGCGTGAAATACCAATGGCCAGACGCAGCGCGGGTGAAATTGGAAATTTCTCCGGAAACCCACGCCAGTGGGAAGCTGCGCTCCAGAAGCCGCGCCACTGCTTGATTTAGAGCCGAAACCGTCAGTACAGGCGGCGCCGAATCTTGGTTTGTATCCGCTATCTCAGGTTTCATGCGGTCTTTGGAGGAAAACATGTCCACAATCTGCATCAATTCGTTACATACGAGTCACGCACTTTGCAATATGCAAGTTAATTTTTATAAGTGTTTGATTTTAAACAAAATTAAAGTTTGCGATATTCTGGTGCATGGAAGAAAAACCATTACAAATCAATTACTTTGTCATATTTACTGCAGGTTCTGCACAAAGTTATCCACATAAATTGTGAAGAACTTTAAGCGAAACCTGCAATAGCAAAAATGGGCGCAAATCAGCAAGCATACGAAGACAAATGTTGTGTTACGACAAGTTCTTTGCCGCGATGCACTTGTTGCTTGCTAGTCGACCATCAACCAGTTACATTCTCCATCCGTGTGTTTTTGCATTTGTCGAAGGAGTGTCTTTTGCTCGCCATTATTCAAGCTGCCGGCTGGCCTATCTGGTTTTTGCTGATTGCGTCCGTGATTGCCTTAGCGTTGATTGTCGAACGCATATTGTACCTGCGACGCAACCGCATCCTGCCATCCAATCTTTTAAATGACGTGGTCCGTGTTTATCACAATGGCAAGATCAGCAAGGAAGTGGTCGATAATCTGGAAAGCAATTCACCTCTCGGACGCGTATTGGCTGCGGGACTGCGCAACGTCAATGCACCGCGCGACGTAATGAAGGAATCGATCGAGGAAGCCGGGCGCGGCGCAGCACATGAACTCGAGCGGTTTCTGACCACTCTTGGCACGATTGCCACGCTGGCTCCATTGATGGGCTTGTTCGGCACAGTGGTGGGCATGATCGAGATTTTCGGATCGCAAAATGCGACCGGTACCAATCCTGCGCAGCTCGCGCACGGAATTTCGGTCGCCTTGTACAACACCGGCTTTGGACTTGCCATCGCCATGCCGGCCCTTGTTTTTTATCGCCATTTCCGCGCCCTGGTCGACGGATTTATCGTCGATATGGAGCAGCAGGCAGTCAAATTTGTCGACGTCGTTCACGGCGCACGCCGTTGATTCTGCGATGCCGTCGATTCATGCATCCATCGATTGAATAAACAAGATGAATTTTCGCAAGGGTAAACATCGTGAAGATCCGGAAATCAATCTGATTCCGTTCATCGATGTGCTGTTGGTAATCCTGATCTTCCTGATGATCACCACGACGTACAGCAAGTTCACTGCGTTGCAAATCACGCTGCCTACCGCCGATGCTGAAAAGGCGATCGACCGGCCTGCGGAGATCAATGTGGTGGTCGATGCACAAGGTCGATATGCGATCAACAATACGCAAGTGGCATTCCATGACGTGGCGGGCCTGGCTGCGGATCTGCGCAACGTCGCCTCGGCAATGGGTGGAGCCGGGAAAGAGCCAGTCGTCGTGATCAACGCCGATGCCATGGCGGCGCATCAAAGCGTCATTAATATCCTGGAAGCGGCTCGCCTGGCAGGACTGGCGCAACTGACATTTTCAGCCCAGACCAGCGGTAAAAAATAAGCTCGTCCATCCTGCAGGCCTTTCGATTGCGGGATGCCGGAGCCAATATTGCGGATCCTGCCTGTAGCGGCAGATTGTCTAATCTTGGGAGCGGTCCAATTGCGTTTGAAGCGGGCGCGAATCGAATCGATTCTGTCACGGGAATGGCTGCGGCGCGGAGCCCTGGCGACAATGCTCTGGCCGCTGTCGCTATTCTTCCATGCACTCGTCTCCTTGCGGCGCCGCATGTACGCATCGGGCATGCTGAAATCGGAAAAAATAGACAGGCCGGTGATCGTCGTGGGCAATATCTTCATCGGCGGAACCGGCAAGACGCCGTTTACCATTTGGCTGGTGCAAAGACTTCAGCAGGCGGGTTATAAGCCGGGAGTGATTTCCCGCGGCTATCTTTCCCAGGACGAAAAGCCGCGTCCCGTGTTTCCTTCCTCCGATCCGCAACAGGCGGGGGATGAACCGGTGCTCATTGCATCTCGCACGCGCTGCCCGGTCATGGTGGGCCGCAAGCGCGTCGAGACGGCGCGTGCACTATTGGAAGGGCATCCCGAAGTGAATGTGATCGTGTCCGACGACGGACTGCAGCATTATGCTTTGGCTCGCGATCTGGAAATCATGCTGTTTGACGCGCGCGGCACGGGAAACGGCTGGATGCTGCCTGCCGGTCCTTTGCGGGAGCCTGCGTCGAGACGGTGTGATTTTGCGATAGTTAACCTGCAAGCTGACATTGCCCGCTTTGAGGGCAGCGAGTTGCATAGGGAGAATGCATATCCGATGCACTTGGTGCCCGGCTTGCTGCACAGGCTGGAAGACGCGACCCTTACCAAATCACTGAAGGCATTAGGTGATGCCGCAAGGCCTGATGGCCATTTACGGATTGTCGCGGCCGCAGGCATCGGCAATCCCGCACGGTTTTTTTCCATGCTGAAGTCAGCGGGACTGGTCTTTGATGAATTGCCTTTGCCCGATCATTATGCCTACCAGGACAATCCTTTTCATGGACTGCGGGCCGATATCATTCTGATTACTGAAAAGGATGCAGTAAAATGTCGGCAAATTGAACACATCCGGCTGGACCCCAGGATATGGGTCGTGCCGGTCACCGCCGACATTGACGATGTGCTGGCGACAAAAATTCTGGAGAGAGTGCGTGGATCCTCGATTGCTTGACATCCTGGTATGCCCTATATGCAAAGGGCCGCTAAGCTACGACAAACAGGCGCAGGAACTGATTTGCCGGCCTGATAAGCTTGCCTATCCGATTCGCGACGGCATTCCGATCATGTGGGCTGACGAAGCCCGTGACCTGAATGCGGCCACGGTCGTGATCGAGTCCGGTCCCATTTCCGAAGACGGCCCGCAAGCTACTTAGGTTTTCTGTACATATACAACTGTCCTTATCCAGCCGACCGAGTTTTTCTTCTATGTCGTTTACCGTTATCATTCCGGCGCGCCTCGCCTCTACCCGCTTGCCCAATAAGCCTTTGGCGGACATTGGCGGGAAGCCCATGGTGGTCCGGGTGGCGGAACGCGCGGCGCGGTCCGGAGCGGACCAGGTGATTGTTGCCACTGATCATGCCGACATCGTTGCGGCATGCCATGAACATGGTATTGCGGTACAGTTGACGCGCGCCGATCATCCTTCCGGTACGGACCGCATAGCCGAAGTGGCGGCTGCAATCGGGCTCGGTCCGCGTGCTGTGGTGGTGAACGTACAGGGAGACGAACCGCTGATCGACCCGGCATTGATTGCAGCAACAGCTGCCTTGATCTCTGCTGATGTACCCATGGCAACGGCTGCGCATCCGATCAGCGACAGGCAGGATGCATTCAATCCGAATGTGGTGAAAGTTGTGCTGGACAAATCCTCGCGAGCGCTTTATTTTTCGCGTGCGTCGATTCCATGGCATCGTGACGGGTTTGCGCAGTCAAGGGAAGTCATGCCGGACGGCTATCAGCCGTTGCGCCATATAGGACTGTATGCATTTGCAAATGGGTTTCTGCAATCCTACCCGTTGCTGGCTGCCTGCCCTCTGGAGCAGGTAGAAGCCCTGGAACAGCTTCGTGTGCTATGGCATGGTTATCCGATCGCGGTGCATGTAACCGATGAAGCACCGGCTGCCGGAGTTGATACCGCGGAGGACCTGGCTCGTGTCAGGCAATTCTTTGCTGGCTGACCTTTGCCGGATGATGCACGCAGTGCGCACGCCAGCTATTCAGTCCTGCGGAATCCGGTAGCAGGTTTCGGTACCATTCACGTAATGATTTTCGTGCAGCGCAGCGCGCTGCCGCACTTAATTTAAAACTCGTTTAGGAACATTCATGCGCCTGATACTCTTGGGAGCGCCCGGTGCCGGTAAAGGCACGCAGGCAAACTTCATCAAGGAAAAATTCAATATTCCGCAAATCTCGACCGGTGACATGCTGCGCGCCGCCGTCAAGGCAGGAACGCCGCTTGGCATTGAAGCCAAAAAGGTCATGGATGCAGGCGGACTGGTGTCGGACGACATCATCATTGGCCTGGTCAAGGACCGCTTGAAACAGCCCGACTGCGCCAATGGATATCTGTTCGATGGTTTCCCGCGCACCATTCCTCAGGCTGATGCCATGAAGGAAGCGGGCGTTGCCATCGACTACGTGCTGGAAATCGATGTGCCGGACAGCGAGATCGTCGAGCGCATGAGCGGCCGCCGCGTGCATCCCGCATCGGGACGCACCTATCACGTCAAATTCAATCCTCCCAAGGTTCCGGGCAAGGACGATATCACCGGAGAAGACTTGATTCTTCGTGACGACGATCACGAAGATACGGTCAAAAAGCGTCTCGCTGTGTACCACGAGCAGACCGAAGTGCTGATCGATTACTATGACAAGTGGGCAAAGTCCGGCGCGCCGGGCGCCCCGAAATTCCGGCGGATTTCTGGGGTCGGTCCCATGGAAGTGATTCGCGATAATGCGTTTGCGGCACTTAGCGAATAAAGAAAGCGGGCAAAAGCCCGCTTTTTGCTTTTTAATTTGCGAAGCAGGCACAGCGTAATTGCCTGATAGTTGATTTTGAATCAGGTTCAACCGCTCACACAAACTTCACCCATACGAAACTTTAGGCATGCCTCTCTGAGACCGCGGGCTCTCACGTCGTGCAACTCGCAAGTTTCTCATACGCATCATCACAAGCAGTGCGCTCCCTGTCGTTTCGATCAGTGGGTCTTTGCCACAGTCATCCGGCTTTGGCGGTAATATCGGTTTTAACTACTTTTCAGTTTCGGTAAGTCTTGTGCAATATTGCTGAAGGAATGACAACATCGGGGCATATGCAAGCAGCCCGGAAGGCAACCAGGAGGTGAACTGCCGTGCAGATCAATGATAAGGTATTCGTCATTACCGGCGGTGCTTCCGGTCTGGGCGCCGCATGCGCACGAATGATTGCAGAGCAGGGTGGCAGGCCGGTGATTGCCGACCTGCAGCATGAAGCCGGCAAAGCGCTTGCGGCAGAATTGGGAGGCAAGTTTGTTCGCTGCGATGTCACTTCCGAAGGCGATGGCAAAAATGTGATGCAGCATGCCGCAGCATGGGGGCAGCTTTGTGGCCTCATCAACTGCGCCGGCATCGCTCCAGCCGCCAAAGTTGTCGGAAAAGACGGCATACATTCCCTTCAATTATTCCAGCAGGTTATCAACGTTAATCTGGTCGGTACATTCAATATGTCTCGCTTGGCGGCCGCGGCCATGGCAGATAACCCCGTCAACGACGAAGGGGAGCGAGGCATCATTATTCTGACGGCGTCGGTGGCAGCCTTTGAAGGTCAGTTGGGGCAGGCTGCATATGCGTCATCAAAAGCTGGCGTGGTTGGCCTGACATTGCCAATGGCGCGCGATCTGGCACGCAACGGCATTCGCGTCATGACCATCGCGCCTGGTATTTTTGAGACGCCTATGTTGCTTGGCATGCCGCCCGAAGTTCAGAAGGCGTTAGGTGACATGGTGCCGTTTCCGCAACGTCCGGGGCGTTCCGCCGAATTTGCGCATCTGGCGAAGGCGATCATTGAAAATGCCATGTTAAACGGCGAAACGATCCGGCTCGACGGCGCTATTCGCATGCAGCCAAAATAGACGATGCATGTCTCCAGCAAAGTGTATGGTCGCAGCGTTGAGCCCTGTCTTATTCTTTTCCTCGACTCTCGCATAAGCATATCTGGCGAAGCTATTGGGTTGTGCCATGAATCTATCTTTTTTTGATCGCATTTCGGTATTTGTTTCCGGCATTGCGATCGCTGGATCGCTCTTCGGCTGTGCAGCAACGACTCAGCCGCCTGATTTGCAGGAATCATCGCTGCCGCATGCGCCGGAAGCGGCCACCGGCTATGCGGAAAAGCCCGGATGGCTGGCAAAAACGTTCATGATCGCTTCGGCCAACCCTCTTGCAACGGATGCCGGATATCGCATTTTGAAGGCTGGCGGCACGGCGGTCGATGCCGCGATTGCAGCGCAAATGGTCTTGACGCTGGTGGAGCCGCAATCGTCGGGTATCGGAGGAGGCGCATTTTTGCTGCATTCCGATGGCCGCAGGATCGAAGCGTATGACGGGCGCGAAACCGCACCGGCCGAAGCCGACGAACGCCTGTTTTATGGAGATAAGGACGAAACGGTCGCCTTCTTTGACGCAATCGTCGGCGGCCGGGCAGTCGGGGTACCCGGAGTCCTGCGCATGTTGGAACTTGCGCATAAAAAGCACGGCGCGCTGCCGTGGCCGGAATTGTTCCAGCCCGCAATTGATCTGGCTGAAAACGGCTTTGCGGTCAGTCCGCGCCTGGCGAGATTAATCGCGATCGATCCGCATCTCAAAAAAGACGCCACCGCAGCCGGGTATTTATATGACAAAAGCGGACAGCCACTCCAGCCGGGGCAAATACTTAAAAATCCCGACCTCGCGCACACGCTGCGCCAGATTGCTCAAGGCGGAGCCGACGTTTTCTACCTCGGCGCAATTGCGCGTGAAATTGAAAAAAAAGTGAAAGGACATCTCCGCAATCCGGGCCATCTTAGCGTAGCTGACCTGGCGAATTATCAGGCCAAGGTCCGGGAGCCGATCTGTTCGGACTACAAGCAATGGCAAATATGCGGCATGCCGCCGCCCTCGTCCGGCGGGATTGCCATCGCACAGATGCTGGGCATGCTTGAAGAGAAAACCATTCAGGCATTTCCACCGACCGACGGGCAGCCGGATCCGCAGGCTGTACATTTGATTTCCGAAGCCGGTCGCCTGGCTTATGCCGATCGTGACCGCTATGTGGCGGACCCTGACTTTGTATCTTTGCCGGGAAAGGGTATGGCTGCATTGATCGACAAGGATTATCTGGCCGAACGCGCCAAAATGATCGGGGAGAAATCCATGGGGGTGGCGCACCCGGGCATGCCGTTCCAGCAGCTTCCCCGGATGGGGGCGGATAGTTTGTCGGAACGCCCTGCGACGACGCATTTGTCCGTGGTCGACAGATTTGGAAACATGGTGGCAATGACTTCCACAATCGAAGACGCTTTCGGATCCCGCCAGATGGTGGCCGGCTTCCTGCTGAATAATGAATTAAGCGATTTCTCGTTCCAGGCGAAAGACGCTAACGGTCCGATCGCCAATCGCGTACAGGGCGGAAAGCGTCCGCGCAGTTCCATGTCGCCCACTATGGTGGTCGATAAGACGACCGGAAAGGCAGTATTGTCTCTGGGTTCGCCCGGCGGATCAGCGATTCCGAATTATGTGATCAAGGCTTTGTTTGGCATGATGGATTGGCAAATGAATCTGCAGCAGGCGATCAGCTTGCCCAACTTCGGCAGCCGTAACGGACCGACGGAACTGGAGACGGGCCGTGCATCGGAAACCCTGATTCGCCAGCTTAAAAGCAAAGGCCACACTGTACGCATCATGGATCAGACTTCCGGCCTGCAAGGCATTGCGCGCATGTCAGTGCATGGCGAGCACATGTGGTTCGGTGCGGCAGACCCGCGGCGTGAAGGAATAGCCAAAGGAGACTGATGTACGACTGAACGGAAGAACTGGAAAAATCCTCTCTTGATACCAATTTCATCATTTTGTCACACGTTTGAACGTGAACGCCGCAAACCAATCCGGGCGTAGCACCAATCCATTCATTCGCAGCAATTCAGCGTATGAATTACGCATGGAAGTGCGGAGCAGTATTCCCATAAGGATAGTTGGCCTGTTAAGCTTTCCATATGGAATCAAATCAAAAGACCGGGTTGATCTTGACAGGCGGCGGTGCGCGGGCGGCGTATCAGGCCGGCGTATTGAAGGCAGTTTCGTCTATTCTTGCTGAAGCAGGTTATCCGGCTTCGCAAAATCCATTCGATATTATCTGCGGCACGTCTGCGGGTGCAATCAATGCCACGGCATTGGCATGTCGCGCTGATGACTTTAATGACAGTGTGAATACGCTGCTGGAATTTTGGCAGCACTGCAGAGTGGAACAAGTCTACCCGCGGATTCGCTGGGAGTGATACGTTCCGGAGCTAAATGGCTGTCGCTGCTGTCCTTCGGATGGCTCTTGCGCAAATGGCATGCCAGTCCGCCCAATGCCTTGCTCGACAATACGCCTCTGGTAACGCTTTTGCATCGGCTGCTGGATCTGCCGCGCCTGGATCATGCGCTTGCCAGCGGTGCGCTGCAGGCGCTCGCGGTAACCGCCTCTTCCTACACGGAGGGACGCCATCTGACGTTTTACCAGGCAGCACACTCGATTGAGCCTTGGCAGAGAATGCAAAGGGTCGCCATGCCGGCGCAAATCAGTGTGGAGCATTTGCTCGCTTCATCAGCCATTCCGCTCATTTTTCCGGCGGTGCCGATTTATTGTGGCCATAAAGGAGAATATTTCGGCGATGGTTCAATGCGCCAGCTTGCACCCATATCGCCGGCAATTCATCTCGGCGCGAACAAGATACTCGTGGTAGGAGCAGGGCGTTTGATGGAACCGCCTGCCAAAGCAGATCGCACCGTACCGTATCCCAGCCTGGCGCAAATTGCCGGGCACGCAATGTCCAGTATTTTTCTTGACGGGTTGGCGGTAGATATCGAACGCCTGCAGCGCATTAATCAGACCCTGTCTTTGTTGACCGCGGAGCAACTGAAGAAAACGCCCTTGCGTCCTATCGAGACGCTGATGATCTCGCCGTCCGAACGGCTTGATGAAATTGCCAGCCGTCATGTCGGCAGCCTGCCTTTGCCGGTTCGTGCCTTGCTGGCAGGCATCGGTGCTACGGAAATTCGTGGCGCCGCCTTGGCGTCGTACTTATTGTTCGAGTCAAGCTATACCGGCGAATTAATTTCTCTGGGCTGGAGCGACACACTGAGGCGAAAGGAAGACGTGCTTGCGTTTTTCGGCTTAGGCAGCGCAGCGAAATCCCGAATACCGACTGAATCCGAGGCATTTGGTTAGCATAAATTCAACAAGTTCGCGTTGTTATAGCATTCCGGGTTGATTCGTTTCCGACAAAACGTTACCCTACGGTATAGCTCATTGCTTGTCTAAATATCAAAATTCCGATGTAAAAGGCTTTTCTTGCTAAAACAGCTAAAAAATTGGCTCGTCCTGTTTATAGGAATTTCGGTCTGGTTGAGTGCGTCCGGCAGGACCCTGGATCAGTTGGAAGAGATTTCATACGCAAAGCTTCCAAAGGAAGCCCGGCATACAATGTTGTTGATTAAACAGGGTGGCCCATTTCCTTATACGCAAGACGGCAAGACTTTTGGAAACTATGAAGGACATCTACCCAAGCATAAACGCGGATATTACCGTGAATTTACCGTCAAAACCCCAGGTGCACGCAACCGCGGGGCAAAGCGCATCGTTGCAGGCGGACGCCCTCCCGAACCGCTTGAATACTATTACACTGAAGACCACTACGCGACTTTCAAGCGTATCCGGGAATAATGCAATGAGCGCGGTAAATATCTATACTCTTCCTGAACCAGTCAAACCTGAAGCGGTGCCACCACAGCCGAAGGATGGAGAGTTGCTCAAGTCCGTGCCTCCCAATGTGGTGCAGTCGATTCGTGCTTTCCGCGTGACAGATCTTCAGAGTGAGGCAGTGCGCTTGGGACAGCACTTTCTCTATGCGCATTGCGGTCACGCCGTCACGAAGCAGCAGGTGCTTGGGGTCATCGCCGATGCGTTTCATTTTCCCAAATATTTCGGCAAGAATTTTGATGCGCTGTCTGATTGCCTGACTAGCCTTGTGCATAAGGCCGGCAAACAGACCGGCTTTCTTGTTGTTCTGGAACAGTTGCCCAATACACCAAAATTCGACCGGGAAGCTCGCGAAACCCTGCTGGATGTTTTTCGCGATGCCGCCGATTTCTGGGCGGACAAAAAAGTCGCGTTCCGCGTCTTTTATTCCTTTCAGTAAGTTCTCCGTATTTGTGAGGGGCGGGACCGGTCCCGCGCTTTATATTTGCCATGGCTTGCCGAGCGCTACGGTACAATTCGCCCCATGAAAAATATTGTGATCCTGATTTCCGGGACGGGCAGCAATATGGAGGCAATTGTCCGTGCCGCTGCAAATGAAAGATGGCCGGCCACCATAGCTGCTGTCATCAGCAATCGCCGTGATGCCCCAGGCTTGAAGACTGCGGCATCGTATGGAATTCCGACCTTTGTTATCTCGCATCAGGAATTCCCTACACGCGAAGCCTTCGATCAGGCGCTGCAGGAGAAAATCGATAGCTTCGTACCTGACCTGGTTGTGCTTGCCGGATTTCTCCGGATTCTCACTGCTGGGTTTGTCGAGCATTATGCGGGACGCATGCTGAATATTCACCCATCCTTGCTGCCGAGCTTCACAGGACTGAACACGCACCGGCGGGCACTCGATACAGGAGTAAAAGTGCACGGAGCTACAGTGCATTTTGTAACGGCGGAACTCGATCACGGACCCATTATCTCGCAAGCCGTCGTTCCCGTCCTGGAAAACGATACGGAAGAAACGCTCGCGGCGAGGGTGCTGCAGCAAGAACACATAATTTATCCGCACGCGGTCCATTGCTTCATTGAAGGCAAATTAAAAATTGAAAACGGGCGCGTGCATATTGTTGAAAAGGATTACTCATGAGATTGCCGCCGGCAATTGTTACGTGGACTGAAGAAGTCCTGCGCGAAGTATTGCGTTTTACAGGTCCGGCCGATGTGACGCTGTCCTATTTTTTCCGGGCACATCCAAAAATCGGCTCGCGCGAACGTGGCGTCATCGCCGAAGCCGTATATGGCTTGTTGCGCAACAGGTCTGCTTATACCAATTTCTCCGAGTCTGGCAGCGGCTCCGCCATGCGGCGCTTGAGCCTGCTGGGCTTGGCTGACGCAGTAGGAGTCGATTCCATCGGCGGCCTGTCCGAGGAAGAAAAGCAATGGCTGATGCGCGTCATGCAGATTGACCGCAGCAATTTGCCTCTGCTCCTGCGCACGAATCTTCCGCAGTGGTTGCTGGATAAATTGATTGCACGCTATGGCGAAGAGGAGACGATTCGGATAGCCGAGGGACTGAACCGTCCGGCACCCCTGGATTTGCGCGTCAATGCCCTGAAGAGCTCACGTGAAGAAGCGCTTGCCGCATTGACGGAAGCATCAGTCGATTGTCAGCCTACGCCTTACGGGCCTTTGGGTATACGCCTGGCGAGAAAGCCCGCACTGCAGAATCTAAGCTTGTTCAAGGACGGCGCAATTGAAGTGCAGGATGAGGGAAGTCAGTTGCTGGCACAGCTGGTGGGCGCCAAGCGCGGCGAAATGGTCGTGGATTTTTGTGCCGGGGCGGGCGGCAAGACCCTGGCTCTGGGCGCAGCCATGCGCAATACCGGACGGCTTTATGCCTTTGACGTGGCAGAAAAGCGCTTGAGCAAGCTGAAGCCGCGGCTTGCCAGAAGCGGGCTGTCCAATGTGCATCCGGTGGTGATCGCGCATGAGAATGACATCAAGGTGAAGCGACTGGCCGGCAAAGTCGACCGGGTTCTGGTAGACGCACCGTGCAGCGGCCTGGGAACCTTGCGGCGCAATCCGGATATGAAATGGCGCCATACCCAGCAGTCCGTCAATGAACTCAATGCAAAGCAGCACGGAATTCTGGCCGGCGCGGCGCGGCTGGTAAAACCAGGAGGGCGCCTGGTTTATGCTACCTGCAGCATCCTGGACGAAGAGAACGAAGCGGTTGTTGCCCAGTTCCTTTCGACACATGAAGATTTTGTTCTGGTGCCGATGAACGATGTGTTGGCCGAGCAAAAGATTCCTTTGCAGGCCGGAGAGTATTTGCGACTTTTCCCTCATTTGCATCAAACTGACGGATTCTTTGCCGCGGTACTTGAACGGAAAAAATGATCGGACGGCACATTCCCTGCAGAATAATTTGTGCCGTCTATCTATCATTTCTTGCCGCTTCGGTGCAGGCACGCGAAGCGCAAGTACCAAGCACCGCGGTGCAAGGCTCGTTGCAGGCGGCATTTGCTCCATGGGATGACGTTGAAGGGATCATCAACGAGGCAATCGACCAGGCAAAGCAGCAAATCCTGGTTCAGGCCTACCTATTGACCAATAAGAACATCGCGCAAGCCTTGATCTCTGCGAAAAGGCGCGGCGTCGATGTGCGGGTCCTTGCCGATGCGCGCAAGCATGCCGAGGTTCCAAGTTCACGGCTTGTTACTCTCGCTTCTGCTGGAATCGGTGTCTGGCTCGAGACCGACTATGAGAATGCGCATAACAAGGTCATTGTCATTGATGCCGCTACGCCGCAGGCAACAGTCATTACCGGCAGTTTTAATTTCAGCTGGACTGCGCAGCACAAAAATGCGGAAAACATTCTTATCGTCCGCAATAATCCTTCACTTGCCGCCCGTTACGAAATGAACTGGAAGCGTCATTATCAGAAAGCTGTTCCTCTCGAAAAATAGATTCGGCGTTTGAAGTAATGTAGCTACACTCTGATTGCTTCAGAGGGAATTGTTATTTTGTCATTTCACCAGTTTGACGAAATGATTTAACGTTATTCAAATAAAGTCTGCTGAGTGCTCAATGACTGCGCCGATCGACTTGATGCAAAACTGAATATCTCAAGCTAATCGTTGTGAATACTTTACTCCAACACTTTGTTTTTACAGATAAAAACAAGGAAAAAGGGTACAATTGTGCTTTGATTGGGCGAGACTTTTTGCTGTAAGTTGTCTTGCTTGAAAAAGAGCGCATGTTCTTCTTGGAGTATTGATGACTTTTAATGCAATAATCGACGTAATTCTTAATTTCCTGTCAAACGGATTGCTGAATGCAACCGGTTGGCAAATTTTCTTTTTCACGCTTGCCGTTACGCACATCACGATTGCGGCTGTAACCATTTATCTACATCGTTGCCAGGCGCACAGGGCGTTGGACCTGCATCCGATCCCGGCTCATTTCTTCCGTTTCTGGCTGTGGCTGACGACCGGCATGGTTACCAGGGAATGGGCGGCAATCCATCGTAAGCATCATGCGCGATGCGAAACTGAAGACGATCCGCATAGCCCGGTTACCCGCGGCATCAAGAAGGTCTTGCTGGAAGGTGCGGAGCTTTATCGCGCCGAAGCGAAAAACAAGGAGACCATTCAGAAATTCGGGCATGGTGCGCCGGATGACTGGATCGAGCGTAATCTCTATCAGAAGTACAGCGCGTTAGGCGTGTCCATCATGCTGGTGGTCGACCTTTTGCTGTTCGGCATGATCGGTTTGACGGTATGGGCAGTGCAGATGCTGTGGATTCCGATTACCGCAGCGGGGATTATCAATGGCATCGGCCATTACTGGGGCTATCGCAACTATGAATGCAACGATGCTGCGACCAATGTGTTTCCGATTGGTATCTTGATTGGCGGCGAGGAGCTGCATAACAATCACCATACTTTTGGCAGCTCGGCCAAGCTTTCCAACAAATGGTATGAGTTCGATATCGGCTGGATGTATATCCGCATGCTTGAAATGGCGGGTTTGGCAAAGGTAAAAAAGGTGGCGCCTGAGCCTAAATTCAACCCAGCGAAACAGAATGTTGACCTCGATACGCTGCAGTCAGTCATTTCAAACCGCTATGATGTAATGGCCAAATATGCCAAGTCGCTGAAGCGCACCTGGCATGAAGAGGTGGAGCAGTTGAAAAACAAAGCTGGTGTCGAACACCACCATCTCAAAGCCTCCAAAAAGCTCTTGAAACGTGAACCTACTATGCTGGCGGCGCCGCAGAAACAGCAATTAAGCGAATTGCTGGCGCATAGCAAGGCCTTGCAGACAATGCACGATATGCGTATCGAGCTGGCAGCAATCTGGGAGCGTTCCCATTTCAGCCGGGATCAGTTGCTGCACTTGCTGCAGGATTGGTGCGCGCGAGCTGAAGCGTCCGGTATCAGGGCGTTGCAGGAATTCTCGTTCCGTCTGCGCAGCTATACCTGATGTAAACTAAGCAGTGACAAAAAAGCCCGGATCTTGTCCGGGCTTTTTTATTCCTGCCTTTGAACGGAAAACGTTCGTTCTTTTCAGTGCGCAAACAAAAAGACCTGCAGAGCAAACCGTGCAGGTCTTTTGTATGCAAGCAGTGCTTTATTTGATCTTGGTTTCTTTGTAAGCAACGTGTTTGCGTGCCTTGGGATCAAACTTCATGATCTCCATTTTTTCAGGCGTGGTGCGCTTGTTCTTGGTCGTGGTGTAGAAATGACCCGTTCCTGCAGTCGATTCCAGCTTGATCTTGTCGCGGCCGCTTTTCGCCATGATTCTTCCTTTACTCTACTAATTAGATTTTTTCGCCACGGGCGCGCATATCGGTCAATACCGCATCGATGCCGATTTTGTCGATGACGCGCAAGCCTGCATTCGACACGCGCAAGGAAACCCAGCGATTTTCGGATTCTACAAAGATGCGGCGATTTTGCAGGTTAGGCAAAAAGCGGCGCTTCGTCTTGTTATTTGCATGGGAAACGTTGTTGCCAACCATTGGCCCCTTCCCGGTGACTTGGCAAACACGTGCCATGTTTAACTCCTTAAAAAATTCCGTAATCTTGGAAAAGCCGAGAGTATAGCGAAAAAGCCTAAATCATTCAATTACTTGCAGAAAAAAACTGTTAAATCTTTAATCCAAAAAATTTAACAATTTGTCTGGCCGGCATTAAATATCACTATGCGAAGTCTCATTTCATCCGGGTTTTACATTTCCCCATGTTCAGCAAAGGAATAAACATCGCTTCCTCCGACAATGAAATGATCAAGAGCCTGCACGTCTATCAAGCCCAGGGCATGTTTCAGATTTTGGGTCAGGTGGAAATCGGCGGAACTGGGCATCGGAGTTCCGGACGGATGGTTATGCGCAAAAATGACGCTGGCGGCATTATGGGCGAGGGCTGTTTTCACAACTTCACGCGGATAGACAGCAGCATGCGTGAGGGTGCCCCGAAATAATTCTTCGCAGGCGATAAGGCGATTTTTAACATCCAGAAACAGGACGACGAAGCACTCATAGGCCTTGTACGCCAGGAGCAGGTGCAGATACTGACGTACTGCCTGCGGCGAAGAAAGCGTGACGCCGGCCTGGAGTTCTTCCGTAATCGCGCGCCGCGCGAGCTCTAGAACCGCCTGAAACTGCGCGTACTTGGCTGGCCCTAGCCCATTGATGACGGAAAAATCAGGAAGGCTTGCAGAAAACAGCCTGGTCAGCGAACCAAAATGGCTTAACATATCGCGTCCGAGATCGACTGCGCTCTTTCCCGTTACGCCGACGCGCAAGAAAACGGCAATCAGCTCTGCATTGGACAATGCATGCGGTCCATGCTTGATGAGGCGTTCTCGCGGACGCAAGTCTTCCGGCCAGTCTGTAATTGCCATGATATGCCTTGTTTTTCAGAAAAATAGTTTGGATCAGGCAGGATTGAGAGTGCACTCACATCCGCGAAAATGCCTGCGGTGGCTTACAATGGCAGCACCCTTGTTATCCTGATTTTGATGTCAAATTTATCACATTCCGTTGTTGCCAAAAATTCATACCTGACTCTGCATTACAGAATCACGTCCTTGGATGGAACAAGCATTATCAGTACGTTTGAAGAAAGACCGGCTACTTTGCAGTTGGGAACCGGGCAGCTTGCTCCCCCATTGGAGGAGTGCTTGATCGGACTTCCGGAAGGGACGTATAAGGCATTTGAACTGCCGCCGGGAACGGCTTTTGGTTTGCGCAACCCGGACTTGATACAGCGCGTTTCGCGGGACTTGCTGTCCGAGCAATCCCAAACCGGGGAAGAGTATGCCGTCGGGGATCTGGTGGAATTCAACGCGCCTGGCGGAGGCAGATTTGCCGGCGTACTGAGGGAATTGGGAGCAGATTACGCTTTGTTCGACTTTAATCATCCATTGGCCGGGCAAGCGGTAAAATTCGAAGTTAAGATTATCGGGGTGTTATAGGACTTTGCCGGCGCTCGGACTTGAATTGAGCCGGAAAGACGAATCGCCCGAATAAGGACGGAAATGGAAAAGGAAATTCTATTGGCGCAGCCGCGCGGATTCTGCGCCGGTGTGGACAGGGCAATCGAAATTGTCGAGCGCGCGCTTGCGCAGTTCGGCGCACCCATCTATGTCAGGCACGAGATCGTGCACAATGCCTATGTCGTAGAAGACCTGCGCAACAAAGGCGCTGTCTTTGTGGAAGAACTTGCTGAAGTTCCGCCTGGGAATACAGTCATTTTTTCCGCCCACGGCGTATCGAAATCCGTCCAGGCCGAGGCCGAGCAGCGCGGATTGAGCGTATTCGATGCAACCTGTCCGTTGGTCACCAAGGTCCATGTCGAAGTGGCCAAGATGCGCCGCGAAGGCCGCGAGATCATCATGATAGGGCATGACGGCCATCCGGAGGTGGAAGGCACGATGGGCCAGTCGGAAGACGGCATGCATCTGGTTGAAACAGTTGCAGACATCGATAAGCTGCAGGTAAAAAACCCGGATATGCTTGCCTATGTATCGCAAACCACGCTTTCAGTCGACGATACGGCGGATGTGATTGCGGCATTGAAAAGAAAATTTCCCAATATCGTCGAGCCGAAGAAGGGCGACATTTGCTATGCCACGACAAACCGGCAGGAGGCAGTCAAGTTCATGGCGCCGCAGGTCGACGTGGTGATCGTCGTAGGCAGCCCGAACAGCTCAAACTCCAATCGCCTTCGGGAAGTTGCAGAGAAAAAAGGAGCGCCGGCTTACATGGTGGATAATGCCGTGCAAATCGATCAGCGCTGGCTGGAAGGAAAGAAAAGAATCGGCGTCACCGCAGGCGCGTCAGCCCCCGAGATTCTTGTAGAAGCAGTGATCGAGCGCTTGAAAAATCTCGGTGCGCAAAGCGTGCGCATACTGGACGGCGTCGAGGAAAAAGTGACCTTTCCGCTTCCAAAAGGTTTAAGCAGCGGGAATGAAAAAAGCGCATAAGCGGCGCAATAGCCAGTTCAACGGCACTCTGAGTCAGAATAGGGTGCCGTTTTTATTGCGCGGAATACTGGCGGCAGTTTTTATTTAAGAAGATTCAATGGGGCGATACGACATCGCATAAGAAAAAGGCATGGAAACCTTTATTCAGCAAATTTTGAACGGCCTTATTCTTGGCAGCATGTATGCCCTGATCGCGCTCGGCTACACCATGGTTTACGGCGTGCTGAATCTGATCAATTTCGCGCATGGCGACGTTCTGATGATTGGTGCGATGGCCGGGCTCAGCATCTTGAATATCGTCAATGGCGTTGCGCCCGAATTGCCCGGTATCGTCAAACTGATAATCGCCATTCTTGGCGCCATTCCCGTTTGCGTGATCGTCAACGTGATCATCGAAAGAGTGGCATACCGGCGCCTGCGCAATGCGCCGCGTCTTGCGCCCTTGATTACTGCGATCGGTATTTCCATTTTGCTGCAGACGTTTGCCATGATGATCTGGGGACGCAATCCTTTGCCTTTTCCTCAGGTCATGCCGGAACAGCCCATCAATGTGTTCGGCGCTTTCATCACATCCACGCAAATCATGCTGCTGGTTCTGGCGGCGTTGGCGATGGCGGGGCTTGCACTGCTGGTTGAAAAAACCAAGATAGGGCGTGCCATGCGCGCTACGGCGGAAAACCCGCGTGTGGCAAGCCTGATGGGCATCGATGCCAACCGGATTATCGTTCTGACATTTGCCATCGGTGCGGCCCTGGCAGCGGTAGCCGGTGTGATGTGGGGCGCGAATTATTCATCCGCGCAGTTTGCGATGGGCTTCGTTCCTGGCCTGAAGGCTTTTTCCGCCGCGGTGCTTGGAGGTATCGGCAATATATACGGTGCCATGCTGGGAGGAATACTTCTCGGCATCATCGAAAGCCTGGGCGCGGGTTATATCGGTGACTGGACAGGAGGTTTTCTGGGCAGTCATTATCAGGATATTTTCGCCTTTATCGTTTTGATTATCGTATTGACATTGCGGCCATCCGGCATCATGGGTGAACGCGTAGCTGACCGTGCGTGACGGGCCTTCCATGACTGCGTACTCGATCAAGAATCTCTCTTTACAAAAACGCGTTTCCTATATTGCGCTTGCGGTCTTCCTGATTGCTTTTCCATTTGTCGCATCCAATTTTGGCAATTCCTGGGTGCGCATCATGGATTTTGCGCTGCTTTATATCATGCTCGCACTGGGTTTGAATATCGTTGTCGGATTTGCCGGTTTGCTCGACCTTGGCTATATCGCTTTCTATGCGATCGGTGCCTATCTTGCCGGCTTGCTGGCTTCTCCGCAATTTGCTGTGGCACTGGAATCGTTCGTAAGCCAATATCCTGCAGTAGGGGAAAGCCTGGTAGCACTTTTTGGTCCGGAGATTGCAAGCAACGGTATCCATTTGCCGATCTGGGTCATAGTGCCGCTGGCAGCGGTGCTTGCGGCCATATTTGGCGCATTGCTGGGAGCACCGACGCTCAAGTTGCGCGGTGATTATCTGGCTATCGTCACCCTGGGCTTCGGTGAAATCATCCGGATTTTCATGAATAACCTGAACGGCCCGGTCAATATCACAAACGGGCCGCAAGGCATCAATATGATTGATCCGGTGCGAGTATTTGGTACATCCCTGAGCGGCGAGGCGGGTTCGCAGGCGACGGTCTATATTGGCAGTTACGCCATGCCTTCCGTGAATGCCTACTATTTCCTGTTTCTGTTTTTATGTGCCCTGATCGTATTCGTTTCGATACGTTTGCAGCATTCGCGCCTGGGACGTGCCTGGGTTGCGATTCGCGAAGATGAGGTTGCCGCCAAGGCAATGGGAATCAATACACGAAATGTCAAGCTGCTGGCTTTTGCAATCGGCGCATCATTCGGGGGGATTGCAGGAGCAATGTTCGCATCGTTCCAGGGCTTCGTGTCTCCGGAATCGTTTTCATTGACCGAATCCATAGCAGTGCTGGCGATGGTGGTACTGGGTGGCATGGGTCATATTCCCGGCGTTGTCCTTGGCGGGCTGATTCTCGCCGCGTTGCCTGAGGTATTGCGGCATGTGGTGGAGCCGGTTCAACTGACGCTCTTTGGAAAGGTATTGATCGAAGCGGAAATACTGCGCCAGTTGCTATATGGACTGGCCATGGTGCTGATCATGCTTAATCGTCCTGCAGGCTTGTGGCCCTCTCCAAGGGCGGAAGATCGGCCGAGTTCAGACGTCGATAACCCAAGTCAGCCCACAGGCGTTGTCGCGGCATAAGGGGGCACTGTGACGGAAGAAATTTTATTGAACGTGTCCGGCGTCAATAAACGCTTCGGCGGCTTGCAGGCTTTGTCGGATGTCAGCCTGCAAATAACGAAAGGCCAAATCTACGGTTTGATTGGTCCGAACGGCGCGGGGAAAACAACTTTTTTCAATGTGATCACCGGCCTTTATCAACCCGATACCGGTTCGTTCGAACTTGCCGGACAACCCTATTTCCCTTCGGCGCCGCACCAGGTCGCAAAAGCGGGTATCGCGCGCACGTTCCAGAACATTCGATTGTTCGGCGACATGACCGCCATGGAAAACGTAATGGTTGGCCGCCACGTGCGTACTCACCAGGGATTGATCGGCGCAATTCTGCGCCATTCCGCAGCCCGCAGGGAAGAAGAAGAAATCAAGCGGCGCGCCATGGATTTGCTGGATTTTGTAGGCATTGCGCCGATTGCGCATCGCACTGCGCGGCACTTATCTTATGGCGACCAGCGTCGTCTTGAAATTGCGCGCGCTCTGGCTACCGATCCCAAACTATTGGCTCTGGATGAGCCGGCGGCCGGAATGAATCCGACTGAAAAACTGGCGTTGCGCGAGTTATTGGTGAAGATTCAGCGTAACGGCACCACGATCCTGTTGATTGAGCATGATGTCAAATTGATGATGGGTTTATGCGACCGCATAACGGTGCTGGATTACGGGAAGCCGATTGCAGAAGGCTTGCCAAGCGAAGTAAAAAACAATCCCGCCGTCATTGAAGCCTATCTTGGAGGTGCGCACTGATGGCGGCAAACTTGTTGAAAGTGGCCGGTTTAAGAGTTGCTTACGGTGGGATTCAGGCAGTCAAAGGTATCGATCTCGAAGTCGCCTCGGGCGAACTCATTGCATTGATCGGTGCAAACGGCGCCGGCAAGACGACGGTGCTGAAGGCGATCACCGGCACACTTCCGCAATGCCGCGTAGAGGGGCATATTGATTTCGACGGCCAAGCGATCAAAGGAATAAATTCTTTCGAGCTTGTTAAAAAGCATCTGGTGATGGTGCCGGAAGGACGCGGCGTGTTCACCCGCATGACGGTGGAAGAAAATCTGTTGATGGGAGCCTACATCCGCAATGACAAGGCAGGAATCCAGGAAGATATCGAAAAGTGGTTCAGCTTTTTTCCGCGTCTGCGCGAGCGCTCGTCGCAGTTAGCCGGAACGCTGTCGGGCGGCGAACAGCAGATGCTCGCGATGGCGCGCGCATTGATGTGCCATCCAAGACTGCTGTTGCTGGATGAGCCGTCGATGGGATTGTCACCCATCATGGTGGAGAAGATCTTTGAAGTGATTCGTGACGTATCGGCGCAAGGTGTCACTATCCTGCTGGTTGAGCAAAACGCCAAGCTGGCATTGGAAGCAGCGCACCGCAGTTATGTCATGGAATCAGGCGTCATTACGATGAACGGCAACGCCAATGCCATGCTCAACGATCCTCGTGTAAAAGCCGCTTATCTGGGAGAAGAATAAGCGGCTCTTGTTTTAAAAGTGCGCGCAGATGGGCAGCGGCGATTTCCCGTCACGCCAATCCGGAGTGGATCAGCTGCGGTTCCGCCGGAAAAGTTTTTTGGAAAATAAGCGATCCGCTCCGTCATGTGCGGAGGAAAGAACTGTCTGCGGGACCAGTTTGGTTAAGGCCGGAATCAGGACTGCCAACAAGGTCACATCATCGATCCAGCCCAGGATCGGAAGACCGTCCGGCACGAAGTCCAAGGGACTGAAGAAGTAGACGGCCAGCGCGAGCGCTCCTAACTTGATCGCCAACGGCGTACCAGGATGACGGCACGCATACCATAAGACGGCGAGTTCCCGTCCTGTAGATTTCAAAAGCCGACGTAAGCGAAACAACATGGCATTCTCCTTCATTCATTGCGTTAGCCCATCCTTATTCGAATGGCCCATTTGATATGGGGACAAAAAGCGAAAACCCAAGAAATTTCACATTCTGCTATACGTCTTCCGACTTTTTAAGTGCCAGTGCTGCATTTCATAGCGACCTGCTTTGATTCCGGGAAGAATGATGCCTGTGAAGGTGTTCAATTGGGAGTAACTTAATTTGCAGATGCACGCTCAAATTTTATGCAGAGGCTTTGAGGCATATTGCTCTTGTGTCCTGAAATAAAAACGGCTTGGCGATGATTCTTGATATCACGCCAAGCCATGGTTTCGAAACAAGCAAAACAGCAGTATTCAGGACAATCAATAACGGTAAGCACGCCCGTTTTCTATGCGTACACGGCTACCTACGCTAATGTCCGCTACATTTTCCTGCGAAATCGTTTGGTAAGTGCCGTTATCAAGCCGTACACCTATTTGATATAAAGGCGCCTGAGCCTGGGAAGCGCGGTTGCGTTCCTGAACCTGATGGCCGAGGACTGCGCCTCCAATTGCGCCCGCGGCAGTTGCGGCTTTTCGTCCCGTGCCGCTGCCAACCTGATTTCCTAATACACCGCCGACGACACCGCCGGTCACTGCGCCGACTCCGATTCCACCACTCGATGTAGTGCCGGGATTCACCATTTGGATAGAATCTACCACGCCATAACTTGTGGAATAAGCCGGTGCGGTACTAGGATAGGTTTGTTGCGGATAGGACTGTGATACCACGGGCTGTTGCGGGCTGGAGCAACCGATCAACAGCGTACCCGAAGTAATCAAGGCTGCTGTAATTTTAAGATGTGTCTTCATGACTCCTCCTGTAGATGCACATAAGCAATCGATTGATGCGAAAGCGTAGAACAAAGAGGGCACGTCAATTAAAAACGGAGCGACGTATAAGACAAGTTCTAAACATTTTCGCTACTATCAAATAGATTTAAGAAAAAATGTTTAGTTGCTGAATTATGCGGGCTTTACATTACCTTACAAATTTCAACACGAAGTGAATTGAATATAGGAAAGGTGGAGAGGGGCGGGCAGGCGTTAATTAATCGCTATGCAACCAGCAGAGCCGGAGCAGTCCGCTGGTCACTAAGCAATATGAATTTCAAAGCCGCCCGCAAACAAGGGATGCAATGATTAATTGGACTGCAATCAATCAACTTCGGAATAGGAATGCAGATCATGATGCGGCGCGCACATCAGCTGTGCGACATCGATTTTCATGTCACGTATTTGTTCGGCACGTGCAAGCCTGATCAAACCCAGCACGGCTTCCTTGAAGACATGCTTTTCACGTGCCTCGACTCCGCTGCCGTATGTCACGTTCGTTAATTGTTCGATCAAATTGTCGATACTTTGATTTTCCATAGTTTCGTCTCTATAGGAGATGTCGCACATCGGTTAATCTGTCACTTCCCCCGTTTTTAGGTAGAAGTTCGGTACCGCCTTAGTCGCGTTTGACACCAAATATTTAATTAGTTTAAGTGCTTTTGAATTTAATCGTAGTAATTTTACTTAAATTCAAGAATAAATCACAGTAGAAAGTACTTTTTTTACATATTTGGCCAAAAGATTTCCCGTGAAGAACAAAAATCTAGAAAAACTAGAAACAAACGAGCGCTAATGTCCAACTGAAACAAGTCAGGAAATGAGCAAAGTGCAATAGCTATGGCGTGGGGAAAATACAAATCTGCCAAGTTAAAACCTAATCAGCTTAGTGCTTTTATAAGCCGGCGGAAGAATAAGTAAGGTGCATGGCAATTAGTATTGGCAGAATCAAAATGCATCTGTACTACGCAAGATACGCCGACAGCCGATTGGCAAAGGACATACTCAGCAAATTGGCACGGCCTTCGACTCGTCAACCAAACTTTAATACAGGAAGATGTGCTCCGATATTGGAGTCAAGGTCTTTTGGTTATTTTTGGTATGAATAAACTCTTATCGTCTTACCAGTAATTACACTGAGCCGCCAACTGTGCAACGATGGAGCTGGCTGACGGTCGGTTGGCTCATGGTCCATAGGTGAATGCAACTAAGCTATACGCTTAAGATGCATATATATAAACATATGCGCACATAGCTATATTATTACCAGTTAATTTGTGCTCTAATTTTGCAGACAGGAAATATGTGATGTGTCCGGCAAAAGGGAGTATGAATGTTAGAAAGCCTTATCGGAGAGCTGGGTGAGAACCGGCTGCTCGCCCTCGGAGGGCTGCTCATCGGAATCGTATTCGGTGCACTCGCGCAGCGTTCACGCTTTTGCCTGCGCTCCGCAGCGCTGGAGACCATGCATGGCCGGTTCGGGGTGAAGCTGTCGGTCTGGCTGATGGCATTTTCCGCCGCGCTGGTGCTGACCCAAGGCTTTATCATGGCCGATGTGCTTGACGTCGGCAACGCCAGGCAATTGGCCACGGCCGGCACTTTGTCCGGCGCATTGGTTGGCGGCCTACTGTTCGGCTCCGGCATGATCCTGGCGCGCGGCTGCTCGAGCCGGCTGCTGGTTCTGGCCGGCACAGGCAATTTGCGCTCACTGCTGTCCGGACTCGTCTTCGCGGTAGTGTCACAGGCATCGCTGAATGGAGTGCTGTCTCCTCTGCGCGTATGGATCAGCAACTGGTCCATCATTGATGGCGGCGTGCGTGACCTGTTAACCCAATTTGGCCTGAGTCATACAATAGGCCTGCTGTTCGGGTTAGTGTGGCTGGCGGCTGGAATTTTCTTCGCCATCCACAGCCGGGCCGATTGGAAGACTGTGCTGGCCGGCTTCGGCGTTGGCGCGATGGTGGCTGTGGCGTGGGTGTTCAATTACCAGGTATCGGCCAACTCCTTTGAAGTGGTGCCGGTCAAGGCGCTAAGCTTTACGGGGCCCGCGGCCGACGTGCTGATGCTGGTGATGTCGCCGCCTGGCCATCCCTGGAATTTCGACATCGGCCTCGTGCCCGGCGTCTTCATCGGAGCTTTCCTTGCGGCCTCGTTCAGTGGCGAACTCAAGCTCGAGGGCTTTCGCGACGGCCCAAGCATGCGGCGCTATTTGGTCGGTGCAGGCTTCATGGGCTTTGGAGGCATGCTTGCTGGCGGTTGTGCAGTAGGTGCGGGCGTATCGGGCGCGTCCATCTTTGCGCTGACGGCGTGGGTCACCTTGTTTGCGATTTGGGGGGCAGCCGGCATCACGGATTATCTGATCGACCGCCGTGCGGCATCGTGAACAGAAGCAGATACAAAATGGCATTGACGCCCGAGACGAGGACGTTCAATGCGACCCTTGCAAAAGGGATATGGTAAGATTTTGATTCTTATGAGGAATCTTGAAATCTTGGTCCCGCCGACAGGAATCGAACCTGTATCTAGCGCTTAGGAGGCACTCGTTCTATCCATTGAACTACGGCGAGACGCTTTCAACTAACGATGATTTTCAAACCACGGCGTGATTATAGCTGACACTCGATAAATCAATGTAAGTCTAAACATCCCTGCGGGATTTTGCAGCGGCTGCACGTCATTTCTCACTCATTCTGGCTAGGCATTTCTATATATATGGCAGTAATTACTTTAACCAACGCGCAATTGGCGTTCGGGCATGTAGCGTTATTGGATCATGCGGATTTTTCGTTGGAGGCTGGCGAGCGGGTCGGCTTGATTGGGCGTAATGGCGCCGGGAAATCGTCACTGCTGAAGATTATTGCTGGCCTGACTAAATTGGATGACGGTTCGCTTGTAATGCAGCAAGGCTTGAAAATCGCTTATGTGAAGCAGGAGCCGCAGTTCCAGCCGGACCTTTCCGTATTTCAGGCTGTTGCGGCTGAAATGGGCTCCGTGCAGTCGCTTCTCGATGAATATGAATCCTTGACGTTGCGGCTTGGTTCGGAATCGAATGAGGGGCTGATGGAGCGTTTGCACGCAATCCAGGATCAACTGGATGCCGCAGATGCGTGGAACATCAATAACCGTATTGAGACCACACTGCAACGCCTGAGTCTCGACAAGAATGCGTTAATGGGAAATCTCTCTGGCGGAACGCAAAAGAGGGTGGCTCTGGCATGTGCATTGGTAGGTTCGCCGGACGTATTGCTGCTGGATGAGCCGACCAACCATTTGGATTTGACCTCAATTCAATGGCTGGAAAGTCTGCTGCGCGACTATAAAGGCAGTGTCCTGTTCATTACCCATGATCGCCGCTTTCTGGATAATGTCGCTACCCGTATCGTAGAGCTGGATCGCGGGCGTCTGCTTTCCTTCCTGGGAAATTTCAGTGCATACCAGATTCGCAAGGCCGAACAGCTGGAAATCGAAGCAGTTGAAAATGCCAAGTTCGATAAATTCCTGGCGCAGGAAGAAGTCTGGATACGCAAGGGCGTGCAAGCGCGCCGAACCCGCGACGAGGGAAGGGTGCGGCGTCTGGAGCAGTTACGCCTGGTTCGCAGTGCACGACGTGAGCAACAAGGGCAGGTAAAACTGGATCTTGCCGCAGGCGAGCGGTCGGGCAAGATTGTGGCCGAACTGACAGACGTTTCCAAATCCTACGAGGGGAAAGCGATCGTGCGCGATTTCAGCGCCACTATTCTGCGTGGAGATAAGATTGGATTGATCGGGCCGAACGGCGCAGGAAAGACCACCTTATTGAAACTGATACTGGGAGAAGAGGCGCCTGATGCCGGGACGGTCAGGCAAGGAACCAAATTGCAGGTCGCCTATTTCGATCAGATGCGCGCGCAGTTGAACGAAGAAGTCAGCCTGGTCGACACCATTTCGCCGGGTAGCGAATGGGTCGAGATCAGCGGCCAGCGCAAGCATGTGATGACCTATCTGGCGGATTTTCTTTTTCCTGCGGAGCGTGCTCGCTCCCCCGTCAAGTCTCTTTCCGGCGGAGAGCGGAATCGCTTGTTGCTGGCACGCCTGTTCGCAAAACCGGCAAATGTGCTCGTGCTGGACGAGCCGACCAATGACCTGGATATCGATACCTTGGAGTTGCTTGAAGAATTGCTGGCGGGTTTCGATGGCACTGTCTTTCTGGTAAGCCATGACCGGACCTTTCTTGACAATGTCGTGACGCAGGTTATTGCATCCGAAGGCAATGGATATTGGAAGGAGTACATCGGCGGCTACAGTGACTGGGAAAGGACACGTACCGCCGGGAATCAATCGAGCAAGGAAAAAGAAACACAGAAACGCGATGCAGCAGCTCCTCAGAAAGACCAGGTACCTAACGTTCTTCCCAAACAAAAGAAGCTTAGTTACAAAGAGCAGCGCGAGCTGGAAGAGTTGCCTGCTCTCATTGCACAACTGGAGTCTGAGCAGCAGTCCATTTCGCAACGATTGACTGATCCGGAGCTCTATAAAAATCACGCCGACCAGGTGCAGGAGTTGAATCAACGGTTCGCCGAAATCGATGCCTTGCTGCTCAAAAGTCTGGAGCGATGGGAAGAAATCGAGGCCCGTCAAAAAGGCTGAAGAGATAGAGGATAAGCAGACCAAAAAATTATGAGCGTATCATTCCAGGCCGCATCTTCCTATGCGGACGAGCAGTCGTTGTGATCTTTTGGATTGCTGTTGCTAGTTTATTTTCTTGATCGCGATGCGCATTTCAGACACTGTGCGCCGAATTTCTTCACTATCGGGTGCATAAGGTCGTTGAGATAAGTACGCTTCCAAATCCATCAAGGCGGGCTGCGGACATTCCAATCTTGCATAGGCAAGGCCACGATCGCGTAATTCTATAATGTCGTCCGGCAAGAGCACATGCAAGCGTTGCTGCACTTCCAGCAAACGGTGCCAATCTCCATTCTCGACGAACAAAGATTTGAGATTGCGTAGCATGCGAACTAGAATTTCGCGTGGCTGTGCCGTTTGCAGATATGCGCCTAGGGGTATGCTGTTGATTGCGTCGTGCTGGAATAAATAGGGTTCGAGACGTTGTTCCAGCTCCTCCCGGGACAGACTTGCACCGTTGAACGGATCGAGAATAATTTCTCCGCTCTGGACTGATAATTTCATCAGAAAATGCCCGGGAAAAGAGATCCCTTTTACGTCCAGCCCGATCTGTTGCGCCAACTCCATATATACGACTGCAAGCGAGATCGGAATGCCGCGTCGAGTTGCGATCACCCGATGAATGTAGCTGTTGTCGGGATGATAGTAATCGTTGATATTGCCACCGAAGCCTAACTCGAAATAAAAAAAGTGATTAAGCAATCGAAGCTTTTGTATATCTGAGGCATCGTCTGAAAGGCGACGCTTTAATCTTTCTGCCAACACATCGATCTGTATTTGCGGCATGGACAAATCGAGCTCCGGCTCTGCGTCCTGCGCAATACACAATGCAGCTTCAAACAGGGGAATCGAATCGTCCTGGCTGACCAAGGCAGAAAAATAATCAAGGGAGGCGAGCGTCATAAAAGCCATGATATAACCATGGCCGCCTCAAATAAAGACCCAGGATAAGGATCAGCCAGAAATACGCTTGAAATCCTTTAGGCGGAAACCCATTGCAAACAGGGCGCCGAAATATCCGATCATGCAGATGCCGATGATGCCAAGCAAAATGCCCACTCGCCAAAAAGGCGTTGCTTGCAGGGCTACCCACTGAAAGTGGCTCGCGCTCCAATATGCGATGCCTGCGAGCAGGCAAAGCGCCAAAGCCAACTTTACAAAAAATATTCCCCAGCCGCCACGGGATTGATAAATGCCGCGGCGTTTCAATCCCCGATACAAGAAGGTCGCATTGACACATGCGCCAAGACCGATCGAAAGTGCGAGGCCAGCATGGGCGATCCAGGGAACGAAAAGCGCATTCATCGCCTGGGTCAGGAACAGAACGACAATGCCGATTTTTACCGGGGTTTTAATATCCTGTTTTGCATAAAATCCTGGTGCAAGAATTTTCACCAGGATTAAACCAATCAAGCCAACCCCGTAAGCGATCAAGGCTTTTGCCGTCATGGCGACTGACAAGGTATCGAATTTTCCGTAATGAAACAAGGTTGTCGTAATAGGTTCCGATAATACTGCCAGGGCAACGGCAGCTGGCATGGCTAGCAAGAACGACAAGCGTAATCCCCAGTCCAGCAGTGCAGAGTATTCCGCAGTATTGCCGTCAGCATGTGCTTTCGAAAGACTGGGCAGCAAAACTGTGCCCAGTGCCACTCCCAGTAAGCCGGTAGGAAGCTCCATTAAACGATCTGCATACGACAACCAGGAAACACTGCCGTCCTGAAGGTGTGACGCGATATTTGTATTGATAATCAGGCTGATTTGAGCAATCGATACGGCAAACGTTGCCGGGATCATTTGCTTGATGACACGCCGCACCCCTGCGTCCTGCAAACTTGGTCGAAGATTCCAGGAAATGCGGGGAAGCATCCCGATCTTCATCAGGGCAGGCACTTGGATAGCCATTTGCAGCAATCCTCCCGCTACAACTGCAATGGCAAGTGCATAGATCGGTTGTTGCAGGTAAGGCGCAAGAAACAGCGCGGCCGCGATAAAGGAAAGATTCAGAAGTACCGGCGTAAACGCGGGAATTTTAAATTCCCGCCAGGTATTCAATATGCCGCCGGACAGAGCGACGAAGGACATGAACCCGATATACGGAAACATGATGCGCGTCATCGATACTGCAACCTCGAATGCGTCCCCGCTCGATTTCAGGCCGGTGGCAATAAAGTAGACGATGACCGGCGCTCCCAAGATGCCTAGCAGGCAGGTGCCAAGCAAGCTCCAGATCAGGATGGTTGCCACATGGTCGACCAGTGTTTTGGTGGCAGCTTCGCCTTTTTGATATTTGTATTCCGCTAGAATCGGGACGAATGCCTGCGAAAAAGCCCCTTCGGCGAACAATCTGCGCAGCAGGTTGGGAATGCGAAACGCAATGAAAAAAGCATCGGTATAAGCCGATGCTCCAAAGGCGCGCGCGATGAGAAATTCGCGGATCAATCCGGTCACGCGCGAAAGCATGGTCATGCCGGAAACCGTGGCGAGCGTTTTATGCAAATTCATGGAGCCGCATTATAGCTGCTCGCCCTAAAGAAACTCAGGAATCTGCGTTTTGTAACAAGATGGACAGCGTTTATTGTGCTTTTGGAGGAAAAGTGCATAAAAATCTTTGTGCAGTGGATGGCAAATGGGAAAGGAAAGCAGAAATTGCCCATTTCTAAAAAAACCTCTATAATTCACGGTTTTACAGAATTTGGCTGCGCACTCCTTGCGCGCTGCAAAACGATTTTAGGAATTTACTTTATGGCAAATACCGCACAAGCACGTAAGCGCGCTCGGCAAGCAGTGAAACTGAATGCACACAACTCGAGCCAGCGCTCGACGTTGCGTACGGCAATCAAGGCAGTACGCAAGGCAATTGAAGGTGGCGATAAAGCCGCTGCTACCCAAGTATTTCAGGCTTCGATTTCCACCATCGACAGCATCGCGGACAAAAAGATTATTCACAAGAACAAGGCAGCACGTCACAAGAGCCGCCTTGCAGCTGCCCTGAAAGCACTTGCTTAATAAATCGGATTTTCGCATTGGGTCGCACTAGTCGTCGATGGCGTTAGTGCGGACAAAAAGGCCGGACAGGCTATATAGCCTGTCCGGCCTTTTTTAATTAATTTCCCAGTTTATAGCGCTGCTAGATATCTTTTGCCGCGAGGCGGGGTAAATCTATCTCGGCAATCCTTCTATTGTAGTACCGGGCTTGATGTTTTTCTGTTTGAACCAGCTCTGGTTCATCTCAAGCGCATACCGTATCAACTTCTTTGCACAGTGCGAATCTGTCGTATTCGGCTGCATGTCTTCGATATTGACGATTTTCCCAGCTTGATCGATGAATGCTACCGACAAAGGCAAGGGTGTATTCTTCATCCACATACACACACCTGCCGGCCGATCAAACACAAACAACATGCCTTCATTCGGTCCCATGGTCTGGCGGTTCATTAAGCCTTGCTGTCTCGCGCCTTCTGTCGCAGCAACTTCGGCCTGGATAACATGCATGCCGGCTGTAAGTTGAACAGTTGGCAGTTTATTTTGTGCAGAAACGTTGGTGGAGGCCAGTAGCGCAACAAAAGCGGCCGAAATGCATCGGAAGTAGGGGATTGAGGAAATATGCATAATGGCCACCGTAAATTTCAGCAGAAAGTGTATATGAAAAAAGGCAGGAATTACCCTGCCTTTTTTGTTTGATGCTTTAAATTACTTGGAAACTGCTGGTGCAGATGCTGCAGCAGGAGCCGAAGCAGCTGGTGCAGATGCGGACGCGGAAGCTGCGTCAGCTTTTTTAATTTTCTTAGCTTTTTTAACTTTCTTTGCTTTGGGAGCGGAAGCTGCAGCAGAAGCGGCCGGTGCCGAAGCTGCAGCGGAAGCGGCAGGAGCGGAAGCTGCCGGAGCAGCAGCGTGGCCAGCAGCAAATACGGACGTAGCGAACAAACCAGCAACCAAGGCAGCGATCAGGTTCTTCATTTTTTCATCCTTTGATATATGTATTTTAGGAACAAGCGATTCTGACGAATCACTGCCATTAACGAAAAGTAATTCAGTCGGTTGACAGAAAATTAAAATCGTCGAAATTTGGACGATAAAAATTAACCCATTGCAACAAATTTAACAAAATTGCTTATTAAATGATCTATTGATATGATTCGCGCCTTTTTTCTGGTGGAGATTTAAGCATGCGAATTGGCGGCTTAAGATTTGGCTTCTATATCGCGGGTCTGCTTGCGGCAAGCCTTTGCTTTGCAAAGCCTTACGTGCCGGCATCCGACCAGCAAGTCCTTGAGCGCCTCCCCTTCCAGGCGAGTGATCCTTTGGCGCGCGAGTTGTCCCGATTGCGGATCGAGTTGCAGCAGGATCCGCATAATCTCCCAGCGGCTATTAAGAAGCTGGCTAACCGATATTACGGTCTGGTTGTTGAAGAAGGTGATCCTCCTTATCTGGACTTTGCCTAGGCGGCCTTATCGCCTTGGTGGGCCATGAAAGCGCCGCCGACGCCGGTACAAATGATGCGGGCCAGTATTCGCCAGTACCGGCACGACTTTTCTGGTGCGCTTTGGATTTAGGCACGGTGATCGAACGCGAAGCCAGTCACGCGGAGGCCCGTATTCTTCGTGCCATTATCCATATCGTCCAAGCCCGTTATGCGAAAGCGCGGCGCGACTGTCAAATAGTACGCGCACAAAGCTCGTTAATTGGCACCGGTTGCTGCGCTGTGGTCGACGGTTCCGCGGGTAAGGCTGGCGTCGCTTACGAGAAATTAAGCGCTGTCTTGAGCCGCCATCCCCAGGCCTCGTCATCCGAAAAGCAATGGGTGCAAATTTTGGCAGAACGGTCACTGAATCTTATCTCGGCGGCTGAGCACGAATCCGCTTTGGCGGCACGGTTCCATGCCGCCCAAATGCGCGGCGAGTCCGTACATCAGCAGGAGGAATCAAGATGCACACTGCATGTCGAGAAAAATCCGCAGAAGGCGTTGGCGCTTGCACAGTAAACCTGGGAAGTGCAGCGCGAACCGCGCGATGCGCGCATTTTTCTTGAAGCCGCAATTGCCGCAAGCGATGCGGCATCGGCCAAGTCCGTGCTTGAATGGTTATCCAGCACCGGAATTGAAGATGCTTATTTGATTAGCCTTGGTCCCCGACTGCAGGGAGAGTAAAAATGAAGCGGCTGCGGATCATGTTGCTTTTCTTTATTGTTAGTCATGCGCATGCGCACAAACCGAGCGACACTTATCTGACGCTTGTCGTTAAGGGAGCAGAGATCGCGGGGCAATGGAATATCGCATTGCGCGACCTTGACTATGCCATTGGACTGGACATTGATGGTGATGCGCAAATTACCTGGGGTGAAGTGCGAACGAGGCATCAGGATATCGCTGCCTATGCCATGTCCAGGCTGGCATTGAAATCCGAAGATGGTTCCTGCAAAGCAAACGTAAGCGATCACCTGAGCGATGAGCATACAGATGGCGGCTATTCTGTTATAAGATTTGTCGCTGCAATGCAGCCATCCGGTGCAATCATCGGAGGCGCGTAATTCCCTGATTTTTGATCTTGATCCGCAGCATAAGGGTTTATTGCGTTTGGAATATCAAGGGAAGAACTCTTTTGCCGTCTTCACACCTGATGAGTCATCGAGAACATTCAATTTTGAAAAATAGGGTAAATGGCGGCAGTTTCTTGACTATTGCCGTGAAGGGGTATGGCACATCTGGATGGGCTTCGACCATATTCTTTTCTGCTGGCCTTGTTATGGTCGGCCGTAATTTGCAGACAAGAAAAACAATGGCAGGGGAGAGATACTCCGTCCGCCATGCTGCAAGTTTTCAAAATCGTCACAGCATTCACGATTGCTCATTCCTTCACATTGAGCCTCGCAGCATTGGGGCTCATTGAATTACCTTCACGCTTGGTGGAATCTGTTATTGCAGCGTCAGTAGTCGCAGCAGCGTTAAATAATATTTTTCCTGTCTTCCAGGGGCGCCGCTGCGCAGTGGCATTCGAGTTCGGTCTTCTGCACGGATTTGGAATTGCCAGTGTGCTTAGTGACCTTGGACTTCCGTCGAATGCGCAATTGCTGGCATTGGTGGGTTTCAATATTGGGTGGAGTTGGGGCGGCTGGCAATTGTGGCGATTTTCCTTCCGCTTGCCTTTGTGTTTCGGACGACAGTGTTTTATCGCCGCATAGGCTTGATCTGCGGATTGATGGAAATTTCGTTGCTTGCTTTGGGTTGGCTGCTTGAAAGCGCATTCAACCTCAAACTTTTGCCTGTTTGAACTTATTTCACCAATGCGGAAGGTACTTCTGTCCATTCGCCTGGCCAGAGAGGGTACCGCTCCAATGAGAAGGGGCCAATGGAAATTCTTACCAGCCGCAAAGTTGGCAAGCCAACAGCAGCAGTCATTCTGCGCACCTGCCGGTTTTTTCCTTCCTGCAGAGTAATCGCTAACCATGAGGTTGGTGAATTGGCGCGATGGCGTATGGGCGGATTGCGTTCCCACAGCCAATCCGGTTCCTGAATTCGCTTGACATCGCATTCGCGCGTCATGAAGTCACCAAGGTTCAGCGGCTTGCGAAGACGATCCAATGCATTTTTATCTGTATTACCCTCCACCTGCACAATGTAAGTTTTAGGTTGTTTCTGTTCCGGATCACTGATTGCATGCTGCAACGTGCCGTCGTCCGTCAGCAAGACCAAACCCTCGCTATCGGCGTCTAGTCTGCCGGCTGGATACACATTGGGTATGGAAATGTAGGACGCAAGGGTCGAACGTGTCGGATGTGCCGAGAATTGGCACATGACTTCATAGGGTTTATTGAATAAGATAAGTGGCATGGATATTGTTAATTGAACGCTGAGGTGTACAGTCCCTGATGCAATGGGCAGTTCTTAAACATATTCCTGGTGCGGATTAAGTACCGAGAAGAATTTTGCTTTTGGCATAGACCTGATCAAGCATCTTTGCTGCAGAATATGTAACCATTTTTCCATAGATCTTATATAAAACTATCGGTCTGTAACAATTAAAGAGTTGAGGCGTCCAACCATTTCATCTGCTTAATTCTGGAGAAAAAAATGTACCAGCATATTAAGATTCCAGCCGAAGGAAGAAAAATCACAGTCAATTCCGATTTTTCACTGAACGTTCCAGATAATCCGGTTATTCCCTTTATTGAAGGCGATGGCACGGGTGTCGATATCACTCCCGTCATGATCAAGGTTGTCGATGCTGCGGTAGCAAAGGCATATGGTGGCAAGAGAAAAATCAGTTGGATGGAAATATACGCTGGCGAGAAATCCACGCGTTTGTACGGGCAGGATACTTGGTTGCCGGCAGAGACATTGGAAGCCGTCAAAGAGTACGTCGTTTCAATCAAAGGGCCGCTAACTACTCCGGTAAGCGGCGGCATCCGCTCATTAAACGTTGCATTGAGGCAGCAGCTGGATTTATATGTATGTCTGCGTCCAGTACGTTATTTTGACGGCGTTCCATCTCCTTTGCGCGAGCCAGAGAAAACGAACATGGTGATTTTCCGCGAGAATTCTGAGGATATTTATGCCGGCGTAGAGTGGCAGGAAGGATCGGCAGAAGCTAAAAAAGTGATGGATTTCCTGATTAAGGAAATGGGCGTCAAGAAAATCCGTTTTCCGGCAAGCTCAAGCATCGGTATCAAGCCAGTTTCAAAAGAAGGCACAGAACGTCTGGTCCGCAAAGCGATACAGTACGCCATTGATAACGATAAACCTTCAGTGACCCTTGTTCATAAGGGAAACATCATGAAATTTACGGAGGGCGGATTCAGGGACTGGGGATATCACTTGGCACAAAAAGAGTTTGGCGCAACGCCGATCGATGACGGTCCATGGTGCAAATTAAAAAACCCTCATAATAGCAAGGAAATAATTATCAAGGATTCGATTGCTGATGCATTCCTTCAGCAAATCCTGTTACGCCCGAACGAATATAGCGTTATCGCAACTTTGAATCTGAACGGCGACTATATTTCAGATGCATTGGCTGCACAAGTCGGGGGTATCGGCATTGCTCCAGGCGCAAACATGTCGGATTCCATTGCCATGTTCGAGGCAACACATGGCACCGCGCCAAAATATGCCGGCAAGAATTATGTCAATCCTGGTTCAATGATCCTTTCGGCGGAAATGATGTTGCGCCATATGGGCTGGACCGAAGCAGCGGATCTGATCATTGCATCGATGGGAAAGTCCATTCTATCTAAACAGGTGACCTATGATTTCGCTCGGCTTATGGAAGGTGCAACTCAAGTCTCCTGCTCCGGTTTCGGAGAGGTGATGATTAAAAATATGTAAGAGTAAAAAAATTACCAGGCTTAAATAAACAACCGAGACGGGATTGTCGGAACTGGTGCTAAATTGCCAAATAAAAAACCCCGCATTTGCGGGGTTTTTTACTTTACCTTAACATATGCAATTAAGGAGCTTGGATGTTGGAAGCTTGCTTGCCTTTGGGGCCTTGCGTGACTTCGAACTGTACTTTTTGACCTTCTTTAAGGGTCTTGAAGCCATTCATCTGGATTGCGGAAAAGTGTGCGAACAAATCTTCGCCGCCGTCATCCGGAGTGATAAAGCCGAAGCCTTTGGAATCATTAAACCACTTGACGGTACCTGTTGCCATAAAAGCGTCTTTCAAATTATTAACTTAATCACACGAGCCGTAAAAGCAAGAAGCCTCGCGTAACGCTGCCCCCTCTTTAGATTGCTCACTTCATATCAATAAGTGCCTGGCGGCACTTCTTAATAATTCCCATTGTTTGCGGAAAAAATCAAAATGTCAAGTAATTTACATAAAGCTATTAAATTTTTTGAGAGACCGCAAAAAATACCCTTGATTTAGCCTATTCCATCGTTATCTGCGGACTATCAAGAAACAGCGTAATATCAATATAAATATCAAATGTCGCGCACTTCTAGATTGCGCGTCAGGTCGAACGCATTAGAATAGACGCATGGCAACTAAGGATGACAATGGTACCGCCCTGGTGCAACGGGAGCAAAAACAGGAGGTCAAACCTCCTCCTATGTATCAGGTCTTGTTGTTGAATGATGACTATACGCCGATGGAATTCGTCGTAGCCATCATTCAGGAGTATTTTAATAAGGACCGCGAAACCGCGACGCAAATCATGCTCAAGGTTCACCGCGATGGGAAAGGAATGTGCGGCATCTATCCAAAAGATATAGCATGTACTAAAGTCGAACTCGTTTTAACCCACGCTAGGAAGGCAGGACATCCTTTGCAGTGCGTGATGGAGGAAGCATGATTGCCCAGGAATTAGAAGTAAGTTTACACATGGCTTTTGTCGAGGCTCGCCAGGCTCGCCATGAATTCATCACTGTCGAACATTTGCTGCTTGCATTGCTCGATAATCCTTCTGCAGCCGAAGTGCTGCGGGCTTGCGCAGTCAATATAGAAGATTTGCGCAAGACATTGGCCAACTTCATTGCTGATAACACCCCAACTGTACCCGGTACGAGCGAAGTAGATACGCAGCCTACATTGGGATTTCAGCGTGTAATTCAGCGCGCCATCATGCATGTGCAATCTGCCTCGAATGGCAAAAAGGAAGTAACCGGCGCAAATGTACTGGTTGCGATCTTCGGTGAGAAGGATTCACATGCCGTCTATTATTTGCACCAGCAAGGCGTGACCCGTCTAGACGTGGTCAATTTCATTTCGCACGGGGTGCGCAAAGACCAGCAAGCTGATTCTCAAAAGGCTCCGGAAGGTGCGGAAGATGTGCAAGCCGATGGCCAGCAAAAAGAAAGCCCGCTCGACCAGTTTACTCAGAACCTGAATAAGCTTGCCGCCGAAGGGAAAATCGATCCTCTTATCGGGCGCGAGGCAGAAGTCGAGCGTGTCATCCAGACACTATGCCGCCGTCGTAAAAATAATCCTTTGCTGGTCGGCGAAGCAGGCGTCGGAAAGACGGCAATTGCCGAAGGTCTGGCATGGCGGATCACTCAAGGCGATGTTCCTGAAATCCTGCAAAACGCAGTGGTGTATTCGCTGGATATGGGTGCGCTACTGGCCGGTACCAAATACCGCGGCGATTTCGAGCAGAGATTGAAGTCCGTGTTGAAGCAGTTGAAGGAAAATCCAAACGGTATCTTGTTCGTGGATGAGATCCATACCATTATCGGTGCGGGATCGGCCTCTGGCGGAACACTGGACGCATCCAACCTGCTTAAGCCTGCTTTGTCCAGCGGACAGCTCAAGTGCATCGGTGCGACCACTTTCAACGAATTCCGTGGGGTGTTCGAAAAAGACCATGCGCTTTCGCGCCGCTTCCAGAAGATCGATGTCAACGAGCCTACGGTAGAGCAGACGGTGCAGATTCTGCGCGGCCTGAAGTCGCGCTTTGAGGAACACCATGGCGTGAAGTATTCAGCTTCTGCGCTGACTACTGCTGCGGAACTTTCTGCCAGATTCATCAATGATCGCCATCTGCCAGACAAGGCTATCGACGTTATCGATGAAGCAGGTGCGGCGCAACGCATTTTGCCGAAGTCAAAGCAGAAAAAGACGATCGGCAAACCGGAAATCGAAGAAATCATTTCTAAGATTGCGCGCATTCCGCCACAGACAGTCAATCAGGACGATCGCAGCAAGCTGCAGACAATCGATCGCGATCTGAAGAATGTCGTATTCGGTCAGGATCCGGCAATCGAGGCTCTGGCGTCCGCGATCAAGATGGCACGTGCCGGCCTGGGCAAGACCGACAAGCCAATCGGTTCCTTCCTGTTCTCCGGTCCGACCGGCGTGGGCAAGACCGAGGTGGCCAAGCAGCTCGCCTTCATTCTCGGTATCGAGCTGATCCGCTTCGACATGTCTGAATACATGGAACGTCACGCGGTCAGCCGTTTGATCGGTGCGCCTCCGGGATATGTCGGCTTTGACCAGGGTGGACTGCTGACCGAAGCGATCACGAAGAAGCCGCATGCGGTGCTGCTGCTTGACGAAATTGAAAAGGCACACCCGGATATTTTCAACATCCTGCTGCAGGTCATGGACCATGGCACATTGACGGACAACAATGGCCGCAAGGCTGATTTCCGTAACGTGATCATTGTCATGACAACCAATGCGGGTGCGGAGAGCCTGCAGAAGCGCACAATCGGCTTTACCGAGAAGAAGGAAGCTGGCGACGAGATGGCGGATATCAAACGTATGTTTACGCCGGAATTCCGTAATCGTCTGGATGCAATTATCAGCTTCCGTTCTCTGGACGAAGAAATCATTCTGCGCGTGGTCGACAAGTTCCTGATGCAGCTCGAAGAGCAACTGCATGAGAAGAAAGTCGAAGCAATCTTTACCGACAACTTGCGCAAGCATCTTGCACGGAATGGTTTCGATCCATTGATGGGCGCCCGTCCAATGTCGCGGCTGATCCAGGACCTGATTCGCAAGGCCTTGGCTGACGAACTGTTGTTCGGCAAGCTGGTAGCTGGCGGACGTGTAACGGTCGATATGGATGAGAACGACCAGATCAAACTGGAGTTCGTCGAAGGAGGAGACGCGGCACCTGCGGCTCCGCAAGAAACGGTAGAAATCGAATAATTTATTCGTTATCAAAACAAAACCCGAGTCGTGCATACGACTCGGGTTTTTTATTTGTCAACGCAAGAGTATGAATGCCGTTTTGGCACCCTTGATTATTCTTACGGTACGAGAGGGCGTCTGGAAGCTTGCTTGGTCTTGATTTCTCCTACGGTTCTTTCAATGACAGATAGCCGATGCGCTACTCCTGGATGGATGGCGGTATAACCGTTCAATACGGTCGCCGGGTATTGTGTTGCCAGTCGTTGCCAGAATCGAGGAGCGTCGTCGATCTTGTATCCTGCGCGTGCGAGCATATAAAGAGCGAGCCTGTCGGCTTCTGCATCCAGCTCTTGCGGCATTGCCTTGATGCCTGCGCTGCCGGCCATGGTCGTTAGATCCGGTTGTATCCGCACAAGATTCTCGATAATCGCGCTGACAGTGCCGACAATGTTCTGTTTGCTCGCATGTCGCAATGAATTGTGCGCAATTTCCTTGGCAAGGACATAGGCCAGTTCATTATCCGATTGCACGAAGTTCATCATGCCGCGTGTAATCATCACGCGACGTCCATCATTGTAGGCATTGACATGATCCGAGTTGCCAAGTTCGATGCCAAATGCGCACGCATAGGTCAGCGGCACGGTCAATTCGACGTCAGAATTATTACGCAAGACATTGAGCTTGACGGCTGCTCGGTTTTTCATCAATGGAAGCAGCATTGCTGCGGCTTGTCGTTCGGCATTCAAGCCGGTAGGAATAGAGGAGCCTTCGATGGCAAGCAACTTATCTCCGCGGCGCATCCCTACTTTGGAAGCTCCGCTCCCTGACAAGACTCCCAGCACCTGCAATCTTTCATCCAGGCCGAGTATGCGCTCTGCGGTGGATGCGAGTTCAATTGAGTAGGAATATTTATTTTTTGCCGTGAACCCCAGCAGATTGCGTGCATTGCCTTTGCATAAATCGGTGTTGTTGACAAGGATTGGCGCGGTAATGCGGTACAGCCGATCCTGTAAGTTCGTCAGCATCCGAAGCGTGGCATCGTCCTCCGATTCGGCGGGCTGCTGACTCGTTGCGACTGGGCGCTGCTCCGGCATGCTTGGAGATTGTGTGGCGCATCCGGTCATTGCAAGCACAAAAGGCAGCCAAAGTCTTAGCGAAGAAAATTGCAGAATTGGGCTTTTTGAGGTTACTGCGTGCATTCGTTTTCCGATCAATGTTTTCCGGTGCTTCCAAAGCCGCCGGCGCCTCGCTCGCTGGATGTGAATTCATCCACCACGTTAAGTTCCACCTGTAGGACCGGGACAATGACCAATTGGGCCAAGCGCTCCATCGGATTAAGGACAAACTGCGTGTCGCCCCGGTTCCATGTGGAGACCATCAATTGGCCCTGATAGTCGGCATCGATCAAGCCAACCAAATTGCCGAGAACAATTCCATGCTTATGACCAAGCCCGCTGCGTGGAAGAATCATGGCAGCATAGCGTGGATCACCGATATGGATGGCCAGACCGGTGGGAATCAAATGAGTCGTGCCCGGCTCGATAACCAGCGGCGCTTCAATACATGCACGCAGATCCAGGCCGGCGCTGCCGGATGTCGCGTAGGAAGGCAATTGCTCCTTCATTCGTGGGTCGAGTATTTTGACGTCAAGTGTTTTCATGGTGGACATTATTGTTGATCCCTTATGGGCGGACATCACGTTTCGGCTTGTAGTGAGAAATCAAATCCGGCGCGCTATTTCTGCCACTAATTGTTGCGCAAGATAATGCTTGTCCGCAGCAGGAAGTTGGGTATGGCCAGATTCGTCAAACAGTACCAGTTCGTTGTGATCCTGGCCGAATGTTTGCGGACCGATATTGCCCACCAAAAGCGGGATGTTTTTCTTGATGCGCTTGCTTTCGCCATAGGCCACAAGGTTTTCCGATTCCGCTGCAAATCCCACGCAATACGGCCTGTTCGGAAGCGCAGCGACCGATGCAAGAATATCCGGATTCTGCTCCAACTCCAAACTCAGCCGGTCTTCGGTTCCCTGTTTCTTGATCTTCTGATCGTTTTGCTTGCGGACTTTCCAGTCCGCCACCGCTGCAACGGCGATAAATACATCTTGCTCTGCAATATGCGATATCACCATGTCGTGCATTTGTTGTGCGGTCTGAACATTGATGCGATGAACGCCGTATGGCGTATCCAGTGCAGTCGGTCCGGAGACAAGCGTGACCTGCGCTCCTGCATGGCGAGCAGCCCGCGCAATGGCATAACCCATCTTACCCGAAGATAGGTTGGTGATTCCGCGCACCGGATCGATCGGCTCAAAGGTCGGGCCGGCGGTAATAAGCACCCGTTTCCCTGCAAGGGCTTTTGCCTGGAATGCAGCCATTACTTCTTCGAGGAGCACTTCCGGTTCCAGCATGCGTCCCATTCCGGTTTCTCCGCAGGCTTGGTCTCCGGAGTCGGGACCAAGGATGCGTATGCCGTCGGCCTGCAGCTGTTTTACGTTGCGGACTGTGGCGGCATTGAGCCACATTTCCACATTCATCGCAGGAGCGACCATGAGCGGCAACGCGGCAGGGCGCGCGACACACAAAGTGGACAAGAGGTCATCGCAGGCGCCGTGTGCGAGCTTGAAAATGAAGTCCGCCGAGCAGGGAGCAATAAGCATTGCATCCGCATCCCGCGTTAAATCGATATGTGGCATGTTGTTTGCAATGCGGGCATCCCACTGATCGGTATAGACTGGTTTGCCCGACAATGCCTGCATTGTGACCGGCGTGATGAATTGCGTTGCGGCGTGGGTCATGATCACCTGAACCGATGCACCGGCTTTGATGAATGCGCGTGTCAAGTCCGCTGCCTTGTAACAAGCAACGCCTCCTGTCATGCCTAAAACTATTTTTTTACCCGCAAGAGTCATTTCAGTTCCCGGAACGACATGTCAAAACATCCAATAATCTATCGATGGAAGCTATGACTTTGAACGACGCAATTCGTCAAGTATATATAGTCCTGCGCCGAGACAGATAGCCATGTCTGCAACATTGAAAGCCGGCCAATGCCAGGTCTTCACATAAAAATCCAGAAAATCGATCACATGTCCGTACATTAATCGATCGATCAGGTTGCCGACGGCGCCGCCGAGTATCAATGCCAGCCCCCAGCAGAACAAGCGTTTGCCCGCATGTTTTTTAATTAGATATGTAATCAGGATGACTGCTGCGATCGCGATTCCGGTAAAAAAATAGCGCTGCCATCCACCCTGGTTGGATAGAAAACTGAACGCGGCTCCCTTGTTATACACCAGCACAATGTTAAAGAACGACGTTACTCCAATTGCCTGGCCGTAGCTGAGGATTTGCGTAACGGTGATTTTGGTGATCTGGTCGAGCAATACGACAATCGCGGCAATGCCCAGCCAGGATCCGATGCCGCCGCCGGAATTCGAGGAAAAATGTTTTCTATTTGCCATTCGGTTATCGTTTTATAAAAAATTGCTCGCCATGATGCCACCGGGACCATGCTTCATGCAAATGCGCGCGGTTCGCCCGTATCGAACAGGTTCGATACGCAACGGCCACAGATTTCCGGATGTGCAGGATCGGAACCGACGTCGGCGCGATAATGCCAGCATCGATCACATTTGGCATGCGCGGAAGGCGTCACTTGCAACGCGAATGCCGAACCCGCGGTGGACGCGAGGTCCGATACTAATGCAATGCCAAGCCTGTCGAAGTTGCTATTGATCTTTGCATCGGAAAGATCATGCAGCCCGCAGCGCGAAACGATCATGACGAACTTCAAGTCATCATCGAGACTGGCCAGCAAATCGAATACTTCACCTTTGGCATAGATATCGACTTCTGCCTGCAGCGATGAGCCGATGTCACCGGTGATACGGACTTCCTCCAGGCGCTTCAATACTTCGCCGCGCACCTCGCGGAGGACGTCCCATTTGTGCAGCAGTACCGAATTGTCTTCTATGTGCGGCAGCTTATAGAAAGTCTGCGTAAAAATGGTTTCGCCGCTCTGGGCATAGGTTTCTTTGCCTGCAAATATAGCCCATGCCTCTTCTGCAGTGAACGACAGAACCGGCGCCATGATCCTTAAAAGCGCATGCGTGATATGCCAGATTGCAGTCTGTGCCGAGCGGCGGGCTTTTGAATCCGTCCCACCCGTATAGAGGCGATCCTTGAGAATATCAAGATAAAAACCGCCCAGGTCCTCGGAGCAGTACATTTGCAGCTTTGCAACGACCGGATGAAATTCGTAATCCTTGAAATGCTGCAGGATTTCTTCCTGCATTTGCGCCATGCGTGCAATCGCATAACGGTCGATCTCGAACAGTTCGTCTAACGAGACCCCGTCCTTGGAAGGATCAAAATCGGAAGTATTGGCCAGCAGGAAGCGCAAGGTGTTGCGGATGCGGCGATAGCTTTCAACCACGCGCTTCAGGATTTCATCCGAGATCGACAGTTCGCCTGAGTAATCCGTCGAGGCGACCCAGAGTCGCAGGATCTCCGCACCGAGCGAATCGGATACCTTTTGCGGCGCAACCACGTTGCCCTTGGACTTGGACATCTTCTTGCCTTCGCCATCGACGACAAAGCCATGCGTCAGCAGGGCCTTGTAGGGCGGCGTACCGTTCAGCATCGAAGAGGTCAGCAGCGAGGAATGGAACCAGCCACGGTGTTGATCCGAACCTTCCAGATAAAGGTCTGCCGGAAAATGGGATTCTTCCCGGTGCGAACCGCGCAGCACTGTCTGATGCGTACAGCCGGAATCGAACCAGACGTCCAGCGTATCCTTGTTCTTGATGTAGGAATCGGCATCCGCGTCCAACAACTCTTTGGGATCGAGCGCATGCCAGGCGGCGATGCCTTCTTTTTCCACACGTTTGGCGACTTGTTCCAGCAGCTCGGACGTACGCGGATGCAACTCGCCTGTTTCCTTGTGAATGAAAAACGCCATAGGAACGCCCCACTGACGCTGGCGCGATAGCGTCCAGTCCGGCCGGTTGGCGATCATGCCGTGCAGTCTCGCCTTGCCCCAGCTGGGGAAAAACCTGGTTTCCTCGATCCCCTTTAAAGCGGTTTCGCGCAGGGTAGGGCCGCCATCCTTGGGCGTGACATCCATGCGAGCGAACCACTGCGAGGTAGCGCGATAAACGATGGGCGTCTTGTGGCGCCAGCAATGCATGTAGCTGTGATCGAGCATTACCAGCTTAAGGAGCGAACCGGCTTCCTTGAGCTTTTCGCAGATTGGCTTGGAAGCTTCCCAGATCGTCATGCCGTTAAAAAGCGGCAGCCAGGACGCGTATTTGCCGTCTCCCATGACTGGATTGAGGATTGCGTCATCCTTCATGCCGTGCGCTTTGCAGGAAATGAAGTCATCTACGCCGTAGGCCGGCGCCGCATGAACAATGCCCGTGCCGGTATCTATGCCGACATATTCAGCGGCATAGACAGGCGAGAGGCGGTCGTATCCCTTGTCGGCAGCGGCCAGCGGATGCCGGAATTGAATGCCTGCCAATGCTTCACCCTGGCAGGTCGCAATCGTTTGCCCTTCAAGGCCGTAACGCTCGAGGCACGCCTGGGCAAGGTCCTGCGCCAAGACCAGCAACAACGGTTCGCCTTCACGCACAGTCTTTACCAATGCGTATGTCACTTCTGGATGTACATTCAATGCCTGGTTGGCTGGAATGGTCCACGGCGTGGTAGTCCAGATGACGATATAGCCTTTTTCGACCGGAAGTTTATCCACGCCGAAAGCCGCAGCTAGCTTGTCCGGATCTGCGATCGGAAAGCCTACGTCGATGGCGGGATCGCGCTTGTCCTGGTATTCCACTTCGGCTTCTGCAAGCGCAGACATGCAGTCGAAGCACCAGTTCACCGGCTTCAGGCCTCGATAGACATAGCCTTTATCGAGAATCGCCCCGAGCGCACGGATTTCATCGGCTTCATTGCCGAAATCCATGGTCTTGTAGGGACGGTCCCATTGCGCGAGTACGCCCAGGCGGATGAAGTCCTTCATCTGCCGCTCGATCTGTTCGCTTGCATAGGCACGGGACTTTGCCAGTACTTCTTCAGTCGGGAGGTTTTTACCGTACTGCTTTTCGATCTGGATTTCGATCGGCATGCCGTGGCAGTCCCATCCCGGTACATACTGCGCGTCAAAGCCGTCCAGCTGACGCGTCTTGACGATGATGTCCTTCAGGATCTTGTTGACTGCATGGCCGATGTGGATGTCGCCGTTCGCATAAGGCGGGCCGTCATGCAGGATGAATTTGGGACGTCCTTTGGAGGCGGCGCGGATTTTCTGATACAGCTTTCTTTCCTGCCATTGCTTGACCCATTGCGGCTCGCGCTTGGCCAGGTCCCCACGCATGGGAAAGGGCGTTTCGGTCATATTGACCGGGTATTTGTTCTGCGGCTTGCCGGCTGGTTTGCCGGGTTTGTTATCAGACATGTTTATCTTCAAAAATAATTAACTGGTAGAGGGCGCACTGCAATTTTCACATCGACTCGGAACTTCAAATTCGATCGGTGGCGGAAATGGCGGAATTCTGCATTTGTGCGAAATACGCGCGTGCCTGGTCGCTGTCTTTTGCAATGGCAGCCGTCAAAGTCGGAAGGTCAACGTATTTTTCCTCGTCCCGAAGTTTTTTCAAGAACTCTACTCGTATCAGCTTCCCGTATGCGTTCTGCGCATAATCGAACACATGGGTTTCAAGCAGGATGCGCCCGCTATCGTCAACCGTCGGACGCACGCCCAAGCTGGCCACCCCCGGCAACGGCCGGTCATCCAGGCCATGCACTTGCACGACAAAAATTCCCGTTAAGGCGGGATGCTTATGCGCGATGCGCAGGTTCAATGTCGGAAATCCGAGCTTATTACCCAATTTCTTGCCATGTATGACATGACCGGAAATGGTATAGCTATGTCCCAGCAATGCTTTGGCATGGTCAAAGTCTCCCTGGGCCAGCGCAAGGCGAATTGCCGATGATGAAACGCGTGTTCCGTCATTCAGTACGTTGGGCAAGGCCTCTACATGAAAGCCATGCTGTTTTCCCGCGTCTTTCAACAGCTCTATATCCCCGGCGCGCTTTGCGCCGAAGCGAAAATCCTCGCCGACGATCAGCCATTTCACGCTCAAGCCTTGCACCAGGATCTTGCTGACAAACTCGTCAGGCGTGAGGGCGGCAAACGAGGCGTTGAAATGTTCCACGATCACACGGTCGACTCCGGCATTTGAAAGCGATTGCAGCTTGTCGCGCAGGTTGGCAATCCGTGCCGGAGCGGTGAAGGCGCCGTTGGAATGCTGAGCAAAAAATTCTCGCGGATGCGGCTCGAAGGTCATCACTGCGGTCGGCAGGCGCAATTCAGCAGCAGCCTGCTGCATGCGCGCCAGCAAAGCCTGGTGCCCGCAATGCACTCCGTCAAAGTTGCCGATGCTTAGCGCACAGGCTGCACGTGATTCGGCATTAGGAAGTCCGCGAAATACCTTCATGAAATGGGCTTGGGAACGTGCAAAATAAAGGATTATAAATGCTTTCGGTCCCTTTTCCTTGGGACAGGCCATTGCCTTGAACCGCTGACTTCAGTAATTCCTGACAAATCGGATAAAGAATTTGGCCCAGGCATAATGCTGCGGCAGCAGGGACTGCAAAGGATCGGACTTGCAAATGGGAGAGATTGCTTAAAAGGCTATATTTAGCAGTAAGCTCGTGCATTCAAACTTTTTGTGCCCAACTGCCTGGAGAGCGATCTTGGCATTCCGGCGCAACCTGAGGGATTGGAAATCTCTTACATTTCGCCCCAGATTGCATTGAGTGCAGCAACGGCGGCGAGACCCGCAGTTTCGGTACGCAAGATGCGGCTTCCCATCGACAAAGGGATGGCTCCTTGGTCGAGTGCGGCTTTTTCTTCCTGCTCTGAAAAGCCTCCCTCCGGACCGATCAGCAAAGCGACGGGTTGCGGCGAATGGTGCCGCGCCCAACTCGACAGCGGTTGCTCGGCTCGCGGTGTGAGAATGATCCGGGAGTGCAAGTCATGTTGAGCGAGCCAACGCGGCAATTCCATCGGTTCCGAAAGATGGGGCAGGCGGTTGCGACCGCTTTGTTCCGATGCCGATGCCAGGATTCCTTGCCAATGTGCCAACTTTCGTGCGGTTCGATCCTCCCCCAGCCTGACTACGCAACGTTGTGCGGCGATAGGCTGAATAGCGCTGACGCCGAGCTCAACCGCCTTTTCAATGATCCAGTCCATTTTTGACGCTTCCGGCAAGGCCTGCGCCAGCGTAAGAGTGTAAGGCAGCTCTGCTTCCCGGGGCGAAAAAGTCTTGAGCTCCGCCAGGGCGCGCTTTCTTTCAAGCGAAATAAGTGCGGCGACATACTCTCCGCCTTCTCCATTGAACAGGGTAATGTATTCACCAATGCTCAAGCGCAGCACGTGAAGATGATGTGCAATGCTTTCGGGAAGCGTAATTTGCGCGCCGATCGAAAGGGGTTGAGGACAATAAAAGCGAGGCATCAAATCTCCAGAGGGCGAAGCAGCCATATTACTGTATAGGACTTATTTTTTGATAATCGGGCCATGAAGTAGCTTGATTAAGAAAATATCTTGATCTATCACATTGCTTGGCGGAAAAATTTTTGTAAACTATGTGTTGTAAGATTCAGGGGTGGAATTCATAACTTATTGAAAAACCGCTGTACCTGCCGTTAAGGAAAAAAGACAGGGGTGATTTCAAAACGACATTGCAATGATTAATAGAAAGTATTGCTTTAAACAGGCGCGAACAGTGAGACCATCATCCCTTCGGAAAACGCAAAATAAACTGAAACAGGACAATATATAGTGATAGTAAGGCTTACAAGATGAAGCGATGGTGCTCGAGTTTCGATCTTCCCAGTCCACTCTGGTAAAATATGGGACTTTGCAGCAGATCGACTCCGTCTGATCTCGTCCTAATCCGCCTCACGCCTCGTCTTAAGCCTAACACCATGATTTCCAAGCTTTCAACCGACAAAATGGCCAATGCAATCCGTGCACTGGCAATGGATGCAGTACAAAAAGCCAACTCCGGGCATCCCGGCATGCCGATGGGCATGGCCGAAATTGCGGTGGCCCTCTGGGCCAAGAATTATCGCCATAACCCGCAAAATCCGCGCTGGATCAACCGCGACCGCTTCGTATTGTCCAACGGACATGGTTCGATGCTTCAATATGCCTTGCTGCATTTGAGCGGTTACGACTTGCCGATGGAGGAGATCAAGAATTTCCGCCAATTGCATTCCAAGACCCCCGGCCATCCGGAATTTGAAATTACCTGCGGCGTGGAAACCAGCACCGGTCCGCTGGGCCAGGGTATCAGTAATGCGGTCGGCATGGCGCTGGCAGAAAAGCTGCTCGCGGCGGAATTCAACAAGCCCGGCTTTAACTTGGTCGATCACTATACTTATGTATTTACCGGCGACGGCTGCCTGATGGAAGGCATCTCGCATGAGGTCTGCTCTTTGGCAGGAACCTTGCGCCTCTCGAAGCTGATCGTACTCTACGATGACAATGGCATTTCCATCGATGGCCACGTGGAAGGCTGGTTCACTGACGACACACCCAAGCGCTTTGAATCCTACAACTGGAATGTGATCCGCAATGTCGACGGACACGATGTCGACGCGATTGACCAGGCGATCAAGGCTGCGCAGAAATCCGACAAGCCGACGCTGATCTGCTGCAAGACCATGATCGGCAAAGGCAGCCCGAACAAGGCAGGCACTCACGATGTGCATGGCGCAGCCCTGGGCGACAAGGAAATCGCTGCAACGCGTGAAGCGATCGGCTGGAACCATCCGCCTTTCGAAATTCCCGCCGATATATATGCGGCATGGGATGCCAAGAACGCAGGTCAGGCTATAGAAAATGAATGGAATGCCTTGTTCAAGGCTTACAGCGAACGCTATCCGCAAGAGGCCGGCGAACTGCAACGCCGGATGAAGGGCGAGCTGCCGGGCAATTTCGAACAGGCCGTTAAAGACTATCTTGCCACTTGCCGCGAAAAGAAGGAAAACATCGCCACGCGCAAGGCAAGCCAGAATGCGATCCAGGCCTATGCGCAGGTCTTGCCGGAATTTTTGGGCGGTTCTGCCGACCTGACCGGTTCCAACCTGACCAACTGGAAGGAATGCGTTGCGGTGCGCGCCGATCAGCCGGGCAACCATATCAATTATGGTGTGCGCGAGTTCGGCATGAGCGCGATCATGAACGGCATCGCCCTGCACGGCGGCTACATTCCGTTCGGCGCGACCTTCCTGACCTTCTCCGACTACAGCCGCAATGCCCTGCGCATGGCGGCCTTGATGAAGATCCGTTCGATTTTCGTCTTCACGCACGACTCCATCGGACTGGGCGAAGATGGTCCGACCCATCAGGCAGTTGAACATGTGTCCAGCCTGCGCCTGATTCCGAACCTGGACAACTGGCGTCCATGCGATACCGTGGAATCCGCTGTTGCGTGGGAACAGGCAGTCAAGCGCAAATCCGGTCCGACGACACTGATTTTCTCGCGCCAGAACCTGCCTTACCAGGAACGCAATGAGGAACAGATTGCAGCCGTGCGTCGCGGCGGCTATGTATTGAAGGACGCAGCAAACGCGAAGGCGGTGTTGATTGCGACTGGCTCTGAAGTCGAACTCGCCGTCAAGGCAGCCGATGAACTGGCAGCACAGGGCGTGCCGGTACGCGTGGTGTCAATGCCGTGCTGCGACGCCTTTGACCGCCAGGATGCGTCGTACAAGGCAAGCGTTCTTCCGAAGGGCTTGCCGCGCGTGGCAGTTGAAGCGGGCGTCACTGCCTTCTGGCACAAATACGTCGGCCTGGAAGGCGCAGTGATCGGCATCGATACCTTTGGCGAGTCCGCTCCCGCCGGCGTTTTGTTCAAGCATTTTGGATTCACCACTGAAAAAGTGGTGAGCGCAGTGAAATCGGTTATTGCATAAGAAAAAATCAGCCCATTTTGTTTAGGAGATCACCATGACCATCAAGGTTGCAATCAACGGCTACGGACGCATCGGACGCAATGTCCTGCGTGCCCATTATGAAGGTGGCAAAAAGAACGACATCCAGATCGTTGCGATTAACGACTTGGGCGATGTCAAGGCTAACGCACATCTCACTCGTTACGACACTGCGCACGGCAAGTTTCCGGGCACCGTTGCCGTCGAAGGAGATTACATGATCGTCAACGGCGACAAGATTCGCGTCTTTGCACAGCGCAATCCGGCGGAAATTCCGTGGGGCGAGCTGGGCGTGGACGTGGTGCTGGAGTGCACAGGCTTTTTCACGACCAAGGAAAAAGCGTCTGCTCATCTGAAAGGCGGCGCAAAGAAAGTCATCATTTCCGCTCCGGGCGGCAAGGATGTCGATGCGACCGTGGTATATGGCGTCAACCATAATGTGTTGAAAGCCACTGATACCGTCATTTCCAATGCATCGTGCACCACCAACTGCCTGGCACCTCTGGTCAAGCCACTGCAGGACAAAATCGGTTTGGTCAACGGCCTGATGACGACGGTTCATGCGTTCACCAATGACCAGGTGCTGACCGACGTCATGCACGAAGATCTGCGCCGTGCGCGCTCGGCCACGCAATCCATGATTCCGACCAAGACCGGCGCTGCAGCGGCTGTCGGCCTCGTGCTGCCGGAACTGAACGGCAAGCTCGATGGCTATGCAATCCGTGTCCCGACGATTAATGTTTCGATCGTGGATCTGTCGTTCGTCGCGGCGCGCGACACGACGGTGGACGAGATCAACGCGATCATGAAAGAAGCTTCCGAAGGCGCATTGAAAGGCATCCTGACCTACAACACCGAGCCGCTGGTGTCAGTTGACTACAATCACAATCCTGCATCGAGCAATTTCGATGCAACGCTGACCAAGGTCTCCGGACGCCTGGTGAAGGTCTCTTCGTGGTACGACAACGAGTGGGGATTCTCCAACCGTATGCTGGATACCACTGTGGCATTGATGTCTGCAAAATAAGCAAACATCTTCCTGCGGAACCCGTTCAGCGTATGAACGGGTTTCTATCATTCTCTTCCGGTTTTATCCAGCCTTGTTCCGACAGTGTGATTCGCGTTAAGCGATATGTTTGACAGTGGACATGCTTGTCCGCTAGGCGAACAGACCAGTCCAAAGTGCCTTGACTGCCGAAATCTCGTCGGCCACCGATTCTGTTTCCACGCGTGCACGCTCATGCCCTTGCAGCCTGATCTGATGCTGCAGTTTCCGGAAGGTCCTGTAGGCGTCCGCCACCTTTGAAGCCAGACCATTATCGATCAGGCCAAGTCTTCCGCAAAGATTCAACAGTGCGATATTGCCGATATCAGCCGTCAACTCCGGATATTGCGGCGCATAACGCAGGACCAGATACTGAACCATGAATTCGATGTCGATCATGCCTCCGGCATCATGCTTCAGGTCGAACAGAGTGGAGCGATTGGGATGTGCATCATGCATTTTCTGGCGCATGGAAAGGATGCCTTGCTTGAGCTCTCCTTCGTCTCTTGGTTGGCGCAATACATCAACCCGCAATTTTTCAAACCGCTCTCCTATGGAAGGGTCGCCGGCGCAAAAACGGGCGCGCGTCAGAGCCTGATGCTCCCACAGCCAAGCTGACTCCAGCTGATACTTGGCAAATGAAGAGAACGACGACACCAGCAAGCCGCTCGCTCCATCGGGGCGTAAAGCGATGTCGATGTCAAACAGAATTCCTGCGGCGGTATGACTGGTCATCCAGGTAATGAAGCGTTGCGCAAGCCGTGCGTAGAGCGCAGGCGCTTCCGGATCGTCATCGTCATACAGGAACACAATATCCAGGTCGGACGCATAGCCCAGTTCTTTTCCGCCGAGCTTGCCATAGGCAATCACGGAAAATCGGGGCGTTTCGCGATGACGCTTATGAATTGTGTGCCAGACTGCGCCGAGTGTAGCTTCCACCAGGATATCGGCCAAGGCAGACAAATGATCGGCGAGGCGTTCAACACTAAGACTGCCTTCCAGATCCTGTGCCAGCAACCTGAACAATTGGGCATGATGTGATTCTCGCAGGACATCCATTTGCCTTTCTGTGTCTCCTGACGCCGCATCCAGCTGTCGTTTGCATTCCTGCGCAAAGGATTGCCAGTCAGGACTGGATTTGAGCGTCCGGTCGTCCAGCAGCTCATCGAGCAAGAGGGGATGCCGGGTAAGATAGGTTGCCGCCCATTCGCTGGCCCCCATCATGCGGATGACGCGCTCCAGGGTATAAGGATATTCTGTCAGCAATGCCAGATACGAGGCGCGTCGTGCAATCGCTTCAAAAAAACCGAGCAGTCGTCCCAAGGTTACCGTGTGCGCAGGTGTCTGCGTGACAATCATCGGCAATGCATGATTGACCAGCGAAACCAGCTTTTGCCGGCTGGCTTCCGGCAGGGATTGCAATCGTGATGAACGCCATGTCGAAAGCAGGCGCTGCATCGCTGCCTGCGGGTCGTCGTATCCAAGATTGTTCAGATGGGCCTGAATCGCTTCTTCGCCGTCGCTCGCTGAGAGGACTGCCTGCAGGCGAGGATCAGCCTGCTCGTCCGCTCCAGCCTGCTCGCTTCGCTTGTCGTTGAAAATCGCATCGAATTGCGCCGCAACGCGGGCACGGTGTTCATCCAGCGTGTTCAATAGCGGTTGGACCTCGGAAAAGCCCATCATGCGGGCAACCGCGAGCTGATCATCAGGATTGGCGGGAAAACTATGGGTCTGCGCATCGTCGAGATACTGCAGCCTGTGCTCCACATTGCGCAGGAAAACATAGGAGTCCAGCATACTGTCGACAATTTCCGGCTGAAGCAGCCCTTTCTCCGCCAGAAGGCGCAAGGTCCGGCGCGTGGAACGGTCCCTCAGGCTCGCATCGCGGCCACCGCGGATCAACTGAAATACCTGTGCTAAGAATTCAATTTCGCGTATCCCGCCGCGCCCCAGTTTTACGTTGTTGCTGCGGTCGGGGTGGCGCGCTTCCTGCCGCACCACCTCGGCACGGATCTGCGCATGCATGTTGCGAATCGCGTCGATCGCACCGTAATCCAGATAGCGCCGATAGACGAAAGGACGGACAAGATTGTCGAGCGCGGTGATATCCTGCGCGTCGCCGGTGACGGCGCGTGCCTTGACCCAGGCATAGCGTTCCCATTCACGCCCTTGAACGATGAAGTATTCTTCGACCATGGCAAGGCTTGCTGCCAGGGGACCGGAATTTCCATTGGGACGAAGCGCCATGTCTACCCTGAAGGTAAACCCATCTTCGGTGATCTCGGAGAGAGCTCCGATCAGTTTTTTCCCGAGTCGCGTGAAAAATTCCTGATTGGACAACTGGCGTTGTTCGTTCGACGCGAGCTGTGTTTCACCATCCTCCGGGAATACGAAGATCAGGTCGATATCGGAAGACACGTTCAGTTCATATCCCCCCAGCTTGCCCATGCCGATCACGATGAGTTCTTGCGGCCTTCCTGATTCTTCGCCAACCGGCGTGCCATGCTGCGTGGTCATCTCGGCCATCAGAGCCGACAGATGGGTGCGGATTGCAAAATCAGCAAACTCCGACATGCTTGTCACGACTTCATTCAGATCAGCCTGCCCGCTTAAATCCCTGGCAATCAAGCTTGCGACAACGAGATTACGCACACGTCGCATGGCACGAGAAAGCGGCATGCCGGATTCTGTTTCACTTTGTAAAAGCTGCTCAAAAATGGAAGGATTCAGTGCTATTTTCATAAGCTCGGCGAGCTTGCTGGCGCGAGTGTCGTCCACATTTATCCAGCGTGTACAGAACCGTGAGGCGCCGATAGTGGTCAAAGGAAACTGTTCTGAGCTCATATGCATAAGTTGAACGATTGTTTTATTAATAGTAGCTTGAATGGGTACGCGACGCATCTGTTTGCCATATTGCTATGCAAAAGCGCGTTTCTGCAATGAGACGCTTAATTGGCCGCAGTTACGGTAGGGGGTAAGCTTGTGCATGCTGTTTCTACTGCCGGCTTTGGGTTTCTTGTATCATCTTGGCAGTTAGGGAGCGTATTTGCCGTTTACGCGTTTTAGTAAAGAATAAAAAATATAGTTCGACGCTTGAGACGCCGGTGCCATGTGGCCAGAAGCGGACCGCTTGTCAGTACAGACATGCCGGCTGCCATGCAAATTGATGTTATATGTTTGATTCCATAAATTGAAGTTCACTGACCAGCCTCCCAACAGCCGGCAAGACGGCCGCTACACAATGAGTTGGCATGCCCTTTGGGAAAAGCGGCATGGCATCAATGCTGGTACCCGTCGTGCACTTAAACTGCTGCTGACCAGTGCGCTGATCGTTTATTTTGTTTTTTGCGCATTGTTTCTGGCGCTTCGCTATCTCGTTCTTCCCAATATCGACGTATACAAACCGCAAGTTGAACAAATGGCGACCAAGGCCGTTGGGCGGAAAGTTTCGATTGCCACGATCCATGCTTCCTGGCGCGGCCTAAATCCGCATCTCACCCTGACCAATGTGCTTATTCATAACAAGCAGGGCGAACAGGCATTAAGCCTGCCCAAGGTCGCCGCAACTGTTTCATGGTGGTCTCTCACCGCGGCAGACCTGCGTCTGGAGACATTGGAGATCAGTCGTCCCGACATGGATATCGAGCGCGACAAGGAGGGGAACATTTATGTCGCCGGAATTCTCGTTGAGCGTCAGCGCGACGATGAAGGAAAAGGGCTGGACTGGGTATTGTCCCAGCGCGAAATCGTAATACGCGACGGATGGATACGCTGGAACGACGCCATGCGCGGAGTTCCTGAACTGGTATTGAACAAGGTGGACTTCGTACTGCATAACCAATGGCGCCATCACCGGTTTGCACTGAAAGCAACGCCGCCCGAGCAACTGGCTGCGCCCGTTGATATACGCGCCGATTTTGTTCATCCTGCATTTGCAAACAAGATATCCGACTTCAAAGTGTGGAAGGGGACCCTATATGCAGACTGGCGCAATACCGACCTCGCGGTGTGGAAGACGTATTTTGATTATCCATTCGAAGTACAGCAAGGTGCCGGCTCGGTCCGCGCCTGGCTGAATTTCGATCACGCGCGCATCGTTGACTTTACCGCCGACCTTACTTTAGCGAACGTATCGGCGCGATTGCGCAAAGACCTTCAGGTATTGAATCTTGCGCAAGTCAAGGGACGTGTGTCCGCCAGTGAAGGGCAAGGCAAATCAAGCTTGCTGTCTTTCGGGACGCGCGGGCACGCGGTTTCATTGACAAATTTTTCGTTCGAAACCACTGAAGGTCTCAAATTTCCCGAAACAACCATTAAATATGTCTCTGTTCCGCCCTCCGGCAAGACGCCGGAAAAAAATACTCTGGATGCGAAGACATTGGATTTGCACACGGTAGCCAACTTCATTGGACATCTGCCCTTGACGGCGACACAGTTGCAGATGCTGGCCGATTTTGCGCCGCGCGGCTATCTGAGGGATTTTTCGGCGGAGTGGCAAGGATCTTACCCGGACATATCAGCTTATAAAGTGAAAGGCCAGTTTGCGGGTTTGAGCCTGAACGCGCAAGCGCCTCGGCCTGCACGGCCAAAACAGGGCAATACTCCGGCACAGGCGGCCGTGCCTGGCATTCCGGGTTTCGAAAATCTCACCGGCACCATCGATGCAAACGATCAGGGCGGTGCATTTAGCCTGGCATCGAGCAATGTAAGCCTTAACCTGCCCGGGTATTTCAATGATCCCGTCATGCCTTTCGATAAGCTGGACATGCAGGCAAAGTGGGATCTCAAGGACAAGGCCGGAGTCTTGTTGCAGATCGACAGCATGAATTTTGTGCAGGAAGGCGCCTCCGGTTCCCTGAAAGGGAAGCACTGGATGCCTCTGGTTGCGCAGCAAGGCAAACCGCTTGGGACAGTGGATTTGTCAGCCAGGATTGCCACCCTGGATTTGAACCGGATCGGCCGCTATCTGCCCATGGGAACGCCTGAGGATCTGCGGCACTGGTTAAACGGTGCGCTGCAGGGTGGGCAGGCAAAGGATGTTGCGGTCACCATCAAGGGCGACGTGGCAGATATTCCATTTCATAAACAGAATCTCCCTGACAAACTGAAAGGGCAATTTGCAATTGCGGGAAAAATTGAAAAGGGGATCTTGAACTATGCTCCGGGCCATTTCGGTAAAGACGGAAAAGCACCATTCTGGCCACTGCTCGAAGAAATCAATGGCAGTTTTTCAGTTGAACGCGCGCGCCTGCATATCCATGCAGAGACTGCGAAGACATTTAATGTGCAGATCGCGGATGTCAATGCGCTGATTCCCGATCTTCTATCGCCTGCAAACGTTCTGGAAATTGACGGAAAGGCCAGTGGAGCGCTTCAGGATTTTATCGGCTATGTCAACAATAGTCCGGTCACCGGCTGGATTAACGATTTCACCGAAGAAACAAAAACTTCAGGCGATGCAAAACTTGCGCTGAAATTGCAATTGCCATTGCATCAGATGAAGGAAGCCAAGGTGCAGGGTTCCGTGCAGTTCATGGGCAACGGCATTGTTCTGCAAACGATGCTTCCGCTGATTACCGGTGCCAATGGAGAACTCGCATTTCACGAGAAAGGCTTTGCTTTGAACGGTATCAAGGCGAACTTCCTTGGTGGGCCTGCCGCCGTGACCGGAGGAACCCAGCGTGACGGCACGACTTCGGTGAGAGTTGAGGGAAGCATGTCTTCCGACGGCTTGCGCAAAGCTTACCCAACCCCGGTCATGCATCGCTTGTTGCAGCAAGTCGTCGGCGGCACGCGTTACAACGCTACCATTAACGTGAAAAAGCAACGCCCGGAAATCATTGTGGAATCCGGCTTGCAGGGTATTGCCTTGAATTTTCCCTCGCCGCTGCGCAAGGCCGCTAATGAAAGCTTGCCGCTCAAATTCGAGCTTGCCGGGTTGCCGTCCGATGATGCGCTGAAATTGAAAGACCAGATTCGCCTTTCGCTTGGAAACACGATAGCAGCCAATTATGAACGTGAAAAACTGATCGGCAAGGAAGCGTCCTGGAAAGTGCTGCGAGGCGGTATCGGCGTCAACGTGCCCGCTCCGCAACCTGATACCGGACTTGTTGCCAACGTCAGTCTTCAGTCACTCAATATCGATGCATGGCGTGCCGCAGTGGCAGATATTACCGGCGCTGGCGAAGAGGTGCAGAAAACACCTGAACCCGCTTCGGCGAATCTGGGAATTACCCAGTACATCGATCCGGAAGCATTTGCCGCACGCGCAACGGAGCTGTATGTGATGGGCAAGAAGCTCGACAACGTCATTGTCGGTGCTTCGCATCAAAATGGAAGCTGGCAGGCCAATATCGATTCCGAGCAGGCGTCCGGCTATGTGTCCTGGGATGAATCACGTTCAGGAAGAGGACTGGGCAGGGTAAGAGCGCGTCTGGCGTCGCTCATCATCCCGCAATCCGCAGCATCAGACGTCAGTGAACTGCTGGAAGGAAAGTCCACGACGGCGCCGCAGATTCCGGCCTTGGATATTGTTGCGGAAAACTTTCAACTGTTCGGCAAAAAGCTCGGACAGCTTGAACTCACTGCTCGCAACGCTGCAGGCCCGAGCGGCAGAGAATGGCAAATCAACAAGCTTTCTCTGGTTAATCCGGATGCATCTTTCAAAGCCGCCGGCAAATGGATTTCCGGAACGAATGACACGACCAACCTGACATATGCTCTGGATATTACGGATGCAGGAAAACTTCTCAATCGCTTTGGCTTCGCCAACGTGCTGCGTGGAGGAAAAGGGAAGATGGATGGTGATATCAGCTGGAAAGGCATGCCCTTTGCAATCGATATACCCAGTTTAAGCGGTCAGCTTCATCTGGATATGACTGCCGGACAATTCTTGAAAGTGGATCCGGGTGCAGCCAAGCTACTGGGCGTATTGAGTCTGCAATCCTTGCCGCGCAGACTGACGCTGGATTTTCGCGATGTTTTTTCAGAAGGCTTTGCATTTGACGGCATAGTGGGAACGGCCAGGATTTCGCAGGGTGTATTGAATACGGACAATTTTAAGATGCGCAGCTTGAATGCAGTAGTGTTGATGGACGGCGACATCGATATCTCAAAGGAAGTGCAGAATCTGCATGTGGTCGTAATCCCTGAAATTAATGCCGGAGCCGCATCTGTCGTATATGGATTGGTGGTCAATCCGGTCATCGGTCTTGGCTCATTCCTGGCGCAATTGTTCCTGCGCGATCCATTGATGCGCGCCTTCACTATGGAATACCAGATTTCCGGTTCCTGGAAAGATCCGGCAATCACCAAGCTTCCGCGCAATGTCGGGCGACTGAACTCGGTTTCGCCTGCGCTGTCCTCACAACAGAACGGCTCATTTGGAGAAAATGGGTAATGACCAGGATCGCAGCGCTGCAATTCGTTTCCACGCCTGTGCCTCAGGAGAATTTTGCGACCGTGCGCCGCCTGGTGGCTGAGGCTGCAAACCAGCGGGCGCAGCTGGTCTTGCTGCCTGAATACTGGCCAGTCATGGGCATGCGGGATACCGATAAGATATCTTGTGCAGAGCGGCTCGACTCGGGACCGATTCAGGAATGTATGGCGGATCTGGCGCGCCAGCATGGGATTTGGCTGATTGGCGGCACATTGCCTTTGGCTTCACCGGACGAAGGCAAGGTCCTGAATACCGTGCTGATTTATTCTCCGAGCGGCGAACGCATCAGCCGTTACGACAAAATCCATTTGTTCGGTTTCAGGAAAGGCGAGGAGTCCTATGATGAATCGCGTACTATCGTACCGGGTGTAGCGGTAGGTACTTTTGATGCGCCATTCGGTAAAGTCGGTTTGTCCGTCTGCTACGACCTGCGCTTTCCGGAACTGTATCGTGCCATGGGCGACTGTACCCTGATGGTCGTGCCCGCAGCCTTTACCTATACCACCGGGAAAGCGCATTGGGAGATTCTGTTGCGTGCACGTGCAATTGAAAACCAATGCTATGTCCTGGCGGCTGCACAGGGAGGCAGACACATCAATGGCCGACGCACATGGGGGCATAGCATGCTGATTGATCCCTGGGGTGAAATTAAGGCCGTGTTGCCAGAAGGCGAGGGCGTCATAGTGGGTAAAATCGACCATGGCCTGATCGCCAGTGTCAGGGAAAACCTCCCTGCACTGAAACACCGAAAGCTCTAACTACCCCGCTTGCTGCTGCAGAGGGCGGCCTGTCTTTATTTTTCTACCGCAGTAGTACCCGTGCCTATCATATCTATATTGGTGTTATTAAAGATATCGATCTATGAACGATTCAATTACTTCATGGCGTCAGAGGACGCATTCTTGCAAATTGCGGCTCGATCCCTAGTTTAAAAAATGGACTACAATCTGCTTTACTTCGTCTATTTTTAATACGAGTTTCATCGATGCTCGTGATCCGACATGCACTTATTTGAGCCAAATCTCCAGTCCTTAGCCATTGCGCGTGACGTTTTACTGACCCCATTCGGTCTTGATGAAAACAAATTGCTTAAAGCAATTGGCAATATGTTTACGCATCGTGTGGATTATGCGGATCTATATTTCCAATTTACAAAAAACGAAGGCTGGAGCCTGGAAGAAGGCATCGTCAAGACCGGCAGTTTTTCAATTGACCAGGGAGTCGGCGTACGTGCAGTCTCCGGCGACAAGACGGCGTTTTCTTATTCCGACGAAATTTCCGAGCGCGCGCTGGACGAGGCCGCTGCCGCAACCCGCACGATCGCCCGTCAGGGCGCCGGCAAGATCAAAGTTGCTTCCGCAATCCAGGTTTCCGGCGGACGGGCGCTTTATCTGCCGCATGATCCCCTGTCTTCTCTGGATGCAACCGCAAAGGTCAAGCTGCTGGAGAAAGTTGAACGCATAGCACGTGCCAAAGATCCACGGGTAGTACAGGTCATGGCCGGTCTTGCAGGTGAGTATGACGTGGTGCTGGTCGTACGCAGTGACGGCGTGATTGCTGCGGATATCCGTCCTTTGGTACGGCTGTCAATCACCGTGATTGCGGAACAGAATGGTCGCCGGGAAATGGGAACATCGGGCGGCGGCGGCCGTTACGATTATGCTTATTTTACCGATGAACTGTTGGAAACCTATGCCGGAGAAGCGGTAGCTTCGGCTTTGGTAAATCTGGACGCGCGCCCGGCGCCTGCGGGGCCTATGACGGTAGTGCTTGGTCCGGGGTGGCCTGGCGTTCTGCTGCATGAAGCGATTGGCCACGGCCTGGAAGGCGATTTCAACAGGAAAGGTTCGAGCACTTTCTCTGGCCGCATCGGCGAACGTGTAGCCGCCAAGGGTGTGACGGTCGTGGACGATGGAACGCTTGCCAACCGCCGGGGCTCGCTCAATATCGATGATGAGGGTAATCCGACGCATTGCACGACCTTGATCGAGGATGGCATCCTGAAAGGCTATATTCAGGATACCTTGAATGCGCGCCTCATGAATGTCCCGGTCACCGGCAATGCGCGCCGCGAATCGTTTGCCCATTTGCCCATGCCCCGCATGACCAATACCTATATGCTGGGCGGCGACAAGGATCCGGCAGAGATTATTGCATCTGTGAAAAACGGTCTGTATGCCGTGAACTTTGGTGGGGGACAGGTCGATATAACGAACGGCAAATTTGTGTTTTCGGCAAGCGAAGCTTACATGATCGAAGACGGCAAGGTTACCTATCCGGTAAAGGGCGCAACATTGATCGGTAATGGGCCGGACGTGTTGAACCGCGTATCCATGATCGGCAATGACATGCGTCTGGATTCGGGCGTAGGCGTCTGCGGCAAGGAAGGGCAGAGCGTGCCGGTAGGCGTAGGGCAGCCCACCTTGCGTATCGATGGTATGACGGTAGGCGGCACGGCATAATGCGGTTTTACTGCCGGTTCTGAAGCGAAGCCGGCAGTATTTTGACTGACGCACTTGCCAAATGCCTTTGTTTATAGCACTATTGAACAAAATTCGATCCGAAACCAGTATTTTTATGAACTTCGCGCGCTTTTACTTTTATTTTCACTTTAGCTATTCCAGCCCAATGGCGGTGGAGAAGCGGTAAAGTAACGTAAAAGCGAAACGCACACGAGACAAACCGAATTTCTAGAGAAACCGCCAGTGATGGCGGTTTTTCTTTTTACAGATTTCATCCTGGAGAACAACATGCCGCGCACCGATGATTTACGGATTAGAGAATTGAAAGAACTGATACCACCTTCGCATCTTATTCGGGAATTCGCCTGTTCCGAAAAAGCAGCGACCACTGCGGCGAATGCGCGCACTGCGTTGCATCGCATTTTGCACGGCCAGGATGACCGGCTGATGGTCGTGATCGGACCTTGTTCGATTCATGACACCAAGGCGGCAATGGAATACGCGCGTCGCCTGGTGAAGGAACGCGAACGTTATGCTGGGGAACTGGAGATCATCATGCGCGTGTATTTTGAAAAACCGCGCACCACAGTTGGATGGAAAGGCTTGATCAACGATCCTTACATGGACAACAGCTTTCGCATCAACGACGGCCTGCGCATGGCGCGCGAACTGCTGTTGAACATCAATGAACTTGGCCTGCCTGCCGGCACAGAATTCCTCGACGTGATCAGCCCGCAATATGTGGCTGACCTGATCAGCTGGGGTGCGATCGGCGCACGCACCACCGAATCGCAGGTGCATCGAGAACTTGCCTCTGGCCTGTCCTGCCCGGTGGGTTTTAAAAACGGCACCGACGGCAATGTCAAAATTGCAGTCGATGCGATCAAGGCAGCTTCGCAGCCGCATCATTTCCTGTCGGTGACCAAAGGCGGACACTCGGCAATCGTTTCAACCAACGGCAACGAGGATTGTCACGTCATTCTCCGCGGCGGCAAAACGCCAAACTACGATGCCGCCAGTGTCGATGCGGCATGCAAGGAAATCGCCGCCAGCGGCCTTGCCTCACGCCTGATGATTGATGCTTCGCATGCGAACAGCAGCAAGAAACCGGAAAACCAGGTTCCTGTCTGCGCCGATATCGCCCGACAGATTGCCGCAGGCGATACCCGCATCGTCGGAGTGATGATCGAATCGCACTTGCTCAGCGGCCGCCAGGACCTGATTCAGGGCAAGGAACTCACCTATGGTCAATCGATTACCGATGGTTGCATTGGCTGGGACGAAAGCCTGAGCGTGCTGGAAGGGCTGGCTGCGGCCGTCAAGCAGCGCCGCCTGAAAGATCCGGAGGCCTGAGCGGTAGTCAATTCCTAAAACGAAAGGGCCTGCAATTACCTTGCAGGCCCTTTTTTATGGCAACGCAGAACGGATCAAGGCAGTACGCCGTGCGGGTGCGCAATTGGGTATTTATTTAATAGCGTTTGATTAGGGTCATTTGTTCGCCTTCGCGGCGCATTTCGGTGCGATTCAAGAAAGACATGCCCAACAAGATGATCGGTAAGCCGCTTTCCTGAACCAGTGCATCGACCTGGTTCATTTCGATATCGCCGACTTTTATCGTGTTCAGTTTGACCCGGTAAACGGGAGCGGCGCCGTTGGCGGTGTTGACCATTCCGGGTTGCCCCTTCTTGTAGTCGATGCCTAGCCGTATGGCATCTGACGCCGGCATCGACACCATGGTTGCGCCCGTATCAACCAGCATGCGGACTGTACCGCCGTTGATCTGGCCATTGGTCATGAAATGGCCTGCACCGTCCGCCTGCAATGTCACTTTTGCCGAATCTGAAGATGCGCTGCGATGAACATGTTCGCCAATGGCGATTGTTTGCCGTCTGCCATTGACTTCGATAGTCGCGCTCGACGAATTCACCGCGCTCAGCTTGATGCCTTCCGCAATTCGCGCACCGACCGAATAGGTCTTGGGCGCTCCATTGTCGATTACCAGCACTGCCTTGCCGGGAAAAAGACCTACGACACTTACATCGGCGGCATATACGAAACCTGATAGCGATATCAGGCTAAAGGTCGCCAGGCAAGCATAGAGGCTTGACTTTTTATGTTTCACGTAGGTGCTCCCCCAACATGAAAAATGCTGAAACGATTTGGCATTGCACATGGTACCGCACCTGCATGAAATTCCGCCTGCAGAAAAATTACCTTTTCAATTTCCCTTTTCTTTTGGCCTCAATCGCGGAAATTATTGAACTCCAAGGGCAAATCTTTCACTTCTTTCTTGAGCAAGGCGATGGTGGATTGCAGATCGTCGCGCTTTGCTCCGGTCACGCGTACCGCTTCGCCCTGGATGCTGGCCTGAACCTTGATTTTGCTGTCCTTAACCATGCGAACGATTTTTTTGGCTGCGTCGGATTCAATGCCGTTTTTTACCTTGATGACCTGCTTGACCTTGTCGCCGCCGATTTTCTCGATTTTTCCTATATCCAGAAAACGGACATCGACGTTGCGCTTGACCATTTTTCCGGTCAGTACGTCCCTGACCTGACTAAGCTGGAACTCGCTATCGGCGTAGGCGGTCAGTTCACGTTCCTTTTGCTCGACCCGTGCATCGCTTCCCTTGAAGTCGAAACGGGTTGAGATTTCCTTGTTCGCCTGCTCAACGGCATTTTTAACCTCGACGGCATTGGCTTCGGAGACGATATCAAATGAGGGCATGGTTCAATTCCTTAATCGTAAATTGCTTCAATTGCTTAAGCATGCATGTCCGACCGAGATGCATGCCTTATAAATTCATTAACGGTTTTATTCTATCGGACAAAAAATCATATGGCTATAGCAGCGATACAAGGATTAACCAGGGTTCAAACGCTATAATCGGCCGTTATGGCTAGCCGACTTCCCATCCAGACCGACTTTTCGCTCCGTCACTTGAATACCTTTGGCATTGATGCCAAAGCGCACGCGTATGTTCGAGTGGATAATGCGCAAACACTTGTGGCTGTCAATGCCGACGCCGAGCTGTCACAGCTGCAACGCTTGATCTTGGGTGGCGGCAGCAATATCGTCCTGACCGGCGATTTTGCCGGACTGGTGCTGCATTTGTGCAATCGGGGTATTGAACTTGTAGATGAGGACGAGAATTCAAGGTTCGTGCGTGCCGCTGCCGGAGAAAATTGGCACGGTTTCGTGCAATGGACACTGGAACGGGGCTTCGGTGGCTTGGAAAATCTTTCGCTGATTCCCGGCAGCGTAGGCGCATCGCCGATCCAGAACATTGGAGCTTACGGAGTGGAGATCAAGGAACGCCTGCATTCCTTAACTGCCTTCGATTTTGAAACTTGTGAAATTCTTACGCTAAGTAATGCGGACTGCAATTTTGCCTATCGCGACAGCATATTCAAACATGAACTGCGTGACCGTGCAGTCATTCTCTCTGTCACATTCGCGCTGCCAAAACACTGGCAGCCCAGCATCCGGTATGCAGACGTGGCGCAGGAGCTGGCTGCACAAGGTATCGATACTCCCACGGCTAGGCAGGTAAGCGAAGCGGTGATTGCAATTCGCACGCGCAAATTGCCGGACCCGGCGCAGATCGGAAATGCCGGCAGTTTTTTCAAGAACCCCGTTGTGTCGGGCGAAGAGCGCGACGCCTTGCTTGCGCGGTTCCCGCAGATGGTCAGTTTTGTGCAGCCGGATGGCAGCTATAAGCTTGCTGCAGGTTGGCTGATTGACCAATGCGGCTGGAAAGGGAAAGCCCTAGGAGCCGCAGGCGTGTACGAAAAGCAGGCATTGGTATTAGTCAACCGCGGCAATGCGAAAGGGCAGGATATCGTCGCACTTGCGGAAGCCATCCGGGAAGATGTACGACAGCGCTTCGGGGTATTACTGGAAGCCGAACCGATCTTTGTTTAAGTTGCTTAGAGCGCCTAACAAAATAATTCCGAGGGTGTTGCGCGGGGACGCCTAGTCGGTCTTGCCGTACAGCTCGTACTGCGTGCGACCGCGTCTACTCAGAACCGCTTCGCCTCATTTTGTTAGGCGCTCTTAGTATCTGCAGGGCTGCAGGATAGTTATTCCAGCAGCCAGCAAGGTCCAAAATATTCAATCAGCCGAAGTGGCAGACGTAGTCCAGCGTTTCCAGAGTCTCGATGTCGAAGCTTGAATTGCCGGGCACATCAAAGCTCTGGCCGCCTTCGTAAGTCGTCCAGTTTTCCTCGCCTTTCAGGCGGATGCGGCATTTTCCTGCGTTGAGTTCCATCACTTCTGGGGCACCGGTATTAAAGGTCAGGCTGGAAGGGAAAATCACGCCCATGGTTTTTTTGGTGCCATCTGCGAACAGCACGGTGTGCGACACGCATTTTCCATCGAAATAAATATTGGCTTTCTTGATGACGCTGACTTGATCGAATTGTGTGCTCATGTTTGGGTTCAGTACGAAAGGTTGCAATTATTTGTCGCTGTTTTTTCCAAGGCGCGGCAGGCTAACCGACGAATTGCCGCTCAACAGACCGGCATTGCTGTAAATCGCTAGCTTGTCGCGCGTGTCGCTGATGTCCAGGTTGCGCATGGTGAGTTGACCGATGCGATCCTGTGGCGAGAAAGGCGCGTCTTCTACCTTTTCCATCGACAGGCGCTCAGGCGCATAGGTCAGGTTGGGTGACTCGGTATTCAGGATGGAATAGTCGTTGCCGCGGCGCAGTTCCAGTGTGACTTCACCTGTGATCGCACGTGCAACCCAGCGCTGGGCCGCCTCGCGCAGCATAATGGCTTGCGGGTCGAACCAGCGGCCTTGATACAGCAGACGGCCCAGCTTGCGGCCGCTGTCGCGGTATTGCTCGATCGTGTCTTCGTTGTGAATGCCGCTAACCAGACGCTCGTATGCGATGAACAGCAATGCCAGGCCCGGCGCTTCATAGATTCCACGGCTCTTCGCTTCGATGATGCGGTTTTCGATCTGGTCGCTCATGCCAAGACCATGGCGGCCGCCGATGCGGTTCGCTTCCATAATCAGGTCGACCAGATTCGAGTAAGCGACGCCGTTCAGAGCGACCGGGCGTCCTTCCTCGAAACGCACACTGACTTCCTCGCGCTTGACTTCGACATCATCGCGCCAGAAAGCGACGCCCATGATCGGCTCGACGATCTTCATGCCGCTGTTCAGGTGCTCCAGATCCTTTGCTTCGTGCGTCGCGCCCAGCATGTTGGAGTCAGTCGAATACGCTTTCTCGACCGACATCTTGTAGTCGAAGCCGGACTTGATCAGGAATTCCGACATTTCCTTGCGGCCGCCGAGTTCACGGATGAAGGTGTCATCCAGCCAGGGCTTATAGATGCGCAGTGCCGGATTGATCAGCAAGCCGTAACGGTAGAAACGCTCGATGTCGTTACCCTTGAACGTACTGCCGTCACCCCAGATATCGACCTGGTCTTCCTGCATCGCGGCCACCAGCATGGTGCCGGTCACTGCACGTCCAAGCGGCGTAGTGTTGAAATAAGTGATACCAGCGGTCGAAATATGAAAGGCGCCGCTTTGCAGCGCAGCGATGCCTTCTGCGGCCAGTTGTTCGCGGCAATCGATCAGGCGAGCCTGTTCCGCCCCGTACTGCTTGGCTTTTTTCGGAATCGCGTCGTAGTCCGGCTCATCGGGCTGCCCCAGGTTGGCGGTATAGGCATAGGGAATTGCGCCCTTTTGACGCATCCAGTGCAGCGCCGCGCTGGTGTCAAGGCCGCCGGAAAAGGCGATGCCCACTTTTTGATTGACGGGAACGGATTGAAGAATGGTCGACATGATTTCTGCTTCGCGTGCTTGGAGTGTGGGTAATTAGGTAAAACGGAATAAATGATTAGGTGAGCCTGCCCAGAACCAGGTATTCGAGCAGCGCCTTCTGGACATGCAGGCGATTTTCCGCTTCATCCCAGACTACCGATTGTGGCCCGTCGATGACTTCCGCGGCAACTTCTTCGCCGCGATGCGCGGGCAGGCAATGCATGAACAAGGCATCGGGATGTGCGCAACGCATTTTGGCGCTGTCCACAATCCAGCCGTCGAAGGCCTGCAGTCGTGCCGCATTCTCCGCTTCGAATCCCATGCTGGTCCAGACATCGGTCGTGACCAGGTCCGCGCCGACGCAGGCGTCCGACGGGTCGCCGAATACGGTATAGCGGCTCTTGTTTGCCGTCACGAGGCTAGGATCAATGTCGTAGCCTTTGGGCGTGGATACATTGACATGAAAACCGAATACCTGCGCCGCCTGCAGCCACGAATACAGCATGTTATTGGCGTCGCCTATCCATGCCACGGTTTTGCCGACGATGGAGCCGCGATGCTCGATATAGGTAAAGACGTCGGCCAGCACCTGGCAGGGATGATGCTCGTTTGTCAGGCCGTTGATGACCGGCACGCGGGAGTTGGCTGCAAAGCGATCGATGATGTCCTGGCCGAAAGTGCGGATCATGATGATGTCGCACATGCGGGACATGACCTGCGCAGCATCCTCAACCGGTTCGCCCCGGCCCAGCTGGCTGTCGCGGGTATTCAGGTAAATCGCCGCGCCGCCCAACTGATGCATGCCAGCCTCAAACGACAAGCGTGTGCGGGTGGAGTTCTTCTCGAACACCATGACTAGCGTGCGATCCAGCAGCGTATGGTGCGGCTCGTAATTCTTGAACTTACGTTTGATGAGGTGCGCGCGTTCGAACAGATACTCGAACTCGTCAAGCGTAAAGTCAGAAAATTGAAGAAAGTGTTTGATCGCCATAAATGGAAACGGCGGCAAGGTGGCGCCTGCCGCCGAAGGTTGTAAGCACTTCAATTATAAGGGATTTTCTTGTCAAATCCTACTTATCGGCCTCTTCGGCTGCCGACAGCGCAGCTACCCGGCCGGTTCAATAGACTTTCTGTGAAGCCTCGTGCAGGAGCTGCCGGTACAAGGCATGGCGCATGGGTGCGATTTGCCCGGCTTCGACCGCCTGCAAGACGGCGCATTGCGGTTCACTGATATGGTGGCAGTTATAAAATTTGCATTTGCCCAGGTGCGGGGCAAATTCCGGGAAAGCGCGCTCCAGCATGCCTTCGGTAAGCTGATAGAGGCCGAATTCCTGGAATCCCGGGGAGTCGATGACTGAAGTATCCGCATCCAGTTGATAAAGACGCGTGAAGGTAGTCGTATGCTTGCCGGTGTCGAGCGCAGTCGAAATCTCGCGCACTGCGATATCGGCATCAGGAACGAGTAAATTGACCAGCGAGGATTTCCCCATCCCGGACTGGCCGATCAGGATGGTGGAGTTACCGTGCAACAGAGGCAAAAGCAGTTCGCGGGCAGCTTCGGGCGCTTCTTGAGCGGATACCTCGTGGATCGGATAGCCGATACCGGCATATAACGCCAGTCGCTGTCGTGTCCGTGCCAGAGGTTCGGTCACGTCGATTTTATTGAGGATGATGTGTGCCTTGATATCAGTCGCTTCCGCCGCAACCAGCGCGCGTGATACCAAGTCATCCGAATAACCAGGCTCGGTTGCAACCACGATGAACAACTGCGTCACATTTGCCGCCAGCAGTTTGGACTTGAACTGGTCGGATCGGTAGAGCAGGGTCTTCCGCTCTTGAATTGACTCGATAACGGCTTGATCAGGAGAAGTTTGAGCCAGATGAACAATATCGCCTACTGCAACGTCGGTTTTCTTGCCTCTGGTTACGCATTGCAGCTTCGAAGACGCAGCCTGCGCAAGATAGTGGCGGCCATGCGCCGCAATGATCGTTCCGGTCAATTTGCTCATGCGCCGGAAAATGACTGCTGAAAAACATTATCGATCTTTGCCGCGCATATGAAATCATTGATCGAGATCCCGCCACACCCGCTATTTACCGAATGGGTGTTAAATTTTACGACGCACCGGTTGTAAGTCACGATTAATTCAGGATGATGGTCTTCGGCATGGACGACATCGGCAACTGCATGCACAAAGGCAATCGTCTGATGATAATTCCTGAAAGAAAAGCTTTTAATAATTTTCTCTTCCGCAAGCACCCAATTATTCAGCATTTGCAAATGCGCGGCGATTTCAGCGTCAGTCATGCCATGGACCTGATGCCGGCATTGTTGTGCAAGAAGTTGGTTGATCGTGGTCGTCATTTCAGTTCGCCAGTAATCGGTTGATGCGTACGCTCGCGGGTGGATGGGAATCGTAAAACGCTGAATGCAGCGGATCGGGGGTCAGGGTTGAAGCATTGTCCTCATACAGCTTGACCAGGGCGGAAACCAGATCCTGCGCATTGCTATGCTTGGCAGCAAATGCATCCGCTTCGAATTCATGCTTGCGGGAACTGATGGACGTAAGCGGCGCGAACAGGAAGGTGAAGACCGGCAAAGCCAGCATGAATAAAATCAATGCCATGGCATCGTTGCTGATGCCCAGCATCGGCTCAACTCCCAGTCCTGTGTAGAACCAGACCTGATTCTTCAAATAGCCCAGCAGCGCCAGGAATCCGAGCGATACCGCAAACATCATTGCGATGCGCTTGACGATATGCTTGAGCTTGAAATGGCCCAGTTCATGCGCCAGCACGGCCTCGATTTCCTCCGGTGCAAGGCGGGATAGGAGGGTATCGAAAAAGACAATCCGCTTGGCGGCGCCAAATCCGGAGAAATAGGCATTGCCATGCGCGCTGCGCTTCGAGCCATCCATTACAAATAATCCTTTGGATGCAAATCCGACGCGCTTCATCAAGCCTTCGATACGGGAGCGCAGGCTGTCGTCGCTCAGGGGCGTAAATTTATTGAACAAGGGCGCAATGACAGTCGGATACAGCACCAGCATCAATAATTGGAAGCCGGTCCAGACGATCCATGCATAGAGCCACCACAGATCGCCCGCTTTTTCCATCAGAGTCAACATGATCCATGCAAGCGGCAATCCTATGACGGCGCCCAATACCGAAGCTTTCACGAGATCCGCAACGAACAGACCGAAGCTCATTTTGTTGAAGCCGAATTTCTGTTCCAGCACGAATTGTCGGAAGTAGCCGAAGGGCAGGTCGATGATCCCCGAAACTAGGGAAAATGCCGCAAGCAGGGCAATCTGATAACCCATGCCGGGCCCGGTCAAACCCAAAACTTTAATCGATAGCCATTGCAGGCCGCCAAGCAGCGTAAATCCGATTATTACGGCCGAATTCACAAGTAGGGTGATCAATCCGAACTTGGTTTTCGCAACGGTGTAGTCAGCCGCTTTTTGATGTGCCGAAAGAGGGACTTTTTGCGCGAACTGCGAAGGGACCTGATTGCGATGCCGCAGCACATGGCGGATATGGCGCGATCCCAGCCAGAATCGTACCAGCACCGTGATGAGCAGGAAACCAATGAACAAAAACGTAAAGCTTGCTGAATCCATTCTGTGCCTGTGAGAAAATGGGGTCTAATCAAGGAAAGCCAATTATGTCACAAGCAAACGAAAACAATACGCAGGCGCCTGTTTCAGTACGCCCGAATGAATTTAATTTAGTCTGGGTCGATATGGAAATGACCGGTCTGAATCCAGATACGGATCGCATTATCGAAGTTGCCGTCATCGTCACCGATTCGGATCTGAACGTATTGGGCGAAGGTCCGGTGTTCGCAATCCACCAGTCGGATGAAGTTCTGGACGGGATGGATGCCTGGAACAAAGGCACCCACGGCCGCTCCGGCTTGATCGACAGGGTGAAAGCTTCTACGGTAACGGAAGCAGATGCAGAAGTGCAATTGGTCGAATTCTTGAAACAATATGTGCCGGCAGGCAAGTCCCCGATGTGCGGCAATTCCATTTGCCAAGATCGCCGGTTCATGGCGCGTACCATGCCAAAACTGGAAGAATTCTTTCATTATCGCAATCTTGATGTCTCGACACTAAAAGAATTGTGCAGAAGATGGAAACCAGAGCTCGTAAATGGTTTCAAAAAACATCAGAAGCATACTGCATTGGCCGACATTCTCGAATCGATTGAAGAATTGCGCTATTACCGCGAGCATTTCATCAAGACATAAGTCATGTACTGGCGGAGAGTGATGTGCACTCTTTCGCGCGTACGGAACCTGCGGGTTGAGAAAATCAGGAAATGGCAGATCTTCCCGACGATTAAAGCTTATGCATATTCCCGCTTATATTTGCGATGCAGTTCGTACACCATTCGTCTATGAAGGGGGCGTACTGTCGTCCCTGAGGCCTGAAGAGCTGGGTGCCATCCCATTGATGGCGCTGATGGTGCGCAATCCGCACATCGATTGGGAACAATTGAACGATGTTTTATACGGATGCGCATATCCTTCCATTCGCGGGGGCGGCAGTTCGGCTCGGCTCAGCAATTTGCTGGCCGATGTGCCCGCCGCGGTGCCCGGTGCATTGATCAATCGTTTTTCCGGTTCCGGGATTGATGCTGTCGGCAGTGCCGCCCGTTTCATCAAGTCCGGCGAGGCATCCATGATCGTTGCTGGCGGCATGGACTCCATGAGCCAGGCAAACCGCCTGAATTCCGCGCGCCGGGCCGATGGCAATGCTGCATCCACCTCGGTAGGAAATTTCGAGGCTGTCGGCCTGGAAAACCTGCTGGCACAAATGGAATACGGCAGTCTGGCAATGGCGGAGAGCGTGGAGCGCCTGGCCAAGGAATTCAATATCGAACGGCGGTCCCAGGACCGGTTTGCCTACGCATCGCACCGGAAAGCCTATGCTGCTCAACAGAATGGATATTTCGATGCAGAGATAACCCCCATCACGATTGCACAAAAAAATGGCGATCCGCTCATCGTGACCCGGGATGGATTTCCCTCAAGGGTTTCCTCTGCGGCGCTGGCAGGCATGGAGCCTTTGTCGCTCGATGGCGGTACGATCACGCAGGGAAATTCCGCACCGGCGGGAGACGGGGCCTGCGCCTTATTGCTGGCCTGCGAAAATGCCGCGCATAAATACAGCCTGATGCCGAAAGCCCGCGTGTTGGGCATGACAGCTGTCAATGTATCTCCCGACGCAATGGGGATTGCTTCAGCGGTTGCCGGACGCAAGGTTCTGGTGCAGACCGGCTTGGCAATGGACGAAGTCGGCGTGATCGAGCTGAATGAAGCATATGCCGCACAGGCAATCGCAGTATTGCGTGACTGGAGATTACAGGATGACGATCCCAGGGTTAATCCCAATGGCGGCGCGCTCGCACTCGGGCATCCGCTCGGTGCAACGGGCGCACGTCTGGTGCTGACCGCGATGCATCAGTTGCACCGCGCGAAGGAGCGTTATGCCTTGTGTGCCATGTGCGCCGGGGCGGGGCAAGGGATTGCGCTTGTCATCGAGCGGGTTTGATAATCCGCTTTTCCAATTGAGCGCCGCCATGCGCCGCATCCTGCCCGGAAACTAAGGAAGTTTAGTTGGTAAGCTTATTCCGGCTCGTTACCGCAACATTTCTTGAATTTCTTGCCGCTGCCGCATGGGCAGGGATCGTTGCGCCCGGTTTTCGGATTTTCTCGCTGCACGGTCGTCACCGGCGACTTCCGGTGCGGCTGCCAGAAACGGTGAATATGTGGAATGGCAGCCTCGACTTCAACGGCAAGCTTATGGCACTTCACCGGATCATCGACCAGGCTAAGTTCGTCTTCCTCGATCTCTTCTGCGCCCAATAGATAAATCGGCCGCATCAATGGCGCAAGTTCCGATTCCCAGATCGGATCCCATGCCTCTTTACGCAATTGCACGCCTTCCCAGAAGCCCCATGCCCACGCTTCTCCGTCCAGGACTTTGCGTCCTTGCCATTCATGTTCGCAAAAAAGAGGTTCGAATTCCTTGGGCGCCACTTCGAAAGTGATCGCAACTTCGTTCATAAAGCGGGAGACAAGCCCAACGATATGGCTGAATTCCTTGTCGGACTTGAATTCAGGCGCGTCGTCAGGAGAATCGCCCCATACGCGAGGCAGCCATTCCGACAAAGGCACGGCTTCCGGTCCGATTGCCAACGCAGTCAGATAACCATGCAGAGAATCCATCGTCATTGCATCATCTGCGCACCGGTCGGAAAGCAGGAATTGATCGAGTTCGTTGAATTCTTTATCGGAAAGCGGTTGGTCGAGGTGCATGGAATTACCGGAGCGGTTGAAAATCACAATGATAGTGTATTGCAGAGACACTTTCCGTGAAATCTTCCGAAAGGCTTGCTTTGCGGATGCTTATTGTCGCAGCGAATTTTTCCGGCGCACCATAATGCATGGTTCATAGGGCAATGGCCGCACATCAAAGATTCCGAAACCCGCCCTGCGGCAGGAATACGAGTGACGATGTACTTTTGGCCAATACGAGGGAGATAAAGCAAATCGATTTGGGGAATCCGCGAATCTGCTTGCGGCAGGTGAGCGTTAACTTAATTCAGTCCTCAAAGAGCTTGCATATCTTCGCTGACGACATTAATTTCTAACTGCGCTTTTACGGCTCTGCCATTGATCTCGCCTGGAGTAAAACGCGTTCGTTTAAATATTCCGGCAACGCGCTCGGAAAATACGCGTAGTGCTTCGTCATCGTCGGCGCTTAGAACCTCGGCCACGGTGCCGTCAGCATTAATCAGAATTCTCAGCCGCACCGATCCTGCGACGGCGACCTCCTTCACTTCATCCACGTCCAAATCAATCTCGGCTATCGGGGCGGGCAGTCGGGTAAGCTTTCCTGTCGTGACATATTCCTGATGGGGTTCGGATATTGGAACTTCATACTTTTTTACGTCGATTTTCTGAGCTGATGGTACAGGCCCAATCTCGGCACCAGGGATGTCGGAATCGCTCAAAAATGATTCGTTGGATAGAGCGCGTTCTGAAGCCAAATTGTCAGCTTGTACACTTTTCTCAGGAATGATGCCTGCAAATACCATAGGCGCATGCGATACCTGGCTGGAAGACGCGTCTGGCGTGGTGCCTCCATGCGCTGTGTTCTGCCACATCATTGCAAAGCCGAGCGCATGCAGTCCAAGCGAAAGCAGAAAGAATTTGCTCACATGGGTTTTCATTGCTAGCTGCTCGTTTCGGTAAAAAATTGAAGCTTCGCCTCGGCCTAACGCATGCATGAAAGAAGGCCAATTTTTCTCTGGTGCATTCAAAGCCTATTCGCCGAGCGGGTAATTATGCGTTCCTCCGCAGGTTAGCTAACTTACGCACAGGTCGAACCGGTCGTTTTTGCAACCGTGGCCCGTCCGGTACTAATAATGCTGACCTGGCGTTGGGGTGTGCCGACAGTAGGCGTCGCCCGGCAGAGGGTGAACGTTGCGGGAGTGGAGCCCACGCCGGTCGGCATCAGCTCTATTGAGCGAATGGTGGTCGGTGACGTCTCCGTGATTTTTATGCCGGATGATGCAGCTTGCTGCCGGTGAAACACCAGCCAGTCCGGGCCAGTTCCATCGCACATGGCGCTTGGGCTGGTCGTCTTGCAGGCCACAATCCATCCCTGTTCCCAACCGCCGGTAGTCGAACAGCTTGTTCCATTGGAAGAAGTGCAGACCGTCACGATCGTATTGCGCTTGATTGCTTCGCCGCGCGCAAGGTTCACGCTCGCAACCAGGGTATTGGCATGGGAACCCAGTTTGCTGCTGAGCGTAGCGTCATTGAAGGATGGCACGGCGATTCCCAGAAGAATTCCGAGAATGGCAATCACCACCATCAATTCGATCAGGGTAAAGCCGTATTCAGCTTTCTTTTGCGCTCCACGACTGCTCGCGCTATTGGATAGGGATGACATCACCATGCACTCCCTTATTTCTGGATATACCAGTACACCCGAGCCTTGGGCTGGATCGACATCGATAAACCCGGAGGGTCTCCGCCTTCCAGCGGCGAATCCGGTTTGCATCCGATGCAGAACGGCACGGTAGAACCATCATCGAGTGTCACCATTCCTGCGACCGGCGAAGGTGGTAAGCCGCCACCAGAAATCGGCTCATAGCGGGAAGCAGTGGCACCGTTGGGGCTCTTCGCATTCTTGTAGTCGATGTTGTAGACCGCTGAGTTGCCCAGAGTGGATGTACACGCTCCGGCAACAGGGATTGCGGGGATATGCGTGCTGAAGGTGACCACGTCAAACACCGTGATGGCTGAGGTCACAACTTGTTCAGTCGCGACTTTTCCATCGCGAGTGATGTTCCTGAGTCCCAGATACCATCCCTTTTTTGTTGCCAGGTCGGCGCTGGTCGGCGTGCTGCTGTTGAGGATCGGATAGAGCGATGCCTTGCAAATCACTGCGCTGCCGCAGTTCGCTGTTTCCGATGACAGCCAGATCGCGTCGGACGGCTTGTCCTTGAACATGAAGAAATGATTGGCAACGCTCATCGTAGATGGATAGGTCACGCTATTCAAGGGTTTCTCGCGGTCGCCGGAGCCAATCAGCAATGTGTAGGTTCCGTCGTCTTCGATCACGTCGGGAGAGAACATGAATTTGCGGTTGGCTGTGCAGGTTGCAGTCGTGTCGCAGCCCAGGGAAGCGATCTTTGTGATCGTCCAGTCCTCGGGTGCCAGTGCGCCGATGTTGATGCGGTATACATTACCGCCCAGATCTGCGGCATATGCGTGCTTGATCTTGCCCGTATTTTCATCCGGCACGATAAAGATATCGGCGACGACGCCACGATCGGTCTCCAGCGTTTTAAGCAATTCCCCGGTATTTGCGTTGATGACGTATACATATCTGCCTTTGCTGGAAGAAGTGCAGGTATTCTGGTCTTCGTCCTCGCATTTATCGTAACCGCCTCCTACTAGGAGCAGCGGAGCTGTTCCCGACTCAAATCCCACTGCGGTAAATGCTTTGGGAGAAGACCAAGTCTGGCCAATGCCTGCAAATCCCTCGGAGCAATTGTCATCGTTATCCGGATTCGGGCATCCCCGTTTCCACTTGAGCGTGATATCGGACGGGTCGCTTGGATCTACGTTGAATGCATACAGTGCTCTTCCCCCGCGGCGCATGGTTGCATAAATCCAAGCATTGTCCGCATCCTTAAACGCACTGATAGCGCCATCAATCCCATACGGTTTGGGCAACGGCGTATGAGAAACAATATTATTGTTCGGGAAGTCGATCTTGATATTGTTGTCACGAATACGTTTAATGTATGGGAAAAACTCCGGCGGAATGAAGGCCCATAACTCGTCGCCAGCGGGTGTGCTGCCGATGTCGCTGGTGCGATTGCCGTTCACCGCTCTCAATACGCCGTCGTTGCCGCCATAGAAGACAACTACCTTGGGATCGATTTCGGTGCCGAAGTTGATGGCGACAGGGCGGGAATGCACAACGTCGCCATGCGAAGACGGCCGCATCACGGAAGTGCCTTTGCTGCCCTCATTCTCAGTATTGAGGCCACGTGCCCAATTGATGAGAGCATCACGTTCTGTCGTGCTGGTCGCACCGAGAGCAGACTGCGACACATTAGTATTGTTGAAGTCGATCAAAGTCGTGCAAGCCGAAAAATCCGTTGAACAGGTCTTGACTGGGCGAGTGGTGTCGCTGCGAAGCTTGTATGCTTGAGCACCTTTATCTACGATATTGCCGTCCGGGTAATTCGATGCATCGGAGCCGGACACCGCCAGGCATCCGCCAAGCGGGCGGAAATCCCAATAGGTATCTGCGGTAGAAGGCGTCCAGAAGCTGCGTGCGCATTCGGTAATGAAGCCGGTGTTGGAATTGATCGCACTCTTTGCATCCGCATCCACCAGCTTCAGGGTATTGTTGATGTAGCCGAGCTTATACTGCTTCAGATTGCCGTCCCAGCGCGGATTGGCGGATACGTCAGGGCGGAACATGCCGATGTAAACCTGATTACGGAAAGTGCCTTGAGTGTTGACGCTGACAGGCAAGCTGACCGCTGCAAAGACGCTATTGACCGACTGGATTTCGGAGAAGATGTCTTCCATCGCCTTGAGAATCGTAGACCCAAGGGAAGCAGAGCTGACATCGAAGTACTTCCCGCTGCTTACCGATGCCATGCTTTTCAGGAGTGCCGACCAGCCTGGTCCCTGGCCGGTGGATCCCTTATCCACATCGATTGTGTAAGTGACCACTCCAAGGCTGCTCTTGCGCATGAAGCGTGCCCATTCGTCACCTACGTTCTCTTGCGAGCCACTTGGTGAAAGGGCAATTGCGGCGGCAGCAGCATCTCCAGCGGTGCCTCCGCCGGCGGCGGCTTTCAGTGCAGTCGTTGCATCAACCGTATCTGAGTTGTTATCCTGTGCCGGGCCATTACTGATATAAATAATGAAATTCTTCGCACAACTTCCATCTGGAACGGCGCTTGTATAGGACGTGTCAGCCTTGGAGTCCAGTGCATTGCCTGCCAATGCGTAGATTGCATTCGATGCGGCATTGCCTGAGGTATTGCCCGCATAATCAGCTTTAGTCTTGTTATTGCCGGAAAAGGGCTCACCACCGGAAAAATAGCGGTAGGCGTCGGTCATGGTGTTGCCGAGCTTGCCGCCATTGGATTTGTCGTCCAGCTTATCGAAACTGCTTAATAGCGCGACTAGCTTGTTCTTGTAGTCTGTATTGAGATTTCGTACTGCGGCACGTATATAGCCGCCGTCCCGGCCGGAATTCGATCCGCCGGATTCCGTAAACAGCATGAAGCCTAGACGAAACTTTGCGGTGCCATCTGCATTGACAGGCAATCCGCTAATAACCGTTTTCAATGCGGCGATTTCATTCGTAAACGCATTGTTCCAGTTCGCCGTGTTGTCCAAGACGATCAATACGTTAGGGAGATCAATTGCAGCTGGCGATGCGCCGACAAACAAGTCGGTATCCTCTGCTGAAGCCGAGAAATGGAAAACGAGCAAAGCGGCCGGAAACAAGCGTTTGAAGAAGTGGCTTTTCATTTGAAACTCCTGCAGTAAATTCGAATCACGGGCACTCCGTTTTTTTCTGGCTATCACTTCGTACCACGCGCACGCCAGAGCGAGTTCTTATGAACGCGCCGCTCTTCGCGTCGGTCACCGTTGCATCGAGTTCCCAAACCGTATTCCAGTCCGTCACCATGGACATGGACTGGCCAAGCGAAATGCTGCTTTTTGTTGTCGTGCCGGCAGGCGTGGCGCGCACACATACGGGCGTTGCAATTGCCACGGTGTAGTCAGCGGTATCATCGTTGTTGATGTCGACTTCGATCGTTTCTGCTGTGGGCGAAAGGGTAAAGGGAGAACTTAATACCTGCTCGATCGCCTTGTTGGCAGCTGCTAATGCTTCATTGCGGAATTGCATGTTGCCGACAGATTTCAGATTGGTCGTACTCAGGGTGAAAGCCGTTGCAACCATGACCGTGATAAGAGCCAGCATGATCAGGCCGACAACCAGCGTGGCACCCCTCTGTTTTTTCAGTGAGTTGGAGAAGATCATGGCGTTTCCCTCCTACCTGAGACGTTGTTCAGGCGTACCGTAGTGGAGAACACATGGCGCTTGAAGCTATCGTTGAAAGGCCCAAGTGTTGTTGCGCCCAGGTTGTAGATCCTGTTGTCTACATAGCCTGGTGTCGCTTCGCGACTGCGTGCAAGTACGTAAATTTTGGCGGTAACGACATTGGTCAATTGCTCCGCCGTGCATACGCTTGCAGCCGGTTGAGTAGAAGGAGGCGTATTGTCGTTGGCCGTGTTGGCCGTCGGGCAGCGAACATACTGATCGGGCGTGCCGTCACCGCGGTTGGTAGGTGAGTTCAGAACCGCAGGGTCGGCCCAGTTGACTGACTGCGTGTAATCTACCGCCGCACCGGTGTCGCTCAAATTATCAAGCCCGTACTCGATGCGAAACCCTTCGATTCCTTCAATCAAAGGCACTGGATCTTGTTGCTTTAGGGCGGCAGGGGAGCCGGAAAGGCCGAACTGAGATCTCATCAGCGTCGGAATGCCATCTCCCGGCGTGACGGCGAAATTGCGGATGTAATAAATATTCGAAACGAACTTGCGCAGATCCGCAGAGGTTGAGCAATTTCTATTGGTGGACGTAAAACCGCTTGTGTCGAATACATAGTCGACGCCGTCAAGCGAATAGGTCGACTGGTCGTTCGGCTGTGTTGCCCAGTTTGAATTTACCGTTGCTACCTTGGTGGAGCCGTCGTAATCGGTGATTGTCCGGGATTGGCCTGCACCTACTCCTGCAATGATGCGAATGATCTTTCCGTTGTAGGCATCGTTGTCGGAAGAGGAGGCGCTTGACAGGGTAATGGTGTTGACGCCCGCTGCCTGCGCGGTTGCAGCGCACAGAGATGCCTGAAAATAGAGATTGCCCGCTATGTTGGCCTCGCAATTCGGCGAAGCCGGGTTCGTCGCTACACAGGTGTCGGCATGCCGCACCACAATTGCATCGGTATTGGCCTGCTGACTTGGCAGGGCTGTGGCACAGCTTGCGGGAACAGTGTCGTAGCCCTGAACAGGAATGCCAATCAGGTTTGCCTTGTATTCCGTGGTCCAGTTTGCAGCATTGAATGTCAGGCAGGGATCTGGCACAGAGGTGGGATATGTGCCGCCTGCTACGTTGCTTAGCGCCGGCGTAGCTCTGGAACTGAAATCATCGAACTGCGGCACATATGCGCCCCAGAATCCTGCATGCATAAGGTCATCCTGCAATAACTGAACTGCAAGACGGCCGTTTTCGATTTGTATGTTGGTCTTGTTTAACTCGTTGTTGCTACGGCTCAGATTGACGAATACCGTGACCAATGCCAGCAGTATCAGCAGACTGATGGTAATGGCTACCATCAGTTCCACCAGGGAAAAGCCGAAACGTAGTCTGGACGGTTTCAGGAAGGGGTTTCCCGGTGAATGAGAACGGTTCGGAATCATATGAGTGCCGCAATACGGACAATGGTGGTCACTGTACGTCGGCACAGATCGTCTGTGCATGACGAATTGGTCCCGCCGTTATAAAGGTTGGCACCACAGGAAACGCTGGACGGCGGCGCAGAAATTGGCCCCAGGCCTTGCCAGGCCACGGTTATCATGTATTCATTGCTGCCGATGCTTTCGACGCATCCCCGTCCGCCGATCATTGCCCCGACTTTGCTCGTGCCCGCCGTTTCTGCTGCCCCTTGCAGCGCGTTGCACCACTCGCTGGCATCTATTTCCTGTTGCGTCGAGGTGCCCGATATGGTCGGGCAATCATCTCCGGTACCTAAGGAGGCGGCTGTGACATAGCTTGCTGCGTCATTGCGGTTGCTCGCGATCCGGCTTGCCATGTCCTGCAGCAGCACCAATGCCTGCGCGCGCTGATAGGCTTCCATTTCCGATGCCTGCAATTTAGTTTGCAGTCCCACCAGCCCCAATAGTCCGAAAGTCAGGATGATGATTGTCACGAGAACCTCGATCATCGAGGCGCCGCGCTGAGAAGATGGATTGGAAGAAAAGCGCATGATCACCACTTCCCGGACGGTGATTTCACGCCATTGCTCGTCAATGAAAGCGCGCCATCACTGGTCTGCGGCCCGGTCGCAACGGGCGTAAAAGTAATTGTGTAGGATGGTGCAGCGTCGCTGCCGACCTCGATCGCATAGTCGTATTTGCCGCGCACTTCATCAGGCAGGGCGTAACCGGTATTTGTCCAGGCGGTATCGGTATGTTCGGCGTAGCTTCTATTCGCTAACAACAACTGCTGCTGCCGGTTTGCAATATCCATCATTGCTGCCTGCGCAGCCGCCCGGTTGCCGCGCACGATGTAATTTTGATAACTTGGTATCGCGATGGCCGCTAGGATTCCGATGATTGCTACCGTGATCATCAGCTCAATAAGAGTAAATCCTTGAGTACATGCCCTTTTTGCGTGCGCCCCTTGCATTGCCGCTCCTCCTGTTTTGCATCCAAGCATTCTAAATTTTGGTTTTTCTATTTTTCACAAAAAATACCGAAAATATGGGATTTCAAATGCTGAAAAATCATGATATCAAGGTATTGTAAACATTTCCGTGTGGCAACCCAAGTTGGATAAGCGGTGATTTTTGCCGGATGAGCGGTATTTGAGGCACATATCCGGTATCTGTCCGCGTGTGAAGTTAAAATGTGGCGGATGACAAAGGAACTTCACACATTTGCAGAACTCACCCCTGATCTGGTACTCGATGCCATGGAAGAAGCGGGGTTTTACGGTGACGGCCGACTTCTGGCGCTTAACAGTTATGAGAACCGGGTCTACCAGATAGGATTGGAGGAGGGACCTCCAGTCGTTGCCAAATTCTATCGTCCGGGCCGATGGAGCAACGCGGCAATCCTGGAAGAACATCGGTTTATCGATGAACTGGCGGATCAGGAAATTCCAGTAGTCCGGGCGCTTCGTGTTGGCGGAAACACTTTGCAGATCGTGAAAGATTTTCGCCTGGCGGTCTTTCCCAGGCAAGGCGGTCGCGCTCCCGAACTGGAAATGCCGGGTACGCTGGAATGGATGGGGCGTTTTATCGGACGTATTCATGCGGTCGGTGCGACTGCGATTTTTCATGAAAGGGGGACTCTGGATACCGCCACATTTGGCGAGGAGCCCCGAAATTATTTGCTGGCATCCGACTTCCTTCCGCCTGAGTTGTCAGCGACGTACCGAAGTGTAGTGGAGCAAGCGCTTAACGGCGTGCATCGCTGCTATGAACGTGCGGGCGAAGTGCATAATATCCGCTTGCACGGAGACTGCCACGGCGGCAATGTATTGTGGACTGACGCCGGTCCGCACTTTGTCGATTTTGACGATAGCCGCATGGGGCCGGCTATCCAGGACTTATGGATGTTGTTGTCCGGAGACCGCTCCGATATGACAAAGCAGCTCGCGGAGGTGCTGGCGGGCTACGAGGACTTTTTCGATTTCAATCCGCGTGAATTATATTTGATCGAAGCATTGCGCACATTACGGCTGATTTATTATTCCGCCTGGCTGGCAAGAAGATGGGATGACCCGGCTTTCCCGGCCGCTTTCCCCTGGTTTAATACGCAACGCTATTGGCAAGACCGTATTCTTGAATTGCGCGAGCAGATCGCGTTAATGGATGAAGCGCCATTATGGCCGGTATAGATTCCATGCATTGTCATGCGACGTAATTAGCTGAGGTAATGAACAAGAGAGTTCGACTGCTTCCCTCTTAAAGGGTACGCGTGGCATAGTCCATTTATTCGGCTCAGTACCGGGTTCGTGCAAGAACCCGGCAAGAGATGAGGCAATCAGTAGCGGTAAACCCTGCCGTTTTCAACGCGAACTTGCGTGCCGATTGTGAGGCCGGCAATCGTATCCTGATTAAGAGTCTGATAAGAACCATTTTCCAGACGCACGCCAATCTGGTACATCGGAAGTTGCGTGGTGTTGCGCTGCTCGATCTGGTTGCCAATGATGGCGCCGCCGACTGCGCCGGTTGCAATCGCAATCTTCTTTCCGTTTCCTCCACCGATACGATTTCCAAGCAGGCCGCCCACCACTCCGCCAACAACGGTGCCTACGCCGATGCCTTGTGCGGCATTGCCGGTATCAGTTCTTTGTATGGAATCGATAACCCCGTAGAAGGACTGTTGGTAAGTGCCGGAGGGATAGGAGTGTACAGGATTCGATGCCGGCGCCATCACTGGTTGGCCGGTATATGCGCAGCCGCTCAATAATACTGCAGATGAAATAAGAGAAACAGCTATAGAAGAACCTGGAAAAGTCATGATGGTCAGCTCCGAAATCTAAGGATCCATGCAGCTAATGAGCTACATTGCACCGTCATTACATACGGATTCGTCGAAGCAATCTATCGAGTCTGCGTAAGGGTTGTAACCCGATGTTTCGTCATGGTCGGCAGGAGGTGTTCCGTAACAAACCCAAGGCCTTAAAACGTCTTTATAGGATCACGAGTGGCGGGGTTCAACGCAATTCCAGTTGTCTATTCGGTGCATCGAAATCCGTTTTCCGGTGCCTCGATAAAGTAGAGCTTGCTGTTGGCATGCACTTCTTCATTTTGGAGCAGCTCATCAAGCTCCCACCATTTTAACTCGGCATGCTGGTCGTCCTGGACGAACTGGGTGGATGACGGAATGCGAATAGAGTAAGCACAAACGACGTAATGAGTGCCGATACCCGGCTCGGCATAAAAGTTATCGTCGTAAATGTGGTCGAACACACCGATCAGCTTTCCTTTTGGCGCATCTATACCCAGTTCCGAACGGGAAATCCGTTGCAGCGCATCCTGCGTTTTTTCGTTCTTGCGAATACGGCCTCCTGGCACGAACCAAGTGTTTTGTGCAGGGCGATTCCGCCGGTACCCAAGAAGTATTTCATCGCGCTCATTCCGTATCACCAAGTCGATTGATACGAATGGAACAGCCTCAATCACCTTAATAAAGCTTGCTTTGTCAATTTTCATTTCGATCTGTTATCTGGTTGATGCCATATTGCTATCGCATATTTCATTTTCCATATTAACGTAAGTAATGTGTCATGCTTTGCGCGTAGTAAAAGCACGATTCATTACAAGCCCGAATGCATTTCATTAATGCGGCGTTTCTGTGTTCTAACTATGACGGCCTTTCCATTTTTGCATGGTCGACTGTAAAAAGCAGGGGCATCGGCTCTTAAACCGCTGTATGAGTAAGTGAGTAGGTCGAAAAACAAAGCCGCTTAAAATGCGTATTCGTAAGCGTTTTCATTTTCAGTCTACGGGTTAGTCGAGAATTGGACCATGGTATAAGGCACAGTTTGAGAAACTGCATTGCAACTGCCAGTCGCGCTCATGTGCTGCTGCATTAACGCGCCTTGTCATGGTCTTTTGTTAGGGCGGCAAGAAGAAACTTTCTCAGGAGCCCGCACAATTTTCAAATGGATAGTTCGATCGGAAGCTGGAGTTGGAATTGGCAGTCGTTGCGTGTGCTGCTGGCTTAATCTTTCAATCCGGGCTGCGCTTATCTATTGCCTCGTTTATCCATGACATTCCACACTTCGCTTCTAACTTCAGGTTTATTAATTTGGTCGAAGTGAGCGCGCAGGTTTGCCAAGTCCTGAAGTATATCCAGTGAGAACCCCTGCCGCTGACTGCGGTCATCCATCATGAGGTCGCGCAGGACCTTATCGAATTGCATAGGCCTGGGCCAAGCAGAGGCCAATATATTGGCGATACGCGGAAACTAAATGACCAGGGCTCGTGGGCGGATATCCGACGGAATGCTGCGGGCCCATGCGATCGTCGAACTTCTTACCTTCAGCAAGTCCAGATTAATAGGGCGTCGTAAATGCGCATAATTCGACGTGGGATTTGCGTCCTTGCTTGGTTCGGATTTTTTTTCCGAATATTTCGGATACACAAAAATAGAGTTGTTCCGCATCCCAGCCTCCCCGGTATTTTTGATATTAAAAATACAATTTTCTAAATATAACAGCGAAACAAAAGAAAAAGCCATTCCATAAATATGATATTCAGCTCATGTTGTGAATTGGTTATAACTGCAGCTCGGTCATCCAGTCGAAGGCAAACATCCTTGAGATCTGCAATGTTTTACGAATACAGGTCTTTTCGAACATGGTGCACCCGACAATGCATGCCTCTGTAGAGCCGGAGAAATAAAGGGGTACAACCTGCAGTTTGGAGAAGAAATTTAGTCAAAGAGCGGACAATTATTGATGTAGATGCAATATTGTTGGTAAATTTGCATTTACGAGTAGCGCTTCGCTTACAATTTTCCAATTCATAACAATTTCACGCTATGAGTCCTCTATCGATCGATCACGTTATCAAGACATACCGTTTTTATGCGCCACTATACGACTGGCTTTTCGGCGCGGTATTGGCTCCTGGTAGAAAGGCATTGGCCCAAGCCGTATCAAATGTTCGTCCGGCGAATATTCTCGAGGTCGGGGTGGGTACCGGCTTAATGCTGGGTCAATATCCACGGGAAACCGCCATCGTCGGGATCGATATCTCATCCGAGATGTTGGGCATTGCACGGCGGCGCGCAGGAAATCTTCCGCAGTATGAGATCAAGCTCATGGAAATGGACGCTGAAAAGCTTAATTTCCCAGATGGTTTTTTTGATTGCGTTGCCGTGCCATACGTCCTTTCCGTAACGCCGCATCCTGAGCGTCTGATCGCTGAAATCCGGCGCGTATGCCGCAAGGACGGAACCATATTCATACTGAATCATTTCAGCGGCAGCCGCTTTTGGTATCTGCTCGAACGTGCCGTCAGTTCATTGGCGAACAAAATCGGGTTCCGTTCGGACTTCAGCTATGCCGAGCAAATATTGAAATATGATTGGGAAGTATTGTCGGTCAAAAAAGTAAATTTATTCGGCCTTTCCAAGCTTGTCGAAATTCGGAATACATAACGCCAAATTAGTTTCTAATTGAACATATAAGAAGCTTGCACTTGGGTCCAATAAATTGGAATCGATTGTATAACTGTAAACCGAACTCATTGACTTTGCGTTAACAGGAATACTGTTAAATAGGACTCCATCACCAGAGTTGCCAACCTCAGGAGACATCATGATCAAGCGCGTACTTGCGATAGTCTTCGCAATATTTCCACTTTTCTTCAATTTTGCTAATGCTGCGGATGATGCAAAGGGCGATGTTGCCGCTTGTGAGAAAAATGCAGGTGGCCGTTCCGGAGGTGAAAGGAAAGCATTCATTGAAGGTTGCGTAAAGGTCAAATCCGATGCTCGGAAAGCCGCGGCAGAAGCAAGCAGGAAAAAGGCTGCCAACGATAGCTGTACAAAGGATGCTGGTAATAAGCAAGGGACCGAACGCAAAGCATTTATAGATGGCTGTGTAAATGCAAAAGAAGACGCTTACATGCGTTCTTTGCAAGCTAGCAAGCCGAAGTCCGCTTTGGATATCTGCAGAAAAGAAGCTGAAAGCAAAAACGAGTCAGAACGAAAAAGTTTTATAGACGGATGTCTTAAAGCAAAAGAGACGGCGCGGTTAGAGGCTGAAAGAAGGCAGGCTGATACAAGCAACTGCACTAAGGCTGCCGGAAGCAGAAAAGGTGAGGAACTGAAGGCTTTTGTAGCTGGATGCTTAAAAGGAAAGAATGCTGAAGTGGCAAGGCAGAATGAAATTAGAAAAAAAGCTGCTGAAGCAAGCAAAAAACCTGATCCAAGAAAAATGAAGGATCCTTGTTACGCCAAGGAATTTAAGAGTGGTGAGGAACAGGAGCAGCTGGCAAAAAGATGCCTTATGAAGAGAATGGGGGAAAGGAATAGAAATAATGGAGGTGATCATTAACAGCCTCTATTTTTCTGCTGCCCCCATTGATTATGGCAGCCGGCTTATTAAGCTTCGGTAATCCCCAAAAAAGTTTACGGGAGCAGAGGCTATCGATGTCGATAAGGGATGAGTCAGGTTTCGGTGTTTGCTCTGCTCATCCTAATCATTAATGCAATCAACAGCTGATTGAATGCCGCGCATTCATTCCTAAACAAAGGCATCTGTTCGCTTCGCTATGCATCCAATCATCTCGTTCAGCGCTGGAAGCATTTGGTCGGGCGTATAGAGAAGATGGTCGTCGGGAGCTGGACCATTGTTTTGACGGTGAAATAAGCTCTTGCTACTGTCATTGATGGATCACCTGCGACAGACATCAAAAGAGCATGCAGTATGCAATCAAAAGGAAGCATGAATGAAAAAAGCCACCCTTGTGAGGTGGCTTTAACATCCTGCTTTGACAGGAAAATTCGTGGTAGGCCGTGCGGGATTCGAACCTGCGACCAACGGATTAAAAGTCCGCTGCTCTACCAGCTGAGCTAACGACCCGAAAGACCGCAATTATAAGCAGCCAATACTTTTCTGTCAAATGAGGCGGCAAAATTTTTTCGCTATTTTTGCCTGCAAGCCAATAATTTTTTATTTAATACGATTTTACGCAAACATTCATTGCATAGAAGTGTTGTGGCGGTCTATCGCAGTGCCACGAGGCGATCTTTAGCCGTTTGCGCTGCAGGAGAATCCGGATATTGAGCAACCAGTGACTCAAGCGTTTTCTTCGCTGATGCACGATCGCGCAATTCTATATAACAACTTGCAATGTTCAACATTGCGTCAGGTGCTTTGGGTGTATTGGGATAATTCCTCACCACGATCTGCTGCGTTGCGATCGCGTTCTTGTAATCGCGCAGTGCGTAGTAGGTATTCCCTAGCCAGTAATGCGCGGATGCGGCATATCCGGATTGCGGATAAAGGCGCAGAAAATTGGAAAATGCCGAGCTGGCGTTCTTGTAGTCGCCCGCCTTGAAATAGGCGAGGGCTGCGTCATACGTCTTTTGCTCGTTCGGCGCTACATCGACATCCTTGCCATCAACGGACATCCTTTGCGGTTCCAGTTTGCGCAGGCGGGCATCGAGATCATTGTAAAAATCTTTTTGCCGGCGCTGTTCGTTTGCCAATTCATTGGTCAGCATTTCAACCTGGCCGCGCAGACGTGCGATTTCCTGGTTGAGGCGCTCATTCTGGCCCGCCAGATCGAGGCTGCTGGTCTTGTCGGCCTTGGCATCCAGGCGCGCATTCAGCGCGTCAAGCCGCGCCCGTATGTCGAGAATGGCCCGGCGTGCTTCATCGTCCGAAAACAACGCCGCATGAGCTGTCGGCATAGCACAGGCTGCAGCGGTAAGGGCGGCCAAGAGCGTGGTGCGGATAAGGATTTTCATAGGCATCAATAGACGATGTCGGCGCGGCGATTTTCGGCCCAGGCTGCTTCATCACTACCCGTGGCCTTCGGTTTTTCCTTGCCAAAGGAAACGGCTTCCATCTGGTTCTCTGATACCCCCAACAAGGAAAGCGAGCGGCGAACCGCTTCGGCACGTTTCTGGCCTAGCGCGAGATTATATTCACGGCCGCCACGTTGATCGGTATTGCCCTGGATGATGATCTTGCGCGACTTATTCGCATTCAGGTAACGTGCATGCGCTTCCACCACCGGCTTGAACTCGTCGCGTACGGTATAGCTGTCCAGATCGAAATAAATGCTGCGCTTGGCAAGCAGGCCCTGCGGATCATTGAGCGGGTCGGTCGAGCCAGTTGCATTGATCGGCGCAACGGCTCTTGCGTCCCCGGCTGCACCGGTTATCCTGCCGGAGCGTTCTTCAACAGGCGGCTTGTCGTCGAGCTTGACCGACGAGCATGCGCTCAATAGAAAGGCGCTGCTCAACAATAGTGCTAGGGTTCGGGATACGTGCATGGCATTCTCCTTATTGTGAAATCTGGATCTGGTTAATTCAATTCATGAACGGGCCCCAGGTCGGCTCACGGATATCGCCGGCCTGAGTGGTTAAACGGTGGCGTACCCGTCCATCGACGGATACGACGGCAAGCGCGCTGCGGCCCCCGGATTCGGTTGCATACATGATGTATTTGCCGTTGGGCGAAAAGCTGGGCGACTCGTCCTTGACGGTATCGGACAAGCGCTGCTCTTGTCCATTCGTCAAGTCCAGCGCATATAACTGGAATCGCCCTTCGCGACGCGAAATATAAGCCAGTGTCTTGCCGTCCCGTGAAACACGTGGACTGATATTGTAGCTGCCGTTGAAAGTGACACGTTGCGCATCGCCTCCGGAAACGCTCATGCGGTAAATCTGCGGACCTCCGCTGCGGTCGCTGGTGAAATAAATGTTCTGCCCGTCGGCCGAGAATTGCGGTTCGGTATCGATGCCATACGTATTGGTCAAGCGGCGCAGCCCCGTACCGTCGGCATTGACGATATAGACTTGGGTAAGGCCTTCGCGTGCCAACGCAACCGCCAGCCTGTTGCCATCCGGCGACCATGAAGGCGCGGAATTGCTGCCCTTGTAATTGGCGATAACGGTGCGCTGGCGGGTCGCCAGGTTCTGTACATACACGACCGGTTTTTTGTTTTCAAAAGATACATAGGCCACTTTCGTGCCGTCCGGAGACCAGGCAGGAGAAATGATCGGTTCATTTGAACGCAATGCGATATTGGTGCCTTCACCATCCGAGTCCGCAATCTCCAGGCGATATTCATTGCCTACCTTGGTGACATAGGCGATTCGGGTTGCAAATGCGCCGCGCACACCGATAAGCTTTTCGTAAATATCGTCGGCGATCTTATGTCCGGTCAACCGCATCGACTGCGGCGGCGCCGCAAAGGAAAGTGCGGACAACTGAGCAGACTTGATCGTATCGATCAGCTTGTAACGCACATCGAAGCGGCCATCCGCCAGGCGCTGAACGCTGCCCACTACCAAGGCATCGGCGCCACGCGTCTTCCAGTCGGCGAAATCAATTGCCGAGCTTTCGGACATTACGTTGCCGGTATCGATAATCCTGAAATAACCGCTGCGCGCCAAGTCTGCCTTGATAATCGCCGTCATTTGCTGCGGCGCGATCGATTCATTGGCAAAACCTGCGATGGCGATGGGAATCTGTGTTGCGCCGACCCCGGAGGTCTCCACACGCAGTTGCGCATGAGCGAATGTTGTGAATGCGATGCTCAGGACAAAAAGTCCTCGTAGAAATACATGTCTCATCATGGTTTACTGGTCTTTCGGTTTGTGAGTTCCGATAAAACTGGATGGCACGGAACCGGAATTGTCTTTCGGATATGGCTGCGAACGTTCGATTGCGCGTGCTACCGCTTCATCGAAACCTGGCACACCGGACGATTTTATCTTGCGCATAGCGGCAATCGATCCGTCCGGCAATAACCTGACTTCGAATTGTACCGGGGGATTGTCCGCCAAGTCATTGGGCACTATAAATGTAATATTCGATTTGATCTTCGAGGCGATGCGCTGGATGTAATCCGCATCGGCCCGATTATTGCCTTGCGACTTCGGTGCATCACCGGTGCCGCCCGTTCCAGCAGCATTGCCCATCATACGCTTTAAGTTTTCCTCGCGCAGTTGTGCAAGTTCAGCTTCCTCGGCTTCCTGCCTGCGTTTTTTTTCTGCTTCCTTGCGCTTCTTGTCCGCCTCAGCTTTCTTTAACTGGGCTTCATCAATTTTTCGCTGTTCTTCCTCCGCTTTTTTCTGTTTTTCTTCTTCACGGCGGCGCTCTTCAGCGAGCTTTTTTTGCCTTGCCTGTTCTTCGTCCTGGCGCTTTTTCAACTCTTCGGCCTTGCGCTTTTTTTCCTGCTCCAAGACGATATCCGGTTTCGGGACCGGTTTTTCCTCGATCTCCTTTGGCGCAGGCGCCGGCTTCACCACGGGCTGGGGCTCTGGTTTTATTTCCGGCTTTACTTCCGGTTCGGGTTGCGGCTGAGGGCGCGGTGCCGCCTGCTTGGCCTGCATATCCCATACCTCTGCTTCGACCGCAACCGGTTGTTCATTTTGCCAGCGTATCCCGATCCAGAAAAATCCGAATAGCAATGCATGGACGAGCGCAGCGAGAATGATCGCTCGCCAGCGTCCCGGTTCTTTCGGTATTGAATAAGGAGTCGTTTCTTTCATGCCGTCTTAGGATTTCGTGGCAAGCCCAACACGGTTGATGCCGAGCTTTTTTGCTTCCGAAATCATCTGAATAACTTCGTTATATTTAATCTCCTTATCAGCGGAGATCATGACGGGCAGGTCAGGGTTCTCGCTGTGAAGGCTTTGCAAGCGGCGAACCAGGTCCGCGCGGCCGCTGGCGTTGTCCATCTTTCCGCCACTTTTTTGCCCAGCGATGCCTATCGTTGCCGTGGTGTCCGGCTTCAAGGTGATCTGGATGTACTCGCTGGGCGGCAGAGATGATTTTGCGGCGGTGGGTAAATCGATGGAGCCCGGGTTGGTGATGGGTGCTGCCGCCATGAAAATGATCAACAGCACGAGCATCACGTCGATATAGGGAACGACGTTGATTTCGGACTTGAACTTGCGGCTGCGGCCGCCGCGCAGGGAAGAAGATGGGTTCGCCATTAGCGTGCCTGACGGTGCAAGATGTTCGAGAACTCTTCGATGAAGCTTTCAAAGCGGATCGCAAGCCGGTCGATGTCATGGGAATAACGATTGTAGGCCACGACTGCCGGGATCGCTGCAAACAAGCCGATCGCCGTTGCAATCAACGCTTCCGCAATTCCGGGTGCGACCGAGGCTAGGGTTGCCTGCTGTACATTCGCCAGACCGCGGAATGCATTCATGATGCCCCAGACCGTGCCGAATAGCCCGACATAAGGCGACACGGATCCGACCGATGCCAGAAATGCCAGATGCGATTCCAGCGCATCCATTTCACGCTGGTAAGCCGCGCGCATGGCACGCCGCGCGCCATCCAGCATGGCGCCGGTATCCATTGCCCCTTTGTTGGCATAAGAGGCCTTGGCCTTGTTAAATTCCGCCATGCCGGCTTCAAAGATCCGCTCCAGCGCACCGGTCCTGCCGGTACGCTGCTTTCTTGTTGAAACAGCATCTTCATACAAGGTATTCAAATTACCGCCGGACCAGAAAACGCGCTCAAATTCCTCGGTTTGCTTGCGCGCTTTTTTGATTGCGAACATTTTGCGGAAAATATAAGTCCAGCTCATGATCGATACAAGCAGCAGCAAGGCCATGACAAGCTGCACAAGCAAGGATGCATGACTGATAAGAGACAGGAACGAGAGGTCTTGGGTAACGGTCATCTGGATTGTTTGAAAATATTCTGATTGTGGTATTGGACATTCATGCCGCACTGCATGCTCAGGAAACCTTATTCATTTGGCCTTATCCTTGCCAGAATGGCATCGGGAATGGCTACAGGCCTGAAGTTCGCGGTATCAACGCATCCCACCTTGATTCGCCCTGTGCTTAACAAGTGCGGGCCGTCGGCACCGATGCGCCATGCTTCCTGAAAAAATTGCACTGAAGCACGACCGAAGCGTTCGACCACGACGGAAAGTTTCAGTTCATCATCAAGTTTTGCAGGAGCATGATACTCGACTGCAGTGCTTTTCACGACAAATACGACCTTGTGCGTTTCTGTCAACAGTTGCTGGCCTATGCCTGCTGCACGCAGCCATTCAGTGCGTGCACGCTCGAAAAATTTCAGATAGTTGGCATAAAACACAACACCGCCCGCGTCGGTATCTTCGTAGTACACGCGGATGTTCCAGGTAAAGTTCGATTGCATTAATAAACTATGTTTTTTAATTTGCCCAACTAGTGATCAAAGATTGCGTTTGATTGCCAAAGGACCGAACCCCTGGCACGTCGGCATCATCTCGACATAATTGATATTCACGTGTGGCGGCAGAGTAGCGATCCAGTAAGCGGTTTCTGCGACATCGGCAGCGGAAAGCGGCACGGTTCCTTCATAGACTTTTGCCGCCGCTTCATCGTCCTTGAGGCGCACGTTGGAAAATTCGGTTCCTCCGGACAGGCCCGGCGCGATATTGGATGCGCGCACTCCGGTACCCGCCAGATCTGCAATCAGATTGAGAGTAAATTGATGCACGAACGCTTTTGTGGCGCCATATGCATTGGCTCCGGGATAAGGATAGGCGCCTGCCGGAGAGCCTACGTTAATGATCACGCCGCGCTTGCGCTCTACCATGCCCGGCGCAACCAGATATGTGACGGTAGCCAAGCCTTTGCAATTGGTCTCGATCATCGTTTCCCAGTCTTCCAGCGATGCCTTGTGAACCGGTTGTATGCCGAGCGCAAGGCCGGCATTATTGACCAATACCTCAATTTCTTTCCACTCCTGTGGAAGCGACGCGAGTGCGCGCTCTATTGAGGTTTTGCTGGTGACATCCATTTCGATAGGCAGAACCTTGCCGTTGAATTCCGCGGCAAGCGCATCCAGCCGGTCTTTGCGTCGCGCAGCGGCAATCACATTGTGTCCTTCGCGCGCAAAGCGGCGTGCTATTTCGGCGCCGAAGCCGGAACTGGCGCCAGTGACCAAGATAATCATTGGAAATCCTTTTTGCGAATCGACAAACTGGCAAATTGTAGCGGAAAAGAAAATTCAGCCTCGAAAACCGCTGTAAGCAGATGTATCAGCTGGGGCATCCGGCCATACTACCTGGGCGGGAAGAACTCCCCTCAGGGCATTGCATACTACGACTTCTTCTGCGTTCCGCAGGTCTTCCAGGGTCAGTCGCCGCTCGGATGCATTCCACGCCGGGTCGGCAAGCAATACCCTGCGCATGACACCCGGCAGTAATCCCGATGCAAGCGGCGGCGTATACCAGCGTCCTTGGAGCTTAATGAAAATACTGCTCCGCGCGCCTTCAGTCAATTCGCCGCGTGCATTGCAAAAAAGCATGTCGAACGCACCTTGGGATTCCGCAGTGCGCCACGCAAGATCATAGCGCTCGCGTGCCGTGGTCTTATGGCGCAGGAAAATATCTTCTGAGCGGGTAGGTTCGGATGCCAACAATATTTTGGCTGGAGATGCCCAGGGTGCCAGCGGTCCGGTTTGTATGGCGCAGTCACCCTCGTGGTTAAGACTAAGGCGCAGGCGGTAAGAGGTACCCGGTAAGAGTTTGGTGCAGGCCTCCGTCAGGGCATCCCGTGTCATTCTGTCATCATAATGAAAGCCGAAATAGGAGGCGGAACTGCACAAACGCTGCAGGTGCAGTTCAAGATGGCGGCAACCCGCATCGCGTGTTGCATGCATAGTCTCGAACAGCTCGAAGTCGGGCGGCAGACCGGTCAGGAATCGCGCCTTTAACCGGCATTCCGCATACTCACTCATGGCATCGCTGTCGTGAACGATTCCGGCGCCGACTCCCATTTCACCATGACGGATCCCGTCGTCCCGCTGCGGGTCCAGCACCAGGGTGCGGATCGGGACCGACATGCAAAAATCCCCGATCGCGTGACCGGCATCGTGCGGTTCGAACCAGCCGATTGCGCCGGTATACAAGCCGCGCGGTGCATGTTCCAGCTCATCGATGATCTGCATGGTGCGGTGCTTCGGTGCGCCGGTAATTGAGCCGCAGGGATAGATCGCATTGAACAACTCTGCCAGATCTACCTGAGCGCGTAGCTTCGCATTAATGGTGGAAGTCATCTGCAGGACACCGCCGTGCCGCTTCACATCGAACAGCTCGGGAACATGCACGGATCCCAGTTCGGCGATACGGCCAAGGTCATTACGCAACAGATCGACGATCATGACATTTTCCGCCCGATTTTTCGGATCTTCGGAAAGTGCGGCGCTGCGTTCCAAATCCTGCGACGCATTACCCGTGGCCGGTGCCGTTCCTTTCATCGGGCATGCAGTCAAGCAGCCGTTCTCGTGCCGGACGAACAGTTCGGGGGAGAGAGACAATACCGTTTGTCCGTCCGGGAGGGAAATCAATGCGCCGTAAGGAACGGGCTGACGCTTGCGCAGCCTGGCATAGAGGCCGGCAGCAGAACCATAAACATCAAAATGCAGCCTGTAAGTAAAGTTGACCTGATAAGTGTCGCCGGCTTCGATGTATGCATGGATTTTTTCGATCGAGTCCTGGAAGGCGGACTCGGCAATGTCGGCATGAACATTGGCAATCCCTGCGCGTGCCTCGTCGGAAATGGCGGAGTGGTCGGATGTCTGCTGCGCAAGCCAGGTCTCGACCTGAGCCGAAGAGAGTCGCCGGCATTCCTTGAACAGCAGGATGGTCGCCAAAGGTTTGCTGCTGTCGCCGGCATCGTCTGCGATGCCCTGCAGTCTCTCTCCTAACTCATAGGTGAAAACGCCGACTGCATGCATGCCTCCGGTCAATGCGCTTCTCATGTCCTTGAGCCGCATTCCGAACTCGCGCGCATTCCTGCAGGTCAAGCTTGCGATATGGCCTGAATAGAGACGTGACGAAGGCATATCGGCGCTTGCATTGCAATCGTCGAGCAGCGCAAAACAAGCAGTTTCGGAAAGTCCTGATGCGGGCATGGAGGAAAGATAACTGAAAACCTAAAGCGTGAGCCTGCCAAAAACAAGGCAAGGACACATGATAGAGGTTTTCGGAATTTCCTGCGATAAAGTGCACCGAACCGTTTAGCGGGAATGCTGGAAACTGGCCTGATTTAAGGCCTGCATCGTCATCATTGCACCGGATAGTCGTGTTGCCCAAACATAGGGCTTAACTTACAATAAGCCACCATTTTTACCCTGCGTGACTGGCAACAAGACCGAAAGCGCCGATGCGGCGATAATGCATATTCGCCGAAAAACGCGGGATTTCCGAGCCGTATTCTTGAGCAGCCAAGTGGAAAAGCGTCGCGGCTGCCATTTCCAGCCGGTTCTCGTTTGCTTCGGCAGACCCGTTGATTGCCCATTAAATTTTCCTGGCCGGGGCGGCAGGCTGCCCCGGTCGCGCAGTGTCTAATAATTGATTGGAGTATTCCATGTTTGCAAAAGACCACACCATCGCCAACGTCGATCCGGAACTCTGGTCCGCGATTCAACTGGAAAACCAGCGTCAGCAGGATCACATCGAGCTGATCGCGTCCGAGAACTATGCATCGCCTGCAGTGATGGAAGCCCAGGGTTCGCAACTGACCAATAAATATGCGGAAGGCTATCCAGGCAAGCGCTATTACGGCGGCTGCGAGTTCGTCGATATTGCCGAGACCCTGGCTATCAATCGCCTGAAGGAACTCTACGGCGCAGAAGCGGTGAACGTGCAGCCTAACTCCGGTTCCCAAGCCAACCAGGGTGTGTTCTTCGCCATGCTGAAGCCCGGCGACACCATCATGGGCATGTCGCTCGCTGAAGGCGGGCACCTCACGCACGGCATGGCGCTCAACATGTCCGGCAAATGGTTCAACGTCGTGTCCTACGGACTCAACGAAAAGGAACAGATTGATTACGAAGCGATGGAGCGTCTGGCACGCGAGCACAAGCCCAAGCTTATCATTGCCGGCGCGTCGGCTTACTCGCTGCACATCGATTTTGAGCGTTTTGCCAAGGTTGCGAAAGAAGTCGGTGCGTATTTCATGGTCGATATGGCGCACTATGCAGGCCTGATCGCGGCAGGCGTCTATCCCAACCCGGTTCCGTATGCCGATTTCGTTACCTCGACCACGCACAAATCCCTGCGCGGCCCGCGCGGCGGCGTCATCCTGATGAAGGCAGAGTTCGAGCGCGCCATCAATTCGGCGATTTTCCCCGGTCTGCAGGGTGGCCCCTTGATGCATGTGATCGCTGCCAAGGCGGTCGCATTCAAGGAGGCCATGGCGCCGGAATTCAAGACCTACCAGCAGCAAGTGCTCAAGAACGCCGACGCGCTGGCCAAATCCCTGATCGCGCGCGGTCTGCGCATCGTATCCGGCGGTACTCAGTCGCATCTCATGCTGGTGGACTTGCGCCCCAAAGGGCTCACCGGCCGCGATGCCGAAACGCTCCTGGGTTCGGCCCATATTACCTGCAACAAGAACGGTATCCCGAACGACCCGGAGCGGCCGATGGTTACTTCGGGTATCCGTCTGGGCAGCCCGGCAATGACGACGCGCGGATTCAAGGAAACGGAAGCGACCAAGGTAGGCAACTTGATTGCCGATGTGCTCGACAACCGAGATGACCCGGCCACCATCGAACGGGTCAAGGCAGAGGTAAAGAAACTGACCGATGCCTTCCCGGTCTACGCAAGATAAGCCTTTAAAAGGACTTTGGACTAACAAGCCAAAGTCCTTTTTTTATGGAGTTGGCGTATATAATCCGCCTTGATTACACCGTGTTGAAGTTTGCCGACCACACTTATGTTATGCGGCTTAAATAGCCGTCCGCGCCATGAAATGTCCTTTCTGCCAGCATGAAGATACGCAAGTCCTCGATACCCGCATTTCGGAGGAGGGGGACAGCATTCGACGTCGCCGGCGCTGCAATAAGTGCGAAAAGCGTTTCACCACCTATGAGCGTGTTGAACTGGCCATGCCGGTCATCGTCAAGAAAAACGGCAGCCGCACCGAATTCGATCCTGTCAAACTGCGCTCCAGCCTGATGCTCGCACTGCGCAAGCGTCCGGTCTCGGCAGAGGCGGTCGACGGTGCCATCCACCGCATCGAAGAAAAGCTGCGTTCCAGCGGCGAACGCGAAATCAACTCCGGCCAGATCGGCGAGCTGGTCATGCGCGAACTCCAGCGTCTGGACAAAATAGCCTATATCCGTTTTGCCTCCGTCTACAAAAGCTTTGAAGACGTAACGGAATTCCAGGATGCGATTGCCGAAGTCGGGCAAGAGCGCAAACCTACCGCAAAATAATTTCGCTATTACGGGCCCTTAAATTACATTTTTTGCGACATAAAAGTTGCAAAAAATGTAATTATTTGTCAAAGTTTTCCAGCTTAACGGATCCGGTTCCATTTTCCGCGCTACGTTCGATTCTGGCTTCATCTTAAGCGGCCCGCAAACCGGTGGCCGCCGCAAAGCAAGGAAACGGCATTCGATTCTGGATCCGAACAGGAGCGATGCCGACGAGCCCAAACCGAAGCTTCCAATCGGTCGAGGCCAGGTTTCGGTGCCGGCCGGACGACTTAGCTGGCGTGAAATTACCAATTGGCAGGAGCTGCGTGATGAAGCCCTCAGAAAATAAAATTCATTTTCTTAACCGCCATGCATGCCCGGGTTTCAGCCTGCTTGAACTGATGGTGGTGCTGGTTATTCTGGCGATCCTGGCGGCCTTCCAGTATCCGTCTTATAAGGAATCAGTACGTAAGGCCAGGCGTGCGGAAGGTCGGGCGGCATTGGCCGAAGCAATGCAGCAGCAGGAACGCCTTTATTCACAGCAGTCTTCCTATGTAGCATTTTCCGCATCGAATCCGAACGGATTCAAATGGTTTTCCGGCGATAGTCCGAAAGGGAGTGCGTACGAATTGCGTGCAGAAGCATGCAAGAACGATACGGTCAGAAACTGCATAGTGGTGTACGCGATGCCGGGTACGGCCCGGGTCAAATCAAGTTTTCAAGATGATTTATGCGGCGAGCTGAGTCTTTCTAGTAACGGCATAAACAATGCAAGCGGTACCGGAAATGATTGCTGGTAGCGTCTTGCACCAGCGCTTCGCCTGCCGCAGAGGCAAGGGGAAAGGCTATTCCATGGTCGAGTTGATGGCTGCACTTGCGATTGCAGCCGTTCTCCTTACAATCGTTGTGCCGTCTTTCCAAAGCCTGCTCGACAAAATGCGGATTGCAGCCACAGCGAACGATTTCTTTGCCGCTGTCACCCTCACTCGATCCGAGGCAATCCGCCGCGGGAAACGAATGGACCTGATACCGGCTGACGGCGTCAACTGGAAAAGCGGCTGGATCATTCTGGTGGAAAATAACTTTAACCAGAAAGCGGATGCCGAGGAAGAAATTGTGCTTGTTCACGGTCCGGTACATTCAGGCGTCGAAATCAACTACGCATTCAGCGATTCGAAATCTCCCTATCTCGCTTATACGCCGAACGGCCGCACCCGGACCAATGCCAACAGCTAGGCGCCTCAGACAGGCTCATGGGAATTCACTCTGAACAGGGAGTCACGGCGCATCGTCATCAATTTCCTTGGGCGGCCGCGGATGTGCAAGCCGGTGGGAAAAGCGGCGACTTGCTAGAATAACGTCGTCAATTAAATTTCACCGCATTGGTAACGCCGGTCAAGAACGTGTGCCGGACGGACGAAGCGGTGCAGCCTTCATCACATCAATCGCACAACATCGCATGGAAATCGCAAGTGATCAGCAGGCAATGGCGCTTGCTCTGGAATGGGCAGCCAAGGGCATGTTCATTACCACGCCCAATCCGAGAGTGGGGTGCATCATTGTCAAAGACCGCCGAGTAATCGGCGCAGGCTCTACCCAGCCGGCGGGGCAGGCACATGCCGAAGTGCGGGCCATGCGCGATGCGGCGGCGCGCGGCGAAGACGTGCGCGGAGCAACCGTTTATGTCACGCTGGAACCATGCAGCCATTTCGGCCGTACGCCGCCTTGTGCGGATGCATTGATTGCAGCCGGAGTCGGCCGTGTCGTCGCCGCAATAACCGACCCGAATCCGCTGGTGGCGGGAAACGGGCTCGCAAGGCTTCAGGAAGCCGGCATCGAGGTGGCAAGCGGCATTCTGGCGCAGGAAGCGCGGGAGCTTAATATAGGGTTCTTCAAGCGCATGGAGTCCGGCAAGCCCTGGGTACGCATGAAGGCGGCCGCCAGCCTGGATGGTAAAACGGCGCTGCATAACGGAACCAGCCAATGGATTACGTCGCAGGCGGCGCGTGATGACGGCCATTGGTGGCGTGCACGTGCCTGCGCCGTGCTGACCGGCATCGGCACCGTCAAGGAAGACGATCCGCAATTGAACGTGCGTGCCGTGGATACGCCGCGTCAGCCGCGCCGCATTGTGATCGACAGCCGTCTTGAGATCAGTCCGGATGCGAAAATCCTGCACGGTGGTGGAACATGGATTGTCTGCGCCGTTTCCGATCCGGCCAAAGAAAACCTGCTGCGCGAACGGGGCGCGGAAATCATTTCTATCCCAAATCCAGGCGGCAAGGTCGATCTGCAGGCCTTGATGACGGAACTGGGGCGGCGGCAGATCAACGAAGTGCATGTGGAAGCGGGATTCAAGCTTAACGGCTCCCTGATTCGTGAGGGGTGCGTCGATGAATTGCTGCTGTATCTGGCGCCGAGCATCATCGGCGACGCACAGGGCTTGTTCGACCTGAAGGCGCTGGATTCCCTGGAGCACAAGCGGCAGCTGCATTTTCATGAAGTCCGGCAGATCGGCCCGGATTTGCGTATCCTTGCACGTTTCGATTAATTCTTTTCATTGAGCATTATGTTTACCGGAATCGTCGCCACTGTCGGCAAAATTCTTTCCGTTATTCCCCTGGGGTCAGGAGCCGATGCAGGTGTCCGATTGACCGTCGATGCGGGTTCGCTGCCCATGCAGGACGTTGCGCTCGGCGACTCGATCGCCTTGAACGGCGCATGCATGACCGTAATTGAAAAGACGGCGAATCAGTTTACGGTCGATGTATCGCGCGAAAGCCTGAACCGCACCGTGGGGCTGGATGCGCCGGGCGAGGTAAATCTCGAGAAAGCCTTGACCCTTGCCGACCGTCTCGGCGGGCACCTGGTATCCGGGCACGTAGACGGTTTGGGAACCGTGAAAAAGTTCGAGCCGGTAGGTGAATCCTGGGAGCTGCTCATCGAAGCGCCGAAAGACCTTGCGAAATATCTTGCTTACAAGGGTTCCGTCGTGGTCAACGGCGTATCGCTGACCGTTAATCGCATTCAAGATACGGCAAGCGGGTGCGAATTTTCAATCAACCTGATTCCGCACACGATACAGGTGACGACGCTTAAACATCTGCGTTCGGGATCCCGGGTAAATCTTGAAATCGACCTGATTGCGCGTTATGTCGAGCGGATGCTTTCATTGACCGCATAGCATCCTTGCGATGGTGCTCCTTCCGGCTCCCGGCATCCGAGAGGATTGTCTCGCCGAACGGTCATCCGCCTGCTACAGGCTATAGCGGCCTTCCCGGAATAAGCGCAGGCAGGCATCGCAAACCACTGCGTCAAACCAGACTCCACGATGCTGGGAAATTTCTGCCAGTGCCGTTTCAATGCCTAATCCCGGACGGTAAGGCCGGTGTGACTGCATAGATTCAACCACGTCGGCCACTGCCAGAATTTTCGAATCGAGCAGGATTTCATCGCCGCGCAAGCCTCGTGGATAACCGGTGCCGTCCACGCGTTCATGATGTTCGTATACGATGCGTGCGATCGGCCAGGGAAACTGAATATCCTTTAGAACCTCGTATCCCGATTGCGGATGTAGCTTGATGAGTTCGAATTCGATGGCACTGAGCCGTCCGGGCTTGTTCAGGATTTCAGCCGGGACTTTGATCTTGCCGACGTCGTGAATCAGCGACGCCAGCTTGATGCCCTCAATCCTTTCCCTGTCGAGTCCAAGTTCATGCGCGATGGCCGCTGCCAGGTTTGCCACACGCGCTTCATGGCCGGCGGTATAAGGATCGCGCAGTTCTACCATGGTAGCGATTGCCTGAATCGAATCGATCAGGCTCTGATGCAGTTGTTCTGCTTGCCTGGAGTGTTCATGTACGATGCGGTTTCGCTCGGTTTGGAGACGCAAGGCGGCGACGCCGAATGCCAGATCGTCCGCCAGTTGCTGCAGCAATTTGACTTCTTCGAGATCAAAAGCATCGCTCTCTCTGGCGTAGATCGTCAGTGAGCCGAAAATTTTATCCTGCGCTTTCAAAGGCAAGGCGATTCCAGAATGGTATCCGCGCTCCAGCGCGCGCTCACGCCATGGTTCCATTGCCGTATGGTGTGCAAAATTCTGAACCACCTGAGGCATTCCAGTCTGAATTGACAGTCCGGTCGGGCCATGGCCGAGATCCGAATCCGACCATGTGACATGGGTTTCGCTTACATGCGCTTCGGTATCCCCATACCAGGCGACCGCTTCGACGGTTTTCTGCTCATCATTCTGAGGTTTGCCAAACCACGCCATACGGTATCCGCCGACATCGACAATGATCCGGCATGCAGCAATCAGCAGCGACGTTTCATCCGTTGCATGGATCATTTCGGCATTGACTGCGGATCGCGTTTCCAGTGCCCGGCTGGTGCGCTTCAAGAGAATCTCATTCTGCTTCTTTTGTGAGATATCGACTATCTGCGCAATAAAGAAGAACGGCGCATCGCGTTCATCGCGCGCCAGGGAAGCAGTCACCAATACCCATACCGTCGTGCCATTTTTACGAACATAGCGCTTCTCGTAATCGAGTTTATTAATCTCGCCGGTACGAAGCCGATCAATTATCTTCAGGTTGCTGTTGAGATCATCAGGATGGGTAATGTTGTGAATCGCAAGCTCGAGGAGCTCTTCTTTTGTATAACCGACGATCTGGCACAGTGAAGGGTTGACGTCGAGCCATCTGCCGTCAAGTCCAACCAATGCCATTCCGATTGCGGAGTGGGTGAAAGCATTGCGGAACAAATTCGGCCACAGATTTTCTTTGATATTCAATTCAGTTACCTTGAGCCCGTTAAAAGGAGAAATGCGGGCTATTATTGCCGTGCGGAAATTCTACGTGGTCGGACTATTCATATCAATGATGCTTTAAGATAAGCAACATCTTTTCGGTCAATGAATTGCCGAACCGTATAGATATCGGGTAACAAAATCGGATCAGACTCAAAAGAAATTTTTTCGACTGGATTGCTGCAAACAAAGTCGGTCTCCGAATTGGAGTGCAATTGATATTTTCCAAATATTTCTTGCCCTTTGGCAGGTAATAGACTTTTTGGCAATTCGATAAAGAACAAATTTTGGAGCAAGGAAGAGGAGCATTTTCGGGCTCGCTGCTGATGTGCTAAATGAGGATATGCCGAAGAATTTGTCTGCATCGGTCATCCTTTGTAGTTCTTCGTTCCGTTTGTTTCCATATGGAAACGGAGCTGGGTATAATCACTTTATTGTTGCGTACCGTGCTTCGCTAAAACTGCCTCTACCAGCCTTTTGCCTGCCAAAACCGGCAACCTAGTAAAAAATGAACGCTCCTGAAAAATTGGATGAAAGTGCCGTAAATAGGCAAAAGGCAGATTTAGGCGGCGAAAATATCCGGAAATCGAATTTTTCTGCGCCCAGCCGGGTGCTGATAGTCTTTCTGGTCTGGACCTTTGGCATCGACCTGATGTTGAGCCTTCTCCTTCCAAATCCCCAGATACTTTCCTGGCCGTTTGCTTTCTTGCATGTGGCGATTCTGATGATTGCGCTGGCTCCCGTTTACTATCTTTCCTTGTACCTGCCGCTCCGATACTACGTTCGGACTAGCCGGCATGCCACGCAAACTCTGCAGGAAACGCTGGACAAGGTACAGAAGATCGTGGATTCGGCCTTTGACGGCATCATTGTCATTAATGAGCAGGGGCATATCGAGGCTTTTAATGCTGCAGCGGAAAAGATATTTGGCCAGCCTGCCGCCGCCGTTCTGGGCAAGAACATCAGCACCCTGATGCCGGAACCTTACCGCTCGCAGCACGATGCTTTTCTGGCACGTTATGCCAGCACCGGCAAGACAAAGATCATCGGCGAGGGACGTGAATTAAAAGCCTTGCGCAACGGGACGGAAGTGTTTCCGATCGAGTTGCATGTTACCGAAACCGACACTCAATCAGGAAGGCGTTTTGTCGGAACGATAAGAGATATTTCACGCCGAAAGAGGGACGAGGCCGAGCTGAAGCTGGCCAACGAAAAGCTCGAGGAGCGCGTTGCGTCGCGAACCGCCGAACTGGAACAGGTCAATGCAGCTCTGAACAAGGAAATCGCGGAACGCAAGCGTATTGAGGCGCGCTTGCATGAATTCGCGACTACGGATGCCCTGACCGGTGCCCTCAACCGGCGGGAATTCGATCGCCTGTTGATCAATGAGTATGAAAAGCTCAAGCGCCATGGCACGCCATTGTCGATTATTCTGTTCGACGTCGACCGGTTCAAGCAGGTCAACGACCGGTATGGGCATCTGGTTGGTGACAAGGTTTTGGTCGAACTGGCGCAACTCTTGAAAACAACCCTGCGCCGCTCCGACATCTTTGCCCGCTGGGGCGGCGAGGAATTCGTTATTCTTGCGCATGGCAACGCACAGCAGATTTATTGTTTGGCCGAAAAAATACGGACCCTGATTGCCGCACATGTATTTCCCGAAGTCGGGTACCTGACTTGCAGCTTTGGAGTGGCCGAGTTTTCTGACAAGGCGGCCATGATGAACACCATCGGAACAGCCGACAAGCTGCTTTACGCCGCCAAGGCAAACGGGCGGAATCGGACAGAAGTCGAATCGGACGAATCTTGCCTTCTCGCTTCATAGCGTAGCGTTGCCGCTGTCTCGAGTGCCCTAGTTGCTTCGCATTATCGGGATGCGGAAACTCATGCCGCATACAAACTCTCGTACTGTCGAACACGCAGCATTGGTCTGCGATCCCTGCTTGGCTTTTGGCCAAGACCCCTTTCTATCGTTGAAACATCGCCTCGCTAACGTGGCACATTTCGGCAAATAGTTATCAATGTGATAAAGAAATGAGCAGACCGGCTGATTGGAAGCACCTCTGGAAGCCCACACTTCCAATGAAGCGGTACAGGATGCAGGCATGGAAAGTTGAGCTATGTATAACCAATTTATTCCCATGCAGAAATAATTCTGCATGGGTGACCCAAAAAGAAAAATAAAAATTTATACGGCACTTTCCCATGCTGATAAAAAATCTTTTGGCTCTTCGTTCACCATTGCTCCGGCAATGGCTTGCATTTCTTGTGCTGCTCGTATTGCTTATATGGTCATTTATTATTTTTGACCTTAACCGCTTGCATCAGCAATCCGTATCGCTTAGTCAGACAAAGACCCAAAATCTGGCAAAAATCTACGCTGAGGAAGTGACGTCCTCAATCAAGCTGATTGATTACGTCGTTATGGAATTGCGCGAGCGATGGAAAAACAATCCGGTCGAGTTTGGAGCGCTGTTACAGCGCCGCCAGGTGTTTCTCGATCCGAGCGTTGCTTTTCATGTGTCAATCGCTGATGCCAACGGCAAAATTGCGTTCTCAAGCATGGAGTTAGTGCATAAGCCAATTGACATAAGCGATCGTGCGCATTTTCGCTTCCATCGCTTCATTGCGGTCGACGAACTCTTCATCAGCGAACCGCTGATCGGCCGCATCACCAGCCGCTTGATGATCCAGTTTACGCGTCCCTTGCGGCCGGCATCGGGACATTTCAATGGAATTATTGCGGTCTCCGTATCGCCGGAATATTTTTCCCGCTTTCATAAAGCGATCGATCTCGGTCCCGACAGCTCTATTTCACTGGTGCGCCGGGCAGCGGATTCTATCGAAATATTTCAGATTTCGATAAGGTCGAGCGTTTTTACAGTTGGCGTGTTGTCGAACAGGGCGACCTGGTGGTTTTAGTCGGGCAATCCACCAAAACCCTGTTCCGGCAACATGAGCAACTTCGTACCGTATATCTATGGAGCGGAGCGGCTGCAACGTTTTTGCTCATGCTGGCCGCATCCTTCATGTTCAGGAATTTACGAAAGCAGCAAAAAATGCCGCGGCAATGGCCGCCATGGAAAAAGCGCTGCAGCGATCGCAAAAACTTGAGGCTGTTGGCAGATTGACCGGGGGGGTGGCACATGATTTCAACAACATACTCCAGATCATCAGCGGCAATATGCAAATGCTCGAGCCGGCAAGCGGTGAAAATGAGCAAATTGAGGCGCGTATAAAGAACACGCTGGAAGCGGTGGACCGTGGAGCGAAGCTGTCGTCGCAGCTACTCACGTTTGCGCGGCGACAGCCTTTGCAGACTGGCGTATTCCATATAGGGAATCGCCTGAAACGTATCGAAGGATTGATTCAACGCCTGGTTGGCGATGCTATCGCAATCAATATAAGCTTTACAGACGATTTGTGGAATACAAAGATCGATCCGGACCTGTTTGACAACGTCGTCATGAATCTTGCCGTAAATGCAAGGGATGCGATGGATGGCAAAGGAACGATCAGCTTCCTGTTTGAGAATCGCGTTGTCACGGGTGCGGCCCGGAAAATTCATCCTGAGATGGAGCAAGGCGAGTATGTTCTGCTTACTGTGGCCGATACCGGATCGGGTATGGCGCCCGAAGTAATGGAGCGCGCGTTCGAGCCGTTCTTCACGACGAAGCCTGAAGGTATAGGCACAGGTCTGGGATTAAGCATGGCCTACGGGTTTGTTAAGCAGAGCGGCGGATTTATTTATCTGGCCAGTAAGCAGGGACGGGGAACGGAGGTCCGGATTTTCCTGGCCCATACATTGGAACAGCCGAATAATTCGCCGGAGCTTGCAACGAAGAGATCGGTAGGCGGCAACGAATCGATACTGGTTGTCGAAGACGATCTACAGGTTCAGTCCACCGTAAGCTCACTGCTTTCGCAGCTTGGGTATCGTGTCCTGACTGCGCATGATGCGGAGCAGGCGCTGAAGATTTTGGAACAGAATAAATCAGTAGATATCCTGTTTGCCGATGTCGTTCTGCAGGGCGGGATGGATGGTCTTGAGCTCGGAGCGCACGCGAAAGCGATATATCCGGAGCTGCATATTTTGCTTACCTCGGGCTTCTCCTATGATTCCATCCGAAACAAGGACCGGCTGGACCAGAACATTCATGTATTGAAAAAACCCTATAAGCGTGAGCAGCTGGACGCTGCGATTCAGGACTTATTGCGTAGGTCCTGAATCTGGGACAAGCTTGGCGTTTCTGCGCGTGTCAGCTAAGTAGATGTGTCTTCTTAACAATGATTTTGCATCGTTGCAGTGAAAGCGGAGGGCGGACCTCGGAACCGGGATTTAACTATCTCTTTCACTATATCTTTCGCCTTCCCGGTTCTCGGATATCTGGTTTCAAATATGCCAAGCTTGTTTCCTGATTGCGAGGCTTGGAAAAGCGCCGCCAAGTGCCGCGCTAACTCTCGACTCCACCGGCGTATCCGTCCTGCTGGCCCTTGTTCCGGCTTGCGCGTGCCTGATATTTTTGCCCTTCAGGGACAAGCCGGCACAGGGTGGAAGTACTGACCGCGGACTTTTGCCGACGATAGTTCGCCATGGAGTACTGAGCGTACCGACAAATTCTGTCGCTCAAGAAAGCTTATGGCATGGCTAAATCCTTTAAAATAGCAGGCTACTCAGGATTACATTCATGTCAATTTCAACAACACAGGAAATCGTCGCAGAATTGCGCGCGGGGCGCATGGTCATTCTGGTCGACGAAGAAGACCGGGAAAACGAGGGCGATCTGGTTCTGGCGGCTGAATTCGTCACGCCGGAAGCCATCAATTTCATGGCCAAGTATGGCCGGGGCTTGATTTGCCTGACTTTGACCGAGGCACGCTGCGAGCAATTGAACCTGCCGATGATGACGATGCGCAACGGCACGTCCCATGGCACCAACTTTACAGTGTCGATCGAGGCAGCCGAAGGCGTGACAACCGGTATCTCGGCCGCTGACCGCGCGCGCACCATCGCCGTAGCAGTGGCCAAGCATGCCAAGCCGTCCGATATTGTTCAGCCCGGGCATATTTTTCCCCTGAAGGCCCAAAAGGGGGGAGTGTTGATGCGCGCCGGCCATACCGAAGCCGGCTGCGACCTGGCGGAGCTGGCAGGCTTGACACCGGCTGCCGTGATCTGCGAGATCATGAAGGATGACGGTACCATGGCGCGTCTGCCTGACCTCATTGAATTCGCGAAAGAGCATAATCTCAAGATCGGCACTATTGCCGACCTGATCCATTACCGCAGCCGCAATGAAAGCATTGTGGAACGCGTGGGCGAGCGCACCATGCATACCGCGCATGGAGTATTCAAGGCGATTGCTTACCGCGATACGGCCAGCAGGAGTGCGCATCTGGCACTGGTGCACGGCGACCTGGATCCGAAAAACGAAACGCTGGTGCGTGTGCATCAGCCGGTGTCGATTCTGGATCTGCTGGAAACCCGCGAAACCACTCACTCATGGAGCATGGGCTCGGCAATGGCAGCGATCAAGGCGGCGGAGCGCGGCGTGCTGGTCTTGCTTAACTGCGAAGAATCGGCGGAGCAGACGTTTGCGCAGTTCGATGCACTGTGCAATCCGGATGCCAAGCCCCAGTCCCGAGGCACAGGCATGGATCTGCGCACCTACGGCATCGGTGCGCAGATTCTCAAGGATCTGGGTGTAGGCAAGATGAAGTTGCTAGCAAGCCCCAGGAAAATGCCTTCGATGACCGGATTTGACCTTGAAGTCACGGGTTATCAGGCCAGGTCTGCCGACGCAGCTTGAACGTCGCAATGCTTTTTCGGCGCTCATGATGACCAGCGCCGGTCAGTTGAACATGCATCACTCATAACTCACACGCGCTAAAGGAATGCCATGACTGTAGGAATGTACGACGCGAATTTAAACGGGCAGGGTGTGCGGATCGGAATCGTACAGGCTCGCTTCAACGAGGATGTATGTCACGGCTTGTTGTCCGCCTGTCTCGCTGAACTGAAGCATCTCGGTGTCGAAGATGAAGATGTACTGCATGTCACGGTTCCCGGTGCATTGGAGATTCCGCTGGCCTTGCAGAAAATGGCGCAGACGCAGCAGTTCGATGCGCTCGTTGCGATCGGAGCCGTTATTCGCGGTGAAACCTATCACTTTGAATTGGTTTCCAATGAATCCGGTGCCGGCATCACGCGCGTCGGCCTCGATTTCGATATTCCTATTGCCAACGCGGTGCTGACTACCGATACCGACGAACAGGCGGAAGCGCGCATGGTCGAAAAAGGAACGGATGCAGCAAGGGTTGCGGTGGAGATGGCAAACCTGGCCATCGCACTCAGAGAACTGGCCGAAGCCGCCGAAGAAGACTGAGCTGCCCGGTAGTCAGCGCATACGATAAATCTGTACGTTTTTAAGTGATTTCGCGATTATGAAATTGCGAAATCCGGAATTGTGATCATGAACCAAAAATCCGCCCACGCCAATCCGAACAAGAATCGTACCCCGCGCCATCGTGCGCGCGAGTTCGCATTGCAAGGCCTCTATCAATGGTTGCTCAACAGCGAAGAGGCGGGCGCAATCGATGCGCATGTCCGTCAGGCACATGGCTTTGACAAAGCCGACGCAGCCCATTTCGATGTTTTGCTGCACGGGACCATCAAGCAGGTTGATGAACTCCGTGCAGCATTGGCACCCCTGATCGACCGGCCGATGGAGCAGTTGTCGCCGATCGAGCACGCAGCTTTGCTGATCGGCGCCTTCGAGTTGAAGAACCATCTGGAGATTCCCTACAAGGTCGTGATCAATGAAGCTGTGGAGCTGACCAAATCCTTTGGAGGCATCGACGGACACAAGTATGTCAATGGTGTCCTGGATAAGCTGGCAGCGTCCATGCGCAGTGTAGAAACCGGAGCAGCAAGAAAGTAAGCCTGTTTTTTGAATATAGGCCTTATCGTGTTCCACAAAAGCGCCCCGGTCTGGGGCGTTTCGTTGTTCCTTATTGATTTGCTGCGATTCCGCGCATTGATCATGGAGCAATCGACAAATTTCAAATCAATATTCTCCTTAGTTGGGGATGTAATTCGTTCCGACGCCGCACCATCTGCCGTGCAGATACACAGCGTCGTCGAACGGCCGGCGTTAAAATCACGGACTTTAAGGGCAATCGCTTTTGCGAATCAGTTGTCCGCATTTAATTTTTGCTTAGACTTTCCCATCACATGCAGCTGCACCATTGATCTGACGACATGAATCTGCATCTGGCTTCAAGACTCCAAAATATCGCGCCGTTCCATGTCATGGAACTGGCAAAAATGGCTGCCGACCTGGAAAGGCAAGGGCGCCATATTATCCATATGGGGATAGGCGAACCGGATTTCAGTGCGGCGCCTGCCGTAATTGAGGCTGCGTCGCGGGCGATGGCTGGCGGACAGACCCGGTATACCTCGGCGGTTGGACTTCCGGCGCTGCGCAAAGCGATCTCCGATTATTATCGACAGACTTATCGCCTGGAGGTCCAACCTTCACGCATCATCGTAACGGCAGGTGCTTCCGGTGCCTTGCTGCTGGCCTGCGCAGCACTGGTAGAAAAAGGGGCGGAAGTGCTGATGCCCGACCCGTCCTATCCTTGCAACCGGCATTTCGTCGCGGCATTCGACGGAATTGCGCGCCTGGTGCCCAGCGGCCCGGCGGACCGGTTTCAATTATCGGATGCAATGGTGCGATCCAATTGGAATGCAAACACGCGCGGCGTTCTTCTGGCTTCGCCGTCCAATCCCACTGGTACCACCATTGCTCCGGAAGAGCTAAAGAAGATCGTGACCACGGTTCGCGAGAAAGGCGGTTTTTCGATTGTCGACGAGATTTACCAGGGACTGACCTACGGCGACGCGCCGTTCTCGGCACTGTCCCTGGGTGAGGACATCATAGTCATCAACAGCTTTTCCAAATATTTCAGCATGACGGGCTGGCGTCTCGGATGGCTGGTGGTACCGGAGGCAATGGTGCCGCAGATGGAAAAGCTGGCGCAGAATTTGTTCATCTGTGCGTCTGCCATTGCACAGCACGCGGGACTTGCATGCTTTTTGCCGGAATCAATCGCAATTTATGAATCGCGCCGGCAGGAATTTCAGCGTCGCAGGGATTTCATCGTGCCGGCTTTGGAGAGGCTGGGTTTCTCGGTGCCGGTTCTTCCGGATGGCGCATTTTATGTCTATGCAGATTGCAGCGCACTCTCCGACGATGCCGATAAACTGACGATAGCCATGCTGAACGATGCGGGGGTGGTGATGGTGCCGGGTTTGGATTTCGGCCCCTCGGCTGCGCACCGGTATATTCGCGTTTCCTATGCGACGTCGATGGAGAATCTGTGCGAGGCCGTGCAGCGGCTGGAACGCTTCTTTGCACAGCGTAAGGCGGGTTGAGGACGCACCGCCCCAATAAAAATGGAGCCCGAAGGCTCCATTTTTATTTGCTTTTCAAGAACGCTGCATTACGCACGCATTAACTCAGGCAGGCTGCTCCTGCACGACGAATTCCGGCTGTTTTTCCAGCAGGGCTTCTTCGGTTTTTGGCTCTTCAACCCTCTTTGGAACCGGGCGGCTGGCCGTTGTAATCGTAGGCACTTTCTTGCCGCCTGCAACGTCTTTCAGTTTCTGGTACTCCGCCAATACTTTTGAGCCATATCCGGAATCGGTTTCGAAGGCGGCGGCGCCGACATACATCTTCAAGCCGGCTTCCACCGAGCCTCCGCGCCGGACATAGTCTTTCAGGATCAAGGAGCCGACCTTGATATTGGCAACCGGATTCAATGCCGCTTTCACGCCGCCGTGGTCCTCGAATTTTTCCTTGTGCACTTTAGACATTACCTGCATCAGGCCTTGTGCGCCTACCGGACTTTCTGCGAAGGGATTGAAGCGCGATTCGATTGCCATAACGGCCAGGATCAAAAGCGGATCGATCTTGATTTCTTTGGCGGTCGAATAAGCTGCAGAAACCAGCATGTTGGTGGCATCCTTAGCGACGCGATAGCGTTTGGCAATCCAGGTAGTGACACGTTGCTGTTGGGGAGAAATCTCAGCTTTTTTGTGTTCCTGAGGAACGACCGCATTGGCCAGGTGAAGCGATGGAGCGGGAGCGGAAGCCATAGTCAAGGCAGGCGCTGCGGCAACCGGGGCGGCAAGCAGCTGTGTCGAGGACATGCTTAATAGTTTGGTTAGCTGTTGCTCGTCCACATTCGCCGATTCCATCGTCTTGGGATTTCCAAATGGCGAGAGGGCTTTCACATGTTCGGTCAGATCCGGCTTGACGAATAACACGGCCAATATGGCGACAGCGGTACATCCGGCAAAGGTCATGGAATGACGTGCCGTAGTTCTGATGATATTTAAAAGATCACGAACCGGAGCGGCAGCGGAACTCTGCTGGCCGGCAAAAGGTTGCGCATAGTCGAGCGCTGTCCTTGTAACGCGGTTGATCATGATACCTCCTGACTTATCGCAGCACGTAAAAGCATCCAAAATGCAGGTTGCTTAGACACTTGTACATACCGCGAACCAGAAAATCGTCCAACTACACATGCTTGTATAGTGAACGCCGGAGTTGTTTTGCTGAACACCTGTTTGCGATCAAGTGCAAAACAACTTTTCGGGGAGAAGGCTGACGCCTTATGAAAACACTCCTGTTAGATGTATATGGGGCCCCGTACCCCGTGAACTGATCGGATTTGCTTGCTGCCTCTAAGCTTTGTAAGACAGCCTCCTATCAAGCTGGCCGAATTGTAGGAGGCTGTTTATATCAAGTCAATACTAAAGACTTGATAATTGATAACTTTTATGTATATAAGACCAGGTTTCAGCGCAATAAGATCCGCAAAATCAGTTACTTGGCAACATTACCTAATACATAATGTCGTCTTTTGAAGAAGATCAAAAAAATGAAATATTCCGATTTGCGGGACTTTATTGCCCAACTGAAACAGTTGGACGAACTGAAACACGTTTCAGTTCCCGTTTCCACTCATTTAGAGATGACCGAAATTTGCGATCGCATCTTGCGCAGCGAAGGTCCGGCCATTATTTTTGACCATCCGACCGGACACACCATGCCGGTCTTGGCGAATTTATTCGGGACACCACGCCGGGTAGCTCTGGGCATGGGAGCAGAAAATGTCGGTGAACTGCGCCGTATCGGTCAGTTGCTTGCGCTATTGAAGGAACCGGAGCCGCCAAAAGGTTTCAAGGATGTGCTTGGACTGGGATCTCTTGTCAAATCCTTATGGGATATGGCGCCGAAGGAATCGCGTTCGGCAAAATGCCAGGAAATCGTTTGGGAAAAGAACGATGTCGATCTGGCCAGGCTGCCGATCCAGCATTGCTGGCCGGGCGATGTTGCCCCGCTGATCACATGGGGACTGGTTATCACAAAAGGGCCGCATAAAAAACGCCAGAATCTCGGCATCTACCGCCAGCAGGTCATCGGACCCAATAAAGTCATCATGCGCTGGCTCGCCCACCGGGGCGGAGCACTGGATTTTCGTGAGCACGGTATCGTTAACCGCGGCAAGCCATATCCGGTTGCTGTAGCCCTCGGCGCAGATCCCGCTACTATATTAGGAGCGGTGACGCCGGTCCCGGATACCTTGTCGGAATATCAATTCGCGGGTCTGCTGCGCGGCAGCCGCACCGAACTGGTCAAGGCGATCGGCAGCGAACTACGTGTGCCGGCGTCCGCGGAGATCGTGCTGGAAGGGCATATCTACCCGGATGAATCGCATCCGAGCGGCTACGAACACGCGTTGGAAGGTCCGTATGGAGACCATACCGGCTATTACAATGAGCAAGACTGGTTTCCGGTCTTTACCATCGATCGCATCACCATGCGGCGCGACCCGATCTATCACTCGACCTATACCGGCAAGCCGCCGGATGAGCCGGCGGTTCTGGGCGTGGCGCTGAATGAAGTGTTCATTCCGTTACTGCAAAAGCAATTCACGGAAATCACCGATTTTTATCTGCCGCCGGAAGGGTGCAGCTACCGCATGGCGATCGTGCAGATGAAAAAAGCTTACCCGGGACACGCCAAGCGCGTCATGTTCGGCGTCTGGAGTTTTCTGCGGCAATTCATGTATACCAAGTTCATCGTGGTGGTGGATGAAGACGTGAATATCCGTGACTGGAAAGAAGTCATCTGGGCAATTACGACGCGCGTCGATCCCCTGCGCGATACAACCATGGTTGACAATACGCCTATCGATTACCTGGATTTCGCTTCGCCGGTCAGCGGCCTGGGCAGCAAGATGGGCATCGATGCAACCAATAAATGGCCCGGTGAAACGAATCGTGAGTGGGGCCGGACCATCACGATGGATGAGGCCGTCAAAGCCAAAGTGGACCAGATGTGGCAATCCTTGAATCTATGAAGCATTCAAACGCGTTGAAGCCTGCATTAAAACATCCGCGGTAACGAACAAATATAAGCTTGATCATAGGGCAAGCCTCTGGGGAAACATACCGGATGCTTCGGCGGGTGTGACTGATTCAGCCGAAATTTAAGAAGCGGCGCGGGCGCTTTGCTGTTAAAATTCATGTCGGCGGGCCCCTGCGCATTGTGGCATGGTGAATCTGGTCAGGTCGGGAACGAAGCAGCCACAGCCGTTTCCCACAAGTGCCGCAGACAAGGCTCGCCTCTTCCTTCATCACGGGTATTCATCCGCACATTCTTTCCGAAACAGGCCACGCAGTTCGGTCACGCAGTTCAAGGCCTTATTTGCAAGGCATCAATATCAACGCTTGCATTGTCAACGCTTGCATGATCAACGCTTACATTGCATGCAGATTAGTTCGCATGCGGCTCAATATCTGCAGGCCGGCTTGCATCTCATCTTGTTCGAGTCCGTGCATCATTTCCCTGCGCAGTTGCTGCGACAGTTTTTCAATGATCCGTATTTGTTTGGCGGCTTTCGGGGTCAATTTCGAGAATTTGCAGCGCTTGTCGTCTTCAGAGGGCAAGCGCCTGACCCATTCTTTCTTTTCCAACTGATCCAGTAGGCGCGCCAGGGTGGGTTCCTCGATACTCAATTTGCGGGCCAGCTCCTTCTGTACCAGGCCTTCCGGGTGACGATGCAGTTGAACCAGGACTTGTCGCATCGACAGATTCAATCCGAAAGGTTTCAGGCGCAAGTTCATCTCATAGCGCCATGCGCGTGAAACGTCGCCAATGGCCTGACCCAGTTCGCGTTGCAGGTCGCTTGGAATGGATCGTTTTATGCCGCTCTTGCTCATGGTTCAAATTGAAGTTCAGGGTAGTCGGGATCAAAGATAATATGGTATCTTGATTCGTTAGCATAGCTAACTAAATTTTTGCTGCCCTGCTGCTTTAATACAATGTGTTTTTGCAATGTGTTATAAGCGTTCTTCTCTATTCGCGAACACCTGATCTTCTGAAACACCATGCATGCAAGACAAAAGCATTTTTTTCTCGGATTGGCGATCCTGGGCATCGGCGCAGTGGTTTATATGTTCTGGCCGAAGCAAAGCAATAGCGGCAAACAGCAGGCTCGCACCTCGGTGCAGACTGTCAAAACCGGACTTGCCGAGAAAAAGTCCATCCCGATCACCATCCATGCGAACGGTTACGTCGTCGCATTCAATACGGTGGAGGTACGCCCTCAGACACAAAACATCGTTCGCGGCGTCCATGTGCGCGAGGGCCAGGATGTGCGTGCGGGTCAGCTCCTCTTTACCCTCGACCAGCGCACCGATATCTCGAATGTCGAACGAAGCCAGGCGCAGGTTGCCAGCGACCGGGCCGAACTGATCGAAGCGGAAGCCGCGTACAAACGTAATCAGGAATTGTTCGCCAAGAGGTTTGTATCCCAGGCAGTCGTCGATACAGCACGCGCGCGGGTAGAAGCATTGCGCGGCAACTTGCAGGCCAACCAGGCAGCCGTCAAATCCAGTTCGGTTGCCCTTTCAAACAATAAAATCACGGCAAGCATTAGTGGACGGCTCGGCGCAATCAATGTACATCCGGGCAGCCTTGCGCAACCGGGCGGCATGCCCATGGTCATCATTTCGCAGATTGATCCGATAGCAGTCAGTTTTTCCGTCCCGGAGCGCGAGCTCGGACACATCATGGCCAACTATCGCGGCGGCGGTGCTCCGGTGGTGGCCGAGTTGTCAGGCGGGCAGGAACTGGAGGGCAAGCTCTTCTTCATCGACAATGCTGCCGATGCGCAAAGCGGCACGATCCGGATGAAGGCGCAATTCAATAACACGGATCGCAGATTGTGGCCGGGCACCTTTGTCAACGTCAGGATGGTTGCGCGAACGCTGCCGGATGCCGTGGCCATTCCTTCGCAAGCGATCGTTACCGGACCGGATGAGCGATTCGTATATGTCGTTCAGCCGGACAATACAGTCAGGAAGCAGAAGGTGGAAGTGCTTACCGTGGAGGATGGCCAAGCAGCCGTTGGTGGATTGGCGGCCGGTGCGCGCGTCGTGGTGGAAGGTACGCAGAACTTGCGGCCAAACTCCAAAGTCAAGGAAGCGGACGCTGCGCCTCCTGCCGAGTCAGAAAAGAAAAGCGCCGCAGCATAAAATTCTTGCTGCATGAGGGGCAGCCGACGGAGCTGCTTAGGTAGCAGCTAAGCATCGATTAAGCTTCCAAGGTCAGGTAAACGCAACGTGAATATCTCAGAACTCTGCATACGGCGGCCGGTAATGACGGTGCTGCTTTCGATCGCCATTGTGGTGGTCGGCGCATTTGCTTATCTCGGCTTGCCGATCGCAGCGCTGCCAAGCTATAACACGCCGATCATCAATGTGACCGGATCGCTGCCAGGCGCCAGCCCGGAGATCATGGCGGCATCTGTCGCCACGCCGCTTGAAAAGCAGTTTTCCACTATCGAGGGACTGGCGATGATCAGCTCGAGCAGCACCCTCGGCAATACCTCGATCACGCTGGAATTCAATCCCGACCGCGACATCGATGCGGCGGCGGTCGACGTGCAGGCCGCCTTGCTGCGCGCACAGCGCAGCCTGCCGGATGAAATGACCTCGCTTCCCGCGTATCGGAAGGTTAATCCGGCGGACCAGTCCGTTTTGCTGGTTGCCCTGACGTCGCCATCAATTTCACTGTCCGAGCTGAATGAGTATGCAGAAAACCTGATTTCACCTTCGCTCTCCACCATTAATGGCGTGGCGCAGGTGTCGGTTTTCGGACAGCGCCGCTATGCGGTGCGTGTCAAGACCAAGCCCGATGAACTGGCCGCGCGCAACATGACGATGGACGAATTGGCAAACGCAATCCAGGGCGCCAATGCCAATACGCCGGTCGGCGTGCTGGACGGTCCGCGCCAGAGCCTTACCTTGCAGGCCAACAAGCAATTGCGCAATGCCGAAGCCTTCAGCAATATCATCATCAGCAGCAAGAATGGCGCGGTCACCCGTTTGAAAGACGTGGCCCTGGTGGAAGACAGCGTCGAATCCGCCAAGAGCGGCAGCTGGGCCAACGGCGAGCCGTCTATCATCCTGGGAGTGCAGCGTCAGCCGAACGCCAATACCGTGGAGGTGGTCGATGCGGTCAAGGCAACGCTTCCCCAGTTCAGGGACCAGTTGCCGGCGTCGGTCAATGTGCGCGTAATGAACGACCGCTCGGTGTCGATCCGCGAGTCCATCGCCGACGTCAAGCACACGCTGGCATTGACCGTTGCCTTGGTCGTGCTGGTGATTTTCCTCTTCTTGAAGCGTCTGCGCGCCACCGTCATTCCGGTGTTGTCGCTGCCGATCTCGCTAATAGGCTGCTGCGCCCTGATGTACTGGCTGGGTTACAGCCTGAACAATATTTCCCTGTTGGGCATTACGATCGCCGTCGGCCTGGTGGTCGATGACGCCATCGTGATGCTGGAAAATATCGTGCGCCATATGGAGGAGGGCATGGCGCCGCTGGAAGCTGCCTTGAAGGGATCGCGCGAAGTCAGCTTCACCATCCTGTCGATTTCGATTTCGCTGGTCGCAGTCTTCATCCCGATCTTTTTCATGCCGGGCGTGATCGGTCTGATGTTCCACGAATTCGCGGCCGTGGTGTCGCTGGCGATCCTGGTGTCGGCGGTGGTGTCGCTGACATTAGTACCGATGCTGTGCAGCCGCTACCTCAGGCATGATAGCCATGAAAACGATACCTGGCTGGGACGGCACTTCGAGCGGGCGTTCCAGGCGACGCTGGGCGCCTATGCGAAAGGATTGGATTGGTGCCTGGACAAGCGCAAGATCGTGCTTGGTATTGCAGCCGCGACCTTCGCATTGACGGCATTCCTGTTCATCACCATTCCCAAAGGCTTCTTTCCTAGCGAAGATATCGGACAAATCACCGGCACCATCGAAGGCCCGCAGGATGTCTCATATCCGGCGATGGTGGCGATGGTGAGAAATGCCGCCGATATTATCCAGAATGATCCGAATGTCGCCACGGTTGCCGCGCGTGTAACGGGAAGCAATACCGGCTTCATATTCATTGCGCTTAAGCCGCGCAATGAGCGAAAGCCGATGGAGAAGCTGCTGGAAGAAATGCGCGGCAAGCTAAACCGCAATCCCGGCGTATCCGTTTTTCTCTCGCCTGTGCAGAACCTGCGGCTCGGCGGGCGTGCCAGCAAGAGCCGCTATCAGTATGTACTGCAAAGTGTCTCCGCGGATGAGTTGACCGATTGGGCGGAGCAACTGCAGGTGAGAATGCGCGCAGACCCGATCTTCCGGGATGTGACCAGCGATGCGCAGATGAAAGGCTTGCAGGCGGTGGTCGATATCGACCGCGACCGCGCCAATGCCGCAGGCGTGCAGATCGACGACATCCGTACCGCCTTGTACAGCGCCTTCGGCGACCGACAGGTTTCGACGATTTTCACCAGCAGCAACAGCTACCAGGTGATTCTGCAGGATGCGGATTCGGGTCGGCAGGACGAGTCCGATCTAAGCAAGATTTATGTACGCAGCAGAACCGGAGCACTGGTGCCGCTGATGAGCCTGGCAAGCGTGCAGCGTTCCGCTGGGCCGGTGTCCGTCAATCACCAGGGACAATTGCAGGCGGTGACGGTAGCTTTCAACCTTGCACCGGATGCGCCCTTGGGAGAGGCCAGCAATCGCCTGGCAGAGATCAAGACATCGCTCGGCATGCCGCCCAGCATCATTACTTCTTACGCAGGTGACGCGGCCGTATTCCAGTCCTCGCAGGGAAGCCAGACGGCGTTGCTGATCCTGGCGATCGTGGTGATTTATATCCTGCTCGGCGTGCTGTACGAGAGCTATATCCATCCGATCACGATCCTGGCCGGTTTGCCGTCGGCGGCCGTCGGCGCATTGCTTGCGCTGAAGCTGTTCGGATTCGAGCTGACGCTGATCGCCACCATCGGTATCCTGATGCTGATCGGCATCGTGAAGAAAAATGCAATCATGATGATCGACTTTGCGCTGGATGCGCAACGCACTCAAGGCATGAATCCTGCCGAGGCAATCCGTACAGCCTGCCTGCTGCGTTTCCGCCCGATCATGATGACGACCCTGGCGGCTTTGATGGGCGTGCTGCCTATCGCGTTTGCGCTGGGCGCCGGCGCGGAACTACGCCAGCCGCTTGGTGTTGCCATCGTCGGCGGCTTGCTGGTGTCGCAGGTCATCACCCTGTTCATCACGCCGGTGATCTATCTGTATCTGGATCGCTTCAGCGGGAGCGGTCCGCTGAAGCTTGAAGGCGATGCAGAACTTGCGCCGCAGGCGATAAAGGCTTAGGGTTTTCCCGACAGGGCCGGTCAGGCAGGCCAGGCACGATCCAGGATCGCCTGCTGAACCGTTGCGGAGGGCATTGATCCGAAAACGCGGCCCGCTGCCGGATCGCTCCGGCTTTTGATGAATGCTTCAGCCATGAAGTTGGGAGCATGGCGCAAAAGCAGGCTGCCCTGAATCGCAATAATCAGGGCCTGTGCGATGCGACGAGCCTGTGGTTTCCGCTCAGCGCCGGAAAGGGAAAGCGCACTGTGCAGCGAAGAAACCGTGCTGTGCAGCGTCGGATGCTCAGAAGAGGTTTCGTCCAGTTCACCTAGCAGGTTTTCAAGGCCCTGCGGATTACGTTCCATTGCCCGCAGCATGTCCAGGCACATCACATTGCCCGATCCTTCCCAGATCGAATTGACAGGTGCTTCGCGGTACAGTCGGGCCATCGGCGCATTTTCCACATAGCCGTTTCCGCCCCAGATCTCCATGCATTCGCCCGTGACTTCGATTGCGCGCTTGCAGATCCAGAACTTCGCGGCAGGGGTGACGATACGCCGCCATGCGTGCTGCAATGGATCGTCCGGGGAGTCGCAGGCCCTGGCCAGGCGCAGCATCAGCCAGGTCGCCGCCTCGCTTTCCAGCGCGAGGTCGCACAGCACATTCAGCATCAATGGCTGCTCTGACAGATAACGGCCGAATGCCATCCGATGCTGCGCATGATGCGCCGCCTGCGAAAAAGCCTGGCGCATCAATGCTGCGCTGCCGATGACGCAGTCCAGCCGCGTGTAATTTGCCATTTCGATGATGGTGGCAATCCCGCGATTCTCTTCGCCGACCATCACGCCGTATGCATCCTGAAATTCGACTTCGCTGCTGGAATTGGAACGATTGCCGAGCTTGTCCTTCAGGCGCTGGATGAAGATCGCATTTTTGCTGCCGTCCGGCCGCCAGCGCGGCACGAAAAAGCAGGACAGCCCGCCGCCGCTTTGCGCCAGCACCAGGTGCGCATCGCACATCGGCGCGGAAAAGAACCACTTGTGTCCGCTAAGCCGGTATTCCATTCCGCGGCCGCCCGCTCCAATCGGCCGTGCAAGCGCCGTATTGGTACGCAGGTCCGACCCGCCTTGCTTTTCCGTCATGCCCATGCCGATCAGTATCGATTCTTTTTGCCGGATCGGCAGGTCGCGCGGATCGTGCGTGCACGAAAACAGTTTCGGCTGCAGCGCGGCATACAAGGCGGGCTCCTCGCGCAATACCGGGATCGAGGCGAAAGTCATGGTAGTGGGGCAGAGCGAACCGGCTTCGATTTGCCCGTGCATGAAATATCCGGCAGCGCGTGCGACATGTGCGCCTTGCCCGGGCTGCATCCATGGCAAGGCATGCAGGTTTTCCTGTCGCAGCATGCCAAGCAACTCATGCCAGCTCGGATGAAATTCGACCTGGTCGATGCGGTTTCCAAGCCGGTCATGCGTCAGCAGTTCGGGCGGGTGCCGATTGGCCGGTTCGCCCAGGCGCATGACCTCGGATTGGCCAAGCCGCTCGCCTAATTGCACAAGATGCCTGCTATGCCAACCAGCATGAAAGCACCTGACGCCCTCTGCAAGCGCCGTATCGGCAGTAAATAAATTGTAATCAGCAAGGTCCGGAACCTGGTTGCTGACGGTTTGGGCAGGAGGTCGCATACAAGAAAGACGGACATGATGAACGGCGGGTTATTTCTGACAATAATCCTTTCCGATTACGGGTCAAGCAATATGTGAAGATGCTTGCTGTCTTGTCAATTTTTTATGACATTGCGTGGCTAAACCCGGAATTTTTGCGCTGATTATTCGCGCTTGCTGTCTGTTGCGGAGCAGCATTTCTAACTTCTCATTCGACTTCGGAACCGGACCCACTGTAGGGTAAAATGCTGCTTGATCTGAAATTCCGGTACGCCTATGTCCTATCAAGTTCTCGCCCGCAAGTACCGCCCCAAAAGCTTTGAACAGCTCGTAGGGCAAGAGCACGTCGTGCGGGCGCTGACGCATGCGCTGGAGCAAAAGCGCCTGCACCATGCCTACCTGTTTACCGGCACGCGCGGCGTCGGCAAGACTACGCTTTCGCGTATCCTGGCCAAGTCGCTCAATTGCCAGGGGCCGGATGGACAGGGTGGCATCACGGCGCAGCCTTGCGGTGTGTGCGAAGCTTGCGTGGCGATCGATGCAGGCCGTTTTGTGGATTACATCGAAATGGACGCGGCGTCCAACCGTGGTGTCGATGAAATGGCGCAACTGCTGGAGCAGGCCGTGTACGCGCCTTCGAATGCGCGCTTCAAGGTCTACATGATCGACGAAGTCCACATGCTGACCAATCATGCCTTCAATTCCATGCTCAAAACGCTGGAAGAGCCGCCCGAACACGTCAAATTCATTCTCGCGACCACTGACCCGCAGAAGATCCCGGTCACGGTGCTGTCGCGCTGCCTGCAGTTCAACCTGAAACAAATGCCGCCCGGCCATATCGTCGGACACCTGGAAAATATCCTGCAGCAGGAAAGCGTGGAATTCGATCCGCCTGCCTTGCGTCTGCTTGCTCAGGGTGCGCAAGGCTCGATGCGCGATGCATTGTCCCTGACCGACCAGGCAATTGCTTATGCTGCCGGCAAGGTCACGCTGGAAGCAGTGCAGGGCATGCTCGGTGCGCTCGACCAGTCGTATCTGGTTCGTTTGCTGGATGCACTGGCCGCCAGGGACGGCGCGAGCCTGCTGGCGGTCGCGGACGAAATGGCTGAACGCAGCCTTTCCTATAATGCCGCGTTGCAGGATCTGGGAACGCTTTTGCACCGCATCGCGCTGGCACAAACGGTGCCTGCGGCCGTGCCGCAGGATTTGCCCGAACGTGACGACATCATTCGCTTAAGCGCCGTGTTCGATGCGGAAGAGGTGCAGCTGTTCTACCAGATTGCCGTGCACGGCCGCAACGAGCTGGGCCTTGCGCCGGATGAATATGCGGGATTTTCGATGACGCTTTTACGCATGCTGGCTTTCCGTCCCTTGGAGGATGGCTCTGAACCGCAGTCCGTAGGCAGCACAGCTAATGTGCGCAATGCGGCGACTCCGCCTGTACCGGCCAGAGCCGCTGCCCATGCGAATTCCGCAATTGCCGCAGCCACAGCGACGGTTCCGGCCAGGACGGCCGCTCCGGCAAGCGTGCCGTCGGCTCCTGCCAAGGCTGGCTCTCCAATGAGCCCGGCACGCGCAGCGCTCGAAGCAGCGCGCAGCGCAAGCCGCGGACAGGCTGCGGTGGCCGCCACAGCACCGGTTGCCCGGGCCCCGGCCGTTGCCCCGGCCCCTAAACCGGAACGCATGGTGGAAACCGTCGCGCAGTCCGATAGTCTGCCGCCCTGGGTATCGGAAGAAATGCCGGACGCCAATCAAACAGTTGCAAACGATGTTCACCGCGATGTTACGCGGGAAACGGCTCAAAAAAAAACTGAACCGATAAATCAGCAAAGCGATGTAACAGCGGAACGCACCCGTGCTCCATTGCCAGAGCCGGATGCCGGATTGCCTCTGGAAATAAGTTTGCAGCCGCTTCCTTCCCTCGGATGGGACGGCAACTGGCCAAAACTGGCCGCCGCGCTGCCGGTGCGCGGCGTGGTACAGCAACTGGCGCAACAAAGCGAACTGGTGAAATGCGTCGATGAAGGACACGCAGTGCAATTTCAATTGCGTGTTCCGGTCGACACCTTGAGGTCGGCGGGCAGCGTGGACAAGCTGGCTGCGGCGCTGACCGAGCATTTCGGCAAGACAGTACGCGTCGAGTCCGAACTCGGCGCAGTGCGCCAGACTGCCAATGCGCAGGCACTGGCCGACCGCGCGGCACGTCAGCGCGAGGCAGAGCAAGAGATACAAAGCGATCCGTTTGTGCAATCGCTGATACGTGAATTCGGCGCAAGCATTGTCCCGGGTTCGATCAAACCGGTTTAATTTCAGGTCGGCAGGCGCGGTAGTCCACGTACTGTCTCCAATCAATCAAAAGGAGCACGAGCATGATGAAGGGTAATCTGGCGGGTCTGATGAAGCAGGCCCAGGCAATGCAGGACAACATGAAGAAAATGCAGGATCAGCTTGCAAACATCGAAGTCGAAGGCCAGTCGGGCGCAGGCCTGGTGAAGGTCACGATGACTTGCAAGAATGACGTCAAGCGCGTCGTCATCGATCCTTCCTTGCTGGGCGACGATAAAGATATGCTGGAAGATCTGGTCGCGGCCGCGTTCAACGATGCGGTGCGCAAGGCAGAAGCAACGACGCAGGAGAAAATGGCCGGCGTGACTGCAGGTTTGCCCTTGCCGCCGGGATTCAAGATGCCTTTCTAAAGAACGGCGCCGGCGGCACGCTGCTGTTGCCGGAGCACCGTATTTAGCTGCACAGGAATTTCCTGCATTCATCGCATTGCGGCCGGGCGTTCTATGCTTTCATCAAGAGCGAAACGCCCGGACAAGCTGTAACGAAAACGTATTCGCAAAAGCTGCGCCGGTCCTAGACTTATCCACGAACTGTCAATCCAGTGAAATCACCATCCAGTCTTGAATTCCTTGCCGAAGCCTTGCGGCGCTTGCCGGGAGTAGGCCCGAAGTCGGCACAGCGCATGGCTTATCATCTGATGCAGCACGACCGCGAAGGCGCGGCCATGCTTGGGCGCGCACTGAACCAGGCGGTCGAGAAAGTTCAGCACTGCGCCCTGTGCAATACCTTCACCGAACACGAGGTGTGCGAGGTATGCAGTAATCCGGAACGCGACAAGACGCTGCTGTGCGTGGTGGAGACGCCGGCGGACCAGTTGATGATCGAGCAGACCATGACCTACAAGGGCTTGTACTTTGTATTGATGGGCCATTTGTCGCCGCTGGACGGCATCGGGCCGAAAGACATTCACCTGGAAAAGCTGATCCAGCGCGCATCCGACGGAGTCGTCACCGAAGTCGTGCTGGCGACCAATTTCACCAACGAAGGCGAAGCAACCGCGCACTACATCAGCGAGAACCTCAAGGCACGCGGCCTGAAAGTCAGCCGGCTTGCACGCGGCGTTCCGGTCGGCGGCGAGCTTGAATATGTCGATGCGGGCACCATTGCGCGCGCGATGCTCGACCGGCGCGCGACCTGATGTTAAGGTGTCTTTTTTAGACCGCTCAACAAACCATAACTTGTTCAAGCTATGCCTAATCAGACTTCGAAGGTTTCCAAGGGCCCGCTTGCGGGCATCAAGGTTCTGGAACTCGGCACGCTGATTGCCGGACCATTCTGCTCGCGCATGCTGGCCGAATTCGGTGCCGATGTCATCAAGGTCGAATCTCCCGGCGCAGGCGACCCGATCCGCCAGTGGCGCGTACTGAAGGACGGCACATCCTTGTGGTGGTCTGTCCAGGCACGCAACAAGAAAAGCATCACCCTGAACATGAAGGATCCGCGCGGCCAGGAAATCGCGAAAAAACTCGCGCTGGACGCTGACATCATCATCGAGAATTACCGGCCGGGCGTGCTGGAAAAGTGGGGCCTCGGCTATGAGCAGCTAAAGGCTGAAAACCCGGCCACTATCATGGTTCGTCTCTCCGGCTACGGCCAGACCGGGCCGATGAAAGATTTGCCGGGCTTTGGCGCGATCGGCGAATCGATGGGCGGCATGCGTTATGTTTCCGGCCATCCTGACCGGCCTCCCGTGCGCATCGGCATTTCGATCGGCGACTCCATCGCGGCATTGCACGGCGTGATCGGCGCGATGATGGCTTTGCGCCATCGCGACGTGACCGGCGGACGCTGGAATGGCAAGCGCGGCGATGATTGTGTGGCAGGGCAGGGGCAGATGGTGGATGTGGCCTTGTACGAATCGGTGTTCAACATGATGGAATCCCTGGTCCCCGAATTCGATTATGCCGGCGTAGTGCGCGAGCGTACGGGCGGCGCACTGCCGGGAATCGTGCCGTCGAACACCTACACGACGAAAGACGGCCAAAACATCGTCATCGCGGGCAACGGCGATGCGATTTTCAAGCGCCTGATGAGCGCCATCGGCCGCGACGACATGGCCAACGATCCGCAGCTGGCGCGCAACGACGGACGCGTGCCGCGCACGGAAGAAATCGACGGCGTCATCCAGGCATGGTGCGATACGCAGGCAATCGACGATGCACTGGCGATCCTGAAAGCGGCCGATGTGCCGGTCGGAAAAATCTATTCGGTCCGTGACATGATGAGCGACCCGCAATTCCTTGCGCGCGGCATGTTCGAGCAGCATGCGTTCAAGGACGGCACGCCGATCAAGCTGCCTGCGGTCAGCCCCAAGCTGTCGGAAACGCCGGGCGAGACGAAATGGCTGGGTCCGGACCTGGGCGAGCATAATGAAGAGGTGCTGGGCGCGTTGGGATATAGCGCGGAACAGATTACACATCTGCGCCATGAGGGCGTACTGTAGCTGCGGCAGTCGTGAACAGGCAGCCTGAAAAGCTGCCTCCAAAGGACATCTCATCCTTTCAATGGAGCAAGACAAATGAAAATCAACTGGAAGCAGTTCGCGATTGCGCTGGGTTTGTTTTTGCTCGGCTACTTTACGTTCAACAGCGGCCTACTGGGGTAGGGTGCCTACGCTTGGCGCATCCACGAATGCGACCGATAAAATTAAAAAGGCGGCCGATGCCGCCTTTTTTGTTCATGCAATTTAATGCAACGCTTCGACCAGCTTCTCCAGCTTGACCGCATCGGCGCAGAACAGGCGTATGCCTTCCGCCAGTTTTTCCGTCGCCATCGCATCTTCGTTGAGCATGAAACGGAAGGCATTCTCATCAAGCTCGATTTTCTGGAGGTCGGACGCGTGAGCCAGTTCCGGGCTCAGTTTGCGCGTGACCGGAGCATCGCTTTCGGCCAGCTTTTGCAACAGCTCCGGACTGATCGTCAGCAGGTCACAGCCTGCCAGTTCCGTGATCTGTGAAGTATTGCGGAAGCTTGCGCCCATGACTTCCGTCTTGTGGCCGAACTTGCGGTAATAGCTGTAGATGCGCTTGACCGATTGAACGCCCGGGTCATCCGCGCCGCTGTACTCCTGGCCGGTTGATTTCTTGTACCAGTCGTAAATACGGCCGACAAAAGGAGAAATTAATTGCGCCTTCGCCTCCGCACAGGCAATCGCTTGCGGCAGGGAAAACAGCAGCGTCATGTTGCAGCGGATTTCTTCCTGTTCGAGTATCTCCGCGGCACGTATGCCTTCCCAGGTCGATGCAATCTTGATCAGCACGCGTTCGCGCGGAATGTCGGCCTCGTCATACATGCGGATCAGGTTGCGGGCTTTTCTGACGGTTCCCTCGGTGTCAAAGGACAGGCGTGCATCCGTTTCGGTGGATACGCGACCCGGAATGATTTTCAGGATTTCCGTGCCGAAGGAAACGAGCAGTTGGTCGATGATTTCGTGGGTGCTCTTGCCGGCATGATCGCGCACCGCCTTTTCCAGAAGCGGCTTGTATTCGTCTTTTTGCACTGCCTTCAAAATCAGGGACGGATTGGTGGTGGCGTCGCGCGGCGCGAATGCCTTGATCGACTGGAAATCGCCGGTATCGGCCACGATGGTGGTGTATTGCTTGAGCTGTTCGAGTTGATTCATGGAAGTCATAAAAAATGGCAATGCGGGTTAACGGTACGAAGCTGGCGGTACAAAACGGCGCTGCATTAACAGACGCTATTGTACGCAAGCTTTGCACATCGGGATTATGGCAGCTCAATTGCAGCAAAGTAGACTGCAAGGTCTGCCGCTACCGGTCAGCGTTCCGAATGAAAAGTCGGTTCGACGAAGGAATCGAACTGCATATCGATGGTCTGCAGCGCCCTTTGCACATCCTGCATCTTCTTGCGGAATTCCGGGCCGCGCCGCAGGGCCAGACCGACAGCGAGGATGTCGATGATGACCAGATGCGCCAGCCGTGCGGAGATCGGCGTGTAGGGATCCGAATCGGCGGTAAGGTCCACGGGGATCAATATCGTTGCCAGATCAGCGAGCGGCGTGCCGGTCGGGGCAATGGCGATGATTTCTGCGCCGGCGCGGCGTGCCAGCTGCACGCTGTGCAGGAGCGCGGTGCTTTTGCCGCGCTGCGAAATTGCGACCACTGCATCGCCTTTTTGCAGCAGGGCTGCGGAGATACTGTGGATATGCGGATCGCTGTAGGCAATGGTCGGCACGCCTGAACGGAAGAACTTGTGCTGCGCATCGGCCGCCACGATGCCGGAGCTGCCCTGGCCGTAAAACTCGATCTTGCGCGCCTTCTCCATGATGTCGAGCGCACGTTGAATGATGTCCGGATCGAGATTGTTGCGCAGATCGAGCAGGGCATTTACCGAGCGGCCGCAGATCTTGCTGACCAGGTCGACCGCGAGATCGTCCGGTACCGGCGCGGCCTGTTCGCTTGAAGGAGCAAGGGCCAGGCCTTGCGCCAGCTTCAGTTTGAACTCATGCCAGCCGTCGTAACCGATAGTGCGGCAGAAACGGATCACGGTGGGCTCCGACACTTGCGCAGCCTTGGCCAGCGCGGTGATGTTTTCGGATATCGTCAGGTCGGGGTTTTCCAGTACTGCGACAGCAACCTTTCTTTCCGACTTCGAGAGGGAATCGAGTTGTGCGCGGATGGAGTCAAGCAGCATCATGGTTAAACTTCCGGCAAAGCTTCTTCACGCCACTGCAGGCCGTCGCGTCCGATCAGGGCGCTCGCCGCCGCGGGTCCCCATGTGCCGGCCGTATAAGGAATCGGTGCATTCTCGTCCTGCTCCCAGAATTCCAGGATAGGTTCGACCCATTCCCATGCAGCTTCAAGCTCGTCGCTGCGCATGAAGAGGGTCAGTTGTCCGCGCAATACATCCATCAGCAGGCGTTGATAGGCTTCCATGCGCGGCGTCTTGAAGGACTCGCGGAAATCCAGTTCCAGGTCCACCGGTTTCAGGCGCATGCCATCGCCCGGTGTCTTGGCCATCAGGTTCAGATGCAGGCCTTCGTCAGGCTGCAGGCGGATGACCAGCGAGTTGGGCTGGAAGCTGCTCGCCGGCTGTGTGAAGATCGAGTGCGGCAGGGACTTGAAGCGGACCACGATTTCGGCGAGCTGGTCCGCCATGCGCTTGCCGGTGCGGAGATAAAACGGTACGCCGGCCCAGCGCCAGGTATCGATTTCCGCTTTCACCGCAACGAAGGTTTCGGTGCGCGAATCCGGATCGGCGCCCGGCTCATTGCGATAACTGGGCACTGCCACGCCGCCGACATGGCCTGCGCGGTACTGTCCGCGCACCACATTTTGCGCGAGCGTGGTGGGCGTAAAGCGCTTGAGCGAGCGCAGCACCTTCAATTTCTCGTCGCGCACCGCATCCGGCGTGACGGTGAGAGGCGGTTCCATGGCGACGATACACAGGAGCTGCAGCAAATGGTTCTGCAGCATGTCGCGCAGCGCGCCTGAATTTTCGTAATAGCCCATGCGGTTGCCCACGCCGATCTCTTCGGCGATGGTGATCTGCACGTCCGAGATCCATTCTCGGCGCCAGAGCGGTTCGAACAGGATATTGCCGAAGCGCAGAGCCAGCATGTTCTGCACAGCTTCCTTGCCGAGGTAGTGATCGATTCGGAAGATCTGCGTTTCATTGAATACGCGGCCGACTTCGGCATTGATCTGCTTGGCGCTCTTGAGATCGCGGCCCAGCGGTTTCTCCAGCACGACACGCGAATTTGGCGTGGCAAGACCGGACGCGGCCAGGTTGTTGCAAATCGTGGCGAACAGGCTCGGCGGTGTCGCCAGATAAAACACTCGCGTCAGGTTGGCATCGTCGCGCAGCGACTTGGCCAATGCGCGATATGTCTCGGGAGTGTTTGCATCCATCGAGACATAGTCAAACCGTGCCAGGAATCCTTCCCACAATTCGCCGGTAATCGACTCCGCAGGAATATGCGGCCTCGCGCTTTGGTTCACGCTCTCCCGGAATTCATCATTCGTGCGTTCATGGCGGCCGACGGCAAGTATCCGCGCGCCTGCGGGAATGCCTTTGCTGCGATGCATGGAGTACAAGGCGGGAATCAGCTTGCGTGATGCCAGATCGCCGCCGCCGCCGAAAAGAACCAGGTCAAAATCAGTAATTGCCATTGCAAAAATACAAGCCATCCAAAAGGGAACAGAGAAGATTGTATTGTTGAACTCGGGGTATTGTCATTGAATTTCTCCGCTTGTTTGGGAGAAGCCGGACTTATCCTGCCGATTGCACAACATCGGCAGGATGGATTTGTCGCTTTAGATATTGATTTTGGATACCGATTATTGCAAGGCGGCTTTGGCACGCGCGATCAGCGCATTGGTGGAACTGTCATGCCGGTCCGGCTGCACCGAATCGGTGATTTCATTCTGGATCGTCTTTGCCAGGACCTTGCCCAGTTCCACGCCCCATTGGTCAAAGCTGTTGACGCCCCAGACTGCGCCTTGCACCAGTACCTTATGTTCATACAGGGCAATCAGCGCGCCCAGGCTGGACGGATTCAATTGATCCATCATGATCGTATTGCTGGGACGATTGCCCGGGAAAGTCTTGTGCGGCACCAGTTCTTCAGTTTGCTCCGCACTCATGCCCGAACCCTGCAATTCCCGGCGGACTTCCTCGGGCGTCTTGCCGCGCATGAGGGCTTCGGACTGCGCAAAGCAGTTGGCCAGGAGCGCCGCGTGATGGCCAGGCAAATAATGCGTTGGCTTTAATGCAGTGATGAAGTCGACCGGAATCAGGTCCAGGCCCTGATGAATCATTTGAAAATAAGCATGCTGCCCGTTCGTTCCGGTATCGCCCCAGATGACAGGGCAGCCCGGCATGTCCAACCGCACGCCGTTGGCGGCGACGCCCTTGCCGTTGCTTTCCATTTCCAGTTGCTGCAGGTATCCGGGGAAATAGGCCAGGTCCTGGTGATACGGCGCAATCGATACCGACGCGGCATTAAAGAAATTGCGGTACCACACGCCCAGCATCGCCAGCAGGATGGGCATATTCTTTTCTAGTGGCGCAGTCCGGAAATGCTGGTCCATGGCATGCGCGCCATCCAGGAATTGCCGGAACTGGTCGCAGCCGATAGCGAGCGCCACCGGCAATCCGATTGCCGACCAGACCGAGTAGCGGCCGCCGACCCAATCCCAGAATGGGAACATATTGTTTGGGTCGATGCCGAATGCCTTGACCGCTTCGGTATTGGTCGATACGGCGACGAAATGCCTGGGAAGTCCGGCCTGGCTTGCGTGCTTGAGGAACCATGAACGCGCTGATTGCGCGTTCATCATGGTTTCCATTGTCGTGAACGTCTTGGATGCAATAATGAACAGCGTCGTTTCCGGATTGACGGTCTGCAGCAGGGCATCCAGATCGTGGCCATCGACATTCGATACGAAATGCATGCTTAGGCGAGGATGCGAGAAAGAGCGCAGAGCCTGGCATGCCATCTTGGGGCCAAGGTAAGAGCCGCCGATACCGATATTGACGATATCGGTGATCGGCCTGCCGCTATAGCCTTCCCATTGTCCTGAGCGAATCTGGTCGGTGAATGTATGTATCCGGTCGAGCACGGCATGCACATCGCCGGTCACATCCTGCCCGTCGACGCGCAAGGTGGCAGTGCGCGGCGCACGCAGGGCAGTATGCAGGACGGAACGGTTCTCGGTGGCGTTGATTTTTTCACCGGCAAACATGGCGTCGCGCAGTTGCTCCACGCCGCGTTCCCGCGCCAGCTCGACCAGCATGCGCATGGTCTCCTGACTGACGCGGTTCTTGGAATAATCGAACAGCAAACCGGCAGTCTCAATGGAAAAATGTTCGAATCGTTGACTATCCTGCGAGAACAAATCGCGCATCTGCCATGTTCGCGCATCGGCATAATGCTGTTGGAGGGATTTGAATGATTCAGTCGCGGTCAGGTCGGTAAGGTGCATAGGAAAACAGGAAAAATTGGTAGGGCAGTCTGCATGGGATAAATGTTCTTTATTTTCTGGCATGCATGCTGCGATTGGCTTTGGCATTATGGAAACGATTTCCCGGCTTGGCAATCCTCAGGTGAATGATTGCCTGATACATTGGCGAAAACAGCGGCAAAAACATCGGCGTGCGGGCACGTTATGTGATGAAAAAATTTAGCCAACCCGTGCGTTACGCTCCATGTCATGAGCTTTTCGGGCAGAATTATAAACATCGTCCGGAGCAGCAAGCAGGTAACATGAAGGCAATTGCGAAATATCAACAATTGTCGCGATGGCTTCAACGGCGTTGATACGCTGCTTTAGATTTCATTTTTTGAACGATCTTCGGGCAAGGATTTCATTATGGCACTTCATCCTGTTCTGGCAGCAGTTACTGAACGGATTTCGAATAAAAGCAGACCTTATCGGAGCGCTTACCTGAAGCGGCTGGAAGCTGCACGCACGCAGGGCGTGCATCGCAGCTCCCTGTCATGCACCAATCTCGCGCATGGGTTTGCCGCTTTTCCGCCGAACGACAAACTGGTGCTCAAGCAGCAACGCGCCCCATCCGTCGCAATTGTCTCAGCCTACAACGATATGCTGTCGGCGCATCAGCCTTTCGAGTATTTTCCGAGAGTGATCAAGGATGCCGTACGCAGCGCCGGCGGAGTGGCGCAATTCGCAGGCGGAACGCCGGCCATGTGCGACGGTATCACGCAGGGTCAGCCTGGCATGGAGCTTTCCCTTTTTTCGCGCGATACGATTGCCATGGCGACCGCGATTGCGCTGTCGCACAACATGTTCGATGCCGCGGTCTATCTAGGTATCTGCGACAAGATCGTGCCGGGGCTTCTGATCGGCGCACTGCATTTCGGGCATCTTCCCGCGGTCTTCATTCCCGGAGGACCGATGACTTCCGGCATGTCCAATCCGGAAAAAGCACGCATCCGCCAGTTGTATGCGCAAGGCAAGCTTGGACGCGAGGAATTGCTGGAAGCCGAAGCCCTGTCCTATCACGACGCCGGGACCTGTACTTTTTACGGCACGGCAAACAGCAACCAGATGCTGATGGAAGTCATGGGGCTGCATCTTCCGGGCGCAGCTTTCGTGACGCCGAACACGCCGCTGCGCGATGCCTTGACTGCCGCTGCTGCACGCCGAGCTGTCGAGATCAGCGCGCAAGGAGATTACATTCCGGTCGGACATGTTGTCGACGAAAAAGCAATCGTCAATGCGATCGTGGCGCTTTTGACTACCGGCGGTTCTACCAACCATACCCTGCATCTGGTAGCCATGGCCAAAGCGGCCGGTATCGTGATCGACTGGAACGATTTCAATGATTTATCGGCAGTCGTGCCGCTGCTGGCTCGCATTTATCCGAACGGCGATGCGGACGTCAACCATTTTCACGCAGCGGGCAGCACGGGTTTTGTGATTCGTGAACTGCTGGATACCGGTTTATTGCATGAGGACGTCACGACAGTATTGGGGAAAGGCCTGCGCGCGCATTGCGCCGAGCCCTTCCTGCAGGATAAGCAAGTCATCTGGAAGCCGGCCCCGGAAAAGAGCGGCGACGAAAACGTCCTGCGCACCGCCGCAACGCCGTTTTCTGCGGATGGCGGGTTGCGCCTGCTGACGGGAAATCTCGGAAGATCCGTGATCAAGGTCTCGGCCGTGAAAGCGCAGCACCGCGTTGTCGAGGCGCCGGCGCTTGTGTTCGATTCGCAGGAAGAATTCATGAAGGCCTTCCATGACGGCAAGCTGAACCGCGATTTTGTTGCCGTGCTGCGCTTCCAGGGACCACGCGCGAACGGCATGCCGGAACTGCATGCACTGACACCGGCACTGGGCAGCCTGCAGGATGCTGGGCGCCGCGTTGCGCTGGTGACGGACGGGCGCATGTCGGGAGCGTCGGGCAAAGTGCCGGCAGCCATTCATGTCTCGCCGGAAGTGCTGGCCGGCGGTCCCCTGGGCCGGATTCGCAATGGCGACCCCATCCGCCTGGATGCCGAAACCGGTGTCTTGCAGGCATTGGTGGCACAGGATGAATGGGACAGGCGAACGCTGGCGAGCGCCGACCTGTCCTCGAACCAGATGGGCATGGGAAGGGAACTCTTTGCGATGTTTCGCAGCAGCGTAAGTACGGCAGAAGAAGGCGCCGCAACCTTTGCACTGCCTCCGGTGGCCATGCCGAGTTCGGAGGAAATCAATCTTCCGCATCCAAATGCATCGCCCTACAGCGACGAAGATACGCAGGTCAAACAAACATTCCCAGGCTAATTATGAATCTAGTTGAAATCATGCATGCATCGCCGGTGATTCCGGTGATTGCGATCGAGGATCCGGCTCATGCGGTGCCGCTGGCCAGGGCACTCGTGGCCGGAGGCATTCGCGTTCTCGAGGTCACCTTGCGTACGCCGCACGGCCTTTCATCCATACGCGCCATCGCAAGGGACGTGCCTGAAGCAATCCTGGGGATCGGTACCTTGACCCGGCCGCAGGAATTCGCTGCGGCACGCGAAGCTGGTGCCATATTCGGTGTTTCTCCCGGCCTGACTCCGCAATTGATGGACGCATCCAAGTCCAGCGGATTGCCGCTGTTACCTGGCGTCATGACGCCCTCCGAAGTCATGCTGGCGCGTGAAGCGGGATTCATGCAACTGAAGCTGTTTCCCGCCATGCAGGCTGGCGGCGTCGGCATGCTCAATGCAATCGCGGGTCCGCTGCCTGATGTGCTGTTCTGTCCAACCGGCGGCGTGTCGCAGCAAAACGCGCCGCAGTTTCTTGCCTGCAAAAATGTCGCGTGTGTCGGTGGCTCCTGGTTGTGCCCCAAGGAACTCATGGAGGCGGAAGACTGGACCCAAATCACTGCGCTGGCCCGAACGGCAAGCCAACTCCGCGATTGAGCAAGAACGGCCTTTTCACCGGTTTATTCGCGGCGGGAGGTCGTGCTGATTTGTGCGACACCTGAAACGGCCGCGGCCTATACTAGAAATAGAAGAACGGCGCCGGCCGCAATCTGTGGGCAGGGTGGAGGCACTCTGCCGTAATCATCGCGTGCGGCGTTCCCGCGATGGACTCATCAAGCGCCTTTTATCCTTAGCGGGTGGATCTTTCCTGTCGTATTGCAGATAGATAAAGGGAGCAGGCTTGCACGCAATCGAGTTCATCCAGGATATCGCCGTGATCATGCTGATTGCAGGAATGGTTACCATTCTTTGCCATCGCTTCAGGCAACCGGTTGTTCTCGGTTACATCGCGGTCGGTGTCATCATCGGGCCGCATACTCCCCCGTTCAAGGTGATCCAGGATATGCATACGATCCAGATCCTGGCCGAACTGGGAATCATCTTTCTTTTGTTCGCGCTTGGCCTGGAATTCAACCTGAGGAAGCTAAGCCGGGTTGGCGTCACTGCGTTCATTGCAGCGTTTGCCGAAATCGCTCTGATGATATGGCTTGGATATGAAATCGGCCTTGCTTTCGGCTGGAGCGCGATGGATGCGATTTTTCTTGGCGCCATGCTGGCCATTTCATCGACCACGATCATCATCAAGGCATTGAGCGAACTGAAGTTGAAGAACGAGAAATTCGCGCAGCTGATTTTCGGCATTCTGATCGTCGAAGACATTCTAGCCATCGGCATGATCGCCTTGCTGTCGGGAATTGCGATGCAGGGAACGGTCAATGCCATCGACGCGGTTGCTACCCTCGGCAAGCTCTCGCTGTTCATGATCGTGTCGCTGGTGCTCGGCTTGATCATGGTGCCGCGCCTGATTGCCTATGTCGCAAAATTCGAAAGCAATGAAATGCTATTGGTGACCGTGCTCGGTCTGTGCTTCGGTTTTTGTTTGCTGGTGGTCAAGCTGGAATACAGTATTGCGCTCGGCGCGTTCATGATCGGCGCCATCATGGCCGAGGCACGCCAGCTCCACCTGATAGCACGCCTCATCGAACCGCTGCGCGATATGTTCAGCGCGATTTTTTTCGTTACTATCGGCCTGCTGTTCGATCCGGCCGTCTTGCTTACCTATGCCTTGCCGGTCATCGTCATCACGATTGCCGTGGTGGTCGGCAAAGTCCTGTCCTGCAGCCTCGGGGTATTTGCCGCCGGCCATGACGGACGCACTTCGGTACGTGTCGGCATGGGCATGGCGCAGATCGGTGAGTTTTCCTTCATCATCGCCACGCTCGGCAGCAGCTTGAAAGTAACGAGCGAATTTCTCTACCCAATCGTGGTAGCAGTCTCGGCTGTTACTACATTGCTGACCCCTTACCTGATCAGGCTGGCGGATCCCTTAACCGCGAGATTGGCGGTTGCAACGCCGAAGCCTGTCGCCCATGTTTTCAGGCGCTATGCTGTCTGGCTGGAAATGGTGCGCCCCGAAGGAGACCGTGCGGTCATCGCAACCATTGTCCTGAAAATTTTGCTTCAGGTACTGGTCAACTGCGCGTTGATTGCGGCGGTGTTTATTGCCGGCGCATACTTCATGACCAATATAAGGGAGAGCATCGGAACCTGGATTACCAGTGAAGACGTCCAGAGGTCCATCGTATGGGGCGGCGCATTATTCATTTCGCTGCCGTTCCTGATAGCCATGTACCGCAAGCTGCATGCATTGAGCATGTTGCTTGCCGAGGTCGGGATAAAAAGCAGTTTCAGCGGGCATTTCACGGCCGGGCTGAGACGCGTTGTGACGGCGATAATTCCCGTGGCCTCGATCGTTGGACTTCTGTACCTGATAGGCGTGCTCAGCAAGCCCATCCGGCCTTCGACCGAATGGCTGCTCGTACTCATGATCGGGGCGGCGATTCTGGCTGCCGTTCTGTGGACACCCTGCATACGATTGTATGCCTGGCTGCAGATACTGCTGCTCGAGACCCTGCAGCGGGCATCTGACGACACGCGTTAGCGGCAGGAAAATGGGCAGGCAATGCAGAAAGCTCTGCAAAAGACGCCCGGCAATCCGTTAAAATGACGGGCTTCCATCCATCCGCACCTGCCATGACTCAAGACGAACTTAAACAAGCTGTTGCCCGCGCCGCTATCGAATATGTTATTGATGGTGAAATCATCGGTGTCGGCACCGGTTCCACCGCCAACTTCTTCATCGATGAGCTTGCAACGATCAAAAGCCGCATCCGCGGTGCCGTCGCTTCCTCGGAGGCAACCGCATCCCGCCTGCATGCGCACGGCATATCGGTGTATGACCTGAACGATGTCGCATCGATGCCGGTTTATATCGATGGCGCCGACGAAATCAACGCCCAGGGCGCAATGATCAAGGGCGGTGGCGCAGCGCTGACACGTGAAAAAATTGTCGCATCGGTTGCCAGGAAATTCATCTGTATCGCCGATGGCTCCAAGCTTGTTGAAACGCTGGGCAAGTTCCCGCTTCCGGTGGAGGTCATTCCCATGGCGCATGCTTGCGTGGCGCGTGCCCTGGCCGCTTTGGGAGGGCAGCCCGAGTTGCGCTTAAAGGACGGAAAACCGATGACAACCGATAACGGCTGTTTCATTCTCGATGTCAAAGGCTTGCGCATCACCGATCCGGTCGCACTCGAAGCGCAGATCAATAATATCGTCGGCGTTGTGACAGTTGGTTTGTTTGCGCAGCGTGGTGCGGACGTAGGCCTGCTGGGAACGGAAGAAGGCGTCAAAAAGATCGAATTCTAAATGTAAATTTCCTTTTCTCCCTGTTAACGATCAGATAAAATCTCACGCTATTTTATTGCCAAATAATTAACATAAGGAGAACCCCAGTGAATAAGCTTTATACAGCTTCAGTAGGAAAATTGAGCGTCCTGGCGTTGGCGCTCGCCCTTTCGGCGTGCGCACAGCAGCCGGTAAAACAGGCGGCCGCACCGGCAGCTGCGCAATCCGCATCAGCACCGCTGATCATGACCAAGGAACGTCAGCAAAAAATAACTGCTGACCAGGCCTTGCAGATGCTGAAGGAAGGGAATGCGCGCTTTGTTTCCGACCAGACCCATGATCGCGATCATCCTGCACATGTAAAGACAACCGGCAAGGGGGGCCAGTATCCTTTGGCCAGCATCGTGAACTGCATCGATTCGCGCACGCCGCCCTCGCTGGTGTTCGATAAAGGAATCGGAGACTTGTTCGTTGCGAGCGTAGCGGGCAATATCATTAATCCTGATATCCTGGGCAGCTTGGAATATGCATCCAAGGTAGCCGGTACCAAGCTGATCGTCGTGCTCGGCCACACGCATTGCGGCGCAGTCAAGGGCGCATGCGACAACGTGGCGCTGGGTAATCTGACCCAGTTGCTGGCCAAGATCCGTCCCGCAGTCGATGCCACGCCGAACACCCACGGCAGCGACCGGTCATCCAAGAATCATCATTTCGTCGATGCCGTTGCGCACAATAATGTCCACCTGACCGTCAAGGACATCATGGATAAAAGCGCCGTACTGCGCGAGATGGCGCAGAAAGGCGAAATCAAGATCGTCGGCGCAATGCTTGATGTCGAGACCGGCAAAGTGCATTTCGAATGATCAGGGCAATGTAAGCAGAACCTGAATAAAGCCCGCACGCGCGGGCTTTTTATTTTCGAGGAAGGCATTCATCATGGAAACGATCAACAGGAAATTCTTCGGCGTGTCCGTATTGTTCGCGGCACTGAGCGGTTCTTGCTTTGCAGATCCGACATCATCCTATGCCGGCCAGGAAGCAAGGGAACTCAAGGCGCTCTTGCCGGAAGACGTACAATCCTATCTTGCCGGGAAAGGCATGGGCATGGCAAAAGCCGCCGAACTCAACGGCTATCCAGGCCCAGCGCATGTCTTGTCCTTGGCCGAAGCACTGGTTTTGACTCCGGAGCAAAAAGAGCGCACCACAGCGCTTTTCAAGGCCATGGAAACCAGGGCTATTGCATTGGGGCAGACCCTGATCGAAAAGGAAAAACAACTGGATATGGCGTTTGCCGAGAAATCCGTCGACCGGAGTTCCTTGGAAAGGATGCTGCAACAAATCGCGGCAACACAGGCACAGTTGCGGCTGGCACACCTCGATGCCCACTTGCAGCAGGTTCGTATTCTGAGCCTGGAGCAGATTGCCCGGTACAACGATCTGCGCGGATACGGTAAGCCGACATCGCCGACACCGCATGCGGGCCACGCTCCCTAAGAACAATGTTGCTGAAGGGCCTTGCCGGGCGACAGGCCGTTAAAGGAGCATGACCGGTATTGTTGTGTGAAGGTTTCCGGTCGCCGTATCGCTCCTTAACGATGCAGAACCTAGCACTCGACTGCCCCATCTCTGCGCACTCCCACATCCGGTACGTCCGTTTTCCCCTTCAATGCCGGGGCAATCCGGCGCGCAGTAAATTTGCTTTTGTTCAAAGCATGCAAGAGTCTGAACAGTATTCAGGCTCTTGCGACGCTGAACATCACTGCTTCCTCTCGTTTGCTCACTTTCCGCGCCATGAGACAGCCCGATACATGAAACTATGCGTTATGAAAAACATAGCGTCCGTTCCAATTCTGGCTGCCCTGCAGGCATTCCACGTAATCAATGCCGAGCAAGTCAGTCTTGAGCTTAAAAGCGCTCAGATCAGAAAGAGGAGGTACAGGCTGATGAAAGATTGGTATGGCGGCGCCCTTTAAATGATTCTGGACGGCGAATAAATAAAAAATTATTTTAAGCAATCAATTTATGATCTCTGCTTGCCATCTCTCATTCTGTTTGTTATTTGTCAACTAATGCTAACGCGTTCGCCTATTTAATAAAGCCTGTCTATTATCATATGAATCTAATTCATATAACAATTGCCTAGGCTCCAGCATGGTGTTGGCGTGTGATAAATCGAAGCAAATAGAGATCGATCTGGCTGCTGAGAATTAAACATTTTGCCGGTATCGCCGAAGCTTGAACATCTGGAAGTGCGAAAGGAACGTGATGACGCTTTCCCAGTTTCTATTGATACTGAATGCTCGGCGCAATATCATTTTCCTGGCAATGTTGTTGCCGCTCATCGTTGCAATCGCGGCTGTGCTCATCCTTCCAAAGAAATATACGGCAACAGCAACCGTCGTTCTGAATCCAGGAGTCGATCCGGTGACCGGAAACGCTCTTCCAGGGCAGCTCATTCCAAGTTACCTTGCGACACAAGCAGGCATCATCGAGAGTAAAAGCGTTGCGTCGCGGGTCATCGATAATTTGAATCTGGATGAGATTCCAAAAAATCGCGAGGCATACGAAAAAGATACCAAAGGGCAGGGAAGCCTTCAGGATTGGCTGTCGGAAAGAATATTAAAGGACATGGAAGCCGCTACCGACAGCAATAGTAATGTCATTAAGATTTCTTACACTGACTCGAATCCTCAGGCCGCCGCATCGATCGCCAATGCCTTGGCCCGGTCCTATCAGCAGGAAAACATGGACTTGCGCCTTGAGCCCGCCAAGCGTGCTTCGAATTACTTCAACGAACATCTGCGCAAATATCGCGCCCAGCTTGAAACCGCACAAAACCGTCTTTCAAAGTACCAGCAAGAAAAAGGGATCACGAACTTAGACAATAGTCTTGATGTTGAAACGGTACGCATGAATGAGCTGTCGACGCAACTGGTTACTTTGCAGAACCAGTTGACGGAAGCGCGCTCTCGCGCTTTACAGGCAAAGGGCGCCAGTCCTGCGGAATCCCCGGACGTAATAACTAATCCTACCATCCAGAATCTAAGGATCTCTCTTGCAACAGCAGAGGCGAAGCTTTCCGAGACAGGCGAGCGGTTTACAAAGAACCATCCGCGGTATCAGGAGGCGCTCGTTCAAGTAAGTACCTTGAAAAAGCAAATACAAAATTCGGTACAGTTGGCAGCATCCGGAATTGAAAAGAATGCGGTAATCACGGAACAGCGTGAAGCCGAATTAAGGCAAGCGCTGGCCCAGCAGAAATCGAAGGTATTGGAACTGAATCGCGCCAGGGACGAACTATATGTCCTGAATAAGGAAGTTGAAAGCGCTCAAAAATCCTACGACAGCATTCTGCAGCGCTTGTCTCAATCCACCGTAGAAGGGCAGTCGGGTTTGTCGGAAGTGACAATCTTAAGCGAGGCCGTAGCGCCGTTCAAATCGTCGAGCCCAAGACCACGGCTGGTGGTGGTGCTGGCCTTGCTCGTGGGAGCATTGATTGGCATTGGCTTGGCGATGCTCGCGGAACTGCTGGATCGCCGTATCCGTACTGCAAGCGACATTTCGGAAGTTCTCCCGATACCCGTGCTGGGCACTATCGAATGGAAATCGCCGCGGCGTACGAAATTTGGCTTGCCAAAACTGACCGGGCCAAGGCGTCCTTTACTATCTAACTGAGAAACCTATGAATCCCGCCCACCTTTCCATCGCCGGCAGGTCCACCGGCCACAGCCACAGGCAGACAATAGGGGAAATCTTGCTGCAGTCAGGGAAGCTTACCCATGAAGAAGTCGAACTTGTTTCCGATCATCAAAAAAAGCAAGGCCTTCTTTTTGGTGAGGCGGCGCAATCCCTTGGCCTGGTCGAGGAAGCGGATGTACGTAGCGGGCTGGCCAAGCAATTTGACTACGATTACGTGCAGCCAGGCGATGCCGTCTATCCTGTCGAACTGGTCGCAGCCTATGAACCATATAGCAGCCAAGTGGAAGCAATGCGCTCCGTCCGTAGCGATTTATTGCTAGGCTGGTTTAATAAGGGTCATAAATCGCTGGCTGTAATCAGCCTTAATCCGGGGGACGGGAACAGTTTTTTTACTGCCAATCTGGGGCTGGTGTTTTCCCAAATCGGAAAGAGAACGTTGCTGGTCGATGCAAATTTGCGCAGTCCTCGCATGCATCAGATTTTCGGGCTGCCTAACAAGGCGGGCTTGACTGACATGCTTGTTGGCAGGCCAGGCGAAAGCATCGCATGCGCGGAGAGGTTTTCGCACTTGTATGTGCTTACAGCCGGAACGCCGCCACCCAATCCTCAGGAACTGCTAAGCCAGGCTTCCTTCGATGAAGTACACAAAGATATTACTGATCGATACGACGTCACCTTAGTTGATACATCTGCATTCGGAGTTGGCGCGGATGCCTTGATGGTGGCAGCGAAGGTGGGCGGTGTACTTTTAACGATTCGCAAGAACCGGACAAAGTTAACAGAAATTGATGCGATAGGCAGGCAGCTTTTACGCCTCAATGTGCAAATCGTCGGTTCAGTTCTGGTTGATTTTTAAGGTGCAATTTAAATCCGCAAAAGACAAGCAGTCAGGCGGAAAATTGGGCATTTGCTGTAGCGCGTAGCAAGCGCTTTGGTTGGCGGCGGAAAGCTTTCCTGTTTGTCTTCCGCGCCAGTTCATTTTTATTTGAAGCTGATCACGATCGTTGAACGTCAAGGCGCCGAATACGCATATGGATACGACAGCTTTTCCCGCTATGCATCGCAGAACATCCGGTCTTGTCATGACGGATTACGGCTTCCTTTTTGCGCTTGGCTTGGCACTCGTGGTAGCTGTTGATCCGCTCGAAATGAATCTCGAAAGGATTATCTATATAAAGCACCTGCCCATGGCATTCATGCTTGGCTCGTTGATTCTAACGGTGATGGGTGGGCAGATATTTCGCTGGAGGGAAAAGCGGCCATCCTCGCTTCCCGCCTTGACACCCTTGCTGCTCCTGGCAGTATTCATTATTGCCGGCGGCTTCTATGCACGGCTCTTTCTTGATATCCGCAATAGCTTTCTTGTCGCTGGACTTTATATGCTGGTCGCGCCAATGGCGGCAGCAATTCTGCTTCGATGTCCTGATCCTGTAAAACTCCAGGTTTTGCGCACGTACTTTTTAATGCTTGCCGCAGCGGGGGCAGTGGTGTTTACGGGGCTTGCGCTTAACTATGGAGTACGCCAGGTTTATCATGAGCTCGAATATTTATTCCCGCCGCTTGCCGTGCTTTGCGCTTTCCTCATCAAACGGCCATGGTTGCGATATGCTGGAATCGCTCTCTCTCTGCTCACAGCCGCTCTGTTCAAAAAAAATACCGGTTATATCGTAGGCTTGCTGGCTGCGAGTTATTTGATAGCATTTTATTTCTGGCCACACTGGTCACGGCAAAGTTCAGTACTTCGCTACGCCAAAAAACACTGGCTTCTTGTTGGCTGCATTGCGTTCTCCTTGCTGGCAGCATTTTTAATCTTAAACAGGGATAGCTACTTACCAAGCGGGAATCCATCCTATCGGCTGGTTACTTATGAACAGGCGTGGTTGCGGTTTCGTGCATCGCCTGTAATCGGTTCGGCATTTACCAGCGCTGCATCAGAAAAATTTACCGCCTTCGATACAGGAGTATCAGATAATGTATTGCCAAGCCACAGCGATGTCCTCGATATATTCGCAAACGGCGGGGTGCTCGGCGTCGCGTTATGGCTAGGGGCACTGCTCAAAATCGCATGGATGACTTTTCAGGAAATACGCAATAACGGCAGGCATCCGCTGTTGCCGTACGCGCATGCCCTCGTCTGCATGTCCCTGGCGGGCATCTTGACCTACACCTTTAATCCCATTTTCCTGCAGCCTGCAAAAGCATTGCTGTTATGGACCAACCTCGGCCTATTGGTTGCCATTGTCCTGTCAATGCGAAAAGACCGGGCCGCAAGGCATAGAAAAATCTGAAACGGACCCATATGTTAGCGAAGCTTCCAACCGTCTCGCTCGTTACATGCTCTTACCAGCAGGCCCGGTTTCTGGAGTCCACTATACGTTCAGTTCTAAACCAGAATTATCCGGCGCTGGAATACATCATTGTTGACGGCGGTTCGACCGATGGAAGCAATGACATCATCAAGCGCTATGAAGATTCTTTGGCTTGGTGGATCTCCGAGCCCGACAAGGGCCAGACCGATGCATTGATCAAGGGATTTGCGCATGCGACGGGAGAAATATGCGGCTGGTTATGCTCCGACGATATATTGCTGCCCGATGCATTGATAAAAATTGCGGGGTTCTTTCGTGATCATCCGCATATACAGGCAGTGTATGGCGACTCTCTATGGATTGATATCAACGGAGAGCCGATCAAGCCTAAACGCGAAATGAGCTTTAACCGTTTCGTTTTCCTGCATGACCATAACTATGTTCCGCAGCCTTCGATGTTTTGGCGGCGCGGCTTGTACGACAAGGTCGGAGGATTATGTGCCGATTTCAATATCGCGATGGATAACGATTTGTGGGAAAAATTCTCTGCGCATACAAGGATTTTCCACTTGCCGGAGTATTTATCCTGCATGCGTTATTACTCTCAGCAAAAAACCTTATCCAGGGAACTGCGTCCTCAGGGATATCGCGAGGGCACAATCGTAATGGAGAGAGGCAGCGCGCTTGCCAGATATCCGATATTGCGGCCGGCGCTACATCTCTGTGCCCGGTCGGTGCGGTTGGTACAACGCATAGCGGCTGGCGGATACGACAAATCAATCCCGTCTGAGCTGGTGCCATGGCTGAAAGCCCATTCAACTTATGAAACATGAGCAAAATCGTCGTCCAAAGATAGCCGGGCTTTTTGGAGGGGCAGCTGTATGTTTCTTTTTGATTGCGATAGGCGGCTCCATCCCGGCCTGGGGAGCGCAACGCCATGTCGCGCCAAGCCACCCGAACGCGACTGACAGCGGAGAAGGGGGCGCCGCCCATCCTTACCGTAGCATCTCTTATGCGATGAGCCGCATACAGCCAGGCGATACCCTGTATATCGCCGCTGGCCTTTATCGGGAAGCGATCATATTTCCAAAGCGGGACTGGTCTTCGCAAAAGCCTACTATGGTGGCCGGAGTAGGTGAAGTTAGCATTCTCGGCACCGATATCGTTAAAGGATGGCGGAAGCTGGAGCGTGGATTTTTTATACGTGAAAATTGGACAAACGAACCCCAGCAAGTGGTGCTCAACGGTCATTTGCTAAAGCAATTCGGCGGAACAATTTTCAATGGATATCCACTTCGCAAAGGTCATGACATGGCGGACCTGCATCGGAGCGAAGGAGGCATCTGGCCAAGAAGGCTCACCGGAGGAATTAAATCCATGCCGCTCCACAGCTTTTACTACGACAAAGAGCGTCAGGCGATTCTTATTCGTACCGATGCTTCCTCTCTTGAAAACGATATGGTGGAAGTGGCGGTACGGCCTTACCTGGTCCAGGGAGAACGCGTCGCGGGCATCACGATTCAGAACATCGCCTTCCGATACTCGACGACTTCGACCATAAGCAGGCAGGGAGCCGTCACATTAATGGGATGCAAAAATGTACTAAAAAATATTACGGTTCAGGATGCTGATGGAGCCGGCATTGAAATAGAAGGCGACGATAACGAAATCAGGCACTCTATCGTCACTCGCTCGGGATACCTCGGCATTAAAGCGCGTGGAAAAAATGTAACCATTATTGCGAACCATGTGACTTTCAATAATGTCAGAGGTTTTAACAAGTGGTGGGAAGCAGGCGGCATGAAATTCATTGGCGGCGGCGGCCTTAGGCAATCAAGAGTTAACGGTAATGAGGTGACGCACAATTATGGGGATGGCATCTGGTTCGATTGGGGCAACGAGAGGAATCAGATAAGCCGGAATACAGTAGCCTACAACACCGGTTTCGGCATTCACTATGAAGCAAGTTCGGAAGCTTTTATTGTGGACAACCGTGTGTTTGGAAACCGGCAGCGCGGGATCTACCTTCCTCATAGTCGAAACTCACTGGTTGCAAGGAATATGGTGCTTGCCAACGGACTCGAAGGAATTACAGCTATCGATGAACACCGGCAGGACAATGAGGGAAATCTTGATCTTCGCCCGCGCAACAACAGGATAGTCAGAAATATCGTAGCTTGGAACAAAGGACTGGCAGTTATTTTGCCAGGTGCGGAATACGGAAATACGTCCGACCAGAACATTTATATATCGGATGACGGCAACCCGAAGTTCTCCATGGGTTGGCCAAACGCTGGATCTGGCCGGAAAAATATTAATGAATGGCGCGGGCGCGAAAAACAAGACGAGCGTTCGCAGACATTCAAGTTAGCAATGAGCAAGGAAGTCAGGAATGCCTTGGCTCATGAAAAGCTTGGATTTGACTGGTCGATATTGAAGCCATACCAAGCATATGTAAACAGGACTTACCAAGAAGTTGATAGCTCAGCCGATTTATTAACCAAATAATAGACTGGAGGAAGGTCAAAATGCCTTCTTTTCCAAGAGTCCTTGTAGTTCATAATCGCTATCAGCAGCGCGGTGGCGAGGATATTGTCTTTGACTCCGAAGTGGAATTGCTTCGCAGCCGTGGCCATACTGTTGAGATTTATTCGCGCGACAATAGCCATATAAATGAATTATCAAAGGCTGAGCTCGCGCTGAATACCGTGTGGTCCTTACGGACGACGGCCGACTTGAATAAACGAATTAAAGAAGCCCGGCCTGATGTCATCCATGTGCACAATATTTTTCCTTTGGTTTCTCCGTCGCTGTATTGGGCCGCTTCGCAGAAAAACGTGCCGATTGTGCAGACATTGCATAACTTTCGCATGTTGTGTCCACAAGCGATGTTTTTGCGTGAAAACCTTATCTGCGAGGCCTGCCTGGGTCGCTCTCCCTGGCGAGGAGTAGTGCGACGGTGTTACCACAACTCCGTCGCGCAGACGGCAGTACTGGCTGGAATGCTGGCAGTACACCGGACAATCGGGACTTACGATCACAAGATCGCGCGCTACGTGGCGTTAAACGTTTTCTCGCGGGACAAATTCATAGAAGGCGGACTCCCGCCCGAGCGCATTGTAGTCAAGCCGAATTTTATAGACATCCCTGAAAAGAATTCCACTACACGCAAAGGTGCTTTATTCGTGGGAAGGTTGGCGGCGGAAAAGGGCATCTCTCTCCTGGTAAGCGCATTGGAACGACTGCCGAATTTGACAATCGACGTCGTCGGCATGGGGCCGGAGGCGGCCACAATAATGGCTCATCCGCGAGCAAATGTTCTCGGCGTTAAGAGTCACGATGAGGTGATAGAGAAAATGCGCAACGCCTCCTACCTGGTTATGCCCAGCATCTGGTACGAGACTTTTGCGCTGGTCGTCATGGAAGCGTTCGCCTGCAGCCTTCCGGTGATTGCTCCAAACATCGGATCAATGAAAGAAATGATCGAGGAAGGGCATACCGGACTGCTTTTTGATTTTGGTTCGCTGGATTCTCTCACCGAAAAAATCAGATGGGCTGAGGAGCATCCGCAGGACATGATTCGAATGGGACGTAATGCGCGACGTGAGTATGAAAAGAAATACACCTCAAGCAAAAACTATCAAATGCTGATGGCCATCTATGAAGAAGCCATTGGAGAGCAGCAACAGAAATACGCGTCTTAGACAGGATAAATCGCGAAATAACAAGGGCCACATATTATGTCCATCTTTTCTGAACTGCATGATTTGCAGGAAGCGCCAGAAGCGGCTTTACAACCTCCTTGCGATTTTCCGCGGCAAGCAACCCAAGCCGGTCAAAAAGACTCCGCTCCGCCGATCGTAATTGTCAGTGTAATGCGCATGGAGGGCGAAACCGGGATGCAGACGCATTTCCGGGTATTTTTGAATGCACTTCGAACACAGAATCAACCGCGCGCATTGGTTACACCGTTCGATCCCATCTCATGGAAAGCACTTGTCATGTTTGGTCTGCGACGACCGATCCAATGCTTAAATCGTGCGGCAGGCGTTTGGTGGCACAGGCACTGGCATGAGCATTATCTTGTGGAGGAGTTAAAGTATTTTTTCGCTCGCAACGGGAAGTGCGTTATTTATGCGCAATGTCCGGTGTCGGCAAGAGCGGCACTGCTGACACGGCGCTCCGCCGAACAACGAGTCGTCATGGCGGTGCATTTCAATATTTCGCAGGCCGACGAATGGGCCGAGAAGAAGATGATTCCGCTAGGCGGGAAAGTGTACGAATCCATATGCCGGCTAGAGAAAGATGTTCTGCCGCAGCTTGACGGTTTGGTATTCGTGTCGGATTTCATGCGACGGGAGTTGCAGGAAAGGATACCTGCAATCAAACAAGTGCCTTCCACAGTCATTCCGAATTTCGTGGTTGACCCATGCGTTGAGAAGTCTGACGAGTATGAAGCAGACCTTATTTCCATCGGCTCATTAGAGCCACGGAAGAATCAACGCTATTTGCTCGATATTATCTCGGCCGCCAAGCGGCAAGGCAGCGCATTGCGCCTTACCGTCGTTGGCGACGGACCTGATCGTGCAATGCTTGAAGCGTATGCGCGACAATTGAAGATAAGCGATTCAGTCCGGTTTAAAGGTTTCGTGCGAGGCGCGTCTGATCTGCTTAAACGGCATAAGGCATATATCCATAGTGCGAAAATGGAGAACATGCCCCTCACGCTCATTGAAGCAATGTCGTATGGTTTGCCGGTATTTTCCCCCGCGGTTGGCGGTATACCGGAAATTTTCAGCGATGGAGTGGAAGGACGTATGTTGCCGCTTGATGATGCCGACGCAGCAGCAGCTCGGATCATTCAGTGGCTGAACGATCCGGACAAGATGAGCAGTGCAGCAAACTCTGCGAGAAAGAGCTACCGGGAAAAATTCGAGAGTAATGTCGTCAGCGCGCGCTTGACGAAATTCTTGCGTGAAGTTTCGATCCAGTCGGCGCTGACGGGCAAGGCATAAAGAAAGCGACGATATTTTTATGCCGCTACGGGATTCGTCGTCCGCCATCTCTCTTGGGCGGCCATTGATTCGCGCCGGATCTTTCGGTAGCAGTGCGCGAAGATATAAAAAAAGCGAGCCCGAGGACTCGCTTGATTGAGAATTATGGATGAACGGTTTAAGCACAGCCTTCCGCTCATCTATTGTCTCGATGCGGCTTATGCATTATTTATTTTCAAGCAATAGCGGTTTGATTCCGATATTGATGGCTTGACCGGCACTGATAGCAGAAGAGCTTGCATCGATCGTTCGCGCTCTGACGTAGCCGGCAGGAACGGAAAATGCAGACTGTCCGTTTCCATTCCATACGATGAGGCCTTCGTATCCATCAGCACGCGTTATACGGCATTGATAGACATTATTGCTACTCTGGCAGGGATGAAAACTGGATCCGATCATCCAGTTGTAAACTTCACGATAAGCGATGCCGGGTTTCAGTATGGTGTCCGTCGTGCGGTCAAATAACGAGCCCCAGTTAAAGTGTTCCCAGCCATACCAGAACGAACGCTCAATGCCATGGAAAAAGCTCAGGACGACATAGCGGGCAAGCCACGCCGATTGTTGATCCTGGTCTCCGCCCATAGGCCAGGTCTTGTCTCCCCAGCTATGTTCCGTATCCCAGAGAGGTTTGGAAGATACGCCATGCTTTGACTGTACTGCACGGATATTGGCAACCAGCGCATTCAGGTATTCCGGTGGGCCATACAGATAGCCGTGGAAGGTAAGGATGTCGAAATAGGACTTTCCGCCCGCTGCCAGAAAGCCGTCAATCCATGTATGCGAAGCCGTTCCTTGCGGGGATGGGGATAGTACTGTGCCGCCGCTATTCTTAATAATTGGATAGGCTTCACGCGACATATCAACCAGCTGAGCATGAGAGCCTTTCCAGAAATTGCCTGCATTCGGTTCATTCCAGATTTCCCAATACTTGATTTTCCCTTTATAGCGCTGCGTAATCTGAGTTACAAAATCGCGCCAGGCCTGCGTTTCGGGGGCATAGCAAGAGCCAGCGCCGGCACCATCGCAGTTTCCGGTCTTGTTTGTTGATGCCCATTGCGGAACATAGCCGAATGTGTATACCAGGTCGACGCCATGGGCGATGGAATCATTGACCAGCGAATCCAATGAGTCCCACTTATATACGCCGGGAGACGGATTCAGTTCGCTCCAAGCGACTCCTGGCCAGGAATCCCAGGTACGTTGTATGGCGAATTTCACGCTCGGCCATCCTTCATATGTTTGCGCTGCGAGATGCATGCCAAAGAATTCCGGCGACACGACGCGTCCGCCGTCAGCAGGCGGTGTGGACGGCACAGGTTCTGGAGCCGGTGCCGGTGCCGGTGTTGGTGTTGGTGCCGGTGCAGTCTTGGGATTTTTTATCTTTCGGGCGGCATACGTATCCGCCTGTGTTAGCTCGGCGCCGGAACGTGTGGTGCCATTTTCGGAGCCGCTCGATTCCCCGCTTCCGCCGCCACAGGAGGCAAGGAGTATGGCGAAGCTGACAGTTAGAGGAACGCGTAAATATGAGGGGGATAAACGAAGACTTTTCATCAAAACTTTACGGAGAAGGGTACGCGACGTACCACTTTGCTAAACAAGGTATAGGGATATACCTCACGAGCAAGTTTTGACGGAAGGAAATATATTTAGTTCCGACAGGGAATATTTATTCCGGAAAATTTATATTGATGTTTTGAAAAATAGTTGACGGAGCAACTATTTTCTTATTGATTGCTTAAGAGAGTGCCAAGGATTAATAACCTTATTCGCCGAAAAGCTGTTCGGAAAATAAGATTGCCGGATTGGCTACTTTTTTATTGAGGGGAGGTCAATAAAGCGCGATCAAAACTCGCTTTTACCTGTTGAGAGAAAGTCTGGATGAAGGCGTGCTTGCGCATTGCCTTGGAACGGTAGGGCCGTTTAATGGATTCAATAGGTTTAAAAGGAAAGGGAACAGGTAACAGAAATACATTTGAAGAGGTTCTATGCGCACCAAGATCCTGCCAGAATTTATCGTAATCAAATACGGATTTATTGTCGTCTGCACAAAGTTGGCGTCTTTCACTGGCGCCAATAACGACATGAATGTTAAGGGATTCTGCAATGGCTGCAGCCGCAAAAGACAGCAGGACTGCCGGATGGGTTTTTTCGCAGGCGGCCGCTGCAGTTTTAATCAGGTCGAACTTTCCGTAAGCGCCTTGCAGGCATCCGATAAAAAGTGCCTGGTTCGATTCGATCTTGAAGACCGAACCAGGCACGATACTAAAATTCAATTTGTAAATCGGCGAAGAATCAACTTCAAAAATCAATGAAATATCCCCTTCCTGATCAAATTGTTCCTGTGTATTTCTGGGCGAGTGCGGATAGCTCATTGATACGCTCAATACATGTTGCTCCGCCTCGTATTCCCATAAGAGGATCCTGGAATCAAAAATCCTGGCGAAGAAATCGGGAGGGACAATTTTCTGCAGGTATTGATGATGGTTCTGAAGGATGTGCAGCCGTTCCTTGATGGATAGTTCCGATGCTATGTAGGTCCGAAGATATTTGTACTCGATGGACGGGTGCCGCTTTGTCAATTCGGCGGAACAGGGGTGGGACAAGGTACGTACGAGAGCAATATGGCTGGGAAGATGGGGCAATAAAGGAAGAAGGCGATAACGTATCGCGAATATCAAGGCTTTGGAACATTCCCTAGGCGATCTGTTATGGAACTGGCGCGAAATGGCGCCATTAAAGGAATTAAGCAGAACTTTCCATGAAGAATATCCGATCATGTTACTTACTCCGTTGGGGGAAATTCTTTGTGGGAAAGCTTCCGTCGGCCGTTTGACGACCGTGCCGTCCCTGCACGTAGGGACGGCACGGTCAAAATTGTCACTCCATGGAATCCATGTGTAATTTAGAAGAATTGTTGCGGCTTCCGGATGGAAAAAATAGAGTTGTTGAGATTGATCAATCGATAAAGGGAAAACTGATGCAATGGAAAAATTTCGTTGCCTGAAAATTTAGATGGGAAGAATTTTTTTATACGCTTCAAATGTCTGGGACGCTATTCTTTTTGGGGAAAATGATTCCGTGGCCATGTGATAGGCATTATGGGCACAATGGTGGAGCAGATCCGTGTCCACAAGAAGCTTTTCAAGGCAGTCAGCCAATTCTCTGGAATTTCCTGGTGAGCAGATCAGCCCGTTATGGCCGTCTTGAACAACCTCCGTCAAGCTGCCTGTATCGGTCGCTACACAAGGTTTCCCAAAACCCAATGCGTAGGCCGCCACTCCCGACTGGGAAGCTTCAATATAAGGAAGGACCACAACGTCCGTCTGCTTGAAAAGAATTTCGATTTCGTCCGGACCGATGCGCCTGTTGATGACTTGTTTCTTTTCTATTTTTTCCAGCAGTGGCATGTTGGCTTCAAGGTCTTCGCCCTGACCTGCGATCACAAGAAGAAAGGGAACATGACGCTGTTGAAGTATTAGCGACGCTTCCAGCAAGTAGCTTAATCCTTTGTACTTGGCGATCCGGCCAAAGAAAAGAATGCGGTTATCCACGGGCTTTTTCCAATTAATGGAAGCAAGCGTCCTGAGAGAAGGGTGCGGAATTACAGATACTTTTTTTGAGTAATCCGGATTTAGGGCGGCGAGCTGGGTATATAAATTGTTGCCGTGGACAATGATTGCATCGGCCGTTTTCCGCATGTGATTCTTAATGAATTCCTGGCGGGAAGAGGTGTTTGAGTCTTGGCCCGGATGGCTGGTCACATCATGAATCGTCAGTACCCTTTTTGAGCGGTGGCTTAAAAGCCAGCATAAGAAAGTGAAGCCCTTGGGCATTTCCTGGAAGTGGACGATCTCTGGCCGATTTTTACTCAACCACCGGTGAAAGACATACAGGCTTTTTAAGAAAGCTGACACATGCCTTGGGCCGGGCATGCTGACTAAATGCACTGGAAAAGGAGAAACGGGAACGCTGCCAGCTATTTCGGCCTCATAATTTTCTTTACTTATGATCAGGGCGATCTCTTCATCCTCGTCAAATCCGGAGGCGACGGTCATTACATATTCGGAAAAATGCTGGCTGAAGAGAAGCGCCTTCATTTGAGTAGTCAATGAAAGTTGGTAGGCACTCTACTTCTAACAACTTAGGGTCAGGATGTCTTGATGCTCCACAACACAATACTAGATTAAGAAGATTTTTACGGCGCCGCAATCTTATAGTGTCATTCTTGAGCGCCGGATTTAAAAAACGGGGTCGACATTACAGTATCTGCATTGATATGGAAGTATGAGAATACTTAAGACCGCGATCACCGAACCGAAACTGCTTGCCTTGCTGGACCAGGTCATTGTTTCGGGAAGCAATTTCTTTACCCTGATTTATTTGGCTCGTCATCTGGACGTGGCAAATTATGGTTTCTTCAGCCTTGCGATGCTGGCCATGCTATTTCTGGCCAATATGCAAAGGGCGTTGATTACCAGGCCGCTGGATATTCTTGGTGCAGCCGAAAAGGCAGATCTTGTTCTCGACCGTCTTCTGGTGCTTCTTAAAGCTTTATGGATCGCGATTCCAGTAGCCATTGTTGTTCTGGGTGCTCTTTCACTGCAGTTCTTTCCTGATTTTTATTTATTTTTAAGCTGTGCCTGCTATCTGCTCTGCTTCCTTTTGCAAGAAATGATAAGGCGCTACTGGTACACGATAAACCGGATTCAAAATGCCGTCCGCAGTGATTTCATCAGTTATTGCGGCCAGCTTGTCATCATTGTGGGGATGAACTATTGGTGGGAAATAAGTGCCTACTCAGCATTTCTTGTTATGGCCGCTACATCTCTGGCCGCGTTTCTGTTTGATATCCGAACGATTGATTTTCCCGGCCGGGCAGGCAGAATATCGCTGAAGGAGATAAGCAGGCAGCACTGGAGTATCTCAAAGTGGCTGGTATTGACGGTAATAACGATCTGGAGCGCAGGTCAGATTTATCCTCTTTTAATTGCTTCCATGGGGCCGGCCGCGGTGGCAACATTTACTGCCTGCGGAAATATCCTGCGGGCAGGGAGCCTGGTCATGCAGACAGTCGATAACTATCTTCCGTCAAGGGCGGCATCCTTGATGAAGGAGAAGGGGGCTAATGAATTCCGCCGTCATCTAGTCCAGACTTTTGTCCTGACCATTGCGGGCGGAGCAGTATTTGTACTTGTGATATATGTTTTTGCGCTAGAGATATTGCATGTAGTTTACGCCGGCAATTATGACCATGCTGTCACTGTCTTGCGCTGGATGCTTCCCGGGGCGCTTTTCACCGTGATAGGAATGATATTCGGCGCATATTCCTTGGCCATGGCTGATTCCAGGGCATCGTTCCTGGCGAACCTTGCCGCCACGGCGTTTACCATGACGATCGGCTTATGGTCGATTATGAAATTCGGCCTTCTCGGAGCTGCGGTCGCGTCTTCGTTGACGGCGGCGACTTCCATGATCGTGCAGGGAGGGTTCGTTTTTGCAAAAATTAAAAAAATGCGCTTCATTTATCCGCAGCCGCTGGAGGCAAATGGACGCGTCTGACTATTGAGCGCAGCAGCATTCAACCGGGTTCAATAAGCTTATAGGCTCCTTCGCTTTGCAGCATAGGAACAGGCATCGGCCAGTCCGCTTGCCGCAGTGTCGAAGTTATAAGCCTCTGCCGCGGACAGGCTGCGTTGCGAAAAATCTTGCCACAACGGTGGTTTCGTCAAAAGCGAAACAGCATGCTCCGCCCATAGATTAACGTCCAGCTCGCAGATAAAACCGTTCAGCTTATCGATGATCAACTCACCGGCGGCACCTGCGTGAGGCGAGACGATGACAGGAACTCCGGATGCACAGGCTTCGTTGGCAACCACTCCCCACGGATCCCAAAGTGAGGGGAAAAGCAGAATCCACGCGGATTGATATAAGGAGGGAAGCTCTTCCTGTTTTGCAAAGCCATGGAAGTGCGCCTCAACAAGGTCGGCTTCGAGGTGCGCCGCTCTTTTTAAATCGTCGCTCAGACCGCCGGCGCCTACAAATAAAATTCTGACTTTTCTGTTAAGTCTTCCAGCAACTTCCTTTGCGACGGCCAACGCAAAAAAAGGATTTTTAATTGGGTCGATACGTCCGCTAACAATAAAATCGAAGCGCTTGGGGACCTGTCCAATTGTCGCTTTAAAGGTGTCGTTATTTACGCATAAATGAGATTGGAAACATCTGTCCGCAGCAATATTGTAGTCTGCATACAATTCTTTTCCGCCAAGACTGGCATATACATAGGCGTCTGCTCTTGCATATACCAGGCGGCGAATCATTCGATGCACTATGGATAGCCTGCGTTCAGATTTGGCGGTCCCGTCCGTCATCACTACATAGCCGGTTTTTCTAACGGCAGCATATGAAAAAGCGTACAGGTGCGTCGGGTTGAATCCATTTGTCACAACGACATCGGGAGAGAATTCTCTTAATCGTCCGAAAACGTCCGGATTATTGTGAATGTATCGTCCGTTTACCTCGCTTATATGCTCGCGCAGGAATACATGGTCAAACTCGAATGCGGGGTAATTCCAATGCCGGTTGGGCTCGCGACGGCAACAGAAGAGCACTTGAAGCGAAAAATTCGATAGTGCTGCAAGGCGGTTGAAAATTGGAATGCGGTAAGGAGGAGGTTCATTAGCAATTAACGCAACCTTTATCATTTTTCCCCCTAAGTCTTGTTTGATTTTTTCCTGTATGCGCGGACACAGCTTGGCGTCCAGTTTGCTTCATTTGCAGCATTGCCGCCATGTTAAACATAACATGAGACTCATCTGATTGATGACTGTCAGCTTATGGGCGAATCGCACGACCCAACGGATCTGCAAGGTGTAGTGCAAGGCTTGCCTGATTGTGCGAAATAGAAAGTGCAAGCGCATTACCGGAATAAAGCATCGGATGAAAAGGCAGCAGCGCTGCCTGGCGGGAGCCGGCGCAGAAATGTTGTTGCGGACAATCCGGCGGATGGCACGTGCCGGATTGCGCAGTCGTAGATGGGCGAAAGGAAAGGACCGAACTATTCTATTCTGGGCAAAGCATACGATGCTTACGTAAGGCAATCGCTCATGCCGGCTTTACCGGCATATCCGGGTGCCGGCCCCTGTCTCTGAGTAGCTCCAGAGAGGTTCAGCCTATCGATTCAAAGCGGATCGTCCTACTCCGTCGGCGGCACATAGCCTGCTGCCGCATCCGCGCCGCTGCCGAAGAAATGGTTTTCCATCTGCGTTGCCAGATATTTGCGCGCGCGCGAATCCGCCAGATTCAGGCGATTTTCATTGACCAGCATGGTCTGGTGCTTGATCCAGGCGGCCCAGGCCTCTTTCGAGACGTTCTCATAGATGCGCTTGCCGAGTTCGCCAGGATATGGCGGAAAATCCAGGCCTTCGGCTTCCTTGTTCAGTTTGATGCAATGGACGGTACGTGCCATGTTCTTGCTCCTTAATCAGTGAATGCCTGGCCAGAACGGCTGGCCGACAAGATTTACAAATTCTTGATGAATACCTGCGACTTGCGCTGCCAGTTGTACATATGCTGGCGGTCCTTCGGCAAGTCGTCGACCGTTGCAGGAACGAAGCCGCGGCGCAGGAACCAGTGCGCGGTGCGCGTCGTCAGGACGAACAGCTTCTTCAAGCCCAGCGCACGCGCACGATTTTCCGTATGCCTGAGCAGCTTTTCGCCGTCGCCCTGCGCCTGTGCTTCGGGATTGACGATCAGGCAGGCCATTTCCGCCATCTTTTCTTCAGGGAAGGGGTAGAGCGCAGCACAGCCGAAAATCACGCCGTCATGCTCGATTACGGAAAAGTTTTCGATTTCGCGTTCCAGCAATTCCCGTCCGCGCTTGACCAGGGTGCCGTCGGCTTCATAAGGCTCGATCAGCTGAAGAATGCCGCCGACGTCTTCGATATTTGCGCCGCGCAGGCTTTCCAGGTTCTCGGACGAAATCATGGTGCCGACGCCGTCGTGGGTGAACAGTTCGAGCAGTGCCGAGCCGTCCGTTGCGAAGGGAACGATATGCGCACGCGGGACGCCGCTGTTGCAGGCCTTGATCGCATGCTGCAGGTAGAACGAAATGTCGGAAGCCAGGCAGTTGGAATCCAGCACGGCCTGCGCCTGATGCGATGACAGCTCGCGGATTTCCGTGCCGCTGGCATCGGTCATCATCGGTGTTTCGGTGATGAAGATCAGCTTGTCCGCATGCAGCGCAATTGCCGCCGCCGTGGCGACGTCTTCCATTGTCAGGTTGAAGACCTCACCGGTCGGGGAGAAGCCCAGCGGCGACAGCATGACCAGTCCGCCTGCGCCCAGCACCGAGTGGATGGTTTCCGCCGCGATCTTGCGCGTCAAACCAGTATGTTCAAGATCAACGCCGTCAATGATGCCGATCGGGCGGGCGACGACGAAGTTGCCGGAAATAATGCGGATGGCCGCATGTGCCATGGGCGTATTGGGCAAGCCCTGGCTGAATGCCGCTTCGATATCGAGGCGCAGTTCGCCCGCTGCCTCCTTGGCGCATTCCAGTGCCGCGGTATCGGTGATGCGTATGCCCTTGTGGTAACGGGGCGCAACATTGCGCAGGCCCAGCTGTTCTTCGACCTGCGGCCGCGAACCGTGCACGATCACGACCTTGATGCCCAATGCATGCAGGAGCGACAAGTCATGCGCCAGCACCGGCAGCGCGCCGGCCATGACCAGCTCACCCGGAAAGGCGACCACGAAGGTTTTGCCACGAAAGGCGTGGATATAAGGCGCGACAGAGCGCAGCCACTGGACGAATTGAATCTGGTTTTCCATGATGCGCATTATAATTGCATAGAAGATGTTATGGCTTTTTTGCACTATCCCTGCGCCGGACCAGTAGTGGTACCGATGAAAATGATGCAAGCTGGGCGCCGCCGCTTTTTCCGGCAGTGCCTTTCCTGGCAAGGAACCTCGATTAATTGAACAAGGTCCGGCAAAAGGGGCAACAGTCGTCAATGTTGCCTATAGCGCAATTTAATGGCGCAATTCAGTGCGAAATACTGGTTTGACGGCCCGGCTGCATCCCACCAGGGTATCCGCAAGCGTGCACTTGGTTCCTGTTCTTCCCATGCCGTTACTCAGGCAAGCATCCCATCGGTCTGCGTTGTGCGCAGTACTTGGAAAAATTTGATTTATGTCCGTACCAGAAACAGCGCAAAAAAACTTCCGGCGTCCGCGCGGAAAACCTGAACAAGCTGCCGCACCGGCCGTGCGCAATCCTCTGCCGCCTATCATTTTCCCGGAAGAGCTGCCGGTTTCCGGCCGGCGCGGCGAGATTGCGGCCGCCTTGCAGGCGCACCAGGTCATCATCGTGTCCGGCGAAACCGGTTCCGGCAAGACCACGCAATTGCCGAAAATCTGCCTGGAACTGGGACGCGGGCGCAATGCCCTGATCGGCCACACGCAGCCGCGCCGTATTGCCGCATCCTCGACTGCCAAGCGCATTGCGCAGGAACTTGGTTCTCCCCCGGGCGAACATGTGGGCTTCAAGGTGCGATTCAACGACACCTTGTCCGAAGGGGCATGGGTCAAGCTGATGACCGACGGCATTCTGCTGGCCGAGAGCCAGACCGATCCGCTTTTACGGCAGTACGACACCATCATCATCGACGAGGCGCACGAACGCAGCCTGAACATCGATTTCCTGCTTGGCTACCTGAAGCAACTGCTGCCCAAGCGTCCCGACCTGAAAGTCATCATTACCTCGGCCACCATCGATGCCGACCGCTTCGCACGTCATTTCGGCAGCGAGAAAAACGGAGAGATTCAGCCGGCGCCCGTAATCGAAGTGTCCGGGCGCATGTACCCGGTCGAAATCCGTTACCGGCCCATCGAGTCCGAGGATTACTCGGCCTCAGGCAATGCCGGTACGGGAAAAGCACAGACAGCCGCACAGAAGGAAAGAGGACAGCGCGACCTGATGGATGCAGTATCCGATGCGGTCGATGAATTGTGCCGCATCGGCTCCGGAGATGTGCTGGTGTTTTTGCCGGGCGAGCGCGAGATCCGCGATGCCGCCGAAACCCTGCGCAAGCATCATCCTCCGCATGTGGAAATCCTGCCCTTGTTCGCGCGCCTGTCGGCGCAGGAACAGGAGCGCATCTTCAAGCCGAGCAATGCGCGGCGCATCGTGCTGGCTACCAACGTCGCGGAAACCTCGCTGACGGTGCCCGGTATCCGTTACGTGATCGATACGGGATTGGCGCGGGTCAAGCGCTACAGTTACCGCAACAAGGTCGAGCAGCTCCAGATCGAGCCGATTGCGCAGTCGGCCGCCAATCAGCGCGCAGGCCGCTGTGGACGCGTCGCCGCCGGCGTATGCATACGCCTGTACGAAGAGCAGGATTACCTGCAGCGGCCCAAGTTCACCGATCCGGAAATCCTGCGCTCTTCGCTGGCAGCAGTCATCCTGCGCATGAAATCCCTGCGCCTGGCCGATGTCGAAGAGTTTCCGTTTATCGAGCCGCCGCTGGGACGCGCGATTGCCGACGGCTACCAGTTGCTGCAGGAACTGGGCGCGGTCGATGAATTCAATCAGTTGACGCCCCTGGGCAGGCAGCTTGCGAAACTGCCGCTCGACCCGCGCGTGGGCCGCATGATCCTGGCTGCGCGCGACAATGCCTGCCTGTCCGAAGTACTGATCATCGCGTCCGCCCTGTCTGTGCAGGATCCGCGCGACCGCCCGCTGGAAGCGCAGGCCGCCGCAGACAATGCGCATAAAAAATTCGCCGATGAAAAATCCGAATTCCAAAGTTATCTGAAAATCTGGAAATGGTTCGAGGAAGCGGTCGAACACAAGAAGTCGAACAAGCAGCTGCAGGAGAACTGCCGCGCCAATTTCCTGTCGCAGCTGCGCCTGCGAGAGTGGCGCGACGTGCACTCGCAGTTGCTGACCATCGTGCGCGAGCAGGGCTGGCGCCTGAACGAAGCGCCGGCCACCTACGAGCAGCTGCACACGGCATTGCTGACCGGCTTGCTGGGCAATATCGGCTTCAAGCTGGAAGAGGATGCGCAGTATCTGGGTGCCCGCGGCATCAAGTTCCTGATCTGGCCAGGTTCGCATCTCGCGAAGAAGGCGGGCAAATGGGTGATGGCGGCCGAGCTTGTCGACACGGCGCGGCTATACGCGCGCACGATCGCAAAGATTGAACCGCAATGGCTGGAGCGGGTCGGCGGCCATCTGCTGAAAAAATCCTATGGCGACCCGCGCTGGGAAAAACGCAGCGCACAAGTCTCCGCTTATGAACGTGCAACCCTGTACGGACTGGTGGTCTACAGCCAGCGCCGCGTGAATTACGGCCTGATCAATCCGAAGGAGGCGCGCGAGATTTTCATTCGCGAGGCGCTGGTTGGCGGTGACTTCGAGTCGCGCGCACCGTTTTTCGCGCATAACCAGAAGCTGGTGCGCGAAATCGAAAACCTGGAACACAAGTCGCGCCGCATGGACGTGCTGGTGGATGAGGAATTGATCTACGCGTTCTACGACAAGCTGATTCCTCAGGATGTGTGCAACGGCATCGGCTTCGAAAAATGGCTGAAGGATGTTACCGCGAAGAACCCGAAGCTGCTGCATCTGAACCGCGAAGACCTGATGCGGCACGAAGCGGCCGGTATTACTACGGATCTGTTCCCGAAAACGCTGCCGGTTGCCGGTATCGACATGGGCCTGTCTTACCATTTCGAGCCGGGCGCTGCGCGCGATGGCGTCACGCTTACCGTGCCCTTGTACGCGCTCAACCAGGTGTCGGCCGACCGCGCCGAATGGCTCGTGCCCGGCATGCTCAAGGAAAAAGTGCATTTGTTATTGAAGTCGCTGCCGCAGAAGCTGCGCCGCCATTGCGTGCCGCTGCCGGATTACGCAGCCGGTTTCTGCGACCGCATCTACGCCGCCCATGCTTTCGGCAAAGGCAGGCTGATCGACGCCCTGATCGCCGATATACGCGAGCAGACGGGCGTATTGGTCAAGACCACGGATTTCAAACAGGAGACCTTGCCGGCGCACCATGCGATGAACTTCAAGATCATCGACGAGCATGGCCGCCAGCTGGAGATGGGACGCAATCTCGCCGGCCTGCAGGCAGAACTCGGCGGGCAGGCCCGCCAGAGTTTCCAGAAGCTGGCCGAGCAGACCGCGATTGCTAGCGCAGCGGGATCCGAATCTGCCCACACCGCAGCCAGTGCAGGGCGCAACGTCGCGCCGTCAGCCGCGCAGGACCGGTCCGGCGTAACAGGGGGAGCAGGAAGCAATGGCGCCAACACGCTTGCCGTTGCGGCAGGCGAGTACCAGAATCTGAGCACATGGTCGTTCGGCGAATTGCCGGAACTGCTGGAACTGCAACGCGGCAAGCAGACACTGATCGGGTTCCCTGCGCTGGTGGACCGGAGCACGCATTGCGACCTCGAAGTCTTCGACGACCCCGCGCAGGCGGAACGCGTGCACCGGCGCGGATTACGGCGCCTGTTCGCGCTGCAGCTGAAAGAGCAGATCAAGTTCCTGGAGAAGAATATTCCCGGCCTGCAGCAGATGGGCATGCAGTTCATGACGCTCGGCTCGCAGGAAGAATTGCGCGACCAGATCATCGAGGCAGGACTGGAACGCGCCTGCCTGCAGTTGCCCTTGCCGAAAAATGCGCAAGAGTTCAATGCGCGCAAGGATGAAGGCAAGGCGCGGCTGGGTTTGCTGGTCAATGAAATCGCACGCCTGGTTTCGCAGATATTGACGGAATACCACGCGCTGCCCAAGAAACTGCAGGGCGCGAAAGCCCATGCCCAGGCCGTGGCGGATATCCAGTCGCAGATACAGGCCTTGATCGGCAAGCGCTTCATTACCGAGACCGACTATGCGCAACTTACCCATTTCCCGCGCTATCTGAAGGCGATCAGTGTCCGGCTCGACAAGTTGCGCGCCGATCCCTCGCGCGATGCGCGCCTGATGAGCGAATGGGCGCAGGTAGCCTTGCCGTGGCAGCGTGCGCAAAGGGATAAAAACAATGCCCGTGCCGACGATCCGAAAATGACCGAATACCGCTGGATGCTGGAAGAGCTTCGGGTATCCCTGTTTGCACAGGAATTACGCACACCGATGCCGGTGTCGGTCAAGCGCTTGCAGAAGGTATGGGAATCGATGCAGCGCTGACGCATCCGCGCCTGTTGAGATATCCGCATTAAAAAATATGGACGCCGTCCGGTGCTGGCGGTGCGCCGTTGAGCGCATCTCCAGGCCGCAAGCATGTGACAGGCCAGTCCGGATCAGGGAGAGGTATGGATTCAATTGAAATTATTCTGGTAATGTTGCTGGCTGTGGTCGTGAGCGGTTATCTGGTGCGCGCATTGCCGTTTTCCATGCCTTTGCCTTTGGTGCAGATCGGTTTGGGTGCGGTCATCTCAGGCGCTTTCAATCATGGCGTTACTCTGGATCCCGGCATCTTCTTCCTGCTTTTCCTGCCGCCCTTGTTGTTTCTGGACGGCTGGCGCATTCCCAAGGACGGTCTGTTTCGCGACAAAGGCGTTATTCTGGAACTGGCGCTTGGATTGGTGGTATTCACGGTGGTGGGCGCCGGATTCCTGATCCACTGGCTGATTCCCAGCATGCCCTTGCCTGTCGCTTTTGCACTGGCCGCGATCGTATCCCCCACCGATCCGATTGCGGTGTCCTCCATTACGGCGCGTGTACAAATGCCGAAGCGCCTCATGCATATCCTGGAAGGCGAGTCCCTGCTCAACGATGCAACGGGGCTGGTGTGCTTCCGTTTCGCGCTGGCCGCCGCATTGACCGGAAGTTTTTCACTGGCTTCCGCATCATTGATTTTTATTTGGGTGGCCCTTGCCGGCATTGTCATTGGCATCATGGTCACCGCCGGCATCAGTTTTGCGCAGCGTGTATTGTCCCAACGCCTCGGTGAGGAAGCCGGCTCGCCCATCCTGATCAATCTGCTGATTCCGTTCGGCGCATATTTGCTGGCAGAGCGTATGCATGCTTCAGGAATCTTGGCTGCCGTAGCGGCGGGCATTACGATGAGTTATGTCGAGTTGAGCGGTCGTGCTTTAGCTGCCACGCGGGTGAGGCGGGCAGTCGTATGGGATATGGTGCAGTTCATGCTCAACGGTATGATGTTTGTCCTTCTTGGCGAGCAACTGCCGGGCATTGTGCAGGCGGCAAGCAAATCGATTGCACAAAGCGACCACCTTAATTCATGGTGGCTGGCGTTTTATGCCTTGTCGATCTTTGCAGGATTGGCAATTCTGCGTTTTGTCTGGGTATGGACATCGCTGCATATCAATCGCTTTCTGAGCCAGCGTCGCGGAGTGCAGGCAAGCAAGCCGCATTGGCGAGTGGTTGTCGCTACATCGCTTGCAGGCGTGCGTGGTGCCATCACCCTGGCGGGTGTGATGACCTTACCCCTGTTCATGCCGGACGGCTCGCCGTTTCCTGCACGTGACCTCACCATTTTTCTTGCTTCCGCAGTGATCCTGCTGTCGCTGATTGCGGCCAGCATAGGACTGCCGCGCATTCTGAAAGGGCTGGAGCTCCCGGCGGAGAATACAGAACAGCAGGAAGAAGATCGCGCCCGCCATGGCGCAGCACTGGCAGCGATAGGCGCCGTTGAAAAAGCGCAGCAGAATTTGCCGCACCATGCTGTGGATGCCGATATCTATACCGAAGCTGCAGCACGGGTCATCGGCTTGTATCAGCACCGCGTGGAATCGGAAGCGGAAAGCAGCGGCGCGGACCAGATCCGGATGGCAGATCAGGTCGAGCGCACGCTGCGTCTGGCGGCCTTGGCGGCGGAAAGGCAGGAAATTTTCCAAATGGCCCGCAGTGGGCAGATCTCGGACGCGACTTCGCGCAAGATCGTACGGGAAATTGACCTGATCGAAGCGCTTTACCAGAAATAGACGATTTTGATGTATTTGTGGTGCATTCATCCAACGGCAATTGGCAAAACCCTGTGCCGGAAATCGTTTTCCTGCGGGGAATTCACGTAAAATCGCTGCTGCGATGCCGGCCGGAGCAAATCCGGCAAGTACGGGATTAACATGTTTTCGCACGATCAGCGAATGCTGCGGCCATCGTAGAACCGTCATTTTGCAAAGGCAGACAATGAGCATCAAATCCGACAAATGGATACGCCGCATGGCGCAGGAACACGGCATGATCGAACCCTTCGAGCCGGGGCAGATCCGTACCGCCAATGGTCATAAGATCGTTTCCTACGGAACTTCGTCCTATGGATACGATATCCGTTGCGCCGATGAATTCAAGATTTTCACCAACATCAACAGCACCATTGTCGATCCCAAGAACTTCGACGAGAAATCCTTTGTCGACTTCAAGGGCGATGTCTGCATCATTCCGCCCAATTCCTTCGCGCTCGCACGCACCGTCGAATACTTCCGCATTCCGCGCAGCGTACTGACCATCTGCCTGGGAAAATCAACCTATGCGCGTTGCGGCATCATCGTCAACGTCACGCCTTTCGAGCCTGAATGGGAAGGTTATGTGACGCTGGAATTTTCCAATACCACGCCGCTGCCAGCTAAGATTTATGCCGGCGAAGGTTGTGCGCAGGTCCTGTTCTTCGAGAGCGACGAGATGTGCGAAACCTCGTACAAGGACAGGGGAGGGAAGTATCAGGGGCAGCATGGGGTGACGCTGCCGAAGACCTGATCGGCTGCCCGGCAAGGCCAAAGGCGTGAGCCGGCGGTGCTGTGCTATCTTGGCGTTTTGCGATATATAACAAGTTGGACGAAGCAATGAAGAAGGGTTTTGGAGAAATCCGCTGCAAGTTCTGCATGACCTGGCAGCGGTCCGAGGTGCAGCACTACGACGAGGAAAGTTTCTTGGCAATCGCGCCGGGAACCGAAGGGCAGGAATGCATCAACGTCTGGTGCCGGCAGTGGATTCCAGCGGATAACGACAATTTTCGCTGGCGCACGGTAAAAGTGGAGGAGCCGAAGAAGGCCTGAGGCCGTCGTCGCACGGCGGGCCATGTCTTCATCACTGTTGGCTCGTTCACCGGCGTCGCGTGGCAAGATGACGCCCAACCTATTGCTCCAGCGGATGGCTTTCGGCCGCCGCTGAGCTAACATGTTGAGGCAATAGAAAAAGTCACATCGTGACTAAAAACGCTTTAATCATGTTTTTCCCGGCCAAGACCCTAAATTGTCCAGACAAAGGTAAGATGCTGCTGCATGTCTTCGGAGTTCCACCGGAGCAGCCTTATTTCAATCCTCTTCCGAGATTCATTTCCGGCACTTTAAAAAATTCGGTTTCGTCTTATGCATTACCCTCGTTTCCTTGCCATTGCCGGATCCGACAGCGGCGGCGGTGCCGGCATTCAGGCTGATATCAAGACCGCCAGCGCGCTGGGCTGCTATGCCATGACCGCCGTCACGGCGATCACCGCGCAAAATACCTGCGGCGTGACTGCAATCCATGCCGTTCCCCTGGATATTCTGAAGGCGCAACTTGACGCCGTATTGGGCGATATTGGTGTGGACGCGCTTAAGATCGGCATGCTGCATGCGCCGGAAGTGGTGGAGGTCGTAGCCTGGGCCATTCGTCGTTACGAAATCAGGAACGTGGTGCTTGATCCGGTAATGATGTCGGCCAATGGCGATCCCTTGATTACGCCGGAAACTGCAGAGGTTCTGGTGCGTGAATTGTTTCCGCTGGCCAGTATCGTCACGCCCAATCTGGATGAGGCGGCTTTCCTGCTGCAGCGGTCGCTAACCGACAAGTCTGCTCTGGAAGAGGCTGCGCGCGATTTGCTGAATCTGGGAGCGCCGGGAGTCCTGCTGAAAGGCGCGCACTTGCCGGGCGAGCAAATCATCGATATCTATGCGCGCGCTGACATGGAATGGTTGCGCATGGAGGGAACGCGCATTGAGGGGACCAACATTCATGGAAGCGGCTGTACGTTGTCTTCCGCGATTGCCGCGCATCTCGCGTTCGGCATGGCGCTGCAGGATGCGGTCATTGCAGGACGTGACTATACTCTGCAAGCCATTGCAGCCGGAGCAAATGTTACGACAGGTAAAGGCAAGGGGCCGCTTAACCACGGGTTCGCGCCAGTTCCGATGCGGCTGCTTCCATGAAATTCGGTCATGCGGGGCGATGCCGGCCTGATGCATTAAGCAATATTGCCGGTATGTCGTCACTTGGTTCAATGCGAGCTTGAATTGCTGAAAGCGGCGCTTCTTGCTCCATGCGATTCTTACCCATCAGTAATCCGCTTGCCTTTCAAAATTACACAATAACGAAGGCTGCGAAATATTTGCCCGCTTTGCTGTCTAAGCAGAACGAATAACAACTACTCTGTGCGCGGATAAGCCGTATTCGGCTTTACAAAGTTGCTCTTATACATGTCTGCATGAAAGGAGATAGCCATGTTATTTACTGATCATCTCGATGCTGCAAAAGTCCGTGAAGTCCGGAAAATTCTGCATGCCGAATCATTCGGCACGAATGAAGTGGATATTCAGGAAAACGGCACCATTTTCCTGAACGGGTATTTCACGCCGTATGAACTGAGCCTGATCCATCAAGTGGCGGAACGCCTGGCTGCGGATCGACTCCATTAACAGCGGGAAATTTACGCATGTGGCTGCGGCGCTTTACTTGGCCACAGGCATGGTGAATTCCGCTCCCTTGGCAATCGTCTCCGGCCACCGCTGCATGATGGATTTGTAGCGCGTATAAAAACGGATGCCTTCCTGCCCGTAGATGTGCGTATCGCCGAACAGCGAGCGCTTCCATCCGCCGAAGGAATGCCATGCCATGGGCACGGGGATCGGTACGTTGATGCCGACCATGCCTGCTTCAATGCGGCGCGAGAATTCACGTGCGGTATTGCCGTCAGAGGTGAACAGTGCCACGCCGTTGCCATATTCATGGCGGTTGATCAGCTCAACGGCGGACGCCATATCCGGCACGCGCACGACGCACAGCACCGGTCCGAAAATCTCTTCCTGGTAAATGCTCATGTCTGGTGTGACATGGTCGAACAGGGTACCGCCCAGGAAAAATCCATTTTCATGGCCCGGAACCTTCAGGCCGCGTCCGTCAACCAGCAGCTTTGCCCCGGCCTTGACGCCAGCCTCGATATAAGACTCGATCCTGGCCTTGTGCTGCGCGCTCACGACCGGCCCCATTTCCGAAGACGCATCCATGCCGTTGCCGATCTTGAGCGCCTGCACGCGCGGCACCAGCGCTTCAAGAAGGCGGTCGGCCGTGTTTCCGACGGCGACTGCAACCGATATTGCCATGCAGCGTTCGCCTGCGGAGCCATATGCCGACCCGATCAGGGCATCGACGGTCGCATCCATGTTTGCATCCGGCATCACCACGAGGTGATTCTTTGCGCCACCCAAGGCCTGTAGCCGCAGCGGATAACGGCCTTCGCGCTGACTGCCTGTCTGGTAGACATATTCCGCAATCGGGGTGGATCCCACAAAGGAAACGGCTTGCACCAAGGGGTGCTTCAGCAGGGCATCCACGGCGGTCTTGTCGCCTTGCACAACATTGAATACGCCGTCAGGCAGGCCTGCGTGACGCATCAGATCGGCCAGCAGCATGGAAGGAGACGGGTCGCGCTCCGACGGTTTGAGCACAAAAGTATTGCCGGTTGCGATCGCAACCGGCGCCATCCACATGGGCACCATCACCGGAAAATTGAAAGGCGTGATGCCCGCCGTGACGCCAAGCGGCGGGCGTAACTGCCAGTTGTCGATGCCGCCGCCGATATTGTCGGTAAACTCGGTCTTCAGCAGCTGGGGAATGCCGCATGCGAATTCGACGATTTCCAGCCCGCGCGTCACTTCACCCTTGGCATCCGAGAATACCTTGCCGTGTTCCCGGGTGATCAGGGCAGCGAGGGCATCGTGATGCCGTTCGATCAATTCCTTGAACTTGAACAGAATGCGCGCGCGCTTCAAGGGCGCCGTGTCGGCCCATGCCGGAAAAGCCTTTGCGGCGGCTTGTACCGCCGTATCGACTTCCTGCTCGGACGCCAGGCTGACGTGGCTGCTTACCTCGCCGGTGGCAGGATTGAAAACAGGCTGCCGGCGGCCGCTTTGCGAAGCGACCAAACGACCGTCGATGAAATGCTCTATCAGTTCTGGTTGGGATGACATGGTAGTGGCCTTGGAAATCGTTGAGTAACTAATTTTATACTTTCATATGCTGCCATATTCTGATATCAAAAGGGTATTTGCCGCAAACGCCGGAATTTTTTTTAGTCGATCTGCAGGTCGATACGCCCTCCGGCCAGTTTTGCCGGGTTTGCCCCATGGGGCAGTAGTAAAGGCAGGTGAAACAAGATTTCCGTGACAGGCGAACTGAACAGTAGTACATCAATGGTAAGATTTCGTATTCGCCGGTTTCGGCATTGTCATTTGGCTAACACGAAGCTGGCGTCATGAAATTGATTGGTCGTTTTGCAAGTCCCAACAGGCGTTCCCCTTCTGTCTCTTCCGAATCCATCGCATTCTTCCGATCCTGTCCTGTGATTGTCCGGCGTACCGCATCCGGCGCGCGTTTGCCCCAGATGATGCAAGGACGTATCCATCATGCCCTGGCATGGCTGGGAATTTGCTCCGTACTGATTGCCGCCTTGTGGACGGTGACGCTGCTGAAACTGGACAGCGAGAAAGCGCAGATAACGAAAAATGCGCTCAAGGATGCTTCTTTTTTGTCGCAGTCCTATGCGGAACAGTTGACCCGTTCGATTCAGCAGATCGATCAGATCACGCTGCACTTGCGCTATGAATGGAGAAAATCCGGCGGCGCAATGGAGCTGCAATCCCGGCCCGAAGAAGGATTGTTCCCTCTTGTGTCGAATTTGCATGCCTGGGTGGTCGACCGCCACGGCGTTATTCAGACAAGTTCCATCCAGGGAGACATAGGCCGCAGTGTCGCCAACCAGGATTATTTCCAGACCCAGAAAGTGGAGGGAAGCAGGGAGATGTTGATCGGCAATCCGACCGGCAGCTATCTTTCTTCTCAATCGGCAATCCATTTTTCACGCCGCATGAATGCGTCTGACGGTTCATTCGACGGAGTGATCGTGGTTGCTGCGGAACCGGCCTATCTGGAATCCTTCATCAGTGAACTGAGCCTGGGGCGCAACGATTCCGTAACGCTGAAAAAACAGGACGGCACCCTGCTTGCATCCAAGCGTGGGGAAGACATCCGCGACGTTCCGACGATTTACCGCCGACCGTCCATGTTCCTGGATGAAAAAGGAGTCACGCGCAAACCGCCCGAGGAATTCGTCGACGGCGAGGCACGTATCGTGGCATGGCAAAAGCTGAAGAATTTTCCTCTGATGTCGATCGTGAACCAGTCGGAAAAGGATATCTTCGCCGACTATCAGCAGATTGCGCGCGACTATCGTATGTATGCATGGAGCGGCAGCCTGGCGCTTCTGCTGTTTTCGGTTGTGGGCCTCAATTTTTCCTCGCGGCTGGCGAAGAAGCGCAAGTCGGCAGAAGAACTGAAAAATACGTATCGCCTGGCCACCGAAGCGGCACGGGAAGGTTTCTTTACCGTCAAGGCGGTCTACGGCAAGGACAGGGCGATCGAGGATTTTCTCATCCTGGACTGCAATGACCGCGGCGCCGAGTTCATCGGCTTCAACAAGACTTTCCTGATCGGGTCATCGTTTTCCAGCATCTATACCAGTGCCCGGGCGCAGCAGGTATTTGCGGTCTTCCGCGGCGCGATGGAAACCGGTTATTACGAGGATGAACTGAAGTTATCGTCCCGCGACAAGGCACAGCCGACCTGGATCGTTCGAAGGCTGGTCAGGTACGGAGAGGGGCTAGCGGTAACCCTGCGCGATATTTCCGATGCCAAGGCGCATGAACTGGAACTTGCAAAGCTGGCAAACACCGACGCACTGACCGCGCTTCCTAACCGGCACTGGATGATGAATTACCTGCCGACCGCGCTGGATCAAGCCAGGAAGATCCATGCTTCGGTCGCATTGCTGCTGATCGATCTGGATGACTTCAAGAACGTGAACGACACTCTCGGCCACGTCGCCGGCGACGAACTGCTCAAGGCGGTCGCGGCCAGGTTGCAATCCCTTTTGCGCCCCGGCGACCACATAGTGCGTCTGGGAGGCGACGAATTCATCATTATTTCCGAAGGCTATGAAATCAGCGCCAATGTTTCGCCTCTGGCCGAACGCATCTGCAATGCGCTCAACGAGCCGTTTGTATTGAAAGACGGATTCTCGCGCATGATTCGCGCGTCGATCGGCATCAGCATCTATCCGCAGGACGGCTTCGAAACGGAAAGCCTGATCAAGCATGCGGACATCGCCATGTATGCGGCCAAGAACGACGGCAAAAACCGGTACGAGTTTTATCAGGCGCACTTTTCTGAAGCGCTGCACGCGCGGCTGAACAATGAGCAGGCAATCCGCAATGCGATTGAAATGGATGAATTCGTGCTGTATTTCCAGCCGCGCGTCGATGCCGTCACCGGCGAGCTGAAAAGCCTGGAAGCACTGATTCGCTGGCAGCATCCGGTACGCGGATTGGTCTTGCCCGTTGATTTCATACCTTTTGCGGAAACGAGCGGCCTGATCGTCGATCTGGGCGCGCTGGTGCTTGAAAAAACCTTCCAGCAGCTGGCGCAATGGAAAGCGCTCGCTCTGCCTTTGGTGCCCGTGTCAGTCAATGTATCGGCGAAACAGATCAATCAGGGAGACCTGATCAGCATCCTCAATTCATGCATCGAGCGCCATGGCATCGATGTCTCGCTCCTGGAAATCGAGATTACCGAGTCGAGCATGGTCGACGACAATCTGCTTGTTCTGGAAGAGTTATCGGCGATGAAGAATCGCGGCATTAAACTGCTGATAGATGATTTCGGAACCGGATATTCCTCCATGTCGCAGTTGCATAAACTGGACCTGGACGTGCTGAAAATCGACCAGGCATTTACCCGTTCGCTGGCACGCGGCCAGAAGGGAGAAGCCTTTTTCAAGGCCATGATCTCGATGGCGCATGCGCTGGGCATGCATGTCGTTGCCGAAGGCGTGGAAACCAAAGAGCAGCTTGAGCTTCTTCGTGCCTTATCCTGCGATGAAGTGCAAGGCTACTATATCTCCGAACCAGCGACGGCTGAAGAAGCAGCAGTCCTGATAAAAAGACAATTCCTTCTTCCCGGAAGCCGTTCGCGCACTGAACAGGATCTCGGAATCGACGGCGCCATGGTTCGCAATGAGAATGGAAAATCATGATTTCCATGGGGTAATAGTTTCGCGCATCTTTTTTCTATTTTTGTAACTGTACCGCTCCATATTTTTACCAGGCAGCCCCAGGCAAAGGTAGCTGATTTATTAATCGCACAAAGCCAGCCGCAAATTCAGGATCCCCGAATAGATTGCCGGTCCACATGATACTATCGCGGAAATTTTTCCGGTTTGCGGCGCTGCCCAAAACCGTTTGTTACTGCGGCATAGTTTCTTTCATCGGCACATTGCTTCTCATTGTTTCGTTGGGTAATGCAGTGCCCGATTATTTCCCGGCTTCGACTAGCCATGATGAGTTCTGAATGAGACTAAGCACACGCCTTGCCTTACTTGCTGCGGTGGCACTGATCCCGATGGTGATCTTTTCAGGCATTGCGCTCGAAAAGTTGCTCGATGCCCACCGCGAGGAAGCCATCCGCGGCATGCAGGAAACCGCCAGGGCGACCTCCCTCATCATCGATCGCGAATTGAAGAGCGCCCAGTCTGCACTGCGGGTGCTGGCGACATCCCCCTATCTCTCGGAAGAAAACTGGAAAAAGTTTTACGACCAGGCAAAGGTCGCCAACGTTCCGGGCGGCGCGTGGATCGTTTTGTACAATGAAGACGGCAGCCAGGTCGTCAACACGCGTCTTCCGTTCGGAAGCGTACTTGCTTCACGGCCTGATCCACATGAAATTGCCGAGATTATCCAGAAAGGGGAGCCTCACATCTCCGATCTTTCCTGGGGGCCGAGGGCCAAAGCCTATGTCATTTTCGTGGATCTCCCGATCTACTTGCCTGGCGGCAAAAGATACGTTTTGTCGCAGGCTTTTTATGCCGATCATTTCAATGTTGCATTTGCCGGCCGCGGTATTCCTTCGACCTGGGTAACCGGCATATTCGATCGGAAAGGCATCACGATCGCGCGCAGTAGGGACCCTGGCACCTTGATCGGCAAGCCTGCCAAGCCAGAATTGACTGAAATCATTAGCACCGGTAAGGACGGCACATTGCGTCACATCACGCGCGATGGCCTGGACGTGTACGACGTGATAACGCACTCTGAGTTGGCAGGATGGGCACTCGGCATAGGCGCGCCTGCTGCTGAAATTAATTCAGCCATCTGGCGCGCAATCTATATCGCGCTGGGCGGATTGTTTGCCGCATTGCTGCTGGCCGGTCTCGCTGCAGCATTCGTCGGCCGAGGACTGCTGAATTCCATTTCAGCCGCCGCGCAATCGGCGGCGGCACTGTGGAAGAGGGAAGAAATCCCGCCGCGTCCGAGCAGCGGAATCATTGAAGTCGACGAGATGCATGCAGCGATCAGGGAAGCCGCTGTCGTGCTGGTGAAAGAACAGCAGGCCAGAACGCTTGCGGAATCAGAAAGAGAACAATTGTTGCTGCGCGAGAAGGCGGCCCGCAAGCAGGCGGAAACCGAAAGCAAGGCGAAGGATGAATTCCTGGCCATGCTGGGCCACGAATTGCGCAATCCGCTCAGCGCCATCACGAGTGCGATCTCGCTCCTGGAAATGGAGAATGTCAGTCCCGCTATCATTGCGCGTGCCAAAAATGTCATGCGCAGGCAGACCGACCATCTCGCCAGCATCATCGATGACTTGCTGGACCTAAGCAGGGTCATGTCCGGAAAAATCCGTCTGAACCGGCATGCGCTGGAGCTTTCCGGCGTGGTAACGAGCTGCATCGAGACTTTCCGCACGGCGGGGCGTTTCAGCCATCAGAACATTTCAGTCCATGCCGAGCCTGCAACCATCCATGGCGACACGACTCGGATCGAGCAGATAATTTGCAACCTGATTGATAACGCAATCAAATACACGCCCGAGGGCGGCAGTATCGGGATCGATGTTCGGGCGCAAGGCAACGAAGCAGTATTGACTGTGAAAGACACCGGCATAGGTATTTCAGCCGATTTGCTGCCGATGATCTTCGAGGTATTCGTGCAGGGTGAAAACACGCTGGAACGTGCCAAGGGCGGAATGGGAATCGGCCTGTCACTGGTCAGCCGCCTGGTGGAACTTCATGGCGGCCGCATCTCTGCGGAAAGCGAAGGAACGGGAAAAGGCAGCACATTCACGGTCCGCTTTCCATTGTTTGAAAGCGCCACACAAGCGGACAACCGCAGCCCGGTAGAACCGGATGACAGGAAATATACGATTCTGCTGGTAGAGGACCAGGAAGACGGACGCGAATTAATGGCCATGCTGCTTCAGTCTCAGGGTCATCATGTGCTCCAGGCGGCAAACGGGACGCAGGCGCTGCAGCTCGCGGCTGAATACCAGCCGGATTTTGCCGTGATGGATATCGGCCTGCCGGGCATGGATGGCTATGAGCTGGCGCGGCGCCTGCGCAGCGACGTCCATACCAGTGCGATCAGGCTGATCGCACTGACCGGTTATGGTTTGCAGGAAGATCGCTACCGCGCCCTCGATGCAGGCTTTGACCTGCATCTTGCCAAGCCCTTGAAGTATGAAGAGCTGAAGCGGTTCTTTAATTCGGAAGCCACCGTTTAAGCGCATGCCGTGCTTAAACGGCGAGTCGGATGGTGTTCTTAAACCGGCCGCACAGATTTCAGGGATTTGCGCAGTGCCATGCCCAGCATATCGTTCAGCATCGCCTTGACCTCGGCGCCGGTCATGATATTGCGCGCACCCATTCTCGTGCAGAACATCGGCGTCGTCCGGTCGAGGGCATCACCCGCTTCACGATAGCTTGCCAGCCTTGCTTTGGCGACATCCTTCATTTTCTGATTCTGATAATAGTCGCTCATTTCCCGGCTGGCCGTGATTTCCTTTCCCGAAAATGCGTCGATGACCTCGCGATCGACGATTTCATTCATGCGCTGCAGCGTATTTCCCTTGCAGTGCTCGGCAATCAGGCTTCGCAGATAGCTGGCGCGCAGAAAGGCAAACTCGGCAGCCGTCACATCGTCGCCGACCGTGCGGTCGCGCATCATGCCGGCCATCATTGCGCAGGCATCGTGGCCGATCGCATACCGCGCGAGGCTCTTGGCCAACTGGTCCGCCGCAACGCGCTTTTTCAAAAATCCGAACATGATTCCTCCGCTTTGAGTAATTGTAGAAGCGCGATGCACATTGGTATTGATTTAAAGCATTTGCGCTTGCGGACTCGCTTGAGGTAACGCGACGTGCCGTCTATTCTGGGTTTTTTCTCGCAGCCGGAATGCGGCGACAGAATAGAGCCGAGCCTTCGCGGAATGCCGGGGGGAAGGCCCCGTGTGTCGGCAATGAACTACCGTGCTGAAAAGTTGCTCCAACCGTGTCCGACGCAATGGCGTATCGTTTATGGAGCCCGCAAGGCAGTTCTACATGGCAATTCCTGCTGAAAGATTTTCCCCTGTTGGTATCGATTTTCAAAGAAGCGTCGATGTAGTCGCGATTGGAATCGCACACCTGGATCCAGGTGGATATTTTCTATATGCGAATCCGAAATTCTGCAGTTTCCTCGGCTATGCGCAGAACGAGCTTCGTTCATTGAGCCTGGCCGAGCTCATTCATTCGGGCGACCGGGAAGCGGCGCTGGATCAATTGGGAAAATTGGGAAACCTGCACGTCGACGAGGTCGGCACTCATATTCCGGAGAATCGCTTCTTGCACAAGCGCGGGTATGTGGTTCGGGCGAATATGCAGCTTTCACTGGTCCGCTCCGATGACGGAAGCCCGCAATACTTTGTTGCGGTCATACAGGATATTGAAAAAATAAAGCGTGCCGAACAGGCATTGCTGGATCGAAAGGCTATCCTGCGGGCCACCTTTGATCAGGCCGCGATCGGCATTACGCATATCAGTCCGAAGGGTTACTTCATCCGCGCCAATCGAAAGTTCACCGGGATGATGGATTATTCGGAGCCGGAGCTTTTTCATATGCGCTTGTCCGACTTGTGCTTTGAAGAGGATCGGCCGACCGCGATGATCCAGTTCGGCAGCCTAAGTAAAGGCGAAAAATCGACCTTCACAGGGGAGATGCGCTTCCTGAGAAAAAACGGGGACTGGCTCTGGGTTCGCTTGACCACCTCCGTCATTCGCGACATCGATACGGATCAGCCGAAATTCTATGTGGCAGTGATCGAGGATATTTCGGAGCGGAAATTCGCCGAGGAGGCGTTGCGCGAAAGTGAAGCGCGCTTCCGTGTCCTGGTGGAGAACACCGCACAGGCGATCTGGGAGACAGCAGCCGATGGATCGATCGTGAACGATTCTCCTTCCTGGCGCGCTTACACCGGACAAAGCCTGGACGAATGGATGGATTGCGGTTGGTTGAACGTGGTTCATCCGGACGACAGGCGTCATGCCCAGGAAGAATGGCATTACGCAATTTCGGCAAAGCAGCCATTGAATGCGGAGTTCCGCCTGCGGTGTGCGCGGGACGGCTGGCGCTGGACCAATGTCAGGGCAGCGCCCCTTCTCGACACGGATGGGTCGGTGCGGAAGTGGGTCGGCATGAATATCGATATTTCCGATCGCAAGCGGGCCGAGGAGCGTTTATATCACAGCGAGGAATTCCATCGCATTACGGCGGAAGCAGCCAAGGTCGGCATATGGGAGATTCGCGTCGAAGGCCATCTGGAATGTGTGATGTCTCCCTTGATGTCCGCCATGCTGGGTTTGCCCGAGCATAAGCCTGTATTTTCGCGGGAGGAGTGGGAAGCGAACATATTTCCGGAGGATCGCGAAGCAATCCATGCATCGCTGCACCGGCTGTTCACAAATCAGGAATCGGACGAAGTGCCGTTCCGGGTGAAGTGGCCCGACGGTTCCGTGCATTATCTGGTTGCACGAGGAAATGCCATCCGGGGCGGAAACGGGATGACATCCCGCGTTTTCGGCGCATCCATCGACCTGACCGAACAACGGAGGATCCAGGAAGACCTGCATATCGCCAACGAACGGCTGCGCCTTGCCATCGAAAGCACGGGCGACGGATTGTGGGACTGGGACTTCAAGAACAATACCGGCTACTTTTCCGATCGCTTCAAGGAAATCATCGGCTATGCCTCGAATGAAATGCCGACGTATGTCACTGCGTGGCCGTCAAGAATCCATCCGGAGGATGAAGCACGCGTGATGGACGAGTATGAAGCGTACATGGAAGGAAAAATTTCTTCGCTTACGGCGGAGTACCGTGCCGAATGTAAAGACGGGATCTGGAAATGGGTGCTGTCGCGCGCGGTACTGGTCAGGGACGAAAAAGACGGCAAGCCGCACCGCATGATCGGGATGCTGACGGATATTTCGGAGCGGAAAAAGGCAGAAGAACGCATCTGGCGCCATGCCAACTTCGATTCATTGACCCAGTTGCCTAACCGCCGCCTGTTCCGGGATCGGCTGGAGCAGGAGGTCAGGAAAGCTCAGCGCGTGCGCAGGGCAATCGCATTGCTGTTCCTGGACCTGGACCGTTTCAAGCAGGTCAACGACTTGCTCGGGCATGATGCGGGCGACCTGCTGCTGGTCCAGGCGGCAGGCAGAATTGAAAACTGCGTGCGCGAGACCGATACCGTGGCGCGGCTGGGCGGCGACGAATTTACCGTCATCCTGTCTTCGCTGGAGGATGCCGACAGGGTCGAGCGCATCGCACAGAAAATCCTGATCGCCCTCGCCGAGCCGTTCAGGATAGGCAAGGAAGTCGTTTATGTTTCCGGCAGCGTGGGCATTGCGCTTTTCCCGGACGATGCCGAAAGCGCGGAAGAACTGATCCGCAAAGCCGATCAGGCGATGTATGCAGCCAAGAACAACGGCAAGAACCAGTTCAGCTACTTTACGCGTCTGATGGACGAGCGCGCGCATCAGCGCCTGCGCCTGATCAACGAATTGCGCATGGCGCTGGAACTCGGGCAACTCAGCGTCGCTTATCAGCCGGTAGTGGAGCTTGCCACCAGGCGCATCATCAAGGCAGAGGCGCTGCTGCGCTGGAACCATCCATATTTCGGCAATGTCGAGCCGGCATACTTCGTGCCGCTGGCGGAAGAAGCGGGATTGATTACGGAAATAGGCGACTGGATATTTCGCGAAGCGGCAGCAAGTGCCAAGCGATGGAGCGGTGCGCTTGGCACAGCTTTCCAGATCGGCATCAACAAATCGCCGATCCAGTTTTTATCCAAGGAACAGGATACGTGGGTCGAGTATCTGCGGGAAGTCGACCTGCCGGCGCAAAATATCACGGTGGAGATCACCGAAGGCCTGTTGCTGCATGCATCGAGCGAAGTCTGCGAACGGCTGCTCGAGTACCGGGACGCGGGCATCCAGGTGGCGCTGGACGACTTCGGGGTAGGTTATTCTTCGATGTCCTACCTCAAGAAGTTCGATATTGATTACCTGAAAATAGACCAGTCCTTCGTGCAGGACATGGAGGACGACGAAAACAGCCGCACGATTGCAGAGTCCATCATCGTCATGGCGCACCGGCTTGGCCTGAAAGTCATTGCGGAAGGTGTGGAAACACTCAGGCAGCGTGAAATTCTTAATGAAGCGGGGTGCGACTATGGCCAGGGCTATCTCTTCTCCAAGCCGCTGGCGGCGCCGGAGTTTGAAAGGCGCTTCATCAGGAATGAAAAGCCTACTTTCTATCCGCATTAAGCAGATAAGCGGTCAGGCAGCGGATTAAGTCCGTGTGCTTACAGCGCTGCCAGGCTCTAAATGCATCTGGCAAATATGGTTTAGCGTGCCGCTTGCCATAAGGCTTGCCCTCAGCTTGCAGTCGTCTTTCGCCGAATGACCGCCATGAAATTCATGCGGGAGTCGCGTTTTCATTTCAGGCTGGCGATTCCATCCGAATTGCCGAGGTAAAACTCGTGATTATTTGAAAACCTTTTGCCAAAAAACAGTCATAGCTAGTAGCAGCGGGCTGTTTCATGCGGCTTTCCGGTCGTGATGCACGAGAGCGTGCCACGTCATTGAACCAGGAAAACATGCACGAACTCAACGCAGATTCCCTGATTGCTTGCAGCAATTCCCGAAAATTTCTGTTCTGGATAGGAGAACCGTATGTTGGCGATGAATTACAGAGGGCCTTTTCGCGTGCGCGCGCAACAAAAACCGGATCCGGTGATCGAGCATCCCAACGATGCCATCATCCGGGTTACGCGTTCCTGCATCTGCGGGTCGGACCTGCATCTGTACCACGGGCTGGTGCCGGATACGCGTGTCGGTATGACCTTCGGACATGAATTCACCGGCATCGTGGAAGAGGTTGGACCGTCGGTGCAAAACCTGAAGGTCGGCGACCACGTGCTGGTTCCGTTCAATATCTTCTGCGGTTCCTGCTTCTTTTGCCAGAAAGAACTTTACGGTAACTGCCATAACACCAACCCGGAAGCGACGGCAGTCGGTGCCATCTACGGCTACTCGCATACCGCAGGCGGCTATGACGGAGGGCAGGCCGAATATGTGCGCGTGCCCATGGCCGACGTCGGGCCGACAGTGATTCCTTCCGACGTCGATGTGGATGACGCGGTCATGCTGACCGACGCGCTGCCGACCGGTTATCAGGCTGCTGAAATGGGCGATATCCAGGAAGGCGATACGGTCGTCGTATTCGGCGCGGGGCCGGTCGGCATCTTCGCTGCCAAGTCGGCCTGGCTCTTCGGTGCCGGGCGCGTCATCGTCGTCGACCATGTCGAGTACCGGCTGGAGTTCGTCAAGACCTATGCGCAATGCGAAGTCGTCAATTTCAAGGATGTGCGCGACATGGCTGTCCATATCAAGAAAATGACAGACTGGCTCGGCGCCGACGTGTGCATCGATGCAGTCGGCTGCGAGGCGGCGGGTAATGCAATGCAAAGCCTGACCGGCAGGTATATTCCGATGCAGGCAGGATCGGCGACCGCGCTGCACTGGGCAATCAACTCCGTGCGCAAAGGCGGCAATGTTTCGATCGTGGGCGTATACGGGCCGACCTTCAACGCAGTTCCGATCGGCAATGCGCTGAACAAGGGGCTGACGATGCGCATGAACCAGGCCAGCGTAAAGCGCCACCTGCCTCGCCTGATCGAACACATTCAGGCTGGCCGGATCGATCCCAAGCAGATCATTACCCATCGTGTGCCCCTGGAGGAAGTGTCCGAGGCTTATCACATTTTTTCCAGCAAACTGGACAACTGCATCAAGACCGTGCTGATTCCGCCTGGCGCAACCGGCTCCGGGCTGATTCACTAAGAGCCTATCCTGCTAGGCCAGCTTGCCGTGGCGGGGCGATTTGCATCCGGCACTGCGTTGCGACTCCTTGCAATAGCTCGCTATTGCGCGTCGCCACCCTTGCAGGGCGGGCAATGGGCTTGCAAGCCATTGCCGTTGCGCAGGCGCGAAGCATGCTTCGCGAAACCCCTGCTGCACCCTTGTTCCGAACGCAAATCGCCTACGCCGCAACTAACCCGGCCTACCGAGATAGGCTCTAATCAACTGCATTGGAAGGAGTGAAACGCAATGGACAACCAACAAGGCAAGCAACCATACCAGGACCACGTAGGCCAGCATCCGGGGCCGAATGTCACGACCGTCAAGAAGGATTTTTCGCATATCCAGGGCTGGGGTGCGGATCTCGACCACAAGAACCGGCCCGCCTATCCGATGGAGCGCACGCCGCCGCGGCTCGAGAATGTGCACTGGGATCATCCCGAGAATCAGCCTGTCAACATGAAGGTCTACCATTCGGTGGAACGGCCGGGCCTCACGCCGGTATTCGGCACCAGTTCGCCGCCATCGGGCTTGAGCGGGAAAATTCGCGATGTCGCTTACAAGATGAGTGAAAACGACATCCGCCACTGGCTGTTGCTGCTGATGGCCGACCGCGTCAATATGGTCGAAGGAATCGGAGAGGACTTTAAGAACGGGCACATTCCCAATGTGTTTTCCGAGATGGGCCTGAAGTCGGAGCTGAAATACAATCCCGCTGGATTTGCCCGCAAGGTGCTCGTTACATCGGCCGTGGTGGGGCTCGGGTATTATCTGCTGAAGCGCAGGCGCGCCAATCGTTACGATGAATACGCGCTGGATGACGAGTATGCATAGGCGCGCTTCGCTGCGCACGCCCAGCGCGTAACAATCCCCCGGGCCAACCTGGCAACCTGGTAAGGTCGCAACGACTGGAACAGGGAAGGTCTATGAATTTCATGGCCTTCCCTGGCCACTTCGCAATGATTGCCATATCAGACGGCGCGACATTTGTCACCGCGCTTATTGTGCACTTTTTCTGGGCCGGCGCGCATCATGCGCGATGGCTGCGCAACAGTGCTTCGATTCCGGCCGACTCTACCGGCCTGCTGAAATAAAAGCCTTGCGTTTCATCGCATGCGTTCTCGCGCAGGAAGGTTTGCTGTTCCTGCGTTTCCACGCCTTCCGCCACGACCGTGAGGCCGAGCGATTTTCCCATTGAAATAATCGCGCGGGTCATGGTCTTGTCGTCTTCATTGTTTGGAATGTCCTGAATGAAGGAGCGATCGACTTTCAATGTGTCGATCGGATAATTCTTCAGTTGCGCCAGCGATGAATATCCGGTGCCGAAATCGTCGATCGCCAGCCGCACGCCCAGCTGCTTGAGTTCCTTCAGGATGCCGATGGCGCGTTCCGGCTGCAGGATGACCATGCTTTCTGTCAGTTCCAGTTCAAGCAGGTGCGCAGGCATGCCGGACACCTTCAATGCGGAAGAGATGTCGTCCAGGAAATGCTGGTCTTCAAACTGGCGCGCTGAAATGTTGACGGCCATGCACAGCGGAGGAAGCCCTGCTTTTTGCCAAGCCATGTTTTGCATGCAGGCGGTGTGCAATACCCAGCGGCTGATCGGAATGATCAGCCCGGTTTCTTCGGCAAGGCCGATGAACTTGGTAGGCGATATCAGGCCGAGTTCCGGGTGCTGCCAGCGCAATAGCGCTTCAACACCGGTGATCTTCCTGGTCTTGAGATCGAGCTTGGCCTGAAAATGCAGGAAGAACTGCTTGCGTTCCACCGCGCGCCGCAGGCTCGATTCCATTGTCATGCGTTCGAGCGATTTGGATTGTGCGGCTTCCGAATAAAAGCGGTACTGGTTTTTCCCTGCTTCCTTTGCCTGGTACATGGCGGCATCGGCGAATTTCATCAGCGATTGCTCGTCCCTGGCATGGGCAGGATACATGCAGATGCCTATGCTGCCGGTGACCCGGCACTCCTGGCCAAGCAGGGCAACCGGCTTGAAAAGGGTCTTGAGAATTTTATCGGCGACTCTTTCCACATCCTTTTCATGCTCGATGCCCTGGGCAAGCACGACGAACTCGTCTCCCCCAAGTCGCGCCACGACATCGCTTGCGCGGATGCAGCGCTGCAGGCGGGTGGCAGCGGTCTTGAGCAGCATGTCTCCGGCGTCATGTCCCAGGCTGTCATTGATCAGCTTGAACCGGTCCAGGTCGATAAAAAGCACCGCGAACTTGCGTTCGTAGCGCTTGGCCGCGTGGATTGCCTGGTTCAGCAGTTCGGAAAACATCGGGCGGTTCGGCAAACCGGTCAATGCATCGTGAGTGGCCAGGTACTGGATATGCTGTTCGCTGTTCTTGCGTTCGGTAATATCCTTGGCAATGCCGCGATAACCCTTGAACTGGCCATTGCTGTCGAAAACCGGTTTGCCGCTGATCGCCATCCAGCGTTCGCGTCCGAGCTCATCCGTACGCCGAATGATGAAGTCGTTGAAGACTTCGTGCCGTGCGAGCTGTGCGTGGTGACGTTCCCAGTCATCCTCGTTCAGGTTCAGCGCCGGAATATCCCAGCGCCTCAAGCCTATGCGCGAAGTGGGACTGATGCCCAGCCGTTCCTGCATGCCCTTGTTGCCTTCGAAAAAGGTAAAGCGGAACTGTTCATCCTGCTCCCAGACCCAGTCCGAGGACAGTTCGATCAGGCTTCGGAAACGTTCCTCGCTCTGGCGCAACGCTTCACGGGCGCGGATCAACTGGCTGAACTGGGCAATCTGGTTTGCGATGAATGCTGAACACTCCAGCAGTTCGGTGTCGGGCTGGTGGATATGGTCGCTGTAAAACTCCAGCACTGAAATGACTTTGCCGTCCGCTTTGACCGGCAAGGCGAAAGCGCTGTGCAAATTGCCGGAAGTGGGAAACTGCTGGCCCGCTTCACGGTTCTGCTCGGCCAGGTCAGGGATCCAGATGGTTTCGCCTTTGAGCCACGCGGCACAGGCAAGATTGGCATCGGTCTGTGAAACCAGGGCGCAGACTTTGCGGCTCTGTATGAAGTCCTCGGCGCCGGGCGCGCCGTTGCTCCAGCATTCTATGCATTCAAGCGCATTGTCCTTTTGCTTGTATTCCCAGTATGCGCCGCAGGTCCATCCCAGCGTATCGCATATTGTCTCGATGATCTGCGGTGCGCATTCGGAAATGCTGTCGGTTGTGGCCAGTGTCTGCGTGACGGCATGTTCGATGGTGCGGCGCAAGCGTGCGCGCACTTCCCGGGTGACATCCCTGCCGATGCCGCGGTATCCACTGAAGTGGCCGTGCTTGTCGAAAAACGGTTGCCCGCTGATGCTCAGGTAACGCAGTTCGCCGTTGCGGGCAGTGATTTTATAGGTGAAATCGGTGAATGGCTTCCTGGCGTGGAGCATAGCCTTATGCTCCTCCCAGCTCGGGTCATTGATATCCCAGATCCGCTCCTGCTCCCAGCGCAGCTTGCCGATCAGGGGAGAGGGCGCCGAAGTGCGTTCCCTTATGCCCCGACCTGTCATCATGGTGAAGCGCAGGTTTTCGTCCTGTTCCCAATACCAGTCGGACAGAAAATCGATTACCCCTAACCAGCCGTCGTCCAGTCCCGGCGATGCGCCGTATTGTGCATCCGCTTTCATGCTTCTCCCCTATGTCCTTCACGACGCCCCGTTTTTAATTGTGGTGTGGACCGAGTTCGTCGGTTCTATTATCGTCGGATTTTTTCTTAAATAAAGCCTTTCCGGAAAATTGTAGAAACAAATCAGGAAAGCGTTGCATGACCGGCAGAAAAAGCTACTGAACAACGCGCATGCTCTGTTTCGGATACGCCTTGTTCGCCTCGTCCGCGGCCTAAGGATGGGCCACCTTTTTATTTGAGACTTGCTGATTGTCAGATCGTCTACGTTTTTATCGGCATTGCAGGCAATATGCTGGCAACATAAGGCTGACATAAAAAAGGGAGGTGGACATGGGCAAGCCGGAAAAAGAGCGGCGGGAAATTTCTCAGGCGGGTTTGCTTGAAGCTGCAATGCGGACGATCAACCAGCTGATCACTTCCACCGACCTGAATACCCGGGGCGTGGCGTTCAGGGCGCTCTCCGATGTCAAGCGGGCACGCAAGCTGGTGCCCGCACGCAGGAAGGACGACAACAAGTAAAGCCCCGCCGGTTTCCAGATCCGTTCTCCTGGATTGGATGCGGCTTGATCCGCATCGGCCGGGCTTTCAGGCCCGTATTGGTTCGAGGCTAAAAAGGATGACAATGAGCCGGCTACGGACTGCTTTGACTACTCCCTGGTGAACCCGCGGGAATCCGAACCAAGTCATGAACGCGTACGAACCGGTTCTACTCCGGTATTTCCCGCATGCTGAAGTCCGACTGCTTCAGGAAAATTTCAAGCTCATCCATGGGCAGGGGCTGGGCGAACAGATAGCCCTGGCCTTCATCGCAGGAAAACTCAAGCAGGTAGTTGAGAATCTCAAGGGTCTCGACTCCTTCGGCGACGACCGAAAGATTCAATGCGTGAGCCAGGTCCAGGAAGGCCTTGATGAACTTGAGATTCTTGGCACCTTCGGCATTTTCATTCACGAAGCTGCGGTCGAGCTTCAGTACATCGAGCGGGAATCTCTGCAGGTAGGCAAGTCCGGAATAGCCGGTACCGAAATCATCCACGGCCAGCATCACACCCAGATCCTTCAACTCGCGCAGGATGGCTACGGAGATATCCATATCCTCCATCAGGGCGGTCTCGGTCAGCTCCAGCTCCAGCATGTGGCTGGGCAGCTCCGCTTCCTGCAGGACGGCCTGCACTTGCTGCACGAGCGTCTTTGACTTGAGCTGGCGCGCCGAAACGTTGACCGACAGGCGCAGGGGGCGTCCAGTTCTGTCGATCAGCTGGCGTAACTGCCGGCAGGACTCCTGCAATACCCATTGCCCGATCGACTCGATCATGCCGCTTTCTTCAGCGATCGGAATGAACTGCAGCGGTGGAATACGGCCGAGTTGAGGATGGTTCCAGCGAATCAGCGTTTCAAGGCCGACGATTTGCATGGATTTCAAATCAATCCTGGGTTGATAATGCAATTCGAATTCATTTCGGCTTATTGCATGGTGCAGGGAATTTTCCAGTTTCATGCGAACCGTCGCCGCTTCACCCATTTCGCTCTCGAAGAAACGGAAGTTGTTCCTTCCGGCGGCCTTGGCACTGTACATGGCCATGTCGGCATTCTTGAACAGCAGTTCCTTGGATTTTCCGTCATGAGGAAACAGGCTGATGCCGATGGAAGCCGTAACAAATACTTCCTGATTTTCGATCGTGAACGGTGATTTCAGTGCCGAAAGCAGTTTGTCGGCGATGATGGAAGCTGCCTGCCGGCCATGCGTGCAATTGGCCACGACGATGAACTCATCGCCGCCCAGGCGCGCGACGATGTCGCTTGGACGCATGATGGATTGCAGTCGGTGCGCCACTTCGCGCAGGAGCATGTCGCCTGGATCGTGTCCCAGCGTATCGTTGACTTCCTTGAAACGGTCAAGGTCGATGAACATGACGGCGACGCTTTCATTCTGGCGAGCATTGTCCAGGATGTCCTGCAGGCGAATGTTCAGGAAGCTGCGGTTCGGCAAGCCGGTCAGGATGTCGTGGTTGGCGAGCTGGTGCAGGCGCTCTTCGGTCTGCTTTCTTTCCGTGATTTCAGTCAGGAACGCGGTCACGGCGAGGGCATTGCCGTCACAGTCGCGCTTGACGTTGGCATTGATGAGCACATGCGCGGTATGCCCGTCTTTGTGCGTGATTGTTCCTTCACGACCGTGGACCCAATTGACCGCGCCTTGCCTGAACAGCGTATTCCTGTTCGGGAAGCTGGAGAACAGTCTGGTGTAGGGCAGGCCGATCAGTTCGTCCCGAGAGTAGCCGGACATTTTGCACAGCGCCAGATTGACTTCCCGAATGATCGAATCGGCATCGATCACGGCATAACCGGCAGGTGTCATTTCAATCACTTCGCGCAGTTTCTGCTCGCTTGCACGCACTGCATGTTCCGACTCGCGCCGCTGGGTGATATCGTGGAAAAATACCGCCAGTCCGTCTTCATTCGGATAAATCCGTATATCCGCCCAGGAATCGGTTTGTTCCCAGTACCCCTCGAAAAAAACCTTGCAGCGTGTTTGCATCGCCCGCTGGTATTGCGGAAGGACTGACGATGAACGGAATTCGGGCACTGCTTCCCAGATCACTTTTCCGATCAGCTCCTCTTTTGTCTTCGAGACGAAATCAGCGGTCCTTTTGTTTACATAGGTGATGCGCCAATCATAATCGAGCGTGAAAAATGCATCGCCGATGCTTTCCAGGATAGTTGACAACTGGTCTCTCGATTTTTGGAGTTCGGCCTGGGTGGCATAACGTTCGGTGATGTCGCGCCCGGTTGCATGCATCAGTTTCCTGTCCTCCATCCAGCGTGCCGCCCAGGCCGTGCGCAAGGCCGTGCCGTCCTTGCACAGACAGCGTATTTCAAAGTCATAGATGGTGTTGTTGCCGCTACGCAGCCCTGCGTCGACTGCGCGGACAGTTTCCTTCTCCTGCGGATGAACGAGATCGAGATAGCATCGGCCGATCAGTTCTTCGTGCCGGTATCCGAGCGTTTCCACCACAGCACGGTTGACGCGAACGATGCGGCCTTCGTGGTCGAAAACGATCATCATGTCGAGCGAGCTGTCGATCAACGCATCATTTTCGGCGGCGAGCGCAGCCAGTTCCTGCGCCGCGTTGATTTTCTGCGTGATGTCGCGGCCAACGCCGCGGTAGCCTTTGAAAACGCCGTTCTCGAAGATCGGCTTACCCGAAACCGACGCATGGCAAATGGCATCGCGGGAGCGTACGTAGGTAGAGTACCGGATATTCCTGAACGCTTCCTGGCGCGACACTTTTAAAAAGTACTCGTCCAGCTCGGGTTTGTCTTTCTCGGGGGCGAAATCGATGCAATGTTTCCCGATCAGTTTCCGGGCAGGGATGCCGAACACTGTTTCCACACTGTCCGATACGAAGGTGAACCGGCCCTGTGCATCGGTTTCCCAGTACCAGTCGGAGGAGAGTTCCGTCAGGCCGCGAAACCGTTCTTCACGCTGCCTGAGTTCCTCTTTTGCCTGTCTCTCAAAGCTTGCATCGCGGCAGACGGACACAATTCCTTTCATGGTATGCCCATCTGCGGCGTAGAGGACATTGAGGGTCGATGACATCCATACGAAACGGCCATTCTTGTGGCGCTTGCGGAACTCGATACGTATATTGCCGCTACCCCGCGCGGCCAGTTGAGCCGTGATCTCCTCTGTGACAATGTTCACATCGTCCGGCGCCATGTAGTCGAATACGCTTTTGCCGATTACCTCGGACGGATGGAACCCCAAAACCTGCTGGACGGATGGCGTGACGTACAGGATCGTTCCATCGGGCGCAAGATGGGTGATGATGTCCATGCTGTTTTCAGTAAGAAAACGGTGCTTCGCCTCATTGTCCGCAAGCCGTTCGCGTTCCAGATGATGGTTTGTGACGTCGGCGATGCTGGCGTGATAGCCCAGGAAATCTCCGCTTTCTGAATGGCGCGGTGCGGCGGCTTCCAGTTTCCAGAGTGTTTGCCCGTCCTCGGTATGAATACGGTATTCGATCTGATAGGCCTGCTTTCGGCTGCGCTGTTCTGCAGCCGTCCTAATGCGGTCGCGGTCCTCCGCATGGATCATTGCGTTCCAGTGTGCCGATGCGAGGTCCTGTCCCAAGGCAAAATAATTGGCGGCTTGTGGATTGGCATAAATGCATCGGTCATGGAGATCGGTCATCCATACCAGCACCGCGATTGCGGAAGAAGTCGGCTTTGGGTGCGCAGTGCTTGACATTTTATTAATCGAGAAAATTCTATATGTGAAGCCGGTTCGCTCCGCTTTTCCTGTGAAACGCCTTTATCAGGCATGGCTCTGCACCGGCAGCAGCCGACGGAATGCGATCGGTAAACAGGTGTGCTTAAAAGCTGGAAGCAATGCAGGCTGGAGGGAGGCTAGAATTTGTGTCGAATTATTTCCATGAAGAAACTTTACTATTTCCCGAGCCACATTTCCAGTAAATAGCCGATATGTGTCGCTAAAAACAAAAAAGCTGTGGTTGATTTTTAGTGAGCAGCGGATTTTACTTCCTGTTTGTGAACAGTTTTGCATCGTGTACGTCAAAGACGGCATGCGTGTCCGGCATGCCGTCTTAGCATGTGTTTTGAGAAGCTTATCAACCGAACAGCTTATTGGCGGTTCTGGCAATCAGTTCTCCCTGATGCCGCGCACCCTGCAAGTCGATTTCGGAAGGCTGGCGCTCGCCTTGGCCGCCGGCGATGGTCGTAGCGCCGTATGGGCTGCCCCCGACAATCTCTTCCAGGCTCATCTGGCCCTGATGACTATAGGGAAGGCCGACCACGATCATGCCGAAATGCAGCATGTTGGTGATGATGGAAAATAAAGTCGTTTCCTGCCCGCCGTGCTGGGTCGCGGTTGATGAAAATGCACCGCCGACCTTTCCATGCAATGCCCCCTTTGCCCATAAGCCGCCCGCCTGATCCAGAAAATTCGCCATTTGCCCCGGCATGCGTCCAAAGCGGGTGGGTGCGCCGATGATGATGGCATCGTAGTTCGGAAGTTCGGCCACTGTGGCAATCGGGGCGGCCTGATCGAGCTTGAAGTGCGCCCCTTTCGCGATTTGCTCCGGGACCGTTTCCGGAACGCGTTTGACATCTACCGTCGCGCCGGCGGCACGCGCTCCTTCGGCTACCGCATTTGCCATGGTCTCCAGATGGCCGTAGCTTGAGTAATACAGGACAAGTACTTTCGACATGCGTGGCTCCTTGAATGGAATAAGAAGATCGGCTTGGCGTGCATAGGACGTGTCAGGCGCAAGGAATCAGCCGAGAAAATATCGGACGATGTCCGATACGTGAAAAGAGAATGTCCGCTAGTTCCATCGCCCGTTTGCACCACCGATGCTGTAGCGGCCAGCGCCCAGCAAGGCGACGACAATGGCAGTGATGAAAAAGAATCCCTGAAGTTCCAGCGCCCAGCCGCCGGTCTTGGAAAGCGTAAAGAGTTGCGTGCTATGGGCCAGTATCACCGCAACAATCATGTTGATGGCGATCACCAGGGCAGCCGGCCGGGTCCAGAAGCCGACCAATAACAGGAGCGGCGCGACCACTTCACCGATAAAGACCAGATAGCCGAACGCTTCCGGCATGCCGGCTTTGCTCAACATGCCGGTAATGTGCCCGATCCCGCCGGTAAGCTTGGAAATGCCGTGAAGCAGCAGGAATATCGCCAGTGCGGCACGCAGAAGCAGTTTTGCAAAATCGTTGCCGGATGAAGAGGCCGACGGATGGGCATATGAACGCATGGCATCTCCTTGCAATGAAAAACGTTAAACAATAGATGTTGACATAAATGCAAAGTTCAACCGGCATGCGCCAGTATCCTCGGCATGCATGCAGGATGGAAAGAGGCAGGTTTCAGTTAAAAGACCGTCGACAGGCTATCGACGACTTGATAGAGAAGATTGATCCCGGACCGGATTACTCCGATTTATTCCGGTTTTTTCTGTAGCACGGTGATCGAACCGTCCGCCTCCAGGAATATGCATTTCATCTTGTCCAGACTGCAGTCGGCTTCATGAAGCGCCTGCTGGATTTCATCCTCGCTGACGCGCATCGATTTCCTGACATGGTGAAAGACTTTTCCGTCGCGTCCGAGCAGAACCGGTGTCCCGTCTATCAGATCGGCAGCCTTTCGGCTGCGTGCGGTAAGCGTTGCGATAAGCATATTAAGAGTGATAAGCGTGGCCGCGATGATCAGTCCGCCGGAAACCGACTCATCCGAACCGCTTAGGGAATTGGAGACGCCCTCGCTGAGAAGCATCACTACCAGCAGTTCGAAAGGAGTGAACTGTCCAACCGTGCGCCGCCCGGAAATGCGTATCAGAACAAGCAAGGCCAGGTAGACGATCGCACCCCTGGCGATGAATTCCCACCATGGCAATTCCATATCGAACATAGCACCTCCATAATCAATGCCCTAGTGCCGGACTGTTTTTTTCTGCGCCGCGGGCTTCATTCGGGCGGCGTGCTGAAGCGCCAGCCGGTTCAATATTGATATTTCACACGCAGCCTCACACCATGGCTGCGTGCGCTGCTGGACGGATCGGTCAGGTAGGCAGCGTCGTATTCGAGTTTTCGCTTTGATCCCAATGAGAACTCGCCAAAGACCGCAGGGCCAAAGCGATGCGATTGCTCGCTGCGCGGTGCCCAGTCGTCCCATTCGCCAACGTCCCCAAAACCCTGTACTCCGACTTCCAGGCCTTCCTTCAATTGGTATTTCGCCTGCAGCTGGTAAGCCATTTCGGTCGGTTGCGAAGGGTGTTCGTCCAGATGACGTTTGAACAATAAGTTGAAATTGAGCTGCACGTCACTGAGTTCCTTCTGCAGCAAGGGGCCGAACACCAGGCGGTAGCCGTCGTCGGAATCGTCCGGAAATTTCACTTCGGCCAGTAATCCCACCTTCACCGGAATATCGGGCGTGTCCAGAAAACGGAATTTGTTTTGCCATTCCAGAGCGTCGAAGCGCAGTCCGTGCCCCGGTTCGCGCCGGTAGGTAGCGCCAAGCTGCATCGACCAGTTGTCGCGCATGCCGTATTCGATGCCGAGGAACATGGCAGATTCACGCCCGCTTCCACGCGGATCGATTGTGCCCGCCTTGAACTCGATTTCACGGTCGCCCTGCTTGAAGTCCAGATCGTGGACCGCATCGTCTGATGATTGTGCATGGACGGACCCAGTGAAAATGAAGGAAGGCGATGCAAAAATGATCGCTGAGATAGTGCGAACAAAGCTTGTTCTCATAGTATGAATATTGTTTTAGGAATGGATACTGCGTTCAGCTCCGGCGATGCCCTTCATCCGGTTCCGCAGTGCGTGACAAGTAAAATTTACGCCTCGGGAGCCGGACCAATGTTGATGTAGAGCAGGCAGGCCACGCTAGCGCCGGGCACCGGATCCAAGTTCATGCAAAGTGTTGCGGGATACATACGATGGCTGCTGTGGCGGAGACCGTACTGCTTTGGAACCGTATCGAGGTTCATGGCTCTGACTTCAGGGGCAAACAGGTAAGGCTCGACGACTTTTAAGGAAGGGGAACGCCATGAATGTGCAAAGGCTGCCGGGAGAACTTGCTATCGTAACGGGCGCCGATTCCGGAATCGGCAGGGCTATTGCCATCGCATTTGCCAGGGAAGGTGCAGACGTAGCCGTGACCTACCGCAGCGACAGGGAAGGCGCCGAGGCTACCGCGCAGGAAATCGAGTCGGCAGGGCGCAAAGCGGGCGTGTTTCAACTGGACCAGCGCGAGCCGGATGAGGTGCGAAGCCTGTTCCGGCAAGTCCGTAACAACATGGGTTTGCCGACCATTCTGGTCAATAATGCCGGCATGAACGGCATAGACAAACGGGTACGGGACATGAGCGACGAGGAATGGGATGATGTGATCCGCACGAATCTTCATGGGCCGTTCTATTGCTGTCGTGAATTCCTCCGCGGGATCGAAGGCAGCGGCCGGCACGGCACGATCATCAACATCACCAGTGTTCACCAGGAAATTCCACGCGCCGGGGCCGCCGGCTATGATGCGTCAAAAGGCGGGCTTCGCAACTTGACCACAACGCTGGCGCTGGAGGTGGCGAATAGAAACATCAACGTCAATAATATTGCGCCCGGCATGATCATGACGCCAATGAATCAGAAAGCGATCGACGATCCGCAGCAAAGGCAGCGCCAGGAACAGGCTATCCCAATGAAGCGAGCCGGCCAGCCGGAGGAAATTGCGCATGCCGCAGTATTCCTGGCTTCCGGGCAGGCACGTTATATCCAGGGGACAACGATCGTGATCGATGGCGCGCTGATGCTGTTTCAGGGACAGTGCGCCTGAGGCATAACGCTGTGCCTCGAGAAAACTGAAGGCACAGTCAAACCGGAAATTCCTAACGCTGCTCGTACAGACCGATCAGTTGTGCCTGTTCGATCACGTGGCCTTTCATCGCTTTTTCCACTTCGCTCCGGGTGGCATTGCCGAGATTGGGCAGCACGCTGTCCAGCGCGTACAGTTTATGAAAATAGCGGTGCTTGCCGATTGGCGGGCGCGGCCCGCCATATCCGGTACGCTTCCAGTCATTCAAGCCTTCTCTGGTGCCGGGCGGCAGGTCGACCGGTTTTACGCCTTCCTGCAGAAACGCGGCATCCGGCGGAATGTTATACAGCAGCCAGTGCGTCCACACCCGCTGCGGCGCGGCTGGATCAGGCGCGTCGGGATCGTCCACGATCAGCACGAGGCTCTTTGCGGAAGCAGGCACGCCCGACCATGCCAGCGGAGGTGAAATATTGTCACCGTCGAAAGTGTACGTTTGCGGAATATCGCTTCCATCGTCGAAGGCTTCGGACATCAAGGTAAAAGCCATTGCATGGGTCCTTGTTGGTTAATCTGGAGAGCGCGGGAGTTTGCGGAAGACTGGCGCGTATCTATACCTCACATGCCATTATTCTCCATTACCTGCTGCATCCACGCTGCTGCATCCGCCGCGCATATGCAAGATGTATGGCATGGATATCCTCACGCAGCACGGCAAGGAACTTTATTGCAGCAAGTGGCTTGCCTTTGCCTGCAATCCTCTTGCACGATTCGAGAAGTGACGGCTTTTCGCGTCGATGAGTTTGCGCGTTTTCAGTGAAGTGCTGTACAGCTTGTCCCTCGCCTCATGGAGTCGCCGTTTCCCCTGCCTGGGATCCATTGCGTACATGGCAAGCGCCCCCAAGGCCATGCCGATCATCAATCCGGACCAGGGGGAAACTTTATTTGCATACCGTTTCATTGTGCCTCCTTTCTTTTTAATAGGCGGTCATGGGCGTGGCACGGGCCGCCGCGACAAGTTGTGCGTCGATGTCAGGCATGCGCTAGCGCTCCTGCGCATGCCTGGTGGCCTGCGCTCTTGAGTTGTTCGCCGGCAGGCCGACATACTGGCGTTCGAGCAGAGAAATGACTTCCTCGTCGGAAGTCTGGTCGAAGTTTTCATAAAACTGGCCCACTGCACGGAAATTATCCGGAACGGTCAGGCATACTCCGTCGTCAACCCCGACGCATAATTTGTCGAGCGTTTCGCGCGGCGCGACGGGAACGGCGAAAATCAGTTTTGCCGGACCTTCCTGCATCAAGGCCTTGAGCGCAACAGCCATTGTTCCGCCGGTAGCGATGCCGTCGTCCACGACAATGACGGTGCGGCCGTGGACCTGCAATGGAGGCCGGTCGCCGCAGTAGAGTTTGCGGCGGCGCTCTATTTCCAGAAGCTGCCGCTCCGTTTCTTCGGCAATATAAACGGAGGAAACACCCAGCTGGCTAACCAGATCTTCGTTGAGCACGGTCTGGGGACGTTCTCCATCCACGACTGCGCCGATACCAAGTTCAGCGTATCCCGGTGCGCCGATTTTCCGCACCAGCAGCACATCAAGCGGAGCCATCAATTCATGGGCTACTTCATAGGCGACCGGCACGCCGCCTCTCGGTAATGCCAGGATGACTGGACGATCTTTCTTCAAATACATCAAGGCAGAAGCAAGTTGCAATCCGGCATCACGCCGGTCCTTGAAAGGAGGAGGGTCTCCAAACATTAAGCGATGTCTCCTAAATCGGCTCTGGCCGGAACGTGACGCGTGAACCACCCGGCAGCCAAGTGCAGTACCTGATCCAGCGTTCCTGGTTCCTCGAATAAATGAGTTGCGCCCGGAACGATGGAAATTTCCTTTATTGCTGATAGCTTTGAGAGTGCGTATCGATTTAGTTCAATGACTTCGGTATCCAGGCTGCCGACGATCAGAAGTGTCGGCGATCTCACCTGCGCCAGTGCCGCGCCTGCCAGATCGGGACGGCCGCCGCGCGATACCACTGCGAAAATTTCCATCCCCGCCATCTCTGGGTCGGCGGCAGAAACCAGTGCCGCGCCGGCTCCGGTGCTTGCGCCGAAAAGGCCGATCGGCAAACGGGCAAGCTCCTTGTGGCTGCGAGCCCAGCGTATGACATCGGTCAATCGTGACGCCAGCAGTGGAATATCGAATACCTTGGCACGTGTCATTTCTTCTTCAGGCTTGAGAAGATCAGGCAGCAGGGTGGCAAATCCGGCTTGCCTTAATCCGGCCGCCACGAAATTATTGCGCGGGCTGAACCGGCTGCTTCCGCTCCCATGCGCAAAAATAATCAGGCCTTTCGGAGAAGGGCACGCTCCCAGTAGTCCTTCCAGACCGGGAGTTTGAATATGGACGTGCAGGTCAGTCATGGGGTTGCATGTTTGGACGCAGACAGCTTCATCCTTTTACTCTAGTCGAAAAAGGCGACATCGCAATGACAGCACAACGGCCAGGACCGGCATGTGGCCACTACTGCATTTCACTATTGAAAGAAATAAGCTGATATGTAAAAGAAATAATTTATGAGAGCAGGAAGCCTTGCCCATTATCCGGATCATCATATGGACGATGGGCAATTTCCAACTTGCTTGCACTTATGACGTAACGAGCTGCAAGTCGGAACGATTACAGGGTATTGCGGCCTAACTTTCTCTATTTTTTAAAAACCTCGCGGCCGCTCGAAAGCGGCACTCCACCCGTGTTGATGCGTTCACTGCAGGAACATTGAAAAGGAATAGTGAAAGAACTGTCATCCTATTCACGTCAAACTCCTTCACAACAGTGCGCCGCAACTCGAATTACAGGCAGGAAGAATGAAAATTGCTCAAGTTGCTCCGGTACACGAGCGTGTGCCGCCGAGAAAATATGGCGGAACGGAACGTGTCATTTCATACCTCACTGAAGAATTAATCAATCAAGGCCACGAAGTCACTTTATTCGCAACGGGTGATTCGATTACGAAAGGAAAGCTTGTTTCCGCAGTCGGCAGAAGCCAGCGCTTTGATATGTCGAAGCAGGAATGGCTGATGTATCAATGCATGATGCTTGATCAGATTGCGGAGCTCGCAGGAAATTTTGATGTCATTCATTTTCATACGGATTATCTGCATTTTCCATTGCTGAGAAACCTGCCCGTTCCTCACGTAACAACATTGCATGGCCGGCTCGATTTGCCTGAGCTCGCTGCACTTTACCGTCATTTTGACCAAGTCCCGCTGGTATCAATCTCTAATACTCAACGGATTCCTTTGCCTTGGGTCAACTGGCTGGAAACGATTCATCATGGCTTGCCGGCTGATCTTTACCGGTTTAATTCTTCGCCGGAAGATTACTTTATGTTTATTGGTCGCATCTCCCCGGAAAAGCGGCTCGACCGGGCAATAGAAATTGCCTTGCGCTGCAATACGCCGCTGCGCATCGCCGCCAAAGTCGATAAGGTGGATGAAGGTTATTTCAATGAAACAATCAAGCCGCTGCTGGGCCATCCTCTGATCGATTTCATAGGCGAAATCGATGAGCAGGAAAAAAACCGCCTTCTGGGTAATGCGCGTGCCTTGTTGTTTCCGATTGACTGGCCGGAACCGTTCGGCATGGTCATGATCGAATCCTTCGCCTGCGGTACGCCGGTCATCGCCTATCGCCATGGCTCTGTTCCGGAAATCATGGAACAGGGCGTTACCGGATTCATCGTTGAAAATCAGGACGAGGCGATACAGGCGGCGCAACGCATTCACGAAGTGGACCGCGCACAATGCAGGAAAGTATTCGAAGAGCGCTTTACCGTAAAGCGAATGGCGCAAAAATATTTATCCGTTTACCAGCGGGTGCAACTCGGCAATGAATTAAACAGTGGAGCAGTATATGGCCAACAAAATCCAGCTTGGAGAACAGTGGTACATACTCGCGACTTCCTCCCCCGCGGACGAACGCCGGCGCGTTCTTAAGGACGGCGATTCGTTCGCGCTGTTTGACCGCTTCGGCGATATCCAGTCGGTCGGCATGGGTGAAGAAGGCCTGTACCACGGCGATACCCGCTTCCTTTCTCACCAGGAGTTGCTCATCAACGGCGTGAGGCCGATGTTTCTCAATTCCTCGGTGAAGGAAAGCAATGGCCTGTTCATCATTGAACTGATGAATCCCGATTTGGCCGCCAAAGGCGGCAAAACGATTGAAAAGGGGCTGATGCATATTTTCCGTGCCAAGCTCCTATGGCATGGCGCCTGTTATGAGCATATCCGCGTCGTCAACTTTGGACTGGAGGAAGTGAAAGCGACGCTATCTATCGAGTTCGGTGCAGACTTCGCCGATATTTTCGAAGTGCGAGGCTTCGAACGATCCAAGCACGGAACGATACTGGAGCCGCAGTGCAGCACGAATAAAGTCCTGCTCCATTACCGTGGTCTAGACAAGACCGTGCGCAAGACCCACATTCACTTCGATCCGGAACCGATGGAGATTTCCTCTAATCGAGTCGACTACTCAATTATTCTCCCGCCCAAGGGCGAAACGCATCTTTACATGATCGCGCGCTGCGAAGTGGAAGGCCATGAAATGCAGAATGCGGAAATCCTGGATTACATCAGTGCGCTCAGGCAGGCAGGCAATTATATCGAGAGTCATTTGAAGGACCGATGCAAGATCAGCACATCCAATGAGCTGGTCAACGACTGGATTGACAGATCGTCGTCCGACCTGGTGATGCTGACGTCTACATTGCAGCAAGGCGACTATCCGTACGCCGGCGTGCCATGGTACTCGACCACGTTCGGCCGCGACGGCATTCTGACTGCACATGAATGCCTGTGGATCGATCCGAAACTGGCAAAAGGAGTGCTTGGTTTCCTGGCCGCCACGCAAGCCACCGAATCGGACCCGTCACGGGATGCAGAACCGGGAAAGATCCTGCATGAGGCAAGAAAGGGGGAACTGGCCGCGCTCGATGAGGTCCCGTTTCGGCGTTATTACGGAACGGTCGATGCCACACCTCTGTTCATAGGCCTGGCCGGTGCCTACTACGAGCGTACCGGCGACCTGGAATTCATCCGCTCGATCTGGCCGAATATCCTTCGCGCGCTGGAATGGATAGACAAGTACGGTGATGTGGACGGCGACGGGTTCGTCGAGTATGCGCGGCGCAGCAAGACGGGGCTGGAGCAGCAGGGATGGAAGGATTCGCATGATTCGATCTTTCACCGTGACGGCAGTTTTGCCAAAGCACCGATTGCGCTGTGCGAAGTGCAGGGTTATGTTTATGCCGCAAAGCTGCATGCTGCGCAACTTGCAGAGCTGCTGGGCGACGCCCAGCTGGCAAGGCGCCTCAAAGAGGCAGCCGAGCAGCTTAAGAGAAATTTCAATGAGGCGTTCTGGTGCGAAGAGATCGGCACCTACGCAATCGCGCTGGATGGGGAAAAGCAGCAGTGCAAAATCCGCTCTTCCAACGCGGGTCATGCCCTATGGAGCGGAATCGCAAGCCAGAAGTATGCAGAACGTGTCGCAACGCAACTGACCGGCAGCGACTCTTTCAGCGGCTGGGGCATCCGGACGATTTCCCGTAGCGAATCGCGCTACAACCCCATGTCCTACCATAACGGCTCCATATGGCCGCACGACAATGCGCTGATTGCAGCAGGCTTTGCGCGCTATGGCTTCACCGATCTGGCGATGAAAATATTGACCGCAATGTTTGATGTCAGCCTTGCGGTCGATCAGCATCGCCTGCCGGAGTTGTTTTGCGGATTCGAAAAACGCAGCGGCGAAGGGCCTACCCTTTATCCGGTCGCCTGCTCGCCGCAGGCCTGGGCGGCAGGCACCGTGTATTACCTGCTTCAGGCATGCCTCGGGATGTCATTCGACCCCGGGCGTTCCGAAATCCGTTTCCGGCATCCGCAACTGCCGCCTTTCATGGAAAACATGGAGATCCGCGACTTGTCGCTCATGGGAGCTTCGCTCGATCTGCGCCTGCAACGGTATCCGAACAATGTGGGCATCAATGTCGTTCGCAAGACCGGCAAGGCGGAGGTCGTCATCATCGCCTGATGGCCTGTTCAGTTTCCCGGTAAATAAACTTGCACGGGGTACGGGCACGGTGCCGCGCGGTAATTTTTAACGCCTTATCTTCTTTATACCGTGCCGCTCTAAAGCATTTGCCCTCATCCAAGGGTGTCCGATTAGCCTTTTGTTCGCATTCTTTGCTTTAAATCAGCTCTTCATGTCGCTCATTGGCTACTCTGTGTTCATAAGATATGCGGGAAAGGGTTCGCTCCCATCCTGCACGTAAATAATCAGCACTGCCTTTTGCGTTCAATACGCTGACCGGATAACGATGGGTGAAAGTTTCTTTCAACGTTGGGCGAGACGGAAAGCGGAACAAAAGGACGGAGACATACAGTCGGAAGAAGACGGCCGCGGCGGCAACGCTCAGGCCTCCGTTCCACGTTCCGCAGAGAGCACGCCGGCCTCAGCCGCCGAGCCGCTTCCGACATTGGACGATGTTGCGCGGCTGACGCAGGAATCCGATTATTCTCCATTCGTGTCCAAAGGCATCGATCAGACAATCCGGCGTGCGGCATTGAAGAAGCTCTTTTCCGATCCGCATTTCAACGTCATGGATGGGCTCGACATCTATATCGATGACTATAACAAGTTCCAGCCACTTACCCCCGCCATGCTCGCTGCGCTGAGCCACACGCAATCCATGTTTGAAGCGATCGCAAAAAAAGAAGCCGAGCGTGCAGAAATGCAGGACGTTCCCGCCCTAGACGTATATGGTGATCGGCCGGAGCAGGACGCATTGGAAAACAGCGGCGAAGTGCAGGATATACAGAATGCAAAGGAGCAGTCTGTGCAGACAGAAGAGGCCGATCCGGACGACCCGGGCTCGTATCCTGCACAAGGCATGGAATTCCGCAACGAAACAGATAACGCACAAGCCGCGCGAGGAACCAGCTGATGGCAGAACAATTCAAGATTTGCAGCTGCAACCGCAGCATGCCTCTGAACGCCGAGTCGGGCCAAAAGCTCGCTGCGGTGCTGGATGCACAAATGCTATCGGTCAGCACGCAACTGTGCAGCCGGGACATGCAGAGCTTCGTTCAGGCGGCCGGAGGGGGCGACACCGTAATCATCGGCTGCACGCAGGAGAGGCCGCTGTTCAATGAGCTGGCCCAGGAAAACAATGCCTATGCGCCGCTGCGCTTCGTGGACTTGAAGTCTCTGGCAGGAAGGGATGGGCAGGCTCGTCCGGTCTTGCCCAAGATGGCCGCCTTGCTGGCCGATGCGGCGCTGCCTGCTGCTGACTCCGTTCCCTCCGTCAGCTATGTTTCCAGAGGCAGCGTGCTCATCATCGGCATGGCTGATGTGGCTCTGCGTTGGGCCGACGCCTTGCAGGATCAACTGCAGGTGCAGGTACTGATTACCGGAGGCGGCGCGGAATCGACGCTTCCGGCGGAGCGCAGTTATCCGGTTCTGTCCGGCAGTGAAGTCGCGGCCCGCGGATGGCTGGGTGCTTTCCAGGTCGAATGGAAGCAGAGTAATCCGATCGACCTGGATGTCTGCGTACGTTGCAACGCCTGCATTCACGCCTGCCCCGAGCAGGCAATCGACCTGCTGTATCAGGTGAACACGGAAAAATGCCGCACGCATGGCGACTGCGTTGCTGCATGCGGAGAGGTCAGGGCAATCGATTTCAATCGAACAGTCATGGCAAGGAATGCGGAATGCGACCTGGTATTCGATCTTTCGGAGACAGCGCTTGTTTCCCGCCACCAGCCGCCGTATGGCTATTTTTACGCTGCTCCACACGATCCGCAGGCGCAAAGCGACGCAGCATTGCGCCTGGTGCAGATGACGGGCGAATTCGAGAAGCCGAAATATTTCCGGTACAAGGAAAAATTGTGCGCCCATGGACGCAATGGCAAAACCGGCTGCACCGCCTGTGTCGACATTTGTTCCGCGCAGGCGATCAGCAGTGAAGGCAGCCGCATTTCGGTCGAGCCGCATCTCTGCGCCGGATGCGGCGCCTGCACGACGGTCTGCCCGTCCGGTGCGATCAGCTATGCCTACCCGGATGCACCGCATACCGCACTGCGGCTGAAGACGATGTTGCAGACCTACGCGAAGGCAGGGGGCAGACATCCGGGCATCCTGTTTCACGGCAATGAGCAGGGCGCCCATCTGCTTACACAATTAAGCCGCCTTGCCGGCGCAGGGATGGCGCAGTCAGGCGTGCCGGCCAACATGCTTCCGGTTGCGCTGCACCATGCCGCTTCGGCAGGCATCGAATTATGGCTGGCGGCGATTGCATACGGTGCGGCCAGCGTGGCGGTGCTGGTGACCAGGTCCGATGCGCCGCCATATGTCGCCGCGCTGAAGCATCAGCTGTCGATAGCGCAACTCATTCTGTCCGGCCTTGGCTATGCGGGCAGGCATCTGCATCTGATTGAGGCCAATTCCCCTGCGGAACTCGGAGCAGCCTTGTCAAACGTTTCCCGCGGCGATGTTCCGGCTCAGGCGGCCACGTTCAATGCGTTCGCCGAAAAGCGCAGCACAATGGAATTTGCGATCGATCATCTTTATCGGCATGCACCGCTGAAAAACGATCTTATCGAGCTTCCCCCGGCTTCTCCGTTCGGCGCGCTGAAAGTGGATACCGATGCCTGTTCCTTATGCATGGCATGTACCGGAGCCTGCCCGACCTCGGCCTTGCTGTCCACTCCCGACCGGCCGCAACTGCGCTTCATTGAAAAGAACTGCGTGCAGTGCGGCCTGTGTGCTACAACCTGCCCGGAAAACGCGATTGCACTGCACCCGCGCCTGAATCTGGCGGACAGCGCCAGGCAGGCGGCAACCTTGAGCGAGACTCAGCCATTCGAGTGCATACGCTGCCAGAAGCCGATCGGCACCCTGAAGATGGTCGAGGGCATGCTGGCCAAGCTTTCCGGACACGGTGCGTTCGCCGGGAATCTGGATCGGCTTCGCATGTGCGGGGATTGCCGAGTGATCGACATGATGGAGTCGAAGAGCAGGCAATCTGTTACCGAACTGCAAAGAACACCTTGACTGAAGCCTATGGAAAATCCGGATTGCATCTCGCAGGAATGGGGAATGAAGCTGGCAGGAATTTGATGGCATGAAACTCGCTAGACAAAAAGAAACGGATATGTGCACGACAAAAATTATGCGTTCGCCTGCCTGTCCGGCACCGGCCTCTGCAGGCTAGTCACACCGGAATAGATTGAAAAGCGATTTTTTCATTTGATGGATACGCCGACATGAAGCCGACTGAGCAGGAAATATTTACATCTTCCCATGTAAGGCATGCATTGACGCCAGAAGATCAGGCACGCGCAGACTGGTACGCGCTGCTTGCCAGGCTGTTCTATTCCGCACCGGATGATCACTTATTGAAAAGCCTGGCGCAGGCTGATGCGCTTGAGGCGCAAAGCGCAGACAGCGCGCTCGATGTTGCGTGGGAACAATTGACGACGGCGGCTTCTATCCTGGAAGCGGATGCGGTCAGCGAAGAATTTTCGGCATTGTTCATCAGTGTGGGTACCCCACAGGTCAATCCCTATGCATCCCTTTATTTGTCCGGCTTCATGATGGAAAAGCCGCTGGCATCGCTGCGAAGCGACCTGGCGGCAATGGGTTTGGCTCGCGCGGACAAGGCAATCGAACTGGAAGACCATTTGGCTGCGCTCTGCGAAACCATGCGCCTCATGGTCGCCGGCGCTCCTGCATGGAAGCCGCGCCCGGTGCAGGAGCAGCGCGCTTTCTTCATGAAGCACATCGCGCCCTGGTATGCACGCTGCCTGGACGACGTTCGCAATGCGAAAGGCGCAAATTTTTATCGCAAGGTCGCCGATCTGGCGCAGGCATTTTTCGAAATCGAGTACCAGGCTTTCGAGCTGGAAGATGAAAGTCCGGACGAGCTTCTTCTGCAGTGACGATTCAAAGCGGAGGTATGGAGATGGAAAACAGGAAAATCAATTCCAAACGGCGTATTTTTCTTACCGCGGCGACCTGCGGTCCTGCGCTGGCGGTCGCGGCGCTGATGGCCGGCCGGAAGGAGGTCGTGCAGATCGAAGCGACACCCCCGGTGCGGACCGAACCCGAGACCAGTATCGGTTATCACGAGACGGAACACATCCGCAACTACTATTCCACTGCTGCCTATTTCTAAGGAGCCGCATCCATGTCTCTGGTCAAGAAAACGGGCGGCATGCAGTCGGCAACAGGTTCGCTGCAAGGTTCGCTACAAGGTTCGCTGCGTAAGGGAATCAACCAGGTCGCCAATGCCAGCCTCAACCGGCGCGGCTTCCTGATCCGCGCGGGCGTCACGGCCGGTGCGGGCGTCGTGGCACATCAGCTGCCATTCAATATCATTCAGCCTGCCGCGGCTGCGGAAACAGTTCCTTCCACCGCGCCCGGCAAGACGGAGCTCAAGCGCACCATCTGCACCCATTGCTCGGTCGGCTGCTCGGTCAACGCCATCGTGCAGAACGGTGTCTGGGTAAGACAGGAAACCGCGTTCGAGTCGCCGCTCAATCTCGGAGCACATTGCGCGAAGGGCGCGTCGGTGCGCGAGCACGGACACGGCGAACATCGCCTGCGCTACCCGATGAAGCTGGTCAACGGCAAATACCAGCGCATCACCTGGGACCAGGCCATCAACGAGATCAGCGCCAAGATGCTTGAAATCCGGCAGAAGTCGGGGCCGGATGCCGTGTTCTTTGTCGGATCAAGCAAGCACAATAACGAACAGTCGTACCTGCTGCGCAAGTGGGTGTCCATGTGGGGCACGAACAATACCGACCACCAGGCGCGCATCTGCCACTCCACCACTGTCGCCGGTGTCGCGCAGACCTTCGGCTACGGCGCGATGACGAACTCCTTCAACGATTTGCATCACTCCAAGGCAGTGCTGTTCATCGGTTCCAATCCTTCGGAGGCGCATCCGGTCTCGATGCAGCATTTCCTGCACGCCAAGGAACTTGGCGCGAAGATGATCGTGATCGATCCGCGCTTCACGCGTACCGCGCGTTTCGCCCATCATTATGTGCGTATCCGTCCTGGCACCGACATCGCATTGGTCTGGGGCTTGCTGTGGCATATCTTCCAGAACGGCTGGGAAGACAAGGAATATATCGCGCGCCGCACCTACGACATGGATGCGGTCCGGAAGGAAGTGGCGAAGTGGACGCCGGACAAGGTGTCGGACGTGACCGGTGTGCCGGAAGAAACCGTGCGCCTGGCGGCGGAAACACTTGCCAAGAATCGGCCCTCATCGGTGGTGTGGTGCATGGGCGTGACCCAGCATTCGGTCGGCACTGCCAACGTGCGCGCACTGTGCATTCTGCAACTCGCGCTGGGCAACATAGGCATTGCCGGAGGCGGCGCAAACATCTATCGCGGCCATGACAATGTGCAGGGTGCAACCGACATCGGCCCCAATCCCGATTCACTGCCCGGCTATTACGGCATCGCGGAAGGCGCCTGGAAGCATTTTGCTGCCGCATGGGGCGTCGATTACAACTGGCTGCTGTCGCGCTACGCGTCCAAGGAGTTGATGGAAAAACCCGGCATGACGGTGTCGCGCTGGTTCGACGGTGTGCTGGAAAAAAATGAATTCGTCGACCAGCCGAATAATCTGCGGGCCGTTTTCTACTGGGGCCATGCGCCGAACAGCCAGACCCGCCTGCCTGACATGAAGGCGGCGATGCAAAAGCTTGACATGCTGGTCGTGATCGACCCGTATCCGACCATGACCGCGGCCATGCATGGCAGAACGGACGGCGTGTACCTGTTGCCGGCTGCCACGCAGTTTGAGACGCAGGGCTCGGTGACGGCGTCGAATCGCAGCATTCAGTGGCGCGAGCGCGTCATCCAGCCGGTCTTCGAATCCAAAACCGACCATGAAATCATGTACCTGTTCGCGCAGAAGTTCGGCTTCGCGAACGAGCTGTGCAAGAACATCAAGGTGGTCTTGAATGAACCGGTGATCGAGGACATCCTGCGCGAGGTCAACCGTTCCTGCTGGACCATCGGCTACACGGGATGTTCGCCGGAGCGGCTGAAGCTGCACATGATGAACAAGCACACCTTCAATCCGACCACGCTGCGCGCCGACGACGGGCCCTGCAAGGGCGATTACTACGGTCTGCCGTGGCCGTGTTGGGGCACGCCGGAATTCAAGCACCCGGGTACCCCCATCCTGTACGACATTTCGAAACCGGTGATCGAAGGCGGCCTGGCTTTCCGCGCAAATTGGGGCGTGGAGCATAACGGCGCAAGCCTGCTCGCGGAAGACGGTTCCGCCAACAAGAACAGCGAGATCGACACCGGCTATCCCGAATTCGACCATGTGTTCCTGAAAAAGCTCGGATGGTGGAGCGATCTCACGCCGCAGGAGCAGGCGCAGGCGGAAGGCAAGAACTGGAAGACCGATCCGTCCGGCGGCATCATCCGCGTCGTGATCCAGCACGGCTGCGCGCCGTTCGGCAATGCCCGCGCGCGCTGCAATGTCTGGAATTTCCCCGATCCAGTTCCGGTGCACCGCGAGCCGATGGTGAGCCCGCGCCGCGATCTGGTGGCCAAATATCCGACCTACGACGACAAGGCGGCTTTCTGGCGCCTGCCGACCTTGTACAAATCGGTGCAGGCGGTCGACTTCTCCAGGGATTTTCCGATGATCATGACCTCGGGTCGTCTTGTGGAATACGAAGGCGGCGGCGACGAGACACGTTCCAATCCATGGCTGGCGGAGTTGCAGCAGGAGATGTTCGTCGAAATCAATCCGCATGATGCGGCCCAGATCGGCATCAAGTCGAAAGACTATACGTGGGTGGAAACGCCGAACGGGGCAAGACTGAAGATCATGGCGCTGGTCACCCAGCGCGTACCGGCGGGAACGGTATGGATGCCATTCCATTTCGGCGGATGGTGGATGGGCGAGGATCAGAAGGACAAGTATCCGGAAGGCGCGGCGCCCATCGTGCGCGGCGAAGCGTGCAATACCGGCTGGACCTACGGCTACGACATTGTGACCATGATGCAGGAAACCAAGGTGTCGCTGTGCCGCATCGTGAAGTATTCCTAAGGAGGAGACAAGATGGCAGCCAGAATGAAGTTCATCTGCGACACCGAACGCTGCATCGACTGCGGCGGCTGCGTGACGGCCTGCAAGAACGAGAACGAGACGCCCTGGGGGGTCAATCGCAGGCGCGTCGTTACCATCAACGACGGCGTGCCCGGCGAGCATTCGATCTCGGTGGCCTGCATGCATTGCACGGACGCGCCCTGCATGGCGGTCTGTCCGGTGGATTGTTTTTACCACACGGCAGACGGCATCGTGCTGCACGACAAGGACATATGTATCGGCTGCGGCTATTGCTCGCTGGCCTGTCCTTTCGGCGCCCCGCAATTCCCGGAAACCGGCGCATTCAATCATCGCGGCAAGATGGACAAGTGCACTTTCTGCGCTGGAGGGCCGGAGCCCGACAACTCGGAAGTGGAGTTCAAGAAATATGGACGCAACCGCATCAGCGAGGGCAAGCTGCCCGCATGCGCGGAACAGTGCGCCACCAAGGCCCTGCTCGGCGGTGACGCCAATATCATCGCCAAGATTTATGAGCACCGCGTGGAAACACGCGGCTATGGTCCGGAATTATGGGGCTGGGATATTGCTTACGAACCCAAGAAGCCGGGCCAGGACATCAAGGTGAAAGGCGAGGGGCCGCGACCGAATCAGGTGCCTGGCGATTTCCAAAACAATCCACGAAAGTTCCCGACATGAAACGCATATCCATCATTGCATTCGCGCTGCTGTCATTGACCGCGTGTTCGCTGGAGGTAGAGCAGCATCCGGCCTGGATCGACGGGGAATACAACAACAAGAAGGACGATTTGCCGCAGCGCGCCTATTTCCATAACGACAGGCTGGCATGGAATGCGGCGATCAACAACCGCAACCATCTTCAGAACGAATACCTTCGCACCAAGGACTGAGAGGAGAACGGCCATGACTTCCATTTCCTGGCAGCGCCTGATATTGACTGCCTTGCTTGCCATGCTGCTGCCCGTGCTGGGCAATGCGGCCGTTCCGCCCGAGGATGCAAAACCTGCGTATGCGGAAGAACAGACCATCATGCAGCAGGAGCAGGGGCTTCCTTCGCCGGGGTGGTCATCCAGCCAGTCCGGCATCCATCATTTCGACCGCAACTACCTGAGGCCGCCGGGCGTCATGTCGGAGCAGGAAGTGATTCTTCAGCGCGGCGGCAACACTTGGCGCAACTGGCGCAATGGGCCGATCGCCAGCATTGCCGGGGCGCTGCTGCTCGTGGTGCCTCTGCTGATTTTCGGCTTTTATACGATGTTTGGAGCCGCCAAAGAAGTCGCGCCGTCCGGAAGAACGATAGAACGCTTCTCCAGATGGGACAGAATCATCCACTGGTCGACCGCGATTTCCTTCGTCATCCTGGCGATCACCGGCATTATCTTCATGTTCGGCAAGCAATTCATGCTGCCATGGATGGGGCATGAGGTGTTTTCATGGTTTGCCATCATCGGCAAATACCTGCATAACTTTGTCGGGCCCCTTTTCATCGTCTGTTCGATCCTCATGTTCGTCAATTGGGTACGGGAAAACGTGTTCCAGCGCTGGGACTGGCATTGGCTCAAGCGGGGAGGCGGCGTTGCGTCGCACGAGCATGTTCCTGCCGGCTACTTCAACGCCGGTGAAAAGCTCTGGTTCTGGTTTGGCGTGGTATTTCTGGGCCTGATCATGTCGATCACCGGAATCATGCTCAACTTCCCTTATTTCTATGAAGTCGGCGCAAACACCGGACTGACACGTTATCAGCTTCAGATGGCCGATTACCTGCATATCGCAGCGGGTACCCTGTACATGATTCTTACCATGGGACATATCTACATCGGCGTATGGGGCACGCCCGGCGCGTATGAGGCCATGCGCTACGGCACGGTGGATGAAGAATGGGCAAGGTCGCATCATGAGCTCTGGTACAACGAAATGAGAGGCATAGGCCCCGATCCGGATATGCCTCCGCCTTCGTCACGCCATTTGCCGCCGGACGCCGCACCGCGTCACGGAATCTGACGCATAACCGAAAGAGGGAAGAAATGCCTATGAACCGCATTCCTGTTTTTGGTTTTTCCTTGATCCTGCTGGCGGGCCTTGCGGCATGCGACCGCGACGATCCGACGCGCAATGTTAATCAAACCAAGTTTCCTGGCCAGGTTACTGCCGGCGGAAACACCAGCGGCGAGATCATGGCGCGTACCAAACGTGACACCACGGTAAGCAATTCCACAGGAGGCACGCCGGGCATTCCGAAAGGATCGGGCGGCACGACCGGCGGTGTCAGTACCCAGCCGTCTGCCGATACGACGGTAACACCGGCGACGCCGGGTCAGGAAGGTCAGCGCGGCCAGGCACCGGGAGGTACTGGGGTTTCTGGCACGCCCGGCATACCGGAAGGGGCGGGCGGCACGCCAAGCGGTGCCGAAATGGGCGGCACAACTCCCGGCGCAGCGGCCACGCAGACGCCTTCGCCGCAGCAACCGACTCCCGTGACGCCGGGAACATCGACTCCTGCGCCGGCCGCAGCCCCTGCTCCAGCACCGGCTCCGGCTCCGGCCAAACAATAGGAAGGAAAGAATAATGCGACGCAATGCATGGAGACCACATCTTGCAGCCGTTCTGTTGCTCGGCATGATCAGCGCAACGGCTGCAGCCAAGCTGCCGGCGCAGACTCCTGAGCAGCAAAAGGCTGCGGCTGACAAGAAAGCGCAGGCCGCCGAGCAGCAGGCAAAGGAAAAGCAGCAATTGAGTGAGTCGATGGATAAGATCAGCGAGCGCTGGCGTGCCCGCGCCGGCAAGGAAGGCTGGAAGACCAATCCGCCGACGCCGGTAAGCACGCAAACCGGAGCACCTGTGCAGGCACCCCAGGCCGCACCGGGCCAGCCCGCGCCAGGACAGCCAGTGCCAGGACAACCAGCGGTACCTGCACAGGCGGGAAGTACGGCACCGGCAGCTCCTCCGCCTATGCCGATCCGCAGCGAGAAATTCGGCACTGCTCCGCCCAGCGAGGATGTCAAAACCAATCAGCCGTCGGGGACAAGATTGAATGAGCGTATTTATAAAAACCCCGTGGAGGAACCGCCGCACAAGAAACCAGCGAAGTAAATGCCGTGATCCGGAGCAGAGGTCGCCTTGCATTGCATGCTGCTCGTTGCGGTCAATCGGAATCGAAGTTCTGGAATAGCGCGCCGCGCCGGAACATATATTAAATTTCCAGGAAACCGCCATGCTCATGTCCCGTTTGCAGATCGCTGTCGTGATGCAGCGGCGCATACTCAATAGCCGCTGGGCCGATCATGCGTGGTCGGCTGCCGCGGTTCTTCCCGATCCCGGCAATCTGCCACCCTTGCAGCAATTAAGCCAGTCGGAAAACGGAGAAAGTTATCTCGTGCCGGGCCTTAAGCTGGAGCTCTATCCTGACGAGGATGAGGGTTATTTCGAGAACTGGGCGGCGCCTGAGCCAAAGGTATTCGTCATGTGGCGCATGCAGGGCGAATACGCGATGCCCACACTCGCTTCGGTCAGCTATGCCGAGGGAACGCGCATGCTGGATTCGGGAGAGAGCGCCGACGGTGTCCCCATGTCACCGGAGGTCCACGCTTGGCTGGGCAGTTACCTGAAGCAGCACTACCGCCCGCGCCAGCGTCACCGCGCCTGAGGCGATCACTTGGGGAAGTCCTCGTATCACCCCATCAGGCTCATTTCTAAACATATGAAAATCCGGAAGTGCTTCGTTCCTGCGCCTTCAGGCAGCTTCCGGAATATCAACTAATATGGCGACAAACCCGGGCCGCCTTCGCCTGCTCTCTCACATGCTGCGCACGACTATAAATGAACCATGGAAACTTCCAATCTCTTCAACGATACCGCAACCCCTGAGGAAGGCGAGCGCTTCGACACGATCCTGAATCACAAGAATCTCCTTATCGAGCGAATCATCAGTTCTGCCGCCATCACGCCGCATGAATATATTCAAGCCCAGGATGAATGGGTGTTGCTGATGCGAGGGAAGGCGGATCTCCGGGTGGAAGGAAAGCTGCATGCCCTCAAGGAAGGGGATCATATATTTCTGCCTGCCGGCGTTCCGCATAAAGTTGAACGCGCTTCGGATGGTGCGATGTGGCTGGCCATCCATCTGCATCCGGAGCAATGCGAGGATCGCTGATACTGTCCGGGCGCCACATGGTTACCGGATGCATCGACCTGGAACAAACGACGCATCGCCAGAGTTTCAGTCCGTTGACGGACAATGGCCACAGCAGATGATTCTTCCTATCTGCATCACCGTTCAGCACGGTCAGTTTTTAAACAATTATTGCCAGCCGGACTAAATTCGTGGATGTAAATGCCGTAATTAGAGAAATCTACGGATGCGCGCAGACGGAAGCGTGCGATCCGGTATTTCTTTGTGACGGCAATCATGAACAGACTCAGGCCACATAGCAGAATCCTTACCGCAGCAGCGCTAGTTACAGCAGCCTTCCTGTCAGGATGTGCGGCGCCTACCTACACGGTCGACGATGGAAGCCCGGTCGACGAAAATCTGCTTTCCGCAATCAGGCTATATGGCAAAGGCGAACAGTTAATCCGTCCTCACATCATCAAGACGGCACAGTTAAAGGACCAAGACTGCGACAAGCAATGGGAGCTGCCCTTTGTCGTGGCCACTTCCCATGAATTGCCCAGGGAAGAAAAGGTGGCATGGGCAAGGGGACTGCTCGTGGATGAGCGCTTGAGCGTCATTGCAGCAAGCAAGGAGTCAGGTCTGCAGGCAGGCGACAAGATCGAGAAGATTAACGGCGACGACGACGACCCTGGCGACATGCTGGAGGAGCTGATTGAATTGCGCGACGACGGCGATCCTTTTAAAATCACGCTTTCGACGGGTAGGGCGATCAGGGTGGAGCCGACCGAGGTCTGCCGCGGAAGGGTCGAGATTACAAAGCCCGCGGCGCCGGATGCACAGGACTATCACTGGCTGAAAACGGCACACACCATGTCCTTGTTCAATCAGGAATTGACGCCGGACGAGGCGATGTGGATAGTCTTATGGACGCAAGGCTTATCCGAAGAAGCCGGTGCGCGCATGAAAACCTATCATTATGGTTCAAAGCTGATCAAGACCGGGCTCACGATAGCGAGCATTGCCAGCGGAGTCGGTGCTGCAGCGAATGCGGCGTCGAACGCCGCAGCCAATATTGCGGCATCTGAAGCCGGCAAAGCGGCGGCGCAGGCTGCAGGAAAAGAAGCCGCAAAATTCGCCGCAGAAAAAGTGGCCGATTCCTTGCGCGATAAAATGGTCCAGACGATCCTGAAGGAAGCCGGCAAAGCGGCGGGACAGGAAATTGCGCTTGCCGCAGTCTCGTCGGCAGGCATTTTCAAGAGTTCATTGAGCGGTATTTCATGGGTTGCCGGAACCGGCTTCTGGATGGCGGACAAATGGGCGCTGGAACGCATGGCGAAACTTGGCGCCGATCCGCTGGCTGCCTATTCCCTGCATTACAAGCTTGCTTCCAGAGCACAGGTCGACAATGCATTTGTGTTCGATGCAGAACGGCTGGCTAACATAACCAGATATGCCGATGAAGGCGGGTTTGCCGATAAAGCCAGGCTGGCCCTGTCCGGAACAAGCCATGAAGCATTGATTGCAACGGCAGAAGCGGTGGCAAACGAGAGCGTGGAAGTTCGGCCTCTGAGCGCGGCAGATCCGGTACAAGCCGTGGCCGAGGCAACGCGGCCGGAACATCAGGTTATGGCTGCAATGACGTCGCCCGAATCCCTTTCGGCACACAAACAGGATGAGAGCTCAGCGAAAGAGCAGGACAATATGTCCGAATCTTCCATAAAGGCTAAAACAGATTGATCCTTCTTGGTACTGATCGCCGAATCCAGAGCCATCGCATAGTCCGGCTTATTTCTCGAGAATGAGCCAAAGGCGAAATCAATCCGGTTCTTCGTTGCGGGTTGAGGTCGCGTGAAGCGCCTGCATGAATCCTTGCCCAATAATTTATCGTCCCCCGCGGCCTCCTGTGCGACGCATTGCCTCACCAGTACGCTAGATTTCCCTTGGTAACATTATTGTGCGGCTGCACAAAGATTGCCCAAGGAATCAGCAATCTGTTTTATATCCAGGCAATTCAAGGGTCTACATGCGGGAAAGGGCGCTTACTCACAATTTTATCCACAGATTATGTGAACATGTTGTTACAAAGTTCACATATCATCGGCACTGTCATTTGTAAGTTTGACAAGCACAGTCAGCATATTTTCTTAATGGAAAGGCAAGAAGAATTTCTGAGCGAATATATTTGCAGGAAAAATGCATAGGTCTTCCTTTGAATCTGTCGATTTTAATAATCAGAAACATGTAGATGAAAGGCCTCATACTACAGTGCTGATATTCCTGACCGGCTGTGCAACGAATGCTGCTCAGGAAAATGATCAATCGATTCAGCAGTTCGCGTCTAATTTGTCGGGAAAGAAGCTGAGACTTCCGCTTCCTTCACGCATGCCGAATGTTTCCAGCGGCGATGCGATTCCCGGCGGCGCAAGAGACCCGGTATTCGGGTATGGGGGAGCTGAAAGAAGTGTATGCACCGGCTTATAAACATTGCGAGACAAACGACGGCTCCCTCGCAATAAGCGACCGAAAATCCTTTTCCAAAGCCGGGCCGGGCCTGCCCATACGCTTCCAGTGCAAGGAAAATGACAAGCTCTTGTGGGAATTGCGCGTGCATTACCTTGAGAAAAATATGGCCGATGATAGATCCGGCCGCGCGGTTTCCCTGATTTCGCAAACATAGTTTTTTACAGTATCCGAGACGGAAATCCGGCGAATGGCAAGGGAAGGCAATCCCACACTCGAACGAGGCCCGAAAGAGCAGGAAAAGGCAAAGCCGAAAAATGAAAGCGCGGGAAAACCCGTGTTCGCGCAACAGGCGCAGATGCCCAAGGGTGAGGAAATCAAATCTTTCAGAAAAAACCTGAAGGCCGGGGACAGCGTTCAATGGAAAACGAGCAGAACGCCGGTTAAGGCAGTCGGAATCATCGTTCGCCTGGACGGAGATTTGGCGCTGGTTCAATTCGATAACGCGACTTTTACCGGAAAGCCGGTACGATATTTCAATCGTTCCCAGCTGGAACCATTCGACGGCAAGTTACCTGCTTCAAGCGTTCCCGTCAAAGCGCAGCGGTAGCTTCGGTTTTTCAGGAGAATGCATCAGACGCAGGCTTCTATTCTATTGAGGATGGATATAGAACAATGGACTTGCGCTGTCCGACTGGACGCGTTATCCCTAGATGAAGGAGGTCGTAATGCATATCCATATGGTTTCAAACGAATTTTGGATGACACCATCTCTGCGTGAATATCTCGAATCCCGAGTACGGATTGCCTTTTCAGCTTTACGAAGCAGGGCAGTCGACATTTCCGTGCGCTTGCGCGACTTGAACGGCCCGAAAGGCGGCCGGGACATGATGTGCCAGGTAACAGTCGCAATTCCCGGCCAGCCGGAAGTAGTCATTAAAGATGTGCAGGAAAACATGTATACGGCGATCGATAAAGCCGTAAAGCGAGCGGCATACCGTGCCACGCGCATTGTCATGCGCCGCCGTGCCGAAGTGAAGAAGGTCAGCCGCGTCGAATTTGACGAGTACGGCGATCAATAAAACCAGAATCTTCTAATTTTTTAATGTGGGCTGCGGGCCAACGTCGATGCGAGGCATCAGCGTTGGCCAGAGAAACTCACAATCCATCACAAGCAATTTCAGGCGAACGTGTTCGCAAGTTCCTGCGACAAGCCTTTTTCCAATTCTGCAATACCGGACGGAAGATCGATTTTTGCTCCGCTATGCTTCAAGCTGGCGCCTAATGCATGCAAGGTCTTGAACAGGTTATGCGCACGACTTTGTTCGCCCATCTGCCCAATGCGCACCATGCTTTGTCCGAACGCTCCGGAAACTTCGACGCGATGGACCTTCGACATATGAGAGCGCACGAGATCCGGAGAAATGCCTGCGGGGATGACCACACCAAGCACAGAATTCAGGCGCGCATATTCGGGCACAAGCAATTCAAGCCCCATTGATTCTATTCCGCGTTGCAATGCCTTTGAGCAGACTTCATGTCGCTGGAAACGCAACGGAAGCGTCTCGTCGCAGACCAGCCGCAATGCTTCGTGCAACGCCAGGATACCGGATACCGGAGCCGTATAGTGATAGGACTTGAGATTCCAGAACTGGTTTGAGAGCACCGCGTCCAGGCACCAGTGTGCAATCTTGTAGTCCCGGTGTTCGATTCTTTCCCAGGCTTTATCCGAAAATGCGACCAGCGACACGCCGGGAATGGATGACAATCCTTTCTGGCCTCCGGTGATCACGGCATCTATTTTCCAGAGGTCCATTTCCAGAGGCATGGTGCTCAGGGTGCAGACTGCGTCCACGATCGTCAGGCATCCATAAGAATTGGCCAACTGGGAAATCGCTCCGACGTTCCGGTTCCAGACCGTATTGGAGGTCTCGCCCTGGACGATGGTCAACACGTCGAACGAGCCGTTCTTCAGATATTCTTCCACCGCGGCCGGCTCGGCCGTTTCATTATTGGGAACGTCCATGATGACCACATTGCCGCCGACGCGAGTAGCCATCTCGGCCATCCGGCGGCTGAAGAGGCCGTTGCACACACAAAGGACTTTGGCGCCTGGTGCGACGAGATTGCAGATTGCCATCTCCATTGCCGCCGAGCCGGGTCCCGCAACGCCCAACACATGGCCGGATACGGTTTGGAAGACATAGCGGCCCATATCCTTCACCTGTTCGATCACCCTGTTCATGGTCTCGCCCAGGTGATTGATCACGATCGAATTTGCGTACGCTACTTTGTGAGGAATCGGCACCGGCCCTGCCCCCATCATCAGCAAGGGTTCCTCGGGCAAAATATGGTCAAGCGACATTACTGGGGGCGGGAGTACGGTTTCCATGATGTGAGCAGCTCAGAGTGTTATATAAGGTCTTGAAAAATGAGGTTTTTCCTGCATTCCGCGAGCCGAATTACATGCCGCGCAATGCATCTTAAACTCTTGAAATCGTTAAAGGCGGACAGCTTGCCGGCCGCCTGCATCAATTTTCCTCCTTAAATCAGCGAATTACCAGAACGCAAATAGAAGATTTTTCCTGTATTTAGCGGATAAAGTTGTCATTAAATGAATTTTCACATATGTCGCGCTGGACACATGATGTCATGTAGTCAACATCGTGACAGTATTTCCTGCATGAAAACAAACCGCGCTCAGCGAATGGCGGGCCCATTGCAAGCGCATCGTGATGCCGCTGCCATATTCAAGAAAGTCTCGCCGCCGGCAATCACAAGCGCGGAAAGGGCACCGCGACATTGGCGATTCCGCACATCAGTTTATCGCTTCATCGGTTTACAGATTCAATCACCATATTCGATTCGACTGCGCTGCTTGTATCGATTTCAATTACCGATGAAGCTCGCCGGCCCGTTCAGGCTGATACAGGATTTCCTTTAGCTGTACGCTTATCCGGTCGCCGTTCGGCCCCATCCATTCAATGCACTCTCCGACCGACAAGCCCAGAAGAGCTGTCCCGATCGGCGCAAGCACCGAAATTTTTCCTTGATCGCCGTTGGCATCCCTTGGATATACCAGCGTTGCGCAGACTTCCATGGAAGACGGCTCGACTACAAAGCGTAGCGTGGAGTTCATCGTGGCCACGGTTGGCGGAATATCCTTAGGTTCCATGACCTCGGCACGGCTGATTTCCTCCAGCAGCGACGCATGCATCGAGTATTGTGAGTCCGGCAGGGACTCCAGCAGTTGTTCAATGCGCTCAAGGTCCAGCGACGACAGTATGATGTTGGGTTTCATTTCCATGTGTTCCTCATGTTTGGGTTTAAGAGCATCGAACAAGGTGTTTCTTGCTGCTTACTGGAAAATGCTGCGATATCGCTTTATTGCATGCGATGCGTGAACTAGCTTGTTACGCGCGGATTCGAACAAAAAATGATTCGCCCAGTTTTTCAAGGCGCCGTTAAGGCACGCTTGCTTTCAAATTCGTGGGTTGCTCGGGGCAGTGCAGGGACAGACCTCTAGGCGATCCTTGTTGCACTCTCCGAGCTCAGGAGAGACGGGCAGTGCCTCGCGCGGCGGATGTTTCGGAGCGAGCCTGTCTTGCAGAAATGAATGGCAGGCCAGAGGACTTGGCTTGTACCGCCAAGGATAGGGACGAACGAAATACTCCTCGGCAAGAGGTCAAACAAAAGCGATTCATGAGAATGGCAGCTTTGTTCAGAGTATTCATAGGGTGCGCTTAAAGACAAGCCGAGTATATCGCGTTCTGCTTTTTCGTCAACCGTGGTTCGTCTTCGCAAGAGTGCCTGCAGGAATCATATTGCTTTGCCTGAAATGCGGGAGCGGCAAAATAACGGCAGACAAGGAATCTCGAGCACTTTGAAAAAATCTGCATTGAAAATCCGGGTTCGGCGGAATTGCCGGTTCAATGGGTGCAACGAAGCCGCAACATGCAGATCCATATTGAAACTGCACGTATCATGTCATGCGATGCGGAATCCGACAGTACAACGGGCCTGGTAATGAAATATAAAAAGATCTTTCAGCCGCTAATAAATCCAATTAAAGCTGCGGCCAGCAAAACGATTCCGGGCGTCTTGTCCGGTGGCGTAGCGGCCTTGCCTGCGGAACGAACAGGGCATCAATCCTGCCAGCGGCGACGCATGTGCAATAAGGATGTTCGCTTGCAGGCAGATATTGCCAAACCGGCAGGCCGGATGCCTTCTGAAATTCCGGTTGCACCTTGCTCGACACGGGTTCGCCGGATAGTGCTGAACGCTTTAAGTCTTTTTCTGGTTTGCTCGTCCCCGGCATGGGCGGAAGAGCTGTCCCAGCAGTTCAGGAAATGTGCGGCTGTTGCCGACGACAAGGAAAGGCTGGTTTGTTATGACCGCCTTGCTTCCTCCGAGGCTGAAGCCGTGCCAGAACAAAGCGGGCCGGGAGGCGTCGCCTCGCTTCCCGTCGAGCAGAAGTCTGTCGCCCGGGAGAGTGGGGACTTTGGAGCGTTAACGACATCGGACCTGTCAAGGCATTGGGAAGTGGATGCATCGGATAAGCGCGGGATTTTTCATTTCAGGCCGCATCAGGACAATTATTTCATCGGCACATACAACCCTTCTCCTAATGCCGATCCTTATCTGCCTTTCCGGGGCGTTGCGCCGAATGCGGGCCGCCTCTCCGATTCCGAGCTTGCGTTTCAGCTTGGATTCAAGTTCAAGCTGTTGCAGGAGCCGATGGGTACGCCGATGGATATCTGGTTCGGATATACGCAGCGTAGTTTCTGGCAGGCTCAGAACACGAAGGCATCCAGTCCATTCCGGGAAAGTAATTATCAGCCAGAGCTGATGGCGGTCATTCCTCTCGATGTCAATCTTCTCGCGCTGAAAATGCGTTTCCTTAACCTGGGGATATCGCATCAATCCAACGGGCAGGTATCCTCACTTTCGCGTAGCTGGAACCGTGTCTATGCCCAGTTAGGGTTTGAACATGAAAATTTCTCGATGCTGACACGGGTATGGAAGCGCATCAATGAAGACAATGACACGGATGACAATCCAAGGATCGTCGATTATATGGGGCACGGAGACGTGCTCGGCACCTACCGATGGAGCGGTCATGAATTGTCGCTGCTTGCGCGCTACAACTTCTCCACGGACAAAGGAGCCGCGCAGCTCGGTTGGGCGTTTCCGCTGGTCTCGAACCTGAAGGGATATGTGCAATATTTCAACGGCTATGGATATAGTCTTATTGACTATGATGCCCATCAGAAGGTATTTGGATTCGGCATCCTGGTCGATTTTTAAAAATAGATCGGCGAGAAAGAGAGGTTCACCGGTTGGTGATCGCCGCAGGCCGCTAGCTGCCATTGATGTTTGCCGCCATGCTTGCCGCCATGCTTGCCGCCACTGTTTCGCTTTTATTGCGTTGCAAAGAAGGGCAGCATGGAATTGCATGTTATTGCCTTCCTCTATAGGCAGGCAATAGCTGAATGCTTATCAGGCCATGTGCGAAATTGACCGCACATCGGTCGCACAAGTGGTGTTTTTCATGAGAAGCAGCTTTTCCTTCACCATGGAATGAATCGATTCAGCACTGATGCGTTTCTTGGGTACCAGTTCTGCATGTGGGGGAATGCCGCCCCTGCGTTCAATTTCCTCTTCATCCAGACCTGAAACGACAAAAATGTGTTTCGGGCAGTACGACGTGTCTTTTGCGAGGATGCCCAGCATCTGGAATCCATTGAAGCGCGGCATATCAAGATCAACTATTGCGATTTGCGGATTATGTGCTGACACCTCGATCAGACCCTCGAATCCGTTTTGGGCCGTAATGAGCCTAACTTCGGCCAGATCAGAAAGGCTGGAAGCATAAAAACTCAAGAGAAGTTCATTATCTTCGACCACTAGAACGGGAATCCGCTTTTCTTTTTGCATGAGGAGCCTTTCAAGTTGGTAAAAAATACAACCAAAAAACGATTTTATTGAATTAATCAAATAAATTGACAAATTTGATTGTAGCATCGAAAATGTTCCTATGCGCAACAGTCATTTCTTTAGACAATGATCAAGGAACAAGTAGAAGTCTGCACAACTCAGAAGGCTGCCGAGATACTTGGCATGTCCGTCTCTTCAGTGCAAAAGCTGGTTGAAACGGGGGAGATCGAGGCGTGGAAGACGAAAGGCGGACATCGTCGCATTCCACTGTCTTCGGTGTTGTCCTATAAGGCATCTACGGGAAGCGGCAAGCTTGCAGGCGAGGAGCAGCCATTGCCTTCGCGGCTGCTTGTTGTTGAAGACGATCTCTTGATGCGCGAACTGTACGACGTGCAGTTCAAGTCCTGGGGTTTGTCGATGGAGGTGACTTTCTGCAGCAGCGGCTATCGCGCCTTGATTGAAATCGGTTCTGATCCGCCGGACATTCTATTGCTGGACATCATGATGAATGGCATCGACGGTTATGAAGTCATGGAAACGGTGATGGCGAAGCCTCAGTTACGCCACATCAATATATTAGTCATATCCGGCATCCAGCCATCCGAACTCGACGCGCGCGGCGGCATCCCGCCGGGCGTTACGTTTTTCGCCAAACCGGCGCCAATCGAAGAGTTGCGGGGATATCTGCGCGCATGTTGTGCCTTCAAGCAGCGTATGGCTTTGTGAATCCAACAAGTAGCGGAATGACATGATGCGGCAAGTGCGACATGGTTTTCCGATGAAAGAACTCAGTGTTTGTAACGCAAAAACTCAAACAGTACTCACCGGCGCTGCTGGTCTGCTTTCTCGCTGTTTTTCTGGTTGGAGTGGTGTGGTGGGTCACGCTCAAGCACCTGGATAACGCAAAGGAAAAATTCATCGCCGGCGCGGAGCGGGACGTAACAAGCTTCGCCCGGATATTCGAAGAGCATACGGCACGTACGATTCAATCGGCGGACCAGGCGGTCCAGTTCCTGAAATTTGGATATCAGACCGAGGGAAAACGTCTTGACATCAACCGCCTGCTTCGCAGCGGCGTGATACTCGACGATATTTTCAATCTGTATTCAATTGTCGATTTGAAGGGCGATCTCGTTTTATCGACACAACCCTTCAAGTCGGTCAATCTTTCCGACCGCGAGCATATCCGGGTCCATCGCGACAACCTGGTCGACGGCCTCTTTGTCAGCAAGCCGGTACTGGGAAGAGTGTCGGGAAAATGGTCAATTCAGCTGACCAGGCGCATCGCGCATCCCGACGGCAGCTACGCCGGTGTCGTGGTGGTATCAATGGACCCTTTTTACTTTACCCGGCTGTATGAATCCGCGAGGATTGGTAAACACAGCTCCATCGCACTGATAGGAGAAGACGGGATTGTTCGCGCGCGGCGTGCAGGAAATGGTTCGCAGATCGGGCAGGATGTCAGCGGCAGCGACGTTTTTGAAGCGCTCAAGTTAGTAAAGAGCGGGGTGGTGCTCAGCAAAAGCGTGATCGATCAGCGGGTACGCCTGTATGCCTACCGCAAGATCGAGGCCTATCCCTTGTATGTCGTTGTAGGGATAGATCAGGAAGACCTTTTGCAGCCCTATATGGCAATCCGGAGCCAGGTACTGCGGCAAGCGGCCTTCACCACCATCGTGATCATTGTCCTGAGCACCATCCTGGCGCTGCTCATCGTGCGGCTCATCCGCAGCCGCCAGCATGCATTGAGCGCGAGCGCCGCCAAGACGCAGTTCCTTTCCAATATGTCCCACGAATTGCGCACGCCGCTGAACGGCATTCTCGGATATGCCGAATTCCTGCATGAAGACTTGCCGGACGGTGAGCTAAGGACATTTGCGAAAAACATTCACGACAGCGGCCAGCATCTTCTATCGCTGGTCAACGCCTTGCTGCACCTGAACAAGATTGAAGAAGGCCAGATTGCAGTATCGCTGTCTATGGAAGACATCCGGAAGCTGGCAACCCAGGCAGTCAATACGCATCGCAGCACCGCCGCCGCCAAAGGCTTGCAACTGGAGTTCCGGGTGGCTGGCAACGTGCCAGATGAAGTGTCATGCGACAGAATGAAAATCCTGCAGATTCTCAACAATCTGCTGCATAACGCCGTGAAATTTACAGACACGGGGAGCATTCGGCTGGATGTTTCAGTTGAAGGAAACGAATTGCGGTTCCGGGTTGCTGATACTGGGGTAGGCATTCCCGAAGGCGTCCAGTCCATGATCTTTGAAAAATTCTTCCAGGTTGATTCGGGAAATTCGCGCTCAGCCGAGGGAACCGGCCTGGGACTGGCAATCGTGAAGGAACTGGTACGACTGCTCAGCGGAGAAATCCATGTCGAATCTTCTCCAGGAATGGGCACGGCAATCAGCGTGGTGCTGCCGCTGCAACAGAACGACGACTGTCCGCACTCCAATACAGAAAGCGAAACTGCAGCATGAGCGCAATGACAAGCACCTTGAAAATTCTCGTGGTGGAAGATAACGCCATGAACCAAGACATTATCGTTCGTCAGCTTAGGCGCATAGGCTTTGCCGACATAGCGGTTGCCTGCAACGGCGCGGAGGCGCTTGCCTGGCTGACAAAAAACGAATGCTCGATTCTTCTCACGGATTGCCAGATGCCAGTAATGGATGGCTACGAGTTGACACGACGCATCCGCCAAACCGAAGCTGCCTGCCAGGCGCGGCTTCATATTGTGGCTTTGTCTGCCAGCACGATGGAAGAGGACAGGACGCGCTGCTTTGAAGTCGGTATGGATGGACATATTTCGAAGCCGACCCAGATCAACGACCTGCGCGTGGCGCTGCATAGATGGCTTCCCGGTGACTCCGTGCCGCAGAAAAACTGCTGAGGGTGCACGGAAAACGTCTGCTATTCAGATGCGCATCATGGCCCTGTCACTCTGCCGAAGCAATTTCTAAATCGTAATGAATCCTCATATGCTGACACACAAACCAGAACGGATTGACCTGGAGGTCCTGATGAAGGCCACCGAGAATAATGAGGATTCCGTCACCCATTTGCTGGGCGTATTTCTGAGGATCGTTCCGGACATGATGTTTTCGCTGGAGGCGAATCTTCGCGAAGGTCGCCACGCAGCCATCTCCCAGTATGCGCATGCTCTCAAGAGTTCGCTGGCGCTGGTGGGGGCAGTCCAGTGCTCTGAAGAGATGGAGGAATTGGAAAGGCTGGCCCGGCGCAACGAAGCATCAAGCGACGCCGCATACATCGAGCACTTGCGGCAGGAACTGACAGCGGTTCTCGAAGAAGTGCGTTGTTGCCTCCAGCTGCGCAGGCCGGACTTTCCAAGTGACGGGCCACTATGAAGCGGGACGACTGCATGAGTGAAATAATCGATAGAACTGGGGAGGAATTGGGCAATCACCGCGTCCTGATCCTCGAAGACAATGAATTCGACAGGGAAGTGCTTGCAACAGCTCTTGCCAATATGGGCGTCGGGCATATAGCAACTGCGGAGAACGGCGATGAGGCGCTCGATATCATCGCCAATGACAAGCAAGGTTACGACGTTGTTCTGTGTGACCTGAAAACGAACGATACGAGTTCAATGGATGGAGTCGAGTTCATTCGGTCGGTGCGGCAACACCGTATCGGCTCCCTGGTCTTGATGTCCGGTTTGCAAGAGGACTTGTTTGCCTCGGTTGAATTGCTGGCTGCCGCTTATGTCGCGCCATTGGCCGGACGCATCAGGAAACCCTTTGATCCTGATGATCTCCGGCCAATCCTGCTCCGCTGCCCGCGATACGCCGAAACACTGCCACCTGGATCAATTAAGCCTTTTACGCGTGTCTGGACCAAGGCGGACTTGCGAATGGCGTTGAAGCGCGCCGAATTCGTTCCGTTTTTTCAGCCCAAGGTGTGCCTGCAAACCGGCCGGGCGGTAGGTGCCGAGATGCTTGCGCGATGGATGCATCCGGACCTTGGCATATTGGCACCTTCACAATTTATTCCGTTAATGGAACGGGAGTGCATGGCCGATGAGTTGACAGAACAACTCTTCCGTCAATCTGCGATTCTTGTCCGTCAGTGGACGGAACAAGGGCTGAATATCCATGTCGCGTTCAATGCATCGCCGATGACATTGCAAAATGTCGCCATACCTAATCGCTGGCATGCCATTGCTAATGAGCAGAATCTCGACACCGGCATGCTGACAGTTGAAGTGACCGAGACGGCTGTCGCCCATAATTTCCATGGATTGCTTGAAACAGTGACGCGGCTGCGCATGCATGGCTTTGGCGTTTCGCTGGATGATTTCGGCACAAGCTATTCGTCGCTGCAGCAATTGAGCGAATTGCCCATCACCGAAGTAAAAATTGACCGCTCCTTCGTAATGCGTGCACCGACTTCCTCCCGGGCAATCCTGATTTTTGACACGATCATTGACCTTGCCAGAAAGCTGCACTTGACGACAGTCGCAGAAGGCGTCGAGACGCGCGAGGCTGCCGACTTTACGCATGCTTCCGGATGCGGCATCGGGCAAGGGTATTTTTTCGGACGGCCGATGCCCGCAATGGATTTTGCAGCCTGGGCTGCCGAGCGAAACCGGCAATGGACAAGCAATAAACAGCTAATAAGCCAGCCGAATTGATTGAGTACACGAAAGGGAGCCATATGTACGATATGAAAGAAAATCAGATTGCTACTGATTCACGTCCAAAGAGAGCGTTCAATGGAATCGAGCGGGGCTATACGTGCAACGATCCGGATCACTTGCTTGATATGCTGAAGGCGCTGAAAGATCTGCAAAATGATGCAGCCCTCAGCCATGCCTTGCAGGTGGCGCCGCCAATCATCAGCAAGATACGCAACGGCCGCATGAACATCAGCCCGGGAATGCTGCTCCGCATTCATGATGTTTTCGGTATCCCACTCGCCGATCTCCGCAAGTTATTGACGGAGGAGCATGTGCCGGACTCGGGCAGAGGATAATCGAACAAGCAATGACTGGTAGCTCGAATAGAATGAGCCATGAACAGCATCGGCGATCATTGAAGTCCCACTTCCTTGAGCCGCCGGTACAGCGTGCGTTCGCTCATTCCGAGTTTGACGGCGAGCTCTTTTCTGGTGCCTGAGAAGCTGGAAGCAATTTCCGTCAGCGCTGCAGACGAGATGGATGCATCCTTGCCTCGGTTCGTTGAAGGGGAAGCCGGATTGAATTCTCGATATGCGGGTCTTTCATTCAAGTCGAGCAGCAGATTTTCCGATGTGATGACACCGTTGTCGGCAAACAGGCTTGCGCGCTCAAGCACATTGCGCAGCTCGCGGATGTTTCCGGGCCAGGCGTAATTCTGCAGAGCCATCATTGCATCCGCATCGATCGTCATCCTGCCCTTTTCGGTCTCATTACGCTGCAGAATGGAAGTGATCAGCATGGGAATATCGTCGCGCCGCTCACGCAATGCCGGCAAATGAATCGGAAAAGCGCTGATGCGGTAATACAGGTCTTGCCTGAACGTGCCTTGCATCACCATTTCATTCAGCGGCTTATGGGTTGCGGCGACCAGGCGAAAATCGGCGTGCAGAGTTTCAATGCCGCCTACACGCCTGAATGTCCCGCTTTCCAGCAGTCGCAGCAGCTTGACTTGCATCGCAAGCGGAATGTCGCCTATCTCATCAAGAAAAAGCGTGCCATGGGCAGCCGTCTCGACCAATCCCTGCTTCCTGGAAGCGGCCCCAGTGAAGGCGCCTTTCTCATAGCCGAACAGTTCGCTTTCAAACAGGGTTTCAGTGAGTCCTGAACAATCCAATACGACAAATGGTCCCTGCGCCCGGTTGCTGGCTTCGTGCAAGGCACGGGCGAACAATTCCTTGCCGGTGCCGGATTCGCCAAGCAGCAGGACGGGCAACATCGTCGGAGCCACGCGTTGCAAAGCGGACAATGCCGCTACAAAAGCGGCGGAACGGCCGACGAGGCCATCGCTGCTCGGTCGCGCAGAGGCGTTGCGAACAGTGACCAGACGCTCGACATAGGCAACCACCTGGCGGAATTCATCGAAAATCGGGCGCAGTTCGACATCCACATGTTCGGGGCCGCGCGGCGTATGATGAATATGGAGCACACGATCCGGCCCGCGTTTTTCCTGGGCCTTCTTCATTGGGCAATGCTCGCCGGCGAGGTCGCACGGAACATCATAGTGATGCGAGACGCGGAAACATTTTTTCCCCCTGATGCTTTGCCCCGCGACGCCAAACTGCCGTTCATATGCGGTATTGGAAGCCAGGATGTTGTAATCCGGGTCCAGCACGATCATGGGATTGGTTTCCTGTTCAAGATAGGAAATGAGCGCTTGTACTTGCGGATGCGAGATCGTGCCGGCTTGCATTTTGATCATCCCTCCGAGGGAAAATATGGTTCATGAGGCACATCATGTGGCTGGCCGCTACTGCCAGCTCTGCCATGACTGCCATAATGCATTTTATCGTGGCAGAGATCTGGCAGTCAATTCGTACTGAAGTGTGGCAATGAATAACTTAACTTTTTGATTTTAAAGGTAAATATTTTAAATTTTCGGCCTGGTACGCCCTTTGCAAAGCAAGTGTCATTCGCGAAAAAGCGAGCCCATTTGTAAAGGAGAAGCATGATGAATTCTGGCAAAACGATGCAGGTTGAAGGTTTCTTCGATCCCAAGACCTGGACTGTCAGCTATATCGTTCTGGACACGAGCAGCCGACAATGCGCTCTGATCGACAGCGTGCTGGACTTTGATCCAAAATCTGGACGCACGTCGACCGCCAGTGCGGACAAGCTGATCGCAAGAGTGCGTGAGCTCGACGCCAAAGTGGAGTGGATACTTGAAACCCACGTCCATGCCGACCATCTTTCCGCTGCGGCGTATTTAAAAGAAAAGCTGGGCGGAAAACTGGGGATCGGACAACACATCACCACTGTGCAAAATGTATTTGGCAAGCTGTTCAATGCCGGTACCGAATTTGCGCGCGACGGCAGCCAGTTCGACCATCTGTTTACGGATGGAGAGATATTTTCCATCGGTTCGCTCCAGGCACGCACGATGCATACGCCCGGCCATACGCCGGCCTGCATGACCTATGTCGTCAGCGACGGTAGCGAAACGGCCGCGTTTGTCGGCGACACGCTGTTCATGCCCGATTATGGTACGGCGCGCTGCGATTTCCCCGGCGGCGATGCGCGCACGCTTTACCGTTCGATCAACAGGGTGCTGAGCCTGCCTGCCGATACCAAGCTCTACCTATGCCATGACTACCAGCCCAACGGCCGACAAGTGCAGTTTGTCACGACGGTTGCCGACGAAAGAGAAAAAAATATCCACGTACGCAACGGCATCAGTGAAGAGGAGTTCGTCGCAATGCGAACGGCACGCGATGCAGGCCTGGAAATGCCGGTCCTGATACTGCCGTCCGTGCAGGTCAACATGCGCGCAGGGCAGCTGCCCGAGCCCGAGGACAACGGCAGCCGCTACCTGAAGATCCCTATCAATGCCCTGTAAGAGTATTCATTACAGAGGAAAACATATAAAGCGAGGAAGACATGGACGTACGTCATTTAACTTTTGAACTGTCGGTTTCTCCGCAGATCACGCCTGCCGATGTCCCGGCCCTGAAAGAGCTGGGATTCCGGTCCATCATTTGCAACCGTCCTGACGGCGAAGCAGGAGACCAGCCGCTTTTCGGCGAAATCGAGAACGCCGCAAAAGAATGCGGCATGAACATCCATTACCTGCCGGCCGAATCCGGCAAGGTGACGGACGAGCAAGGGCAGGAATTCGGAGCGTTGCTGGCGATCTCGCCAAAACCCGTATTGGCTTATTGCCGCACGGGGATGCGCTCAAGCACGATGTGGGCTTTGGCGCAGGCAGGCCGCTTACCTTTGGCAAAAATAATTGAGGCCGCCAAATCCGCCGGATACGATCTCACGGGCGTCGTGCGCCGGATCGCAAACGGCGGGCGCACTCCTGTAGAAGTGGCCGAAGCCGAACATGACATCGTGATCATCGGCGGCGGCGCGGCAGGGATAGCAACCGCTTCCAGTTTGCTTTCCCGCGTGCCGGATCTGGATATTGCCATCATCGACCCGGCCGACGTGCATTACTACCAGCCCGGATGGACGCTGGTCGGAGGCGGGGCGTTCAACATCAACAATACCGTGCGGACGATGGGCTCCCTGATTCCGCGCGGCACACACTGGATCAAGGCCGCCGTGGCCGCCTTCGAACCTGATCGCAATGCCGTGATCCTGGAAGGCTGCCGTGTCGTCAGGTACAAGCAGCTGATCGTGTGCCCGGGACTGAAGCTGGACTGGCATGCGATCGAGGGCTTGCCGGAAACATTGGGGCAGAACGGCGTCACGTCCAACTACCAATATCATCTTGCACCATACACATGGGAACTGGTGCGCGCCTTGCGAAGCGGACGGGCCCTGTTCACACAGCCGCCCATGCCGATCAAATGCGCGGGCGCTCCGCAAAAGGCGATGTACCTCTCTTCGGACCACTGGCGCAGGACCAATGTGCTCGACAAGATCGATGTGCAGTTCTTCAATGCCGGAGCGGCCCTGTTCGGCGTGGCCGACTATGTGCCGGCCCTGATGGAGTACGTCAAGGCCTACGATATACAGTTGAAATTCCAGCATACGTTGACAGCAATCGACGGACCGGCAAGAACAGCCACGTTCATCCGCACCGGCGCCGACGGCAGCAAGGAGACGGTGAAAGAATCGTTCGACATGATCCATGTCGTTCCGCCGCAAAAAGCGCCCGACTTCATTCGTGTCAGTCCGCTTGCCGATTCGGCAGGATGGGTGAATATCGACCCTGCCACGATGCGCCATAAGGCATATGCCAACATCCACGCGCTGGGCGATGCCGGCAATTCTCCCAACGCAAAGACTGCTGCGGCGGCGCGTGCACAAGCACCGGTCGTGGTGCATAACGTCCTTGCTGCACTTGGCAAGATGAAAGGCGAGGCGCGTTACAACGGTTACGGCTCCTGCCCGCTGACGGTCGAGCGCGGCAAGATCGTGCTGGCTGAATTTGCCTACGGCGGGAAGCTGGCGCCAAGCTTTCCGAAATGGCTGCTGGACGGCACACGTCCGTCGCGCCTGGCCTGGTTGCTGAAGGAGCGCATCCTGCCGCCTCTGTACTGGGAAGGCATGTTGAAAGGACGGGAATGGATGGTCAAGCCCGAACTGACTGATGTAGGAAGCAGTGCATGAAACGTTTGACGGCATGGCTACCGGAACTCCCGATCCTGACCTGGGGGAAACGGTACAACAAGGATCTGCTGACCGGTGACGCGATTGCGGCAGTCATCGTTACCATCATGCTCATTCCGCAAAGCCTGGCCTATGCGATGCTGGCCGGCCTGCCGCCGCAGGCCGGCATCTACGCCAGCATCCTGCCGCTCGTTGCCTATGCATTGTTCGGCAGCAGCAATGTGCTGGCGGTAGGGCCGGTGGCCGTCGCTTCGCTGATGACGGCTTCAGCCATCGGCCAATTCGCCGCGGCAGGGTCGCCCGACTACTGGCAGGCAGCGATCGTGCTGGCATTTCTTTCCGGCGGCATCCTGCTTCTGCTAGGGTTGTTGCGTCTGGGGTTCTTTGCCAACTTCCTGAGCCATCCGGTAATTTCCGGCTTTATTTCCGCATCAGGCCTGATCATTGCCGCCAGCCAGGTCAAGCATATTCTTGGCGTCAAGGCCGAAGGAGAAAACTTTTTCAGCTTGCTGGCCTCGCTTGCCACACAGGCCGGCCATAGCCATGCCGCCACCCTGGCAATCGGCATAGGCGCCATCGCGTTTCTTTTCTGGACGCGGAAAGGGCTCAAGCCTTTGCTTATTACTTGGGGTGTACCTGCGAGGACTGCCGACATCATCGCAAAGATCGGCCCGGTCGCAGCTATCGCGGTCACCAGTTTGCTGGTGTGGTCGCTTGGACTGGACAAGGCAGGAGTAAAAGTCGTCGGAGCGGTGCCGCAGGGCCTGCCTCCCCTGACGGTGCCCCAATGGAATCCGGAATTGTGGCAGGCGCTGCTTGTGCCGGCAGCCTTGATCAGCGTAGTGGGTTTTGTCGAATCTGTTTCGGTCGGGCAGACACTGGCCGCCAAGCGCAGGGAAAGAATCGAGCCGGACCAGGAACTGGTCGCGCTCGGAGCAAGCAACGTGGCGGCGGCGATGACAGGCGGCTTCCCGGTCACGGGAGGCTTTGCCCGCTCGGTGGTGAACTTCGATGCCGGCGCGCAAACGCCCGCAGCGGGCGTCTTTACCGCCGTAGGGCTGACACTGGCTTCCCTGCTGCTGACACCTGCGCTTTACTACCTGCCCCAGGCCACGCTCGCCGCGACCATTATCGTCGCGGTGCTGTCTCTCGTCGATTTCAGCATACTGAAGCGGACCTGGGCCTACTCAAGACTGGACTTCGCGTCCGTGATCGGCACGCTGGGCGCGACACTGCTTTTCGGCGTCGAAGCCGGATTGCTGATAGGCGTAAGCATGTCGCTGGCATTTTTCCTGTACCGCACCAGCAAGCCGCATGTTGCCGTCGTCGGTTGGGTTCCGGGGACGGAGCATTTCCGGAACATCGAGCGGCACAGGGTCGTGACCAGTCCCTCGGTGCTTGGCCTGCGGGTAGATGAAAACCTCTATTTCGCGAATGCCCGCTTCCTGGAAGACTGCATCAACAATGCCATCGCGACCAGGCCGGAACTGAAGCATGTGGTGTTGCTGTGTTCAGCCGTCAACAGCATCGATGCGAGCGCACTGGAGAGCCTGGAAAACATCGAGCACCAGCTCCGCACGGCCGGCATCTCGCTGCATCTTTCCGAGGTCAAGGGCCCGGTCATGGATCGCCTCAAGGGCACCGCCTTCCTGCAGCATCTCAGCGGGAAAGTATATCTGACCCACTTTCAGGCAATCGGTGAGCTGGCGCCTGAGCTGATTAAAAGCGAAGCCGAGCAGAAATGTGCAACTTCGGGAAACGCGTGTGTCCGAGGATAGAGTCATGCCGCCGGTGATTTTTTCTGCGGCGCAAGGGCGATGTTGAAGAATTGAGAGGAACAGTAGTGGCGCAAAATCGTTTCGAACGATGCCGATCGAATCTGCGGTAAATCTTTAGTTATGTTCGTTCTTTACTCACAAGGAGATGGAAATGGAAAAAAATATCGGTGGCTTCGACAGGCCATTGCGAATCGTTGCGGGGCTCGTCATTCTGTCTTTATTCTTCATGATCGAGGGCCCGAATCGCTGGTTCGCATTACTGGGCATAGTGCCTCTTTTTACCGGGCTGATAGGCTGGTGTCCTGCGTATACCCTGTTTGGCATCCGGACCTGTAAGTTGAAGGCAAAGTAAAAAGGGAAGGGAAGCTGTCTAATCGTTTAACCGCCGGCTCAACGTGCTCAAGATGCCCGTTGAGCACCGTTCAATGCCGGGCGCAAATGCGTGCGGGACATTTTGTCCATTTCGAACGATGGCGAATAAAACGTATAGGATTTCCCTCCCTGTGCCTTTGCCTGATACATTGCCGCATCGGCTTTTTCCAGCAGTTCATCGACTTTTTCGCCATCGTCCGGAAAAATGCTGATGCCTACGCTGGTGCCGATGCGCAGTTCGTTTCCTTCAATATCAAAGGGCGTCGTCAGCTGCTGAATCACCTTGTTAGCGACAGAGCGCACACCTGTGTCTGCCGCATTTCCGGAAACGATCATGGTGAACTCGTCACCGCCAAGTCTGGCCAGACTGTCTCCATCCCTCAGGCATCCCTTGAGGCGGTCGGCAACGGAGTGCAGCAGGTTGTCGCCGACTCCATGGCCGAAGGAATCATTCACTTTCTTGAATCCGTCGAGATCCAGAAACAATATGGCAATCTTTTCCGCATTCCGGCTGGCGTGATTGATCGATTGCGCCAGCCGGTCCGAAAAAAGAATGCGGTTGGGCAGCCCCGTGAGCGCATCATGCGTGGCCTGATAGGTAAGGTGACTGTTGCGAAGGTGTTCGATAGTAATGTCACGCAGCACCATGACAATTCCGGTCTCTTTTCCTTTGCTGTCGTGCATCGCGCCGCCCGACGCTGACAGGACTATCTCTTTCCCGTCCTCCCGTATGAGGATCAAAGCTTCCGTGCCGTGATACGGAACATATTCGCTGAAGGTTTTAGTCCAGCGTTTTCTGCTTCCTTCTTCTAAAAATATTACCTGCTCGCAGAGCGCCTTCCCGGTCAACTCTGCGCTTTTCATGCCGACCAGGCGTTCTGCTGCCGGGTTCATATGCAGAACCTCCCCATTGTTGTTCAATACAAAAACCGCATCGGTAATCGAGGACAGGGTGATCATCGCGCGCTCACGCTCTTCAAAGAGTACCTCGCTCATCCATTTCCGCATGGAGACTTCGCGATTCAATGCATCGTTTGTCTGTTCCAGCTCGGAAGTCCGTTCGCGTACGCGCTGCTCAAGCGTCTGGTTTGCAAGCCGCAAGGCTTCCTCCGCTTCGCGCTTTTGTTCGATAAGTCTGCGTTCGCGGATAATCCGTCCAAGGATTTCGGGAAGCAGGGCCAAATAATTCCGTTCCGCGTCCTTGACCAGATAGTCCCGCGCGCAAAGGCGCAGGGACTCGACCGCGATCTCCAGATCGCGAGCGCCGGTCATCATCACTACTGCGGGCGTTTCATCACCCATCCTGCTTAAAGTGCGCAGCACTTCAATTCCGTCAGTGTCAGGCAGACGGTAATCCAGCAACACTATTGCAGGATGCTCAGTTCTTATCATGCGGATTCCGTCTTCACCTAATTCGGCCTCCATAATCCTGCATTTTGAGAAGCGGGATTTCAAGATGGCGCGCCGGCATGCCATGCGATCCACTTCATCGTCATCGATGATCAGGACTGTTTCATTCCAATCATCATTTTCCATGATTTTTCCTTCAGATTAGTGCTGGCAAAATCGGTTGCGCTTGCTACGGTTTGGACAGGAGTCAAGAGAGCACATGAACTCTAGTGATGACAAATGCTTTCAGGGGGGGCAACGATTTTTGGAAGTTGTACCTAATTAAATCGCCACGCTATCTGGTAAAAACCAGGAGAAATTGCGTAGATGAAACAAATAAAAAACCGCGAAAAATATTCGTAACAAAGACCAACAGAAGAGACTTTAGTTCCGGAATTATTGAATCTCTGAAACACGTATTGATCTATGGAAATCTTTGTTGAAAAAAGGAATTTTCAGCTCGTAATCGACACGCGATGTGTAAGCATTTTCAACCGAAGATTCTGTAATGAATAGTTGATCTATCGAGCGAGAGTCTGTGAAAATATTTTTGTCTATGAGCTGACCTTGCGTCTTGCTTAGCTCAAATGAGGTGAAGCTCTTCGACCGCGACAGAGATGAGTGCTTTTGCAGAATGCCTTTCCAGATCCAGCGACACTGATAAAAATGTCGTCAGAGCGACGAGCACCAGTGCGGCACCGGCGCTGCCCAGATTTTGACGAATGATGAGTTGAATGGGACTGAGGAGCATCATGGAGTTCCTCCTCGAGCACGGGAACGATCGCATGGTAGCTACCACCCCTAATGAATCTTGAAGAAATGGCGCTCCTCTCTGTTAAGAAAGCCTTAAGGTAGCGGTTCGATCATGGAAACACTCAAACAAAGGAGTTGCCATGATCTTCTTACCCACGCATCGATTCTCACTGCAGCCTTTTCACCGGCCTGCGATGCCTGTGCTGATTACGCTTGCCGTTCTGGGCAGCATCGCTTTTTCCTCCGCTGTTCACGCGGGCACGCCGGCGGAGCTGCTGGCCGGCTACACCGCTCAGGCAGGCAAGCCGGCCGTGCCAGAACGCGGCCAGCAATTCTTTAACGCACGCCATGGCCGCGAATGGAGCTGCGCCTCATGTCATGGAGCGGTGCCGACGCAGTCCGGCAAGCATGCCTCGACAGGTAAAACCATAGGCGCATTGGCGCCCGCGTTCAACCCGGAGCGATTCACCGACCCTGCCAAGAGCGAAAAATGGTTCCGCCGCAATTGCAACGACGTTGCCGGGCGCGAATGTACTGCGGCCGAGAAAGCCGATGTACTGAGCTGGCTGCTGAGCTTGAAAAAATGATGAGCCACTTTATTAACCTGTGCGGGAGTTGACCATGTCATTCATTCCTGGAATTCCGATCCGGCCGGCAGTGCTGGGCCTGATCCTTACTATTTTTGGCACTGGCAGCGCGCTGGCCGATGACACTCGCGCGCAGAAAGTGCCCCTGCTGCCGAAGTACCAGCAGGAATGCTCTAGCTGCCATGTGGCCTATCCGCCCGGCATGTTGCCATCGGCATCATGGAAACGTCTGATGGACAATCTGCCGAACCATTTCGGCACGGATGCATCGCTGGACGCGGAATCGGTAAAACAGATTTCCGCATGGCTCACTGCGCACGGCGGCACTTACAAGCGTGTACGCGAAGCGCCGCTGGAAGACCGCATTACCCGCTCGGCATGGTTCATTCGCAAACATGACGAAGTGCCCGCCTCAACCTGGAAGCGCACGTCCATAAAGAGCGCTGCCAATTGCATGGCCTGCCATACGCGGGCCGATCAAGGAGATTTCAATGAAGACGCTGTCCAAATCCCGCGCTGATGCATTGGCTGACTCAGCCGCCGTATCGGTTAGCGCAGCGGCAAGCCGCCCTGTTCTGGTATGGGACTTGCCTGTCCGCGTTTTTCACTGGCTGATGGCACTAAGCTTCGCCGGTGCCTACCTGACTGCAGAGACCGAACGCTGGCGCCTTTTGCACGTGACGCTGGGCTATACGATGGCGGGCCTGGTGGTATTCCGGATCATATGGGGCTTGATGGGAACGCGCTACGCACGTTTTTCAGATTTCGTGCGCGGCCCGAAAGCCGTAGCCCGCTATTTCGGCTCAATCCTGCGCGGGCAGCCTGAGCACTATACGGGGCATAATCCTGCCGGTGCGCTTGCCATCCTGGCATTGCTCGGTCTGGCGCTGGCCGTTGCGGCATCTGGTTGGACCTTGTATAACGATCTTGCCGGAGAGTGGGTAGAAGAGGTGCACGAGGCGGTGGCCAACCTGATGCTCGCTCTGGTTTTCGTCCACATCGCGGCTGTGGTGCTGAGCAGTTGGCTGCACAAGGAAAACCTCGTGCGCGCAATGATCGACGGGCGCAAGACGGGATCGCCGAAAGAAAGTATTCGCAGTGCATGGCGAACGGTCGCCGCATTGATTCTGGTGGCGGTGCTCGGATTCTGGTGGATGCAGTGGCAAAGCGCTCCATCGCCATCGGATCTCTCCGGTCAGCCGGCGGTGACGGCGCAGGATGGCGGCGATGACGACGACGATTGAGCAGGGCTTCGCGGGATAATTCTCCGTGAGATAATGAAATCATGCGCATCCTTCTTGCCGAAGACGACTCATTATTGGGGGACGGCCTCAGGGCCGGCCTGCGGCAGCTCGGATTCCAGGTGGATTGGGTGCGGGACGGCGCGGCGGCAGAGCGCGAGCTGCGCGCCCAACCATACGCCGCCGCGGTCCTTGACCTGGGTCTTCCCCAGAAGGACGGTCTGGACGTGCTGAGCACCATCCGCCAGGCACGTCTTCCGATTCCTGTGCTGGTACTGACTGCGCGCGATGCCGTGCCGGACCGTATTCGCGGCCTGGACCTTGGCGCCGACGACTATGTGGTCAAACCGGTAGACCTGCACGAACTGGCCGCACGCCTGCGGGCGCTGGTGCGTCGTGCTCACGGCCAGACACAAGAGGTTGTAACCGTGCAGGACGTCGTGCTCGATCCGGCAGCGCGTTCCGTGCGAAAGGCAGGCGAGCCGGTTCATCTATCCACCCGCGAGTTCGATCTTCTGCATACGTTCATGCTCAGCGCAGACCGCGTGCTGACGCGTGAACAGCTGGAGCAGCATCTCTACAGCTGGGGCCAGGAAGTCGAAAGCAATGCTGTCGAGGTTCACATCCACAATCTGCGCCGCAAGCTGGGCAGCAATTTAATCCAGACCGTGCGCGGTGTCGGCTACATTCTGCTGCGCAGTGCGCCCAGAGCATGATCAGGCTTACGCGTTCGCTTCAGGGCCGGGTCATCGTATTCGTGCTGACCGTCGTGCTTGGGGTGTGGCTTGTAACGGCGATAAAGATCTGGACCGACGTACGACATGAGCTTGACGAATTGCTCGACGGCCACTTGGCGCAGGCCGCCGCACTGCTGGTAGTGCAGCAGGCGCGCGACATGCCCGACGATGAACATGAGTTCGATACGCCGACCCTGCACAAGTATGCGCCCAAGGTTGCGTTCCAGGTATTTCATGAAGACGTTCTCGTATCGCGATCGGCCAATGCGCCTTCCGAGCCGATGATTGCGCAGGAAAAGCACTTCAAGAGCGGCTTCAAGACAGTCTCAATCGATGGACAGACGTGGCGTGTCTTTGCGGCGTACGGCGCCGAGCGCGACGTCCAGGTCTATGTGGGCGAACAGGCTCGCTCGCGTACATCTATCCTTCTGGCGGTGCTTCGCGGCACGCTGTGGCCCATGGCCGTCGCGCTTCCGCTGCTTGCGCTGGCGGTATGGTGGGCTGTTTATCGTGGTGTAGGTCCGCTGCGGCAGCTTGGCAGCATATTGGCGCAGCGTGAGGCCCGGACGCTGGAGCCGTTGGCGATGCAAGCAACACCGGCGGAAATCACGCCGATCGTGGACGCGCTGAATGCTCTTTTCGGGCGTATCGGATCTCTGATCGAATCCGAGCGGCGCTTCACCGCCGACGCCGCACACGAACTGCGTACGCCTATTGCTGCAATACGCGCGCAGGCGCAAGTGGCGATGGGCGAAACCGATGATGCATTGCGCCGGCACGCGCTGCAGAATACGCTGGACGGCTGCGACCGTGCAGTGCGCCTGGTGGAACAATTGCTGACCCTGTCGAGAATGGAAGCCGACGCAGAACCGGCAATGGAAGACGTCGACTTGAACTCGCTTGTCCAGCGGACCGTGGCTGAGCTTGCGCCAAGGGCACTTGAAAAAAAACAGGCACTGGAATTTTCCGGTTCCGCACATTGCATTGTCCGCGGTAACGCCACGCTATTGACCGTTCTGATGCGCAACCTGGTCGACAACGCCGTCCGGTATAGTCCGCCATCCGCTAAAGTGCATGTGGCCGTCGAGCGCCATGACAGGCATTTCGCGGTGAACGTCGAGGACAGCGGACCGGGTATGAGCAATGAAAACCGCCGCAGGCTCGGTGAACGATTCTTCCGAGTGCTCGGAAGCGGCGAAAGCGGCAGCGGGCTGGGCTGGTCCATTGTGCGCCGTATTGCCAGCGTGCATAAAATGGACCTGCAGGTGGAAAAGTCCGAGAAGCTCGGCGGCCTCAATGTTCGCGTCAGTGGCCAAATGGCTCCTGACTGGAATGAAGAGGTTCGTTGAGATTGAGTCGAGGCCTGCCTTACCGGGGAAGGGTAAGTTCGAAAGTCGTTCCACTTACAGGATTCGATGAAACCTTTACCGATCCGCAGTGCGCTTCGATAAACTGCTTGACGATGTACAGGCCCAAACCAAGACCGGATTTCGCGGAACGTCCGGCGCTCGTTGTATGGAAAGGCTTGAAGATTCGGTCAAGCGTATCGGCCGGTATCGATCCCTTGTTCTGCACGCAAACGGTCACCTGCGCTGGCTTTGATCCGTCAACCGATAAAAAGACGGGCTGGTTTGGTTCGCCGTGCTGGACTGCGTTCGAGACGAGATTGGACAATACCTGTGCCATTCTATCGGTATCGAATGTGCCGTTGACATCGCCATGGCATTCGAATCGGATCGCCGCAGTGGGGAATGCAACCTGAATCTCTTCGACAATCCGGGTGCAGAGTTTTCTGTAATCCGAAGCCGTCCTGGACAGGTTGATGCTGCCGGAACGTATCTGAGCGACATCCAGCAACTGTTGCACCATCTTGTTCATGCGTTCGCCGCTTGACTGAATACGCTTTGCGGCGCCGGCGACTTTTTCATCCTTTGCCAGAAGCTGGATCAGTTCGGCACCGTGCAGGATCGCGGAGAGCGGCGTGCGCAGGTCGTGCCCCAGCACGGCAATGAATAACTCATTGACCTGGAGCGCCTGGCGCAATTCTTCCACCTGCTGCTGGATCTGCTTTTTCTGCGCAAACAATTCCGCAAAGACTTCAACCTTTCCGCGCAGGACATCGGGATTGACCGGCTTGTTGAGGAAGTCCACGGCACCGGCCTGGTAGCCGCGGAAGGTCCGAGTGCCTTCCTGTGCGGCGGCCGTCATGAAAATGAGCGGAATGCTGCTGGTACGCCGGTTGCCGCGGATGATTTCGGCAAGCTCGAAACCGTCCATGCCGGGCATCTGTACATCGATCAATGCCAGCGCGACCTCATGCGCAAGGAGCAGTTCCAGCGCTTCTTCTCCGGATGCCGCTTTCAGGACGTTCAGTCCCGGCCTGGACAGGATGGCTTCCGTCGCCACCAGATTCTGCGGAAAGTCGTCGACCACCAGTACATTGATACCATTCATATCAGTCACACTCATATCAGTCAGCTTCTATGGCAGGTGCGGTTAATCGGGACAAATTTTCGGAAAGTTGTTTTAGCGTGAGAACCTGATCGGCTCCCGCGGTGCTGATGGCGGCTTCGGGCATGATCCTGGAAAGTGCTTCATCCGGCTGCTGTATCCATGCAAGTCCGCCGCATGTGCGTATCTGTTTCAAACCTTCTGCGCCGTCTTTGCTCGCACCCGTCAGGATGATGCCGAGCACCGTTTCGCGGCAGGCCATTGCCGCCGACTCGAACAGCATATCGATCGAAGGCCTGGAATAATGCAGCGGTTCATCGCGCGACAGGGACAGCGAGCGGTCCGGCTCAACCAGCAGATGGTAGTCCGGCGGCGCGAAATAAACTGTGCCGTTGACGAGCGGCTCCTTGTCCTCCGCTTCCTTTACCGGCCTGGCGCATTTTCTGGCAAGAAGCTGCGGCAGGGCAGTGGACCTGTCCGGCGGAAGATGAAGGACGATCGCGACCGGCGGATAAAAATCCTCAGGCAAAGCCTGGAGCAAAACGCTCAAGGCTTCCACGCCTCCGGCCGAAGCGCCGATGACGACCAGTTCTATGTGCTTGTCTTGTCCTGCCATGCGGTGTCCCGTGCCGTTTCACAATCTCTGGTAAATGCGTTCCCCCGAAACGATTTCGGAGAACGACTTGTCCTGGGGCGAAAAGCGCAGTGTTTCCTTTGGGCCTATGCCCAAAAAACCACGGTGGACCAGGGAATCATAAAAAAGCTTGATCGCCCGGTTCTGCAGCTCGCGATCGAAATAGATCAGCACATTCCGGCATGAAACCAAGTGCACCTCGGAAAACACGTTATCCGTTGCCAGGCTATGGTCGGCAAACACGATATGGGATTTCAGGCTCTGCCGGAAAATCGCGCCATTATATGCTGCACTGTAGTAATCCGACAGGGATTTTTTGCCGCCTGCCTGCTGGTAATTCGTGCTGAACTGCGCCATGTGATCCAGTCCGAAAATTCCGGATTCCGCTGCCGCCAGGGCCTCGGTATTGATGTCGGTTGCATAGATGATGCTGCGCTCAAGCAGGCCTTCTTCTTCCAGCAAGATCGCCATAGACCAGACTTCCTCTCCCTTACTGCAGCCGGCAATCCAGATCTTGATCGAAGGATAGGTCTGGAGGACCGGGATCACATGTTCGCGCAGTGCCTTGAAATAGGAAGGATCGCGAAACATTTCGCTGACCTGCACCGTCAGGAATCGCAGCATTTGCGAAAATACGTCCGGCTCGTGCAAAACACGATCCTGCAACTGGGACAGGGTCCTGCACCCGAAATGGTCCATGGCCTGCGACAGCCTCCGGCGCAGCGAGGCCGTCGCATAATGCCGGAAGTCGTGCTGGTACTTGAGGAAGATCCCCTGCAGCAGCAACTGGAGCTCAATGTCGAAATCCGGATCCATTCACTCTTCCACGTAAATATTTGGCGAGCGCCCAAAAAATGAAGCGAAGCGGTTCTGAGTAGGCGCGCCGCCGCAGACAGTACAAATTGGTACGGCAAGGCGGCGCAACACCCTCAGAATCAATTTTTGGGCGCTCCTACTTGGGCATCCACACCCGGCACAGCGATACCAGCTGATCCACATTGATCGGCTTGGCGATATAGTCGCTCGCTCCCGCGTCGATGCTGTTGCGGCGGTCGTCCGCCATGGCCTTGGCAGTCAGGGCGATAACCGGAAGACGCTTGAACTGAGGCTGCTCGCGCAGCTTGCGGATTGCCGTCAGGCCGTCCATCTTCGGCATCATCAAATCCATCAGCACCAGATCGATAGGCTGCTCGCTTTCCAGGCATTTCAGGGCTTCTTCTCCGTCGCGGGCGATCAGCAGCGTTGCTCCCAGCGGCTCGAAGATGGCAGTCAGCGCAAAAACGTTGCGCACGTCGTCTTCCGCGATGAGGATCCGTCGCCCTTCAAAAACAGAGTCGCGCTGCCGTGCCTGAGCGAGCAGCTTTTGCTGTTCGGCCGGCAGCGAGGATTCGACGCGGTGGAGGAAGAGCGTCACTTCATCGAGCAGCCGCTCCGGGGAACGCGCGCCCTTGATGATGATGGATTGCGAATAGCGGCGCAGCTTTTGCTCCTCTTCCCGCGACAGAACACGACCGGTATAGACGATGACAGGCGGGAAGGCATACTTTCCTTCTTTCGATATCTTTTCCAGCAGGTCGTATCCCGAGCCGTCGGGCAGCATCAGGTCCATCACCATGCAGTCATAGGTTGCGGAAGAAAGGAACTTCAGCGCCTCGGCGATATTGGAAGCCTTGGTGATATTGATGTCCTCGGCAGACAGCATCGCAGCAAGACTGTCGCTCAATGCGGCATTGTCCTCGACGATCAGGACATGGCGCGCCTGCTTGCGCAGCACGCTTTCAAGTTTGGAGATCGCCTTGGAAAGTTCTTCGCGTGCGGCAGGTTTGAGCGCAAAGCCGATTGCGCCCATTTCATATGCGGTTTGCATGTATTCGTCCACCGAGACGACATGCACAGGGAGATGGCGTGTCGCCGGATTGCTCTTGATGTTTTCGAGGACGCTCAGGCCGGACTGATCCGGCAATCCGACATCGAGCAGCACGCCGTCAGGCTTGTACTCCTGGGCCAGCCGGATCGCGTCGCTGCCGGTCGATGCATGAATGCAGTCGAAATCCATTTCGTGCGCCAGTTCGTACAGGATGCCAGCAAAACCGGGGTCATCCTCCACTACCAGGATCAGCCGCTTGCGCGAACGCCTGTTGCGGTCATCCGGAATCCCAGTACCGGATGCGACGGTGTCCTGCGACGGCAGAGGCGGCGGTGTTGCCGGCTTCGGTTCGATACGCGGTGAAGCAGCCGCAGGTGTTGGGGGCGTGGGTAGAGTTTGTGTCCGATCAGCCGCAGCGCTTTCCGTGCCGCCGTTTCGCAGATCGATCGGTATTTCAATGGTAAAGGTGCTGCCTTTGCCGGGTTCGCTTGCCACCGTCACGTCACCGCCCAGAACCTTGGCCAGCTGACGGGAAATCGACAAGCCCAGGCCAGTTCCACCATACGTCCGGCTGGTGCTGCCATCGGCCTGCCGGAATGCCTCGAAGATTACTTCCTGCTGTTCCGGAGAGATGCCGATGCCGGTGTCGTGCACTGCGAACTGCATGCGCTCACCTTTACGGGAAACCGCCAGCGTGACCTTTCCCTGATGCGTGAATTTGAAAGCGTTCGACAGGAGGTTTTTCAGGATCTGCTGGAGGCGGAGAGAATCCGTATAGATCGCTTCGGGCGTACCGGAATCCACCTCGAAATCGAGGGCGAGCGACTTCTGTTGCGCCATCGGCTCGAAGGTTTCCCGCAAACTGTTCATCACATCACGGATGGCGAGGGAATCGATATTCAGGTCCACCTGGCCGGACTCGATCTTGGACAGGTCGAGAATGTCGTTGATCAGCGTGAGCAGATCGTTGTTGGCGGCATGGATGGTGCGCGCATACCGCACCTGGTCTTCCGTCAGGGTGCCGGACTTGTTCTCGGCGAGCATGTGCGAAAGAATGAGCGAGCTGTTCAAGGGCGTGCGCAGCTCATGCGACATATTGGCAAGGAATTCTGTCTTGTACTGGTTTGCACGCTCCAGCTCGGCTATGTTTTTCTCGACCTCCTGCTGCGCGAGGAACAGCCTGGTCCGCTGTTGCTCGAGCAGCTGGTTGCGTTCTTCCAGCTGGACATTGGCGGCTTCCAGTTCGCTGTGCTGTACCTCGAGCTGGGATTGCGACTCTTGCAGCGCCTTGGATTGTTCTCCCAGTTCTTCGTTGGCAACGCGCAGCTCTTCCTGCTGCGATTGCAACTCCTCGCTCTGGCGCTGCGTTTCTTGAAGAAGAATTTGAAGGTTTTCCCTGTATTGCGCGGTCTTCAATGCGCTGCCGATTTTGTCGGACACGAGCTGCAGCAGCTCGAGTTTCTTCTTGAAATCGCCTTGACGCATGAAACCGAACTCCATGACGCCGGCGACCTGGCCATTTTGTGTGTACGGAGCAATGAGAAGGCTTGCAGGCTTGCTTGTCCCGATTGCCGATCCGACCTGCAGATAATCGGCAGGCAGGTCGCCGAGAACCACGGCATGACCGTCTTTTGCCACTTCGCCGGCCAGTCCGCTGCCGAGCTTTATTTCCTTTTTGGCCTGGCTTTGGTCAAGTGCAAATGATGCACTGTAAACCAGGCGTTCGCCGTCCAGCCGGTAAAACACGGCGACTTGCGCTTCGAAGTAAGTCGCCAATCCGTGCAAGACTTTCTCTGCAAGTTCCTCGACAGTTGGCTCACCGAGAATGTTCTGCGAAACGATGCCCCGTCCTTTTTCTATCCACATCAGGTGCTGCGCCAGGACGCGTTCATTCACGATCTGGAGAGAAAGAAACGCGACCATGAACACCAGGATGAAAGCCAGTATGCGGTTGACTATGGCCATGGTCGGATCTGCGCCGGTCGGCGAGAGCATGTAGCCGACTACCAACAAGGGCATGAGCGCGAAGGCCGTTACGATAGGCAATTGCCGGTTTTTGCCCAGGCTGGATACGGCAACCGGGAGGACATAAAAAATCCATTCCGCATAGCCGAGCGGGGTCAGGGCATCGATGATGAACACCAGAAGTCCTAACCCGGCTACATAAGGATAAATTGAGCGTTCAGTTTGGTCTTTTGTCGGCATGGATTTTCAGTTGAAACGAAGAGGCATGCAGGTGCAGCCCTGTTGATTATTTAGCTAACTTTGCCAAGTATTGAGTGCTTGCCCATGAGTCCATAGGGAAGCTTGAAAATCAAGCAAGGCATTTTACCAGCATGCGCACATTGTCTGGCTGATCAGACGCATGGTCCCTGTATCGGATTCACTTGAAAAATACGTGGCGCCATGCCATATCCTTCCTTGACTTGTCTCTGGTAAAGGATTAAAAAAGGGAGGCATGTCATCAGCAGGAATTTATCGACGATTGGATTGTGTATGCCGGTTTCATATCTCAGAAATCTCACGAATCGCGAAAGAAACAGGGCGGCCAACTACCATCTCGCTGCCTATCTTGCGTTCATTGCAGGCGCGACCAATGCCGGCGGCTTCCTGGCCGTTCAGCAGTACACATCCCACATGTCCGGCATTGTTTCCTCGATGGCGGACCAACTCGTGCTCAATCAATTCTCCCTGGTACTGGACGGATTGGGCGCCTTGCTCTCCTTCCTGTCCGGAGCAGCGTGCACCGCTGTAATGATCAACTGGGCCAGACGTAAAGGCTTGCGGAGCGAATATGCGCTGCCGCTCATGGCCGAAGCCTGCCTCTTGATCTGCTTCGGCATTCTCGGCAAGAATCTGCAGCACGTTCAGTGGCTGTTTATCCCTGTGACCGTATCCTTGCTCTGCTTCGTAATGGGTTTGCAAAACGCCATCATCACCAAGCTTTCCAATGCCGAAATCCGCACAACCCATGTCACCGGAATGGTGACCGATATCGGCATCGAACTCGGAAAATTGTTTTACTGGAATTCAACAACGCATGATCCGTCCGGACCGCGGGTGCTGGCAAATCGCGGAAAGATAAAGATGCTGTCGGTGCTGATCGGTTGTTTCTTCCTTGGCGGCGTGATCGGCGCACTGGGTTTCAGCTATATCGGCTTTATCTCTACATTGCCGCTGGCGCTTTTGCTGGTCATTCTGGCGTTCGTACCTATTCTGGATGACTTCCGCCTGGTTACCGGTTGAACGCGCAAAGCACCATCGTCATAGCATGCAAGCGTTGCTAGGACCAGGATTTCTTGATGATATTCTGGATCAGCAGGTTCGCCATGGTGGTTAATGCGTCCTGGGATGCCTGGTTCAGCAGGTAGATTTCGTTGCCGACCTCATGCGCAAAATAATGCCTTCCCGTTGACGTATCGGAAACTTCCACCGTTCCCTTTTTATCCATCAGTTCCAGAAACTCTTCGTAGCCTTCCACAACGGAGAAGCCGCCTTCCGGATCGCATTCGATTTTAACCATGGAAGTCTCCACGATGATTTGTGTCTTGTTTTTATTGTGGCCTACATTTCTCTGCGTGTTTTGATAAGGCGTAAAGGCAGGCCGATTCCGCATCTGAAGAGCAATGGAGACGCTGATTCTCTGCACCGGGCCGGACTGAGATTGCACATGGAATGCTTGGCTTGTATCAGCAGAAAACACCGCGCGCCTTCGTCCGGCCTGGTTGAAATTCCAGACTTGAGCGGCATGCGGTGGCATCAAAGACGGTGTTTGATGAAAGGATGCGGTGCCGCATGTAGCGAAAACTAGGCGGAAAACATCCAAATGAAAACGCTTTCCGGCTGTCATTCAAAAAGAGTTTGTCATAGCTTACGGACTATTCTTTTTTAATTTACAAAAAAACAACAAAACTTTTGGTTTGTTCAATTGCGCAACATTTTTTAACTATTTCTCTTTCATGCCGGAAATTATTTGGCATTATTCAGTTCATACATACCATTCCCGAATTCTGAAAAATCAATAAGGGGAAGCTCATGTCAAATTCTGTAAGTCAGAAGGGTTTGACCGGATAAAGGCGGAATGGCTAACTTTTGACAGGCAATCGCCGTAATGAGTGCCACAGTAACCGCATCTGCTCGATTACAAGCCGCAAAGTCGCTGCTGAAGACGCTGCCTCTCAGCCTTTTTTTCTGGCCACTGGTTTGTGCTGCCCTGATTGCGGGTATCTGGTTGCTCACATCGGTCAGAATTACAAACGAACGGGCCATTGCGGAAGCCGATATTTTCAATGAAGCTTCAGCCTATTCAAAAGCCTACGCGGAACAGCTCGATCGCACTATTTCCCAGATCGAGCAGCTCACCTTAAGCCTGCAGTATCAATGGATGAAGAATGCTGCTGCGGTCAGCCTGGAGGAACAGCTTCTTTACGGGATATTTCCTCGAACGGGGAAAATTTACGTCAGCATCCTCGACAAGAGCAGCAGAGCGGTAACAAGCACCTTGCCCGGACCGCCTCTGGAAGCCGGCAAAACGGAATATTTCAGGTTTCACCGAACTTATTCCGATAGCCGGTTGCGGGTCGATACCGCTTTAATCGAAGGCAAGCGCGCCGGAACCCCCATATTGCGTTTTACTCGGCGGCTGGATCATGAAGACGGCACTTTCAGCGGCGTTGTGGTGGTCGGCATCGAGCCGAATTATCTGGCAAGTTTCAACGATGAAAACAGTCTCGGACCGAGGGACTTCATTTCGATCCGGCACGAAAACGGCACATTATTCGTTTCAGAAAAAGGAAAGGATATCCGCGGACGCGGGCAAGTGCATGTTGCGCCACCCGATTTCCGGACAGTCTACGGCATCAGCCGGATAGCGGGATCAGCCTTCAAGGACAAGGAGGCGCGCATCTTTGCGTGGCAAAAACAGAAAAATTATCCCCTTTACTCATATGCCGGACTGGCGGAGTCTTCCCATCTTGCGATGCACCTGCAGACGGCGCGCAATTACCGCAGCATTGCGACTATATCGAGCATCGCGCTGTTTTTGTTCTGCGCATTCGGGATGTTCCTTTCGCTAAGACTGGCGCGCAGGAAGATACAGGCGGAGAAAGTCAGGCGTACCTTCAATCTTGCGATTGATGCCGCCCGCGAGGGCTTCTACATGGTGCGGCCGCTATATGGCGACTCCGGTAAGCTGATCGACTTCGTAGTCGAGGATTGCAATGAACGCGGTGCGGAACTTGTCGGGATATCGAAGGAGGGGCTAATCGGACTGCCGGTTTCCAGGATGCCGCTGAAAGAACTGCGCGACCATAGTTTCGGCATATTAAGCAAGGCCATGCAGGACGGTTTTTATGAGGAAGAAATCAGCCTGCCGCCAAAGAGCAATGGTTATGTGCCGTGGCTGTACCGGCGCTGCATCCGTTCCGACGACGGCGGCATTGCCGTCATTGTCAGGAACATTTCCGAAACAAAGCGTCATGAACGCATGCTCCTCAGCATGGCCAATACCGACAGCCTCACGGACCTTCCCAACCGCCACTGGCTTCTCGATTCCTTGCCCTCCGCTTTGAAGAAAGCGCAAGAGACGAATTCACTGCTCGCCATCCTGTTCATCGATCTCGACGGTTTCAAGGATATCAACGATTCGCTTGGGCACTCCGCAGGCGATAAACTGCTGAAGGCAGTGGCGCTGCGCCTGAAATCCCTGCTGCGCCCGAACGATTATGTAGTCAGGCTGGGCGGCGACGAGTTCACGGTGATCGTCACAGACGTTGCAAGTTATGCTGAAATCGCCCAGGTTGCATTGCGCATCAATCAGAGCTTCGTCCTTCCGTTTCAGGTATCGGCCCATCATGGCGTGATCAACGCTTCCATCGGAATCGGCGTGTATCCGCATGACGGCGCATCAACCGAAGAGCTTCTGCAAAAAGCCGATATCGCAATGTATGCCGCAAAGGAAGAACGGAAAGGCACCTTCCGCTTCTATGACGATCAATTGTTCGACAGGCTGACGTCGCGTCTGAAGAAGGAAGACGAGCTGGCAAAAGCGATTTCGGACGACCAGTTCGTCATTTATTACCAGCCGCGGGTACATGCCTGTTCCGGCGAGCTTGCGGGCCTCGAGGCACTGGTGAGATGGAACCATCCGGAGCGCGGCATCGTGCCGCCGGACGAATTCATTCCGCTGGCGGAAAGCACGGGTGCGATCATTTCCATAGGAGCGACCGTGATCGAAAAGGTCTGCGCGCAACTGGCCCAATGGCAGGCAAGCGGCGTTGCGGTCGTGCCGGTATCGGTCAACATTTCTGCGCGCCAGTTCAATACCGGGGGGATAGATCGCCTGATTGCATCCCTGCTTGAGCAACATCGATTGCGCCCGGAATTGCTCGAAGTTGAATTGACCGAATCGACCATGATGAATGAGTCGTCCGACATCGCCAGCCAGGTGGCGACAATCAATGCCATGGGCATACGCATGCATGTCGATGACTTCGGGACGGGGTATTCGTCGCTGGCGCGTTTGCAGGAATTCAATCTGCACGTCCTGAAGATAGACCGTGCATTCACGTCGCGCCTGGGCCAGTCCAAATCCGGTGAGGTTTTATTCAAAAGCATTGTTTCGATGGGCAAGGCGCTCAGCATGCGCATTACGGCGGAAGGTGTCGAAACTGCTGAACAGCTCCGGGTGCTGCAAGCGCTCGGTTGCGACGAGATCCAAGGATATTTCATTTCCAGGCCATTGCCGGCAGCAGAAATTCTTCCATTGATCCAGAAGCGGTTTCTTTTTGAAACACGCGCCTATTCGGTTAATGCGTGATTTGTGCTGGCCCGGCATGCCTGTCAAATACACCTCACAGAAAGACTGAAGCTGAGTGGGCGCATCAGACATTCCTGGTTTGAGCAGATACTAAGGGCTATGGTGAAGGCACCGGAATCCTTCCGGTATCTGTCTGGCATGTCCATACTGTTTTTGCGTTACATCAGTTAATGACCGGGGTAATGTAATTAAACTTCCTTCTCATTCTTTCTGGTTTCATTTTCTGCAAGATTTGGCGTTCTGACAGGGCGACACTAAAATAATGAAGATTACCCGCCGCGCATGCAGTCCATACTACCTACACATTCATGAACTGCCTGCTCCGGCAGCACAGGCATATACCCTAAAGTGAGATAACAGAAGCTGATTCGACATGAAGACCGGCCCAAAAAAGATGGTCGAACATCAGACCTTCAAAACCTTGCTTCAACAGGAGCGCGACGGTGTGCTCGCACCCTTGCCGCATGTCCGCCTGCGTGCTCAGCTGGCCTTGGCCGACCAGAACAATCCGGGCGACCTGATGCGCACGGCTTTCATCCTAGTCCAGCGGGTGCGCGCTTACTACGATGCGGTGGAATATTGCCCACCGCGCGGGGACGTTCACCGTGAACAGCCCGTTGCCTATGCAGCCATGCTGACTCGCTACCATGGCGGCTTTTACCGCGGAGCCATCAATGTCGCATATCCGACGGAAGGGCCTTCCGCAGTATGGGAGAAAGCCGGTTCCATGTGCCTGGATACCGCTTTTTCAGTAGCGGAATGGGAAATCTGCCGGCACTATCCGGAGGCGTCAAGCATCATCAGGGCGACAATAGCTGCAGCCGTCGGCGCATGCAAGAACCGCGATTTCTCCGGGATCTACTGGAAAGACGCAAAACGCCGGCTCGGCACAAAGAAGATCCGCAGCATGCTCGATACCGTGCTGGCCAATCTGCAGCATGCTTATTATGTGATTCATCCGGAAACCGGCATTGCCACTTTCCGGACCGAACAGAATTTTGTCTGGGCGCGCAAGAAGCTGGAAGAAATCGCGGCGGGCGACGGCAAGCCGCTTCAGTATGCGCGTCAGTCTCACGCCCAGATGCTGCGCGCTGCGTAGGGGCAGGGCGGCACATTCCTGCCTGCTCCTGTTTCTCTCAGCCTATAGCAGGGGCGCCGGGCCGAGGCTACGCCGGTGCGGGGCATTGGCATCCTTGCACCGCTATCCCCGCCGCTCAGCTCCCTCGCTGAATTTACATGCGAAGGCCAACAGCCATGTGTAACGTGCGTTTCTATTTCAACGCTATTTCATCGAATCGGTCGATACGCCGCCACGATCGGAGCCGGTCGAAATGGGGCCTGTCCGATTGTGCTGAGATGCGGGACTCGACGAAGATTGAGCCATTGCAAGGCCGGAAACAGTTAACAGCGCGAAAAATAAAACCGGCAATCGGGACATGTTTCATTCGGGATCGGTTGGTAAATCGTCTTGATTCACAAAGATCATGCCAGTGGTATTGAATAATCACCGCCTGTCTTGCAGGGAATATTCTTATTTGTGGTGCATGCCGCGCAGGCGGAACCATGACTCTCTGGGGCTTTCTAAGATGTATCCACTTTTATGGAGAATGTCATGAACCGTGATCAGATGAAAGGTGGTATCAAGGATGCCGTGGGCAGAGTTCAGGAAGGCGTAGGACGCACGACTGGAAACGGCAGCCAGCAAACGAAAGGTGCAGGCAAGCAAGTGGCAGGCAAAGTGCAAAAAGCATTCGGCAATGTCCGCGAAGGAATGAAAGGAAAACGGGGCGTATAAACTCCTGCTGCAAGATATGCGCAACGTGTAAAAAGCCGCCGATGTGCATTTACTCCAACGCCTTTTGCTTTTTATCAAGGCCCTTGCAGCATGGCTTACTAAGATGAAATCGTAATCCTGAAGGAAGTTGTTTTATCCAGCTAAGCGATCTTTGCCCGCACACCGGAAGATGTGCGGGCTTTTCTTTTCCGTTGTTGCGAAATATTTCTTCACTGTTTTTAAGCACGGCTTTTTTGAAGCACGGTTTTCCATTTCACGTTCTTATGCAGTGTCATTCATCCGGTTGCGTTAAATATTCATAAAACTTTATGGATCGGATGTGGACAAACCTTCTGGTACCCGGTCCGGCAAGTGCAAAACGGGGGGGATTGTGCACACCTTTATAGTTTTTCCTCTGCAAGCTTACAAGCGCCTGCCACCATCGAGCATGGATAACCGCAATATGCGCACATGTCCATGCAATCCGCCTGATCAAAGTTACGGAGGCCTCATATGGGTTTGGGATTCGATATAGGAAATATTCTTCAGCAGTACGGCAACATCAATCCGAATGAGCCGCCCCGCAAGGTGGAGCAGGATTTCGACGAGATTGCGCAGCACACTCCGAATGAAGCGCTCGCAGACGGACTTAGCGCGGCCTTTCGCTCGGACCAGACGCCGCCGTTCGGCGCCATGGTCGGACAACTTTTCGGACAGGCGGACCCACAGCAGCGAAGCGGCATGCTCGGCCAGCTATTGGGCGCGCTTGGCCCCTCCGCCATTGGCTCCCTCCTTGGAGGAGGAATGGGCGGCGGTGCATTGGGCGGGCTGCTGAACCGCGTGGCTGGCCAGCAAAGCGCAGACGTGCGGCCGGAAGATGTCGAGAACCTGAGTCCCGACGAAGTGCAGGAATTGGCGGCGCGTGCGGAGCAACAGAATCCGGGGATCGTCGATCAGATGAGCCGGTTCTATGCGCAGAATCCGACTCTGGTCAAAGCCCTGGGCGGCGCAGCACTGGCGATTGCGCTCGGACAGATGTCACAGCGCAGACGCTAGGTTCTGCGTGTGACGTGCGGCGGTCGTATTGCAGTCCGGCTCCGGAAAAATCACAGGTGCTGAACTTGTGATTCCGGAGCCTTGCAGGTTTCGGCGCGCACCTGCCGTGCGGCCTCGACCATTCTGCGCAAGGCGGATTCTGTTTCATCCCATTTCCTTGTCTTCAGACCGCAGTCGGGATTGACCCATAAATTTTCCCTTGGAATAACGGCAGCGGCCTTGCGCAGCAAACCGGTCATTTCGTCCACGCTCGGCGTCCGCGGCGAGTGAATGTCATAGACGCCGGGGCCGATCTCATTCGGATAGCTGTACTGTCCGAACCCGCGCAGCAATTCCATGTCGGAGCGGCTTGTTTCGATGGTGATGACATCGGCATCCATCGCGGCAATGGCAGGCAGGATGTCATTGAATTCCGCGTAGCACATATGCGTATGGATCTGCGTGGAATCGTCCACGCCGCTTGCGCAGATACGAAACGCACGCGTCGCCCAGTCCAGGTAATCCTTCCACCCGCTACGCCGCAGCGGCAATCCTTCGCGGATTGCCGGTTCGTCGATCTGGATGATGCCTATGCCGGCGCGTTCCAGGTCCGTCACTTCGTCGCGCATGGCGAGTGCAATCTGCAGCGCGGTCCGGGCACGCGGCTGGTCGTTCCGTACAAAGGACCATTGCAGGATGGTGACCGGGCCGGTCAGCATGCCTTTCATCGGGCGTTTCGTCAGGCTCTGTGCATAGCTTGCCCACTTGACCGTCATGGCATGGGGACGCCGCACATCGCCATAGATAATCGGCGGCTTGACGCAACGCGAGCCGTAGGACTGTACCCAGCCGCGGCCCGTGAACGCGAATCCATCGAGCTGTTCGCCGAAATATTCCACCATGTCGTTACGTTCCGCTTCGCCGTGGACCAGCACGTCGATTCCCAGTTCTTCCTGTTTTTTCACCGCGTAGGCGATCTCATGCTGCATCTGTTGTTCGTAAAGCTCGGGGGCCATGCTTCCGTTCCTGAGTGCCAGTCGCGCTGAACGGATGGCAGGCGTTTGCGGAAACGACCCGATCGTCGTGGTCGGGAAACCGGGCAAACGGAAGCGCTCGCGCTGCAGGCGCTGCCGGACCGGGAAAGACGATTTGCGCGCATCGATCCCGGCAGGCAGCGTCTGCAGCTTTTCCATGACCTCCGGCCGGTGTATGCGCGGACTGGAGCGGCGCGCCATATTGGCTGCGCGCGCTGCAAGAAGCCCCGCGGGTTCGGCGGAGCCGGGCTCCAGCGCTTCCTTCAGCGTTTTCAGCTCATCCATTTTTTCCTCGGCAAAGGCAAGCCAGGAACGGATTTCCGTATCCAGCCCGGTTTCCTGAGCCAACGAGACCGGCACATGCAGGAGAGAGCAGGAGGGCGCAAGCCAGAGATTGCCGCGGCGCTTTTCCAGTACCGGCTGCAACTGAGCCAGCGCCTGGTCCAGGTCGGCACGCCAGACATTGCGGCCGTCGATGATTCCTGCGGAGAGAATCTTGTGATCCGCGAGCCAGTCGGATGCAATGAACAACTCGTTCGGTGCGCGCACCGCGTCGATATGCAAGCCGGCGATTGGCAGCATGCAGGCCATGCGAAGGTTTTCCTCCAGTGTGGAAAAGTATGTCGCCAGCATCAGCTTGACGCCGTTCTGAGCGAGCTGCCAGTACGTACGTTCGAAAGCATTTCGCCATGGGGCGGGCAGGTCCACCCCCAGAATGGGTTCGTCAATCTGTACCCATTCCACACCCATGCTTTTCAGGCGATGCAGGATCTCGCAGTACACCGGGATCAGTTGGTCCAGCAGCGACAGGCGTTCGAAACCTCCAGTCTTTTCCTTGCCGAGCCACAGAAAAGTCAGGGGGCCAATCAGTACCGCCTTGGCGGAATGGCCGAGCTCCTGCGCCTCGCGCACCTCATTGAACAGCCGTTCCGAAGCGACCGAGAAACGCGTATGCTCAGTGAATTCCGGCACCAGGTAATGGTAGTTGGTATCGAACCATTTCGTCATTTCCAGCGCATTCCTGTTGCCGTGATGCGCGCAGCAGGACTGTGAAGATTCGCCGGCGATGCCGCGCGCCATGGTGAAGTAGCGGTCCAGATCGTTTTCTTCGCCGCTGAATCCGAAACGCTCAGGCTCGCAGCCCAGAAGCTGAATATGGTTGGCGACATGATCGTAGAAGGCGAAATCTCCCACGCTCACATGATCCATGCCCATCGCCTTCTGCAATGCCCAATGGCGCTGGCGCAGTGTGCTGCCCGTCTGTTCAAGCGTTTCGGTCGAAATGTCGCCGCTCCAATATTTTTCCAGAGCGAACTTCAGTTCCCGCTGATGACCGATGCGCGGAAAACCCAGGATATGCGTATGTATGTTTGCCATGTCGGTGATGCCCCAGTAATCAAAAGGCCAAGTTTGGTGCGGCCTGGCATATAATTCAAACGAAAGTTTTTCCGAATAAGTATGAAAATTTCTAATACAGAAAGCCAGATGCCGGACAATCCATCTGCCGTCGCGGTATCCAGATGCACCTTTCGCAAACGCTGATCCCAAGACATGACTTCCAGAATCGAACTGCGCCACCTGAGAACCCTGAACGCCTTGCGCTCGGCAGGAAGCCTGATCCGCGCCGCGCAACTGCTCAATCTCACGCAATCTGCCTTATCACATCAGATCAAGTTGCTGGAAGACCTGTACGGCGTTCCGCTCTTCGAACGCAAGTCCGTGCCGATTGCCTTTACTGCGACGGGAACGCGTCTGCTGCAATTGGCGGATGCGGTGTTGCCCATGGTGGAGGAGGCGGATCGCGATGCATTGCGGCTGTCGCAGGGCAGTGCGGGACAGTTGCGCGTGGTGCTGGAATGCCATACATGCTTCGACTGGCTGATGCCGGTAATGGATGAATTCCGGCGGCGCTGGCCGGAAGTGGAAATCGACCTGGTGTCCGGCTTTCACAGCGATCCGGCCAGGCTGCTGCGCACCAGCAAGGCGGACCTCGTGATCGGAACGCAGCGTTTGCCCGCGCCGGAGTATGCCGAGTTTCCGCTCTTTCGCTTCGAGATCCTGGCCGTACTGCCGCCGAAGCATGCGCTGCACGCGCGAAAGCGGCTGGATGCCAGGGACTTTGAAGGAGAAACCCTGATTACTTACCCAGTGCCGGAAGAGCGCATTGACCTGATCCGCGAAGTGCTCTGGCCTGCAAAGATCGGCTTTACCCGGCGCACCGCGGAACTGACGGTGGCCATCGTTCAACTGGTTGCCAGCCGGCGCGGACTGGCTGCGCTGCCGAACTGGGGCTTGAAGAATTATCTGGATTACGACTACGTGCTGGGAAAGAGGATCGGCAGCAAAGGCTTGTGGAACGATTTGTATGTATCAGCCCCGGCCAACTTGCAGGACAAGCCGTATGTCAGGGATTTTGTACGCGTCATACGCGAACAATGTGCCCGCACTCTCGATGGAATCCAGTTGCTCGGATAACTGCCGCATGCAGGCTGCTTACGATTCCCTGCGACAGCTATGGCGAGCGAGCGGCAGGCAAGCTTGTATCCGGCAAATCAGCATTCCACGATATTGACCGCCAGGGCGAGGCCGCCGCGCGAGGTTTCCTTGTACTTGGTTTTCATGTCCGCACCGGTTTCCTTCATGGTCTTGATCACCATGTCCAGCGAGATGTAGTGTGTGCCGTCGCCGCGCAGCGCCATGCGCGCCGCATTGACCGCCTTGCCCGCGCCCATGGCATTGCGCTCGATGCATGGGATCTGCACTTGTCCTCCCACCGGGTCGCAGGTCAGGCCCAGGTTGTGTTCCATGCCGATCTCTGCGGCGTTCTCGACCTGTTCATTGCTGCCGCCCAGGGCTGCGCACAATCCGCCTGCTGCCATCGAGCAGGCAACGCCGACTTCGCCCTGGCAGCCGACTTCTGCACCGGAGATCGAGGCATTCAGCTTGTAGAGAATACCGATTGCGCCGGCCGTCAGCAGGAAGGTGGCAATGCCATCCTCGTTCGCACCGGGAATGAAGCGCTGGTAATAGTGCAGCACCGCGGGGATGATGCCGGCCGCGCCATTGGTCGGCGCGGTGACGACGCGTCCGCCGGCAGCGTTTTCCTCGTTGACGGCCATGGCGTACAGGTTAAGCCAGTCGAGCGCGGCAAGCGGGTCGGCTGCCTCGCCGGCATGGGTCTGCGATAGCTGCGCATACAGGTCCGGCGCACGCCGGCGCACCTTGAGCGGACCCGGCAATTCGCCCGATGCATGGCATCCGCGCCTGACGCAGTCCTGCATGACTTCCCAGATGCGCAACAGGTTTGCTCTCACTTCCTGCTCGGGGCGCCAGCATGTTTCATTCTCCAGCATGGCTTGTGCAATGGTCTTGCCGGATTCGGCGCACATTTTCAGCAGCTTGTCGCCGGTATCGAAGGGATGGGGAATGGGACAGCCGTCTTCCGAAGAAGGTGCGTCCATGGCCCCCTGGGGCAGGACAAATCCGCCGCCTACGGAAAGATAGGTTTTTTCCGCCAATGTATTTCCCGCATGGTCGAATGCCTGGAATTTCATCCCGTTCGGATGTTCCTTGAGCACTTCGTGCCGGAAAAAGCCGATGTGTTCCGCGTCCCTGAATGGGATGCCGTGCTGACCCAGCAAATTCAGTGTTCCTGTAGTGCGTAGCTCGTTTAGTAACACGGGAATGTTGTCCGGATCGACCATGTCCGGTGCATGCCCCATGAGTCCCAGCATCACGCCCTTGTCGGTACCGTGGCCTTTCCCGGTTGCGCCCAGTGAGCCGTAGAGATCAACCTTTACTTGCGCAACCTGTGCCAGGATCCCGCTGTCCTGCAAATGCCGGGCAAACAGGAGCGCCGCACGCATCGGACCTACGGTATGCGAACTGGATGGACCTATGCCGATTTTGAAGAGGTCGAAAATGCTGATTGCGCTCATTGTCATGACACTTGCCTGAAAAACAGTTTAAAGTTCTGAAACATTGCCTGTCCGCTTATTTCCTTCATGCATAAGCGTGATCAATAAATAGTGCATCTTTACGCATGCGCAAGCCGAAACTTGGTCAAAATAGTGAAAAGCGCATGCCGATCCTGATCGACACCTGCATGCAAAATTAATTCCAGGAAATCCCGTAAATCATTAAGCCTTACTGATTTGACATGTTAAGTCGCGAAGCAGACTTTGTTCTGCGTAATCCATGGAAATTTTTCCTGCGAACACTCAAAGCGTTTCGCGCCAACCAGGGGCTGCTGCTGGCAGGATCAGTTGCCTATTATGCCTTGCTCTCCATCGTGCCTTTGCTGATGCTGATCGTGATCGCACTGTCGCATGTGGTCGATGAAACCGAGTTGCTGCTCACGCTGGGGCGTTACCTGGAATGGATTGTCCCCAGCCAGTCAAAATCCATTCTTGCCGAACTGACGAACTTCCTGACCGACCGGCACTTTATCGGCTGGGTACTGCTTCTCACCATGCTCTTTTTCAGTTCGCTCGCGTTTACCGCCCTGGAAAACGCCATGTCGGTGATCTTCAATCATCGTGTGGCCATCCATCGCCGCCATTTCCTGATATCGGCCTTCCTGCCGTATTGCTATATCCTCTCGCTGGGAATCGGGATCCTGCTCGTGACTGTAGTCGCCGGGGCGCTGCAGGTCCTGGGCAAAGAAAGTATCCTGCTTCTCGGACAAAGCTGGTCGCTCGGCCTCCTGTCCGGCATCCTGCTGTACCTGCTGGGATTTGCAGGAGAAGTCCTGCTGCTGACTTCGATTTACATGGTCATGCCGGTCGGACGCCTGTCCTGGCGTCATGCTCTGATCGGCGGAATCACTGCCGCAGTGCTGTGGGAAATTACCCGGCACCTGTTGATCTGGTACCTGGCTTCGCTGTCTCAGGTCAGCGTGGTGTATGGATCGCTTACCACCACGATCGTGGTGCTGCTTTCGCTCGAGATCGGCGCGATCCTGCTGCTGTATGGCGCGCAGGTGATTGCGGAATTTGAAAGTATCGGTAAATGGGGACGGAGCTTCGAACCGGAGGAATTCCGGACGGATCTGGGTTGAATGGGCCGGGATCAATCGAAAGCGGAAAGACGGACACAGTTTTTCCGTTGCGCATACTTCATTGTTATCAATGCAGGCAGCATCGCCAGGCGATAGGCAATGGCGCGGAGATATGCGCAGACAACTGCCTTGTCCTTTCCCATGAATGTGCACACAGCAAGCGAAGCTCATTCTCTTGAGAAGGCGTGTTTTTATTTCGTAAGACTATTGAGCGTCGGCGTTCCCTGATAAGGCCGCGCATCGACCGGCAAATCGATGATGAAGGTGGTGCCGCGCGCAACGCAGCTGTCGACTACCACGCTGCCTCCGTGACTTTCCGCGACGCTGCGTACATAAGGCAAGCCTATGCCCCAGCCTTGCCGGTTTCCTGACTTGGCCGCTTCGGTGCGTCTGAATACCTGAAATATCGATTCCATCTGTTCCGGGTCAACCGGGTCGCCCTTGTTGTGTACGGATATGGTGACCCGCTCGTGCTGGGGACTGATATGAACCTTCACCGGTTCGTCATGAGCGCCGTATTTCACGGCATTTCCGATCAGGTTTTCTATCGCTCTTTTGATTGCATCGCGGTCCCACCATCCTTCCGCAGCTTCGCCGTTCAATTCAATCCGGGATTGGCTGTTTATAGCCGCCTGCTCGCAGACTTCCCGTGCGAGCTCCAGGATATCAAAGCACGACAGGTTCAGCGTCAGGCGCTCACCGTTTTGAAATAAGGCGCAATCAAGCATGTCCTTTGTCATCCGGTCTATGCGATGGCCGTTTTCGATGACTTTGCCTGCCAGTTCGCGTATTTTCTCCGGGTCGTCCGTGCGCAGGATGAGTTCGGCCGCGGTAATGATGCTGTGCAGGGGGTTTCTCAAATCATGCGTAAGGGCGGCCACAAATTGTTCCCGGAATGCAGACTGCGTGAGCATATACGCAGTGGCAGACTCGCATATGGCGGCATCGATGGATGCATTGAATATATAAAATTCATCCGCGCTGAAATGTACACCATGCTTTTGCAGCACATCCAGGATGGCCCAGCGCAGATGCTGGAATTCGGCGATGACGGCACGCGGATCATAATTGGTCAGCCGGGCCCTTTCCCCGCCGTGCTCAATGGCAATAGTATTGGTATCCGTAGCGATTTTCCGCGGAAAGCCCGGAGAAACCGCCTCCACCAGCCTGGAAAAATATGCGGGAAAGGTGTTTATCAAAAGCGGGTGCGGCAGGTCCCGGGCATGTTCGATATTGGCACGTACGCGTTTTTCCCATTCCGAGAAAATGGCTTCCCGCAAGTCAAGCATGCGCTGCGCCGTGGCAGAAAATTTTCCGGTTTTTTGATTCTGAGTATTTTTCAAGCCGATTCTCCGCTTTGCTTTTGTCGTCGATACGCAAGCTCATGAAGAAAAACGACTAATGATAGACAAGCGGAAAAAATACAGGTTCTCCTTACCCGGCCGAAGAATGAAGCCGGGCATATTCTTCTTTGCGGCACGTCGATCGCAGGATGCGTCAAGAGGATAATTCGTCATGGCAAGTTTTTTTGCCCGGAATTCTTTCCTGAAGGCGAGTGATGTTCGATCACCGCATTGATTTCAGCGCCGAAAAGAAGCACAGCCGAAGAGATATAAAAATACAGGAGCAGGATGATGACTGCCCCGATGCTGCCGTACATGGCGTTGTAGTCCGCGAAATTCCTGATGTAGAAATCGAATGCGAGCGAAGCCAGCACCCATACGATCACCGACAGGATTGCCCCCGGCGTAATGAAGCGGAACTTCTGCTGTGCGTCGGGCGCGGAATAGTAAACCACCGCCACGCTCAAGGACAGCAGGAACAGCGCGATCGGCCAGCGCATCCATGCCCATATGGTGACGAAGAATTGCTCGAATCCGATCTGCCTTGATAGCCAGTCCATTGCCTGCGGCCCGACAAGCAGGAGTGCCGCCGAGCCGATCAGCATGGCGGCCACGACCAGCGTATAGAAAATCGAGAGAGGATAGATCTTCCAGGCCGGCCTGCCTTCCCTGACGTTATATGCCACATTCAACGCATTCATCGTCGCGCGCGCCGCGGCCGATGCGGTCCACAGAGCCACGATGGCACCGACAGACAACAGGCCGCCGCGCGGTTGCTGAAGCTGGTTCAATACCGTATTGACCTGGTTCATTGCCTGCTCCGGTAAAAACATTTCCGCCTGTTGCCGCAGCCACATCATGAAATCCGGCAATTGCAGGGTGCTGACCAGCGCAATCAGGAATATGAAAAACGGGAACAGCGAAAAAAGAATCTGGTAGGCCAGGGCAGAGGCATACGTGGACATGTCGTCTTCATTGAATGCCTTGAACGATTGTCTGATCAGGTCCAGCGGCTTCAAGCCGTGCAAGCCCGGAATAGTCATTGGATTCCTTGTTGGATTTTTTAGTGGCGATGCTTCGAAATTGGATAAACCGCCGCTAAGAATGTTCAGCTTCGGGTAGTACATGCCGCCGGGAATTTGTTTTAACTCAACCAGGCGAAGGCCAATGAGTTATGACGGCGGGTTCGCCGCAGCTTGGCCATCCCGGATAGTGCTAATGCCGAACTCGCCTGTTCGGCCGATGAATTTTCCTTGGTATTGCTGTCAAACCGACGAGGGCGGTTTCGGGTGAACCGGCAGGACATTGGAGACAATATGAGAACAATGCAAAAGAAGTTCCGCAAACATGCGGTCTTACTGACTTTTCCATTCATCCTGCTTGCCTGCTCCCGTTCCGATGAACAAAGGGAATCGCCGCAACCGCAGGTTCCTCAGGCCACCGCGCCCGAGCCGGCTCCCGCTGCGGCGCCATCCATCTCCTTGCCGAACTTCGTCAGCCTGGTCAAGCAGCAGGGGCCCGCAGTGGTCAACATCAGCGTGTCGCGTGCGCCCGTCGCACAGGGCGTTCCGCAGCTTCCGCCGGGGCATCCCTTGCAGGAATTCTTCAAGCGCTTCGGCGGAATGCCAGATACCGGTGAAGCGCCAATCGTCGGGCTTGGGTCGGGATTCATCATCAGTCCGGACGGATATGTGCTGACCAATGCCCATGTGATCGCGAACATGGACGAAGTATCGGTCAAGCTGACCAATAAAAAAGAATATCGGGCCAAGGTCGTGGGCGCTGATCCGTACACGGACGTGGCATTGCTCAAGATCGACGGCAAGGATCTGCCGTTCGTGAAAATCGGCGATCCGCAGCGCGTGGAACCCGGCGAATGGGTGGCGGCGATTGGCTCCCCTTTTGGATTCGAAAGCAGCGTCACCGTCGGCGTGGTCAGCGCAAAAGGGCGTCTGCTTCCCAATGGAAGCTATGTTCCCTTCATCCAGACCGACGTCGCGGTCAATCCGGGAAATTCCGGCGGTCCGCTCTTCAGCACCACCGGCGAAGTCATCGGCATCAATTCCCAGATCTACAGCCAGACCGGCGGCTACATGGGCATTGCGTTTGCGATACCCATCAATATCGCCATCGACATATCTAAGCAACTGCGCGAATCGGGCAAGGTCACGCGCGGCTGGATCGGCATACGCGTGCAGGAACTGACCGTCGATCTTGCGGCTGCCTTTGGACTGAAGGAACCCAAAGGCACACTGGTCTCGGCAGTGCAGCAGGGCGGCCCGGCGGACAAGGCGGGCATACAGCCCGGCGACGTGATTCTGTCGCTGAACGGCCAGGAGATACGTGAATCAGCCGACCTTGCAAGATTTGTCGGCGGCAGCAGGCCGGGAGCAAACGTCAAGGCGGAGATATGGCGCAAGGGCAGTGCGTTAACACTCGACGTGACTTTGGGTGAACTGAAATAGGATTCGAAGTAACTTTTTCCTGAAGACGGTTTGGCAGTCGCCGTATCGGCCCCGCGTCGTAAAGGATTGTCAGAGCCGGATCGTCAGAGCCCGCTCAGGAAAATTGAAGGCTGTCTTCCGCAACGTGGGGCAATCAACCGATAAAGGGCCGGTTTCTTTTGGCGGCATTTCAATGGCGCCGGACCGATTCGGGGCAATCTTGCTTATTCAGACGAATCATTTTTACCGTGGCCTATACCCAGGCCCATTCCCATGCCCATGCCGGCACCACCTGCGCCGCCCATGCCGCCTCCTCGGCCAGCGCCTTTGTTTCCACCTCTCTCTCCATCGCCTTTTGCGCGGCCGCCGCCCTGCGTCCGGGTCGGTCCCTGGAGGGGGATTTCGACCTCCTTCGGTATCGGTCCCAGATCGAGAGCCGTACGAATGAAGTCGCGAAGGGAAACAACAAGGTCTGCCGTATGAATGGGGCGCCCGGCTGCCATATCGCGTGCAGCCTGGCTGGCCAGGCGGACATGCTCTTCGGTGCCAAGCAGGATGATGTCGGATAAGGCCGCTTCGACCGCGTCGCGAATCCGGCGCGAACGGTCTGAACTTTTGTCTTCGTGCTGATCCACCGATTCTCCATTTTCTTCAGGCGCTTTCACACGAAGCTCACGCAAATGGGTAGGGTCAACTGTCAGCTGGCCGGTAAAGGACCCGCCCAGGGTGCGATATGCTGCGATCAGGGTGCGCAGCCGCTCGTTGATCTGCCGGTTCATGCGTTCGCGCCGTTGCTGAATCGTAAGCATCATGAGCACGCGGATGCCGACGCCGATCAGGGTAATCACGGCAATTCCCAAGAGCGTCGTCAGTGCGCCTTGCATGGAACTGAAATCGAAATATCTCACGTAACCCTCTACAGGTCTTGGACATGCCTATTGTAGTGATTTGACCAACTTCCGCGCGGAAGAGGATCAATAGTTGCCATGCATGAGGCGCCACTATTGCAGAATACTTGCCGGCCGGAACCGCCTTGAGCGATTGTGCGAGCAACGCCGATGGTCTATCCGCGCGCGGAGCTCCATCCGCCTCCAAGCGCCTTGTACAGATCAATGGTCGCGGTAAAACGAGCAAGGTCGGCCTGCACGCGGGCGTCTTCCGCCGACAGTTGCGTGCGCTGACTGTCCAACAGTGTCAGCATATCCTGAGAACCGGACTGAAAGCGCACGTTCGCAATGCGGAAGGCTTCCTGCGCTTCGCGCGCCGCATCGGTCAGCAATTGCTGGCGTGATTCGGCGGAAGCGACGGCTCCCAGGCTGTCCTGCACTTCCTTCAGGCTCGTCAGGATGCCTTGCTGGTATTGCTGCACCAGTTCTTCCTGCTGTGCCTGCGACAGGCTGACTTGCCCGCGCAGCCGCCCGCCGTCAAACAGTGTTTGCGCGAGCGAGGCCGCAAGCGAGGTGGCCAGGCTGGAACCGGAGGTAAACACACCTCCTGCAATGCTGGACGCGGAGATGCGCAGGCTCGGGTAGAGCGCAGTACGGGCGGCGTTGACGTCCGCATTGGCGGCAACAAGTTGCGCTTCGGCGCGTTTGATGTCAGGACGACGCTCCAGCAGCGATGCCGGCTGATAGGCGGCGACCGCGGGAATCTGCATGCCGGCCAGCGTCGACCCTTGCACGGAGAAACCTTGCGGCGGACGGCCCAGCAGTACGGCCAGCGCCGTCTGCACCGTGCGCAGGTTCTGTTCGAGTTGCGGAATTTGGGCCTCGATATTTAAAACGGATGTGCGCTGCTGCGAAACTTCCAGCCCGGTGGTGGCGCCTTTTTCATAGCGCAGTTCCACCAGCGACAGCACATTGCGCGCCGCTTCCAGGTTCTTGCGCGCGATCGCCAGGCGGTCCTTCAGTGCCAGCGCCTGAAAGTAATTCGATGCGACATCGGACTGCAGTACCAGCGCAACTGCGTCGCGATCGTACATGCTGGAATCCACCCGTGCTTCGGCGGCTTTACGTCCTGCGGCGATGCCGCCCCACAGGTCTGCTTCATAGGCGACGGTTATGCCGGCCTGTGACGACTCGGTCGTACGGATGGCGGACTGGTTGTTGCGGTTCTTGCCGCCGCTGACCGATAGCTCTGCCGACGGCCACTGCGTGCTAGACGTGATGCCGAGCGAAGCACGGGCCTGACGGATGCGGCTGGCCGCTGCCGCAAGATCATGGTTGGCGGCCAGCGACTGCTCCATCAATTGATTCAGCTCCGCGCTGCCGAACTGTTTCCACCATTCCGCGGCGAAGGTCTGTGCAGAGCCTTGATCATTCCGGATTGTCGTTGCCGTGGTATCCCATTTTTCGGGCATGGCGGCATCCGGGCGCTGATAGGATGCGCCGACCGCACAACCCGCGAGTACTGACGCCAACGCAAGGCTGATCGTTGCCGATTTCAATAATGATTTCATCGATTTTCCTTATTCCGATGACAGGGCCACGACCGGGTCGAGGTTGGCCGCCTTGCGTGCGGGCAGGTAGCCGAACAACAGGCCGGTAAGAAAGGCCGAGAAAAATGCCAGGATGGCCGGTGCGGCGGTGAACGCGACTTTCATGCCGAGGAATTGCGCCAGCCAGCCCGATGCGAAACCCAGTGCCACGCCGATCAGGCCGCCGATGCCGCACACCACCAATGCCTCCGTGTTGAACTGCAGGAGAATATTGGCGGTACGCGCGCCGGTTGCCATGCGCACGCCGATCTCGCGTGTGCGTTCTGTCACCGTCACCAGCATGATGTTCATCACGCCGATGCCGCCGACCAGCAGCGAAATCGCGGCCACCGATGCCAGCAGCAGCGTCAAGGCATTCTGCGTCTCGGTCGCGGTTTCCATCAGCGAGGAAGTGCTGCGCACCTGGAAGTCTTCCTTGCCGTGGCGCTGCAGCAGGAGGCTCTGGATCGCGGCCTGCGTCGCGTCGGCCTGCTCGGGGTCGCCGAACTTCACGCGGATGGAGCTGAGGTACTGCTTGCCGAACAGGCGCATATAGCCGGTCGACAGCGGCACCAGCGCGGTATTGTCCATGTCGGAGCCGAAGGCGCTTGCGCCTTTGCCGGCCAGAACACCGACCACCTCGAAGGGAACGCTTTTCACCAGCACGTAGCGGCCGACCGGATCTTCGCCGTCGGGGAACAGGCTTTTCGCGACGGTCTGCCCGAGTACCACGACAGGCGCATAACCCTTGACGTCTTCATAAGTGATGAAGCTGCCGGAAGCCATGGTCCAGTTCTGCGTTTCCGCATAATCCGGCCAGACGCCGGTGATGCTGGTCTGGAAGTCGAGGCTGCCGTAGCGCATGGTCGCGCGCGTGCTGCGTTCGGGCGATACCGCGCTGACATTCGGGATGTCGCGGAAGGCTTCCGCGTCGCCAGTGACCAGCGTGGCGATGTCGCCGCTTGGTCGCGTGCCCGGTGCGCCGGGAAAGACCAGCAGGAGATTGCTGCCCATGGATTCGATGCGCTTCAGTACATCCTGCTTGCTGCCGTTGCCGATGGCCATCATGGCGACCACGGCGGCTACGCCGATGACCACGCCCAATAAGGTGAGGGCGCTCCTGAACAGGTTGCCGCGCAGGGAGCGCAGGGCCATCTTCACCGCCTCGCCCAGGTCCGGCAGCCAGGATGCATCGGCATTGCGGCGACTTTGCAAGCGGCGTTCGTTTCCGGCAACCGTCCTGCCCGTGTCGCTCACGATGCGGCCGTCCGCGATCTGGATGACGCGCTGCGCGGTGTCGGCAACTTTCTGGTCGTGCGTGATGAGGATGATGGTGTGGCCTTCGGCATGCAGCTGCTTCAGCAGGTTCAATACCTCCTCGCCGCTGCGGCTGTCCAGTGCGCCGGTTGGCTCGTCGGCGAGAATGATCTCGGCGCCGTTCATCAGGGCGCGTGCAATCGAGACGCGCTGCTGCTGGCCGCCCGACAGTTCGGTCGGCTTGTGCTGCACGCGGCTGCCCAGGCCGAGGCGTTCCAGCAGCGCATGCGCGCGCGCAATGCGTTCGCTCTTGGAAGATCCGGCATAGATGGCGGGCAGTTCCACGTTTTCCGCCGCCGTCACCGATGGCAGAAGGTTGTAGCGCTGGAACACGAAGCCGAAGGTATCCCGCCGCAGCGATGCCAGCTCGTCCTTGGACAGGGTGGTGACATCCTTGCCTTCGATAAGGTAAGTGCCGCTGGTCGGGCGGTCCAGGCAGCCGATGATGTTCATCAGGCTGGACTTGCCCGAGCCGGACTGGCCCATGATGGCGACGAATTCGCCGGGATAGATTTTCAGCGACACGCCGTCCAGCGCGCGCACGACTGCATCGCCCGTTGCAAAGCTGCGGGTGATGTCGCGCAGGTCCAGTACCGGCTGCGGCAGGTTCATCGTGTTCTCGTTCATAGACGCGGTCCCATGCCCATGCGGCGTCCGCCCTGGCGGGCGCCATTGCCGGCTTGTGCTTCGTCGGCACCGGCTTGCGCGAGCACGACTTTGTCGCCCGCCTTCAATCCTGCAGTAACGGCTGCGGTGGTCCGGTTGCTGATGCCGACCTTGACTTGCCGGGTGACGACACTGTCGCCGGCGACGACTTTTGCTTCATACAGCGACTTGTCTTTTCCCTTCGCAGGTTTTAATGCCGCGAGCGGAACCAGCAGCGCATCGCGCGCTTCGTCCAGCACGAAGAAAACCTGCACCGTCATGTCGGTCATCAGGGCCTGCTCGGTGTTGTCCACGTCGACCAGCACGTTGTACAGCACCACGTCGTTGACGGTTTCCGGAGTCGGCATGACCTGGCGCACGGTTCCCTTCCAGCGCCGCTCGTTGTTTCCCAGGGTGGTAAAGTAGGCGGGCGCACCGGCCTTGATCTTGGTGATGTCGGCTTCGGCCACCTGCGCCCAGACCGTCATGGTGTCGAGGTCCGCGACCCGCACGATCACCGGTGCCTGCTGGTTGGCGTTCACAGTCTGGCCTTGCAGCGTGGTCTGCGACACGACTGTGCCGTCCATGGGCGCGAGGATCTTGGTATAGCTGAGGTTGGCGAGGTCGCCGTCCAGTGTGGCCTGAGCCGCCTTGATCTGTGCTTCGGTGGCGGCGACCCTGGCTTTCGCAACCTTCAGCGCCGACTCGTTCTCTTCCACGGTTTGCTGGCTCATCGCGCGTTCCCTGAGCAGATCGCGATTGCGCGCGAACAGCTGCTGCGCCAGCGTCGCTTCCGCCTTCTGCTGCGTCAGTTGCGCGCGCAGGCTGTCGATGTTGGCGCGGTTGGTGCGGATGCGGGTTTCATATACGGTCGGATCGATCTCGGCAATCGGGTCGCCTTTCTTCACGCGATCGCCGATTTCCACATGCACTTTTTTCAACTGCCCCGAAACCTGCGTGCCGACATCGACATAATCCTTGGGCTTGAGCTTGCCGAGAGAAGTAACCGTTTTTTCAAGGTCGCCCTTGACCACTTCCGTGGTATTGAGCGGCACGTCGTTCTTCTTGCCGAAATAGCTGTTCGCGGCGACGCCGCAGCCAAGCAGCACGCTGGCCAAGATTGCTCCCGTGATCAGCTTGCGGGATGCGTGAAAGCGAGGGCGTGCGCTTGTGGTGGAAGTTGTTTTTTCAGACATGGCGGTTCCCGTTTGCAGAGTCGTTCCGGCAATCTGTTCCTTGCCGGATCTGTAGATGGGGTCATCATGACTGCCAAATGTGAAGAAATTTTGAAGATTGATGTAACAGCATTTTTCACTGCGGCGGTAACCCTATAATGCAGGCACCATCCTTTACCTAAACGGCAAATGTCACGCAAGCCAGGCATCACTTCGAAACTGTTCTTTGCCATTCTGCTCACTTCCATCGTGGTGGCGGTGGCCATGGCAACGGCGATCCGCACCAGCTTCAACCAGGGATTCCTCGGTTACCTCAACGAGCAGGAAGAGCAGCGCGTGGAAGCCTTGCGCCCCACACTGGCACAGGCTTACCTGGAGCATGGCAGCTGGGATTTCCTGAAAGGCGACCGGCGCCGGTGGTTCGAGCTGATCCGGCCGCCGGGCATGCCGCCACCCGATCAGCGCGGCGAGCGTCCGCGACGTGCGCCGCCTGAATCCGACCTGACGGGATTGAACCTGCGTGTGGGATTGCTCGATGCGCATAAGCAACTCGTGGCCGGCAACCCGAGCCTGAACCGCAACGCCAAGTTAAAGCCCATTGAAGTCAACGGCGCTACGGTCGGATGGATTGCGCTGGTGCCTTTTCAGCAGGTGAGCACCGGCGCGGCATTGCGCTTCCAGCAACAGCAACTGAAGTCGAGCCTGGCAATCGGCGGCATCGCAATTCTTCTGGCGGCCCTGGTGGCATGGCTCTTGGCGCGCATGTTCATCGCGCCGATCAAGCATATCGCCGCATCCACGCACCGCCTGGCGGCGGGCGATTATGCAACCCAGGTCACCGTCAGCAGCAGCGACGAACTCGGCCAGCTTGCACAGGACTTCAATCATCTTGCTTCGACACTTGATAAGAATGAAAAACTTCGCCGGGCCTTCATGGCGGACGTGTCGCATGAGTTGCGCACGCCTCTGGCTGTATTGAAAGGTGAGCTCGAAGCCTTGCAGGATGGCGTGCGCCCGTTGACGCCTGCCGCGATCGGGTCACTGCAGGCTGAAGTGGCGACTCTGGGCAAGCTGATCGACGACTTGTATGAATTGTCGCTGTCGGATGCCGGGGCGCTTACTTACAAAAAATCCCGCATCGACGTGCTGGAAGTGTTGCGCGCGACGGCAGAAACTTTCCGGAACCGGTTCGCACAGAGCGGGCTCGGACTGGAAATGAATATTCCGATGGAGATAATGGCATTCTGTCATGCCGACCCGGATCGCATACGTCAACTTTTCGGTAACCTTCTGGAAAATGCCGCCCGTTATACCGATGCCGGCGGCAAGCTGGCAATCAGCAGCAGGATCGAGGGACGCAATGTGACGCTTTCATTCGAAGATACCAAGCCCGGCGTTCCTGATCCCATGCTGCCGCAGTTGTTCGAACGCTTTTTCCGTGTCGATCAATCCAGGAGCCGCAGCACCGGCGGCGCGGGACTGGGCCTGGCTATCAGCCGCAATATCGTCGATGCGCACCAGGGAAGGGTTGCGGCAACCCCTTCTGCGCTGGGCGGTCTATGCATAAAGGTAACGCTGCCGCTGGTCAATGGAATTACCGCCTGAACGGAGAGTGACGATGAGGTCCGCCTGCATCATGATCGTGGAAGACGAGCCCAAGCTCGCTGCCCTGATGGCCGATTATCTGCATGCCGGCGGCTATGACACTACGGTCATTGCAAACGGCCTGGATGTCATTCCTTCCATTAAGGCATCCATGCCGGACCTGGTGTTGCTCGACCTGATGCTTCCTGGCAGGGATGGCATCGATATTTGCAAGGAGTTGCGCAGCTTCAGTCATGTGCCCGTGATCATGGTGACGGCGCGGGTCGAAGAGATCGACCGCTTGCTGGGACTGGAAATCGGCGCGGACGATTATGTATGCAAGCCTTTCAGTCCCCGGGAAATGGTTGCCCGCGTCGCGGCCATGCTGCGCCGTGCCAATTATGTGAAGCAGGATTCAGCGCCTGCTGCCGGCCTGAGCATGGACGAGGATAAGCATGAAGCCGCATTGAACGGCCAGCCGCTCGACCTCACACCGGTTGAATTCCGGCTGCTGAAAACCCTGTATGACAATCCGGGCCGCGTATTTTCAAGAGACCAGTTGATTGGCAAGGCTTATGCCGATTATCGCGTCGTGACCGACCGCACCGTGGATACGCATATCAAGAACCTGCGCCGCAAGCTGGACCTGGCTTCGCCTCACCATGAGCTGATTCATTCAATTTATGGGGTAGGGTATCGCTTCGATGCATGATGCGGCGCGAGAAAAAGAGAAGACGTCCTTCTGGTATCACTCTAAAAAATATCTCGTATCAACACAATTTATATCATGGCGAAAAACTGCACTCTTGAATCGCTGACAGCTCATTCGCTCGCGTCGCAATAGGACAAAATGTCCAATCGCCAAAGCGGGGTCGCTGCATTAGAGTATGCAATTCTCCCATATATCAATTTTCCGCATGATCCGCATGGTCTCTCCATCAGCTCGTCTGCTGCTTGTGTCGGCTGCAGCACTATTGGCCGGCTGCGAAACAGTCGTACTGAATCCCTCAGGCGATATCGCAGCCCAGCAAGGCAATCTGGTTGTCATATCAACGCTCTTGATGCTGTTGATCATCGTTCCCGTCATCGCCCTGACGATTATTTTTGCATGGCGATATCGGCAAACCAACAAGGCTGCCGAATACGATCCCGAGTGGGATCATTCCACCAAGCTTGAAATCGTGATCTGGGGCGCGCCCATCCTGATCATCATCGCCCTGGGCCTGCTGACCTGGTTCAGCACGCACCGCCTGGATCCCTACAAGCCGCTGGAGCGCATCGATGCGAACCGTCCGCTGCCTGCCGATGTCAAGCCGCTGGAAGTGCAGGTCGTGTCGATGGACTGGAAATGGCTTTTCATCTATCCGGAGCAGGGCGTCGCATCCGTCAACAAGCTGGTCACGCCCATCGACGTGCCGATCCGCTTCAAGCTGACCTCGTCCACAGTGATGAATGCATTCTATATACCTGCGCTGGCAGGGCAGATCTACACCATGGCCGGCATGGAAACCACGCTGCACGCCGTGATGAACAAGCCGGGCGTGTATGACGGCTTCTCGTCCAACTACAGCGGCGACGGTTTCTCGCAGATGCGCTTCAAGTACCACGGCGTGACAGCGGACGAATTCTACAAGTGGGTCGAAACCGCCAAGACCGAAGCCGGCAACAAGGTGCTGAACCGTGCCGCCTACCTGGAACTGGACAAGCCCAGCCAGCAGGTGCCTCCGCAGGACTACGGCAAGGTCGAGCCCGAGCTTTTCGCTGCAGTGGTCAATCGCTGCGTGGCGCCGGGCACGATGTGCATGCACCATGTCATGGCGGCCGATGCCGAGCGCACACGTAAAGCCGTCGAAGGCAAGATCGAGAAAAAGCCTGCGGATCACGAAGCGAAGGACGGCCAGCATGCCGCGCACGGCACACGCCATGAAAGCGTGGTCAAGCGCCATGCAGCGCAGCCGCGCGTCGATGTTCTCCATTCCAGTCATACCATTCATTAAGACGTAACGACATGCAAGTAGAAACTACAGGTCAGACAGGACTCATCATGGGCCGCTTGGGCTGGGATGCGATTCCTTTTCATGAACCCATCCTGATAGCCACCTTCGCCATGGTGGCACTGGGCGGCATCGCCCTGATTGCGCTGTTGACGCGCTTCAAATTATGGGTACCGCTGTGGCGCGACTGGATCACCAGCATCGACCACAAGAAAATCGGCATCATGTACATGATCCTTGGACTGGTCATGCTGCTGCGCGGCTTTGCCGATGCATTGATGATGCGTTTGCAGCAGGCGATCGCTTTCGGTGACGTCGCGGGTTATCTGCCGCCGCATCACTACGACCAGATCTTCACCGCGCACGGCGTGATCATGATTTTCTTCGTCGCCATGCCTTTCGTGACCGGCCTGATGAACTATGTCGTGCCGCTGCAGATCGGTGCGCGCGACGTTGCCTTCCCGTTCCTCAACAACTTCAGCTTCTGGATGACAGCTTTCGGCGCTGCGCTGATGATGATGTCGCTGTTTGTCGGCGAATTCGCGCGCACCGGCTGGCTGGCTTATCCTCCGCTGTCCGGCATCCTGGCAAGTCCGGGGGTGGGGGTGGACTACTACATATGGTCGCTGCAGGTGGCCGGGGTGGGCACGCTGCTGTCGGGCGTGAACCTGTTCGCGACTATCGTCAAGATGCGCGCGCCCGGCATGACCATGATGAAGATGCCGGTGTTCACTTGGACCGCGCTGTGCACCAACGTGCTGATCATCGCCGCTTTCCCGATCCTGACCGCCGTGCTGGCACTGCTTGGCCTTGACCGCCTGGTCGGCACCAACTTCTTCACCAACGACCTGGGCGGCAACGCCATGTTGTATGTGAACCTGATCTGGATCTGGGGCCACCCTGAGGTCTACATCCTGGTGTTGCCGGTATTCGGCATTTTCTCGGAAGTCGTGGCGACCTATTCCGGCAAGCGCCTGTTCGGCTACAAGTCGATGGTGTATGCAACCGTGGCGATCACCGTGCTGTCCTACATCGTCTGGCTGCACCACTTCTTTACCATGGGTTCGGGTCCGAGCGTGAATTCCTTCTTCGGCATCACGACCATGATCATCTCGATCCCGACCGGCGCGAAGATATTCAACTGGCTGTTCACCATGTACAAGGGCCGCATCAAGTTCGAGCTGCCGATGATGTGGACCGTTGCTTTCATGATCACCTTCGTGATCGGCGGCATGACCGGCGTATTGCTGGCGGTTCCGCCTGCGGACTTCGTGCTGCACAACAGCTTGTTCCTGATCGCGCACTTCCATAACGTGATCATCGGCGGCGTGCTGTTCGGCCTGTTTGCCGGCATTTATTACTGGTTCCCGAAAGCCTTCGGCTACAAGCTGGACGCGTTCTGGGGCAAGGTGTCGTTCTGGTGCTGGGTGGTTGGTTTCTACGCCGCCTTCATGCCGCTGTACGTGCTCGGTCTGATGGGCGTGACCCGCCGCATGAACCACTTCGAGGATCCGTCGCTGCAGATCTGGTTCCAGATCGCGGCTCTGGGTGCCGTGCTGATTGCCTTCGGCATCGGCGCGCAGCTGATCCAGTTCTATGTCAGCTTCAAGCGCCGCCATGCGCTGCGCGACGTGACGGGCGACCCGTGGAATGGCCGCACGCTGGAGTGGGCGACTTCGTCGCCGCCGCCTGACTACAACTTCGCGTTCACGCCCCGCGTCTACACGCTCGACGCATGGCATGACATGAAGAAGCAGGGCTATGTGCATCCGAAGGAGGGCTTCGTGCCTATCCATATGCCGAAGAATACGGCGGCCGGATTCGTGATCGCCGCATTGAGCGGCGTGGTCGGCTTTGCCCTGATCTGGCACATGTGGCTGCTTGCCGGTCTTTCTTTTGCAACCCTGCTGACCGCCGTAATCGTCCATACCTTCAACTACAAGCGCGACTTCTACATTCCTGCGGACCAGGTGGCCCGCACCGAGGCCGCCCGCTTACGTCAATTGGAGAACCGTTATGTCTGAAGTCATCAATGCCCAGTCGCTTGAAGTCCTGAAGGACGCATCCAGCCAGCGTTTTTACGTCAAGGACCACCATCCGGAAAACAGCACCCTGCTGGGTTTCTGGGTGTACCTGATGAGCGACTGCCTGATCTTTGCCGCGCTGTTTGCCACGCATGCCGTGCTCGGGCGCAGTTATGCGGGTGGACCGTCGGGCGCAGAGCTGTTCGATTTGCAGCTGGTCGCCATCAATACCGCCTTGCTCCTGATTTCATCGATCACTTTCGGCTTCGCCATGCTGGAAGCCCAGAAAAAGCACCTGGGCAGAGCGCTCAAGTGGCTGGGGGTTACAGGCGTATTCGGGCTGGGCTTCCTGGCGCTGGAATTGTATGAGTTCGCGCACCTTATCCATGTAGGCGCAGGCCCGCAAAGCAGCGCCGCCATGTCGTCCTTCTTCACGCTGGTCGGCACTCACGGCCTGCACGTATTGTTCGGCATCGTGTGGCTGGCCACGCTGGCAGTGCAACTGAACAAGCACGGCCTGACCACCGAAAACCGCCGTCGCCTGGCATGCCTGTCCATGTTCTGGCATTTCCTCGACCTGATCTGGATCGGCGTCTTCAGCTTTGTTTATCTGATGGGAGTTCTGCCATGAACCATCCGACTGCACATACCGCTCATGCCGGCGCGCATCATCACGGCGATCATCATGGGCATGACCACCATGACGATCACGCTGACCACGGCAGCCTGAAAAGCTACATGACCGGCTTCGTGCTGGCAGCGGTACTGACTATCATCCCGTTCTGGCTGGTCATGGGGAATGTCTTCACCAATTCATCCACCGCCGGAATTGCGATCCTGGCGCTGGCCGCAGTGCAGGTGGTGGTGCATATGGTGTACTTCCTGCACATGAACACCAAGTCCGAAGGCGGCTGGAACATGCTTGCACTAGTCTTCACCGTGCTGATCGTCGCCATCATGCTGGCCGGGTCGATCTGGGTGATGTATCACATGAACGCAAACATGATGCCGGGCATGCACTCCAGCAGCATGCCTTCCATGTAAGAATGCCTGGCGGAACCGACTTTATTTTGCCAAACACTCTTATTATCCAATGACGGACGATTCCGGGCGGCACGGCCGCCCGTTTTCTCATGACGGAGCGCAAGGCTCCCGTTCCCGCGTCAAGCTGTTCTCCCTGCTTGCCTTCCTGGCTTTTTGTTTCATCGGTTTCCTTGCCCTGGGCACATGGCAGGCACAACGCCTGTCCTGGAAAGAAGCACTGATCGCGCGGGTAGAACAGCGCATACATGCAGCTCCGGTCGAAGCACCGGGCCCCGAGCAATGGCCGGCCGTCAATGCCGAAAGCGACGAATACCGCCACGTGCGCGTCACCGGGACTTTCCTGCACGAGCGTGCGACCAAGGTGCGCGCGACCACCAGCCTCGGCAGCGGCTATTGGCTGCTGACTCCGCTGCGCACCGCGGACGGAAGCATCGTCCTGATCAACCGTGGCTTCGTTCCGCCACAGCCCGCCGATACGCAGCTCCTTCTTCCGGAGGGGCCGTCCACGGTGACCGGCCTGCTGCGCATGAGCGAACCCGGAGGCGCCTTTCTGCGCAAGAACGACATATCCAGCGAGCAATGGTATTCGCGCGACGTGCAGGCGATTGCACGGGCGCGCGATCTGACGCAGGTCGCCCCGTATTTCATCGACGCTGATGCAAACCGGGAATCCGTGTACGATCACGCTTCGGACAAGCGCACCCGCTATCCGGTCGGTGGTCTCACGGTGGTTTCGTTTCCAAATAATCATCTCGTCTACGCGTTGACCTGGTATGCACTGGGCCTGATGACGGCCGCTGCGGGAATTTGGGTGTTGCGCGAAGAACGTGAAAAATTGCGAGCCGGCAAAGAAGAATAAGCTTTGCCCGGCGGAGAAACGAAATATGCAAGGCCGAAATGGAACGTTCATGCCCGACCTGGGCATGATAGGAAAGTGGGCGACAGCCTCAAGCGTGGAAAACGCGGTCGGCCACAAGAACATGATGCTGCTTATCCAGCTGCGATGGGTAGCGGTGATCGGACAGCTGACTACGATTGCGGTCGCCAGCAAGCTGTATCTGCTTGATCTGCCTTTGCCGCAGATGCTGGCCGTGCTGGGCAGCCTGATGCTCTTCAACGTCGCCAGCCACCTGCGCTGGCACAAGGCGCGGCCGGTATCGAACAGGGAATTGTTTTTTGCCCTGCTTGTGGATGTCGCCAGCCTGACCGCGCAGCTTTATTACAGCGGCGGAATAACCAATCCCTATGCCTTCCTTTACCTGCTGCAGGTGATCCTGAGCGCGGTCATGCTGGAAGCCTGGTCGACCTGGACCATTGTTGCCATCACCAGTCTCTGCCTGGCCGGCCTGTCCCTGTTCTCCAAGCCGCTGGACCTGCCGATGGATCACGTGCTCGGATTTCACAGCCCCTATATCCAGGGCATGCTGATCTGCTTCGTGCTGAATGCGGTGCTGCTGGTGATTTTCATTGGGTCGATCAACCGTAACGTCCGGCTGGCCGACTCGCAGCTTGCCGATCTGCGCCAGCAGGCCGCCGAAGAAGAGCATATCGTCCGCATGGGTCTGCTGGCTTCGGGTGCGGCCCATGAACTCGGCACGCCCATGGCGACCATGTCAGTCATTCTCGGCGACTGGAAGCACATGCCGGAATTGACCCGGCATGCCGATCTGATCGAAGAAATCGATCTCATGCAAAGCGAGTTGCAGCGCTGCAAGGCGATTGTGAGCGGCATTTTGCTGTCGGCCGGCGAGGCGCGGGGAGAAGCATCCGAGCGAACTACCGTGGTGACCTTCCTGGATGGCCTGGCGTACGAATGGCGCGCAACAAGGCAGGTCGAGACCTTTGTTTACGACAACCGCATCCGGCAGGACATGCCGGTCGTATCCGATGCCGCGATCAAGCAAATGCTGCACAACCTTCTGGACAATGCGCTGGAAGCATCGCCAAAGTGGCTCAAGCTCGAAGCCAGCGTGGAATCCGGCGCACTGAATTTGCATGTGTCCGACGCGGGTCCCGGTTTTACCGAGACCATGCTGTCCCAGATCGGCAAACCGTATCAGTCCACCAAGGGACGGCCAGGCAGCGGCCTCGGCTTGTTCCTGGCCATGAATGTGGCGCGCACCCTGGGAGGAGTGCTGTCTGCACGCAATCTTCCGCAAGGAGGCGCGGAAGTCTCCGTCAGCCTGCCTCTGAGCGCGATCGCTCTGGACGAGGGGATGCACCATGCAGCCTGACCGACTGCTGTTGATCGTCGAAGACGATGCGGCCTTTGCCCGCACGCTGTGCCGCTCCTTCGAGCGACGCAGCTATCAGGTTCTGCATGCCACCAGCCTGGATGAAGTCCGCGAACTCCTGAAGCAGCATACGCCGCAGTTTGCAGTGGTAGACCTCAAGCTGAACGGCAACGCATCCGGGCTGACCTGCGTCCGTACCTTGCACGAACATCATCCTGCCATGCAGATTGTGGTGCTGACCGGTTTTGCCAGCATCAATACTGCGGTCGAAGCGATCAAGCTGGGCGCCTGCCAGTATCTTGCCAAACCTTCCAATACCGACGACATCGAAGCGGCGTTCGGACACGTGGCCGGAAAGGAAGAGATGGACATGACCAACCGGGCAACTTCAATCAAGACCCTGGAATGGGAGCGCATTCACCAGGTACTGGCCGAAACCGATTTCAATATCTCGGAAGCGGCGCGCCGCCTCGGAATGCACCGCAGGACCCTGGCGCGCAAACTGGAAAAGCAGCGGGTGAAATAGCCATTGCTGCACGGCACGAGTGGTGCAGCCGGGTTGCCAGCGAAACGGTGGCTTTTAATGGATATTGCAGTAGTTCAGGAATTTCGCGTTCGGGAATTCTCCTTTGCGCCACAGGCCTTTCAGCTCGAGCAGGATACGCGCGCCGATGGATTTGACCAGGCTGTTCTCCTTTCCGCCGATTAGATTTCCCGTTGCCCTGGCCTTGTCTACCTTGACCAGGCCGCTTTCTGATTTTACCGGCTCCAGATGTCCGGCTTCAGCGCTGCCGCGTCCGTAGATTTCGGCGTCAAAACGGTAATAGCAGGCGTCACCTGTGTCCTGTTCCTTGGTAATCCATACGTATACACATTCAATGTTTCCGGATGCGACATGGGATCGCAAAGCTGCAAGCTTAGTGTGCATCTGTTCCTCATCATTGCATGGTCTTATCCGCTTGACCGGGCAATTACATACAAGTTCTCAAGCCCGGAACTGCCAAACACATCGCTTGATATGGCGCACGCATGGAGAAGTGCTGATGAATTCTCGGATCCTCCGTGTAGGAATATTCCTAAAGCTTGAGACGTAGTTCCTACGCACCATATAAGCCGCCGCTGATATTTATATTTTCGGCAATTTGCCATACTCCGTTTCAACAAATCACAAGCCGCTTAGCAAGAAAGCTTCAATTTTTTCTAATGCTTGAAGATCCATATCAAAGATTCATACTTAGGGAGAACACAGTGTCCATATCTTTCGCCGATAACCGTTCAGCACCTACTTCCTCCCATTCCAGTGCAGAAGCAGGCCGGCAGCGTGCGGGGCACCTCTGGTCCAGCCTGGCCGATGTCTGCAATCTGCTTCAGATTGCTCCGGGCAGCGCCGCAGCCGACCGCGACATCGTGTTTCAGCATGTTCAGTTCAAGGCAGGCCAGCGCATTTTCACCATCGGCCAGCCCTTCGACATGCTCTACATCGTCAATTCCGGCTTCCTGAAGACTGTTCTGCTGGACGATGCCGGCAATGAGCAGGTACTGGGCTTCCCCATGAAAGGCGACTTGCTCGGCACAGACGGCATCCATCAGAAAAAGTATGCATCCGAAGCCGTTGCGCTGAGCAGCTGCGATATCGTCATGGTGCCGTTCAAGATGCTGACTTCCCTGAGCCGCCGCTATCCGGAAATGGAAATGGCACTGTACAGCGCGATCAGCCGTGAACTGGTACGCGAACAGATCATGCTGAACATGCTGGGCTCGCTCAGCGCCGAAGCGCGCGTCGCACGCTTCCTGATGTCGCTGTCGGAGCGTTTCTCGGCCATGGGATATTCTGGCAAGGAATTCAACCTGCGCATGACACGCCAGGATATCGGCAGCTATCTCGGTTTAACCCTCGAGACCGTCAGCCGTACCATGTCCGCATTCGACCGCCTGGGATACATAGGGGTAGACGGACGCGCCGTGATCCTGAAGGAAGCGCAGACACTGCGCACCCTGCGCCGCCTGCCGCCGTCCAAGGCAAAAGCGAAGAAAGTTATCGTCGAACCGTCAGACATCGAGATGGCCGACAAAGAGCTTGCCGCTTAAGATCCGGCCTCCAGCCTGGCAAACCGGAAGCAGGTATTGCAGTACGCTTCCAAGTTTGCCTTCTTTGCCGCCATGCTGCCGGTTAGCAGTCAGGCAGCAGTGTTCAAAGAGTCTCCCTGCCCCGCTATCATGGTGTTTACCTTGCTCAGCAAGACGTTGAGCTGAAAAGGCTTGGCAAGCAGTTGCGTGTCGTCGCTGTCCAAAGTGTCTTCGCGCAATGCATCGGCATATCCGGTTGCATATAAAACCTTCAATTCCGGACGTACTGATCTTGCGAGCTTGACGAACTGTTCGCCGTTGAGATTGCCCGGCATGTAAAAATCCGTCACCAGCAGGTCGATGCGCTCCCTGGACCGCAAATGGTCCATCGCATCATGCGTGCTGTCTGCTTCCAGAATCTTGTACCCTTTCAGTTCGAGCATGTTGACGATCACTGAACGGGCCAACTTGTCGTCGTCTACTACCAGCACGACATTGTCGTTTTTCGTTGGCATTTCTTCCCCTTTTATCCTGCACTTTAATATTGCAACATGAATTTAGTATGCGCCAAACCGGCTCCTTTGCAACGCTTGCGAAGGCATGCGGCCGGCCTATTTCGATACAGTTTGATAAATCACATTATTCGCGGGCAGACCGCATAGCAGCCCGTATCGTCCACCGTGAACATGCTGAGATTGCATGCCGATGCACCGCGGCGGCAGCAGCAGCCGGAATTTCGCCTAGGCAAAAAGAAGCCGGCGCAATAGAAAATATCTACATCGTTTTGGACCGTTGAAATTCCGGAATTACTCAATTCGGAAGAAAAGTGAAAGATCGGCTGGCCGTTTGAGAAATACCGGACCCCGGCACTGTGGCGCCGGCCTTTTAGCATTGTTCATAATGTTGAAAGCCGAGGAAGACGGCGAGGTGCAGTCAAGCCTTAAACGAAGCTGGCTGCGACAGTGAAGAACGCTCAGGCGGAAAGGCCATCGGCAGGCGCGCGGCCTGATGCTTCCGATGCAAACGAGATGACGAAGCGGCTTCCACCGGTCGCCGGATCTTCCAGCACAACGGTCCATCCGACATGTTCGGCGACTCTTTTCACAATCGACAATCCCAAGCCTGTTCCTTCGGTGGAATTGTCTTCATCCTGAACAAATCGCTCGAAGAGGCGTGCGCGCACGGTCGGCGGAATTCCCGAACCGGTATCCTCTATGACCAGTTTCTTCGGTGACAGCCGCACACTTACACTGCCGGTTTCGGTATGCTGGAACGCATTGCGGATCAGATTGCCGATCGCGATCCCGGCCAGCTCGGGACGCACATCGATCCAGATCTCATCGTGTGCATAAACATTACATTCCACATGCTTGCCGAATAAAAGATACTGGTAGCGCTCTATCTCGGCCTGAATGATGGAATTCATGGAAGTCTTCGGGGCATCGAGAAGCTCAGGGCTGCGCGACAACAGCAACAGGGCGCTGACGCGCTCGGACGTCTCTGCCGCAACGCGCCTGATGCGCTCGGCTGCAGCCAGTTGTCTGGGGTTGTCGCCAAGTTGTGCCTGCAGCATTTCGGCTGCTCCCATCATGACCGTCAGAGGCGTGCGCAATTCATGGCTGACGTCGCCGGTAAAAAGGCGTTCCCGCGTAAGATACCGCTGCAGTTCATCGGTCCGTCTGGCAAAGGCGCGGGCCAGCAGGCCGATCTCATCGTCATCATTCAAAGCAGGGAGCTTCGACGAACTTGCATTGCTTTTCACCGCATTGGCGAGATCGGATACCGGCGAGATGATGCGCCTTGCCGTTGCAACGCCTAGGATTGCAGCCAGCAACAAGCTGCAGATAAAGCCGATTCCAAGTATCGTGAAGATAGCGGATTCGGTTTGTTCGAATTCACTCATATCATGGGTGACGGCATACCGGTTGCCGTCCTCGTCGATGAGCAGCGCCTGCATTTCGCGCTTGTCGATCCACACCTGATGAATGCCTGCGGAAGCGGATTTCAGTTCGCCCGGAATCTCGTCGTTGACATAAAAGGCGGTGTCCGGCGGAACTTCCACTTTTTGATTCTGCTTGTGATGCGCGATCAGCGAACCGGCGAGCTTTTCCATATAGCCGTCGATTAACTGCCCCTCGATATATTCGACCGCCGTGTAGGAAACAAACGTAAAAAAGCTCGCCAGAACGAATGCCAGCAGCACGAATATCCTGGTGATTTTCTTTTTTAGAGAATGTTTAATTTTCATGTGGGCCGACCAGTTGATATCCGGTTCCCGGGACAGTCCTGAGCATGGGCCAGTCGAACGACTTGTCCAGCGCCTGGCGAAGCGCATGGATATGCGTGCGCAAGGCGTCGCTGTCCGGAGGATTCTCGCTCCATATTTCCCGTTCCAGCACTTCGCGCCGGACCAGCTTCGGCGCTTCGCGCAGCAACACGGTAATGATCTTCAGGCCTGTCGGAGTGAGGCTTAGTTCTTGCCCGGCGCGAGTAATGCGGCCGGTGCTCGTGTCAAGTTCCAGCTCATCAAACTTGAGCACGTATTCCACATGTTCCTGCTTCGAACGCCGCACCAGGGCCTTAAGCCGCGCATCCAGTTCAAGCAGGGAATAGGGTTTCACCAGGTAGTCGTCCGCGCCGGCATCGAATCCGGTTATCTTGTTCTGCACCGTGTCGCGTGCCGTCAGCATCAAGATCGGCGTGCCGAGCCGATATTCTTTCCGCAGCCGGCGGCACAGTTCCAAGCCATCCATCCCGGGAAGAGACAGGTCGAGGACGATTGCGTCATATGTTCCCGAAGTCGCTTGAGAAAGGCCGGCAGTCCCGCTGCGCGCGACATCGAGCGTGTATCCGAGCGGCTCCAGAAAGCCGTAGAGATTGGCAATAATATCGGGATTGTCTTCGACAATCAGAATATGCATGGTTCAGTTCAACCCAGGGAAAATGGTCGGTGCAGGAATCATTCGAAAGGATATGCGATTCTTGCATTCCTGAATCCGGCCTGCCCGCCGGCTTCAATTATGACGTTTCTTTTCGCTCGATGCCCGCGGATGATGTCCGGTTTTCCGGAATACTGGTGCAGGATGATACCGTTAAGCACCTTGGGCGCGGCATCCAGCGGTGAAATCAAAGTTCTTGTTGTAAGCCTTGGTATCCACCTTCAGGATGCCAAGTACCGAATGGAACAGGTAATCATGGCTGAGCGGGTGTTTGGCGATCTGCCCGAGGCAATCACGGTCGATCCCCGAGCTGGACGCAAATCCGTCATCCAGCCACATCAGCATCGGCACGCGCGTTTGCTCCTTCGGTGCAATTGCGTAGGGCAGGCCATGCAGGTAAATGCCGTTCTCGCCTAGCGACTCGCCATGGTCGGAAATGTAAAGCATGGCTGCCTCGTGAGTGGACTGGACCTGCAGGCGCCGGATTGTCTGGTCCAGGAAATGATCCGTGTAGAGCAGGGCATTGTCGTAGCTGTTCACAATTTCCTGGCGCGTGCATTTCCCCAGGTCGGCCTGTTCGCAGGTCGGCTTGTACTTCCGGAAGCTTTCAGGATAGCGGTGCGAGTACGACGGACCATGGTTGCCGAGCTGGTGCAGCACCACGACAAGATTTTCTCCCTGGTGTTTCTGGATCTCTTCATCCAGATCGGTCAGGAGGATTTCATCGAGGCATCGGTCGCCGTCGCATACGCCGGCCTGTTTACTGGCATCGAGGCGTTGTATCGCCAGTCCTTTGCAGACGCCCTTGCAGCCGGATTGATTATCGCGCCACAGTGTCCTGATACCGGCATGTTCAAGCACGTGCAGCAGGGATTCATGCTTGCGGATCTTGTCTTCATCGTAGTCATGCCGGCCGAACGGTGAAAACATGCAGGGTACGGAAACCTCCGTGTTTGTGCCGCAGGATTCCACGTCACGGAAATTGACTATGTGGGCGCGCGCCATATTTGGCGTGGTCTGGCGTTCATATCCGTTCAGGCCCCAGTTTGCGGAACGCGCGGTCTCTCCGACCACAATCACGAACAATGCCGGCTTCGGGCGCTGTGACCATGCCGCAGCAAGCCTTGCATCCGCGCCGACCGGCAGGCGCGCGGTTTGCGTATCACCGGAGTCTGCAAGCAGGGTCCTGGTCGAAGAAACGATGAAATTCCCCGGCGTCACGAGATAACGGACTTCCTTGTGGTTGCGCATCAGGGCGGACAAATCCTGGAAACTGATTACGGTGCAGACCGCTGCTACCGCAACCGACCCAAGAAGAAATGCACCGCGCTTCACGAGGGTACGCTGCCAGGCCTGTTTGCGTATCGACAGCTTCGTGACAAGCAATGCCGGCAATGCGCCATACAGGAGCACGTATCCAAGCATGTTCCATGTGAACAGTTCCCGCGCTTCCTTCACGTCGGTCTGGAAGATGTTGCGCATCATGGACGTGTCGAAGAACACCGTGTACGTGTTCATGTAATAGCCCGCGACCGCCGTGGCGATCAGCAGAATGCTCAACAAGGGTTTGGCAGTCCAGCGATTGACGACCAGTCCAAGCAATATCGAATGGATGGCGGTAACGATAAAAAAGATCGATCCGGCAAAAATCCAGGTATGGATGTCCGTTGCGCTGCGGCCCGCCAGCGAAGCAGGCCAGAACAACTGGTTGCAGAACAACGAGAAAAATATGCTCGCTCCCAGAATGAGCATCTCGCTGCTTATGCTTGGGAACCACCCAGCCATGAACCGGCGCAGTGCAAGCGGTTTGAAGCTGTCAGGAGAGGTAGGGTTAATCTGCAGTGGATAGTTTTTCACCGGTAAATGCCACACTGAAACTGCGAAGGCATCACCATAGGAAGGAAGGCGTTAAGCCGGCGTTAAGGGTGGACATAAATGAACCGGCCGGAATCGGTGGCTAGGATGGAGAGGATGCAGGGAGAAAACAGAGATGCGGCGTAATGTCATATAGCGCTCAAGCCCGCGGCGCAAGCAGCAGGCGCGAAAGAACAAGAATGACAAAACCGGCAATCCATGCCGACCATAGGGTATGGGTCAGGAAATGTGCGCCGCGCATTTGCTGCACCCAGCCCAGGATCAAGCCCGGCGCCAGGCCAAGAGCAAAGACAGTCAATGCAGCAAGCGGCCGCCGTGGAAGCCAGAACACGGCAAGTGCGGCCACCCATAGCGCGCTGCTGGCGTGCCCGGCGGGAAAGCAGTGGCCCGCCTTGATCCCTTTTGGCAAATCGTCGAACAATCGCAGGTAGGGAGCAAAACCGCCGTATCGCTCAAGATCCCAAGGGCAATGATGCATCGACTGGCTCTTTAATAAACTGATAAGGAGCGGGACCGTGAAGAATGCCAGCACGACGACAAGCAGTTTGCGGCGCTGGTCCGCCGTAAGGCGTTTTTGTGTGCGTGCAAGCTCAGTGAGCAGCAAAGCCGTCAACACAAGACCGAGCGCGATAAAGAAATATTTCACCCACCTGTGCATGAACACCGACGCGAACCAGGTATCTTTTGCGGGAAAATCGCGTAGCGCCGCATCGAACATCAGGTCGCTCAGAAACAGGTCCAGATCGGTGAAAACGCTGATATAGCCGATCATCACGGCCGCTAGAAGGGAGCCAAACAGGCCCAGGAAGAAGAGGCGATTGGTCATTGGCGGATCGTTAATAAGTTACCTGTTTATCCCAGCGGTACCGAGCGACAGTGTATAGGAATCTGCACGAACTATTCCTCTGTTGTCGCGTTGTGCATAATTGCGGCGCTTCTAACCGGGTCGCGCGGAACTGCAACTGATCATCATCGAACGATTGAGTGAGCGCGCATTCCGTGTTGCAAATTCTCGAATCTTGAAGACATCGGTTGATTTTTCCGCTGCGCGAATTTAAGGTTGCGTTTCGCAATTGCAGCAGGATTGAAATGACTCAGCCGGATCGACAAACAAGCCGCAGGCTCTTCATCAATGAACTCGAATGGCGGTTCGTTGCCGGCCTTGCCGGATTTGCATTGCCCTGCATGCTGGACCAGATGGTGCATCTGTTCATCAGGTGGTATGTGGGAAGCGGATCTTCCCTGGCGGCTGCCAGTCATCCTTTGCATGCGCCGGGCGAGCTTTCGCGCGTGGTGTGCGGCCCTCTGGCGATGACGGTGGTGTTGATTGCGCTGACTGGCATCAGGCTGCCGGGCAGGGGAGGCCGTCATGATGTGGAAAAGTAAATCCGTAATGCAGGGTGAATTCATAAATGACTGAAAAGTCTCTGGACATGTCGGCACAAATCCCCTGGTATCTTTACATGATCGAGTGCGATGACGGAAGCGTCTATACCGGCATCGCGGTCGATGTGGCCAGCCGCTTCCTTGCGCATGCCAGCGGAAAAGGAGCGAAATACACCCGGTCGCACCGGCCGCGTGCGCTGCTTCTCGCCGTACGGTATCCGAACCGGTCGATCGCGTCCAGGGCGGAATACCAGTTCAAGCAATTGACGGCCCGGCAAAAACGCTTCTGGATAACCAGGGGCGTTGAACTGGCCGATGCACAGGTCCAAGATGCGCTTGAGTAGGAGAGGGCGCATGTCAGGGTTGTTGCGCACCGGGCGAATTGCGAGTCCGGCTCTTTTTTGACGATGTACGCTTGCGGCGTTCGCCTATACCGCCGGAAGCAGCTATACCCAACAGACGACGAAACTTCGGACACTCCATGTGACTGGCAGCACGGCACGCTGCCGCATGGCGCAGGCCGTCGCGCATGGCGCTTAGCTTCCGGATCGTCTTGTCAAGTTCCTCCGCTTTATCCAACAGCAGCCGACGGTCGATCCGCGGTGTGCCGCCGGGCGCGAACATATGCCCAATCTCATCCAGCGAAAAACCGGCGGAACGCCCAAGCGCAATCAGTGCCAGCCGCTCCAGCACTTCAGGAGCGAACAGCCTGCGCAGACCGCGCCTGCCGATAGATGCGATCAAGCCTTTTTCCTCGTAAAAACGCAATGCTGAAGCAGGAATGCCTGATTGCCGCGCCACTTCGGAAATATCCATATTCCTCCCTTGACTTCAAGTTGACTTGAGGTTGTACGCTACCACTATTGCCATATGACGGCAAACTTCAGGAGGAAAATATGGACTATCTGTTACAAGCGTTCATGGTCGGGATGGGCGCTACGGCAGTGATGGATTTATGGGGGATTGCACGAAAGCCGCTGCTTGGAATCGCGCCTCCGGACTATGGAATGGTGGGCCGCTGGCTTGCGCATATGGCCAAAGGGCGCTTTCGTCATGAATCCATTGCAGCGGCGTCTCCAATCGTTGGCGAAAAGCTGATCGGATGGGTAGCCCACTATCTCACCGGGATCACTTTTGCCGGAGCGCTGATTGCCTTCGGAGGGGAAGAATGGCTACAGCATCCAACGATCGTTCCTGCCTTGGCTGTCGGGCTCGGTAGCGTGGTGGCGCCTTTCCTGTTGATGCAGCCAGGCATGGGAGCCGGGATCGCCGCTTCACGCACACCGCGGCCGGGTGCTGCACGGATTCAGAGCCTGATCACCCATGCGGTTTTCGGATTAGGCCTTTATGCCGCCGGTTGGGCGACACGCATCTTCCATTTTTCATGACCACCGGAAATAAAGAAATTTATCCCTTTTAACAATGACTATCAGGAGAAAAAATTGCGTATTCCTGCCCGGTTTGCACCGATTCTTTTCAGTGCCTTGTTGTCAGCCGTCATGGTCAGTATCGTCTCTGCATTTGTTCTAATAAGTTCGCAGGGATTCCACCCCGGATTTCCCGCGCAATGGCTGAAAAGCTGTTTGACGACATGGCCCATCGCGTTTCCGGCCGTTGCGATAGTTGCTCCATGGGTTAGACGAATTGTCGGCCGAATAACCGTTTGAAACAGCGAAGCCTGGGAAGTTTAACTGACGTGCATTGCGCGCCATGCCGGCTCACAGCCGAATTAAGCAAGAGACGGACGCGGCGTGGCTTGCCTTCGATCGTCAAATCAAGACGCGCTTTTGCCAAACGCGGGAGAAGGGACACCAGGCTTGGACACGTGCGTTCCTGTGAGCCCGATCCGGAACAGCATGAAGAAGACGTAGACCATGGTCATCGGGATTTAGTGGGGTACCGCGCCTGGAAAAATGGAGGCACTTATTGAAGAACCCGGACGTTAGAAAATCAAGTGCCCGTTATCGGCCATGAACTCAACTGATGGATGCAACATAACATGCTAAGCAGGGTCTGAAGTGTCAAGCGGCGATGCCGCCACCAAAGGCCAAGGAGAATGCCATGCATCTGGAAGGCTCATGCCATTGCGGCAAGATCAAATTTTCCGTCGATTCGGCGGAGCCGGTTCCTTTCATGCGATGCTACTGCTCGATTTGCCGGAAGACGGCAGGGACCGGAGGGTATGCGATCAACCTCGGCGCTGTCGCGCGGAGCATGAAAGTGACTGGCAAACGTTACCTGCGCATCTACCGCGCCCGGCTTCCGGAAGACGGCAATACCGGGACGCATCTCAGCACCGCTCGGCGTTACTTCTGTGCACACTGCGGAAGCGCACTATGGCTTTGGGATCCGACATGGCCCGAGCTTGTACATCCCCACGCCGGCGCGATCGATACGCCACTTCCCGTTCCGCCCGAGAACGTGCACTGCCTTGTCGATTCCAAGGCAGCGTGGGTCAAGGTCGAGGGCAATCCCGATGACCCGCGCTTCGAACACTATCCCAGCATGTCGCTTGCTCAGTGGCACCAGAGCAAGGGCTTGGCCTCTCCCACGAAGGCTGGTCAAGCCCAGTCGCGGAAAGATGCATGACAAGGCTTTTATCGCAAGGATGGAAGGGGAGTGGCTGGAGAAGCCTTATATAACATTCAAGCCTCGTAAGCTTCTAAAAAACTCTTACAAAATTCCGCTATTGGTATCGATTTCCCATAGGTAGTATCGTGGCTTTCCGATTCTTCGAAGCCATGAAAAAATCCATTATTGTCTTATTAGCCATTACGGCAATGTTGTCAGGTTGCGGCCTCATGGCCGCGCCCTGCCGAGTTACCAGTGCCGTTATCAAGGTAGTACCGGTTGTAGGGGGCGTGGCAGCCTTGCCTACTGACGCCTGTGCGGAAATCATTGATTGATTTTCACGCCTGATAACTCCGGTGAACTTATGACCTGTCGTACATTGGGGTCTTAAGCGTCTGGGCCGGTACGGGCGCGGTCATCGGCAGCTGCTCTCCGCTTTCGGCTGATTCTGTTGAAAAAGTTCAGGAACAATATTTCATTGAAAGCTTCAAGCCCCATACGGTAATAATGAAAAAGAAAACGGCATGAAGTCAGGCACTATTGATTCATTAAACGAATCAATACCGTTAATCCCTTGAAAATTGATTCCTACGGTGGATGACTGCGCTTCAATAATGAGCCAAAGAATGGTGCCGGCAGACTTTTTCAACACAATCGGCCAATATCTGGTACCAATCGGGGGAGCCCGCCAGCTCGTCCTTGAGCGCTTGTCTTGTTGTAAATCAGTAATTCCTGACTGCGGCATCTATACCTGCATTCACTGTAGTGCTAGGATGAATTCATCCACAACCTGGACCGCACACTGGATTGACAGATGCCCTATCTATCTATACGTGACGTTCTCGACAAAGAGAAAAAGCATTACAGGCTGATTCAGCTTCCGCTGGCGTTTGTTACGAGTATGGGCAGCCTGTGTCTCATAGCGTTTGCTTCCATGTCCGCCTATTCTTTCCTCGACAAGCCAATTCCAACCGGCCCAGTCAATGAACTTATCGGTTATGCGTCTGGAGCTCTCTTTGTCGCTGCTCTAATCCTGAGCGGCACTTTATCAGTTCTCATGAGTATCAAATATCTGCTGCGTGTCCGCGCTGAACTAAGAGCGAAAGTAATAAGCGTCGCAATAATCAACAGGATAAGTGCCAAGGCAAATGAGGAAAAAACCGTGGGACGCGCGTCAAGCCCGCTCATTAAAGTACGCAGCTAGCGCATGTCTGAATAGGGCGTTGGCGCTATCTGAAAAGCTTGGACCCGATACTGTTTTCATGAGCGCCCGCTTTATGAGCGTCCACAATTGACTAAGAGCTTCTAACAAAATAAAGCGAAGCGGTTCTGAGTAGGGTGCAGCAGGGATTTCAGACGGCAAGCCGTCTGCCTGCGTAACGATTCCCGCTTGCAAGCGGGCATGCGCACTGCAAGTGCAGCGCCGCAGACAGTACGGATAGTACGGTACGGCAAGGTGCCGCGACACCCTCAGAATCATTTTGTTAGACGCTCTAAGAAAAACCGGAGGCTTCATGCGCAGGCTCACCTGTTTGACATCGTTCGCCGCACTGGCATTCCTTGCCGGATGCATGGAAAGCGCAACCCTGCCCGAATCTGCAGGCATTGGTCCAAATCCCAGGCTGCCTCCGCCGAACGCGACCCTGATACCGACCGTCAATATTGCACCTGCGCAAGGATGGCCCAATGGCGCATCGCCCAAGCCTGCACCAGGACTGGCAGTAGAGGCTTTTGCCAGCGGCCTCAATCATCCGCGCTGGCTGTATGTATTGCCGAACGGCGATGTGCTGGTCGCGGAGTCCAACCGGCCTGCCAATGCCAAGGGCGCTCGCAGCGGCATTGCAGGATGGATCATGAAGAAGGTGATGAAGGCAGCCGGCGCCGGCGTGCCCAGTGCCAATCGCATTACCCTGCTGCGTGATGCGGATGGCAACGGCGTGCCGGAAGTGCGTACCGCATTTTTGCAAAACCTGAATTCGCCCTTCGGCATGGCGCTCGTAGGCGGCACACTCTATGTCGCCAATACCGATGCGGTGGTGAAGTTCCCGTACAAGACCGGCGCAACCCGGATCACCGAGCCCGGTGTCAAGGTCGCGGACCTGCCGGCCGGCGAAATCAATCATCACTGGACCAAGAACATCATTGCCAGCCGCGAAGGAACGAAGCTCTATGCCACGGTGGGCTCGAACAGCAATGTCGGCGAAGTCGGCATGGAAAATGAAGTCAATCGCGCTGCGATTCTTGAAATCGACCTGGCGAAAGGAACAACCCGACTGTTCGCCTCCGGCCTGCGCAATCCCAACGGCCTTGCCTGGCATCCGCAGACCGGTGAACTGTGGACGACCGTCAACGAACGCGACGAGATCGGCAGCGACCTGGTGCCGGATTACATGACCACGGTAAAGGATGGCGGTTTTTACGGCTGGCCCTATAGCTACTTCGGGCAGAATGTCGATACGCGGCCGCAGCCGCCGCGCCCCGACCTTGTTGCAAAAGCCATCGTCCCGGACTATGCGCTCGGCGCACATACTGCGTCCTTCGGCATTGCTTTTTACCAGGGCAATGCGCTGCCGAAGCAATACACCGGAGGAGCCTTCGTTGCCCAGCACGGTTCCTGGAACCGCAAGCCGCACAGCGGCTACAAGGTCATTTACGTGCCTTTCGACAAAGGAAAGCCTTCCGGTCCGGCAGCCGATGTGCTGACCGGTTTTCTTTCCGATGACGGCAAAGCGCTGGGCCGCCCGATCGGTATCGAAATCGATAAAACCGGTGCGCTGCTGGTGTCGGACGATGTCGGCAATGTGGTGTGGCGCGTCACTGCGGCAAAACCCTGAATACAGGTCCGACCGGATCGGGACTCATGGATCTAGGGGATTGGCAGATAAGGGGATCAGGGGGCTTGTAACTGCCCCCGACCTTTTGTGGACGGACCGCAAGGAAGCGCTTCGCCGCAAGGCAACGCCGCCTGACAGTACCGTGGCGGTCCCTTAGCGGTTACCTGCCGGAACCGGAAACTCCGCTTTCCGTGCTGCCACCGGAGCTGGCGCCGGATGACTCCTGCTGCAATTGGCTTTTCGCATATGCCAGGTCCTGCTGCAGGGTGGAACGAGCTTCTTTTGTGCATGCTGTGCGTTCAGACTTGGCCATGGCCTTGCAGGCTTTCAGCGCTTCCGCATAGGCGGCGTGGGCTTCCCGCTTTGAGAGATTGTATTGTGCCTGCGGGGTGAAGCTCTGGACGAATTGCTTTTTCTCGGCACTGGACAAGTTGCCGCTGCTTATATCGGGCGCCGGGCGATCGTTTTGCAGGTCGCCTTGTGAAAGATCCGGCCGACCCATCGTACTTGCACCGCTCGTGCCGCTTGTGCTGCTCGTGCTGCCTGTACTGCCTGTATCGCTCGTGCTGCTCCTTCCGCCCATACCGCTCATGCCTGAACTTCCGTTGCTTCCGCTCACGTCGCTGCTGGAGCTGCCGCCGCTGCTCATGCCGGATCCGTTGATCGGACTGCTGGCGCTGCTTGCACTACTTGGGCTGCCTGAGCTACTTGAACTGCTTGAAATGCCTGAGCTACTTGAGCTACTTGAACTGTTTGAAATACCTGAGCTACTTGAACTGCTCGATTCTCTTACGCCGCTGCTGCCGACGCTCGTGTCCTGAGTTCTAAGCGCCTTCGCATAACTCAAATCCTGCTGCAGGTATCGCTTTGCTTCCGCGGCACAGCCTTTTCTCTCTGCGCGATCCATCGATTTGCATGCGGACAAGGCCTCATTGTAGGCGGCATATGCCTCGCGCCGCGCAAGCTGCGACCGCGCCTGTGGGCTCATATCCTGGGACAGTTGTGCGGCCTCGCTTTGGTTAGCGGGAGGATCCATCGAACGCATATTTGACTGAGATGACGGAGAAGACTGAGCGCTTGCCAGGGAACATAAAAGCATGCCTCCGGACAGGGTAACTGCACGCAAGAAAGTGTTCATGGCGATTTCCTTTCTGAAAATAAATGAGTGACTTCCCAAATGCAGCAGCCGTTGAAGCCTGGATAGGCTCATGGCTTGGAGATTTGATGTGTATGTGGCATTTGCACGCCGTGTTTGTTCCGTGAATTGACTCCGGGAGGCCGAATTAATGTGTTTCGCTGTGCCGTGTTGCGGGATATACAGAAGGCTGAAACGGCCGCCGCGTCGGCGATGCTCGTCTGAAGTCACATCGTGCGCTTCATCGATGCACGGACCGGCGCTTCCATACCCTTCACTTGCTCTCTTCACTTGCCGAAATGCATATGTCATCTGTTGACGCAGACTCCTGGCAAACCGCTTGCCTCGTATTTGACAGGGATCAAGCACGTATTAGGTGCGATTGGACTGGCCACCGAATCGCCTATATTGAAATATTGATTCTCAGTGATCCTCTTCGGTTTACTTTTCCGGGCATTTACTTCAATCAAGAGTTTCTTCCGATCGAACATGTCTGGTACTGAAAGCCGGATTTTTTAAGAAAGCCAAGTATGCAAAGACGCTCTTTTTTGCTTGCCGCAGCATCGACTGCCTTGACGGGTGTCGCTGTTTCAGGATGCGGCACGACCTCCACCGCTTCGGCCACCGATCCTAAAACAACGAGCACAAGCCAGAAACAGGGACAAATCGATGCTGCGGTGGATGCCGGTTTGTCGCGCCTGTACAGCGCCATACCGGGATCACGGGAACTGGTGGCCAAGTCTAACGGCATGCTGATCTTCCCATCCGTCATTGCTGCAGGACTGGGCATAGGCGGAGAGTATGGAGAAGGCGCGCTGCGGGTCAATAACAGGACAGAGGATTATTACAACCTTGCCTCCGTCTCCTTTGGCCTGCAGATCGGCGCTCAGTCCAAAATGATCGGCTTCCTGTTCATGACGCAAGACGGATTGGATAAATTCCGCAAGTCGGCCGGCTGGTCGGTGGGTGCCGACGCGTCGGTTGCCGTGCTGAAAACCGGCGCGAACGGCGCCATTGACATCAACTCCGTTAATGCTCCCGTCGTGGCCTTCGTATTGACCAATGCGGGCCTGATGGCCAATCTGACGCTCTCGGGCACCAAGATCACAAAACTGAAAGCTTGACCATTGAGCAGTGTTGGCCTGACGGCCAAAATGGCGCCGACGCAGACTGGATCGGAGGGAACCGCCATGGCAGGTTGCACGATGTAGCCAGCCCTCCCATCATTTTTCGGGCACTGGACCCGCAGCATCGGCAATGCTCGCACATTCAAACCAGGATCAGCGCGGCGCGGCCTCGGGATGCATGTTCAGGGTATCGCTGACGATCGATCCGTCAACAAGATTCAATGTCCGGTCACACGCGACCGATAGGCGCGCGTCATGCGTCACCAGGAGCACGGCGCAACCGAACTCGGCATTAAATCTGCGAAACAGATCGAATACGTCAGCTGCGGTACGCGTATCGAGATTGCCGGTGGGTTCGTCAGCCAGCAACAGAGCCGGCTCGGCGATTAGGGCGCGCGCGATTGCCACCCGCTGTTGCTGGCCGCCCGAAAGCTGGTTGGGTTTGCTGTCTGCAAATTTTTCCAGGCCCACTGCCGCCAGCAGACGGCGCGCACGGTCCAGGTCATCCTTGCCGGGTTTTCCTTTTGCCAGCATCAAGGGCATCAGGACGTTTTCAATCGCCGTGAATGCCTGTATCAGGTGATGAAACTGGAAAACGAAGCCGATTGCGTTGCCGCGCAATGATGTGCGCTCGGCATCGTCCATTGCACTGGTTGCCTGTCCCAGCAGGTACAGTTCGCCCGATGTCGGCATATCCAGAAGCCCCAGCAGGCTCAGCAAGGTGCTCTTTCCGGAACCCGAAGGACCGATCAGCGCTACAAAATCCCGACGCCTGATCTGCAAGTCGATGCCATGAAGAATTTCCACTTCATTGGGCAGGCCTATGTTGTATGACTTGCGCAGCCCGGCCAGCCGCAAGACATCGTCGTTGGGTTCATGCATATCGGATGGCCGCCACAGGGTCAAGGCGTGCAGCGCGCCGTGCAGGAACTGCGGCGGCGATCACGCCGGTAATGGTCGCCAGCACCATGGCGAATAACACCAGGCTGGGGGCGACCGGAATTACGAACAGGCCCGGGCCGAATGTGTTGAAGATCCATACAAGACCATATCCGACAGCGCTGCCTATAATCGAGCCTGCCAGGCCGAAGAAAGCGCCCTGGATGAGAAAAACCCGCAGCATCTGTTCGCGCGTCGCACCCGTCGCGCGCAAAATGCCGATCTCGCGCGTACGCTGCACGACGCTCACAGAAAGCACGCTGGCGATTCCGAAGGCCACGGACAGCGCCACGAACACGCTGATCATGCTGGTCGACAGGCTTTGCGCCGTGAGCGCATTCATCAGTTGCGCATTGGTCTGCATCCAGCTCTCCGACTTCAGCCCGGTAAGCCCGCGAATCCGTTCCGCAACGGCGTCGGCATTGAAAATTTCCTGTACCGTCACATCGATCACCGTGACGCCGCCGGGCAGGTTGAGCAGTGACTGGGCCTGCTTGAGATCCAGGTATACATAGCGGGAATCCAGTTCCCTTACTCCCAGCTCGAAGATGCCTGAAACGTTGACGATCGTGCCACTTTGCTGCCCGGCATCTAGTCGCAGCTTGTCGCCGACGCGCAAACCCAGATTGTCTGCCAGCAGCTTGCCGATCACGGCATCTCCTGCGCCGACACGCAAGCTGCCGGACAACATGTAAGTGGCAAGCGGAATGATTTCCTGGTAACGCTGAAGGTCGATTCCGACCAGCGCCACCGACTCCAGCGCCGCGCCGCGCCGCGCGAAAGCGGGACCGGAAACGACAGGCGAAACAGCGGTCACCTGTGGAAGCCTGTCCAGCGCATCGCGCACCTGCTGCCAGTTGTTGATCGAGCGCAGGCGCTGCGCACGCTTGTCTTCCAGCAGCAATTGCACGGCTCCCGGTTCGACCGGCAACACGCGGTTGACTTCATCGGGCGCCTGCACCTTGATATGCGCCTGCGTGCCCAGCGTGCGGGCAATGATATTTTTCTGCAGCCCGGTAATCATCGCGGTAATGAACACAATAACCGATACGCCGACGGCTATGCCCACCAGAATCAGCATGGTCTGGGCACGGCCGTCGCGGAGGAACTTGACGGCTATGGTCCACTCGGTCCACATGCGCTTGAATCGGCCGTTCAATTCAGGTTCACCGGTAGTTCGTTGCGCACACTGGTGTTGTCAATCTCCGGCAAGGCCTGCTCTATCAGCCGCACCCGTTCGCCTTCCTTCAGGGTCTTTGCTGCATTCATGACTACCTGCTCGCCTTGCCCGGCGCCGGACAGGATTTCCGACATTGCAAGTCCGCGCAATCCCAGAGTCACTGCCAGATTCTTTATTTTGCCATCACGGATCGCCATAAGCCGGGCACTGTCGCCTTGCACGTCGAATAATGCATCATTGGGCACGACCAGGGTCTTGTCGCGACGGCCTGTTTCAATATTGACCGATACGGTCATGTCCTGCCGCAGGAAGGCCGGTACGGGATCGACCTTCAAACGTATGTCCACCGAGCCGCGCTGGGCATCGATGCCGGGCGCAATAAAACTGACGCGCGCCGGAAAGATCCGCGCGGGAAAGGCATCGGCCACGCATTGCGCCAGTTGGCCCAGACTCAGTACGCCGAGATTTTTTTCATCCAGGGGAACCAGCAGCTCCGTGTCGCCGCTGCGCGCAATCTCGAACAGCACGCGGCCGGGCTGCACCAGATCGCCGGGTTCGGCATTGCGCGTCAACACCGTGCCGGACACTTCCGAACGCACAACCGACTTGGCAAGCGCCGCACGCGCCGATTGCAGGCGTTCGCGCACTACGGCTTCTTCAGATTTTCCCTGTGCAAGGGAAGCGGCCGCCAGGCGAGCCTTGTCGACAGCGGCGCGCGCCAGCGTCTCTGCCTGTTCTGCCTGCTCGGCATCTTCGCGTGAAATCGCCTGGCGCTTGAGCAGTTCGCGGCGCCGCTCTGCCTCCCGGCGTGCCTGCTCCAGCTGCACTTCGGCCTGCCGCAACGCAACCGCTGCTTGCGGCCGTGCGGATCTCCTGAGCTGATCCAGGGCAGCCTCCGCTTCGCGTACCTGGGCAGACAATTGATCGGAACGCAGCACCACCAGCACGTCGCCCGGAGCCACCTTGTCGCCCTCCTTCACGCGCCTCTCGACCACGACCCCGGTAATCTCGCTGCCCACCTGGGCACGCGATACGGCAACGACACGGCCCGTTGCCACCACAGTTTGTACTAGGGGCCGTGACTCGATGCGATAACCCGGTACCTTGGGGCCCTGCCAATAGCGATATGCCGCAAATAAAAGCGCGAGCGCCGCCACTGAAATCAGTGCGATCGTCCGCCTGGACCGGAGCATGCTCATGCCTGAAGCCGCTTCGGGATACGACCGAAGGAAGGCACATGCTGACCTACCGAAGGCACGCTGCCTGCCATCAAAGCGCATTTGAGCAATCTGTAGGAAGTCTTCATGCAGTGCATTGACAATTCAGTTAGTATTTTTTACCTCGGCAGCCGCGACTCGCAAGCTGCGGGTATTAACGAAATGAGTTCTGGAAAGTATATACTCCGCGCCCCTCTTCCGGTTATCTGAATTCCTCATCCATTGCAGCGTGTGCGAGGGGTGGATTCGGGATGCTTCAGCCCGGCCGCCATCCGATTCTGAAGGAAGTACATCATGCTGCGAAGGATGAGTGATTCGAACAAGCAGCCATATGGAGAGCTGCTTTAAGTTACTCCGGAAACATCGGTTCGATGCACATTCCTGATCAGTGGTACACTCTGTCCCGCGTTGGCTCTCTTATCAGCCTGCTTGCCGGCGTCCGCGATCAGATCCTCTTTCCGCGTTTCATCTCATAATCGATTCCCCTAGACTGGTTCGTGCGACGCACGCAAGGCGGATTCCGGAGCAAATCTCTATGCATTTCACCGATCTCGGCTTGTCCGCGGACATCCTGCGTGCCGTTTCCGAACAAGGTTACGACACGCCCACCCCCATTCAGGCACAGGCGATTCCCGTCGTGCTGCAGGGGCATGACCTGATGGCTGCCGCCCAGACCGGCACAGGCAAGACCGCAGGCTTTACGCTGCCGGTTTTGCAGTTGCTCAGCAACCGCCCTGCCCCATCGCGCACCAAGCCGCGCGTGCTGGTACTGACCCCGACGCGTGAACTCGCGGCGCAGGTCGAAGACAGCGTGCGCACCTACGGCAAGTACCTGCCGCTCAAGTCCGCCGTGATCTACGGTGGCGTCGGCATGGCGCCGCAGACCAAGGCATTGCGCTCCGGCGTCGATATCATCGTCGCAACGCCCGGCCGTTTGCTTGACCACGTCGGCGAAAAGAATGTCGATCTGTCCGGCATCGAGATTTTCATTCTCGATGAAGCAGACCGCATGCTCGACATGGGCTTCATCCACGATATCCGCCGCGTCACTGCACTGCTGCCGAAGAAAAAGCAGACGCTGATGTTTTCGGCGACTTTCTCGGACGAGATCCGCACGCTTGCTTCGAGCTATCTGCACAATCCGCAGCAGGTCGAAGTGGCGCGCCGGAACGCGACGGCCGACATGGTCACGCAAAGCGTCTATCACGTCGACAAGGCTAAGAAGCGCGACCTGCTGGTCAAGCTCATCGAAGACAACGGCTGGCACCAGGTTCTGGTATTTACGCGCACCAAGCACGGCGCCAATGCGCTGGCAGAAAAACTAGACAAGGCCGGCATCCGCTCGGCTGCGATCCACGGCAACAAGAGCCAGGGCGCACGCACCCGCGCGCTGGCCGACTTCAAGAGCCTGAAGCTGCATGTACTGGTGGCTACCGATATCGCCGCGCGCGGCATCGACATCGATCTGTTGCCGCATGTGGTCAACTACGAGCTGCCGAATGTGCCGGAAGATTACGTGCACCGCATCGGCCGCACCGGTCGCGCAGGAAGCACCGGTCAGGCAGTATCGCTGGTGTGCGTCGACGAGCACAAGCTGCTGCGCGATATCGAGCGCCTGCTGAAACGTGAAATTGAGGTCAAGACCGTGCCCGGCTTCGAGGTCGATCCGCGCATCAAGGCCGAACCGATCGAAAACGGCCGCCGCAGCCAGGCGCCGCGCGACAGGGGAAATTCTGCTCCTTCCGGCCAGCGCAAACCGCAGCAGCAGCGCCCACCCCAGCATGCCAAGCCTGTTCCCGGTACTTCGGGACAGCGCAACCCTCAGCCGCAGCGAGCTTCCCAGGGCGCCAGGCAGGCTGCAAAGCCGGCCTCCGGAACGTCCGGCCAGGGCCGTACCACTGAGCGCGGTACGGGCGGACGCAGCCGCTTTTCCGATTAACAAATCAAGGCCTCCGCACGCATCGCGGAGGCCACTACTTTTCTCTCATCTCTTGATCGGCAAACCATGCCGGTCAATCCCATTTTTAAGCGCAGCCACGGTTCAAGCGGCCCCACCGGCAGTCTTATCACCGAGGCTAATGACTGGTGCCCGCAGACCGGGTGATCTTGTTGTGGACGTTGTATTTGCCGGACGGCTTGTTTATCAGTATGCGCTTGACTTCCTTCAGCGTATCGGCGTCGTAGATGACTAGCGCGCCGTCGTTATCCCATACGCTGACGAGCGCATCTTTGCCGTCGCGCGCAAATTCGGTGTGCGCCGCGACCTTGTCCGAACTTGGGCCCAATTCGGCGACCACTTCCAGCGTTTGCTTGTCTATCACTTGCATGACGTCGCGGTGCGCGGTTCCGTTGAACACATCCATCCACGCATGGCGGGCGTTTTCATGGCTGCGCATGAAGAATCCTGGACCTAGCGTCTTGATCTGCCTGACGATCTTCCATGACTTCATGTCGATCACGGTCACCGGTCCTTCCTTGAGGTTGGGCGTGGCGAGCACTGACCTTCCGCCGAGCTCCCAGGTGATTCCCGAACCGGGATGAGGCATGCCCCGGCAATTCCAGGTCGTCGATCTTGCGCCGCACGTTCAGGTTGATGACCTGGCCGCGACCCTCGCGCGAGGAACCGATGAGGTGATCGTAGCTGGCATCAAAGAAGAAATCGTCAAGATAGTCGTCGAACTCGATGCGGCGCACCGGGAACGGGCCGCGCGAGGCAATGCCCTCGCCCATCTTGTAGTCGTGCACATAGCCTTCGTAGATCGGTTCAGCCCTCTGGTCATAGGGGATTTCCCATACTTCCGGAATATCCTTCAGCGCCGCGACAAAGCTCTTGCGCGGCGCGGCGTCGTACACGGCGGACACGCGCGATGACTTGCCGTCAGGGCTCTTGACGTCGATTACGCGCAAGGGCTTCAGGTCCTTGGTATCGAGCACCACGAGCGGTTCGACGTTACAAGTAGAAAATCCGCAACTTTATTCATTCGAATTTGATAAATATCAAACTCTTGCGATGTTGAAATAATCCAGCGTGGCCTTATGGAAAAATAGTTCTTCTTGATATAGATCGGTTAGCGGAACGTAGCCGCAACCATCTTGTCGTACTAGCAATTCGCTGAATAAATCTACCGATTCCCTGGACACAATGCTCACGCCTGCTGCACCCGCCACGTCTATACCCAAGGTTTTAATCGTCAACGATGATGTTCATAGCGCAGTCGCATTCAAAAGCGTGCTTTCCCAGGGGGTGGAGCGCAAGGAGTATGAAGTCGTACTGGCCTATTCCGGCGAAGCGGCGTTAAGGCATTTGTTGAAAGAAGAATTTGCCGTCGTGTTATTGGACATCAAGATGCCGATCATGGATGGCTTTGAAACCGCCGAGGCAATCCATTCGAACCTGCGTTTATCCACCCTGCCCATTATTTTTGTGACCGCGTATTACGATGACGATTTTCATCGTCTGCTTGGTTATCAGAAAGGTGCGGTGGATTATGTCTTCATGCCCGTGAACGCGAAAATACTGCAGACAAAAGTATCGGTATTCGTTGAATTGGCGAGACAGAAAATGTCCCTGAAAAGACAAAATCAGGAACTGCATTCGATTGCCGACAACCTGAAAATCAAGAGGCTGACTGACCGCGTGAGCGGCAATGACGGTTTGGAAACCGATGAAACATCGTACTTCCTGAACCAGATTTCGAAAAACGTTCATGACGCTTCGACGCGCGATACCCTGACCGGGTTGCTGAATTTACAGATGTTGACCGAGCACCTGGAACACGCTGCGAGCGTCGCTTCCCGGTACCAGCAGCACTTCGCTTTGGTGGTGCTCAGGATCGATCAGCTTGAACATGTCAACGCTACTTTTGGCGAGAAAACAAAAGATGCGTTGCTGATGAGCGTTGCCGACCAAATCAAACTGAGCGTTCGCATATCCGATCTGCCCGCACGTATAGGCGAAGATTCATTTGCCCTTCTATTAAAAGGCCTTGCAGGCATGAACGAAGCCGTTCATGTATCGGGAAAACTTGCGCAGGCGATCGACAGGACTTATGAACTGGACGGACATTCCATCGAGATAAAAGTCAGCATCGGAATCGCCATGTATCCGCAAGACGGCTCCTCTCCGCAGCAACTGATCGAGACCGCCGCTTCCGCCATGTTCCCGGTCAAGCAGCTTGAAATCACTTAGAGCTTCTAACAAAATAAAGCGAAGCGGTTCTGAGTAGGGTGCAGCAGGGATTTCAGACGGCAAGCCGTCTGCCTGCGTAACGATTCCCGCTTGCAAGCGGGCATGCGCACTGCAAGTGCGGCGCCGCAGACAGTACGGATAGTACGGTACGGCAAGGTGCCGCAACACCCTCAGAATCATTTTGTTAGACGCTCTTAGAGCGTATCTCGGTAGGCAGGGTTAGGCTCTTCATATCCGGAAGCTGCTGGTCACTCTTCCCGGATCCACGGCTTATACCCTGCATTAAACAAACCGGACATTCAAACCGGTTTATCCATGAGGAATGCCAAGCAGGCGGACATACTGGTCACGGACCATGGCATAACATTCGCACGATGCTTCTTCCAGTCGGTCCCGGTCAAGAATCTGCATCTTGCCGCGCGAGTATCGAATGATGCCGGCCTGCTGAAATGCCCCGGCAACCAGGCTTACGCTCGGCCGGTGTACGCCCAGCATGGCAGCAAGAAATTCCTGGGTCAGATTGAATTCATTGCCCTTTACTCGGTCATGCGTAACCAGCAGCCAGCGCGCAAAGCGCATGTCCACGCTATGCAGGCGGTTGCAGGCCACGGATTGCGACACCTGCGCCAGATAACCCTGGGCGCTGCATTGCAGGAGACGGCGAAATGCAGGATGCTTTTCAAGCGCACGCCGGGAGTCGGCCACGCTCATGCGCAAGCTATGGCCCACAACCTGGCATATAACGGTCTCAACGGCATGAGTGGCATTCAATAACAGCTCGATACCGGTGAACGATTCATTGCCAAGAGTGCCTACCTCTACGGCGCTGCCATCTTCCATGTAAATCAAGCAGGAATGCGCGCAATCGCACGGAAAATGGACGTATTCAATCGGTTCGCCCTGATGGTAAAGCTCTTCTCTTGCCTTCGATTCCACCAGGTGAAGCGTGGGCAACAGCTCCTGAAAGTCTTCATCGGACAGTTTGGATAATAAGTAGTTTTGGCACCTGCGCGCCTGGGAAATCTGGCCAGACATGAGGTTTCCTTGAAACGGCATTGCGTTATGAGAGGAAACAGAGCGTTGATCCGGCAGCGGTCAGCGAGAGGTTTCGACCTGATAGCAGTCTCTGGAGAAAGGGCAGACGGAGAAAGATGTCCGAATGGAATCTGGAAACAGAGAGGGAAATCAGTAAAGATAAAACTGATGGTTCCCTGCTGCGTATGATTTTGACATACTGCAAATCCGTTCAGTTCAATCCTGACAGAGCGAACCGGTGATCGCGCGATACTTGTTTACAGGAACCCACCCAGCCGGCAGTGGCGCCGCATATCGCAGACCCCGATAAACAACAGGCTGAAATACCTGGTTGTTGAAGGTATTGCAGCCTGAAACGTCATTCAATCAAATACCAGGTTATGGCTTCATTTGCGCCCTTACTTCTCCGCTGGGGTATTTTTTGCTGTGAACATTGATGTACAGGTTGCCGTCCTTGAACGCTGCAAACTGATCATCTGTCATTTTGGTATTGGGTGGTACGCTGAAGGTATTCTTAGCGATTTCTTTAAGGGGAATCACGACCGGTCCATCCTTGTCGGGTCCGCCCTGATGTATATGGGCTGCCGTGGCATCCATATTTTCCACCGTGACCTTGCCGGTGACCGATTTGTCTTCCTCTACTTTGATCGTGCTTTTCCCAGTGGCTTTTGTCTCGACTGACGGCACCTGTTTGTCACCGGAGAGGCGTGCTGTCACGGTATCGCTTTCACCTTTTCCCGACTTTCCGCTTTTTTCCGCCTGGGTGCTCTTTTCAGTTTTTTCTGCCTTTTCCTTTTTTTCTGTTTCTTGTGCGCCGCTATTGATCGTCACCATAAACAGGCCGGCGGCAAGACAGGCTGTTATCCGCGGCAAGCTGAAACTTTTATTGAGGATGTCCATTTTCATTCTCCTTTTAGGAATAACGTCTTTTCGATAATGCTGCCGGAAACGGTAACTTGATCAGCACATCGTAAAAGATAAGATACGCCTACAGCCATCTTCAGTTGCATTTGCGCCTTGATTTTCCTCAATGGATTCAACTTTGTCTTCTCTTGGCAGATATAGAAAAAGATCGCACTTTCTGTTGATTATTGGCTTCGGCCGGATAACCTTTGCCTTCGCGAAAAAGGCCCGGCTGTCAGAAATAATCCATGCACAAGCTGAGTACGCTCATAGCTATAGGTTGCGGACAATTGAATAGCATGTTGCAGTTGCTGGCCGGCCGCAAGCCTTTGACTGGCTTTCTCATGATGCAGCGGAATTGCCTATAGGTGTCTGCATATAGACCACCTTATCGATATGGTCGCAATGCATTTTTAGCCTGGACTGGAAGATTGAACAATCTTTCTGAAACTTCCTGGAGTCATAAGTAAAAGAATTTTTTCAGGTCATGACATCATCCGGGTCAAAGCCTTTTGGCTGACTGCCATTGTCATTTTTCTTCTGCAGCTTTCCTGATTCCTTTTCTGTTGTCCTGCGGGGCAGTTGCGTTCCGGAGGATGCACCGGCATCAATTGGCTCATCGTCCGCCCCGGGCATAGGGTGATGGGAGGGATTAATTAAATTCCCTTTTGAAATATTGTCTGAATCACGCTTGTTTGATCCATGGCTTTTCATGTTCCGCTCCTTTGAGAATGGTGAAGGCACGTTGCCGGAAATCGCTGATACGGCCTGGCGTGATCCTTGCAAGAACTATTCGGGCGCCGTTTTTTTGTGCCTTTAACCAATCTTAAGGAGAGAGCAATGAGCCATGAAAAGTTTCAGTCTTGTATAGATGCCTGTTATGCCTGCGCCGCTGAATGCGATCATTGCGCCGCTGCCTGCCTGGAAGAAGAGGATGTCAAGATGATGGCGCGGTGCATCAAGCTCGACATGGACTGCGCACAGATCTGCCGTATAGCGGCGAGCTACATGGCACGCGGAAGCGAATTTGCCAGTGCGATTTGTCACGAATGTGCAGGCATTTGCCAGACCTGTGCCAATGAATGCGCCAAACATGAAATGGAGCATTGCCAGCGTTGCGCCCAGGCATGCCAGCGTTGCGCGGAAGAATGCCGCCGCATGGTGAATGCCGCGTGAACTATTGTCATCGTTCCAATCCATATATTCATACACGCTTAGAAAACTGATGAAAGACGACGGACAGCAAAAACTGGATCAAGCCTATGAAGGGCTGGAACGGGAAACGCCGGACCGGATAGCACGGGCCATTCGCTGGTTGCGTGACCCGAAGTCCAAATGGGTTCGCCTGCCGCTCGGCTTTGTGCTGATTGCAGGCGGACTTTTTGGATTCTTGCCGATTCTCGGCTTCGAATTTATTCCGCTTGGCTTGTTGCTGATTGCGCAGGACGTGCCGTTTCTCCGCGAGCCGGTCGGACGATTTACGCTATGGCTGGAGCACAAATGGGTCGATCTGCGGCATTGGTGGCAACAAAAGCGGCAACGATAAATGCGCCTGGCGTTTGACCATCGGCAATGTCGTGTCCGCTAATAACGGTAACCGTCTTTGATTTCGCCGGCTTTGCAAGCAGATTTATCGCTTCCTGGCATGACGTCTCCCTTCTTGAGTGAATGCGCCGCCAATCCAGGATCGTTTGGCATACCTGTTCGCATGAAGAATAGAAAATGGTGCGGCTCAAGCTCTCAGCATCGGAATCAGGACATGATTGCGTATCCGGCATTCAGAAAAGTAAGGCCTGCCTCGAACAAAGTGAAGCAGATTATGGGATTTGCTTCTATCCGGCAATTGTCCATATCCTCCGCAGACGATTAACTGCAATGCAGTCTCAACAGTGAAGAAAAGCTTCCACAGAAGATAAGATCAAGGGCGGCCGCCTTTAAAGAACAAGACAGCGTTGAATGGAATTCTCTGCATGGTGCGGTACAAGGAGCCGTGCTGAAAAAGGGGACTGAGTCAATCCCGATAAAAGGGCATACAGCCATGGCACCGTCCGAACGTCCGAAATGCCTGGCACAGAGCTCCTGGACCGGCGAATTATCCATCCATAGGCCGGAAGCCTTGAGAAATATTTAGCCGATCCGCAATGGCTTATTTAGGGCGCGGCGATTGCAGTGATGCATCCGGCCTCGACAAGCGGTTTTCCCGGAGCTCGCCCACTGCCTGCATTACCGCCCTTGCCACATTGCGCACTTCTTCCTGCACCGCCAGATCGCGATCCAGCGTTTCGTGGCTCAGCGCATAGGAATCGTAATAGCCGATATAGCGCTCGATGCGCGACAGCGGCCCGGAATCGACCAGCCCCATCCAGTCCAGCCAGTCGGAGAGCGCCCGCCTCGATCCTTCGGCACCTGCCACATCGCCATGCACAACCAGACCATATGCGCGGCCTGCAAGATGTTTGGGATAGGACCAGCCTTTCAGTTCGAGCGCTTTCGCCTTTTCGGCATCCTTGCCCGACGTCGTGGTCGGATCCGGATTGCCACCGTCGGCGCAGACGAGCCGGTCGATCATGAGCTTCAATGCGCTTGGTGACTGGTACCAGTACACAGGTGTGAGGATGATGATGCCGTGCGCCGCCACCCATCGTTCGTAGATTTCACCCATCCAGTCATTGGTCTGGCGCAAGGCATGGTTGGGATAACAGCTGCAGGGCCAGTGACAAAGCGGCATGGCGGTCGACACGCACCCCTTGCAAGGATGAATATGCCAGTCATAGTCGGAAATCAGGCGGCTCAGGTCCAGCACGTCTACGTCAATGCTTTCAGCTTCCAGCACTTCGCGCACGATCTGCGTCAGGCGAAACGTTTTTGATATTTCGCCCGGACAGGTGCCATCGTTGCGGTCGGCGCCGCATATCAGCAGAATGCGGGAACGGGTATTCCTGTCCTTTTGCCTGATCTCGGCTTCGATCAGTTTATCCCGGGTCTCTTTCCATTCGACTGACAAATCGTATTCCGGATCGGCGAACTCCGGGCCGGCTTTCTGCGTACGGGCCAGCTTGTGCTCATTGATGTAATTGTCCCATGCGACTTCTTCCACCTTGATGAGCGCATCCTGCACCTGCATGAATGAAGGATGGCCGAACGATCCCTGGAACCGCGAATGAAATTCTTCGCGGCTGAGCATGTCGCCGAACTGGCCTTTGCGTGGCTTTACCATAATGCATTCACCTGTTCATAAATTCAGTACCCGTAGATTGCCAATGGCGTTTACAGATTACTTGCCCGGCTTCAGAACAACTTTCGTCCAGCCGTCCTTGCGTGCATCGAAGTTGGCATAGCCGTCTGCAGCCTGGTCAAGCGGCAATTCATGGGAAACAATCATGGAAGGATTGGCCTTGCCTGCTGCAATCAGCTTGGCGAGATTGCGGTTGTAGAGTTTGACGTTGCATTGGCCGGTGCCGATGCGCTGGCCCTTGGTAAAGAATTCGCCGAAGTTGAAGGCAAGCTGCCCTTTCTTAGCCAACTCGTCGACAGCGCCCGGATCCTCGGGCATGAAGACGCCCACTACGCCGATGCCGCCGGTGGCTTTGACGGAAGCCACCAGATTGTTCATGGTCAGGTTCGGTACTTCATGGCCGGCACGATTGCAGCACTGATAGCCGACACATTCGCAGCCGCAGTCGGCGCCATGACCGTCGGTATGCGTCAGGATCTGGTCGACGCCGCTTTGGTCGGTATCGTCGATGGGAATGGCGCCGATCTTTTCAGCCAGTGCCAATCGGTCCTTGTGCGTATCGACCACCATGATCTTGCTTGCACCCTGGATCCGAGCTGACATGGCCGCCATCAGGCCGACCGGCCCCGCTCCGTAGATCACAACCGAGTCGCCCGGCTGCAGACCGGCCAGACGGGTAGCGTGATAGCCGGTCGGAAAGATATCCGACAGCATCACATAGTCGTTTTCTTTTTCTTCGGCTCCCGGCGGCAGCACCAGGCAATTGAAGTCAGCATACGGCACACGCAGCAATTCGGCCTGCCCGCCATTGTATGGACCCATGCCTGCATAACCATAGGCCGCCCCCGCATTGCCCGGATTAGCTGTAAGGCAAAATCCGGTCAAGCCGCGTTCGCAGTTCTCGCAATATCCGCAGGAAATATTGAATGGCAGGCACACCCGGTCTCCGACCTTGACACGCTCAACCGCAGTTCCGGCTTCGATTACCACGCCCAGATTTTCATGACCGAAAATTTTCCCCTTCTCCACGCTGGTTCTGCCTTCATACATGTGCAAGTCCGAACCGCAGATATTGGTCGTGGTAATTTTGACCAACACATCGGTCGGTTTTTCAATCTTGGCGTCCGGCACATTATTTACGACAACATCACGCGGCCCTTTGTAGACGACAGCTTTCATTGAGTTCTCCAGATAAAGAAGGGAGCGATCCGGTTGCAAGCCGATGAAGGTCCCTGAATGAGTAGAATGTGCTGCAAGGCTCAAATGCCGCTCTCCCATGCACAAACTGCGCCAATCATTCTGTTTCCAGCAGAACGGGAGCCGACCATCCTGATGAGAAGACTTGACTAATGGTGGGTATGAAGGTTGCTGAATATCGCTCGCCGTCTTTGATTTCTTCATGACAAGGAGTGTCGATACGGCCGTTTCGCAGAGGCCATTTGTGGAACAAATCATCCGGCCACTGCAGCGTCCGGATGATTTGCCGGATGGGGCACTAATCCGGTGCGCTTCAATCTTAGTCTTTTCATCATTTACGAGTCCATCATGATCACTCCACACGAAGATTTGCCCGCCGACGCGCCTTTGGGCACTTTGGAAGCTGTCGCTCATTTCAACGATGCAATGCCGACGGGCGTCACGGTCTCCCATGAGGGGCGCATCTTCGTCAACTTTCCGAAATGGGGGGATGATGTTCAGTTCACTGTCGCGGAAATCGTCGATGGCAAAGCCCGCGCCTATCCCAGCGAGGAATTCAACCGCACGCGGGAAGACGATCTGGCCGCTGCGCTCGTGTCTGTACAAAGTGTGGTCGTCGACCCGCTGGACCGGCTCTGGATACTGGATACCGGCAGTCCGATGTTCCAGCCCACGCAATACGGCGGCCCGAAACTGGTTTGTGTGAATCTGGACAGCAATACGGTCGCTAAAACCATTTTGTTCCCGCAGGATGTCGCCTTGCCTACCACGTACCTGAACGATGTGCGTTTCGACCTGCGTCGCGGTGCAGGCGGCATGGCCTTCATCACGGATTCGTCCGACAAGGGACCGAACGGCATCATCGTGGTGGATCTGGCAACCGGAGAAAGCTGGCGCAGATTGAATGACCATCCCTCGACCAAGCCGGAAGAAATGCAGCAGTTCCTGCCTGTCGTAGAGGGTCGTCCGTTTCTCCAGCATCAGCAGGACGGCAGCGTCAGGCCCGGGCCTTATATGGGAGCGGACGGCATTGCCATCAGCGCCGGCGGCCGCAGGCTTTTCTACTGCCCGTTAGGCACGCGCAGGCTTTACAGCGTGTCCACCGATGCGCTTGCGGACCGCGCGCTTTCCGAAAGTGAAGTCGCTGCCACGGTAATCGATGAAGGCAACAAGGGCTGCGGCTCGGACGGCCTGGAATCGGACGCATCCGGATGCCTGTACACCACTGACTATGAGCACAATGCCATCTTGCGGCGCACACCTGAAAATACATGGGAAACCGTTGCGCATGACCCGCGCTTGCTATGGCCGGACACATTGTCAGTGGCGACCGACGGATATCTGTATGTGACGGCAAACCAATTGCACCGGCAGGCGCGTTACCATGATGGCCAGGATCTGCGTGCCAAGCCATATACGCTTTTCCGCGTGCGGGTCGATGCGCAGCCGGTCATGCTCAGGCATTAGCGCTGCATAACTCTGCCCATGTAGGGATCATGAGTGTTCGCAATTGACTGCGGTTTCTGGCGGCGACGCAAGGGATTGATGCAATCGATGAACGGACCTTGCATAGTCTGGCGTTTTTCTGGGGTGCTCATTCAATCCCCTGGTCACTGCATTGAGTCGCGCTTGAGTAAAGACGGATCGTGCCATGGCGGCCATTAACCACTTGTTCTTGGCATAAATAAGGTAGCCTGCTTTCGTGAAAGAACGTTGTCGGCCCTTACATGAAACGCAGTTTTTTCTTTATTAATATGTCTCTGCATTAAAAAATTGAGTTTTTCCGAATGACCAAGATATAAGTCCTGTTCCTTTAGAGCCAGGCACTTGGCAAGGTGATCAAGCTCGACGCGCATTTGATCATGTTCCTGTCGCATTGCAGCGGCTGGCGTCTCTCTTGCTCCAGGTATTTCCTCAAATGCAGGAAATAAAATTTCTTCTTCCATGGAAAAACGATGGCCTATTGCTTCTTTGAAGAGCGCAAAACAGGCGTAGGCAACATCCCACTGCCTGGATGAAACGGCATTTTCTGCCTCGGCAAATAGCTGCCTGCAGCGTTTTAGACCATGTATCGGAAACGAATGAATGCTGGCCATGTTTCTTATCTTCGGGCATTAAAAATCAAAGGCCATTGTCTTATTGAATAGATTTTCAATGCCTTAACTTGAATTAAGAAAACTATACGACTACCAGGATGCAACGGAAAAATCCTGTTTTCTTACTTTACGCGGTTTGGATGAAGCCAACTGCACCGTGGCTGCATACGTCGATTGTTTGGCAGGAATTGCGGGAGATTGCCGGAAAATTCCGGCCGCGTGTACTCTTCAAATCTGGCCTTGTATTAACCATCATTCGCGCCGCGGTCAAAGACAACCGCGGCGAAGCAACCGGACTGGCTTATTGTTTCCGTTTTGGCTTTACCGGAAGTGAAGCGACTTTGGCGGGAAGATGGTAAGACGGCAGCTCCCGCAGCACGGCATTCGCTTTGGCGACCAAGGGATCCACATCGCTTTTGGATAAAGCCAAAGGCGCGGCGCAGTAGTGGGCGACGCATGGGCGAGAAGACGACCGAAGCTCGCGAGGATTTGATCCTTCGCCCTGGCAGGTGCCGCATAGATCGAGACAAGCGTGGAGAACAATGCGGCGAACAGCGCAACCGTGCGTGGGTTCTCAGTAGCGGCTTACTCATGATACTTAATTTCAATCCGATAAGCGCGCCGTTGCGACGTGATAAAAGGATTGGTCCGGCAACTGAAGGAAATCTTAAGCACTGCGAGCGGAAGCCGGCATTCGCGCGTAGTTCCAGCTCCGCCGAAAGCTCTTTTCGACTCGGCCGTGCAAACCGGAGCAGATCATGTTCTTTCGCCTGGATTCGCTCGTTGCCGCGCAATAGCGCTACCAGGTTCGCTGTAAACGGATGAGCTGTCGATCCGAGAAAAGAGAAAACAGCCACGAAATATGCTTCCAGCAATTTCGCCCGGACATGCTCATATGCCGAAATGAAACCGGACACGTTCTTCCAGCATTCGCCGGGCATCGTCCTCGCTGCATTTTGCAAGGCTGTCGAATATCTCCCGTGCAATCGGCCGGAAGCAGGCCATCACGCCGGGATCGAAATGGCTTCCAGTGTCCGCCTCCAGAATGGACATTGCCGCTTCGAAGTTCATCGGCTCTTTATATGGTCGCCGCGAGCAGAGCGCGTCGAAGACATCGGCAACCGCAAATATGCGCGCCGCGAGAGGGATTGCGTCGCCCGATAGTTTGCGCGGGTAGCCCGAGCCATCCCACTTCTCGTGATGAGCCGCGACTACCGCTTTGGCATCATCCAGCCATCCTATGCCGTCAACAATATCCTCGCCTTGCGTCACATGAGTGTGCATGATTTCGGATTCTTTGGGGTCGAGCGTGCCGGGCTTGAGCAGGATGGCATCGGGTATGCTGATTTTACCGATATCGTGCAGAAAACTGCCTACGATCAGGGACTGCATGGATTTGCCCTGCAGCCCGAAACGTTCACCTATACGCGTAGCAATCCATGCAACCCGGAAATTGTGAGCGCCGGTATCGGAATCCCGCTTGGCTATGGCGCGTCCGAGTGCTTCCATCATCGAAATGTGTGAATCGAGGATTTCATGAGCCTTCCGCTCATTGTCAGCTGACAAGTGCACGACGACCGGATAGATGGCTGCACCACACAACAGCGAGGCGAGACCGACCATCATGGCAGTGCTTAGCGCCCTCTCGAACATCTGCTCGCGTTGCCATGCCGAGACGACCCGCACGCCCTCGAAATATCCGGCAATCTGCGCCGGCTCGCTGCCGGGTCCTTCTTTTAGTGGTACGAAAACACGCAAGATCCAGCGCTTATCTCTCAGCTTTAAGCTCTCAAAAGAAGCTGATGCATAGTTTGGGCGGGCGTGGGCGGGAAGCTGTGCCTCGACCGCGCGCCCCTCTTCGGTCATCGCCATGGCGAATTTTTCTCCGTCCTGATTATAAATTTCAGCTATATCGAACAGCCCTCCGGCGAGGGCATTCGCAGCCTTGCTGGCATGTTCGCCGGCATCCGGACCGCTCAGCTCCATCGTGTCGAAATGATGCAAATGCAAGAGGCGGCGCGACTCTTCCATCGCAAGCGATACAGTACTTTCCTCCGCGTTTTTATGCGCAACGAACCAGGCAATCGGACTCGTGACGGCTGCGAGCAGCATGCTGACGACGGCAATTCGGACAGCGGTGCGTTTGTTAAATCGATTCATGCTTTTACCCGGCAGATATACGCAACAGGACATGACTTCGTCCAGATGCATGGCCGATTTCCCGAAGATTTATTTCTTCAGAATCTTTTGAGTTCGGAGATCACTATATAAAAATAGCATCTTCACAAGAAAGGGATACGCAGCAAGCGCAATGATGGATCGGTACACTAATCAAGCGATGCATCCCCTACCGTGTTTTCGTGCCCGTGAGCAGGCTCTCGGAAAAATGCCTGCGTATCGAAAAGCTGCAGGCAGGCTTGGGATTATGGATTCAAGCGCTCAATGCAGTAAGTTGGCCGGATCGTTCAGCCGGTCTGGTAGTGCGAGGTCTTCCCTGGCCGCTCTTTCCATGTATGCATGGCATGGCCGCGCCCGAAACATCGTTCGTTTTCTGAAGCAGGTGCAAGTTGAATCGCCGAACAGGGCCTAGTTGAACGTAAGGGAAATTATTTTGATCCTGCCTCCATCGCCTTTGGCTTCCTCCATTGTGCTTATGACAGAGGCGTTTTTTAGCGCGTCGGCAGGATGCATTTGATAGACGGCAATGACTTCTTTTTTCGCGTTCAGAGTCTGCGCCAACACTGGCGGCGGTTCCGGAAGAATGACGGTGGATACTTCAAGAGTTGTGGAGCTGGAGCCATAGGCAATGGCCATTCCGTGGAACAACAGAAAGACATGGGCGACTAAACCGCCCGAATGAAAGAGGATAGATTACCTTTCATGATTTTCTCCATATGTAAATGAGAAAACCATCAGGTCAAGATAATGGTTGCCCGGATCATGCAACCCCGCTATCTCGGCTTGGTGGCCGAGACCGGTAGCTTTGCGTCCTTACCTCACGATAAGTTTGCCAAAGTCACAATGATTTTCAGGCCATTGTGCCGATCACAAAATCAATTTATTCGCTGCATGACCACTTGTCAAACATGGCTTAGGGAATTTACAACATCCGTCACTGCAAGGCATTGCTGAATTTTATTGCGCGATAATTCTCAATCAGGATGCTCTTGCACTTTTCCAGACGCCAAGAGTCCGGGGTTGAACCTGTTTCATGAAACCTGTGCAGCGAAAGAAATCTACCTGCCGGGCCCGATGCAAGCACTAAGGGAAGGCATTTATCCAGCCGGCACCGCCGCAATGGCATATTCATCGCGCGCACTATAGCCTGGAGGTTTGACGCCGTAATATCGATGCGCGCTTCCAGCCTGAGGAAGATGCTCGCTAACGGAATCAGTCATCTCGCTGCATAACAGGCTCATATGAAGCCCCCTAATTCCGCGGCACATAATAGAATGAGTTTAATGGCACGCTCCGGCGATGAAGTACTCATCTATGTGATGTGCTTCGTTATATGGGCCGATTCACCTAGCAGAGGGTTCGATGAATCTCGGAAGTGAACTACATAAGGCAATTCTGAACAACATCCCAGACCAGGCATGGCTAAAGGATGTGAAGTCGAGATATGTGCTTGTAAATGAAGCATTCATGGCAGCGTGCGGCCTGACTGAGGCGCAAATCCTGCACAAAACCCCTGCCGACGTCTGGCCTCTCGAATGGGGAAATAAGTACATAGAGACGGATAAAAGAGTCATTCAATCAGGAGCCAGCGAACGATACGAGGAAATCAGAAAAGGCGAAGATGGTTCGTTGCGCTGCTTTGACACCATCAAGACCGCGCTTTTGAATAAAAGAGGCAAGGTAATCGGGACCGTTGGCATTTCCCGCGATATCACCGAAAGAAAGCAGGCAGAAGCGGAACTGGAAAAAATCAACCGCATGTACTCCGTCCGCAGCAAGACAAACCAGGCGATCGTCCGGATTTCGGATAAGAAGACGCTCTTTGAAACCGTCTGCAAGATTGCCGTTCAGTCGGGCGGACTTGCCCTGGCCTGGATCGGAAGTTTTTCCGATAAAGGCGCTGAAACGATCACCGACCTCTCCAGCTACTCAAACCAGCCGCGCAAGCGGCAGTCTCTGATGAGAACGCTGGGGGCTGACTCGGATCCCGATTTCATCACACTGCGGGATAAACCTTTTCAACGCCATATCTGCAATGACACAGGCAATACAAGGAAAAAAAACTCGCATGCAATGCGTTGCCGGGAATTGGGTTTTTCGAGTTTTGCGGTATTCCCCATCGTTCAAGGAAAAAGGCAGATCGGCTTGTTTGTGCTGTATGCCACGGAAATGAATTTTTTCTCGAAAGATATCGTACAGCTGCTTCAGGCCTTGTCGAGCGATTTGTCGTTTGCAGTCGATTTCATAGAACAGACCGAGCAAAGGGAAAGAATCGAAAAAGAGCTGATCGAGTCCCGCAGCCAGTTAAGGGAATTGTCCGCTTATCTGCAAACCGTGCGCGAAGAGGAACGCACACGTATAGCGCGGGAACTGCACGATGAGCTCGGCCAGTCTCTTACGGCTATTCGCATCGGCCTGAGCGTGATAGAAAAGCACAAGGAACTCGGGCATGAGGAGTGGACGAAGAATCTTCAGTCCCTTAAGGAAATTGCCGAATCGACCGTGGAATCGGTGCAAAGGATCGCTTCGGACCTGCGGCCCTCGATCCTTGATGAGCTCGGCTTGCCTGCTGCCCTGGAATGGCTGCTTGAACTGTTTTCGGAGCACACCGGAATCGCATATGAAATATCACTGCCGAACCAGGTGGACGATTTCGGCATGGAGATCAATACGACTTTGTTCCGGATCATTCAGGAATCCCTGACCAATATAGGGAAGCATAGCAAAGCGACATTTGTTAAAGTTCAGCTGACCGGCACGAAAAAATCGCTTATCCTGAAAATAATGGACAATGGGCTGGGTATCGAAAAATCTTCCGGCAAGGCTAAAAAACATCTGGGACTGGTTGGAATGAGAGAACGCGCCTTAATGCTTGGGGGCAGGCTGAAAATTGAAAGCGAACCTGGAAATGGCACGAACATCATCCTGCAAATACCAAGAAGCACCTCGACTGATCTTCCGCAAAGCGTAAATGACTAAGATCATCATTGCAGACGACCACGCCATCATCCGGGATGGGCTAAAACAAATCATCTCTTTCGTGCCCAACATGTCGGTCGTTGGCGAGGCGGAGAACGGGCAGGAACTGCTGCAGCTGATCAGGACGCTGGACGTCGATGTATTGGTGCTCGATATGTCCATGCCCGGCAAGAGCGGATTGGCGCTGATTCAGCAGATCAAGGCACTCAAGCCGGATCTGCCGATTCTTATTCTAAGCATGTACCAGGAAAGCCAGTATGCCGTGCAGGCCATACGCGCAGGGGCAGCGGGTTACATCACAAAAAACACCGCGTCAGGCCAATTAATCGAAGGGATCAGGAAAGTGGCGGACGGCGGCAGCTTCATTTCTCCTGCAATCGCAGAAAAAATCGTGAAGCAGATGCACAAGCCTGAAATGGACCTGCCGCATACCAAGCTCACGGCAAGGGAATTTCAGACCTTCAAAATGCTGGTCGAGGGGCATAGCGTCAACGACATTGCCAATATTCTTTCATTGAGCAACAAGACGATCAGCACGCACAAGGCAAACATCCTGCAGAAAATGGGCATGACCAATACCGCCAGCCTGGTCTACTATGCCTTGAAGCATGGCCTGGTAGACGAGGGCTTTGAAAAACCTGGCCAGTAACGTCCATATCGGCTTCGACCTCGGCCGGGATAAAGCCACCGACTGGCTTTCTCTTCCTCTCTGTTTCCTGCAAGCTGCCTCCCCCATGCCTGTGCTCTGCCGCAATCTAAGGAAATCCTTAGGTCGGAATCAGGCCATCCTGATTTATTTCTCCCATAAGCCGGACTACGATGTAATCAATGTTCGTTTATGGAGACGATATGAGAACCACACGGCCTGTATGCATTTCCGAAAACGGCATGGTTGCGACAGCGCATTATCTGGCAACCGGTGCCGCGCTGGATGTATTGAAGGAAGGCGGGAATGCAGTCGACGCAGCGATTTGCGCGGCCGGCGCACTGAGCGTGGTGCTGCCGCATATGATCGGCATCGGAGGCGACGCATTCTGGCTGATTTATGATGCCAACACGAAAACCGTTTCCGCCATCAATGGCAGCGGTCGTTCGGGCCGCCATGCCACGCTCGACAAATTTTCGCAATACAAGACTATTCCAAGCAGAGGGCCGCTTTCTGCGATTACCGTTCCAGGCGCGGTTTCAAGCTGGGATATTGCACACCGAAAATATGGCACCAAGCCGTTTCAGCGTCTTCTTGAGCCTGCAATTCACTATGCGCGAACCGGTTTCCCGTTAACCGCGGATGTAGCGAGGTGGATCCACGATGACATCGAGGATTTCAGGGCTGACCCCGGCAGTGCGGGCATTTTCCTCAACAAGGGCGAACCGCTTTGGGAAGGAGACCGGCTCAGGCAGTCCGCCCTGGCCAATACGCTTGAAAAAATCGCTCGTTCCGGACCCAGGCATTTTTATGAAACAACCTCCCGTTCCATTGTTCAGTATCTGCAGAGCCAGGGCGGGCTGTTGACTTTGGAAGATTTCCAGGCATGCGATGCCAGATGGGTGGAGCCGATCTCTACTACCTACAGGAATCACCAGATATTCCAGGTTCCGCCTCCTTCACAGGGCATCGCAGGACTGATGATGCTTAACTTCCTTAACGGGATAGATTTCTCCGGATGCAGCATGGATTCCGCAGACTATTTCCATGCCGCGATTCAGGCGACCAAGTGGGCATTTCGCAAGCGCGACCGGTATCTCACCGACCCGGACTTTTCCCCTATTCCTCTGAGCAGCTTGCTCGACGCGCAGTGGGCGGACAGGGAGCGACAGGCCTGGCTTGCCAATGTAGCACTGACACACGAAAACACGCCCGGCGGCAGCGATACGACTTTCATCAGCATCGCCGATCAATACGGAAATGCCGTCGGTTTGGTACAGAGCTTGTATTTCGATTTCGGGTCCTGCGTGACCGATCCGGAGTCGGGGGTGCTTTTGCAGAACAGGGGAAGCTTTTTCTCGCTCAAACCTGATCATCCCAATGTTCTGGCTCCCCAAAAGCAGACGGCATCCACGCTTATGTCGGGCATGGCATTCCGGGAAGGGAAACCTTACCTGGTCTATGGCACGCAGGGAGGCGAAGTGCAGCCGCAAACCCAGACATCCCTGATTACCAGGACTATCGATTTCGGACTCAATGTGCAGCAGGCGATCGAGGCGCCCCGTGTTCTATACGGCCGCTCATGGGGAGATGAATCCAACAAGCTCTTGATCGAGTCCACCGCTCCCTCGGAGACATTCACGCAGCTGCGGGAGATGGGCCACCCCGTCGAGAAAGCGGTTTGGCCCTATCCGCGCATGGGCACTGCACAGGCGATCCGCCTGCGCGGACCATGGTCGCCATTTTTTGAAGGCGGTGCTGATCCGCGAGGAGAAGGCATTGCATTAGGTTTTTAGGAATTTTTATAAAACGGAGGAGACACCGTGCAAATCGATTTACTCATACAAAACGCCAGGGTCCTGGACGACGGGCCACTGATGGATATTGCAATCAAGGATGGAAAGATCGCGGCACTGGAGGAAGGGATCCAGGCGGACGCAAAGGAAATCATTGATGCGGGCGGCCGGGCAGTGATTCCCGGCCTGGTGGAGCCGCATATGCACCTGGAAAAGGCTTTGCTGCACCGCAGGCTGCCGCCGGTTCTCGGCACGCTTGAGGAAGCCATCCGCGTGACTGGCGTGCTCAAGAGCAAGCAGGAACGGCAGGACGTGATGGAACGCTCCAGGCAGGTGCTTGACATGGCGATCAAGAATGGCACCGTGGCAATACGCGCACATCCGGACGTGGATATCATCCAGGGCCTGATCGGCGTGGAAACGCTGCTGGAGCTGAAAGAGGAATACAGGGACCTGCTCGATATACAGATCGTCGCCTTCCCGCAGGAGGGCATATGCAAATCCCCCGGCACCACCGAACTGATGGAAGAGGCGATGAGCATGGGCGCCGATGTGGTCGGCGGATGTCCTTACAACGAGCTCAATTGGGAAGACACCAAGCGCCACATCGACATCGCTTTTGCCATGGCTCAGAAGCATGATGTGGATATCGACATGCATGCGGACTTTGCCGACGATGCATCCGACCAGCGCTTCGCCTCGGTCGGCTATATTGCGCAAAAGACCATTGAAACCGGCTATCAGGGCAGAGTCTCGCTCGGCCACGTCACCAGCCTTGGTTCGCTCGATCCGGACGAACTCCAGCCGGTCATCGAACAGCTGAAAAAAGCGGACATCAGCATTGTCACCCTGCCCGCGACCGACCTTTATCTGGGCGGGCGCAACGACCAGAAAAATCGACGGCGCGGATTAACGCCCGTGCGCGCCCTGCACAGCGCGGGAGTGAATGTCGCCTACTCTTCCAATAATATCCGCAATGCATTCACGCCTTTCGGCAAGGCGGACATGCTGGTGATCGGCAATTTGCTTGCACATGCGATCTCTTACGGAACGCCCGCCCATCAGAAAGCCATTCTTGAAATGGGCACTCTCAACGCCGCGCGTGCAATCGGAATTTCCGGCAACTACGGCATTGCTGTCGGCAAACAGGCCGACCTGGTGATTCTCGACACGTATCAGGTGGCAGACGCCCTGCTCGACCTGCCGCCGCGATCCTGGGTGATCAAGCGCGGAAAGGTCACAGTGGTCACTCACCATACGTGCGAAATACACGGCAAGCGCTGCTGTAACAACCATTCCCATCATATCCATAACGACTGACATCACTTATTAAGGAGACACATATGAAAAAGCCGCCCGCAGAGGTAGTTGCCTCATTACTCGCAGTAACGACCGTACTCATGGTCCAGCTTCCCTATCACTTGCCCGTATGGGCAATCTTCATCAGCTGGGCCGGGACATTCGCCATGGGAGGTCCGACCAAGGCAAACCTGAAGCGCATCTGGCCCGTGCTGCCGATTGGCTCGATCACCGGCTTCCTCGTAGTGACCGGCTTCAAACAGGCATCGGGATATCTCTCAGGCACGGAACTGCTCATCGCGGAAATGGTGATCCTGTTTTGCCTGAATGCCGGCATGATGCTGCTGGCCAGGCTGCCGGGCATCGGTTTTATCCCCGGGATGTTCTTCGGCTTTGCTTCATTTTTCGCCACCATGTTCGGAGGATTCGGTCCGGTTCCCAAAGACCCATTCTCCGCGCTTTACATCGTAATCATCATGAATGCGATGGGCCCCGCTTATGCCTGGATAACGGCGAACTTCGGTGCGCACCATGGAGTACACGAAAAGGATGCGCCGGCTGACCATTTCGAGAAGCCCGCAAAAGCCAATGCTCATGGCCATGCGCACTGAGTAATGCCCAGGCGCCGCAGCGCTGCATGGCAGCCGTCACTCCGGCTTGGCTGCCATGCCGAATGCGCGGTTCCCGGCAGCGTGCCTGGCGCATGGGCTCTTTCCTAAACTTGCACGAACGCCTCTAGATAGACAATGAGCGACAACGACTACAGGAATACCATGAAAAACAAATACCCTTATGAGATGAAACGACGCGAGTTCATTGCCGCATCCGGCGCATTGGCGCTGGGCGGATTGTCTTCCCTTTCTTTGGCGAAAGAAGCGGACCGTTCGCAATTGCTGGCAAAATCAAGCAAGGGCATGGTGACAAGCCCGCATGAGCTTGCAACGCAGGCCGGACTGGAGGTCTTGCGATCGGGAGGGAATGCGATTGAGGCGGCTATTGCAATCGGCGCCGCATTGAATGTGACCTACCCGCACTTCTGCGGCTTTGGCGGTGACGGCTTCATGATCCTCAGCGACAGCAAGGGTAATGTGAAAACCATTTCCGGAATCGGCCAGGCTCCTGAAAAACTGCCGTCCTATACCGGAACGATCCCAACGCGCGGCCCGCAGTCCATGCTGACCACCGCAGCCAATGTCGATACGCTAGGCAAGGCCTATGAACTGAGTAAAGCAGAATTTGCGGGGAAAAAGACCTGGGGCGAGCTGCTCGAGCCGTCGATTAGGCTGGCGCGCGATGGCTTTCCGGTCACGGCGTCGGAACGCTTCTGGCTCGACTTCCGCCAAAAAGAATTGAGTATTATGCCCGGCGTCGTGCGGGGGTTTACCCGGGACGGAAAAGCGCCAGAGATTGGCGAGCTCTTCAGGCAACCTCAGTTGGCCGCTACCATCGAGACGCTCGCAGCACGCGGCCACCGCGATTTTTATGAAGGATTGGTGGCGGAAAGAATCGCCAAAGGACTGAAGGAGGCCGGTTCGCCATTGACCGCTTCGGATCTGGCAAAAACCCAGGCAAGGATAGAGCAGCCGCTCAGAGTGGCATATCGCGACGGCGAGCTGATCGCCCACCAGCCGCCGACCCAGGGAATCACCACGCTTGAAATCATGGGCATTCTCGACAGGTTCGATCTAAAGAGCATCCCTGAAGGCAGTGCCGACTACTACCACCTGGTCGTGGAGGCAGTGAAACGTGCTTTCATCGACCGTAACCAGTACGTCGCCGATCCCGATTTCTTTAATGTCCCGGTCAATCTTCTGCTGTCGAAAATTCACCTCGACAAGCAGGCCGCGAAGATCGACATGAAAAAGGCATTGGCATGGCCGCACACGTTCAAGACCGGCGACACCGTCTATATCGGCGCGGCGGATGCGTATGGCAATTCGGTCTCCATGCTGCAGACGATTTATTTTGACTGGGGCAGCGGCATGCTGGTCGGCGATACGGGCCTGTTATGGCATAACCGTGGCGCTTCGTTCAATCTGAAGCCATCTCACCACAATGTACTGCAGCCAGGGAAGCGCCCTTTCCACACGCTTAACCCTGGCATGTTCATGCGCAACGGCAAGCCGGCCATCCTGTATGGCACACAGGGTGCGGACGGCCAGCCGCAGACGCTTGCTGCCATTCTGACCCGCATGATCGATTATGGAATGGATCCGCTGACCGCCCTGTCCAAACCCAGGTTCCTGCTCGGTAAAACGTTTTCGGATACCCGGGATACACTCAAGCTCGAGAAAGATGCCGGAGACCATGTGTTCCAGGAGCTTTCCGGCCGCGGACATGAGTTGAGCGAATTGCCTGCACAAAGCCCGCTTGCGGGGCATCCCGGAGCGATTGTCATCGACCCGAAAACAGGATTGATGACGGGAGCGCATGACCCGCGCAGCGATGGCAAGGCGCTTGGAGTATGACTTTTGAATTGTCACCTGAAGGAGGATCATGAAGAACCATCAGCAATTCTTAAAGGAAGCGGTTCGCCTCGCGCAATCGAACCGCGCGGACGGCGGCCGGCCGTTCGGCGCGGTGCTGACGCTGAATGGAATTGAAGTCGCAACAGGCGTGAACCGGATCATTCAATGCAACGATCCGACCGCGCACGCTGAAATGGAAGCAATACGCACCGCAAGCCAGACACTGAAAAGCCCGAACCTGACAGGTGCCGTCATGTATGCCAGCGGCCATCCCTGCCCGATGTGCATGGCTGCACTGATCATGTCCGGGATCAGCGAGGTTTACTATGCATTCGACAACACGGACGCGGAACCATATGGTTTCTCGAGCCGGCACGTCTATGAAAAATTGAATATTTCCTTAAAGGCTGCACCCATTACGCTCACCCGGATAGATACAGGTACAAATGCCGACCAAGTCTATGGTTCGTAGACCTGGAACTGGCTATTTTTCGCCACGATGCACATCGAACGACACATCCGCTATCCCGCACGGGGCGCATGCGGGATAGCGGAGATGCAAATCCCGAAAGCTCACATTTCAGCGCCTTAGGGTTCCCGTTGAGAATTAGCCGCTAACCCAGGCAGCCATGTTAGCGGCATTGAATTTTGGGGCCGAGTTGGTCATTGGGGTTCACACAAAAGGATGGTCGAAGCCGCCTGTACCTCTATCGAGCCTGTCCTTGGCGTAAAGTCCATGGCCCAGGCGACAAGCGGGGACACGTCGGACAGGTCCCCAAGTAATCTAAAAAGCTACCGAAGTCAGCTCCAAAATTTCCCTTTGTGTAGTCCACTCCAGTACTACCTCCGATGGTAAGAGTAAGGCCGCCACTTTGCTGTTGCGCTTGGAGCTGCGCTTGCAACATTGCAATGTACTGGGCAAAAGGTACCCATGCGTTGTTGAATGCAATGTATATGTCGTTTGGTTGAGCAGAATAATAACCGAACCACAGTCCACCCAAGTATTGAGTAACCCAGTTAGTGTTAAAGTCCCGTCGCCAGTAATACTGACCGTTGATGTACTCATCCCAAACGTTATCGCTGACATGTGCTCGATACCAACCAGTCCATTGTCCATTCACATAGTCATAACCATCGTTCGCGTATTCGGCATGACCAGGGGCAGCCGTAACTAGGGCTCCCGCTAATACAGTGCTTAACCAAAGACTTTTGAAAACCATGACGTTCTCCTTTGCTGCTGTAGAAGGGCCCATCACACCCCTCTAATGAAAAGATTAAAGCTTCTTAAATAGCCTGCAAACATTACTGCTACTTTTATAAAGGTTTCATGATTTACCATTCATAAGGTAACAGACCCATCGGGACTTTTTGAGACGTCCGTGCTGCCGTGTTTTTTATTTATTGTTGTGCAGGAGGAGGTGGTGGTGGTGTGATTCCTGATGGCGGCGTTCGTGAACCGTCTAGACGACCTTGTAACTCTGAAGCCGGCGTTCCCGGCGTCGGCGTTACTGTAGGCGTAGTAGTATCGGGGTCTGCCTGACGCGCGCGTACTGGCTCCTCCGGCGTCGGCGTTGCTGTAGGCGTAGTAGCATCGGTGGTAGTAGTGCGTGCCGCATCATCGCCTCCGCCTCCGCCTCCGCCACAAGAAGCTAGCAAAGCACAAAATAGGGCTGCTCCAATAGAATTAATTTTTGCCATTTGCTAATACCTCGCATAATAAAAACTCCCTGCTATATCTTGATTTTGTATTCAAAAAGTTGGTTGAAATTTACACCACCATTTATTTATTCCGACAGAATTAATAGGTATGGAATTAATGCCCTGATCTATCCATGTTGAACCGTTCCAACTCAGCTCCCCGTAAAATCCGGGCCAATAACCCGAACCGGGAGTCACATTGAAGCCTGAACTATAGGTGGGGAAATTGTTTGATTTAATTACCTGTCGAGGAGTGAATGCTGTCTGTTGAGTTTCGTAGTTGTATAAACCAACACTAAGAGCAGTATGGTTTGGCAATAAGTTTCCCTCATCCACTCCTACGAACGCGCTCAGCCGTCTTTCCGGATTAGGAACCTTGTACACTTTCATCAATGTAAAAGTGAAAGTGTTGGCTCCTGCTACTGTATTGATTAAGCCCACGCTCAACGTCAATTCAGTAATTCCATTACCAATAAAACACTTGTCTTAACTGTATGTAAGACGTTGCTCCGAATATGGTTTTAAACATAAAGTTGTCATGATTTCCTGTTTCACTAAATGTTAAGTCGATGTTTTATTCAACGTGTTAAGTCGAGGTTTTATTCAACGTCCATATAAGCCACGGAGACAATAAGACATTTCATAATAAGTCTACAAATGAGCCAGGATAAGAGTCAAAAGGCTACGTGAAAGTGATTCGCCTGATTTATATCAAAGGGGTAAATAACTTATATTCAAGTAAGAAATATTGGTTGAGAACACAATAAGTTTGCTTGCAAATATCTCCCTTTAAATAAGGGCGAAAAAAGCTGCTAACAGCGAGCGAGCCTTTGAAAAAACAATGGACATCAAAGTACATTAAGGTGGGGCTATCCGAATTAAGCGGATGGTTGCAAACAATCAGAGTGAATAGAAAGCCTTAAACATAGGGGAAGGCGATATTTACACGAAAACCAGCAACTAATTGCATCGAGATGCTGCCACCGCATTGCATTGAATGCCTGCCGCGAGTTTGCGCTTCAAATTACCACTCATTGCATTAAAAGTTGTCGGCTTTTCGGGATTCGGCGGATGTTGCAACGCGCGAAATTATGAACTGACAGTGTGCTTCCGGCCGATAGCGAACGCTCAATAGTTCCCAGAAATAATCGCTTGGATTCCAATGATGCGTTGTTTGAAACATTTGCATCATGCGTCATGCCTGCCATACGACCATTTGTAACCGAACCGGTGTGATCCGGTAAAAATCGTTTCCGATTCCAACAAGTGCTTTCTGTTAAGGTGACGATTCAGATTTAATTGATATAATCAAGGCTCACTTTCGATGGCTAATAGCTGACAAGTCTGAATTCTGTGCGCCGACTCCTGACGATCTTTCTGTTGCTGCTCCTGCCCTTGCATAGCTTTGCGATGCAAGGCGGATGGCTGACGGCCGGACATGACCACACGATCGCGCATGAGCTGAAACATCTGCAGGGTTCCAGTCACCACCATCACGGCGACACCATTCATTACGATGAATCCGATGAATCGGAGCAGCATTTCTCGGAACACGCGGCGTGTCAGCTCGCTTTTACCTTGCCCTCCACCGGAGTGCAGCCTTTAACGCTCACGCCGGTTGTCATTGCCAAACTTGAAACCTGGCAGTACATTCCCGATCCAATCCCCGAACGACCGCAACGACCGCCTTCCCCATCCCTCGGTTAAACCGCCGGGGGTATCCACACTGTTAACGAATTGACGCACGGCCTTGTGCCGTTCGTTATGCCGCACGTTGTGCACCTGCCTTCGGCTTATTGTTTTACAAACCGAATGGAGTCCGCATGGGTGCACATCATCTCTTGCACAGTATTTGTATTGCAGTGAGTCTGGGCATTGCCCCGCAGTTGGCGATGTCCCAGTCAGATTTGTCCGGATTGAAAGCGGCGGTAGACGCGGCATGGCAGCGTTCGCCACGGGCCCGGACACTGGAAGCCAGGCTTAATGAGGCGCAGGCCAGCCGTGAAGCCGCACAGAGCTGGATCGCCGGTTCCCCGTCGATCGGCATAGGTCAGCGAAGCGACCGCTGGACCGATGGCAATGGCGTGCGCGAAACGGAGGTTTCCGTGTCTGCGCCTGTCTGGCTGCCCGGACAAAAATCTGCACGGCAGAACCTGGCGCAAGCCGGAAGCGAGGATCTCGATGCGCAACTGGCCAATGCCCGGCTCGCCCTGGCGGGAGAAGTCCGCGAGCGCCTGTGGGCAGTAGCGGCTGCGCGCGAATCATTGGCGGAAGCACAAGACCATCTGCACCATCTGGAAGGCCTGGCAGAAGAAGTCCAGCTGCGGGTCAAGGCAGGCGACCTGGCCAGAACCGACGGCATGCTTGCGCAACAGGAGGTGCTTGCCGCCAGGGCAGCGGCCTCGGCTGCCAGAGTACGCGAGCAGGAGGCGCTCATGCGTTATCGCAATCTGACCGGCCAGCAGGATATTCCCGTACCGCAGCCGGAGCCCATTGCTGTAGCGATGCGCGAACCCCATCCCCGGCTCCTTTCCGCACAGACTGCGGTTCAGCAGGCACAAGCATCGTTCAATGTCGTCAATGCCACGCGCAGCGATCCGCCGACGATAGGCTTGTCGATGCGGCAGGAGCGCGACACATATGAAGCAGATTCGAGCCGCAGCATTGCCGTTGCGGTACAGATTCCATTGGGCACGCGAAGCCGCAATCGTCCGCTCGAAACCGCCGCGCTCACGCAGATTGCGACTGCGAATGCCGAAGCCGCGCAGACCGAATCCGCATTGCATGCGGAACTGGACCTGGCAAGGCAACAACTGGCCGCGGCCCAGGACGCACTGGATGCCGCCAAAGCACGTGCGGAGCTTACCCGTGAACATACCCGGCTGATCGACAAAGCATTCCGTCTCGGTGAACGAGGATTGGCGGATCTGCTGCGCTCGGAGGCCCTGTCGCATGAAGCCGAAGTGGCTGTCCGCCAGCAGCAGGTAGCCGTCGGCCTGGCCCATGCCCGCATCAATCAAGCATTAGGAATCATTCCATGAAACGTATTGCCGCTCTTCTCATTCTTTTACTAGCCAATTCCCTGGCATTTGCCTCGCCCGGCGCGCACGGCCCGAATGGCGAACATCTCGATGCGCCGAACAGCCAGGTGAGCAGCGATGGCGGTCCGCGCATCGATACCTTCACGGAATCGTTTGAACTGGTTGGACGATTGTACGAGGGCGAGCTGTCGATAATGATTGACCGCTATGAAACCAACGAGCCGGTCCTGAATGGCAAACTTGAAGTCGAATCGAATGGATTGAAGGCGCCCGCCAGGTTCCATGCCGACCATGGCGACTATGCCGTCGACGACGAGCGCTTTCTGAAGGCCATTGCCAAGCCCGGAAAACATCCGCTCATTTTCACATTGACGGCCGGGGAGGAAAGCGACCTGCTGGAAGGCACGCTGGAAGTGAAAGCTGAAAGCGCCGCACAAGACCATGGAGACCTTTCCTGGAAATGGGCCATTGCAGCGCTGGCGGCAATGGCCATTGCGGTCTTCTTTGCCATGCGCCTGCGCCGCCGTAAAACCTCCGCGGAGAAATAACATGCATAACAACCGTTCCGTATTTTCCCGCTTGCTGGTTGCTGCTCTCACTGGCGCCTTGCTATCCCACTCGGCAGTAGCCTCCCCCGGCGCACATGGTCCCAACGGCGAACATCTGGATGCACCTTCAACCGGTGCGGCCACCGGATTGGCCAGGCTACCGGACGGCAGCGTCAACGTGCCCAAGCAGGCACAGCGGCGCATGGCGATCCGTACTGTCATGGCCATGGAGGGTCAGCATCCGATGACAGTGGAACTGAATGGCCGCATCGGCATCGATCCCAATGCCGGCGGCCGGGTTCAGGCTCCTTTTTCAGGACGGATAGAGCCGGGTCCCAAAGGCTTGCCGGTAAGCGGCCAGCGGGTCGAAAAAGGACAGGTGCTGGTACGGATCAGTCCGGCAGCCAGCGCCATCGAGCGCGGCAACCAGCAGGCACAGCTGGCGGACATCCGCGCCAACCGCAAGCTTGCCGAGCAGCGCGTCAAGCGGCTCCAATCCCTGGAGGGAACAGTCCCGCAAAAAGAAATCGAAGCCGCACGGGCGGAACTTGCGAGCCTGACGGGCCGCGAACGCGCAGTATTTACCAGCGTCGGCGGCAATGAAGCAGTCACCGCTTCGGCAAGCGGCGTCATTGCATCCGCCAATGTTCTAAGCGGGCAGATTGTCGAGGCACGCGACGTGCTCTTTGAAATCGTCGATCCCAGGCGCATGGTAGTCGACGCGGTCACCACCGATGCCTCGCTGGCGTCAAAGATAGACAAAGCCAGCCTGGCAGGCATCTCAAATGTGGAACTGCGCCTGCTGGGAGGTGGGCTGAGCCTGCGCGACGGTGCATTGCCGCTGACTTTCCGCGCCAGCGCCAATAATGCCCCTTTGGCGATCGGCCAGCCGGTAACCGTGGTTGCGGCGCTCAAGGAAAAAATCAAAGGTATTGCCTTGCCTGCAGAAGCCGTGGTGCGCAATCCGAATAATGAATCCATAGTCTGGATCAAATCGGGCGCGGAGCGCTTCATTGCCCAGCCGGTGGAATTCAAGCCCCTGGATGCGAAGACGGTGGTGGTGACCAAGGGCCTGGCCCCGGAAAACCGGGTCGTCGTGTCGGGTACGGCATTGATCAACCAGATCCGGTAGGCGCGCATATGTTTAACTGGATCGTTCGTTTCAGCCTGAACAACCGGCCCTTCGTGCTGGCGGCCGCACTGCTGCTCATGCTGTATGGCATGTGGATGGCCACGCGCACGCCGGTCGATGTTTTCCCGGACTTGAATAAACCGGTAGTGACGGTCTTGACCGAAGCGGGCGGCATGGCCCCGGAAGAAGTCGAGCAGCTGGTTTCATTTCCGGTCGAAACCTCACTGAACGGGATGCCGGGTGTCACACGGGTGCGCTCCGTCTCCGGAGTCGGATTGTCGATTGTGTATGCCGAGTTTGACTGGGGAACAGATGTCTACCGCAACAGGCAACTGGTATCCGAGCGGCTGGGACTGGTGAAGGAGCAGCTTCCGGGCGGCATCTCTCCGATCATAGGGCCGGTCTCATCCATCATGGGCGAAGTCATGCTGATTGCCTTGCCCATCGATGTTTCCAAAGCCAGTCCGATGCAGGCGCGCGAATATGCGGACTTCGTGCTGCGTCCGAGGCTGTTGTCCATTCCGGGCGTGTCGCAGGTCATTCCCATCGGCGGCGAGGTACGTCAGCTGCGTGTCGAGCCGGATACGGCGCGCCTGGCACAGTTCAATGTCACGCTGGATCAGCTCGAAGCGTCATTGCAGAATTTTGCCGCCAATACTAGCGGCGGCTTTATCGACCTGAACAGCCGGGAATACCTCATCCGCAATCTCGGCCGCACCAACCGGCTGGAAGACATCCAGGGCCTGGCGGTGGCATTTCGCAATGGCGCGCCGGTATTGCTCGAACAGGTCGCATCCGTGCGGTATGCCCCGGCCTTCAAGCGGGGCGACGCCGGATTGAACGGCAAGCCGGCCGTCATCGTCAGCGTCCAGAAGCAGCCCGCGGCCGATACCGTGAAGCTGACGAAAGACATCGAAAACGCCTTGCGTGAAATGAAGCAAGGCCTGCCGGCAGGATTGTCTGCGCCGGAAGTGCTGTTCCGGCAAGCGAACTTCATCGAGTCATCCATCAAGAATGTGGTGGAAGCCTTGCGCGACGGAGCGATCCTGGTAGCCATCATTCTGTTCGCTTTCCTGTTGAATGTCCGCACCACGGCTATTTCGCTGATTGCCATTCCCTTGTCGCTCGCCGTCACGGCACTGGCATTTCATTTGCTGGGACAGTCGATCAATGTCATGACGCTCGGAGGCCTCGCCATTGCCATTGGCGAGCTCGTGGACGACGCGGTGGTGGATGTGGAAAACATCCTGCGGCGCCTGAAGCAGCGCGCCGGCATGGCTAATCCGCCGTCGATACTGGAAACTGTGTGGCGCGCATCCGTGGAGGTACGTTCCGGCATCGTCTACGCCACGATCATTGTGGTCCTGGTCTTCGTTCCGCTCTTCGCCCTGCCCGGCATCGAAGGACGGCTTTTCGCGCCGCTGGGTATTGCCTACATCGTCTCGATTCTCGCCTCGATGCTGGTATCGATGACGGTCACGCCGGTTCTGGCCTATTACCTGCTGCCAAACATGAAGGGGCTGGCGCACGGCGACAGCCCCGTCGTCAGGCGTTTGAAAGCATGGGACACGCGCATCCTGGAATGGTCCTTTCCGAGAGCCGGAAGGATTCTGACGGTTGCGGCGATCGCGGTTGCCGTGGCGGCGGCCAGCGTGCCTTTCTTCCCGCGCGCCTTCCTGCCGCCTTTTAACGAAGGCTCACTGGTGATGGGCATGACATTCACGCCGGGCACCTCCCTCGCGGAAGCCAACCGCATGGGCGCACTGGCAGAGTCGCTGATCAGGGAGGTGCCGGAAGTCACCAAGGTAGGACGCCGTACAGGACGCGCCGAACTGGATGAACATGCCGAAGGCGTGCATTCCTCGGAGATCGATGTGGACCTGAAACGTTCGGAGCGTGACCGGGAGGCCATCATGGCGGATATCCGTACCCGGCTGGCTGTCATCCCTGCTTCGGTCGCCATCGGCCAGCCGATTTCGCACCGGCTGGATCATCTCTTGTCAGGAGTACGCGCACAGATCGCACTCAAGATATATGGCGACGACATCGATACCTTGCGCGGCCTGGCCGAGGGATTGCGCAGCCGCCTGGCTACGGTTCCCGGCCTGGTGGATCTGTCGGTTGAGCGCCAGGTCCTGATTCCTCAGATCAAGGTGCGCGTCGATTATCGCAAGGCAGCGCAGGTGGGACTGACTTCCGGCCAGGTCCTGCAGACATTGCAGACGCTGTCGGAAGGCGAACGCGTGACGCAGGTGGTTGATGGTGCGCGGCGATACGATTTGATGGTGCGCTTGCCGGATGAGGCACGCTCGCCCCAGGATCTGTCGAGAATCATGCTCGACAGCCCGGCCGGGCGCATTCCGCTGTCTGCGATCGCAACAGTCGAGGAAGGCGACGGACCCAACCAGATCGGTCGCGAAAACGGCCGCAGGCGCATCGTGGTGTATGCCAATACCGATGGATCGGATATGTCGCGCATTATCGGCGACGTGCGCAAGGCCATTGCGGCGACCCAGCTGCCCGGCAGCTACTTCGTAAGCATTGAAGGCCAGTTCCAGGCGCAGGAGCAAGCCATGAAGCTCATTATCGGCTTGTCGCTGGTTTCATTGGCCATGATATTCCTGGTGCTGCATTCCCGTTACAGATCCGGTGTGCTGGCACTTGTCATCATGGGCAATATTCCGTTTGCACTGCTCGGCAGCGTCATTGCGATGTGGATTGCGGGCATTTCCCTGTCCGTCGCTTCGATGGTCGGCTTTATTACCCTGGCGGGCATCGCTACCCGGAACGGCATCCTGAAAGTCAGCCATTACATCAACCTGTGCAAGTTCGAAGGCGAAGCATTCGGCATCCCGATGATCGTGCGCGGTTCCCTGGAGCGTCTGACGCCTGTGCTTATGACGGCGCTGGTCGCGGCATTTGCCCTGACACCGCTGCTCCTGGCCGCTGACGCGCCGGGCAAGGAAATCCTGCATCCGGTGGCGGTGGTGATTTTCGGCGGACTGGTCAGTTCAACCATCCTGGATTCGTTGCTGACGCCGCTGATTTTCTGGATGGTCGGCAAGAAGCCGCTGGAAGCGATCTTGGAAGACAAAGAGCAGGAATCGTATTAAATGAAATGGGCTATTGCAGCGGCGCCCAATTTTGAGTCGCTGCACTGATGGAGAGAGCAATGAAGAAATTTTTAGCATGTATAACCATGGCAGCTTCGGTCATCGCCTCGGGCAATGTATTGGCGCATGGCGATAAGCCAAAGCATGGCGGCATTGTGCAATCGGCGAACGACTTGAGTTTTGAGATGGTGAATAAGGACAATGCCACCCTCATTTATGTGGAAGACCATGGCAAGAAGCTGTCCACCGCAGGAGCGGCAGGAAAATTGACCCTGTTGAATGGCGCGGAGAAAAGTGAGTTGCCGCTGGAGCCGGCCGGTGAAAACATGCTGGCAGCAAAAGGTGACACGAAACTTGCCAAAGGCACAAAGGCTATTGCTTCGATAACTTTTGCGAACAAGGAAACGGTGAATGTAAGGTTCGCAGTCAGGTAAAAGTTTTGAAGGGTAATTAAGCGGCATCACAGAAATGCCGATCACCAGTCCTTCTTACGTCCGGCAAACTGAGAAGCAGCCTCTCCAACTGCTTCTTACTGCTGTTTCCGGAAAACAGCCAAGAAAAAACCGAGCAGGACAATGTCGGCTCGGTCTTGGTTGGCCAAATCAATTTACTGGGGAATTCTTACCGTCCCGTGTATCGTTACGCCTGGCTCAATGACCGGTGGCGGCGGAGGCAGTACATAAACAGGTTCCGCATGATGATGAACATGTCTTGGCGCCTTGCATTTGCGCTCTTCCTTGTATTCGCCATTCTTTTCCAGCTTGCGTTTAACCTTGCATTCTCCATCCCAATACTCTTCCTTGAATTCACGCCGATCGTGCTTATGACCTTTGCCGTGTCCGCTTTCATCTTTCCTGGGATCCGCCGATGCAGTGATTGAGACAGCCAATAAAATTGGCGACAAGAAAACAGACTTGCAGTTTTTCATGATCCTTCCTATAGAAATTTATTCAAACAGTTTAACGATCAAGAAAAGCATGTCGTAGGAAGAACAATCAAAAACCTGTAAGGGAATGTTACACAGCGTGATCAGCCGGATTGAATGTCAATTTTCGAAACAAGGAGACATTTGTTTGTTGCTTAATCATATTATTTGCATGTAATGCATTGTTTTCATGTTGCCTACCATTAATTTTGAATTTTCGTGTACCGGCACCCCGCATTCTGAAGCTTGCCACGTGTCAAGCGCCCAAAAGGACAATCTTGAATTTCTGTTTTGTTTGGCACAAGATGAGCGCGTCATTGCATTTTGCTCAAGGTAGTGAAAGCGCATAGTGGAGAAGGTGTCCTTCGATGGATGAAAATAATGGCTTACCCGGTTGATCGTCTCTATCGTTCGCATTCAGGTGTCTATTGAATAGTTATTCTGACGAACTTATGTATTCACAAAGGCTACTCTGATGACCATCCTCGTATCCGTTAAGATCAATGACGGCGTTGTCATGGCAACCGATAGCGCCAGCTCTTTTTCCAGTGGCATGGTCTATCATCATTCTCGAAAAATAGTGAACTTGCGGGAAGGATTGCCAATTGGCGCAATGGTGACCGGCGCAGGTGGAATCGGCAATGAATCAGTCGATACCTTGCTGAAAGACTTGCGCTGCCGTTTTAACGGCGAAGACGCTACCTATGCCGACTGGATTCTCGATCCGGAAAATTACAATATGCAGGGTATCGCATTAAGGGTACGAGAATTTCTATTTGAAGAAAAATCCAGGGCGTATGGTGCTACGGTATGGACCAAGGTCAGGTTGTGCGGCTATTCCGCTTCACGTCCTTTGGCAGAGATATGGGAAGTATCGCTGAACGGAGAAATCTGTCCGGAACCGGTTTGCGTACAGAATGAACAGGAGTTCGGACTGCGATGGGATGGGGAATACGAAGCGCTCGACCGGCTTGTTTTTGGACTGGGAACTCGATTTAATGAATTTGCCGGAAAATATGGCTTACAGGAACAGCAGGCTCTCGAGTTGCGGCAGAAGTTAGTACCCGAATTGTATGAACTGCTGTTTGTCGAAGCGATGCCCATGCGCGATGCAGTTGATCTGGCATGTTATCTGGTTGAAACCACCATTGGCTTTGTCAAGTATTCGATCTCACGGCCTAAAACCGTTGGCGGTCCTATCCAGATTGCAGCAATAACCAAGCACGAAGGATTTCAATGGATCCAACATGGGCATTCATTAACTCAGACATGAATCCAAAAGCCTGAAGCGCTTACAACGATACTTTCCGGGGAATATGAAGCATACCTTCGCATGCTCACTCGACGTGTTCGAGGAATGTTAGACTTGTCCTTTGCACCCTGCCGGCACGCTTCGCCATCTCTACCGGAAGTACAGAAATACTTAGTTGCGGCACCTATCGGTGCGGCAGCTTGTTATGTTTATTCTTATGCAGACCAGTAAAATTTACATTCCTTCTTACTTCTGTTGATTTAAGTATCCGGAACGAGTTTTTTGGAATTTTAGAGCGATCAAATACGGTCCGAGCCGGTCGATTCGAAGGCACGCAAGACCGTGACGGACGCATTAAATGCAAATTCAAATAAGCGTAGGCGATATCGTATTAAGTGTGTATAGTGAGTGCAGCACTTGAATCAAGTCGTCTTATTGTCGGTCTCTGCTGTCTTGTTCGTTCATCGAGCCATTCCTGTTTGAATCCCTTCGGTTATATATCTTGATCCCAGGCGCATCCCGGGCATCGCCCCTTATCGTTTAAAGGAAATAACATGAGTATTCAAACTGGCACCGTAAAATGGTTTAACGACGCAAAAGGCTTCGGCTTCATCAGCCCGGAAGATGGCGGCCCTGATCTGTTCGCGCACTTCCAGGAAATCCAGTCGACCGGCTTCAAGAGCCTGGCAGAGAACCAGCGCGTTTCCTATGAGCGCACCTCCAGTCCAAAGGGCGACAAGGCAAGCAACATTCGCGTGCTCTAATAAGCTAGCAACGATTATTTGCGCGGCCGGATCTTAATCGCGTGAATCTTAGTATGTTTTCAGGTCGTACCTCGCAGAGAAAAGCTCGCTTATGCGGGCTTTTTTATTTGCTTTTCTTGCGAGCTTCCTTGCTTGTCCAAGCCGGATGAAAATGAACATTTATTATTTAATAGAACTAGCCAAATGGAGCATTAGAAATGAGAAACATGGATATTGCTAATGCAACAGATGCCATCACCGGCATGCTTGCATTACGCGCCGTGCTGACTGACGAACTCGATAACGTTGAAATCTCTATTCAAGGAATTGTGGAGTCTGACCATCCACGTTCACAAACCACCCGAGAAGAGCTAAACATGTTTTTTGTCGCGCGCGCAGCCTTATACAGTGGACTTGCCGGCATCAATGAGTTGCTTAGCTGGGTGAACTTATTGACCGAGAAGGACGCAGAAGGGAATGCGTTTGAAATGACTAAATTGCTTCCTGCTATGCCTGCGTGGTCACTAAACTAATGAAACGGGCGGACAAGCCTTGCCCGGCAATCCTTGTTGCAAGGAATATCCATGAAGTTATCTGAATTTATTACGGCAAATATCAAGGGTATTCTGAATGAGTGGGATTCGTTTGCCAAAACATTGCTGCCTGCCGCAGGAGAAATGACGGAACTCGCATTGCGCGACCATGCTGAGCAGATTTTGATGGCAGTTGCCAAGGACATCGAATCAGAACAAACGCCTTCCCAGCAGTATTGGAAATCAAGGGGCATGGTGCCAGATCTGCTGCCGAATGAGAGTGCCGCCGCAATCCACGGTGCGCTACGACAGGCTGATGGATTTACGCTTCTCCAGCTGACCGCAGAATTTCGGGCATTAAGAGCATGTGTACTGCGTCTGTGGATAGCGCGGGTCGGTCAAATTTCTCCAGAATTGACTAGAACTCATTTCATAAATACCGGTCTGCTCGAATTTCAGGCAAACCGGGTGCTGAAATGGCGAACAGGAAACGACTTACTGATGAACAATGGGCGGTACTCGCACCTTTGATTCCACCGCCAATGCGACGTGCAGACGGACGGGGAAGACCGCTCGAGCATGATGACCGTTCCGTCATGGATGGCGTGTTGTGGGTTCTTCGTACTGGTGCTGCCTGGTCGGATTTGCCGGATGAGTATCCCTCATACGCCACTTGCTTTCGGCGTTTCAGCGGCTGGGTTAAGGATGGAACGCTGGCACGATTGCTGGAAGCGCTGGCGCAGGACTTGGAAACGAGAGGCGA
>JAUYVH010000019.1 GCA_030715135.1 Keguizhuia sedimenti | reverse complement strand
TCGCCTCTCGTTTCCAAGTCCTGCGCCAGCGCTTCCAGCAATCGTGCCAGCGTTCCATCCTTAACCCAGCCGCTGAACCGTCGAAAGCACGTGGCGTACGAAGGAAACTCGCTGGGCAAATCCGACCAGGCAGCACCAGTGCGAAGAATCCACAAAACGCCATCCATGACAGCACGGTCGTCATGCTCGATGGGTCTTCCCCGTCCATCAGCACGCCGTGCCGGCGGGGGAATCAGGGGCATCAATACAGCCCATTGTTCATCGGTAAGTCGTTTCCTGTTCGCCATTTCAGCACCCGGTTTGCCTGAAATTCGAGCAGACCGGTATTTATGAAATGAGTTCTATTCATTTCGTGCGTGGGCTTATTAATGAATACCGGCCCGGTTCCGCTATGACAACTCGAACTTCTGTAGATATTCCGGAACCTGGCAGCGCCAGTGCTTCCTTTCTTCAATGGTTCTGCGCAGCATGTCGGCGGCGTCGGGCTCGCCGTGTACGATAAATGTCTGCTTGGGCGGAGACTTGAAATGGGAAAGCCAGGCAAGGATTTCTTCGCGGTCCGCATGGGCGGACAGGTTCGTAATTTGCGCCACATGGGCCTGCAGCGGTATGTATTCACCGTGTATCTTGATGGAATCCGCTCCCGCGAGCATTGCCGCGCCGCGTGTACCTCCGGCCTGGTATCCGGAGAACAGGATGGTGTTGCGCCGGTCGGATGCGAAGGCTTTCAGGTGGTGCAGCACCCGTCCGCCGGTGGCCATGCCGCTGCCCGCGATAATGACCATGGGGCGGCGCTGCTGGTTCAGCCAGATCGAGTCCTCCACCGAATTCACCATCTTTGCGACACTGAATATCGCATGGCATTGGTCGGGATTCATGAAGTGTTCGTCTTTGTGCTTCTGGTAAATCGCTGTCGCATCGACTGCCATTGGGCTGTTGACGTAGATGGGCAGCACCGAAGGAATTTTCCCGGCTTCCTTCAACTGGTAAAGGTAATGAAGCAGGATCTGCGTGCGTCCCACCGCGAACGAAGGAATGATCGTGACGCCGCCCCGGTCCAGGGTGTCGTTGATAGTCTTGGCAAGCATTTCCGCCGGATCGGACGCGTCCTGAACGCGGTTGCCGTAAGTGGATTCGATGACCAGATAATCCGTTTCCTCGATCGTATCGGGCGGAATCAGCAGGGGATCGTTCGGCCTGCCCAGGTCGCCAGAAAAGCTTACTGTGCGCTGCTGGTCGCGAAGCACGACAATTGCCGCTCCCAGGATATGGCCGGCATGATGCAATTCCGCCGTAAAAGGGCCGGCCACATCCTGTCGTACGCCGAAGGGGACCGGATGGAAAAACTTCAGCGCACGGTGCGCATCGTCTTCCGTATACAGCGGCAAAGCAGGCTTATGCTTGGAAAAACCGTGGCGGTTGGCGTAATCGGCATCTTCTTCAAGGAGGCGGCCGCTGTCCGGAAGCAGGATCTTGCACAAATCATAGGTCGCTTCGCTGCAGAAGATCTTCCCTCGGAATCCATCCCGCACCAATATGGGCAGATAGCCGCTATGATCCAGATGTGCATGAGTAAGAACGACTGCCTCGATGTCTGCCGGATCGACCGGGAATTGTTCCCAGTTGCGAAGTCTCAGTTGCTTGTAGCCCTGGAAGAGGCCGCAATCCACCAGTATTTTCGTCTTTCCTGAGGATACGAGATGCTTGGAGCCGGTAACAGTATTCGTCGCGCCTAAAAATTGGATTTGCATGGTAAGCGTCTAAATGATTCCAGGGTTTTGAAAAGAGTTTATATGCATTTGCGAATTGTCCCTGAGCTACGGCTGCATCGGATCAAACTTTTAAGGGGACTATACGTTTCGATATTGTAATTTGATTGATCCACGTCAAATTACTCGGGAATGCATGCATCGACAAAAAATTCCAATGGAAACTATGGCTTAGGGAATATGATTTCAGCTTGATAAATTATTTTGATTCAAATCAATTTTTTTAGGGAGTGTATCCACCACACTTCTTTTCGCGATCCAATTTATCGGAGAGCAGAAGTTTTTTTCAGTAACCTGCGCGGCAAGTTCGCCGACGCATTGAATAGTTGAGGCCACACATGAAAATTCTACTTGCCGCCGATGGATCTTCTTACACCACTAAAGCCGCAGAATACCTTATAGCCCACTTTGACTGGTTCAAGGAGTCTCCTGAGCTGCATGTCATCCATGTAAAGCTCCCGATCCCCATTCCTGAAGGACGCGCTGCTGCAGTGGTGGGGCGCGATGCGGTGGAAAATTATTACCGTGAAGAAGCCGGTGCGGCGCTCGCTCCAGCCGAAACCATATTGAAGAAGCACGGTATTCCGTTCAAGGGTGGTTACCTTATCGGAGACATTGCGCAGCAACTGAATGCGTATGCCAAGGAAAATGGAATTGAAATGATTGTGATGGGCACCCATGGACATGGCGCATTGAAGAATCTTGTCATGGGCTCGGTTGCAACGAAAGTGCTGGCCGTTACAAGCGTTCCTGTTCTGCTGATCCGATAATCCTTGGGTGCCGCCACGCCACGTCACGTTTAAGGAGTAACGCATGTCATACAAGACTGTATTGGTTCATGTGGATAATTCTGCCAATGCGCAACGCCGTTACGAGCTCGCGTCCTCTGTCGCGCAGGCTCAGGGAGCGCATCTGATCGGCGTGGCGGCAACGGGCGTTTCGCGCTTCATTCAGACTCCGGGAAGCAACGACACTGACCAGGAAACAGTGAAGTACCTGGTCGCACCGGTCGAGCGGTACCGGCAAAAGGCAAAGGATTCCCTGCAGGGATTTACCGCCTTCATGCAGGGAAAAGACGTTCCGCATGAGGAACTGCTGGTAGACGACGAACCTTACGACGCGCTGAAGCTGTTAAGCCGTTACAGCGATCTGATTGTGGTCGGTCAATCGAACGACAGCGACCCGGTCATGGCCAACATGCTGGATTTTCCGGAATATATCGCATTGAATTCCGGCCGGCCGGTTCTGATCGCGCCGTATAAAGGAGAGCCGACACCGAGAATTGCTCGGGTGCTGATTGCCTGGGATGCTAGTCTCAGCGCAGCCCGTGCCGTCGCCGGCGCAATTCCGATTTTGAAGAGCGCAAGTCAAGTGACTGTCGCAATTTTCAATCCGGCTTCCAAGCCCGATGTAGTAAGCCAGTTACCGGGCGCAGATATCGCGCTTTACCTGGGGCGCCATGACATCAATGTCGAAGTGACACAGGAAAAGACCCAGCTTGAAATCGGTGATGCCTTGCTGCGCACAGCCTCTGAAAAGCATTCAGACCTGATTGTCATGGGGTGCTATGGACATACGCGCTTTCGTGAAATCCTCCTTGGTGGCGTGACGCGATCCATGCTGGAAAAGGCGAGCATCCCGGTCCTGGTAGCGCATTGATCGGCCGGATACCTGAGCCGCCGGCAGAAAAGAAACGGATGCTCCGCCATATGGAGCAATCGAGGTTTTCATGAGCATCAGGAATCTGCAGTATTTATTCAATCCGAAATCGATCGCGGTGATCGGCGCGTCCAATAAGGTCCACGGCGTCGGCACGACGGTGTTGAACAACATCTGTGCCGGCGGCTTCGACGGAGCGGTTTATCCTGTCAATCCCAAATATGCGACGCTCGCTGGCCTGGAAGTGTATCCCGGCATAGCGCAGCTACCCGTCGCACCCGAGCTGGCCGTGATCTGCACGCCAGTGGCGACGGTTCCGAAGCTGATTTCCGAATTGGGCGAGCGAGGCACCAAGGCCGCGATCGTACTGACGGCAGGACTGTCTGCCATCAGGGACGAGAACGGTGTATCGATGCGGGACCTCATGCTTGCAGCGTCACGGCCGCATCTGCTGCGCATACTGGGGCCAAATTGTGTCGGCATGCTGGCGCCTCGCATCGGCTTGAACGCGAGCTTCGCACATGTCAATGCGCTTCCGGGAAAAATCGCATTCGTCTCCCAGTCCGGCGCAATGGTTACCGGAGTGCTCGACTGGGCAAATGCACGCGGCATCGGCTTTTCCAAGTTCATTTCTCTCGGAGACGGCGCAGATATCGACTTCGGTGACATCCTCGATTATCTGGCGGGCGATCCCGAAACTCATGCGATCCTGTTGTATGTCGAAGCCATCACGTCGGCGCGGAAGTTCATGTCCGCTGCAAGGGCGGCTGCACGCAGCAAGCCGACCATTGTGATCAAGGCAGGGCGCGTTCCCGAGGGAGCAAAAGCCGCGGCGTCCCATACCGGCGCGCTTGCAGGATCGGACGGCGTCTACGATGCGGCGTTCCGGCGGGCGGGAATGCTGCGCGTGCTGACCACGGAGGACTTGTTCGACGCAGTCGAAACGCTTGCACGCGCAAGGCCGCTGACCGGAGAACGGCTGGCGATCCTGACCAACGGCGGCGGACCCGGCGTCATGGCCACGGATACCCTGATCGAGGACGGAGGAACGCTTGCGCCCCTCTGCGAGCAAACGATGCAAAAGCTCGACGCCGTGTTGCCCGCCAACTGGTCCAGGAGCAATCCGGTGGACATTATCGGCGATGCCCCTGCAAACCGTTATGTCGAGGCGCTGGAGATTCTGCAGGAAGACCCGGCAGTCGACGCCAGCCTGATTATTCATGCACCGACTGCGATCGTACCGAGCACCGACATCGCAAAAGCCCTCATACCGCTTGCAAACAAATCGCAAAAGAATGTACTGACATGCTGGCTTGGCGGCTCGGCGGTAGCACGCGGGCGGGAAATGTTTTCCGAAGCGGCAATTCCCAGTTACGAGACGCCGGAAAAGGCAATACGCGGTTTCATGCAGATGGTGCATTACCGTCGTAACCAGCAACTCTTGATGCAGGTGCCGGCTGCGCTTTCTGCCGCATCTTCGCATGATGTATCGGCTGCACGCGAAGTCATCCGGGGCGCCCTGACGGCGGGACGCGACATGCTGTCTGAAGCGGAGGCCAAGACCGTCCTTGCGGCATACGGCATTCCTGTCGTTGAAACTAGAGTCGTCGCATCGGTGGAAGAGGCCATCCCCGCAGCGGAAGCAATCGGCTTTCCCGTGGCACTGAAAATTCTTTCACCGGAAATCAGCCATAAATCTGACGTGGGAGGCGTGGCACTTGACCTGGATTCGAGCACCGCAGTGCGCGCGGCCGGCACACGAATGAAGGAGCGGATTGCGAAACTCAGGCCCGATGCACGACTTCAGGGATTCACGGTGCAAGGCATGGCGCGCAGGCCGGAGGGCCGCGAACTGATCATCGGCGTAGCGACCGATCCGGTATTCGGTCCGATTATCCTGTTCGGCCAGGGAGGAATCGCCGTTGAAGTCACGGCCGATCATGCAATTGCCTTGCCGCCGCTGAATACCGTACTGGCGCGGGACCTCGTTTCCAGGACGCGCGTTTCGAAACTTCTTGCGGGATACCGGAACCGGGCGCCGGCCGATTCCGAAGGCATATACCGGACGCTGGTCCAGGTGTCGGACATGATCGTCGATTTGCCGGAAATAACGGAACTGGATATCAATCCGCTGATCGCGGACGGCAACGGAGTCATTGCGCTGGATGCAAGGATCCGCGTACGGTCGATCGTCGGCAACGGTATCGGCCGGCTCGCGATCCGCCCCTATCCTGCGGATCTGGAAGAGTGGATAAGCTGGCAGGGAAATCCCGTTATGCTCAGGCCGATAAAACCCGAGGATGTGAATGAGCATGCCCTGTTTTTCGACGCCCTGGATCCGGACGACGTGTGCGACCGCGCCTTCACGCGTGTCGGAAGCTTGCTTCCGTCACAGCTGGTGCGCCTGACTCAAATCGACTACGACCGCGAGATGGCATTTATCGCATGCAGAAGCCGCGCGGACGGGAGTACTGAAACGCTCGGCGTCGCACGGGCGATCACGGATCCCGACAATTTCACGGCAGAGTTCGCAATCATCGTGCGCTCCGATCTGAAAAGGCATGGTCTTGGGCATATTCTTATGGACAAGCTAGTCAGGTATTGCCGGGAGCGCGGTACGAAACGCATGGTGGGGGAAACCTTCAAGAGCAACTCGCGCATGATCGAACTGGCAGGTACCTTCGGTTTTGAACTTCGGCCGACCCAGGATCCGAAGATCATGCTCATGCAACTGGACCTCACCATGCAACTATCCTGAAGCTTCCCGAGATGAAGAAACGCATCCTGCTTATCCAAGGACATCCCGATTCCGGCAAGCGGCATTACTGCCATATGCTGGAAGACGCTTATGCGCAGGGTGCCTTGTCCGGTGGTCACGAGCTGCGCCGGATCGATGTGGGCAAACTCGATTTTCCCATCCTGCGCAGCCAGGAGGAATGGGAACACGGCGTCTTGCCGCCAAGCCTGGAAGGCGCGCAACAGGATGTCCGGTGGGCCGAACATATCGTGATCTTCTTTCCGCTTTGGCTGGGCGACATGCCGGCATTGCTCAAAGCGTTTCTTGAACAGGTCGCGCGACCCGGATTTGCCTTTACAAGAAATGCAAAAAATCCGTTCGGTGCAAAAGGTTTAACAGGGCGATCGGCAAGAGTGGTGGTCACCATGGGCATGCCCGCCGCCGCATACCGCTGGTTTTTCAGAGCGCACAGTATTAAATCCCTTGAGCGCAATATTCTTGGATTCGTGGGTATTGCGCCAGTCGACGAATCCCTGATCGGCATGGTTGCCAATATGGATGCAGAAGCCGCAAACAAGCACTTGAGCAAGCTTGAAAAGCTGGGGCGAGCGGCACAGTGAACGCGAGTACGTATACATGCAGGTGGTCATGCAAGTGGTTCGCATGCTGTATGAGGTTGATTGGCGCGGATCCGGATCGCGATAGCGAAGAATTGTGCAATAGTGATTTTCCACGAAACGCTATCAGGGATCAGGGATGAACGAAATATTTGGCTTCGATGCGTTTTCGCCGAAGGAAATCGCCGAAAAGGTGGATACGGTAGGTGTGGCAAAGGCGAGGCTTCCTCTGCTGTCAATGCTGATGCTTGCCGTGCTGGCTGGAGCATTCATCGGGCTCGGTGCCTTGTATTTCGTTGTGGTGAAGTCCGATCCCACGATGGGATTCGCTGCCAGGCAGGTATTGGGAGGCGTGGCATTCGCACTCGGGCTTATTCTGGTCATCGTGGCCGGCGCAGAACTATTCACCGGCAACAATCTGCTGGTCATGGCCTGGGCTGACCGCAAGATTTCGACAATGGAGCTCGTTCGTAGCTGGGCCATAGTCTGCATCGGGAATTTCATCGGGGCGACCGGGCTGGCCGCATTGGTATTTCTTTCTCATCATCCCGACATGAACCAGGGAGCGATCGCACGGGAATATCTGAATATTGCCGCTGCAAAGTTGACAATGCCATTCTGGACTGCATTTTTCAGAGACGTGCTCTGCAACGCGCTAGTCTGCCTCGCCGTATGGATGGCGCTGGCAGGCCGAAGCGTCGTCGACAAGACGGTTGCCATCGTGTTCCCGATTTCGGCATTTGTTGCGGCGGGATTTGAGCACAGCGTGGCGAACATGTATCTGGTTCCTATGGCAATGCTGCTGCAATATGGCGGGTTGGTGAGCGAAGCTGTTCCGGCGCTTACCTGGCTGGATTTCATGGGTAGTCTTTTTCCGGTATTGGCGGGCAATCTGATCGGCGGAACTGTATTTGTAGGTCTGGTATACCACCTTATTTATCACCGTGATCAATAATGGAAGGGGCCTGGCGGATCATTGATCACGATATGCGACGCTGCGTCCAATGCTTACTGAGAATTCATTGTTGCGCTTTTTATTAAGCTGCATTGTTGACATTTTTAACACTGATAACTGGTATTTTAATTAACCATACTATCGAAATGGGTATACTTGATCTAGATCAACGTTTTTGGGTACCCCGATTTCTACACTTGTCTTCGGTATCAACACAAAAGAACGAAGGCAATCATGAAAAAAATAGCAGCAGTTGCATCCCTCATCGCATTAGGAATGTCCACCTCCGTCGCAATGGCGGAAGAACTGAGCCCGTGGCAGGTGCGTGTACGCGCAGTACACATCGAAACTGCAAACGACTCTGATCCGGTCGGCGGCACCGGCGCAAGCGACCGTGTCCATGTCAGCGACAAGACCATTCCCGAACTGGATATCTCGTACTTTTTTACACCCAATATCGCGGCGGAACTCGTCTTGACCGTACCGCAGAAGCACAAGGTGTATCTCGATGGAACGAGCGTCGGTACCTTCAAGCATCTGCCGCCGACCCTGACGCTGCAATACCACTTTACTCCGGGCTCGACCTTCAGCCCGTATGTTGGCGCCGGCGTTAACTACACCCTCATTTCCAAAGAAAGACTGCTTGGCGGGGCGGGAACGCTTGAAAGCGACAGCGTCGGACTGGCCTTGCAAGCCGGCGTTGATTTCAAGCTGGACAAGAACTGGTCCCTTAACTTCGACATCAAAAGGGTCCAGATCCGCAGCGATCTGTACTTGGACGGCGACAAGATCAGCAAGCTCAAGATCGACCCTTACCTGATCGGCGTAGGTGTCGGATACCGCTTCTAAGCGTTTGATCGAGACCGGTCAGTCAGCGCCTGACGTTTGCCGAAGTCAGGCGCTGATTCCTCCGGCTTCATGTCATAGTTTCATCTGCGACGAAGCAAGCAGAGCCTACGCTTTAATCCATGCATCATCTTCGATAGATGCCTGATGGATGTCCCGCTTCAATAAGCGATCGAGAGCGCCATGCGTTTCAGGCGTGCTGACTGAATCTCGCCGCCGAGCGCTTCCACAGCATTCCGGTAGCAATTCCTGCTATCCACAGCATCCTGCTTCGACCATCGGCAGAAGAAGTGCATGGCCATGCATCATCATGCACGGTATCGTGATCGTGTCCGGGACGCGAAGCCGTCTGATTTCAAGATCACATTCCCTAAATTTCAATTGATGCGCTTGATGCACTTGATTCATCTCCTTCCAGGATGTTCTGCTGAAGGCATGGCGCAATACGTGATTACGGTAATTGCCGACCACATAAATGTTAGCCAGGAGGCTTAGGCATCCGAACAAAATCATGCATGCTTTTAATTATTTTTTATCACACATGTATTTGCATTTCTGTCAGCAGATCGAGAAGAACAATGAAAAGAAGAATATTCAATCTGTCATTAGTGTGATTTTTCTTATATCAAATTGCGAATAAAAGTCTATTAACTTGTCATTTCGGGCATTGGCTTCAAAAAGTTGAAGTGGTGAAATGTTTCCTCTAATCATCACTGTGCTGCAGATTTTTAGTCTTCGGCTTATCAACAATGAAAATTACACGCACTTTGCCTCACACGTTCAAATGCATAGGAATAGGTTTGCTGATCGCCGGATGCGGAGGGGGGGGGTCCGGCAGCGCCGGCAACGCCTCCGGTTCAGGGCAGAACCTGGCCGGTTCTCCTTCTTCTCCACCGGCTCCGGCTACCGCTCCGCCGGATTCTTCGCAGCCCGTACTGGCTTTGCCAAGCAACGTGGCAAATGGCAGCACCGTCGCACTGGAATGCGGACGCGTTTACCGCGGAACTCTGGACCTGGCCGGGAAAAGCAATGTGTCGGTCAAGACAAATGGAACGTGCGGCAAGGCAGTCATTACGCCAGGTCAGGAGATTACTGGTTGGACGCGCCATCAGGGCAATGTCTGGGTAGCACCGGTCGCATTTGATGCTGCACAGGTCATCGTCGACGGAAGACCTATGGCCAAGGCGCATTGGCCAAGCAAATCTCAGACATGGGCTACCTCTTCAAGCACAAGTGCCAACAGCCTTGGCTATGCAATGCCGAACGGCGATCTGAACGGCGCAACGCTCGTTTTTCGCCAGCATGACTGGTCGATCGAGGCGCGTCGCATCACCGGCTATTCAGGCAATACGATCAGCTTTACTTCAACAGGCAATTCGGCCTACTACGATCTCGCAGCCACTCAACCGGTCAAGTTTTATGTAGAGGGAAAGTTGTGGATGCTTGACGAAGCCGACGAGTGGGTAGTCAATGCAGGCAAACTTTATGTATGGACCCCCGATGGGCAATCGCCGGAAGGACGCACATGGGCCTCGCCGGACATGGCCGCCATCGACGCGACCAATTCGAGCGGCATCTCTGTTGAGGGCGTGCGTATTTACGGTGCATCGAACGGTATCGGTGCCCAAGGAGCAAGGAACCTGCGAGTCGCCAATACCGAAATCGTCAATTCCTCCGAAAACGGAATTTTCAATACAGGCGGTTCCGGCTTGAATGTCGATGGAATCGCGATTCGCAACACGCGGCACAATGCAATTTACGTCCGGTGGGGCGGCGGCAATGAGTCGATCCGCAATTCCACGTTTGACTCGACGGGCGTTCTGGGAATGCCGACCAATTCTAACGGCGCGGTCACACTGACTTTGTCGCCAGGAGCAACGGTGGCCGACAACACGGTAAGAAATTCCGGCTACATCGGGATTCGTGTATTCGAGAACTCCACAGTGTCGCGCAATACGATTGAAGGATCATGCCAGGTGTTGACGGATTGCGGCGGAATCTACGCTTCGTCCGAGAATCAGCAAGCGCTGAATACGCGTATCGAAGGCAATACGATCAGGAACACAAGTCCGGATAAACGGCTTTCCTGGGGCGTGCAGCTGGATGACGCGAATACCGTGACGGTATCCAACAATACTTTCGCTGGAAACCACAACGGCATCATGTTGTTCAACAGCGCCAATATCAATGTTTCGGGAAACCGCTTTGATGGAAGCACTCAGGCACATATTCAAATGGCCGAGAGCCGAAGCGGCGGAGTCCGGAACAATTCCGTTTCGGGTAATACCTTCACGTCCGGGGCGGGTGAAGAAATGTACCGGGTAAGCAGTGATCTCGGTTCTGCAGCTGTCGCACAGTTCGGCAGTTATGGCAATAACTCCTATAGCAGCTCAAACAGCCGCTTCGCCAATTTCAATGGGGAGCTGGTCACGTTCGCACAGTGGAAATCAAGAACGGGGCAGGACAGCAGCTCCACCTATACCGGGCCATAAATGGATTCGGCCGGCATGCGCAGGATGGCATGGCGGCCGATGCATAAGCGGAAATCAGGCGCGCAGGTATATATGCTTTAGATGCCTTGGACGGCTGTATTAGCAGTTATAGCGCGATAACGGAAGCAATAGGGAATCGTCAATATAAGGTTTGCGCAATCCTTTCCGGGTTGCGCAGTCTTGCGGCGAATATCTTCAGCGGCAAACAAGAACCGGTATATCCGCATGCGCCAGCACTCTTTGTGTTTCACTGCCCAGCAGCAGTTTGTTCAATCCTCTGCGTCCATGCGACGCCATGCAGATAGAGTCGCAATTCATTTTTTTTGCTGTTTCAATGATGTCCTTGTAGGGATCGAATGACTTTGTGACGACCGTTTCACAAGGTATGTTTGCGTTGCGCGCCGCCTCTTTTATTCGATCGACATGTTCCTTCGCGATCTCCATCGACCGGTTCTCGAACCCTGCTGCATCGCCTGCTACGGCCCCTTCGGATAAGGGAGAGTATGGATATGGCTGGGAGACGCACAATCCGACAATTGACCCCTTCGCCTGAGAGGCAATTTCGATTGCGGTGCGTATTGCCTTTTCGGACAGTTCAGAGCCGTCAGTTGGAACAAGAATTTTCTGGAACATGAGGCCTCCTAGTCGACATGAATAAATTTATATTGATATACATATAATTTATATTGATATACATGTTTTCCGGCGACTTGAGAAAAGTCAATCAAGTGAACGTGAATGAATTGACTGATATGAGGCCAACTTGCAAGTCCATTTCCTTGTGCAAACTGTATGCGGAAAACGAATTATTGAAGTCATGCGGTATTGCTGAAACGCTTCAGGAAACAGCCAGCAAAATCAAATAAGGATTTTTTGCAGGAAAAATTTTATTCCTTTATTCCCGCGAATCCTTTACGCGATAACATGAATCGAAATCCCATAAAAAAGCCCAGAGCCTTTTTAAGGTCCGGGCGAATTACTTCTGGGGAAATCACAGAATGCTTCCTGCGAAGCTCATTAGATATTCATTTTGCGTCGAGTTCCCGCACAAATGAAAATCCCCGCACAGCGGGGATTTGACAGTGATGCAGCTAATATCAAGCTGATCTATCCATGTGCTTATCTGCCAGCAACTTGCACACTTCGGTATTGCTTCAGACCACTGTATTGTGTGCCCAGGGTTGCCACGAGCTTGGCGATAAGTGCAGCGCGCTCAGCAGCGGAAACAGTACGTACCTTCTTTTGTTTAGCAAACAGTCCAAACATGATTTACTTCCTTTCGTCGTTGATTTCTTGATGTAGGGAAGTATAAAGAAGGGACAGTTATAAATCCAATTTCAAATTATGATATTGATTATAAAAATTTGTGATAATGCTTTTGGCGCTCTTCTACAGGTACGAAGAAGTTTTTTATCGGTACCGGATGATATGTTCTGTCAGGATTCTTCGGGCAGGAAATAAGGATCCATGACGTAGGCCGGTCCTTTCATGACCCACACGATGATGCAAAATAATCCTATGCCCAAGGTACACATCCAATGAAACAACAAGCTTCCGAGAATGGTGTATTCCATCACCAGCGCATCTTTTATGTCCAATCCGAAAAAGTCCGAGCGGGCATTGAATAATAAAACCAGCAAAACAGTTGTGCCGATCAGAAAGATGTGAGGAAGTTTTTTCAATACCTTACACTCGAAGCCGAGTGCCGACTTTTTAAAGCCTGGAAGACGATTAAACGGTGACATGGCTGACTCGCAAACGTGACCACGTTTTCAATATAAGCAAACAGCACATATAAGGGAATCAGCCAGTTACCTAATCTGATGTAGGAATTGAGGAATTTCTCTCGCACATGTGATTCCTCATTTTTAAAAAGGATGGTACGTGATTAAGCGGAAGAACTGTCTTGTCGATATGGCGTCAAAAAATAAACAGTGATCGGTGTGCATATGACACAAATCGTTTCTTTCCGAAACCACAGTACTCCAAGCGGCATGCCTCCGCTCAGTGTCCACGATCTGCGAACGGGTTGCTCCACGTGCAGCATGCGTGAACTTTGCCTGCCAGTCGGACTTGATAATGATGACATGGTTCGGCTTGACCAGATCATTCGCAGGCGGCGCCGTGTTCCGAAGGGGCATCTGCTTTACCGCGCCGGTGATCCTTTTGTTAGTCTATACGCAATACGGCTTGGACACTTCAAGACTTATCAGACCCACAGAGAAGGCACGCAGCAAATTACCGGATTTCTCATGACAGGGGAAATGCTGGGAATGGATGCAATTAGCTCGGAAGTTCATCAGTGCGACGCGATGGCACTTGAGGACAGCGAGGTGTGTGAAATTCCATTCTCCCAGCTGGAACAGCTCTTTTCCGAGATACCTACTTTGCTGCGGCAATTTCACAGGATGATGAGCCATGAAATTACGCGTGAGCAAGGCGTAATGCTCCTTCTTGGAAGCATGCCGGCAGACCAGCGCTTCGCGGCATTCCTTGTCAACCTTTCCAGCAGATATGCCGTCCGCGGATTTTCCGCATCATCTTTCCATTTGCGTATGGGGCGTGAGGAAATCGGTAATTACCTGAGCCTGACGATTGAAAGCATCAGTCGTTTGCTGTCCAAGTTTAAAAAAATGGAGATTTTGAAAGTCGACAACAGAACGATCAACATCACGGATCTTCCCAGACTGCGACGCGTCGCTGCAGGAACCGAAACAATCTGAGCCTTCTTACGGTTAAGACAGACCGACCAAAAACGCGAAATGTGGTTGCAGTTGTGGAACGCCAGATTTGTTCCGACAGTTTGAGAACATTTGCAGCGAAGCAGAAAAATGGCAAGCTGATCCCCACTTCTTCCAGTAGCAGGTTTCGATAATTTAGGAAAGTTGCTTGCAGAATTCTTTTTCCAGTACTATTGATTTATTTATTTCATACGGAAAAGAATATGGCGATCCTGAAAGAGTTCAAGGAGTTTGCGGTCAAGGGAAATGTAATCGACCTGGCGGTAGGCGTGATCATCGGCGCTGCATTCAGCAAAATCGTGGACTCTCTCGTCGGAGATATCATTATGCCGATCATCGGGAAACTGGTCGGCGGTCTGGACTTCAGCAATTACTTTTGGCCGCTCGCCGGCCAGACGGCAACAAGCCTGGCGGAAGCAAAGAAAGCGGGCGCGGTACTTGCCTATGGGAATTTCATTACTGTCGTACTGAATTTTCTTATCCTTGCCTTCATCATTTTCATGATGGTCAAGCAGATCAATAAAATCAAACGGGAAGCTCCTCCAGCCGAGGCTGCGCCCGCTGCAACGCCGGAAGATGTTCTCTTGCTGCGCGAGATACGTGATTCGCTGAGATCGGGCAATTCACGGATTTCATAGCTGAGGAAAGCTGCACTGCCGGGCACCGTTGTAATTCTTGCGGCTTCCCTGCATTTAAAGAGCTGGCTGTCAATCGAACTCGGGTTCGGTCCGTTCCTTCTTCCTTGACGCCAAAAAGCTTACCTTTACGGAAGCGATTTGGCGATCGATTATTTCTGCCACTTCAAAGCGCATTCCTTTCATCTCCAGCGTGTTGCCCACTTCAGGCAGCTTGCCAAAATGGGTCAGCAACAGCTCGGAAAGTGAAGTGTGATCTCCGAGGGTTTCGGCGACCGGTCTTGTTCCAAGCCTTTCCTCAATATAGCGAAGATCGGTGGAACCCGCGATTTTCCAGCATCCGTTTCCAATCTCTTCAATAGGATCCTGTTCTCCTTCATCGGGAAATTCTCCGGCAATGGCTTCCAGGATATCAATCGGCGTAATCAATCCCTGGAGCGTACCGAATTCATCCGCTACGAGCGCAACAGGAGAGTCCGATTGTTTCAGCGCTTCCATCGCTTTCAAGACGCCGCTTGAATAATGAAGAACGACAGGTTCCTTGAAGCTCTCATGTTCATTGATTTTTCCGTCGACGAGCAGATCCTGGAGCAAGTCCTTGGCCCGCGCTATTCCTATCAACTCATCTAGGCCATTGCGGCAAACCGGAATGACGCTATGCGGCGACTGACGCAGTTTTTGCAGGATATTCTCTGTCGAATCCTCGACATTGATCCAGGTAATGCTGCGGCGCGGCGTCATGATGGTGCGGATCGGGCGATCGGCAAGCGACAAGACCTCGCTTACCATATGCCGTTCTTCTTCGGCGAATGCGGTTTGGTCGGGCTCTGATTCCTCCTCGCTGGAATCCATGCCGGAATCGCCGTCTCTTTTTCCAAGCAGACGAAGGACGGTTTCAGCCGTACGCTCGCGCAGCGGCAGGCGTGCCTGGCTCTTCGCGTAATTACGTTGAGCGAGCTGGTTAAAGAATTCTGTGAGGATCGAGAATCCGATTGCGGCGTACAGATACCCTTTGGGAATATGGAACTCGAAGCCCTCGGCGACGAGGCTCAAGCCGATCATCAACAGAAAACTCAGGCAAAGTACCACCAGAGACGGATGCGCATTAATAAACTGTGTCAGGGGTTTTGAAGCAAAGAGCATGATAATGATTGCCACAACGACTGCCGCCATCATGACGCCCAGATCGTCAACCATGCCAACCGCAGTGATCACGGAATCCAGCGAAAATACCGCATCCAGCGCAACGATCTGGGCAACCACTACTCCAAACCCTGCATAAGCTTTTGAACCCGAGCGAACATGCATTTTTCCTTCCAGCCGTTCATGCAACTCGGTTGTGGCCTTGAAAAGCAAGAACAATCCACCCGCCAGCAGAATGAGGTCGCGCCCTGAAAAATCGAGTCCGGCAATCGAGAAGAGCGGGGCGGTGAGACCGACCAGCCACGAAATGCCTGCGAGTAAGCCCAGACGCATGAAGAGTGCAAGAGACAGGCCGACGATGCGCGCCTTATCCTTTTTTCCGGGCGGCAGTTTGTCTGTCAGGATCGCAATGAATACCAGATTGTCGATTCCCAAGACGATTTCCAGTACAACGAGGGTCAGAAAACCAACCCAGGCGGCAGGATCAAATATCCATTCCATATATTCACTGTGTCCTTCAAAGAAGGCCTGTCAAATCGCAGTATCGCCAATCCAATGTGGTGTGGCGAAGCTACGAAAGGGAATGACGGAAAGCGGCGGACTGTAATCCACAAATTCATTCCACTTCAATATATGAAAGTGTAACGGAGAGGCACAAATCCGTAATGATATTTTCCAAGCTTAAATCCTTTGTGCATTGCAAGTTTATGGATGGGAGCGGCAACTACGGTACAGAGCCTTTAGCAGAAAAATGTTTTATCCGCTTTCGGTGCTTCGCAGCTTTCTGGTTTCTAATATATAAGAGCAGACATAAGTAAGCATTGGAAATAGCGGGAGGCTGTCTAAACTGCATAAATGGCTGCGTGAAGGCGCGGCGATTAATATTTGGTTGTGGTAAGCAGGCCCCGAAAAGTCCTTGCTTTCCCGGGTGGATGCAAGGAAATACATGCACTCGGTAGTAATAAAACACATTGAAGGGATCGAAATGAAACCTGTCTTTCCAACTCCTGCCACATTTCAACCTGCACGGCACCTGCATTTGCTCGATGAGCGGCCGGATCCTTATCAGGACTATTCCGCGCTGGAAAATGAAGCGCAGTGCTCCGACTGCGGGGCAGTCTACAGGGATGGGCGCTGGCAATGGATTGAGCCGTCCATTGATGCAGCGGCAATCAGGTGCCCCGCTTGCCGAAGAATAGAAGAGCAGGCTCCCGCCGCCTATCTGGAAATTGAAGGATCAGTCATCGCTGAGCGCAAGGACGAAGTGCTGGATGCAATGAGGGAGCTGGAGCGCGCCGAGAAATCAATAGATCCGCTTCAGCGAATAATGTCGATCGATTCAACGGAAAAGGGATTGATGGTTACCACTACGGATGTTCGTATCGCGCGTGCTCTCGCACAACGCCTGCAGACTTCCTACCAGTGCGAACTGGATTTCCATTACGATAGGAACCATTCCTTGTTATGGCTTCGTTGCCACTAATGAGTGAATTCCACACTGATTCTTGAAAAGGCGAACGAATAGGAGCAGTCCGGGGCATGGGTCAGGAACGTGCGCCAATCTCCCATGAAAGCGGCAGCGCGCTGACTTCAGCAAGTAGATTCGTCCAAGAGCTCAATGAGTCATGAATACGGGAACGGTCATTGACTTGAATACCGTCTTTGTCGTGCCGCCAAGCACGATTTCGCGCAATCGCGCGTGTCCATAGCATCCCATGACGATCAGGTCAGATCCAAGTGATTCGGAAAGGGAAATAAGGGCGTTTCCGATGGCCGCTTTCACCGTGCGCTGGATGATCTCCACGGTAATGCCGTGCCGTGCCAAATACTGTGCAATGTCTGTACCGGGGCTCTCGCCGAATATCTCCGGATGCGTTTCAGCATTGAAAATGACGACCTGTACAATCTCTGCACGATAAAGAATCGGTAGAGAGAACTGGATCGCTTTTCGGATCGCGGGCGAGGCGTTCCAGGCAATCAGTATGCGTTTTCCAGAGTATTGGTAATCATAGTGAAAGGGCAGAATAAGGACTGGCCCGCCGGACTCAAGCACGACTATCTCCGGAAATCTTATATTCGCATTCCTTGAGGTATCGTGCGGATCGGTTTGTCCGATAATGGCCAGATCGCAGTACCGCGCATGCATGGCCAGTCCGCTTGATATTTCCTCTTCGATTACTCGCCGCTCGACGGAAGAAACGCCCAACTGCTTCGTGATGGTTTCGAACTTGTCCAGGGTATGGCTCGCCCGCAAGCGCAAGGTTTCAGCAAATTTTTCCAGGTCCGGCGTCGCATCGTCCGCAGCGATATGCTTGAAAAACTGGCGTGACATGCCTGTTGTGGAAACGCCGATGAGATGTGCGTCACACTCGATGGCCATTTGTGCGGCAAACCTGATTCTGTCAGCGGCATGCGCAGAATCGTCGACGTGTACAAGGATAGTCTTGAAGGCCATGGCCACATCGCCTTTTAAGTTAAGCCCGTCCGGCAGCGGCAAATTCCGATGGGCGATTGAGGCAGGAGCTTTTCCCGGCCGACTGCATCCGGTGGCAAACAGCTAGCAGCGCATAGGCAAGGAAACCCTTATCCTCATTTCTTTTGACTTAAAATAAGCTGGTGCTGTTCCACGATATTTTTAGTGTCGTTTCAGGAACGTGGAACCTGGCCTTGAAGCAAATCAGCATGCGGCACCATAAAGGTTCACTGATAACGCAGCGAGTCCGATGCCAGTCCTAGCTTTGGGACTCATGCTATGACTGAAATTTAACTGATAGCAGCTATTCTTGAATATACATAATAAAAATATGGAAATGCGCCGTAGGCCTGCAGCACGCCTATTGATTACCGATCCGCTTGAACGCGTTCTTCTGTTCCACTTTAAGCATAGCAAGGGAGCTTTGGCGGGATTGAACTATTGGGCAACTCCGGGAGGAGGGCTGGAGCCTGGCGAGAGCTTTGAAGAAGCGGCAATCCGGGAATTGGCAGAGGAGACGGGTATCCGCATCGAGTACGTGGACCCAATCATCGCCCATCGGCAGATTGTCTTTCAGCTCGCCAATGGTGAACACGTACTTGAAGAAGAACAGTATTTTCGTATTGCATTGCCGAACGACCGGATATCTATCGATGGGTGGAGTGAGTGCGAGCTTGAGTGCATGACAGAATACCGGTGGTGGGCTCGCTCCGAGCTGGAAAAAACAACAGAAAGAATATCTCCTGAAAACCTGCTTGCGCTCCTGGAAACGCTCGCTGTTTGATCAGGCCTGGTTCGTGCGTACATATGGCATTTTCTTTTGCTCCTGCGCGTAAATACAGTCCTGCCCAGGCTTTCTTGTCTCAGATCAAAGGGTTTGCACACTTAGACAATCACTTCTTCCGGCCTTGATTTAAAGCCAGCAGGTTTTATTGCATATTGAAATTATTGAAATGTATTTCTTTAATACCATATTTATGGCATTTCAATATGTAACGATGTGCGCTTATTATCGGTGGACTGGGGCACATTTCTCTTGTTGATCGGAACATGGCCTGTAATTGGATGTGCGTCGATGTCGACTTCTGATTAGTGTCTTTTTCGTTCGTCGCCTAAGGAGCCCTATGAAAGCAGACTGGAAAGTGATTGATATCGTTACGGTATGTATGGATAACAATATTAAGATTAACTTTCAGCCGGATAAACGTTTTTATCGTGTATGTTTGAAAAATTGCTGCGGAATATTCGATATGCGTTCACATTGTTTTCTGAAGACGTCCGATGTGATATTCAGTTCTGAATTCGAACAGCAATATAGAAAAGCAGAGAACAGTTTGGAAGCAATCGAAAATCTGATGGGTGAATTCGAGAATTCTTGCCTGCCATCCTTGAGCGACTCGGAGTGGCACACGTTCGCTCCTTAACTAGTACACAGGATAATCCGTGCAGTTTGCTCTTAAGCCTCAATAAAATCTTGTCTTCAGAATGAAGTCACTGGCTTAGGAAAAAAAGGGTGAAGTAAATGCCCGTTAAGAATCGCTCAATCGAAAGAGTTATGCAGTCGCAGAGTTGCGACATGACTTTAATGTCCCATCAAATAGACTCCATATTCAAAGCTCTGAGCCGGTCTACAGAAGGCAAAGCGCCTGTTGAACAAAGTGTCCAATTTTCTACAAAGCTCCTCATAGAATTTTTCGTTCATTAATTCTTACCTGCCTTATAAATTTCCCAGAAACAATATTCCTCAGGGAAACATGTTGCAGCGATAGATTATTTTTGCCTTGAATGCAACTAAACGGAATTTTTTGTAGTGCTTCGCTTCTATAATTTTCGTCTTGGCTCGCTTCTACAGTGTAGTTGTATAAGGAGTAGACCAAGTCTTTATAGTGATTGCAGACGCAGAACCTAAAGCGATTCAGGGTGACGTGATACTAACGACATTGCAAAATAAACGTGTATTACTGCTCCAGGGTCCAGTGGGACCTTTCTTTTCACGGCTGCGCAAAGACCTGGAGTTGCTATCAAGCACTGTATTCAAAATAAACCTGAACGGCGGAGACTGGTTTTTTTATTCGAAAAAATCCATCCAGTATCGCGGTTCAATTGACGAGTGGCCGGCGTTTCTCACGCAATTGATCGCCAGGTTACATATCGACGCAATCATTCTGTTTGGTGATTGCCGCATTTATCACAGGACGGCAATAGAAATCGCGCGACGGGTCAATGTCGAGATTAAAGTTTTTGAGGAGGGCTACTTTCGACCTGACTATATTACCCTCGAAGGTAGCGGCGTGAACGGTTATTCCCTGTTAGCAAAAGATGCTTCTCATTATCGCGCTCACGGAAGCCTTGAGCAGAGGCTGGCGAAGCCTGTAGGGAACGCATTCTGGCATGCTGCAATGTGGGCGTTTCTCTATTATGCGGCTTCGGTCGTACTGGGGCCTTGCTTCAAGCATTACCGTCATCATCGATCCCTTCAATTGACAGAAGCATTTTACTGGCTACGGTCCCTTTGGCGAAAACTGTTATACAAAATAATCGAGCGGAAGATTCAGGAAAGCCTGCTTGGAAAGCGGTCCAGGAAATTTTTCCTTGTTCCTCTTCAGACCCATAATGACTACCAGATAAATGTGCATTCCAGCTACGGCTCAATCGAAGAATTCATTCAAGAGGTCGTGAAATCATTTGCGGAACATGCCTCTCAGGATACTTCGATCGTCATAAAACATCATCCGATGGATCGCGCATACCAAGATTACACTTTCCTGATTCGCCAGCTTCGCAAGGAATACGCGCTTGGACAGCGGCTGGAATATGTGCATGACTTGCATTTGCCAAGCTTGCTGAAAAATGCGATTGGCGTCATCGTAATCAACAGTACAGTCGGACTGTCGGCCCTGTTCCATGGTGCACCGGTAAAAGCCTGTGGAAAGGCAATTTACGACATATCCGGGATGACCTATCAAGGGGAGCTGAAGTGTTTCTGGTCGGACGCAGGGTCATTTAAATTTGATCGCGAGCTTTATCGACTGTTTCGTCAATACGTAATCCGACATACTCAAGTAAACGGGAATTTTTATAAAAAAATCCCTAAGTCTTCTTTTTCCTCAGGAGTGGACTGGTCTATGCCTGCATTTAAAAACGAAATTTCAACGGGCATCGGCTTGAATGCCGGCAGTAGCTTTGCAAATTCTGAACTGCAATGACATGTAACTGGAATTCGGCGCAGAATGTTGATACGCAAAGTCATCGGAGCATCTTCAGCATAAATACGATCTATATGGTCCGGTTTTGCAATCCCTTCTGCAGGACCAGATCGACAACCGGTTGTTCCCGTTTGTTCGCACGCCTGCAATGGTCAGTTTGGAATCTATTGGTAATCCAGATCACGACTTTTGCCCAACTGCGATGTCTTTCTCTCCATGCATGCGAGGAAATCGATTCCCAGGCATAACCGTTAAAAACTGTTGCGTTGACGAAGTGATCAAGCGCGCGTACGCCAGCACGTCCACGCTCGGTTTGCCCGCAGAAGCCGACGTAGAGCAACAGCAAGTAACCCAGGGTTGCCAGCGGGACGATGATGGACATTAAAAGAAATCCTGCAGCTCGTTCCTTGAGTGTCGTCATGATCGCATTGATGATGAAAATAAGTTCGTCTGTCAGGTGTCCAGGAGGGAATTTTCCGGATATTAAATTGAATTTAATTCAAAGACAATGTGCAGGCGTAACAGGCAGGCCAACCAGAATCAAACAGCTGCGCATCCCGTCATACCAATTTAATTGTTTTCTTAATGCGATTGTTTATTGCAGCGCGACGGCAATTGCTTCTAAATTTCCGATGGTTAATAAATTTCGATTTGAAGTTGTTTGCGCTAAAAACAACACTTTCCACCGTATAACTTTCTAGGTGGAAATAAAGCGATTTAATAAATTCCCCATGGGAAAAATTTGTTAAAAGAATTGTTAAATCAGAAAAAATGAAGCATGCATGCTCGATTGAATGTGCGATTCTTCTCGAAAATTCTGTAATTGAATTTTGAACCCGATTATTTGTATCGCTCATTCGCCAAAATTTTTTATCGCAAATGCAAAGTTGTCGGGACGCCATTAAGGAACGCTGTATTCAAGTCAGAATTGGTCAATCCGGAACCTCATTCCAAGTAACTCGCATTCGAAAACAAGGTATTTCAGGCAGCGGAGGAGAAAATGGCATTAGCAAACGGTAGGGCAACGGCGAGAATCTTTCAGGCACCAACATCGGCGGCGACACGCTTAGTGGCTGAGCGGTTAGGGCATTCCTTCAGGCTGCGCCGGAAATGATAGCTATGTCTTTGATAGGCAAGGCGATTTTACAAGCGAGGCTGGAGTTGAAAGAGTAGATACCGTTTATTCGAGCCGGTCGTATACGCTTGGTGCGCACTTCGAAAATCGCGAAATTTTTCCACGTGTCTTTTTCTCTTGGCGATTCCAATCAACCGGCCGATGAGTGTGCTTTGAGCATTCAATTATTTGCCAGTAATGTCGGTGCTTCGTTATTTTTGTGGGGTAAACGTGTTAATCAGCTTTTCCAAGCGCTTTCTGTTTATCGCGAATACAAAAACGGCCTCAACTACGATTGAACGTAATCTGAGGCGGCATGCCGACATTTCAATTAGTGCGACACGGCTGGGAAAACATATGAGCTATTCCCAGGTTTTAAAAAACTTCAAGTTCGTCTTTCGAAAATCGGGAGCAGCTGCAGACGAATATTTTCGCTTTGGCGTGATCCGCGAGCCGGTGGACTGGGTGGTGTCTTGGTATAACTATCGTCACCGCGATCAGTTAATGTCTAACTCCGCAAAAATGAAAAAAAGCACGCACGGCATTACATTTGAAGAGTTTGTATTTGAAATGATGAAGCCGGCGAACCGCGGAAAATTTGCTCATATCGGCAATCAGCTTGCCAAATTTACGGCTAACGACGGCTCACTAGGGGTTGATTACCTTATACCGCTTTCACGCGTTGAAACTGAACTGCAAATTATTGCAACCGAGCTCGGGATTAAAAAAGCCTTTCCCAAAGAGAAAAAATCCGCGAATGCCTCGCCCAGAGTTATCGGCGTGAATGACGTCACGCCAGAGATTGCTTCGAAGCTGCGCACTTATTTTGCTGAAGATCTCGATACTTTCCATAGAGCTGAAAGTGGAGCATTTGGCGATCCTCGCGAAATCATTCGGGCAAAAAGAAAAGAACAAAAACCATTTTTACAGGAAAAAGAGACTGGAAGCGACGACAGCCCACTGTTTCTGGTGTGAATGGATGCCTGTACAAGCCAATAGGTTTGCGAATAAGGTGCATAAGGCTACCAATTTGGTAGTGAATTGGAAGTTGACGTTGGCGGGCAACATCTTTTGGGGAAAAAGAAAAAGTGGGCAATATATTGCAAATAAGCCATTGATAATTATTGACTTACTAATATGTGGCGGGCAATATAGTGCCCGCGGTTGCCACATTTTGGAGTATTGAATGCATTTTAGAGTGCGCAAAAACGTTATCCAGCTGATTCGCATTACTTACGATTCAGATAAGAAAAAAGGAGTGAATTCGGTTGTGGGGACGGTAAAGTTGGTCAAGCCTCATCTTTCGGGCGAATTGCAGAAGAGCCTTACTCCGGAAGAGATAGAGCAATTTGAGGCATGGCTGAAAACGCGTCACCGCGCCGATAACCTGCGGGATGAATTGGCTGCGTTGACTCTGGCGGAATCTATGCTGGCAGCAGAGCGCTGGTTTGAGTCCGAGGGGGACAGCGATGCAGCCCGACAGGTGGCTGCGGGTTACGTCGCGCAATGGCAATCACTGCGCAAGGTAATGGTCAAGAACGGCTTGTTGGATTAGCCGAACAGGTAATTCCGATTAATAAGCGAAAGGAATATGCAAATGGACGCAAATCAAATTTTGGAAAAGATCCGTACAGATTCCCCTGCATTGCTGAGCAAAATCGACGATAAAGTCGCGGCACGTGTAGTCCGTGCGACCCTGGCCGAGATCGGCAAGCAGTTGGCACAGGTGGATGACGGCGCGTTAAGTGTTCCCGGCCTGGGCCGCTTTAAAGTAAAACAGGTCGAGAAGGAAAAGGAAGGCGAGAAGAAAATCGCCAAGCGCATCAGCTTCAGAGTTGCGAAGCCTATGGATGAGGAAAAGAAGCAAAAGAGAAAAGCGAAAAGGGAAAAAGCCGGCAAAGAACAGGCTGCCGACGAATAAGCTCCATTAGGCTGTGCGCGCAACTTACCAGATGCTGCGCACAGCCTAGTTGTCTCTACGAAAGAAAAATGACCTTCCACCTCACGCTGCATTTGCACGCGAAAGCTGAGCCCATTCAGAGATTCACTTAATCATTCATGAGCATCATCCTGCATATCGGTATGCCAAAATGCGCTTCCAGCGCATTGCAAACCTATCTGAGCACGCCGACTTTCAGCAAGGATACACAAGGCCGTTGTGTGTATATTGCAGTGCAGGAGCAAGGAAAAATAGTATGGGGCGAAGATCTATACGCCATTGCAGCATTATCTCCCTATGGCTATTGCGCATCGCATGCCGGTAAAGTCCTTGAAACATACTCCGACTCGCAAAAGCACAATGCACGCGCCGTTATAAGGGAGTTGATGCAGGAATATGAGACGGTGGTCTTTTCCTGCGAAGCGTGGGGTAGAGCGCCAAATGCGTTTTCTGAAAATTGCCTGTTTGCCGATGAATTTAATGTCCGGGTTGTCGCATATGTGCGGCCACAGGTTGAATGGATGAACTCTGCATGGTGGCAATGGGGCGCGTGGACTGACCTCCCTTTAATCAGATGGATACAGAAAAATCGATCCAAGGCGAAATGGCATCAAATTCTACAGGCTTGGCGCCGCAAATCCTGGGTTGGCAATATAGACATCCGAATACTGGAAGACGATATCGTTCAGGATTTTGTAAGCCATCTTGGTGATTATTCGATATCGATTCAGCCCTATGCCAATCAAGGCCTGCCGGACATCGCGCTAAGGTTATTTCAGCGAAATCGCGCACTCAGGCAAAGCGCCCACGCTTCGGCAATCGAGTTCATCTTGTCGCGTAACATTGCCTTCGGGCAGAATTATGAGCCGACCCCCTGGGTGCTGCGTCCGAAACTGATCGCGCAGCTTCTGGACTACTACAGAAGCGACAATGAGGCGCTGCTGGACTGCCTTCCCGAAGTTCAGAAAATCAAAATTAAGGGTAATGCGTTCTGGTGGGACACGGGTCCGTATATGGAAAAGCCGTTCCATAAAGCTGCTGATAAGAAAATCCCTCTTGAAGAACTGGAGCAATTGACGGTTGATGCACTGCAGACGATAAGTCGGCTTGATGCAAGGCTAAGGGAATTTCAGGCAGGTTGGATGAAGCTTAAGGGAAAGATCGACTTTACAAAAGACGATCTTGAGTCGAGCGGTTCTCTGATACGGAGAGTAAATTGACCAGGCCAACCATCTACCTTCATATCGGGAAAAACAAGACTGGGACAAGCGCAATCCAGCACTTCTTCAATAAAAGCCGTGAACAAATGGCGTACTTCGGGCTTTTGTACCCGGTTGCCGGGTGCAGGGGAGAGGCGCACTATGGAGTCAGTACAGCGCTAGATTTTGTCCATCAGAGAAAAAAGAGCGAAGATGAAGCGCGTATGGAAAGAGAGCAGCTTTATGAGGAGTTGCATGGAGAAATCCGTTCATCAGGCGCAGAAAAAATATTGATCAGCTCCGAAAATTTCGTGCTCCATCATGATGTAAGCGCCGTAAAAAATTTCTTTTATCCATACGAGGTCTTTGTCATTGTGTATCTGCGGCGCCACGATACGTGGTGGGAGTCTGCCTATGCGCAAGCAGTAAAGATGGTAACAAACCCTCCCTGGCAAAGAGGATTTGAAGCCTATTTGAAGTTTCAAAAGGAAAAGAATCCAAAGTATGGAAATTACCGTATTTTGGTAGACCGGTGGGCATCAGTATTTGGCAGAGAGAGAATTATCGTCAGGCCCTATGAAATGAGCCAAAACCAGCCGAACCTGTTGACTGATTTTATGAATGCGATCGGCATGGAAAACGCTGCATTGATGCTGAAGCCGGAAAATGAACGTCTCAATGAGTCAGTTCCGTTTCAAGCATTGAATTTACTGGAGTTTTATCAAAGAATTGACGTCGATCCAGCCACTCGCGAACGTCTCTTGAAACATGCGCTGGCGCTGTCTATCAAAAACGGGCGTGGCCATATTGCCGATCCGGCTTCAAGACGAAATCTAATCGAAGAAAACCTCGCAGACTATGCGTATATCGCCAGAACATATATGGGCAGAAGCGATGGAAAATTGTTCACGGAGCCTGTGCCTGATGTGAATTCCCGCTGGGCTCCGCAAAAACGGCTAAGTTACTTGCGCGTCATAGAAGAAACAGCCAAGGCCCTGCAATAGCGCAAAGGGAACGGGGATTTCCACGGATGGATGCCGCGAGGAGAAAATTGTGAGGGAGGGTTGTGAACGATTCGGTCTGGATAGTTGAAGAGCGGCCCAATCCGTCCACGGATTATTATTTGCTCCCGGCTTTTTCTTCCTTAGGACATGAAGTCATACGCTTCGCGTATTGTGATGCACTACCAGCCAACATTCCCTTAGGACAGGTACTTGTATTTGTTCGATATATTCCGGGGAGCTGGGTCAGATTAGTGGATCGGTTCCGCCATCAAATAAGCGAAATAGTCTTCTTCATGGATGATGATGTTCTGGACACGGCGGCAAGCAAGGGGACTCCACTGCGATATCGCTTCAAACTCGCATGCCTGGGAGCAGGCAGGAAATCCTGGCTCTTGAGGCAAAAAGCAAAAATCTGGGTCTCCACACCTTATTTGTTGGAGAAGTACTCCGCGTGGAGCGCGAAGCTTGTGCCGCCTTCACCCGTATCGGGCCAGCCGTCCTGCACAGTCTTTTACCATGGCTCGGCAACGCACGATGCGGAAATTCGCTGGCTGCGCCCAATTGTCGAAGAAGTCCTGAAGCTCGATGAACGCTGCAGTTTTGAAATTGTAGGAGGCATGGATGTGTATCGCCTTTATCACGGTCTTGCTCGTGTAAGAGTGGTACATCCAATGAAATGGGCTGCGTTTCAAAAATTTCTGGCCTTGCCCGGGCGTACCGTTGGTTTGGTGCCGGTACTGGATACGCGTTTCAACAAGGCACGCTCCTACACTAAGTTCTTTGATATTACACGTTCAGGCGCAGCCGGAATATACACACGGGGAAGCATTTTCGGCTCGATCGTCAACCATGAAGTGGACGGTTTGCTGCAGGAAAACGATCCGGAACAATGGATAGAGTCAATCTTGGATTTGCTTGCCGATGCAGGCTTGCGCGAAAAAATGGTGCGTAATGCCAAGCGCAGGGCAGAAGAGCTGCGCTTGTCAGCACAGGAGAGTTACACATGCCTTTGTTAAAAGAATGTAGCGGCTATAAAATCGTTTTGGGCAAGGTCTGTTCGCTTCACGAATCTGAAAGTAGTGAAAAATTAAAACGGCAAGAACGCTCATATGCTGCCGTTGTGAAGCTTAACAATATGAGCGCATTCGGCGACAGCATAAGAATTAATGCAGAAACTTTGAATGATTTTCCGCTTTTCAACGTATCTTCTGCAGCGTTCTCTTGGCTAAATTAATTATGAACATCAATTACGACGCATTGTTAAACTCTGTCGAGGAAATCGCGCGTGAAGCAGGCGCCGCGATCTACCGGATCTACGGGTCTGAGTTTACCGTCCTTGTAAAAGAGGATCACTCGCCGTTGACCGAGGCTGACTGTGCAGCGCACGTCATAATACGTGACGCGCTTTTGCGCTTGACGCCCGACATTCCGATCTTGTCCGAAGAAGATGTCAAATCGTTTTCCAAACCAAACGACAAAGGCCAATACTGGCTTATAGATCCGCTTGATGGGACGAAAGAATTCGTTCGTAGAAATGGCGAGTTCACAGTTAACATTGCACTCGTCGAGCAAGGCAAGCCTACGTTGGGCGTTGTGTATGCACCTGTATTGAACATTTTTTACGTGGCAGCGCATGGCATAGGAGCCTTTAAGCGGTCGGCCAATTTGGCCAGGAAACCGATCAAGGTTCAAGCCCACGTGAAAGGCCGTCCCTGGAGAGTCGTGGGGAGTCGATCGCATGCTGGCGGTTCTCTTACTCAATTTCTTAAGCAACTGGGCGAGCATGAATTGCTGTCAATGGGCAGCTCCCTGAAATTCTGCCTGGTTGCAGAGGGACGTGCGGATATTTATCCGCGATTCGGCCTCACCTCCCTTTGGGACACTGCGGCCGCGCAATGCGTTCTCGAGCAAGCTGGCGGACACGTTGTCCAACTGGACGGGAAACCAATTTCATATGCGAACCCTTCCGCTCCGCTCAATCCATTTTTCATTGCATATGCCAGTGAGGATCCGGACCTGATCCGGCTTGCATCTTCGTTCACATAAATCGTTCAAGATCGGCATTATAGAAATGAGCTTGAATCGAATATGGCTACGAGTATTCCATTGATTCATGAACCGCATACCGGTTAACGATGTGCCCACGTTCGATCAGAAACCCTCGCGGAAGATCCTGGCGGTCTCCTATTCGCTGACGAACTTGCCTTATATCGAAGCATTGCTCGGCGCAAATGTCGGGTATGCCTGGCCGTGGATTAGAAATGACGTCGATGCGGTTCTTGCATGGGGCCGCAAACCAAGTTCGAGATTGGCGCATGAGCTGGCAGGCAAGCTGAGAGTCCCCTTGTTAAGGGCGGAAGACGGATTTCTCAGATCAGTCGGCCACGGTAAAAAGTATCCGGCATATTCTCTCGTAATTGACAAGCTTGGAATCTACTATGATGCGTCACGCACATCCGACCTTGAAAAACTAATAAAAATGAGCCGCAGCGACGGGGAATTTGCCCGGGCGCGGCAACTGATCCAAGCGTGGCGAAAAGCACGCATTTCCAAATACAACCACGCCCGCGAAGCGCATGACTTTCTAAATAAAAACGATCTGTTGGATGGGAGCGCATCCCCCTTTGTGCTCCTTGTCGACCAGACTTTTAATGATGCTTCCGTGCGATATGGATGCGCAGATAAGTCGAGCTTCCAGAAAATGCTTCGGGCTGCAATGGACGAACATCCTGATTGTCGGATCGTCGTCAAAACTCATCCTGAGGTTGCAACCGGGCGCAAGCGCGGATATCTGGACAACGCAGGCTTTGCAGATGTGAAAAGGATCGTTCCGCTAAGGGAAGATGTTCACCCCGTACTTTTGATTGAGCACGCCAAGGCGATTTATACGGTTACCTCCCAGATCGGCTTTGAAGCTTTGCTATGGGGTAAGCGGATCCGTACGTTTGGCATGCCATTCTATGCCGGCTGGGGCTTGACTCACGATGAGTTGGCGCCTCCGGAAAGGAGATGTCCGGTGCCTCTTGAGAACCTTGTTTATGCCGCTTTGTGTGATTACGCACGTTACATTGATCCCGAGACGGGAAAAGCATGCGATGCAGAGAGGCTGATTGAATGGATGGCTTTACAAAGGAATATGCGTGCTCGCTTTGCTGAGAAAATTTATGCCATAGGTTTTCCGGCTTATAAACATCCGGTTCTGCGGCGTTTTACCCAAGGAAGCGAAGTGCACTTTCAACGGCGAGAAGGCGGGTTTCCGGCCGGTTCAGCAATTGCGGTTTGGGGTAAAAAAACAGAACCGGAAAACGCACCACACAATCGGATCAGGGTTGAAGACGGATTCATACGGTCGGTCGGGTTGGGGGCAGAGCTGGTTCCTCCGATGTCGCTGATCCTGGATAAAAGAGGAATTCATTATGATCCGCGCAGTCCTAGCGATCTGGAATGCCTTCTACAGGAACATACTTTCGACGAAGCGATGCTCGAAAGAGCGCGAGCCTTGGTTAACAGGATTATTTCTTTCGGCATTACAAAGTACAACGTCGGCGTTAGGGCGCGTAATGACTGGCGCAATTCGCTTGATGCCGCTCGCATAGCCGGCAAACGTGTAATTCTGGTTCCCGGCCAAGTAGAATCGGACGCATCCGTAATATTCGGTACAAAATCCGTCAGGACAAATGCTGGCCTGCTTCGCAAGGTGCGGCACGAAAATCCCGCTGCCTATATCGTATACAAGCCCCATCCGGACGTGCTCGCGGGACTCCGTAGGGATAAAACGAATACAAGGCGCATCGCGGCCTGGTGCGACGAGACTTTGCCAAATGTTGCTCTTGCAGACTTGCTGCCTTGGATAGACGAGGTGCATGCCATGACATCCCTGGCGGGTTTTGAGGCGCTGCTACGTGGGAAAGTCGTGGTCTGTTATGGTCAACCGTTTTACTCAGGCTGGGGTTTGACGCGTGATATTCATCCAATCCCGCGCAGAACACGGAAGCTCTCCATTCCGGAGCTGGCAGCAGGGGCCCTTATTATGTATCCAACCTACATTAGCCGGACTACGAAGACGTTCACTACGCCGGAGCGTGTAATTGAAGAGCTGGTCGACTGGCAGAAAAAGCAGAATATTCAATGGTTTCGTATTCCGCTGCGTCTCTTTCTGGCCATGAGAAAGTATTGAAAGCATAGCCTCTCATTTCGCCGGCTATTCGATCACGCGGAAAATAATGATATTTCTGAATTTTCCTTTCAATTTCGTTTCGCCGTCTTTCGTCCGCTTTGACGGCAGGCGATTTTGCAATCCGCACTGCGCCGAACACCAAAACAACTTGACCGCCGGCGACAAACCAGGCTTCTGGCGAGGACGTGCCGAGCGGTAATTCAAAGCCATTTGCGTCTGCAGGTCGCCGAGCAGCTTTTTCTTCAGATTCAGGCGCCGGAGCTATACGTATCCTCGAACGTTCATGATCGAGATGACCTGGTCTGCCGCCTGTTCTGCCGATAGCCGCGTCGTGTTGATCCTGTGCTCAGGCTGTTCCGGCGATTCGTAAGGCGAATCAATGCCGGTAAAATTCTTCAACTCCCCGCGGCGGGCTTTTTTGTAGAGACCTTTTACGTCGCGCTTCTCAGCGACTTCCAGCGGAGTGTCGATAAAGATTTCAATAAATTCACCCTCCTGCAGCAGATCTCTGGCCATCTTTCGTTCGGACCTGAAGGGAGAGATGAATGCAGTAATTACCACGAGACCCGCATCGACCATCAATTTCGCAACTTCGGCGACACGACGTATATTTTCAACCCGATCGGCGTCGGTGAAACCGAGGTCTTTATTCAGTCCGTGGCGAATATTGTCGCCGTCGAGAAGGTAGGTATGACGGCCCATGGCATGAAGTTTCTTTTCAACCAGATTCGCGATAGTTGATTTACCCGCACCGGATAAACCGGTAAACCACAGCACGCATGCTTTCTGTCCCTTGATCCTACTGCGCGCACCTTTGTTGACGTCGACATGCTGAATATGAATATTCTGGCTGCGGCGCAATGCAAAATGAATCATTCCTGCGCCGACCGTGGAATTATTCAATTTGTCGATCAGGATGAACCCGCCGGTTTCCCTGTTTTCGTCATATTTGTCAAATGCGATCTGGCGATCCAGGCTGATATTGCAAGTGCCGATCGCATTGAGCTCCAGCGTCTTGGCAGCGGTATGCTCAAGGGTGTTTACATTGATCTGGTATTTGATATCGGTAATCGTGGCGTTAGTGGTCACCGTGCCGATTTTCATCAGGTACGGGCGTCCCGGCAACAGCGGCTCGTCATGCATCCAGACGATCGTTGTTTCGAACTGGTCGGCGATTTCTGCCGGAGATTCGGCAAGTGAAATGACATCACCGCGGGAAATATCGATCTCGTCCTCAAGTGTGACGGTAATCGATTGCCCCATTACCGCTTTGCTTATATCGCCGTCGCAGGTGACGATTCGTGCAATCCTGCTTTCTCTTCCGGAAGGTTGAACGCGAATACGGTCTCCCGGATAAACGATTCCGCTGGTGATGGTACCTGTGAAACCGCGAAAATCCAATGAAGGCCGATTGACCCACTGCACGGGAAGACGGAAGGGGTTTTTTTGCATTCTACTTTCGTCGATTTCCACGGTCTCAAGGTAGGACATGAGCGTTGTTCCCTGATGCCAAGGCATATTCTCGCTGAGGGAAACAATGTTGTCTCCCTTGAATGCGGACATTGGAATGAAGGTAATCGCCTCCAGTCCAATTTCGGTGGCAAATGCTCGGTAGTCCTTCACAATGCGGTCGAAGACTGTCTCATCGTAATCAACCAGGTCCATCTTGTTGATTGCGACGACGATATGGCGTATGCCCAGCAATGACGCAAGGAAGCTATGGCGGCGTGTCTGGGTAAGCACACCTTTTCTCGCATCGACCATCAGGATGGCGGCATCTGCGGTCGATGCGCCCGTTACCATGTTCCGTGTATATTGCTCGTGCCCCGGCGTGTCGGCAACGATAAACTTTCTTTTGTCGGTAGAGAAGAAACGATAGGCGACATCGATGGTAATGCCTTGTTCGCGTTCTGCCGCGAGGCCGTCGACCAAAAGCGCGAAGTCGATACTGTCGCCTTGTGTTCCATATTTTTTTGAATCCGCTTCGATTGCTGCCAACTGGTCTTCGAACAGCATTTTTGATTCGTAAAGTAATCGGCCTATCAATGTGCTTTTACCATCGTCCACGCTTCCGCAGGTAATAAAGCGAAGCAAGCTCTTGTGTTCATGTGCCTTGAGGTAGGCTTCGATATCGGTTGCAATCAGGTCGGAGATATGTGCCATCAGAAATACCCCTCTTGTTTTTTCTTCTCCATGGATGCAGCGGAATCGTGATCGATGAACCGGCCTTGCCGCTCGGATGTTTTGGTCAACAGCATTTCCTGGATGATCGATACCAGGGAATCGGCATTCGATTCGATGGCGCCGGTCAGCGGATAGCAGCCAAGGGTGCGAAAGCGCACTTTGCGCATTTCAGGCACTTCGCCCTTGTTGAGGGGCATGCGGTCATCGTCCACCATGATCAGACTGCCGTCGCGCTTAAGCACCGGACGTTCCGCGGCAAAGTAGAGCGGAACAATCGGAATATTATTGAGATGAATGTATTGCCAGATATCGAGCTCGGTCCAGTTCGAAAGAGGAAAGACACGAATCGATTCGCCCTTGTGCTTGCGCATGTTGTATTGCTTCCATAACTCCGGACGCTGGTTCTTTGGGTCCCGTCGGTGCTGGCTTGTACGGAACGAGAAAATGCGTTCCTTTGCCCTGGATTTTTCTTCGTCGCGCCTGGCGCCGCCAAATGCCGCATCGAATCCGTATTTTTCCAGTGCCTGCTTCAAGCCTTCCGTTTTCATGACGTCGGTATGCACTGCTGAACCGTGCGTGAACGGGTTGATATTTCTAGCTATTCCGTCCTGGTTGACATGCACAATCAGGTCCATGCCCAGTTCTGCGGCCATACGGTCGCGTAGCGCATACATATCGCGAAACTTCCAGTGCGTATCCACATGCAGCAGAGGAAAGGGAGGAGTCGCGGGGAAGAAAGCCTTTTTTGCCAAATGAAGCATTACGGCACTGTCCTTACCGATGGAATAAAGCATCACCGGTTTGTTCGCTTCTGCAACCACCTCTCTCATGATGTGGATGCTTTCGGCTTCAAGACGCTGCAAATGTGTAAGTGTCATCGGTCGCCTCTTAAGCAAATAAGATTACGGATGGATCGAACTACGCAGCTGAATTCAGGCTTTCGACAAGAGTGGAGGGACGGTGCGTCATGCACCGAACATCGGCAAACGATGATCGTCGCGGGTCTCCCTGATTGTTATAGGCTTGAATAAAATTGTTGCATATAATGCATCTCCGATAGTTGCTAGTCTAATAATAATTTGTAACTTGATGCATTTTTGTCTACATGTGTAAATTTTCTGGAACCGGCTTTTTTATGCTGGTAAGGTTCCCTTTCCGCTCGGTCCGCGCCCAAGAGTAGATAAATATGTATCAGGTTCAGGCTGCTCTATTGTTTGCGCCAGGTCCCTCACGTACCTCCATGGCGCGATCGTGGTTCATGAGTATCAGCTTTTCAAAAAGGCGTCGACGGGTCGGACGCCGTATCAGTCTCGGTTCTGTCAGGCCTAGGTCTGCTTCACAGTTGATGCAGTCGAAGTTCAGTATCAAGAGGTAAGCATTAAAAGATAGCTTCACTTCCGGTTGCGTCATGTCCATTGCACTGAAAGAACTCGTGGGCAAAAGGACAGGGCGCCACGTACTCTCTAATTAAATTTACGTCGAGTCCAAACCATGAAAGCAATGATTCTCGCTGCCGGTAAGGGTACCCGTGTTCGTCCGCTTACCTATGAATTGCCGAAACCGATGATTCCTGTCCTCGGAAAGCCGGTCATGGCTTATCTGATCGAGCATTTGGCAAAGTACGGCATCAGCGAAATCATGGTCAATGTGAGCTATTTGCACGAGAAAATCGAGGAGTATTTTGGGGAGGGAAACCAGTTCGGCGTACAGATCGGTTACTCCTTCGAGGGCTATATTGATAATAACGGTGCGGTGGTTCCGAAGCCGCTAGGTTCTGCAGGCGGAATGAGGAAGATTCAGGAATTCGGCGGCTTCTTTGATCAGACTACGCTGGTTCTATGCGGCGACGCGTTAATTGACCTCGACCTGCATGCCGCATTGGCCGAACACAAAGAAAAGGGCGCGCTGGCGAGCATTATTACCAAAGAGGTCCCAGCCGATAAAGTATCGAACTACGGCATCGCGGTAACGTAAAAGGACGGCCGCATCATCTCGTTTCAGGAAAAGCCCGCGCCCGATAAGGCGCTGTCAAATCTCGCAAGCACGGGTGCATATATTTTTGAGCCAGAAGCCATCGACCTGATTCCGTCGAATACCGAATTCGACATCGGTTCGCAGCTCTTTCCGCTTATGGCAGCAAAAGGACTTCCCTTGTATGCGCAATCGCGTCCCTTCAACTGGATCGACATCGGAACCATTCCTGATTACTGGACCGTATTGCAGAATGTGCTTGCCGGTGAACTCGCCACATTGGAGGTGCCCGGCACACAGGTTCGTCAAGGCGTATGGACCGGATTGAACACATCCATCAACTGGGAGAACACCACGATCGAAGGTCCGGTCTACATCGGGTCCGGGGTTCGCATCGATCCAGGTGTGACGATCATAGGCCCTACCTGGATTGGACATGGCAGTCATATCTGCAGTGGTGCCCGGATCATTCGCAGCATACTGTTTGAGTACACACGTGTGTTGTCAGATGTACTCCTTGAAGAAATGATCGTCTGCAAGGAATATTGCGTCAATCGCTGCGGAGAAATGCGTCATGTGCGCGACGGGTCGAATAATTTATGGACAAACGCGCGTGACCGCCGTTGGAAGCGGCGTACTTTCGGTGACTTGCTTGCATCCTAGTTCGCGGACAGAAATACAAATATTCAAGAAGAGCTCCGCCCTTATCGCCGGATACGGTAATAAATTAGCGGTATGTTGCCAATGTTGCTGAAGCGAGCAGCGCAACGTTTTCGCAACAGATGACGGACCAGATAATGCCGCGCATCATGCAACCAGCGCTGCTCCTTAAACGGCTTTGTTAGTGCGTCTAACAAAATGATTTTTTAAGAGTACGCCAACAAATGATGGCACAGCCTAACCGAAGGAATGCTTCATGAATCGACGGCAGTCGTTCATAGCACATACGCAGCCGCCGGAACTGGTGCAACCAGGCGATCGGCTTGGACGCACTTGGGCATTGCCAACGGCTGGCCGCGTTTGCCGCGCATTGGCGGCACCCCATCGACCAGCGGCAACAGCTGTGTGACGTCGTGCCGGTTGGCTTGGGTCAGAATGACATTGACCGGGATGCCTTGCGCATCGACGAGGAGGTGGTGCTTGCTGCCCTTCTTGCGGCGATCGGTTGGGTTCGGTCCACTTTTTTCCGCCATGCACCGCTCTGACCGACGAACTGTCGGCCACGGCCCGGGAAAAATCGATCTTGTCGGCGCTCCGCAGTTGGTCCAGCAGTACACGATGCAGCTTGTTCCACACGCCAGCTTTTTGCCAGGCGCGCAGCCGGCGCCAACAGGTCATGCCGGAACCGCGTCCCATTTCCTGCGGCAGTATTTCCCAGGGAATCCCTGACTGCAACACAAACAGGATGCCGGTTAATACCCGTCGGTCGTCCAGCGGCTTGCGGCCGGGATAGGTATTGCGCCGGCAATAGGGGCTGGACTATTTTCCATAGTTCATCATCAACCAGTGCACGTGCCATATCGCCTCACCATCGATACGTTCAACCGAGGCATATGACAACATTTCGTTCATTTTGTTAGGTGCTCTTATTCAAAAGGAAAATCATGCCGAAAATTCTTCTTTTAACGATACGACCTATTGGGAGAAGACCGCATCGTCTTTTGCCGGGCGTTCGACCCGAAGCGGCAGCGAGGAAAATCCGCTAGCCGGATAAACTGCCTTCACCGGCGCCTGGCCCGATGCCAATGCGATCCGGCTGTTTTGCCCGAGAAGTTCTTCCATGACGATGCGCAGCTCCAACCGTGCCAGCGGTGCGCCGGGGCAGATATGGATGCCGGCGCCGTACAGAAGGTTAAGCGCTGGATCTCGGTCAAGCCGGAATGTATCTGGATCGCCGAAGACCGTCTCGTCACGGTTGGCCGAGGCCCACATTAATGTGACGCGTGCGTCGGCGGGCAGCGTGCGGCCGCAGAATTCCACCGGTGCAGTCGCTATCCGGCGATTTGCGATGAGCGGTGCATGGATGCGCAATATCTCATCGATCGCAGCCGGCAGCAGAGCTGGCTGTTCACGCAATTGTTGCTGAAGATCCGGGCGCCCAGCCAGATAGTACGCGAGGATGCCTACGCTGGCAGATATCGTACTCAGTTCCCCCACCGTCCAGTTACGCAGGATGCTGACGATTTCCTCATCGTTAATCAGGCGGTCGCCGACGCGCTCACGCATCAGACTGGTCGTCAAGTCGTTCGGCGCGCTGGCGCCGGCATTGCGGCGCTCCATCAGCAAGGACCGGATATAACGGTCGAACTCATAGGCGACATCCTCCATCGCTGTCCGGTCGCGTGCCAGGGTCGCCTCATGGTTTCTGCGGGTCCAGCGGCGTAGCGGCTCATGCAGCTTCGTCGGCCAGCCAAGAAAGGCGGCCTGCACGCGCAGAGCGAAGTCCTCGGCAAATGCGGAAATGAACTCGACTTCTCCTGCGCGGGGCAGATTTGCCACCAGCTCGATGGCAATCTGCCTGCATACCGGTTCGAATGCTTCCATCCGCTGCGCATTGAAGTATGGTTCAATGATGCGCCGGTACAGAGTGTGCTGAGGCGGGTCCATGCCGTTGGGAACGACTAGGCGGTTGGACACCGAATTACTGAAAGTTTCGTGTGCGTGCAGTGCGCGCACCACATCCTCATGCCTGAAGAGCGACCAGTTGAGATACTCGCTGTGCGCCACCGGGCAGCGGTGACGCATGTCGTCATAGGCCGCGATCTGGTCTTTCTGGACGTCATCGGACCTCGGGTTCCAGTCGTAGGCGGGCTTCTCGATCATGTTTCCTCGTCAATCTAAGAATGGCTTGCATGCTGCCGATGAGAAATTATCGGGCTACTGAGGAAAAGATTCAAATATATGAAGCCTTTAGTGTGAAGCTTTTAGTGCTTTATAAAAATCTCGCGCTCTGAGTGTGTCTGAGTGCGTCGTCCGCACGTTTGTTCGTTCTCTATCCAGCATCCACGCCGGCGGCACCTAGCTCGCGCTGCAATAGTTCGGGTCAAAACTATCTAGAACTCATTTCATAAATACCTGCGAAGCAAGATCATGGAACAAGCTAGATGGACGAAGCCCGTAAATCGTTGATCGTCGTACTCCCAACGGGTCACGATGCGTCTGAATTTATTCAGCCAGGCGAACATGCGTTCAATTTTCCAGCGGCGCTTGTAGCGTCTGAGTTTGCGTCCATCCTGCGTAGCGGGCCGGACGCGATTGCACTTGTGCGGCGCGATCAGCTCAATGTCATCGGCTGCGAGCCTGTCATCGAGCGGATCACAGTCGTAGGCACGATCCCCGACAAGTCGCCTGGGTCGTCCCACCGTGACGGTTTCATTGACGGTAGCTTCGACAAGGGTGATGAAATAACGGCTAGCAGAAGCCGTGTGCAGGGCGACTGGAAGACCTGCAGCGTCCGCAATTGCCATGAGCTTTGTACCTTTGCCCCGCTTGGTCTTTCCCACTTTACGCC
>JAUYVH010000018.1 GCA_030715135.1 Keguizhuia sedimenti | reverse complement strand
GGCGTAAAGTGGGAAAGACCAAGCGGGGCAAAGGTACAAAGCTCATGGCAATTGCGGACGCTGCAGGTCTTCCAGTCACCCTGCACACGGCTTCTGCTAGCCGTTATTTCATCACCCTTGTCGAAGCTACCGTCAATGAAACCGTCACGGTGGGACGACCCAGGCGACTTGTCGGGGATCGTGCCTACGACTGTGATCCGCTCGATGGCAGGCTCGCAGCCGATGACATTGAGCTGATCGCGCCGCACAAGTGCAATCGCGTCCGGCCCGCTACGCAGGATGGACGCAAACTCAGACGCTACAAGCGCCGCTGGAAAATTGAACGCATGTTCGCCTGGCTGAATAAATTCAGACGCATCGTGACCCGTTGGGAGTACGACGATCAACGATTTACGGGCTTCGTCCATCTAGCTTGTTCCATGATCTTGCTTCGCAGGTATTTATGAAATGAGTTCTATAAATATTTTTAAATTCGCTTTTTTCTTAAAAGTTTTTCTGTCGATAAGTATAAATTGCGTTCCTGATTTTTATTTATCTGAATCGCCCCCGATATCCTAGACACTAGTGAACCGTTCGAAATATTGCTTCTCGTAGTCTGCCCTTTGAAAGCCGGCTGCTTCACGGGTGCCGGAGCTTCAAGTTGTAAAACATCTTGAACCATTCGTAAAGACTATGTGTGGATACTGCAAGCCGGTTTGCCACCTCTGCACCGGAGAGCCATGCTCGGTCATTTGCTTAACCGCTTCAGCCTTAAATTCTCCTGTGTAATCCTTATCGCTCACAACATTTCCATTTAGCCAAATTATACGACTCGCAAGGGTCTACAAAAATGAGAGCTATTCGGATAGAAACATTGATTTATATCTTTATGGAGAAGCGTCAGCTTTGTTCGGCAAGTGATAATATTGATAAGAAACGAATATATCTATGGATAAAGTAAACATGTTTTCCCGTGTCCATAAACTCGTTACAAGCTACAGAGGTTTATGGATAAACGTCTTATTGCTTGCATACCCCTTCTTGTTGCTATCTAGCCTGGTCTATTCGGGCGAAGTGAGATTCCGGTCTTCATACGATTTCGTAAAATCAGCGATATTCAATATCGCCTTTTTTTGTTCTGGTATTTTTTTATTAGCCACCTTAAGAAGTGCCAGAATCAGATGGATGCTTCTTAAAATAGTCTTCCTTTTACAGTTCCTGCTCGTCTTTGTCTCTATTTATCATTTTTGTCTTTATGGTCAATTTATCGGATCACCCGCTGTATATGCCTTGCTTGACACTAATTTTTCTGAAAGCCTGCAATTTGCCCTAGCTTACTTGCGCCTGGATTATTTATTGTTAGCACTCATTGCGGCAGCGCCCGCATTATGGTCCGTCATCCACCCTGTTCTTTTACCAAGGATCCAGACTGAAAATTTCTTCCATATTCTGATACCGGTTTTCTTTTTTGGGCTTATTTGTACCGCTGCCTTTAGCGATTGGCGGCCCTATCTCACTGAGCATAATCTACTTATCTATTTATCAAAAAGCGTAAATAGTGCGTTGAAAGAAAAAGATAAGCTTGAAAAGCTGTATGTCGCACCGCCTGTCCTCGATACAAAACCGGTGCTCCTCAGCGACAAGGAAAATAAAGTGACCCATGTTTTAGTGATCAGCGAATCTATAAATCGGTCACATATGTCCTTGTATGGCTATCCCAGGAAAACCAATGTGGAGCTAGAACGAAAGATAAATCAGCTGTATATCGTCAAAGATGCATGTTCCTTGCAAAACACGACAGTCCCGGCTTTAAAAGATATGCTGACGTTTGCCACGGCGGAACATCCCCAGAGACTTTATGAAATACCAAACCTGATACAGATTATGCAGGCAGCAGGTTTTGAAACTTATTGGCTATCTAATCAACAAGAAGTTGGCTTTTATGACAGTTTTGCTGCCATTTTCTCAAAGTCGGCAGATCATCGGGTCTTCATTAATCGTCGCGGATGGGAAGAAGCTGGCTCAAGCCTGGATGAGGAATTGGTTGAACCTTTTCAAGATGTATTAAAAGGAAAACCGGTAAAAAAATTTATAGTTCTTCACCTAATCGGCGCACATTTTCATTATGCATGGCGCTATCCACAAGCTTATGAAGTTTTCGATAATTTGGACGATGTGCCCCGAGAAATGAAGCGCTTCATCCAAACGCCTGATGGCATCAAGACATATAATCAATATGACAATGCCATTTTATTCAATGATCATGTTGTCTCCCGATTATTAGACTCGTTAAACGAAAATGAGGAAGTAACCTTTACCTATATTGCCGACCATGGTGAGGCTGTTGGTGAAAAAGGGGAATTTTTTGGGCATGCTGAACATCTACAATATCGCGCCATTAATGAGATTCCACTATTTTTCTGGCTTTCTGAAAAATCAAAATCTCATGCACCGGAAAAAGTGGATAACCTGCGCTTCAATTTGACCTCACCGTTCCAATCTGACCAATCCGTTCACACGCTATTAAACTTGTATGATGTCCATTATCCATTACTGAACTATGAGCATAGCCTTTTCAGCAGGGAATTTACCCCTAAAAAAAGGCATTGTGATGATCTGAAATGATAATGACATGAATAGACTGCGTCAGTTACAGTCCGAATCTCTGATCCTACATAAGCCTTTGCAAGATTGCCAAGAACCGAACCGAGGGGATTCATGTAAACTATTTTTGTTAATAATTAGGCCTTTCTAAACCCGGAACTTTAACCTTGGCTTATCACTTTTGCAGTGTCAGGCCATGACTCTGCTAATGGTCGATTCTTTCAATATTTCATCAGAGCATTTTCAATCCATTTTTGAAAACGCACCCGGTTCATTCCTCATCCTTATCCCTAATTCTGAATTTACGATCGTTGCAGTGACGGAAGACTATTTGCGGGATACGCTTAAAACTCGCGACGATATTCTGGGAAAACCCGTTTTCGAACTTTTCCCGGATAATCCCCTGACGCCAGAAGCGCGTTCCACGCGAAATCTTAAAGCTTCGTTTGAGCGGGTCATTGCCACACGTGCCACGGACACCATGGCAATTCAGCGTTACGACGTGCCTGGCCGTGACGGTAAAAGTTTTGAAGAGCGTTACTGGAGTCCGGTCAACAGGCCGATCTTTTCCGCTGATGGCGAACTGCACTACATCGTTCACCGGGTGCAGAACGTCACTGACTCCGCCAAAGGGGGCGCAGGGCAGAATTCTCATCATTGAAGATAACATCGATGCACGCGAAACCTTGAAGGCCTTGCTGGAGGCCTATGGATATACGGTGGAAGTGGCAACCAATGGCGAAGAGGGAGTGCATCTGCTTCAGACAATACAACCTGATGTGGCGATCGTTGACATCGGACTGCCCGGCCTGGACGACTTTGAAGTGGCGCGACGCACACGCGCAATCCCGGATGGAAACGCTATTAAGCTGGTCGCGCTGACCGGCTATAGCGATCCTGATGTGAAGGTGTGCGCTGCAAACGCCGGTTTCGATCTTCATCTGGTAAAACCTGTAAATCCGGCCAAGTTAGGCATGGTCCTGAAAAAATAGGGACATGGTGCGAAATCGGTGATGGGACAAACCAGAAAATATTAAGCATTGGCTAAGGCAAGCAAAACTTAAGGATTGCTTAATTATTGAATGTTATTGTTTCCTTTGGGCAATATTTTATACCGAACGCTCTGATCGGCCGTATTTATGGAAGTTGAAGTATTTGAAGATGTAGACCAGATTTGGTCGAAGTGGCATGGACAACGTTGTCCAATGTGCAAAGAAGGCGTCTTGTCCGATGGCGTGCGTTATGGCACTAAAGAGATTGCCGGTATCAAATACGAATACAAGCAGGTCGCTTCATGGTGCGACACCTGCGGCGATGGCGTCATCATCAATAATCCCATCAAAGAAGTTTCCCTTGAGGAATTCCTGGAGGCGCAACGTCTTCAGAAGCTTGAGGCCTGAATTTTCCCTGGAAGTTTTGTATTTCCGATTGCCCGCTTGGGACTCCAGCCGCAATAAAAAATAAATTCCGATGCCAGGTATCTGGCCACGAGCTATTTTCCTTTTTCAGTCGGCTTCCGAATTGGCATTTGACACTAATATTCATTTTATGAATGGCATTCATCATGAAATGAAATTAGATTTATATCGCTAGTTTCCCTATACTTTCCTTACACCAAAAGTGAATGAAGAAAGTGAAAGGAAACATCATGGCTACCATCCAAAAGAAACCAGCTCCTGTAAAAACCGCTCCGGCTAAGCGTAACGAAGTCATCGACCAGATCTGCGCATCACTGGGCGCACGCTACCACGACCTGAAACTGTTCCAGGCAGTGAAAAACAAAGTCCCGGCATAAGCCGATCAGACGAATTCCAAAAGTCCCTGCTCAATGCGGGGATTTTTTTTCGCCCGCAGATAATGCGGTTTCAATGGAAATTCACCGACGGCGCGTCTCATGCGCGGACCGTGTAATGCGGCCTGTAAGGCGAAGCGTGCAGGCTGTGCGACACCAGTTCAATCCCGGAAATTTTACGGGCATCCCGCCATTCATCCGGCAGCTCATTACGCCAGATCAGCCGGATTTAGAAATAAGCAGTCGCCAGTCTTTTCCGACACTATTTATCAATCGACGACGAAAGAAAAGAGCACTAAAGGTTGGATACATCGAGTGCCGTCCCAGAAGAACAGAAGCCATTTCAACCACCCGAAAAATTTTGATTTGTATCAATTTTTTTTGATAGGTATTCAACGAGACTGCATACCGGCACAAAGAGAGAGATAAAGAGCTTTTTCTTTTGCTTCCAGAGACTCAGTTGGAATAATTCGAAAAATGAAAGGAATCAAGATGAAATTGTTATTGGCAGTGGATGGCTCGGAATACTCCGCAAAGGCAGTCGACTATTTGGCTTCAAAATTCAATTTCGCCAAAGATAACGTATCCGTCCATGTCGTGAATGTCCGACTGCCGGTTCCAAATGCCCAGGGACGCCCTGCGGCCCTTGCAAATCAGAACGAAATCGACGCCTATAACAAAGAAGAGGCGCAAGCCGTACTGAATCCGGCTGAGAATGCGTTGCGCAATAGCGGCTATGCCGTGACAAGCAGCTACGCCGTGGGCGATATCGCTCAGGAAATCAATAACATCGCAAGAGAAAAGAAAAGCGACCTCATCGTAATGGGCTCACACGGCCGCGGCGCTTTAAAAAACCTTGTGCTTGGATCTGTTGCGACCAAAGTGCTCGCATTATCGGACGTGCCAGTTCTGATCGTGCGTTAATCGCGCATAAGGCGCACACCGAATAAAAGCCGTTTATATTCCTTCCCGCACAGCCATATTTAGGCCAGCCACGGCTGCCAGATATGGCTGGCATCATCATCACATCCAGCCTGTCGCAGCATGCATCCTCCGATGCAATCCGGCTTTCCATCGCTTCCAGATCTCAAGTTCTGAAACGGCAAGGCAGCTGTTCCGTGGAACTTCATCGTCACACAATGCTTCTGAACTGTTAATAAGCCAGCCTTGAACAGGACATCGCTTTCTTTCAGTGAGGAGTTGATATGCGTACCATGAAGGCAGCAGTATTCGTTGGTCCGGGGAAAATCATTCTCGACGAAAAACCGATACCACAAGTCGGACCGGGCGATGCGCTGGTCAAGATCACGACTACTACTATTTGCGGTACGGATGTGCATATTCTTAAAGGCGAATATCCGGTAGAGGCAGGGCGTATAGTCGGTCATGAACCTGTCGGCGTGATTGCCGAATTAGGGCCGGGTGTTACCGGCTATTCGATAGGCCAGCGCGTAGTGATCGGCGCCATCACTCCATGCGGCCAGTGTAATGCATGTCTCGACCATCATCAGGCGCAGTGCGGCGGAAAAGCCCTCGGCGGATGGCGCTTCGGGAATACCATCGACGGATGCCAGGCGGAATATGTAAAAGTGCCGTTTGCCATGGCGAACCTGACCCCGGTGCCGGACGGTCTCACGGATGAACAGGTCCTGATGTGTCCCGACATCATGAGCACGGGATTTGGCGGAGCGGAAAGCGGCCAGATCAAGATCGGCGATACGGTTGCAATTTTTGCGCAGGGACCGATCGGATTGTGCGCAACGGCTGGCGCCCGCTTGAAGGGCGCGAGTCAAATCATTGTCGTCGACACGGTGCCTGCCAGGCTGGAAATGGCCAGGCGCCTGGGAGCGGATGCCGTGATCGATTACAAGCAGGCCGACCCGGTTTCTGAAATCATGAAATTAACCGGCGGGCAGGGCGCGGATGTCGCGATCGAATCGCTCGGCACACAGCAAACTTTCGAAAGCTGCCTGCGCTCATTGAAACCGGGCGGAACCCTGTCGAGCCTGGGCGTTTACTCAGGAAAGCTTTCCCTTCCTCTGGATGCATTCGCTGCGGGCTTGGGAGATCACAAGATCGTCACGACGCTGTGCCCGGGCGGCAAAGAGCGCATGCGTCGCCTGATGAATGTCGTCGCTTCGGGACGAGTCAGCCTGGAACCCCTGGTAACGCATCGCTTCAAGCTGGACCAGATTGAAGAGGCATATGAATTATTTGCAAATCAGCGCGATGGCGTGTTGAAAGTCGCAATTACGCCATGAACGAAGCGCCGATTGATGAATAGTGAGGAGCGTCAGTCACCCGGCTCATTGGGATTACGGTAAGGCAAACTGAACAGCGTGTATAAACTTCACGGAAAAAACCGGCCGCAAGGCCAAGTCACCTTCAATCGCAACGCAAACTTATCGCGGTCCACAGGTATTACGCTGCAACACGGATCAAACGAGAAGGCCAGGCGTCATAGTTAATAGCTCGCTCGACTAACTTCTGGAATGAAAAAAGCACAACTGCCCTAGAACTTCGGTGCTTATTCTATGATCGACCGGGTCTCATCAATCTGGGTTCTCCGGTTGCATACCTCGAAAAATACACTGAAAACTCAAGTCTTCCATTCGCAGCCGCAACTGAACACTCGCGATCGATATGAATGATTTTCATCGACGCCCGCCGCTGCGTTTTCCTTTGGCCTTTTCTTCATCTGCCTGAGCTTCCATGAGCGCCTGCCGCAGTAATGCCTGCGCTGCCCACATGCCGGCAGCAATACTTTCTTCTTCGGATGCACCTGCGACGTCCCTCATGGCAAGAACCGCCTCCGTGCCTATCACCATAGACAGAACGGTCCGCAGCCGCTTTCTGGCGGCCTTGTTCAGGTGTCCGGAAAGACTATCTAAAATGGGATCGATGTAGTTCATCCTCCGCCCCATGCGAAGGAAAGAATCTTCTGCCGGTTTATCAAGCCAGGCCTGCATAAATGCTCGTTCCACGATATGGATTCCGGCTTCATCCTTAAGCAAAAGACTGTTCATGACTTTTGCTGCACGCCCGATCGCTTCAATCGGTTCAGTGCCTGGAGGAACGAACTCTTCCAGCGGTATGGCGGCGCGGCCGAAATAAGCTTCGCGGATCATTGCATCCGCAGAAGAAAAATAGCGGTACGCCGTTGCCCTGGACACACCGGCCTTACCGGCGACTTCCTGAAGGGTGGGTTGGCGACCCATATCTGCCAGATCCAGCGCCGCGTCCAGCAAAGCCTGATAAGTCCGTTGCTTTTGATTGATCCGCCCCTCCTGCAGGTTAGCCCGGCCGGCAAGAAAGGAGGAATCTTCCGTATTACTTGACTTTTTCGTTGGCATATTTATATTATGATACAAATGTCTCATATGAGACCATTGCCTCATTATACATAAAACGGTAATTTTTCACATTGCAGGAGATGACTATGGATTCTCTTACACCGCAGCAATTCGACGAACTGATAGACCGCCATTTCCGCTATGAAGCTGAAGATGACGTGGAGGGCGTTCTATCGACAATGGTTGATGACCTGACGCACGAACTGGTCGGCGCGCCTAGCGGCGTAAGCCGTGGGAAGGAGGAAGCCCGCCGGTTCTATGAACGTCTTTTTGCCGACTTGGCCGGCGAAGAGATCAAAACTGTAAAGCGTTTATACGGCAAGAATTTTGTGGTCGACGAAAGTATCTGGAAAGGAAAAGCGGTCGGTGCGCCTTTGGGTATTCCGGGAAAGGGCAAGCCGCTGACTTTCCGGATATTGCATATTTTCGAGATGGCCGACGACGGAAAGATACGGCAGGAGAATGTATGGATAGATTACGCCGCCATTATCCGGCAACTCGGCAGCGCTTCCGATTTGCGGATACCACTGGAGGAAAGGCCATGAAGACGACAACTTTCTTCATGCAATCATTGCTAATTTCCATTGGCGTAACGGCTTCTGGAATTATCCATGCGGAACAAACAGCGAACAAGCGGCCCAGCGGTGCAAGCATCGAGCAAGGGCGCTACCTGGTCAAAACCGCAGGATGTAACGACTGCCATACTCCCAATTATCCGCAGTCCGGCGGCAAGGTCCCGGAGAAGCAATGGTTGATAGGAGATCAGCTCGGATGGCGCGGGCCATAGGGCACCACCTATCCGGCCAACCTCAGGAAATACATGCAGGGAATAAGCGAAGAGGAGTGGGTCATGATTGCGCACTCCAAGCAAATGCGCCCCCCGATGCCATGGTTTGCGTTGCGCGATATGAGCAGGGAGGATCTGAAATCAATCTACCGCTTCATACGATATCTGGGCCCCGACTTGAATGCAGTTCCGGATTTTGTTCCTCAAGGGCAGATGCCGAAAGGTCCCTTCGTACAGTTTCCGTCCGCACCTGATTAGTTTTGAACGCATGCGTTCGACGAGAACCCTCTCTCTTGTCCAATCCGTTGGCAGAGGAGGTTACGCGGAATTGCGCTTTCATTCCAAACAATTTTATCGGCCAATCAAGCTCTGCCGCTGCGAAAAAGCAGCACTTCTGAAATTGAACATCAATTACATTCGACCTGGTCCATCTCTGACTTCTTGATCCGTTCTACCGGCTGGCCGGGTTTATTGAGATGAACTTTTGCCAGCCAAAATTCATGCAGGCTCTGCAGCGGCACAAGGCATTCGCCTTCGGCTCCTTGCTTTCTGGCCCAATTGCGAATGTAATCGTCGGTGCTCCAGACACCTGGCTGATGAGTGCTCAAATTATTTTTCACGTTTAAGGTTAATGTCGTTCATTCTCGTCGTTGCTCGAAGTATACCAAGATCCGCACTAAACATGCAAATTATATGTATGTTTGAGCTGGCGAATATCAATGCTTGGCAATTTGATTACTTAATCCTCGATAGGCAGCGAAGGCATATGCGAAGACGGCGCGACCGGTCCTTAGGCTGGTTCACGTTGAAGTCGGTACTTATATTAACGAGACGACTCTAAAGAACGCCGGATGCGGCAAGAGGCACTCTTTAATAACGTTCCAACAATTACAACGGCATTTTTGATCGTCAAGTTGAAAAAATTGTTTGATGCAACTTTCCAAACATGGATTAAGGAAATTTGGGAAATTGTTCATCAAAATCCAGGACGCATCTAGCGGTGGGTCGCTGGTCTGCATTTAACTTATTACCTTATAGGACTGAGAGAGAGAATGAATCGTTACGCTTTAGCCGCCTTTACCTTGGCAAGTATTTTTTCAACTGCCGCACACGCCGACGTCAAGCTGGCACAGACAAAGAACTGCATGGCTTGCCATGCGGTCGATAAGAAGGTGATCGGCCCCGCTTTCAAGGAGGTCGCCAGCAAATACAGAAGCCAGAAGGGCGCGGAGGATCAACTCGTCCAGAAGGTATTGAAAGGCAGCACGGGCGTGTGGGGCGGAATGTCAATGCCACCAAACACCACCGTTAATCCGAAGGAAGCCCAGACTCTCGTCAAGTGGATCCTTACACAGAAATAAAGATCGTCATAAGCATGCCGTAGATCCTTGCACTGAACCGTAAGGATCTACGTTCCACCAGGTCCCGTCTGAAGCCGGGGTAACTGTTTTCTATCACGCCGATTCGCATTTGATCCCTTGGGCGCGCCGACACTGAGGCAGTCCAGGTGCGCCTTTTGCTCTTTCGGCTGTTCAGATTGCAGTTTCAGCAAGCTTGCGGAGCGCTTCATTAACGCTCGCATGTCAAACCAAAATAAGCTTTCCTATCATGTTCTTGTGCCGGCGCGCATGCGGATAAAACTTCTCTTTTTTGTTTTTCTTCCTTCTTTTAGCAATGCGTTTCGCTTCATTTGAGATCCTTTATGTCTCGCGCCTCTACAAATCCGAGCTTTTCACATCCTGAAAATTTTGATTCAAATCAAGTCTTTTTTCAGGCCTTCAATTGAGAATACGAACCGTTGTAACCCCCATGACAGAAGGCAGCTTCCTCATATGCCTCAACCATCGACCATCTCACGCCGGAGCATTTTTAAATGAGCAGGGAAAAAAAGAATTTACTTAGTGATCAGGACGCACCAAGTTCGGTAAACCGCCGCGGCTTTCTCAGTCACAGTGCATTACTCGGGCTCGCCGGCGCAGGAATATCGCTGGGTCTGACAGGATGCAAGGATGAAGCCAAGGCAGCTACCGCAGGCTCGGCTTCGGGTGCGGTAACCAAAGGCTCGCATGCCGGCGGCGAAATAATGCCGGGCCAGCTGGACGAGTACTATCACTTCGCAAGCGGCGGACACTCGGGCGAAGTGCGCATCATCGGCGTTCCCTCGGGCCGCACGCTGCGCCGCATTCCCGTTTTCAATATCGACCCGATGGCAGGCTGGGGGATCACGAACGAATCCAAGGCGATTATCGGCACCAACCCCGACGGAAGTCTCAAGTACATCACCGGCGACACGCACCATGTCCACGGTAGCTACAAGGATGGCACATACGACGGCCGCTGGCTGTTCGTCAACGACAAGATCCATTCGCGTCTGGCACGAATTCGCATGGACACGATGGAAGTCGACAAGATTACTCAGTTGCCGAATGTGATGGGTTTCCACGGCATTTTTCCTGACAAGCGCGATCCGGTCGATGAAAAGACCAACTACACCACGAGGGTATTTTGCGGCACGGAGTTCCATACCCCACTGCCGAACGACGGCCGCGATCTGGATGAGCCGAGCAAATGGGGCGCCCTGTTTTCCTGCGTCGATGCTGAGACGATGGAAGTTCGCTGGCAGTGCCGCATCGACGGCAACATGGAATTGGTCGCTACGTCTTACGACGGCAAGTTCGCCGCCGCCACGCAATACAATACGGAAAACGCGGCCGACCTTGGCGGCATGATGTCGGCCGAGCACGACGCCTGCATCTTCCTGCATGTCGAGCGCATCGAAAAGCTTGTCAAGGAAGGAAAATTCACGACGATCGGCAAATCGAAGGTCCCGGTAATCGACGGACGCCGTGCGGCAAACAAGGATCCGAAAACCGCGCTTACCTGTTATGTCCCCGTCGGAAAGAACCCGCACGGCGTGAACGCCACGCCCGATGGAAAATACTTTGTCTGCGCAGGAAAGCTCTCTCCAACGGCGACCGTTATTGACTTGTCATTGGTGCATAAATGGTTTGCTGGCAACTTGCCTAAGGAGCGGGATGCCGTGGTTGCCGAGCCGGAAATCGGACTTGGGCCATTGCACACCGCCTTTGACAACAAGGGAAATGCTTACACTTCTTTGTTCCTCGATAGCCAGGTGGTGAAGTGGAACGTGGAAAAAGCCATCGCGAATTTCAAGGGTGATAAGTCCGCAAGCTTCATCGTTGACCGGATAGATGTGCATTACCAGCCCGGCCACAACTTTTCATCCATGGGTGAAACAAAGGAAGCCGACGGCAAGTACCTCAATTCCGGAAACAAGTTCTCGAAGGACCGCTTCCTGCCGGTAGGCCCCCTGCATCCGGAAACCGAACAGCTCTTTAACATCAGCGGGGAAAAAATGGCGCTGATTTCCGACCACACGGCCTATGCGGAACCGCATGACGGAATCATCGTTCGCCGCGACGTCGTGAAAACCCGCCAGATCTATAACCTGGACGATTTCCCGAACAAGGTCACGCCGGAAAACATGGGTGTCGAGCGCAAGGGCAACAAGGTGCATGTCCGCATGATCTCGCAGGCGCCGATGTTCAGCATCCCGATCATCAAGGTGAAGAAGGGCGATGAGGTAACACTGACGCTGACCAACCATGACAAGGTGGAAGACCTTACGCACGGTTGCGCGATTCCGAACTACAACATCAACTTTATCGTCAACCCGCAGGAAACGAAGTCGGTAACCTTCAAGGCAGATAAGCCGGGCGCGTACTGGATCTACTGCACGCATTTCTGCCATGCCTTGCATCTGGAAATGCGCAGCCGTTTCCTGGTAGAGGCGTAGTGTCGCGCCGCCTTCCGCGACCGGTTCCATTCTCGTACGAATAGAGCTAATTCGCGGGAGGCTGGCCATGTTGTTCAATGTTTTATAAATGTTGTTGAGGATGATGTTAAGCAGACTTAGAAGGAATCGGCGTCCGTTCTCGTGCGCCGATCCGCGGCAGGAACATCACCTCTTGTTTTCCGATGCGTATGCCTGACCCTTATGAGAAACCTGAAGAGGGCTGGCTGGCCCGCTTCCTCCTGATGTGCGCGACCATGTTAGGCGTACTGTTGCTTGCGGCTGCACCGGCCTATGCGTCGATGTATGATGCAGTGCTCTCGTCGGAACTGATGCATGGCCCCGACTTATGCGCACAGGCACCATGCGGCGACGTGCTGCCGGCGGCTAAAGAATTCTCAAAACGCAAGGGGATGCCTTCCTATGTGGAGGGCTATTCGCAGGACGGCGGCGTGAAACGAACGGTCGGGTATGTATTTCTGTCTACCGATATCGTTGATATTCCCGCCTACTCGGGAAAGCCGATTGTCACTCTGATCGGCATGGACACGCGCGGCATTATTACGGGCGTCCGGATTCTTAAACACTCTGAGCCGATTCTACTGGCCGGAATACCTGAATCGGTGCTGGATACATTCATCCGGCAATACATCGGAAAGGGTGCGGATGCCAAACTTGAAATCGGCGAAGGCCGGAGCGGCGCGATCGGACTCGACGGGATTAGCGGGGCGACGGTCACTGCCATTGCAGAGAATCAGGCGATTTCTCGCAGTGCTTATGACATTGCCCGGCAAGTTGGCATCGTTAAGGCCGTCCCACGTCCGGCCGCACGCTTTACCGCGATCGATGAACGCCTTGACTGGCCTGCCTTGCTTAAGGAAGGGAGCATCGAGCATCTGCGCGTAGATGCGGAAGAGGTGGGTGCGACAGATACGGACAGCCCTTACCTGGATCTTTACTTCGGCTATCTTAACGTACCAAGCCTCGGAAAGAGCGTTCTCGGTGAGCATGGCTACCGGAAGCTGATGCAGGACCTTGGGCCACATGACCACGCAATTTTCATCGTCGCCAACGGGCAGTCCTCATTCAAGGGATCCGGCTTTGTTCGCGGGGGCATTTACGACCGGATCCAGGTACGGCAGGATCCGATGTCCTTTACTTTCCGCGACACGGACTATCTCAACCTCTACCAGTTTTTGCCTGCAGGTGCGCCTGCATTCAGGGAATCTGGCATATTCATTGTGCGGTCGGCAAGCTTCAATCCTGCGTGGCCATGGCAGCTGAGCTTTCTCGCCAATAAGATCGATTCCCAGAAGCGCACCAAAACATTTTCGCTTTTTGATCGCGAATACTGGCTTCCAGCACAATACCTTGAAGGCGGGCGCCCGAAGGTGGAGCGGCCGCAACCGGTATGGAAAAGCATCTGGAGTGCGCGGCTTCCGGAAATCGGCTTGTTCGTGCTGATCCTTGCAGGGACTGCATTGCTCTATTCGCAACGCGACCGCCTGGTGCGCGCTTCTACACGGAAGCACAAGCCGTGGATATCGGTTCCGCGCACGCTGCTTTGGATGCTCAGCGTCGGGTTCATAGGCTTTTATTTAAAAGCTCAGCCCAGCATCACGCAGATAATGACCTATTTCCATTCACTTATTTACCATTGGAAGTGGGAGCTGTTTCTTTCCGATCCGTTCATATTCATTTTCTGGTGGTTCATCATTATTACGGCGGCGTTCTGGGGACGAGGCTTGTTTTGCGGCTGGCTATGCCCGTTCGGTTCGCTACAGCACCTGGCCTTCAAGGCCGGTCAATGGCTCGGCCTCAAGCGCTTTCAGCGCCTGCTTCCCAAGACAATGCACGACAGGCTGAAGTGGATAAAGTATGTGGTGTTTTTCGTATTGATCGGCGTTTCGCTTTACTCGATGGAAGCGGCAGAAACGCTGGCGGAAATCGAGCCGTTCAAAACGACTTTCCTTGTAGGCATATGGAACAGGTCCTGGCCATTTATTCTCTTCGTAGTCGTAATTCTGGGTATTTCGATTCTGAGCGAACGTCCCTATTGCAAGTATATTTGCCCGCTTGGTGCGGGACTTGCGATTCCCAGCAAATTTCGCCTGTTCGGATTGAAGCGCAAAGCCGAGTGCCAGACCTGCCACGCCTGCGCAGCCGGATGCGGCTCGCATGCAATCGATGCGAAAGGCAATATCGACCAGAAGGAATGCATGCTTTGCCTGGACTGCATGGTCATGTATTACGACGATCATGCATGTCCTCCGCTTGTGAAGGAGCGCAAAGGGCGTGAGAGAGAAGGATTGCCACTGACGCGTATCAACGCCAACGGATATTTTATTCCCCTAGAAAGCGTACGCAGCAATCTCCGGGAAAAGGCTTCTGAGCAAGCCGCGAGGGCGGAGTGACTGGATTGCACGAGCACAAAAAGATCAGCATCATTTGGCTTGTGCGTCTGTTGATGGCTACCCACGTCTTTCTCTATGCAGGAGCACATGCCGCCGTGCATACGGTTACCCCGGGAGAATCCATCGCATCCGCGATACGCGCCGCGATGCCGGGTGATACGGTGCGAATTGAACGGGGCGATTACATTGAGCACCTGAAAATCGATAAACCGCTGACACTTGAAGGCGTGGGGCGTCCAACGATCCGCGGAAGATTTTCCGGCGACGTCATCCGCATCAAGGCCACGGATGTTTCGGTCAAGGGATTAATTGTCCGGGACAGTGGTACGGATCAGACCGCGCAAAACTCCGGCATTTACTTCGAGCCTGGCTCGCACCGGGGCGCGGTGCAGGATTGCGAGGTCGTATTCAATCTGTTCGGCATATGGATCGAAAAATCGAACGATGTGCACATCGCAGGCAACACGATTACCGGCCGCCGCGACCTGCAGTCGGCGCTGCGAGGGAACGGCATCCAGCTTTACAACAGTTCCGGCGCACAAGTCGTCGGCAACCACATCAGCTATGCTCGGGACGGCATTTATGTCGATCTCTCGAGCAAATCAGTATTCCGCGGCAACCGTATCCATCATTTACGGTACGGCACGCATTACATGAATACGCATGACAGTACATGGGAAAACAATGAAGTCTATCTTAACCGCGGTGGGCTTGCGCTCATGGAAGTAAGGCGGCTGACCGTCCGCAACAATATCGCCTGGGGAAATGCGGATCACGGGATCATGCTCCGGACGATCCAGGATTCGACTGTGGAAAATAATGTCGTCGCCGGAAACGGAAGAGGGTTCTTCGTTTATGACGCTGAATACAACAGCCTGCGCGGAAACCTTGCGATCAATAACGAAGTAGGCATCCATTTGTCTGCGGGATCTTCAAATAATCAAGTCGATGGGAACGATTTCATCGGCAACCAGAGCCAGGTCAAATTTGTAGCGTCACGCGACGTCGAATGGGGAAAGGCTCAGGGCAATTACTGGAGCAACTACAGCGGCTGGGACCAGAACGGCGACGGCCAAGGTGATGTGCCCTATGAAGCGAATGACGTGGTGGATCGTCTCAACTGGCAGTATCCGCTGCTCAAGCTCGTGTTAAGCAGCCCTTCGATACAGGTGCTGCGCTTCGTCGCCCGGCAATTTCCGGTTTTGCGTGCGCCAAGTGTCGTTGACAAGCATCCGCGCACGCGCCCCTTGAATCTTGATTGGAGAAAGTGGAGTGACAAACGTCCCGATCCAGATAAGTAAGGTCACCAAACGATTTGGCGACGTCCACGCATTGGCCGGCATTGACCTGCAGGTCGCACGCGGTGAAATGTTCGGCATCATCGGGCATAACGGCGCCGGCAAGAGCACGCTGTTCAAATTAATGCTCGGCCTGTTGCCGGCAACAAGCGGTACGGTACGCGTTTGCGATACCGCACTGGACGGCAATAATTTCCGCGCCATACGTGAACGCGTCGGATATCTGCCTGAGCACTTCGTAACCTATGACAACCTGACCGGCCTCGAAGTACTGCATTTTTTTGCGGACCTCAAGCGGGTCCCGCGCAGTGCATGCGCCGACATACTTGAACGTGTAGGGCTGGGAAAAGTAGCGAAACGGCGCGTGCGCGGCTACTCGAAGGGCATGCGGCAGCGGCTTGGCTTCGCACAGGTTTTGCTTGGAAATCCGGAACTTATTTTCCTCGACGAACCAACCAACGGACTGGACGCGGAAGGCATTCACGAGTTTTATGAGATTCTCCGTGAAATGCAGTCGCAGGGAGCGACGATTGTCATCACTTCTCATATTCTTGCAGAGATCCAGGAACGCGTAGACCGCCTTGCCATCCTTAGCGCAGGCCGTGTCGCCGCGCAGGGAACGCTGTCCGAACTTCGGGAAAGAATAGACTTGCCATCGACAATTGAATGCAGCTTCGATCCGGATTGCGGGCCAGGACTGCAATCCGTTCTCGCTCCACTTGACGACATCCGATTCAGCATGGAACGCGACAAAGCGCTCATTACCGTTTCATCGGCGTCAAAGCTGTCTCTCCTGCAGCTGCTTGCGATGCAGAAGGGCATTGTGGATATCGCAATGCGCGAGCCTTCGCTGGAAGACGTGTTTTTCGGATACGGAGGGCAGGATGCGCGCTCGGTTTGATCTTGAACGCATGCGCGTAATCGCGGGTAAGGAATTCAGCGACCGCATACGCAACCGGTGGGTGTTGACGGTGGCAGTCATATTTTCACTTTTCGCACTGGCCATCGCTTACTTTGGGTCCGCCCAGCAGGGTTCAGTCGGATTCAAGAATGTCGACGTGACGATTGCAAGCCTTGTCAGCCTAGCAGTCTATCTGGTCCCGCTGATTGCGCTGCTTCTCGGATACGACTCTGTTGTAGGCGAGCGCGAACGGGGTTCCATGGAATTGCTTCTATCCATGCCGGTCACCCGGTTTGAGATCCTGCTCGGCAAATATCTTGGTCTTTCCGCCGCGCTTGCGGTTTCTACGATTCTTGGCTTCAGCGCCGGACTGCTGCCGATATCAGGCGAATTAGAGATGGCCGACTTTTATCACTACGCAGGATTCGTTTTATCGGCAGCCCTCATGGGGATGGCTTTTCTCAGCCTTGCCATGCTGGTTTCCGCCGTTGCGGCGGACCGCATACAGGCGTCCGGCCTGGCAATTGGGCTGTGGTTCTTTTTCGTACTTATTTTTGACCTGTTGCTTACCGGTGCGCTCGTTCTCAGCGACGGCGGCATGAGCAGCGATCTTTTCGGCGCGCTGTTAATGCTTAATCCCGCGGATATTTTCAGGCTGCTCAATATTTTCAATTCCGAGCAGGTGCAAAGCATGTACGGTCTCGCGACAGTGCTTCCGGATAAATTAACGATGCCTTCGGTTCTGGGCTTGGTAATGGTCGGCTGGATTGTCGTTCCTTTTTTGATTGCGCGCTGGAGATTCAAATGATTCAAATGAAGCTGAAACATATTGCCGCCACAGCGCTCATTATCCTTGCCGGATGTGGCAAGGAAGTGGCACAGGCTATCGCGCTGGAGCCGGATATGGATACGGTTTGTGCGCTTGACGGCATGGTGCTCAAGGATTATCCGGGACCCAAGGCGCAGGTTCATTATGCGGAAGGTCGCCCGGATTTCTTCTGTGACCTCACTGAATTGTTCGCGACTTTACTGGCACCGGAGCAGCAGCGCCCGGTCAGCGCCATGTTCGTGCAAGACATGGGAAAGGCAAGCTGGGACAAGCCGGAGGGGCACTGGATTGATGCCAAAAACGCGTTCTATGTTGTCGGCAGCAAAAAAGCCGGATCAATGGGACCAGCCTATGGCGCGTTCGCGTCCAGCCAGGATGCAATGGCGTTTGCACAAAAAGAGGGTGGCCGGGTTCTGCGCTTCGACCAGATCACGCTGGACATGCTTGACCATCCCGCCCGGAAAAATGACAACAAGATGAGTTAGGCAAAATGGAACAGCAGGAAAACAGTTTCGATCTGGATGCGCTGCACATGCTGTATGCGAGAACCTTGCATACTTTGCGCGAAGCGAGAAAAGCGCTATTGCACCGCAACGATGTCACGGACGAAGAGCAGCTTTTGGCCAGGATCCGAAGGCGGGAAGTCGCAGAGCATCCCGCCTATGAGCAGTATCTCGGAGCCAGGATCATCGAACAGACACGCATGCAGCTCCGCGCAGATCTGCTTGCACAAAGCAAGGCAGAGAGCCAGTCAGCCGGCACCGTTGCAATACATCTGGCTTTTCAGCACCTGCTGGAAGCGCATTACGGCAACCGCCTGGCCGAACCGGTGAGAATGGCGCAGGATGCGCTGCTTCTGTCATTTGATACCGGATTAATGATGGAAGTGCGCTTCTATAGTACGGAAGAATATTGCCTGCGCTGGTCATGGGGCGAGGCGAAGCTCTGCATCGATACCGCACCTGTCCACCCGGGTATCCATTCTGCGCCTGCACATCTGCATTGCGATGACGGAAGCATTGTTGCGTGGCACATGGCTTCTGCCACGCCCGATGGCTGCTGGGAAAACTTTTCGGCGCTGCTCGAAAGGCTGCTGAAAGACCCTTTGCTGGAGGATCTGGATCTGGGCGCGCAGGCAATTGATGAATCATCCGAAGCAGGGCATTGAAATGCTGGCCCGTCACTCAAGTCGGTCATTGTCCTCATGGCTTTTCCTGATAGCTTTGCTTGCGCTCCTTGGTGGATGCCAGCGCCAGGCCAGCATTCACCATACCGAGGGGAATGTCTTCGGCACGATTGTAGAGATCAGCATTTATGGAGAATCAGAAACCGAAGCGGCTGCATTGTCGGCGCAGGTGCTGCGCGAGTTCGACCGGTTGCATCACAAATTCCATGCATGGCAACCGAGCGCTCTGACGGACTTGAATGAACATATAGCACGCGGTGAACCATACGAGGCGGACCATGAAATGCTTGAGATCCTGCAAGCGGCGGCGAGCCTGGCAGAAAGTTCGGACGATTTATTCAATCCCGCAATCGGGCGTCTGATTCGGCTTTGGGGATTTCAGTCCAGTGATATCAGTGCCCAAAAACCGCCTGCATCTGAAATTCGCAAGTGGGTCACCTCCAATCCGCGAATGGCAGACCTGCGATTCGACGGCACACGCATCCGGAGCGTCAACCCTGCGGTAATGCTGGATCTGGGCGGCTACGCAAAAGGATATGCATTGGATCGCGCTGCACAGATCTTGCGTGCAGCGAAAGTCCGGGCAGCCTTGATTAACGTGGGCGGAAACATGCTTGCGCTAGGCGCGCCGGGGCCCAGGCCATGGATGGTTGGAATAAAAAATCCCAGAGGGGATGGTGCGATGGCAGCGGTCGAATTGCATGACAACGAAGCAATCGGTACCAGCGGCGATTATCAGCGCTATTACATTCAGGATGGCAAGCGGCGGCCGCATATCATCGACCCAAGGTCTGGAGAAAGCGTTGATGTAATGGCTTCTGTGACGATCATTACTTCAGGTGGCAGCGATGCAGGCACTCGATCGGACGGGAAATCGAAGCCGCTTTTTCTGGCCGGTCCGGGACGATGGCGGGGAATGGCCGAGCGGCTCGGCCTGCAGGAAGTACTGGTAGTCGATACCAAGGGCAACATCGACATGACGGATGCGATGCGCAGTAGGCTTATCCTGCCGGAAAAGCCATCTCTGACACATGGAATCCCAACTGCGGTTCAAGATAAACAGGAGTGAAAAATGGGTTCATTAAGCATTGGACATTGGCTGATTGTATTGCTGATCGTACTGACTATATTCGGATCGAAGAAGATAGGCGCGCTAGGTTCGGATCTTGGAAAGGGGATCAAAAGCTTCAAGAACGAGTTAAAGGGAAACAGCGATAGCGAGGACAATCGCACCTGAAATACCCACGTTCTGCCGGTTATTTCAGGCACAGGCGAGGCAGGCCGATCTTAATTTGGCGCGCGAAAGTCCGATTCAATCCAGGCTGCAGCGCTGACCGCATTAAGTTTGAAGGATGGCTCGACACGAACCTGGGCCAATTGGTTGCCCAGTTCATCGAATGCGCTCAATAGTGCAGATGGATTATCCTCGTCGGGAGTGATATCCAGCATCACCTTGGTCGTAGTGGCGTTGGCGGTTACATAAACGCTCTTGTGAAGCATTGCGTGTCGCTGCTGCTCATGGCGCCGGATGACTTCGGATGCCGCCTTTACCAGGGTATTAAATGCGTTAGCATCCAGCGGTTTGGGATTTTTTTTATCTCGTCCCATGGTCCATGGGCCGACCAGGGCAGGTTCCTGTTCACCATCCCGCAGCATCGCGACAGCCCAGCCTTCATCGTCCTCATTCTTGATAACGCGAGCCGTCCATCCACTGCCACTCCAGACGCGAGCTTCCTGTATCGGCGCGGCATCTTCCTCCAGCATGTCTTCTGGTTGATCTTCGATTAATGCGGATAAGTGGGTCATTTAAACAGGCTTTCGGCAGGTTGAACAAGTGAATATACCAACCAAATTATACTGTACATTATTACAGTAAAACTCAAACATTTCGACCCCTGCATTAACCGGACGCAAGATCGAAAGATATTCATATAAAGAATGGCATTCATCATGAAATGAAATTAGATTTATATCGCTAGTTTCCCTATACTTTCCTTACACCAAAAGTGAATGAAGAAAGTGAAAGGAAACATCATGGCTACCATCCAAAAGAAACCAGCTCCTGTAAAAACCGCTCCGGCTAAGCGTAACGAAGTCATCGACCAGATCTGCGCATCACTGGGCGCACGCTACCACGACCTGAAACTGTTCCAGGCAGTGAAAAACAAAGTCCCGGCATAAGTCGTCAGACGAATTCCAAAAGTCCCCGCTCAATGCGGGGATTTTTTTATTTGGAAAAGATTTTCTTCTTTATGCCAAAGCGAACCGATTCTGCATTGTTATGACGTTGCCAGAATCATTTCCCGCTCGCTTCGTTAGGGGAAGCCTGCTTGCGCTGCGGACGCAGGATGTGATCGAATCGTTTGTTGAACGCCATGTCGATGCCCGTGACATCACCGCCGCGCAGCACCACTGACCAGTGACGACTGAGCTCATAGGTCAGCTTCACAACGCTGGCTGCGCTTGCCAGGCTTTGCTCAAAGCCGATGAACAGCCGGTCAGTTAATTCCTTTCCGAGATTGACCACCTGCGCGCCGTCGAGCCCGAATTCGCTTTTGCCGATGGAAAACTCATCCAGGCCTAGTTTTTCACCGATACGATTGCCGCCCAGCTTGTTGAGCAATCCCAATGCCGCGCCTTTTGCTGCGGATTGCGCCTGGCCGGTATCGGTACCGCCGCCGGATCGGCCGAATACCAGCCAGGACAGCTTTTCATCTTCGGACACTGCGGGTTCGGATACCAGCTCTACGCGCGGCTGCTTGATCGTACCGGTGATTTGCACGCCTGCGGCAACTTCCTGCTCGCGGCGCATGGCAAGAATATTAATGTTCGGATTGTTCAAGGGCCCCTGGAAGTTGAGTATGCCGCGTTCGATTTCAAGTTCGGCACCGAACGCTTCGTACATTCCTTCCACGACGCGCACTGTGCCGTAAGCTTGCAGCGTTTCGCCCGGCGCGCTTTCGATCCGTATAGTGCCGGCCAGGCGCAGGTCGGCGCCTGCTCCTTCAAAGAGGAAGCGGTCACCCAGATCCACCACGATGCTCACGCGCGGAGAGAATGGACCGGCCGGCTTTTCCTGATCGGTGCCGGGTGCTTCGTCCTGCTTGCCGGACTTGCTGTCGCGGATGATGACGACATCGTCGCTCAGTTCGGGAGCACGTTTCTCGGGCAGGGTAAAAAGGGCGCGGTCGACCGTGAACTTGCCGCCGATGAAAAGCTGCTGGTCCACATTCGAAGCGGTGGCCTGGCCTGAGAGTGTCAAGCGTCCGGCCGGGCCGGAAAGGATTTGCAGCTTGTCCGCAACGATGTTTGCTTTCAGGTCCGGACTGGAGCGGTCAAGCGGAATACGACCTGTAGCCCGCAGGAAGCCTTTGCCGCCGCGAAGCTCAAACTGCTGAATGTCGACAATATCGTTGTCGATGCGCAGCCGCGCGATGCCGTCCCGCAAGCGCACTCCCTGGTCATAGAGGGTCAAGCCAAGCCGATCTCCGTTGACCGTGCCGGACAGTACCGGGTCGCCCATGCTTCCGGAAATTGTCATGTCGGCCGTCGCGACGCCATCGATATTGACCGTTGGACCGGCCAGCGCGGTCAGGTTTTGCAGCTTAGGGATCTGTGCCCGGATGCGGGCCGACAGCGCCGAACCCTGGTCGGGAAGCGACAGGCGTGCCTCGGGTTCAAGCGCAATGCTTCCCTGGCCATCGAAGCGCCCGATGCGCGTTGCCTGCGCTGCGGCTTCAAGCGAGATTTGTTTTCCGTCCAGATTTGCCCGCAGCGCCAGCTGATTGATTCCCAAGGGGATTTCTCTTGCATCGCGTTCCACGCTCAAATCTCCCCGCGTGCGTTCAATGCGCGCGCTTCCTCCCGGTGTCTTTCCAAGCACGAGATCCCATTCGCCGTTCAATACCAGCGTACTGTCTATGGGCAGTGGCGCGTCCGAAAATTCACGGTAGATCGACAGCAAGTGCCCGGTGTCGAGCTGGCTTACCGAACCTGCGGTAGAAAGCGATTCGCCGTCGTAGCGCAGGTGCTGCAAGCGGATCAAGGCCCTGGCGAGCGTGACGCGCGCGGAGCCGATTTCCACTCTGCCGGGCGCATAGTCCACCGCGACCGGCGCGCCCAGCGACATTTGCGGCGTGCTCCTGTTTTCCAGCCGGCTTACCGTGCCGGCCCACGCCAGTCCCTGTTCTGTTCTCTGCAGCCGGCCCTGTGCCGCGGCACTCAGATCGGCACGCAAGGCGCCCAATGTGCCTGCGGCGGCGATACGCAAGGAGTGATTACTGTATGTGCCGTTCATGTCGATATTGAGCGCATTCATACGGACACCGGAACTGCGCAGATCGCGCGCGGTCAGCTTCAGCCGCGTTTCGGCGTCAGGCGCGCTTTCTGGCAGGCCGCCGAAAGCCGCATTGCCGGTCAGCGACGCCACGGCGAGGTCTCCGGCCTTCAGGTTCCGGGCATTATAGGAAGCGGTCAAATGTGGCTGATCCACGGTGCCGCGCAACACTCCGGTGGCTTTGACAGCGCCGGACAAGCCGAACCCCAGCCGGGCAAGCGCGGGCGCATCGATATCGAAGGCAAGCTGATTCGGCGGTTCGCCAAAGCTTCCCTTAAGCGACGCCCGGTTGCCGGCAATGCGTAACTGCGCATCGCCGGACAGCATGCGCTTGCCGGATACCTGCAACTGCCCGCTGCCCGTCATGGGCTGGCCGGCATAACTGCTGTCCTTTATATCGAAATCGAGCTCTGCATTCAGTTCCGGCTTCAGGCTTCCTTGCGCCTGCAAGTCCATATTGATGTTGGCCTGGAAGGGACTGCGCGTCTTGGGCGGAGTTCGTTTGCTGTCCCGGTTGTTGCCACTTTTGTTGCGGCTCTTGGTTTTTCCCTTACTGCCGCGCTTTTCCGGCGCAGTCTGCTGCGCGAGAAAGCGGGAGGGATCGAACTGGCGCAGCGTGCCTTTCAGTGCAAAATCGGATTTTTCTCCGCGCGCCATCTGGCCCGAGACCTGCAGTTGCGCTTCTCCTGAGGACAGAGTCGCCTGACGTAAGGTGATCTGCTCCGGAACGAATTGCGCCTGGGCTTCAACGCCGATATCAGAATCCGAAAGCTTCAGGTCCAGCGTTTGGCTTGTGTCAGCAAGCTTGACCGAAATCGGGCCGTCGAGTTCTGTGGGCTTCAATGCCGAGTGCAGCGCGTGCAGGTCGAGCGCATCGGCTGTCAATGCCAGTTGCCCGCGGCCATTTTCATCAAATTCTCCTGCTCCGCCAAGTGTCGCATTACCGTCCAGGCGGATCGTCAGTTGGGACAGTCGCCGCACGGATTTGGTAAGCAGAATCTCGGCCTTGGCCGATGCAAGCGGCAGCAAGCCTTCATTCCACGGGCCAGGCTGAGCATTGACAAGCGATACCGGGCCGGCAACGGCCAGCAGAGACTTCATGTCCTTTTCGGCGTGTTCGCTGACCGGCGCAAGCAAAGTGTCCATGGTCAGTCTGGCTTTGGGCCATGCGGGATTGAATGTGTTCGGATTGAATGCATCGACATGAATTTCGGCACGGCGCACCGGCACGCGGTCGAAGGGCGTCGCCTGAATGTCGGCTTTACCGTTGAAGTCGCCGCTCGCCGCGTTGGCCTTGACGGAAAGCGCGGAAAGCGTCCCGGAAAGATCGGTTTTCAGCTTGTAATGCTGATCCTTGAGCGTCCCCGACAGGCTGGCTGTTCCCGTGGTCTCGAAGGGTGCGTTTCCGTTCAGCTTCAGTTGCGCGCTCGCATGGCCGACCGGCGTGTCCGCTTCCAGCGATTGCAGGACATGGTTTACCGAATCGGACCTGGCCTGCAGCCGGATATTGCTGTAGACCGTCTCTTTATCCTCGCGCCGGATCACTACTTTATTGACCAGGACTTCCCGCAGATCGAGTGCAAGCGGCAAGGTCAGGCGCTGCGGCAGTACCGGAGGTTTGTCATCGTCAGGGGAGGGGGGCAGCCTGGCTTCCACCGTACCGATCCGAAGGTACTGCACCGTCAGGGCAAGCGGATCGTTAGTCATGATCCAACGCGCGCGCAAACGGTCGATCCGGAACACGGTTTCACCGTTGACGTAACAAACATTTCTCAGTGTGAGCCCGTTGCCCAGCGTTCCATCGATCAGCTCACCCGAAATCTGCCCCGGGATCAGGCGCGACAGGTTGTCCCATAACAGGCGTGTTCCTGTTTCCGTTCGCACGGCGAAATAGAGGGTGCTTACGAGCACGGCAAGCAACAGGACGAACGTACCGATCAGCCAAAGAAAAGCGCGTGCAAAGCGCGTCCCCCATTGTGCAGCCCCATGTGAAGGCGGCGCGGGTTGAGAATCGGAAGTTTCCTTGCGCATGGCGGGTCCGCGGCTCAAAAGGCAATGCCCAGGGAAAGATGCGGACGAAGCTTGTTTGCCTGGAAGCCGTATGCAAGGTCAAGATTGACGCGGCCGACCGGGCTGCGCCAGCGCGCGCCGACACCGACTGCATGAAACAGCGACTTGTCTGCCCATTGGTCGGTCGCGAGACCGACGTCGTAAAATACCGCGGCTCCCCATTCCTCCCTGAGCCAGTGCACGTATTCAGCGCCTCCGGTCGCAAGGAAGCGGGTCGGGAACACCGTGCCGTCCCTTTCGTTGCCTATGCCCTGGAACGGATAGCCGCGCACGGACTCGGTGCCGCCGGCCCGGAACAGCAAGGATGCCGGAATATCGGCATTGCGTCCTTCGCTGAATACTGCCCCGAATTCGGCACGCAGGATTACCAGATCGCGTTTGCCGACCGGAACGAATTCCCGCAACCGTCCGTAGGTCCTCACGAAGGAAGCGTCGCTCAACACGCCTCTGAGCGCGCCTCCTACCTGGGCCGAGATAATCCTGCCTTTTCTGGGATAAATCGGATTATCGACCCGGCGCCAGGTTTTTTCGAAGCCCAGAACAAGCGCATGATGCATGCCGGGCTCTACAAAGGTATCTTCCGGAAGGGGCGTGTTGTCGGTCTGCTCCAGCCGGTCGTTATAGTAGGTCAGCGAATAAGCCGTGTCGGCTTTCTCCAGGCTGCGCGCCCGGCGCACGCCGATACGGCGGGTACGCAAGTCGATGCCTTCCAGCGTTGTCCGCTCGAGTGATCCCGCCACGCTGTTGACCCATGCGCCGCGGCTCGGGGGCATTGCAAGTTCGACCAATCCGTTCTGGCGCCGCTGTTCCAATTGGGCTTTCGTATTCAGCACCCATGCACGGCCGAACACATTGAGATGCGTGTACAAACCGTCCACGTGCATTCCAGTATCCGTCGTATAACCGACGTTGGCACGCACACGCTGGGTCGGAAATTCGGTGACCTCTACCTTCACCGGGGCACGCTCGGCATGGTTGATATCCTTTTCCAGGTCGACGACCACATTGCTGAAGTAACCGGTTTTCTGAATCTGGCGCTGCAATTCCAGAAGGCGGCTTGCACTGTACTCCTCGCCCTGCCGCAATGGGCTCACATTCCGGACGATACGGTCCGGATAGCGGCGCATGCCTTGAATTTGCAATGGACCAAAGGTAAATACCGGTCCGCTTTCGTACTCTATGGAAAGGTCGGCCGCTTGCTGATCCGCGTGAACCCGCGCTTGCGACCGTGCGATGCTTGCAGCTGCATAGCGTCGCTGCTGCAGGATTTGCAGTCCGGACTGTTTGGCATCGCTCCACTCGGTTTGGCGAAACGGCTCGCCGCGCACCAGGGGCCATTCGGTGCGGATTTGCTCTATCTGTTTGGGCGAACGCTGCGTGGCCGGGCCGGAAACGTCTATATCGACCGATCGGATGACCGTACGCGGGCCAGGGTCGACGACCAGGCTGATCAGAGGATTTGAGCCCGTTTCGGCGATACTCACCCTGGTCTGCGGGGAAAAGTATCCTTCGGTCGCCACCAGCTTTTCCACGTCCGCCACAGTCGTTTCGAGCAGGAAATCCAGCTGTTCCGGGCCTATGTCGTCGCGGTCGCGGTAACGAAACAGATCTAGATTGTCGGTCAACAACTCCTTTACTTCCTGTGCAGTCTCAAGCTCGACCCGGTAATTCTCACTGTGAGCAAGAGTGGAAGCGAATAGCGCCATGCATGCCAGCAGGCTTCGCGTGTATGCGCGCTTGTCCATACCCGACAGGCAAAGCACCAAGAATTTCACCCGATCTCCCAATGGAAACAACCAAATAGTTGGTGCATTTACCCGTCTTCGATTAGAAACGCTGAATTTAAGGCCAGCGATTATGGCTCAACAGGGAGTTTAATGAAATCCCAGAAATTATTCTTTGATCTACATTTCATTCTGCCGGTCATCGTCGCAAAAGCATCGGATGCAGCAATAAGGCGCCTCATCGGATTCCGGGCAGAAACTGCAAACCCCTGTTTTAAAGCCAGAATAGGCGCACCAGGCCCGTCACCAGCAGGGTCAGGATAAACGTGCCCGCAATATTGAGAAACAGGCCGGCGCGCATCATCGACTGTATTCTGAGCTGTCCTGTTGCAAACACGATCGCGTTTGGAGGCGTCGCGACGGGCATCATGAAAGCGCAGCTTGCCGCAATCGCGGCCGGTACGGTCAGCAGCAGCGGGTTCACGTTAGCCGAGACTGCAAGTGCGCCCAATAAAGGAAGGAACGCAGCCGCCGTAGCGGTGTTCGATGTCACCTCAGTCAGAAAGATGATGACAAGCACGACCATTCCGATCAGCAGAATGGAAGGGAGCGTGCCAAGCAGGGATAGCTGGTCCGCGATCCAGGCAGCCAATCCGGTGTCCTTTATCACATCTGCAAGCGCCAGTCCGCCGCCGAAAAGCAGCAGGACTCCCCAGGGAATTTTTTTGGCATCATCCCAGACAAGCAGCCTGGCCTGGTCCTGCCGCCCGCTTGGCAGCACGAACAAAATAATCCCCGCCAGGATGGCAATCACAGTGTCCGACATCCATGCGACTCCCGCCGTCCGGAGGGTAGGGCTCAAGACCCATGCCGTGCCGGCCAGGACAAAAACCATTGCAACCAGGCGCTCGGCCATTGACATGGAACCGAGCTGCTCGGATCCTTTTTGCATGGATGTTTCCGCGTCAGTTTCAAGCCTGAGTCTGAATCCGCCGCGGGTTAGCCACCACCAGGCGACGCCCATCATGATGATGGCAACCGGAAGGCCGATTGCCATCCATTGTGCAAAGCCGATGTTGATCCCATGGCTTTTTGAGAGGTAAGCTACGAGCAGTGCATTGGGCGGCGTGCCGATCAATGTGGCGATTCCTCCGATGCTGGCTGCGTAGGCAATGGCCAGCAGAAGTGCTGTTGCATACCGGTTTAGTTCCACCTCGTCCTGATCCTTGCCAAGCAGGCTGATGACGGACATGCCGATCGGCAGCATCATCACGGCCGTGGCGGTATTGGACACCCACATGCTGAGGAAACCGGTCGCCATCATGAACCCGCCGATCTGGCGCTGCGGTTGAGGGCCGACCAGAGACAATATCCTTAATGCGATACGCAGATGAAGGTTCCATCGCTGCATGCTGATGCCCAGCAAAAAGCCGCCGAGGAAAAGGAAAATGATCGGATTGGCATATGCTGCAGTGACCGCATCCAACTTTCCGATGCCGAGCGCCGGCACCAGCGCAATCGGCAGGAGGGAGGTAACCGGGATAGGAATCGGTTCGGTGGCCCACCAGGTGGCCATAAGCAGGGCTAAACCCATGCAACGCCACACCTCTTGCGACATTCCATCGGGCGAGGGAACGACGAGGCTTAGCAATAGCCACAATGGCCCCAGCAAAAAGCCGGCCCTGGCTGGAAAGTCAATGGCTTTCCTACGGGTTCCATCCTTCTCCATGCCTGTTTCCAATCCATTCGATAACTTCTTGGTGATAAACAACTTGCACTAGAGCCTGAATAGTGCCGGCGATCTACTCCCTGGCCGAATCAGCCTGCAGTAGTTCCCGAACGTCGGCACTCTCCGGCTTTCCGGCCCGAAGGTCGCGGTATACCGCAGCGCGCAAAACAAGCATCGATACGACCGGCGACGTGAGAAAAATGAAAGCGGAAATAATTATTTCGTGGATTACGAGGCGTGCTGCAGTCGCGCTGAAATACAGCATGGATGCCACCAAAATGCATGCGGCGCCGAGCGACAGCGTAATCGAGGGGCCGTGAATGCGCTGGTAGAAGCTGGGCAGCCGTAAGAGACCGAGCGCGCCGATCAGGATGATGCTGCCTCCAATGACCAGCAGCAAAGCGACAGGTATGGCAATCCAGGGCGACAATAATGCAACTTCACTCATTCAATAATCTCCCCGCGCATCAGAAACTTGATTAATGCAATGGTCGATACGAAGCCGATCAATGCGATCAGCATCGCCGCCTCAAAATAAATCTGGCTTTCAAAGCGAATTCCCAGGACAAGAGCCAGCAGCATGCCGCACATCCACAGTGTGTCCAGTGCAAGCACCCGGTCATGCGCCGCAGGGCCGATCAGAACACGCACGGCGCAAAAGAGCATGGCAAGGATCACGCATCCCAATGCATAAATGAGGGCCATATCGAGAAGGGCAGCCATTCATGTCTCCTATTCAAAGATTTCTATCAAGGGCTTTTCGTACCTTGTTTTGATGGTATCGATCCACCATTGCTCATCGTGCAGGTCAAAAACATGCAATACCAGTTCATGCTCCTGCAAAAGCATTTCCGTCCATACCGTTCCGGGAGTGGAGTTGATCAGGCAGGACAATACGGCCAGACCATACGGATTGCGCAGGTCGAGCGGAATCCGTATGAATTGAGAATTAAGCCCTGCGGGTTTGGCAAACAGGATGATGCGGCTGACGTTGAAGGCTGACCGGACAATTTCCACGACCGCCATGCCGAGCAGGCGGAACAATACCAAGGGGCGTTTCAGGACGGGAAATCCTACCGGTTCCATCAGTGGTTTGGTCAGCACCGGAATGACGATTGCCAGCACTGTTCCCAACACGAGATGGGCAGGTTCGACGCTCTGGTTGAGTGTCAGCCAGAACACGAACAGCAGGACCGACGTGAATGGAGAAGGAAGCCAGGCTCTCATTGCGCATTCTCCTTTCCGACCACGCCCGGCACCGCAGGTGTCGATAGCACCCGGTCAATGTACCGCGTGGACGCGTGCAAATCTTCATTGGCTCGTTGCAGATAACCGGTAACCGGTCCTGCCTGAACGGTTATTACGATGCAAACCAGCAGAAGGAAAACAATAGGCATGACTTCCGTACGCGCCAGGGTAGGTGGCGTAACCTTGCCCGAAGCCCAGAAAATGCGCACACCGTAGCGAAGCAGGGAGATGATCGCCGCCAGCCCGGATACCAGAATGAGCGCCATCAGCGTCCAGGTTGATGCAGTGATCATGCCGCTTCCCCCTTCGGGATTCAGCAGGCTGTGAAACATGCCGAACTTGGCAATGAAGCCAGGCAGGGGCGGCAGGCCGGCAATGATGAGTGCGGACGCCATCACGGACAGGCCCAGGAAGGCCAGCGTGGCCGGGATCTTGATTCCGACCGGTTCGCCAGGCGCTTCTTCCACCGCAAAGGCCTCCATGGTCAAGGCCAGGATTGCCGCGCCGGGCGAGCGGATGCGTTCGACCAGTTCCAGCAGCAGCATGAAAGTCGCCAGCGCCAGCGTGGATGCGATCAGATAATACAAACCGGCCGCCACCAGCGAGGGCTGTCCGTAGCCGATGATCGACAGGAGTATGCCGGAAGACACGATCGCGCCGTAACTCGCGAGGTGGTCACCGGTTTCGCTTGCCATCATGCCTAGAGTGCCGAAGGCAATCGTTGCCATCCCGCCCCATAGCAGGAAATCGAAGCCGAACCGGGCAGCCTCGCCCGCGTTTTCCGAAAACACCAGTACCCATATTCGCAAAATCACGTAGGCGCCGACCTTGGTCATGAGGACCATCATTGCGGCGGCCGGCGGCGAGGCTGCCGAATAGGTTGCAGGCAGCCAGAATCCAAGCGGCCACATTGCGCTTTTAACCAGGAAAGCGATGGCAAGCACGGATGCGCCTATCTTCAGCAGCTGCAGTTCTTCATTGGATAGTTTCGCTACACGCTGGGCCAGATCCGACATATTAAGCGTGCCGGTGCTGGCATAGATCAGCGCTACGCCGATCAGGAAAAACAGTGAAGCCAGCAGATTGACGGCAATGTACTGGACCCCGGCCCTCAGACGCCTGACATTGTAGCCATGCAAGACCAGCCCATAGGATGCCGCCAGCATGACTTCGAAGAAAACAAACAGGTTGAACAGATCATGTGTGAGGAACGCGCCGTTTAGTCCCATCAGCAGAAACTGGAACAGGGAATGAAAATGTACTCCGATCCGGCTCCAGCGCTTCATTGAATACAGGAGCACCGCGGCGGCAAGCAAGGCGGCAAGCAGCAGCATGGCAGCCGCCATGCGGTCGGCAACCAGCGCAATTCCGAACGGGGCCACCCAGTTCGCAGCCAGATAGACGCCGATTCCATGCGGCCAGTATTCTTGATCGGTAAGTATCAGCAGCGCTATTGCGTTTGCCAAAAGGGCCAGGACGGACAGCGCGTTGAGGCTGAACTTGAGCCGGTAGCGGTTTTCTCTGATCGGAACCATGATTGCGCCGCATACGAGCGGCAACAGCACCGGCAGGATGATCAGGTGCTGGATCCACGGCAGGTTCATTGATCGGGCTCCTTGCCATCGACATGGTCGGTTCCGGTCAGCCCGCGTGCACCGATCATCACCACCAGAAACAGGGCAGTCGTCGCAAATCCGATCACGATTGCGGTAAGCACCAGTGCCTGCGGCAACGGGTCAGCGATGGTCGAAGGATCCGGCAAGGTTTTTCCGATTGTCAGGGGAGGGCGATTTATCCAGAGGCGCCCCATGACGAAGATGAACAGATTGACCGCATAGGACATCAGCAAAAGCCCCATCAGCACTTGAAATGTTCGCGGGCGAAGAATCAGCCAGATGCCGGAGCCAAAGAGGACACCGATGGAAAGCGCGATGACAGCCTCCATTAAGAAATCCTCCTGCTGGAAAGCTGCCGCGGGTCGCTAATAGGTTGCTGCGGAAGCCGGTGGCTGCGTACCGACTGGTGCGCAAGCGCGACCAGAATCAGCATGGTCGTGCCCACCACTGCAACGAACACGCCCAGATCGAAGAAGAATGCGCTTGGCAGGTGCATTTCTCCCAGCACCGGAAGATGGAAATGCGCCGTATGGCTGGTCAGGAAAGGGTAACCAAGCAGGAACGCTCCCGCTCCGGTCAGGCACGCAATGAGAAGTCCGTAGGCAATCCAGCGATGCGGACGCAGGGTTACGCGCGCCTCCACCCACATCGTTCCTGCCAGCATGTACTGCACGATGATAGCGACCGAAAAGATGAGACCGGCCACGAAACCGCCGCCCGGAAGATTGTGCCCGCGCAGGAAAAAATATACGGTAGCCAGGTACATGAAGGGAAGCAGGAATTTCAGGTATACGCCGGCCACCATTAAATAACCGCTGGCAGCCTGCTCGGCCGGTAGCTGTCTCACCGCCGGATCAATGTCATCGGCCTGCTGCACCGGAATGGCGATGCTTTCCGGTGCAGGGCGGAAGCGGCGCAACAGCGCATACACGGTTACCGCCACGATGGAAAGCACCGTGATCTCACCCATGGTGTCGAAACCGCGGAAGTCCACCAGCAGGACGTTTACGACATTGCTCCCGCCTCCTTCGGGCAAGGCGCGCAACAGGAAGAAGTCACCGAGGTTCTCCGTCGGCGCCTTGGTCAATATCACATAACTGACGGTGGCGATGCCCAGCCCGCCGAACACGGCAAACAGCATGTCACGCGAACGACGCAGCCAGACTTTTTTCGGGACCGTAATATTCAGTTCGCGAGGCGTTATGCGTGGCGGTAGCCAGCGCAAGCCAAGCAGGATCAGTACCGTAGTAACGGTTTCCACCATCAACTGGGTGAGCGCAAGGTCGGGCGCGGAAAGCCAGAGGAAAGTCAGGCTGGTGACAACACCTGTTCCGCCTACCAGGATCAGCGAGGCAAGCCGATGATATTTCGCCTGCCATGCGGCTGCCACCGCGCAGATGCAGCCGATTGCCCACATCAGGGCAAACATCGGATCGAAGGACCCGATTGCCGGCATGTCTATTGCGGGCAATGGCCGCGCCAACAGCAGAATCAGGCAGACGAAGGAGAGCATTATCAGCAGCAACTGCGGCTGCAACCGTGTGGTGCCCAGCCAGCGTGCAAGCCACGCGGCGCTCAGGCGAAGCCGTGTCATGACATTTTCGTAAGCCTGGCCGCCGTTGAACCGGTTCAGCACCGGCGTCTCGTCTCGTGCCGCGAGCGCATAATATTTGCGCAGGACGATATAAAAGATGATCCCGAAAATCAGCGCGCCGATGCTCAGTACGAGCGGAAGATTGAATCCGTGCCAGATTGCAAGACTAAATTCGGGCGTCTTTTCGCCCAGCACGGAACGCACCGCCATCTCCAGGCGCGGTCCGACCGTCACTCCGGGAAAAATTCCCACAAGAAGGCACAGCAGCACCAGGAACTCGACTGGGAAGCGCATCCAGCGCGGAGGTTCGTGCGGAATTTTCGGAAGATCCGGCGCCAGCCGCCCGTAGAACACACTGATAAAGCGCAGCGAGTATGCGACGCTGAACATGCCCATTGCAACGGCCGCCACCGACATCGACCAGTCTTCGGTGCCGCCCACCAGCGCAGTCTGGGTAAAAAACATTTCCTTGGAAAGGAAACCGTTCAACAGGGGAACGCCGGCCATTGCACCGCTTGCCACGATCGCCAGCGTACCGGTAAAGGGCAGCGCCCGGTACAGGCCGCGCAGACGGCGCATGTCGCGCGTGCCGGTTTCATGGTCGATAATGCCTGCAGCCATGAACAGCGACGCCTTGAATGTCGCATGGTTGAGCGTATGGAAAACCGCAGCCACCAGCGCCATCGGCGTTGCGATACCCAGCAGGACGGTAATCAACCCGAGATGGCTGATAGTCGAGTAGGCCAGCAAGCCTTTCAAATCATGCTGAAAAATTGCAGCAAATGAGCCAAGCAGCATGGTGCAGACCCCAGCGCCGCCGATGATCCAGAACCATTCAGGCGATCCGGATAGTACCGGCCACAGACGCATCAGCAGAAAGACGCCGGCCTTGACCATGGTCGCCGAGTGGAGATACGCCGACACCGGCGTGGGAGCCGCCATGGCATGAGGCAGCCAGAAGTGAAAGGGGAACTGTGCGCTCTTGGTAAGTGCGCCAATTGCAACCAGCACCAGTGCAGGGACGTACCAGGAATGGGCACGTATCTTGTCGCCCGCATCAAGAACGATATCGAGATCGTAACTGCCGACAATGTGCCCCAGAATCAGCACGCCGGCCAGCAGGCACAGGCCGCCTGTCGCCGTAACGGTTAAAGCCATGCGCGCGCCGCGCCGCGCGTCGATCCGGTGATGCCAGTATCCGATCAGCAGAAAAGAGGTCAGGCTGGTCAGCTCCCAGAACACGACCAGCTGGATGAGATTACCGGACAGCACAACACCCAGCATGGCTCCCATGAACGCCAGCAGGAAGGCGAAAAACCGGGGGACGGGATCCTCGGAGGACATGTAATAGCGGGCATAAAGCGCAACGAGGAAGCCGATCAGCAGGATCAGTATCGAAAACATCCAGGCAAGGCCGTCCATGCGCAGCACGAAATCCAGTCCATATGCCGGTAACCACTCAACTTCGAAGCGAACCGCGTCCCCGTCACGAATCTCCGGATACACGTTATACAGCATCACCAGCCCGAGGAGCGTAATTACGCATGCCAGCACGGCTTCCCGGTTGCGTGCCTGGGCAGGCATGCAAGCGGCAACGACGCTTCCGGCAAATGGGAGAAGAATCAATGTCAGCAATTGCATAGGCATTTAGTTCCGGCCGTAAAACACAAATAATTCTACATAGGTCGCCAAACCAGGTTTGACGCCATCACAAGAACAGAGTCGTAATATTCCTTTTTACCTTGCGCAGGCTTCCGGCAAACCTTTTTTCCGTGTCGGCACAAATGCATCATGCCGGTGCTAAAAAATCGGCATGAATTCGGCAAAAACCTGCATATGCACGCAACAGAAAATCTCCGGGCAATACTACATTTCCGGCATTGATTCGGGTGCTTCGCAATCGAATTGAGCTTTACGGAAAGACGACTACGGGCACCGAGGCGCCTTCCAGCACCTTATGCGTTTGGCTTTCGTTGAACAGCTTTTCGATGACTCCAAACGATCCTCTTGTTGCCATGAAGATGGCATCGCAGCCGTAATGGTTTGCAACATCGATGATTTCCTCCCCTGGTGTCCTTGACTGCACAATGACCGTTTCACAGGCAACATCGGCATTCCTGGCCGTTTCTGCGACTTTTTGAAGATGCAACTGCGCTTTTTGCAGATTCGCGTCTTCATGCACATCGCCGTGTTTCGAAGCGTCGGGATCACTACTGTAGAAGACGCGGGGTTCGGAAACCGAAAGCGCAACAATCTTTCCATGATTGGCCTTGGCAAATTCTAAAGCAGAATCGAGTGGCTTTGCGGATAGCGGAGATCCGTCGATCGGCACAAGAATATTTCTGAACATCTCTTTTCCTTTTGCCGCGCATAGACTGTGTGGCACGACGTTAAACCATGAATGCACCATGCTCCCGATTAGCGAAGGGCGGCACAACGAGAATGTCACATTTTGTCCTTGCAATCGTTTCGCGCGTGACGCTTCCGATCAGCAATTCCTCTATGCGAGACCGCCCGTGTTTCCCGACCACAATCAGATCCGGGTTGGCCTGTTCGGCATACTTACGCACGGCCACGCCGGGTTTATCGAAAACCAAGTGTTCTGTGATGAGCCGATCCGGCACATGGAGTTCCTCAATAACATTCCGCAGTGCCGAACGGGCATGCTCGTACTCATTCAGTCGATAGCCATCGATAACGGTTTGGTCAACGCCTGCAAAATGCATTTTTCCCTCGTATTCCACTTCACAAGCATGGAGAAAAACAAAAGAAGCGGAGGGTGAAACAGATAGAGCTATCTTGGCGGCCTGTTTTGAGTCCTCTGAAAAATCAACAAGCACCAGAATATGGCGGTAATCTGCCGTGGAATCGCTTTTGACGATAAGCAAAGGGCGCCTGGATAGACGGATCAGCTTATCGGTCGTCGTGCCAAAGAGAAAGTCAGGGAGCAGATTCCTTTCATGCGCTCCTGTGATGATCAAGTCCGCATCCATCTCCTCCGCGCGATTGATTATTTCTTTTGAAGCCTGGCCGAACCTGAATGTACAGGCGAACTCTATGCCGTACCTGGCACGCAATTCAGCAGCTTTTAATCTCAGATCCTCGCATGCGGTCTCCGTAATACTGCGCAAAATCGCGTCAAACACGCTGTCCTTGATTCCAAAGGCGGTCTGCGGCTTTCCTCCTTCATTTATTGTGATTAGTTCTGCTCTTTTACACTGGTAAATCGCAGCCAGTAATGCAGCGCGCTCTACGGCTTTATCGGCGCCTTTTGAAAAGTCGGTTGCAACCAGGATATTTTGGATCAAAGACATGGCCGTAATCCTTCCAAAAAATTCTGAAACGGGTATTTATTGAGCCGCAGTCACTATGAATGCTTTTCCCGGCTGAAGATCCATAGGTCCATGTAATTTCAATACTTCTTGTATCGGAATCGATTCGTGATATCACTGCTTTTTCATGATCCAAACGATGCCATGTATCCCATGTTCTCTTAACGCAGGCGAATGAAGAATCGTGAGCATCTACAAAATAATCATATAGAGCAGTGTTCTGCCACTCCATGGAGGATGCTGGCGGTTCGGGATTACCGGCCTGACAGGGTGCTTAAAGTGCCTTCAGCAGAGCTGTGGGGATCTGAAGTCATACGAGAAGCAGATAAATTTTCCGGCATTGTCCACGGTTGCAAGAATACGAGGATCCGGTCTGGGGATGAGTAAGCGAAAAATACAGCCCCTTGGAATAGCGAATGCCGCGCAAGCGGAATTTTTTGACTTGAGTCAATCAAATCTCAGATCTGGAGATTTACATTCAAGGACTGGAGCCAGTAAAAATATGGTGCGCCAGAGGAACCGGCTCATCGTTATGGACGAAGCCTGGACTATCCTGGATTCCGTATAGAAAAAGGGGCCTGGCTGATGATGTCTTCAGGGAGCTTCCATTGCACCTCAATCGCTTAATCGCTGTTTTTCTGGCATCGACGGTTGCTCTCATCGCGCTATGGCTGCTTAGCCTGCCGCCCGGGGCCTCTGCCGCTGATTTCTGGCAAATACGGCGCATGATGATTTATCTTACCGGGATACTGGCGATCGGCTACATGTCGTTCGCCCTGATCCTGGCTGCACGGCCGGTACAGATTGAGCCCGCACTTGGCGGACTTGATCGTTTCTACCGGCTTCACAAATGGTATGGGATTGGCGCGGCACTGTTTGCGTTGACACACTGGCTGCTGGAGAATGCTCCACGCCAGATGGCACGTCGGGGCTGGCTGGAGCGTCCGCGAAGGAGCTCAGCCGCCATGACCGAAGGCAGCAGTTGGACTGACGCGCTTCGGGAATTAAGGGAGCCCGCCACCGAACTGGGGGAGTGGGGGTTTTACCTGCTGTTGATATTGGTCGCGATCGCTCTCTGGAAAACATTCCCTTACCGTTATTTCTTTAAGGCCCATCGATTGATGGCGCCTACCTATTTGATGCTTGTGTTTCACTCGGTAGTCTTGATGGACCGGTCCTACTGGAGCGAGCCGCTTGGCTTTAGCATGGCAGTGCTGATGCTGGCCGGTTCTGCGGCAGCAGTGGCGTCTCTGTTTGGGCGAATAGGAAAATCCCGGCGCGCATACGGCACCGTTCAGTCTCTGAACTACAACAATGAAAATACTGTCCTGGATGTTGAAGTCCAGCTTGCGACCGCATGGCAGGGACACCATGCCGGGCAGTTTACGTTTGTGGATTTTGGCGGCGGCGAGGGACACCATCCATTCACCATTTCATCGGCGTGGCACGGGGATGGCCGTATGATGTTTAGCATCAAGGGCCTGGGCGACTATACGAAAAAACTTCCGGAACAACTCTTTCCAGGTCACCCGGTGACGATCGAAGGACCGTACGGACGCTTCGATTTTCATGGAGCGCGTCCGCGACAAATCTGGATCGCCGGCGGTATCGGCATCACTCCGTTTATGGCCCGGCTACAGGATCTGGCCGATACAGGAAATACCTGCCAGATCGATCTGATCTATTCAACCAATGCGCCGTCGCAGGAATTCATTGAGAATATCGAACAGCTCGCCAGGCGAACCAGTGTGCGTTTTCACCTTGTCTTGTCGTCGCGCGAAGGCAAGCTCAGTCTGGATCGCCTGGAAAAGATGGTGCCGGACTGGATGGCTGCCGATATCTGGTTTTGCGGTCCCGAGCCCTTTGCTCAGGCATTAAGCGGCGAGATGGAGACACGAGGCTTTCCGCTCAGGCGGTTTCATCATGAATTATTCGGTTTTCGATAAACATTCGTTGATATGGTTCGATGAAAGAGACTGACATTTAGGTTCCCTGCGGAAATTTCCTGAATTTAGGGTTCAGAGGTATCAACATATAGAACCTGAAATCGCTTCACAGTATGGCTGGCAGGACTTTATGTGAAAAAGACCGACTTTATGCGGACCAACCTGCTACCGCTGAACGTTAGAGAAAATTATCAGTCTACAAAGCATGGAAGTTCTTTTGCGAGGACATGCCATGATTGATCAAGATGAATTCGAGCGGCGGGTCAGTTGCTGGTTTGGACTTATCATGGATGCACTTGATGAAAACGTGCATCGCTTGCTGAGCGAAGGGAAAGCTTTCACTCCGGACGATCTGGACAATCCTTCGTTTGCCTCTGCCATGCGCAGAGCCACCGATTATCAGGCCAAGTATTTGCCGGACGAGGTTCTTGAATGTTTTTTGGATCCTGCACTGCCTAATGGATATTTCAAGGACAGGTCACGAATAGAGTTCTTGCTCCAGCAAGCTTTAATCCAGAAATCGGCGCAAATTCAGGCAGAACAGTGTATTGAGCGCGTACGCCATATTTACTGACCATTAAAGTGCTGTTTTAAGCTTCTGGCCGATATTTAAATCAAAACCTGACTCCAAGTTGCGAGCGACCCTTATGGCGATTGCCCTTTAAAGAAAGAGCAGTACGGGGTGGGTGCGCACTTTGCAACACCCTTTAGGATTGATCAATATAAAGGGACGAACGTTAGCTGGTCCCGGGCGCCTAATCAGGAGTATTTCCCTTTAAATCCTCCTGGAAGGTACAACCATGAGATCAGTTATCTATATCGTAGGCTTGGTGGTAGTTGTGTATATCATTCTGTCACTAATCGGTGTTGTCTGATAAAAGGTCCACTTCATGTGGACCTTTTCTGCATGACATTTCCAATATTCGATTTCCACGGTTCGGCACCCGACGGGCGGTCATGAGTGTTGTAGTGCGCCTCAAACCCTCCAGCCGCAATCAATACATTTTCTGTAATACGAAAAATGAATTAAACGGCATTAACTAATATATTGGACAACTCCTTAGGAACACGGCAAAGTAAGGCTCCATTTTGTTTGCCGTTCTGAGGAGCTCCACGCATGCCAACCTACCGTTCCCGTACTACGACCCAAGGCCGCAATATGGCAGGCGCCCGCGCGTTGTGGCGCGCGACTGGCATGAAAGACGGCGATTTCGAGAAGCCGATCATCGCTGTCGTCAATTCGTTCACCCAATTCGTGCCGGGCCACGTGCACCTGAAGGACCTGGGCCAGCTTGTGGCTCGCGAGATCGAAGCGTCAGGCGGCGTTGCAAAGGAATTCAACACGATCGCCGTCGACGACGGCATCGCAATGGGGCACGGCGGCATGCTGTACTCGCTGCCTTCACGCGACCTGATCGCGGACTCCGTCGAATACATGGTCAATGCGCACTGCGCCGATGCAATGGTGTGCATCTCGAACTGCGACAAGATTACGCCCGGAATGCTGATGGCTGCGATGCGCCTCAACATCCCGGTGGTGTTCGTGTCCGGCGGCCCCATGGAAGCAGGCAAGGTGGTCAAGGTCGTCAACAATGACAAGAAAGTCATCAAGCTGGACCTGATCGACGCAATGATCAAGGCAGGCGACTCCGCGGTGTCCGATGCCGACGTGCTGGAAGCCGAGCGCTCCGCATGCCCCACCTGCGGTTCCTGTTCCGGCATGTTCACGGCAAATTCGATGAACTGCCTGACCGAAGCGCTGGGCCTTTCCTTGCCGGGCAACGGCACGATCGTGGCTACCCATGCGGACCGCAAGGAGCTGTTCCTGCGTGCCGGCCGATTGATCGTGGAACTGGCCAAGCGCCATTACGAGCAGGACGACTACTCCGTCCTGCCGCGCAGCATTGCCACGAGAGCCGCATTTGAAAACGCAATGGCTCTGGACGTTTCGATGGGCGGATCCACCAACACCGTGCTGCACCTGCTGGCTGCCGCACACGAGGCGCAGGTCGATTTCACGATGGCAGATATCGACCGCATTTCGCGCAAGGTGCCATGTCTCTGCAAAGTGGCGCCGATGACCGACAAGTTCCATATCGAAGACGTACACCGCGCCGGCGGCATCATTTCGATTCTGGGTGAACTGGCGCGCGCCGGCCTGCTCGATACGTCTCTGCCGACGGTACATAGCAAGACGATGGGCGAGGCCATCGAGAAGTACGACATCGTGCGCAGCGACGACGAGTCCGTGCATCGATTGTTCCGCGCGGCACCTGGCGGTGTACCGACCCAAGTCGCATTTTCACAGGCCGAGCGCTATGAGCAGAACGACCTCGATCGCAGCAACGGTTGCATCCGCGACCGCAATCACGCGTATTCGCAGGATGGCGGCCTCGCGGTCCTGTACGGGAATATCGCAGAGAAGGGATGCATCGTAAAGACGGCCGGCGTGGATGAAAGCATCCTGAAGTTCTCCGGCAAGGCGCGCGTATTCGAAAGCCAGGATGCAGCGGTAGAAGCGATCCTCGGCGACACCGTGCATGCGGGCGATGTCGTGGTCATCCGTTACGAAGGCCCGAAAGGCGGTCCGGGCATGCAGGAGATGCTGTACCCCACGTCCTACATCAAGTCCAAGGGGCTGGGCAAGGCATGCGCGCTGTTCACGGACGGCCGCTTTTCCGGCGGCTCCTCGGGACTCGTGATCGGTCATGCCTCGCCGGAGGCGGCAGAGGGCGGCGCAATCGGGCTGGTGGAAGAGGGCGACATGATTGACATCGATATCCCTGCACGCACGATCAACCTGCGTGTCAGCGCTGAAGACCTGGCGCATCGCCGCACGGCGATGGAAGCACGCGGCCGCGACGCATGGCAGCCGGCAAATCGCGAGCGCTATGTCTCGCAGGCGCTGCAGGCCTATGCTGCATTGACGACCTCGGCTGACCGGGGCGCAGTGCGCGACCTGTCACAACTGAAGCGTTGATCGCGCCAGCGCTGCAGCCGGGTTTGCGTCCTTGAGGGCGCGAATAGGGCCGTGGCTATTTCCCACATTCGGTCTGATAAATACGAGCATGGGATTGGGAAATTAACCCGGTAGCCTGAAAAGGCGACCGGGTTTTGTTCTGGAATACGGGTCCGGGGCTGCTCCACCTTTGAATGTGGCTGCATTCCCGCCACCTTCTTCATTTACGCAAGGCGAGGGCGCTTTAGATTCCTGCGCAAATCAGGGCGCAGTAACACGCGCGTGATCACATGCATTGGCACTTCTGCGGCCGCCAGAAACCGTGCCACCTCGGAAACGCTCTTATATTTCATCAATTTGAGGCCGAGCTCGACCATAGCGCTCATTACTACATTGCCGCGTTTTGCCTTGGCTGATCGCTTTGAGATATTGGCTGTTTTCTTTGACGATTTAACAGATCTGGAAACCATAAATTTAAGCTGAACGAGTTGTTCAGTCCGGTTGTTCATGACACCTCTATGAAATCACGTGGGCTTCTGAAGCGGTTGATTATCCTCAAATTCACGAGACTAACGGAGCATTCTCACAGCGGATGTAGGAATCGCTAACTTGTTGATTTTTAAATTTTTATTGAAGGAACTGATTTTTCCGCAGATAGAATTTTCTTCATTATATAAATCAGGGAAACCGTAGGCCAACCAGTACAGTGAAAGCAAATTCAGCCGAGCGAATCCCGACGAAGCTACGAGACTATATGCATTGGAGGGGCATGGAACATCCATGTAGCGGTCAGCGCCTTGATCTGGTAACCGGGCGCCAAACCGCCACGATTCAAAACTTGCTTTATTGCCAAACGCTCATCATTGATTTTTTCTTTGTAAAAAGTTATTGCCTAAATGAACTAATTGGGAATTTCGCCATCTTATCGACATTGCTAAATTTCAACAATTTATCCAATCCGTTGAAAGGATCGACGATGCTCCCGCAAACCAAACCATCTTGCAGCATGAATTCCAGTGAGCTAGGTAAAGCAAGCCAGGATCACCCTGCATTTACGGAGCGCTTGCTTGAGTCGGTGCGAGCCAGGCGCGACAGCGACGCAAAAGAAACGGCGAGCGTTAAATCCGGTGCAGCAGACTTCACACCCGCCGGGTGTTCCTACCAGCAGCATTCCATGGTGACGTGGGTATTTCAAATCGAGCGTACCTAATTCGCACAAGGAATGTATGCGGCAGGGCAGAGCGGGCAGCCCGGCCAGACCGATAGGTACGCTTATGCATAAAAAAATCCCCGCGCAGGGCGAGGATTTTCAGAGATACGATTCAGGCACGTTGCATGCCGTCGAGATGCTTATTGTGCGTTTCTTAGCTGACGCAGTGCAGCGTAGGATAGGCCTCGCTTGGCAACGATTTCATTGATTGCCTTGTCGCGATTTTCGGCGGTCCGGACAATTTCCAAAGCCATTTCTTGCAATTTTTGTGCATGTTCACGAGTCATCATTTTTCCTCTTAAATCAAATCAGTCATTCATCATCTTTCTGATTTACATATGAGGATGCCCGGCAAAAATTCTAATTTCGTTTAATGATGTGCACATTCACCGCATGAATATGAATGGAGTGAAACACTTTTATCCGTATCAAAGTATTGAAACCGGTGATAAAACTAGAGTGAAGCCGTCAGTTGCAAGGCGATTGTCCGTCTCGACAAAGTACTTGCGCGTGCTCGGAGCTGTCCGCATCCTGCATCAACGTCTTGACCCGCGGAGTCCCTTAGCTTGGTCAGCACGCCGCGCTGATGAAGGGCGCGTGCGATTGTCTGTGCTCGTTCCCATGAAGGCCGCCTGAACGACAGATCTGGGATGGTGTTATAGGGAATCATGTTCAGTACCGCGTACTTTCCCTTTAGCAGATCGACGATGCCGTCAAGCTCATCCTCACCGTCGTTGATCCCTTCCAGCAGCGTCCACTGGTACTGCACCGGATAATGCGTCAGTCGCGCGTACTGTTCACCTAACGCTACCAGTTCAGCAGGGGTCATGCGCGGCGCTCGCGGCAAAAGTGTGGCGCGCAGATCCGGCTTGGTTGAATGCAAGGACAAAGCCAATGCCGGTTTAACGACGCCGAGCGGCAGACGCTCGAATACGCGGGGATCGCCGACTGTGGAGAACACCAGGTTCTTGTGTGCGATATTTCCTTCAGTGCCCAGCAGATCGATCGCATCCAGTACATTGTTCAGGTTGTGTGCCGGTTCACCCATACCCATGAAAACCACTTTTTTCACCGGCCTCAACGTGCGCGCCAAAACCACCTGCGCAACAATTTCACCGCTTGTCACCTGGCGGATCAGACCACTGCGGCCGGTCATGCAGAACTGGCACCCGACCGCGCAACCGACCTGACTTGAGACGCACACGCCGCCGCGCGGCAACAGCACGCTTTCCACAGTTTGACCATCGCCCAGACCGACCAGCAGGCGGGCGGATCCATCTTTCGTTGGATGGGTGGAGATAAGTCGCGCAAGCCCGTTCAATTCGGAGTCGATTTCCGGTAATGCTTCGTGCAGCGCCTTCGGAAAATAGTCCTTGGGATGGCGGCGCGCCTGGTCGTGCGACCGAACTTGCAACCAGTCCCTCAGGACACGCTGCTCGTGTACCTGCATCGCGCCGACATCACGCAGGCGCCGGCGGATTGAATCAATTTCCATATGAGTGTTCCGCACGCAAAGTTGGGCGATCTCGTAAATATTCAAAGTCGCACATTATTGCCTAAAGCCAAGCTCAAGGCTAAATAAACCGTGTCGGCTGAAAATCTATAAATCTATATGGACAGGTTAAGCGAATATATGACCGGGGATTCGATTCGACCGTGTTAGTTTGCACAATTTTGTTCAGGTTTGAAAAATGCTTTAAAGGGGGGCAGCTGTGAAAGCGGATCATGACAATCAGGCAATAGGAATTCCAGGAGAAGAGGCATTGTGACCGGCGCTGTTTCCGCATCGCCCAAGCGTTACTGCCCGAAGCTATATGTGCCAGGAGCGGCATTTCGAACATATTGTCATGCGCGAAGGAGCTACCTATCGATTTAAACCACAACCGGAATGCTTGGATCAGTCTTGCAAATGAACTGGGTAATGGCATGACGGTGCAAGATCATTCCCACGTCGACTGCTTCGTCCTCAGCAATCAAACTGAAAACAATCATGTTCAGGTGTTGAAACTCCTTTTCCTGGCTCAAACGCCCAAGCAAATCCGGGCGCATCGCGACATACGCTTGAACATCCCGTCCGAGATGCGCAATTACCCATTCAACATCCTTGCCCTCTTCTTCAAGATAGCCGCACCAGTAATCAATGATGGTGGCTTCAATGCATTTGCCAAGCAGCTTCATGTTCATCAGGGCAGTCGTAGGAAGCGATGAAAGCGTAAGGACCTTCACGCGCAAGCGATCTATATCGATGCCTACTTCTATTTGGTATATCTCCTGGTTGTTTTTACGGGCGTCAGCAGCGATACGCGTGGCGAGTTGTTTTCTGGCCTTTCCGCCATAAGGCAAAACGACGGTATTAGCCGGGAATGTTCGACCGGGCGGCGCATTGATCGAGCTGAGTTTAACAACCGTGGGTCGTTTGCCGTTTTCAACTGGATAAAAGGATGTGAGATAGGCGGTGCCAGGTTGAATCCTTAACATTTCATTCCCAAAGAAGTTAACCAGGGGGAATTATAAAAAGGATGCGCTGAAAATTGCTAGGAAGAAATATATAGGTACATTCATTTTGACTCGGGAAGCGGAATGCTTGTTTAAACGACAAGCTTTGAAGAACGTTGTCGAGTCAATTGACGGCGAACAAGGAGTAGGGGTGTTGCATTAAAAAGAAAAAGAGAACAACGCAAACTATCGCAACTGGACTATTACCCTGCTGTCCGAGCAGAGTATGACATTGTGTCAATACGCGCTAAACAGAAAGCCCACCGCGATGGGTGGGCTGGGGAATTTGGTGCCGGGTGTTTGCGACCGCCCGGCTCCGGTCGAAGTATCTAATGCTTATACAGCTTTTAAAACACTTGCCGCGAGTATAGTCATAACGCCAATGTGAACATTGATTTTTCGCAACTTTCGGTTCCGATTTGAACCGTATTGTTATCACCCATAAAAAAGAGTTATTACCAAAATGACTTTTCGATTCCGTCTACTTCAAGAATATGAGGAAACCTATCAGACTGAAGAAGCACTTGTATTTTCTGATACGGCCAGTCCAGGACTCGTGCCGCTTTGGGAATCCATCGGCGTGTATGAGTCCTTATACAACAGCGATGGAAAGCAGGCACGGGAAATCTCCAAAGCATTGGCGTATGGCTTAGACCGCCTAAACAATGAGGTGTTTATCTCAGAGAACTTGCCGGTTATACATCTCGACAAGGTAAAAGAAGCCATTCGTTTTTTAGAAAATGTCCTTCGGGCTTGCACGGTGCATTCATACGCACGAATAGAAACTAGCTAAAAGGCGTGAAATACATGAACAGACTCAGCTGCCAGGTTTATATATAAATCGTTCTTTTATTAGAACTCATTTCATAAATAGCAGTATGTGCGAAAGAATTATATGGGATGCAGCGCTAGGCGTCGTCGCGCTGCACAGGGTGGTTCCCTGTGCAAGCGGCGCAACAACGCGATGCGCCCAAATAATTCTTTCCCTTCGGGTTCAGTCCAGAATTGGCGCTGGCGGTGTTGCGCACCTTGCGAATAGAAAACTATTCGCTGCGGCACGCGCCTTGCCATCATCCGATTCTGGACTGAACGCATCATAGTGGTATTGATGAAATGGGTTCTAGGCATTTAGACAATCACACAAATTAGCAGAGCCAGCTTTGAATTTCGTTCCACGTAAAAGCATGGGCGAAGGAGGTCCTGCCAGGCCGGATAAGGAAATATAGGTGCGCAGATAGAAAAGCGGGGCTGCGTTTAGCGGCCATATAGCTATTCCATATCGGCTATTGAATCACTTTTGAGCACTTCAGGACGCTTTCTTAATTGACTTTAAAAGGAATCCATCATGAATGATGCACGTAAAGTAGAGCTCTTGAATGCCTTGTTTTTCATCTTCGCCAAGAAGCATCAAGCAAGCATTGGAGAAAGCGTTCCTGTCAAAACGCTCTGGATAAATATGAGCGACGCAGGATTTACAGATCCAGATGAGCTCGGAGAACTCATGCAAATCGCGCTGGATGGCAGTTTTGCAGTCCATACGCCGGGCGGGCCGGGAGATCCTGGAGGCTTGGCTTTAACCGAAGCAGGCTATGCAGCTTCACGCAATGTCTAATGACTAAAGCCCGGAGAATGCCATTATGCAGATGCTTTTTATGGCGGAAAAGGACCCGGGTACGGCATTGCATCTAATCTTTACTTTACCGAACTGCAATGGTTTTTCTAGAAAACGCGTATCCGCCCTTCGATTAGCCGCCTGGATAAGTGGTCAATGTTAGCGAGCCGTTCTAGGCTGATGCGTTGCACTTCTTTTTGCAGTGCCGGTGTGAGTTTGCCTTCCCGGATGATTTCCACATTGACGAGCTGGGGTCGATTGACCGGCATGCCAATTGCCGACAAGAGCTGGACCGATACATGACCGATATCGGGCAATTGCACAGACAGCGCCTCGGCCATTTCATGCGCGAGCACATTGTATATTTTGCCGACATGGGATACGGGATTTTTGCCTGCAGCCCCTTCAAGCGACATCGTCCGGCTTGGCGTAATGAGACCGTTGACACGGTTGCCGCGCCCAACTTGGCCGTCATCGCCATGCTCGCCGCTCAAGCCGCTGACAGTCAGATACACGTCTTTCTCGGTATGAGCCGGAAAACTGTCAAGAGTATTGAGACGGACCGAACATGAGTTGCCGAGATGACTGGCGATGCTGCGCCGGATATCCAGTTTAATCTCATCATAGGCCTTCGCACTGGCAACGTGCCTGTCGACAAAGGCCAGAGCAAGAATGAATTCCATCTCGACACCAAGGCGTTTCCCCATGATCTTGTAATCGTCTCCGGAAACCGGGTACATGGCCCGAAACGGGGTCGATTTCATCAGTTCGGCAACCTCCAGAACCATCTGCTCAAGCTCGGATAAAGGTGCATAGCCCACACCGAATGAAGTATCGTTTGCGATTGCACCAGTCTGCGCTTTGGAAAATACCTGCTGCAAATCTGCGCTGCCGCTTCGCACAGCCACTTCCAGCTCAATCAGGTCGCCGGGGATATGTAAATTCCTCTGAAGATAGGCATGCGCCGCATCTTGTATGACTGTTTTGACATTCTGCCTTGCCGGCAAGGGGGTGGCACGTCCGCAGATTATCAGGCGTATTGGAATCCTGATTTTTCCGCCGCCAAACCTGGGTTCCGATTCTCCACCGATCAATAAAGCCTTGTCGACATTATGGTGTTGCACGACTCCATAAGCAGCCAGATAAGCGCGGCACAATGCCTGCGATGCCGCTTCTGCTACACCATCGCAAATTGAATCGGGGTGCCCAATGCCCTTGTGTTTACAAATTTCAGCTTGTAGTAGGGATTTTTCGGACAATACTATAGTAGTTATCGCAATATTAGTTTCAGTTTTCATCAGTTTGAATCCTGGATCTTATTGCTGATTCCATGTAATGCAGAACAGAAAGACGCCAACTCTGGGGCCATGCCATTTGGATAAGCCTTACTTCCAATGTAGTAAAAATTTGGCGATTAAGATATGGCTGATTTGTTTCGTCAACATCGTTCAGTACATTAACAGTGGCTTTAAGCTTCACTCATAAATGGCATCAATACATTTGTGAACGTCATTGGTCAGAAATGGAGTGATGAAAAATGAGTAATCGAACCAGGCGTCTTTTCATAGCTGTTGCCCCTTTGGCTGCTGTCCCCTCAGCATGGAGCGAACATATTTCCCAGCACAAGAGTGCCAATGGCATGGATATTTATTATGGTGTGGTGCCGCTCAAGTAGTGCGCGCACATGTCAAGGAACATGCAGCACGGCCGATGCATAAGAGAAATCTGTTTTCCAAAGGTGCTCATCATTTGGTGGTGGCGCTTTATGATGCCAAGACTTCACAGCGAATCAATGATGCGGCGGTAACGGCCACCATAACGCCTTTAGGGCTTACTCCGGAATCCAAAACTCTGGAGCTCATGAAAGTTGACGATGCTATTAGCTACGAAAATTATTTCAATATGCCGGCTGGCGATACGCCATATCGGATCGACCTGTCAGTCAAGCCAAGGTTTCGCACCCATAAGCTTCAGCCGCGTCATGGCTAAGGTCTTTAGACGAAATCATTTGTAGGCAGCAGGAAGAGATAGGTTGCAGGCGATAGCGCTGCATAGTGCAGCGGCCATAGCGGCAGGCCGATCGCCAACTCGAATACACGCTTGGGAATCGGGAAATGGCCCTGGTCAATGGAAGCTTAAGAGCTGCACTTTTCGACATGGATGGCGTCGTTACCAGGACTGCGGAACTGCATGCCGCCGCATGGAAGCAGACATTCGACGAATTCCTTCGGGCACAGGCCCACGGTGCGCCGTTCCGGCCATTTGACGAGCAAACGGAATATCGTACTTATGTCGATGGCAAGCCGCGTCAGGAAGGAGTGCGCAGTTTTCTACAGGAACGAGAGATTGCGATTTCCCCGGACACGGAGGCGCTTCTTGCCGGCCGCAAGGATGAACTGTTCGAGCGTCTCGTGAAAGAGCAGGGTGTACAGACATATCCGTCGACACTTGACTTGATCCAAAAGCTCCGCGCACGCGATGTGAAGATAGGCGTGGCAACGTCCAGCCGTCATGGCCGTGCGATTTTACAGTCCGCCGGCATCAAAGACCTTTTCGACGCCTGCCTGGACGGCAATGATCTTGACACCTTGCACTTACCCGGCAAGCCTTATCCCGATATGTTCCTGCATGCAGCCGGATGGCTTGGTGTTACGCCGGCCCACGCACTGATTCTGGAAGATGCCGTCGCCGGCGTGCAGGCGGGCCGCCGCGGGGAATTCGGCCTGGTGGTGGGGATCGACCGCGGTGGAAATGCGGCAGCGCTACAGGCAGGAGGTGCGGATATCGTCGTGCCGGACCTTGCTGCGCTGGGAATCGAGGATTTGGAAACCGCGTTCCGAGCACGACAGGAAGAAGTTGCCTGGCACATCGAACAAGAAGGCTTCGACCGTGCCCGCGAGCGCCAGATGGAAAGCCTTTTTACCATTGGGAATGGTTATCTAGGGGTGCGCGGCGCACTTGACGCTCCCTTGCCTGAATCACAGTCCGATCTCTTCATTGCAGGAGTTTTCGATAGCAAGCGCAGCGACTTGCCGTATTCGGAAGTAGAGTTTCTTACACCGGACCGTGCGGCGAATACCTATGCTGAGCTTGTTCCGCTGCCGTTTCCGTTCCAACTGAAGATCTCCATCGAAGGCCAGCCGCTTGACTTTGGCGGCATCTATGGCCGCGAACTTCGCCGTGTGCTCGATTTGCGCAGCGGGGTGCTGCACAGTGAAACCCTGTTCGAATCGCCGGGCGGACGGCGGACTGCGGTGCGCACGCAGCGTTGTGCTTCGCTGGCCGACCCCCATTTACTGCTTCAGGAGGTGGAGGTCTTCCCGGAAAATCATTGGGGAACTGTGCAGATCGATGCCATCGTCGACTGTCAAGACCTGTCGACCAGGCATCCTCATCTTGAGCGGCTTGACCATACCATTTCAGGCAAGCTGGAATTGGTAAGGTACGTAACGCGAGGCTCTGCCATTCAAATTTGCATCGCCTCACGGGCGGTTTTGCATACGTCCAGTACTATGCGTCGCCTGATATCCATATTTACCAGTCGCGATATTGAAAACCCGGCAGAAGCGGCGATGGCGCATTTGCAGTCGTTTTCAGAAAAGGATTTTGATGCGTTGCTGGAGATGCATGCGAGCAGGTGGAAAGACTTCTGGAGCAGGGCTGACATCCGGGTGCAGGGCCGTCCCTCCATTGAACAGGCGCTTCGCTTCGGCAGTTATCACCTTAGATTGCCGGCAGGGGATGATGCGCGTGTTTCAATCGGTGCGCGCACGCTGTCCGGGCGCGCATACGAGGGGCATGTATTCTGGGATACGGAAATTTTCATGTTGCCGTTCTACCTGCATACTGAACCTGCACGGGCGCGCAGTCTGCTCCTTTACCGTCATCACACGCTTGATGGCGCCCGCCGCCGAGCGCGCGAACTGGGGTACCGCGGAGCATGTTATGCCTGGGAATCGAGCGTGACCGGCGACGATGTCACACCCAGCAAAATTGTACTTAAAAGCACCGGCAAGGAAATTCCGATCTTCACAGGTACCCAGCAGATCCACGTAAGTGCGGACATTGCTTATGCAGTCTGGCGCTATTGGGAGACAACTGGCGATGAACAATTTCTAGTCGGTCCGGGTGCGGAGATCCTGTTCGAAACGGCGCGTTTCTGGACAAGCCGCGTGACGCGCGGCGAGCGGCATTATCATATCCGCGGCGTCGTTGGGCCCGATGAATACCATCATTCAGTCGATGACAATGCCTATACCAACTGGATGGCGCGCTTCAATCTGAACCAGGCGGCAGAGGCTGCGCGACACTTAGGAACAAACCTGGCCGAAGCCCAGGAGTGGGCAACTCTCGCGGAGTCCTTGTATATCCCGTTGCCTGACGAGCATGGCGTTATTGAGCAATTTGAAGGATTCTTTACGCTGGCCGATTATCCTCTTCCCAAAGCAGAGCGCTTTAAAGCCCCGGTCAGCAGGCTGTTTGACTGGCAACAGATTAACGGGCTCAAGCTGCTCAAGCAGGCAGATGTATTGATGCTGCCGCTATTATTTCCGACAGCATTTTCAGACGAAATCGTTGCGGCAAATTATCGTTATTACGAGCCCCTGACCGATCATGGCAGCAGCCTTTCGCCGGCTGTCCATGCAGCGATTGCAGCCCGAATCGGGCTGCAGGAGGATGCCGAGCGCTACTGGAAGCAAAGTCTGTGGCTCGATCTTTCGAATGCAATGGAAAACAGTACGCTGGGCATCCATCCCGCAGCCATGGGCGGGACGTGGCAAGCCCTCGTTTTTGGATTTCTCGGCGTCAGCTTCGATGAAGAAGGTCCCCATGCAGGGCCATGTGCAGCGCAGCGGCTTCCAGCCGGGTGGGACCGGGTGGAATTGTCGCTGATATACCGCGGCCGCGCCTACCCGTTGACCGTTTCCCGAACGTCTGACAAGGATCATCGCTGATGAAGCGCTTTACTTCAATTTTGCTGCCTCTTGACGGCTCGCCCGAAGCGGCCAAAGGAGCCGGTTGCGCACTGTGGCTGGCGGAAGCACTCGGTGCCACATTACATGTCCTGCATGCCGCGAAGCAGCCGCTTCCTGGGAATGAGGCACTTGCCCGCTTGCACGTCGTCGGAGCGAAGCGGCCAGATGTCGTCGTGCATCAATTGCTGGGAAAAGCAGAGGACGCCGTGCTGAGCGCTATCACAACTTATGAAATCAATCTTGTCGTAATGAGTGCGCGAGGTGAATCGGCATCAGTCGGGCTCAAGCAATCTTGTCTGCTGGGCACGGTGGCACATGCCATCATCGAGCGCAGCCCGGTGCCGGTGATATTGCTTCCCATCCGATACCACGAGGAAATACCCTGGACGTCAATGCTGGCCGCCGCCAGCGGCGATATGGCGGCTGACCATGCACTTGAGACCGCCGTCCGGCTCGCTGCCTCGCTGCGGCTGAAATTAACGGTGTTGCATGTTGAGAATGGTCCGGGCGCAGCGAACAGTCCACTCAAAACCTATGCCGATTCGCCACATTACGAATACCCTAGCAGAATGGATGAGATGGTAAAACGCGGGCTAAGTGGCTGCACGCCGGAGGAGTGCAGCTGCATAGAGCAGGTTCTCTTGCGACGAGGCGATCCAGCTTCAGTGCTGCTCGAGCAAGCCGCGCTTCATGCCAGCGCGGTGCTTGCGCTCGGCTGGCACGGCGTCCTTGAAGCAGGGCGCGCACTGGTATTCAAACGCCTGCTGGAAGAAGCTAAATGCCCATTGCTTCTAGTGCGCAAGGATGAGCGCTCGAGTGCACGCCTCAAGGTTGGAAAGGAGATCGATGAATAAATGAACAAAAATTGCAATTGTTGGCAGGGCGTGTCGGCAGTATTTGCAAATCTTCTGAGTTAAGCATCAGACGGTTGCTTTGCATTACGATTGCATGACTCGTACTGCAGCAATATCCTTTAGCAACGTGGTAAGCGCGTGTACATCTACTGGCTTTACTAAATGAAACGAGAAACCAGCCGCCCTGGATTGCTCCCGGTCTTGTGCCTGCCCGTAACCGGTGACAGCAACCAGTGTTGATCCTGCCGTTTCCGGTTGCGCCCTCAAACGGCGCGCCAATTCATAACCGTCCATGTCAGGTAAGCCAATGTCTAGCAGAAAAGCATGTGGCACGTCGCGCGTGGCTGAATTCAGCGCATCTTGCGCACGGTAGTAAACGGAAACAGTATGGCCCTGAGCGCGCAGCAGCGACGCCAGCATGTCGGCAGCATCGATATTGTCATCGACGATCGTCAGTCGTAACGCCTGCGGATGCAGTGTGCCACTTTTTGAAGCATCTAATTTTAGTGCTGGATGCACCTGGTCTGGCGCCTGCGGCACAGAAGATGCTAATGGCAGCGAAACGATAAATTCACTGCCTTTTCCGAGTCCGGCGCTGTATGCAGACACCTGGCCACCATGTAGCTCCACCAGTTTCTTTGCCAGTGCCAGACCTAGCCCCAGCCCACCTTGCGAACGCGCCAGTGTGCGGGCTCCTTGCGTAAACAGTCCGAAAACATCCGGCAAGAGTTCTGGTGCAATGCCGGAGCCGTTATCTTTGATGTGCAACTGAAGCAGCTCGTCCGCAATGTTCAGCTTTATGTCAATGTTGCCATCTTCCGGTGTGTACTTGGCCGCGTTGTTGAGAATATTGGAAACCGTCTGTACCAGCCGTGTCTCATCACCATGTACATAAACCGGCTCGCTGGGCAGGCGGGTAGCGACTTGATGGCGTTTTTGCTCAATCAGCGGGCGCACCTGGTCTAGCGCACCGGCTACCACATGCCGGAAATCGATGATGGCCTTGTTCAATGTGACAAAACCACGTGTCACGCGCGACACGTCCAACAAGTCATCCACCAGCCGTGTCATATGTGTCACTTGGCGACTGATGATTTCACTGGTCTGCTGCACGTGCGGATCATTGGCATACATTATGTTCAGCAGATCGGCGGCAGCGCTGATTGGTGCCAAAGGATTGCGCAGTTCATGTGCAAGCATCGCGAGAAATTCATCTTTCATCCGGCTTAACCGCTCGGCTTCTTCGCGCGCGGCGCGTTCGCGGGTCAGCAAATCTTCACGCTCTTGGGCCGCTTTCTGTGCTTGCTCGTAGAGCCGCGCATTATCGATAGCAACTGCTGCCTGAGACGCCACGCCGGCAATGATTCTTTCAGTTCGCTCCGTGAAGACGCCAACGTCCGGATGACCAAAAAGCAGTGCACCCAGAACTTCGCCGGAACGCGCAGTGACCGGCACTGCCAGATAGCTGCGTACCGGCAGATGTTTGGGCGGCATGCCATGGTGCGGCCCACATTTTCCATAGCGTGCATCCTTGGTTACATCATCACTGCGAATTGCCGGCGCACCCTTGAACGTTGGTGCAAACAGCGGTGTTGCGCGCGGGTGTCCAAACTGATCAAACGCTTCACGCGGCGCACCGGACAGCGTGTAGAGCGTGAACGCATCGCCTTGTTCGTTCTTTGCGGTATAGAAAAAAGCACCAAATTGTGCGCCGCTCAGTTGCGTCGCTGTGTCGGTAATGGACTGCAGCAGTGTCTGCATGTCCAATGTTGACGAAACAATTTGGCCGGTCTGGTTCAGCAGTTCCAGCATGCGTGTCTCTTCGCGCAGTGTTTGTTCGGCGCGTGCATGCTTGACGGCTTCCCATGTCCAACGCGCCGCATCTTCTGCCAGCCTTACTTCTTCCTCCATCCAGGCACGAGGCGCAGACTCATGCAAGTAAAGGATTGCGGTCAGGCGATGCTCTTCGATCAGCGGCACGGCAATCATTGAACGAACTCCAATGCAGGCATAGCCATCTCTGTCGGGAGCCGACCGTTCGTCTTCGACAATGTCATCGAGACGCACAGTTGTACCATTTTGTAGCTCATTGATGATCGCCAACCCGCAGCGATCCAGCGGCCGCGCTTCGCCGGCCAAGCTGCTCATGGCGCTGCTTGTCCAGTCACGATGTACCGATACCCTTTTTCCTGCTAAATCTGTTTCGGCGTAGCCGACCCGGCCCACATTGAGATACAGGCCGAGCAAACGACTTGCCGCTTCAGTTATTTCTTCTGGATTTGACAACTCGCGCAAGCATTCAGCCAATTGAAGCTGAAATGCCTGACGCTTGGTCGTGCGGCGCAATTCTTCGTCGATGCGCTTTCGTTCGGTAATGTCGCGAATTTCAATCACCGTGGCGACCCGGCGACCGTCTCTAAAGATTGGGCTTGCCGAACACATGACCGGAAAGGCAGTGCCGTCTTTACGGAAGAACAGATCCTCGTGTGCGCACACTGCAAAGTTTTCCGGCAGCGCGCGTTCGGTCAAGCATTCCGCCATAAGATAGGGGCGGCCATCCGGATAGTGGCGAGGCACCAGATCGTGCAGTACCGTAGAACCGAGCTCTTCTGCGGTATAGCCGGTCATCTGCAGCCATGCATGGTTGGCATAGATGCAGTAGCCGCGCTCATCCATCATGGCGAATCCTTGCGTGGAATTCTCTGCAATGGCGAGAGCTAACTCACGTTTGGAAATTTCTGAACTGCCAACAGCATGCGCGGTTGGCTCATCGAAAGCGCGGACAGCGTCACTGAGCAGTTCGTGTTTCCATTTCGTCACCAACTCGATGGATACGCCGTTTCGCTTTGCAAGGTCCTGCAAATTTTCATGGCTTGCAAGGGCTGCCATGGCCACGGTTGCTCTAAATGCCGGCAGGCAGCGCGATTCATCCGTTTTAGGCCCGTAGAGCGTTTCCAAAATTCAATCTTTACTGTAATAATTTTGATGTAATTTTTCATTCTACCGGCAAAGGAGCAGCACGGCTTGTACATCCAGAGCTCATGATATGCACGAAGTCGCAAGCGCAAATATCAAGCGGAGTGAATGGAAGCGGTTAAAACTTGCAGTATCGAGAAAAACAAAAGGACAAAGGAGGAGCAGTTATGTAACTTGGTGCATTGGCTGACTATCTGGTTGCTGGTGCACTCGTCAACGTCACTACCAGTTTTAATCTATCCGGGCGCCGATGCCGCACGTATGACGTACTGCGCGGGGCGTCATTTCAGCCGGCCTGTTGTATTCACCTAGCGCCGATCCATTTATGCCCAGTTCCAAGCATTCATCCGCAGACCGATGGTTTATTGGCTGCACGCTGAAGAAAGAAAACCGTTTGATTGATCGAGTGCGACCGGGCTTTCTAATCCGCAACGATCAAGTTAGCACAGCGACCATTGCGCCCAGTACAAAAGTTGCAGAGGATATAACACAAAGGCCAGCAAACTGGAGCCGCTAAATGATCTCGAGACGAGGAACTGTCCCATCATTCCGGCATTTTCATGTTCGAGAATATGGCAGTGATACATGAAGGGTGCATCCGCTGATGCCGGCTGGGTAAATTCGGGCAATAGTTTCACCTCATCTTCAAAGAGCACCGTGTCTTTTCAGCCACGACACTGAAACGCACGCCGTGGATATGCAGCAGGTGAGGGCGCATCGCGCTCTGTTCCGCCTACACTTCAACGCTGCCGAGCGCAATGCGCTGGTCGATGCGCTGCATGTCGAATGGCTCTGCCCATTAATTCCCATCTGACCCATCATGCCCCGCCCATCGTGCTACCTGGTCCACCGACCATCATAGCCATAGAGAGAAGGCGCGAAGTGCAATAACTAAAAGCAAATTTAAAAAACGCGTCATTTTCGGTAAGTTTCTCTTCAGAAATTGCCGAAAAATCCGTAATAGAGGTTGGTGATGTCTTTTGGTAACTATGCGTCGTTATGTATATACCCATATAGTTACATATAAGAAAATTAACAATTGTGCTGCATTTATTTTTGAAAGAGTTGCAAATGAGGTTAAGAACCAAGCTATTTGTGTCAATGTCGGTAGTTTGTGGATTATTCGTTGTTGCGTTAGCCGTTGCGCTCAACGGCATGCAAAAAACGACTGAAAAGTTCGATACATTTCTGGATAAAGACCAAAAATTCCTAAGCGCCAGTACGACTCTCTACGCTCAAGGCCTTCAAATGGGGCAGGCCTTACGTAATATTGTGCTGGATCCTGGAAATCGCCAGGCTTATACAAACTTGGAGACGGCTTCAAAGGGCTTTACCGAAGCCCTCCAGACAGCGCAGCAAATTGCGCAACATGATCCAAAGGTGAGCCAAACACTAAATGAGATCCAGCACTTACAAGCAAAACAAGCGAAGATCCAGCAGCAGATCGTTGGACTGGCTAAAACTGATGGGCCTGCTGCTATTGCTGCCCTCAACAAAGATGAAACGCCATTGTGGAGACAGATACGAAGCAGCCTCATCGAGCTTACCAAGACCAAAAACTCAGAGGTCGCGGCAGCTGAAACTGAACTTGAAAAGGAAACTCAGGAGCGGCTTATCTCTAGCCTGGTTCTCGCAGCTGTGGCGCTCTTCGCTGGTGCGGGCATTGCAGTGTGGCTAACACGAAGCGTGATGAACCAGCTTGGCGGTGAACCGGATTACGCAGTAGAGATTGCTGCAGAAATAGCTGCAGGCGATCTGTCGGCAACAATCATACTGGATGAGAAAAATCAATCGAGCCTTCTGTTTGCCATGAAGACAATGCAGGCTAGTCTGGCGGCGCTGGTATCCCAAGTGCGTGCTGGCACCGAAACCATTGCTACCGCTTCAACCCAAATTGCGTCAGGAAATCTCGATCTCTCTGCACGGACTGAAGAGCAGGCTAGCTCGCTTGAAGAAACTGCATCGTCGATGGAAGAATTAACTTCTACGGTCAAGCAGAACGCAGACAACGCCCGTCAAGCAAACCAGTTAGTCCAAGTAGCTTCAGAAACCGCCGTCAAGGGCGGCCAGGTTGTAGCGAATGTGGTAGATACGATGGACTCGATTACGGAATCAGCCAAAAAAATTGCTGACATTATTGGTGTGATCGACGGGATTGCTTTCCAAACCAATATTCTTGCGCTCAATGCTGCAGTTGAAGCTGCGCGCGCAGGCGAGCAGGGCCGGGGGTTTGCAGTCGTCGCGACTGAGGTGCGCAACTTGGCACAACGCAGTGCGGGAGCCGCCAAAGAGATCAAGTCGCTAATCGAGGACTCTGTTGCGAAAGTTCATGTTGGCAGCAGACTTGTCGGTCAAGCAGGGTCGACCATGAATGAAGTGGTGGCAAGCGTAGCACGTGTCACTGACATAATGGCAGAGATAACGGCAGCAAGCCAAGAGCAAAGTATGGGCATTGAACAGATCAATCAGGCTGTCATGCAGATGGATCAAGTGACTCAGCAGAATGCGGCCTTAGTGGAAGAAGCTGCGGCAGCCGCGGAATCAATGCAAAACCAGGCAGCACAATTGAGTGTTGTAGTCAGTGCATTCAAGGTGAAATCCGGCTCCGCGATGCAGTGCTGAGAAAGAGCGTGTCGGAATCGGACTTGAACCAGGTAGACCATCAAAAAGTGAACACACAGCACAGACGTGTCTCAACATAAGCGACGTTTAGGATACTAGGGAGGCAATTATGGCGCAGTTCATGGTAACTCGCGCCACATGGCGGCAGAGATCGTGGCTGTCAATACATGTCCGAACCCAATAACACTCCGATTTGGATCCAATTTTGCGCATTTTCCGAGACTGCGTTACGACATAGTCATGGTCCAGAGCAGCAGATTGCTACTTGTAAGCACGATGCGGAAAATGCTTTGTGTAATCGCCATAAAACATGCAAAGAATAATCTGTGCAGCGATATTGATTAAAAAGGCAGACGGCAGGATTCCTTAGATCATTATTGAACGGTATCCATAGACTACACGAATCAATCCCTGAGAATTCGGCTCGATTAATCCATACATCGAATTAGTTAGCACTCATTTCAAACAATTCTTTTTACTTTCAGCATGATTTTGTGTGCTCAATACCAGATCAAAGGTTGCCTTGATACTTTTCAGCAGAATCGGCCAATTGTAGACATTTCAATTGTCGCTGCATGAAAGTTGCTAGGTTATCGGCTGAAGATACTAGAACTCATTTCATAAATACCGGTCTGCTCGAATTTCAGGCAAACCGGGTGCTGAAATGGCGAACAGGAAACGACTTACTGATGAACAAT
>JAUYVH010000017.1 GCA_030715135.1 Keguizhuia sedimenti | reverse complement strand
TTCATGGCGGCCGTCTTGATCCAGGCGTTCAGTTAATCAGCAAGCCATATCGCAGGGAGGATCTTGCCCGGAAAATCTGCCATATGCTAGCCAATGCAAAGCCAGTCATAGGTTCAGAAGAAGCACTCCTGAATGGAATGTAAAGCGGACGCCTCTATATTGGCGTTCCCCTTTTTTCAGTTCCTCGTCGTCGAGGATACCAATGACATGCAGCCAGTACTGTGTAAGCCGCTCAGCGGGCAAAGATGCTTTGCAAAAGGTGTCGCCAGCGCTGAAAAGGCTTGACATGAATTAGTGATAAGCAAGTTTGATGTCCCGCTGACTGATGTTAACTTGCCTGGCATTCCGGGATTGAAACTGGCGCGCAAAGCGATTGCTACCACAAAGGCAAGGAAACTAATCAATTCACTAGGCTATGGCAATTCTGCGAACTGTTGCGGGCAAGTTTTCGCCCGGGTCCCGATATTGCGGCAGTGCGGGCGTATCTTCGTCTTCGCGAGCGGCATACCGATTACGCAGCTGCACATATCCAGCACATGCAGAAGGCGCTGACCTTCATGAACATCCAGCTGCATCATGTAGCTTCCACCATTACCGGCGTTACCGGCATGAAGATCATCCGCGCCATCGTCGCCGGTGAACGCAACCCCGACGCGCTAGCGGATATGCGTGATGTGCGTTGCAAGGAAAGCCTCGCTACCATTCGCAATGTGCTCGGCGGCAATTATCAGCCCGAACATATCTTTGCACTGAAGCAGGCGCTTGCGCTCTACGATTTCTACCAACAATGTATCGATGATTGCGATGCCGAGATCGAACGCACCGTTGTGCTACTCAATGTCGAGTGGCCCATTCCGGCGACGCCCTTACCGAAAGCCAAGCACCGTATCAAGCAATCTGGGGAGCCGAGCTTTGATGTGCGTACTGCCATGTATCAACTCGCCGGCACGGACGTGAGCCGGTGGCGAACTGCGAAGCATTTCACGTCATGGCTCACGCTATCGCCTGGCTGCAAAATCAGCGGTGGAAAGGTACTGTCTGCGCATACGCGCAAAGCCCGTAGCAGAGTCACCGTTGCACTCAGGCTTGCAGCGGTTACAGTAGGACGAAGCAATACCGCCCTTGAGGCGTTCTACCGACGCCTCAAGGGCGCATCGACAACGCCAAGGCGAGTACCGCGACGGCGCGCAAGATTGCCGTGCTGTTCTATAACGCTATGCGATATGGCATGGACTACCTTGACCCTGGTGCCGATCACTATGAGCAACAATACAGGGACCGCGTTGTCAAGCAGCTACATCGTTGCGCGGCGCAATATGCTGCGAATAATGTGCTTGCCTTAAGTCGAATGATATTTCTCAAACATTATTAAAAGCTTGACCGTAGGCATTTCAACATCGACGATAATACGTCGTTAAGCTTAAAATAACGGCGGTTGTAAAGCAGGTTAGTAGGACGCAAGAGAAGGTGGTTTTATGTTTGAATGCGGTTTGATTCGCCAGCGATAAAACGCAGTCGATAGCAAACGGCATGAGCAGTCTCTGTAGCTTCAATGTATATCACTGCGACAATCGAATGTGTGACGCACGATGAACGCCAAACATCACTGGTAACTTGTATTTGTCGGAGTGATTTGTGATTATCCCCAAGGTTTTGATTGTCAACGACAATCGCAATAGTTTAGCCGCCTACAAAAGTATTCTGGCTGACGATCCCCATACCGCTGCATACGAAGTCCTGACTGCCGAATCCGGCGAAGAGGCTTTACGCCTGGTACTGAAACACGAATTGGCAGTCGTGCTGTTAGACGTCAACATGCCGACCCTGAATGGCTTTGCAACTGCGGAAATCATTCACTCCAATCCCCGCTTGGCGTCGCTTCCCATTATTTTTCTGACAGCGCATGTCGCAGACGAGCTGAATCGCCTGCGCGGTTATGAAAAAGGAGCCGTGGATTACATTTTTACGCCTGTTGTGCCAGCGATACTCAAAGCCAAAGTTGCGGTATTCGCCACTTTGGCAAAAGAGAAAATGGAGCTGAAACAGCAGAAAGACGAGCTGGCAAAATTAAACCGGGAATTGCAGTTGCAGCGTGTGCGTGACCTTGAAACGATCAATGCAGATTTGAAACGGGAAAACGCAGCGTTAAAGAGAGAAAATGCAGCATGCAGGGAAGCGGAACGAACGGCGCTGGAGTCTTCGTTACAGGACCCGTTGACTGGACTGATCAATCGCAAGGCAATGATTGAACAGGTGGATCAAGCGATTGCCTACTGCGCCCGTTATCACCAGCATTTTGCATTATTGCTGCTCGACTTAAACAACTTCAAGGGAATCAGCCAGGCATTTGGGCGTGATATCGGGGATGAAGTGCTGGTACAAGTGGCGGAGCGAATAAGCGACACGATTCGTGAAGTCGATACCGTAGCTCGTCTCGGAGGGGATGAATTCGTCGCGCTGTTGATTCGCATTGGCACGCATGCTGAGGCATCCCAAGTGGCAGAGAAAATCGCTCAGGCAATCGCACAGCCCTTGGATACGAGTGTGCAGCAATTGCAGATATCAGTCAGTATAGTAATTGCCATTTACCCGCACGACGGGAAAACCTCACAAGAGTTATTGGCGCATTGCGATAGCGCGATGCATCAAGCAAAAAACAAAATTGTGAAAAAAGATTTCGCTTAACTCAAATAGCCTAAGAAGCAAAAAAGCCCACCTGAGAGAGGGTGGGCTAAAGTTGTTCCTTTGCGGAACAGGAGAAGAGCCCGTATCCTACCGTCATAGGCAATTTCAAAAAGCCAGACTGTGACTTTTTCTCTTGTAGGATTTCATGACCTGATCTGTCGGAACACCTTATTTCCATTCATGTGTAGGCGAAAAAAAACCTGCTCTGGAGAAAGCAGGTTTTAAAAACATGAGCTAGTTTTTATGTACCAGGAATCAAAAGTGGGAAATGTTTCCGTACAGAAATAATATAAGACAGGCTAATGTGTTTTTGTTGTCATATTACAATTAGTTTCAACTGCCTTCCACACATGCGGCGCAGCCTTATCCTAATTTCGTGTCGAAAAACCTGGTGTTGAGCGATAGCTCCTTGCTGCTAAACACAGCCAAGGAATGATCTGCATGAAAGCGTGCTTCTTGCGTTTTGGACAAGGCATGGGTTAAGAAGACGAATTCCTTGTTTCCTTTCATGATATTGCCGCAGTTGGGACAGGTGATTATCCCGGGTTCCCAAACGACGTCTGCTTTAAGGCTATAGGAATTTAATTGGAACGGGCGAAAACATTTTTCATTTGAGCAGCGTTTGATAGGCATTTTCTATTTCATTGACTTACATCGAGACTAAATAATATGTTTCCACACGGAAACATATTATTTAGTCTCGATGTAGATATCAACAGAATTGATGCTTTTGTGTCAGAGCTACTTTCTGGCACGCCGGCTACGTGGCCATTTTTGTTGTCCGATAAATGAGTTTGACACGACATAATTAGAAAGCGGCTTGCAAAATAAACAAGTTTGATATATCGGGGAAGATACTCTCTGCGATAACGCTTGCTGATTAACTAAATAAACGCCTGGATCAAGACGGCCGCCATGAACGATTGCGTTCTGCGTATAGCCGGAAGTGAACAGGACTTCGATGTTGGGATGCAGCTCTTTTGCCCGTTTTGCCAGATCCGGACTGCGAACGGGGCCCGGCATCACAACGTCAGTGAACAGCATATCAATAGGCCTACCGCTTTGCAGGATAACTAATGCACTTTGCCCATCGCTTGCCTTGAGAACCTTGTAGCCCAGGCCGGACAGGATATTCACGGCCGCCGGTTGCACGACTGCGGGTCTTAAGGTCAATAACGCATAGTAAGTCACCGGTTTTTAAGGGCGGTCGCCATTTGTTCGGCTAGTTCATATGCCAGACCGCCTTTGTCCCAAGTATAAATAGAAACGGCCATAGGGCACGTCATGCCGAAATGACGGAATATGCGCAGGCGACGCCCCGTTACCGCGCGCATGGGAAGCATGGACAGTCCAAGGCCCGACTCCGCGCCGACAAGAACACTTTGGAGGCTAGTATCGGAAAAGGCGATGTACCAGCGCCGGCGCTCCTGCTCTATGCGATCGAACATGGCCTCACGGTATAGCCCACCCGGCAGAAAAGCGACCAAGAGAATCGGATCGCACCATTCCTGCGCGCCGTCCTCACTTTCGAACCATGCTGTATTCTCGGGAAAGGAGGCCAAGCAATCCGCGCTTGCGGCAGGCTCCTTGACGACGACGATATCAAATTCCCCTCCCCGATAGCTTCGGCAAGAGAGCGGCTTAAACCCGTTGTGATATCCAGCCGAATGGATCGGTCCGCCTCCGTACAAGCTTTGATGGATGCAATGGTTGAATCCGCAGACCTAGAAGGGCACTGTGACGCGTTGCTTTAGATACGTCAATCGCACCATCTTCTTCGACTGCAAACTTTAAGCGAGCAAACAGCATCGTGTCATTTTCTTTCCTTTGCAGACCCGTTTAACCAGCGCTCCACAGATTTGTTTATTCGAATACGCTTAATCCACCAATTCAATGCTGCGCCTCCTTCGTCTGTTCGCCAAGCCATGAACAAGGTTTCGTCCGCCTTTGGTTCTTTCACTTTTTTTTCAATTAACAGCCCAGCATCGATTGCTTCCCGCGCATACATCTCTGGAAGGAATCCGAACCCAAGACCGGCCAGCTGAAATTCATATTTAGTCCGCATATCCGAAACAGCAAGCGTATCCTGGCCGAATAACAAACCGACCGTCCGTTCCGGCAAGCGCCTCCCTGAATCACTCACCGTCACGGCGCGGTATGCATGCAGGTCATCTTTTCCGAGTGCACGGTCAATCTTTGCGAGCGGATGGGACGGTGCGACCCCAAAGATAAAGCGGACCTTGCCGATGGGTTCTGCCGTGTAGCCGCCGCCCGACGGGCCTTCGCCGGCCGCACCAATCAACAAATCCACCTGGTGATCCAGAAGGGCTTCCCATGTACCGGACAACGCTTCCGTTATGATACGCAAGCGGGTCTGATCGGCTGTCTGATAAAAGGTCTGAATATCGTCATGCAACACCATCGGGGACAGCATCGAGTCCATGCCGATGGCAAATTCTGTCTCCCACCCGGATGCCACGCGGCGTACCCGGCATTCCAAATCACCCGCCGCCCTTAATAAATGGCGGCCTTCCTTGAGCAGTTCCTTGCCCGCAGGTGTCGGCGCAACTCTGGGGCCGATGCGCTCAAACAGTTGCACGCCCAGATCCTCTTCCAGTTTGGCCACCGTATAAGAAATTGTCGAAGGAACACGGAAGAGCTCCTTGCCAGCGGCAGAGAATGAGCCGCGGCGATCAATGGCGTCGATGATTTGCAGGGCATCCAGGCTGATTTTTAGCATTCGAAAATTTCGATAATTGATGTGAAAACATTCCGTTTTTCATTCGGTACAGGACGGTTCATAATGCTCTTCATCGACGGCGTTTCCTATAAACATGCGGTGCGGATGGCAGTAAGGAAAAATTCGCTCCCTTTCGAGATTATCGCAAATGAATACGAATTTTCCAAATTTGGAATGCCGGAAACAAAGTCTGACATTACTGTGAAGGAGATTTTTATGTTGCAAATACGTAAGAGTGAAGAGCGGGGACGCGCCAGTTTTGGCTGGCTGCATTCCAGCCACAGCTTCTCATTCGGTCATTATTTCGATCCTAACCATACCGGCTTTGGTCCGTTACTTGTGATCAATGAAGACCAGGTACAGCCAGGTCGCGGCTTTGGCACACATGGCCACCGCGATATGGAGATCATCTCGTATGTTCTGAGTGGTTCCTTGGCGCACGAGGACAGCATGGGGAACGGTTCTGCTCTGCGTTATGGCGACGTGCAGCGCATGAGTGCCGGCACCGGTGTGCAGCACAGCGAATTCAATCACTCCAAGACCGAACCGGTGCATTTTTTGCAAATCTGGATTGAGCCGAATGTGAAAGGCATCCCGCCAAGCTATGAAGAAAAGCATTTTGATGTTGAATCGAAAAAAGGCAAGTTGCGCCTGATCGCTTCGCCGGATGGCAGAGATGGTTCGGTGCTGATTCATCAGGACGCTGCCATTTATGCTTCGATCCTGAACGACAACGATCGGATTGAACATGCATTGATAGAAGGAAGGACGGCTTATGTTCACGTCATCCGCGGGCGCGTGACAGTCAATGGCGCAGCACTGTCCACCGGCGATGCACTGAAGATGGCTGGCGAGCAGAAGGTCTTATTGAGTAATGCAGACGCGGCAGAAATTCTGCTCTTTGACTTGCCCTACTAATTTCAATTTAAGGAAAGATGATGAAAACCGAAACCAAAGTGTTTTACCCAGTAGCCAGAGCATTGCTAGGCACCTTATTTTTTATCTCCGGCATCAGCAAGATCACGGGATTTGGTTATGTTGCCGGATGGATGTCCAGTGCGGGACTGCCGGCGGCTGAATTGCTTCTGGCAATCACGATTGCAATCGAGGTGCTCGGCGGCCTCATGCTGATTACCGGATACAAAGCGCACATTGCCGCAAGCGTCATTGCATTGTTTCTTGTACCAACAACATTGATATTCCATGCATTCTGGAATGCCGATGCAGCCGGTTTCCAAAACGAACTGACGCAATTCCTGAAAAACCTGGCCATTCTGGGCGGAATGCTATTAGTCATTGATCGGGAGCGGCCGGCAATTGAGTCACGCGTTACCGCTGCGCCCAGCCGCGCAGCAAAGCAGTCTTAAGCAGCAATGAGTTCATGCGGAATTCTCGGAAAAGAGGTCAGCCACTCGTCATTAATTGAAACAGCCTGGCGGGTGGCCGGCTTGCATGCGAAGGACCAGGTGGATGGCGCTTGGCCCGGAAACCTTCGGTTTCCTGCTTAAAAGCACGCAAAAACATTTCGAGGACAGATCAAGACTGTCGTGACAATAATTAAACCGTTGATGGAAACTCAGTCTAAGCAAGAGGTGAGGCGAACTGTTAATTTTTCTTCCGAAACGTTCAAGGCTTAAGCGCAGCAATTCAATTTAAAAAAATCACTTTTCCATAAGGAGACCTAAATGTCAAAAGTCCTGGTTCTGTATTACTCCACTTACGGTCACATCGAAACAATGGCTGGCGCCATCGCCGAGGGTGCTCGCTCCACGGGAGCAACCGTTGATGTCAAACGCGTGCCTGAAACCGTGCCCGAAGATATTGCGCGTGGCGCCCATTTCAAGCTCGACCAGGCCGCTCCCATTGCCACAGCCGATGAACTCGCTAATTATGATGCCATCATCATCGGTTGCCCAACACGGTACGGCCGCATGGCAGGGCAGATGGCCAGCTTCCTGGATCAGACCGGCGGTCTCTGGGCGCGCGGAGCGCTCCATGGCAAGGTGGGCGGGGCATTCACCTCCACCGCGACCCAGCACGGCGGTCAGGAGACAACCCTGTTTGCCATCATCACCAATCTGCTGCACTTTGGCATGACCATTGTAGGTCTGCCATACAGCCATCAGGGGCAGATGACGCTTGATGAAATTGTTGGCGGCGCTCCGTATGGCGCGACCACGATTGCCGGTGGACAGGGCCAGCGTCAGCCTTCCACAATCGAACTGGAAGGCGCACGCCATCAAGGCATGCTGATTGCAAAAACCGCCAACAAGCTGTTTGATTAACTCTTTGCAAGCAGGGCGCCGCAATCGGCGTTTGCAGCAAAGTATTTTCCGGGATTGTGGATTCCCTGCGGTACCGGCTGCCGGCTTGAGCCAAGAAGCGCCGCAATGCCATGGCAAGTCTGGCGCCAGTCAGGATTGCTGATAAGGAGTGAAGAATGAGCGGTTACCTCAAAAATGGCCAGTGGCACGAAGGCTGGTATGACACGAACAAGACCAGCGGCGCATTTGTCCGGGCCGATTCGGCGTTCCGGAACTGGATCAAGGCGGATCCATCAAGCCGGTATCCCGCCGCGCCAGGCCGCTACCACCTTTATGTGTCGCTGGCCTGTCCGTGGGCACACCGCACCATCATCGCGCGGTCCTTGAAAAGGCTTGAATCAATTATTTCATTATCCGTTGTCGAGCCGGTGATGACCCAGGGATGGGCCTTCAGCAAGGCTCTTCCGGACCACGTAAATGGATTCCAGTTTATGCATCAACTCTATACGGCTGCGCAAGCGGATTACACCGGGCGGGTTCTGGTGCCCGTGTTGTGGGATACCGTAACGCGCAGCATCGTCAGCAATGAATCAGCAGACATCGTGCGCATGTTTGACCAGGAATTCACGGAGTGGGCCGACAATTCCATCGAGCTCTATCCAGAAGCGCTGCGCAAGGAAATCGACAAGATCAATGATTTCCTTTATGAAAACATCAATAACGGTGTCTATCGCTGCGGGTTCGCTTCCAGACAGGATGCTTACCAAGCCGCTTTTGAAAACTTGTTCAGTGCGTTGGACTGGGTTGAATCCCGGCTTGCTGCCCACTCTTTCCTGCTAGGCGACACCATCACAGAATCGGACTGGCGCTTATTTACGACGCTGGCGCGGTTTGACGCCGTGTATGTCGGGCACTTCAAGTGCAACCGCAATCGCATTGAGGACTTTCCGAACTTGTCACGCTACCTGCGCCAGCTTTATTTGCAGCCGGATATTGATGACACGGTGAACATAGATCACATCAAGCGCCATTACTACCTCAGTCATCCGCATATCAATCCCTCAGGCATTGTCCCGGCAGGTCCTATCCTGCGCTTCTGTGCACCGGTCGGTGATGACGGCTCATAAGACATGGCTCGGCGGATCAACAAGGTCGTGCTGAAGAGTCGGTGTGGCTTCCATTAACGATAAAATGAAGTGAGAGCAATCTCCCATTTATGGCGAAAGCCTAAAAAGTAGAAATAAACGAACAAGCGCTACGCACCTTGGACGACTGCTTGTTTTCAATATGATGGCGCAAGCAGCGCATTGGCATGTTTATTAAAAACCTCAGGTGCAAAAGTGATGGTCACATCACGACTACCATATTCATGGGGTGTTTTCTAGATCGGCATTATCGTAGGATGGTGTCGCAACCAGTTTCGCCATGTACGTGCTTGATTACTCCATCGAGAGTACGGACGACGAGAGAGGACTGGCCTATTTGACCCAATTCCTATCTGCATCAAGAAGGTAACCAATTCACCTAGCGGAAACTGCAAGCATGGTTATGCTGAAGTAATGCAAGAAAATAAATAATAAATCTTGTCGGGCTGGAAAACTTATGAGCAACGCCATCGCGCCTAACAAAATTCTTCTTGCCGTGCGGCCGGTTGACTTGCAGGCTGTTTCCAGCGTGCTGGGCGTCGAGTTCGACCTAATCATTTGTTATACGCTGGAACAGGCCATCGCACATTTGGACGATGAGGTTGCCCTGATCGTCTGTGGCGTGCGCTTTGACCAAGGCAGCATGTTTGAATTACTCAGTGCTGCACGCACCAATCCCCATACCAAGTGGGTGCCGTACTATTTGATTATTGGGGAAGACATCAAGTATTCGGCGTCGATTCTGGAGGGCATCTACAAGGCGGCGGCCGTGCGCGGCGTCACCGGATGCATTGAGCTGGCCAAACTAACGTCTGAACTCGGGAAAGAACACACCTACGAGCGAGTCCGGGAACGGCTACGCCAGCTATTGCCGGCCAGCGGAAACCGGGAGAATGACCGTGCCAAATTTTATCCTGCGCCGGATGTGCGTCATACACCACCGTAAATAAGCAATGTCCATTATCCAAGCAAGGAGCATTTCTAAAGCCATGAGCTGGCCCACCATGCGCTTTGCGGCGGTCAAGATGGTCGAGTTATTCCATGCAAAATTGCTTTCTCTTGACCATTTCCTCCTTCCTGTCTGATTAAAATACCTAACCCCAGTGTATTGAAAATTAAGGACAGGTCATGGTGTCCCACCATATTCATGGTGGAGACAAACCAAGTATATGGGTGTGTAATGACGAAGGCGTCAGGAAATGACGTTAACCAAATGCTGTCCTAGGTTAGGGTGTTTGCCTCATCCATAAGATGAGGCAAACAAGCTGGTTAAAGCGTGGAACAGCCTGGAATCGTAACAAAGAATAGTTTACTTGGGTACTTTGGTCGCTTGCACTATGCATTTAGACAGCTTGTCGAAATGGAGAAGGGCTGCCTGCGTCAATTCGATTTGTTTGCGCCGCGCGTCCTCTGTATCCGTAAGCATGATCCAGCCTTTTTGGCGCATTGATTTGATCTTGCCATGGATAGCTGCAGGCGAGCCGAACTCATCTCTTGCCATCATATCCCTGACAGATAAGCGCTCGTTGGCCTGTCCGGCACGTGCGACAAAATCCAGGATGCTTTCCTCAAGCGGCTTCAACGGAGGCAGTGAAGGCTTGCCGTGGATTACTTCGGTTAATTGCAGAAAGCGCAAATAAATGTCGGCGGGGCGGTTGGTTTTCCTCATATTTAATCATTGTCTTCAAGATAATTTTTATGCCGCTTTCATACTGAACAAACATCAGCAAGAAATTTTATTGTTAGCGCTTTAAAAAATGATTTTTACTCAGCTGAATATTGTTTTGGCTATTGTTTCCGCCATACTGTTTCTATTAGTTTCACTGCTTAATGAACTGGTCTTCCACAGTGCAACGTATGAATTCGTACGTGGCATGAACTGGATCTACTTACCGGCTGGAGTACGGCTCCTTTGCACCCTCTTATTTGGCGGAGCAGGCGCAGTCGGTATATTCATCAGTTCCTGGGTCATGTCCATTGAATATTTTTTTCCCAATGACCCAATGCGTGCATTTGGTGCAAGCATTGCTTCTGCACTAGCTCCTTACCTCATCTATAAAGCTGCACAGCAGATATACGGACTTCAAGCGTCATTGACGAATCTGAATGCAAAGCGGCTATTGCTGTTTGCATTGGCATGCAGTATTGCCAACCCGGTATTGCATAACGTGTGGCTCTTTTTCATTAGCCAAAACGTTGGCATGGGATTTTTTGTCATGATCTTTGGCGACCTGCTCGGAACACTGACTATTCTGTATGCAGTCAAGCTGATCCTGCCATTTATGCTTATTAAGTCTACCCATGCCTAAAAGCCGCCAGTACCCAACTCGAACGGCCTCCGCGCTCTGCTTATGCTTGCAGGTCGCAGCAAGTGCGCACAAATACTTCTTCGGTACCGTAAGATGGATGCTCAACGGAGTCTGCACCTCCGATGTAAATGCAAAACCAGACTTCCATTTTAACCTCGTTGTACATCACAACAGTAATTCCATGCGCAAGCAGAAGTAGGCGACAGCCCTAGCAATAGTTATTCTTTAGGGACAATGAGTGCGCCCTCTGCTTACTTCTGGCAGCTAAACGCCAGTAAACTATGTAAATAACGTTCTAAAACTCATTCCATTTTATCGCATCAGGAAACGATTCATATCCCGGAAAAGGCGCTTAAAACAGCACGTATATGCTCCTTAGGCAGCAAAGACGAAAGTGGGAAGAGTACTATTTAATTGGCCGTCAGCGGCCAAGTTTTGTGCCGGTAACCGACCGTGGTAGCCAATAGATGCGCCACGAGGAAAGCTCTCCGCCACACTTGCCATAGACTGGTGCATGAAGCTCGGATATGCGTGCCATAGCACAAGACATTATTGACGGGAGAACTTCATGTGCAAGGCTTGCTTAAATGATGCGGCGCCTCTTTGCTTCAAAAACTGCCTGGCCACGCGTATTGACTGCTAACTTTCGGTAGATATTCTTTATATGGTAAGGAACGGTCTTCGCAGAAATTGATAGCTGTTCAGCACACCCCTCGTATGACAGTCCCTGTTCCAGCAGCTGCAACACTTGTATTTCCCGCGAGGTCAGACCCGCAACACCTTCCTTGCTTTTCCTTTTAAGGCCCCTGATCGCTAAACGTGCTTTATTGAGAACGTGTTGAATGACAAAAGGGCTCATCGGTGCGCCACCTTTGACTAGATCCCTGATCGACCATGTAACGTGATGTAGTCCATCTTCTTTGAGAAGGTAGCCCGTCGCGCCCGCTTCGATGCACGCATCCACATGCTCCAACTCAGAGGACGAGGTCAACACCATGATGACACACTGTGGGTAACGTTGTGCGCACTTGCGGATGGCCTCAACAGACAATCCATCTTTTAATTGCAGGTCAGCCAGCATCACATCCGGTGCATGGGAGTCCAGCCATGTCATGCCACCCGAAAGTGACACAAAGGACGCAACGAGCGCAAAATTCTTATCTGTTGTCAAAAGTTCGGTAAGAATGAGGCGAGTCGCCTCATCATCTTCCAACAACATCACTCGGACCGGAGAATGTGTGGCCATAATCAGATACGGTTGAAGTCAATCTGGATTGGTGCGAAGACTAATCAGATTTCTTGTTTTATAAATTCTGTTTCCAGAAAGGCAATTTATCACTCGTGTATAGAAACCTTTGGTTGCTTTTGATAAACAAAGAATCAGTATATCAATATTTTTTAAAATAGCATTTTTATTACATCAACTAATTAATGCATGTTGCGTCCTTTAGCGTGCTCAAGAAATCTACCAAAAGTACATTGTATGTTGAGAAACGACCAGCCAGGTGTGCTCTGTCTGATGGTTGCGGATTAAAACGTGGTTGCTATTTCCGGTCGCCTAGGCAGTAGCCACAGGCTCTTTGTAAATAGTTGGTTGCGCTCAGTGCAGTCCATGGATCCGCCCTTTACGTTTTTGTAGTTAGGAGACAGTAGGATCCTATTAATGCTCGTACTGCGCTACAGCGCCACTCTCACAAACTGCATTATCAATGCTTCACATGCCACATATGCAATCAATCACCTTCAACGACTGCCGGCAGCTTCTTTCAGAAAGGCTTTCTGTTTAGGGCCGCCCCATCACAAGAAAAACTGTAACCGCTAATACTAGTATTTGCTTGCACACAATAGGCCATCCGGTAGCATGAGAGGAGTACCATTGAAGCAATAAAATAAAGTGGTGCCCAGCATCTAGTGAAGAATAGCGTTCTAATGACAGAATCGAAACGTTGCGCCCCTCGACCATATCTAGCGGCTACTGTCGTTCTGAGCACATACAAATTACCAGAAAAGTAACGTCATGGATCTAGACAAAAAAAAGGCAAACGACGAGCTGTTTTTTAATCTGATTGCTCAATCGAAAGTGCGTGTGATATTGGGCGTACCGGTGGTGTTGCTCATGATAGTCACAATCTGGCTTACGGGGCCGTCCTCGGAAAATGATGGCTTATACGGACCAGTGGGTATGGCAATTGTGTATTTTGCCTACAACTTCATTTGCGCAATCGTAGCTCATAAAAGGATGGGAAAGCCGGAAACGTTGATGACTGTCACTGCGATATTGGACCCACTCATGCTGTCCGCATGGCTGATCCTAACAGGGGAGGCAGCGGTGTTATTTGTGGCTTTTTACATGTTTACGATTTTAGGCTTTGGCTTTCGCATTGGGACCAAGCCAATGTGGATTTGCCAAGGCGCATCGGCTGTTGGTTTTATAGCGGTGATTGCGCTTTCTGAGCACTGGCATCTATTCAGTTTCAATAGCGCATCGGTCTTGATTCTTCTGGTTGCGGTGCCGCTTTATGCAACGATCCTGATCAGGAAACTGATTGATGCGAGGAGTAAAGCAGAACATGAGAGTCTTGCTAAATCACGCCTACTTGCTAGCGTCAGTCACGAATTGCGTACACCATTGAACGGAATTGTCGCTGCTGCACAGATACTCAACATAGAAGGAAATCCAAGGGCCGTAGGCATCTCGGATACGATTTTAAAACTATCCAACGACTTACTTGAAGAAATCAACGATTTGCTCGATAGCGCCAAATACCGGAGCCGCTCCACCAAGCCGGAAATGGAAAGCTGCGATCTTAATGAGCTAATCGATCGGTTGCGTATCACGCTGGAGAAGCCCGCTACCGACAAAGGATTATCCTTTTCTCTTTACAGCGATCTTGGCATTGAGGATGCGGTGCTGACTGATAAGATGAATCTAACGCGGGCAATCATGAATATTGCGGGAAATGCCGTCAAATTTACCAGGTGTGGATCAGTCAATGTGTGGATATCCTTATTAGAGGCGACCGATACAGCCTATCGTATCCAATTCCGTATCCAAGATACCGGTATCGGGATTCCTCGCGAGGAAATACCGTATGTTTTCGAGCCCTTCTACCGTGCATCCACAGGAAAAATGCATCAATATCCCGGCACAGGGCTTGGAATGTGCATTGCCTACGACATTGTGAAAATGTTGGGGGGAAGCCTCACGCTGGAGAGTGAAGTCGGCAAGGGCAGCGAGTTTTCCTTTGAACTGACCATGACGCGTATCCCCAAAGTGTTGATGGTCGAGAACGCTGAAAAAGATTTCGATGTCGTACGGGGAAAGCGAATACTCGTTGCGGAAGATAACACCGTTAACCGCATGCTAATCCACGAGCTGTTGTTAGTGGACGCACATAGAGTGACGCTGGCACAGTCAGGAGAGCAAGCTCAAGCGCGGCTACAAGACGACTATTTTGATCTGATTCTGTTGGACTATAACTTGGGCGATATGTATGGTAATGAAGTATTGCACGCGTATATCGCATCTGCATCGCGTCCTGCACCGGTATATTTTCTGACCGCTGATGCCACGGAAGCAACCAAGAACAGCCTGATTGAACAAGGCGCATCCGGTGTCATGCATAAACCGATTATGATGGATGAATTGCGTAAAACCATCGCCAGGCACTGCACAGTGCAGAAATTCGTGCAATGAAGTCTCGGCAATCGCATGATGGAAAAGGAAATTTTAATGCCGTGCCACACTAACTGGCACGAAAAGCTGCACGTAGTTCAAATTTTTTATCCTGTGCGAAGGGGCTTTTTTTCTTGATGGTCTTTCTGAGATTACACAGCCTACTACGATGTCGCAAGCCAGCATGACGACTAGAATACGTAAATTAAGCGGCTATCACCTCTAGGAAACTGGCTTGTCCAAGCTTTCCTTCAAGGCGAATTCTGCCTGGCGCATGACGTCTTGAAGGCTTGCAAGTTCGACCTGAGAACCGGCTATGAAATTTTCTTGGGAAAGGGAATGCGCCTTTGCGATGGCATCTGACAAGCGTTCAAGACAAAGATTATTTGCCATACCCTTAAGTTCATGCAGCGTTTTTCTCCATAATACATAGTCGCCTGTTTGACTGGCTTGCTCCAAGCACTGATTGCATAGGTTGCTATCCCGCAGATAGAGGACGATCAGGGTTTCTAGAAAATCAGATCTGTGGATCTTATTCAACAACTGCTGTAGGGCAATTCGGTTGATGGTGTGTCGTGTGTCCGGTGAATCGGCAATGGGTTTATCCGTTACGGATGAATAGTTTTTTTCTGCGCAAACGTGCTCATCTTGTTCAAAGTGTTTTGTGGAAAAAAACCCCATCATTAATCGAATTAGATTCATGAACGCTATGATTCTTACTTAGAGTTGTTTACACATTAGAGCCTTCGCCAGATGAAGGATGCTGGGCACTAAGTAATGATAGTGTAAGGAACCAATCTTATGTAGACTGAAACCTTTACAGTGGTTCATTTTAACTCGTGTATGTTAAATTCGGTTCAACAACGGTGCGGGATTTACTGTGGCAGCCGCGATGAGCCGGCTACGTGACCAGAATGTTCGTCCAGCCTGCACCAAGCCAGACAGATCTTGGCAAAACGGATTTTTTGAAAGCTTCAATGGCAAGCTGCGCAACGAATTTAATAACAACAAGAGACCGCATTCTGCGCTGGCAATCGAACACCGGCCTGAGCGGGCCGGCAACGATGGCAAAATCAGAATGCTTGTGATCTGATTTAGGAATTTAGGACCAGACAGAGAGCGAGTTTTTCGGCAAACTTAACCCTAAAAAGGGAGGTTGTTTGCCATGAAGAAGAAGCGGTTTTCAATTGAGCAGATCGTCGCGGTATTGAAACAGGCGGAACTGGGGATGCCGGTAGCGGACCTGATTCGGCAAGTCGGCATATCAGAACAGACGTTTTATCGGTGGAAGAAGCAGTATGCCGGGATGCAGTCGGACCAGGTAAGAGAGCTCAAGCAGTTGCAGGAAGAGAATGCGCGCTTGAAGAAGCTGGTCGCGGAGCTGAGCCTGGACAAGGCCATTTTGCAGGACGTCGCCTCAAAAAAGTGGCCCGGCCCGCGTTAAAGCGTGAAGTGGTGGATTACATCGTAAGCCACTATGGATTGCAGATACGACGGGCCTGCAGATTGATCAAGCAATCACGCAGCGTCCAGTACTACCAGAGCGTCAAGGACCCGAAGTTGGCTTTACGGGGCCGCATGCGGGAAATTGCCCAGACAAGGGTACGTTATGGCTACCGCCGGGTCCACGTGCTCTTGAAGCGCGAAGGCTGGCAGCTGGGCAAGAACCAGATGTACCGGCTTTACAGCGAAGAACAGCTGCAGCTACGGTCAAAGTTGCCCAAGCGGCGTAAGATGGTGGTGACACGGCAAGCCAAGATCAAGCCGATCAGACCCAATGAGGCATGGAGCATGGATTTCGTAGCGGACCAGCTGGCCAATGGGATGAAGTTTCGCACGCTGACCATTGTCGATGTATTCAGCAAGGAAGCATTGGCCATTGAGGTGGGACAGCGTTTGAGAAGCGAACACGTCGTTGCTGCGTTGAACCGACTTGCTGCCCAGCGCGATGCACCGAAATACCTCTTCGTAGACAATGGCAGCGAATTCTCGGGACAACTGCTGGATCTGTGGGCCTATCATCATCAGGCGCGCATCGATTTCAGCCGGCCTGGCAAACCGACAGACAATTGCCATATCGAGACGTTTAATGGATCATTCCGGGACGAGTGCCTGAACTTGCATTGGTTCGAATCCCTGGAGGAAGCAAAAGTGATTATCGAGGCCTGGCGACGGGAATACAACGAGAGTCGTCCTCACTCGACTCTCAATGACCTGTCACCAGCCGAATTTGCACGCCGGACGGAGCTTTCAAGCACCGGCTCGGTTTAACCAACGCCGAAAACTAACTCTCGGATTGGCACTGGAAACCCAAGCGGATCAGTGAATGACAGGGCAATCACAGCAATTGGTGCTAAAAATGAAGCCAGTCGTTTCATCATACTCTCCATTCAATGTATAAATCCGCCTTAGATCAGGGCTAACCAAACAAGCGCTTGCCGCATCGTACAGTGCATACTAAAGGGCACACTTTCAAAAATAATTGATCCATATCAAAATTGCCCTTGTTAATCCGATCGAGCCCATGGCTTAACCCCACCCGTTCTTTTATTCGTTTTTACTTAATCTGAATAGTGAAATACGTGGGGAGTGATTGTCCACGCGTGACAAGCAAGATGAAGAATGGATCCACGCCGCATGCCCTGTCCAACATATTCTCTTCCCTATCTTTCATAGCGCTTCCAGAAGCATAGCCCCTGCGTAAAGACATGACCTGCTGTGCGGATAGCTAGTTTGCATAAGCCTATAGCTTTTAACGGGCACTCTCCATTCCCCATTGGTCTGTAAGAGATGAATTTCAATAATCTTTCTGGAGATTCATTACAGCTTTGTAATGGATTTTTACAAGTAAAAAGTACATATCGCCCGCCACCTGGAAAGCAGCACTACCAAGTCCTTTCTTACTATTGTCCTGCTTTATTTTTTCCGATGGTGCTCCAGTTAAGAGCCGTTTCATTCTATTCATTTCATTTCCTCACCATTCTTAACACGTTGCAGACTATTCCATTGGTACATGCTTAAAAGCAGGTGGTGCGAAATTTGCATCATGCATCCAGGCATAACTTTTCCATTTCATTTTTATCTTTGGGCCCCGATGCGAACGACGACCAGCCAATTTCGAGAATGCAATGCCCGACGGCGTATACCTATTTCCCTCATGTTTTGCATGCTCAGTGCATCGGCATTAATAGGGTGTTCTACTGTAAATATGCCTGATGGCTCCCCTCCGTCCCAAGCGAATGCGACGCAACGGCAGGGTACCGATCTGGGTGCGCCGCCCCGTGTTATCCACCCTGCCAAGGCAGGCGTTGGCGCGATGGACCACTCGGCGAAGGGTGCCATGGAAGGCATGGACCATTCGACGATGCATTCAGGGTCACAGAGTCCAGATACACACGCGCAGGATGACAAGATGAACAGAGGCCAGCACGGCGACCATGGCGCCCATGGGGGGCACGCTTCCACCGCCTCTGGTAAGCCGGGCAATGCCGCCAATGCGGCACGCACGATCAACATCAAGGCCTATGACACCATGCGTTTCGAGCCCGCCGCAATCAAGGTCAAGGCAGGTGAGACGATCCGCTTTGTAGTGACCAATGTGGGCAAACTCCCTCATGAGCTCATGATTGGCACGGCTGCAGAACAAAAACAGCACGAGCAAATGATGCAACAGATGCCTGGCATGAAACATGAAGACGGCAATGGCGTCTCGGTGGATCCAGGACAGACCAAGACACTTGTATGGCAATTCGGAAGCGCCCAAGACATTGAATTGGCGTGCCACATACCCGGTCATTACCCAGCTGGCATGGTGAGCAAGGTGAATATGGCGAACGCTGGCAAGTAAGAAGGAAGTTCAGCTTGCCAGCGATGGGATTGGCCGCTCCAGTCTTTTGCAGTGGAACCGGTGGCTATCCTTGTTTTTCGTACTGGGTAGCTCACTTTTTATTCATTTATAGGAGCATCACATCATGGTAAACGGTCGTTCTTTGAGCGTCAGGGTTTTGAGCGTAGCAACTATTTTTTCAGCGTATGCGTTATCTGCGATGCCTGCTCAGGCAGACGCTCCTGGTCGGGGCAGAACCGCACAATTCGAACGAGAATATCTCACCTTCATTATTAACCATCACTTTTCTGCGCTGCGCATGACAGAATTGGCGGCAGGCACTGATGCCCAGCGTGATGCTGCGATTAACCATCCTCAGGAGGGTACGTCACCCACACCGAATTACTCTTCCACGCCGGCCAAGGCCAGCTCGGATGAACTCAAGTCGATGGCACGCATGGCTAACCGAATGCAGCGGGAGGAGATCAACAAGGCGCAACGCTTTTTGCACGACTGGTATGGCGTGACCTATACGCCGCAATTGACCCAAGAGGGCCAGCAAATGATTCAGGCCTTGACCCAAGCGCCTGCCGGCAACCAATTTGATCGTACCTTCTTGCAAACCTTCAGCAATCACCATTACAGCGCTCTGCTGCCAAGTCTGGATTGTCAGGTTAAGTCAGATTTGAATCATGATGAGCTCAAGCATTATTGCGAAGGCATCGTCAACGCGCAAACAAGAGAAATCAACGATATGCGCAACCAGTTGTGTAAGCGCTTCAATCTATGCGATTTCCAGCCATCCAGTGGCTCGAGCGCGACGCAGAGCAGTAACCGCTATGGCAACGCCGCTGGCAGGCGGTTTGGATAAGCCAGGCCATTTAACCATGGCACTTTTTGCAAAAGTGAACTCGCTCTTTTCAAACGCTGTTGCTCGGGGCAAGGCAGATGAGAAAGCCTGCCACAGGCCAACATCCGCCTGTCACCCCAGGCATACACAGCATGCATTCGCGGAGGTTGCATGACAAAACAATCAGGCTGGCATGAACCTTTCAGTTACCCGCGGCGCCGCTTCGTGCAAGGCCTTGCCGCAGGCGGTACTTGGGCAGCGCTAGGGGCTTGGCACCATCCAATTCGGGCACAGGAGGCACCTGTTATACGCGACCCGGTCCTGCAGGGCACGGACTTCCACCTTGTCATTGACAAGACGCCGGTCAATTACACGGGCAAAGCGCGGCAAGCCACGATGATCAACGGCACGGTTCCTGGACCTATTCTGCGCTGGAAAGAGGGCTCAACGGTGACCATTCAGGTCGAGAACCGCCTGGAGGAGGATACTTCGATCCACTGGCATGGCATTTTGTTGCCATTCGAAATGGATGGCGTGCCAGGATTCAGTTTTCCGGGCATTGCACCGGGAGAAAGTTTTACCTACCACTTCAAGGTCGCGCAAAGCGGCACTTACTGGTATCACAGCCACAGTCGCTTTCAGGAACAAACAGGCTTGTATGGCGCGATCGTGATCGATCCGCGCGATGGCGAGAAGGTTGCGTATGAACGCGACTACGTCGTGCTGCTAAGCGACTGGACCGATCGCGAGCCGGAATGGATTTTCACGCGCTTGAAGCAATCGTCCGACTTTTTCAACTATCAGATGCCGACCGTGGTCGACTTTGCCGCGGACGTGCGCGAAATGGGAGTGGCCAAGGCTTGGCAAAAGCGCCAGATGTGGGACCAGATGCGCATGAACCCGACTGACCTAGGTGACGTCTCGGGCGCCACTTTCACTTATCTGACCAACGGCACCACGCCCAATGGCAACTGGACAGCGGTTGCCCGGCGCGGCGAGCGCGTGCGGCTGCGTTTCATCAATGGCTCAGCCACCACCATTTTTGATGTGCGCATTCCCGGCCTGAAAATGACGGTCGTTTCAGCCGATGGCCAGCCAGTGGCACCCGTGACGGTCGATGAATTCCGCATTTCTGTTGCCGAGACCTATGACGTGATTGTGGAGATGCCGGAAAATCGCGCTTACACGATCTTTTCGCAATCGATTGACCGCAGCGGCTTTACCCGTGCCACGTTGGCGCCGCGTCTTGGCATGAGCGCACCCGTGCCGGAAATGGGCCCGAAAACCTGGCTTTCCATGGTCGACATGGGCATGGGGGATATGGAAGGCATGGAAGGGCACGACATGTCCTCCATGCAAAATCAGGGTGCCCAGACCCCGTTGATGCAAGGCGACCAGGCAGGAGCGGCGATGAGCGGCATGAAAGGCGACGACAGGGCTTCCATGGGCGCCGGCCAGCAAGGCGGCCATGCCGCGCATGGAATGCCGGGACACGACATGGCTTCCATGAAAAACCAATCAGGTGTGGCAACCTCCACTGCTGGCATGGCAGGGCATGACATGGGCGCCATGGCGGCGGACAAGAACATGAAAGGCTTGACCACCGAACCAGGCGTGGATTCACGCGTCATGTCGCCTTCCAAATCCCTAAGCGACCCGGGGCCTCGTCTGCGCGACAATGGGCGGCGGGTGTTGACCTATGCTGCCCTCGACACCGTAGGTGTAGCGGTCGACCCACGAGAGCCGGGCAGGGAAATCGTGTTGCGCTTAACCGGGAACATGCAGCGTTTCGTCTGGTCCTTTGACGGCGTGAAGTTCCATGACGCCGAACCGATTTATCTGAAGTATGGCGAGCGGGTGCGCATCACGTTAATCAACGATACCATGATGAACCACCCGATTCACTTGCATGGCATGTGGAGCGACATCGAAAGCGAAGACGGGAAATTCAAGGTACGCAAGCATACGGTTAACGTCCAGCCCAGCAAGCAAATCAGTTTCCGGGTGACGGCTGACGCGATCGGGCAGTGGGCCTTTCATTGTCATTTGTTGTATCACATGGAAGCCGGCATGTTCAGAAAGGTGGTGGTGGCATGAAAACCTTAAGCTGCTTAAAACCACTGGAAACCGCATTTCGGCCTGTCTGCTACATTCTCCCTATTTTGCTTGCTGCGTTGTCGTTGCCGGTTTTTGCCCAGTCCAATATGGATCATGGTGCAATGCATGGAGGGCATGGCGCCCAAGAGTCCATGCCCTCCGCCGCGCCTCAGCAGGTTCAGCCAGCCGATCCACATGCAGACCACATGACGCCGCCCGTGCCGGGTAATCAGACTGATCCGGCGGCGCGTGATCGCGCCACGGTTTCCAGGGAATCGATTTACAAGAGGAATCCCGACGGTTCCTATGCCATTCCCGGCACAGGCATGGCGATGGCAGACAATGATATTTTCCATATGGTGATGTTTGACCAGCTGGAATATGTCAACACCCGGGACGGTGATGGATTTGCCTGGGATGCGCAGGCGTGGGTGGGACGCGACTTTAACAAGCTCTGGCTTAAAACGGAAGGCGAGCGCCTTGAAGGCGAGACCGAAGGGCGGCTCGAATTGCTCGGGTCACGGGCGGTGGCGGCATTCTGGGATGCGCAAGTCGGTGTGCGGCACGATTTTGGGCAAAGCCCCAGCCGGCAATGGCTGGCGTTTGGCATTCAGGGGATTGCGCCGTACTGGTTTGATATTGAAGCGTTTGGCTATATCGGTCCGTCCGGGCGCACTGCTGCGCGCTTCAAAGCGGATTATACGTTTCGCCTAAGCCAGGTGACCTTTCTCACGCCAGAGGTCGAGACGAATCTATACGGGAAATCGGACCGTGAGCGCGGCATTGGCAGCGGCCTGTCCGACATGTCGTTTGGACTTCGGTTGCGCTACGAGATCCGGCGCGAAGTGGCGCCGTATATCGGTATTAACTGGACCCGGAAATTCGGCGAGACAGCGGATTTTGCGCGTGACGATGGAGAATCCCGCAGCCAGCGGCAACTGGTCGCGGGCGTGCGGATATGGTTTTAGACGACCACGCAACCCAAGCGTAAACCAGCCCCCGTTACCGAGAGCCGGTGCAGCCTGGGCCACGTAGGGCTTACTGATAACCCATGTAATTGTCATCGGCCAGTGCCTGGCCCGACCGATTGGCGGCAATGGCCTCGCGCTGGACTTCGTCGCGCGAACGGGTGCTTCGGAGCGTGCTTTTGCCTGGATAAGTGCCGTCATTGAAGCTATCGAGCTGCCCCTGTTCACGTGCTTGTAAGACTTGCGCTTTCACCTCGGCGCTAGATTTGGTCGAACGGAAGTGTTCCCGCCAGTTGGTATCGCCATCGCCCAGTGACTTGTCGTCTGCCATGGCGGCGGATTGGAAACCTGCTGCCAATGATACAGCGGCAATGATGATGCGAAGGTGGATGGTTTTCATAAAATACTCCTTATCAGTGGTGAGGTTACCGGATCGCATGCATTGTCGATCCATGCAAACAGTGTAGAAAACCATCGCCAACACCAGGGTGACAAGAGCATTACATCTATGTCATATGCAAAGGTTTGGCGCAATAAGGGTTCATGCCTTTACAAATGCTGATAAAACCTGCCCGATGTAGTTAGCCTTTACAACGAAATTTCGCTTGTTGAATTTTCATTATGAAATGGGCTCTACACCATTATGTGATTAAGCAAGGTGGCACGTTAGCTGCAACGGCCACTGACATGGCAAGACGATTACATTTCTGTAATTTTATCGTCAGACGAACTCAAGCTGACTGTCGAACCTGTCATTTGAAATGCACAAATCTCTGTGCAAATGCCTTAATAGGCACTATAAATAAATAAGCACATTTTGTTCATTTGCGGACTGGGACCAAGGTTTTTCAAATAAATAGCGCTTAACCATGTCTTCGATATGAAATTCAAGCTTTTGACTATGACGATATTAACGACCATCCTTTATTAAGGAATGACGAAAAAAATTAGGTTCGAAATTTACTTGGTATCCAATTTGCAGAAATAGCCAGCAATGTGCCAGCTACTTAAAAGCGGTAATTCGAATTGTGAATCGAATAAGCATGTTGAGTGTTTATTTGGTCATTCGTTATGTATCTTGCCTAATGAAGACCAATTTTTCCATTTGTTAAGTTCATTTCTAATCACTTTGTATAAACGCTGCATGCCGCTGAAGGGATCCCCCAATATTGCACTATTACGAAAGAAATTGTGATGAGACAAGCACCAGATTATTTGGAACAGGCAATACAGGCAGCATTCGAAATAGCTTGCCTAAAATTGCGGAGTATCTATTGCAAGCGCTTGAGGCACTTTCAAAACGCCAGGGATGCGAGGAAACCTTAGACAAGTTCTATTTAAAACTTTACATTCCACTTCCTAAACGTCACTGAGCTTTTCTTATGTTTTAAGAACGCATTGTAAACGTGGTTATCATGAACAATGATCGAATAGACATTCGACGCAGAAAGTTCATTACGCTTGCGGCAAGTGGCGTGGGTGGCGCTGGCCTGATTGCATCGGCGGTTCCTTTTGTAGCGAGCATGTCGCCCAGCGAAGCGGCCAAAGCAGCAGGAGCACCCGTGGAGGTGGATTTAAGCTCCATGCAGCCTGGAATGCTGCTGACTGTCGAATGGCGCGGCAAGCCGGTATGGATACTGCATCGTACCGATCCAATGCTGACATTATTGAAGAGGCATGACAGTCTGCTGCTCGATCCGCAGTCACGGGAGCCGCAACAACCTGACTATGCCGCCAATGCGACGCGATCTATCAAACCACAGTACCTCATTGTTATTGGTCTATGTACGCATTTGGGTTGCATACCTACTTTTCGTTCTGACACCACAGCTGCCGACCTCGGTTCTGATTGGCCTGGAGGATTCTATTGCCCTTGCCACGGCTCCAAATTCGACTTGGCAGGGCGCGTTTTTAAAAATGTTCCTGCGCCACTTAACCTTGAAGTACCACGCCATGAATATCTGAACGATACTCGTCTACTAATTGGAAAGGACCGCAAGTCAGTCTAATATCGTAATTGCATCGCACAATTCGTTTCTTCTTTCCTCCAGAATTGAATTGCATACTCAACCTTTTTCAATTTTTCACAACATGAGGCGGTAGCTTTGGAAGAAGCCGGCATAACCAATATAAATAGAAGCCTGCCCTATCTGGTTAAATAGCGCATGATTGGAGCCTTATGCCGGAACAGCCTGATGCGGTGGACATTACCATAACGGCACACCTCGTACATGGCGCTGTTCATGTCAATGCTGGTATAAGTAGAAACTTATTGTGTCGTAAATGACCAGCTCCGATTCGCTGGCACACCATCGATTGTTCCGACGAATTGCACGTCATACGTCGTGCCCTTTAACAATACGGTAAGGGGGATAATCGCAGCGGCTGATTTCGGTGTATCTTGATCGGTAGCGCTGATCAATAAACGGGTAGGCAATGACTCTGCGCCGCGCGGGCGTACCGTAAAGCTTTGCACCGCGACTTCCGCGGCAATATCGGCATGGACACTAATTGGATAGCCCACAGCATTTTGGGCAGGAGCCGGGTCCGGTATTTCCTGGTCGCTTAAAAAACCAGCTGGCACGCGCTGCTGCTTGTCAGTCGGGTAGACCACAAAATTTCCCAAGCCGATGCCACCATCCAAGCCATTGGCCACAAAATTAGTAGTGAAGTACGTATACCCGTTAGGCACCGTGGCGGTGCCGGACCCGGCTTCTTTAAACATGGGCTCAAATGCCACAAAACGATGATAAATTGCGGTAATCAAGCTTTCTGCTGCAGCAAATCCTGACGTGCCGCCCGTCGCCGAGATGATTTCTGCATACGCGTAGGCTGGCGAGGTAAAGCGGTAGCCACCTTCTTGCAGTCGGTCCCCCAGCGTGGCACCGGTATATCCGGACTGCCCTGCCGTTTGCTCATGTGAAATGGTGTCTGTATTCTTTTGATAAGTGGAGTGGCCCTGCGCGACCGCATCCACCACTGCGTTGCGCGCTACCGGCGGCAGGCCAATTTGCTCACGGCGGAAATTAAACCAGTTAAAGCCGTCCGTTGCTGTATTGCCGGTTGCCTGCGGTGCATTCGGCTCTTGCGAGGCTGCTTCTGCAGAAGCATTATGGAAAGAAGTTTGCTCGTTGCGGCTTAGTTCATTCTGACTGTCACTGCCGCCACCGCCGCACGCTGCTAATGTAAGCGAAATAAGAAGTGCAATACTTCTTAAGAAAAAGCGCTTTTCCCCTTGCATAAACCACCCCTTAAAACAAGAATTGATAGAAATAAAGATTTTTGTGTTAGAAGGGGTTGTTGCAACGGAGTTCATTTCTCTGGAATAAAAAATGCGTTGCTGATGCATTAGGTAAATTCATTGTTGAAATTAGGCAGTCTCATGTTCCTTACATAGACTGAACCGCCCCGGTTTTGAACTGACCCCCAAGAGTTGGACGGTTAAGCTTTAGTTGCGTGCTGCCTGCAGGCGATATTCCACTGGACTCATGCCGCCAAGCTTTGATTTGATGCGTTGCCGGTTGTAGTAATCGATGTAACGCCTGAGTCCAGCGTTCAGTTGCTCGACATTCTCGAAGTCATTGAGATGGAAATACTCGGCTTTCAGGGTAGCGAAGAAGCTCTCCATGGCCGCGTTGTCGAAGCAGTTCCCCTTTCGCGACATGCTCTGTTGCATCCCGCATCGAACCAGCGCCGCTCTATACGGCTGCATCCGGTACTGGGCGGATTCAACCGGTCGTCGCAACACTAGATTGTTGAACAGAATTTAGGTACTCGTCTAGTGCTTCGGCCGGTGTCTTCCAACCAAGCGTTTTTCGGGGCCTGGAATTGAGAGCATTGGCAACGGCCTGGATCTCTCGAGCGTTCCACCGAGACAGATCTGTGCCCTTTGGAAAGTATTGCCGCAGAAGGCCATTCGTGTTCTCGTTTGTGCCGCGCTGCCATGGACTGTGTGGATCGGCGAAGAATCCCTTCATCCCGGACTCGACCGTGAAGCGAGCGTGATCGGATAGTTCTTTCCCACGATCCCAGGTCAATGACCGCCACAATTGGGTAGGCATGTCAATCATGGTTTTCTTGAGCGCATTGGCCATCGTGACAGCGCCTTAGCCAGCCAGCGCAGGGCCATTCTTTGTCCTGGGAATCAGCCTGTAGCCTTCTTCGCGAGGCAGGTGGACAAGCATGGTGAATCGGCTTGATCGCTCGACTAGCGTTCCAATCGCGGACCGGTTCAGGCCGATGATCAGGTCACCCTCCCAATGCCCCGGTACAGCTCTATCCCGCGCTTCTGCAGGCCGGCTAGAGATCATCACATCCTCGCTAACGTGCGCCCAGGCCTTGGCTTGTGCCCTGGCCCTGGGCATGCGCAACGCCCGCCCAGTGCGCAAACAGCTAACCAGCTCGCGCTTGAGAGCATCTCAGCCCTGGATATAGAGAGCCTGGTAAATGGCTTCCTGAGAGATGCGCATGGATTCGTCATCCGGAAAGTCGTTCTGCAGCCGGTTGGAAATCTGTTCGGGCGACCAACCATTGACCCATTTGCGGTCACCGCGATGCGGTTTGTTTCTCCCTTTGAACGGCGCCTGCCTCGGCCCAGAAAGTCACGGCCATGAGCGTCGCGAACCTTGCCCTCCAGACGGTCTTGCACGTAGTGGCGCAAGCGTAGGTTAGTCACCAGTTTCGAAGGCTTGGGTCTTTTGGCAACCCGTTCCGCCTTCCACTGCGCAACCGAAGCTCGATACTCAAGTCGGCCGCTACGCGTTGCAGCATTACGTGTCAATTCCCGGGAGACCGTTGATGGGCTGCGCCCGATACGGCGCGCAATCACTCGTACCCCGACGCCTTGACACAAAAGTAGTCCAATCTCTTCTCGCTCCGCGAACGACAAGTATCTCCCGGATATCGGGCTCGACATGGAAAGTGGCATGCCACCATTATGACGGAACCAGCGAGTGCCTACTGCCTGCGACACGCCAACAGCCTCTGCGGCCTTCTCACTTGTAATGCCTGTGGCGATTTGCTCCCAGAATCGCCTCTCGGTTTCCCGCCGATGCGACGGCGCACCTGGCGAGCGCATCGCTCCTCGCCCTGTCAACTTATGCATCCATCCCGCTGGTCGTCGCAACACCTCCTTGATAAGGTGTTGCGACGACCGGTTGAATCCGCCCAATTCTGATCGGTGCTCTTGCCATAGGATGGCTAGAAAGCTTCACTTTTATACGTTTAACTTGGTGGGACTCAAGGTTTTCATGATGGAAACGCATTTTCCAGTTTACAATTTCTGCAAAAGCACCAACATATCAGGCATGGTGTTTGATGGAACTCATCACTCATTATGTAACTGCTTGATACTCCCATCTCTGCCAACTACAGTGACGACTAATAAGCGCTAGCAATAACCGATCAGTAGCAAGGTATACTCCCGCCTGCTCAGTCAAGAAGAACGTCAAGAGCACATGATAAAACGGCTAGTTCCATAAAACATTCGGAGCCTGATGCGTAGACATAAAGGATACGACATGGGCAATTGAATGAATTAAAGCTCGAGGCGTCTCCGAACCAAAAGACTGTAATTTAAGAAAATAAGTAGTCCCACTAAATGGAGACAAGATGAGAACTACAAAACAAAAACACCGGGAGACAGAGGAGCAGTTGACAATAACAGAGCGACGTATGGCCGCGGAAGATAAATACCTCGAAGTAAAGCGGAAAGATCCCGATTCCCCCTATTTCACTGGCCCAAAGGAGGCTCGACTGCCACGGCGCTCGTTCATGATTAGTGCCATGGCTGCCCTAGGGGCTACATCTTTACATCAAGTCGCAGGCGCAGCTGCACCAGCTGGCGCGGTAGAGCGTACTGTTCCACAGGACGCTACCAAAGTCCCCGGAGTTCCATTTGGTGAGGATGGCGGATATGGCACCCGGTCTCAGTTCGAGACTGAGGTGCGAATGCTGTACAAAAATCCGACCAACCAATCTTCATGGACATTAACCCCGCTTGAAAAGAGTCACGGAATTATCACTCCTTCCGGCCTGCACTTCGAACGACATCATGGTGGAATAGCGGTAATTGACCCAGCAAAGCATTCATTATTCATTCATGGGATGGTCAAGCAGCCTAAGAAGTTTTCGATGGCAGACCTCAAGCGGTTTCCCTCTATCTCGCGTATCCATTTTATTGAATGCTCAGGCAACACGCTAACGGAATGGTCTAAGCCGACAATGAAAACCGTGCAAGGCACGCATGGTCTGATCTCGACCTCGGAATGGACCGGCGTACCGCTGTCAACTCTGCTCAAAGAGGTGGATCTTCGCCCAGGAGCCAAGTGGTTGCTTGCCGAAGGTGGAGACTCGGCGGTGATGACGCGAAGCATTCCGTTAGAGAAGGCTATGAAGGATTGCTTTCTTGCCTATGCCCAGAATGGCGAAGCGATTCGCCCCGAGCAGGGTTATCCGTTGCGGCTTATGGTGCCAGGCTTTGAAGGGAACATGCACATCAAATGGCTCCGCAGACTCGCTGTGTCGGATACGCCTTTCATGACCCGCGAGGAAACCTCCAAGTACACCGATTTGATGCCGAATGGCAAGGCAGTCCAGTTTTCATTCGAAATGGACGCTAAATCTGTGATCACCTTTCCGTCTGGTGAAATGCAACTACCGGAACCAGGCTTCTATGAAATTACAGGTTTAGCCTGGTCTGGACGTGGGCGCGTGAAACGTGTCGATGTCTCGGTAGATGGCGGGCGAACTTGGCAGCAAGCACAAATTGAGAGCCCCGTACTGCCGATTTGTCCCGTGCGATTTCGCTTGCCTTGGAACTGGAATGGAAAGGAAACTGTACTTCAGAGCCGCTGTATAGATGAAACTGGGTACGTTCAACCGACGATCAAGCAATTGGTTGAAGCACGTGGCGGACTGAACGGGCCAGTAGGACCGGTATACCATCTCAACAGCATTCAAAGCTGGAAAATCGCCCCCGATGGAAAGGTGACCAATGTCCACTATGCTTAAGCCCTTCTCACTGGCAACCGTGATTGCTATAAGTACCCTATTTATCTCGCCTCTTGTCCAAAGCGCGCCCTTTGGTTTCGGCAAGCCCATAACTGAGACGGATACCAAGGAGTTTGTATCTCCTTTGCCAGACGGGCGTGGACTACCGGTTGGCAAAGGCACTGCAATACAAGGCAAAGAGTTGTATCAGGCTCAATGCGTGGCCTGCCACGGAGCCAAACTGGAAGGTGGTATAGGAGACAGGCTGATTGGTGGGCGCGACACGCTGATCAACAATGACCCGACTAAAAAACCTGTCAAAACGGTAGAGAGCTACTGGCCTTATGCCACGACGCTTTTTGACTATATCAAACGCGCCATGCCACTTCCTGCGCCCGGCAGTCTCAGTAACGACAATGTCTATGCACTTTCAGCCTATATCCTTTCAGAGGCAAAAATCATAGATAGCACCATGACGCTAGACCAGAACAATCTTGCAAAAGTACAAATGCCTAACCAAAATGGGTTCGTTCCTGATAAACGACCAGAGAAATTTCAGCCTATTGGGAAAACTAACGATCCAAGATGAAATCAGCTATCGATGTAGACTAACGCGGGCATAGCATCCCTCTTGAGAGGGACAGTAAGCCAGATGCTAAAGCACCTGAGGGTCGCCGGAATGCCTGTTGCTCTGCCAGCTCTAGTAAAGATTGGACGCCCGCAAAGCGAACATTCAGGCTTTACATTGATGAAACGTTGTTCAAGATTGAACCCTGCCAGCATTAATTATGTCTGAATAGGTGTGCTTCTCCAAAGTGTTTGACCAGCCAAGCACACTATTGGCCCAGCAGTTTTGCTGGGTTTTTTGCTGCACAAGGCATGTCTGTATGGCTTGAATAAGCCGGTATCACTGATATAAATAAAAAATCTTTCCTATTCGATGGGGTAGAGCGTGATTCGGGCTCTTAGTCGGCACAGCCTGATGACCGGCGCGTTACCATAACGGCTCGCCTCGAGCTTGGCGCTGCTGCATGTCGTCCAAGAAGGCTTTCGGTCCGTATCCCAATGTTTCACCCGCTTCTTCGTAAAAGAAGGGATAGCCTGTGTGCTGGCTCCAAGCACGCATCCAGGCCAGCACCTCGAGGGAAAGGTCGTGCCCCGCGGAGACAAGCCGGTAGGCGTTCCTGTTGCGCCACTTGATGCGCAAGATAATGATGCCGACGCGGTCAGGCCGAAATGCTTCAGGGAAGGGACTTGTGGTTTCCTTCCAGGCACACTCGAAGCGACGGCATGGTTCTTCCGGCCTTTCTTCATAGATGCTGCAACCGCCATGCCGCACGAAATGACACGGCGTATCGGGCTCCATTTCATGTCCGTAAATGTTGGCCTTCAGCCAGCCATCGCAGCAGGCGGTACAACTGCCACAACTGCGAGCGGGATTGATTGGAATTGGTTTGCGCAGCGCACCATTCTGTGTGGTTTGTCCGCAGCATTTCTTGAATTTGATACCGCTACCACAGCTGCAGGGGTCATTTCTGCCAGGCTTCATTTCTTTCTACACCCGCATGGTCACGCGCGTTGTTTGCCATATGACCAGTTACCACAATGGTATCGGGTTGCTTTGGGAAGATCAGCATGAAGGAGGTAAAACGATTCGGCTCACTCTCCACTTCAGCGCGCCCGCCATGCAGCTTCATAATGGTATGCACAATCGCCAGCCCTAATCCAGTTGACGATGCAGACTCGGTGCGGGCCCGATCGACTCGGTAAAAACGGTCAAAAATGCGTGGTAGATGAGCTTTGTCAATGCCTGGCCCTGGATTGATTATGCTGATGGTCTGGCCGTCAGGACCGGGTGTCACGCGCAAATGGATCGTACCGCCTTCCGGTGTATAGCGGATGGCATTGACCATCAGATTATTGACTGCGCGGCGAAATAAAACCGGGTCGGCCCACACAACCACACCCTCTTCGGCCTCCACCTTGCAGTGCACCCCTTTTTCTTCAGCCACGCCCTCAAAATACTCGGCAATTCGATGCATTTCATTGCGCGCATCGAGCTTTTGCCAGTCCAGACCAATTTGCGCATGATCTGCCCGCGCCAAAAACAGCATGCTTTCCACCATGCGGGCAAGCCGCTCGTATTCCTCGAGATTGGATCCGAGAAGTGCCTGGTATTCTTCCTGGCTGCGCGGATGCGACAAGGCCACTTGCGTTTGCACCATCAGGTTATTCAGTGGCGTGCGCATATCATGCGCCAAATCCGCTGAAAACTGCGACAGGCGCTGGAAGCTTTCCTGCAGGCGGTTGAGTACCGCATTAAATGACTCGACAAGAATTTGAAGCTCGCCTGGCGCCGTACTGGCATTCAAGCGCTTATCCAAGTGCTGTGCGCTAATCGACCTGGCTTGCGCGGCAATGTGCCGTATCGGGCGCAGGCTGGCGCGTACGACCAGATAACCCAGTAGCACCGCAAAAAAAATGCCTGCCAGCATGGAAAACATCACATCTTTTTTATAGGATGCCAAAAGAGTTGTTAGCTCCGCATTGGAACGTGCCAAGATAATCCGCACTTCCGAGCGTTGATCCTGCAATTTCCCCCACGCCGCGACGACACGCGCTGATGCGTTTTCATCCAGCTTCCAAGACGTCAGGTCCTCTTCGCTAGGCTCGGCATCAGCTGGAATCGTCGACAACGCCGGCAGACTGGCCGAGCGTGGCAGACCGCTTCGCATCAGTTCCAGCCCTCCAGAAGATTGCAAGACGACCATCAATCCTTCATGCTTGCCAGTTGCGTCATAAAAGCGGTGCGGATCTTTCTGAATTGCCTCAACGCTGGGCGTTTGACTAAGCAAATAGCGCAGCTGGTCGACCTTACCAAGCAATTCGTGGTCGTCGCGCAACTTCAGCTGGGCGTCCAGCGATTGGTACAAGTAAGTGCCAATACCGGCAAATGTCATCAGCGCGGTCAGCGAAAATAACGCCACGATACGCGCGGTCAGTGTGGGCAAACGACGCAAGCTCATTTGCGTTCTTCCAGCAAATAACCCATACCACGTACGGTGTGCACCAATTTGCTTGGATAGGGATCATCCACTTTGGCGCGCAACCGGCGAACCGCTACGTCCACGACATTGGTATCGCTATCGAAATTCATATCCCACACGCTTGACGCAATAAAGGAACGCGACAAGACTTCGCCCTGGCGCTTGGCAAGCAGGTGCAGCAATGCAAATTCTCTCGCGGTCAAATCGATACGAATGCCGCTGCGTGTGACACGGCGCTTCAATACATCGATTTCCAAGTCACCAATGACCAAGTAATCTGCTTCGCGAACTGGTCCGCGCCGCAGCAATGCACGGATTCGGACAATTAACTCGGCAAATGCAAACGGCTTGACCAGGTAATCATCTGCGCCTAAATCGAATCCTTTGAGCCGGTCTTCAAGCTGATCGCGCGCGGTCAGGAATAACACGGGTGTCTCCTGCGTCTTGCGGATCTCTTCCAATACTTTCCAACCGTTTAAAACCGGGAGCATGACGTCGAGCACGATCATGTCATAAGCCTCCGATTGCGCCTGATGCAGCCCATCAATGCCCGTGCTGACCCAATCCACGACGAACCCGGATTCCGTCAGTCCCTTCTTGAGATATTCTCCTGCCTTAGGCTCGTCCTCGATAACCAATATACGCATGCATAATCCTGCTGTGAGCGGAAATTCAGTAATTTTGGCAGATATCAATCCGGCCGACGATTACATTCCTGTAATGTTCGGTCATCCACTGTAATCATCTTCTATACCCTGTTCACATTCGGTGCTTCAACAGCACTGCTCATAGTGACGCTGCACAGGATAAAAATCAATACTGAAACAAGGAACGACGATGCAGTATTTTGCATCTGCTAACCCGCCTTACTCTTGTCTTATGCGACATATCAATGCCTGCGGCGTGGCCCAGAGGAACGGCGCTTTTTGCGAGCGGTGCCGCTGCCACGGTGTGGCTGCGTTTTATTTCTGCCTGCCTGCCGGCGTTTGACGCGAAGATAGTAAAGGAACGCTGCCAGCGCGCATACCCATAAAACACCGACTAGCAACAGTGATGGCCAGTATTCTCTTGGAAGGGGCCCGCCCGTATAAAACATCGTTGGCAGTCGTATGGGGTTCATATAGGGCAGGGCACCCCCCGCCCAGACTAGTGCATTCCGGTGCGCATGGCAGCCATGGCGCGGCAAGTCTGTGCACAACGTTCGCACGCATCAGCGCATTGCTGCAGCGTGCTGGATTGCTGACCCTGATTGTGCAGGGAACTGGCTTTACGGCATGCTTCGGCGCACATGTCGCAAATCTTGGCGCACAGTTCACAGGTGTCAAAGTGAATGGGCGACTCCCGGCTCATCAACTGCGCGTCCAGTAGGCAGATGTCGGCACAATCGCGGCAAGCGGCGATGCATTCCGCCATGCCAGGCATCTCCATTCGAACGCACTCGGCAAAACAGGTCTCGCAAGCCTGGGCACAGTCCAGACAATTCTGGATACATTCCTGTAAATGCTGTCGCATCTGTGGATTGGTTGAGGTTCCTTGCATTTGCAATGTCATGGTCATCTCCTATAAGAAAAGGATCAAAAGATTGCTTTTTTCCCTGAGCAGTTTTTGGATAGTCTTTTTGGTTAAGAAAATTATTTTTTCGCCTGCTTCCATTCTTTTTGCATGGCCGCCATTTCCGCATTGTCCTTTTTCTGGCTGTCAGCTATTTTCTTGGCCATTTCCTTGACGTCCTGGTGCTCGGCCTTTTTCAACGCGGCATTGGCCATCTTTCTGCCGTCGGTGTGGTGCTTGCTCATCATGGCTACAAACATCGTGTCGAACTGTTCGTCCTTGGCAGCCTTGAGTTTTTCCATGTTCTTGTCATGGCTTTGCAGGGATTCCTTCATGCCCGGCATTTGCATGTTCATGGCATCGCCTTTGCCGGCATACCACTGTTCCTTCATGGCTTGCATTTTCTTGATATCCTCTTGCTGGTCATCATGCATTTTCTTGGCCATTTGCTTTAATTCATCATGGGTGGCGCGCTCTTGTGCCAGTTGCGCCATCTGGATGCCATGCGCATGATGCATGCTCATGGTGTCGAGAAACTGGTGATCGAATGGCATCTTGCTGGCGTTGGCGCTTTCATGCTTCATGTCGCCGTGTTTCATCTCCTCGTGTTTCATGTCGCCGCTCATATGCGACGCGCCACTGCCATGATGGCTCATGCCGGAGGCGCTGCTTTGCGCGTAGACGGATGTGCTCATCAGAAGGGAAACAAGAAGCAGGGTGGCATGTTTTACGGTTGGCATAAGTCCTCCTAGTTAAACGTTAAACGTACAAAATTAACAACTACGCTACCGCTAGGAGTGACTTAAGACAAAAATGTTCTGTCGATATGCGAAAAAGTGAGAGCAATTCAAGTTACGCATTGGCACAGTGCTCATTTTGCGTCATGCCCTTATGTTTTTATAGGGCGCAGCATGCCCTGAAGGACAAGCTCCATCGCTGTTGATGGGCAGTGCCTAGCCGATGGCATGGACACTGCTGGCACTGTTTAAGGCTGCAACGTCACCTTCGCGAGGTAACGTTGCACGAAGCATGACAAATTAGTTTTTGGGCTCCATCTGTGTCACTGTAAATTTGCCATCGATCTTGTCGGCGACAAAGGCAATCTGGTCGCCTGCCTTGACCTGGTCCAGCATGGATTTGTCCTTGACCTGAAACACCATCGTCATGCCTGGCATGCCTAAGTTTTTCAGTTCGGCATGCTTAATCGTGACCTTGCCTTGTTCCCGGTCGACTTTCTTGACTTCACCATCGACTAAGGACGTATCAGTTGCAGCAGGCGCACTCGTTGCGCTGGATGCGCCGTGGTCAATACCAGCATGTGCCCCATGGTCGCCGCCGGCAGCGGCGATCAACGGCATGCCGCCTAAAGCCAAAATGAGTGTTAGTGTCGTAGTAGATAAGCGTTTCATAGGTTTTCTCCTTCGGTATCGTAAAAATTGGCATGGCCGTGCTGCTTTGCGGGTCCATGCCGTCAAACTTCATTTATTTCGCGACCACGTTGATTTTTCCGGCCATGCCAGCTTCGAAGTGGCCTGCGATCAGGCATGCGTAATTGAATTCGCCTGGTTTCGTGAACTGCCAAACCATTTCTTCTTTCTTGCCAGGCGCCACATGCGTCATGTACGGCTCGTCATGTTCCATCCCAGGGTGCTTGCGCATCATTTCGCCATGTTCTTTCAGTTCATCCATCGTACCCAACACCATTTCGTGCATCATCTTGCCGCTATTGGTGACCACGAACTTGACGGTTTCGCCTTGCTTGACAGTGAGATCAGACGGGTTAAACCGCATCATGTCATTCATGTCGACCTTGATCGTACGATCGATTTTCTTTGGGTCGCCTTGCCTGCCAAACGCCTTTTCTTCCGTGGACATAACGGCTGGCTTTTTAGCGTCAGCGTGCTTTTCGCCGGTATGCGCAAACGATGCGATGCCGTGAAGCCCCAATGAGAAAACCAGCAGCGTTGAAGCCAGTGCGGACAGGGTTTTGTGTTTCATGCGTGCTCCTTTGTAGTAATTCGTATTTTCATCAGAGAGGGTTAATGCCCACTATGACCGGTTGGCTTACGGGCTCTCAATTCGACGTCTTGTGGCTTGTTGACCGGTTTGGTCAATTTGCCGCCAGGTGACGTATTGCGCGTCGCAGCAGGTGTTGGTCCCGTCCACTCATAAGCGACGGTGCCGGCGGGATGCTTGTACCAGCCAGGATCCTTGTAGTCGCCCGGTTTCTGGTCTTTACGTACTTTCACGACCGTAAACATGCCGCCCATCTCGACGCCGCCAAACGGACCCTGGCCGGTCATCATGGGCAGCGTATTGTCGGGGATGGGCATTTCCATCTCCCCCATGTCGGCCATGCCACGCTCGCCCATGACCATGTAGTCCGGTACGAGCTTATTAATTTTTTGTACGATGCCACGATGGTCCACACCAATCATGGTGGGTACATCGTGCCCCATTGCATTCATGGTGTGATGCGACTTGTGGCAGTGAAAGGCCCAGTCGCCCAGGTCGGTCGCGTCGAATTCAATGGCGCGCATCTGGCCCACCGCCACATCAACTGTCACTTCCGGCCAGCGCGACGCGGGCGGCGTCCAGCCACCGTCGGTGCCTGTCACGACAAATTCATGGCCGTGCAAGTGAATCGGATGGTTCGTCATGGTCAGGTTGCCAATGCGAATGCGCACCCGGTCGTTTTGCCGCACTACCAAGGGATCAATGCCAGGAAACACACGGCTATTCCAGGTCCACAGATTGAAATCGGTCATCTCGGCAACACGCGGCGTTGCACTGCCTGGGTCAATGTCGTAGGCACTCATTAGCAAAACGAAATCACGGTCAACTTTCATGAAGTTCGCGTCCTTGGGATGCGTGACCCAAAAGCCCATCATGCCCATGGCCATTTGCACCATTTCATCCGCGTGCGGGTGGTACATGAAGGTGCCGGGCCGCTTGGCGATGAATTCGTACACGAAGGTTTTGCCGGGCGGTATGCCCGGCTGGGTGAGACCGGTGACGCCATCCATGCCGCTGGGCAGGCGCTGCCCATGCCAGTGGATGCTGGTGTGTTCAGGCAGCTTGTTGGTGACAAAAATCCGTACCCGGTCCCCCTCGACCACCTCGATGGTAGGGCCTGGCGACTGGCCGTTATAGCCCCACAGATTGGCTTTCATGCCGGGAGCGAGTTCACGCACCACCGGTTCAGCGACCAGATGAAACTCCTTGACACCATTGTTCATACGCCATGGCAGCGACCAGCCATTCAAGGTCACGACCGGGTTATAGGGCCGTCCGGAATTGGGCATGCGCGGCGGCTGCGTGGTGGCATCGCTCATGAGCGGTGCTTCGGGCAAGGACGCGGCACCAACCCTGCTTACCATGCCTGCACCCAAGGCAACGGCACCTGCACCCATGAAAAAATTTCTACGTGAAACCATGTCTAATCCTTATTAATGTCCGCCGCTTTCAGCGACCGCTGCTGAACCGCTACTCATCCGCGATACGTTGCCTCCCGTGCCATTGATGGCCATTTGCAGCTCGGTCTCGGCTATCCAGAAGTCGCGCTGCGCTTCAATGGCCGTATTAACGCTGCCGACCTGCGCGCGCGAATCAGTAAGCACTTCAAAGACGCTCGCAAGCATGCCGTTGTAGCGCAACAGGATTTCGTCCGAAATCTTTTTCCTCAAAGGCACGATTTCATCGCGATAATGTTTTGCCACATCATAGGCAGTGCGGTAGGAAGAATAAGCTTCACGTGTTTCAGAGCGGGCACGAATGGCCGTGTCGGCAGTACGGTGCACCGACTGCATGTAGATCGCTTTGGCTTTGGCTGTGCGTGAACGCCCCCAGTCGAAGATCGGGATTTCGAGTTCGATCTCGTACCCGTTTGCACGCGGCTCCCCGGTCTCACTCGTGTTGGCGTAGCCAGCATGCAGCACATTGATGAAGCCTGTTGCCTGCGACAGTCCCAGTGCGCTGGCAGTGGCTTCGGTATTGCGACGGGCCATCTGCACATCTAGTCGCTGTTGCATGGCGAGTTTTTCCATGTCAGTAATTTCATTGGGCACCTTGGGTAAATCAGGCAGGCGGTCCGGCAGCTTGAAGGCGGTCTTGGCGCCCCATAATCCCAAAAGGCGCGCCAGTTGTTCGCGTGCAGCAGTAGCGTTATGGCGAGCGCGTGCCAGCTGGGCGGTTGCGTCGGCATAAAATGCTTGCTCGCGCGCCTGGTCCAGCTTGCTCCAGTTCCCAACGTTCGCCATGCGGCTGGCTAGCTCGGCTCCCGCTTCGGCTGCGGTTTTGACCTGTTCCATGTACTGCGCGGTCTGCTGCGCAGCGATTGCGTTGAAGTAGGCACGACGTGTATTGGCGGCAATTCGCACTGCTTCGGCAGCTGCTTGCAGTTTGGCCTGCTCGAAACGGCGTTGTTCGATATTGCTGCGGATTGGAATGGTGAGCAGTCCGATCAGATCGAACATGACCGAGCGTTCGATTTCGGTATTTTCCTCGCCACGCAGGCGGCTAAAGGAAAAGCTGGGATTGGCCATGCGCCCGGCACGCACCAGATCCGCTTCGGCAATGCCCAGGTCAGTCAAGGAGGCTTGCAGTCCCCGGTTATTCAACAGAGAAATCTGCACCGCCGAGTCAGCCGTGAGTGGCTTGGACAGCAGCCCATCGACCGCTTTGGCCGCTTCTGCGCTGTCCTGTTCCGATTTGGCTTGACTGACAGTTTGGCCAGTACGTTCCTTGGTCAAGGTAGACACGTCGTTGATGCCGCCGTCTTGGGAAAACGTGGCGCATCCTGTTAGCACCAAGACCGACAAGGCGATGGCCGCAGGTTTGAACATTCCCCTGGTTTTACATGTCGTCATTATTTTTTATCCCTGTTTTGGCTAATGGTGCATGCCGTGGCTGCTATGGTTTGCGGGCTTAGCACTTGGTGGTGCTGAAGACGCATCAGTGGCATTGCCAACATTTCCACTAGAGGGTGCTAGGGAGGTATTGCCGTCTTTCATGTGACCGGCGTGACCTCCCAAGCGTCCCATTTCCTCGTTGGCGGCGCTCCAGACCTTGTCAGGGGTTGCCTCGTCGCTTTTTACAGATCGATAACTTGAAAATGCCGATTCGTAGTGAAACGGTGCGGCAGCGGAAGAAGGGTCAGCCGGGTCAGTTGATTCAGCAGGATTTTGCGCCGCATGGACAGCCGGCGTTATTGCAATGGCGGCGATGGCCAGCCGACGGAAAAATGACATGATGTGTTCCTCACATAGGACAAATCAGTGTGGCGACATGCATTACGCCATACCAATTTCTAAAAACCATGCCAGTGAAAGGCATAAGCCTGACAGCTAAGCGATGGGTCGATTAAGCGAGGAAGTTCCGGGGCGGACGTTCAAAGCCCGGCGGAATATGACCGGTAATAAAGAGAGAGAAGGTAACGAGCGGCGCAAAGCTGCTGTCATGGTCCGAATGCCACTCAACCATGCTAGGCGGAGCAGTGGCGCCTACACAGCAGCTAGCACAGGCACTACAGAATGAACTTTTAAACTGAGCCGATTCTTTTGGGGTATCTGAAGCGCTATCATTCGCCGCCTGCTGGACGGGCTCATGACTATGGTTGCTGTGTTGGTCCATGCCGTGATGAGCATGCTCAACTCCCATGGACGCGGCGGCGCTCATTGGATGGTGAGCAGGTCCGCAAGACAGTTTGGTGGACGATGCGATCGCCTGTGCTGGCAGCACAAGCATCAACATCCAGATCACCAATGTCTTAATTAAGCGTATCATGTTTTTTTGCCTACTATGCCTTCGTCACTGAATTGCCGGATCCGCTTCGTTTTTCACTCTGCAATTCATGTAGGTAACTATACCGGTATGTTCTGTCCTGAAAAATGACGCCAACATTACATGTACATGACGTACAGATTACATACCTGTAATCTTTGAGGAACTTGCGTTCGTGAAGAGTGCTGGTATGTTAGTTAAGCAGCGCGTCTAAAGTGGGCTGACACTTCCCGACTCGTTTTTTGATTAAAATAAAAGCGTATCGGGTCTTGACCTTCCCATTGAGGTAAGGTCTACATTACATAAAGGTAATGGAATTCAATAAATTATTTGTTATGATGAATTACTTAAACAGTACCGTGCTCAATTTACATAGCTGATGAAGCTTTTTCACCGTTCCCGTGTCGTTGCAGCGCTGATTGCGCTCTTTAGCTTGCTGTTTGCACAGTTGGCCGTGGCAGCGTATGCGTGTCCAGCACAGGAAATTAGCAAGGCATTTGAAGCGGCCGGGATGGCGCAATCCATGCAAAGCATGGCGGAAATGCAGGACTGCAGTGAAATGGATCTGGAGCAGCCTAATCTTTGCCAGGCACTTGTCCAAGCGGGCGACCAGTCACTGGATAAACCAAGTGTGCCGGACATCGCCTCGTTCTCTCCCGAATTGACGGCAGTCCTACTGTATCGCATCGCACAATCCCAATCCCCTCTGTTACCCCGAATCACATCCTCCTCGCTGGCCAATAGCATGGCTCCGCCGATTGCCATTCGCCACTGCTGTTTCCGCATTTAACCTCCCGCACCGCATTTGCCGTCAGTGCCGCGTAACCGTCGCGGCTGCTGTGTTCCATTGCGTTTCGGAGGTTTCATGTTATCCCCTAAAAATGCGCGGTTAGTCGCGCGCCCAATGCTTTCCTGGCAAGGCTGGGGCATCGCTGCTGCATGCCTTGGCAGCTTCATTGTCGCAACGTCCGCCTTGGCCAACACTTTCGCAATTAGTTTGCCTGAGGCGCAGCGCCTGGCCATTGAGCGCTCGCGCCAACTTGCGGCAAAAGACTATGCGGTGGCTGCATCCACAGACATGGCCATCGCTGCAGGTCAACTGCCAGACCCTGTTGTGAGCGCCGGCATAGAAAACTTACCACTTTCGGGTGACGAGCGCTTTAGTCTGTCCAAAGAATCCATGACCATGCGCCGCATCGGCGTCATGCAGGAAATCACCCGCAGCGAAAAGCGCCGGTATCGCTCAGAACGCTATGAACGCGAAGCGGAAAAGGGTCTTGCTGAAAAAGCCAACACCATTGCAGCCATCCAGCGCGACACGGCCCTGGCATGGCTCGATTTGTATTATGCCCAGCAGGCTGCACAGATCGTGTCGGAAACGGGTGACCAAGCCAAACTGGAAATCCAGGCTGCGCAAGGGGCTTACCGCGGTGGGCGCGGCACGCAGTCCGATGTCATCGCTGCTCAAAGTGCGCTGACGAGTTTTGAGGATCGCATGAGCGAAGCCAAGCGGCGCGTGACCACTGCGAAGACCATGCTGGCTAGGTGGATCGGCGAGGCGGCTTATTCCCCGCTGGCCATGCTTCCTGAGTTGAACGCCATCCGCCTAGACAAAACATCGCTGGCTACCGAACTAGCGCACCATCCCGAAATTTCAGTCTTGAAGAAGCAGGAAGAAGTTGCAGTGGCCGAAGCCAATCTGGCGCGAGCCAACAAGAAAGCAGACTGGAGCGTCGAACTGGCTTACCAGCAGCGCGGCTCCGAGTATGGCGACATGGTATCGGTCGGTATTTCGATTCCGCTGCAGTGGGACCAGAAAAACCGCCAGGAGCGCGAACTGGCCGCCAAGCTCGCCATGGTGGAAGAGGCCAAGGCCGAGCGCGAAGAGCAGCTGCGCATGCATATAGCGCAGACCGAGGTACTGATCAACGAGTGGCAAAACGGCAAGGAGCGTCTGGGCCGCTATCGCCAGGAACTGATCCCGCTTGCCAACCAGCGTACTGCCGCAGCTATTGCGGCATACCGCGGCGGGAAAGGCATGCTGAGCGATGTATTGATGGCACGGCGCAATGAAATCGACACGCGATTGCAAGCCCTGCAGCTGGAAATGGACACCGCACGCCTGTGGGCGCAACTCAATTACCTGACACCGGACGATTCCCTGGCGAATCCTCATCACCCATCTGCGGGAGAAAAATAATGAAGAAGCAAGTTTTAGTTATGACACTCGTGGCCGCGGCTGTAATAGGTGGCACAGGGTACGGCATGTACCGTCTGGGCATGGATCGCGGCATGGATATGGCAAAGCCAGCGGTAAATTCCGCAGGAGTAGCCGAGCAACCAAGCGCCGAAGGTTCTTTAGTGGACCCCAAAACGGGCCGCAAAGTACTGTACTGGCAGGATCCGATGGCGCCTGGGCAAAAATTCGACAAGCCGGGCAAGTCTCCCTTTATGGATATGGAGTTAGTGCCCGTGTATGCCGACGAAGCCGGTGGCGAGGATGGTGTGTCAATCAATCCGACGGTGCAGCAAAACCTTGGTCTGCGCACTGCTGAGGTCATGAAAACCCGCTTGGCGCTGGCTGTGGAGGCCGTGGGCAGCGTGGCTTACAACGAACGCAAAGTCGCATTGGTGCCCGCGCGCAGCAACGGTTTTGTGGAAAAGCTATATGTGCGCGCACCGCTCGATCTCGTGAAAAAAGGCCAAGTGCTGGCTGAATTGTATGCACCGGAATGGGTCGGCGCGCAGGAAGAGTATTTGTCGATCAAGCGCATGCAGGGAGCGGGCGCGGAAGGACTGCTCGATGCGGCTCGCCAGCGCTTACGCTTGGCGGGGATGACGGACGACCAGATTCGCAAGGTGGAAGCCAGCGGCCGCGTGCATGTGCGGCTGCCCATTGTTTCACCGATTAGCGGCGTGGTCGCGGAGCTGTCCGTGCGCGAAGGCATGACGGTCATGGTAGGTACACCACTGTTTCGCATCAATGGCCTGGATACCATCTGGGTCCATGCCGAGATTCCAGAGAATGTGGCTGCACAAGTTCGCGTTGGCAATACCGTGAAAGCACGTTCGCCTTCCTTGCCGGAGTCGACCTTCGAGGGAAAAATCAGCGCGATCCTACCGGAAATCAATGCCGCCACGCGCACCATCAAGGCAAGGATCGAACTGAACAATCCCAAGCAGCAGCTTGTACCGGGCATGTTCGTCACGGTCAATTTGACACCGAACAAGCAGGAAGAAGTCCTCGCCGTACCGTCGGAAGCCGTAATTCAGACTGGCAAGCGCAGCGTCGTGATTGTCAACGATGAGAAGGCCGGCTTTATACCAGTTGAGGTCGAGCTCGGGACGGAAGCAAATGGCCAGACTGAAATTCGCAAGGGATTGCAGGCCGGACAAAAGGTCGTGGTATCGGGGCAATTCCTGATCGACTCCGAAGCCAGCCTAAAAGGCGTATTGGCCCGCATGGGTGCCAAACCGGTGGAGGAAGGAAAAAAAGATACTGCCCCTCAGGCGCATCAGGGTGCCGGCAAGATCGAAAGCATTACCGTGGATGAAATCAGCATCTCGCACGGTCCGATTCCATCCCTGAAATGGAGCGCCATGACGATGGGATTCAAGCCACCTCCAGGCGGCATTCCAAAAGGCCTCAAGGTGGGAGATGAGGTGACATTCTCGGTACGCGCGATGGACGACGGCATGTACCAGATTGTCGAGATCAAACTAAGCGGGCAGGAAACCACCACCCAGCATGACGCACCGGTTACCCACGAAGGGCATGCCAAATGATTGCCAAACTGATTCGCTGGTCGATTGCCAACCGTTTTCTGGTTCTGCTGGCTACCTTGATGCTTACCGCGTGGGGCACGTGGTCGTTGCTGCGTACGCCCGTGGATGCCTTGCCAGACTTATCGGACGTGCAAGTCATCATCCGCACCACCTATGCCGGCCAAGCGCCGCAGATCGTGGAAAACCAGGTGACGTACCCCTTGACCACCACCATGCTGTCGGTTCCCGGCGCGAAAACGGTACGGGGCTATTCCTTTTTTGGCGACTCGTTTGTGTACATCCTGTTCGAGGATGGCACCGATCCGTACTGGGCACGCTCGCGGGTGCTGGAATACCTGAATCAGGTGCAGTCCCGCCTGCCGCCGCAAGCCAAGGCGTCGCTCGGGCCGGATGCCACGGGGGTAGGCTGGGTGTATGAGTACGCGCTGGTGGACCGCAGCGGCAGGATGGATTTATCGCAATTACGCTCGCTGCAGGACTGGTTCCTGAAGTACGAGCTGAAAACCGTGCCCAATGTGTCGGAAGTGGCCAGCGTGGGCGGCATGGTGCGCCAGTACCAGATCGTGCTTGACCCCGACAAGCTGCGTGCCTACAACATCCCGCACGGGATGGTGATCGACGCGGTGCAAAAAGCCAACCAGGAAATGGGAGGGTCGGTGCTGGAAATGGGCGAAGCCGAGTACATGGTACGCGCCTCGGGTTACTTGCAGAACCTGGACGACTTTCGCAAGATTCCGCTGACGACGACGGACGCCGGCGTGTCGGTTCGACTCGGTGACGTAGCCCGTATCCAAGTCGGGCCGGAAATGCGGCGCGGCATTGCTGAACTCAATGGGGAAGGGGAAGTGGCGGGCGGCATCATCGTCATGCGCTCCGGTAAAAATGCGCTGGAAACGATTGACGCGGTGAAGGCAAAGTTAGAGCAACTAAAGCCGAGCCTGCCGCCAGGGGTCGAGATCATCCCCACCTATGATCGCTCGGGCCTCATCAAAAGCGCGGTCAAAAACCTCCAGGAAAAGCTGCTGGAAGAGTTTATCGTCGTGGCGATCGTCTGCGCGGTGTTCCTGTTTCACCTGCGCTCTGCCTTGGTGGCGATCATTTCGCTGCCGCTAGGCATCCTAGCTGCCTATATCGTGATGTTTTATCAGGGGGTGAACGCCAATATCATGTCATTAGGCGGGATTGCGATTGCCATTGGCGCGATGGTGGATGCGGCAGTCGTCATGATCGAAAACGCGCACAAGCATATCGAAGCGTGGCATCACGCGCATCCTGAGCAAAAGCTTGAAGGTGATGAACACTGGCGCGTGATTGGCGAGGCCGCAGCCGAAGTCGGACCAGCCTTGTTTTTCTCATTGTTGATCATTGTGCTGTCCTTTATTCCTGTGTTCACATTGGAAGCGCAGGAAGGACGTCTGTTTTCGCCGCTGGCCTTTACCAAGACCTATGCGATGGCTGCGGCCGCCGGTCTGGCCGTCACCTTGATTCCAGTCTTGATGGGGTACCTGATCCGTGGCCGCATCCCGGAGGAACATAAAAATCCGATCAACCGGTTCCTGATTACCCTGTATCGGCCGCTATTGGAAGGCGTGCTGCGTTTTCCCAAGGCAACGATCGTGGTGGCAGTCGCCATTGCAGTAATTTCGCTCTGGCCAATGACTCGCCTGGGTGGCGAATTCATGCCGCCACTGGATGAAGGCGACTTGCTCTATATGCCGACCGCCTTGCCGGGCATCTCGGCAGGCAAGGTGTCCGAACTCTTGCAGCAAACCGATCGCTTGATCAAAACGGTGCCCGAAGTGCAAACCGTGTTCGGCAAGGCTGGGCGCGCCGAGACCGCAACCGACCCGGCCCCTCTGGAAATGTTTGAAACAACCATCCAGTTCAAGCCACGCAGCCAGTGGCGCGCCGGCATGACTCCAGACAAGCTGGTCGAAGAACTCGATCGCGTAGTCAAGGTGCCGGGGCTGTCCAATATCTGGGTACCGCCGATTCGCAATCGCATCGACATGCTGGCGACCGGCATCAAAAGTCCGGTTGGCATCAAAGTGGCGGGAACCAGCCTGCACGAAATCGATCGGTTAAGCCGCGAGATCGAACAGGTCGTGAAAAACGTGCCCGGTGTGACGTCTGCCCTGGCCGAACGCTTGGCGGGCGGGCGCTATGTGGATGTTGATATCGACCGGGACAGGGCAGCGCGCTATGGCTTGAATATCGCGGACGTGCAAAGCATCGTCTCGGCCGCGATTGGCGGCGACAACATCGGTGAAACCATTGAAGGCTTGCAGCGCTATCCGATCAATGTGCGCTATCCGCGCGAAGTGCGCGACTCGATGGAAAAGCTGCGCCAGTTGCCGGTCTTGACCTCGCGCGGGGCCCAGATTCGGCTCGGAGACATGGCCACGATCCGCATTAGCGACGGACCGCCCATGCTGCGCAGCGAGAATGCACGCCTGTCCGGCTGGGTCTATGTGGATATCCGCGGGCGAGATTTAAGCTCTGCCGTTAAGGAAATGCAGGGGGCGGTCAGCAAGAAAATCCAGCTGCCGGCCGGTTATTCGCTCTCCTGGTCGGGGCAGTTCGAATACCTGGAGCGTGCCACGGAAAAACTGAAAATCGTTGTGCCAGCTACGCTCTTGATCATCTTTGTCTTGCTGTACATGACCTTCAAGCGCTTTGATGAAGCGGCGCTGATTATGGGGACGTTACCCTTTGCCTTGGCCGGCGGCGTGTGGTTGCTCTGGGCATTGAATCACAATCTGTCGGTCGCCAGTGGCGTGGGATTCATTGCGTTGGCGGGGGTGGCGGCAGAATTCGGCGTCATCATGCTGCTCTATTTGAAGCATGCCTGGGAAGACCGACAAAAAGCAGGTAAAGGGGCTGAGTCCGATTTGCTCGATGCCATCCGGGAAGGGGCGGTGCTGCGCGTCCGTCCGAAAGCCATGACAGTGGCTGTCATCATTGCCGGCTTAATCCCAATCATGATCGGGGAAGGGACGGGATCCGAAGTCATGCAGCGCATAGCCGCCCCCATGGTTGGTGGCATGGTGACGGCTCCCTTACTCTCGATGTTTGTCGTGCCCGCCGTTTATTTACTGTTGCGTCGGCGAACGCTCGTTAGAGCGCAGCGCCAAGCGACTTCCCGATCGGTTATCCATCATGAAACCGCATGATGGCCCGAAGGGCTAAGGCCATTTCGCCACTAGATGACATATGTTGACAGTGGCCATAGAGAGAGGGCGCTTCGTTAGCGTCCGTGTTGAAACCTGTTGAAGTATTCAGATAAAGGAGTGGATCATGAAAAAATTAGTGTTGATCGTTGCCGGTTTTGCGTCCATGGCGGCTGCCTTGCCTGCCAGTGCAGGTCCTGACATGCAATTGATTGAAAAGGGACGCCAGGCGAAAAAGGAACAGCAAATGAAGCAGCGCAACCAGACCGAGCAAATGATGAAAGCTTGTGCGGAAATGATGAAAAAATCTAGTTGACCGGTCTCGTGCTGTACGCGATATTGCCACAGAGTCGTGGAGCGCGGCCCTGTGCACCGCGCCTATCAAGGTCAATAAATTCCGATTGAGGGCTGCCTGGGCGCACGATTTGGCAACAGCGGCATACAGGTATCATGGATGATCTTGAGAAAGCTGTCCATGGCATCACTGAAACCATGGCCGTAGCATAACGATGAATGCTAAGGCAATGATCAAGTCTTACGCGGTCAACATGCCTGCTGACCAACGTGCGCCTTGGAGGCAACGTGAAGAATTGGCGTGAAATATTAACCATGACGGTGAGCAGCCTCATCGTCCCACAGAAGGGTGTATGCACATGAAAAAACTGTTATTGGCGGCCATGATGGCGGCTTCGTCAACCGTTTTTGCCGCGGGTGAAGCGATCACCGTGTATAAGGATGCCAGTTGCGGCTGTTGCGAAGGGTGGATTGATCATTTGAAGGATTCTGGCTACAAGGTCAAGGCCATCGATTCAGAGGACATGAGCGCAGTCAAGAAACGTCTGGGCGTGCCGGAAAAGCTGGCCTCCTGCCATACTGCTGTCGTGGAAAAGTCTGGCCAGGTCATTGAAGGGCATGTGCCCGACCGAGCAATCAAGAAATTGCTCGCACAGCCCAAGGTAAAAGGCGTCGCGGCTCCGGGCATGCCAACCAACGCGCCGGGAATGGGCGAATTGGATGGCACGCTGGTGACAGTCGACTTTTCCGGCAAGCCGTTTTCAAAAGATTAATTGCACAGGTGGTATTTTCGGTTGCGGCATGATGATTGCCGCACGTGACTGGAGCTTGCACGGGAACAGTTCACCCCTGCGAGATGGCATATAAGCTGGTCACCGCAACGGAACGGATAGAAACTATTCATTTTTGCCTGTTATGGCGTGTTACTACCTAGTCAGAATCTGTTCGAGGCGGCAATCAAATAACGCTTGCCCAGCTTTACAAAGCCTCTCACATTGATCAGGAGCGCTTTCTAATTACTGAGTGCAGAACCTCTTTTTATTGCATAAACATGCTGACCATCGCCGACCGTGAAATGGTCAGCATGTTTGCCGGATGCATGCGCGTGCTACCGCACGATGCCATTCTTCAGTGCGACGTTAATCAGTGAATTCCATGTTCTCCAGACTGGTGCCCACCATGGCTACGGCTTTCATGACGGGTATGTCGATAGCCTTGTTTTGCATGCCGTTCGTCGTAATGCGGTTCGGCGCGATGATGTGACTGTCCGTGGCCATGCCGTGGTTCGTATGTGACTGAATGAATAGGCTTTCCGTGACCGGTGTCGTGGCGTTCTTGTACATAGGTTGGCTGCGGGTGGGAATATCCGGATTGTGCATTGACGTACATTTGCCCAGGGACGCCTGCCGAGACCGCTACACTGCGTTCGCCTGCCATGGCCGATCCAACCGACGCTGCTAAAGCTACTAGTGCCGACAGTACAAATAACGTTTCATTCCTTGCTCCTTTTGTGAGTATTGCTACCTTGATTGAATCCTGGTTGCCAACCGATGAAGCAGTCTAGGAATTTCGACACCATTGAGCTAGAGACGGAAAGTAAGCAATGTAACGGACTGTAATCCTTTGCTCTATATTGGCTCGGAGGCCTGAAGTGAAATAACAAATTCGCCTTTTAATTCTCTTAAAAATACTGCATACTAAATAGAAACATACGTCTTTGAATCGATGAAACGCTCTGCCTTCAAATTTTGGGTGGTTTTGGTAATGCTCTCCAGCATGCTGGGGCAGGCATTGGCCATGAGCGTTAATCCAGCATGGATTGGTCATGAACTGGCCCACGAGACAGCGTCGTTCGACACTAATGCGGACATCGCGGCGCAGGCCGAGTTGCTCGACATTGCTGAACATGATCAACAACATGATCATGAAGGTAAGTTTGGCGATGTTGCACATGAGCTCCTTCACGCCGCACATCATATCCATCTGTTTGGTGCCCCGGAATTGCCATTATTGCAAACACCACAGGGAAAAACGCCTCCCTATGCCGCTGCTTTTCCACTTTTCCTAGAAGTCGCTCCGGATTCCCTGTTCCGGCCACCCCGTCACACCTTCGCAAGCTGATCGCCGCCCGTACGGGCATATTGCATTCATCACTGAGTCTGCTGGTAGCAACCTCGCAATGAACCTGCTTTGTTCATTGGCTTTTGTGCTGCCGCGCTCTTGCGAAGGAATAACATGGAGTTTCCCCATTTCAGTCGTTCACTGAAACCGCTTGGCGTTTGCGGCGTTTTGGTGTTCAGTCTACTCAATATCGCGCCTGTCCATGCCAATGAACCGCAGCTTTTAACAAGCACGTCATCTTGTTCTGGCAACGCTACCGGATGTGAACAACCCACAGAACTAACCCTGGCCCATGCCTTGCGTTTGGCATTTGAATCTAATCGCGACCTGGCCGGCGCCGCCAAGGAAATTGGCGCCATGGAAGGCACTGTCACGCAAGCAGGCCTATTCAATAATCCCGTCTTCAGTGCTGATGCCGAAGATATGCGGCGCTCTGACCGCAACACCACCCTCCGGATTAGCCAATTAATTGAACTCGGCGGCAAACGCTCGGCGCGCATGGCGGCATCCTCACTGGCACGCGACGTGGCCGCTCAAGACTACGAAATCAAGCGACGCAATGTGGCATTAGGCGTTGCGCAAGGGTTTAGCGATGTCCTGGCCACGCAATCACAACTGCGCTTTGCCGAACAAAGTGTGCAGTTGGCCCAACGGGTGGCCGAGGCCACCGCCAAACGCGTGCAAGCCGGAAAGGTCTCGCCGGCGGAAGCCACGCGCGCCAAGCTGGCTTTGGCGTCAGCCGGCATTGATCTTGAACAGGCAAAACGCGAACACAACGCGGCGCGCCGTCGCCTGACAGCGTTTTGGGGTAACCCAACGCCGCAATTTACACAAGCCGTTGGCGACCTTGAATCCACGGTTACCTTGCCGGAGCTGACCAAGCTTACGGAACGCCTCAACGCCCATCCTGCGTTAGTACGCTCCCAGCAGGAAGTCGCACTGCGTCAAGCCGCCATGGAAGTGGAAAAGTCCAAGCGCTTGCCCGACATTTCAGTCAGTGCGGGCGTGCGGAAATATGCGCTGAACGATGACAAAGGTTATCTGGTCGGGATCTCGGTCCCGCTGCCTTTGTTCAACCGCAACCAGGGTAACCTGCTTACGGCGCAGCAGCGCTTAAGCCAGGCCGAAGATCTGGAACAGGCAACCCAAACACGCATGGCCAGCGAATTGGCACAAGCGTATGAGGCGTTAGTGGCCGCGGAAACGGAGATCAAAACATTGCGCAATGAAGTGCTGCCCTCGGCGAAAAGCGCTTATGAGGCTGCCAATAAAGGTTTTGAATACGGAAAGTTCGGTTTTCTAGACGTGCTGGATGCCCAACGCACCCTGTTCCAGAACCAGCGTCTTTATGTGCGCTCGTTGGCCAATTACCAGCGCCTACTAACCGAGCTTGAATATCTTGCCGGCGAGCCGATCGGCAACCCGCCCTCCAGTGCCAGTCCAGCCACTGGCTCATCAAAACAATAAGGATTCTATCTTGGATAAAAAACAGTCTATTGCGATTGCCATCGTACTCGTTATCGGCCTGCTGGCAGGTGGATGGATTTTGATGCGCGATACCGCAAAACCAGGTGCTACTGCGCACGAGGCAACCGCCGCTACGGAAAAGGGCGGTGCAACGGCCACAGATGAACCGGCCAAAGGCCCGCATGGTGGAAAGTTTTTTAAAGAAGGTGACTTTGCTTTGGAAGTCACCATTTTCGAGACCGGCGTGCCACCGCATTTTCGCCTCTATCTCTATGAAAATGACAAACCGCTCGCACCCACGGCAGCCAATGTCAGCTTGACGCTGTCTCGCCTTGGGGCAAAGCCTCAGGTCTTTAACTTCAAGCCGGAAGCCGATTATTTAATTGGGGACCAGGTGGTGGACGAGCCACACAGCTTTGACGTGGTGATCGTTGCAAACCGTAATGCTAAAACATTCAAATGGAATTACAGCCAGACTGAAGCGCGTGTGGAAATGAGCGACGCCTCGCTAAATAGTACCGGCATTGAAATTTTGACCGCCGGTCCGGCATTGATCAAAACGGGTGTGAAGTTGCCCGGCGAAATCAAATTCAACAGCGAGCGGATGGTGCGCATTGTGCCGCGCTTAGCCGGCGTGGTCGCGGCCCTCCCCAAAGACATCGGTCAGTTTGTCAAAAAAGGCGATGTCATCGCGGTCGTGGAAAGCCAGTCGCTTGCCGATTTGCGCAGCGAAGCCCTGTCCGCTCAAAAGCGGCTGGCGTTAGCACGCACAACCTATCTGCGGGAAAAGAAGCTCTGGGAAGAAAAAATTTCGGCCGAACAGGATTATTTGGCCGCGCAACAGGCAATGAATGAAGCGGACATTGCCTATGCCACGGCTTCGCAAAAACTGCGTGCCTTTGGTGCACAGCAAGGAGAAAGTGCCGGCGCAGGCCTGACACGGCTTGAAATCCGCGCACCGATTGGCGGCCTGATTGTGGCAAAGGACATTGCAGTCGGTGAAGCGGTCAGTGAGACTACCAACCTTCTGACGGTAGCCGACGTGTCCACCGTATGGGCGGAAATTTCGGTCTATGCCAAAGATCTGAATCTAGTCAACGTTGGCCAGCAAGCTTTTATCAAGGCCACGGCCACCAATGCCAATGGAATCGGCAAAGTATCGTATCTCGGCGCGTTGGTAGGCGAAGAAACACGCACAGCCAAGGCAAGGGTTACCTTGCCCAATCCTGATGGAAAGTGGCGCCCGGGCTTGTTTGTAGATGTGGAAATCGTGGCTGAGGAAGCCACCGTCCCGGTCGCAGTATCCGTGGATGCCATTCAAACGGTCCGCGACTGGTCAGTCGTGTTCGGGCGGTACGGCCAGTATTTCGAGGCCAGGCCGCTCGAACTGGGCCGCAACGACGGAAAAATGGTTGAAGTCTTAAGCGGATTGTCGGCGGGAGAACGATACGGTGGCGGCAACAGTTTTGCAATCAAGGCGGAACTGGGCAAGGCTGGTGCCACGCATGACCACTAAGGAGAGTGCCATGAAACAAATCATCGCTGTTATTCAACCGCACCGCGTCCATGCTGTGGAAAAAGCCCTGGAAGGCTTACCGCATTTGCCTGGTTTTACCCTTTTCCCGGCACGCGGCCATGCGCGTGGGCATGGCCTACAACATCAGTTCACGGCAGACGAATGGAATCCGGACATGCATGACCGATCGGTTCTGCTGATATTTTGCCCTAACGATATGGTCGATGCGGCCGTGGAAGCCATTCGCCTGGCGGCCCACACGGGCAATGCCGGCGACGGGTTGATCACGGTATCGGATATTGAAGGCATTGTGCGCATTCGCACCAACGAACGCGGCGACGCGGCCCTCTAGTCAAAAGGACGCCAACATGTTTGAACGCATTCTCAAGTTTTCCATTGCACAGCGCTGGTTTGTGTTGCTGGCGGTCCTGGCAATGGCGGTGCTGGGCATTTACAGCTATCAGAAACTGCCCATCGATGCCGTACCTGATGTCACCAATGTCCAGGTGCAGATCAATACGTCAGCCCCTGGTTACTCGCCTTTGGAAGCCGAACAGCGCATTACCTTTCCGATTGAAAGTGTCATGGCTGGATTGCCTGGCCTTGAAAACACGCGCTCCGTATCACGTTATGGCTTGTCGCAAGTGACGGTCATCTTCAAGGATGGCACGGATATTTACTTTGCCCGCCAACTGGTCAATGAACGCATCCAGGAAGCCAAGGGCCGTCTGCCGGGTGGAGTCGAGCCGGCAATGGGCCCAATTTCGACCGGGCTGGGCGAGATCTTCATGTGGACAGTGGAAGCCAAGGAGGGTGCGAAAAAATTAGATGGGTCCGCCTATACGTCCACTGACCTGCGCGAAATTCAGGACTGGGTCATCAAACCGCAGCTGCGCACGGTCAAAGGCGTCACTGAGGTCAATTCGGTAGGCGGTTTCGTCAAGCAATTCCATGTCACACCTGACCCCACCAAACTGATTGCCTATGGCTTGACCTTGCCAGATGTCGTTGCGGCGCTGGAGCAAAATAATGCCAATGTCGGTGCCGGCTATATCGAGAAAAGCGGCGAACAGTATCTGATCCGTGCACCCGCCCAACTTGCCAATCTTGACGATATTCGCAATGTCATTCTGAGTAATTCCCGCGGCATTTCTGTTCGGGTGCAGGATGTGGCAAGTGTCACGATGGGGCAGGAATTGCGCAATGGCGCAGCCACGGAAAACGGCAAGGAAGTCGTTCTCGGTACCGTCTTCATGCTGGTCGGCGAGAATAGTCGCAGCGTGTCGCAAGCTGTTGCAAAAAAAATGGAGGAAATTAATCGGACATTGCCTGAAGGCATTGTGGCCAAACCAGTTTATGACCGGACTGTCTTGGTTGACAAAGCGATTGACACCGTCAAGCGCAATCTGACAGAAGGTGCACTGCTGGTCATTGCCATCCTGTTCATATTTCTTGGAAACTTCCGTGCTGCGCTCATTACGGCCGCGGTTATTCCATTATCGATGTTATTTACATTCACGGGAATGGTTTCCAATGGCGTGAGCGCCAATCTCATGAGCCTTGGCGCACTGGACTTTGGCATTATTGTCGACGGCGCCGTGGTCATCGTTGAAAACAGCATGCGCCGCCTGGCACATGAACAAGCCACGCTAGGCCGGCAGTTCACGTGGCAAGAGCGTTTCCGGATTGTCTTTGAAGCCTCGAAAGAGGCGCGACGCGCGCTCTTATTTGGTCAGTTGATCATCATGGTCGTGTACGTGCCGATCTTTGCCTTAACCGGCGTGGAAGGCAAAATGTTCCATCCCATGGCCTTCACGGTTGTGATTGCCCTATTTGGCGCCATGCTACTGTCGATCACGTTCATACCGGCTGCGATTGCCCAATTTGTAACAGGTAAGGTAACGGAAAAAGAAAGCCGCCTGATGAAGTGGCTCGGCAATCATTATGTGCCACTACTGCAAAAAACCACCCGCAATACGCCGCTTGTCCTGACCGTTGTCGGGGTCATGGTCGTTCTCAGCGGAGTAATGACAGCAAAGATGGGTAGCGAGTTTGTGCCTAATTTGAATGAAGGAGATATCGCATTACATGCATTGCGGATTCCCGGCACCAGTCTGTCGCAAGCCGTTGAAATGCAGTATGCGCTGGAAAAGCGGATCAAGGAATTCCCGGAGGTTGACAAGATTTTTGCCAAAATCGGCACGGCCGAAATCGCAACCGACCCGGTGCCGCCAAGCGTGGCGGATAATTTCATTATCTTAAAGCCGCAGTCCGAGTGGCCTAAGCCGCACCGCACAAAGGACGAACTAGTGGCTGCCATGGCGCAAGCGGTTGCGCAGGTGCCGGGGAATAACTATGAATTCACCCAGCCGATTCAAATGCGCTTCAATGAATTGCTGTCGGGCGTGCGCGCGGACGTGGCCGTAAAAGTCTTCGGCGACGATTTGGAGCAGATTGCTGCGTTGGCAAAGCAAATCGAAAAATTGCTGGAAAAAATTCCGGGGGCGGCCGATGTCAAGGCAGAGCAGCTCACCGGCTTGCCGGTTTTGACAATGAAACTGGACCGCGCCAAGATGGCGCGCTATGGATTGAATAGCGCGCAGGTGCAAGACGCCATCACGATTGCAATCGGTGGAAAAACGGCCGGCGCCTTATTCGAAGGAGACCGGCGGTTTGACCTGGTGGTGCGGCTGCCGGAAAAAATCCGCACCGATATTGAAGCGTTGAAGCGCCTGCCCATCCGCCTGCCCCATCAAGGAGCCATCCAGACGGCGGCGCTGTCTTCTGGAATGCAAATGGCAAATTCGGGCGGCTATACTACCTTAGGCGAGATTGCCGACTTTGAGATTGCACCCGGCCCCAATCAAATCAGCCGGGAAAACGGCAAGCGCCGCTCCGTCATCACCGCCAATGTACGCGGCCGTGACTTGGGTTCGTTTGTCGCGGACGCACGCGCGCAAATCGAACAGAATATCACGATTCCTCCCGGCTACTGGGTCAGTTATGGCGGGCAATTTGAACAATTGATCTCAGCCGCCAATCGGTTGAAAATCGTCGTGCCACTGTCCCTTGGACTGGTATTTTTACTGCTCTACACCACCTTTGGCAATTTCCGCGATGGCATGCTGGTGTTTACCGGCATTCCTTTTGCACTGACTGGTGGAATACTGGCATTGTGGCTGCGCGATATTCCCTTATCCATTTCAGCGGCAGTGGGCTTCATTGCCTTGTCAGGGGTAGCCGTCTTGAACGGCTTGGTCATGGTTGGCTTTATCCGCAGCTTGCGAGAACAGGGGCTGGGGCTCGAGCAAGCCATTGAACAAGGCGCCTTGACGCGCTTGCGGCCGGTGCTGATGACGGCACTGGTGGCGTCGCTGGGCTTCATTCCCATGGCCATTGCCACGGGTACCGGTGCCGAGGTCCAGCGCCCCTTGGCAACAGTTGTGATTGGCGGCATCTTGTCGTCCACCGCGCTTACACTCTTGATTTTGCCGATGCTGTACCGGCTTGCCTATCGAAAGCAGGCAGCGCTTGACGCGAACGATCCAGCGCCCGCACGAGTAAGATAATGAGCGCGCTGACCGGCAACGAAACCAGTCTCTTCAAAAACCGCAACTACCTGCTGCTTTTTTCCGCGCAGATTGTTTCGTTGACCGGCAGCGGTGTGACCACGGTCGGACTGGCGGTATTTGCTTACCAGATGGCAGGCGGCGCCAGCGCTGCGGCAATTATCGGCAACGCACTGACATTGCGCATTTTGGCATTTCTGCTGTTTTCACAGCCATCGGGCGTCTTGGCAGACCGGTTCAATCGCAAGACAATCCTGGTGATGGCTGATGTGCTGCGATTTGGCCTGCTGATGCTTTTTCCATTGGTGAGCCAGATCTGGCATATCTACGTGTTGATTTTCGCAATCAACGCTGTCACAGCATTCTTCACGCCGACCTTTGAAGCCATGATTCCCGAAGTGGCGGGGGAAAAACACTACGTCAAAGCACTGTCTTTGTCGCGCGTTGCAGTCGATATCGAGGCATTAGCCGCTCCTGCATTGGCCGGCTTGCTGCTGGTATGGCTGGGGGTGCGATGGGTGTTTTGGTTTGACGCACTGACATACCTGCTTTCTGCCGTTCTTGTGCTCATGAGTTCGATTCGGCACGTGCCGGCATCGCGCACACCGTTTTCTGTGCATGCACTGATCAGCGAGCTCACCTACGGTACGCGCGTGATCCTGCGTGAAGCATCGCTTCGGCAAGCCATTGTGCTGAGCTTTGTCGAGGCAACGGCCGGCGCGGCTGCGATTGTTGCCACTGTCGTGTATGTCAAGGACGTATTGGCGCATAGTGAAACGGCTTTTGCGTTGGTGATGGCGAGCCTAGGGCTGGGGTCAAGCATGACAGCGTTGATCTTGGGAAAAATGACTGGCAGATATGAGTCAGCCAGCATGGGCCGTGCCGAACTGCATTGGCGCCGGCACCGGTGGACAGGCATTGGCTTAATTGCCGGCGGCACCATCCTGGGCCTATTGCTGTTGCCCGGTATCTGGCAACCTCCCTTACTGGTGTTTGCCTTCCTTTGGATGCTCAATGGCGCAGGCCAGGCATTAATCGCCATCCCGTCGACCACATTGCTGGCCGAGCATACCTCTGAAAAGGAGCGTGGCCGTGTCTATGCGGCACATTTTGCCCTGACGCACGCATGCTGGCTGATTACGTATCCGGCCATTGGTCATGGGGTGGCGCGTTTCGGGGCCCCGGCCACATTTTCTATCGCGGGCGTCGTGTGTTTGGCCATCACCCTGGCCGCATATTGGTTTAAGCCTTTTATCCATCAGGGCCATACCCATGAACCTTAAGTTTTAAGTTGAGCCGATGTTCGGTCTCACTGCATTGTTTTATTCACCACCACCAAGGAGCTGTCCATGAAAATTTTTGCCACGCTGATTCTTACCTTCTGTGCTTCATTCGCCTATGCCCACAGTACCCATATGGATGACGACGTAATGCCAGCGAAAAAAAGGAAGTGAAAGAGAAGGGCAATGCCATGAAAAAGCACGAACCCAACTTGAAGAAAAATGAGAAAAAACCATTGAAGGAGCAAGACAAGAAACCTCAGCCAACTACCCCTTAAGAATTTGCCCATGGCAGATCGGTTAGGCCGAAGTTTTCGACATGTCTTTGCCGGTCTGCCTTCACTTGATTTATACATCCAGCTTGCCTGAAGGGGCTTTGGATTGGATCACTATTGTGACGACGGCGCTTACACTCTAAACGAATGTTCATTTTCTATACTAAGATTTTCATTCATTGGAGGTTATGAATGCAAGCTTTCCCTACCTATGCGATGCATAGGTTAAGCATTTTGATGCGCTGGTTACCGGCTCTTGTGGGAGCGGCCTTGCTGCTGAATACGTCCGACGTGCTGGCTCACGGCGTGGCTGACGACGACAAGGCGTTTATCGAGCAAAGCAGTGGCATGCGCCTAATGCCGTTTATTTATCTTGCCGCCAAACATATGGTCACCGGCTACGACCATTTGCTCTTTTTGTTTGGCGTGATTTCTTTCTTGTACCGCATGAAAGATGTAGGTGTGTATGTCACCCTGTTCGCGGTCGGCCATAGCGTCACACCCCTGTATGGAGTCTTGAGCGGCACCCACGTCAATCCCTATATTGTGGATGCCATCATCGGTCTATCGGTTATGTACAAAGCGCTCGACAATCTTGGCGCATTCAAGCGTATTTTTGGTTTCCAGCCCAATACCAAAGTAGCGGTGCTTGTCTTTGGTTTTTTCCATGGATTTGGCCTAGCGACCAAGCTGCAAGAATTCACGCTTTCAAAGGAAGGATTAGTGCCAAACATTCTTGCGTTTAACGTCGGTGTGGAGCTGGGCCAACTTCTCGCTTTAAGCGCCATTCTGATCGGTATGGGATTCTGGCGGCGCAGCGATGGATTCAGACACCATGCTACTTCGGCCAACACGGCTTTGATGACATCAGGATTTTTACTGATGGGCTATCAACTCACCGGTTACTTTACTACTTGATTAAGGATGTCGACATGAGCACCACTCACCACCATCTTCTTCCCAGCACGCCGCAACTGATCAAGGCAAGCGTCATTGCCATGAGCGTAGCAAGTGTTATTTTAGTGACGGCTGTGTTGCCGGCCGAGTATGGCATTGATCCCACCGGACTTGGCAAATCAATGGGCCTGACCGCCTTAAGCATGCCTAATACACAGGAAACCACCAATTCGAAAGCTCCAGCGGCCAACTCGTTACAAACGTTGACAACTCCTTCTCCCGCGCCAAATGGCAAATATTTTCCAGCGGTATTGAAAACGCAAATGCCGCTGCGCAATGATGAGCTTTCCCTTACGCTGCAGCCAAACGAAGGGGCAGAAATCAAGGCGCAGATGCGTCAAGGTGATCAATTTGTCTTTAGCTGGACGGCGCAAGGCGGCCCAGTCAACTTTGACATGCATGGTGAGCCGCCTAACGCCGGAGACGATTTCACTAGCTATTGGAAAGGCAAACAACAGGAATAGGCGCAAGGCACATTCATTGCACCATTTAATGGTACCCACGGCTGGTATTGGCGTAATCGCGGTAGTAAGCCTGTGACTGTAAACGTCAAAGTCAGCGGCTTTCATGAAAGACTGTATAAACCATCCTAGACGCGCAAACGAAAAAGGCTGATTATGACGCCCGAATCACTAAGATTTTTTGCTAAGGGTCGCAATCACGCTGTGTAGTGAAACCGTACTGTGATCAATACATTTTCGCAAGTGCAATGACAAATCAATTTTTCCGCAAAGCGTTATACATTTTATTATTTTTGCACTGTTGATTGTTTTTGTCAGCCGATACACAGACATCGATTTGCTACTGGCGGACTCGGCGTACAGTGCCACCTACCATGTGTTCCCCTTGAAAGACAATTGGTTTGCCGCGGTTTTGATGCATCGCTGGGTTAAGTATTGTCTGATCGTCGCAGGCGTCAGCATCTTAGGGCTGCTGATGGTTGATTTTTACCGTTCATCCAAGTGGCTCAACTACGATATCTGCAAAAAGCTTGCCGTTGTTGCACTGTCTTTTATCGCTGTTCCGGCTATCATTAGTGTGTTGAAAAGTCAATCCATCCATCACTGTCCGTGGGATCTGCAGCGTTATGGCGGCTATGTGCCATATCTGAGGTTGTTTGATTCGCTTCCCGATGATATTAAAGCCTGACACTGCTTTCCCGCAGGCATGCCAGCAGCGGATTATGGCTGGCGGCGTTTTTCGTCTTCTGGCTGCCAGGCCGTCCGCGCATGGCATGCCTCGTGTTTTTGGCAGGACTCTTACTGGGACTAATCCTGGGCTGGGTGCAGCAACTGCGCGGTGCGCACTTTTTAACGCATACCTTATGGTCAGCGTGGATCGCCAGTTTGCTTATCTTGATTCTTACGCGGCTGATTCTCTCAGAGCGTGCGCCAGCCAGTTGAATCCGCACAGTTAATAAGACAAAAAAAACAATTTCGATAATTTCATACCCTTAATATGACGTAATTGTAATGAATTTGTCAGGCGACTGAATGGATTCGGCCTGTAAAGTACACCCGTCCCAGTAAGAAAAGTACACAACATGTACAACGGACAGATAAAGAGTAGCGATGAAGTTTGCATGATTGGGTGACAACTGCATGTTTGCACACGCTGCTGCTGACTCTGTATCTTTTGGGTTATTTAAAAACTTATTCACCATAAGAGGATTGACAATGAAACATACCAAGCGCATGAATGAACTGACAATTGCTTTTATATTGTCTACTACCGTACCTTTTGCCGCCAATGCGGCCGACAACAACATGGCTGATATGAAAGGAATGAACGGTCACGGAATGCATGATATGCAAAACATGAGTGGCATGAAAAATATGCAGGAAGCCAAACCAGGGCAAGTGGCAATGGCGGAAGGTGAGGTTAAAAAGGTCGACTTTACGCAGGGAAAGGTTACATTAAAACATGGGCCATTGGATAATCTGGAAATGCCAGCTATGACAATGGTGTTTAAGGTGGCGGATTCTGCCATGCTTTCAAATATCAAATCCGGTGACATGGTTAGATTTCAGGCCGACAAAGTTGACGGGGCCTTAACTGTGACGAAACTTGAGAAGTAACTTGCCTACAAGGCTTTGAAGGCCTTGATATCGTCGAGCGGAGACGTGCTGGTGAGTATGCTCCCGTTGATCAGAGCAGAATGTATTGCTTGATTTTGCCATGTTGCTTGGAAAAGAAACTGGATCCTAGGGATTACCGACCACCTTGTTTTTGATGCCAATGGCATATTGGCTAACCGCCATGTTGGTGAACTATCGTATGCAACGCTCAACGAGCGCATTAATTCATTAGACGAGTCTCAATGACTGCACATATAAACTTAATGGTGTGAGTCTACATGCCTCGGACGTTCGACTATGCTATCCCTACAGTCGACACCTATCGGGAAATGGAGATAAAAGAAATCAGCAAGGCAAAAAGTATTTTAACCCGTCCGGTTTGAAGTGCCGCCCCCAGCTACCGGAAATATTGCATCTGTGGAAGCTACGAAATCCGCTTTAGTGACATTAGCTATCGACAGCGTTCCGCATCATGATGCAGGGGTTTAGCGCCTTTTTGAGCAAAGTCATCCTGCATTTTCCATGCACGTTGAACTAAGCAGGTGATCGCAAATCAATATACAAAATTCTTAATTGTTATCGACTGCTCGCACCGATAGCATCGAGGCGGATTGTTTGTCATCAATGGAAACGATGTTTTTTGCGTGACACCGCATACAGGAAATCAAGCGTCGCAAGGCTATTCTATAAGACTAGAGGACGAGGCATGGAACTATTCAGCCAGATGCTATTCGGGATCGTGTTAGTAGCGGACTTACCAATTCATGCTCAACCGCATCAATCTTGATGGAGGCGCCGCCGTGAATCTACAAGAGTTTGCGTGCGTCTAGCAATCTGTCTGCGGTCAGCTGCCCAACACGAACAATGTACTGCCACGATGTGCAGTCTGTAACGCAGACTCATCCTCGCGGCATGACGTTGAAATACTATTCCTTTTTATTGCAGGTACCTATTATGACAATTGAATACGGTTTTGGAAAAATTATCGACGTTCCGTTTTCAGAGGCGATCAGCCGGGTCACGGACGCTTTGCAACAGGAGGGATTTGGCATTCTTAGTGACATAGATGTGGCCGCTGCATTGAAGAAAAAGCTCAGCAAAGAAATCCCTCCTTACCGCATTCTTGGTGCATGCAATCCGCCTTTGGCAGACCGCGCCATTAGCATGGAGCCATCTATTGGATTGCTTCTGCCCTGCAATGTGGTCGTGCGTGAGGACGATGCCAATCAAGTACACGTTGAATTTATGAACACTGACGCAGTGCTGCAGCTAGTTGGAAAACCTGGTATTGCAGAACTGGCCGGTGAAGTTCGGCAGCGGCTGGAACGGGTAATGAGTGCTTTATAAGTTTGTGCTCATACGATGGCTACGATGGTGCTTCGCAAGCATGCTTAACAGACCGCACGATAGCGACTGGCGTTGAGAACGACTCTATCGCGCCGCATGCGGACTTTACTGGCAGAGCTTAGCTACCACTTAATATCACACAAGGCGTTTAATCAGGTAAATTGCAATATTTTCATTGAATTGACTGACTTTCGTTACATCAATGTGAAGTAAAAAATGTTACCTGGTTTCATTATATGAAATTCCGCACTCAACCATCACAAACGTCGCAAGCGGACAAACTTTAGGCATATTAATACTTCTCTACAGACAACCGCTGTAGGAGGTATTTGAAAGCAGATTAAATGAAACGACGTAATTTTATACTGGGAAGCACCGCTGCAATCGCTGCCAGCAGTGGCCTGCTGTTCGCTATGCGCAGCAGCATCGCGTGGTGGCCAAACTCCGGTTCGCGTCCCCGTTTATCAATGCCAAAGCTGATTGATACCACCACGGCAGGTGCTTTCACGATTACGGCACGTGCGGGCCAAACCGAGTTCCTTTCCGGCGTGCCTTCCGCCACGCAAGGTTTTAACCAAACGTATTTGGGGCCGGTGGTGAAAGTGCGCACTGGCACAACGGTCACGGCGACAGTCATCAATGAACTCAATGACTCCCTTGCCGTACACTGGCATGGCTTGGTGATTCCCGGCGATCGCGACGGCGGCCCGCATCAGGCCATCAAACCAGGCGGCACATGGAAACCGAGGCTCGACATTGACCAACCGGCTGCTACCGTCTGGTATCACGCGCATACACATGACACCACTGCGCCATTGGTATATTCCGGCCTGGCCGGTGTCATGCTGATTGTGGATGGAAAAGACAACGAACGCGGCTTGCCCAGCGACTACGGCATTGATGACTTGGTGCTGGTACTGCAAGACCGCCGTTTCGATGCTTCTGGCCGCATGGTGTACCGTCCTGGCATGATGGACCGGATGGCGGGCTTTCATGGCGACCGTATGCTGGTCAATGGCGCGCTCGACCCAAGCGCCGCTGTGCCGCGCTCCGTGGTACGGCTCAGACTGATCAACGGTTCCAATGCGCGGATCTACAATTTGGTATTTGACGACCGGCGCACCATGCAGTTGATCGCCACCGATTCCGGCTTGCTGCCCAGGCCGGTGGAACTGGAGCGGCTGCGGCTGGCGCCAGGGGAGCGCGCCGAAGTGCTGGTGGACTTTTCTTCTGGCAAGCCGGCCATGCTGTCCAGCGAAGAATATGTGTTGAGCGGCGGCGGCATGATGGCCATGATGGGTAATCCTCCTTCCTTGTCCGGCGCATCAGCGGGGAACAATGGCGCTGCACCCATTCTGGCTTTCGAGCCGGCGGCAGATTTGCCGGCCAAAGTCACAACCATTCCTGCGGTGCTCGATGACAATCCGGTTCAGCAGTTGGCGCCGCCTGCCAGGTCGCGCTTTCTCTCCATGGACATGATGGTCGGCGGACCAGGTGGCATGATGGGCGGCGGCATGATGGGCCAGATGGGAATCAACGGGCAGCCCTTCAGCATGGAACGCATCGACCAGCGCATTGCGCGCGGCAGCGTGGAAATGTGGACGGTACGCAGCACGATGCGTCCGCACCCGCTGCATATCCACGGCGTGCGCTTCCGTATTGTGTCTGAAAACGGGCAACCGCCGCGCATGGAGAACGTTGGCTGGAAAGACACGGTGCTCGTTGAAGATGAAGTGGAACTATTGGCCGAATTTACCCGGCCGGCAGCGGCGGATACACCATTCATGTATCACTGCCATATTCTCGAACATGAAGATGCCGGAATGATGGGGCAGTTTGTCGTGGCATGAACGTTTAGCGGCTCCGACTTGCTGGCCCCTCGTGTCATATAGTCCGCAAATTTTATACACGGCGCAATGGTCGCTGCGCTAACTTGATCATTGCCGATTAGATAGTCCGGTCGCACTCGAACAATTAAACGGATTTCTGTCTTCAGCGTGGAGCCAATAAACCGTCGGTCTGCGGATGCAGCAGGCGGTTTGGCTCCAATTTTTAAGTACTATACATTGTCACTTTCCAGCTTCGATCATTATGCCAAACGGTTTCCCCCGGTTTTCCTATACGCCAAAAATAGCAAGAGGAGACCCAGTACAATCATTGGTACCGATAGCATTTGCCCGGCTGAAATCGTGATCCCGGCAAATGCCACTTCATAGTCTGGCGTGCGGAAATATTCGGTGAAAAAGCGCGCACCCCCATAACCCAATGCAAACATGCCGCTTACCGCCATTCGTGGCCGGGGAGTGCGTCCAAATATCCACAAGACAATGAACAGCAATACGCCATCGACCAATGCCTGATAAATCGGAGAGGGGTGGCGCGGCATGGTGTCGACATTGGGCCAGATCATTGCCCATGGCAGGCTGGCATCGGCGAGCCTGCCCGGCAATTCGGCATTAATGAAGTTGCCCACCCGCCCAGCAGCATATCCGAGTGGCACCATGGGGGCAATAAAGTCCATTACATCCCAGAAGTTGCGCTTTGCCTTATAGGCCCATACAGCCATGGCGATCATCACTCCTATAAAACCACCGTGAAAAGACATGCCGCCTTTCCAGACCGCGAATATTTCTAACGGATTAGACAAATAATAGGCCGGTTGGTAAAACAGGACTTCGCCAAGGCGCCCACCGATGACGACCCCCAGCACGCCATAAAACAGCATGTCATCCAAGTCCTCTTTCTTCCAGCCGACAGCGGCAATATGCGCTTGTCGTATGCGCAAACGGCCAAGCGCAATGAATTGGACAAAGGCAGCCAGATACATCAGGCCATACCAGTGTACCGACAAGGGGCCAATTGACAACGCAATCGGATCGGGCATTGGATGAATCAGCATTTATGGCGTCCTTTTTTGATGGCAATCCTGTTGAGGGTCGGCCGGGATTACGGCTTTTTTCGCCAAAAAACATCTAAATAATTGATTTACAAGACAAAATTCTGTTT
>JAUYVH010000016.1 GCA_030715135.1 Keguizhuia sedimenti | reverse complement strand
TCCAGTGCGGCCGTGATGTGGTCCGCATGCACATGCGTGTCCACCGTGTAGGCCAGCGTCAGCCCCAGCTTTTGCAGCTCCGCCAGATCACGGTCCATGGTCGCGATGACCGGGTCGATCAGGATTGCCTTCCCAGTCTCCTTGCTTCCAAGCAGGTATGTATACGTGCTGGATAAGGGTTCAAACAGTTGCCGGAAAATCATGATGACTCCTTGATTGTCGATAAATGATGGCGTAGGGCTTAAATATCGCCTTTGAAGCCCATTTCAATATATTGAATTATATAATGTTTGATGATATATTGAGTTCAGAGTTCTTTTCCGGTGAAAATATGAGTTCCCCTAAACAAATTGATTTGGTCCATCTGGAAGCTGCGGCTGCTCAAGCTTGCAGGCTTTTAAAGGTCTTGTCCAATCCGGATCGCATGCTACTTCTGTGCCAGATGACACAGGATGAATACTGCGTGAGCGATCTGGAGGAGCTGACCGGCATAAAACAACCGACACTGTCGCAGCAACTGACGGTATTGCGTGAAGAGAAGCTTGTTAATGTGCGGCGCGAAGGGAAACAGATGTTTTACAGCGTCGCCAGCAAGGAAGCATTGGCGGTACTGGAAGTTCTTTACGAACAGTTCTGTAAAAACAGCAAGGGAGCAAGAAAATGACAATCGACTGGAACCACTTCACGCCCTGGACTTCCTTGGCCGGAGGCATGCTCATCGGCGCGGCGACGGCAATGTTCCTTTTTTTGAGCGGCCGGATTGCCGGCATCAGCGGTATCGTCGGAGGTCTGCTGCACCCAGTCAAAGGAGATACGGCATGGCGCATCGCCTTTGTGCTCGGCCTTATCCTTGCCCCATTTGCATACAGCTTCGGCGCCCCCCTTCCTGAAGTACGGGTTGATGCCGGCACACTGACCTTGATCGCTGCGGGATTATTGGTCGGAATCGGCACGCGTTATGGCTCCGGGTGTACAAGCGGGCATGGCGTATGCGGCTTGTCGCGGCGCTCGCCCCGTTCAATGGTTGCCACGGCGGCGTTCATGTTTGCCGGATTTGTGACGGTCTATGTTGTCCGTCATGTCTTTGCTTAAGGAGAGCATCATGCAGTTATTGGCAGCATTTGCAACCGGTCTGGTGTTCGGCCTTGGCCTGATTCTGTCCGGAATGACCGATCCGTCCAAGGTTATCGGATTCCTCGACTTGGCCGGCAACTGGGATCCCTCGCTGGCCTTTGTAATGGGCGGCGCGATTTTGGTGGCCAGCATTGCCTTTCACCTTGCCAAAGGACGCACCAAGGCATTGCTTGGAGACGCGATGCGCATACCGACTGCGTCACAAATCGACCGTCGCCTCGTATTAGGCAGCCTGGCGTTCGGCACCGGTTGGGGCCTGGCGGGATATTGCCCGGGACCGGCTATCGTCTCCGTGGCGCAAGGCGGAAGCAAACCCGTGATATTCGTGGCAGCCATGATTGCAGGCATGGCAATTTATGAAATCCTCACCAGGGTGAAAGTGCCAGCAGCAAAGAAAGCGGCATAAGCGCACGGACATAGTGCGCATTAGAGTTCAGGCGAGCATGTCGCCCTCTCCTCGTTTCCAATTGAACAGACTGCCGCGGCCATTCGGATAGCTGAATTTCTATTTTCCGTAATTGCGGCATATCGCCTGGCCGCTGCAGTTTTTCAAAAGCAAAAATACATGTTGTTTGCGGCCCATACCTTCGGCGTGGTTTTCTGCGGCTACAAAAACAGGCGGCCGCTATCGATGAAGACACAAATTCATTGAGATAGATCATGCTTGACCGATTAACACATGCAGCCGCCATGTGGCTTTTTATTCTTTAAGTATGGTTGGCGGTCTGGCCATTTCCGTTGGCACAGCCTCAGGCAACCTGGCTGTAAAGGAGAACGAAAATGAACAGCATGCACAGAATCCACAGCTTGCCGTTGATCACAGCTTTTTCCGCGATCGGTCTGCTCGTGGTCGCGACCGCAAGCAACCCAGCCGAGCGAATGGAATGGAGTGAGAGAAACCCAGTTACCGCAGAATTGACTGGCGCAAAGGAATTGCCGCCTGTTTCCACACAAGCCTACGGCAGAAGCACGATCACGGTGGCTAAAGACCGGTCGGTCCGGGGAACAGTGATCGTGCAGGATATGAAGCCGACATCCGCCCATATTCATCAAGGCGGACTCAACAGCGACGGGCCTGTCATTATTCCCTTGGCCAAAACATCCGAAACGACATTCAGCGTTCCTCCCAATACAAAACTCACTGAAGAACAATATGCCCGTTTCAAGGAAGGCAATCTTTACGTCAATGTTCATAGCGAGCGATATCCTAGCGGCGAAATCCGGGCGCAGATGGCGCCGTAGTGCCGCCTGAGCGTCGGGCAAAGAAAGCGGCCGCATGATCTTTCGCCGGCAACTTTGCAAGCCCATGTGGGCCCATCTATATATGACAGACGAATATTTTCTGAATTGCGCGTGAATTCATTGCGGCCATGGATCGAGCCGATTGCTATAAAATAAGCTTTTCCGATCCTGTTCCACCGATGCGCCTCTTTTGAACCCGAGCTTCTCGCCCGGGCGGTCAATTGGAGGCGTCGCATTGATGCAGCCCTAAAGTATGAAGAGCCTGATTGTCGCGTTCCTGCTGTTTGTTTTTGCCATCCAGGGCATGGGAGCAGCGTCCGGCATCAATGTACTCAATGCAAGCCGCGCATTTGCCCACCCTGAACTGCAGGCGGTGCGAGCGGACAATACAACTGCGGTATCCTTCAAGGCCGACCCGGACCTCGACGATCTGAAAATATTCTCGATCGCCGAAGAACTGTCCGATTATGTCGCGCTCGAACCTGTGCTCCCGAGCAGCCGCTACCAGGCGCCATCGCATGCAACAGCCGCCTGGACGCCCAGTTTCACCATCCTGCCCCAAGCCCTTCCTCCTCCCCGGGCCTGATCCGCTGCATTAAGCAGCTTAATCAACCCAAGCAATATGCCTGCAGGATTCCCGCATATGCGGAGCTTTCTGCGTGCCGCCTCGTACGCATTCCCTTGCGTGCATGCTTTATGCCCGAAACGAAAGGAAGGAATATGTTCAAGTCTATCCTGGTGCCCATAGACGGCACCTCCTTATCCTACAAACCCATCAGCACAGCGATTGAGTTTGCGAAGCTGGAAAATGCAAATGCCAGGCTCGTTATGGTGTCGGTGGCCGAGCCGCGGATGTTCAATTCCGTGCAACACGATGCACTTCATGATGCCAAGGAAGCCGAGAAACTCAATGTCGAGACGGCAAAGGAGAATATTCGCAAGGCGTTGGCATCAGTGAATGCAGCCGGCATCCAATGGGAAAGCGTGATTTCCGTGTCGAGCACGCCATGCGACGCAATCCTGGAAACCGCAAAGCGCTTGCAGTGCGATCTTATCCTCATGGCTACGCGTGGAAAAATGGGCATCGTCGATACGTTTTTCAATGAAAGCACCACGCAAGAGGTTTTGAGAAAGACCTTGATTCCCGTTCTTGTCTTTCCGGACACCTGAACTTCCAACTTTGTCATCGAGATTCCGGGCGGCGCTTGCAGCGTCGATTCCCGGATGCAGAAAGGACTCATCATTCATGCACCATAACGTCAGCTTAATCGCGACCATTGCAGCCGCATTCGGGCTGGCCCTCATCTTCGGATTCCTGGCGGTGCGCCTGAAACTACCGGCGCTGGTTGGCTACCTGCTTGCCGGCATTCTCCTCGGGCCTTTTACGCCCGGCTTTACCGCCGATGTGAATCTGGCCAGCCAGTTGGCTGAAATCGGAGTCATGCTGCTGATGTTCGGCGTCGGCCTGCACTTCTCGCTGGACGACCTGATGGAGGTAAAGAAGATCGCCCTTCCCGGCGCAATCCTGCAGATCACCGTTGCGACCGCCCTGGGTTTTGGCCTGGCGATGATGATGGGATGGAGCGTCGGCGCCGGAGTGGTGTTCGGGCTCGCGCTCTCTGTGGCCAGCACGGTCGTGCTGCTGCGTGCGCTCGAAGAAAGAGGCGTGCTGGAAACGATGAACGGCCGCATCGCTGTCGGCTGGCTGATCGTCGAAGACCTGGTCATGGTACTGGTGCTCGTGCTGTTGCCGGCGCTTTCGGGATGGCTGGGCGGAAAAACGCCCGCGACCGGCGGATCGCTGTGGACGACGCTGTTCTTCACGCTCGGGCAGGTATTGGTCTTCATTGCGCTGATGCTGGTGGTCGGACGCAAGGTTTTTCCCTGGATTCTGTGGCAGGTTGCAAAAACGAATTCGCGGGAATTGTTCATCCTGTGCGTAATCGCGGTAGCGGTAGGTATTGCGTACGGGTCGGCGGAGCTGTTCGGCGTTTCGTTTGCCCTGGGTGCCTTCTTCGCCGGCATGGTATTGCGCGAGTCGGAACTGAGCCATCGCGCCGCCGAAGAATCCCTGCCGCTGCAGGACGCCTTTTCCGTGCTGTTCTTTGTTTCGGTGGGCATGCTGTCCGACCCGATGGTAATAATCGAGCAGCCCTTGCAGGTCCTGGCGGTCGTAGCGATCATCATCCTGGGGAAATCGCTGGCCGCGTTCCTGTTGGTTGTGATGTTGCGCTACCCATTGAATACCGCACTGATCGTGTCCGCCAGCCTGGCACAGATCGGTGAGTTTTCCTTCATCCTGATCGGGCTGGGCCTTTCGCTCGAACTGATACCCAAGGAAGCGCAAGACCTGGTCCTGGCCGGCGCCATCCTGTCGATTGCCCTTAATCCGTTTACCTTCAAGGCAATAGATCCGGTCCGCAAGTGGCTAAGCACGCGTTCCGACCTGGCAAGGAAATTTGACCGTCCGACGGATCCTCTGGCAGAGCTTCCCATGACCGTACCGCAGGAAAAGCTTGCCGGCCAGATCGTGCTGGTCGGATATGGACGGGTTGGCCGAACGATAGGCCAGATCCTGCTTGATAACGGAATCCCTTTTGTCGTGGTCGAAGAAAACCGGGAAATCGTACAGAAATTGCGGGAGGCAGGCATTCCCGCAATTGCCGGCAATGCGGCCGAAGACGACGTGCTCATTCAGGCGCATATCGCACGAGCGGGTGCATTGATCATCGCCACGCCTGATACCTTTGACGTGCGCGCAATGATCCAGACTGCGCGGACCCTGAACCCTGCGATCGAGACGGCGGTACGTACCCACAGCGAGGAAGAAGCCGTGCTGCTGCGGCGGGAGAAAGTAGGCCGGGTTTTCATGGGCGAACATGAGCTTGCAAAAGGCATGGCGGCCCACATCCTGTCCGGGTTGAAATAGCTCGGCCGGGGTGCTGCGTACGGCGTCCGGCCGTACGCAGCCAGCAACCTGGCCGGCACGGATACCGCAAGTTCCACCTCCCTGTAACCACTCCTTTGCCCGCTGATTCGGGAATCGATGGATGATCCGCAACCCTGACCGGCACCTTGCGAATCAGTGATGGTCAAAACATATAAGGGATCTCTGTTCGGTGCATAAAGTGTAGACAAAGAAAATTTTCAAGCATCTACAGGAAGGTCCGCCAGGAGATCGCCATGACTACTTCATCCACCCCGGACAAGATGCGCCTGGATGCGCAATATGCTTCGGATATGCTGAATTCACCGGTTGAGCCTGTCTTCGATGAACTGGCCCTGTTCGCAGCCTCATTTTGCGCAACGCCGATTGCATTGATCAGCCTGATCGGCAAATCGCAACATTGGTACAAGGCTTCGGCCGGACTGACCGAAAGCGATCAGCCTTTGGCAAATTTTTTCTGTGACCAGACTATCGCGAGAAAACGTCCCTTCGTCGTGGAGGATGCCATCCGGCACCCTGAATTCCTTCATAAACTGAAGAAAGGAGGCGTTCCCGGCATCCGTTTTTTCGCGGGCCTTCCGTTGATAACGGAGGACGGCATTGCGATAGGCGTTCTGTCGGTAATGGACCGCAAGCCACGCAAGCTGAGCCAGTCCAAGCTCGATTCGCTTGCCATCCTGGCTCGCCACGCAATGACCACCATTGAACTACGGCACCAGCGCAGCGAGCTCCAGCGCGCGCTTTCTTCGCGCGAGGAGGTATATCACCAGCTGCATTGGCAGTCGCGCCATTTTCGTGAATCGCAACGCATTGCAAAGCTGGGCAGTTGGGAAATGGACCTGGTTTCGTGGCGCCTGCAGTTATCCGATGAGGTGTACCGCATATTCGGCGTAGAACATATGAGTCCGACCGTAAGCTTCGACAACTACCTGCAAAGCGTGCACAGGGAAGATCACGCAAGGGTCATTCAGGCCGTCACCCAGGCTATTGCCGGACAGTCCCCGCTGGATCTGATTCACCGCATCGTGCGTAAAAACAAGGAAATACGGTTTGTACACGAGCGTGGCCAATTAATGGCCATCGAAGACGGCCAGGTGCTGCTTGCCGGCACCGTTCAGGACATCACCGATTCTTACCATTCCCAGAGAGAGCGGGACTTGCTTTACACCAGCATCAGCAAGGTCAACGACTCGGTCATGATTACCGAAGCGTGGCCAATCGATGAACCGGGCCCGCGCATTGTCTTTGTGAACCGGGCCTTCGAGGAACGTACCGGATATGATCATTCGGAAGTAATAGGGCGCTCGCCGCGCTTCCTCCAAGGAATACAGACCCAGCGCGACCAATTGGACCGGATTCGCGCAGCCCTGGAAAATCATCAGCCTGTTTCGGCGGAAATCATCAACTACACCAGGGAAGGAAAGCCGTTCTGGATTGAAATGGATATCGCGCCGGTCGCCATCCAGGGCAATGATGTTACGCACTTCGTCTCTGTGCAGCGCGACATCACACAGCGCAAGGCAGCGGAAGGCCAGATCGAACGACTGGCCTTTTTTGATCCACTGACCAAGTTGCCGAACCGTCGCCTGCTGATGGACCGGCTGGAGCATGCGATTGAAACGGCGCGCCGCAAACGTAACTGCGGCGCCCTGCTCTTCATCGATCTCGATAATTTCAAATCCCTGAACGACACACTCGGACACGATAAAGGCGATCTTCTGCTGGCCCAGGTTGCACGCCGACTGGAAAATTCGGCGCGGAAAAGCAATACCGTAGCGCGTCTGGGCGGCGACGAGTTCGTGATCCTCCTCGAGGATCTTGCCGTCGATCCTATCGAGGCGGCTGCCGAAGCCGAAATTGTCGGCGAAAAAATTCTCGCCGGCTTTGTGCCTCCTTTCAATCTGGGGAACTATGAGCATCACTGCACGCCCAGCATCGGCGTCACATTGTTCGATACGAAGGCGCTCGGAGCAGACGATCTCATGAAGCGCGCCGATCTTGCGATGTATCAGGCCAAGTCGGACGGGCGCAACGCCATCCGCTTTTTCGACAAGCGCATGCAATCTCAGATCAATACCCGCGTGATGCTCGACCGCGAGTTCCGCCGCGCACTTAAGGAGGGCCAATTCGTTCTTCACTACCAGCGCCAGGTGGATGACATGGGAAAGGTCACCGGAATCGAAGCATTGGTCCGCTGGCAGCATCCGCGCCGGGGGATGCTGTACCCTAGCGACTTCATCTGGCTTGCTGAAGAGAACGGGCTGATCATGCATCTCGGTCGATGGGTATTGCAATGTGTCTGCAATCAGGTGGCTGAATGGCTGCAGCATGGAGATATGGTGGTACCGCCCGTCGCGATCAATGTCAGTGCACGACAGTTCCATCATCATGATTTTTTACCGAACACCCTGGAAATTTTGGAGAAAAGCGGGATCGATCCTCAGCATATCAAGCTTGAACTGACGGAAAGCGCGCTCGTGGAACATATGGACGCAACGGTCGCGAAGATGAGTGAATTGCGCGCGCACGGCATCCGGTTTTCGCTCGACGACTTCGGCACGGGATATTCGTCGCTTGCCTACCTCAAAAAGCTGCCGCTGGACGAGATCAAGATCGATCGGGCATTTGTGCGCGACATCCTGACCGATCCAGGCGACGCAGCGATCACGCAAACCATCGTTTCGCTTTGCCAGATACTCGGCTTCGATGTAGTCGCCGAGGGCGTGGAAAATGAAGGCCAGCAAGCCATGCTGGCACTGCAGGGCTGCCGGCATTATCAGGGGTACTGGTTCGGTCGTCCGGTGCCCGCAGGCCAGTTGTAAGTTCTTAATCCGAAAGACGATGAGGCATGCCGATTACGCAACTTAAATGCCCGGGCCGGCATTGGGGCTCCAACCTCTGATTGATGAAATGCCAAAAGAAAAGCCTGCCGGTAAAACAGGGGCAGGCTGTAAATCACGAGGAGATCTTATTATGAAACCCTGTGATTTGCTTGGTATAAATAAGTCCCTTTTGGAAAGCAAAGCAAGTTTCTGAAATGCCAATAACGCGGACTCGGCGCAAGGACGTTTATTTTCTTTTGGCCTTGTTCAAATCCTAATCCGCTGTAATCAGAATCCTGGCTTAGTCGCTCTCAAAATCTTTCTCTTCCAGGTCACGCTTTGCGCGCGGCATATTGCCGCGGCGCTTGGTCCAGTTATAGTCGGCGTGCGGATCGGCGGCGCCAGCCTTGCCTACCGCATTCGGGTTCTCCGAGCACATCGTAATAAAGGCCACATTGCGCTCGCCGCTACGTTGCTGCTCACGCAGGCTCTCCATGAATTTCAACGCCGCTGACATTTCTTCCGCGCCGAAAGTCCGGAATCCCGGTTGCGGCTCCGTTTCATTCCCGTCCAGCCAGTACACAACAAACATCTGCTCTTCCTTTCTTGCAAGGATGCAAACTGGTTTCGTCCTGATCGAACATAATTGTCCGGGCAATATGCAATTGCTATGACTTTGACAATCGCCTGAACCGCATATTCCATGCTGTTTCGGCAAGCTTTAACTAGCTCGATGCAATATTAAAAAATTTTCACGTTGCCGGTCCGCGACATCGCTTTTAATAATCTGTCTTTCCGGAAATTAATGGTTTCCCGCGTAGTAATATTGATACTCAAGTTTTCCTTCAAAGACTTTTCATCCCTTCCCGTATTGACCAGGCACAGCGCAAACGCGTGCCTCAACCGTAGCCGACATGCAGTTCAAGCTTTTCTCTTTTTACAATGCCTGTGCTCGCATCACGGACAGTGCGCGACAAGACAAAAAATGCGGCTACCGCCTGGGCGGCCTGTATTTCAATATGTGGCGTTATGCGATTGGCGCGCGTCTGCGGCTAGGATCGGCCTGGCTGATGCTGGTCTGTGCCGCTTTGATGGAACTGCTCTCTCCGTGGCTGGGAGCGCAGGCCTTGAATGAACTTCAGAAGAACGGCGCACAGGCACTTTCGACGGCAGCGTATTACGGCGTCGGCATCCTGGCGGCGGCAGTCGCAGCTTGGTCGCTGCACGGCCCCGGCAGGGTCATCGAACGGCGAGTCGCGCTCATCGTGCGCAGGAATTTCATCGATGCGTTGTACGCAAAGCTGATGCGCCTTCCTCTTGCGTGGCATGATCGACATCACTCCGGCGAAATACAGCAGCGCATCAGCCAGTCCTCGCTTGCCTTGCACCACTTCACGCAGAGCCAGTTCCAATACATCAAGGCGGTCGTGCATTTTGTCGGCGCGGCGGTCGCCATCATGCTTTTCTCGCCGCTTCTTGGCTTGATCGCCCTCATCGGTTATGGGCTGGTCGGGATGATCATGCTGCGCTTCGATGTATCGCTGATGCGGCTTGCGAAAGAAGAGAATGCCGCGGAACGCCGCTACCAGTCCCGGCTGCTGGATTTCCTCGGCAATATCTCGACGCTCGTGTCCTTTCGCATGCAGGACGGTTCGCGGCGCCTGCTCCTGGAAAGGCTGGGAAATGTATTCATACCCGCGCGCAGAAGCATCACGCTGGTGGAAGTGAAATGGTGCATCGCCGATCTGTCCAGCGTGGCATTCACGTGGGGCCTGGTCGCGGCGGCAGTCTGGCAGAGCAACCGTAACGGCGCAATCCTGATCGGCGGCATCTTCCTGGTTCATCAATACGCACAGCAGGCAAGGTCGGTGGTACTGGCCCTGGCAGACAAATTCCAGACCGTGAACCGCTATCGTACCGACCTCTCGAGTGCCGAAGCCGTCTGGTATGCGGACGAACAGCCCGAGTCCGGACCTGCCGTTTCCAAGGACTGGCAGCGCATCGACATAAGCGGACTGCACTTCGAACATGAAATGCACGAGCCCCTTGAGTTCAGGACTGGCTCGCCTGCAGCATCGGTGCGCGTCGAGGCGGGGCTGAGAGATATCACCATGACACTCGAACGCGGCGACCGCATTGCCCTGATCGGCCCAAGCGGCGCCGGAAAGAGCACTCTCATGCGCGTGCTCTCGGGACAATACTGTCCGAGCCGCATACGCATTGCCGTCGACGGCATACACTACTCCGCGACCCGGCATCTCGGCAGCATTTCCACTCTTATTCCGCAGGAAGCGGATGTGTTCGAGGCATCGGTCCGGGAAAACCTGTCGCTCTCGGGCCAACACGACGACAAGGAAATTCACGACGCTGCCTATCTCAGTGCATTCAGTTCCGTCATGAGCGACATGTCGCTTGAACTGGATATGCCCCTGGCGGAACGCGGCGGCAACCTGTCGGGAGGCCAGCGCCAGCGCCTTTGCCTGACAAGAGGCTTGCTCGCCGCCAGCGAAAGCTCGATCGTTTTCATGGACGAGCCGACCAGCGCACTGGACCCGATAACCGAAGAGCGCGTATTTCGCAGGATCGCCGCCGGATTGCCGGACCTCTGCATCGTGGCATCCATTCATCGCATGAATCTACTGCATCACTTCAACAAGATAGTGTTGATGGCGAACGGCACGATACAGGATATCGGCACTGTGGAAGAGCTGCTGGGCCGCCAGCCCGCATTCCGGGAAATGCTCAAACAGCATGGCAGGGAGCACACGCCGCCGACCGGGCAAGTCGTGACTCTGGATCGCACGTCATTCGAGGTTCTGGACAAGGCGGCTGAACACTAGCGCATCTCATCCATTTGCAGCCCGCAGTTTCCTCGAGGAACATTGAAGCCCGCGAGGTTGTCGGTCGCGTAGATAAAACAGGCGCGCATGCAAGCATCTGCAAAGTGAGTCGCCTCCTGTCACGCGATCTCGAACTTGCGGATGTTTTCCGCATCCGGCGTACGCTGAAAGAGTTCAAGAACGCCCTTTTCAAGCACGCTTACATAACACGCATGGCAGTTCATTTCTTCAACCGTCTCGATCCACGCTTCGTAGACTGCCCGGTAAATATCCGGGCGCGGATTGTTCACATCGAATAAAGGATGTTCCTGATCCAGGTTCGGGTTATGAAGGACTTTCGCCTGCCATTGCTCGACATTTTTTGGATACGGCGTGTAGAGGGTATTTACCAGCACCAAATCGAAATCCTTGAAGGATTTACTGAGGTAATGGCGGAACATGCGCTTGTTCGTTTCCATGTCGACAAGGTCTTCCGGCTCGCGGGGTTGCAAAATTTTCAGGCCTACCGGCATGTCGTCCATGAAAACCGGATGATTGATCAGCCTGACCAGCACATTAAGAATATCCAGATGAAAGACCAAATGGCGGGGTTGATCGGCAAGCGCCAATAATTTTGGGATGTGTTTCGCTTGGAAAATCGTTTTTTCGTTTAGCGCTTTCTGAAAACTGTGCTTTTCCGGAAGGCCCAGCGGATTAACAGCTTGAAACAGCTCATTCAATTCATCCCCGAAAACAGGAATTTTTTGCTTGAATGCCTTGTTCAACAACGTGGATTTTCCCGAACCGCTGGAGCCGGCAAGAATAAAGGCAATTCTTTTATCCATATTCATAGGCACCCCCCATGGAATAATGCGTTACCCCAAGTTTCTTCTGCTTAAATTTTTATAGTTTGCCGATTTTGATATTGTTAGCAAAAAAGCAATAGTACCGCAAGAAATAATTTGTGCTTTTGAACCAGCCGATGCCTTACCCGTGTGCAGGATAGTCCTGAGAAAGTTTCGACAAGGGCAGCTCGGCATGTTTGTTGCCTCCAATTGGTTAGCCGAACTTTCAACACGAACCTCGGGAGTGTTCATGCAGATAAGATTCCAGACCATACCAGACGTTCATGCGCAAAAACCTCGCGGTCCGGAGGTGCATCCAAAGCCGCCCGCTCCTGAAATTATTCCGCAGAAAATACCGCAACCGGAGCTACCTGATCCCGCACCGGCGCCCTCGGTTCCGCCCCAGCCGCCGGGTCCGGTTAGCCCAGATAATCCGCCCACTCCTCCATCGCCGGAAAAGCCGCCGCCAGAACACGTCCATGCCGCATGGTCCTTGTGACAGAACAACTTTTCTGATCCTGCAAGGATAGCCGGGCGCAACTGCAGGTCTCACGGATGCCAGCAACCGATATACGGGACAGTTGCGCACAACCGTCCAGCCGGATGCCGCTACCTGGCAACGATCGGTTCACGTATCGAGCAGCGCCAAACCCTCTGAATAGGAGCGATCACCTTTCATGCAAAATCTATGTGTTGTCGTGACGGGCGCCTCGGCTGGAATCGGGCGCGCAACCGCACTTGCATTTGGCAAGAGCGGCTGCCGCGTTGCACTCCTTGCTCGCGGGGTCGACGGGCTGGAAGCCGCAAAACGGACCATCGAGGAATCAGGTGGCCAGGCATTGGTGATTCCTGCCGACGTGGCCGATCATGCGCAGGTCGAGGCGGCGGCAGAACGCGTGGAGCAGGAATTCGGCCCTATCGATGTCTGGGTCAACAATGCGATGGCAACGATTTTCTGCCCCTTCGAACAGATCACTCCGGAAGACTTCGAGCGCGCAACGCAGGTAACCTATCTCGGCGCTGTATGGGGCACGATGGCGGCACTCAAGCGCATGAAGCCGCGCAATCACGGCACAATCGTGCAGGTCGGCTCGGCCTTGTCCTACCGCTCGATTCCCTTGCAGTCGCCTTACTGCGGCGCCAAGAGCGCCCTGCGCGGCTTTACCGACTCGCTACGATCCGAACTGATACACGACAAGAGTGAGGTCCATCTCACCATGGTGCACTTGTGCGCTTTCAACACGCCGCAGTTCGAGTGGGGAAGAACCTGCATGGACAAGCGGCCGCAGCCGGTGCCGCCGATCTTCCAGCCGGAAGTGGCGGCAAAAGCGATCCTATGGGCATCGCAGCACAGGCGGCGCGAACTGTGGGTCGGCTTTCCGAGCGTGAAGGCCATCATTGCAACGCGCATCGTGCCGGGTTTTGCGGACCGCCTGCTTGCCTCGCAGGCCTATTCGGGACAGCAAACGAACGAACCCTTGCCCAAGGACCGCAAGGACAATCTGTATGAACCGGTGCCGGGCGACCATGGCGCGCACGGCCGCTTTGACGATCGCGCCAAGTCGTCCAACTGGCATCTGTGGCTGACCACGCACCGCTGGGCCATGACAGGCGCGGCCATCGTCGGACTGATCGGCGCGGGGGTCTTCTTTTCCTGGCTGACCTAGAGTTTTCGGCGCATCAGTCGATATCGTTCAGCGCCAGCCAGGCGGTGATCTGCGAGACATGCGTCAAACCCTGCGGGAAGTTGCCCAGCATCTCATCGTGTTCGACGTCGTACTCTTCGGAGAACAGCCCAAGATCGTTCGCGCAGGACAGCGCATGATCGTAATATTTCCAGGCCAGTTCGTGCCGCCCCTGCTTTGCCAGGCAGCGTACCAGCCAGAAGGTGCACGGCAGGAACGCGCCTTCCTTGCCCGGCAGGTTGTCGTTAGCCTTGTAGCGCAGCAGCAGCCCACCCTCCTCCAGTTCCCCGCAGATGGCGTCGACGGTGCGCAGCATGCGCGGATCGTCGTAGGCGACGAACTCCACGTGCGGCAAGAGCAGCAGCACGGCATCGAGCTCCCTGCTGCCGTATGCCTGGACGAAGATGCCGCGCTCGGGATCGACGCCTTTTTCCTCGATTTCCTGCCGGAGCATGTCCCGGTTCTTCGCCCAGATATCGACCGGCGCCTCGAAACCGTTGGATTGCGCGAGCATGATGCCGCGGTTGAGCGCCGCCCAGCACATGACCTTGGAATGCACGAAGTGGGCGGGTTCGCTGCGCATTTCCCAGATGCCGTGGTCCGGCTCGGGCCATTGCTTGCATACGGTGTGGAGCACGCTTGCCAGGAAATCCCAATAGTCGGGATCGGTCGGATTCCCCGCTTCATGCCATTCCCACGCCATCTCCAGCAGGTCGCCGTAGATGTCGAACTGGCCCTGCTTGGCGGCCCCGTTGCCGATCCGCACGGGGCGCGATCCCCGGTAGCCTTCCAGCCAGTCCAGCTCGATCTCCGTCAGGCGGCGCTTGCCGTCCACGCCGTACATGATCTGCAGTTCGTCGGCACTGCCGGCACTGCTGCATTCGATGAAGCGGTGGAACCGGTCCGCCTCGCGCTCGAAGCCGAGGTCGTGCAAGGCGCGCACCGTGAAGACCGAATCCCGTACCCAGCTGAAGCGGTAATCCCAGTTGCGGCAACCGCCCATAGTCTCCGGCAACGAAGTTGTCGCGGCGGCGGCGATGGCACCGGTGCGTTCGAAGGTCAATGCCTTGAGCGTGATGGCGGAGCGCAGGGTTTGTTCGTCCGGCTCAATCGAAACGCTGCATCCGCCCGACCAGTCGGTCCACCATTTGCACGTGCGCTCGAACTCGGCATCGATTTCCTTCCCGTCGCGCATCTCGCGCTCGGTTGCGCAAGCGATCAATTCGGGGACTTCAAACTGCAGGACCAGCCGCACCCGCTCGCCTGCCGCGACTCTGATCGTCGCATGCAGATCGCGATGCTCCACTACCTCCAGCGGCAGGTCGCAATGAATGATCAATCCCTTGTTGCTGCCGATCGCGGTGTAGATGCGGCTGCCGTTCTTATGCTCGCGCATGCGCGGGACGATTTCGCCGTAATCGAAGCGCGGACAGACATCCACGCTCAACTCCACTTCGCCGGACAAACCCTCCACTATGCGCACGTGGTCGTAACGCGGATCGCCGAGCGGATCGGCATCCATCGCAAAGAAGTCATGCAGCAGTGCCTCGCCCTGCCCGGTCTTGAAGCGCGTTTCCAGCACCATGGTGCAGGGAATATAGCGCCGCGTCGACGTAAAGCCTTCGTCGGTCGGCGTCACGGCGCAGAATCCCCCTTTGTTCCAGTCCAGCAGGCGCCCGAACAGGCTGTCGTCGTCGATGCGCGGCATGCAGCACCAGTCGACCGAGCCGCTGCGCGAAACCAGGGCCACGCAATGGCAGTCGCTGATCATGGCGTAGTCGGCGATGGGAGGATACGGATTATCGGTGCGCTTGTTCAATTGACGTCGTCCAATGTATAAAGGTAAGCGGTTATGTCGCGTGCATCCTTTTCGGTCACGCCCAGATCGGGCATGGTCGAAAGCGAGTCGAATTGCTGCGGATTCATCAGCCAGCGCACCATGTTTTCCGGGTTGTTGGCGATGATGCCGCCGATGTAGCGGCGATCGGCGATGCCGTTCAAGGGGGGGCCGACATGGTTGCTGGCTCCGACGATGCCCGGAATCTGATGGCAGGTCGCGCACAGATATTGATTCATTGCGCGCCGGCCTGCCTCGACATTTCCCGCCAACGGGCGCGGAGCCGGATCGTCGGCCGCGGTGGGCGCGGGCATGCTCCCAGGGACGGCAATCGCGCCTTGAACGGGAGCGCCGATAGCACCGCGACTCACTGGTTCAGGCATGCGCCGATCGGATACCGGCAGACCTTTGGTCAGCGCAACATAGTCCGGCACCGACATATGGGCCATGGCGGAGACGAAGGCGACGATATCCCACATCTCTTCGTCACGTAACCGGTATTCCCATGCCGGCATGCCGCTCATCTTGATCCCGTGCTTGATGACCCAGTAAATCTCTTCGGCTTGCCATTCGCGCGCGGTGGCAACCAGGTTGACCGGTGCCGGCTGCATGCCGTACGCCAGATCATGCGGAGCCACGCCGGGAGCACCGTGGCACTGCAGGCAGTGCGCCTGGTAATGGGCGGCACCGTTGCGGATGCGGCCTTTGTCATTCAGGTCGGGAACCTTGATTTCATCCGCACGTACTTCGACCGCGCGTCCCAGGGCAAACTCAAGCAAACTGTAAACCGGCTTGGTGTGCTGCTTGAGGGCGGAAACGTTGTAAATCCCGGCGTACACAAACAGCCCTGCCCCGATCATGAACGACGTGATCGCAACGACGAGCAAGATTCCGATTGTGCGCAGTCTGACTTTCATCGGCCCGTTTTCATTTGGCTTTCAATGTGTAAAGGTAGGCAGCCATATGCCTGGCTTCAGACTCCGAGACGCCCAGGTTCGGCATGGCCGTGCGCGGATCGATAGCGGGAGGATTCATCAGCCAGCGCACCAGATTTTCCGGATTGTTGGGCAGCACGCCACCGACGTAGGCTCGCAGGCCGAATTTCTCCAGCGGCGGCCCTACGTTGCTGCCCAGGTGATCGACGCCGGGTATGGCATGGCAGGCTGCGCAGCCGTAAGCTTCGATCAGTTGCTTTCCCTGCTTCGGCTCGCCGCCCGCGACCATCGTCTTTATGGGCTTTTCAACGCAGGCCGTCAGCGCCAAGGCGGCGGCCAGCATGCCTACGCGGCAAAGCAGCTTCCATGTCCGCATCCGCGCCATGCTAGCTCCCGCCCTGTTGTGCGCGTTGGGCGCTGAACCAGCCAGGCATGATCAGCTTCGCCGCCACCAGCATGCCCGCCAGCAGCAGCACGAAGCCTGCCGGCACCCACATGATCAGCCCGCCCAATTGCTGGTCTTCCAGCACGCTCAGGCCCCATGCTTCGGTCCTTCCTTCATAGACCGGGTACCAGACCTTGGTCGAGAAGGTCAGCAGCGCGCCCAGCATGCCGGTATGGATCAGCGTCGTCAGGATGTACAGCACCGCCGACCCGGCGCGAAGCTGAGCGGACGTGCCGATCAGCGCAGCCCAGAACAAGAGCGCGGATACCAGAAAGCTCAGATGCTGAACCGTATGCACCGCATCGCTGACCAAGCCAGCCTGGAACAATGCCGGGAAATGCCATCCCCATAAAATCAGCGCATGCAGCAGCCAGGCCGGCAAGGGCATGGTCAACGCATTCCATGTCGTGCGGACGGCGGGCATGTTGCTCCACTGCCCTATGCGCTTGCGCGGGCCGGATCGGAAGGCCCACAGGTATACCACTAGCGGCTGTCCCATCACCAGCAGGGGAGCAGCGATCAGCATCAGCAACTCGTGCTGGACCATGTGCATGGCAAACAGATCGCCGCCCAGCGTATCCACCGGCGACAGCAAGGCTACAAACAGGGCTGCCATGCCGCCCGCATAACACAGGCTGCGCCATGTCGGCACGCCGGCGCCGGCTCCCGCCTTATTCCACAGAGCGCGCAGTCCGCGCGCATACAGCGCGCTGGCCAGCAGCATGCCGCCGATAATCCACGGGTCAGTATTCCATGACGGCGCCCCGGCCGGGTGGCCCTCTCCCGCATGCGCCAGCGCTCGTGGCGCAATAGCAATCGCGCATGCCAGGAGGCATAAGGAATTTCTCAAGCGCTTGGCTGCCGTGACAATCAATCATTCGCTCCGCTGTATTTTGCTAATGCCTAGCTTAGCCGCTGCAATAACCCTGCCCGTTGCTTTACTTCAACGCGAAGAAAAGTTTTTTGCGCTTTAATGGATTCCTGCACGGACTTCGGCCAGCCCCTGTTCTAACATGACCGCGATACGTGTAAAAAGTGCAACGGGACAGCGATCTATTGCAAGCAAGCGTGCATGCCGGATGCTGAAAGCCGATCGGAAGCGCCCCTGCTGGATTGCCATGGTGCATCGTGGAGTGAATGGTATGCAATATGCATGCGACCACGGCAGCCTTGCGCTCAAGTAAGTCCAAAATGCGGTTCAAACCATAACCGTATAAGCAAGTTCTATCGAAGGAAGCGTTAACCGGAACCGGCGAACTTTTATCCTGCCTATGCCCTTGCTGATTTTATTCATACTGTCGTGCCTCCCCGTGCTGTCGCATGCGGGCATGCAATCGGTGTTCGATCCGAAAGGCATCGACGCCGAACAGATACTCAATCTCAGCTGGGTGATGTTCATCGGCGGCGGCATTATTTTCATCCTCGTGATGCTGCTGGTACTGCTGGCGCTGTTCGGTCCGGCGGGCATGCGCACAAGCCTGAGCAAGCGTGGCTGGATCATCGGCGGCGGCATCGTCTTTCCTGTCGTCGTCCTGACCGGACTGCTTGTTTATTCGCTGATTGCCGCCAACCGGATGGTCCAGACGGAAAAGCCGCCTGCCGCGCGCATCGAAATCACCGGCGAACTATGGTGGTGGCGGGTGCGCTATCTGGATTCGCGCGGGCACACCATCTTCGAAACCGCGAACGAAATCCGCATTCCGAGCGGACGGCCGGTCGACCTGCTGCTGAAGTCGAGCAATGTCATTCACAGCTTCTGGGTACCCAACCTCGGCGGCAAGATCGACATGCTGCCGGGCCACACCAACCGGCAGCGGGTGCAGGCCACGCAAACCGGCGTATTTCGCGGCCAGTGCGCCGAATTCTGCGGCGCGCAGCATGCGAAGATGGCTTTGTATGTCGTCGCGCAAACCCCGGAAGAATACGAGCGATGGTTTGCCGCGCGATTGCAGCCACCGCCCGAACCCGATGAAGCAATGCTCCGCCTGGGCAAGCGCCTCTTCCTGGACAACCGCTGCGGGCTGTGCCACGCGGTTCGCGGCACCGAAGCCAAGGGCGCGCTCGGGCCCGACCTGAGCGATGTAGGCGGCCGGCAATCGCTCGGCGCCGGCATCCTGCCCAACAAGCGGGGCGCGATCGCCGGGTGGATCACCGACAGCCAGCAGATCAAGCCCGGCAACAAGATGCCCGCCTTCAATCAGTTTTCGGGCGAAGAACTACGCGCGCTTTCCGCTTATCTGGAGAGCCTCAAATGAAGCCTCTGGCCAAACCGAGCATTCCGGTGAAATCGCATGGAATTCCTTAACTTTAAAGAGAATGCTCTCTGGATCAATATCGCCGCGTTTTGCGTCACTGCAGTGGTGGTATGGATTGCCGGCACGCGCATTGCACGCTATGCGGACAAGATTGCCACCGCCACCGGACTGGGCCATGCCGCCGTGGGCCTGGTCCTGCTTGCAGGCATCACTTCGCTTCCCGAAGTCGCGGTTTCCGTGACTGCGGCCGCGGAAGGCAGCCCTGCCCTCGCGGTCAACAATCTGCTGGGCAGCATCGCCATGCAGATCGCCATCCTGGCTGTTGCGGACGCCATCATCGGACGGGACGCACTGACGTCCGTGGTTGCCTCGCCGATTATCCTGCTGCAAGTAGCCATGAACGCCTTGCTGCTTGTTTTCGTCGCAGCAGCGATATCGATTGGCGATCGCCCCTTGTTTTCCGCCGGCGCCTGGTCCTGGTCCATGCTGATCCTATATGGTTTTGCGATCTGGAAAATTTCGACATCCCAAGGCCGGCAGCATTGGATGGCAAAGAAAAGCGCGCACCAGAAAGAACAAGAAGAAATCAGGAAAAAGAAGCAGCAAGAAAATAACAGTGATGACCAAAACGGCAATCTCAAGGCTCTGATCATGAAGACGGTAGCGGCAGGAGCGGCGATCCTGGTTGCAGGCTTTCTGCTCAGCCGTACCGGCGACGCAATCGCGCAGCAGACCGGCCTGGGCCAGAGCTTCGTCGGCGCGGTGCTGATTGCCGTCTCGACTTCGCTGCCCGAGCTGAGTTCGGTCATTTCGGCAGTAAGGCTGGGCCGTTACGAAATGGCCATCTCGGACATATTCGGCACCAACCTGTTCAATGTCGGATTGATTTTTCTGGTCGATGTTGTCTATCGCGACGGGCTCGTCGTCAATGAGATCGGCCAGTTCTCACTGTTTGCCTCCCTGCTCGGTATCGCCATGGCAAGCATTTATCTCATCGGCCTGATCGAGCGACGCGACCGCACGGTCGCACGGATGGGCATCGATTCCTTCGCCGTGCTGCTGTCCTATATCGGCGGCCTTTTCATGCTGTACCAATTACGCTAAGCCTATGGCAGATCAACCAGCCCGAACTGATTTCCCCAACCCGGTGCCGCGACCGCCGGGCGAACTCGAACAGCTGAAAAAAGCCTGGCAGCCGCCTTCGGGACTCAACTTCATTACCGTCGTCAACAACACCTACATCGGCGTGTTCTACGTCGGCACCGCCTTCCTGTTTTTCATCCTGGCCGGCATCCTGGCGCTGATGATGCGCACCCAGCTCGCCGTGCCGGACAATGAACTGATCGGCCACGACCTGTACAACCAGATCTTCACCATGCACGGTACGGTGATGATGTTCCTGTTCGCGGTGCCGGCGGTGGAAGCAATGGGCGTGCTGCTGCTGCCGAATATGCTGGGCGCGCGCGACCTGCCGTTCCCGCGCCTGTCCGCCTATGCGTTCTGGGCCTACTTCGTCGGCGGGCTGGTCTTCTTCGGCAGCCTGTTCTTCGATCTCGCGCCCAAGGGCGGCTGGTTCATGTATCCGCCGCTGACGAGCTACCAGTTTTCGCCTTCCAACAATGCGGACTTCTGGCTGCTCGGCATCGGCTTCATCGAAATCTCTGCAATCGCCGGCGCAATCGAGATCGTGGTCGGCGTATTGCGCACGCGCCCGCCCGGCATGACGCTGGACAAGATACCCATCTATGGATGGGCCATGCTGGTGTTCGCGGGCATGATCATCTTCGCCTTTCCGGCGGTGATCGTGTGCACCCTGCTGCTGGAAATCGAGCGCAGCTTCCACTGGCCTTTCTTCCTCGCGGAGAAAGGCGGCGATCCCCTCTTGTGGCAGCACCTGTTCTGGTTCTTCGGCCACCCGGAGGTATATATCATTTTCCTGCCGGCAGCCGGCATGGTGTCGATGATCGTGCCTGCGATGGTGAAAAAGCCGCTGGTCGGCTACAGCATGGTTACGCTGGCCCTGATCGGCACCGGCTTTCTGAGTTTCGGGCTGTGGGTGCATCACATGTTCGCCACCGGCATTCCGCAGCTGTCGCTGAGTTTCTTTTCCGCGGCCAGCATGGCGGTCGCCATCCCGAGCGGCATCCAGGTCTTTGCGTGGATCGCCACGATTGCGGCGGCAAGACGTTTCAAATTGCAGACGCCGATGCTGTTCGTGCTCGGCTTTCTGTTCATCTTCGTGCTGGGCGGCCTGACCGGCGTGATGGTGGCGGTCGTGCCCTTCGACTGGCAGGCGCACGATACCTATTTCATCGTCGCGCATCTGCATTACGTGCTGATCGGCGGCATGGTCTTTCCGCTGTTTGCCGCCTTCTATTACTGGGCGCCCTTTGTCAGCACCAGGCCCTTGTCCGAACGCCTCGGCAAATGGGCGTTCTGGCTGATGTTCATCGGATTCAATGTTTCGTTCTTCCCGATGCATATCACCGGTCTGGCCGGCATGCCGCGCCGGGTCTATACCTATGGCGAGGAAACCGGCTGGGGACCGCTGAATATGCTGTCTACCGTCGGCGCCTACATCGTCGCCGCCGGCGTGCTGATCTTCCTGATCGACATGGCAAAGAATTTCCGTATGGGCAGCAAGAATGCCGGCAACGTCTGGAATGCCGGCACGCTGGAATGGCTGCCTTCCGACAATTACGCCAACCGCAGCATTCCCATCATCACCAGCCGCGAGCCGCTCTGGGATCAGCCCAATCTCGCCGAGGACGTCGATGCCGGCCGCTACTACCTGCCCAATACCGCAACCGGCGGCCGCGAAACGCTCATCACCAGCGCAATCGACGCCAAGCCGCAGTATGTGCTGCAAATGCCAGGGCCGAGCTGGCCGACGGTGCTGGCAGCCTTCGGCACTGCGGGATTCTTCCTGTTCCTGACGGTGAAGATGGTAATCCCGGCCGTCCTGTCCGGCATCCTCGCTTTCTGGATGGTGTGGAAATGGCTTTGGTCTACCGATCCGGGACCGTCGCATCCGCCAGTACACATCGGCGGCGGCATCAACTTGCCTGTGCACATGACGGGCGCATCCTCGCATTCATGGTGGGCGATGGTGGTGCTGATCCTGGTATCGGGTTCGATGTTCGCCTCGCTGATGTTCGGCTACCTGTTCCTGTGGACCGTGTCGCCGGAGGTATGGCCGGCCAGCCCCGCCGCATTGCCGCCCCTGGCCTGGCCGCTGGCGTCAAGCGCCCTGCTGGTCAGCAGCTGCACCTGCGTTGCCTGGGTCAGCCGCCGGCTCAAGTCCGGCAAAGCACCGCTCAAGTGGCCGCTCAGCCTAGCTCTCTCGCTTGCCCTCGTGCTGCTGATTGCCGCCATAGTGGTCGAATTGCTCGGGCAGCAGCGCAGCGGCCTGAATCCGACCGAAAGCGCATACGGCGCCATGGTGTACACGCTGTTCAGCCTGCAGGCGTTCTTTGTCGGGATCGTCGCGATCATGGGCATCTACACGATTGCGCGGACATGGAGCGGCTTGCTCAACGGCGTGCGGCGCAGCACGTTCGACAACACCATGCTGATGTGGTACTACACGGGCGCGCAAGGCTTGATTGCCACCGCGCTGGTCCATTCCTTTCCGCGTCTGGTGGGGTGAACGATGATTGCTTCGCTATTCACCAGTAGTTTTCTGAAGCTCTTTTCGGGGCCGATTATTTGGGCCATCCATTTCCTGTTCATCTACAGCTTCAACGGCATCATGTGCGCGCGTCCCGCCCTGCGGCGTGAATGGGTGGGCCTCAGCCTTTCCGGCTGGGCGATTGTTCTTGCCAGCGTGATGGCCCTTCTGGCAATCGTGTTGATTAATCTGCGCGAGTGGCGATCCGACATGGACGCCAGCAACAGAGATTTTGCGCGCTGGATGACGGTAGGACTCGGCGTGCTATCCGCCTTTGCGATCATCCTGGAGGCCATACCGGTGTTCCTGGTGCCGGACTGCGCCTAGCGAAACAGAGCACGCATCACTTTCGGAAAAGGATCACTCATGCGTCTGATTACCGTTCGAGGGCCGGAAGGGCACGGCAAAGAGATTGCAGATCTTGCATTTGCAGCAGGCATAGGGAAAGTATCGCTGCATCGAACCCAAGTTCACCGTCCGGGTTTATCGCCGGCGGACTGCGACGTGGTGGATATCGAAGCGCCGACACCGCTGGCCAAAACCTTTATCGATACCTTGTTGTCTGCTCCTTTTTTCGATCCCGAAAACCACATCGTTTCCGTGCGCGAACCGCGTGCATCGATTACCAAGGAAGATCCGGCCAATGAAACCAAGCCTGTAGTCTTTTCTTCTCTGGAAGTATTCGAGGATTTATGGCAGTTCAGCCAGGTCACCGCGAGCATGATCGGCCGCGTATTCCTGGCTGCCGCGCTGGTGGCGTATGGAATGATTCATGGGAATATCCCGGTAATGCTCGCGGGCCTGCTGTTCCTTCCCTATCATCATCAGATGCTCTCGATCGCCTTCGGTTTATGCACCAGGGAGTGGCAGCTGTTGCGCCAAGGTTTGCGGGCCTTGATCGTCAGTACCTTGCTGATCGGTTTGGCCGGGGCCGCCACCGCGTTCTTTATCGACTCACCAATGGAATACGATCAATTCGGGAGCTTGCTGTCCGGCTTTGCCATTGCCTTGATCATCGGCATTGCAGCCGGCCTCGCGTCGATTGACGATGCCGGGCGGCGGGAACTGATTGGCCTGGCCGCAACCGCGCATATTTCAATCTTGCCGGCATGGTTCGGGATTTCCCTGGTCAGCGGCTTTCCGGACACGCATACGACCATTGAGCGTTGCATGGCGTTTGCGATCAATGTCACGACGCTGATACTTGCTGCCGTTGCCGTCTATGTGTGCTTCAAAATGCAGGGCGAGGGTTTGCGCCGCTATGCCAGGCGTACTTCGGGAACGGATTAAGCGGAAGGCATCTGTAAGTTACTACGCACTCCACCCACCCATCAAGGCATCCAGGCAGTTCAGGATTTCTGAGTGCGATGCGTAAACAGGCGGTACACGTATCCTGCGATGATCAGGCCGATAATTCCTTTCGTAACGGGATCGAGGTATTTCTGCACAACCTTATAGTTCGCTTCCAGGATGAAGCCTGCAGCGGTCAGCAATCCTATCCATAGCAAAGAACCGGCTATGGATAAAGCAAGAAAGGGAAGCAAGGGCATCTTGCAGATGCCTGCCGGCACCGAAATCAGGGTACGGATGGCGGGGATGAGACGGCCGAAGAACACCGCGCTCTTTCCGTGCTTGTTAAACACCTGCAAGGCATGCTCGAGCTCATCGGCCGATACCGTAAGCCACCGCCCGTGCCGGTCCGCCAGCTTTTTCAGCCGATCGAGGCCGTACCACTTTCCTGCGTAATACCAGGGCAACGCGCCGAGCACCGAGCCGGCAGTGCCTGAAACCAGCACGCCTACAACATTCAGTTCGCCACGTGCGGCGATAAACCCGGCCAGCGGCATGATCATTTCGGACGGTATGGGTGGAAAGATATTTTCCAATGCCATCAAGAGAAAAATGCCCAGGTATCCGCTTTGGGAAACAAATCCGGTGATCGCTTCAAACATAGTGCGGTGTCCAATCTCAACTGAAAACGCGGCAAATTCAATAAAAACATTTTGCAGGAACATTGCAAAACACAAAAATGAGACGATCGGCGCGCGCGCCAGTTCCGCTGATTAAATCAAGGCCATGAATGCTCGACTGCCTCGTTGAGGACGGACTTGCTGCGCCGATCCTTACCCTTGCTCTCGAAGAAAGCATGGCGAAAGCGCCGTGCAAAGGAACTCGACATGGATTCCAGTAAATGGCAATGGCCGACGCTAAGGATCGTCACTCAGTTGCTGAATTTCTGTGTCACCATGATTCCTCTTGGCCCGGCGTCCATGATGCCGATGCCGACCTTGCCGAACACGGGGCGCATGATATTCGCGCGATGGCCGGGCGAGTTCATCAGGCCGGTATGGGCAATCCTGACCGTCGGCGCGAATGCGAGGTTTTCTCCCGCAGCCAGGAAGGAAATCTTTTCGGCGCGCAAGCGATCGAAAGCGCTTTTTCCTTCGGGCGAATAATGCGAGAAATAGCCGCGCGCCAGCATGTCGGCAGAGTGCTTCCTCGCAGCCCTGGTCAGTTCCGCATCCATCGCTAATGGCTTCAATCCGGCCGCCGTCCTTTCCTTGTTGACGAGCGCGAGCAGTTGTTCCTCGAGCTTGGGTCGCGGTTCGCTTCGGTCCAGCTTGAACGGCAGCTTTATGCTGTCCTTCGATTGCGGCTGCACGGTCCGCATCGTCAGGGTTTCGCTGATTGCCTCGTCGAATACCGGGCGCAGGCTGGCTTCGATGATTTCTGCGTAGCCGACGAACTCGTTGGTGATTTCGCTATCCCTCGCTTCGTTCTGCACCGATGACGGCAGCGGAAAAGCCATCAGCAATGCGGCGAAGATGATCGCGTAAATAAATCCGTTCGCCAGACCAGGCAGGATGCCGAGCGCCTTGTTCATGGTGTGCTGCTGTACCGTCTTCGGAATCCGGGATACGAGCTTTCCGGCCACATAGCGCAGCGCAAACGAAGCGGAAAGCAAAACCGTCAGAAAGCCGATCGGCTTGGCCCAGGCAATCGACAGGATGGCGAACGATGCCATCCATTGCGCAACAGGCTGGTAAAACCACATTGCCAGCACCAGGCCGCCCAGCCAGGTAAGGAGGTCAAGCGACTCCAGCAAAAATCCTCGTTGCCACCCCGCCCAGATGCTGAGCAGCATGACGGTACCGAGCAACAGGTCTATCCAGTTGAGCTCCAAAATGCTGCCGTCCCAGTCGCAGTAGTGAGGAACTTGCGTACGCGGCCCGTTCACCGGCAGGCAAACACGCAAGCCTTGGTTGCAATGCAAAAATCAGCGCAGCCTCTGGTGCGGTGGCGCGCGGCAAAGCCGGAGGCCATGGTGCCGATCGGACCGCTTTGCGGCAATCCTTGAATGGGGACGGTCCGCAAGGAAGCGGTACGAATCAGCGGCGCGGCGGCATGTAACTGCCCGAGCGGTCCACGTCCGGCCTGGCGGCCGAAGACAGTGCCGCCGTATCGGAGTCCATGCCGTGCGATATTTCTTCACGCGTCATGCCGATCTCCACCCGCTGGCCGTCCCAGCTGACTTCTCGGATGCGCTGCACCGGCACCGCGACATGCCTGCCCGGCAACCAGTTGCGCGTATCGATTTCGATCATTTGCAGGGACCAGTCCCCTTCATCGAACAGGAAATCTTCGACGTGCCCCAAATCGCCGTCCGTGGCGTGGATGGTATATCCCATGACTTCCGTGGCGCTGCGCAGCCGGGGATCATTTCGCGCCGCTTCGTCCGCCGCGCGCTCGCTTTCGCTGCCGCGCGGCGACTCTGCGCCGACCGCATCCACCGGCAAGCCGGCCGGCGTGAGAATGCCCGCCGCACCCGGCATGCCGGCCGCGCCCCAGGCGAACGGACTGCCCCAGTAATAAGGAAACCCGTAATAATCGAAGACCTGCTGCTCGTGCTGGCGCGAAACAGGCTTGTCGTTGTCGATGCCGGGGCTGTCCTCGATCTGCTGTTTCGTCAGCTTGACATGGACGGTGCCGTCGTCCCAGTCGATATGCCCGACCGCCTGAGGCGGAACCAGTACCAGCCTTCCGCTAAGCAATCCGCCCGTATCGACGACGAGGTGCCTGACCGTCCACTTCGCATCATCGAAATAGAAATCTTCCACGGTGCCCAGGTCGCCGTCGCTGGCGCGCAAATATAAGCTTTTCAACTGCTTCACCTTGTGCAACATACATGCCTCCTCGTAGCCGGATGAATCGATACCGCCGATCTCGTGATGACCCGCCTGACTGAGGAATGTTCCTGGTATGAGTGCGGCCGTCGCGGCCATCCGGTCGCACGCGGCGGTGCGCACGGCCGGATCAAGCATGCCTTATCGCAATCGTGCCGGTGATCGGGAATGGCACGGGCAGTCGTGCATCAAAGCAGGCGGGAAGCCGGCAATGAACTATATGGCCGCAGCGCAATCGCATTCATGTAGGCGAGGTGCAATATCGGCAATTTTCCGCGCCGGTTAACGCTCGCTTTCATGGAGGGCACACGGATCACCGCTTGAATCGGCTTTTTTTTGCAGACAGGAAAAAGAAGGCATGAACCACGCATCCTATACCCACGACCCGGCGGTAGCGAGGCAAGACATGCAGGAGCACGTGTCCGATCCGCACATGCGGCAAATGCGCGAAATGCACCTGCGCACGCAATGGGTGCACTTTGCCGTCCTGTTGCTGGGATGCTGGCTGATTTCCTCGCCTTTCGTGCTCGGCTATACCGATCCGGCCAATTTCGGTCCGCGCGTCGCCGACATCACGGCCGAGCGGGGCTTGCCTTCATCCGAGTTCCGCGCCCGGCTCATGCTCTGGAGCGATGTCGCCAGCGGCTGCCTGATGCTGGTGTTCGGCAGCCTGTCCCTGTTCTACCGCCATCGCTGGGCGCAATGGGGAACCTGCGCAGTCGGGATCTGGCTGCTGATGGCGCCGCTGTTCCTGTGGGCGCCGGACGCGGCGTCCACCAACAATGACCTGATCATCGGCTCGCTGGCCGTCACGTTTTCGGTTCTTGTGCCGATGATGCCGGGCATGGCGATGGAGGGAATGAAGCAGAAGGAAGACATTCCGCCCGGATGGAATTACTCGCCTTCGGCCTGGTCGCAGCGCCTGCCCATCATCGCGCTGGCATTTTTCAGCTTCTTTCTTGCCCGCCACATGATGGCTTTCCAGATGGGGCATATCGACTATGTCTGGGACCCGTTCTTCGGCGACGGCACGCGCAAGATCATCACGTCCGACATTTCGCGTGCCTGGCCGGTGGCCGACGCCGGGTTGGGCGCCATCACCTATCTGCTGGAGGCGCTGTCGGGCCTCATGGGCGATCGGAAGCGCTGGCGCACCATGCCCTGGATGGTCGGCATGCTCGGCGTGCTGGTCGTTCCGCTGGGCGCAGTGAGCATTTATTTCATCATGATCCAGCCGATATTGATCGGCACCTGGTGCACGCTCTGCCTAGTCAGCGCGGCAGCCATGGTCGCAATGCTTCCCTATACCTTCGACGAGGTGCTCGCATCGTTCCAGTACCTTAAGTATGCGAAAAGGCAAGGCTATCCGCTCTGGAAAGCATTCTGGCACGGCGGCCCGATGGAGGGTTCTGTGCTCGACCCGTCGCCCGCGCTGGAAATCAAGGGTGAAGACCTGTCGAATCTGCGCAAGGAGGCCGGTGCCCTGCCCCAGGGCCTGGTGATCTGCGCGGCGCTCGGCATCTGGCTGATGTTTACCCGCATCATCTTCGGCACCGACGGCGCGATGGCCAACAGCGACCATATCGTCGGAGCACTGGTGTTCACCATTTCGATTTCCGCGATCTCGGAAGTTGCGCGACCGCTGCGGGCCCTGAACATGCCGCTCGGCGCCTGGCTGATTGCCGCGCCGTGGCTGCTCGACGGCGCGAGCCTGACTGCGTCGATTGCGAGTGTTGCGGTCGGCAGCATGCTGATCCTGTTTTCGATACCACGCGGCCCCGTCCGGCACTCTTACGGCGCATGGGACCGCTATCTGGCTTGGTAGCGCCCATAGCAAGGAGAAGAAAAACCATGTCCATGTGCTCCGACTGCCGGGAACTTGAAAACGCCCCGGTAAGCACCTCGCCGCATGCCAACCTGCTGCTGCACTCCGAAGCCGACATCAACTTCGGCGCAACGGCGACCGGCGTGGCGCAATACTATGTGTGCAATGCATGCGGCATGAAATGGGAGCGCGATGTGGCGCGCAGCGAGCCGGAGGCCGTCTGGAAGCCGAGCGACAAGCCCTTGCACTGAGTGCCATCCGTCTTCACAACTCTGCAAGTACGTGGCAGCACAACAGAAATATCTTCGGGCTCCAACTACAGCTGAACCGGATGCCATGCCACGGATTTGGCATCTCCCTTTCTCTGTAAGGCGCTGATCGACGAAGAACAGCCTTCTTGAAAGAAGATATGGCGCCGTGATCCAAATGCTTTACTTGCGGATTTCGAAATCACCTTTCTCCTGATAAACAGCTTCGGCTACAAGGCTCTATTGTTCATGACCGGATTCTCTTTCCATTGGCCTGCATTGGCTTCAACAATAGTCAGAGCGTGCATCGCTGTTTTACATCGGCCGGTTCTCCAACCCTGAATGCCGGGCATTCTCAGGTCCATTGCGGAATATCTCATGTGCTAAGGAACTGTTTCTACCGCACATCCACTCAAAGAAGGAAAAGGTTTCCTCCGGAAACGCAATTGCACATAGGATGCCTTTTTGCGGAATAAGGGCCTATCTCTGCAGGCTGGCTTAGTCGCGGCGGGACCGCCATCCAATTTAAATCCTGGAGATCAAGAATGAAAACAAAAATCGCATGGAAAACCAGTGTATTGCTGCTCGGATTTGCAGTGTTCCTGAACGGTTGCGGTGGCGGTGGAGGCAGCGATGACGATTCGGAAGCGCCACTACAGCCCGGCGGACAAGTCCAGGACGGCACGCGCCTGCAGGATTCCAAGACCTTCGTTCTTCCTGATCCCACTGCTGCGGAGGATTACGAAGCCGGGCCCGGCGGCAGTGCAAGCTTTGCTGCCTTAAGCGGCCTGGATTCCGACCGGTGGACGGGAGTCTTGAACGGGGCGGCATACCGCATCGAGGTGCCGAGGAACTGGAACGGCAGGCTGGTGATGTATGCGCACGGTTATGAAGATTCCGACCAGCTGACCATCACCATGCCGCCGATCCGCAGGTACCTGATCGAAAACGGCTATGCATGGGCCGCATCCAGCTTCAGCAAGAACGGGTATGACGTCCGGGCCGGGGTCGAAGACTCCAATGCGCTGGCATCAAGCTTCATGACTATTGCAGCCCGGAACGGCCGCACGCTTTCTGCGCCCACCCGGACTTACATCGTCGGCCATTCGCTGGGAGGCCATGTTGCAGGCGCCGCAATCGAGCAGGAAACCCTTCAGACGGCGATTAACAAGTACACCTATAACGGCGCGGTACCGATGTGCGGCGTCATGGGCGACACGGAACTGTTCAATTATTTTGCGGCGTATCAGGCTGCCGCGCAGTACCTGGCCGGCCAGGGCAATTTTCCGATTGCGCGCTTCAGCGAAATCCGTGACGATGTAGAGGATGAATTGTTCGACGTGTACAACATCCTGCCCAACTCCAAGGGGCGCCAGCTGCAGGATATTGTCAGGAATCTGACAGGCGGCGAACGCCCTGTCTTCAATCAGGGATTCTTGCTTCCCGAAGGCACAACGCCCTACCTTTGGGACAACTTCGGCACCGACGGCACGATCTATGGCATCTTGAACAAGTCTAGCTTTGACACGAACCGCATCGTTTATCAGCTCGACAACGACCCCGCACTGTCCGCGGAAGAGCAGGCGCTCAATGCCTCGGTGCAGCGCCTGACCGCCGCGCCCGACGCCAACCCGCCGCGTAGCGACGGCTTACGCTGGATACCTAAGATCAACGGCCAGTTCAACGTGCCGGTCGTGACTTTGCATTCTCTGGGGGACAACTATGTGCCTTTCTCCATGCAGCAGATTTACCGCGCGCGGGCCGAAGCCAACGGCAACGGCAATCTGCTGGTACAGCGCGCCATTCGCGCGCCGGGGCATTGTGACTTCACCGTGCAGGAGCAGGAAGAAGCATTTCAAGGCATGGTCGCGTGGGCAGAAGGCGGAGCAAAACCGGCCGGGGATGATGTCCTTACTCCAGCCACGGTGGCGGACCCGGACTATGGCTGTACATTCACCAGGTCACCTGACGTCACGCGCGATGTCGCATGGCCACGTGCGTTCGTTCGGGAAGCAGTAGCGATTCCTTCCTGTTCATAAAAACTATGCTATGCGCTGGCAAGGCGGCTGGTGGTCGCAATTGATTTTTCCTTGCGGCGGCTTAAACGTGGATCGTCCGGTGACACCGGAAAATTTTATGTGGCCGCCTGCTATTCACTTACATGACGCGGGAAAAATGGTAATGCGGCGCTCCTGAAAAATAATCGAATTTATGCGTAAATGCTCCCGGAGATCCGATGAAAAAAAATACTGAGCAGCCCGAAGAACCGATCGACCGGTTCAGCCAGGTCATCGGCCATAGCCGCTATATCGTTTTGCTCGCCGTAGTGGCCGTTTTGCTGGTTGCGCTGTCTCTCTTCATATTCGGAGCCATTGAGGCGATTGCGGGCATATGGCATGCCTGGCGGGATTTGCTTGCCGGCGAACTGGGCGCAACGCGCCTGACAGTGGAGTTCCTTGAAATCGTCAGCGTCATGCTCAAGGCGGTGGTGTTCTACATCATCGGCGTCGGCCTGTATAGCCTGTTCGTCGCGCCGCTCAACATCACGGTTTCACTTGGAGTGCAAACCCTGAACGACCTGGAATCGAAAGTGGTCAGCGTGATCGTGGTGATCCTTGGCGTGACTTTCCTGGAACACTTCATCCGCTGGGAGAACCCGATGGCGACCCTGCAGTTTGGTGCTGCTTTGGCCCTCGCGGTTATACCGCTCGTACTGTTCCAGCGCTTTACCCATAAGGCAAAAGAAGAGCAGCGGGCGCATAAACCGAACGAACAATTGCACGCCCAGCAGTCAATGTTCGAAGAATCGCATGAGAAAGCCGACATTCCGGATCAGGATGAACATGTACCTGAAAAATCGAATCGCTCATCGCAATGAGCGGAACGCACGCATTCCTTCTTTACCGCCACATAGTCGAACGCAGGGAGCTCTAAAAAATCAGGCCGAGCAATCCGGCTACGACCAGCAGTCCGATGATGAAAATGATGGCAACTATCCACAATATTGCTTTCATCTTGCCTCCGATAAATGGTTTTCAGAAATCAGGTGAAGACTAGCCGGCTCATTCCATGGTGCGGACTGTCTCGTCATAATCCATGGAGGGACGTATTTGCTTAGAAGACAATTTCCGGGCTTTATGGTTCCATCCGTGAAACCGAACGCAGAACAGGCATGAGAAAAACCGGAGAGAACACCCTCTAAAACGGACGCAAGCCGCCAAAGATAGTGCAATCAGCGTCGTATATAAATCAAGACTTACAAATGAGCGCACCAAAGCATGTAAATGATCCAAAACAGATTTAATGCAGTTTGCCCATTCTGCGCCAGAGTTCGTGCGTTATAGAAATTTAGGCATTTTTACCGTAGGTCCATTATCAGCAGAAGTGTCCACATACAATCCACTAAGCAAACCGCTTCGTCACTCGGTATAAGCTGGCTTTCGGGGCATCTCATCAGCACACAGATTCACGGATCGCACTTTTTTATATTTTAGGATTTCTCTTTCCCTCAAATGAAGCTGCTGGCACGAACGCTTAATGACGCTGTGTTGCGGTAACGGTTTATCACAATGAGGGCGACTTTCTTTGTTCGGTGCCGTAACGCGGTAAACATCAGCAGCCCAACCGCCAGTAATGGTGATGGTTTTCGTTTAATTTGCTATTCTGAAGTTGTAGTCTAGGCTGGCGGGCTCGCCAAATGATTTCCATCGGTACGCCTTTGTTGTGGTCGCTGTTTGCAGCGTTCGTAGTGATCGCTCTTACGATCGATTTCTTTTCGCTTAGCCGTCAGGGCGCGCATGTCGTCGGCCTCCGTGAGGCGGCCATCTGGTCGATCAGTTGGGTGGCTATGTCGTTCGCGTTTGTCGCCGGTCTGTGGTGGTTTCTAGGCGGCACCAGCCATGATCCAAACTTGCGGGAATTCGCAGCCGACAAAGCCCTTGAGTTCATTACCGGGTATCTGGTGGAGAAGGCGCTGGCCGTCGACAACATCTTTGTCTTCCTGATGATATTCACCTATTTCGCGGTCCCGGCAGCGTTCCAGAAACGGGTGTTAATGATTGGAATTCTTGGTGCTCTGGTCTTGCGCGCTGTGATGATCCTGATCGGTGCCTGGATGATTGCGCGGTTTCACTGGATTATGTATGTGTTTGGCGCGCTCCTGATGTTTACAGGAGTCAAGATGTGGCGTGCGGCGGGCCACGAGCCTGATATCGGGAGCAATCCCGCGCTTCGCTGGATTAACCGGCACATGTCGATCTCGCCCGGCTACGACGGCGAAAAATTTTTCACGGTGATTAATGGCACAAGAATGGCCACGCCGCTGCTTGTGGTCATCCTGCTCATTGGATTCGTGGACATGGTGTTTGCGGTAGACTCAATCCCTGCCATTTTTGCCATCACGACGGACCCTTTTATCGTGCTGACATCGAACGTCCTGGCAATCCTTGGCTTGCGTGCAATGTATTTTTTGCTTGCAGGCATGCATGAGCGTTTCCACCTGCTCTCGTTCGGACTCGCAATTGTGCTGGTCTTTATCGGCGCCAAGATGTTGCTAGTTGATTTCTATAAGATCCCGATTGCCTGGTCTCTGAGCTTCACGGTCACTACGCTTGCGGTCGCCATGCTGCTGTCCCTGTGGGTGCCGGTGAAGCCTGGCAGGGCTAGAACGGCGTTTCCGTTCGATCCCAAACAGGAAGCCAAACAGGATGAAGGATCTATGGGGAAGAAGTGAAGCAGTGAGCAGGAGCGGCCGAAGCAAATCTATTTTCGCCGTCTCCCGCACGCATTTTGCTTATTCTTGCATGCCTTCTCCTTTCGGGGATTGTCCACAGGCCGGTAAACATGCGAATAGGCGGATGGAATGAACAGGCATTTTCACAGGCTGAATCTTGTCGCAGCATTGTTCCTGATATTGGTTTCGACAGGCTTGCACGCCGCATCCCCGCCGGTGGCGATTCTTGCGGTAGACGGCGCAATTGGCCCAGCCACCGCCGATTATGTCGCACGGGGCATTGAAAAAGCGCATGCCGACCAGGCGCAACTGGTCGTGCTCAGCATCGATACGCCGGGCGGGCTGGACCGCTCCATGCGCACCATCATCAAGGCAATCCTCAATTCAAAGGTGCCGGTGGCCACCTTCGTCAACCCGGGCGGCGCACGTGCCGCAAGTGCAGGAACCTACATCCTGTACGCCAGCCACATCGCCGCCATGGCGCCCGGCACAAATCTCGGTGCCGCAACACCCGTGCAGCTTGGCGCTGCGGATGAGCGAAAACCTGCAGGCAATCCGGCCGGGAGTGAAAAGCAGGACGGTCCGGAGGACAAGGCTACCACCCAGCCCATGACGCAAAAGCAGGTCAACGATGCCGCTGCCTATATTCGCGGCCTGGCACAGTTGCGTGGACGTAACGCGGAATGGGCGGAACGGGCGGTACGCGAAGCCGTGAGCCTCTCGGCGAACGAAGCGCTGAAAGAAAAGGTCATCGATTACGTTGCCGCCGACGTGAGGGATTTACTGAAGAGGCTGGAAGGAACTACCGTAAAACTGCAGGACGAAACGAAGACCTTGAATACGGCCGGCGCCGAGCTGATCCGCTATGAAAGCGACTGGCGGACAAGTTTCCTCGCAGTCATTACCGATCCCAGCGTGGCCCTGCTCCTGCTGACAGTCGGTATTTATGGCCTGATCCTTGAGTTCAGCAATCCCGGCATTGGCGCGGCCGGAGTGCTTGGCGCAATTTGCCTGCTGGTCGCCATGTATGCATTACAACTCTTGCCGGTCAATTATGCCGGACTGGCATTGATCGTACTCGGCCTGGCTTTCATGATCGCGGAAGGCTTCATGCCGAGCTTCGGCGCCATGGGCCTGGGTGGCGTAATCGCGTTCGCCACCGGCGCTGTCATTCTCATCGATACGGAATTGCCCGGCTACGGCATTCCGCTCGGATTGATTGCGGGCATTGCGCTCGTCAGCGCCCTGTTGATCGGAGCGACCGTCGGCATGGCGATGAAGTCGCGCCGGCTGGCTGTCGTCAGCGGCGAATCGCGCCTGATCGGCAGCATCGCGGAGATCGTGGAAGTCTCGGACGGCGAAAGCTGGGCCAGCCTGCACGGCGAAACCTGGCGCGTGACCGGCAGCTCGCCTTTGCAGCGCGGGCAGAAGGTACGTGTTGTGGCTCGCAACGGGCTGCTGCTGGAGGTCGCTCCCTTATCGGATATCACTCAAGGAGAATAGCAATGCTGGACCTGAACTACGGACTCCTGATCATCGCCGTCGCCGTGATCGCCCTGCTGGCGTCTTCGCTCAACATCCTGCGCGAATATGAACGCGGCGTTGTTTTTCAGCTTGGCCGCTTTCTTTCCGTCAAGGGCCCGGGGCTGATCATCGTGATTCCCGTTCTGCAGCAGATCGTTCGCGTGGATCTGCGCACGATCGTGCTCGACGTGCCGACCCAGGACGTCATCTCGCGCGACAATGTGTCCGTCAAGGTAAATGCCGTCATTTATTTTCGCGTCGTCGATCCGCAAAGAGCGATCATCCAGGTCGCAAATTTCTATGAAGCGACCAGCCAGCTGGCGCAAACCACTTTGCGCGCAGTGCTCGGCAAGCATGAACTGGACGAGATGCTCGCCGAGCGCGAGCGTCTGAATATCGATATACAAAAAGTGCTTGATGCACAGACCGACGAATGGGGCATCAAGGTGGCCAATGTCGAAATCAAGCACGTAGATCTGGACGAGTCCATGGTACGAGCCATCGCGCGCCAGGCCGAGGCCGAACGCGAACGGCGTGCCAAGGTGATTCATGCAGAAGGCGAACTGCAGGCTTCGGAAAAACTGATGCAGGCCGCGGAAGTGCTGGCGCGACAGCAGGGCGCGATGCAGCTGCGCTACATGCAGACACTGAGCAATATCGCCGGCGACAAGACTTCGACCATCGTCTTTCCGCTGCCGATAGAAATGCTTACGGGCCTGCAGGAATTCATGTCGAGAAATCCGCCACGCGATCGGCGGTGAATAAAGCGATGATGGAGCTCAGATATCGCGGAAGCGCAGGTTCAAGCCGCAATCCTGGATGAGGGTGAATGGCGCGAGCAAAGTGCGTGTTAAAGCTTTCGCCTGGCGCGCAGATGTGCATTGCAGATCAGCCCATGCCCGATTCAAAAAGACCTTAACAACACGTTATTCTTGCCCGAGTTTTTTACTTCATACATCAAGCCGTCCGCCAGCTCCATTGCTCGGGACGCATCAGCAGGGGGATTCTGATACACCGCTATCCCCATGCTGAAGCTGACCGGCCAATGGTTCATTCGCATTGCCTCATCCATCTGCGCCTTCAAATGCTCTACGGTGCTGCTTGCGGCGTCGGTGCAGGATTCGGGCAGGAGAACGGCAAATTCATCGCCCCCCAGCCTGCCCATGGAATCCACGCGACGCAGATTGACATGCATGACGGATGCAATTTTGGCCAGCAGGGCGTCGCCGGCATGATGTCCGAGCGTATCGTTTACTGACTTGAAGTTGTCGCAGTCAAAGTAGACCAGCGAGAACGGTTTCCCGTAGCGCTTGCTTCGCTCAATTTCACTGCCGAGAGCATCGTAAAATCCGGCGCGGTTCAAGCAGCCGGTGAGTTGATCGAAGCGCGCGAGCTTCTCGGTCCGGTCATATGCCTTTCTCAACATGGTTTGCATCCATACCAGGAGCAAAGTCGCTGCAAAATCGCTCAGGACGTCGATATACCAGTAATAAGAATATTGATTGCCGACGGATTCGCCTTGGATGGGGATGATGCGTGCCGCCGTCATCGCGACGGCTAGAACTATCCCCCACCGAAAGCCGACGTACCAGGTCACGAAAAGCACAGGCAAAAGATGCAGCAGCAACAGGCTCACCTGATGCACTATGACGGCGCCGTCCACATAGGCCACTACCAGAAAACATAGAAAGCCTAATACGAGGGCATTATGTCTGCTTATTTTCATGTCGGCATGAGGTTCGAAAAGGCAGAAGCGTCCATGCGGCTTACGCTGATGCAGACAACTTCCATACTCTGCATTAGCGCGGCGCACTACTTTGCCAAAACATTGCTTGCTATCGTCTCTTCGCTTTCAAAATCCATGGTATCGGGATCAGTGTCGCTTGTCTTCCGTCCGCCCAGTACCTTCAGCCAGACAAAGCCGATGGTTCCTGCCGACAAGGAAGCCAGGAGAATCGCCATCTTGGATGAGTTGATCGCAGCCGCATTATCGATGAAGGCCAGATTGGTGATGAAAATGGACATCGTAAAGCCGATCCCCCCCAGCAATCCTGCTCCAAAAACATGCTTCCAGTTCAGGTCCAGCGGCAGGCGGCAGATACCGAGGGTAACAGCGATAAAAGAAAGCAAGGTGATGCCCAGCGGTTTTCCGATCATCAATCCGCTGATGATGCCGAGACTGTTCGAGCTTGCCAGTTCCTGCGCCCAGTCAGTCCCGATCACGATGCCTGTATTGGCCAGCGCAAAGACCGGCAGCACCAGAAAAGCAACCGGCTTGTGCAGGAGATTTTCCAGCCAGTAGGACGGAGAAGCAATGTCCTCGTCCTTTGCGGAATAAGGAATGGCAAAAGCCAGCAGCACGCCGGCGATGGTTGCGTGCACGCCGGACTTAAGCATCAGGACCCACATCACTGCACCCCCGATCAGGTAAGGCAAGAGAGCCATGACCTTTAATACCCGGTTCATCGCAAAAAGAATGCCGAATACCGCGACGGCGCCGAGAAGATAAGCCATTGCCAGATCGGCCGTATAAAAGACGGCGATGACAATAATGGCTCCCAGGTCGTCCATGACCGCCAGAGCCGTGAGAAAAACCTTGAGAGAGGCCGGCACGCGACTGCCGAGCAAGGCCAGTACGCCCAGAGCAAATGCAATGTCGGTGGCCATCGGTATCCCGATGCCGGCCTGACTCGGCGTTCCGGCATTCAGGCTGTAATGAATCAGCGCAGGCACGACAATTCCGCCCGTCGCTGCAAAGATGGGAAGCAAGGCGTTCTTGAAATCGGACAATTCTCCGCTGTAAAGCTCGCGTTTCAGCTCCAGACCGATCATCAGAAAGAAGATCGCCATCAAGGCATCGTTGATCCAGTGTTCAAGGCTGAGACCGGCAAGTTGAAGGTGCCAAAAATGCAAGTACTCCTCGCCAACAGGCGAATTGGCAATGCCTAACGAAATGAGGGTACAAATGATCAGCAGAACGCCGCCGGATTTCTCTGACTCAAAGAAACGGTTATAGGTGCTGGTAAGTGGACGTTGCAGTATCGCCATGTTTCTTCCTTTTATCGACATGTTGAAGCAGATGTCGATTCCATGAACACTACACACTGCTGAAGGCGGGCGAGGACATGCGGAACCCGTTGCCCCGACTGGGCAGGGCGTGCGCTTCCCTCGCAAGAACAGGCCTGAGAGGAAGCTTCAGTTTCGGATAATTGCTGCAGACGCGCGGAAATGAAGGCAGTACCGGCACGCGGAATGGGAGCAGGTGCATTCACGGGATTGACATCCAAATGTTGCGAGGCGGCCCGACCGTCGCATAAACCTGCCACACCCCAAGTGTGAGCACCCTGCGCGAGTATACCTTAGTTGACGTTTTTGCCGCGTCGCGCAGAGGAATATCGGCTTGCTCTCAGGAAGCGTTGCCGGGGACGCGGAGAGGCGAAACGGGATCCTTGCTTGCCCGGCTGAGAACCCGTTCCGAAAAACATGGAAATCCGGCGCGGCTCCGAGCCGAACGTCCGGCGCCTACTCAGCAGCAGTTGCTTCCGGAAGCGATACCGCTTACATCGAAGGGCAAGCCTCCGCCGCACCCGGTAAATAAACCGTAGTGCCGGCTGAAGTCGCCGACGAAATTGAAGTAATTGCGAAAGCGCGTGTCGTGCAGCATGCGCCAGGTATTGCCGCATACGGGGAATATTTTTCCGGCCTCAATGTCGTGGTGCTTGTCGAGCGCAAATCTATGCATCTGTCCGGGCATGCCGCCGCGGTAAAGTACCGCTTGTCCGTAGTCTTCGCAGGCGCTTTCCAGTCCGCCGAGCTTGAACAGGCGGTAAGTCGCGGAAAAGAATCGGATGTTGCCCACGCGCCGGGCGAGCTCCGCATCGGTGACGGCCAGCGGCCGGTCCGCCACCAGACGCGGATCGGCAAAACCCTGCACCTGCGCCAGTCGCAAAAAGTCATTCCAGTACAGCGCGCCGCCGAGGCATTCGCCGTACAGGACAGGGTCATTGCGCACCGCCTGTCCCACTCGCCGGTCGGCGTAGACGTCCGAAAAATAAAATTCTCCGCCTTCCTTGAGCAGCCGATGCACGCCGCGCAGTACGGCATCCTTGTCCGGCGAAAGATTTACCACGCAATTCGACACGATCACATCGAAGCTGCCCTCCTCCAGGCCCAGTTCATCCAGGCGTTCGATATAGCCGTGCAGGAAGCGCACATTGGCGTAGCCGAAGGCTTCCTCATGAAAGGACTGGTGGCGCTGCGCCACCGTCAGTTGCTCTTCCGTCATGTCGACGCCGACCACCTCGCCCTTCGGCCCGACCAGCTGCGCCAACGCATACACGTCGCGCCCCGAGCCGCAGCCGAGATCAAGCATCCGCAAGCCTTCCAGCAGCGGTGGGCAGACCAGGCCGCAGCCGTAATAGCGCGACAGCACTTCCGGGTGGATGCGCGACAGAAGCGGCTTGAGCCAGCCGGGAACCTGGCTGATGTCGCAGCAGGCACTGGTTTTCAGGTCGCCCGAGTGCTGCAGCGTCTGGCCGTAATATTGCTGAACGATGTCATGCATCATTTTTCTCCATGAGTTGTCTGTTTAGGCGGTATTCCGATCCTGTGCCCGCTGCGACCCGCCGTTGCATGGCAGCCGTCCGGAGACACGGCTGCATCCGGCTGCGGTCCGCCGTTATAGCCTTCAACGAAGCGGCGGTCGATATGTTCCTTCCAACGCCACGCCCACTTTCCTTCCCAGGCGAATTTTCCCCGCGCGCCGACCGCGTGCCGGCCGCCGGTTCCGATCAGCACCAGGTAGCGCCGCTGCGGCGAATAACCGTGCAAAATTTTGCCGCTGAGCGCAGCCTCGAGATTGCGTGCCAAGACCGGCCCCATGCGCACTGCAAACACCCCGGCCTTGGGCAAAGGCGGTTCCCAGCCCGCGCAGTCGCCTGCTGCAAATACATTGGAATGCGACACCGATTGCAAGGTGGAGCTGACACGGATAAAGCCGCGTTTATCCGTCGCCAGGCCCGATTCCGCCGGCCAGCGATAGGCCTGCGCGCCGGTCGCCCAGATTGCCGCATCCGCTTCGATCGTCTGCCCCGCTTCACTGCGCACGGCCTGCCCCTCGATGCCGCTCGCTTTGAAATTCCGTATTACACCGATGCGCCGCTCTGCCAGATGGACATGCAGGCGCCGTGCAGCGCCGCGCGCCAGTCCCGGCAGCAATTCCTCGCCGTGGGTTGCCAGCATGAAGCGGAACCGCACATGCGGCGCGCAAGTTGTCATGCGATGCTGAATTGCCAAAATGCTCTCCACACCGGCAGCGCCGCCGCCCACCATCAGGATCCGGTACGCTGCGCCCGGGGGCAGCGCCGCAGCGGTTTGCAGCAGCCGGTCCCAGCGCTCGGATAAGGAGCTCAAGGGACGCAAAGAAAGCACACTGATCTCTTCTGACTGCGGAGGGGTAAGCGTGGAACCGATGTCGATGGATACCCAATCGTATGCAATGCGCTGGCCGTCTTCCAACGCGGCTTCCGAACGCTCCAGGCCGAGGCGCACCACCTTCTGCTCGATACGCAGCGCACCGGCCCGTCGGCACAACCTGTCGAAATCGATACAGCATTCTTCCCAGCGGTAATGCCCGGCCAGCCAGCCGGGCACCATGCCGGAATACGGCGCCAGCGCAGTCGGAGACACCAGCACCAGTTCGACATCATTGCGCCGGATACCGGCAAAGCGATGCAGCACATTGGCATGCGAATGCCCCGCGCCGATCAGCAGCAGCCGCTTCATTCGCCTGCCTTTCCGGGGGCCTGCAGAAACTCGATGTCGCCGTACCAGGCAAGCGCGCTTTCGCCTGTGTTGTCGGTATCGGTCGCGAGCGCGACGGCCACGACATCTGGCGGGTCTTCGCCGAACGCAGCGCGGAAATCAGCCGCCATGTCGCGGGTCTCCGTCACCCAGCGGCCTGCCTGCTGCGATCCGCTTTGGACCACGATCATGCGTGCTCGGTCGGTGTAGGCATTGGCCTGGATCGTCCCGACCGGCTGGCGGTTGTCCCAGACATAATTCAAGGCGGCGGTCGGTATCTTCTGGCCGTACAGCGACTCGGCCAACTTGAGCTTGGCGCGGGTTCCGAAACCCAGCTTCTCTGCAGGATAGTCGAACATCACATAAATGCGCGCGGCGTAATCGTCGCCCTGCCTGGTCCTCATGTCCGCATTGCTTAGTGGCGCGCGGACCTTCCAACGCCAGCGCAGCAGCGGATAGCGGCGTACGTCCACGCGCACGGCATAGATCATACCGGACATGGAATTGTCAGCCTCCGCACGCAGCACTGTTGTGCCGGAATCGTTCACCAGCGCGTAGCGAGTTTCGCTGGCCTTGGGCGCCGGTTTCAGGGATTGCCATTGGCGGATTTCTCCGTTCGCAGGCAGCGCGGAAAAAGCCGGTACGGCAGGTTCGGCTGTATCTGCAGCGCTGGATGTGCCCGACAGGACAAACGCTGCGGCGGCCAGAATGCTGAGGCGGTTTTTCATTCGCGCCACTCCGCCGGCAGATAGGCCAGATCGTCGGGTTCGTCGATATCGCGGCAGGCCGGCAGCTCACGGGCATCGACGCCAAGCTGCGCCATGCGCTGCCGCGTCTGCTGCATCACGCGGCTGGTGCTCCACTCAATGTCCTCGAACAAGCGGGATATCGGCCGGGTCAGGCCGACCAGCACATAACCGCCGTCGATTGCCGGTGCGAACACTGCAGAATGACCGGTCAATGCATGGGCTGCATCGCGCAAGGCGGATGCTCCGAGATCCAGCGAATCCGTTCCAATCAGTACGGCCTTCGAATGATGCTGCAGCACGCGCTGGAATGCGCGGTGCATGCGCGCGCCGAGATCGCCCTCGCCCTGCACACTCAGCACGACACCATGCTCATGCGCGAGCTGCTGGAACTGCGGATGTGATGCATCCGGAGCACAGCACAGTTCAATCGGTCCAATGCCGGCTTCCAATGCGCGTTGCACCGCGGTTGCGAGCATGCGTGCCGCCAGCCGCGCTGCGCCGTCTGCGCCAAGCGCAGGTATCAACCGGGTCTTGGCCAGTCCGGGCTCGGGTGCCTTTGCGAAGATGATGAGGGCGCAGTCTTTATTCATTGTTTCGTTCCAGGGGGTCTGCGTATCAGGTTCCCGTTCATCGATAGGCCTTTGCCAGCTTTTCCGGCTCGGAACCCAGCCAATACAGAAAGCGCAGGCGCCACATCAGGAAAATCGTGCACCATACTCCCTTTTGCTCCCATCGCCGGCCCGAGGTACGCACACGTTCGCGCAGGCAGGCCGGCTGCGAATGCCGCCTCAGCCTGGCAGATAATTCGATGTCTTCCATCAGCGGCTGGGACGGAAAGCCGCCGACGGCGAAGAATGCGTCGCGGCGCACGAAGATCGCCTGGTCGCCTGTGGCAATACCCGTCAGGCGCGAGCGCCGGTTCATCAGCCATGCCACCACGTTCAGCATGAAGGCCTTGCCGGTGATGGCGACATCGAAGCGTCCCCAGCTCCGGCCCAAGCCGAGCGCGTCGCTCACCAGCACATGCGCGTTATCCGGCAATACGGTGTCGGCATGCAGGAACAGCAGTATCTCGCCGCTTGCGGCCTGCGCGCCGGCATTCATTTGCAAGGCCCGGCCGCAGGCGGAATGCAACAGCAGGTCCGCGAGCGGTGCAGCCAGCTCCGCCGTGCGGTCGGCGCTGCCGCCGTCGACCACCACGACCTGCACGCCTTCACCGCGCAGCACGGACAGGCTGCCGAGCACGCACTCGATATTCGCTTCTTCATTCAGCACGGGAATGATGATGGAAAGCTTCATCGATTCATGCTCCGTCGCACAATGCAATCCGCGCGGCCATCAGGCTTTCTCCTGCAAGCGGACGACCGCTTCGGGAGCAGGGCCGCGCCGCCATGCATGGTAGCGCTCCACCCATCCCAGAAGGCGCTGCGGTGCATGCGCGCGGCGCCATTCTCCGGCCGCATGCTTGTTCGCTTCGGCCATGGTGGGATAGACATGGATGGTGCCGAGTATCTTGTTCAGGCCGATGCCGTGCTTCATCGCCAGTACGTATTCGGCCAATAGTTCGCCGGCATGCTCGGCGACGATCGCCACACCGAGAATCTTGTCCTTGCCGGGCTCGGTCAAAACCTTCACGAAGCCGTACGCGGCTTCCTCCGCGATGGCGCGGTCCAGGTCCGCTACGTCATAGCGGGTGACTTCATAGTCGATCTCCCTTGCTTTGGCCTCGTCTTCCGACAAGCCTACCCGCGCCACTTCCGGCGAAGTGAAGGTGCACCATGGAACGACGCTGTAATCGGCGCGAAAGCGCTTGAATCCGCCGAAAAGGCCGTTGACCACTGCGAACCATGCCTGGTGCGCTGCCGTATGCGTGAACTGGTACGGCCCCGCGACGTCGCCGCAGGCAAAAATGTTGGGATACAGAGTCTGAAGGTAGGCGTCGGTCTCGATGGTCTTGTTTTTGGACAGCGGAATGCCGAGTTCCTCCAGCCCATAGCCCTCGGTGCGCGCTGCGCGGCCGAGAGCGCACAGGAGCAGGTCGAATTCGATTGTTTCTTCCCGAGCGGCGCCTGCCTGCCCTGCCCCGACATGCTTCACGTACAAGCGCCTGGTTTCACCCGCGCGCTCGCACCGGACCGCTTCCCGGCCAGTGTGCACCGTCACGCCGTCCTGTTCCAGCGCGCGCTGGACGAATGCGGCGATGTCCGGATCTTCCTTGCCCAGCAACCTCTCGGACCGCTCCACCTGGATCACCTGCGACCCGAATCGCGCAAAGGCTTGCGCCAGTTCGCAGCCGATCGGGCCGCCGCCGAGAACGACGAGGCGCTTCGGAAGCGTCCTGATCGACCAAAGGGTATCGGATGTGACATAACCAACATCGTCCAGCCCCGGAATCGGCGGCACGAATGGCCTCGCACCGGCAGCGATCACGATGGCGCGCGCGGCGATGCGCCGTCCGCCCGCCTCCACCTCCCACGGCGAAACCAGTTTTGCTTTAGCCTGCACTACTTCCACGCCAAGCTTCGTGTAGCGCTCGACCGAATCATGCGGCTCGACGGTTTTGATTACCCGGCTGACGCGCTCCATCACCTGCGCGAAATCGAATTCCAGATCCGCCTTGCCGATGCCGAGCGACTGCGCATCCTTCGCCTGCTGGACAAAGCGCGCCGAACGAATCAGCGCCTTGGAAGGAACACAACCCGTATTCAGGCAGTCGCCGCCCATCTTTCCTGCTTCGACCAGGATCACTTTGGCCTTGACCGCAGCGGCGATGTAAGCAGCCACCAGCCCGCCGGAGCCGGCGCCTATCACGAGCATGTTGCAGTCGAAACGGGCAGGCTTGTGCCAGCCGCGGTAGATTTTTCGCTTCCTGAAAAACTGAATGGCTTGCTGCGCGATGAGCGGAAAGAGTCCCAACAGCACGAACGAGCCGAGAATCGCCGGGGACAGGATATCTCGCAGGCTTTCGATCTGCGCAAGCTGCGTGCCCGCGTTCACATAGACGATCGTGCCCGGCAGCATGCCCAGCTGACTGACCCAATAATAAGTGCCGGTTCGCATCTTCGTCAGCCCCATTAGCAGGTTCACGATGAAAAACGGAAAGATCGGCACCAGCCTAAGCGTCAGCAGATAAAAACGGCCGCCGCGTGCTATGCCTTCATCGATGGTTTCGAATTGCCTGCGGAAATGCTGTCGTATCCAGTCGTGCATGAAATAGCGCGCGGCAAGAAATGCGAGCGTTGCACCGAGGGCGGACGCGAAGGATACGACAAGCGTTCCAAGCGTCAATCCAAACAAGGCGCCGCCGGCCAGCGTCATGACGGCTGCGCCCGGCAGCGACGATGCGCTCACCAGTACATATAGGATAAAAAACGCAGCAACCGTGGTCAGAGGATGCGCTTCATAAAATGCCTGGAAGGATCGCTGGCTGCTTTTGAGGAATTCAAGGTTCAGAAACCTGCCGAGATCGAATGCCAAATAAGCGGCGGCAAGCCCAGCCACGACCAGCACGGCGACGATGAGCTTTTTATTTTTCACTTTGTACGCCTTGTCCGGTATTGGTTTCAAGCCGCCAGCGCGCCGCCGCAACTGCTGCCCTGCCCCGCCGTGCAGCCGTAGCAATGGTCGGCAATCGCGATCGGCGTGCCAGTCACGTCGCGGCCGAGCAAATCGCGCAGATGGGGGCGCGCCGTGCCCTGCATGCGTGCCGGCAGCGCCAGCATCTGGTTGAAATCGCAATCGTACAGATAGCCCTGCCAATCGACGCTCAATAGCGAGCGGCACATGACGGTTTCCAGATTGGCGGCGGTGAAGCTGCCCTTCAACAGATGCATGTACTGCGCAAACTGCCCTTTCGAGATCAGCATGCTGCCGAAGCGCTGGATAGGCATGTTGGCCAGAACAAACAGGCGATTGAAACGGATGCCGAAGCGTGCCGCCAGTTCGCGCTGGTAATCGGCCTCCAGCTTTTTCTGATCGGGCGGAAGCGAGGGACCGAGCGGGTTGTAGACAAGATTCAACTCCAGTCCGCTCTCCGGCATGCCGTAGCCGAGTTTATTCAGGCGCTGCAGCGCGGCCATGCTTTTTTCGAACACGCCGCCGCCGCGCTGCTTGTCGACGTTGCTCTGTGAATAGCATGGAAGCGACGCCGTGACCTCGACCCGGTGCGCGGCCAGGAATTTCGCCAGATCTTCGTGGCCAGGTTCGAACAGGATAGTGAGATTGCAGCGGTCGATCACTCGCACGCCCATGCCGCTTGCTTCCTGCACCAGCCTGCGGAAATGCGGATTCATCTCCGGCGCGCCGCCGGTCAGGTCAATCGTCGACAGCTTCCGTTCGCGCAAGACCTGCAGCACCAGGTCTATCGTTCCGGCGTCCATCAACTCTTTGCGGTTCGGGCCTGCATCGACATGGCAGTGCTGGCAGGTCTGGTTGCACAGGTAGCCCAGGTTGACCTGCAAGGTGTCGAGCTGCTTGCGCCGGATGGGCGGAAAGTCGGTCTGGCGAAGCAGCGGAAACATGGCGTGCATGGCGATTCCCAATAATTTTTCGGAGGACGCCTGCCATGACTGCGCAGGCTCATTGTTTTAAACGGAACCAGGCTTCATTCCTTACAACTTTGTTTGATCTTTCGGCAAGGCCGGTATATTCAACTGCCTGTTGCTCGGCGAGCGCGCTTTGAATGCGGTTCAGCGCCGCAGGACTTCAAGCCATGCTTTCTGTTCTTGCGTCAATGCATGCTCAGGCGTCAACAAGGCGCAAGCCAGCGCCTGCCGGATTTCCGGTTCTTCCTCCGGCCTTGGCGTAGCCAGTAGGGAGGCGAGCAAATTCTGGGCCTTCAAGAGACTTTGCTTGTATAAGGCAAAAATTTCGGTTGCCTGCACATGCATGGCTGGATCTTCCATCCAGCAATCGTAATCCGTGGCAATGCCTATCGTTGCATAACAAATCTGTGCCTCGCGCGCCAGGAACACTTCCGGCACATTGGTCATACCGACGATATGGCAACCGGTTTGGCGCAGGAAATGGCTTTCCGCGCGCGTACCCAGCCGGGGACCTTCCACGCAGGCATACGTAACATCGGAATGAAGCCGAATACCTATCTCCTTTGCCCGGCCTGCGATCCAATTCATCAGTTGTACGCTGACCGGCACAGCGGTGGACACATGGGCCGCAATGCCGTTGCCGAAGAACGAAGCTGCGCGCTTTCCTTTTGTCCAATCGAAATACTGGGATGGAATCGCCAGATCACCAGGCGCAATCCGCTCCTCCAGACTGCCGACTGCGGAAATGCCGATTATCTGCGTCGCGCCCAGCGACTTCAATGCAAAAATATTGGCACGGTAATTCACCTCACTCGGCAAAAGCTGATGCTGCAAGCCGTGGCGGGCAAGAAACAGGATTTCCTGATTTGCAATCCGCCCCTTGATCACAGGCGATGACGGCATGCCGAAAGGCGTCTCCGCCGCGACCGTGCCGGTCACCTCCATTCCTTCCATCCCGTAAACCCCGGTACCGCCTATTAATGCCAGCATGCTTTACTATCCTCCTCTTGGATATCAGTCCGCTTGAAGCCATGCGCAAACGGCCCGAATTCATTCTGCTTGGCGCTGCCATGGCGCCGGCTTCGGCTTACCCGCCCAAGCGAATGCTGTTACGTCATTTGCAGTCATCCAGGCATTCCATTAAACGTATTCCAAAGCAATTCCTTACAGATATTGCAAATATCTTTCGGCAATGCAAAACCCAACTATGCCATTTTTGTTCCTTTTAACAAAACTGCGGCCTACCTGTAAGGATTGAACACACCGAGCGACTAAAGTTGTACGAAAACACAGGCGCATGACTGCGGAATTTTTTAAACTGTTAATACTGCGCACTGCTACATGAGGGATTGCCATGAATCGCCGCCAACTCATCTTAAGCGCCGCCGGCATATTTGCCAGTGGAATACTGCCATTCCTTGCCAAGGAGACGCATGCCGTGATTCCCCTCAAAAAGACGGATGAGGAATGGAAATCCCTGCTCCCGCGCGAGCGGTTCCATATCCTGTTTCAGGAAGGGACCGAACGCCCTAATTCCAGCCCGCTGAACAAGGAAAAGCGAGCCGGCACATTCATCTGTGCCGCATGCAACCTGCCATTGTTTGATAGCGCAACCAAGTACGAAAGCGGCACAGGCTGGCCGAGCTTTTATGATTTCCTGCCGGGTGCGCTCGCGACCAAAAAGGATTTCAAGCTGGTCTGGCCACGCACCGAATACCATTGCGCCCGATGCGGAGGACACCAGGGGCATGTATTCAAGGACGGCCCGAAGCCGACGGGGCTGCGCTATTGCAACAACGGCCTGGCACTGGAATTCATTCCGAAAGGCGAAAAACTTCCGGAGCTGCGCACATGAAAAATTTTCTCGTTTCCTTAACCGCATCGCTAGGCCTGGCCGCCTCGATCGCGATCGCTGCCGGCCAGCAGGGCCAGGCTGCTGCCGTTCCCAATGCCGCAACGGCAATTTTCGCCGGCGGATGCTTCTGGTGCACCGAAGCGGATTTTGAAAAGCTGCCCGGCGTGATCAAGGCGGAATCAGGCTACACAGGCGGAGAAACCGCCAACCCGACCTACGATCAGGTGAGCGCCGGGCACACCGGCCATACCGAAGCGGTGCGCGTTTACTACGATCCTTCCAAGGTCACCTACGAGCAATTAGTGGAGTATTTCTGGCTCACCATCGATCCGACCGTCAAGGACCGCCAGTTCTGCGACAACGGGTCCCAATACCGAAGCGGTATTTATCCGCTGAACGAACAGCAGAAAAAGATAGCGGAAGCCAGCAAGGCGGCCTTGCTGAACTCGGGTCGCTTCCCGCAGATCCATACCGAGATTGTTACCGCGAAGCAGTTCTATCCGGCTGAGGAGTACCACCAGGACTATTACAAGAAGAATCGTGTCCGCTACAGCTTCTATCGGTTTAATTGCGGACGGGATGCAAGATTGAAGGAACTGTGGGGCAACGGAAAAAAATAAGCGGGCGTCGATGACAGACCGCTTAGCACACATATCCTTCCGTGCCGCATGGGACGTATCGACGGAGGTCAAGCAGCCGCTGCAAAACGAACCGGCCTGCTGGATGAACAGGGCAATCCGCATTAATGAGCGGCGGACGCCTTGCACCTTTCCGGCTGCGGCGCTGTAGCCGCATTTTTAAGGAGCCGTAAAGAAACTTCAGGACGACTTCGCGCTGCGTCTTCAGCTACTCAGGTTTGCCTTCTTCCAGGCGTTTGCACGCCGTGCGCAGAAAATCCATGTTGCGTTGGAAGTTGGTACAGCCGCAACATATCATCAGATGGAAGCGCAAAGCCATGGTTTCCATGGTCGACAGCTTGCGGTCCAGTTGCTGCGACATCAGCTCGGTCGATTTTTTACATGACATCATGGCGTTTCACCTTGTTCAAACCAGTTCTGTTGCAGGCAAACGCGCAAGCTCATGCGCGCGCGATGCAGGATGACCCAGCAGTTGGACGAGGATAACCCCAGTTCCTTACAGATTTCTTCCGTTTCGAGCCCGAGAAATTCGCGCATGGCAAATACGCGAGCCGTTGCTTCCGGCAATTTGTGCATGCACAGTTCGAAGACCTGCCAGAACTCGCGGTTTTCCAGGCTCACTTCCGGGTCTCCCCAGTCCGAAGGACTTTCCTCGGCCCGCCAATGCGCGTTTTTATTGAACAAGCCGTCGAAATCCGCAGCGTCGCCCGTAGCCTCGGCCAATTCGACCTTGTTCCTGTTCCAGCGGTCGCGCATGACATCGATGATCTTGTTCTTCAGGATGCTGAATACCCAGGTCTTGTAACTCGCTCGCTGTTCGAATGTGCTGCCGGCGGCAACCGCGGAGGCCAGGGCTTCCTGCACGACGTCTTCCGCCAGCTCGGCATTTCTGAGCTGCAGCAGCGCGAAGCGCAGCAGTTCCGCGCGCAGGCGGATCAGCGCATCGGGCGCCAGGTTCGGCTGCAGATCGTTGCCGGCAATTGCATCGTGTGCGGACTGGGACATAGGATGCGGAATCCATTGAAGATTAGGCCTGCCAAAACCGCATCATAACTCGATTGCCTGGGTGCAGTGAATGCATTGCAGGCACCAAGCGCGGCAGGCATGCTCCGCGTTGCGTGTCTCCCTCTCGAATACCCAGGGACTGCGCGGCTTATTGCTGTTCGCTCGGGGTTTTCACCGGATCGCCCAGCACATCCTGCACATACAGCATGGTGACCAATACCATCAGCACGGCTGTCAGGGGTGTCGCCAGCGCAACGCCGGCCAGTCCGAAGACAGTGCCCAGCAGTACCTGCATGATGATGGTCAGCGCCGGCGGCAGCGAAACCGTCCGGCGTTCGATGAGCGGTAAAAGAAGATAGCCTTCGAGTATCTGCACGCCGAGAAAAAGCAGGAGCACATACAGGGCCAGTTGCGGACTGTCGGACAGCGCCAGCAGAACGGCAGGCACACCCGCCATGATCGGACCGAGGTAAGGAATAAAGTCGAGCAAGCCCGCGAGTATGCCCAGCACCAGTGCCAGCGGCACGCCGAGCAGAGCCAGACCCACTCCCGTCACGACACCGACGATGAGCATCGCCACGATTTTCCCGAACAGCCATTGTCCAAGCGTTGCGCCAAGCTCCTCAATGACTTCGCGCATGCGTGCGCGTTTGCGATGCGGCACCAGGGTGATTACCGCATTGATGTAGACATGCGGCTGCGCGGCGAAATAGGTGCCGACAAAGGCGATTATGGCGATATTGCCGATGACGCCCAGCACCCCTGAAAAGAAAAGCCCCGCCTGCGGCAGTGCGGAAGAGAGATGGGACATCAGCTTTTCGGTGGGCGGGAGATTGACGGCGAGGCTGCGCAGGAGCCTGTGCTCCTGCAGCGCAGACCGCAGCCGCTCAAATGACTTTGGCACTGCATCGGCCAGCTCGTTCGCCTGCTGCGCCACCTGAGGCGCCATCAGCCAGAATCCGATTCCCAGAGTCAGCACGATTGCAAGCGTCACGAGCGCCAGTGCGACACTGCGCGGCACCGGCAGCAATTTCATGAGCCTGCAGCTCAGATCGTAGAGCAGCACGGCGACCAGCATGCAGGCGAAGATCAGCAACAGCGCATCATAGGCAAGCCACACCACGCTGCCGATAAACAGGAACAGCAGGCCCACGCCGTAGAACAGAAAGGTGGTGTGGATGAAATTCCGGTCCTCCTTCACCGAAGAAGCCGACTGCGCCGCTGCCACCTGTTCCTTGACGGTCTCGTTCATGACAAGCGCTCACGAATGAAAGATTCGATAGATGAAAGGAACTCCAATGCGATTCCTGCCACTGTTACTGTCGCCTTTATTGCGATTAGGGCACGCCGAATTCCATGCACCTGCCCCATCGACCCATGACGCATCAGCGCGCCGAATCCTGCTTGCATAATTCCACCGGGCCTTTGCATTCAGCTTTTTCGGAAGGCGGTCCGGCTGCAGGCGCAGGGCTACCGCTGCTCATGCCGCCGGAACGGCGCTCCGTGGACTGCTTACCTGCTTCTTCTTTCGTCGTTCCGTCTTCTTTGGTTGTCCCCTTCACCGCGCCGTTAATCTTTTCTTGCTGAAGTTTACGGACCTCGTTCGGGTCCACTGCCACAGGCGGCGGCTTGACGGCCGGCATGTCGGCAATGGGCGGCGCGGGTTTTGCAATGCCGGGATCTGTGACCGGAGGCACGATTACGGCGCCCGACGCGTCTGCCCCATCCGGCATTGCCGGCTTTCCCGGGCTTTGCGCCTGGCTCATCGGCGACGCGACAAGAAAAAGTGCCGCGCATAGTGCAGGCAGCGCCGGCGCCGCATGACTCAATCCGTTTCGTAAATCGCTTCGTCGTTTCATGGTCCATTCTCAAGCTGTCGGCATTGGCAGGATCCTTTCCGGTCGCGCGCTCTCAAACCCTGCTGCGCTGCTGACATCGTAGCCCGAGAGCAAACGCAGGCTCATGACATAGATAAAGAATGCAGCGCGTCGGCGGCCGTGAACGGAATCCCGATTGCGCAGTCTCCTGCTTAAGAGGCTGTTTATTCAATAAGAGCTTCTAACAAAATAAAGCGAAGCGGTTCTGAGTAGGGTGCAGCAGGGATTTCAGACGGCAAGCCGTCTGCCTGCGTAACGATTCCCGCTTGCAAGCGGGCATGCGCACTGCAAGTGCAGCGCCGCAGACAGTACGGATAGTACGGTACGGCAAGGTGCCGCGACACCCTCAGAATCATTTTGTTAGACGCTCTAAGAAAAACCGGAGGCTTCATGCGCAGGCTCACCTGTTTGACATCGTTCGCCGCACTGGCATTCCTTGCCGGATGCATGGAAAGCGCAACCCTGCCCGAATCTGCAGGCATTGGTCCAAATCCCAGGCTGCCTCCGCCGAACGCGACCCTGATACCGACCGTCAATATTGCACCTGCGCAAGGATGGCCCAATGGCGCATCGCCCAAGCCTGCACCAGGACTGGCAGTAGAGGCTTTTGCCAGCGGCCTCAATCATCCGCGCTGGCTGTATGTATTGCCGAACGGCGATGTGCTGGTCGCGGAGTCCAACCGGCCTGCCAATGCCAAGGGCGCTCGCAGCGGCATTGCAGGATGGATCATGAAGAAGGTGATGAAGGCAGCCGGCGCCGGCGTGCCCAGTGCCAATCGCATTACCCTGCTGCGTGATGCGGATGGCAACGGCGTGCCGGAAGTGCGTACCGCATTTTTGCAAAACCTGAATTCGCCCTTCGGCATGGCGCTCGTAGGCGGCACACTCTATGTCGCCAATACCGATGCGGTGGTGAAGTTCCCGTACAAGACCGGCGCAACCCGGATCACCGAGCCCGGTGTCAAGGTCGCGGACCTGCCGGCCGGCGAAATCAATCATCACTGGACCAAGAACATCATTGCCAGCCGCGAAGGAACGAAGCTCTATGCCACGGTGGGCTCGAACAGCAATGTCGGCGAAGTCGGCATGGAAAATGAAGTCAATCGCGCTGCGATTCTTGAAATCGACCTGGCGAAAGGAACAACCCGACTGTTCGCCTCCGGCCTGCGCAATCCCAACGGCCTTGCCTGGCATCCGCAGACCGGTGAACTGTGGACGACCGTCAACGAACGCGACGAGATCGGCAGCGACCTGGTGCCGGATTACATGACCACGGTAAAGGATGGCGGTTTTTACGGCTGGCCCTATAGCTACTTCGGGCAGAATGTCGATACGCGGCCGCAGCCGCCGCGCCCCGACCTTGTTGCAAAAGCCATCGTCCCGGACTATGCGCTCGGCGCACATACTGCGTCCTTCGGCATTGCTTTTTACCAGGGCAATGCGCTGCCGAAGCAATACACCGGAGGAGCCTTCGTTGCCCAGCACGGTTCCTGGAACCGCAAGCCGCACAGCGGCTACAAGGTCATTTACGTGCCTTTCGACAAAGGAAAGCCTTCCGGTCCGGCAGCCGATGTGCTGACCGGTTTTCTTTCCGATGACGGCAAAGCGCTGGGCCGCCCGATCGGTATCGAAATCGATAAAACCGGTGCGCTGCTGGTGTCGGACGATGTCGGCAATGTGGTGTGGCGCGTCACTGCGGCAAAACCCTGAATACAGGTCCGACCGGATCGGGACTCATGGATCTAGGGGATTGGCAGATAAGGGGATCAGGGGGCTTGTAACTGCCCCCGACCTTTTGTGGACGGACCGCAAGGAAGCGCTTCGCCGCAAGGCAACGCCGCCTGACAGTACCGTGGCGGTCCCTTAGCGGTTACCTGCCGGAACCGGAAACTCCGCTTTCCGTGCTGCCACCGGAGCTGGCGCCGGATGACTCCTGCTGCAATTGGCTTTTCGCATATGCCAGGTCCTGCTGCAGGGTGGAACGAGCTTCTTTTGTGCATGCTGTGCGTTCAGACTTGGCCATGGCCTTGCAGGCTTTCAGCGCTTCCGCATAGGCGGCGTGGGCTTCCCGCTTTGAGAGATTGTATTGTGCCTGCGGGGTGAAGCTCTGGACGAATTGCTTTTTCTCGGCACTGGACAAGTTGCCGCTGCTTATATCGGGCGCCGGGCGATCGTTTTGCAGGTCGCCTTGTGAAAGATCCGGCCGACCCATCGTACTTGCACCGCTCGTGCCGCTTGTGCTGCTCGTGCTGCCTGTACTGCCTGTATCGCTCGTGCTGCTCCTTCCGCCCATACCGCTCATGCCTGAACTTCCGTTGCTTCCGCTCACGTCGCTGCTGGAGCTGCCGCCGCTGCTCATGCCGGATCCGTTGATCGGACTGCTGGCGCTGCTTGCACTACTTGGGCTGCCTGAGCTACTTGAACTGCTTGAAATGCCTGAGCTACTTGAGCTACTTGAACTGTTTGAAATACCTGAGCTACTTGAACTGCTCGATTCTCTTACGCCGCTGCTGCCGACGCTCGTGTCCTGAGTTCTAAGCGCCTTCGCATAACTCAAATCCTGCTGCAGGTATCGCTTTGCTTCCGCGGCACAGCCTTTTCTCTCTGCGCGATCCATCGATTTGCATGCGGACAAGGCCTCATTGTAGGCGGCATATGCCTCGCGCCGCGCAAGCTGCGACCGCGCCTGTGGGCTCATATCCTGGGACAGTTGTGCGGCCTCGCTTTGGTTAGCGGGAGGATCCATCGAACGCATATTTGACTGAGATGACGGAGAAGACTGAGCGCTTGCCAGGGAACATAAAAGCATGCCTCCGGACAGGGTAACTGCACGCAAGAAAGTGTTCATGGCGATTTCCTTTCTGAAAATAAATGAGTGACTTCCCAAATGCAGCAGCCGTTGAAGCCTGGATAGGCTCATGGCTTGGAGATTTGATGTGTATGTGGCATTTGCACGCCGTGTTTGTTCCGTGAATTGACTCCGGGAGGCCGAATTAATGTGTTTCGCTGTGCCGTGTTGCGGGATATACAGAAGGCTGAAACGGCCGCCGCGTCGGCGATGCTCGTCTGAAGTCACATCGTGCGCTTCATCGATGCACGGACCGGCGCTTCCATACCCTTCACTTGCTCTCTTCACTTGCCGAAATGCATATGTCATCTGTTGACGCAGACTCCTGGCAAACCGCTTGCCTCGTATTTGACAGGGATCAAGCACGTATTAGGTGCGATTGGACTGGCCACCGAATCGCCTATATTGAAATATTGATTCTCAGTGATCCTCTTCGGTTTACTTTTCCGGGCATTTACTTCAATCAAGAGTTTCTTCCGATCGAACATGTCTGGTACTGAAAGCCGGATTTTTTAAGAAAGCCAAGTATGCAAAGACGCTCTTTTTTGCTTGCCGCAGCATCGACTGCCTTGACGGGTGTCGCTGTTTCAGGATGCGGCACGACCTCCACCGCTTCGGCCACCGATCCTAAAACAACGAGCACAAGCCAGAAACAGGGACAAATCGATGCTGCGGTGGATGCCGGTTTGTCGCGCCTGTACAGCGCCATACCGGGATCACGGGAACTGGTGGCCAAGTCTAACGGCATGCTGATCTTCCCATCCGTCATTGCTGCAGGACTGGGCATAGGCGGAGAGTATGGAGAAGGCGCGCTGCGGGTCAATAACAGGACAGAGGATTATTACAACCTTGCCTCCGTCTCCTTTGGCCTGCAGATCGGCGCTCAGTCCAAAATGATCGGCTTCCTGTTCATGACGCAAGACGGATTGGATAAATTCCGCAAGTCGGCCGGCTGGTCGGTGGGTGCCGACGCGTCGGTTGCCGTGCTGAAAACCGGCGCGAACGGCGCCATTGACATCAACTCCGTTAATGCTCCCGTCGTGGCCTTCGTATTGACCAATGCGGGCCTGATGGCCAATCTGACGCTCTCGGGCACCAAGATCACAAAACTGAAAGCTTGACCATTGAGCAGTGTTGGCCTGACGGCCAAAATGGCGCCGACGCAGACTGGATCGGAGGGAACCGCCATGGCAGGTTGCACGATGTAGCCAGCCCTCCCATCATTTTTCGGGCACTGGACCCGCAGCATCGGCAATGCTCGCACATTCAAACCAGGATCAGCGCGGCGCGGCCTCGGGATGCATGTTCAGGGTATCGCTGACGATCGATCCGTCAACAAGATTCAATGTCCGGTCACACGCGACCGATAGGCGCGCGTCATGCGTCACCAGGAGCACGGCGCAACCGAACTCGGCATTAAATCTGCGAAACAGATCGAATACGTCAGCTGCGGTACGCGTATCGAGATTGCCGGTGGGTTCGTCAGCCAGCAACAGAGCCGGCTCGGCGATTAGGGCGCGCGCGATTGCCACCCGCTGTTGCTGGCCGCCCGAAAGCTGGTTGGGTTTGCTGTCTGCAAATTTTTCCAGGCCCACTGCCGCCAGCAGACGGCGCGCACGGTCCAGGTCATCCTTGCCGGGTTTTCCTTTTGCCAGCATCAAGGGCATCAGGACGTTTTCAATCGCCGTGAATGCCTGTATCAGGTGATGAAACTGGAAAACGAAGCCGATTGCGTTGCCGCGCAATGATGTGCGCTCGGCATCGTCCATTGCACTGGTTGCCTGTCCCAGCAGGTACAGTTCGCCCGATGTCGGCATATCCAGAAGCCCCAGCAGGCTCAGCAAGGTGCTCTTTCCGGAACCCGAAGGACCGATCAGCGCTACAAAATCCCGACGCCTGATCTGCAAGTCGATGCCATGAAGAATTTCCACTTCATTGGGCAGGCCTATGTTGTATGACTTGCGCAGCCCGGCCAGCCGCAAGACATCGTCGTTGGGTTCATGCATATCGGATGGCCGCCACAGGGTCAAGGCGTGCAGCGCGCCGTGCAGGAACTGCGGCGGCGATCACGCCGGTAATGGTCGCCAGCACCATGGCGAATAACACCAGGCTGGGGGCGACCGGAATTACGAACAGGCCCGGGCCGAATGTGTTGAAGATCCATACAAGACCATATCCGACAGCGCTGCCTATAATCGAGCCTGCCAGGCCGAAGAAAGCGCCCTGGATGAGAAAAACCCGCAGCATCTGTTCGCGCGTCGCACCCGTCGCGCGCAAAATGCCGATCTCGCGCGTACGCTGCACGACGCTCACAGAAAGCACGCTGGCGATTCCGAAGGCCACGGACAGCGCCACGAACACGCTGATCATGCTGGTCGACAGGCTTTGCGCCGTGAGCGCATTCATCAGTTGCGCATTGGTCTGCATCCAGCTCTCCGACTTCAGCCCGGTAAGCCCGCGAATCCGTTCCGCAACGGCGTCGGCATTGAAAATTTCCTGTACCGTCACATCGATCACCGTGACGCCGCCGGGCAGGTTGAGCAGTGACTGGGCCTGCTTGAGATCCAGGTATACATAGCGGGAATCCAGTTCCCTTACTCCCAGCTCGAAGATGCCTGAAACGTTGACGATCGTGCCACTTTGCTGCCCGGCATCTAGTCGCAGCTTGTCGCCGACGCGCAAACCCAGATTGTCTGCCAGCAGCTTGCCGATCACGGCATCTCCTGCGCCGACACGCAAGCTGCCGGACAACATGTAAGTGGCAAGCGGAATGATTTCCTGGTAACGCTGAAGGTCGATTCCGACCAGCGCCACCGACTCCAGCGCCGCGCCGCGCCGCGCGAAAGCGGGACCGGAAACGACAGGCGAAACAGCGGTCACCTGTGGAAGCCTGTCCAGCGCATCGCGCACCTGCTGCCAGTTGTTGATCGAGCGCAGGCGCTGCGCACGCTTGTCTTCCAGCAGCAATTGCACGGCTCCCGGTTCGACCGGCAACACGCGGTTGACTTCATCGGGCGCCTGCACCTTGATATGCGCCTGCGTGCCCAGCGTGCGGGCAATGATATTTTTCTGCAGCCCGGTAATCATCGCGGTAATGAACACAATAACCGATACGCCGACGGCTATGCCCACCAGAATCAGCATGGTCTGGGCACGGCCGTCGCGGAGGAACTTGACGGCTATGGTCCACTCGGTCCACATGCGCTTGAATCGGCCGTTCAATTCAGGTTCACCGGTAGTTCGTTGCGCACACTGGTGTTGTCAATCTCCGGCAAGGCCTGCTCTATCAGCCGCACCCGTTCGCCTTCCTTCAGGGTCTTTGCTGCATTCATGACTACCTGCTCGCCTTGCCCGGCGCCGGACAGGATTTCCGACATTGCAAGTCCGCGCAATCCCAGAGTCACTGCCAGATTCTTTATTTTGCCATCACGGATCGCCATAAGCCGGGCACTGTCGCCTTGCACGTCGAATAATGCATCATTGGGCACGACCAGGGTCTTGTCGCGACGGCCTGTTTCAATATTGACCGATACGGTCATGTCCTGCCGCAGGAAGGCCGGTACGGGATCGACCTTCAAACGTATGTCCACCGAGCCGCGCTGGGCATCGATGCCGGGCGCAATAAAACTGACGCGCGCCGGAAAGATCCGCGCGGGAAAGGCATCGGCCACGCATTGCGCCAGTTGGCCCAGACTCAGTACGCCGAGATTTTTTTCATCCAGGGGAACCAGCAGCTCCGTGTCGCCGCTGCGCGCAATCTCGAACAGCACGCGGCCGGGCTGCACCAGATCGCCGGGTTCGGCATTGCGCGTCAACACCGTGCCGGACACTTCCGAACGCACAACCGACTTGGCAAGCGCCGCACGCGCCGATTGCAGGCGTTCGCGCACTACGGCTTCTTCAGATTTTCCCTGTGCAAGGGAAGCGGCCGCCAGGCGAGCCTTGTCGACAGCGGCGCGCGCCAGCGTCTCTGCCTGTTCTGCCTGCTCGGCATCTTCGCGTGAAATCGCCTGGCGCTTGAGCAGTTCGCGGCGCCGCTCTGCCTCCCGGCGTGCCTGCTCCAGCTGCACTTCGGCCTGCCGCAACGCAACCGCTGCTTGCGGCCGTGCGGATCTCCTGAGCTGATCCAGGGCAGCCTCCGCTTCGCGTACCTGGGCAGACAATTGATCGGAACGCAGCACCACCAGCACGTCGCCCGGAGCCACCTTGTCGCCCTCCTTCACGCGCCTCTCGACCACGACCCCGGTAATCTCGCTGCCCACCTGGGCACGCGATACGGCAACGACACGGCCCGTTGCCACCACAGTTTGTACTAGGGGCCGTGACTCGATGCGATAACCCGGTACCTTGGGGCCCTGCCAATAGCGATATGCCGCAAATAAAAGCGCGAGCGCCGCCACTGAAATCAGTGCGATCGTCCGCCTGGACCGGAGCATGCTCATGCCTGAAGCCGCTTCGGGATACGACCGAAGGAAGGCACATGCTGACCTACCGAAGGCACGCTGCCTGCCATCAAAGCGCATTTGAGCAATCTGTAGGAAGTCTTCATGCAGTGCATTGACAATTCAGTTAGTATTTTTTACCTCGGCAGCCGCGACTCGCAAGCTGCGGGTATTAACGAAATGAGTTCTGGAAAGTATATACTCCGCGCCCCTCTTCCGGTTATCTGAATTCCTCATCCATTGCAGCGTGTGCGAGGGGTGGATTCGGGATGCTTCAGCCCGGCCGCCATCCGATTCTGAAGGAAGTACATCATGCTGCGAAGGATGAGTGATTCGAACAAGCAGCCATATGGAGAGCTGCTTTAAGTTACTCCGGAAACATCGGTTCGATGCACATTCCTGATCAGTGGTACACTCTGTCCCGCGTTGGCTCTCTTATCAGCCTGCTTGCCGGCGTCCGCGATCAGATCCTCTTTCCGCGTTTCATCTCATAATCGATTCCCCTAGACTGGTTCGTGCGACGCACGCAAGGCGGATTCCGGAGCAAATCTCTATGCATTTCACCGATCTCGGCTTGTCCGCGGACATCCTGCGTGCCGTTTCCGAACAAGGTTACGACACGCCCACCCCCATTCAGGCACAGGCGATTCCCGTCGTGCTGCAGGGGCATGACCTGATGGCTGCCGCCCAGACCGGCACAGGCAAGACCGCAGGCTTTACGCTGCCGGTTTTGCAGTTGCTCAGCAACCGCCCTGCCCCATCGCGCACCAAGCCGCGCGTGCTGGTACTGACCCCGACGCGTGAACTCGCGGCGCAGGTCGAAGACAGCGTGCGCACCTACGGCAAGTACCTGCCGCTCAAGTCCGCCGTGATCTACGGTGGCGTCGGCATGGCGCCGCAGACCAAGGCATTGCGCTCCGGCGTCGATATCATCGTCGCAACGCCCGGCCGTTTGCTTGACCACGTCGGCGAAAAGAATGTCGATCTGTCCGGCATCGAGATTTTCATTCTCGATGAAGCAGACCGCATGCTCGACATGGGCTTCATCCACGATATCCGCCGCGTCACTGCACTGCTGCCGAAGAAAAAGCAGACGCTGATGTTTTCGGCGACTTTCTCGGACGAGATCCGCACGCTTGCTTCGAGCTATCTGCACAATCCGCAGCAGGTCGAAGTGGCGCGCCGGAACGCGACGGCCGACATGGTCACGCAAAGCGTCTATCACGTCGACAAGGCTAAGAAGCGCGACCTGCTGGTCAAGCTCATCGAAGACAACGGCTGGCACCAGGTTCTGGTATTTACGCGCACCAAGCACGGCGCCAATGCGCTGGCAGAAAAACTAGACAAGGCCGGCATCCGCTCGGCTGCGATCCACGGCAACAAGAGCCAGGGCGCACGCACCCGCGCGCTGGCCGACTTCAAGAGCCTGAAGCTGCATGTACTGGTGGCTACCGATATCGCCGCGCGCGGCATCGACATCGATCTGTTGCCGCATGTGGTCAACTACGAGCTGCCGAATGTGCCGGAAGATTACGTGCACCGCATCGGCCGCACCGGTCGCGCAGGAAGCACCGGTCAGGCAGTATCGCTGGTGTGCGTCGACGAGCACAAGCTGCTGCGCGATATCGAGCGCCTGCTGAAACGTGAAATTGAGGTCAAGACCGTGCCCGGCTTCGAGGTCGATCCGCGCATCAAGGCCGAACCGATCGAAAACGGCCGCCGCAGCCAGGCGCCGCGCGACAGGGGAAATTCTGCTCCTTCCGGCCAGCGCAAACCGCAGCAGCAGCGCCCACCCCAGCATGCCAAGCCTGTTCCCGGTACTTCGGGACAGCGCAACCCTCAGCCGCAGCGAGCTTCCCAGGGCGCCAGGCAGGCTGCAAAGCCGGCCTCCGGAACGTCCGGCCAGGGCCGTACCACTGAGCGCGGTACGGGCGGACGCAGCCGCTTTTCCGATTAACAAATCAAGGCCTCCGCACGCATCGCGGAGGCCACTACTTTTCTCTCATCTCTTGATCGGCAAACCATGCCGGTCAATCCCATTTTTAAGCGCAGCCACGGTTCAAGCGGCCCCACCGGCAGTCTTATCACCGAGGCTAATGACTGGTGCCCGCAGACCGGGTGATCTTGTTGTGGACGTTGTATTTGCCGGACGGCTTGTTTATCAGTATGCGCTTGACTTCCTTCAGCGTATCGGCGTCGTAGATGACTAGCGCGCCGTCGTTATCCCATACGCTGACGAGCGCATCTTTGCCGTCGCGCGCAAATTCGGTGTGCGCCGCGACCTTGTCCGAACTTGGGCCCAATTCGGCGACCACTTCCAGCGTTTGCTTGTCTATCACTTGCATGACGTCGCGGTGCGCGGTTCCGTTGAACACATCCATCCACGCATGGCGGGCGTTTTCATGGCTGCGCATGAAGAATCCTGGACCTAGCGTCTTGATCTGCCTGACGATCTTCCATGACTTCATGTCGATCACGGTCACCGGTCCTTCCTTGAGGTTGGGCGTGGCGAGCACTGACCTTCCGCCGAGCTCCCAGGTGATTCCCGAACCGGGATGAGGCATGCCCCGGCAATTCCAGGTCGTCGATCTTGCGCCGCACGTTCAGGTTGATGACCTGGCCGCGACCCTCGCGCGAGGAACCGATGAGGTGATCGTAGCTGGCATCAAAGAAGAAATCGTCAAGATAGTCGTCGAACTCGATGCGGCGCACCGGGAACGGGCCGCGCGAGGCAATGCCCTCGCCCATCTTGTAGTCGTGCACATAGCCTTCGTAGATCGGTTCAGCCCTCTGGTCATAGGGGATTTCCCATACTTCCGGAATATCCTTCAGCGCCGCGACAAAGCTCTTGCGCGGCGCGGCGTCGTACACGGCGGACACGCGCGATGACTTGCCGTCAGGGCTCTTGACGTCGATTACGCGCAAGGGCTTCAGGTCCTTGGTATCGAGCACCACGAGCGGTTCGACGTTACAAGTAGAAAATCCGCAACTTTATTCATTCGAATTTGATAAATATCAAACTCTTGCGATGTTGAAATAATCCAGCGTGGCCTTATGGAAAAATAGTTCTTCTTGATATAGATCGGTTAGCGGAACGTAGCCGCAACCATCTTGTCGTACTAGCAATTCGCTGAATAAATCTACCGATTCCCTGGACACAATGCTCACGCCTGCTGCACCCGCCACGTCTATACCCAAGGTTTTAATCGTCAACGATGATGTTCATAGCGCAGTCGCATTCAAAAGCGTGCTTTCCCAGGGGGTGGAGCGCAAGGAGTATGAAGTCGTACTGGCCTATTCCGGCGAAGCGGCGTTAAGGCATTTGTTGAAAGAAGAATTTGCCGTCGTGTTATTGGACATCAAGATGCCGATCATGGATGGCTTTGAAACCGCCGAGGCAATCCATTCGAACCTGCGTTTATCCACCCTGCCCATTATTTTTGTGACCGCGTATTACGATGACGATTTTCATCGTCTGCTTGGTTATCAGAAAGGTGCGGTGGATTATGTCTTCATGCCCGTGAACGCGAAAATACTGCAGACAAAAGTATCGGTATTCGTTGAATTGGCGAGACAGAAAATGTCCCTGAAAAGACAAAATCAGGAACTGCATTCGATTGCCGACAACCTGAAAATCAAGAGGCTGACTGACCGCGTGAGCGGCAATGACGGTTTGGAAACCGATGAAACATCGTACTTCCTGAACCAGATTTCGAAAAACGTTCATGACGCTTCGACGCGCGATACCCTGACCGGGTTGCTGAATTTACAGATGTTGACCGAGCACCTGGAACACGCTGCGAGCGTCGCTTCCCGGTACCAGCAGCACTTCGCTTTGGTGGTGCTCAGGATCGATCAGCTTGAACATGTCAACGCTACTTTTGGCGAGAAAACAAAAGATGCGTTGCTGATGAGCGTTGCCGACCAAATCAAACTGAGCGTTCGCATATCCGATCTGCCCGCACGTATAGGCGAAGATTCATTTGCCCTTCTATTAAAAGGCCTTGCAGGCATGAACGAAGCCGTTCATGTATCGGGAAAACTTGCGCAGGCGATCGACAGGACTTATGAACTGGACGGACATTCCATCGAGATAAAAGTCAGCATCGGAATCGCCATGTATCCGCAAGACGGCTCCTCTCCGCAGCAACTGATCGAGACCGCCGCTTCCGCCATGTTCCCGGTCAAGCAGCTTGAAATCACTTAGAGCTTCTAACAAAATAAAGCGAAGCGGTTCTGAGTAGGGTGCAGCAGGGATTTCAGACGGCAAGCCGTCTGCCTGCGTAACGATTCCCGCTTGCAAGCGGGCATGCGCACTGCAAGTGCGGCGCCGCAGACAGTACGGATAGTACGGCAAGGTGCCGCAACACCCTCAGAATCATTTTGTTAGACGCTCTAAAATCGGCTTGACGAGTAATCGGACGAAAGCGAAACGGCAAAGTAATTGTTTTGAATGGCCTAATAGTAGATAATTGCCGTCCATGAACGACACTACACAACGCCCCCCATTTCCTGACCGACTCTCGATCGATCCCCGCAGCCCGTACCACATTGCTGCCATATTCGAACACGATGTCGGTATTAAGCTTAATGATAAAGAGCGCTTTGATGTTGAGGAATATTGCATCAGCGAAGGCTGGGTTAAAGTCCCCGCCGGAAAAGCACTCGATCGCAAAGGTAATCCTTTGCTGATTAAAGTAAAAGGCAAGGTTGAACCGTTTTACCGGTAAGTACTGTTCCTCAGATCAGCATTCCCACGGTCTGAGGAAAATCTGCATATAAAGGCCATTAAAAAAATAGATCTGGCCCCAACCAAAGTCTTCGTCGAAAAAATTTCTCGCCTGCTAGGCACGCAAGGTGCAGAAGGCGGCTGTTGCCCGCCCGGGGCAGAAGCGGATGCCTGGCGGCATATTCCAAGTCTGATGATTAGGCTTAATCAATACCAATCATCATCTGTTCTCTACCACGTCCCGGGAATTCCACTCAGCTGGATTTTTGTATAAGACATTGGGGGGAGGGTGAATATCATCTTGTTATTCTGCAGCGGGACATACTCTACCGTCACTTCTCCCCAATGGTCCGCCGTATCGATCAGTGATTTCTTGACGGCTCTTTGATTTCCAAGGCTGATTCCTTTGATCTTAATATCGACATTCGCGGGATTGGTGGATTTATTCATCAGGAAAACCTCGAAGCGTCCATTTCCAAACGCCGCAAATCCATAACAGGAAGGGTTTCTGGAAACTGAGCCGCTTGTGCGATCAAGGACATTGGCAATTTTCTGCCCCTGTGCCGATGCCAGCATTTCAAAGCCTAAATGCATGGGGTTAAGCCGATTGCCATTGCTTGTATCGATCAGCCTTTTCATTTCACGGTCGGGTGTGCCGTTTTTATCGGCGGCTACATTCGACCAGAATGCGGCCACGTCGTACTGGCCGATGAACAGATCCTGCAAATAATCGATTGCCACGAGACTGTAGTCATAACGGCTGAATCTCTGGAAAATCTCACCCTTGAACTGCGAAAGTCCCCACTCGTTATTTGCCAGCATCAGACTTGGGTATCCTGCGGCTGCGGCCTTTGCGCGCAATGCAGAGGCGCGTTCGCTGAAGACTCCCCGGCCCGCAATGTTTAGAGGCACCTGGCTGCGCCAGAAATCCAGCGTGACTGGCTCAGCAATCGTGTCTTCATCGCCTGGCCATTTCGCATGGAACTCAACACCGTCTGCATAAGGCATACCTTCAGGGGAGCGCCCGACTATGCCCAGGAATTTTTCCAGTCGCGTATTATTATTGAGACCGACGATGTTGTCGTTCCAGAACAGCTTCGCTGAGGGATCGATCCGTTTGATTTCCATTGCATGGCGCCGGAAGATGTCGGCAGCCGCTTCCAGTCCGCCCATTTCGTGCATGTCTTCATTGCCGAGATAATAGAATGCGCCCCTGAACCCTTTCGACATGACATACCGGACCTGTTCTCCTGCACGCTTGACACTGTCGTCGATCCGGCCGAACCTGACGCCTGAAAGCAGGTTGATGCCAATGAGCGGCCTGATTTCTGCGATGCGGGCAAACCTCAGATACTCATCCAAACTCATCCATCGAGCGGGGTCGACCTTGACGGGATCGGGTTGGTCCCAGTAGTCGACTTCCGGCTTTTGCAGTCCCGTTGGATCATTCCAGTCCCAGGTCTGAATGACCGTCCCGCCGGGAAAGCGAGCAGTTTTATAACCGGCTCTTCTTGCCCAGTTCGCAAATGTATTGTCGTTATAAATAATGTCTTTTTCGTCGTTATAAACGAAATGGGCCCCCAACATATGTATGCCGGAGAATCCCGCTTTATTGGCTTCGGCATTAATGTCAAACGTTTGCGAATTTGCGAAGCTGCATATGAACGCAAAGGCAGGAATTGATATGAGATATTTGAGATTCACTGCATGCTCCTTATTCTTTAACAGAAAATTAAAGCAGCCTGTTTCAGTGCTTGCCTGTAATGAACCAAATATGACGTGTCCGGGGAATTTTTTATTCGATCCGGATGATGCCGTATCCGAGATATGATCCGGCTAAAAATTTACGATATTGAAATTGGTCCAAGCTGGTAATCGCAAATCATCTCCATGTGCTTGCATGCGAGTGTGCGGCTGACAATGCCATATTCATGGTCAAAGTGCTTTCGTTACCCATAAGTGCTTAACGAGAAACAAAAGCTGCGTCACTTCAGGCAACTTTTATCCGCAAAGGAAATTGGAACCGAAGTGCAATATCTGATGTACGCAAAAAGAAGAAATGATTTTGGTTATTTTAAAAAACGAACAACACTGAAATCCGTATTTTTTCTTTCACATTTAAGTGAGCGTATGAACTGATAGGGAAGGTAAAACAGTAAATGATGAAAAGGTGTACTCTGTCGTCGATGGCGGGTAGCTTCAACGCATCTCGTCTTGCAGGCTAACCGCACCGGGGTAAACATCGCAACAGCCTGTATATCGTATTGATCCATGGCACATCGCAAAATGAATCAGCAACGCATTGCAAAGCAGTGGGCAGAACTGTCCTTTGCCGCACCTCAAGTTATCTTGCATCGTACATCCCGTATGGCAAATGCGGGCACTGAGTTATCGGCCCGGGACCGGGCTGAGTTTACCCGTATGAGCAGTGAGAAAGCCGTAGCGTTCTATCAGTCGTGGATGGCCATGTGGACAGCTGCATTTGCCGTTCAGTATGAATTGGCCAGGGCTTTTTCGAGTGCCGCGATGGCTGTTGCAACAGGCGGCCAGGCAGGCGCAATGTCTACTGTCACGGCAACTTCCAACGCCGCCGCCAAAGTACTTTCTGCCGGCCTTGGTCCGGTGCACAAGAAGGCTGTCGCAAACGCCAGGCGCCTGTCCAGGCACAAAAAATAAATCAGCAAGTGCTGCGCGATGATCAAGCTGCGGCGTTCAAGTCACGATACATCGTTCGCCTGTATCGGGCATTAGCGCCGTGGTCGGATGCTTTGGGGCATAGCAGACATTTTTATATGCGTTGATGGGTACATCAATCTGTTGCGATAGCGCAGTGTCAGGCCATGAGCGTGGGTATGTGCCTTATAGAGTATATCTGCAACTGCCGTGCGAAATTACAGCCCCTTCTTCCTTTTTTATACCAAGGTGATGCCCCGTCGGGCAGAAGCGGCACTCGTTTACTTTCAATGAAGAACAAAAAGTAAAAGTTTTTGCCTAAGCATGAGCAGGGCAGGACATTTAATTACCTAACACCTGCGGGCGAGCGATGAAAAATTACTTCTGATAAAGGGGTGTATATGAGATTGCTTATCGCGCTGATTTTGCCATGGCTCACTTTCTTTACCATCGGTAGGCCTATTGCCGGAATTATCTGCCTGATTCTCCAGCTTACCGTGATCGGATGGCTTCCTGCCGCGATATGGGCAGTCTATTCGCTAAGCCAGTACAAGCAGGAAAAACGCCTTCAGGAAGCATTGAATCGCAGGTAACCATGAACTCCATTCATGAAATATTTCGTGTGCTTGGCATCATCCTCGGCGGTTGTGTCGGAATGTGGATGGGTGCGGTATCAATGCTGATAGTGCGCTTGCTGCGCGGCGTTTTGTGGATAAGGATACTCGGTCGCGCGGACTGGCCGTCATGGGCGGAAAGGTACCAGGACGCGATGTTTATCCTGGCGCTGATAGTGGGAGCAGCAGCGGGCGCAAGATTCGCACATGCTTATTTGCAGAAGGATGAAGATGACTCGGCAGGACTATGGAAATGATATTTTTCAACGGCTACTGCCGAAAGGATTCGATTCGGATTTGGCGCTAAGCCATTGATTCATTCTTTCGTCTTTTCCATAGGTTTGAACTAACCAAAAACAATTTTTTTCACTTTGCCTGCACCAGGTTACTTGTTAAGTGGCTTTCAGCCGGGAATGGACTCTGGCAAGGATTTCTTATTACCAACGCGCTTGCAGGACATCATCACGACAGACGTTTGTTCAAGGCTTGATAAGCAATGCCATACTGGTTCAAAAGCGAGGAAGCGTTTCTGCAGAGGCCGCCAGCCTGGCCATATGCTGTTTCCGGTTCAGGAGCTGAACCGGCAAATGTAGTGGGCGGACGTGCAGGAAAGCTCCGGCTTTCATTAGGTGATGACGTGATCCGGTTGGGCGGAAACGCAATCACTTGTATCGATGGTAATTTGTCTCTGTAGAAAAACACCTGGTCGCATGGCTTTTCAGGAATTGTTGCGTCCGTTTCTGGCGGAAGCGGAATTGTCATATCACTCGAGATTGTGTTCGGAAAACCCATTTGGAAACTCCTGTTGGCTTGCCGCCAGGAATAATGAGCCAACTAAAATTTTTCACTTGACCCTTGAATACTTATAAAAGTGTTATACCATCTGTTTGCGGGGAAAGAAGACGAACAATCTCTGCTTTTTTATATCAATTAGGAATAGCAATGGCAACAGGTACAGTAAAGTGGTTCAACGACGCAAAAGGATTCGGTTTCATTACGCCCGATAACGGCGGTGAGGATTTGTTTGCGCATTTCTCAGCAATCAGCTCGAGCGGCTTCAAATCGCTCAAAGAAGGGCAAAAGGTAAGCTTCGAAGTTACTCAGGGGCCCAAGGGTGCGCAGGCATCCAACATCGTGCCGCAATAACTGTTACGGCAGATGAAAGCCCGCTTTTAGCGGGCTTTTTTTATTGGTATTCAATGTGAAGCGTCGCTGAAACCATGCGATATTGACTCCTTGAGGACTGGGATTCCGGGGAAGGGGACATATTCTATGCACGCAACGCGTGTTGCTGGACTCAGTGCTGCTGGCTGGTCGCCCCTATGTTTGCATGGGTAGATTCAGTAAACATCCACGAAAGGAAAACGGATATGATCCCCAAAAACACGATCTGTCTCTGGTACGACGGTACTGCCCTCGATGCCGCGAAGTTCTACGCCGAAACGTTTCCGGATAGCGCTGTGGGAACAGTACATCGCGCGCCCGGCGACTATCCCGCGGGCAAACAGGGCGATGTCCTGACGGTCGAGTTCACCGTGATCGGACTTCCTTGTCTCGGCTTGAACGGCGGCCCGGCATTCAAGCACAGCGAGGCCTTCTCGTTCCAGGTTGCGACGGACGATCAGGCTGAAACCGACCGTTTGTGGAACGCCATCGTGAGCAACGGCGGTGAAGAAAGCGCCTGCGGCTGGTGCAAGGACAAGTGGGGCATATCGTGGCAAATTACACCGCGCGTGCTCACCGCTGCAATTGCCGATCCTGACCGTGCCGCTGCCAAACGCGCTTTCGAGGCGATGATGCAGATGAGGAAGATCGACATCGCGGCGATTGAGGCGGCCCGGCGTGGCTGACGCTCAAGCGCTTTCGTTATAACTTGCTTCAACCTTCAGCGCTGAATATCTGCTTGAAGCCGATAGCCGGCTTTGATTAGCCGACTCATGATGTAGCGGAGTTGATGCTAAAGTCTGACCTGGTTCTCGTCTATGACTTTATGCAGGAGTACAAAAATCTTACGCTTCTTAATACAGGCCGTGGTGCGTATGCCAAGACTGGCGATCGCTGCCACTTTACTGGCGCTGGTGGCTTTGGCCGGCAGCCTGAGTTTTGTCGGTTATCTTGTTGTCAGCACAGTTGCCGAACATCTTGATACCGGACATTTTATTGCAGGCCTGCTTCTTGGCGTTCTTTTTGCCCGGTTGCCCTGGCTACGGGAAGGGAAATTGCGCACCATCGGGATACTGCCTAAGCGCGCACGGCTGCCGGTAATGGTTGCCTTGCTGGGATTCTGCTTGCTGAATTTTCTCTATCGAAGCGAATGGGTGCCCGTGCTGTTTCTGGGCTTTGCCATGAGCTTTCTACTCACCTATCCGCGGATAAGAAAGAGGGTTGTTGATCGGGCGATTTCGTCTTTCTTCAATTTTCCTACCGACCAAAACCGTCCCAGGAGCACCGATGACAAGGTGATTGATGTTGAATTTCGGGAAAAGAAAGAATAAGGATCTTAGAACATCCACTCTTAGCGAGAACCGGACATTCAGAAATTGAAAATGATCGTACTCACAAGCCTGTCAGCAACAAGCTAATTGCATTTTTTCGGCAGGCGCACTTCAAAAACTGTGCCCTCGTTTTCGGTCGATGTAACTTCTATTGACCCGCCATGCGATTCGGTTATTTCTCTTGCTATAAATAGACCCAGTCCAAGACTGGTACTAGGCCTGTTATCAAGCGGGCGTTCATTAGAAAGTTGAACAAGCGGATCAAATATGGCTTTTAATGGCTCAGGAGGAATCGCAGGCCCACGGTTGCTTACCGTTACCGTAAGCTCATCTGCCGCCTCTTTTGCTGCAATCTCAATCACGTGATGTTTTGAGCCGTAATGTGCCGCATTGATTAATAAGTTGCAAAAGACCTGATGCAAACGAGCTCCATCTAAATGCGCCGTCAGGTTTCCGTCTTTTGTCAGATTAAATAATGAAACGGGATACATGGCACTAACATCGTCAATTGCCGTATAGCAGATGCTAGTCAAGTCAATTTGATTTGCCTTGATAGGAATTTTGCTGCCAAGCTGAGTTCTCGAAAAGCCCAATAAATCGTTCACCATGGAGCTCATGGTGGATGCGCTTCGTTCAACTTGCTTGCCAATGGATGTGACTTTTTCCGCGGAAATCCCCGCGACACCTAAAAGCTCGCCGGATAGGGAAATGGAAGCCAGCGGAGCACGCAGATCATGTCCCAGAATGGCGAGAAACATGTCGCGCGTGCGATTGACTTGAATAGAATACTTTGCAACCGATTCAGCCAAGGCCTGATCAATGGCTTCATTGAATCGCAGCATGTCGTTAGAACTCATTTCATAAATACCTGCGAAGCAAGATCATGGAACAAGCTAGATGGACGAAGCCCGTAAATCGTTGATCGTCGTACTCCCAACGGGTCACGATGCGTCTGAATTTATTCAGCCAGGC
>JAUYVH010000015.1 GCA_030715135.1 Keguizhuia sedimenti | reverse complement strand
TCGGCGAACGATTCACCAACGCCCTGCACTGAGATTTTTTAACCCGACCTCGGCACACAAAATTCCTGACACTTCCATTGCTGCACTGACCCGCATTATCGAAGCCGTCATCCGCAATGAACGGTCGGTACTGACCGTGTCAACCCTCCTTCAGGGGCAGTATGGCCTAGAAGACGTCTGCCTGAGTCTGCCAGCTATTGTCGGAAAAAACGGGGTAGAGAAAATCATTACCGTGCCATTGTCCGAGAGCGAACAACAGCAACTGAATCACTCAGCTAAGACAATCCGTGAAACTCTTGCGAGTATCGTCTTGTAGCAACCATTTCTAGCTGCACCGTCGGCAGAACCACACATGCCTTTGCAAAGCGTCTGCGATAGGCCGCTGATACATGCGTGGGTGTATTACCAGTCGATCTTATTTCCCCCCCTCCATCTCACGGTGCCGGTCATCATCCGAGGAATGAAGATAGCCGCTCCTGGTAGTCAGGAATTCGTGTCCCAGGTTATCGCGCACGTGCCGCAAATCGACTGCCTTGTTGGCCATATGGGAACCTGCAGTATGCCGCAGCCAATGGGCTGATGCCTGGATAACACGGTTCGCTTTCGACTCTCCTTCAGGACCACGCTACTTGAGTTGCTCCGCCGTCTTTTCAAATACCGCTTGATGATGCATTACAAATTTTTACGATACGGCTTGGCCTTACCTCATAGGGACTACAGAACGTCTGCCGGATTGCTGCGCTTTCCGTAGAGGCGGCGCAAGCGCCTGATTTGCTAACGGTTCGCATCAATAAAATGGATATCCGACAAACGAAGCGCTGCTGCGCAAAAGGTGCAAAAAGTGGACTGCCCTATGTCCGCTAAACACTGCTGGCCTATGCAAGCAAGCTAGTGTCCAAGCTCGTTTTGTCCCCATTGATCCATCACTCGCTGATCATGCGCCATTTCCGCCTCAATCGAATCCTGAGGTAGTTGTCTGAGGCATTCCTCCATCGCCTGAGGATCGAGTTTCGCCACAGGTGCTGTCTCGTCCCGAACTTGTGCAGACCTGCCGTCCCATGCAAATGGATTGCGAAACATCGGAGGGTCAGGCAGGCAGTCGTCCTTGTAGATTGGAGGAGCGTCCGACGCAAAGGGTGTGAACGAGATCGTCTTCTCGAAAATCAGTGGCTTGCCGGTCGGGGTTGGCGGCAAGGGCGGCATATTTTCGATGGCTTTGCGCGCCAGTTGCTCGGCTACGGCTGAGGTGGTCCACAGCGTATCCAGCCTGGCCAGTGTTCCATCAGGCGCAATCTCGACACGGAACCGGACCACGCCCTGGTCTGGCCCTTCGACTGCGGTGCCCATCATGCTGCGAACCTGCTGCCCCCAGCTGTAACGATAGCCCTTGCTATTCTTGTTCGTGTATTTTGCGGCAAACGCCCATTCTTCTGCTGTTGGAGCGGAAGGTGCTGCCATGGAAGCCGGTTGATGCTCTGGCGCAGATGTTGTGTCTTGGCTGTCTTGGGGCACGTGCAAGGAAAGCGCAGCCGCAGCGGCTGACTTAGGCGCGGCGGGCGGGCGGACTGGCTCGGGAATGTTTTCCCGGGGAGGCGGCGGTAAAACCTCCATGAAGATGATCTGCTCTTCCGCTTTTGGAGTGTCTGGTTTACCGGAGAACCCAAACTGATAGTTGCTGGCAAGTGCAAACAACGTGGCGTGCACAGCCACGGAGAAAAAAATAGCGAATAGGTGCTTGTTTCTGTTGTGTTCCATCAGCCGCCGATGCTTACGTGCAAGGTCCTACAGGATATTTGGATCAATGGAAGCTGGATTATTGCCTTGCCTTTTGCTATATTCTAACTATCGTTAGAATATTATCATGAACAAGCGACAGATCAAAGATTTGCTCTACGAGCACGTGGCGCGCATCGGCAAGGCTGTCTCCAGCCCAAAGCGGCTGGAACTGCTGGAGTTGCTCGCACAAGGTGAGAAGTCCGTTGAACAATTGGCCGATGAACTCTCGATTAACATCAAGCTGGCCAGCGCTCACCTGAGGGCTTTGCGGGAAGCCCGGTTGGTTACTTCCCGCAAGGAAGGCAAGTTTGTTGTCTACCGACTCACCGGCGACGATGTGGCTGGCCTATGGGTCACCCTGCGGGAAGTAGCCGAAGAACATCTCGTTGAATTGCGCGTGGCGCTCGATCAGATGGTGGCTGAACCCTCGAAACTGTTGACGGTGGACCGCAACACCTTGCTCAAGCGTGCCAAGCGCGGGGAAGTACTGGTTATTGACGTACGCCCGCAAGCCGAATACGAACAAGCGCACCTGCCATTTGCACGGTCTATGCCAGTCGATGAGATTGCCGGCAGGCTGGCTGAACTGCCCCGGGACAAAGACATCGTTGCGTACTGTCGGGGTCCCTTCTGCCTGTTCTCTGAAGAGGCTTATCAACTCTTGAGCACCAAAGGTTACCGGGTTCATAAACTGCTCGACGGCGTGAGCGAGTGGCAGGCCGCCGGCATGCCATTGGCTGAGAACTGATTTTCAAAGGAGAGACTATGAAATTCAAACTCATCAAGATCTTATGTATTGCCTCGCTAAGTTTGGCAGCCGCTGGCGTATGGGCCGCGGGTGGCGTATCCATGAATGTGCCTGGCTCAACCGATGCCGCAGGCCGCAAGATGCTGACCTTTATTGCCAAGGACCCACCGGGCGTACGGTGCAACGGCAACCTGCAAGTGGCAGCCGAAGTAGCCAACACGTATCGGGTGCCGATCCAGTTGATACCGTCCAGCCTGGCACCGAATCTGCCAGCGCCTTCGGTGTTTTATGGAAATGAGATGCTGGCTGCTGATGGCAAGGACCATAACGGGGCAGTATCTTTCCAGATGGTGAGTGACGTTCTCGACGTCGAAGGCGTGCCCAAGCAAGCCAAAGAGGGTCTGCTGTTCAACACCAATGTTCGACGGAATTTTGATGGCCTGAAAGATTCAATCAAGAGCGGAGGCAAATGATGTCTAAAGTGCTATTTATCGTCAACGATGCGCCCTACGGCAATGAACGGGCATACAACGCCCTGAGACTGGCAGGTGTCATGGCGGCCAAGGAAAATGAGCAAGTACGTCTCTTCCTGATGGCCGATGCCGTGGGCTGCGCCAAGGCCGGCCAGAAGGTGCCTGAAGGTTACTACAACGTTCAACTCATGCTGGGCAAGGTGCTTCGCAAAGGTGAAGTGGCGCTTTGCGGAACCTGCATGGATGCCCGGGCCTTGAAGGATGATGAAGTCATCGAAGGCGCACGCCGCTCCACCCTGGCGCAATTGGCCGACTGGACCGCTGAGGCGGACAAGGTGCTGGTGTTCTGAAAGGAAATAACGATGTTTTTCAAGCAGTTGGCCACGCGCGAGGCCTCGCTGTCTTATTTTTTCGGTTGCGCCGGTTTGGGAAAAGCGGTTGCCGTGGATGTGGTGGCAGGCGACGAGGAATGGTTCGTGAAGCAGGCGCAGGAAGCTGCCGTCCAGATCACCCATGTCATCGATACGCATGTGCATGCGGACCACTACTCGGGTGGGCGCGAGCTGGCGCGCATGGTAGGTGCATCCTACTGCTTGCACGAAGCGGCGCGTGACCTGGTGGCGTTTGAATTCGAGGCCCTCAAAGATGGCCAGTGGCTGGACATCGGCAACGTCAAGATCGAGGTGCTCCATACGCCTGGCCACACGGTTGACAGTATGTGTCTCCTGGTCAAGGACGCCCGCCATGGAGATGCCCCCTGGTTTGTGGTGACCGGAGACACACTGTTCGTCGGCGCGGTGGGCCGTCCGGACTTGGCAGGGCGCGAAGAAGAAATGGCAGCGATGCTGTGGGACAGCCTGACGCACAAGCTGCTGTCCTTGCCCAATGAACTCGAAATCTACCCCGGCCATCAAGCAGGCAGCGCGTGTGGCGCAGGATTGTCAGGCAAGCCGTCTTCCACCATCGGCTTCGAGAAACGCTGGAATCCAGTGCTGTTATTGGAAAAGGCCAACTTTGTTGATTATCTGACTAAGGAAGTTCCTCCTCGACGCGCCAATATGGACGCCATGGTGCGCGCCAATCTGGGACTCGCGGCTTAAAGCATGCACGCCGCGCCCATACAGCTTGGTCTGCGTGAAAACTTCCGGCAGTTCTCGCTGCTGGTTCTTGTCAATGCCTTCGTCGGCGCAATGGTCGGCTTGGAACGCAGCATTCTGCCGGCCATTGCCGAACAGGAGTTCCATATCGCCGCACGCACGGCAATCCTGTCATTCATCGTCGTCTTCGGGGTCACCAAGGCGCTGACGAACTACGTCGCAGGGCGCTTTTCCGACCGCTTCGGTCGTAAGCAGGTGTTGATAGCGGGTTGGTTCACCGCCATACCGGTTCCATTTATCCTGATGTGGGCTCCCGACTGGAATTGGATTGTCTGGGCCAACGTGCTGCTCGGCGTGAGTCAGGGCCTGACCTGGTCCACCACGGTCATCATGAAAATCGACCTGGTGGGCCCGAAGCAGCGCGGCCTTGCCATGGGCCTCAATGAGTTTTCCGGCTACTTCGCCGTCGCCGGCAGCGCGCTGGCCACCGGGTGGATCGCCGCCCATTACGGCCTTCGACCCGAGCCGTTTTACCTGGGCATAGTTTATGTTATCGCGGGACTGCTGCTGTCTCTATTTCTCGTGCGCGAAACGCAGTACCATGTAACGCAAGAACTGAAAATGCACTTTCCGGAAACAGGCGAGAGTAGTCTCACCCAAGGTGAAATCTTTCGCCGGACTTCACTAACCGACCGGAATCTCTCCAGCGTCAGCCAGGCAGGGTTGGTCAATAACCTTAATGACGGCATGGCATGGGGCTTATTTCCGCTCGTGTTTGCTGCTGCCGGCATTAGCCTGGCGAAAATCGGCGTTCTTGCAGCAATTTACCCGGCAGTATGGGGCGTCACGCAAATCTTCACGGGCGCTTTGTCTGATCGGATTGGGCGCAAGTGGCTCATCGTAGTGGGCATGTGGGTGCAGGCGGCTGGAGTTGCCGTGACCGCAATGACGACTGATTACTTGTTTTTCGGTTGGGGCGCAGTGTTGCTCGGCATCGGCACGGCCATGGTTTATCCGACACTGTTGGCCGCAATCGGAGATGTGGCGCATCCAAGCTGGCGCGCGTCGGCTGTAGGCGTGTACCGGCTCTGGCGTGACCTTGGCTATGCGGTCGGGGCGCTCCTGGCAGGCTTTACGGCCGATCTGTTTGGCCTGACTGCGGCAGTATGGCTGGTGGCTGGCCTGACCTTTTTATCCGGCGTCATTGCAGCAATACGAATGAATGAAACCCTAATAAAAGGAAAGGCTTGACGGCGCTTTTCGGAATCACTGTAAATTTTGAGCTTCCGCCTGGTCATCCAGTTTGTTGAAATGAATTACAAGTATTACGGGTTTCGGATTACGCCTGAATTAGCGCTCCGAGGCTCACAGCAAGTCCACACCGAAGCGTCGGAGTAACAGCGCGAATAAGCCGAAACAGGCTACGGTAATGACGATACAGCTCAGTAATGTCGGCCAGAATCCGATTCTGGGCAGTAGGGCCGGGAATGCCAGAAACATAGGCAGAGTCGGAAGGACATACCAGAATGTGTAATAAGCATGATTGGCAATTTTTACTTCAGACTGCTTTTCCACATAGAGCCAAATTAATGTTAATACCGTAACTAATGGCAACGCAGCGATTACAGCCCCTAGCTTGTCACTGCGCTTGGCGAATTCTGAAATTAAAACGACTAGGCCTGCAGTAATAAAGTATTTGGTGATTATCCAACTCATCTGTATCTCCGTAAGCAAAACAGCAATATTTCAAAAGGACGCAATGGCAATGGGCTTTCCGCCGCTTAGAGAGAATATATCCGGTGGAACGGTATTTGCTGCATTTAAGGTGGTGGGCTGATCGGCTGCTTTCAGGCTATTGGAAGCGTCTTCCAATTCTTTTCGGTACTACGCAAGGTCAAGTAGAGCAGCTTGCTGGCTGCCTCATCGGTCGGAAAATGCCCGCGATTCTTGACGATCTTCCTTAGCTGCCTATGCCTATTCTCAATGGCATTGATTGCATGTTTGTTCTGGAAAATCCATCGGAAGGACGTCGCGGTAAATAATTCCATGTCTTCAAATTATCAACTTCCCTATCGCGGCAATTAAAAAATGACCGTTAACGTTAATTTAATGTATCAACGCTACTATTGAAATTCTGCCTCTCAGTCTCCTACTTTCCTGTAGGTGTTTGCCCGCCATTTCGGCGGGCTTTTTCCTTCCCGAAGACAATATCACACTAATTCCTTACGTTTGATTGTGTCTCACTAAGTTCAGTTAATAGAAGCGGCAAGTTTGTCCGCATTGCTCCATGTTGGAATGCACGATGAGTTGCAGTATCCGGGAAATGCCGGTTCCATACATTGCACCCTATTGCGCAGGGACTTCTTCAATGGAGGCGCTGGCATGCGCCGTGCCATAGCCGCCTTTGTGAAGGATACCGTGCCGCTAGGCCAAACTAGTATGCTTACCGATTGACGGTCGCTGATGTGGCTGAATTTACCACGCACCAAGCGCGACCAATTATCCAGCCGTGATTTGGGACTCGCTAAAGCTGAAAAGCCTAAGGATGATTGAAACGCCAGGTGTTTCTGGTCTCTCCCTTGTTGATGAAGGATTCGCTCGTTTTTATGCTGCGCTATCGATTTATTTGGTGCGCCTGCGAATTTAGGAACTTACACGATCTTTAATTATCAATTGAACAGGTTGCCGGATTAATGTAGGAGGGGCTATACCTTTTCAAGGGAAACGCTTAACGAATGCCTTCGGTATTTCGCATTCATTGATGCCTAATCAGAATGCATTATTGTGTTCGGGATGGCTTTAAAAAAGCCTGTAGCACTTCTTATTAACTATGTACCGGACGCATGATTAGTGACTGGCAGGGATTATTCTAAATTAGTCCGATGTGCAGTCGGAAGCCGCCATAGAAGTGCGCTGTTACCAGTCGATCTTATGTTTTTCCTCCGTCTCCCGGTGCCGTTCATCGTCCGAGGAATGAAGATAGCCGCTCGTGGTGGTCAGGGATTCGTGTCCCAGATTATCGCGCACGTGCCGCAAATCGACTGCCTTGTTGGCCATGTGAGATCCGGCTGTATGCCGCAGCCAATGAGCCGATGCTTGCATCACGCGCTCTGCCTTCGATTCCCCTTCAGGCCCTTGCTGTTTGATCCATACTGCTGTTTTTTCAAAGACGGCTTTGACCAGTTCATGCACCGCACTGCGGGTTAGTTCGCGATGCTTGCCACCGATAGGCAAGAGCAGGGGAGTAGCTTCATGCGGAAGGGGAAAGGGCGCCATGCCCAGTTCCCGCCGGTAGCGGCTGAGTTCCACCATCAGTTCATTCGTTGCCGGCACAATGCGCAGCTTGTCACCTTTACCCAACACTTCGAGCCACCAGCGCTCTTCGCCCTCATTGTCGCGCCGGCAGAAAAAGCTACCCATTTGGTTGCAGACGACTTCCGAGATGCGCAGTCCACATAGATAAAGCAATGAAAACATCCAGCGAGTGCGGAAATAATGCTCGCGTTCACGCCCGGTTTCCCTAGGCATCCGGTCGATCGTCAGTTTAACTTCCTGCCAGAGGTCGTCCTCCAGATACCGGGTGATGCGCGGTTGTGAGCGACGATTACGTTGCCGGGAGAGCGACAACGGATTGCCAGCCAGATAGCCGGCTGTCACGAGCCAGGAAAACATGGCGTTCAGAATGACGACCGCCTGGCGAATACTGGACGGCGAGAGGGGGCCGGCAAAGGGACGCCAGTCTATGTGCGCACGCGCCACCTTGCGGCCATTGGGAAGCACCCAGCGCTGTGCCGGCTGTGGGTCCTTCAGAAAGTGCTGGTACAACAGACAGTCTTCATGGGTCAGGGAAGACAATGGTTTGCCAAGCTGGATGGTCGACCACAACAGGAGTCGTTCAGCTTCCTTGCGGTAGTTGTTGAACGTTGTTTCGGTATCGAGAAAGCGGGCCAGCCACGCCTTGATGGCATCGATATCATTGTTTGCAGCAATCTGGGGCCGATTACCGAAAGCACGGTTGGTGCCATCGTGTCCATCGAGCAGGGGAGGGATCGATACCGCTTCCAGCGGTGATACAACAGCGGACAGCTCCAGTTTTCACTCCAAACGCATAAATAAACTGTGGCAAAAATAACCTAGTCTATGGCTTCACCATTACAGGAATAATGTCATATTTTATAAGGCATGCCACTGGGCTATAGTTTTCATTTTACGATAAATCTCTAGCTCATTTATTTGTATAAAAGAGTAAGCCTCACAGAACAATCAATTATTGCAACGTCGCGACCAACTAAAATTTCGCTCTAATATTTGCTCGAACTTACTTAGCTTTCTGATTAAGATATTCCATTATTGAATCCTCCTCCTGTTTAGCTTTTTTATTCTTTTCTAATTCAGTTTCGGTCATTGCCTCTGACTCAAGGCGATACAATTCATTGACTAATAAGAACTCACGTAATTCATTATCCGAGCCAGAATAAATTTCTCGGTGAACTCTCGCATTGCGAAACGCCATGAAAATGGCGTTGAACAGGCTTGCTCGTCCCTTAAACTCACCCTCATCAGGAACATCCCATTTGAGTGGCGAGTCCTCTTGCATAAATGCTTTGGAAAACAGTTTCGTTCCTTCGCCGGGTAACCCTGTACGTTTTCGAACAATATCCTCTAGCCGACGGAATGCAGAGATGATAGCCGTGTCCTCGTTAAGTGGAAATGCCACTGCCAAATCCAGAATGCGCGTATCAATGATTGCAAAGGGAATTGCGATTGGATAGTGACGTGTAAGCAAGTGCGGATTATCGGAAAGGTCGCGTCCTTGATCATAAATATAGTCATACCACCTGCTTGGTCGCAGCGGAGAAGCAGTGCGAATAAAATCGACATCCTTTTGAAGAAGGCAGGAATATGCGAGCCGGTGCATGAATTCAGCACTCACCTGAAATTCCTCGATATCAATGCTATGACGACGCAGGAGTTCCAACGCGTTCGCCAATCCGCGAGATCCCTCGCCGGAATAACCAGAGCCGAACCCGGCCTTTATGGCAATGACCTCGTCCATTTCTTCAAAAAATAGAAATGCGTGATCTTGCGTGCATGTGATGAGTGCTGCCTGCTTGATGCGTGTGCCACCATTGATTAGACAGGTGATCGCTCTAAGGCAAGCTGACGTGATGCCATCAAGACCCATGTATTGAATGCCGGCCAAGTCAGCCGTTGCAAGACGTTGAGATTTCATGGAGTTAAGAAAAATTATGCATTTCCATAATAGTGACGTGTGTGGTTCATAATGCAGTAAATTATCATGAGCTAAAAGTAAGAATGATTTGCCAATATGTATAGTGGTTCAAAGCGCTTGGTACGAGCTTTCGCAATTATCGTTAATAGTAGCGATATCAAAGTAACGAGTTGGCCATGCCTTGATCGTGTAGACGTTTGTCCTTATTTAAGCTATGGGATTGCGCTAAATTAGGTGTAGCGTCGGGCTGCCGTCAGTGTGAGAAGCCAGATCGATTCATTCAATTGATGCAAAATAGTTGGACCAGATAATCAACAGTTTACAACGATCCATTCTGACGCTAGGGCGATGTAATCCACCATGGTAAGGTCCCGTTTGTGCATCGGTATAGTTTTTAGCATCATTGGCAACGCTGCACGAAACTTTGCCAAATCACGGCCAATCGTTTTAGGACCGGGGTAGGGGAGTTTATTCTTTCCAGGTTTGTTCATATTGAGAAAATCCCGTACTCCCCGAATAGCTTCGATAGGATCGTCTCCATGAGCATGAATATCCTGTCCTGAAATATCGGAGAGAAACTTTTGATATTCGAACTGACTGCTCGCTAGGATTAAAATGCGCTTACTTTTGTGATGTGGGTGTTTGCTCCACTGTCGACATGCCATATCCAGACCTAACTCAAACGGCATGTTAAAGCGCGGCGTCTTTGTACCTCTGTCTAGTTTCGTGCGTGACAGATCATGGATACCAAGGCGCGACTCTTCCATTAACCGAATAATTTTGTTTAAACGGATTTCATTGGCATCAGCTTCGAGCCTTGCAAGTTTTGGTTCTCCACCACATCGCAGTACAGTAAAGGCAATCGCCTCGAGAATCGGCAAATACTTATCGTCAAACGGACAGTTAATGAAAACGCTTTTTTCAAAATTGTTCTTGTTAATTGGCATTGTCAATGATGGATTGCGTAAATTCCCAATGAAAAAGGCCGCTTAACACGGCCTTTTGCTTATTTGCATTACGTTTATCGTTTAACTGATCGGACCGATACTGCCCTAACAGCTGCCCTGATCTTGGCTTTAGACAATGAAGTTTTCCCGCTAAACGGCTTGACTATTTGTCCTTCTTTACTGTGAATAGTGATCGCCGATTCTGCACTTTGTTTGCGGGCAGCCGTTACCGCTTCCGCCTTGGAGCTGTAAGTCGCCGTCTTGTTTTTATTTGTCTCTACAACGACCTGCCACTGGCCGGTCGACGCTTTTCTAACATGCAATGCATTAGGTTTGGAAATGGTCTTGGTCGACATACGAAACTCCTCATCGCATATTTAAAATATTGTAGACCATTATTCTAATGATGTAATCAAACCTAAATTGACCAATCGAAAACTCATCGCTTGTTCACTCACTTGAAAGCGATTGGCTAATTCTCTTGCCAGATTTTTTTGCTCAATCATGGAAGAATTCATTAGTGCTATTAATTCGTTTGTCACTTGCTGACGTGGCATCAGCAATGCTGCGGCAAACGCGTTAGCCTCAATTTCTTGAGAATCAATGGCGTAGGATGACCGCCCGTCGCGCCGGTTCAATACCGTTTGGTCGATAAACAGATCACCCTTGTGCTGAAGAACGTGGTGGCCAATTTCATGTGCGATCGTAAAACGCTGTCGTGCAACACCATGCCGGGAATTCACTGCGACAATGGATCCTTCAGGCTTGCGCATCAATACGCCGGATAAATCATCGGAAAAAGATTCGAAACGTACTGACAAACCTAAGCGAGCAGCGACAGAGGCGGGATCAATAGGAATGCTGGTGAGGTTCAATTGTTCAAGTGTGGCCGTGGCTTTTTCTTCAATTGAAGGATTCATTCATCGCCTTTTATCGATGCTTCTGCAGAAACCAGTCCCATTAGGATTTCCTGGTCACGTTCATTGATAACGACAGATTTCACTTTTTCCTCAAGTGACTCGATAGCCGGAATTAAATCGACCGGTGACAAATTCAGTGCTTTGGCCATCGCAAAAATTAAAACCAGGGTCACCCCCTGATTTCCACGCTCAATATTGGCAAGCGCTGACCGACTCAGACTGATTTTGCCGGCGAGCTCTTCCTGCGTCAATTGCGCATTTTTACGCAATCGGGATAGCAGGGCACCAAAAGCCACATTCACTTCGCTCATGCTATTCATTATACCTTTTTGGCAATAATTCTGTCAATTTGAAAAACAATCAAAAATATTTGTTTGTTTAATTGCGTTTTTTCTTCTTCGCAGTAGAATAGACGCAATCCTTTGGCCCAAGGCAATAATGATGCAGGGTATCTTGAAAAAGTGACAAAAGGTAAAATATAGGCAAAAGAAAAGCGAGGCAAGGATTCCGGCCTTGTCTCGCTTAACCGTCAAGCATGGTGGCTTGGCGGGGTGTCTAACTACGGTTAGGTAGTCAGTCCAAAACGACCGCAACTATACCCGAACGCGACGCCAACAGTCCACCATTTATTTCATGGAGGCAATCATGCGCGTCGTAATTTCATAACACCTGCCAAGGTAGGTGATGTCCCGGAAAATGACTCTTTCATGCTGACATTAAACCAGCATGGGGTGGGCATGTTTCTATATAGATCAAAGAGCTGGTTTGGCTTGGCGATAGGGATGACGAACGGCTGTACTGCAGCCACAACAACACATAACGTTCGGGTATAAATATGACTAAGAAGTCTAACCACCATGTCGTTCCCCATCCTGATGGGTGGGCAGTTCGCCGCGAAAACGCTACTCGCGTTAGCGGTGTGTATTCCACGCAGAGCAAGGCAATTGATGCTGGGCGCTCAATGTCGAAAAACCAAGGCACGGAGCTGCTGATTCACGGCAAAAATGGGCAGATCCGTGAAAAGGATAGCCACGGCAACGATTCCTTTCCACCCAAAGGCTAACTAACCTTAGCCCTTTTGCAGGTACGCGGCAGTAATGCGTCCGGCAATGCATGCTTGGTTTGTGCATTGCCGGCATGCCTGTGGGTTGGAATATATATGAATACATCACCAAAAAAAACGTTCCAGATACTGACACTGTCCGGCGGAGGATATCGAGGCCTGCACATTGCACAGGTGCTTGAAATCATTGAGGAAAGAATTGAGGGCAGAATTGCTCGACATTTCGATCTTATCGCCGGGACATCCATCGGCGGCATCATCGCTTTGGCGCTCTCATTGGAAATTCCAGCAAGAGATATCCGTCAAACCCTGGAAGACCTAGGCCCAAGTCTTTTCCCGCGTAAGCCACCTGACTTTGCAACTGTCAGAAAAGTATTGGGACAATCCAGTTTATTTTCACGGCTTTGGCACGCCTATCGGAATAAAGCTGCACTTGAGGCAGAAGAAAAAGATACGCGCGCTGCCTGGTACGATCCGAAACCTCTGCGAGAAGCGCTGAGTGCACCGAATTATTTCGGCACCAGACTGATCAAGGATCTGTCTCATCCGGTGATTATTCCGGCTGTTAATTACAGTACAGGATTGCCTAAGTTTTTCAAGACAGACCATCATCATTCTTTCACCTTTGATCGTGATTTGCCCATCATAGACGTTGCATTAGGCACTGCTGCAGCGCCTATCTATTTTCCAGTGCATAAGGTCCAAGACTGGAGGATCGTTGACGGTGGGTTAATCGCTAATGATCCTACTCAAGTCGCTGTCCATGAAGCCATGATGTTTTTCGGCATTCGTCCTCCATTGTTTGGTGACTCTTCAACGGGCAGTGACGATCTGAGGGTGCTGTCAATTGGTACCTTGTCGCCCAAGCATTTTGCCGATATCGGAAAGCCGCTCAACCAGGGCATGTTGGACTGGGGCACCAGCGTCTTCGACTTGGCAGGGTCCGCTCAGGAAGCAATGTCTGCCTTCATGGTAGACCGTCACATGCTGCCTAATAAAGTCATTCGCCTGCCATCGCTTGAAGGGAGGCCGGAGAAGGCACCCGGTTTGGCTGATGTTAGCGCTGCTTCCACAGAATACCTTCGGGGTTCAGCGCGTCATCTGGCTCAATCCGCTTTTGGCCGACCTGATTTCAACGAACTGTTCAAGCATACTGGCAGGACATTGCCGCAAGTGCGAACCAATATTGCGATGGATGACAAATGAAAGAAAATTACAACTTCAATGCCTTATTCATTAATTCTACCAATCAGTCGTTCATCAAACGCCTTGATCTGGATGAGAACTGCCAGAAAGTACTCGACCGGGCCGTAGACGCAGTGAAAGAAAAACTGACGCCGTCCTTGACGGAGTTGGCGATTGCGGCGGGGGTGGATCGCCGTTTTGCCGGGCCTCGCTACCGACTGCAGGGATCGCAAGTCTATAAAACTCAAAATCTGCCTGCCTACAGTCCAGAGCAGCAGGTCGATGTGGACCTCGGTGTCTATCTATCTGCCAGCTTTATGGATACCCTGACTCAGAATGGCAGAACAATCAAGGTCCCTGCCAAGCAGGCGGCGAAACTGTATTTTGATACGGTTGACAAATTGCTTCGCCAGCTCTGCAAAGAGGAAGGCTGGAATTATGTCGAAGGAAAGGGGAAAAACACAAAATGCTGCCGGATCGACTTGAGCCCAGAAGGCGTAGACGCTCACATTGATGTACCGCTTTATGCTGCGCCGAACGATGAATTCGTTAAGTTGGCAAAAGCATTGACCCCGACATTTGATTCAGTCGCCAAATACGAAGCGTATGCAAGGGACGACAAGGCCCCACAGATTGATGATGAAGGATGGGAAGAACTTCAAGTCATTGTAATGGCCACCCGGGAAGGTGAATGGACAGAAAGCGATGTTCAGATCGTTATCCAACATTTCAAGGACGCAACAAGAAAATGTGGCCATCCTTTTATCTTGCGACGCCTGTGGCGCTACGTCAAAGCTTGGCGGGACTATGCTTGGAGAGACGGTGGCGGGCCATCCTCAGTCCTATTGATGGAGGCTGTGGTTCGCATATTGGATACGAACGTGAAAACAGTCGTAGATCTGTTAAATGGCGGCAGAGATGACCGTCTGCTGTTATATGTTTTCAAAGGACTGACTGAGCAGTTGAACGATGACATCATCGTTCAGTGGGGAACGCAACCCGAGCCACTCAATACTTCTAATGCTGAAAAACGTAGGGAGTGGGTCAACATGGCAATCGTCTGCGCGGGAAATTTGCACCGGTGTTTTTATGACAATTTCATATCGTCACAGCAAGTCATTGCCTTGGTTACGCAACCATTCGGCGAAAGAATTCCTGATGATGTCTCGCTAGTCAAGGCAGTGGTCGGTTCTCCTGCCATAGTGCTTGGAACTCCCAAGCAGCAGGAAACACCGCAAAGCCGGATCCATCGTACGCAAGGAGCCTAACCCGGCGGCAAATACATGGATCCAAAGTGGAAAAATATAGTCGACTCCCTAGGTAAGAGTGGATTTGTCAACGTTCCAAGTCCGATACATTCAGCACTATCGGCCAACCGGTACGATGCAAATCCTGCTGACGGTTGGTTTTATGGGAAATTGAAGGCCAAAAAAGGATCCGTTTTTGTTTATCTATCGGTTCCCGATTTGAGTTTTCAACGACCACCTTCTGTGTGGATGCCACAGCGGCCGCCATGGCTCAAAGGTTGGAGGCCGCACTTGCTAAATTGCGGCATTCCTTTAGTCGGAGAGTGGGTCTGTTACAGCGATCATGAACGCTATCAACTGCTGCCTCATGAACCATCGCGGGCGCTGCTTCGGGTCATCGAAGATGCCGAAATCACTTTAGACCGCATAGCTGATCCGGTGACGGTCATTGAGGACAGCAAAAGGGAAATGGCCCTGCTTTGGAATGAAAGCTCATATTTAATCTATATCGACGTCGAACCCAGTGATAAGCTGGAAATATGCCGTGTTGGCGTAATCGATCATGGCGGTAGCGTTTATTATCTTATTAGCCAAGATCCTCATCGCCTGGCCACTAAACTTGGCTTGCCAGCAGTCGTGCCTATCAAGCATCACGCGATTATCTTTCCTGAACAAACAAAGCAGTTATATCTGACATCTGCTGGCCCTCCGCGCACTTTAAAAGATATAAGAGAATGGTTAATGACTACCAATCCCGACCTGCATGATGAATGGCGACGGGTACTCCTAAGTCAGGATATGTTCAGAAAACCGCTCGCTCTGCATTTCTTTCGAACGGCAGGCCAAGTGATCGGATTTTATATCCCGAAGGAAGTAGGATTAAGTAGCGTTAGTGGGCAGCGGTTGGTAAAGCGGTTCATTGATCAATCTTTGTTCAAAAGTCCTCCTACCATCACGCGGTTGAGTGCGATCCGCCTGGACGATATGTACTTGATCCGACGTAACTTGGCACCCGAGATGCCGGATCTGAGGGGTCTTAAGATCCTGTTGATCGGATGTGGAACCATTGGCGGCTATTTATCATGGAGCTTGGTGCAGCTCGGGGCCGGCATTAACACGAAATCCACGAATGGATTGCTTACATTGTGCGACCCGCAAAAGCTGACGAGCCAAAATATCGGGCGGCATTTTCTGGGCATGAATTATCTAGGCCAGTTCAAAGCAACTGCATTGCGCAATGAGATTATGAACAGGCGCCATGGAGTTTCAATCGATGCCGTCCCCAACAATTTTTCCCATATCGAAGCTCGGATTCGAGATTTTGATGTGATCATTAATGCCTCTGGCTATGAATCGTTCGGCAGGTATATCACGGGCCTTTTGAGAAAGGAAAATTGGTTTTCAAAATCCCGTGCTTTGCTGCACTCCTGGGTGGAAGGTAGAGGAGGGGTCACGCGTTCTCTGTTGGAAGATTCAACCAAATCCGCATGCTTTGACTGCATGTGGGAATATCCAATTAATCAAGAGCCGCGTCTGCGTCATCCTGCCTATTCCGACCATTCACATAACGCTCATGCCACAGACGGCTATGCAACTATGACCCCATTCGTCGTCTCGGCATCAATGGCCGCTTCTTCATTGGCAGTCGATGCGCTGTTGGCATGGAGGGCTGGCAACCCATCACCAAGATTTCGCTCTCGATCCGTTGAAGGAGAGGGCATTAAAGCTTCGCTTGCCATGGATCTTAAACGCCATATTCATTGCCCCTCATGCTCGACCTGACATTTCATATACCCGAGCTGCGGGTTTTGGTGTACGAGGAAGTCATCGCCCAGATGAAGTCATTCTGCCAGCATTGTCCGGGTGATCCAGAAGCTTGCGGGATACTACTTGGCAAACAATATGATGATGCCGTCGAAATCACGAACTTTACCAAGCCTCAGCTTACGGACCACCGTACCAGAGCCAGTTTTCAAAGGGAACGCGCTGGCCATGTCCAGCAAGCTGTCCACTTATGGGACGAATCGAATGGCTTAGTAGGTTATATCGGAGAATGGCATACTCATCCTGAAAGGATTCCCACTCCTTCTAGGACCGACTTGCGTGAAACGAGAATCCTTTCCAAGCGTAATTCCTCATCGGTCGTTCTGATTATTTTAGGTACTGAAATGGGATGCTGCACCATAGTTGGATCGAGCAACAATGCGCAATTGCACAGATTTAAACTGTGACTCTTCTTTTCCCAACAGGCAACACGTTACACTTCCAAGTGCGCTGTTCAGTCCCTTAGGCAATCAAGTATAGAAAATGCGATAAATGACATTATAGGAGTAATGTCATATTTCAATGCGCCAAAATCTAATTATTGATAAATTACGTAGCATTATCAACCCGTAGACTTGTCAAGATTGCTATGGAAAATCCCATTATCAATGAAACCCCTCTGATTGCTGAAATTGACAAGCTGCGCGAGCAATTCCCTGCCACTCAAGATTTGTACCGTGAAGTGTGCGTTTTGCTGTTCTTCCGGTACGGCACGGCTCCCACCGCGAACAAACTATATCAACTTGTAAGAAAAGGCAGCATGTCGGCGCCGGCCGAGGCACTTAATAAATTCTGGGCCGACCTGCGGGAAAAGAGCCGGGTACGCATCGAGCATCCCGATTTGCCGGATGCCCTGAAAACCGCGGCCGGCGAACTGACCGCTACCCTCTGGACGGCTGCGCAAGCTGCTGCCTCTGAATCCTTGACCTTGCTTCGCTCCGAAGCGCAGGCAGCAATGACGGAAGCTAAGGCAACCGTCGAAGCAGCCGAGGCGCGCCTAGCTGGCAGCCAAGAAGAAACCACGAGAACGCAGGTCCAGCTCCAGCAGACCAAAGAAGAAGTAGCAAGGCTCCAGCAACTCTTGGCCGCCGAACGGGCTACGCGGGAATCCGTTGAGTCACAACTTGCGAAAGCCCAGGCGGATATTGCAGCACACCTGGAAGCCCAGGAAAGCGCCCGACGCTATTTTGCGGACGAGATGGAAAAGCTAAGGATCGCGTCCCAGTTGGACAAAGAACGCTTTGCATCAAGTGAGAGGCGCTTTTTACAGGAAATTGACCGGGAACGGCAGGCGGCGACCAAACTGCAGAAAGAGCTAGACCATGCCAGACAGGAGAATGCACGCGTTCAGAACCAGCATCGAACTGATTTGGCCGCCCTGCAAAGCCAAGTAGGCGACTTACGGCAGCAGTTAGGAGGTCTGGACGGGCGCTTAGATAGTATGACGTTGGAACGCGACCAGCTAGCCAATGACGTTCGGACGGCACATGCTCAACAAGCCGATTCAATAGCGAAGCATGCGCAGCTTAACCTGGAAATCGACCAATGGCGTCAACGGGCAGAAAATCTCGAAACTGAGATTGCGCGGCTGAAGGTCACACCTGTCAAAAAACCGAAAGCAACTGTGCAGTCGTCCTGAAAGCTTAACGCTAAATAAAACTGAGCGCACAAAATTCGCAGAATCCGAAAACGTTTCGCATTACGGTTTCTGTGAACATTGTGCGCCGAAACGAGTGAACTTTGCGCGAACGAGCTAAATCGGTCACTCGCGATCGGGGTAGCCGCTGAAAGCCATGCAAATTTTGGTACGCGCCTGCTTAGCTCTCTCAGAAAAAGAAAACCGAAACCTTAGCCGCGCCGCAAATTCCCCCTTCCATTATTGATTACCCCTCTAATCAATAATTACTTAATTTCTGTTAATATTCCTATCAAGAAACCGAAGCGCGCTTTTCAATAAGCGAATCAAGGGCTTACGGCGGGTCACAAATTCGCCCACCTGGAAATTCACTTAAGTCTGAACTCTGTTCAGCTAACTCTGAACTCGTGCCGGCAACCAAAACCGCCTTGGAGGATGCTGCCCTTGAAACCGACGCCCGAATTTCCAACACATCAAAAACTGCCCAAAGCCGCACCAAAGCGATTCGGGCTCACGCTCAAGGAAACACAGCAAAGCATCCTCAAAAAGATCGGCCGCAGCCATTTCGCGTTTTTCAAAGGGCATCTGGAAGGACTGGACGACAAGGAGTTGGCCAAGCGTTACCTGAGCGATCCCCACGGCACGCGCTTTACCAAGGACGATATAGACAGGCTCCTGCGGTGGATCCGCATCGAGCTCGTCATGGCGGCGCGGCGCGGCGACAAATTGCGCTTTGCGCGCGTCTTAACGATCGACAAGGCGCAGCTGGTCGACGCGGCACCGGCCAACGTGCCGACGCTGGACGAATTCCGTGAAATGCGGGATTTGGACGGTTTCCGCGATTCGGAAGTACTAGAGCTATTTGAGGAAGAGTACGGTGGCTCTGTTAGCCACAAAGCGCGGCGCAATGCCAGTTTGCGCGCCAAGCAAGCCGAAGCGCTACACTGGATTGAATCGCTGGCGCTGTCGGACCCGGAATTGCCCGACGGGGTGGATAGTTGGCTGTTGCCGGTCTTGGCAGACAAGCTCATGGCCGCGGGGATCACGACGCTGCAGGACCTCCTGGAAGCGATGATCGGGCGTGGCGAGCGCTGGTACATTCCAGTCAAAGGCATCGGCAAAATCTCGGCTGACATCATCCTGCGCTGGATGGAATGGAACCAAAGTTCGCTCGGGATCGCCCTGCCCGCCCAAGTCTTTACCAAGCGGCGCGATTTGACCGACGCGGAGATCAAAGCCTTGCGCAAAAAGGAGCATGGCATTGTGCCGCTCGAGTATTACCTGCTCGATCCGGCCATCGACGGCTCAGCCGGCACGAACCGCGGCGCGCGCAACAAGACCTCGGCCATGAACGATAAAGAGGCCATTGAAGGCTGGCTGAAGCGCTGCACGTCCGAACAGACGCGGCGCTCATACCGCAAGGAAGCCGAACGCCTGCTGCTATGGGCCAATTTCGAGCGCAAGAAAGCCCTCTCCTCGCTCGACAATGACGATTGCATTGCCTACCGCGACTTCCTGTTTGACCTGGGCCGCCTGCCTACTGAGAACTGGAAACTGATTTACAGCGTTCCGGCTGAGCACTGGATGGGCAAGCGTGCAACGCCGCGCTGGAGTCATTACTGGCGCCCGTTTGAAGCCCCTGCCCCGGGCAAAAAAGGCGCACTCGGGCTGGAAAGCCAGGAACAGGCGCTCACCATTCTGAAAGCCTTGTGCGAATACTTAACCCGCCATCGCTATCTGGATTGGAACCCGTTTGAAGACGTCAAGCCAAGGAAGCCTGGCACGCAAGACATCAAGATCGACCGCAGCTTTACCATTGCCCAATGGTCGTACCTGATGCGCTGCCTGGACGGATTGCGGCAAGAAGCCGAAATGGAACGCGAGGAAAATCCCGCCCTCTTCGCCTACAAAGCGGCTCGCTACCATCGCCTGCGCTTTCTGCTCTTGTTCGGCTACTTTACCGGCCTGCGCCTGTCCGAACTGACCGGTGCGCTGGTGAGCAACATCAAGTCGGCCGGCAATGTCGGCAAGCTGGCCGATGCGTGGATTATCGAGATCCTGGGCAAAGGCAACGTGTGGCGCAAGGTCGTCATTCCGGAAATCCTGATGGAAGAAGTCCGCATCTACCTTAAGCATCGCGGTATCGAGAAGATCAGCGATGCAGCAGCCGATACGCCTTTGGTGGATCGGCTGGTAGGCGTGGAGTCGCCAATGATCCGCAGCATGCAGCGCAAGCATCAGGAGCGCTTCAAGGAAGACCTTGACCTGTCCACATTAAAGCTATCCGAACAGGCGCTCTACAAGGAGTTGAAGCGGTTTTTTGAAGCGGCGGCAAAGAGCATTGAACAGCAGTCGCCCCTTGCTGCCGACCACATTAAGCAAGCCAGTACGCACTGGTTGCGGCACACCTATGGCACGCATGCTGTGGCCAATGGTGCAAGCCTGGCATCCGTCCAGTTAAATCTCGGCCATACCGATTTGAAGACCACGAGTATCTATGTGACAACCGAAATGGAACTACGCGTGGCCGAAACGACGAAATTCATCACGCAGGCACAAGAGCAAGTCGCCGAGGATCTGTCCGCACCGCTGCTCTTAGAGTAGCGCCCTACCCTGCTGTTTGCGGTTCACTGAACTCTGAACTTATACTCTGCCAAACCTTAAAGCCGGCATATTTTTCATAATCAGGCAGGCTAGTCTGCAACAAATGGCATAGAACAAGCCTGTCTCTGCTGCATCGTCGTCCACTTGCTTGAGGTAGGCAGGAATCTTTTGACAGCCCAATTCCTCGAGGATGGCTCGCCGGTTTACGCCGGAAATAATCTCATACCGGCCAAGGCTGCCCAGCTCCTAGCCTGCGCATTACGCGCTTTCCAATTGAAATATCCAGGCTAAAGCAGATTGCCGCTGGAAAGAACAGCCGGTTGCTGTTGTGTCCGATGCGCACGCCTCAAGATGATCGGCGTCTTGGGCCTCAGTCGCACGCCTGGCTCGAACTGACTCAAGCAAGCGTTCTGTAAATGCAAGGTGTTCGTGGCTAACTTTATTTAGCTCGCTGGAAGTCATGGTGCAAGAAGCTTGGGCAGTAGATCTCATTAGGTATCCTTTCCGCGCAATCGTCAATCCGTTGAAATTAAGCAATATCCATAAGATGATGAAGTTCGCACCTAGTTCCTTTTATGAAATACATTTTTACAAATGTATAACCGCACACATTTCTCGAATTGCCAGGATCTGTGACTTGGGAGACTGGTGAATGGAAGAAGTGGCTCGCGTAGCGATGCCCTTTATTGATTCTCACGAGAATGAAAGGCTTATGCCAAGAAACTGGACGCTATGCTAAAAATGATCACGATTAAATACTTTAAACTTACGGACTTTTATTTCACTTTATCCATATTCATCTTGTGAATGGACTCGTCACAATTGGAAATTAGAATATTTGTTTGGCATCCTCATATTCGAATCAGGAAGATGATGAACGACTGACCAATATAAGAGGATGAAGATGACCCATGAATACGCACTAAAACTGCAAGCAATGGCTCTGGATATCATTAAAAGCGCGGACCACCGCGAACAGGCAATCAATGAACTAATCGTGAAGCGTGGCCTCTCTTATGGCGCATTGCGCCAGCTGAAAACCGCACAATAGCTAGACTGGCGGCTTGCAAAGCGCCCGAGTTACAACGCTAAAAATCCTCGCACTATGCGGGGATTTTTTCTATGCTCTTCCTTAGCGAGCCACAACCTAACTCCCATTATTTCAGCCTATTATTAGAATCCTATTGATTGAGAAACTGAAAACGCGCACCTATCAGAGCAAGTAAGAATTATGTTCTACACACTATGGGCTAATAGCGCCAGGAAAATAAAAACTAGCTAATCCAATGAAATTCCTTATCTACGTGTTTGGCGTCATACCGATCTGGATAGGACTAGCCGTATTGATTGGCCGGCTGCTCAGAAACCGTTTTGGCGTGAAACCGCTTCCGTCACGGTTATGGGGATTCGTCATTTCCCCTGCCTTCATGTTTGCTGCTGTAGCTTTGTTTGCAGCGTTTTACGATCAACTCTGATTCCCTCTTTTCACCTGATTTTGCAGCTCGAGAGCCATAAAAGGCGTACTGTTTAAGACATCCTTTTCTTAGCGACCTGCCGACGATGTACACATTGCCTCTTGCCCCTAACTGAGGATGATGGCGTTCCGTTGTTAGGTTGCCGCAGTCGCCCTTGATGACATATCGGTGCTGGGATCATTTGATTCCATAAAAAGCGCAGGACTACATCGACAGTCTTGAGAAGCAAAAAGTAGATGCTCAAGACCAAAGCAAAAGGGAGGCTATTGCCTCCCTCTTACGTAGCTTCTTTAGCCTACATACTGCAGATCATATTCCACATCTGCTTCGCTAACGTCATCCACATCGACGCTCACGATGTTTTTTTAGTGCAGCTGCTAGCAAGCGTTACCGTAATGTATTGGCCTTGGTGAAATTACGCTACATAGACCATTCCTGGCCTGTCTTTCTGCCCTGCCCATTCGAATTTCCACATGCCTCTAGGAGTGGCTTAGCCCGCAAGTCCAATAGCACATATTTCCGTCATAGCCGGTTGCTCAAGGCATCTTGCAAGCGCTTTTCATTCTTGTATTGCCCGAGTGCGTACACCGCCCAGATCGTCGCCGGCAACCAGCCAATTAAGGTAACTTGCAAGATGAGGCAAACGATCCCTGCGATTGGTCTGCCGATCGTGAAGAAGGTTAAAAACGGCAGAAGAAACGCAATCAATAAACGCATAATGCTCCTTATATTTCAAAATTCTTAGTTCCTATAGCAAAGAGACCTTAGCACGACCATCCTCCCATTCCTCCACTTTTACGCATAGAGACAATCTTGAGCCGGCTCAAGATTCAAGAATCGACCCGAGCTCTTCGCAATAAAAATTTGCAACAACCAGCTTTTTGCAGTTCTTGAGCCGGCTCAAGATGACCAACAAGGCGATCCGTTTATTAAGCTTAATTGACATTCGCCACCACCTAGACCTCACCATATCCGGAATTTTTGTGGCGTTACTGCAATTAATTAATGATATTCTGCAAATATAATGTAAATAGTGTTTGCAAATAAATTTCTTTGATTTAATATCACAGCATTAATATTTAATAGTAGGTAATTATGATTATCGTCGTAGGCGCTGAAAAAGGCGGAGTGGGCAAAACTGCTTTGGCTACAAACATTGCTGCCATTGCTGCCGGTGAAGGATTGGAAGTGCTTCTCCTCGATACCGATACCAATGGCTCGTCGAGCGCCTGGATACGGATCCGTAATGAAGAGGGTGTCGAACCTAATATTCCACTGCTGACTGTATCGGAGAATCCTCAGAACGAATTACGTCAGTTGGCCACGAAATATGACTTAATTATTGTGGACATTGGCGCCAACAACTATTCCACCATGTTGAACTCGGCAAAAGTAGCCGATATGGTCTTAGTACCGACTGGTCCAGATCAAATGGAAGTGGAGTCCACATTCAATACATTTGAAGAGCTCCGGGCCATGGATGCCAAGCACAAAAATGGGAGGGTGCCAGCTTTTGTGGTTTTGAATCAGCTTTCAACAAACAATAAGAGCAAAGAAGAAGGGCTGTTGCGGGAATACCTTGGCCAAGAAGGACTTCCAGTATTTGAATCTGCCTTGCGCCATCGGTCTTCATGGCGTAACGCCAGAAGAGGGGGCTTAGCTGTTCACGAATTAAGAGGTCGCGAAGCCGATCCCAAAGCCGCGGCGGAAATGAAAGCGATATTTGCTGAAGCTGAAAATAAAGCTGCAGAAGCACTCGCAGCAGCATAAGAAGGAAATCAATATGAGAGCATTTGCCAAAAGGCCAGACAAAGCAGAGCTGGAAAAAATCGAAAAAGCTTCCCTAGAAGTCGTAACGGGGCGCCAGACTACAGCCAATGTAGCCGCGCCTGTTCTTGCGCCGGCTCAAGACCGTACTGCGAGCTATACTCATCTGAAAGTGGGCGATGTAGCTGATGTGCCTACTCATGTCATTAAGCGAAATCCCGTCAATGCTCGGCGCGTCACATCGCAATCCGGCCTGGATGAATTCGCTCAAAAATTGAAGGAAGAAGGGCAACAGGCGGCAGCACAGGCTTATATCGACTCAGATGGCAGCGTCAATCTGATCGCCGGCCATCGCAGGCTTGAAGGATGCATCATTGCGGGCATTCCAACCTTGCGCATCGAGATTCGCCCCCAACCGGAAAATGAACAGCAGCTATACCTGCAGTCCCGCGCAGAAAACACGGATCGCGAAAATCAAACACCGATTGACGATGCTTTGGCCTGGAAGCTGTTACTGGAACGTAAAATCTTCGCAAGCCAAGTTGCATTGGCTGAAGCGCTTAAAGTCGATCAAACAGTAGTAAGCCGTATTTTGAAACTGGCTGATATGCCCAAGCCACTTATCAATATGCTGGCTGAGCGCCCAACATTGATGAATCTAAGGATGCTGGATGCAATCAATCGCTTCCTGGATGTTGCTGGCGAAGAAGAGACTGAGAAATTACTCATTGAAATTGTGAACAAGGATCTCAGTTCGCGTGATGTCGATGCAAAACGCGCATCCATTCAGGCTGGACCCGTGTCCCGCACACGCGGCCATACCCAAACACTGAAGTTTGAAAAAGGTAAAACCATCATCAAGCGGTTTGAAGGGCAGGGCAGGTTGGTTTTAGAGATCAACGATGTTAAGGATGAAAAAATCATTGCGCTCATCAATACTGAATTCCAGAAGATCCTGGAGCAGCATCTGAAGTAATTTGTAATAAACCAGACTCGATCTGTTAACTCCTGTCCGATTTCCTTGCGCCCTGAAACTAGTCGAACTTCCAAGTTCGGCCAGAAGCGGGCACACATCCATAATTCATTTCTGCTAATGAGTCTCGATTGGGAAGCTGACTGGTACATAGCCTTATTGAAATGGCAATGGTTAGCTAGGTAAAAGTTGGATCATGAATTTGGCGTTTGAATTGAACATGGTTTTCTGGAGCATGCTTGGGGGAGGACATTAATTTCACAAATATTTCCGCATGGAAATAAAGTCCTTCATAATTCCACTATGGATCAATTTTCTCCGTATGTCACGCTGCGAGAGCTTTTGAAGGCTACCGCGCCATTTTCCGGTGAAGCTTTTCTGAAGAAGGCATCAAGCGCTTTCGCGCGCCAGTTTGCGGCTGATTTCGTTTTCATTACACGCTTGCTTGAGTCTCCTTCCAATACCGTTCAAATGCTGGCCGCCTGGCGTGACGGTGTGGAAGCAGCGGGATGGGAATTCGCATTATTTGATACACCTTGCGAACTGATCTATAGGCAAGACCTGGGCGATGAGTGGAAAGCCATGCGAGTCGGATCAGCAGTAGGATTGGCTGAGGACGTATGCTGGCGCTTCGCTTCGACCAGACAAACGACTTACCAGGCGTTCATTGGTGTGCCATTATGGGATGCTAGTAACAGGATGATGGGTCACGTTGCACTCTTTTTCAATCGCACCTTGAGCGATGAAGAGGAATGCAGAACCATGCTGGAGATCGTTGAACTCTTTTCGCTCAAAGTACAGTCCGAATTGAATCGGATGTTGCTTGAGCAGGAACGCGAACGTGCGCTGCAGGAATTAAAGGAGGCGAACAGTCGCTTAAGGCATGAAAGCATCACGGACTCATTAACTGGCTTGTACAACCGCCGTTATTTTGCACAACGTATTAAGGAAGTACATACGCGCTTCAAAAGGTCTGCCGAAGCATTTACGCTTATCTTGCTGGACGTGGACCGGTTCAAAAGCATCAATGATGCTTATGGCCATGATGCGGGCGATACGGTGCTTTGCTATCTGGCCAAGGCCTTGCGGGGAAATACCCGCTCTAAAGTTGAACTCCTCTTTCGTACAGGTGGCGAAGAATTCGCCATGCTTTTGCCGGGTTCATTTACGCTGGACGAACTCACTGTCATTAATGACCGCATCACCAGAGCAGTAGCGCAGATTGTTTTACCGGAAGAAATGGCCCAGGTGCAGCTTACTGTCAGTATCGGGGCATCCGGGCCAAAGGCAGAAGACACTGACTGGAATGCTGTTTATGTCCGGGCAGATATGGCCATGTATGAGGCCAAAAAAAAAAGGCGGAAACCAGGCATTGATAGATCAAAGCCTTTAATCGTAAATTCAATCTTCAGTGCCTGCTATAGGTCGAACTCGGAAGCTTGCAAGCTGACACCGCTTGTCTGATCAAGTCACAACTTATACAAGTAATTAAACTTACTAAGACGATGCCCGTCGATGTTGGCCGGCTTTTTTATTCCGGTCCCGGGATGAATATTCAACCGATCCGCTGCGCAATAAATAAGGCAGTGATGACGGCACCGATTATTTGCACAAACGGTTCTTGCGTCCGCCGCGGAAGGACTTTACTGACTTCCCTGGTGCTACAAGCACAGCCTAAGAGACACTGAAAACGACAGGCTTAAGCCACGCCACGCTATTTATTTCTTGTTCTTAGATAGTTTGGGCTTGTAATTATTCATGAAGAATTCGGCAAACTGGCTGCGAATAATCGGAGCCTCTTCGCCTTGCTTATCGAAGCTCTTACGCAATGGCGTTGCAGTGAGCGTTGCACGGAATTCCTCACGAATCACATCCTTTTTCTTTTCAGGAAGCGCTGCAAATGCGTTGAAGACTTCTGCAATTCGCTCCTGAATTTCAAGGTTCTTCTGCGCTTCAGTCTCTTCTTTTTCCTGGAGCACTTTCTGAGTGGCGCGCTTGCGTGCCGCCGTTTTTTCCGTCATTTCTTCGCGGTGCTCGATGGTAGTGTGCCATCCTTCCTGAATAGATTTGCGATATAGAGCGCCGTAATTTACATCCTTGTTTGCCTTGATCTGTTGGTCTGCGTATTCATTCGCGCGGATGATGCACTTTTCTATTTCATCGCCGGTACGAAGATCCAGATACTTTCTTTGTGTTTCTTCATCGATTTTCATCCTTGCCAACTGGAAGGCAGGATTTTCCTGAAACTCAGGCATGGGCAAGGAAAGCTGGTTTCGGGGATAGACATCGAACTGCAAACCAATAACCTTGCGGCCTTGCTTGTCGAAGTTCACCCCAATTGTGATGTCACTCATGTCAAAGGCGTTTATATCCTTCATGGGGCCAGAGATCACTACACGGTTAAGATCCCTGAATTCCTTGTACTCATGCTCTTCGATACCCATGTAGTCGCGGAACTTGGCGATTGTCATGTAGGGCGTGCGGCCGACACCACGATAGTCGCGACAGAGCTTGTATAGGAAGGCCTGATACTTTCCTGCAAAGAGATTGAAAATATCCCAGTTGAGCGCCTGGAAAATTGCCTTTGGCGCGTCCAAGCCCTTAACGAGTTCTTCGATAAAGGAGGGGAGCTTGAAATCGACGCGGTGATTCGTCACGCCCCATTCCAGAATGAAGCCCGAGCCCATTTTGATCGTGCCGCCATCCTTTTCCAGAAGGTTATAAGCAATCGTCTGGTTTTTAAGCGTTTGCAAATCTTCCCAGAGTTCAGACTTGTTGGGCGTATATCCAAGATGTTCCACGATATCCTTCATCTGGATCGTCCTGAACCCGCGCTCATTAGGCGGTATCCCTTTATCGATCTGTAGTCTCAGCTCGCGGATCATCAATAGCCAATATTTATACTGAAGCAGGCTGATTCTATGCTTGATGTGAATGAGCGCCTGCGGAGTCTTAATGTTCGGACTCTTATTTTTGACAGTTCTTATATTTGGCATAGATAAAGACGCGCTGCTATCGTGGTATTCAATGATTTCGACACTTCCACCTGATGGCATTATGCAGCAACTAATTTGGTTTCATGCAAGTATTTCACTCCATTGTGTACAAATGAGACAAGGAATTTATCCACATTGGAGTGGGTCATTCTGCGAGAGAGGGGAGGGAATTTCTCCACGATTCCACTGGGATCCGCAGGGAGGGGGAATTTCTCCACGATAGGCCGTAGGCTCTAACGAGGGGGTAGGGGGGATTTCTTCCACCATCAAAATTCAGAGACAAATCATTTAAAAAAATCGTTGACTGATCATCCTCTAAACCGGAGTGGGTATTCACTTAAAAGGGGGGAATGTCTCCACGATACCGGAAGGCGTTTAGGGGGGAATGTTTCCACGATTGATTTATAGAAGGGGGGAATATCTCCACCATAGGCCAGGAGATAGCATGGGTCACACGTCTTCCCATTCAAGATACGGGATAAAAATCGCAGATAAAGCCCATGCCATAGCAAAATGACCACGAAACGAATCGTTATTTAATTTCATTACGATTCATAGGCAGGGGTTAAGGGGGGAATTTCTCCACCATTGAAGCGGCGGGGGGATTCTTTCCACGATGAGCGGGGAAGAGGGGGATTTCTTCCACATTAGATAACAAGGGGGATTCTTTCCACAATTGGGAGGGAATCTATACATCTTTAGGGGGGAACCCTTCCACAATAGAAAGTATTTCTACACTTAACAGGGGGGATTTCCTCCATCAGGACAAAGAATCCTTCCACGGAAAGAGGGGGATTTTATCCACCTATCAGGGGGGGGAAAGTCCACGATAGGTTCCCGGAAGCCTTATTGCTTATAGCTTAACGAGCCTGTAAACAAGTAAACCCTTAAAGCTTCTTGTAAACATATTTAAAGCAGCAGTATCACCATGAACAATTGAATTGATTGGCTGCTGCTTCTATCTCAAAACAAATACTAGAATCAGGCCGGACCAGCCAGGCTATGAAAACTATAAAACCCCAGTATTCATCGAGATACATGTACGCCAAGCCCTGATCCTTTCGCCACTAATAAAGGATCAGGTCGAGTGCCATGGAAAAGAAATAAAACGTAAGAGACGTACATAAGCTGCTCGTTTTTTGGGGGTGAGTGCATCATTTACAGAATGTGCCTTGCGAGCCGGGGAATCGGGACCTCAAGGATTGCCCAGATAGGAGCAAGGCTGCATTCGCTAGCAAGCCGGGATGCTGATCGTCCTTATATAGCTAACAAATAGTGAAGGATTCGATGAACCCCTACAACGGCAACGCGCCATTGAGGACCATCATGCCAATTGCATTCTTGCTGCCTCTTGCCTTAACTACGCAGATAATTCAACTAACGTTCTAGACGCTACTTAAAGTCGTGCGTGGTGTCTTTCTCGCACAAGCAAGTCCTGCCAACGTTAAGAGCGTTTGCTGTTAATCCTTTTGCTGCGCGCTTGCTCTGTTAGTGCTGTCCGTAAAGTGCATGCGGTCGATGATCTCGTGCGCGCGTTTGGCCGAAATATCTGGCCGTAGCTCGATTAGCCGCTCAATCAACACACCGCGGGAGGGAAGGGAGGCAGAGTCGTCACCAATGGGCATGGTGGCGTGGTTTTTATAGCCGGAGAGCCTGGCCAGCAGTTCGGCAGCCTGCTGTGCGGTCAAGTCCAGCTCCCGTCCTAACAGATCGGCTTTGAGCACGAATTCCAGATAAGTCTTGTAAAAGATCTTCATCACGATTTCGAGTGACAGTTAGTTCTATGCACCCGGTATCGTAAAGTACAAAAGTTGCATTTGGAAAATATTTAGTACCTTGCAAAATCGAAGCATTTGAAACAGTGAGATAGGCTATATCGAGTTACTGAACAACAATGGGAAGATAATGAACTGATCTGAATCCTTCGCACTAAATTCAACTAACGTTCCTGCAGTGTCGATATCCAACTCATCCTTCGTGGTGCCTTTTCCCGACAGTGTCTTCCTCTCCCCCGAACAAAACATGCTATTTAGACATTAGATCATGAGTACGTGCAGCGGCGACCTCGTCCTTAAATCTGGCTGGGTGCCAGGGCGGGTGACGACACCCAAACTGGGTGTGAGAAGGATAGAAAAGAGCGCACCGGCGCTGAAAGGGAATAAAGGGAGGGTAAAGCGGGATGAAAAAAGCCCATACCGGACAGCGTATGGGCATAAGACAACAGCAGTCTATCCGGGACAGAAGATAGAACAGATAAAACAAGATGCTTTTGAGAAAGTTGCCGACGGTTTATAAATAATCGTCCTCTTTTAATGAAGATGCTTCGACCGTGCTTAACGAAACCTCGCCGATCAATTCGCAGACATTGGGAAGAATCAATCGGAATAGGCACCCTTGCTCCCTATAGACTCGTTTTTCCTCAAAATTGGTTTATCGAGTGTTGCAAGGGAAGAACGTCGCGCGTAGAATTAATCAAACAACGGAACGTTAATTGAATTATATGCTATATTTCCGTCATGAAATTGATTATTAAGTAACAGGAAGTCCGATGTCCCGCTCGCCGTTTATTCCGCGCAAAGTAATGCGATTGATGTTGTTTAAGGTGTTGCCGCTAGGTTTGATTGTGATTCCCAGTGCTGTGCTCATCAATGTATGGGCATATTTTGGCCACGCGGCGTATTACCAGAAAGCCTTTTCGCTGTGCGTAAGCCTGGTCTTAATAGGGCTGTCGTTTTCGGCCTTGGTGCTACCGGAGATTCTGCGCGTGACGAACAAAAAGCTGCCAACGCTCATCATGATCGTGATGCTGCTCGTCATGGCGTTGAGTTTGTTTTGTTCGATCCTGGTACAGATCCGGCAGCATATGGATTTGCAGACGGTGATGCTTTTGGCGATCTTGGCCGCCGGCGTTGGCTTGCTGTATTCGTTTCGGAACTGGACTAACTGGATGATCAAATAACTCTATGACGAAAACTTCGCGTTCGCTCTTTGAAAGTCGTGAGGCATGGGAAGTCGATCCCGAAAATGCCTTCCTGTCGTTCGTGGTCGATCCGAAGTTTCTGGAGATGGGCCGGCGCGTGCCGCGGCTCGATGCCAAGGATCTCGCCGACCAGCAGATCCGCGCATCCTCCGTCAAAATTTATCAGCAGATGTTCCGGCGTTTTCTGCGCTTTCTAAAGCAACAGAACAAGACGGTGTTCACCGTGTCACACACGGATATCATGGATTTTCTGAATGCCGGACGGGGGCAGGACGTGCGGCCTGGCGAAAAGGATGTTTATAAGCCTTTGACCAGTACGATCCGCATCCGGTACCTGCGGCTGCTCGAGCGGGTCTTCCAGTACTTGAAGCGCGAGCCCAATCCGGCGCGGCATGCCAGCTTGGACGCCTTTCAGGCCAAGTTTGCCGGCGACAGGAAAGCCGTGGGCGTGGATGAACCGACGGTCGTGCTCTCCGATAGCGAGCAGGAACGGTTCATGGCTGCGCTGCCTGAGCCGCAAACCAATCCAGACCGCAAGATGGGCAGGCCGCGAGTGCCATGGCTGGCCGCCCGGGATCGCGCGATGCTGTCTATGCTGCTCGGCGCGGGATTGACGGTGAGCGAAGTCCTGGGCGTGGAATTGGACGCGATCGGAGAACCCGAAGCAGACGGTTCCCTGCCCATCACGATCCTGCCGGAATACTCTGCTGGCACGTCGCGTGAGCATGTGGCGCTGCTGCGGCCGTTTGCCGTGGCCGAGATCAGCGATTGGCTTAGAGTCCGCAAGGATTTGCAGTTGCCGATTCCAACCCAGTTGCTGTTCCCGACGCCGCAGGGCAAGCGCATGGACAAAACCGGGCTCTACAAGATTGTCAAAGCGACTTTCGAGCGAGCGGGCTTGGAAAAGCCAAGGATGGGCGGCCGCACGTTACGCAATACGTATGCGGTACGCGAAGTGCTGGAAAACGATTCCCTGGAAGTCGTCAACGAACTGCTCGGACATCGGATCATGAAATCTACGGAGCTGGTTGAAAAGGTCGCCCGTGTCCACGGGCGTTCCAAACCTGTTTCAACATAACGCTCAATCCCGACTATCCTATTCAAAAACCAAACTGGCAGCACTCGTTCTGCCCTGCTTCCAATAGGCTGTGCCAATTCAAATCTAGTCTACTTCGCACATATCACTTCTTGTTTTTCGGGATTGTCTTTTCCATTGCAGCGAATAGCTTTGCTTTCGTGCCCTTGTCCAAGTGAGGCAGGGTATCGACCAGCATACGCCCATACTGCAATTCCCTGATCTGCTTTGGAGTGAGGTCCGGTTGTCCATAGGCCCTGGCTCCCACAATTGCGCCACAAACAGTCATAACCACTAGGGTAGCCGCCATACCCAGAACTGATCGCTTGCTCGGCTCATTGCTGGCTTCCATATAGGCAGGTTCAATTGCGAGCTTTGCCTTTAACCCTTCCGCGAACTTGTTCAGGTTGGCCTTGATCTTTGAAGTCTCAAGGGCGGTAGCCGATTGCAGTGCCGCGAAGATTTGTGAAGACGTTTGCCTTGCTAGAAGATCGGCATGGGATGCAATGGCCGCCTCAATCGACTGGATAGCCTTGGCAGCAGATTGCTCGATTTGCCTGGTAACCTGTTTTTGCGCCTGTTGCATGTAATGCGACTGCATCAGGGCGCAAATCACTACCGGATCGTCTTTGTCGACAGCCAATCCGGTAGCATCGAAAATCTCGACGGATAAGGCGGAGCGCGTTTCTTCGGTGAGCTTCACAGTGGCAGCTTATCCAGTTGGGAGAAAATGCTTTTCCGAACAGTATGCAAGCGAGAGCGCGGAATCATTCCAAACAATTCAGAAGTCAGGGCTTCCTCGAACGTCAGGTTGTTGGAGCAAAGCACCCCGATATCATGGCCAAAGGTATGCTCGGTTCGCTTTTCAATATGCACCAAGCCTTTGATGCGCTCCTGATTGTTCTTGTAGATTTCGGAATCACGGAATACCTTTCCGTTTTTTTCTACTTTCCCGAAATACTCGTTTTCCCATACCACTACAGGCGCCTTCTGGGTTTTTAGCAGCAGATTCAATCCAATGAGAGTGTCCTGAAAGGCCTGCCCGCCCGTTACCACGGTATGCACAAAGATTTCCTTGCCTGCATCCTGCAGCAACTCGACAATGCCGTTTTCCTTCATGTAAGCATTGAGCGCTACAAAGGTAGAAGCTCCGTTATCAATGACAGCGTTGCCTTCATGCGCAATCAGTTTTTCAATCAAGGCATCAAAGTTCCGGGTATTGATGTTGTCTTGATCATCCAGTAATTGGATAGTCTCGACATTGAGTGCCTTGTACCGTGAAAACGTGTCATTAACAGGATCAGTATCGGCACAATATAACGGCTCATCCTTCGTCAAAAGCCATTGGGCAAGCATTGCTGCAATCAGGGATTTACCAACGCCGCCTTTGCCCTGCTTGATCATATGAATTGCCATTGTGTTCTCCTTAAAAGTTAGTATTCAGGGAAAGGTAGATATTCTTTTGCTTCTCTGACTGACATTTTCGCTACTCTTTCAGTGTCATCCCATGCAGAAGCTGCACTATTTTGGTTAGGATTTGATTGCTGAACCGGAGTAGAAGAAGGTAGGGATGCCTTGGGAGCATTGACAGGAAAAGATGCATTGGCCTTTTGTGGCATCCCTACTTTATTTTTCCGCTTTCGAATTCTGTGGAGAGCGACTTTGAAAGTCCCCAAAGTCATTTCACCAAAGCCCTGCTCTTTTAGGCTCACCAAAATTTCTTCATACGTAATTCCGGCTGCAATAGCCTTCTCAATTTGGTCGTGAATCCCCATTAATTTGCGCGACATCGATTTGTTGCCGCGCTCCGCTATCAAGTTATCTAAAGAAATTTGATTTTTTTCGCCCATGGAACGTATCTATGTGTCTGAAACTGTCTTAATACAGTCAAAGTGCTAACTGACTGCTAACTAGCTGCTAACCATCTGCCAACTGCCAGATAACCAAGCGATACCTATTCGCTTACTTGTAGCTAACTGGTGGATAACTAAGTGCTTACCGCGTTAATGTAAATCTGCGCATGTTTTGTATCTCAATGAATCGTGATATTTTTTGGCAGGATTTTGTTTGCAAAACAGGAAAAACCGTCGTATATTTTGCTCGTCGCTTAAGCCGGCATAGTTTCGAACTCATATATCTGCTCTATTCCAGTTGGAAAAGAACAGATTTTCAAAGACCGCTTATGCGGCATGCAGTACCCCAGGCAGCGTTGTCTGCTCTACCAGCCAAGCCTTCCCATGCTTATTTCTTTTTGCTTGAGCATTGGTTGCGCCATTTTTTTCGCCTGTCGACGGAAATCATTCGGAACAGTGAGTGTCGAGCTAAGTCATGCATATCAATGGCTTCAAGGCGCTTTGGAACCGTAAACAACCCGTAATCCAAAACTTCCAACGCACATTTCGCGTTTCTCAGCCCCAAAAAGGCACGGCAATCAGCATCATGGTTTTCGTTCCTTAGTCCTCAAAAGGGATAGCGAGAAACGTCACGGCCACATCAAATCTCCTCTCTGAAATCTCAAGCAATAAACCATAGTGAAGATCGGAATTGCCCGAGCTTACTCAGAATGATGTGAATCGGCACATCAGCGAGTATGAGTTCACGACAGCTATAGGCTGGAACGATAGAAAACTAGAGGGTGAGAGCGTCATCCTAATCTGGCATATAAGCCAGAAAACGCTCCGCGAGAACCGCGTGAACAGATCAGGGCTTAACAGCAGCAAGTTAAGCGACCGGTCGCCGCAAGGCCCCGGCGTGTTGTCAAGTGGCGATGAAGGTTGGCAGCACGAATTTATGATTCTTAAGTTAGGGACCTTCACCCCTGCCTGCAGTAACAGTGGACTTCAAAAGGAATCGCCATGACCGCAGCCCGTGGCAACCTTCATGGCGATTCCTTTGAAGACGTAATGAATGCTATGAAGGAGAAACATATGCGGTTGAGAGATTTCGAAGGTACGCGGGGCGAGCAGCGCAAACTCGTCAAAGAACTGAACACTTCAAGTCGCGGTGCGATGCGGCATGCGCTAAACGATATTTTGAAGGATCACGCCAGAACGCGCGTGAATGGCAATGTGGCCAGCCACAACACGACCACAAGCAAAGGCGAGACCTTGCATACCATTTTCAATGACTTATGGGATATAAACTACAAAATCGGCAAACCAGAGAATCTGGGAAACCGGCACGTTGACGCACTGTGCAAGCACTGGCACAAAAACGGGATTGCTGTCTCAACCATGCATACCCGCTTATCAGTGCTGCGGAGTTTCGTTGAGTGGATCGGCAAGGCAAACATGGTCAAATCATTGCCAGATTACTTGCCTGATGTCGACAAGTCGGCCTTGAAAGTCAAGAAAGTCGCCTTGACCAGTAAAAGTTGGACAGAAAACGGCATTGATGTACTGGACAAGATCAACTTGGCCGATGCACTAGATCCGATATTCGGCCTGATGCTGCGGATGTGCCTTGCCTTCGGGTTACGACGCATGGAAGTGGTCCAGTTCAGGCCGCATAAATCCGACATGGTTAACAAAATCCGGGTTTATGAGGCGAAGAATGGCCTGCAACGAGACATTGACATCGAAACGCAGGAACAGCGTGAAGTACTGGATATGGTCAAGAAGTCTGTCGCAAAGGGGGACCATATTGGCTGGAAAGAGACCGCCCGCGGAAAAGTGGCGTCGCTGGAATACTCTTTGGGGCGGTATGACAAATCCATGGCCAAGATTGGCATAACACGCCTGGAAACCGGTGTGACTGGCCATGGCTTGAGAGCCCAATTTACAGAGTTCTCTGCGCTAATTGCACACATGATTCCTCCGACGCTGGGAGGCAGAAGCGGTCAAATGTCTAAGGAAGATCTCGATATTATTCGCGCTAAGGTTAGTGCGAAGCTTGGTCATAAACGGATTTCGATAACAGTATCCTACTGTGGGGCATTTGGTAGAGACGCAACGCCTGATGAAGCGGACCGCTGTAAGAAAGCAATCGAGAAGGCCCTTGCGTTCTGTCATTCGGGTATAACGAAAGCTGTGCCGGCTGAACGTTTGGAGGATTGCAAAAAGTTGGTCGGTGAAATGGAAATTATTGGAGTCGAAATGTCACTGCGGCAGAGCCAGTTATTATGGGAAATCGAAAGCGAGCGTGAAGGACATCATTGGGTAAGGCCGCGCGACGGGAACGCTGAAGCTATGGAGGCTGCGGCAAACACACTGGTCAAATACATGGGAGAGGAATCGGTCAAATAACGCTTGTAATCTGCCGCCGCGAATAAAAACGCCCACATTCTCGTGGGCGTTTTTGTTTGGACGGTACAGTGAATCACTTCTTCTCGTCGGCATACGTGGTATTGAAGCGGGCCGATGAATCCTTGTACTTCTGCTGCTGTGCTGCCACCATTTCCCGGGCTTTCTGGATCAGTTCAGCATCCCTGGCCTTATTCTGGGCATCGATGTCGGATTGGGAAGGCTGGCAGGCGGTCAGGAAGAGGGCTGCAAATACAGTCAAAACAAATGTGCGCATAATCGAACCCTTAATAAAAATGGACATGGATCAACAATAACAGCACAAAAGGTTCGCGCAAGCCGGATTCGGACCCATGCCTTTATCTTGAATGTGCGGAAGGCGTTGCCCTTCTGGGCAGCGAGATGTCAACGCGTGAAAACTCAAGCGCTTAAAGTCTGGATCAAGCGTATCCGTTCAAAGGCAGTCGGGTAGTGCCCGGTGGGCAGCGTCGGGTTTTATCCGAGCCGAAATTTCACCCACTTGAACTGCCGTACGTTCGCACTTTCCACGAACAGGATGTCCACAAAAATGTGGATAAGTGGGGGGCTTGACTTTCCGCATTGATAAGCGCCATGCGGGTTATGTCGGCGATGTTAAAAAATAGGCAGAAACTCTTAAAATGTGTAAAAACCATTTATTTCATGTCACCAAATTAAAAAAGACCTTCAAAAATCCTTATAAGAATCAACCATATAAGCAAAAAACAACGTGGACACAGTGTCCAGAAATCGCATTTTCAGAGTCGTGTAATGGCTTCGAAGGGTGTGGACTGGATTAACCCTCGACCATAGGACTTTTGACCAATCTGAGGTCCACACTCCACCAATCTCTCTAATTCGTTTCCGTTCTGATTAGGTTGCCTATAGTCCAATTGAATTAACTATGTCGTTCCAGTTTCAGAACCGTGTCGCGGGTTGCAATTACTTTACCGGTCCATAAAGCTTTTGGAACGGTTCAAAGTTGTTCAACCTTTCTGTGCATAAGTGGGGGTTGACTTTTTGCATTGATAAGCGCGGCGCGGGTTGCGTCGGCCATGCAAAAAAAGAGGCAGAAAGTCTCTAATCTCTCCGAGGAAGTTCTTTTGCGTGCAGCAAAGTGACCCTCACTTTCGAAATACTTCTTTAAAATCAAACAGGTAATCTGTGAAATTCTTGGACACAGTGTCCAGAAACGCACTTTTAGAGTTGTGTGATTGCCTCGAATGGTGTGGACTGGATTAAACGCCGACCATAAGATTTTTCGACTACACGACGGTCAAGAATCCAGCAATCTCCTCAATCTGTTTCAGTTCTGATGAGCCGGCCAACGGCCTGTGCCAGTTTGAGCCCTGCCTTTGGCAACATCAAAAGAGGAAAGGGATGCAGCCCCTTCTTTTCCAGATGCTCGGAGTGCGATGCCAAAATCGGATCATCCGGTGATGGAAACGGGATCTTGTCGATCAGCGTCAAGGTGCAGTAGTTACCAGGCAAGCCCATACCTTGAAGAATCGAATTTAACCCGAACCATAGGCTGTGCTAATTTGCATCGATTCTGGGATTTCCCCCAAGGATAGGCTTCTCCTTTTTGCTACCGCGCTTTAGTCATCATGCCACTGGTCGATCATCTTGGTGATCTCATCCTTATCGCGCAATATATCTATGATGCGCACGATGGTATAGGCCACTAAAAGCGTCATCAATGAAACATAGGCGGTTTTCAGTGACACTTCCATGAGATAGCTGTACCAATCGGCCATCCAGAAATGGATCAATGCCCAGCAAACGAAGAACGCTCCAACGGTGCCGATCACCGGGACAATGTGACGTTTTTTCATCATGATTGTATGCCTCGGAAAATTTTATTAAATCGGAATACATGTTTTGAGAATCGTGTGCACATTGCCCGCTCAGTGAAGCGACGCTGATTCAACGATACTGGCCATGGCTGCACGGGATGCCGCCTGCTCAGCGCGCGCAATATGCCTTTGCAGTGCACCCTTGTCCGTGGCGATATGCTCCCTCAGCACACTCAGAACCTGGTCCGATGAAAATAATGGTTTTGGCTGGCTCGTCTCAAAGGCATCGATCACCTGCACAATCTCCTCGGCCGGCACGACGTTCGTTGGCGCATCCGTGATGGTTAGATCCTTTCCTTGAATCGCTACCAGAGGAATCGGCATGCAAGGAAGCTTGCATTCGCGCGCAAGAACCTGTGCAGCATTCTTTGCTTGTTTGAGCGCATTGCGCATTGTGGATTGCCCATGCGCCGTTGTGATGTGCCATTGCGGGGCCGTTGCGTGGGCAGCGATGGTTCCCGACTTGTACTTTGTTTCGATAACAAAGATATGGCGTGCCGTAATGAGGAGATGGTCAGCTTCCACAGAAAACTCATTCGGCAAGCCTGGATTGAAGACGAATAGAACACCGTGCAACGCTTTTGCATCGGTATAGTGTGCCAGGTGCGCATTGATCAATTGACTGACAAACCGTTCGGCTTGCAATCCAGCGAGTTTTTTCTGGATAGCCGGCGTTTGGTAAAGCTGCTCCATCCAGTGCACCACGTTGAATATGAATGCAGCCAATAATGCCAAGGCCAGATACAGCATGGCGTAGATGAATTCCTGCTCCGGAAAGCGGGTAGTACGAGAGAAGAGCAGGGCGGCCTGCACGGCACTGTAGACGAAACCTGCTCCGGCCAGCCATTTCAACGGTATAAAGAGCCACTTCCATGCCGCCAGATGAAGGCTGCGTTCTTCCAGCTTAAGCGCACGCGAAATAGGGACTTTTAAAAAATAAAAGCTAGCGAGCATGCTGAGAGGGATGGCAAGGAATATCCCGGCGATCATGCTGGCAACGACATTCGTCAAGAAACTTTCGTCTTGCTGCGCTGCTCTGGTCATAGCTGCTCCTTGCGTGCATGCTTGACTTGCATTGCGGCGCAACGGATGCCAGCAATCAAACCATGCGATTTAATAGCGTGGAAAATCTGGCGGTACTCACGAAGTGCCTGAAAATAAAAGAAGGTGAGCGCATGGTGCTGCGAGTGAAAGCGATGCATCCTATGCTCGAGCGTGGAATGCGGTTTAAAGAACTGATGCAGTGTGCAGTTAAGTTTCCACCATATAGCACGGTAGTCGCCATGACCTGCCAGCTGGGCTTTGACGGAACGCCGGTCCATAATGGAAACATCCGTTATCCATATGCCCGACATGGAAATACCATACGAACGACGAACTGTCTTTTCGGGCTCGCAATCCGGGAGTGCGCCGAGAAAGGCTTTTCGCGCTTTCTTTGAAAATCCCTCCGTCTTCGACTGAATATTGTGCAGATCTTCAATTTTCATGAATCATTTCTCCTTAATAGTAAACAGCTCATCCTCTTGGATGGCACGAAGACATTCAGTGCATGCCGCATCGTGACGTCTGGTTTAGCGTATCAAGCAAAAATGCGCATGCAAGGCGGTTTTCATTGCGTTAGCAATACGGAAGCGGCGCCATGCGCTCGCGTTGGTACCGCACGTAACATCACACCACTGCGGGCATGCGCCGCAGCATTTGCGACATGCATACGGAGCACGGCTTTCTCGAAGACGAGGCGTCGAAGCCGTTTTGCCGCGGCCGGCACGACGAAGGGAACAGGACGTTTTCAATTGTGAAACCTCAAAGGAATCTGGAAAACGGCTTGGCACCGATGCGGTAATGAGACGCCCCGGTCTTGCTGTCGACTTTGCATCAGCCTACCTAACGCTCGGCACCAGTCTACTTAGCAGGAAATTGATGAGCCGGGCGTGCGGCGCCCTAGAAAGCGCACTAAAAATGAAGCTCTGCCAAAGAAAATGAAAGCCGTGATGACGGCGCTTCTGGAAGCGCGAGCATCGGAAGGAGAATGTAGTGTGATGTACAGGCGGCATACAGCGATGCGCAGCACGAACGGTTGTTCGATACCGTGGCGCTAAAAAAGACGTGCGATGTCGGCGCGGGAGCGGAAAATGAAATCTGAACAGCACTCGAACCGACTTTTTGTTGATAACAATCAACGTTGCTGAATGGCAATCCAGAGTACGATACCGGCCAGAGATGCACACCTTCAGTCACCGGACTGGCGCTGTGATTTCAATCTGCTGTGGTCATGCATCGTGCATGGCAAAGTTTAAAAAGACTTTAGTTTGAGCGGTTCGTTTGACTCACAGCACTTGTTCAAAGCCCGTATCTCTTATGATGCGGGCTTTTCTTTTGGTAGAGCTTTACATTAGCGGTGGTAGTTATTTTTCTATTTACGCTATGCTCAGGGCGGCACGGAAGGCGGATCGACCCAAAGCCGCGGCAAGTACTGAAAGTCTGGTCTTTCTGCACAGAATCGGACCATCCTTGGTGTGAGTCGGGCAGACTCAGTCGCACTATGCCGCACAAGTCGCCTGCAGGTCGTTCCATTTGTATGATGGGTGCATGCTTACCGGCTTAAGCTCACTGAGGCTGATAGCATGGCCAGGGAAGGCAAAGTGCGGTTCGCTTCCGCGTTGCCTCCTTTTCAGTGTGCCGCCTTGGCGGCTTTCAGTATGCACTTGGAAAGCCTGTCGAAATGGAGCAGGGCGGCTTGGGTCAGTTCAATTTGTTTGCGTCGCATATCCTCGGTCTCGGCCAGTATGATCCAGCCTTTTACGCGCATCGATTTGAGTTTGCCATGGATGGTGGCCGGCGAGCCAAGCTCCTCCTTTGCCATCATGTCCCGCACAGACAAGCGCTCTTGCTGCAAACCGGCGCGCGCGACCAGAACAAGGATACGTTCTTCAAGGGGCTCTAACGGAGGCAAAGAGGGCGTATCCCGTATCGCTTCGACCAATTTCAGAAAACGTAGATAAATGTCAGCAGGACGAGCCTTTTTCTTCGCCATGCAAAAATCCTATATTGTCAAGGGCCTGATTTTCCATAGTGAACAGTTCGAATTTGCGCACGGCATAAACTGGATTTACTTGCGAGCAGACGTGCGGTTCATTACACATTGTCTTTTGGCGGTGCGGACACTTTTGGCATCCTGATCGCTTCGTGGATCATGTCAGCTGTTTATTTTTTCCCGAACGATCCGGTTCGTGCGCTCGGCAACAACATCGTTTGCGCCAGGGCCCTCTATCTAATCTACAAGATTGCCTTGAAGAGTTCTGCTGAAAATCTTCTTAACGAACCTCACTGCAAAGAGGCTTTTCATCTCGGTGTTAGCATCATGGTTTTTCGTGCTTATTCTCCGGATGCAGCGTCTACTAAGATTTTCTTAAAGGCCTCTCTAAGGCGCTCGATATTGCAATATATTGACTATTGATGCAATGCGCAAAATATCGACAATCTGTCGTCTAATCTACGACATACGTAATCGGACTTCCTGCATTGCAGTGCATGGGCTGTGCGTCCGCCGACACGAAGGACAGAACTTCTCTTACTTTCTCTGGATGAAAAAACCATCATCCCATAGCTCGCTCCCGTCTATGGCCATACTAACTTCCCGTGATCTGGAATACCCCTGGACTGTACTCAGTCCGCTAGACAATTCTGTGTCTATTATCTAAGCATAGGAGGAAGTGACTGAGTACACAGCGGTTTCCACCGGAATTCAAAGAAGAGGCTGTCAGGCAAGTGCAGAAATGGGGTTATTCAGTGGCCAAAATTGGAGCTCTGATAGGCGTATCCAGGCGGGCTCCCTGGCAAAGTACCGCGCGGCTTTTTTAGCAGGTCACGCTCCTCTTCCACACGTCGCATCTGAGCACGCAGGCGAAGTATTTCGCCCTTGGCTTCAACCAACTCGGCAGCTTGCTTCTCGTCTTTGGGAGGGGTGACTGCCTTCACCCACTTGTAAAGACTATGGGTAGATACGCCGAGCCTGGCCCCAACTTCGGCCACTGAATATCCTTGCTCCAGTACTTGCCTGACAGCCTCTTCTTTGAATTCCGGCGAAAATCGCTGTGTACTCATGCACTTCCTCCTATCCTCAAATCATAGGCCAGAAGTGTCTAGCAGACATAGGGCAGTCCAAGATGCCTAACTAACTGTCCAACTAATTGGGTCAGTTCACTTGAAGGTGCTTCAACTTTGCAAGACAAGGCCGTCCTTTGTATTGGTGGCAGGCCAGCCAGTGTCCCGGTGTACCGCCAGTTGATTGAACGCACGGGCGGCACGTTTCTCTATCATGACGGCGGGAAAGAACGAAGTAGCAAGCAGCTGGAATCAAGTTTGGCCGCCGCTGATCTGATTATTTGCCAAGCCGGCTGCATTAGCCACCATGCCTATTGGCGCGTCAAAGACTATTGCAAACGAACCGGCAAACAGTGCGTATTTGTTGAAAAGCCTAGTACAAGTAGCTTTGCCCGGTGTTTGCATCAATTTTTCGCATCAAGCACCCTCGCTCATGACCAGCGAAAACATGAACAAAAAGCGTAAGCCTAGAACACAACCATGAACTTTGCTTTCTTTGAATCACAATAATGCATCACGGATATTGTAAATAATAATAGTTATCATTTACAATAACTATTAAATCAGCTGACTGCTCAAGGGTGTTCCCGCTTTGAATAGAAAAGACGAAGCGAATCAACCTAAGGACGCCTATCAAGCTGGTCTTCTTATCTAGGCCGATACGGAAGTATTCATAAGCCCTAATTGCTTAGAAGAGCCACTAGGCTGATCCGGAAATCCGGTTTCGCTACTTTAGCCAGCCAATACAGTGAGAGTCACTGTTCGCCAGCCGAAAGAATCGATCATTGATCGATATTTTTATAAAACGACTGACTAACAAACTCCTCACTACAATGAACAAAACCAAACTGGCGCTTCTCGTCGCGCTCGCTCTTCAGCAGATTTCCTCGCCACTGTTCGCACAAACCGTCTCTTCTTCAGCAAAGGCATCTACGTTGCCTGAGGTGACAGTGCAAGGCACCCGCGAGCTGCCACCGACCTACAATCCGCCAACTGCCACGAGTGCCACGAAAATCGAAGCACCGCTAAGGGACATTCCGCAAACCGTGAACGTCGTGCCACAGCAATTGCTGCGTGATCAAGCTGCGCAATCAATGGAAAGCGTCTTAAAATCGGTCCCCGGTATCGGCCTGTCGCATGGCGATGGCCAGCGTGATCAAGTTACCATTCGCGGATTCAGTGCTATTGCCGATCAGTTCGTCGATGGCATGCGTGATGACGCGTTGTACTTCCGGGACTTGTCCAATATTGAGCAGGTTGAAGTACTGAAAGGACCAGCTTCCGTTTTGTATGGCCGTGGCTCCTCAGGCGGCTTGATTAACCGGATCACCAAAAAGCCTGGGATCGACAAGAGCGAAGTGACTGTGTCAGCCGGAAGCTGGGATCACAAGCGAGGGGAGTTCGACTTGGCGCGCACACTCGGCGATTCTGGCCTGGCATTCCGGGTAACCGGAGCCGTGGAGCGCTCGGGCAGCTACCGTGACGAGCAATTTCTGGACCGCGATGCGATCGCACCATCATTGTCATTCAAACTTAGTCCGAATACCAATATCCTTTTGCAAGCCGAGCACCTGTCAGACCGCCGCGTCACCGATTTTGGTATCCCGGCATATCAAGGCAAGCCTGTTGATGTGCCGGCAAGCCGCTATTACGGCGCGGCCAATGCAGAAGATAGGGATTTTTCACAAGCAAGGGTGACCGCATACGGCTTTACGCTGAATCACCGTTTCAATGAGAGCCTGTCGCTACGTAACGCATTCCGGCATTATGATTACAAGCTGAACCGCAACAATACATTGGTAGGTTCGGTCAATGAGCCGGCGCAAACAGTGAGTCTTAACCGAAGCAATGTCAAACGAGAAGAAGATGGTTTATTCAATCAGACAGAGCTCACGCAAAAAATAAATCTCGGCGGCATCCAACACCAAATCCTGTATGGCGTCGAAGTTGGCAAGCAGAACAAGGATCAGTTGTTCCGCACGCAGAGCAATATCCGTACTGGCATTCCATTATTTAATTACGTCGCGCCAGAATTGCCGCATACAGTTACGGCAGCACCTTCGAACGACAATAAAGGTATTTTGAAAGTCGCCAGTGCCTATGTCCAAGATTTAGTATCGTTCTCCCAGCAATGGAAAATGCTGGCCGGTATCCGTTATGACCGGTTCGAACAAGAGACGGAAGAGCGCCGCGCTGGCCAACCAGATTTAGAACGTACCGACAAGGAATGGAGCCCGCGTATAGGCTTGGTCTATCAGCCGACTCTCAACCAATCCTATTACGTCTCTTACAGCAAGTCTTTCCAGCCTTCGGCAGAGTCATTCCCGTTGGCAAAAAACAATGCGCAAATTGCGCCGGAAGAGACTGACAACAAGGAAATTGGCGCAAAATTTGATTTCCTCAATGGGGCAGCTTCAGCCACCGCATCGCTGTTCCAGATTGAGCGGACTAATATCAAATTCACTGATCCGACAACCAATACATTGGTCCCAGTCGGCAAACAGCGTACCAATGGGCTGGAACTTACCCTCACCGGCGATCTGTCAGCCGGCTGGCAAGTATGGGCGGGATATGCTTATCTTGATGCCGAAGTGACCGATTCTCCTGCCGTGGATAACAGCGATAACCGTGCCGCGTTTAAAGGGATCCCTGTGGAAGGGAAGCGGCCAACGTTGACTCCCAAGCATAGCGCCAACCTGTGGGTGAGCAAATCCTTTGCCGAACGCTATCGCGCCGGCATGGGCGTCAACTATGTGGACGAGCGTTTCGCTAACCCCGGCAATACGGTCAAGCTGCCTGGCTATACCACGGTCGATGCCATGGTCGGCTACAAGCTCGCCAATCTGGACCTGCAGCTCAATATCAATAATCTGTTCGATCGTGACTATATTGTTTCCGGCCATGGCAGCGCACCCAATCTGAATTTGCCCGGTGCGCCGCGCAATGTGATGGTGACCGCCCGTTATAACTTCTAACAGGACAATATCATGCGAACCGATATGGTCACCCGAGGTATAGGGTTGATGTGCTTGCTGCTGGCAGGCGCAGCGCAGGCGCATTATTTATGGATTGAGCCCGGCAAAGCGGAAAGCCGGGTGTATTTCGGCGAGCCTGATATGCTGTTGAAGGAAAAAAGTCCGGGAAAGCTGGACAATATCCATAATCCCAAGGCATTTCTGCAAAGGCAGCCGGGTGCCGCACCGACTAATGCCGCAATTGAACGCAAAAGCGAGTATTTCCTTGTGCTTGCCGCCGGCAACGCATCGCTCGTCTCGGTAGCGGAGGAATCCACCGAGGTAAAGGACCTGACCCAGTATGGGCTAGGTTTTGCCAAGTCGAACTATTACGCCCGCTATGGCAAGCCGATTGCCGACAAAGAGGCCAATACTTCCTCCTTGCTCCCAGTCGATCTGAAGCAAATCAGCGAGCAGCGGTACCGGTTGCTGTACCGCGGCCAGCCGCTTGCCAACGCGAAGCTGGAAGTCATTGCCCCGAATACCTGGCTACAGGAGCATAAAACGGATGCGAATGGCGCAGTAGAGATCAATACGCCTTGGCGCGGGCAGTATGTCTTGCATGTGCTGCATGTCGATAAGACACCGGGCGAGTTTGGCGGCAGCAAGTATGAGGCCTTGCGCAATCACTTTACTTATTCGTTTGTTAAGACGAAAGGCGCAGATTCTGGACCTGCGGTACCACCCAAACCGGTTGAGGACTGATGATGAATGCCGGGATCTCCTCGCACATTTTGAAAGAAAAGAGAGCCGAGCTCAAAGAGCAGATCCCGGCTGAACCTGCACGGCGAAAGCGTAGCCGCAAAGCCGTTTTTCTGACCTGGCTGCGAAAAATACACTTGTATGTGGGACTATGGGGTGCCGTGCTTGGCTTGCTGTTTGGCGTGACTGGCATCCTTTTGAACCATCGTGCCATCATGAAAATTCCGGTCGAAAAGACCGCGCAAAAAACCGTTCAGGTGGCCTTGCCGGACAAGCAGTTTGCCAGCCCTCAAGAGCTGTCTGCCTGGATCCAGCAGCATCTGCAGTTCAAGCCAGTGGCACCGCCCTTGATTAAGAAGGAGCCTGCCAGGAATGTAATCTGGTCGGGTCTGGCAATGCAGCAGCCGGAAAAGTGGAGCGTCGGACTACATAGGCCGCAAGGTGCTATCAATGCCGAGTATTTCGTCGGCAACCGCTTTGTCAAACTGGATCAGATTGATGCTACACCGATTGGCACATTGACCCGCCTGCATATGTCGGTCGGCGTCAACGCCTTCTGGGTATTGCTTGCAGATACCATCGCGGGATCGCTGATTCTGCTGTCGATCACCGGACTCTTGCTGTGGACACAGTTGCACACTCTTCGTACTGCAGCGGTGCTGACAACCATTGGCGCTTTATGCTGGAGCATATGGTTTATGTGGGCTGTCTGAAGCGCACATTCATGAATCCGATGATCTTTGTGCTATGTGTATTGTCCAATTTCCGACGTGCCCGCCCGGGCCAATTTGTCTTGTTTATAGCTTATGATGGCAGAGGCACAAGGTACTATAACGGCTAAAACGCTATACACATAAAATACCTGAATTGGGGAAGGAATGTCTTACACTGAGCAAATTCGCACATGGGCGCGTCGCCTTAAACGCGATGGCGTCACGCTCTGGTTTGCCAACAAGCATCCGCGTACTCCTTTTATCGCCAAAGCCATATCGGTTTTCGTGGTGGCCTATGCCTTGAGCCCGATTGATCCCATTCCTGATTTCATCCCTGTCCTGGGCTTTCTCGATGAGGCATTGGTCTTGCCTGGTTTGATTTGGCTGGCGATCAGGCTGATTCCTGTCGATGTGCTGGGGGAATGCCGCAGTCAAGCATCTGATTGGATGGAAAAGGAAGGGCGCAAGCCCCGCACGAAATGGGGAATCGTGTTGGTGATTTCCATCTGGATTGCCATTGTGTGGGCTTTTTGGCATTTGGTTATTGGCCCTCGTATTTGATTTACTCTCAAGTTCCATTTCTTCTGGATAGGAATACTGTTCGTTCGGCAGTGAATCGTATTATTCAATGCCCACGGCAACGTCATCCAACACTGATCTGCCCGTCTGGATACCTGATTCTTTCTCCAGGACGATTTGCAATCAGGAAGGCAAACGTTAATGGGCCAACTCGTCCTATGAGCATGAGCACCATAATAATGACCTGACCTGCAGCAGAAAGATTGGCCGTTACTCCGCGCGACATTCCGACCGTACCGAACGCTGATACTGCCTCAAACGCCAAATTCAAAAAGTCGCCTGGTTCGATCATTGCAAGCAAAAATGTCCCGGAAATGACGCAGAAAAGCGAAATAATCGTCGTGGCCAATGCCTTGGTAACAATTCGCGCCGACAAGCTTCTGCCAAAGATCACCGGCCTCTCTTGTTGCCGCAAAAAAGTTCGGGTGGCCAGCAGGAGGATCACAAAGGTGCTGAGCTTGATGCCGCTGGCTGTGGAGCCACTACCACCGCCTATAAACATGAGCCCCATCATTAAAAATGCGGTCGATGGATAGAGTGCAGCAATGTCAACGGTATTGAAGCCTGCAGTGCGCGGTACGACAGCCTGGAACCAGGCCGCCCAGAGCTTATCTGAGGGCTCGTTTAACGCGCCAAGGGTATTAGGGTTGCCATGTTCGAGCATCAGGATTGCGAGCATTGCTACCGCATTGATCACCACGGTGGCAATGAGCATGACCTTGGTGTGCAAGGCATATTCTTGGAAGCGCCTTTTGTTCAACATGTCGGCAACGACGATAAATCCAAGGCCGCCCAAGATAAAAAGCATGCTGATCACACTATTGACCAAGGGATTGCCAACATATCCCGTCAGGCTATCTGCAGCCAAGCCAAAGCCGGCATTATTGAATGCCGACACCGCGTGAAAAAAACTGTAATACAAGCCGCTCGACCACCCCATTTGCGGTACCCAAAGAGATGCCAGCAACATCGTGCCGGTAAGCTCCATAACCACTGTAAAACCCAGCATTAACCGCAAAGTCCGCCACAGGTCGCCTTGGTTTGTCTGGTTCAATGCCTCGCTCAACGCCGCACGGTGGCGCATCGTTATTTGACTACCGGAGAAATTCAGCAGAAAAATGCCGAATGTCATGAGGCCAAGCCCCCCCAAGTTGTATCAAAATAAGCAAGACGGATTGGCCAAATAGCGTGAAATGCGTGCCGGTATCTACCACAGCCAGGCCAGTTACGGTAGCAGCGGAGACGGCGGTAAAGAGCGCCTGCATCCACGTTGTCGGTTGTGTACTGGCAATAGGGAGTTTCAAAAGCACTGTGCCAAGCAGCGACAATCCAATGAACGAAAGAATCAGCGCCTGTGGGGGCGTCAATTCCAGAATCTGTCGTTTCGCATGCTCAATGGACAGAACGGAAGGCGAAGCTTCTCTCATAGGTGCTTGGAGATTTTGCGCAGGTTGCTTAATGTGCCCAGCAAGATCAGCTGGTCACCAAATTCAAACTTGTAATGATCTAAAGGAGGCAGAATGATCTGCTCCTGATGCTTGATTAACAAGCAGCGAATGCCGTTGGCATCGAGGTTCAGCGCATCAATCGTTTGTCCGACCAAGCGCTCGGAAGCTCGAACTTCTACGTTGAAATAGTCATTACCCAAGCTGATATAGTCGACGACTTCCGGATAAATTAATGCACGTGCTACCCGTAACCCCATTTCATGCTCGGGGTGCACAATCTGGTCGGCACCTAATTTTTCCAGTATCCGATGATGGTGATGGTTCAATGCTTTCACCCATACTTTGGGCTTGGGCATGCTCTTGACCAAGAGCGTGGCAAGAATGCTGGCTTCGATCTCTTCACCGATTGCCACCACAACTACATCAGACTCATGTACCCCCAGTTCCCGCAGTACACGCTCATCGCGGGCATCTGCGACCACAGCTTGACTGATATGGTCAGCAATATCATTGACTCTGCTCGCGTTCGTGTCGATGCCAATGACATCCTGCCTTAAGTTGGTCAATTCCAGCGCAATGGTGGAGCCGAAATTGCCAAGCCCGATTACTGTGACAGTGCACTTCATTTATTCCGCATAGTTAGCTGATAGTGCAACTCATGATAACAAAACCAAGGGAATAAGTTGACACCTGTATCGCCTCGCTCTTGGTTTTTCCTCTTGTATGTCGCCGGCGCTGACCGCTTCCGTGCTTTCACCAAAATACTGACGTGGCTTTGAGACCGACAAGGGCCACAATTTTCCCATGATTGCGCATGGCAAATTCGATCGCCTTATCGATCAGCTTCATCGGCATTTCCGACCCATTATCAAGGGAGTAGCAGATGGAAATAGTGTGCACAAGAGAAAAAGCTTTTACAGAAGTATGTTGGTGTAAAGAATTACTAAAATGTCTTGTAGGCTTCTAGGCAGTAAATCGTCAAAGTCAAACTCGAACTGTAATGATTATTCAGTGTAACTGCGAAGATGGGATTACAGCCCTTTTATAGATTCCTTGCGCGTTTCAATGCCAAGTGTAATTTACCGATCGGTAAATTAAATGTAAGAACAACGCATTCTCGCAAGAAGTTTACCGCTCGGTAAATTCAGGTTGAAATTTAGACAGCCTCTGTTATTATTTACCGATCGGTAAATATTTTCGCCTTAAGGCAATCCTGACATGAAAAATACTCCGTTTAGTAAAAAGCTTCCTGATCAGAAAACAGTCAGGACAGTCCTCGATATCGGAGAAATGGCCGCGATGGCGCGCAAGGAGCAAGGCCTGGGTCAAGCGGACGTGGCAGGGCTGAACAATTGCGGCGTGCGCTTCATTGTGGATTTGGAAAAAGGAAAGCCAACCATACGAGCCCAGATGCTTTTGGACACGCTCGACCTGTTAGGTCTGGAAATCATCGTTAAAAAGAAAGGGCTCAATAAATGAGCGGCCGCGTCCTATCCGTTTACATGGGCACAGACCTGGTAGGCATTCTCTATGACACGGAGCCGATATCGTTTGCTTATGATGCAAGCTGGCTCTCGCACCCACAAGCACGACCATTGAGTGACGACATTCCTTTGCAAGAGGGACGCAATGACTCCGCGTTTGTCTATGCCTTCTTCGAAAACCTTCTTCCGGAAGGGGAGCAACGCAAGCTGATCAGTTTAAAGTACCAGGTATCTACGGTCTTTGGCATGCTCGCCAGGGTCGGAGGCGACACGGCTGGTTCCATCGCACTACTGTTGCCAGGGGAAGCGCCAGAAAAGCCGAGCTTTCAGAAGATGACGTGGCAGGAAATCGACAGCCTCATCCATGCCAACGGCACGGAGCCACAGGACGAATTCAAGGAAATCGACAATAAGCTGCCAAAGCCGCGACTGTCGATCTCAGGAGCCCAGTTCAAACTGCTTTTATCGATTGACGATGACGGAAGCCCGCTTTATCCATTGGGAGCCACACCGTCCACCCACATCGTCAAACCGGACATTGTTCATGGTGCGGCAAAACTTTTTGCGACAGCGGCCAATGAAACGATCGTGATGACCGCGGCCAGATTGAGTGGCTTGCCATGCGCACATGTCTTCTATCAGCCCATCGTCAAAGCATGCATGGTGGAGCGCTATGACCGCGTCAAGCAGCCAGATGGCAGCCTGAGAAAGCTCTGGCAGGCTGACTTCTGCCAGTTACTGGGCAAGCCGTCTGATATCAAATACGAACACGACAAGGGACCCACTTTCGCAGAGTGCTACTTCCTATTGAAGGAAAAGTCGGCAAGGCAAGCGGTTGATTTAAAAAACCTGCTGCGCTGGCTGTTTTTCAATCTATATGTGGGAAATAATGACAGTCACACCAAGAATCTTTCCTTGATTGCGACCGACGAAGGGTTGCGCCTGGCGCCCTTCTATGACTTGATGTGCACGCAAATGTACTCCGGTCTGTCGAACAATTTTGCCTTCAGCATAGGCGGCGAATTTTCGCCGGGTCGTTTAAAGAAAGGCCATATTATCGCGCTGGCAGAAACGCTTGATATCAAATCCGGGTATCTTCTCAAAATCGCGCGCGAGATGGCTGATCTGGTTGGCCAATCCATTCCACAAGCCGCAGAGATGATCCTGCCCCACGTCAATCACGCCGGGGAAGTGATGATCGGGCGCTTACAGCAAACTGTCTCTCACATCATCAACAAAACGTCAGATCGCATATGGGGAGCCGATACTTGAATGGCAACGTACGCGAGATCCTTTCCTGCACAAAAAGTTTTTAATTACCCATCTTTGCGAGCATGTGGTTCATCACTTAAGTGTGTTGAGTTGCGGGCTGAACAAGATGAAGTGAAGATCAACAGAAACTTTTGGCAAACATTCAATGACACCTCTCGGCAATAGGCACGATCAAGTACTGTGGAATTCCTTGAAAGATCCACGTTGTTCCAGACGCTACTATCGCGTAAAAATCTGCCACATTCTGTGCAGCGTACTGACGGCTATAGAGCAGTGCTTCGAAATTCCTCTGGATAAGCGGCTCGGGAATTAATGGAGTTAGGCCGCTCAAGGCGCGTTGAAAAGCAGAACAAAGATGACGCAGCAGTTAAGCCACTAAACGAAGGCCAATAAGGAAGGCCACTAAGTGAGTTGTCCGACATGCTATTAGTGGCTGAGCTAATTGATGGCTTCGATCAGGTCAACATAAAAAACACGATAATTCTCATAAGAGAATTTGAGCCGTGCCAGATAAGCCATTTGGCTGTTTGCTACCAATATGGCCGGGACACCGCCGTCTGGCAACAGGAATCTTCTGCCTAAATTCAGGGAGGATGTTAATTAAACTGACTGTTTAGTGTGGCCTCTTACAGATGCTTACGAGTGATACAGCTTCGAGCAACAACGCAAAGAACCCTATAGGTATATTGGCCACATACACGAAGTAACGTGCATTTAATCAAAGGGAAAATTAAGATGCAAGCAGCAACCGTTTCTAACCGTATTCATCCATTAGTAGCCGGTGCAGCGGCGTCAGTGATTCTTGTTAGTCTGGTGGGGGTTGCTGCAATAACCGGGATACTGCCAAGCTCCCATAGCTCCACCCAGCCAGCACCCGTCGCTGCTGCAGCCACCCCACCAGCAACTGCGTTATCGCCAGCCCCACAAGTTGGCGCACCTGTTGCACAGGTCGCTGAAGCGCCAACCAAAGCTCCAGCCAAAGAAGTGGTACACCACAAGACGATTGTTCATCACAAATATGTGGAGCACCGCGCGGCACCGAAAAAGGTCAGTCACGCAGAGCCGCAACAGTATGCCCAAGCACCGGTGGCGCAGCAGCCGGCTTATCAGCAACCGGTCTATAACGCGCCGGTAGCCCAAGCGCCGGCACCGGCGCAACCCTCAGTCGTTGGCATTGCAACGGGTGCAGTGGTAGGTGGCTTGATTGGCAACCAGATTGGGGGCGGTAATGGCAAGAAGCTGGCAACAGTGGCTGGCGTAATTGGTGGCGGCTATCTGGGGAATGAAATTGGCAAGCGCATGCAGCAAGACTGAACCTAATTTCACAAAATGAATTTTGTGGGCTAAAGGCTTAGTCAGACGGAGATTGCCTTCTTAGGTTACCAAAGCGATAGGCACTAAAACAGGCTTAACTGGGAAGTATTTGCAGGACGCGAGAACAAATCCGTGCGAAACGGTAGTTCTCGCTTCGCGTTGATGCCATGGCGCTTGCAAGCCAGCTGAAAACGCTGGCGCAGCAAGTCGGCAAATACACCGGTTCCCGTCATGCGTGTGCCAAACGCTGAATCGTAGAGCTGGCCGCCCCGCATCTCCGAGATGAGGTGTTCAACGTGTTTGGCGCGCAATGGGTAATGTTCCTGCAGCCATTCTGTGAACAAGTCGGCCACTTCCCGCGGCAGTCGAATAGGAATGTACGCTGCGCTGGCGGCACCGGCGGCAGCGATGGCTTCCACAATTGCTTCGAGCTCCACATCCGTGATGCCCGGAATGACCGGGGCAATCAAGACACCGGTTGGTATGCCGGCTTCGGAAAGCTTGCGGATGGCGTCGAGCCGTCTTGCAGGGGAGCTGGCACGCGGCTCCAGGGTGCGGGACACATCGTTGTTGAGACTAGTTACAGATATATATACGCGCACTAGCTGATTAGCCGCCAGGCGCGACAAGATATCGATATCGCGGGTAATCAGGCCTGACTTCGTGGTGATGGCAACAGGATGGTTATGGCGGTCCATGATGTCAAGAATCGAGCGGGAAATGGCGTGCTCGCGTTCAATGGGCTGATACGGGTCCGTGTTCGCCCCAAGCACAATCAGTTTCGGTACATAACTCGGCTTGGCGAGCTCCTTTTCCAATAACGCTGCCGCATTTTCCTTTGCATACAGCTTGGTTTCAAAGTCCAGGCCAGGAGAATGGCCAAGATAGGCATGGGTCGGACGCGCATAGCAATAGATGCAGCCGTGCTCGCATCCCTGATAAGGATTAATGGATGCGTCAAATGGAATGTCGGGCGATGCGTTGGTCGCAATGATGCTTTTGGCTTGCTGCAGCCAGACGACCGTTTTCAGCTTTGGCGGCGCTTCTTCGCTCCAGGCTTGCGAGTCGATAAACTCGCCGTCCGCCTCTCTGCGCCACGCTTCATAGCGGCTGCGCTCATTCGTCACTGCGCCGCGGCCTTTTGCAGGAAGATTGGGTTTGAAACGTTCTGGCTTTTTCATAGATACGCCACATATGTATATATATACAGTATACCAAAGCCCACTTTTCCTGTCAGATTGCCTGGGATAGCTAGGCATTTTTCGTGTTGATTACGTGCCTGCCAATCGGCCGGAAAAGGATATTTAACGTGCATGCTCCCATTTAGGTTTGACTTCGTCCGATGACGTGAAATGCACCTATAATCTGCCCCAATCAATAAACGCTAAAGGATGATTGTGGAAACTATCAAGGTGCTGAGTGCTAGCATCCCCGATGCCTTGCCGGTGCTCCCCCAAGCCTATCCAGCGCCTGAATTTGAATACACTGCCGTTTTGACCCTGCCCGAAGCGATAAGCAGCCTGGAACAGCCATTTGACCTCATCGCATTAAGCGTACATTTCAATAACGGCCAGTTTTATGATTTCCTTCGGCTAGCCAAAGCACATCCGATAGCCAAAGATACGCCCGTCTTAGTGCACTTTACGGGGATGGAAAACAGGCTCCATTACATTTCTCAAAGCGTCGAAATTGCATCCAAGGCAATAGGGGCGGCAGAGGTCATCCCGATTTATCAGTGGCGCAATGAGCTGGGCAATGAAGCTGCTTTTGAAAAATACAGGGAAGTCATTCGTAAATGGGTGGGGCGTTAAGGTTGTGCGTTCAGATCACTTGCTATTGGGATGACCACTTCTTACGCAGCAGGCCGATTCCTGTAAGCAGTTTGTGAGCATGCAGTTGCAAAGAAATCAACAGTGAGAAAGGATTGGTGACATGGTCTCGTATTGAATGTTGAAGCCTATGCCAATATCACAGGCCGACATAAATGAACAAGCCCGTGCTCTGCCAAGATTGGATTAAAACAGATCCTGCTCAGGATTTTCGTCGGATTCTCCATCGTCCTCAAGTAGGCCAGTCTTGGCTGGATGCTTTACTTCTCCTAGATTCTTTGGCCAGGCAAGATGGTATTTAAACGAATAACCATGTTCTGAGTATTGACTGCTGGATGTGCCCATGATGACCCAACCCAGTGAAAGATAATTATTGACTGTAGTCGCGTTGGAAGCTTCAGCGACACATGAGATGTCTTGAGGGGCTAAAGAACTATTTGGGTGTAATCCAGGCATGATGTCCTCGTAACTCTACAAATGATCAGTGCGGACAAAAGTTTTATCACAAAAATCTGAGAGGCCGCCTCGAACTGGACAAAGGAACGATTCCCCCTCTAGTAATCTATTCTTCTGAAATAGACAAGCTCATGTTCACTAAGAATAAAAAAAAGCCTACCGTTAGAGGTAGGCTAAAAATTCCCCGTCAAGGGAGGAGACTCATGGTTTTCCATACCGTGCTATGACTTAATAACGGGAAATATAGTTCCCCTAATCAATTCCTATCAATACCCCGTTTCTTGGTAGCGGTTTAGGGAAGAGCAACCCGATAGAAATAATTTTCATAGAAAAGCGATATGGAAAAATTGGCTTTCATCGATCTTATCAATGATGAAAATGATTAAACCATTACATGTGCCTCTATATTGGTCTTAACTCGCATATGTCAGATCTGCAACAAAACTCCTTAGACGCTTGACAGACATTTACAAATCAAGGGAGACTAAACTTGCTTTAGGGAAATTAAAAATTATAAAAAGCAAATAACAAGGGAGACATACAATGACCGAAAATCAGAAACAAGAAAATGTATTTGCAGGGGACGCAAAGCGGATGGAAGAAATGGAAGCACTTCGGACCTTAACCCAGAAATTATTAGAAGAAGGTCGTTCCTGACGCGCCAAAAGGCAGCAACAAAACCCCTCATCTAAAACCCATGAAATAGCGGACCGTTAATGTGCTGGCTCCGTCGATGACGGCGGCTCGATTATTCACTTCGCATATAAAGCCTCTCATGGAAAAATTAAAACAGCTTAGCCTTGCGGATTTGGCGCGAGCCAGGAACGACGAAGCTGTCCATTTCAATGAATTACTCAGAGAATTGCGGCTAATCCGGTTGCAAGAGAGGCGACTGCACTTTCTGCAAGAAAGAACGAGAAGGCATTTCGTACTGCAGCACGCGACTCAATCACGGGAAAAATAAAATTCATTCCGATTGCGGTATAAGACCGCTTGGAAGCGCAATCCACTTGCTTTCCCCATAACAGGTTTATAGATGCTACCGCGCACTGAATTGCATCCTTTGCAACTCAGTACGCGTTCTTTAGTCTATGCTAAGCATATAAAACCTGATCAAGATGCTCGTCCAACAAAAACCTTTCCGAGTCCTATTTCCAGCTACTGGAAGTGCTTTCTTTAAAATAAAAAACTGGGGCGCAATCGGTTTCTGGCCAATACTAGGCTTGACATTATGTGCCGCGTTATGGGGCTATACCGACAGTCGCTTCATGGCAGAAATGAAGGCGGAAAGAGAGCATGCTTTTGAAGAAGCCATGACCAGGGCGGAAGCCTATGCCATGCAATTACACCGCATGATCGAGCATATTGACTATATAACGCTTATCCTGAAGTATGCGTGGGAAGCCGGCAGCGGGAAAGTTGACCTGGAAAAGCAAAGGCGGTTTGGCCTTTTCCCGGACCAGTCGCTCACCTATGTCATGCTGCTGGATAAGTGGGGAGACGTCGTCGGTACCACCCTGCATTACCGTGGGCAATCCAATTTTGCTGACCTGCCTTCGTTTCAAGATCATCGCGCCCGTCGTACACAGGGTTTGATCATCGACGGACCGATGATTGATCCGCGCATGACCAAACCAGTGATTTGCTTTTCCCGCAGGCTGGAAAATCCCGATGCCAGCTTTGATGGACTTGCCGTGGTGTGCGTGGAACCGGCTTACCTTCTGGTATTTAGAAACGATAAAAGCCTGGCCGGAGGAGACTTCATCTCACTGCGCTTTACCAATGGTACATTGCTGGCGACAAAAACAGAAACCGCAACAGGCAGAATCTATCGGAAGGATCCGGTTTTCCGTGGAGAATCCGGAACATTGGTTGAACGCGGCGATAAATTCCTGGATAACCAAGCGCGTATCGTGGCCTGGAAAAGGATTAGCGGCTATCCCCTTGTCGCGATGGGCGCCATTTCTGAAAAGAATGTCTTAGCCGCCTTTTCACGCAATGTCGACGAAGCAAGGACAACGGTCGTGGCCACAAGCTGGTTAATTGCCGCTTTTTCCTTAATCGGCATGTATTTCGCATTCCGCTATATCAAGCGCAAGGAGCAAGCCGAGGAAATCAGGAATACCTTTCGCGTTGCGACCGAGGCAGCCAACGAGGGTTTTTACATGGCATGTCCTATCTATGCCCGTGACGGAACCATCATTGACTTCCGGTTTGAGGACTGCAATGACCAGGGGGCAAAAATGCTGGACAGGCAAAAGGAAGCGGTCATTGGGGCGACGTTGGCGAGCATTCTTCCGCACCCCTATTGGGAAGAAGTTATCCATACGTATCGACAAGCAATGGAGACGGGATTTTATGAGGATGAGTTACGCGTGCCGCCGCAAAGTCCCATCAAGGCAGCCTGGCTCCATCGAAGGTACGTACGCTCCGGCAATGGCTTGGCCGTGACGTTACGTGACATATCGCAGACAAAGGAACATGAGCAAGCGCTTTCATCGTTGGCCAATACGGATGCACTGACCAAGCTGCCCAATCGTTATTGGCTGTCCACGTTTTTACCGGCAAAGATTCAGCAGGAACAAACACACGCCAAGCATTTTGCAGTCTTGTTTATCGATCTGGATAACTTCAAGAACATCAACGATACGCTCGGCCATGACGCGGGCGATGACTTGTTAAAAGAGGCAGCCGTGCGCCTCAAATCAAGCGTGCGGGCAAGCGACCACGTCGCGCGGTTAGGGGGCGATGAATTTACTGTGGTACTCGACCAGGTGGAAGCCACAGAAGATGTGGCCCGCGTCGCGCGGATGATTGTGAAAGCCATGTCCCAGCCTTTCGAGCTACTTGGCAACGCGGGGCACCGTGTCAATGCCTCTATTGGCATTAGCGTATTCCCGCAAGACGGCAACGATGGAGAAACACTTCTCAAGCATGCCGATATCGCGATGTATGCAGCAAAAGCGGCGGGCAAGGGGCGGTTTCAGTTTTATGACACGCATTTGTCTGACACCTTACTGCTGAAGCTGAGTAAAGAACATGCTCTGCGCCACGCAATTGAGCGGGATGAACTGGTCGTACACTATCAACCACGGGTGGATACACAGAGTGGGCGACTACTTAGCATGGAGGCATTAGTACGCTGGATGTCGCCATCGCATGGCTTGATTTATCCGCATGAATTTATTGATGTAGCTGAAGATAATGGGATGATTCTGCAAATCGGCGAACAAGTTGTGCAAAAGGTATGCGCACAAATCGCCATATGGAAGAGTCAAGGCTTGCTAGTTGTGCCTGTGTCCATCAATGTAACTGCCGCACAGCTAAAAAACGGCGGGTTTTACGCTTACTTATCCGGGTGCTTGAAAAAATACCAGCTTGATCCGTCGATGGTTGAAGTTGAAATAACCGAGGCAAGCGTCGTAGAGCATAGTCAGGTTGTCATGAATGAGCTAGACCTGTTGAGACTGCTAGGCGTCAAACTCATGATCGATGATTTCGGAACCGGGTATTCTTCCTTGGCGCAATTGCACCGGCTCGATGTCGACGCTCTGAAAATCGATCCAGTCTTCACGTCCGAGATCGGTACCGGCAGAGATGGAGAAACCATCTTCAAAGCGATTGTCTCGATGGCGAAGACCTTAAAGATCGAAATTGTAGCGGAAGGCGTGGAAACGCCACGGCAGCTGCAATGCCTGCAAGCCATGGCATGCAATCAGATTCAGGGGTACTTGATTTCGCCTCCGGTGCCCGCAAAGGATATCCCCGCACTGATCAGGAAGAACCAGTTGTTTCCAGCCTTGTGATGACTTTTCTGGCATCCCGAATGCGGTGCCGAAGGGTATGTGCAGCGCCGCTTCTTTACGTCGCATAATAGCGTCGACATTGACATACGAACCATGTGCGCAAACCAAAGTAGGCAAGATTTAAATTGTCGCTCAATATATTTCGAAGAAACCGGACGCGCCCGGCCTTCAGAAAATATTTGCTATGAGCTATCTTGAGCATCAATAATGTGATTTTGCTGCAGCCGATGGGCAGGTACATTGCGCTGGTAAAGGACTGAAATGGCTTCCATTAATGACTTTGTAAAAAAACAGAAACCTGGCGCACAGTTTGTGATTACGGCCCAAATGCTTAAGTTGAGACCGCAGGAATTTGATAGCCTAGCCAAAATATGGATCGATGATGGCGGACCAGGATTCAATGTCGTGGGAGTACCTCATCGAACTGTAGTTGACGGTGAATTCGTTATTAGTCGTGTGACTGTGATTAGAACGACGGCTCTTGTGTAGCCGCTTGCTCCTAAGTTGCCGCTCTATCAATCGGCACTGTCCGCTACCGGCTACGGATTCAACAGGGGACGCAGCACAATAATGACTGCGCGAGCAGGTCAGGTCAATGGCACTGGTATGCGAAAGGAAGGCACAGCGTGACGCAAATCTGTGATGGGCTTTGTGCAGAAGGATAAAATGCTGGCCGGCCCAAAAACGCTCATTTAATCTTTGGAGAGGGCCTTTCCAGATTTTCTTGTAGTTGTACCATTGCAGCGCGCGAGACGTTCACCAAAAAGCCAATTGATGCACCGCTTACGCTCCCTGGATAGAGAACAGGTCCGATTGCCACTTTAATCGGCTTCTTTTTAGGTTGCCATAATCCAGGGCGCAAGACTTCTGCAGCACCATATATAGCTGCCACGACGATGGGCACGTTTGCTTGCTGCGCAGCGACAAATGCGCCTGAATGAAAGGGCCGCATGCCGGGTTCCGGCAAAAATTCTCCTTCAGGAAAGATGACTAAGTTGTTTCCTGCCTGGATGGCATGCACGAGCAATGCAACATTAGGCAGGTCGTGGTGCTGATCAGGACGCTTCAGAATCACCGTTCCCACGCTCTTGAGTAAGGGCCATAACAAACTCTGGTGCCTGTATTGCTGTCTTGCTATGAAGCGGTACCCTGGTTTGGTCGGGAGTAGGGCGATGAGCGCGACAGGATCCATGAAGCTGGTGTGGTTTACGATCAGGATATGCGGATGCGGCGGCAAGCGATCCAACCCTTCAATTGATAGCGTAATGCCGCAGAGCCGGCATAATAAGCGTGCGCCAAGTTTAAGCACTTGCTGTGCCCTCGCGGGGTGGTGCAACACAATTGCCACCGAGCCAAAAATTACGACGCATGCCACAAAAATACTCCATGCATAATATCCATAAGCAATGGAGAGCGCCGATTTGAAATAGGGCGCCGGCCGGAAGGAATGCGCTTGGCTTAACTTGCCAAGCCAGCTGGTTTTGAATGCCATAATGAAGGGCTGTCTGTACCCAAGTCTGCTCTTGCAATAGCAAGGGATATCGTCTGATATAAAGCTAACAATAGTATAAGCATTCGTATGAGTATGAGTATGAACTGCTCCGTTTTTCTCTAGGACAGTACACGACACCATCTTTCAATCGTTATGACGTATCTCGGTGACAGCACTTGGGGGCTCATGGGTCCCAGCACACGTAGATTTGGATATCGGCTTGTCAGACCCGGCCTCACATAATAACAACACAGGATATTTCCACATCAAAACAAACCTGCCAGAATAGTGGCCCTTTGCGGAGAAGTGTTTTTAATTTTCCGGCAAAGTCTTAAAAACCAAGCAACATAGGTCCTTTATGGTCCCGCCCCAATCTAAAAAGTAATCATGGAAAGAAATTTCTCGGTAGAGTTGCTGCTCAATAATCTGCCGGGCATGGTGTATCGATGCAAGCCAGATGCAAATTGGACCATGGAATACATGAGTTCCTGGGTCAAAGAGCTCACTGGCTACAGCGCTGATGATTTATTGGGCAATACACATCGCAGCTATGCTGAATTAATCAAGCCTGAAGACCGGGACCATGTGGCGTATGCAGTACAAAAATCCATTGATGCCGGGAAGCCCTTTCAAGTCACTTACAGGATTATTGATCTGCATGGCCAACTGAGATGGGTATGGGAACAAGGCCAGGCAGTGTATGACGAACACCAGAAAGTCGTTGCCCTGGAGGGTTTCATTGCCGACATCACCAAGCAAAAAAAGTCCGAAATTGCGCTGGAAAGGATGGCCACTCTTGATGCGTTGACTGGCTTGCCCAACCGTGCATTTCTGCACGGCCATCTGCAAACACTGCTAGATGGCATGCAGCACAATGGGCCTGTCACTGTCATGTTCATCGACCTTGACCAGTTCAAGCAGGTCAATGACACCATGGGCCATGATGCGGGCGACCGCCTGCTTGGTTTGGTCGCGCTACGATTGCAAAGGGTCATGCGCCCCGACGACATGGTGGCTCGGCTCGGCGGCGATGAGTTTGTCATCACGGCTGCCTGCAAGCGAGGAGCAGAATCCGCTTCAGCCATTGCGCAGAATATACTATCCAGTCTGCGCCAGCCTTTTGTCATTGAAGGCCGTGAGATCTTTATTAGTGCATCCATCGGTATCTGTATGGCGCCACAGGATGGAAAAACCAAGGATGCGCTGTTTAAAAACGCGGACATAGCCATGTACCGTGCAAAGGAAGCCGGCCGTAACAGGTGTTGTTTCTATCGCATGGAAATGAGTGAAACAGCCAACGTCAGAAGAGCGCTGGAAGACGCATTGCATCGTGCACTTGAGCGCAATGAGTTTGTGCTGCACTACCAGCCGCGGGTTAATCTGACAACCATGCAATGTACCGGCATGGAAGCTCTCATCCGATGGAATCATCCTGAGCTGGGGCAGATACCGCCATTGCAATTCATTCCTATTGCCGAAGAATGTGGCCTGATCGATGCAATCGGGCTTTGGGTACTTCAAGAAGCGTGCAGCCAAACCCAACGCCTGATAAACCGGCTGGGCATTCCGCTGCGCGTCTCCGTAAACATATCAGCACGGCAGTTGACATCGGTGGACTTGGTCAAGCAGGTGCAGCAAGTCTTGGACGAAACCGGTCTGCCGGGCGATCTGCTGGAGCTGGAGCTAACCGAAAGCATGCTAATCGAAGACATGGCAGCATCAGCAGCCATTTTGAGCGCGCTGAAAGTGTTGGGAGTGAAACTGGCCGTCGATGACTTTGGCACAGGCTATTGCGGTCTGGCCTATCTCCAGCGCTTTCCCTTGGATGGGTTGAAACTTGACCGGTCTTTTGTCACCGAAAATGCTAAAGACAAGCAAACGCTCAACGTCATCAAGGCCTTCATCGACTTGGCGCATGCTCTGGATCTATCAGTCGTGGCAGAAGGCGTTGAAACCCACGAAGTGCAGGAAATACTGCGCAATTTCTGTTGCGATGAAGGACAAGGTTATTTATTTGCCAAACCGCTTCCGTGCCATGAGCTAGAAGGCATGCTGGCTTCTTTTAGTCACATTACCTTTTAACGAGGCAAGCAATGCGGATGTTGTCAGGCATTGTAAGAAAGCGCACCCAGCTCATCGTCGCTGCAGCGACGATGGCAGCCTTGTGTGCGGTTTACAGCATTTCCTATCATGCAGGCCTCCAGCTACTGCAGGAAGAAGCCACAGAACGCCTGCAGAAAGCAGCCAGCTGAATCGTACCTAATTCTGTAGACACTTTGAAAATAAAAGGAACAGACCGCAGCTACATAATTACGAAAGGAACGGCTCTCAAGGCGATGAAGATGGGCGCTTCATTCGATTCAGCGATTGGCGCACTTCGGACAGAGAGTCCGCAGCTGCAACAAGTTTATCAATTTCGGCTACCAAATAGGCATGTAGTTCATTTAATGTCTTGGGCTCTTCAAATCCACACTCTTCTTCCAGTTCAGGTGATGCGCGTCCATTGCCTCCATGCTCGTTGTTGCCCATTTCAACTTTCACTTTCCCCAGCGTGGCTTCTAGCCAGTGCGCATATGCCATGACGTCCATTGGTCTCTCCTTGTGTGAAATAATATTCTGACACTCTTTAGAGACTTAGCACGAAGTTTTCGCTACGGCGAACCAAATCTAGCCAGCACTGCCTGAAGTTTTGCCGTATCGACCGGCTTGGTCATATGCTCGTCGAATCCCGCGGCAATCGCTTCTTCGCGGTCATGACGCTGGCCATACCCGGTCAGCGCAACAAGCAGTATCCCGGCTGTTTCAGGACGGGCGCGTAACCGGCGTGCTAGTTCGTTGCCATCGATTTCGGGTAAGCCAATATCCAACAGGCAAACATCGGGTAGCTTCGCTCGCGCCACTTCGAGGGCGACTTTGGCTTCATGCTCCGTGATGACCTCATGTCCTGCTGCTTTCAACAGCAGGCCCAGCGACTGCGCGGCATCGACATTGTCGTCCACCACCATGATTTTCAGCGATTTTCCGGGCGAAATTTGGGAGCGCGGCATTCTGCGCCGCTCGACTCGGTCTTCACTGCCATATTGCCGCGGCAAGCACACGGTAAAGCGGCTGCCTTTGCCCAAGCCGGCGCTTGAGCAAGTCACTTTTCCGCCATGCAGCTCTGTCAGGCTTTTCACCAGCGCCAAACCTAAACCCAGGCCACCCGAGGCACGGTCAGATGTTCGTTCTGCCTGCGCAAACAACTCAAATACATGAGGAACAAACTCGGGGGCCATGCCGATACCGTTGTCTTCTACCATTATCGCTACTTGGTCGTTGCATAGCTCCATTTTCAATTGAAGGTAGCCGTGTTCCGGCGTGTATTTGGCAGCATTCTCCAAAAGATTCGTAATGACCTGCACCAGTCGTTTCTTATCTCCTTGTACGATCGCGGGCTGGGGTAAGTCTGTTACAGTTAACTGATGGTGGCGCGCTTGAACCAAGGGTATGACCTGTTCTACGGCGCCATCGATTATTAAGCGAATATCCAGTGGTTCCAGTCTTAGCTCAGTCAAGCCGCGTGTGACGCGTGACACATCCAGCAAGTCGTCGACAAGGGTCGCCATATGGGCGACCTGCCGGGCAATGATGTCGCTGGCCTTGTCAGTGATTGCCGCGTCGCCCTTGGCAATTTTCAATAAGCCGGCCGCGGCACTGATGGGCGAAAGCGGATTGCGCAATTCATGGGCAAGCATGGCCAGAAACTGGTCTCTGTGCTGTTTTTCAGCTTCTTCGGCCTGTCGTACAGCCTCCGCAAAACTGGTGACCGACGCAGCGAGGAGCTGATCAATGGCTTCGTTAAACCGGGTGATATCCTCGATATCCGTTGAACGAGCGGATTTGTTGGATTCAGCCCAAAGGCGCAGCACGCTGGCGCGTAAGGCCCGATATTCAGAGACCAGTTGCTCTATCGTAAAACGCGATTCCAGGCGCGCCAAGCCATGTACTTCGCCCGCACCATTCTCTGTGGTTTGAGGCCCCTCTCCGCGCGATTTGGCCATCTGTTGTGCGGGCGATTGCGCCGTGCAAAGATCTTCTGCAATGGTCTTGAGCATCGCTGCAGCATGGTTGCGCAGCTCTTTGTTGCTCATGGCAAGTGCCGCGGGTTCGATTGTGCGCGCGAAGCTTTCCCATTCTTGAAGGATTGTTTCTAGTTGATCAAGAATGAAGTCGGCTAGACGCAGGACAGGTTTCCGAGGGCAGCGTGAGAAAGTTTCAGATCCTAATTTGCAAGACAATTAATTTTGGAAGAAGTTGACGTGATGATGCCAACGTTATTGTTTGAACCGTAGCAATTGGCTACATTTTAATTTAACGACAACCTAGATGAAATAAGAATTTATTCCTAGGCAAATTTCCGGCATTCATTTCGCTGCGGTATCGTCTATAGGCCGACTGCCGCGCTCGGCCAGGCAAATACCATGAAAATCAATCGAGTCATGTGAACTTGGCCTATTTGCGCGGGCAAAAGACGCATGCTTTTCAAAAAGATGTGTCGTGTCCAACAATACCATTTACTTCATGAGCTGGATCTCATTGAAGCGTTCGGCTTTTGTCTGCATCAAGACATTCCTGAATGGAACATTTCCCACCTCGCAATAACGCGCACGCCTGAGGGTGTCCAGCATCCGCTCTTTGTTCTCTACCGGCATGGCGTCTCGATAGGGGCCTACCGATCAGCAGTGGAGGCACTGGTGCAGATTGGCAATGACGCGTTGACCAGTGATTTTTATTCCTGACGACTAGCAATGAGGACAGTCATGAACCAGAAGGAAATTTTATCCTGAGTTCGCGGGCACCCTTTTAGCCGTATGGCACGTTCAGTAGCCACTTGAATTGCTGACGAACCTAAGCATAACATTCGCACGATTCACGTTCTAATGGACTGTCGCGTGAACAATCTGCCTCATTCTTGGCTACGAGGTAAAACTTTAAGCTCACCACATTGCTGAGGTTTTACGAGATCAATTTGGACTAATTGCGTCATAGCTTGGAGCAAGCCCTCCAGTGCTCTTTCACCTGCGGACCACCCGGAAAATCGTGCCGTTGGCATCGTCGCTCACCAGCAAGGCGCCGTCACGCGTGACCGTGACGCCGGCCGGCCGGCCCCAGACCCTGTCTTTGTCCAGTACAAAGCCGGTCATGAAATCTTCGTATTCGCCGGTCGGCTTGCCATCCTTCATGCGTACACGTATCACCTTGTACCCGGTTTTGTCGGGTGTGCTGTGGGAGCCGTGCAGCGCGACAAACGCATCGCCGCGGTATTCGGCCGGGAACGCATCGTGATCATAAAATGCCACGCTCAGCGCAGAAGAATGCGACTGGATCAATACTTCGGGCACCCGCACATTTCCCTTCAGATCGGGACGCTTTCCCTTCAGGGCGGGATCTTCGTTGCTGCCGACGTAGTACCAGGGCCATCCATAGAATGCGCCCTCCTGCACGCGCACCATCTGGTCGGGCACCAGGTTCGGGCCGAGATGGTCACGCTCATTGACCACGCACCACAGATTGTCGGTGCCAGGCTGCATCGCCATGCCGGAACAATTGCGCAGGCCTGTGGCGTAGGTACGCACATTCTTGCCAGTTGGATCGAACACGCGCACCATGGCGCGGTTCGCCTCTTCACCCCAGGCGGCGCCGCGACCGTGGATCCTTTCATGCTCGCGGATTTGCTCGGGCGTCATGTCGGGCATGCCCGCTACGCCCAGATTGGATGCCGAACCGATTGACACGAACAGGCGCTGGCCGTCGCGGGAAACAGCAAGATCGCGCGTCCAGTGCCGCTTGGTTGGAATATTGTTGATGATCACTTCGGCCGGACCGGCCGCTTTCAGGTCTCCGCTGCGATACGGGTAGCGCACGACCTGGTTCGCCGCCGCCACATAAACGTACTGAGGATTGACGGCGGGCACGAAGGCAATGCCGTAAGGCCGGTCCAGGTTCTCGGCGAAGACTTTAGTCTTAGTGGATGCGCCGCTTGCATCGGGGCGGAATACGATCACGCGGCCGGCGTCGGACTCGGACAGGAAGATATCGCCATTCGGCGCGGTGCGCAGGGTCCGCGGCTTCTTGAACCCGGTGGCAAACACCTGCACCGCGAATCCTTCCGGCACTTTCGGCACGGCGCCTTGGGGTTGCGAAACAATCTTAGCGGGATTGGCGATGGACTTTTCAGCGTCCGCTGCCGTCACTGCGGGAGGGGCCGGAAGGTCCGAAGGCTTGATGTGACGGCGCACGCCGGGCGCGTCGGCCTGCCAGCCGGCAAAGGCCGCTTTGCCGGTGCGGACATTTTCGGTCTGCGCGCATGCAGCCAGCGCCAGGATCAGGGGAACGTGGATGAGAAGTGCAGGTAAGGTTGGAGTGCGCATGCTTATTCTCCTTGTTATTGCCCGTTGGTCTGGGTAAGGGGCCTTAGTTTTTTGTGGACGGCTCGCATTGAAAAACATCGAGTATTGCGGTGCCATCGAATGACTTGCAGCCAGTTGAATCAAGCTTGAAGCAAAGCACGATTCGACTTACCAGAAAGGGATTCCGTTGCAAGCGTAAGAACGCCCTCGCTTCAGAATAGTTCGCCCCGAACGGGCCGCTTGTTCATTACTGCAGGCTTTGACTTCAGTCAAACCGGTATGGAAAGCATGCAATGGAGCGGAAAAAGAACCAAATCGGCCCTCTTTGCATCAGAACTTAAACGTGACAACGAATAAACGGGAAATCACCCATGGCCCAATATCAAATTGCTGTTGTAGTCGGCAGCCTTCGAAAAGATTCATTCAATCGCAAGCTGGCCAATGCCATCGTCAAACTGGCACCGGCCGAATTCTCGTTCAAACAACTGGAAATCGGAGATTTGCCTCTTTACAACCAGGACGATGATGCACAGCCGGCAGACGCGGTAAAGCGATTGAAAGCGGAGATCCTAGCCGCGCAGGGAGTATTGTTCGTGACACCCGAATACAACCGGTCAATCCCTGGCGTATTGAAGAATGCCATCGATCATGCTTCACGGCCGTACGGTCAAAGCGCATGGGCAGGCAAGCCTGCCGGGGTGCTGGGCGTTTCGATCGGCGCCATCGGCACTGCCATGGCGCAGCAGCATTTGCGCAATATGCTCGCTTACCTGGACATGCCGACGCTGGGCCAGCCGGAAGCATTCATTCATGCCAAGGATGGCTTGTTCGACAGCAGCGGCAACATCGGCCCGAACAGCAAGGCGTTTCTGCAAGGCTGGATGGACAAGTATGTGGCTTGGGTGAAGGCGCACGCAGGCTGAGATACCGAACGCAAGCCATGAAACACGCGGGACTAGCTGCAGAAACGACGCAGACGAAAAATTCCGGCACTGCGCGGCCGGTAAAAGTCTGTTTTGTATCGGTTGATATGCTTTGGGAAATTCAATGACGAACCCGCTAAACATCATGCCAGCGACCTTTATCGGTCATGGCAGCCCGATGAATACATTGGAAACCAACCGCTTTACCGCTGCATGGCAAGAGCTTGGAAGAGCGCTGCCGCGACCGCGCGCCGTGCTTGTCATTTCAGCGCACTGGTTCATCAACAGCAGCGCCGTGACCGCAATGCCGAATCCCAGAGTCATCCACGACTTCTATGGATTTCCCAAGGCCCTGTTTGATTTTGACTACCCCGCGAAGGGGGCACCGGATGTAGCCGAGGAGATTGCAGACAGCGTGCGCCCGGAGCACGTTGCCCTAGACTACGATAGCTGGAGCCTGGATCATGGGACGTGGTCTGTGCTGGCACATGTCTTTCCGAAAGCAAACATTCCCGTCTTGCAGTTGTCCCTGCACGCGGGAGAAGAGTTGCAGTACCACTTCGATCTTGGCAAACGATTGGCACCCTTGCGCGAGCGCGGAGTTTTTATCCTGGGAAGCGGGAATGTCGTTCATAACCTTCGTCTTATCAACTGGCATCTCGGTGACAAAGCGTTTGACTGGGCGACGGACTTCGATGCGGAAGTCCAGAAAATCATGGCGAAGAATCCCGAGAAGCTGGTGAACATCCACGAGCACGCGGAATATCGCAGAGCTGTGCCGACCGGGGAGCACTTCTTGCCGCTGGCTTATTTGGCGGGTCTGGCCTCGGCTGCCAAACAAACGCCTGAGGTTCTGGTTGACGGCGGTGCCATGGGTTCCTTAACCATGACATCGTTTGTGCTGGGTTGTGCTGGCGTCGCTGCGCCCACTATGCAAAAAGCAAGCGCGCCGATACCAAATCCGCGCGACGTGCCGCCTCAGGACACGAACATTTAGAAGCGTCATAGCAACTGAACAGCAATGCATAGGAGCGTTAGGCATGGCACAGCGGGTATTGGTAACAGCCGGGGCTTCCGGCATTGGAAAAGAAATAGCGTGGGCATTCGCCACGACCGGCGGGTTGCGCTATGGGCTGGGCCTCAGTGTATTCCTGCCGCCGTGGCGCAATAACTATACGAGCCGGTGCCAGTGAAGGAAACCAAAGATCATCGAGATACTCAGCTTGAATCATGCTATTGAAGGATTCGATGTAGGCATTCTGAGCTTCCCCAAATTGGCTTCAGTGCCACGCCACGGGCGTAGCCACACTAGTTCGCACTTCAATTCACGATCGCCTTCAAGATTTCCATGTCGAGCATTGGTTCAGCGAGAAGCTTATTGATTTTGGCATTCTGCAATTCCGAAAAACGCTTTTTCATGTTCGTCTTTTCTTCAAAAATGGGGCTTACTAGATTTTTCTTGGCACGGTTTACTGGGGCAACCCAGCAATAATTAGTTACTTCAACGCGTTGAATAATGCCTTAGCCAACATCACTGCTTCGCTCATCTTCAAAGCGATGTGCCTCCACTTCTGGGACCGGCAAAGCAAGGGAATAACGTATTGCGACCAAGCGAATGATGAAGCCGACAGAAATGGCCATTGCGGTAGCCATTTCACGGTTAACATGGAAATGAAGCATGCCGACATACAACACACCAGTCATCAGGGCAACGGTCGCATACAAGTCGCGCCTTAATACCAACGGCACTTGGCCGCAGAGAATATCGCGCAGCAAGCCGCCGAAGACGCCGGTCACCATGCCCATCAGAACTACAATCGCCACATGAACGTTTGCTGCAGCAGCAATTTCGCAACCGATAACGGTAAACGCCACCAGGCCTAATGCATCCAGGATCAGAAAGGCCTTTTCCAACCGCTGGAAGCGATTCGCCAGCAATGCGGCGGTCAATGCCGAACCGACCGTAAAGAGTAAGTATTCAGGATGGGCAATCCATCCCAGAGGATAATGCCCTAACAGTATGTCGCGTACTGTCCCGCCACCCAAGCCGGCCACGGTCCCGATCACCGCGATACCAAACAGGTCCATGCGCCGCTGCATGCTCATGAGTGCGCCGGATGCCGCCTCGGCGGAGATCGCAATCAGGTAAATGGCATGGAGTAAAGTCACTGGTTTGTCCGGAAAGTATTAGGAATCAGCCTGCATTTTAGGCTGCGTGGTATTGTTATGCTTGCTGCCGGCGGCGCTTATGGCAGCGTTGCGGCCCGTTGTTGTGGCGGCAGCGCATGCAACGGGGCTTTGAATGAAAGCATTCTCGTCATCGACGCACCGGCCTGCCAGATACTCTGAATAAATGTAGTCATCATTGAGCATGCTGAGGTCACTTGGCAGTTCGCGCATGGTTTCCTGTCGCTCTGTCAGGGCGATTTTCATATACTCCATCCATACTGGCAGCGCTAGGCTACCGCCAGTCGATGATCCAAGGCTGCGTGGCTGGCCATGGCCGATCCAGACCGTCGAGGAAATGCCGGACGAGTAACCGGCAAACCAGACATCCCGGGCTGCATTGGAGGTGCCTGTTTTGCCGGCAAGATCCTTGCGCCCGAGAGAGGTAGCGCGGCGCGCCGTGCCATGCTGAACGACGTCGCGCAGGGTGCTGTCCATAACGTAGGCATTACGTGGCGAAATGACCTGCTCGCGCGGCGAGCGCTGTTCTGCTTGATACAATATTTTTGCGCCACGCTCCCGCACGGAGCTAATCAAGCGTGGCTGCACCAGGTATCCTCCATTGGCAAATACGGCATAAGCCTGCGTAAGCTGCAGTGGCGTTATCGCTCCTGCTCCTAGGGCAAGCGGCAGTTTAGGCGGATTAAGCTCGGCAATAAATCCAAAACGGGTAGCGAACTGCTGCACGTACTCGGTACCGGCGGCTTCCATCAAGTTTACTGCCACTACATTTTTCGAGCGGGTCAGCGCCCGACGTGCGGAAATGAAGCCTTCGTAGTTATGGCCATAATTGCGCGGCATCCATGCCCTGCGTCCCTCTGCTGCAGGTGCCACCAGGCGCTGCGTATCGTCGATCAGCGTACCTGGGAAATACCCCTTTTCCAATGCGGCGGAGTAGATGAATGGCTTAAAGGTCGAGCCAGGCTGCCGCACAGCTTGCACGGCATGGTTGAACTTGTTGAGGGAAAAATCAAAGCCGCCGGCCAGCGCCAGGATTTCCCCTGTTTCCACGTCCATCGAGACGAGAGCGCCTTCCATCTGCGGCAGCTCGCGTACGCGCCAGTCTCTGCCATCATGCAGAACGCGGATCACCGAGCCTGCTTCGATGCGTCGGCGAACGGCTGCCTCTGGCTGCAGTGCAGCCATGGTGCTGCGGCCCAGGTTCTTTAACGGGATGCGAACGAGCGTACCATCGCGCAATGCCGCCAGGATGCCTTTCGACCCTGAGACTTCCAGCACCACCGCCGCATACAAATCGCCGCTGTCAGGATAGTGCTTCAAGGCCATGCGCAACTCGGCGAGCTTGTGTCGATCGGAAACCGGCTTGACACGTCCTTCCGGACCGGAATAGGGACGTTGCATTTGTGCCTTGAGCAAGCCGGCGCGCACAGCGTTCGTGGCCGCTAGTTGCTCGCGCATGCTGATGGTCGTGAACACGTCCAATCCACGCGTATAAGCCTCTTCGCCGTATTGTTCCAGCACCATTTGCCTGGCCTGTTCAACCGCATAGGCTGCGGCCCACACGATGGATTTGTATTGCAGTCGCAATACCAGCTCCTCCACGCGCGCCTTCTGATACGTTGGCTCATCGACAAATTTCAACTCGTGCATGCGCTTCAAGATATATTGCTGGCGAACGACCGCGCGCTCACCCAAATAAACCTGGTTCATGTACAGCTCAAGGATCTTGTCCTTGCTGTACGTGGATTCGAGCTTGTACGCCAGAAGGATTTCCATAATTTTGCGGTGATAGGTCTTCTGGCGATGCAGGAAGAACATGCGCGCAACTTGCATGGTGATCGTGCTGCCGCCCTGCGCATGCCCACCGGCTCTGATATTGCTGACAACGGACCGCATCAATCCGACATAATCAACGGGCCCATGCTCATAATAACGGGCGTCCTCAATCGCCAGTAGCGCCTGCCGCACCGGAAGCGGAATGCGCTGCAGCGGTACAAAGTCGCGCCGCTCCTCTCCATACTCCGCCAGCATGTTGCCTTCCCTGTCATAAATGCGCAGCGGCAGCACCGGCTCATACGTGGCAAGATGATCGACCGCAGGCAGGTTTAGCCATAGCTGGCGAACCGTGTAAACGCCCCCAATGGCTCCGCCGATTGTCAATCCAAGCAGAAGACCAAAAGCAAATTTACATACCTTTCGCGCAGGCGAAGGATGGGGACTGGTGCGAAGCATTACTTGGGTTGTCCGTTGACTGGAAGGGAGAAATGGAAAAGGGATTGTGCTTGCTTGAAGGCAAACTTTAAATGACATTAAGTATTTTTGCGACTAGCTTAAAAATTCTTAATGTCCCAAACTACCTACCCAATACAGGCGGTCCCATGCTGCTTTCAATCGTGGTCGCTCTAATTAATGGTAAACAATGAATCTGGATCCAAGACAAACAGACGCATTCCAAGCGGTTGCCGAGCTGGGCAGTTTTGAGCGGGCTGCTGCGAAATTGCGTCTTACGCCATCGGCAGTCTCACAACGTGTGCGCGTACTGGAAACCACATTGGGCGCGGCACTGGTTTTGCGCAGCCGTCCATGTCGCCCGACCCAGACGGGCCAGCGCCTGTTGCAGTTCCTGCGCCGCGCACAGTTACTGCAGGCCGACCTGGAGGCAGATTTGCTGCACGCGGAAGGCACCTCCCTGCATGTGTCCGTAGCACTGAATTCGGATAGCCTGGGCACCTGGTTTTTTCCGGCGCTGGCAAGCTTGCTGATCAAAGAGCGCATCATTCTCGATCTCATCGTTGAGGACCAAGACCATACCTATTCGCTTCTTGAATCCGGTATGGTGGCCGGCTGCGTCAGTACGGTGGAAAAACCAATGCGCGGGTGTAGCGTTGCCAAGCTGGGGACGATGCGTTACCGCCTGATGGCGAGCGCCTCGTTTCGCAAACGCTGGTTTCCAAAGGGTCTGACGCGCGAAGCGGCGCGGCATGCACCTGTGATTGCGTACACGCGCAAGGACATGCTGCAATCGAGCTTCCTGCTGTCACGGCTTGGATTGTCGGAAGGCGCTTATCCCTGCCATTATGTGCCGGGTATCGAGGCACACTTTGCCGCGGTACGCCATGGCTTGGGTTATGCGATGGTGCCGGAATGGCTGCTTTCCTCGATCGACGACGAGCGGGATCCGCTGGTTGACTTGGCTCAAAGGCATCCCACGGACGTTGCACTTTACTGGCATACCTGGAACGTTCAGGCCCCGCGCATGGAAAGAATGTCCAGGCAGATCGTCGAAGCCACACGTAAGATTTTGAGTTAGTCTACTTTGCTTGATTAGCGCTTTCCACAAGAATTCCTCACGATATCAATACGATGAGCATTCATTTTGGAAACACGAGGCAAATTTATGCAACGCTGCATCAAAGAAAGCAAAAGCTCTTTCAACCGGAAATTGGGCAGTGCCATAATCGAGCTGATGCGATCACTGGTGCCATACTTGCGGCATATCTCAGCAACCTTCACGCCCACCTCCCGTTGGCAGGTTTTATATTAGCGCGGGACTAAGTTAGGAGAGCAGGTCACCCAAGTTATTGGATGACGCTTCACGTGAATTATTTGGTTTGTCTAATGCTGCTGGTAGCAAACATTGAATTATCTTGGATAATCCTGTTTCTTCAGCCCGCAATCCTAGAGCAGCCATTCAATTGGCAGCAAGGAGAGAAACCATACCATCGAGCGCTGCCAAAATGTGGTCCCGGGTTCCTGAGTGTATATGACTGGCCTGTCACTCGATTTGCCTACTTGTTCGATCCATATCAGCTGGGATGCGTCATCGAGCTTGACCTGATAGGACGTGGCAGGAATGCGACTTTTGAATGCGCCGGTGATTTGGCTTGCGAGTTTAGGGCTATAAATCACGAACCCCATTTCCGTATTCAAATTGGCCGAACGCGGATCGAAGTTGAACGACCCGATGAAGACGTGCCGATTGTCTATCGAAAAAGTTTTTGCATGCAGACTGGAATACGAGCTTCCCAGCGAAGCGCCGCTCCCACGCGCTGCCTCGATCATTGTTCTGCGTGACTCGTACAATTCAATGCCTGCTTCGAGCAAAGGCTGACGCCGCTTCGCATATCCAGCATGCACGGCTGCTACGTCCGTCGCCTCAAGCGAATTTGTCAGTACATGAATCTTTACGCCGCTTGCTGCCAATGCGGAAAACGCCTCAACGCCTTGTGCGCCGGGCACAAAATACGGCGAGACAAGGTAGAGAGAGTGTGAAGGCTCTTCCACGACACGTTTGAGCCTCGACAGCAACATTTCCTCAGGGCTTGCCAATCCCAATGCCTTGGCCGGGTCGTCACTGATCATGCGGGTCGGTACCCATTCGAGCGGCAGCGTCCCTGCCATCAAGTTCCTTACAAACTCGGATCGACGAATGGATTCAATATAGTGCTTTGCAGAGGGATCAGCTTCGACGCGCCTTACGGCTGCGGCAAAGCCTGCGCCTTCTTCAGGTGAGGCCGGTGCGAGCAGGCGATCGGCAGGATACGACGACTGGCTGGCCCAGTAGCGGTCGAATTCCTGCTCCACCGCCGAGCTGACGGGACCGGCAGCTATGACATCCAGGTCCGAAAAAAGCATGTCATTGCTGGCACCGAAATATTCATTGCCGACGTTCCGTCCGCCGACGATCGTAACCTGGCCGTCCGCGGTAAAGGATTTGTTGTGCATGCGCCGGTTCAAGCGTGAAAAATCCGTCAGGTAACCCAGCCAGCGCATACTACGGAAGACAAAGGGATTGAAAAGGCGTACCTCGATATTCGCGTGTGCGTCGAGCACGGCAAGAAAGCGGTCAAGTCCTTTGGTGTTGTTGTCGTCGAGTAGCAGACGTACGCGTACACCGCGCTCGGCGGCCTCATAAAGTGCATCAAACATCAAGATTCCGGTTGCATCGGCATTCCAGATGTAATACTGGACATCAAGTGTGCGTTCGGCCGCGCGAGCCAGCATGACACGGGCGGAAAACGCGTCGCGCGGCTTGGGCAGCGGGAAGATTCCGGAAGCGCCGGGCGGAGCATCGGCTGGCGGAGAAACCGCTTTCTCGAGCCGCGTTTCTATGCCGCCTGACAATGAACTGGAAACAGTCCGGTCATCGAGCGGCGGCAAATCGACACAGGCGGTCATCAGGCTTGCGGCTAGAGGCACCAACACGCAACGCCATGCGCCGCGATTTTTCCGACGCATCGTAGTCAACCTATAAACCAAAACGCGCTTTCGTGGTTCCACGAGCCTATGACGGCCAAAATTCGAACTATGTTTATGCATTGATGTCTCTAGCCAAGAAACGGCACCTATCACTCTAGCGAATAGCGGATGTTTTTCTAATCCTCCCTACCACACCGCATCATGAGCCTATCATGCAGAAGCATATTGCAACTAGCTGCCACCGGGGTCGCTTCAGTTGCATTTGGCACGAGCAGGCATGCACTTCAAATGCCGGTCTACACGATAGCGAAAGCGCGAGGCGGTGCACATTCTCTTCATCAACGCCAGGTCGCGAAATGACAGGTCTTCGCCCCTTTTAGAAATGATTCTAAAAACCATACGGAGAAAAACCATGCACACCCCGAGGCTTTCGACGCTTCTGCTCCAGCCGGTCAAAAGGCTGCCTGAATTTGTGTCGCCCTTGCTGATTGGAGCGGCCGTCCTTTTCCTTGGTCTTGCGCCGACTCGCACAGCCTTCGCGCAAGCGCAGCAGGATACCCGGCAGGCGAAACAGGCCATGTTCCCCAGTCCATCGGAGGCGCTTCTGCGGGAGCTCGAAGCCATCTACAAGGATATTCATGCTAATCCCGAACTCGGGATGCAGGAATTCCGGACTGCCAAGATCGCGGCTGATTGGCTTCGCAAACAGGGGTTCGAAGTGACGGAGAAAGTCGGCGGCACCGGTGTGGTCGGCATCCTGCGCAATGGCGAAGGTTCGACCGTGCTTCTGCGCGCCGATATGGACGGCCTTGCCATGAAGGAAGACACGGGCCTGCCCTACGCCAGCAAAAAGGAGGGCAAGGATCCATCCGGAGCACCGAGCCCGGTGGCTCATTCATGCGGGCACGACATGCACGTCACCTGGCTCATGGGCGTAACGCGGATGCTGGCCGAACACCGCAACAACTGGCGCGGCACCGTCATGGCCGTGTTCCAGCCAGCGGAGGAAACGGGCGTGGGCGCCCGCGCGATGATCGACGATGGCATGGTCAAGCGTTTCCCCAAGCCCGACGTGGTGATGGGTCAGCACGTGATGCCCCTGCGCGCCGGACAGATCGGCACGCGTGTCGGTTTGCTTCTGTCGATGTCCGATAGCCTGGAAGTGAAGCTTTTCGGCCGTGGAGGACATGGCTCGTCCCCGGAAAAAACGGTCGATCCGGTTGTGATGGCCGCCGCATCCGTGATGCGGTTGCAGACCATCGTTTCGCGGGAAGTCGGCATCTCCGAAGGCGCAGTCGTCACTGTCGGTGCGCTGCAGGCAGGCAACATCGGCAATATCATTCCGAACGAAGCCACGCTGCGCCTGAACATCCGCACCTTCGACGAGAAGGTGCGCGAAACGGTGCTCGGTTCGATCCGGCGCATCATCAACGCGGAAGCCACTGCTTCGAATGCGCCAAGGCCACCGGCATTCCAGGAGGGAACGCGTTTTCCGCCGACTTACAATGACAAGGTCGCTACCCCCAAGGTCGTGGATGCGCTGAAGGCCCGTTTCGGTGCCGATCAGGTCGGCGAGATCGTCCCGGCTTCCGCGAGCGAGGATTTCAGCTGGTTCGCGCGGGCCTGGAATGTGCCGGCTGTCTATTGGGCAGTGGGCGGCACTGACCCGAAGCTGTATGATGAGTTGGCACGGGAAGGCCGGACGAACGAGATTCCTTCCAATCATTCGCCGCAGTTCGCTCCTGTTATCACGCCGACGTTAAGCCGGGGCATCGAAGCCATGCTGGCTGCTGCAGGGCCCTGGCTGGGCCCGCAATCACGTTGACCGGCGAATGACATTCTGGAAATTCACTGATTTCAACGGTAACCGAAACAGGATGCATGAGGTGGAAATAACAGCAATGCATGCTCACATGCGGACAAATGCACGATGCTCATTAATGACAAAGAACGCTAAACCTTGAACGTCTGTATATGGACTCCTTCTCATTTGCAAACAATTCGTTATTTGCAAATGAGAAGGAGTCCATATACAGACACTGCCCTATACGCTCTCGACATGCAACAATAGAACTTTAGAAACTCTATATAGGTTCGCATAACTTTGATGATTTACAGCGAAATTTAATTAAGCTCCCTGCTGATAACCCATTGATTCTACAAGTCCTGCAAGGACGTCTATTTGCAACGATGGGCAGTCGGTTGGCCGGACGCTCCGAAGCATCCCATGCCAAGATAGCAATGCTGTGTGCCAGTTTGGGCTGGCGTAAGGGTTTAGTAAGCACTTCCGTTCGCTCGTCTTCGTGCTGGGTAAAGATACCGGCAAAGCCCGGCACGATGGCGGGAAACCCGGTTTGGCTTGGTGCAGTTGCTTGAGCAGCTCTTGACCGTTCATGCCCGGCATCGCGAAGTCAGTGACGATCGCATCGGCAAGGCCGCTCTTATACAAGTTCAGCACTGCGGTGGGGAGGCTCTTCTTCGTCGCGTAACTCTTCGCTGGCAAACAGATTGGCACCTTCAAGTCCCGCTTCGCCAAGGACCTCGCCTGATATGAGAGCGTTCGCTAATTGTGCAGCGGCACGTGTGGCAGGCGCAGCGCCCGTCCATCGTGGAGAGCCCGGCTATGGGCCGCATTTGGATCGGGATAATGACGGCATCGGATGCGAGCCTTATCGCGGGCGGCGATAAGTATGCGCTACGCAAAATTAATCCTGATTTTTAGATACGGTGAACTAACCGATCATTCGCTACCACCTGCGATGGCTATACTTGTATAAAAAGAGGACGTAAAAGCGAGTGTCCGGCCAATTGCTTATCTGCCGATGAGCGCATCGAAGTAGTTCATTACCAGTTCCGTGATCTGGGCGTTCTTTTCTTCGCTAAAGCCGTACTTGCCATGGATGCTGTCCATAGCCTGGAAATGTTGTTCCAAAAAGGCATGCAAATCGTCGTTGGCAAACTGCACTTGCACCGATCCGTCTGGGCTGGGCACTGGAGTTAAATCGGCCAAGAGCATGAAGACCATGCGCAGCGAATGTTCCAGGCGCGCCAGGACGTGAAACCAGTAGGGGAAGGCCGCATCCAGCGCCTGGAAATAAGCCCGCACCTCGGGGATCATGTACAGTTCGCGCGGATCATGGTCATAGCCACTCACCAACAGCGAAATCGTGCCATTGCTGGTCTCTAACGCTGCTTTGGAGGCCACCAGCTTATTCAGCGATGACACAGCCACATCGACAGCGCCGCGTTCGATATCTTCACGGGGAATCGTCACGACGGTGACATGACCGCCAATCAAGCCGGAATAGGGGTGTTGCATGGATGAATAAGAAGCGAGCGGCTTATTTGAAGGGATTGTCGACTTCGTCGGCCGGCTTAGTGCTGATTTGCTCGGGCAGGTTTTCATCCGCTTCCAGCGCATGCACCACAGCATCGAGCACCGCTTTTAGCGCTTTGGCTTGTTCCAGCCCGCGCCTATCCTTTGTGATCTGGAGGTCGCCATAAATGGACATCTGGTCGAGCCGGTTTTCAATAGTCAAGTCCCCGATTTCCAGGGAATCTTCTTCATTGGCAAAGGGATTAAGATCGGGCATGGTCATTCCTTCGGTTCGGTAGAAGGGGATTTGTTGCGGTTGCGCGAGCGAATAACCGGTTTGGGCAACTCCATCGCAGCGGCTTTTACTTCCGGCGCAAGACTGGGAAACACATTGATCTTGATGCGCGTTTCCAGTTCGGCAATCGACAAGGTTTCATACGTGTCCCCCGGAGCATTGCGCGTAACATACGCGCCGGCCACCTTCCTGCCGGGATGGTAAATCGCTTTATAGACAGAGGTGGGAATCAGCACCCGACCATTCAAGCGCTTTAAGGACTCCCCTTCGAAGATGGGGCCGGTGACGATATAGACTTGGCCTTCGACTTCCGTATAGTCACGCACCGCTTCTTCGATCGCGGCCCAGATGCGCTGGTTGTTCTTCGGGTGCTGCGGAATGATGTTGGCCAGCGAAAAGCTTTCCTGCTGCGCGGTTTCACTATCCATGTCGCCATTAGGGGCCAAATGGCCGCGGTCGTAGCCAGAGCGCACATAGTCCGCCAGTTCGGCGCGGTCGGCTTCGGGCAGTTTGTCTTCGGCATGGAAGGCATTCTTACGCTTCAAGCCCCGGGCCGCCTGGATTTGCTCGGCGGTCAGGTGCTCGGCCGACCATAAGGGCGTGCGCGAAATACCGCTGTGTCCGACCGCAAACTCTTCATAGCATAGCTGCACCGTTTTCTTGGCGAGGCTTTCGCTGGTAATCACGGGCGCAGCACCACCGGCAAAATGGTCGTTGCACGTCGGTGGAGTCGGCGCCTTGCAGGCTGCCAGCAAGGCGGCCAAGGTAAGAGTGAGAAGAGGAGCTGATTTCATAAAAGTGCAAGGATAACGTATGTTTGGCTTAATCAATGGCCGGCGTTAAAGGAAAGCAGCCCAGAAAAATAAGATAGACTTAAAATCCTAAATAAAAACAACAATATTTACACACAGAAACGTTTTGACTTATATTATGGATCGCCTATAAAGATATAAAGATCCGACAATTATTAAACATTCTTCTCTGAAAAGGTACAGCATGCGCAAGCGCTTGTTTTCGTTTTTGCGCACCCTGTATCCCGTCGAAGTTTATTTATTTTTAACTTTTTTATTCCTGTTGCTGTGGGCATTGATTGCCTATGACTTGCAGCGCCTGCATCACCGCTCCGCCGAGAACGCTAAAACGCAACTGTACAACCTGGCACGCGTGTATGCCGAAGAAGTCACCTCTTCCATTCATGCCGCCGATTATGTCCT
>JAUYVH010000014.1 GCA_030715135.1 Keguizhuia sedimenti | reverse complement strand
AAAAAGGAACTCGCTTCCTACCTCAACCTCTCCGCCGAAACCCTCTCCCGACTTAAACACCAGGGAAAAATCTGAGCGTGACACATTGCGCCGTCGCTTGGAAACATTGTGCGGCGGTTGAGTCGAACGGAACCTTTGCCTGGAAAAAGCAGTCGCTTTAACTGACAGACGCACTTGCCGTCGGTCAGCCCTTTTCCTGAGCGAGGTGCTCATGATTCCCGGATTCTTGTTTGCAACCGGTATTGAAAACAGTATTCCTACCATCGATGGCGGAAGGGTACGTGTCGATGAAATGGAAAAATGCGGCCACTATCGTCATTGGCGCACCGACTTCGACCTGGTACAGGAGTCGGGTCTGCATGTGCTGCGTTACGGTCCACCTCTGCATACCACTTATCTTGGTTCCGAGCGCTACGACTGGTCGTTTGCGGATGAGGCCTTTCGTGATCTTTACCGTCGCGACCTGATATTGATCGTGGATCTATGCCACTTCGGTGTGCCCGATTGGATCGGCAATTTTCAGAACCCCGACTTTCCGGAATTATTTGCGCAGTACGCGCGCGCGTTCGCCGAGCGCTTCCCTTGGGTGCAGCTGTACACGCCGATCAATGAGATGTTCATCTGCGCGGTCTTCTCGGCGTTGTACGGTTGGTGGAATGAACAATTGACCAGCGACCGGGCGTTTGTCACCGCGCTCAAGCATCTGGTCAAGGCAAACGTCATGGCGATGCAGGCGATTCTCGACGTGAGGCCTGACGCTTTGTTCGTACAGAGCGAATCTTCCGAATACTTTCATGCAGAGAGTCCGCATGCTATCGGCTTAGCTGAAATGATGAACACGCGCAGGTTTCTCTCGCTGGACCTCAATTACGGAAAACGCGTGGATTCCACGATGTATGAATACCTCATGGACAATGGCATGACGCGCGACGAATATCAGTTTTTCCTCAAGTATAACGTCCGCCATCACTGCATCATGGGCAACGACTATTACGTCACCAACGAGCATCGCGTCACCGCGGAAGGATCGACGCATGCATCGGGCGAAATATTCGGTTATGCGGTGATCACGCATCAATACCATGAGCGCTACCGCTTACCCGTCATGCATACCGAGACCAATCTTATGCAAGGGCCGACAGGCGAGGAAGCGGTTAACTGGCTGTACAAGCAGTGGGCCAACGTGCTTCGCGTGCGCAATGATGGCGTGCCGATCGTCGGCTTTACCTGGTATTCGCTGACCGATCAGGTCGATTGGGACACGGCGCTGCGTCAGAATAACGGTAATGTGAATGCGCTGGGCTTGTACGACTTGAACCGCAACATTCGTCCGGTCGGCGCCGCATACCGGAGGCTGATCCATGAATGGTCGCAGGTACTGCCCACGCAAAGCGTTTGCCTGCAGGTCCCGATCGTTAAACCCAGTGAATATGATCCCGTCCTGTGCAGGCAACGCTGCTATCAACGCCACCGCGTCCTCCAATCGGTTGGCGGCGACGCGCTGAAGAGCATGTCATGAGCGAAAGCGGCGACCATTTTTGGCGCTTGCCGTAATCCCACCCAGAGGCTGAGAAGGGCTTCCTTTCAGGAAGCAAAGAAACTTGAATAATTCGGTTTGGCACCCATATGAAATATTGGGGACTGCCACAAACAATACTTTTAAAAACAGTTACTTAGGAACATCACGGCTGTGGCAAATAAATGACTTTCGAAACGATTTTAGCTAGTTTAAATGCTACCATTTTGGTATAATTACTGTTCAAATAAACAGTGCTTCTGAAATTCTTTCTGAATGTACCTGGCATTTGTAGAAGAGTCGCGGTGAGGAACGAAAAGGTCGGCGCAGCAAAGCGTTTTTTTATCTCTTTGGGCTACCTTTTCGGTTGTAATTTTGAAAGCATGGCATGCGGCGACTGTGCCGTGTAACGGACAGGCTTTCCGGTACGAATGGAATGATCAGGGCAATGTCTCGAGCGGAGATGCAATTGCCGGAGAATCGTTTTTGGTCGGTGTGGGTTCATTCAGTACATGCAGTTTTTCGCGCAGCAAGTCGAGCATGAGTTCACGCGCTTCATGCGGTTGTGCGCGAAACAGGCTTAATGCGGTTTCGACAAATAATTTTTCTTTGTCGTCGCTTGGCATGTTAAACGCGTCGTGTTCGCGGTCCATCCAGCCATGCGGCAGTTTTAAGCGTTGCTCGATTGTGCGAGCGACATGGTTGCCGATGTTCTTGCGGTTGCACTTGATATGGCTGAGATAGCGGTCTGACAGGCCAAGGCGTTCGGCAAACAACTTCAGCATGCCACGCCGAGGCTCTTGAGGATGACAGTCGACAAAATCATCAAACAATTTCTTGAAGTTTTTGTGACGAATTTGTCTGCTGTCCATCGCCATCGTAGCGTCCGTATGCATTAAGAATCAAGGCTCCGAAGCAGAGTGCGGCGTAATCGGAGCGGATTGTAGGTCGGCCGCAATCTGCTTGATTGCGGCACATGGCAAGTCTACCCGAAGCGGGCATTTTTTTGTTGATTTTTTGCAACCAAAATGGTCGCAGATTGCAAAGGCTCGAAGAAAGTTGCCGATTGGTCAGTGGTCAATGTATCGGCCAAGGCGAAACAAGCTTATTCACAGGTGTTCCTAACGTATGAGGAAAACGAAGATGCGATATCCGCAAGCGGTAGATCCCGGCGCATTGAACGATGAACGCAGCCAGGCAGTGTGTGCAGACCCGTTGGTACAGGCGATTTCCCTGACTTCGGAGGTATGCGGCCTGCCACTGTCACATGCTGCGGCCGAAATGCTGGCAAAGGATTTGGCAGGTTTTAGCGAAAGCGCCCTCATGGATGCGCTGGCGCGCTGCCGCCTCGAATTGCAAGGCCCGTTGAAGACCGCGGACATCGTCGTGCGGATCGAAGATGGACGACCGGACCCTGACGAGGCATGGGCGATGATGCCCAGAACGGAATCGTCATCGGTGGTATGGACAGATGAAATGGCGCAGGCATGGGGTGTAGCGTCGCCGTTGCTGCAGGCGGGCGACTTGAGCGCCGCGCATACCGCGTTCAGGGAAATTTATACCAAGGCGGTGCTGCGCGCGCGGATCAGCCGCAAGCCGGCGCACTGGACACCGTCGCTTGGCAGCGATGTCGCAGGCCGCGAGCGCGTGCTGCTGGACGCAGTTAAGAAAAAGCGTATCAGTGCCGAGCATGCCGAACGGCTGTTGCCCGACCAGACAATTGCCGCACAAGCCAGGGAAGTGATCAAGCAGCTGCAACTCAAAAAGCTGCATTAAAAGCCGGCCACTGGCCGCAGGACATCAAAACATGGAAAGTCAGGCTGATTTCGACGACGGCGGCCTGCAGTGGTATGAGCAAATCGGCCGTCTTGAGCAAATGGAACACGACGACGCAGAAAGGAAGAAAGTCACCATGGGTGCATTTGAAATTCATAGAGCAACAAAACGCCGCGCCAAACTGCGACTGGGCATGTCCGGACCTGCCGGCAGCGGCAAAACCTATTCCGCCCTGTTGATTGCCAGCGGCCTGGGCGGCCGCATCGGCATGATCGATACCGAGCACGGCTCCGGCGATCTGTATGCAGACCTGCTGCCAGAGGGCTATGACGTGATCACGCTGGCGCCGCCCTTTACGCCGGCACGCTACATCGAAGCGATCCATGCGCTGGAGCAGGCTGGTTGCGACGTCATCATCGTCGATAGCCTTTCCCATGCCTGGGCAGGCGAGGGCGGATCGCTCGATCGGCAAGGCAAGATTGCCGACAAGTCCGGCAACAGCTGGCAGGCATGGCGGCAAGTCACGCCCGAGCACAACGCGCTGGTGGAAACACTGCTGCAAAGCCCAAGCCATATCATTGCCACGATGCGTGCCAAGACCGAGTACGTGCAGGAAAAAGACGAACGTACCGGCAAGAGCGTGGTGCGCAAGATCGGCCTGGCCCCGGTCATGCGCGACGGCATCGAATACGAATTCACCGTGTTCCTGGAAATCGATATGCAGCACATGGCCTTCGTGAGCAAGGACCGTACGCGCCTGCTGGACGGCACTATCTTCAAGCCAAGCCGCGAAACCGGAGAGCAATTGCTGACATGGCTGAATGCCGGCGTGGATGAAATTCGCGTTGCCAAAGCCACGATGCCGGATGAGCAGAAGGAAGAGCTGGTGCAGGCAATCAATCGTGCAGAAACGCGCGAGGACTTGTTCAGTGCGTTCTCCAATGCCTATCGTGCCGCGACGGCGCTGTCCGATCCTGCTGCCCTGGCGGAGCTCACGAAAGTCAAGGATGAACGCAAGGCCTTCCTGGAGGTGCAACCCGACGACGTCTTTGGAGCGCACGCATGAACCCGGTCTTCGAGGCATTCGAGCTTGCGGCGCAATACCGCCAGCTTGCCGAGTTCCTGGCCGAACGACACGACGATCAGCAGGTGATCACGGATACGCTTGAAAGCCTGTCCGGGCCGTTCGACGAGCAGCTTGAGAACCTGGCGAAAATGGTACGCAATATCGAAGCCGCCGAAAGCGGCGTTGCGCAAACCATCGTCAATCTCGAACAGCGTCAGGCATCCCTGCAACGCGCGGCAGAGCGCGGCCGCCGCCTGATACTTGAGCTGATGCAAACGGCGCACCGCGAGCGGGTCAATACCGCGCTGTTTTCCCTGGCGCTCAAGAAAAATCCGCCGCAGGTGGTGGTCGATCAGCCGGAAGCCTTGCCCGAAGCATATCTGACACGGCATGAAGCGCCGCCGCCTACGCCAAATAAAAAAGCAATTGCCAGCGCAATCCGGGCCGGCATGGAAGTACCGGGTGCTCATTGCGAACAAAGCATCCGCCTCGACATCCACTAATGGAGGAAATGATGGCAACACTGAACAAAGTTACCTTGATCGGCTATCTGGGACACAATCCGGAAATCCGCTATACCGCAAGCGGCGACCCGGTTGCGCATGTCACGCTTGCCACGACTGAAACCTGGAAAGACAAGGCGACCGGCGAGAAAAAGGAAGCGACAGAATGGCACCGCATCGTCCTGTATCGCAAGCTGGCCGAAATCGTCGGCCAGTACTTGAAGAAAGGTTCGCATGTCTATATCGAAGGCCGCCTGCAGACCCGCAAGTGGATCGCGAAGGACGGCAGCGACCGCTATACCACTGAGATTATCGCTGACGATATGCGCATGCTGGGATCGCGCAGCGACTCGCAAGCTCACGATGCGCCGGAACAGGCATCCGGATCCAAGGCCGCGCCGGCACGTGCCGACGAGTTTTCGGAAGACGCCATTCCATTCTGATCGAACCGGCTCGTCCGGTTTCAATTTTCCCGATCAGTGCCGCAGCGCTGTCGCCTGCGGCATTTTTTCGCCATTGCATTTGTTTCGTGGACTACGCGCCGTGCCGGAAAACCGCATTTGCGCAGGCCGGCCGCTAACCGGTTGATGCAATCCATCCATGAACATTTCCGAGACCGATCGTCTTAAAATAGAGACCTCCGAATCCGCATTCTTTCAATGTCCTGCAACGTCTTCACCTATGGTTCATTAATGTTTCAAGCTGTCTGGGAACAGGTTGTGCATCGTCATTACCATTCCGGCAAGGCCGTGCTGGAGGATCATGCCCGTTACGCGATCGCAGGTGCGAGCTATCCCGGCATGGTGAGCCAGCCGGGCGCGACCGTGGAAGGCGTTCTCTATTTGGACGTCGATACGGTTGATATCGCGCGCCTGGACGCGTTTGAAGGTAACGAATATCGTCGCGCCACCGTGCAAGTGCGGTTCGAAGATGGCACCTGCATGGAGGCGCATACTTATCTCTATAAGGCCACGCAGCGCCTGCAAGACACTAGCTGGAAAGTGAATGAATTCGACATTCAGCATTTTCTGCGCGCCTATTGTCCGGAACGCTAGCATTGCTATCCTGATAAGCTGCAGGTCTGAATTTGCCTGAAAGGATGGCGGCTGAGCCGGTATAATCACCGGTTTCCGCATTACTTCGAGACGACGTCGCCGTCCTCCATCCAATCCTCATGCTAGCTCAACAAAAACAACAGATTATCGACCTGTTCCGTTCCGCCCTTGCGCCGATCGTGGCCGGCAGCGACCTGCAGCCGAATGTCACGCTCGAACGTCCGCGCGATCCTTCGCATGGCGACCTTGCCTGCAATATCGCCATGCAGTTGGCCAAGCCGCTGAAAAAGAATCCGCGTGAACTGGCACAGGCTTTGGTCAATGCGGTGCTGGCCGACCCGGACAGAAATAATCTGATTGCATCGCTCGATATCGCAGGCCCCGGCTTCATCAACATGCGCCTTTCCCCGGCAGTCAGTCAGTCGGTTGTCGCGCACATCCTGCACGAAGGCGGGCAATTCGGACGAAGCGGCGCAGGCGCGGGCAAGAAAGTGATGGTCGAGTTCGTATCCGCCAATCCGACGGGGCCGCTGCATGTCGGACATGGACGGCAGGGCGCATTAGGCGATGCCTTGTCCTCGTTGCTGGAAGTGCAAGGATTCGACGTCACGCGCGAGTTCTATTACAACGACGCCGGTGTGCAGATCGCCACGCTGGCCAATTCCGTACAGGCGCGCGCAAAAGGATGGCGCCCCGGCGACATCGAGTGGCCGGAATCGGCCTACAACGGAGACTACATTGCCGATATCGCCGCCGATTTCCTGGCCGGGAAAACCGTGTCCGCGAGCGACGGCGAGCCGGTAACGGCCAGCGGCGACGTCGAGGATATCGAATCGATCCGGCGTTTTGCGGTGGCCTATCTGCGCCATGAACAAGACCTGGACTTGCAGGCATTCGGCGTCAGGTTCGACAACTACTATCTGGAATCTTCGCTTTACACCGAAGGGAAGGTTGCTGCTGCAGTGGAAGCCTTGACCAGGGCCGGCAAGACCTATGAACACGACAACGCGCTCTGGCTGAAGACCACCGAATACAATGACGACAAAGACCGCGTGATGAAGAAATCCGACGGCACGTATACCTACTTCGTGCCGGACGTTGCCTATCACATCACGAAATGGCAGCGCGGCTATGCCAAGGCGATCAATGTGCAGGGAAGCGACCACCACGGCACGATTGCGCGCGTGCGCGCCGGCCTGCAGGCGGTCGGCATGGGTATTCCACAGGGCTATCCGGATTACGTGCTGCACAAGATGGTCACCGTGATGCGCAACGGCGAGGAAGTGAAGATTTCCAAGCGTGCCGGTTCCTATGTGACTTTGCGCGACTTGATCGAATGGTCGGCCGGAGACGTGAAGAACGAGCAAGGTGAACGTGACCTCACGCGCGGACGCGACGCGGTGCGCTTTTTCCTCATCTCGCGCAAGGCCGATACTGAATTCGTATTCGATGTCGATTTGGCTCTCGCGCAGTCCGATGAAAATCCGGTGTATTACGTGCAGTACGCGCACGCACGCATTTGTTCAGTCATGGCGCAGTGGGGCGGCGACGAAGCAAGCCTGATGAGTGTGGATTTATCGCCACTGACTTCGCCGCGCGAAACGGCACTGTTGGCAAAACTGGCCGAATATCCGGAAATGTTGCAAAAAGCGCTTGAAGAACTGGGTCCGCATCAGGTAGCGTTCTACTTGCGCGATGTCGCCGGCGAATTGCATAGTTATTACAACGCCGAGCGCTTCCTGGTCGACGATGTGCCGACCAAGATGGCGCGGCTGGCATTGTTGCTCGCAACGCGGCAGGTATTGCGCAATGGTCTGGGCTTGATCGGCGTTTCTGCGCCGGCCAGGATGTAGCGTTTATTTTTAGATTCATATGATCGATTATCGTAGAAAGCAAACTGGCGGCACTTTACTTGGCCTGATCATCGGCCTCATCATCGGACTTGGCATCGCAGTCGTCGTTGCCGTTACGATAAAGAACACCCCGCTGCCGTTTGTCGACAAGATGGGCAAATCGGATCGCCCGGCTGCTTCGGGCAAGATGTCGGATCCGAACAAACCGCTCTACGGCAATCGCGAACCGGCAAAGGAAGCCTCGAAACAGTTTGGCAAGAAGGCGGCAGAAACGCCTGCCGATAACAGCCTGAGCCAGGATGCAGGCCAGCCGGGACAAGCCAGGAAATCCGAAGCAAGGATGCCGGCCAAGCCAGAAGCAAAATCAGCTGAAACCAAGGCGCCGGTAGTGGAAAAGTCAAACAGCGAGAAAGCCACTGCCGAAAAGAGTGCTGCGACCCAAAAGGCGGATGAAAAATACACATACTTCCTGCAGGCTGGCGCATTCCTGGAAAAGACTGATGCTGAAAATACCAAGGCCAAGCTTGCGCTCCTGGGATTCTCTGCACATATCGCCGAGAAACAGTCCGATAACGGCACGCTGTACCGTGTGCGCATCGGTCCGTTCAGCCAGCAGGAAGTCATGAATCGCATGCGCGGCAAGCTGTCCGACAACGGGGTGGATGCGGCAGTGGTGCGCGTGCCCAAATAAGCGCGCCTGACAAAAAGTCTTTTAATGCGCGGCTCATGCTCTCTTGAGCTTCTCGTCTGAATCCATGTGGCGCCTGCGTCGCCGTGTCCTGGCGAAGTCATTGCGCCAGGCGTTCAAAGTGTTGATTGATAAGGGGTATTCCATGCGTTTGTTTCAGCAATTGCTTGTTGCCGTCAGCCTGGGTTTTCTTGCAGTGACCGCCGGCGCCTCGCCGTCCAATCCTGTCAACGGTACTGATTACCGCACGCTCGAACAGGCGCAGCCAACTGAGGCGGGCAAGCGAGTCGAAGTTACGGAGTTTTTCTGGTATTCCTGCCCGCATTGCCATGCCTTTGAAGCGCCCTTGATGGAATGGGTGAAAAAGCAGGGCGACGCCATTGTATTCAAGCGCGTGCCGGTGGCCTTCCGCGATTCCTTCGTGCCGGAACAAAAGCTGTATTACACGCTGGAAGCGATGGGCAAGGTCGATGAATTGCACAAAAAAGTTTTCGATGCGATCCATGTCAACCGCCAGATGCTCAATACCGATGCGGCGATTGCCGATTTTATTGAAAAGCAAGGCGTCGACCGGAATAAATTTGCCGAGCTGTATAACTCGTTCAGCGTGCAATCCAAGGTGCGCCGCGCAATACAGTTACAAAATGCCTACAGGATCGATGGCGTACCGATCGTCGCGATCGGCGGACGCTACCTCACTGCACCGTCCATGATGGGGGCAAGTCTTGGACGGCAGCCCGAAGCCACCTTAACCTCGGCGGCCCTGCAAGTGATGAATTGGCTGGTAGTGAAGGCCGGCAAGGAACAGGTCGGGCAAGCTGCCGCAGGCGCATCGGCTGAAGTAAAAAAATAAGCTCGTACAAGCTAGTCCAAAGTCCGCTGACCGCAAGGTGGCGGGCTTTTTTATTGAGGTCATATGAAACGAGTCTTTATCACGGGTGCGTCGAGCGGTCTCGGCGAGGCGCTTGCCAGGCAATATGCAGCGCAGGGCGCCGTGCTCGGCCTGGTTGCGCGCCGCCGCGAAATGCTGGAGGCGCTGGCCACCGGCCTGGCGCAAGCGGAACGGCATCATCTTTATGTGCTGGATGTCAACGACCATGCGGCGCTTCATGCCGCGGCAACGGATTTTCTGGCAAAGGAAGGTGGCATTGATGTCGTAATCGCAAATGCCGGCGTTTCATTCGGGACATTGACTGACCATGAAGAAGATTTGCCGGTGTTTGAACGCATTCTTGCCACCAATGTCACGGCAATGGTGGCCAGCTTCGCACCGTTCATTCCGGCCATGGAAAAGCAGGTCCGGGCTGGCAACCGGGATTGCCGTTTAGTGGGCATCGCCAGCGTTGCCGGGATCCGCGGATTGCCCGGTGCGGGCGCTTACAGCGCGTCGAAGGCCGCCGTCATCAGCTACTGCGAATCCTTGCGGGTCGAATTGCGCAAGACCGGTATCAAGGTGGTGACGATTGCGCCGGGATATGTGGATACGCCGATGACGCAAGTAAATACTTATCCGATGCCCTTCATGCTATCAGCCGAAACATTCGCCAGGCGTGCAATGAAGGCGATCAATGCCGGAACCAGCTACGCAGTCATTCCATGGCAGATGGGTGTGGTTGCCAAGCTGTTGCGTCTGCTTCCAAACTGGATCTACGACCGGCTGTTCGTTAATGCACCGCACAAACCGCGCATCGCTGCAGACCAGCAATCCGGCTCACCGGAGTCGCGCGGCAATCAAGCTTAAATCAGACCTCAATCAGGGGTTGCTCAGGCTTCAATCAGGCTTTCTTGTCCATGCGGATCAAGAGGCGAATAATTTCGCGTGCGATGGCCTGGTATTCTTTATCGAGCTGCTGCAGATCAGCAATCAATCTCACATCGGCAGACTCAAAGCGCGCGGCAGCCTGCGCTTGATTTTCCGCCGAATCGGCCGATGCGCCGAAGCGCAACCACTCGGCCGGCACGCCAAGCCATTGGGCCAGCGTACGCAATTTCTCTTGTGTCGGAATCGCTTCACCGACCAGCCACTTTCGTGCGGCATGTACCGTAATCGGGCGGCCGACAAAGCGTACATTGAACTCGCGCGCAAGTTGCGTCGGGCTATCGGGGGAATAGGCCGCATTGGTCAATGCCTGTTGCAGGCGTTGACTGAATTCTTCTCGTTCAATAGATGGTTTCATGGAAGCGAACTATCCTGCATCAATGCGCAAAGCCGCTTTTCGCAACGGAAAGCCGCAAGTGCGCGTTTTATTACAGGGTTAAAAAACGACGAGAGAGTTATTACTTTTTCAAGATAGCCTACGGTGGCTAAGTATTCAATACAAAAAGTGACTATTAAGCGACTATGAATGACTACCTAAGCGCGCAAGCATTAAATCATCGAAAACTTAGGTGATTCTGAAACGGCACACGCCTTTATCATCGAATTTTCGATGAAGGCTTCCCTCGCGCCACAAATAGTGCAGATGTGCTAACGCTTCGCCCAGCGCAAAGCTCAACTGGTGCGCATCCAATGCGCGCTTGAACATGATCGGCACAATATCGGCAGCAGACTGTGGCGTGCGGCAAGCAGCCCTGACTTCCGCCAGCCTCACCGCATGATGATCCTGCAATTGCGTGATACGGGTATGCAAGCCGCGAAAGGGTTTGCCATGCGACGGCAGCACCAGCGTGTCATGCGGCAGACTGCCATATTTTTTCAGTGAGTCGAGGTAGAGCTGCAGGGGATTCGCTTCCGGCTCGATGGCAAACACCGACACATTGGTGGAAATGCGCGGCAGTACCATGTCGCCGGAAATCAGGACATTCAATGCCGCGCAATAAAGGGATACATGTTCGGGCGAATGGCCAAAGCCGGTGATGACGCGCCAGTCATGTCGCCCGATCCGGATCGCCTCGCCATCCTGAATGCGATGGTACGAAGATGGCAACTCAGGTACCAGTGATGGATAGTAGTTCCGGCGCTCCCGCAGCTGGGTTATCAAGGCCGAATCCTGCACACCGTGCCGCATGAAGTGCGGCAATGCTGAAGTGCCGTCGGCGCCGGGCAATGCAGCGGACATCATGCGTGCAAAACCGAATTCCGCTGCGGACATCCACAGCGGCGCCTGCCAACGCTCGCATAGCCAATGCGCCGAACCGACGTGATCGGGATGGCAATGTGTGGCCAGCACACGTTTGACCGGGAGAGTATCCAGGCTGTCGTTGAAGATGCCTTGCCATGCGTCATGCGTGGCATCGTTGTTCACGCCGCAGTCGACAATCGTCCATCCAGATCCGTCGCCGTGCAGCATTTCCGGATCGTCTTTTAACAACCAGACATTGATATGGTCCAGTGCAAACGGCAATGCCATGCGTGTCCAGTTCACGCCCGGCGCGACTTCGAGAACCGTTCCCTTCTCGGGTATGGCCTCGGCAAACGGATAAACAAGCTGTGATTCAAGCGGATTCATGCTGCCTTTTGTCAAAACGCTATCGGGAACTACATGTCTTAATGAAACATGCCGGGCGCAAACCGTTTCTATTTGGTCTTTGCGCGCCTACAATAGATTCGGGCTGGTTAATGCGATTATTGTACGCATAAGGCTTAAAAAATTTTGCCTGCGCAAAATAATCGCAAATATTGCTGATATGAGCATGCAGGAAACACATGCATGCGCCGTGCATAAAGGTGAGAAGACATGATCGAACTGACAGGGATTGATTTCGAACATGGCGAAGACATCGCCGCCTTGCGCACCGCAGTTAGGCAATTTGCGCAACAGGAGATCGCACCCCTGGCAAGCGGGATTGACCGCGACGACCATTTCCCGAATGAACTATGGGGAAAAATGGGCGAGCTCGGACTACTCGGCATCACCGTGGAAGAAGAATACGGCGGCGCGGCAATGGGCTATCTGGCGCATATCGTCGCCATGGAAGAAATCTCGCGTGCCAGCGCGTCCGTCGGTCTTTCATATGGCGCGCACTCCAATCTTTGCGTCAACCAGATCCGCCGCAACGGCAGTGCGGAACAAAAGAGCAAATATCTACCAAAGCTGGTATCGGGCCAGCATGTCGGAGCACTTGCAATGTCAGAACCCAGTGCCGGGTCCGATGTGGTCAGCATGAAACTGCGCGCCGAACGCAAAGGCGACGCATGGCTGCTCAACGGCACGAAAATGTGGATCACGAATGGACCGATTGCCGATGTGCTGGTCGTGTATGCGAAAACCGATCCGCAAGCCGGCGCGCGCGGCATCTCCGCATTCATAGTTGAAAAAAGCATGCCCGGTTTCGCGATTGCGCAAAAGCTCGACAAGCTCGGCATGCGCGGCTCGCCCACGGGCGAACTGGTATTCCGCGACTGCGAAGTGCCGCCGGAGAATGTCCTGGGCAGCATAGGCGGCGGCGTGAATGTGCTGATGTCGGGGCTGGATTTTGAGCGCAGCGTATTGGCGGGCGGCCCGCTCGGGATCATGCAGGCGTGCATGGATGTCGTTCTTCCTTATATCCATGAACGCGAACAGTTCGGCCAGCCCATCGGCGAATTCCAGCTCATGCAGGGCAAGGTGGCAGACATGTACACCACCATGATGGCATGCAAGGCTTATGTATATGCGCTCGGGCAGGCATGCGACCGCGCCGCCACACCTGAAGCGGTGCGTGCCTTGCGCAAGGATGCGGCGGGCGCGATCCTGTATGCGGCGGAAAAAGCGACCTGGATGGCCGGCGAAGCAATCCAGGTGCTGGGCGGGAACGGCTATATCAATGACTATCCGGCCGGACGCCTGTGGCGTGATGCCAAGCTTTATGAAATCGGTGCCGGCACCAGTGAAATCCGGCGCATGTTGATCGGAAGGGAATTGTTTGCGCAAACGGCTTGAGCTTGATGGCAAGCCAATACAAATGCCGACGCGGCGCAAACCGGCACGGCATTTTTATTGGCTTGCGGTAGACGTAAGGGAATCACGCAGGAGAATCGAATGAATGATGCAATTGTGATTGTCGGCGCCGCGCGCACGCCGATGGGCGCATTCCAGGGCGACTTCGCCTCGCTTAGCGCAAACGATCTGGGTGCAGTGGCGATCCGTGCGGCAATCGAGCGCGCCGGCACCGAGATGAACTCGGTTCAGGATGTATATTTCGGCAATTGCCTGATGGCCGGACAGGGCCAGGCGCCTGCGCGCCAGGCGGCGATCAAAGCCGGCATTCCGTCTTCAGCCGGCGCCGTGACCTTGTCCAAGATGTGCGGTTCGGCAATGCAGGCAGCGATTTTTGCGCATGACTCGATTATCGCGGGCACCAACGACATTGTCGTCGCAGGCGGCATGGAATCGATGAGCAACGCGCCTTACCTGCTGCCGAAGGCGCGTGCCGGTTACCGCATCGGGCATGGCATGCTGCTGGACCACATGATGTTCGACGGACTGGAAGACGCATACCAGCGTACACAGCAGGGCGGCCGGTCGATGGGCACGTTCGCCGAAGATTGTGCTGCGCAATACGGATTCACGCGGATAGAACAGGATGCCTACGCGGTCGAGTCGGTGCGGCGCGCGCAGATGGCTGCGGCGGACGGCTCCTTCGACTGGGAGATTGCACCGGTCACGCTGGCAAGCCGCAGCGGGGAAACGACGATCCAGCGCGATGAAAGCCCGCAGAAAGCGCGGCTGGAAAAGATTCCCGCATTAAAGCCGGCCTTCAAAAAGGATGGAACGATCACCGCTGCCTCGTCTTCCTCGATCAACGATGGCGCCGCGGCACTGGTGATCATGCGCGCATCCATGGCGGAAAAGCTGGGTTGCAAGCCGATTGCGCGCATCGTTGCGCATGTGCGGCACTCGCAGGCGCCGGAACAGTTCACCACGGCGCCGGTCGGGGCGATTGCAAAACTGTGCCAGAAAACCGGCTGGTCGACCAGTGAAGTTGACCTGTTCGAGATCAACGAGGCATTCGCCGCTGTTGCCATGGCTGCGATGAAAGAGCATGCTATCCCGCACGGGAAGCTGAATATCCACGGCGGCGCATGTGCGCTGGGCCATCCGATCGGCGCCTCCGGTGCGCGTATCATTGTGACCTTGCTCGGTGCGCTCAGGAAAACCGGCGGACGGCGCGGTATCGCGGCAATCTGCATCGGCGGCGGCGAGGCGACTGCCATGGCGCTTGAAATGCTGCCTGGCGCGGAGCGGTAAAACGAAATAAAAGCGTCTAAAAAAATGAAGCGAAGCGATTCTGAATAGAGTGCGGCAGGGGTTCCAGACGGCAAGCCGTCTGCCTGCGTAACGATGCCCGCTTGCAAGCGGGCATGCGCACTGTACAAGTGCGTCGCCGCAGACAGTATGAGCAGTACGGCCAGGCGGCCTCGGCGGCCCCGTGCAACCACTTCAGAATCATTTTGTTAGACACTCTAAAGACAGGAGACAATTGGTGCGCACAGCCTTGATCATCGGTGCCTCGCGCGGCATCGGGCATGAATTCACGAGACAATTACTGGGTAGCGGCTGGAAAGTGTATGCCACGGCACGCAGTGAGTCGAGCATGGAGGAATTGCGCACGCTCGGGGCGCTGCCGCTGAAGCTCGATGTCGCCAGCACCGAATCGATTTCGGGCCTGGCATGGCAGCTCGATGGACAGGAGCTCGACCTGGCTATTTATGTGGCCGGTATTTTCGGGCCGCACGGACACGCCAACCATGCGCCCATGACCAAAGATTTCGACAGCACGATGCATACCAATGTGCTGGGTGCGATGCAACTGATTCCGACGGTCGCACCGATGGTGGAGGCAGCCAGGGGAAAGTTCATTTTTATCAGCAGCGGCATGGCCAGCATCACAGATGCCTCGAACAGCGGAGGATGGGTGTACCGGGTGTCGAAAGCGGCGCTTAATATGGCAATTAAAACCGCTTCGCTCGACTATCGTGATGCAGCGCTGGTTGCCATGTGCCCGGGCTGGGTACGTACGGAACTCGGCGGCCCGGAAGCGACCTTGACCCCCGAACAAAGCGTGGCCGATATGCTCAGTGTCATCGAATCGCTGACCTTGCAGGACAGCGGCAGTTTTCGCAATCATGCGGGAGCGCATTTGCCATGGTAGGAATGCCGCCCGCATAGCCTTTATTTTTATGCCTCCCAAAACAAACACCCCGCCGTGCCCGTGCGGTGCCGGAACGGCCGGCTATGAACAATGCTGCGGCCGCTTCATCGGCGGCATGGAAACCCCGCCAACGGCACTGCAGCTGATGCGCTCGCGCTATACCGCCTATACGCTTGGCCAGGACGATTATTTGCGCGCGACCTGGCATCCCAGCACGCGGCCAGGCGAAGAAAAAATTTCCGAGCGCGGCGTAAATTGGCTCGGGCTGGAAATCAAGAACCATGCATCGTCGGGAGATGCGGCGACGGTGGAATTCGTCGCGCGCTATCGCATCAACGGGCGCGCCCACCGTCTGCACGAGACCAGCCGCTTCCTGCGTGAAGACGGGCGCTGGCTGTATCTCGACGGGCAATTTCAGGAGAGGAAATAAGCATGGCGATTCTCGAATCCAAGCTGAACCCGGACGCAGAAGATTACAAGGCCAATGCCGCGGCGATGCAGGCCGTGGTCGAGGAGTTGCGCGAACGCGTCGCGCAGGCGGCGTTGGGCGGCGGCGAACAGGCGCGCAGCAAGCATGCGGCACGCGGCAAACTGCTGCCGCGCGAGCGCGTGCAGGGACTGCTGGATCCGGATACGCCGTTCCTGGAATTTTCGTCGCTGGCGGCTTACGGCATGTACGACAATGAAGCGCCGTGCGCCGGCATCATCACCGGCATTGGCCGCATCCATGGACGCGAATGCGTGATCGTGTGCAACGATGCGACGGTAAAAGGCGGCACTTATTATCCGGTTACGGTCAAAAAACATCTGCGCGCGCAGGAGATCGCCGCGCAAAACGGATTGCCCTGTATCTACCTGGTCGACTCGGGCGGAGCCAACCTGCCGAACCAGGACGAGGTCTTTCCGGATCGCGATCATTTCGGCCGCATCTTCTACAACCAGGCCAACATGTCGGCGCAGGGAATTGCGCAGATTGCGGTCGTCATGGGTTCCTGCACAGCAGGCGGCGCTTATGTTCCGGCCATGAGCGACGAGTCGGTGATCGTGAGAGACCAGGGCACGATCTTTCTAGGCGGCCCGCCGCTGGTGAAAGCCGCAACCGGCGAAGTGGTGAGTGCCGAGGACCTGGGCGGCGGCGATGTGCACACGCGCCTGTCAGGCGTGGCCGACCATCTCGCGCAGGACGATGCACAGGCATTGTCGATTGCGCGCCGCATCGTCGGCAACCTGAACCGGCCGAAAGCGCCGCCGATCGAAAGACGCGAACCTGTCGAGCCGCTGTTCGATGCCAGAGAATTGTACGGCGTGGTGCCGATCGATGCGCGCCGGCCTTTTCCCATACGTGAAGTCATCGCACGCATTGTCGACGGCAGCGATTTCGACGAGTTCAAGGCGCGCTACGGCACGACACTGATCTGCGGCTTTGCGCACCTTTTCGGCATGCCGGTCGGCATCGTGGCCAACAACGGCATCCTGTTTTCGGAATCGTCCCTGAAAGGCGCGCATTTCATCGAGCTGTGCTGCCAGCGGAAAATCCCTCTCATTTTTTTGCAGAACACCAGCGGTTTCATGGTCGGACGCAAATATGAAAACGAAGGCATCGCGCGCAACGGCGCCAAGCTGGTGACGGCCGTGGCAACGGCGGCGGTGCCCAAGCTGACGGTCATTGTCGGCGGCAGCTTCGGCGCGGGCAATTACGGCATGTGCGGCCGCGCGTTCTCGCCGCGCTTCTTATGGATGTGGCCGAATGCGCGCATCTCGGTGATGGGCGGCGAGCAGGCGGCCAGTGTTCTGGCGACGGTGCGGCGCGACAGCATCGAAGCAAGGGGCGGCGCATGGCCGGGCGAAGAAGAGCAGGCGTTCCGGCAGCAGATCCGGCAGCAGTATGAAGAGCAGGGCAATCCCTACTATGCGACGGCGCGCCTTTGGGATGACGGCCTCATCGATCCGGCCGATACGCGCCGCGTGCTGGGACTGGGTCTGGAGGCAGCGCTGAACGCGCCGATCCCGGAAACGAAATTCGGTTTATTTCGGATGTAATCAATATGCAAACAACTTGGCAGACGCTGGAACTACATATCGATGGCCATATTGCAAACCTTGCATTGAACCGGCCCGACGTGCGCAATGCTTTCAACGGCACGATGGTTGCCGAAATCACACAGGCGTTCCGCGAACTCGGCGCAAGCCAGGATATCCGCGCAATCGTTCTGTTGGCGAACGGCCCGGCATTTTGCGCGGGAGGCGACCTTGCATGGATGAAAAGCATGGCCGCTTTCGACCATGCGCAGAACCTGGCGGATGCAAGAGGTCTGGCGCAGATGCTGCGTGCAATCGACTGTTGCCCGCAGCCGGTCTTGGCAAAAGTGCAAGGCGACTGCTATGCCGGCGGACTGGGCCTGGTGGCTGTCTGCGATATCGCAATTGCGGCGGAAACCGCAAATTTTTGCCTGTCGGAAGTCAAACTGGGCTTAATTCCTGCGACAATCTCGCCTTATGTCATTCGCGCCATCGGCGAGCGCTTTGCGCGGCGTTATTTTCTGACGGCCGAACGCTTCGATGCAATCGAGGCGCAACGTATCGGATTGCTGCACGAAGCTGTGCCGGTAGAAATGCTGGATGCGCGGATAACCGGAATCGCGCAGTCTCTGTGCACAGCCGGCCCGCAAGCGGTCAGGCAGGCCAAGCGCCTGGTGCATGAGGTTGCCGGAAGAACCATGGACGACGCATTGCTTGCCGATACGGCTGGCCGGATTGCGGATGTGCGCGCCAGCGAAGAAGGGCGCGAAGGAATGCAGGCGTTTTTGGAAAAGCGCAAGCCATCCTGGCTTGCTTAAAACAGGAAGTGGAATTGTCATTGGAGTCAAATCAGCAAGCGGACTGGATGACGCGCAGCTTGAAGAGCGTGTGGCACCCATGCACGCAGATGCAGCATCATGAAACCGTTCCCTTGATCGCAGTCAGCCACGGTTGCGGCGCCTGGCTGCATGACCACGACGGACGGCGCTATCTGGATGCGATCAGTTCGTGGTGGGTGAATTTGTTCGGGCATGCGAACCCGCGCATCAATGCCGCGCTGAAAGATCAGCTGGACCGCCTGGAGCATGCGATGCTGGCAGGCTTCACGCATGAACCGGTGATCGCTTTGTCCGAACAGCTCGCGGCACGTACAGGCCACACGCTGGGACATTGCTTCTATGCGTCCGACGGCGCTTCTGCCGTCGAGATCGCGCTGAAGATGAGCTTTCATTTCTGGCGCAACAGCGGCCAGGCCGACAAGCAGGAATTCATCTGTCTTTCAGGCAGTTATCATGGCGAAACGATCGGTGCGCTGGCCGTGACCGACGTTGCGCTGTTCCGGGACGCTTACGGCCCCTTGCTGCAGCGCGCGCATGTCGTGGCATCCCCCGATGCCAGGCAGGCGCAGGACAGCGAATCGGCAGCAGATGTTGCGCGCCGCGCCGCCGCGGCGCTCGAAAAAAAATTACAGGAACGCGCCGGCAGGATCGCCGCCGTCATCGTCGAGCCGCTGGTGCAGTGTGCCACCGGCATGGCAATGCACGACCCGGTATACCTGAGTGAAGTGCGTGCGTTGTGCGACCGTTATGGAGTCCATCTGATCGCAGATGAAATCGCAGTTGGCTGCGGGCGCACCGGCACTTTCTTTGCGTGCGAGCAGGCAAAGATCTGGCCGGATTTCATTTGCCTGTCCAAGGGCATCAGCGGCGGCTATCTTCCACTCTCGCTGGTCATGACGCGCGATGAAATTTACCAAGGCTTTTATGACAGCGATATGAAGCGCGGGTTTTTGCACTCGCATTCGTACACCGGCAATCCGCTGGCCTGCCGCGCTGCATTGGCAACGCTGGCGATCTTTGATGAGGATGATGTGCTGAACCGTAACCGGCAGCGTGCGCAACGCCTGGCCGATGCACTCGCGTCGCTGGCAAGCCACCCGAAGGTGCGGCATTTCCGCCAGCGCGGCACGATCCTGGCTTTCGATGCGGCAGTTGATGATCCTGAAAAGGCAGCAAGTTTTTCGCGCCGCTTCTTCACCGCGGCCCTGCAGCAGGAATTGCTGCTGCGGCCGATCGGCACGACGGTGTATCTGATGCCGCCGTATATTCTCTCCGACGAGGAAATCGACGGCCTGGCTGCCCGTACGCAAGCGGTGTTTGAACAGGTAATCCGGCATTGAAAAGGCATTAAAAGGTACGGGCATGATGAAACTGATTACTGCACTCGAGCTTGAATTGCAGCGACTGGGCCGGGGCCATGCACGACAGGCCAGGCGTTCCATCGATTCGCCTTGCGCGCCCTATGTCGAAGTCGATGGGCGGACCTTGCTTTCTTTTTGCAGCAACGATTACCTGGGCCTGGCCTCATATCCGCGCGTCGTGCAGGCCATGCATGACGGCGTTGAGCGCTATGGGGCGGGAAGCGGCGATTCGCATCTGGGTTCCAGCCACTCCAATGCGCATGCGCTGCTCGAGCAAAAACTCGCTGCGTTCATTGCGCCGCACCTGGAGTCGCCGCGCGCCCTGTATTTCAGCACCGGTTATATGGCCGGTGTCGGTGTGCTGAGCGCACTGGCCGGGCGCGACGTGGACCTGTTTTCCGAATCGCTCAACCATGCCGCGCTGATCGACGGCGCACGCCTGTCGCGTGCCGCATTGAAGATTTTTCCGCACGGCGATATGGACGAGCTGGCGCGCATGCTGGCGGCCAGCAATGCGGCGATCAAGGTCGTGGTGACCGACAGCGTATTCGGCGCCGATGGCGACATCGCGCCGCTGCCGGAGTTGCTTCGTTTGTGCGAACAGCATGGCGCATGGCTGGTGGTAGACGACGCGCACGGCTTCGGCGTGCTCGGTGAAAACGGACGGGGCGTGCTGGAGCATTTCGGGTTGCGTTCGCCATACCTGGTATATATCGGCACGCTCGGCAAGGCTGCCGGCGTCAGCGGCGCTTTCGTTGCCGCGCATGAAACCGTCATCGAATGGCTGGTGCAACACTCGCGCCCTTACATCTACACGACCGCCACGGCGCCGGCATTGGCACACGCCTTGTTGACGAGCATCGATATCATTGCCGGGGAGGAAGGCGCAGCGCGGCGCGCCCATCTGCGCCAGCTTATTGCATTGCTGCGCACGCAATTGAATTTGCAGCGCTGGCGGCTTGTTCCCGCAGAGACGGCCATCCAGCCCCTTGTGACCGGCTCCAGCGAAGAAGCGCAAGAGACGGCGGCACGTTTGTATGAGCAGGGTTTTTGGGTGCCTGCGGTAAGGTCGCCTGCCGGCGCCATGGACTTGACGCACCTGCGTATAGGCCTGTCCGCCGCGCATACGAATGAGGATATCGCACAACTGGCAGCTGCTCTGTGCAGCCTCGAGCAATCGCGTCATGGCGGGCGGAAGGATAAGTGATGCCATCGCCTTGCGCATATTTCGTTACCGGCACGGACACGGAAATCGGCAAGACGCTGGTTTCTTCCGCGCTGCTGCATGCGCTGGCCCAAACCGGCATGCGAGCGGTCGGCATGAAGCCGGTGGCGGCCGGTGCGCAGTGGCACGACGGAAAGTGGCGCAATGATGATGTCGAGAGCCTGGCTGCGGCTGCCAACATGGCCTTGCCGCAGGAGTTGACCACGCCTTACCTGTTGCGCGAAGCTGCGGCGCCGCATATCGCTGCGCAGTTGGAAAATGTTTCCATCAACCTGAACCATATCCGCCGCTGTTATGACCGCCTCGCTGACGAGGCCGATGCCATCGTCGTGGAAGGCGTCGGCGGGTTTTGCGTGCCGCTGTCCGCAGAAACGGATACCGCCGATCTGGCAAGGCTGCTCGGGTTGCCTGTCATAATGGTGGTCGGGCTGCGCCTGGGCTGCATCAACCATGCGTTGCTGACTGCGCAGGCGATTGCCGCACGCGGTCTGCAGCTGGCCGGATGGGTGGCCAATCTTGTGGATGCGGAAATGGCGTATGCCGACGAGAATGTGGCCGCTATCGGCGCGCGCTTGCCTGCGCCGCTGCTAGGCGTCGTGCCGCGGCTTGAATTGCCGTCGGCCGCCGCAGCGGCAGGAAATCTCGATTTTTCATGCTTGCCGGGCTGGCCCGGCGAGCGAACCAATTCAATTTGAACGAAGGAATTTGCTTATGTCGTCGCAACCGGTTTCATTTCATCCGCCTTTCAATGCCGGCAAGGCAGCTGCATCTCCAACTGCTTCCGCCTGGCCGGTAGAAAAAGTACAGGCCCTGTTCGAGCTGCCGTTCAATGACTTGCTGTATCAGGCGCAACAAGTGCATCGTGCCCATTTCAATCCCAATGAAGTAGAGCTGGCGACGCTCATGTCGATCAAGACCGGCGGCTGCCCGGAAGATTGCGGCTATTGCCCGCAGGCCGCGCGCTACGACACCGGCGTGACCGCGCAAAAGATTCTGCCGCTGGATGAAGTCTTGAGTGCCGCCAGGGAAGCCAAGTCGCACGGTGCCACACGCTTTTGCATGGGCGCGGCCTGGCGCGAACCGAAGGATCGCGACCTGGACAAGGTCGAAGAGATGGTGCGCGAAGTCAAGGCGCTGGGACTGGAAACCTGCGTCACGCTGGGCATGCTGGGCGAAGGACAGGCCGAGCGGCTGAAAGGTGCCGGGCTGGATTACTACAACCACAATCTGGACACCTCCCCGGAGTTCTATGACAACATCATCACCACGCGCGACTACCAGAACCGGCTCGATACCCTGGGGCGCGTGCGCAATGCCGGCATCAAGGTCTGTGCCGGCGGCATCGTCGGCATGGGCGAGTCGCGCCTGCAGCGCGCTGGACTGATTGCGCAGCTCGCCAACATGGACCCGTATCCCGAGTCGGTGCCGGTCAATCACCTGGTACAGGTCGAGGGCACGCCTTTGTATGGCACCGAAGCCCTGGACCCGCTGGAATTCGTGCGCACGATCGCGGTGGCACGCATCACCATGCCCAAGGCGCGCGTACGCCTGTCTGCAGGCCGGCGCGAAATGGGCGAAGCGATCCAGGCCATGTGTTTCCTGGCCGGTGCTAATTCCATTTTTTACGGAGACAAGTTATTAACCACCGGAAATCCGGAAGCTAACGACGACCAGGCCTTACTCGGCAAGTTAGGCATGCAAAGCAAGGCGACGCACATCGACGCGAAATGCAATGTGACGCCTGCCGAGATCGAATCGTAAAGCGCTGGGGCGGCGCGCGCGGCGATGACATGATATGTAGGCCGCGCATCACCATCACGTCGCACGGCTATGCGCAAATCGCTGAAAATCACCGCGCGCTGACACGGTAAGCTTATTGGCGGCATCGTTGACCGCGTGCGAGCATATTGAAAGGAATGGTTATGCCAGTTGCGCTTTCCGCTTTGCCTGCATTACCTGCACTACCCAAGCGGGTCAAGATCATCGAAGTGGGTCCGCGCGACGGATTGCAGAACGAACCGCAAACGATCCCGGCCGATATAAAAATTACGCTGGTCGATATGCTGACCCAGGCCGGGTTTGCCAATATCGAAGCGGCGGCGTTCGTCTCGCCGAAGTGGGTGCCGCAAATGGCGACTTCTTCAGAGGTCATGCATGGCATCAGGCGCAAACCGGGCACGCTGTACTCTGCACTGGTGCCGAATCAAAAAGGTTTCGATGCGGCGCTGGAAGCGGGCGTGGACGAAATTGTGATTTTCGGCGCGGCATCGGAAGCGTTCTCGCAGAAAAACATCAATTGTTCGATCGCCGAATCCATAGCCCGCTTTCGCGATGTCGCGCAAGCGGCAAAGGAACAGAAACTGCGTCTGCGCGGCGCAGTCAGTTGCGCACTGGGATGTCCTTACCAGGGCGAAGTCGCCGCCGACAGCGTCGCCGATGTCGTAGCGCGTTTGCGCGACCTCGGTTGCGACGAGATCGACATTGCCGACACCATAGGCGTAGGCACGCCGCGAAAAGTCCAGACAATATTCGAGCGCGCGTCAAAGGAGTTCCCGATCGAACGGCTGTCCGGGCATTTTCACGATACCTACGGCCAGGCGCTGGCAAACATCTATGCCAGCCTCGAAGTCGGCGTCCTTATCTTTCATGCGTCGGTTGCCGGGCTGGGTGGCTGCCCTTACGCAAAAGGCGCAACCGGCAATGTCGCAACCGAAGACGTGCTCTATTTGATGAATGGCCTGGGTATCGAGACCGGCATCGACCTGGCGCAAGTAGTCAAGGCCGGTCAATATATCTCGCAGCATCTGGGCCGGCTTCCGGCTAGCCGCGCCGGCAACGCACTGGCGGCACGCGTCCAGGCATAACGGCTTCCTCGCTCACGATTAAAGCTGTCAAGCCAAGCGGATTCACACTTGTGAAGGGCGCAGGATCCCTGTACACCACTCTCGTTTCCATTTCGAAACACATTCTTCCCTGCCCACCGTCGTACTGCGCACGAACTGTTTTCTATCCTGCCATTCAATTTAATACCAACATAATTGGTTGTTGCCGGATGTTCAAAAAGCTTTATGTCTGCAAGATTCGCAAAAGAAAATTGCATGGAAGAATTTTCGTCCGGCACATAAAAGCACTTCGATTGAAATAAAGCATAGAAACGCGTGCCTGACGGCCATTCTTATAAAACGCAATGACAACTTCAATGTCAATAAGGATGAAAAAGCTAATTACAAAAGCATCAGATCAAGTTGAATGGAGTAAATCGGATGGCACATCGGTGGATCGATGGCAATAAATTTTCTTTGCTTGAAAATGGCGAGCAATTCTTTCCTCGTGTCTTCCAGGCAATTGAAGAAGCGCAGCGTGAAATACTGATCGAAACCTTCATCCTGTATGAAGACAAGGTCGGCAAGGCTTTGCACGCCGTTTTATTGAAAGCGGCCCAGCGCGGCGTGCAAATCGACTTGACGGTCGATGCCTTCGGTTCGCCGAATCTGTCGAAGGAATATGTATCCAGCCTGACCTCGGTGGGAGTCAGAATGCATGTTTTCGATCCGTCGCGCAGGCTGTTTCGCCGCGTCAATTATTTTCGACGCATGCACCGCAAGCTCGTCGTGGTGGACGGCAAGCGCGCATTTGTGGGCGGCATCAATTATTCCGCCGACCACCTGGCCGACTATGGCCCGGAAGCCAAGCAAGACTATGCAGTCGAACTCGAAGGTCCGCTGGTGGCGCAGATCCATTCCTTCATGCATGAGGCCATTTCTCTTGGCAAAACCGGGCGACGCTGGTTCCAGCGCAGAAGGCTGCGACCGACCGTCGAGTCCCTGCCGGCGGTGGGAAGCGCCAGCGCTATCTTTGTGACACGCGATAACGGCGAGCATCGAAACGACATCGAGCGCCAGTACCGGCTCGCCCTCCGCCTTGCGCGCCGGCGCATCATCATCGCAAATGCCTATTTTTTCCCTGGATATTCCTTCCTCAGGGATTTGCGCAAGGCCGCCCGGCGCGGCGTGGAAGTTTCGCTAATCCTGCAGGGCAATCCGGACATGCCCATCGTCAAGATGGCTGCGTCGATGCTCTATTACCACCTGGTCAATGGCGGCGTGAAAATCTACGAGTATTGTGACCGCCCGCTGCACGGCAAAGTCGCCGTCGTCGACGACGAGTGGTCCACAGTCGGTTCCAGCAACCTCGATCCTTTGAGCCTGGCGCTCAACCTGGAAGCGAATGTTTTCATACGCGACCGCGACTTCAATCGGCAGTTGGCGGCAAACCTGCAAGGGCTGATGGCGCACAGTTGCAAGAAGGTCGAGGCCGCCGCGCTGAACGAGCCGCGCTGGTGGCGCCAGGTGCGCAGCTTTTTCGTGTTTCACTTCCTGCGTCGTTTTCCGGGATGGGTGGGCTGGCTGCCGGCGCATGCGCCCAAGCTGACCCTGATGCAGCCTGAAGCGCTTTCAAGCGGGGCGGACCGCTTGAAAGAAACCACTAGTTATTCATGACATCTTCTTCCAAGACCAAGGCGGCACCCCTGAACGATTCCACACATCATTCCTTCCTGCATGGCATGACACGCCAGCAGTGGTGGCCTTGGGCCAAGCGCGTGGCAAAGATCGCGTTCTTTGTCCTCGTGGCTTACCTGATCATTTCGCAGGCACGCCAGGTGGACTGGGGATCCGTGCTGTCGGCCATGCGCGCCTATCCGCTTCAGACTTTGCTCATTGCCGCAGGGCTTGCCTATGCGAGCTATGCCTTGTACAGCTGCTTCGATTTGCTCGGCCGCTATACCACCGGCCATGGGCTTGCGCCCGGAAAAGTCATGACGATCACCTTCATCAGCTATGCCTTCAACCTCAACTTCGGATCGCTGATCGGCGGCGTCGCATTTCGCTATCGGCTCTATGCGCGGCTCGGACTGGAAGCGGCGACCACGACGCGCGTGCTGTTTCTCAGCATGCTGACCAATTGGCTGGGCTATATCCTGCTGGCGGGCCTGGCGTTCTGGCTGCGGCCCTTTGCGCTGCCGCCCGACTGGAAGCTCGACATCTCCGGCCTGCGCATACTCGGCATGGCGCTGGTAGCGACCGCGTTTGCCTACCTGCTGCTGTGCGCATTCGCCAAGCGCCGCGACTGGACCATCAAAGGGCATGAGATCAGCCTGCCCTCGATCCGCTTCGCACTGCTACAATTTGCGATGTCATCGGTCAACTGGTTGCTCATCAGCGCCACTGTGTTCATGCTGCTGGGGCAAAAGATTCCATTCACCACGGTGCTCGGTGTGATGCTGGTTGCCGCGATCGCAGGCGTCATCACGCATGTGCCGGCCGGGCTCGGCGTACTGGAAGCGGTTTTCGTTGCCTTGCTCTCGCACCAGGTGCCCAAGCATGAATTGCTGGCCGCGCTTCTGACCTACCGCGCGATCTATTACATCGCGCCGCTGATTGTTGCCACGGTCGTTTATCTATTGGTGGAAGCGCGCGCCAAATCGATGGCGGCACCAGCTACAAAATGAGTCGCATCCTACAAAGGATTTGCTCGGGCGAAAAAAAGCATTGAGGAACTAAAGCCTCAGGCACTTTTCGAACCAGACAGCGGCACAGTGTGCAGGAATGCGCGCACCCAAGTTACTTGAATTTAAAGGAGGGAGACATGAACCCGACTAACCAGACCGATCCCGGCAAACTGATCTCGGATCGCGGCCCGGCCCAGCCCGGCGGTTTTGCCGAAGAAGGAAGAAAAGGATCGAACGATGTGAACGATCAGCGGCCCAGCGGCAAGCCGGCATCGAAGCCGGAACGCCACTCGCAACAGGAAGTGCAAAACCAGCCGCCGCTCGATCCCGATCCGGACGATTCCGCGCAGCCGTAGATCGACAGAATTGCCGCGGTGCCTAGTACGCGGAAAACTGGATTCCCAGTTTTTGCTCCAGGCTTTCTCCCAGGCGCGGGCCGATGCCGGGCAGGAGCGAACGCAGGTTGCGCGGAAGCTGGCGCAATTCTTCGCGCATTTCCTTTAGCATTGCTTGCGCGCTGTCTTCATCTACACCGCCTGCCAGCGCCTCCCTGCAGCGCACGACGGCAACGACAAGCTCGTCCGTCAAGACATCAATGCCCTCGTCGTAGGTTTCCCTCAACAGTACGATCAGCTGATCGAAAATGCCCAGCAATTTCTTCAGCTCGGAGGCTGCTGTTTCTCCGCGAAGAGTCTGCGGGGCAGGGCGTTTAAAGGGCAGTACTTTGCTGTCTTTCATGTTCTTTTCCGATATGCCGGTACTCAATATTTGCATAGATGCGGGAGGAATATTCGGACACTGCTACGGTAACCGTGTCTGCGGCGTCCTGAGTACTGTAGCTTTTGCCGCCATGCTCAACAACAAGTGAGTACAAAGCCATGTAAGATCTAACTTGCTATAAATCACACAATGCCAATTTAACATGCCAACTTACGATTTAACATTGAAAAGCAACTTGACCGTAAGCTGTATGGATATTTGTGTCGCGAACCACTACTGTGTTTATGTGCGGGTTTAACAAAGCTGAAAAAGTATGCATGCCTATTCTCTTGCCTATTTACTCTGGCAATATGAATGTCAGTTTTTGATATAAGGAATTTTTCTCATCACATGTGGATGAGTCCGACATGAAAGATTGACAAGAAAGGCTGATTGTCAAAGCGGCGTTTATTCGGTATCGGCCCCTTCCTGCTTGCCGTGCTGCTTATTTAAAGGCATACTGTTTTTCCGTACAGTTTTTGCCTCCCCAGATCTTGCATTCCTTCTCTTCCAGCCGTCCCCCGCGCCTCGCTTTCGTCGATCTTGAAACTACCGGCGGTACTGCCAACGTCGACCGCATCACCGAAGTCGGCATCATCGAAGTCGATGAAGACGGCGTGCGAGAGTGGAGCAGCCTGGTCAATCCGCAGATGTCGATCCCGCCTTTCATCCAGTCGCTGACCGGGATCTCGGATGCGATGGTGCGCGATGCGCCGACCTTTGAGGAACTGGCGGCATCGATTCAGGCGCGGTTGGCGGACCGGATTTTCATTGCGCACAATGCGCGCTTCGATCACGGCTTTCTGAAAAACGAATTCAAGCGCACCGGCCACGATTTCCATCCGTCGGTGCTGTGCACGGTGCGCCTGTCGCGCAAGCTCTATCCGGAATTTGCGCGGCACAATCTCGATTCGCTGATTGAGCGCCACAATCTGCGGGTGAGCGAGCGCCACCGCGCATTGGGCGATGCGCAGTTGTTGTGGCAGTTCTGGCAAATCATTCATGCCAGCCATGCGCCGGAAATCATCGAGGAAACCGTCAGCAAACTGATCAGCCGTCCGAGCCTGCCATCGCGCCTGGATGCGCGGCAGATCGAGGCACTGCCGTCGTCGCATGGCGTGTATCTTTATTACGGGGCGAATGATCTGCCGCTGTATATCGGCAAGGCGAACAATCTGCGCAAGCGCGTGATGCAGCATTTCAGCGGCGACCACTTGTCGGCCAAGGAGTTGAAGATCAGCCAGCAGGTCGAGCGCGTCGACTGGATCGAGACTGCGGGAGAAATCGGTGCCTTGCTGCAGGAAGCATCCCTAATCAAGCAACGCAAGCCGGCACATAACCGCAGGCTGCGCCAGAACGACGACACCTGCGCCTGGCGTTTGCGCAACAAGGATGGGGTGCTGTCGCTGTCGCTGGCGACCACCAGGGATTCGAGCTTTGGTCGCACTGCGGATCTGTACGGTTTATTCACCAGCAAGCGGCAGGCGAACGATGCCTTGAAAGCCATCGTCGATACGCACCAGTTGTGCCAGGCAGTGCTCGGCCTGGAAAAAGTGGCAGCGAACAAGCCCTGCTTCGGCCGCCAGGTGGGCAAGTGCCTTGGCGCTTGCTGCGGACGGGAAGCGCCTGAGGCGCATAACCGGCGCCTCATCGATGCCTTGCAGAGCCTGCAGCTCCAGGCCTGGCCATACCAGGGCGCCGTCGCCCTTGAAGAAAACGGTGCGCTGCACGTCGTCGATAACTGGGCTTATCTTGGAACGGCGGCAAGCATGGCCGATGCGCGGGGTTTGCTTGAGGAGGAAAAGCCGCGCTTCGACCGCGACGTATATCAGATTCTACTGAAATGCATGCCTGATCTAGAACACCAAATCACTCCGCTCTGAAGTCAATGCCCTGAAAAGCCTTAATGTCAGATCCGGTCAGGGCAGCATGTTCGTGGGTCGGATCGCTCTGTGATATTCCACCCGGACTTGTCTGAATGCTCACGAAACTGCGCCAAATCATGTCCAATCACGCCTTGATGCATTAGCTAATTATCAGAATAACTGTAAGCAACTGTAAGTGATTGATTAAATTGATAATGGTCAAGGAAGAGTTTCCCTGGATCACTATAATTCTTGCTTTTTTGCAATATTGAAAGCGGGACGATTATGTTTGGAAGATTAGCATTGGCAGTGACGGCAGTGATCGCGTTTGCATCGGCCAGCGTGAGCGCTCAGGAAATAGTGTTGGCGGTAAACGAAGGCGTTACCTATCATGAAGGCGGCTCGGTAAGCGAGCGCTACAAGCCGCTGACCGAACTGCTTTCCAAGGAACTCAAGCGCCCGGTCAAAGTGCAAAACGTTGACAAATATACGGATTTCGACAAAGGCTTGTCCGAAGGAAAATACGATCTGGCCTTCATTCATCCGGCCCATATCGGACTGCGCGCGGTAAAAAGCGGTGCCTACTCCGGTCTGGCGACTGCCAAGGGATTTACCGATTATCGTGCCCGCGTCATGGTGAAAAAGGATTCGCCTTTGCGTTCCATGCAGGATTTGAAGGATAGAAAAATTGGCGTGCCGAGCGTCGATTCGATTACCACCGTGATGTTTTCAGCCAGCCTGCGCGAAGCCCGTATCCAGCATCCTGAACGTCAATTCCTGCCGACCCGTTACCAGGATGCCGTGCCGTTCATGATTGAAAACGGCTTCGTCGATGCCGGCGTGACCGGATCGAACGCTGTGGAAAAAGACTGGATCGCCAAAGGCGGCCGCGTACTGACCGAAACCAAGCCGATCCCGATCAAGCAGTTCCTTGCCTCCAAAAAACTGAGCGATGCTGAACGTGCAAAATTGCAAACCTTGATTTTGAGCTTGTCGGACTCTGACGCCGGCAAGACAGTATTGAGCAAGATCGGCGTACCCGGTTTTGTGCCTTGGAACAACGAAGTGATGAACCAGGCCACCACAAGGCTTGGAATATAAGCCAGCGTTTCATGACTATGCAAAAAGCCGCGTAATAGCGGCTTTTTCTTTTGGTGTATTGCTAGATGAAGAGGCGGATCTGTATCGGACGCTATTGTGTAATGCTTCAAACCAACTTTCTCCGAATACATGAACCTGTACATCCCTCTACACCGCGTGGTCACCAAGCTAGATCAAATTGTCGTAGGAATTTATCGTGCTACGCAGACTCCAATTGTTAAAGGCGTTTCCCAATTGAATGATTTGAAGCATTCGGAACGCATACGAGGAGCAGACGATGGCAAACAGCGAACAAGTCAATGGCGTGAAGCCATTCCAGGTACGGGCGAAATCCCCGGCCAAGGATGAAACGGAATTAACGAGCAAACGCACCCCGCGCATGCCGCACGAACGTGACGAGTCGGCGGATAGCCAGAGCAGCGGCGTGCGCGACGACATCAAGCAGGCGTTCGATGATGTGATGGAAGGGCAGATGGATACCGATTTGCGCGAGACGCGCGGCGTGGAGAATTCGCAACCGAAAGATGAGGAGCACCGCAAGGCGAATATCATTCCTCCGAAAGACAGCCCGGTGCGCAATCCGCGTGACCGTTAGCATGTTGCCGTCCGACGCGGTCAGCGTTCCATGCAGGCCGCCGGTCGGGCGGCTTGCCCATTCTCTTTTACACATTCTTTAGCCCCGCTGTCCTGTTGCAGCGCATCGCAAAATCGCTGCACTTCCGATTCGGCCCATGCACTGCCGAGTGTAAAAGAGCGCAGCGAGCGGCCGAAGACAATCCTGCTCGCCAGGCGGAACACGTATTCCATCTCGCGGAAAAAGAAAAATTCGTGGAAATGGCTGGAGACGGCCAGTTGCGCGCAAAGCTGTGCACCTTTGTTGCGAATGCGATGTGTCAGGGGCTCAAACAGCAATTCGATTTCAAATGTCTTCAGCGGCGGACCGCAAAATGTCGCAAATGCAGCCACTCTCTTTCCCTGCAAGCCGGATATCGTGTTGAGATAGCGGGCCATCGGATAGGGCAGGTAGAGCCATTTCGGCATGCCGATACAGATCAGGTCAAACCGGGATACATCGGGATGAGCAAGGGTACGGATCGCGCTTTCCGGTTGCGGATAACAAGCCAGCCACCATTGCCGGATTCGTGCGGAAATCATGCATAGCGGCAATAGCGGAATGGAGGACCACAAGGGTAATGCAAGACGCCATTTTCCGACTTCCTTGCTGGCATGAATGCGCTCCATCGTTACTGTATGGCCGCGAGAGATCAATTCGTTTTGCACCCTTTGTCCCAAGGACTCGGTATGTCCCGAGCGCGAATAGTAAGCGACCAAAATATTCATCAGATGGAAAGAAGCAGATTAAGATCGCCGATGCCAAGCCTGCAATGCATGCAATTGTAAGGGGCGCAATTCATGTGCCGGAAATTGCGTTGGCTTGTTTCGTATTCGCCGGGGACAGGCGGCAATCGGATGACGGCGGAATGCCGAAGCGGGAGCGGGAGGTGGAGGTGGAGAGACTACTATGCAACCAGAGTCTGGCTGTCCGTTGCTTGACCAGAAGGGCAATCCGGCTCCGGCGCGTTCTTGTGGCCGCACAAGACGTGGAAATCATTCAGCTCCTGGCGCAGCACATCGCGGTCGAAGCTTTCATGCGGCAACATGAGAAAGAGCTCAATATATTCTTCGATCTGCTTGTACACGCGTTTGAAGACTTCGCGTTTTTCCTCGATGCTGCCGGTAGTCGAAGTCGGATCTTCAATATTCCACGATGCAAGGATCGGGTCGCCTGGCCATTCCGGGTGAGGAAGTTGCCGGACCTGTTCGCAAAGCGAAATAACAAAGTCGACCTGCATTGCATTCGGACCGGAGAATTCCTCCCAGCGCTTGCAGCGCAGGCGTTCGAGCGGATAGCCGGCCTGCTGGATTAATTCCGCGGCAAAAGGATTGATCAATCCTCCGGGATGCACGCCGGCACTAAGTCCCTGGAATCGCCCCTTGCTCTTCACTGTCATAAGAGCCTCCGCCAGCAATCCGCGGGCCGAATTTCCTGTGCAAATGAAAAGTACGTTTTTAACGGGCTGATTCATTACGGCAGATATGCATTTTTAAGAGTTCTATTTGATCAATGCATGGAACGGCCGTTGAGTCTGGCTTTGTCATGCATAGTCATTGTTTCGAGACTTGATTAACATGATGCGGCAAAGCCTAACGTGAGCCGACACTACACACTATCGATATTAATACTGATTTCGAGGGCCTAATTTTATTGGCTTTCATGCCTCAAATAAAGTCTGTTACAAAAAATGGGATTATTCCTACACGGCAGGACAGAAAGCTGATGTGAACGATAGACAGGAAGTTTCCAATCAGAAATTTCTTCGGAGCAATCCTAGTTGTCGTAAACATTGCTGCTGGTAAAAGCCGTTAGGCGCGATGGCTACGCCTGCGGCATGCAGAGCGCCGCCTCAATACGCGCAAGAGAAGAAAAGCCGTGCAGGGCACGACCCAAGCTTGAATCGTTGCGCCACATCTGCTTATCCGGAACTGGGCTGAACTGTTAGAAAAAAACAATGTCCATTTAGGCGTGGTAAGCGGCATGATGAGTCGCACTAATGAGCGCTCTCCGCAAGCTCGGGACGAAAAACTTCACTGCATGCCAAGCGCGCTGTCCGACGGAACAGCTCTTCTTGCCGCACCGACGGAAAAGTAGAGATGAATGGAGCAGCTTGGTTTCATCGTCAACGGCCGGCATTGCATACTCTGCACATAATGAAAAGAACAATACTCTGCATTGATCAACATGGAACCAGCACACATCCTCGTCGGCTTCATGCCATCTTCCGCAACTGCGCGATGCATCGTTTAAGCAGGGGCAAATAAGCATGGCGACCGAACCGCAAAAGCCAGAAGTCATGCCGTTCCGATCGTTTCGGCTGTCCTTGAGATTCATTGCGCCGCTGGCACTGGTGCTGGTGCTGTTTGCCTATGTGGTCGTGCCGCTGGTCGGCAACATGACCTTGCGCTGGTTCACGCGCGACCTGGATACGCGCTCGCAAATGCTCGCCAGCGCGCTGCAAGAACCTCTGCAGGAATACGTGCCGCAAAAATCGCAACGCCGGATCACCCAGCTGTTCGACCGCTCGGTCCAGCAGGACGGGCGCCTGTATGCACTGGCATTTTGCGATCCCGGCGGAACGCTCCTGTACAAGACCGTGGCCTACCCGACTGCGGCGCTCGGATGCCATATGGCTGAGGAAGGCAGGGAACTGAGACAAACGCTTGTAGACTTGCCCGAAGGAAAGGTGCACGTGACCGAAAGCCCGGTCAATCGGGAAGCAGAATATCTGGGCAAGCTGATCCTGGTGCACGACATGTCCTTCATCGAGCGGCGCAGCAGCGAAGCGCAAAAGTATGTGATCGCCTTGTTTGCACTGCTGGCCGTGGTGATCTCGCTGATTACCGTCTTTGTCGCGCACATCAGCTGGCGCGGCTGGATTCACGCCATGAAAGGCATCCTGCGGCGCGACGTGGTGACACGCTCGCAAGCGAATACACCCCCCGAATTGCGCCCGCTGGTCGGCGACTTGCGTGCGCTGCTGCATGAATACAACGTGGAGCGCCGGGTGGAGGAACATTCGCCGCAGATGTGGACGCCGGAAAAACTGCGTTCACTGCTGCACGATGAACTGGCGGGCGATGAAATCATCGTCGTGTCCAATCGCGAACCCTATATCCATCATCGGACAGCCGAAGGCGTCGAAGTGCGCCGGCCGGCCAGCGGCCTGGTGACGGCGGTCGAGCCGGTCATGCGCGCCTGTTCCGGAACCTGGATTGCGCATGGCGCAGGTTCGGCCGACCGGGAAACCGTCGACCTGAACGACCGCGTGGCGGTGCCGCCCAAGCGGCCTTCATACACGCTGCGCCGGGTCTGGTTGTCGAAAGAAGAAGAGCAGGGCTACTACTATGGCTTTGCCAACGAGGGATTGTGGCCCTTGTGCCATATTGCCCATGTGCGCCCGGTGTTCCGGACAGCCGACTGGGAGTACTATGTCACGGTCAACCAGCGTTTCGCCGATGCCGTGATTGCCGAAGCGCACACGGATGACCCGATCGTCCTGGTACAGGATTACCATTTTGCGCTGGTGCCGCGCATGGTCAGGGAAAAACTGCCGCGCGCGACCATCATCATGTTCTGGCATATCCCTTGGCCCAATCCCGAATCATTCGGCATCTGCCCGTGGCGCGAAGAAATCCTGGAAGGCTTGCTAGGCAGTACGCTGCTCGGCTTCCATACTCCTTTTCATTGCAAGAACTTCATTGAAACGGTGGACCGCTATCTGGAAACCCGCATTGAACACGAAGCCTCGACCATTACATATGGCGGCGATGTCACGCAAGTCGAGCCGTATCCGATTTCGATCGCCTGGCCGGAGGGGGATTTGCCGAGCATCGCTGAATGCTATCGCAGCGTGCGCCACGAGCTGGGCGTTGGAGAAAAGCATTTACTGGCATTGGGCGTGGACCGGCTGGATTACACCAAGGGCATCCTGGAGCGTTTTCAGGCGGTGGAGCGCATGCTCGAAATGCACCCGGCATTGATCGGGCGTTTCTCGCTGGTGCAGATCGCCGCACCCAGCCGTTCGTCGCTGGATGAGTACCAAAATTTCGAAAGCCGGGTACGCATGCTGGCGCAGCGGATCAACAAGCGCTTCGGCAGCGAAAACTATGAACCGATTCTGCTGAAAATCCAGCATTACGAATCGGACCAGGTAGTGCGCTATTATCGGGCTGCGGAAGTATGCGTGGTGACCAGCCTGCACGATGGCATGAACCTGGTTGCCAAGGAATATATCGCCGCACGTGAAGATGAGCGCGGAGTGCTGGTGCTGAGCCAGTTCACCGGCGCTGCGCGCGAGCTGCATGAGGCCTTGATCATCAATCCGTATCATATCGAACAGGGGGCAGATGCCTTGTATCGTGCACTGACAATGCCGGAACTGGAGCAGCGCGACCGCATGCGTGCGATGCGCAGCCTGGTGAGGGATTTCAACGTCTACCGCTGGGCAGGCCGCATGCTGCTCGATGCGGCGCGCCTGCGTCGGCGCGAACAGATCCGCGCGCGCATTCATGCCTACAATCGCAAATCGCTGCGCAGGGTGGTGTAAGCATGGTTCCATTGTTTTCCGATGCCGGGTTGCGCCGCCTCGATGAAATCGTCGGGCCAGACCTGTTATGCGTATTCGATTTCGACGGCACGCTGGCGCCGATCGTGCCGCAGCCGGACAAGGCAATCCTGCCGCAGGAAGTGCTGCAACGGCTGAGCGCACTGGCGGCTCATGTGCCGCTGGCGATTCTGACAGGGCGCTCGGTGGCGGATATTCGTTCCCGCGTGGCATTTGAGCCCAACTACATTATCGGTAACCACGGTTCCGAAGGTATGCCGGGGTGGCACGTGAACAGCGACGATTACCGGAAGCTATGCCGCACCTGGAAGGAAGTCCTGTCGCAGGCACTGGGGGACAAGCAAAGATTCGGCCCCGCCACATGGATCGAGGATAAGGGCTTTTCGCTGACAGTGCATTATCGTGCGGCACCGGAAAGCGAACTGGTAAAGAAGAATTTAAGCGCATTGTTTGCGCAAGCTATCCCTGCGGCGCGTGTCATTGAGGGAAAATGCATCTTCAATCTGCTTCCGCCGAATGCGCCGCATAAGGGCGATGCGCTGGAGAAGCTGATGGAAATCAGCGGTGCGCGCCATGCGATCTATGTGGGCGACGATGTGACCGATGAAGACGCATTCCAGTTGCGCCGGCAAGATATCATGACGGTGCGCGTCGAGTATTTCGCAGGCAGCGCGGCTGAGTTTTATTTGCCGCATTGGCCGGATATCGTCGGTTTTCTGGATGAATTGATCAGACGGCTGCAGGAATTGCAGCCAAGCGGCGTGTGAAGGCGATGTTTCACTCGCCCCGTGCAACAGCGCCGCCACTATGACAGAACGGACATTCGTATAAGGAATTGTGCATGTCAACTCTCAACCTCGGACTCATCGGTAATTCGCGCACCAGCGCATTGGTCGACCAGAACGGTGCAATCGTCTGGTGGTGCTATCCGGACTTCGACAGCGATCCGATCTGCTGCAAATTGCTCAATCCGGATGGAGAGCATGGGGTGATCAATGTAGGCTTCGAAGGAGCCACCACCAAGCTGCAGGAATACGAGCGCAATTCGGCCATCCTGAGCACAAGGCTGGCCGATGCGGCCGGCAATGAAATTGAAATCATCGATTTTGCGCCGCGATTTCATTTGCATGGGCGCACGTTTTCGCCGGCCATGCTGGTGCGCATCATACGCCGCACCGCCGGGCGGCCGCGCGTGAGCCTGCGCGTACGCCCGACCATCAATTACGGCGGCAGTCCGGCGGAGCGGCGCAGCGGTGCGCATCATATTTCCTATGTCGGCTCCTCGCAGGCGATGCGCGTCACCACCGATGCATCGATTTCCGCGATTACCGAAGAGCGGCCGTTTTTCCTGGAAAACAGCATCACGCTGATCATGGGGCCGGACGAGACCGTCAACGGTTCGCCGCCGGAAGTAGGACGTTCGTTCCACGAACAGACGCTGGCTTACTGGCATCGCTGGGTGCGCAACCTGGCCATCCCGTTTGAATGGCAGGATGTCGTGATCCGCTCGGCGATCACCCTGAAACTTAATGCGTTCGACGACACTGGCGCCATCATTGCCGCGGTCACCACTTCGATACCGGAGGCGCCCAACAGCAGCCGCAACTGGGATTACCGCTACTGCTGGCTGCGCGACGCATACTTTGTGGTCAATGCACTGAACCGCCTGGGCGTCACCGCCACCATGGAGCATTACCTCGACTACATTCTCAATATCATCGCCGACACGCGCGACACGCCGCTGCAGCCGGTATACGGTATCCGGCGCGAAGCCGTTCTCGACGAGTGGGTCGCCCCGGCGCTGCCCGGCTACCGCAACATGGGCCCTGTACGCGTAGGCAACCTGGCGTATTACCAGATCCAGAACGATGTATTCGGCGCAGCGGTCATGGCCAGCACCCATGCTTTCTTCGACAGCAGGCTGGAGCGGCCGGCAGGCAAGCATATGTTCAATGACCTGGAACGGCTGGGCGAGGAAGCGGTGCGCAACTACAATGTGCCGGATGCCGGGATCTGGGAATTGCGCGGATCCAAGCGCGTGCATACCTTCTCCAGCATCATGTGCTGGGCAGCCTGCGACCGTTTGGCGACCATCGCGACGCAGCTGAGCCTGCCGGAGCGGGCGGCTTACTGGGGCGGCCATGCCGAGCGTATCCATGCCGAAATCTGCGAGCAGGCATGGAATGCAGAGATGAACAGTTTCGTCTCGGTGTTCGGCGGCGACCGGCTCGATGCCAGCTTGCTGCTGATGAACGAGTTCCAGTTCGTGGCGGCCGATGATCCGCGCTTCATCGGCACGGTGCGTGCAATTGAAAAGCATTTGCAGCGCGGCGACTTTTTGCTGCGCTACGACGAGGAAGACGACTTCGGCTTGCCGGAAACCGCATTCCTGGTGTGCACATTATGGTGGATCATGGCGCTGGCGCAGATCGGCGAAAAGGAACGCGCGCGCGACTTGTTCGAGAAAGTCCTGGCCAAGCGCAATCATCTCGGCCTCTTGTCAGAGGACTTGATGCACGACACCGGCGAATTGTGGGGAAATTTCCCGCAAACCTACAGCATGGTAGGACTGATCCAGTGCGCCGCGCGGCTGAGCATCTCCTGGGACAATGCCTACTGAGCCGCGCAACGCCGCAGGGTTTGATGACACGGAGGAGGGGAATGGAAACGCGTTTTATTGCAGCACTGGATATCGGCGGCACGAAGATGGCAGCAACTGTGGCCAGCAAGGACGCGCCGTTGAGCCGTGTCACGCAAGCTACCGTCAAGATCGGCACATCGCGAGCGCCGGCCGAGCAGGGATTGGCCCTGATCGAGGCAGCCTGCAGCCAGGCCGGAATCACGCCCGGTCAAATCAGCGCAGTCGGCGTTTCTTCATGCGGCCCGTTCGTACGTGAAGACGGCATGCTGTGCCTGGCAGCGCCCAATATTTGCGGCGGCCAGGCGGCCAGCATCGACCTGCCCAACGACTGGACCACGATCCCGCTGGAAAAAGTATTACGCGAGCATTTCAGCGATGTCCTGATTGAAAACGATTGCGTTGCTGCACTGGTGGCCGAGCGTACCTTCGGTGCCGTATTGGGCGAGCCCAATTGCGCCTACGTGACATGGAGCACCGGCATCGGCTTCGGTTTGTGCGTGGATGGGAATATCCTGCACGGCAAGCATGGCAACGCGGGCCACGCAGGGCACATGCTGATGAGCGAAGTGTCGGACGCGCTATGCGGCTGCGGCAATCGCGGCGACCTGGAAGCCTTGATTTCCGGGCGCAATCTGGGAAACCGCCTGGCCAAGCCTACTGCGGATCTGTTCCGCGCCGCGCGTGCCGGCGACACTGCCGCGCTGGCGGTTGCGCAGGAAGCCGCGCAATGGTTCGGGCGCGGTCTCTACAATCTGGTTGCCGCGCTGGATCTGCGCACCTTCGTAGTCGGCGGCAGTGTCTGGCATCATCACGGCGACTGGCTGAAACCCTATGTGCAAAAGGAAATCTGCTCGCACATGCCGGCCCTGACCGAGGGCGTGACCATCATGCCTGCGGCATTGGGTGCGCTGGTGGCAGACATGGGCGCATTCAGCCTGGTCATGCCGCCGGACTGGATTGCGAACTGGCGGCAAAGCAAGCCGTGGCATGCGCTGGAGAACCTATAGCAGGCGGCCGTTATCTCAGCCATAGGGTGCCAGTGCTACGGATACAGGCTTCTTTCCGTATCCGTAGCCTTGGTGTCAACGTCGGCTTTTTCATTTGCGCTGGGATTCCGCTCAATTCTTTCCAATTTGTTGCAGATCAACGCAATGTCGTGAATGGACCGGCCTATGCTTTTTGAACAGACGAAGCCTTGATTTGAACGAGAGAAGGTCATGCGAATTTTAGTAGTGGAAGACGATGCCATTCTTGCTTTGATGGCGGCGGAAGCATTGAATCTGTTCGGTTATGAAGTGGTCGGACCGGCACATACCGTAGACGAATGCCTGAACCTGGCTGTCAATCAGCCGATCGATCTGGCATTCATCGACATCAACCTTGCCGGCAAGGACGAAGGCATTGCACTGGCGCGCGCGCTGCGCGAACGGCATGCGATCCATTCCATTTTCGTCAGCGGGCAAGTTGCTGCCGCACGCACCAATCGCGAAGCGGCGCTTGGCTTGTTGCCCAAGCCTTATCTGCTGGAAGACCTGGATCGCAGCGCCCGCTTCACCCAGGCATGGATAGTCGGTGCGAACCCGCCGCCGCCCGCCAAGCCGGTCAAGCTGGAAATGTTTACATAGCGCTGCAATGGAAGCCGACAGAAATATGGCGATCTCCTCCGAAAAAATGGCCGACATGGGTGAGCTGGAATTCCGCGAACTTGCCGACAATGCTCCCGTGATGATCTGGCGTTCCCGTACCGACAAACTGTGCGACTGGTTCAACAAGCCTTGGCAGGATTATTCGGGCAAGACGCAAGGACAGTTATACGGCTACGGCTGGGCCGAAGACGTGCATCCCGAAGATTATGATCGTTGCGTAGCGACTTACGTCACTGCCTTCGATGCGCGCGAGCCGTTCACGATGCCATACCGCTTGCGCCGCCATGACGGTGTCTATCGGTGGTTCCTGGATAACGGCGCGCCGTTCTATCGGGAAGGCGTCTTCGCCGGCTACTTCGGCAGTTGCATCGACATTACCGAACAACGCGACCTTGAAGAGCATCAGCGGGTATTGCTGGCCGAACTCAACCACCGCGTAAAGAACAACCTGCAACTGATCCTGTCCTTCTTGCAATTGTCGAAAATGGGCGCCTCGTCCGACGAAGCCAAAGAACTGCTTCAATCGGCGATGACGCGGGTGCAGGGCGTTGGCATCATGCAGGATGAACTGTATAAAAGCGCCGGCGGCGTAGTGGAACTGTCGGAATACCTGGCGAGCCTGGCGCGCTCGACCATTGCCATTGAAAACAGCGGCCAATCCACCTTGGTGGCCGAAGCTCAATTTATTGAAGTTCCCCATGAACTGGCATCCAATCTGGGTCTCATCGTGAATGAGCTAATCACCAACGCCATCAAGCACAGCGGTGCCGAGGCTGGCAGAATCCATCTGCGCGTGCAAAGACTCGGCGTGCAGGAGATGGAGATCACGGTTGCGGACAATGGGCGCGGTTTTAGCCAGGAAAGTCTGCAGGCGATTGCCAAGCCGGGCAATATGCGCGGCAGCGGCTTGATCAATGCACTGGCGCGCAAGTGCAATGCCGCATTAAGCCGGGAAAACGACAAGGGCGCCGTCGTGAAAATTCGCCTGCCCGTCGCTTGATCCAGGCGACCATGCATGAACAGTCCGTGTTACTTCCCGAGATGAACCGATTCATACGCGGCCGTCCGCGTTCCGGGGCACGGCGTATTGCTGCAGCCGTGATAGGCGAACACCGCAGAAAGCTTGGTCGATGCGGCTGCATTCCGGCCGGCTGCATGGAATACGCCGCTGTGGAAGAACACGACATCGCCTTGCTGAAGTTCAGGCGTGACTCCTTGTGCGAATAATGCCTGGTTTTCCGGATGGCCGGGTTTGAGGAAATCCAGTTCGTCCAATCTATCCGGCGCAATCTGCAGCTGGTGCGAGCCCGGAATAAAACGCAACGCGCCATTGCCAGCATGTTCATGGTCCAGCGCAAGCCACACTGAAATCAAGTCCGGGCGCGCAAACGACCAGTAGCGTATATCGCGGTGCCAGCCGGTCGCGGTACCAAAATCCGGATGCTTGGTCATGATGCAATTATGGTGCGCCTGCGTCAGGCAGACATTTTCTCCGAGCAGCACTGCCAATTTGGCAACGAGGTCCGGGTCGCTTGCCCATTGCGCAAAAGAGGCGTCCCGCTGATAGGCGCTGCGCAGCCGCCGTATGGTTCTGCCGCCGGGCGCATCAAGGGATGCCGGTGCACCCGGATAGCCGACCTGTGCCTCGTATTCCAGAGGCGGCACGGCTTGCCGCAAATGCGCGATTGCAACGGCGGCCATGTGCCGGCATTGCTGCATCGGCACCATGGCCCGGATGATCAGATAACCGTCTTGCCGGAATTGCTCGATTTGCCTCTCGGACAAAGCTGTTGCTACCGCATTCATTCTGTCTGCCCAAATGTAAAGGCGCGAAGCCGCGCCCGGAACAGATGACATTATAAAGCGCGCGCGTTCCACGCGGGCAAGTACACGGCGGCGAGGGTGCAGAACGGCGGTGCATAAAATGGAAGGGGCGCTTTCGCGCCCCGATCGTGTAACGACGTGGCGAGAGCTGGCTTGCCGGCCTTATGCGGAGCTAGTCGTCACGGCCATGATCATGATCGCGGTCATGCCTGTGGCGAAGGCTATGCCGGTGCTTTTCGCGCCATGGCCGGCCATAATGCTTTTCCACGTAGACATGTTTCACATAGGGCCTGGAGGTATCCAGAGTGACGGGAATGCCCTGGTACTGGCGATACGCGTGATAGCGCACCGGAAGACTGGCGCCGGCCTGCCAGGTGCCGCCGTTGAGCCAGAACCAGACTCCTTGTGTCGGAGCGTAGTACACTTGCTGCGCCGGGTAATACACGTACTTGTGGTGATGCACATGCTTGGCGCGGTAACCATGTGCCGGTGCATGATCAGGCGGGGTTGCGTGCGCAACGCCCGTTGAAATCAATCCCGCTGCAAGCAGCAAGGCTGCCATACCGATCTTGGGTTTCATATGTGTTCTCCTCATGCTGAGCGATGCTTTTGACAATGAAAGCGGAGCGACAGGCAAATCATTCCCAAAAAGCGCCAGGAAAGCATGAGGAGAACGGTTAAAGTTGTAAGCGAGTGTTAGTGGTCCGCCCTGCGGGCTGTCTCACTCGCGCACAATCCTGGTCGATACGCCCGGCATTTTTCGCTGGTGCAGATCAGTTCTTGTGCCCGATATCCAGCGCTTGCGGTGTCTGTCGTAAAAACAGGCGCCGCCATAGCCAGCCGCTGCGCTGGTCGCATCCGGTAAGTATGAACTCCAGCGCGTTGAGGTTCTGCAGCGTGAGATTCAGCAGCGAACGGGCGGCATGCTGACCCGCGATCAAAAGCGCATCGCCCGGCATCAACTCGAAGCTCTCGTCAGGAAGAAGCTGCTGCGCCCCTCCGCGCTCCACCATCAGCACCGCCACTGGCAATCGCGTGTCGCGATCCGCATTGTCGCGCAGCAGATGGGCGATCTGCACGGTGCTTTTTCGTTGCAGGGTTTGGTGTACGGCCGGCGCGGAATGCTGATTGATCACGACATCCCAAACTTCCGGCACAACACCTTCGCATAGCGCTTCCAGATCCTGCGCCAGCTGGTTGCACCATTCCTCCTGCATGCCGCGCACGGCGGCCAGGAAGCGCGCCAGAAGCGGAGTGGTCAGGATCGAGATGCATTCCTGCGCCACGAGGCGCGTATGTACCATGCTGAAGTCGGCGCGAAAGGTGTCGAACAGCAGATCGCTGGCTTCGTGGTTTTGCCTGGCGACGACGAAAATATCCGGGCGCAAGCGTTTGGCCATGGTGGCGATCGCCAGATTGATGATATCGTCCTTGGTGCCTGCGACGATGCCGGCCGCCTGTTCGATGCCCGCTTCCTGCAGAACCAGTTCTTCGGTTCCTCTCCCGGCAACGATATTCCCGTTTTCCGACCGTTCGACCTGCGGATCGATGATCGTCATTTCGATGCCGGGCATCTCAAGATAGCGTGCGATTGCTCGGCCGAAATCGCCGAAGCCGCAAATGATCCATTTTCCGCGCGGCGGACGGTGAACCTCGGGCAAGTTCGCGCCTGGTAGTCCGGTGAGGATTTCGATCAGGCGGTAGCGCTCCGGCGCCGCGACCGCCAGTGCCAGGTATTCCGCGAATCGCTCATAGGCATTCACGATATGGTCTGTACCGAACGCCGCCATGTTGGAAGCCACCACCGGGGTGCGGGCGCGCGCCAGCACCGGAATGCGCGGATTGAGCAGGCGCGCATTGATGGCGATCGCCAGATTCGCATCTTCATCATTGGTCACGGCAAGTACGCCTTTGCAGTACGGATGGCGCAAGCCGGCCATGAGCAGGGTTGCGGAATGGCATGCGTCGGCGGCGAGCGAAGGATCGTTCGGCTTGAATTCTTCCAGGTCGAGTTCTTCAATGCGATGGGCGTCCTTGTCCAGAATTACGAAATCGATGCCGAGATAATCCAGTGCCCGGCAAATCAGCGTGCCGGTGTCGCCGCATCCGCACACCAGGTAAAAGGGCGTGCGGATGCGGCGCACACGGCCGGCGAAGCGCGCCGCGAGCAGAGTTTGCAAAAACGCCTTGTCCTGCAGGAGCGCCAGGAGCGTCAGGATGGAATATGACCATGCGACCACGGTCAGGTAGATGCATAGCGTCGTCCACATCCGTTGGCCATCCGAAAATGCCTGTGGAATTTCGCCGAAGCCAATGGTGGTGGCGGTATAGCTGATGAAGTAGAACGCGTGGAAAAAGCTCATTGGCGTAGCACGCGAGCCATCCGCATCGACACCCGGAATGAGCGTCAGGCCCACTACGGAAACGCAGTACACCATGATCAGCAGGATCAGCGGCGCACGCATGCGGCGCAGCACAATGAAAAACACGCTGTTCATTGCACAATCCTTATGCAATCCATATGCCGTCCATGGCGCACGTTAGCGGCGCATCATCACGGTTTCAACGATCAGCATGGTGACCGACACGATGTTGGCGAGCAGTGCGCCGCCGGAAAAGGAAACGATGCTGGCCATCACTTCGCCTGTCAGGCCGGTGCCGGTGACATGTACGGCAATGCCCCATATGACTGCTGCAGTGATGAGCTGGATGTCGGCCACCAGGCTGGTCGAGAGATGGACCGCGCCGATCTGCGTACGGTCGCCGAACTTCAACACTGTGGCGATCAGGCTCACGACGATCGCAGCGCATAACTCATAGACGCTGTGGGTTTCCGGCTGCTTGGGATCGCCGAGAAAAAATGCAAAGTTCAGCGAAGCGGCCAGTACGATGAAAAAAGCAAATATCACCTTCTCTAAGTTCATAGTGTGCTCGCAAAGGAAAGGGGGCTGCCGCCCGCCATGGGCCGTAAGACGCCTATAGGTCGGGGAAGCTGTTTGAAGCAATAGGGTAGCAATTGGGCGTGGATCGAGTTTGCGTAAAGGCAGGACTGTCGTTCGCGTTCAGGAAGGTTTATTTTCATGGTGCAATATCTTAATAGGTTTTGGCGGGAATTGACATTGGAATGAGGCGGCTTATGCCTGCGCAACAGAACCTGATACTGATGGAACCAGACGATCGATCGGCCTGACTAATTTTCAGGATACAAGCATTGCACCGGTTAGGTCCGGACATGCTGAATGCAGGCGCCGCACAGAAAACAAAGCCGGCAAAATTTGCCGGCCCTTTTAATTCAATTTAATTCAATTTAATTCGATCTAACTCGATCCGCAGGACCATCATGGCCAAGGATGCATGCATCTCCCCTTCTCCAGTTTCTGACTCGCTTGCTGCCGACCCACCGAAGTTCGCCAAGGAAGCCGGCCTGCGCTATGTTTCGGACGAGCAAGCAGGAATTCGGCGCCAGGCTACGCAAGACGGTTTCCGGTATCTGGACCCGGAAGGGAAGATCATCAAGGATGACAAGACGTTTGCGCGCATTCGCGCTCTGGCGATTCCGCCTGCATGGACCGAGGTCTGGATTTCGCCCTGGGCAAACGGACACATCCAGGCAACCGGACGCGATGCAAAAGGCCGCAAGCAATACCGTTACCACGCCAGGTGGCGTGCGGTGCGCGATGAAGCCAAATACGGGCGGATGATCAGTTTCGGGCAAGCCTTGCCTGCGATTCGCCGGCAGGTCGACGAACACCTGTCGCTGCCGGGTCTGCCGCGCGAAAAAGTACTGGCAACGATCGTCTACCTGCTGCAGGTTACGATGATGCGCATCGGCAATGAAGAATATGCGCGTACAAACAAGTCTTTCGGCCTGACGACTTTGAAGAACCGCCATGTGCGCATCGACGGCAGTGCGGTTGAATTCCAGTTCCGCGGCAAAAGCGGCGTGAACCACAAAGTGAAAGTAAGCGATCCGCGCCTGGCGCGCATCATCAAACGCACGCGCGATTTGCCCGGACAGGATTTGTTCCAGTATCTCGATGACGAAGGCAATGTGCATACCATCGGGTCGGCCGACGTGAACGATTACCTGCGCGCCGTCACCGGCGAAGACTATACCGCCAAGGATTTTCGCACCTGGGCCGGCACGGTCCTGGCTGCCCTGGCCTTGCAGGAATTCGAAAAATTCGATTCCGAAGCGCAGGCGAAAAAGAATATCGTGCGCGCGATCGAAAACGTTGCCAGGCGGCTGGGCAATACGCCGGCCATTTGCCGTAAATGCTATGTACATCCGGAGGTGCTGGCATCATATATCGATGGAACGTTGCTGGAAGCAATGCGGCAACGCACCGGCAAGGCGCTGAGCGAAGATGTGCATGCCCTGCGTCCTGAAGAAGCGGCGGTACTGGCTTTCCTGCAGGAGCGGCTTCACGCCGAAGCTGTCGATTAAACACCAGCGACCTTGCAAGGCTTGCCAGCCTTGACGGCTTGCACATGGACATTACGTACGCGTGAACTGGCCTTGTCGCCGTTTCGACGCCTCGCCGTGTTGCGCTCGGCCGAAAGCCGGTTCGCGGCAGGGTATACTGCCGGTTCTGCAGGCCGGCCTGGTTCATGGAGCGCTTGCGCCGGACAAATGCCGAACATTTGGCACGATAAGAATTTAGAGGAGATACCGCGCATGCGCACGATCACGCTTCCATCCGGAGAACAAGTTCCTGCACTTGGCCAGGGCACATGGTTCATGGGCGAATCCGCCCGTCGGCATGCCGACGAAGTGGCAAGCCTGCAGGCCGGCATCGACCTGGGTATGACCTTGATCGATACGGCGGAAATGTATGGCGACGGCGGCGCCGAGGAATTGGTGGGAAAAGCGATTGCCGGCCGGCGCGACAAGGTTTTCCTGGTCAGCAAGGTCTATCCGCACAATGCCAGCCGGCGCGGCGCCATTGCCGCATGCGAGCGCAGCCTGCAGCGGCTGAATACCGATTGCATCGACTTGTATTTGCTGCACTGGCGCGGACAGGTGCCGCTGGCGGAAACCATCGAAGCCTTCGAAGCCTTGCAGCGCAGCGGCAAGATCCGCCACTGGGGCGTCAGCAATCTGGATGTCTATGACATGCAGGAACTGCTGCAGGCGCCGGGCGGCGACAAGGTCGCGGTCAATCAGGTCCTGTATAACCTGACACGGCGCGGCATCGAGTACGATCTGCAACCGCTGCTCCGCACACGCAGTATTCCCCTCATGGCGTATTCGCCGATCGAACAGGGCCGCCTGTTGAATGCGCCGGCTTTGCGGACGATCGCGCAGCGTCATCAAGCCACACCGGCCCAGATTGCTTTAGCCTGGCTGCTGCGCCAGGAGCAGGTAATTGCCATTCCGAAGGCAGCCTCGCTTGCGCATGTGCAGGAAAACCACGCAGCCCTTTCCGTGAAGCTCACCGAACAGGATTTGGCGGAACTGGATCGCGCATTCCCTCCGCCGAATGAAGCAACTCCGCTGGAAATGCTATGAGCTTGTCATCGACGCAACTTTTCCGCGCCACTGCGTACAACGCCTTGCCGAACAAGCAATGTTGTTTTGCTGCATAACATGCTGCCATGCCTCAGCGTTGCAAAGAGGAAGGCGGGATGCGTTTAAAGTTGCAGCGAAGAAACAAAATCAGTAGTATCCCTTACTACCGTGGCGAATCGCCCGAGCGCTTTTGCGATCCGTCTCCTGGAGCAACTATGTTTTATTGCTTGCGCCCCTTCCTGTTTTTCCTGTGCCTGCTTGTCATGCCATTTGCGGTGCAGTCTGCAAACCCGTTGCACGTAGGCGTAACAGTCAGCATGACCGGGAAATACGCGGAGATGGGAAAGATGAAGGAGAAGGCTTACCGTTTATGGGAAGAGGACGTCAATCGAAAAGGCGGGCTTCTGGGTAACCGGATCAAGCTGAGCATTCTTGACGACAGAAGTGATCCGCAGCTTGGCGGCAAACTCTACGAAAACCTGATCGTGCAGCAAAAGGTCGATTTCGTGCTGGGACCGTATTCAAGCGACATCACCAATGCGGTTTCCCGCGTCACCGAACGATACCGCTATCCCTTGCTTGCTTCGGGTGCCTCGGCGGATGCCCTATGGCAGCAAGACAGGAAATACCTGTTCGGCGTCTATATCACCAGCAGCGCTTACACGACCGGCTTTCTGGAACTGCTGGTGAAGTCGGGCATCACGAAGATTGCCATTGTATCTGCCGACGACCTCTTCTCCAGGGGTATCGAAGCCGGCACTAGGGAATGGGCCAAGCGTTTTCAGTTAAGCGTGCTGTATTCCGATACATTCAAGAAGAGTTCTCCGGAAATCGAGAGAAGCATCGTTGCCGCCCAGGCATCCGGCGCGCAAGTCCTGATCATCGCCGGTCATTTTGACGATGCAGTGAATGGACAGCGCACGCTCAAGAAAATCGGCTGGGCGCCGCAGGCCTATTACGCGACGGTCGGGCCGGCTATCCAGAATTACTTCGACACCTTGAAAGGAGATGCCGAATACACCTATTCTTCCTCCCAATGGGAGTCTGAGCTGCCTTTTCCAGGCAGCAGGGAGTTCACTGCCGCATTCAAGGAGCGTTACCGGATCGACCCTTCCTATCATGCCGCCTGCGCCTATGCGGCCGGCCAGATCCTCGAAGCCGCAATTCGCAAAACCAGGAGTGTCGATCGCATCAAGTTGAGAGATGCGCTGGCCACTCTGGATACCATGACCATCATCGGGCGTTACGGCGTTGACCGCGATGGCCGCCAGATGCGCCATTTCACGTCTACCGTCCAGTGGCAAAAAGGGAAAAGGGAAATCGTTGCTCCGCCGGAGCTGGCAACGGCCGAACCGATATGGCGATAAACAGGACAGGCAAACAAAACAAGCCATTATTCAGCCGCCTGCATTTCCGGATGCTGGCGCCGCTGGTTCCCATTGTCTTGCTGATGGTGACCTTGGGCGGCGTGGTGTTTACGCTCGGCCTGCAAACCGTGCGGCATTACGCCACCGAGCGGATCAATGAGGATTTGGACCGCAGTGCGCGCGAGTTGTACAACCTTTGCGACGCTGCCTTGCAGAACCTGCTTCTGGAAGGCGTGGCGAATGTGGAATCCGCCGTCACCATCAGAAAGGGGAATACGCTCGGCAAGCTGGAGGAATTTGCACGGCTGCATGATTTCCAGATTCTGGTGTATGAAGGGAAAACCGGAAAGGTTCTCCTGCATGACAGCATCGTTCCGCAGCAGGTTCTGTTAAAAGCGGTCCTTCCGGAGGAAGAGCATGGCGTCACCAAGATCCGCTACGGCGAGCACGACTATTACGCGCGCCACCTGGATTTCGAGCTATGGGACTGGCATATCATGCCGGTCAAGGACGGCAAGGTCTATGCAGAATTCGTCAGTGAAATCAGCCAGAGCTATTACGCCATCGGCGGCATGCTGGTGATCATCAGCATGCTGCTGCTCTTTTATTTCCGCCGCGTCGTCCATTATCCGGTGCGCAGCATCATTGCATCGATCCAATCCAGCGGCTTGCCGGACTACAAAGGCATCTATGAATTTGAATTCCTGAGCGACACCATCCGCGAGGCGACGCTCAAGGAAAAGCAAAAGCAGGTCGAAATGTCATATCAAGCCTCGCATGACGAATTGACCGGATTGGTGAACCGCCGCGAATTCGAGCGCCGGCTGCAGGCATTGTTGCTGGGCATGGCCGGCACGGCAGATCGCCACACGATCCTGTATCTCGATCTCGACCAGTTCAAGATCATCAACGACACCTGTGGTCATCATGCCGGCGACGCCTTGCTGCAGCAACTCAGCAGGCTGCTGCATGATCGTCTGCGTCAGAGCGACTTGCTGGCGCGGCTGGGCGGCGACGAGTTCGGCGTGCTGCTGCAAAACTGCGCCGGCGAACCGGCCTCGCGCATTGCCGAAAGCTTGCGCAAAACGGTGAGCGAATTCCGCTTTGCCTGGTCCGATAAACTGTTTTCGGTTGGCGTCAGCATCGGGCTGGTGACCTTCGGCGACGACGGGCTGGCGCTGAACGATATTCTGAGTATCGTCGACGGCGCCTGCTACATCGCCAAGGATAAGGGGCGCAACCGGATCCATGTCTATCATCCCAATGACAATGAACTGGTCGAGCGCAAGGGACAGATGGATTGGGTCAACCGGATTTCCAAAGCGATTGAAGACGATCGCTTCCAGCTATACCATCAGAAAATCGTCCCGCTCCAGTATTCTAGGGAGCGGATCGTCCATTTCGAAATCCTGCTGCGCATGCAGGATGAAGATGGACGAATCATTCCGCCGATGTCCTTTCTGCCGGCCGCGGAGCGTTACAACCTCATGCCGTCGATCGACTTCTGGGTTATCAGGAATGCGTTTGAATATTTCCGGCGCGCCTGCACCGATCCTGACACGTCCTATACCTGCTCAATCAATCTTTCCGGCGCGACTATCGGCGACGAGCGCCTGGTCGCCTTTATCCGCGAGCAACTCGGCATATACGCCATTCCGCCGCATGCAATCTGCTTTGAGATAACGGAAACCACGGCAATCGGCAATCTCACCAACGCGGTCAATCTGATCCGGGAGCTGAAGCAGCTCGGCTGCCGGTTTGCGCTGGATGATTTCGGCAGCGGCATGTCCTCATTCGGCTATCTGAAAAGCCTGCCGGTCGATTTCATCAAGATTGACGGCAGCTTCGTCAAAAACATGCTCCACGACCGTATTGATCGTGCGATGGTCGAAGCCATTGCGCACATAGGACGTGTCATGGGCATCCGCACGATCGCCGAATTCGTCGAAGACGAAGCCGTCATGGTGGAATTGGCCAAGCTAGGTATCGACTTCGCCCAGGGCTATGGAATCGGCAAGCCGGAGCCTGTCGCATACGCGAAAGAGCCATATGAAGCAAAGCGAACGATGGCCTCCCAATATGATTGACTAGCTCAACCTCCGGGTCCCGGAATAAAAAAGCGGCCCGAAAGCCGCTTCTTTTATTGGCTGACTAGCGGGTAATCGGCTTATACCGGATCCGCTTCGGCTTCGCGCCTTCCTCGCCCAGGCGTTTCTTTTTGTCTGCTTCATATTCCTGGTAATTACCGTCGAAGAAAACCACCTGTGAATTGCCTTCAAAGGCCAGGATATGCGTGGCGATGCGGTCGAGGAACCAGCGGTCGTGCGAAATTACCATCACGCTGCCGGCAAATTCCAGCAAAGCATCTTCCAGCGCGCGCAGGGTTTCCACGTCGAGATCGTTCGACGGTTCGTCCAGCAGCAGCACGTTGCCGCCCATGAGCAGTGTCTTCGCCAGGTGCAGGCGTCCACGCTCGCCGCCGGAGAGATTGCCGACGATTTTCTGCTGGTCGCTGCCCTTGAAGTTGAAGCGTCCCAGGTAAGCACGCGACGACATTTCAAAGCGGCCCACGGTCAGGATATCGGCGCCGTTGGATACATCCTCGAATACGGTTTTCTTGTTTTCGAGCTGGTCGCGCGACTGATCCACCAGCGACAGTTTCACCGTAGGTCCGATTATGACTTCGCCGCTGTCCGGCTTCTCGATGCCGGCGATCATTTTGAACAGCGTTGATTTGCCGGCGCCGTTCGGTCCGATGATGCCGACGATGGCGCCCGCCGGAATCTTGAACGAAAGATTGTCGATCAGTAGCCGGTCGCCGAAGGATTTCGACACGTTCTTGAATTCGATCACTTCATTGCCGAGCCGTTCGGCGACTGGGATGAAGATTTCCTGCGTCTCGTTGCGCTTCTGGTATTCGTGTTCGCTCAATTCATTGAAGCGTGCCAGACGCGCCTTGCTCTTGGCTTGCCGTCCCTTCGGATTCTGGCGCACCCATTCCAGTTCCTTGGCAATGGTTTTCTGACGTGCGGATTCGGAAGCTTCTTCCTGTTTCAGGCGCGCTTCCTTCTGCTCCAGCCAGGAACTGTAGTTGCCTTTCCATGGAATGCCGTGGCCGCGGTCCAGTTCCAGGATCCATTCCGCGGCATTGTCGAGGAAATAGCGGTCGTGGGTGATGCCGACCACGGTACCAGGAAAGCGCTGCAGGAATTGCTCCAGCCAGTCAACCGATTCCGCATCCAGGTGGTTGGTCGGTTCATCCAGCAGGAGCATGTCGGGTTTGGACAGCAGCAGCTTGCACAGCGCCACACGGCGCTTTTCGCCGCCGGAAAGAACGCCGATCTTGGCATCCCAGGGCGGCAAACGAAGCGCATCGGCAGCCATTTCCAGTTGCTGGTTCAGATTGTTGCCGTCGCTGGTTGCAATGATCGCTTCCAGCCGCGCCTGTTCGGCGGCGAGGGCATCGAAGTCGGCATCCGGTTCGGCATAGGCTGCATAGACCGCATCGAGCTTGGACTGCGCCTCCATCACTTCGCCCATGCCGGACTCCACTTCCTGGCGCACGGTCTTCTCCGGGTCGAGCTGCGGTTCCTGCGGCAGGTAGCCGATGTTCAGGTTCGGCATCGGCACGGCTTCGCCTTCGATGTCCTTGTCTATGCCTGCCATGATTTTCAGCAGCGTGGATTTGCCGGAGCCGTTCAATCCCAGCACGCCAATCTTGGCGCCGGGAAAGAACGATAGCGAAATATCCTTCAGAATCTGGCGCTTGGGCGGGACGATCTTGCCCACGCGGTTCATTGTGTATACGTATTGAGCCATGGTGATACAGAAATGAGTGAAATGAGAAGAGACCGCAAGGATAACCGATGATGGCGGCAAGCGGGGCGTGGTTCACAATCAAACAGGAATCAAAGGGCAATTAAAACGGGCCGCATCCTGGTTGGATTGCGGCCCAATTTGGAGCCGTTCCCGTACGACGGGCAGATCGGCAAACTTACATTACTTTTTACTGTCTTTGCTGACGTCTTTCTTTGAATCTTTCGTTGATGTGCCTTGTTTGGCAATGATCTGGTCCTTGATGCTGTCGTAGGCTTCCTGGCTCAGGATCTTTTTATCGACCAGCTGATCCTTGCTCTTGTAGGGACGGCCTTTGACGATCGCTTTTGCCTTCACCTCGCCGATCTTCGGCAAGCCGGCCAGTTCCTTTTCCGTCGCCGTATTGATGTCTATCTGGGCATCGCTCTTGGCCTTGTCGCTTGTCATTGCACCACTTGGCGAAGCCTGGGATGCCGCAGCGGATGACTTTTCGGAAGGAGTTGCTTTATTGGCGGAATCGGAAGCTTTCGCTTCATCCTTTGCATGCACAAGTCCTGCGGCAAGCAGCGCTGCACCCGCCAGCAAGCCCATGCTCTTGAAAAGTTTTTTCATGACAATCTCCTTATGGGAAACAGCAGGGCTGTTCCGGCTTCAGCTAAAAATGAAAAGGGAATAGTGGAAGGCAGCCGGCATGTGGCATTCCGGCGTCCTTGCACAATAGACAACACGCGCCGTCCACCGTTCCCTGCTTCAAGATCTGCCAAGACGGCCCGCCCAGCTTCGCCACGCGCTCTCGACTGAGTAGATCAACAGTGCAGCCCAGATCAGGCCGAATCCAATGAAACGCGCCGGGCCGAACGGTTCATGGTAAAGCCATACGCCGATCAGCAATTGCAGGGTCGGACCGATGTATTGCAATAAGCCGAGCAGGGACAAGGAAATCCGGCGGGCGCCTGCCGCGAACAACAGCAGGGGCACGGCCGTAATCGGACCGGCTGCGACCAACAATGCCTGGATCGAAAAATCTCCCTGAAGCAGGGCGCTGTGGTTCTCCGTTGCAAGCACGAGCAGATAGGCACAGGCGAATGGAAACAGCAGCATGGTCTCCAGCGACAAGCCTTCCAGCGGTCCCAGCACGGCAATTTTGCGCAGCAAACCATAGCTGCCGAAGGTCAATGCCAGCGTCAATCCTATCCATGGGAAGTTGCCGGCATGCCAGGTCAGCCAGGCTACGCCGACGCCGGCCAGTGCAATGGCGCTCCACTGAACCGGCCGCAACCGCTCATGCAAAATGAAAAAGCCCAGCAGCACGTTGACCAGCGGATTGATGAAATAGCCCAGGCTGGCATCGATGACGCGGCCATGGTTGACGGACCAGATATAGATATACCAGTTGGTTGAGAGCAGCAGGGCGCTCGCGGCGAAGCTTGCCAAGGTTTTCGGTTGACGTACAACCTGGCCCAGCCAGGACCATTGGCGCCGCCATGCCAGGAGCGCCGCCAGGAACAAGAGCGACCACACGATCCGATGAAGGAGCACTTCGATCGGTGCGACCGACTGCAGGGCCTTGAAATAGATGGGGAAGACGCCCCAGAGGGCATAGGCGGTTGCGGCGTAAAGGATTCCGGCTTGCATGGAGTGTTGTCGAGCGGCCTTTGTCCGCAGGTCTGCGCAGCGATGAACATCCGATTGTAAATCGATAGGCCGGTTCGTGCAGGCAATGGCCGTCACGCATTGACCATCACACACCTGCCAGGCAAACTGCCCTGCTCACTAACGCCTTCTTTTGCTCCCTGTGGCATCGTGGCAAAGGGGAGCCCGGCGCAGCCTTGCAACTGCGTCGCGAGCTCACATGCCGGAGTCGAATTTCCCTTGCAATGAATCGATGAATACACGCGTGCGTGCCGGCATCAGACGGCGGCCGGGAAACACCATCCACAAAGGAACCTCCGGCAAACTCCATTGCGGCAATACCGGAACGAGTTCGCCGCTTTGTACAGGCCGTTCGGCATAGAGATCGTCCAGCGCGGTAATCCCGGCGCCCGAGCACGCCAGGCGCATGAGCAATTCCGGCGAGTTGACGGCAGCCCGAATGGGCGGCGTGCCGGACCATCGTTCGCCCGGCATGGACAAGGGCCAGTCTGCCGGTTCGCCCGAGCGTGCCAGCAGGCGCAATGTATCGTGATGCAAAAGATCGTCCGGGTGCTGCGGAATGCCGCGCTGCTTCAGGTAAGCCGGCGCGGCATAGAGCTTTGCGGAAAAGACGGTCAAGCGACGCGCCACCAGGCTCGCGTCGTCGGGCAGGGTGCCGACGCGCAGGGCAAGGTCGAAATTTTCCCCGATCAGATCGACGCGCCGCGGTGAAATATCGATTTCCAGAATGATGGCCGGATGCGCGGCGGCGAATTCTGCCAGAAATTCTCCCAGCCTCCAGTTGGCAAAATCGCCCGGCATGGAGATGCGCAGGCGACCGCTCGGCTCGGCTTGCCGGTGCAGCGCCAGCGATGCGGCCGCTTCGGTTTCGGCGGCAATCTGGCGTGCGTGTTCAAGCACCGACTGGCCGAATTCGGTAATCGTCAGTTTGCGCGTGGTGCGCAGCAGCAGTCTTTCCCCAAGCTTGGCTTCCAATAGCGCGATACGGCGCGAAACGGTGGATTTCGGCCATCCCAAGCGTTCTGCGGCGCGGCTGAAGCCCCCTGCGTCCATGACGCGAGTAAAGAGAATGAGATCGTTTGGGTCAATTTGCATAGAAGATTGTTCCATATTTGGAACGATGATATCTGAATGGATGGCTTTATTGGTAAAAATGAGTGCAATAAACTGGAGGTCAGCTATCTAATGAGGAAAAAGATCATGAAAATCCTGCAAATCAATTCCAGCGCCCGCAGCACCGGCTCCCGTTCGACTCAGCTCGCCGGCAATATTGTCGATAAATTGCTCGCTGCACAGCCGCAAACGGACTTGCGCGTGCGCGACTTGTCGCGCGAACCGGTTCCGGCACTTGATGAACAAGTACTGCAGGCGTTGTTTACGGCGCCCGCGCTACGCACGCCGGACGGGTCGGCCAAGGTTGCGTTATACGACATGCTGATCGCTGAAATTCAGGCGGCCGACGTAATCGTGCTAGGTGTGCCCATGTACAACTTCGGCGTGCCGGCGGCGCTGAAAAACTGGATCGATGCAATCGCACGCGCACAAGTCACGTTTCGTTATACCGAACAAGGGCCGCAAGGTTTATTGACCGGCAAAACGGTGTATGTCACGCTGGCGCGTGGCGGCATTCACGCCGGCACGCCAACCGATACGCAAGTTCCCTATCTGAAGTCGGTGTTCGCTTTCCTTGGCATGACGGATGTGCGATTCATTTATGCGGAAGGGCTGGATCTGGGGACGGAATCGGAAGGTGCGGCATTGCGGTCTGCACAAATACAAATCAATGAAGCGATCGCAGCGTAGGGGCGCCGGTGTCTTGAGGATGGCGTCACGAGTACGCTTATCGCCTTGCCTTGAATGCAGCTTTAATCGTGCTTTATTCTCGTATGGCATATCTTCTATTACCCATGGTGGCGCGTCCAGCCCTGGATTTTTCACGGCGCTGGCTATGCGTATCCAGTGAACCGGTCTGAGCGAACCACGTCCGATTTTGCGGGTTCGGCTGCGCCAATCAGTCGCTGGATGGAAACACTGCGTACATGAATAATGGAATGGAGAATAACAATCCTCCTGTGCAGCCATGCCTGCAACGAAATTCATTATCCTCTTTCAGAAAAACCATAAGGCATTTGAGTTGGAACAATTACTTCGGGAACATATTTCCATGGGTTAATGTCAAACTCGCATAGTGATGCCCCCCCCCCCGCGGCCAAACGATGACATGCCTGTTTGCCTTGCCTGGAATAGGCGGCAATAAAAGTCTGAATTTTGATGGTTTCTATATGCCACAGTGAACCACTTGGCCTGTTTGTAACCTAATTTTCGTGCAGCACAGCATCAATCGAATTCGTATGATGGGAAAAATCATGAACGAATTACAGTTAAACCCTATGCAGCCGTCTAAGCCGACCCTTAAGCCTCACATTTCTGACCAGGATGGATTGATGGACGAGACAACACCTGAAGAGTCCGCCTCGGTGGAATCCGAGGCTGGAAATTTGCTTTCCGATAGTCTTGAGCAAGGAAAGACGCTTCTTAACGAACATAAAGGAAAATTAGCCATCGGCGTTGCGGCAACGCTAGGGCTGATGGTGTTCTACAAGTGGCGTGAGAAAAAACTTGCCGAAGAAGATCCGGAAGAATACGCGCGCCTTCAACGTATCAAGGCTGTGGTGCGGGAACAGGACGCGGGCGGCAATAAGGCTGTTCGTGCCGATGAAGACGACTGATGCAGTCGCTCGGCGTTTTGATCCACGCCTTGTGTGTACGTTCTCTTTCCACTATGACCGCTCGTCCGCGGCATAAACAGTAAGCGTTTTCCAGTCATTGCATCCATTCCTGATGGCCTTCTGCGTTGCATCAACACTGCTTCGGCAATTGCTTTTACCTTATTGGTATCAGTTATTTGCTGGAGATGAGAATGGACTATCTTTTCCTTACTTCGGTTTTACTTCCATTAGTCGGATGTGCAGCGGTTGTTGCTTATGTTGCCGTGCTCGATCAATATCACGGGGAAGAGTAGAGCCCTTCAACGCTTCTTATCAAGAAAAATCAAAAATTTCGAGACGTCAAGCAGATCATTCGTATGGGTGGAAATTGAAAATTTTCATTGAACGGAAGATATGTTTAATCTAAATCAATGTTTCTCGGGGGATAGCAGGTAAGATGGCCTCGATTTCATGTTTATCCCCACGGAAATCTTTGCCCGCTGTAAAGCGGGCTTTTTCTTTTATAGAAGCGGTTCTGTTTGATCTTCTCTAGTGCGTTTTGCAGGCCGCTGCCGATGCATTACAAGGGGATTAAGGATGCATGCATGATGGATTGAATGAAGCAGGTCCATGCAGGGAGTAAAGACAAATAAATTTTTAATTTATTTGTCTTTACTCCCTCGTTGTACACATAAGGATTTGTTCGATGAAGTCTCGCACCGTTTTTCGATCAGAAAATCAATCACATAAGATCCGGCGATGCCGACTATCAGCAAAATCAGCATAAGCTGAATAATCGTTAATCCTTTTTGATGCATGCATACTCCTTGATGAAAAGCTCCATGAGTTCAATAGATGCTTCACGAATAAATATCTGACTGCAAGTTTTTACTTGGAGTCAGCATCATGCCAGCATATTAGAGCTGCCGCATTAATTCCCCAAAGAAACATTTCAATGAAAAGTATCGAGATTGCCGGAAAAGTGCACGGATACGACACAATAAACGGACGCTAAAGCGAAGCGGCTTGCAATCGGACACATCGCTTTGTAGTATTTGTTTTCCTCTCGGTAAGTAATGGCCTAGTCTTCAATAATTGATTTCATTTATTTCTTCGTTCATTTAATCCATTTTGCGACCATATCAGAAAGGCCCTGCCGTTTCGATGCAACTGCCAAATTTAAGCAGATTGCGCGGCAATATGGTCGTTCGGATGGCGTTAAGCCTGTTGATACTCAATGTCGCGATCTTCGCCTTGGCCGCATTTTCTCTTTATGAGACGCGGATCCAGTATGAACGGCGGGCCGAAGTCGAAACGAGGAACTTGGTGCAGTCGCTGGCCAGCAAAATTCAGGCTGATTTCCATACGATCGATCTGGCACTCCTGACCATCGCCGACGAAGCAGAACGGCAATATGACACCGGCGGTATCGACAAGGCAGTATTCGATGCGTTTATTGAGCAGCAATTGGCTCGCTTGCCCAAGGTGGATGGCCTGTGGGCAACCGATGCCGACGGCAGGGTGGCGTATGGCGTGGGGCTAGCCAGGGAATATGTCGCGGCGCTTGTTGGCGATGGTCACTATGCACTATTAAGAAATGACGCCAATTCCGGCCTGGTCGTTTCCAAGGCAATCATCGACCCTGAAAAAGGGCAGGCCCAATTTTTCCTGGCACGCCGCATGAATTACTTGGACGGCACATTTGCTGGAATCATCTATGCGCACACAGGCTCGGCGCAATTCATTAAAAACCTTTCAGCGCTGGATGTAGGGAGCAAAGGCGTCGTAAGCTTGTTCAACGACGACTTTACTATTCTTGCCCGTTACCCTGCTTTGGCCGACGGCAACCGGGCCGCAGGAGTCCGCATCGCTTCACCGCTCTTGCATGAAACTTTTGCCGCCGGAAAGAGCAATGCCACCTTGCGCTCGGTTTCGGATACCGACGGCGTGGAACGCGTCGTAAGTTTTCGCCAGATCGGCGATACGCCGTTGAATCTTCTGGTCGGCATATCGACCGAATCGTATCTGGCGCGCTGGAAAAAAGAATCCGCCATTACTTCGGTAATCTTTTTCGTCGTCTTGTCTTTTTCCCTGTCGATCCTGATGTATTGGGGGTTGCGCAAGCAGATGCTGGCAAAGAAGAAGATCGAGCAGGTTAATCGTGCGATCGATGCCGAGAACGAAATGAACCGGATCATCGTGCACAGTTCGCCTTTAGCCATCTATACCCGCGACAAGAACGGGCTGGTAACGGCATGGAACCAGGCCTGCGAGCGCATGTTCGGCTGGGCGGAAGCGGAAGTGATCGGCACACCGCTGCCTACTGTACCTCCCGGTAAAGAGGATGAAAGCGAGGAATTCCGCCGCCAGATTCTCGAGCGGGATCGTACTATCCAGACCGAAGTGCAACGCCAGCGCCGGGACGGCACACTCATCGATCTGATCGTCACGATGGCGGCATTGCGCAATGCCGCCGGTGAAATCGAAGGCTATCTGGCCATTGCAGCCGATATTACCGAGCGCAAGGCAGCGGAAAAGCGCGTGGAATTTCTTGCGCATCACGATACATTGACCGAATTGCCGAATCGATTGCTGGTGCGGGACCGATTCAATCAGGCTGCTGCATATGCCGACCGCGAAGGAAAGAAAGTCGCGCTGGTATTTTTTGATCTCGACCACTTCAAGGCAATTAATGATTCGCTTGGACATTCTGTCGGTGATGACTTGTTAATTGAAATCGCGAGCCGCCTGAAAAGCACCGTGCGGCTGATCGACACGATCAGTCGCCAGGGCGGCGACGAGTTTCTGATCGTTCTCTCCAACCTGTCTGATGCGGACATTATTCCCTCCATTCTCGGCAAGTATAAAAAGAAGTTGCAAGAGCCGTTTTATATCGACGGCAATGAACTTCCGATCTCCATGTCGATCGGCGTGGCGCTTTATCCGGACGATGGCATGGACTTCGATACGCTGCTGAAGAAGGCGGATATGGCGATGTACCGTGCCAAGGATGCCGGGCGCAACACTTATCGCTTCTTCGATGAGCAGATGAATGTCGAGGCAATGGATCAATTGCTGATTCGCAGCGGCCTGCGGCGTGCACTGGAGCGTGGAGAGTTCGAGCTGCATTATGAGCCGCAGATCAGCCTTGCAACCGGCAAGATAGTCGGCGCGGAAGCCCTGATCCGGTGGCGGCACCCAGAACAGGGACTGGTGCACCCGGCAAAATTCATCCATATCGCTGAAGAAAGCGGCCTGATCGTTCCGATCGGAGAATGGGTGCTGAAGGAAGCGTGCCGTCAAGGCGTCGAGTGGGCAGAGCAAGGCTTGGAAGGCCTGACGATCGCAGTCAATTTGTCGGTCATGCAATTCAGAAGAGGCGATCTGGAAAAAACTGTGATTCAGGCATTGGACGAATCGGGCATGGACCCGCGTCTGCTTGAACTGGAGCTGACTGAATCGGTGCTGATTCAGGACGTTGAAAATGTATTGGGAAGCATGCATGAATTGAAGGCCCTGGACGTAAAGCTATCCATCGATGATTTCGGCACCGGCTATTCCAGCCTCTCTTACCTGAAACGCCTGGATGTCGACAAATTGAAAATTGATAAATCCTTTGTGTGCGATCTGGTGCGCGATGCCGATGACCGCGCCATCGTCAATGCGATTATCCAGATCGCGCGCAGTCTCAATTTGACGACCCTGGCCGAAGGTGTCGAAGATGTGAAAATCTATGCTGCCCTGAAGGAGATGGGGTGCGATGAATGCCAGGGTTTTTATTTTTCCAGGCCTGGAAACGCAAAGAACTTCAAGGCTTATTACCTTGACCGACAGGATAACCCGTTAAAAATGATGTAGTGTAAATCCGCCCCGATAGCAGCAGAAATCTCTGCGGTTCATCGTTATTTACTGGTCTGCCCTCATCCGTTCGGCCGGCGGCATTCATCATAACGGTTCGGAAACTCGCGCAGATTGCCCGGAACGGTTTGCCGGACTGCCTGCAAATGCATGGCCGCTACGCTGCGTCGGAAATCAAATATCAGAAAATCATGGCAGGTCTTCCAGGGCTTGCTCCCTTGAGGCTATCGTGCAAAGCAGGGTATGATTACCCGTATCGGACGTGCGCCCGCAAACATGTTTTGTTTGGAGTCGGATGACTGCAGGCACGTCATTCCATCCCGTGAATAAAGATTTTCGCAATGATCGACCCTTCCCTGATTGATCCATCCTTGTTCGATCCGTCCCTGTTGGGGCGGCTTTCATTTAAATTGGCTATGCCGGACCAGGCGCCTTTGCCTGCAGGCCGGAATTGGCTCGGCATTGCGCAAGAGCGCGACGCGATGCTTTATGTTCCCAGCGGGTTGGATACGACGGCGGAGGTGCCGTTGCTGGTGATGTTCCATGGCGCGGGTGGCTTCCCTGAAAAGGTCTTGCCTTTTCTTGAACATCACGCAGAACAGCGCCGTTTCCTTCTGCTGCTTCCGCATTCCATGCTCCCGACCTGGGATATCGTCATTGGAGGAAACGGCCCGGATCTGGAGCGCCTGAATGCCGCATTAACAAAAGTGTCCTCTCATTTCCGGATCGATCCAAAGCATTTCGGGTTTGCCGGCTTTTCGGACGGCGGCAGCTACTCCTTGTCGACGGGCATAAGCAATGGCGATCTGGTAAGCCATGTCATCGTCTTTTCCGGCGGCTTTATGTCCGTCTTCGTTCAGCAGGGGACGCCGCGGGTTTTCATTGCACATGGCCTGGTCGATGAGCAGTTGCCGATTGAAACCAGTGGAAGGGCGCATGCCTCAAAGCTGAAGGCAGCCGGGTACGATGTGGAATATGTCGAGTTCAATGGCAGGCATATCATCCATCCGCCAATCGTCGAACTGGCGATGGATTTCTTCCTGATGGACAAGCGCTGAAGCTTCCCTGCGCAAGGCGGGAAGCCCTGTGCCGGAACCATAGGAAGCCCTCATTCCGAATAGAGAGTTTGAAACGACTGGCTACACGCTGGTGTCAGCCAGTCTTGGGGCGCGCAAGGGCTCACATAGGAGGAGCCTTCCTGCGCTTAGCGTACGCCGCGGAAAATCGCACATTGCCTGAATGCGTCGGCCGAAACCGGGATATTTTTCCCTCGGCAGAATTTCGCAGTCAGCTTCAGCAATTCCTTGATATCGCGGCCGCTAGCGGTGGCATAGGTGCGGGTCAGCTCTTCGATCAGCGCATCCGGCAAAACCACGTCGAACTGGGTTGCCAGCGATTTCCAGATCCGTACCGCATCTTCCTGCACCGGCATGCCGTACTGGATGATGGCAATGCAGCGCGAAAGAATAGCGTCATCCACGTCATCGATGCGGTTGGTCGTCATGAACAGCAAGCCGCTGAAATATTCCAGCGTGCGCAGGAATTCGGCGACGATGGCATTGTGCTGCAAATCATTGTCGCGGCAGCGGATATAGACATCGGCTTCGTCCAGCAACAGGATGGAATCCCAGCGTGCCGCGCGGCGCAGGATTTCCGACAGGTTTTCCTGCACCGAAAGGGCGGTGGTGCCGAGCTGGCCGGAATGCACGCGGTACAAGGGCTTGCCGACTACTTCGGAATACACTTCTGCCGTCAGCGTCTTGCCCAGGCCAGGCGCGCCCTTGCAAAGAATGGTTGTGCCGCCGGATTTGCCTTCGATGAAGTCTTCCATCAGCACATGCATATCGGCAGTCAGGATGTCGATCAGGTCGCGATGCTCCTGCGGCAGGATCAGCTTTTCGCGCAATTCCGGCTTGTACTGGTAAGGAGCAATGTTCTGGACATGCGCCCAGACATTGCAATGCAGTTCCAGATGGAACAGGTACAGATAGCAATGCAGCGGAATTTCATCAAAGCCTGACCAGATGCCGTTCTCGCTCCAGAACTCGGACGTGGCGCGCATTTCGAACTGGCGCTCCAGGATTTCCTCGTCATTGACGCATTTGGCCGTGACGCCTTCCCTTAGCCGGACAAATTCGGAATTATCCTTGTCCTGCACGATAAAGGCGGCATTGCGCAGGACGAATTGCTGGCCGAAGCGCGATTGAAAAGCCATAAACCGCTGCGCGTGCTCCTCATACTCGCGCTTCAATTCTTCGGTTTCCTTGAAGTAGCCCTGGTCCGCCAGCATTTCCGGAATGCTTTTGTCGACGATATCGTGCGGATAAATGACGATGGCATGCATCATCGCGCCGCGCCGACTGGTCCAGTCATCGGCCAGGTCCTTATTCGCAGAGCGCAGCGTGTTGGCCATCAGGTCGATGACGACATAAGGAGTACGGCTCTGTCCTTCAATCGGCTGCATATGGCGGATATTGTGGATCAGCCAGGGCAGCATGACGCCGTCCTTGTTTTTCTTGTACAGCCAGCCGTCGATTGCACAGTCTGCAAAATAGGCGACCAGTCCAGGCACCAGCACTTCCATCCGGCCGATTTCGCGGCTTGCAGGATCGCTCAGGATATTGCGCAGCGCGGAAACCTGCAGCATCAATGTGCGGTCGCCATCTGCCTTGCATAATTCATAGAGCACATCCAGTGCCTGCGCATCGAACAGCTTGCTTGACAGAATCATCTTGCCGTACATCGCCCGATGCTCGGCAAGTTGTTTTGCAAGCAAAGAGCCTTCATCGATTTCGCTCAGCAAGCGACTGGCCAGTTTTTCCGATAGTTCAAAATCCATTACAGCTCCGTATGCGACGACATTGGCAATACGTTTGTTTGCCATGCGTCCGGTCTCGAAGAATGTGATGCGCCTGGAATATTAAGTCAGCGCAACAGCATAAACAGGCACCGGTTTCTGCTGGCAAGAAAAAGAAAACGGCCTCCGTAAATGGAAGCCGCATGCCTTTGATGCCGAAAGCGAAATCGGTTGTTGTTAATTGGCTAACAGGCCTTTTTGCTCATGCCTAATTTATGCAGTTTTAAGGTACTACTTGCTATGAAAGCAAACGCCAATCATAAATCAATATCATGGGCGTGGGAAGCAATCGGGGAAAGAATTACGCGTGCCGGCATTTTGATCGGCTGCGCTGAAAGAAAGGAAAAAGCCGCTTCGTCAAACCGGTTTCATAGCGCTTCGTAAGTATAAGTTCCGATCGGCCATGTTCCCGCGAGCAATTTCAACCCATTCAATGCCCCGCCAAAATGCCTGGTGCAATGCAGCCGACATGGGCGGTTCACGCCGGTTCAAAAAGATGCTGTTCTGGAGCGAAGATCGGAAAGCTTTGCGTCCAAGCCCTCCCTATTTGAGACTGCGCTTTAGAGAGGGCCTTGAAGTGCGTTATGGCATCTCTGCGCCCGGCTCCGGTATGTGCTTGATGCTGGTTTGCCGATGGCCTTTGATTTTTTCTTTGACCTTCAGGACTTGCCGGTCAAGTTTTTCAACCAGCGTATCGATGGCCGCGTACAAGTCTTCAGCACGGCTTTCCGCATGAATCACATCGCCCTTTACGCGTAAGTTGACCTCTGCACGGTGACGACGATCCTTGTCCGCCGGCGTGTCCACCCCGAGGATGACTGCAATGTCAATCACCTGATCGAAATGGCGGACGATGCGGTCCAGCTTGCTTTCAACGTAGGCGCGAATCGCGGGAGTCAAATCAAGATGTTGTCCTGTAATCAATATATTCATAGAGAATCCTCGTTTGAAAGTGTTTTTGATATGAGCAAACAAACAATGCGGAGTTCCGGCTGTCAAATTTTCAGGTTACGGAATGCAGCCTGTTTCAGCTTCGCAGTCTTAAAGCAAAAAAGCCGGAACTTTCCTATTGCAAATTCTTTTAGCTCGGGCTGCCGGGTTACATATAGAGTGATGATGCCATAAATGCACAATAGCACGGAAAAACCTGAAGATTCGTCATTAATGAACGAATGAGTGCACAAACACATTGGCACGCAGCCACTGCAAAGCTGGCCAAAGAAATGCACGGTTATAAGCATCTTTCTTCATACTTCGCAACGGTTTGCCATGTCGATTGATCAATTAGAACTCATTTCATCAATAGCAGGGTGTGCGAAAGGGCGATTTGGGATGCAGCGCTAGGCGCCGTTGTGCTGCACAGGGTGGTTCCCTGTGCAAGCAACCTCGGCGGCCCCACGACAACAACGCGATGCGCCCAAATCGCCCTTTCCCTTCGGGTTCAGTCCAGAATCGGCGCTTGCAGCGTTGTGCGGGGCCGCCGAGGCAGCTTGCAAATAGACGACTATTTGCGGCGCTGCACGCCTTGCCATCATCCGATTCTGGGTTGAACGCATCACCCTGGTATTTATGAAATGAGTTCTACTAAACGGACTTATTTTGTATTGCCTGATTCCGCTTTGGATTGTCGCTGGATTTGCAGACTGGTTGTGCCATCGCGCCTCCAACATAAGCGAGAATGCCGGCGCGAAGAAGTCGGCAATTCATTTGCTGATGCTGGTCGAAGTCGGCATTCCTTTGCTGGCTGGTTTGTTCTTGGAGATCAATGCGCTGGTCCTGCTTATCATGGGGCTCGGTCTGGCGGCGCATGAGGCGACCGCGCTGTGGGGCTTGCATTATGCCCATGCCAAACGCGATATTTCACCGATTGAGCAGCACGTACATAGCTTCCAGGAGATGATTCCGATGATGCTGTTTGCATTGGTTTGTCTCCTGAACTGGACGCAGTTCAGTGCTTTGCTCACATGGAGCGACCAGGCGCGCTTTCTTCTGGAATGGAAACGCGATCCCTTGCCGGTCGCGTATCTGGCGGGCATATTATCTTTGACAACTTTGTTTGTCGGTGCGCCGTTTGTTGAGGAGTTCTTGCGCACATCCAGAAAAAGAATGCGTGCCGATTCATAAAAGGTGCTTAAACCGGATGCAGATATCTGCACGTCGCATCGGCATGCCTGCTTGAGCAGCCATCCTGCAAGAATCGCTTATGCGCAGTCGAAACCCGTGTGTTCCTGCGAGGCCGGTTCAGGTTTCTGGAATGAGCCTGCGGCGGCAGGCAACAGGAAACGTCTGCGCAACAGAAGGGGGACTTCGTCGGCAGGCACAGGCGGAGAAATGGCGAATCCCTGTACTTCATTGCAGGATAATTCCTGCAAGGTTTGCAGTTGCTCGATTGTTTCGACACCCTCAGCGATCACATGCATGCCCAGCACATGGGCCATGGAAAGGATTGCCATGCAATAGGCATCGCCGTTCTTGTCCCGGCATAGCTGCGACGTCACGGTTTTGTCGATTTTAAGTGCGGCGATATTGAGCGCATGCAGCTGCAACATCGACGAATGGCCGGAGCCGAAGTTGTCAACCATCAGGCGGATGCCAAGCCGGTCGATGGCTGACAATTCATCGTGCGTATTGCCGGCTTCCGCAGTGGTGCAGGATTCGCTGATTTCGATTCCGATGTATTGGGGATCGACTGCATATTTATGCAGGCAAGCCCCGAGCAGATGCGCCAAATCTCCATGGCTGAGCTGGCAGGGTGAAACATTGATCGACACCGGAACGATATGCAGCCCCTGGATTAGCCAATGCTCGACATTGGAAAACACGCTATGGATAATGAGCTCGCCAAGCTGTGGAAGCAGCCGGTTGTCTTCCGCGAGGCGAATGAACTCCAGCGGACCGACCAGCCCCCGTTCCGGATGGTTCCAGCGCACGAGCGCTTCCAGGCCGCATAATTCGCCGGAAAATGCGTTGATACGCGGCTGATAGTACAAGACGAACTCGCCCAGTTCGATTGCGCTATTGAGTTCCTGTCTTGCCTTCATCAGCGTCATCAGCCTTTCGGACAGAGACGGCTGGTAAAACCGGTAGTGTCCCTTGCCGTTTGCTTTTGCCGCATACATCGCGGTGTCGGCATGCTGAAGCAAGGTTTCACTGCTGGTTCCGTCCTGCGGATACAGACTGATCCCAACCGAGCCGCGCACCGAATAATGCTGAATTCCGCGCAGCGTAAACGGCTCATTCAGGGCATGCACGATGCGCTCGGCAAGCGGCACGACCTGGGCGTGGCCTTCAGTGTGCTCAAGGATGATGGTGAATTCATCCCCGCCCAGCCTGATCACATGGTCTTCTTCTCTGACTGCCGATTGGAGGCGTGCCGCCGCAATTTTCAATACTTCGTCGCCTGCGGCGTGGCCGGAGCTATCATTAATGCTCTTGAAGTTGTCCAGATCGATAAACAGCAAGGCAAGCATTGCCTCTTGCTTGGCGGCCCGCTCGATGGCAAGCGGCAAATACTGCATCAGCCAATGCCGGTTGGGCAGCCCGGTCAGCGGATCGGCATGGGCAAGACGTGACAATAGCGCTTCATGCGCTTTCAGGTCCGAGATGTCACGCAAGGTGACGGCAAGCCCGCTTCCGGACCGCACAATCCTGCGCTGCATCCAGGTCACGTGCAATGGATTTCGCGCGGACAGATTGAATTCATCTTCATGAAACCCCGTTTGCATCGCATGGATGAAGGTTTCCATGGTTTGCTGGGCACAGACTTCAGTGAAACTGGACAGCCTTTTCCCGATCAGCTCTTGCTTGTTCAGGCCATAAAATGCCGCGCCGCGCTGATTGCAGTCTTCTATTACAAAATCAAGAATTTCCCGCTTTCGTCCATAGATTGCACGCAGCATATAAAAACCTTCCCGCGCGCCCTCGGTGGCCAGCAAATAAGTATTCTTTATCTCGGCGGCCTGCTTCTTGCGCTGGTTTAGCCGGATCGAGAAAACCGAGCCGGCGCACGCCGCAAGCATAAGAAACAAGGTGCCAATGCCTGCCAGGCGGCGATATTCGGCTGCGAGCGCCCGGTATGCCGTCATCATTTCATCTTTGGACAAACGGGCGATTGCAAACAATGGGTAATCCGGTACTTTTTCCCAGGCGACGACTTGCATAGTCGCGTCCGGATCATCGCTTTCTGCAATTTCGGTTACGCCTCTTTCGGTTTGCAGCATCGGGGGATATGTAATGCTCTTTCCCAATTGCGAGGACTTGGTTCCATTCTTCTCGATCAGTACCGGTCCGTCGCTGCGCATCAGCGACAGGCTGCCGCGTTCGCCTAAATTGGCGTCACTCAGAAGGGGCGCGAAATATGCCGGCTCTACCGAAACAATCGCCAGACCGTTGAATTCGCTTGATGGCGTATTGAGGCGACGGGTAAACCGCAAGAGCAGTTTTCCGGAATTAAGGCCTCTTAAAGGCGGACTTATAAGCAAGCCTATCGAGGAATCCCGCAAATGAGCCTGGAAGAACTCTCGGTTGGCAATGCTTACGCGATTTGCCCTGTTCGGCAAGGTGCTGGAAAGGCGGAAACCGTTGCGGTCAATAATCGATGCATACAACATCGACGATGTGGGGAATAGTCCGGCTCTCTGCTGCGCCTCCAGATCGGGCGTCGTCTTTGCCTGCTCGGAATAAAACTTCAGATTCAGAGTAAGCTGATCGATCTGGGTGACCATACGCGTAACCTGTGCTGCATAAGCAGAGGCGTAAAACGCGGCATTGTTCTGTATGCCGTGCTCGGCACGCGCGTGCTCCTGCTCCAATCTTGAATTCATGACGGTCCATATAAGCGCAGCAAGACTGAGGCAGATGAAAGGCGGTAGGGCGGCACCATAGAAAAGACGATGGTCTTTTCCAAAGTTCCGCAAACTGAAATGTAGCTGCCTGTTCATGCTCGAAGCTAGTCGCTATTTCACATCCGTTGTGGGTTTGCCGTTACCGTGTCGAGCGATTCAAGTAGCCTGGCAAAAAGACTATGCAAATGCAGCTTCAACCTGTCAGGCGCGGAAGATAGATCGTCTCGTGCGGAGACTCAAAGAAGCAAGCCGCCAGCGTTCAAGCTGCCTGAGAATCCATGCGTTCTTTGAAAATGGGTCTCGGCGTCAGTTTCCACGCATTGTCGTAATGCAAGGGAATCTCAAGGCTGAGAGGATAAGGAATTGCAGTTAATAAATACATCCCATGAATATGGTGTATTTATTTGCAACGACCAAGGAGGTGCTTGCATTAAAAATAACTGCGCTAGGAATAATAGCGGCCGACGGGACGGGAGAAAGGAAATGAAACGGCAAAACGAACAAATAAAACGGCCGGATATCGGCCGTTTACTTTAAGTAATGCTGTTATTTTAATTTTTTTTTTTCAATCGGGCCAAGCATTGTTAATGCTGGACAGACGGCGCGGAAGAAGGCGTCACACGCGACTGGAGATGTGCTTCCAGCCGGTTAAGAATCCGTAACTGCGAGTTGGCAGTATAGTCCTCAACCAGGCGATAGCTGGATTGCTCCTTCAATTCATTTATCTTCTTTTGAATCCTTTTCAGTTTCCATCTGTAATACCACTGCATTTTCATCCCCCTTGTAAATCATGCAAACGCATATTCCATCAACACGGCAACGCATTCATACTCAAACGACTTCTGTGCTCCCGGCAAGCTACACCTATCGTTGGATTCATGAATATCGCAACTTCAGACATGCCTAAAAGCAATTTGTTCCATTAAAGAAATTTTTATTTCTTGCTTGAACGAGTGCTGGATTCAATGCTACCCGCTTCTTATTTTTGGATGACTTCGAGAAGACCATTGGAAAAAGTAAGCGTGCTTGTTCCGTATTCCCACTGTTCAGTCAATCCAGACCGAGTTTCAAATTTGGTAATGCGAGCCGGTTTGCCCCAGTTATTGCGCACCTGGTCCTGTGACATTCCGATCGAAATAGGCAATTTTTGTTTGCGCGGAGTGGACGGGATGATTGAAAGGGATTCGTCTTCCAGCGTTTTGCAGTGCTTCTTCGGCGTGCGGGAATTTTCGTAGTAAATTGCGCCGCTCGCATCCTTGCAAGCCTGGATGATTGTCTGCGTCCATGTGCTGCTGCTGGTCGCCAGCAAACTTAAAAAAATGATGAGTAGTCTCATAGCATTGATTCAACCGGCTTTCAAAAGCACCGTATTGATCCGAATCAAGCGCAGCAAGCGGCAATAATCAGGCTTTTTAAAAAGGTATTGTTTGAACCGGTCTATGAATTGCCTGGTTATCTGACCGCAAGCGGGGTTCCGCAACGCCTGGGCGATATCGGTGTTCGCTTCGCGCTACGGCTGGAAAAAGCGGCCTTGCGAAAATTCTTCCAGGGCCTTGGACACATGACCGAATTTCACCGGCTTCGGAAAGACACGATGGAAACCGGCTGCAAACGCACGTTCCTGGTCTTCGGGGGCGGTGCGGCCGGAAACGGCGATCAGTGGAACATATTGCAGTTCCGGCACTGAACGGACCGCTTCCGCAAATGCAAATCCGTCCATGTTTCCCGGCAGGCTCAGGTCGCAAAAGATCATGTCCGGCTTGGCGCTTTTCGCGTAGTTCAGGCCAGATTCCGCCGTATAGGTCACTTCCGTTTCGCATCCCATGATCTTGAGCATGTCGCTGAACAGGATTGAAAAATCGCGGTTGTCTTCGATGACCAACACGCGCGGCTTGCCGGTTTCGGCAGGCGTGGCGGATGGCGCTGCGCTATCCAGCCAGGCTTGCGCTTCCGCTTTATCGTAAAACAATTTAATGCCGTACTTACCCGCGTCCATCATTGTCAGTGTGTCATCGGTAGAAATTTGCGACAACCTGCTGGAACTGTAGACCCAGGCAAAGGACTCCATGCCGGCGTCCTTCATGCGTGGAAACCAGTCCGTCGCCATCCATTCCGCCGCGCTGCGCCAGATGCCTAATACATTGGTATTGTCATTTAAGACTTTGCGCAGTTTTTTCTCGCTTAAAAATTTAAGCATCGCTTCACAGCCGGTGCGAATCGAAGCGACTGATTGATAGCCTTTCCAATTGGCGTACAACACCTCCGCCCTGGAATCAAAGGAAATTTCGATAAAGTTTTCCGCGAATAATGCAATTAAAGGCATAACGAAGAGCGAATGTTGAAAAGTTAAGGCTTCTGCACCGGTAAGATTATTCGGCGGCGACATCGTTCGAATACTGCTTCGGCGGCTTTGCTTGTCAGATCAGAAAAATCAATCCTGTCGCAAGCGGCGGCATAATCAGGGAAAGAACCCGGCCATCGTTCCGCGCATATCGGCTTCAGCCAAAATGCAAACGATGCAGTAATGTTCTGCGGGATCAGCCGTGTTGGGCTCCAAGCGGCCGCCTGACGAGGCCGAGTGGCGTGGCCATTTTCTTAACATTCAGAATGCAGGCAGACCAAGCTTGAATCAGTTCACGCAGAACGCCAAGCATTATAACTTAGCCCTCCTGTCGTTATGCCGCAATGATGATGTAAGGAAATGTGACGCAGATCTCTTATTCAGGCATGGAAGCCAGGTCCCGCCGGAATATGCGATCACGCCTGTGCACCAAGTCTTGTATGGATGATCCTGAAAAAGCCATGGAGAACGTCATTAATGTGCAGATATTTCAATTATTGCAGTCAGTGCAGTCGGCGACTCTGGCAAGAGATCAGGCTTGCGTTGGATGGCGACTGCTTTCTTCCTGCTGCAGGGAGTAGCTCAGTTCGGAAAGCAATGATTCAAGTTTTTGTGTATCGATCGGTTTGACGAAATAAAAGTCGAAGCCGGCTCGCATGGAAGTTTCGCGGTCAAAGTCCCGTCCATAGCCGGTAATCGCAATCAGGACCGCATGGGCCGTACCCGGCAGTTCCCGCAGGCGTCGAGCAAGTTCATTGCCATCCATTCCGGGCAATCCAATATCGAGCAGGCATGCATCCGGGGTCGCATGCGTCACATATTCGAGCGCGGCCTGCGGCGTATGTTCTACATGCGCGCGGTGTCCTGCGGAGTTCAGAAACAGGGCAAGGGTTTGTGCAGCATCCTGGTTATCGTCAACTACCAGAAGCCGCAGCGGTTTCTGCGCATGCTGCGCGACGGGCAAGACAGGCGGCGGCGAAACTGTATCGGCGGATGCCGCAACGCGCGGAAGATAAACGGTAAATGTCGCACCTTGTCCGATTCCCTTGCTCTCAGCGGTTACCTTGCCGCGATGCAGTTCGACCAGGCTTTTTACCAATGCCAGCCCGAGCCCCAGTCCTCCTTGTGCACGGTCCGAACTCCTCTCGGCCTGGGTAAAAAGTTCGAACACGCGCGGCAGCATTTCTGGGGGGATGCCGATGCCGTTGTCCATGATGCTCAAAATGACCTGTTGCGCCTGAAGTTGCATGCGCAAGGTCAATTCGCCATGTTCCGGCGTATATTTGGCCGCATTATTGAGCAGATTGGCGAGCACCTGGATCAGGCGCTTGTAATCGCCGTTGACCACGGCAATTTCGCCCGGCATCTCCAGCGTTAGGCGATGGCCCCGCGATCGAATCAAGGGCTGTACCTGTTCAACGGCTTCGTCGATCACATCCTTGATGTATACCGGTTCGGATTCGAGCTTTACCAGTCCACGCGTTACCCGCGATACGTCGAGCAAGTCATCGACCAGCTCGGTCATGTGCGCTACCTGGCGCGTAATGATATCGCTGGTGCGATTGACCGTTGATTCATCGTGCTGCGCAATTTTCAACAGCTGCGCGGCTGCGCTGATCGGCGCCAGCGGATTGCGCAGTTCATGCGCCAGCATGGCCAGGAATTCATCTTTCCTGCGATCAGCCTCAACCAGTTCCTCTTCCGCACGCTTGCGTTCGGTCACATCCAGAAATACGCCGCGGATTGATTCCACTTCTCCGCTTGCATTTGCCTGCACCGTTCCGCGTATTTCAAGCCAGCGCAGTTCATGGTTGTCGGGTCGCGTAAAGCGCACCAGATGATGGTAACGGCCTTTGTGCTCGATCGCTTCATTGCGGGCGACATGCAGCTTCAGGAGGTCGTCCGGATGCACGCATTTCCATAGTTCCGAAATGTCGCCGCTGGTACAGCCGAGCACCGACTCCGCATTGTCCGACAGGCGGACAAGCTTGCTATTTTGCTCCCAGTCCCATACCACCATGCGTGCTGCCACCATGCCTTCCTTCAGGCGGGCCTGGCTTTCGCGCAGGGCCTTTTCCGCCTCTTCCAGGGGGGTGACGTCGGTGTTGGTGCCGAACCATTGGATCACCTTGCCGGAGGCGTCAAGCAAGGGTACGGCAGTAGTAAAAAAGGTGTGATAGCTGCCGTCCGCAGCGCGCAGCGGGAACGTCATGTCAAACGGCTTGCCCGTGGCCATCGAATCATTCCAGTTGTGCATTACCTCGGACAAGAATGCCGGGTGATGAACCTGCTTCCAGCCCCATCCCTCCATTTGTTCCGGGGTCGTGCCGGTATATTCATACCAGCGAGTGTTGAACCAGTGGATCCATCCATCCGGGTTGGCCATCCAGGCAAGCTGAGGAATGGTGTTAGCCAGCTGGTGAAATTTCTGTGTCTCGTGCTGCAGCAAGGTGTGCTGCTCGTGCAAGCGGTCGAGCATATGATTGATCGACCGCGCCAGGCCGGCTACCTCGGTGCTGCCGGTCGCTTCCGCCCGTTGGCTGCTGAAGCCGCGCCTGACTACGGCGCTGGCGAAGCGCTCAAGGCGCCGCAAATCCTGTGTCAGTGCCATGGCAAGCCGCCAGCCGAGTATGAATACCAGGCCGGCCAGAATCAGGGCGGTCACGAAGATGATGGCATATTGCGGCAGAAGGTCATAGGAAGCGGAAGCCAGCTTGCCTTCCTCCAGATGCAGGTCCAGATGTTCGAAGCTGGGCGGCACCTGGATTGCAACCCGGATAGTTTCGGTAGCGGGAGTACGCTGTTGTGCCTCCCAAATGAAGCGGGCCGATGGTGCCGGCAGCAAATCATTGAGCGCCACTTTGTAGAAGAGGGCGCCTTCCGCAGTCTGGGTCCGGTTATATCCGATCAGCTCGACTCCGAGCAACTCGGGGCCTTTATCGCCCACAAAAATGGCTGATGTTCGTTTACTGTTCAGTAGTTGTTCGCGCGCCCAGGTCAATTGCGGATCGGTGAACTGCGCAACACCGTTGCCGGAGATGATCTGGCCTTCAAAATCGGTAAACAGGATTTGGATCGGAACGCCGCCGATCTGCTGCACGCTGTTCAGGAAAGGCGTCAGGTAAGTTTCCCTGCCGGCACTGTCGACCAGTCCGGTCGCCAGGATGCTGCTGTTAGCCATTTCCGTCAGCCGTGTCGTGACGCTGTTGAGCACCCGACTGACGGTTGTGGCGTGGAATTCAGCTTCTCTCTGATTCAGCAGGCGTACCGCCGAGTCTTGCTGGCGTTCCACCAGCCATAGTGACGGCAGGGTAATCAGCATTAATGCAAAGGTCGCCAGTGTTGCCGCCGCGACGGCAAAGCGACGCGTCAGGCTACCTTTGAGCGGTTTAAGAAAGGGCATCTTTTATTTCGTTATCGGCACCAGCACGCCGTCGTCGCGATAGCGCGCCATCAACAATTCCTTGCTGCTCAAGGCCTCATGTCGCATCGGGGTAAAAGGCGGAGCGTAGTGTTTCACCAGCCCTTTGTGCTCGCGGATTTTTTCCAGCGCATCGCGCACGGCAGGCCGTTCGGTCGAGCCTGCCATGTTTATGGCGCGGGCAAGCAGATGGGTCAGGTCGTATGCATGCGCCACACCCACCGGCGCTTTGATATCGTCGATTTTTTCAATGCCGGCCACTTCTTTCGCAATCTTCATGAAACGATCGAGCGCCTTCTTGTCCGCATTGAAAAAACTGAAAGTCTGGATGACCGAAAAATCGACTTGTTGCAGCGCAGGACCGGCCTGTTTTACAAACTCGCCGCCGGTGACACCCCAGTGGCTGAGAATAGGGATACGCTGATTTTCCGGCAGGCTTGCCATTTCGCACACCAGCAGCGCCGCTTCATCGTCGTTGGCCACCAGAACAATGGCCTGTGCACCGGCATTCAGCAAGCTCTTATACTGGGGTAACAAGGTCTTTTCGGTAAAGTTATACCAAGCGGTTTTTACAATCTGCGGCCGGCCCGTCTTGTCGGCATATTTCTGCGCAGCGCTCAAATTACTGCGCCCCCATGATGTATTCGTCAAGAGCAAACCGACCTTGCTGAGTTTGCGTTCCGCGGCAGTCTGAAGCATTTTCGGCATCGCCAGGCTGTCGCGCAATGAAAGACGGAAAATATAATTAGGCTTCATTCCGTTATCAACGATAATGTCGGCCGAAGACCAGGGGGCGAGGAACAAAAGTTTGGTTTCTTTCAGCTTTGGCAATTCCTCGATGACGACCGGGCTGTAACGCCCGCCGAAGACTGCCACCATGTTTTTCATGGCTGCAAATTCCTCGATATTGCGGATGCCGCGCGCGGGAATGGAGCGATGGTCCCTGGTTACCAGTTCCAGCTGCCGACCGTCCAGCACGCCACCCGACCGATTGATTTCAGTCATTGCAACCTTGATGCCGAGCGCAATCGCCTGTGCAGACGTACTGTCAGTCACTCCGAATTCGCCGTCTATGCCAATCAATACCGGTTCCCTGTCATGCGCATGGACAGGCAGTGTCAATGCCGATGCGACGACAAGCCCCAACAACTGTCGGCGACGCACCTGGAACTGGCGACTGATTCGAACAAATGACATAAGGTCTCCTGGCGAGACAATCAATTTAACAAAATGGCAATGCAGTATTACTGAAAGCTGAGGTCAAAATTTCTTGTGCAGGTTGGGATAATAAACCAAACGTTCCTGAATTAACTGCACCGATAACTTGTGATTACATCTTCAGGTTCTATGCTTGGAAGTGCTGCCTGAAAGAAATATTAGTCACATGGTATAGAAAGTGAATATTGTGGCAGGCGAATCAAGTTGCCGAATGCGACAGATGCGGTAAGTGATCAGCATGGCAACGCAAACGGCATAGCGGTCTTGGAGGGGAACTAGGAAAGTGCTGTATCCAGCATCATCATCAGTACAAATCCCAGCATCAATCCGGTCGTGGCGAATGCTTCATGCCCTTTGCGATGGGATTCGGGAATGATTTCATGGCTGATGACGAACAGCATTGCCCCGGCCGCCATGGAAAGTCCCCACGGCAGCAAACTGGTGGAGAGCGCGATCAGTGCTGCACCGAAGACTGCTGCAACGGGTTCCACCAGGCCGGAGAGAATGCCGACGGCGGCGGAACCCGAGCGGCTGTATCCGACGCCTCTTAAAGTCATTGCAACCACCATCCCTTCCGGAATGTTCTGTATCGCAATGCCTGTTGCCAGCGCATGTGCCGCCCCGCTTTCACCGCCGGCAAAGGCTACACCGATCGCCAGGCCTTCCGGAAGATTATGCAAGGCAATCGCCAGGACGAACAGCCATGTCCGCTTCAGTACATGGCTGGGATGCCCTTCAACGCCCTTGACGAAATGTTCGTGAGGCACCAGCTTTTCGATCAACAGCAACAGCATGCTGCCTAACATGATACCGGCTCCGGTCAAGCCGGCTGCGCTCCAGGCACTCGCGCCTGAGGATTCAGCAGCGGCAAGTGCGGGGATCACGAGCGAAAAGGCGCTTGCGGCGAGCATCACCCCGGCACCGAAACCCAGCATGCTGTCGTAGGCACGTTGAGAAAAAGGGCGCGACAGCAGCACGGGCAAGGTTCCGGCAGCTGTAGCGCACGCGGCAAGAATGCCGCCGCGGAAAGCACCGGCGATATCAGATTGTTCGGTAAATCCTACTTCCAGCATGAAAAAGGCCGCTAGCCCGAGAATGATGGCACAGCCGGCAAAGAGGAAGTAGCCACGCTGGGGGATTCGCTTAGGCACCGACGCGGGACCAGGTTTGATACATTCAGGAAGGGGTTGCCCCATCACGTTCTCGCAGATGTTTCGGCGCCGGTTGCACTGATCCGAGCGTGACGGTCAACCTGGCGGATTTAAAGGAGGTGCAAGAGCGTTGTCCAGACAAGCTTGCTTCATGCGGCCAGTTGCAGGATGCATGAAGCAAGCCTTCCGATTTCGGATCGCACGAATCGTGTAAGGTTCAATCCGTGAAAATTAGCCGCTAATCGATATGAATATCTGCCTCGCGGCGGCGTCCTGAGCGCGCTAGGGCCGCTTCCTCATACTCATAATCCGACGCACAATCCTTGTTGCAGAATTTGTGCCCGTTAGCAAGCGGTTCGTCGCAAAACCAGCATGATCCTTTTGGAATCAGACCCAGTTGATGGCGGCATGCTTCGATGGCAGCCATTCTGCTTAATTCAATCTGGTCATTGGCGATATCTGCTTCATCACTCATCTCAGTCTCCCGAATTAGTTGAATACCGTCCCATGTTGGTGTCCGTCGCAGCCCGGCCATTCCGCAAAATTATTTGCATTGGATGCGATGGACCAGCTTTGGTGTGAAGAAATATATAGAAACGCAGTGGCATGCAATATCGGACAGCGCCGCATTTTCATGTAGGAAAAGATGAGGTCGGCGGCGGAGTTTAAGAGAAGTCAACTGAGCAAGCGTTGCAGCGACACTGAATGGTGATTATCTGAGCAAAGTGCATACATCGCCAGGTAACACATGCTGTGCCCCGCGCACCTTGATATGCAAGGCACCCCAAGGATCGAACGCCTGTATTCATGTGATTCAGGAGCGGCACATTGAATACGCGATTTGATAAACCGATTGTTGGAGGCAGCCCTCTGCGATCCACGTCAGGCTTGCGTGAATAGAAGTCCAAACTGCGTCACGTCCTCCATTGCAGAAGATCAAATTCACTTCACCCCGATTTGCAACAATGACTGACGCTCTAAGGTGCCGTCACTCTTCTCATCCGGAGCATACGGATTGCGCCATGGCATTGAGATGTCGTACAGAAAGGCAAAAAGCGGGATGCATGGAAACAAAATGAATTTGTCTGCAACGCATGCTTATCGCGCTGATATCGATGGACTGCGTGCCCTTGCCGTATTGGCAGTGATCGCATTTCACGGCAATCCCCGGCTTTTACCGGGCGGATTTGTAGGTGTGGATTTTTTCTTTGTGATTTCGGGTTACCTGATCACGGGGTTGATCGCCAAAGGTATTGAAACGGATACCTTCAGCTTCACGGATTTTTATGCGCGGCGCATCAAACGTATTTTTCCGGCCTACATTCTGGTAGCCCTTGTCACGCTGGTCGTCTCTTCCTACCTTCTGATTCCCAATGACTATATTTTTTACACCACATCATTGGCCGCGTCCTTCGCCTTCTTGTCGAACGTATTCTTTTCGATGCTCAGCTGGGGATACTTCGGTACGCGTAGTGAGGAATTTCCCTTGCTGCATACCTGGTCGCTCTCGGTGGAAGAACAGTTTTATTTTATATTCCCCATCTTGCTGATCGGGCTTTACCGTTATTGCCGGCGCTATGTTCCGCATGTTCTTTTTTCGCTGGCGATTGTTTTTATCCTGTTATCGGAATTCAAGGCCGGAAACTCAAAAGCATATTTTCTCCTCAGCTCGCGTGCGCATGAACTGTTGATCGGCGCATTGACCTATTTCATTGCGCAAAAGACGCCGCTCCCCTCGAGTCGCCAGGCTGCGCTGCTTGCGCTCACAGGCCTGGCGCTGATGTTCGGCTCGGCACTTTGGATTCATCAAGGCATTTCTTTTCCGGGCGTAAATTCGCTTTACCCATGTATCGGCACTGCGCTGGTAATTTATGCGGGCCGATCCGGTAATGCAGTCTCTTCTATCCTGCGCTACAAGGGCATGGTTGCAGTCGGGCTGATTTCCTACTCCTTGTACCTATGGCACTGGCCGATTTTCTCTTTTCTAAAATACCGGCAGGTCCCTTTGACCGCGACTACTTCCGCAGCCGCGATTGCGCTGTCCTTCTTGCTGGCTGCATTAACCTACCGCTTTGTGGAAAAACCGATCCGGCAAAACAGGCGCATTGGGTTCAAGTGGGCCTTCCTCAAGCTGTATGCGCTGCCGGCAAGCGCATTCATGGCAGTCGGCTTATATTCGTATCTGACGGAAGGTGCGCCGGTCCGCTTCTCGGCGGACACGCGTGAACTGATTTCCAGCTATTCGTTTGAACGGGACCTGACGCGGTCATGCTCGATCCGCGAGGAAGACTATCGGCAAGTCACGCTCGACTACCTGACGCAGCATTGCGCATTCGGTGAAACGGCACGGCAGAAAGCGGATGTGCTGCTGATCGGCGATTCCCATGCCCACCATTTCAGACCGTTCGTCGAAAAGCTGGTCAGCAACGCAGGATTGAAGGGCGTCTACCATGTGCAGGGAGCATGCGCTCCGGCACTGACCGCTTTTCAGCTTGCCTCCAGGCAGCCGGTATCCGAAAGCTGCCAGAAGCGCAATGCGGATCTTTTCAGGATTGCGGGAGAATTCCGTTATGTTGTGCTGGGGGGGTATTGGTCATCGGATTATCTTGACCTTCCCGAGGTTGAAAAGGGTTTGCAGCGCGCCGTCGAAAAAATCATGCAGGCGAATGCCATTCCGGTCCTGATCAAGGACAATCCCGATCACGAAGCCGATTTGTCCAAATGCGTCTTGTATAAAAAGCGCGGGTGGATTCCTGAAGAACGAAATTGCAATATCCCGCATGACTATATGGTAAGGAACACCGGCATTTCGGACCAGATGATCGATCGCGTCCAGGCATTGTTTCCAGCGGCCATAGTGATCGATCCGAAAAAAGTCATGTGCAATTCTGCTGAATGCGCCACGGCAATCGGTAATATTGCACTGTATAAGGATAATAACCACCTTAATTCCGTTGCAGCGAAATTGATTGCAGAAAAGTACATCGCACAATTAGCGAATCCCTTGGTTACCGATTTGGTAAATCGGCATCTGGTGGGACGCCGGCCAGCACCGAACGTCCTGCAATAAGAAGTAAGAACTTTTTTCGAACATAAGCGCGCGCTTTCTACCGCGGCGCACTACTGAAGTGCACGAATAAAGCAGGCTTTTCACGTCAAAGGAAATTGCAACGGCAAAAGTGGTTTGTTACAGGATCGGGAATTAATTTTTCCCGTTCCACTCAATGCTGATAGTGCATGGAGTACTTACGCTAACGAAAGGAATGGCAATGACGATGTCCACGGTGCAAGGTGAAATCTGGAAACAAATTACGCAAACCTATCTTCAATGGGATCCGGACAAGGTCCACTTGATGCCGGTGGACGAATTGAGTGACATGCTGCCTGCAGTGTCGCCGGATCTTATAGGGGAAACACTGGTGCAGGCTGCCAATGATCATCTGGCTGAACTTGCAAGCGGCGATGAGGGCAGCTGCTTCAAGCCCGTCCTGCAGTGACCGCCATGGGATTGCATTCTTCAGGCGCAGAAAGCACGCATGCAAAACCGGTGCCGCATATCAGGTCATGCGCGGCTGTCCATTGGATGCGGTCAGCCCGCCGTCCACCGGTAAATTGACGCCATTGACGAAACGGGCGTCGTGGCTGGCAAGAAATGCGATGACACCAGCCACTTCCTCCGGCTCTGCGCCGCGTGCCATTGGAATCCGCTTTTTGAATTCCGCCATCAGCACTTCATTGTGATACATGTCTTCCGTCATATCGGTGCGCGTCAGGCTGGGGCATACCGCATTCACGCGCACGCCGTCACTGCCGTGATCGATCGCCAGGGCACGGGTGAAATTGGTGACAGCGCCTTTCGCCGCATTGTAAAAGCTTAATCCCCAGTCGCCGCCCAGGCCTGAAACGGAAGAGACATTAACAATGCATCCCTTGGACTTGACCAGGTGCGCCATTGCCGCGCGGCAGCAATAAAATACGCCATCGAGATCGATTGCCATCACCTGCTTCCAGTCGTCCACGCTTGCTTCATCAATCCTTCCCTCCGGTGCCACGCCCGCATTATTCACCAGAATATCGATGCGTCCGAAGCGCTGGATGGTTTGCCGGACAACTTCTTCAACTTCGGAAAGAATGGAAACATCCGCCGCACAGATCAGGAATTTTTCCGGCGCCAGGGAAGCGCTGGCATTTTCCAGCTTCGCTCTGGTCCTTCCCACCAGGACGAGATGCGCGCCTTCTTCCGCAAATCGCTTTGCAGTGGCTTCTCCGATGCCGGAGCCGGCGCCGGTGACAATGACAACTTTCCCGGAAAAACGGTGCATATGCTTTCTCCTTGTAGTGATCCTGCCGGAACATGGATTAAATGGATGCCGCGCATCGCTATTGGTTCAACCGAGGGTTCCGTGCGCGCCCTGTTCAGGCAATTCCCTTGCCGCCTCCCCGGATATCAGGTGATTTCCCTGACGGCTTCGGGGCTTGAGCGGGCTTGTTTTTTGCGTGTTTCTGCATGACGCCTGCAATATGGAAGACTTGCAGGGATTTTGTAGGAAGGGGAGGCTCTTGGCAGCTAAAGTTTCTTCATCGGACGCGCCGGGCGTCGTGGTGGTCTATACGCATAAGGAAGATGGCCGCCGCAGGATGCATGAAGCGTCTACCCATAGTGCGCTGGCAGCCAGGATCGCCCGGCTCAAGGGTTGGGAGTATGCAGGCGAATTTGATCCATCGTCTTCGTATCGCCTGCCCCTGTATTTTGTGCCAAGCGATACGCTGGTTCCTGTAGATTTTGCACGCCGGCTGGGCATACAGGACGAGCATCATTTGTTCGGAGGTGTGGTGCCGCATCCGTTCATCGCGACCAAAACGATTACCCATTCGCTCCTTGATGACCATGCCGATGCGCCGCAAGGCTGGTCGCGAGAATTTTCCCGCTATACGAAAGATGTCGTGCTGCCGGGATATTCCGCCTTCTCAATACGCGATGCGATGCGTGCCGGCACGCGTTTGCTGGAGCAAGGCGCGGTTCGGCTGAAACGTGCAGACGGCATCGGCGGCCTGGGGCAATCTGTGGCGCGCAACTTCGCGCAGCTTGATGAGCAACTGGCCGCTATTGGGCAGGCCGAGCTGGAACACGCAGGCCTGGTGCTTGAGTTGAATCTGGCAAATATCAAAACCTATAGCGTCGGCCAGGTCAGGATCGATGGGCAGACGGCTACATATTGCGGCACGCAGGATCTGACGTACAACAATAACGGGCAGGAAGTGTACGGCGGATCGCAGTTGATTATTGCTCGAGGAGATTTCGACGCTTTGCTGCAACTGGCGCTGCCGCAGGAAATGCAGGTCGCGGTTTCCCAGGCCCGTACTTATCATGCGGCTGCCCTGGCATCCTATCACGGCATGTTTGCATCACGCTGCAATTACGATGTGGCGCGCGGCGAAGACGAGCATGGGCGAATCCATGCCGGCGTGCTCGAACAATCCTGGCGCATCGGCGGAGCAAGCGGTGCGGAGATCGCCGCGCTTGAGGCTTTCCATGCCAATCCCTCATTGAAGGAAATCTGCGCATCGACGACGGAAGTTTACGGCGAACCGCCGGAGCTGCCTGCCGGCGCGCAGGTGTACTTTCAGGGAGAGGATCCCGACGTCGGCCCTTTGACAAAATTTTCCAGGACTAATCCGTATGCCAACCCGTGAAAGCAATCTCGATATCCATGTTCAGGGCGAGCAAATCGCCGGCACATTGCTCACTCCGAATGTCCTGATACCCGGCGTGCTATTCGTGCACGGATGGGGCGGAAGCCAGGAGCAATACGTGGCGCGCGCCAAGGAGATAGCCGCCTTGGGATGCATTTGCCTCACTTTCGATTTGCGCGGCCATGCGGGCACGCACGTCCAGCAGGAAAGCGTATCCCGCGAAGACAATTTGCATGATGTACTTGCCGCCTACGACATGCTGGCCAGCCAGCCCTCCGTCGACCCCAATGCAATTGCCGTGGTCGGCAGCAGCTACGGCGGTTATTTGGCCGCGATCCTGACTACCATGCGGCGCGTGGAATGGCTTGCACTGCGTGTGCCCGCTCTGTATATGGATAGCGGATGGGAATTGCCGAAGCAGCAGCTGCATCAGGATCAGGATCTGGACACTTATCGTAAAAGCCTGATCCCGGCTGCGGAAAATCGTGCGCTGCGCGCTTGTGCGGCTTATCGTGGCGACGTGCTGATCATCGAATCCGAACTGGACAATACGGTGCCGCACGAAGTCATCGCCAATTATCTTGAGGCATGCATCAAGCCACGCTCGTTGACTTACCGGGTAATCCAGGACGCGGACCACGGTTTGTCCGAAGAAAGCATGCAGCGTGCTTATACAGGGCTGCTGGTCAAATGGATGACGGAAATGATATTGGGAAGCCGCGAGGGGAATGACGCGCCGCGCAGTGTAAGCGGTCCCGGCTCCGTGTTGCCGGAATCTCCCCCCCGACCGGGCTAGCTGTGGACACTTGCGCGAAAAACATATTAATCAGTGCGTTTCTGACGTGTCCGAATCCGCCGGGTCTGCCACGATCTCCTTCAGCATGGCTTGCATGCGTTGCCAGTGAGAGCCTCTCCAATAGACGCGCTTGCAGCATGCGCAGCGGCTGAACTCGGTGTGGTAGTTCCGTACCGATGGCGGCAGACTTTCGAGTACGCTGGCTTTATCCACTGATGCAAGCAGCCGATTGCAATGCAGGCAAAGAGTAAACGGCCGGGCATGCTGCGCCAGGCTGAAGCGCGTCACGACTTCTTTCATTTGGCTGGCCGGTTCCAACGAGCGGATATAGCAGCCCGATACAATCATTCTGCGCTTGAGCAATTCACGATCCCGGCTAAGAATGATGCGATTCTGCTCGGCTGCGATCCGCACAACATCATCATCATGAATGGCATTGTCGTAAAACGTGTCGAACCCGGCCATGCGCAGCAGTCGCGCCAGGCCGCCAAGATGCGCGTCTGCAAGGAATAATGGCGGCGCTGCCGGCAGGCCGGCACCTTCCTCGTTTTGCACAGGAATGCCGGGCGGATGAATGACGACATGGTCTCCCTCCTGAAGCAGATGATGCAAGGAGGACGCCTCGTCGTTGACCACAACACGTCCGACTTCGGTATGCGGCACACCGAATGCTTCGATCATGTGTTTCGTCGTTGCCGATTCTGCGCAGGCGCTTTCGAACATGCGGTGGCGAAAAGGATAATCAAGAAAATCATTCAGGTATCCCTGAAATTCAAAAGTCGCAGTCACCATAAACGCGATTAAAGAAATATGTGCAAAGCGCAAGCTGTCAATTGCTTAGACCATCAGGCACCTAATCGGTCACTTACTTGAGCAGCATCAACCTTTCTGCTCGGAAATAAATTTTGCAGTAAATAACTAATGCTTGACTACTTCACAACTTAAATTTATTGGCTTACACTTTTGCCGTTCAATGTTCAATAAAGCAATTCGTGTAGTAGTGCCTAAAAACAATTGAATAAGAAATTAGCCAATACGTAAAAATCCTTATCATTCTGAAGTCAACCTTATATTTGCGCGCTTCGTTATGGAGCTACAAGCCACACACATAGGATCAAAAAAAGTGGTTGAAGTGCGCGTGAATATAGGTCAATCAATAACAGGAGAAGACATGAGCAAGAGAGAGAATAAGGCAATGAAGCTGGCAGTAGGTACGATTGCAGCGGCGGCAGCACTCTTGGCTGCACCGGCC
>JAUYVH010000013.1 GCA_030715135.1 Keguizhuia sedimenti | reverse complement strand
TCGGCGAACGATTCACCAACGCCCTGCACTGAGATTTTTTAACCCGACCTCGGCACACAAAATTCCTGACACTTCCAAGGTTTTTCTTTAATACATAAGCCCTGAGGTAGGAAAGGCAAATTTCCACCTAACCTCAGTCAGAGGACTGAAGTTGGTGGCTGCCTTACCCACCCCAGGGCAACCCTGGGTCTAGGTTCCATCCTCAACTAGGTCACAGCTCTGTATTGCATGAATGGCTAAGTTAAGGTTCGGCATTCACCATCATGCATCACCGACACGGCCTGCGACGACTTTTCAGCCACATCCACCGTTGAGATTTGTCGGTCCTTCTATCCCATTGCAGCGTTAATGCGCTGCGCCTTCATGCCCGAACGTATGGTTCACCGATAAAGCATGAAGCAAAATGATTATAGCCCGCGAACCTCCTTATATTTCTCCAAAAACTCCGGTGCAGGGGCTGGATTGAAATGCGAACGCAGTTTTGCTGCCACTTCCCCTTGGGAGGCGCCGGCGGCATGAAGCTGCTCGGCTTCAGCCAGCCCCAGGACAAACCTATTCATGGCAATGTGAAGCAAATTCTCAACGACTTGCGAGCGGGTGACTTCATTTTCAGCGGCAATTTGGTCAACCAAGTTCAGCAATCCCTTATCAAGCCGCACCATGAACTCAGCGCCGCCTTGCTGCGCAAGTTTCTCGCGACTTCTTCTTTTCAGCTCGCTTTGTGTAAGCGCACGCTCGCCTAGCGGTTTGCGCCCACGCTTTGTTTTTGGAGCTTCAACAGGATTTACTTTTTCACTCATATTTTTACTATACCACAAAATTCATGACATGTCATGAATTTGTTGCGGCTCCTATCAATAGAGCCTGCTTGTGTGATAGTTGCGACAGAGGATGAAAAACACTATCAATAGAGTTGAATTTTAATTTTGATAGATCTACTATCAAAATATCTAGGAAATCATTGATAGGGGGAAAGATGTTAGTTGGCTATGCACGCACATCTACACGCGAACAGGTAGCAGGCTTTGAAGCCCAATTGACTGAACTTCAGAAGGTGGGCTGTGAGAAGATTTTCAGGGAACAAGTCAGCGCGGTAAAGCCTGGGGTTCGGCAAGAGCTAGAATCAGCATTGGAGTATGTGCGTGAAGGCGATACCCTGGTAGTAACGAAAATAGATCGTTTAGCGCGATCCTTGCCTCATCTCTTGCAAATTATTGACCGACTCGAAAAGAAAGGTGTTGCTTTGCGAATCCTTAGTATGCAGATCGACACAAGCACCCCAAATGGGAAATTGATGTTGTCCATCATGGGGGCAATTGCTGAGTTCGAGCGGGCATTGATGCTAGAGCGACAGCTTGACGGCATAGCGGCTGCGAAGGAAGCCGGCAAGTATAAAGGGCGTGCGCCGACGGCTAAGGCAAAAGCCGTTGAAGTTTTAGCCCTAGCCGAGAAGGGGCTTACACGCGAGGCGATTGCAGACAAAGCTGGTGTAAGTGTGGCTAGCGTTTACCGGATTTTGCGGCAGGCGAAGACGGCGGCATGATACCGGTGATGGATAATGCTCAGAACTCATTCTTGGGAATAAAATCGACGCAAACGTGATATTCCACTGGCTTTTCTTTAAAGTTCTCTCGCCATGCCTCAATGGTAAGTGGCAGTTTGTCTTGATAGTCGCACTCGGTAGTGAAATATCTAACCACGTCATCGTCAATGTATGCTGCCCAGAGTTCTCCCGCTTCTCCGCGCATTACGATTGCCTCCATGATTGTGAAGAGACCGCGCACTCCGCCGAAGGAAGCCTTGGCAACGAATGGATCCAAATTCTCCAGCTCGCCAATGAGTTGGACGCGCTGGCGGAATGCTTCATAGTGGCTGCCTAGGGTGCGATACAGGCGCGATAGATCGAGTTCGTCCAAGATTCCCGCATCGAATAGAAGGTCACGCTTTCGGATGAATGTGCCGGAAAAGACCGCTCCCATTCCTCGCCAATACAGGCATGAACTGGTTTCTTCAATCTCAATGATATGCAGACTTTCACTGATTCGCCGGCGAAGGCGAATCTCGCAAAAGCCGTCTGGTTCGCCATTTTCTAATCGAGCATAGGCGAGGTCCGTTGCCACTATGCGTGCGTATCCTTGTAGCTGACCGCTATGCGCACCGTTATAAACGGTTAATTTGAACAGAAATCCAGCCGGACCAACTTCATAGATAAAAAGATTGCCCCCGTTCATGCCGCCGTCGTCTGTAATGTTCCAATGTCCCCACCACAGCGGGACATCTGTTCCTGCGTGAGTCGCGATTTTGGCGGAGGACGCGAGCGCGGAGCGAAGTCCGGTTTCGATTCGTCCTTGAAGTAGGCCGCGAACATCGGCTTTGTTTGTATCGTCCGCAGCCAAGTCATACGCGATAACACGGCGCCCGCGTAGGTCGAATGGAAGCTTTTCCGGACCACCGAATGCGGTATTTTGGATGAGTAACACACGATCCCAGCCAAGCTGGGCTACTGCATAGCCCAGTTCGACTAAAACGTTTGGGTTCGGTGTTGGCCGGCCGGCATCACCAGAATTAATAATCGACACATCACCGACGAAAACGTCCGCTTGGGTAATCTTGGCAAAAATCTCATCAGAAATAGACGGCGAACCTGAAACGCCCAACGTATCGCGATCTAGGACAGGCTCAACTGATTCGGATTCGTCCTTCTGAATACTTTTTAGGGCGCGTTGCAAGGCAGTTTCAATGAAACTTCTATTGACCGCGTTGGGTAGGTCCGACTGCCAAGAGTAAAAAACGGTTCGTTTCATTGAATTAAATTGTTTCGCTTACGGTGACTAATTAGACGCTTACGTCGGTATGCTCTTCTTCTCAACTGCCTTGGCCGACGATCTGCGTAAGTTACGGGCCAAGGCACGATTCAAATCAGCCAAAGATGGCACTTTTGTCTTGAGTGCTGCATAGTCGATTATGTCGTCAAACCGTAATGCCTCGATGGCTTCCTGCTTATCGCGTGCGCTATAGTCGTTAACTATATCTCCATAATCGTCATGGGTTTCCTCTAGCAAACTATGCCCAATGACGACCTTGCGCAATTCTTTGTGAACGCGCTGCGACCGCATACGTCCGACGGCGCCGTGCCGAAAGCTGTGGAATACCAATTTAAGATCAGTAAGTCCAATCCGGTCACAGTAGCGTCCAAATTGCTTCGAGGCGGGCTGCCCAGGCCCATCGCGGCCGCCTGTGAGATCAGGGAATAACCTTGTATGTCCCGCAGCGCGAAGCACTTTTGCATATTCCAATAGGCCAAGTTCGATTAACCTCTGATGAATTGGAACCAATCTTTTGGCGGCTTCGGTCTTCACGCTTTTGCCTGAAACCTCAACAAGTTCCGCTTCTTCCTCGAGGTCCGGAAGGTCAGTAACATTAAAGCATGGTATGCCGTCACGAATTATCAAATCGGCTAGATCGAGCTGGGCGATCTCATTGATGCGCATACCGGTATGGACACCGATCAGGGGAACCCAAAACATGTAGGGGCTGGGTTGAGTGCTGACGCCTAGCGTTGCGGGATGAAAGACAATCCGCAATTCGTCGTCGGTGAACGCGCGACGCTTCTTGACGCCTTTTTTCTTCTTTGTGATTCTGACTTGCTCAAGTAGTTTGAACGGGACTTGGTGGCCCTCGCGCCGGCAAACCCATTCGAGGAAAACGTTCGCCCGCCGCGCGATGTTCTTGGCATTTTGAATGCTAATTGGTTGCAGCCCAAGCTCTAGCACCTCGTCGATGTTCAGCCCGCGTGTTGTCTGTATCTTTGTGCTGTTGACTGGCAGCTTAACGATCACATCCTCGAATCGGTTTCGGTCTTGCACCGATAGTTCATGCGGCGGTTTGTTGGCGACAATCTTGATGAACGTGTCGATGGCCGCCCTATACGAGGCAAGGGTTTTTTCATTGGGACGGTGTTCGGCTGGAATGCTCTCGAAATACGGGTCAATGTATGTCGACAATGGCTGGCCGCTTTTCAGTGGCGCGGGAGTTGGCCGCGCATTGCCTGAACCAAAAATGGTCGCAAGGGCAGCTTCCGCCGCGCCTGGCGGATCATGCGGTTCAGTTTGTATTTTGACCTTCGTTGGCTGCATCAGCTCACTTAGGTCGATTTCAACGACTAGGCCTATGTCATAGCCGCCTAGCTGGTTTTTCTTATTTAATGGCATGGATTCGAGCCGGATTCGATTAAAAGCATGTTTAAAGGCGGTCGATAACGCTTGAGCCTGGATGGCTGCCTCCCGCACATTCGCAGTGTGCAGGCTTCGATAAATTTCCTTGGTGCTGAAATGGTGCCGCACGTCGGGCGGTATTGCAATACGGAAATGCAGCACGCCGGATCGGCTGCGGTGCAGGTGGGATGGTAGCTTGAATGCCATTCTCGTTCTGTCTTGGGATGTGCACTTGGGGTGCCAAGCCAGATCGGACGGTCAAAAACGACAAAACCGTTGACGTATCAACGGTTTAGCGTATTCGTGGTGGAGGCGGCGGGAATCGAACCCGCGTCCAGAAGTACTCTACAGACAGTTCTACATACTTAGTGCAGCCATTTGATTTAACCCTGCCGACGCGGACGCACACGCTTCGTCAAGGCGAGTCACCTAGATTTAACGTTATGCCAAGTAACCCGACACAACGCGATTCCCTGTATATGACTCCGCCGCTATTGCTAGCCCACCCCAGGGAAGAGATGGTGCGGAGCTAGAAAGTTCTTAGGTTCCTAGAAGTTTACGCTGCGAGAGCGTAAGATTCATCGTTTGCATTTAAGCATTTCCAACTGGATTTACAAGGTAATTGGTCCTTGGTATGCCCTGCGCTGCTTTGCCACCCCTGTCGAAACCAGGTCGCCCCCATAAGCAGTACTGCTATTGTACTCCCTAGATGCGGATAGGTCGCGCAGTTTCAAGAGCGTTTCAAAACCTTTTCAAGGCCTTTTCAAGCTCTTTTGCGTTTCAATCAAGAAATCATTTTCAGGATGTCGAGCGGGGTGTCGGCAATCACGTGCGCGTTCCAGGTGACGGGCTTGCTATCTCCGCAATACCCCCATCCGGCGGCAACGGTGAACATGCCCGCTGCATGTCCTGCCTTAATATCACGTGCATCGTCGCCGACGTACCAGCATTCCTCTGGCGCAAGTCCGATCCGGCGTGCGGCTTCGAACAGGGGTTCAGGATGCGGTTTTGAGTGGGGTGTAGTGTCGCCGGAAATCACGCATTTGGCGCGGTGCAGGCCGATTTTTGGCACCAGCAGGTCGGTAAAGCGAGCCGCCTTATTGGTGACGATTCCCCAATGCAAGCCGTTGTCGTCCAACGCTGCGAGAAGTTCGTCTACGCCATCGAAGAGACTTGTTTCCACTGCAATGGCGGATTCGTAATTGTTCAGGAATTCGGTGCGTAGCGCTTCATAGCCTTCGTCGTCCGGCTTCATGCCGAATGCGGCGCCGATCAGGCCGCGTGCGCCGGCGGAGGCAACCTGGCGCAGGGTGTCGTAATCGGCCAACGGCAGATTGCGTTCGCTGCGCAGGCGGTTGACTGCCGCGGCAAGGTCAGGGGCGGTGTCGGCTAAAGTGCCGTCCAGATCGAACAGGATGGCGCGTGGTTTGGTTGGCTGCATAGGATCTGTCTGATGAGGCATCGCAGCCCTGATTTTGCTGCATATGGCGGGCTGCAATACATTGGCTGCGATGGATGAATCGTAATGGATTACAGCGGCCGCGTGCAGGCGACCATGTAGTTGACGTCGGTGTCCTGGTTGAGCGAATACATCTTGGTCAGCGGATTGTAGGTCAGTCCCTTTAGCGATTTCAGTTCCAGTCCTGTATTGCGGATGAAGCGTCCCAGCTCGGCCGGCGTGAGGAATTTTTCATAGTCGTGCGTGCCGCGCGGGAGCATGCGCAGCAAGTACTCTGCGCCGATGACCGCAAACAGATAGGCCTTGGGATTGCGGTTGATGGTCGAGAAGAACACGTGTCCGCCGGGTTTGACCAGCGCGGCGCAGGCGCGAACGATGGCTGCCGGGTCGGGCACATGCTCCAGCATTTCCATGCAGGTGACCACGTCGTAGCTTGCCGGCTCGCGGGCAGCCAGTTCTTCCACGGCGATCTTTTCATAGCGGACTTCGATGCCCGATTCCAGGCTGTGCAGGTCGGCGACTTTCAATGCCTTGTCGGACAGGTCGATGCCGGTGACCTTGGCGCCCTTGCGTGCCATGGATTCGGACAGGATGCCACCGCCGCAGCCCACGTCCACGACTTTCTTTCCGGTCAGGGGCGCCTGGGAATTGATCCATTCCAGGCGCAAGGGATTGATGTCGTGCAGCGGACGGAATTCAGAGGAGGGGTCCCACCAGCGATGCGCGAGATCGCTGAATTTTTTTAGTTCGGAAGGATCGACGTTGGTGTGCTGGATCATGGCTGCAAAGTCATTCGGTACCTTGAGTGCCCGGAAGCGTATTGCCCGGGCAATGCAATGGAAACCTGATTTTGTTGAAAGCGATATTGAACCACGTTATGCGGGAAAGCACACGCGCTTCACGCATGGCTTGGATCGAGGCCGCTCGCAACAGAGTAAATGAATAAAAAACGGGCATAAAAAAACCCCGCCGAAGCGGGGTTTGAAACTTCTGAAACAAATTACTTGCTGCTTGGTGCAGTGGTGCTCGAAGAACCAGCCGGTGCGCTCGAAGTAGAGCCGGAACCGGAGGTTGGACGGGAACCGACAACTTCTACTTCAACGCGGCGGTTCTTAGCACGGCCTTCGGAAGTCTTGTTGTCTGCAACTGGCTGGGACTCGCCTTTGCCTTCGGTGTAGACGCGGTCAGCAGGCATGCCCTTGGAAACCAGGTAAGCCTTGACAGCTTCTGCGCGGCGGATCGACAACTTCTGGTTGTACTGGTCGGTGCCGACGGAGTCGGTGTGACCAACAGCGATGATCACTTCGAGGTCGGTGCCCTTGGCCTTTTCAGCAACGTCATCCAATTGCTTCTTGCCGTCCGGCTTCAGAACAGCCTTGTCGAAGTCGAAGAAAGTATCAGCAGCATAGCTGACCTTTTCAGCGGTCGGGACAGGAGCAGGTGCCGGTGCAGGAGCGGGTGCCGGTGCAGGAGCGGCAGCTACTGGTGCAACATAGCCATCGCAACCAACGACTTTTGCGTCAGCCGGGGTCCAGTAACCAGTGCGTACGCACAAACCGGTTCCGCTGCGAACAACGGTACCGCGGGAATCTTGAGCATAAGCGCTATGAGGGGTCAGCGCCTTCGCATCAGTAGTAGTTGTCTGCGCGGAGGCAGAGGCTGCAACGACTGCGGACGCAGCGAAGACGAGGTTTGCTAATTTATTCATATTTCTCCTCTCGGTTGGGAAATCCGCAGATGAACTGCGCAACGTATCGACAATAACAATCAAAAACTATTAACGTACAGATAATACCATGCATACAACTTATTACATATGCGAACTTTCCTATACGCAATCAGCCAATTAATTAACATTTTGCCATAGGTATTGATGAAGAGCTTGCCTTGCAAAGTGATCCATACGATGTTTATATGACATTGTATGGTTTATGCAACGTACATTTGCTTTCCACTCAATATTTTAGCGCTAATTCCAAGTTCTACATTTTCTTCGCTTGGCTTCAACTGCCGCTATTTTTTCACAAAATTGCACATAAACATTGTAATAGAGCAAAAGAAATCGATATTTCTGACCGTTTTATGTTGGCGACAACTCCTGAATCCAGACGGAGTTTTGATTGTATTGTCAAGTTTTCGCGCCTATTTATCCTGTGCGAGCGATTAACGGTTTCAATTTTGACCAAGATTCAGGCCACTGAGTTGCGGTAAAAATTGTTAAATTTCCATCTGATTGGCGTATTATCAATCTTTCTATTAAGAAAAGTGCCCAAATGCGAACGAAGGATGCTTTTTGCTAAGGCGAAGGCAGGTCTTTTCGCTAGGGAGTCGTGAGGCGCGCAAGCGGTCCGTGTTAGGAATGCGGCTTTGTTGATTTCGGAATAACTCATTTTTTATCTGCGCGGTCTTCTCATCTCATCACGCTGCGGGCATTGACGTTTTGCCCTTTGCCGCTTTCCATCAAGCCGATGCGATCCGCCGCAGTTTGAAGAAACCCGTCGATAGCGACATGCGGCATGGTAAAATCCCACGCTTATTTTGCTGCGTTTGCGTGCACGTTTAGGCGTCATTCAACGTGGCTTTCTGCCCTTTTTTATATCGGTTCAACAATGGATCAATTCGCTAAAGAGACCATCCCCATTTCCCTTGAAGAAGAGATGCGCAAGAGCTATCTCGACTACGCAATGAGTGTGATTGTCGGGCGTGCCTTGCCTGACGTGCGGGATGGCTTGAAGCCAGTGCATCGGCGCGTTTTGTTTGCCATGCACGAGACGAACAATGTCTGGAACCGTCCCTACGTGAAATGCGCGCGCGTGGTCGGCGAGGTGATGGGTAAATACCATCCGCACGGCGATCAGGCGATCTACGACACGCTGGTGCGCATGGCGCAGGACTTTTCGCTGCGCTATACACTGGTGGACGGTCAGGGTAACTTCGGCTCCATCGACGGCGACAATGCTGCGGCGATGCGATACACCGAGTGCCGCCTGGACAAGATTTCGAGCGAGTTGCTGGCGGATATCGAAAAGGAAACGGTCGACTTCGTACCGAACTACGACGGCAAGGAAAAAGAGCCATCCGTTCTGCCTACGCGTATCCCCAACCTGCTGATCAACGGTTCTTCCGGTATCGCGGTGGGCATGGCGACCAATATTCCGCCGCATAACATCACCGAAGTGATCAATGGCGCGCTGCACGTGCTGCGCAACCAGGATTGCACGGTGGATGAGCTGATCGAACTGATTCCGGCTCCGGATTTTCCAACGGCGGGGATCATCTATGGCGTCTCCGGTGTACGCGACGGTTATCGTACCGGCCGCGGCCGCGTCGTCATGCGCGCCAAGACGCACTTCGAGGAGTACGGCAAGGAAAATCGTCCTGCCATCATCGTGGACGAACTGCCTTACCAGGTGAACAAGAAGTCGCTGCTGGAACGCATTGCCGAACTGGTGCGCGACAAGAAGCTGGAAGGCATTTCCGACATCCGCGACGAATCCGACAAGTCCGGCATGCGCGTCGTGATCGAATTGAAGCGCGGCGAGGTACCGGAAGTGGTGCTCAACAACCTGTACAAGCAGACTCAGCTGCAGGACACCTTTGGCATGAACATGGTTGCGCTGGTCGACGGGCAACCGAAGCTGCTGAACCTGAAGCAGATGCTGGAGTGCTTCCTGTCGCACCGCCGCGAAGTCGTCACGCGCCGTACTGTATTCGAGTTGCGCAAGGCGCGCGAACGCGGCCATGTGCTGGAAGGCCTGGCCGTGGCCCTGGCGAATATCGACGACTTTATCGCCATCATCAAGGCTGCTCCGACGCCTCCGATCGCAAAAGCCGAATTGATGACGCGTGCATGGGATTCGTCCGTGGTGCGCGAAATGCTGGCAAGGACCGGCGCGGAAAATACCGGCGGCATCGATGCCTTCCGCCCGGAGAATTTGCCCAAGCATTACGGCATGCAGCCCGACGGTCTCTACAAACTGTCGGACGACCAGGCGCAGGAAATCCTGCAGATGCGCTTGCAGCGCCTGACCGGCCTGGAGCAGGACAAGATCGTCAATGAATACAAGGACGTCATGGCGCAGATCGCCGACTTGCTCGATATTCTGACCAAGCCGGAGCGCGTCACCGCAATCATTACCGACGAGCTGAATGCCGCGAAGAATGAATACGGCGAATGCTCGAAAGACGTGCGTCGTTCGCAGATCGAGCATAATGCTACCGACCTCGGTACCGAAGATCTGATTACGCCGCAGGACATGGTGGTTACGCTCTCGCACACCGGCTACATGAAATCCCAGCCGGTATCCGAATACCGCGCACAAAAACGCGGGGGGCGGGGCAAGCAGGCAACGGTCACCAAGGAAGACGACTGGATCGACCAGCTCTTCATCGCCAACACGCACGATTACATCCTGTGCTTCTCCAACCGCGGACGCCTGTACTGGCTGAAGGTATGGGAAGTGCCGCAGGGTTCGCGCACTTCGCGCGGCAAGCCTATCGTCAACATGTTCCCGCTGCAGGATGGCGAGAAGATCACAGTGGTACTGCCTTTGTCCGGCGAGAATCGCACCTTCCCCGAAGACCATTACGTCTTCATGGCGACCAGTCTGGGCACCGTGAAAAAGACGCCGCTGAACGACTTCAGCAATCCGCGCAAGGCGGGAATCATTGCCGTTGACCTGGATGAAGGCGACTTCCTGATCGGCGCTGCGCTGACCGACGGCAAGCATGACGTCATGATGTTCTCCGATGCAGGCAAGGCGGTACGTTTCGATGAAAATGACGTGCGCCCGATGGGCCGTACTGCACGCGGCGTGCGCGGCATGAACCTGGATGACGGCCAGCAGGTGATCGCCTTGCTGGTCGCAGAAAACGAGCAGCAATCGGTCTTGACCGCAACCGAAAATGGTTACGGCAAGCGTACGCCGATCACTGAGTACACCCGCCACGGCCGCGGCACCAAGGGCATGATCGCGATCCAGACCAGCGAGCGCAACGGCAAGGTCGTTGCGGCAACGCTGGTGGAACCGAGCGATGAAATCATGCTCATCACCACAAACGGCATCCTGATCCGTACCCGCGTTTCCGAGATTCGCGAAATGGGCCGTGCGACGCAGGGTGTGACGCTAATTGCCGTCGAAGACGGAACCAAGCTGCGCGGTCTGCAGCGCATCGTCGAAACCGATGTCGAGGAAGAAAACGGCGATGCAGAGGAAGAGGAATGAAGCGGCACTATAATTTTTCGGCAGGGCCTGCAACCTTGCCGACCGAGGTAATGCAGCAGGCCGCCGATGAAATGCTGGACTGGCATGGCAGCGGCATGTCCGTGATGGAAATGAGCCATCGCGGCAAGGAATTCATGTCCATCTACCATGACGCGCTGCAGGATCTGCGCGACCTGATGAACATTCCATCGAATTACAAGATTTTGTTCATGCAGGGCGGCGCGATCGCCGAAAACGCAATCATCCCGATGAACCTGGTCGGCATGAAACCTCAGCCAGCTACCGCCGATTACATTCATACCGGCCATTGGTCCGGCCGCAGCATCCTGGATGCGCGCAAATACTGCAAGGTCAATATCGCCGCAACCGCCGAGACTTCGCACTATACGCATGTTCCCGCGCGCGATACCTGGAAGCTTTCCACGGATGCCGCCTACGTGCACATCTGCACCAATGAAACCATCGGCGGCGTGGAATACCATTTCACGCCCGATGTCGGCGATGTGCCGCTGGTCGCGGATATGTCCTCGCAAATCCTGTCGCGTGAAGTCGATGTATCGAGGTTCGGCGTCATTTATGGCGGCGCGCAAAAGAACATCGGCCCTGCAGGCGTGACCATCGTCGTCGTGCGCGAAGATCTGCTCGGCCATGCATTGCCGATCTGCCCGTCTGCATTCGACTGGAAAGTCGTCGCGGAAAACGACTCGATGTTCAATACGCCGCCGACATATTCGATTTATATCGCAGGACTGGTATTCAAATGGCTCAAGCGCCAGGGCGGAGTTCCCGCGATCGAAAAGGTGAATATTGCGAAAGCGGCCTTGTTGTACGACTATCTGGATTCCACGGAGTTTTATCGTAATCCGGTCGCAAAGGATTGCCGTTCCCGCATGAACGTTCCGTTCTCACTGCACAAGGAATCCTTGAACGAGCTTTTCCTCGATGGGGCAAAAGAACGTGGACTGGTGCAGTTGAAAGGCCACAGTTCGGTCGGCGGAATGCGCGCGTCGATCTACAACGCGATGCCGATTGAAGGAGTGCGTGCGCTGGTCGACTACATGCGGGACTTCGAGAAGCAGCACGGATAAATCATTGCATCATGCCGGACCGGCGATCTAAGCGGGCGGGTAATCACATTTATGAGCGAAGACAAACTCAAACCATTGCGTGAAAGGATAGACGCAATTGACCGGCAGATGCTGGATCTGCTGAATCAACGCGCGCGAATTGCCCAGGAGGTCGGTCATGTGAAGGCCGAGACCAATGCCCCGGTGTTTCGCCCCGAGCGCGAAGCCCAGGTGCTGCGAAGCGTCGCAGAACGCAATCCGGGACCGCTGCATGCAAACGATGTGCAGACGATCTTCCGCGAGATCATGTCTGCCTGCCGCGCCTTGGAAAAGCGGGTCACTGTCGCCTATCTCGGCCCTGTCGGCACCTTCAGTGAACAAGCGGTATATCAGCAGTTCGGCCGCGCCATCGAAGGAATGCCCTGTACCTCGATCGACGACGTATTTCGCGCTGCAGAGGCCGGCACGGCGGATTTCGGCGTTGTGCCGATCGAGAATTCCAGCGAAGGCGTTATCAACCGCACGCTGGACCTGCTGCTGCAAACCACGCTGATCATCAGCGGCGAAATCGGCCTGCCGGTTCATCACAGCCTGATGACGAAGAGCGGCACGATGGACGGTGTGCAGCGCATCTGCGCGCATTCGCAGGCGCTTGCGCAATGCCAGCGCTGGCTCAATCAGCATTGCCCGAAAATTGAGCGGCAGGCGGTCACCTCGAATGCAGAAGCCGCGCGCATGGCAAGCAGCGATCCGGGCATTGCGGCGATCGCCAGCGACATTGCCGGCCAGGAGTACAACCTGCAAATCGTGCAGGCGCATATCCAGGACGATCCGCACAACCGCACGCGTTTTGCGGTGATCGGAAATCTGCACACAGCGCCGAGCGGCAAGGATCAAACCTCGATCGTGCTGTCCGTGCCCAACAAGGCGGGGGCGGTGTACAACCTGCTTGCGCCCCTGGCCAAGCATGGAGTCTCCATGTCGCGCTTTGAATCGCGGCCTGCGCGCACCGGCACCTGGGAATATTATTTTTACGTGGATATAGAAGGCCACGCACTGGATGAAAAAGTAGCCAAGGCATTGAGCGAGCTGAAGGAAAACGCTGCTTATTTCAAGGTCCTGGGCTCTTATCCGCTGAGCAGTTAAGCATCGGTTGCTGCATGCCGGTGCGCAGCCTGTCGAACCTTTCGAGACGCGGCTTGCAAAACAATCCGCGATTATTTTTTGCCTGTTTCTTTTATTTCTTGCATCCGGATAAAGCGTGGCGATATTGCGATAGCTTGTATGCAAGAAGGTAATTTTTAGCTGGAATCCAATGATGTCTAATCAATTCGGACCTGACTACATCCGAGCCATTGCGCCCTACCAAGGCGGCAAACCCATTTCCGAGGTTGCGCGCGAATTCGGCTTGAACGAAGCCGATATCATCAAGCTTGCTTCGAATGAAAACCCGCTCGGCATGCCGGAATCGGCAAAGCAGGCAATGCTCGCCGTCATGGCAGAGCTCGGCCGCTATCCGGATTCCAACGGCTTTGAGCTGAAGGCGGCAATCAGCGCCAAATACGACGTGCCGCAGGACTGGATTACCCTGGGTAACGGCAGCAACGATATCCTGGAACTGGCGGCGCGTGCTTTCGTGCATCAGGGACAATCCATCCTGTATGCGCAATATTCGTTTGCCGTATATGCGCTGGCAACCCAGGCGGTCGGCGCGCGCGCGATTGTAGTGCAGGCCAAGGACTATGGCCATGACCTGCAAGCCATGGCCGAGGCGATCGCTCCCGATACCAGGCTGGTTTTCATTGCCAACCCCAATAATCCGACCGGCACTTTCCTGCCGGCTGCGGAGATCGAAACCTTCCTGCAGAAAGTGCCGCAGCACGTTGCGGTGGTGCTCGACGAAGCCTACAACGAATATCTTGCGCCGAACCAGCAATATGATTCCATCGCCTGGGTCCGGCGCTATCCGAATCTGCTTGTTTCGCGAACCTTGTCCAAGGCGTACGGCCTGGCGGGCCTGCGTATCGGATTCGGCATCGCCCAGCCGCACATCACGGATTTGCTCAACCGCATCCGCCAGCCTTTCAATGTAAATTCGATGGCGCAGGCGGCAGCCATTGCGGCGCTGAATGACACGGATTTCCTGCAAAAAAGCGCGCAGCTGAATGCGGCAGGATATCGTCAGTTGACCGAAGGTTTTGACGCGCTGGGTCTGCGTTATGTGCCGTCGCACGGCAATTTTGTGCTGGTCAAGGTGGGTGACGACGATGCGGCAGGAGCGCGCATCAATCTTGCATTGCTCAAGCAGGGCATCATCGTGCGTCCGGTCGCCAATTACGGCCTGCCGCAGTGGCTGCGCATTTCGATCGGCCTGCCGGAAGAAAATGCGGCATTCCTTGCAGCCCTGAAGAACGTATTGAATGATTAAGCCAGCATAGAGGCAAATTGCGTGTTCAACAAGATTGTTATATTCGGCGTCGGTTTGATCGGTGGATCTTTCGCGCTTGCGCTCAAGAATGCCGGTGCGGTGAAGCATGTAGTCGGTATCGGGCGCACGTCTGCGTCATTGGAGCGCGCCAAGGCTCTTGGCATCATTGATGAAATCGGTGCTTCGATCCCTGATGCCTTGAAGGGCGCAGATCTGGTATTGATTGCGACGCCCGTTGCGCAAACCGAAGCGATCCTTGCGTCCATTCAAGCGCATCTTGAGCCGGGCACAATTGTTACCGATGCCGGCAGTACGAAGGCCGACGTGGTCGCCGCCGCCCGTGCCGCCATGGGTGAGAAAATTGCCCAATTCATTCCCGCACATCCGATTGCGGGCCGCGAATCCAATGGGCCGGGCGCCGCCATTCCTGATTTGTATCAGGGAAAGAAGGTGGTGCTCACTCCACTAACGGAAAATTCCTCCGGAGATCTCGAGCGGGTCATGTTCGCCTGGAAACTGTGCGGGGCAGTGATCCATCGCCTGTCTGCGGAAGAGCATGACCGCGTATTTGCCGCGGTCAGTCATCTGCCGCATCTGCTGGCGTATGCACTGGTGGACGATATCGCGCGGAAACCGCATGCCGAGCTGTTGTTCCAGTTTGCAGCGAGCGGATTCCGCGACTTTACGCGTATTGCCGGCTCGTCGCCGGAAATGTGGCGTGATATCAGCATGGCGAATCAGACAGCCTTGCTTGCTGAACTCGATGCCTATATCACGCAGTTAAACGGAATACGTGCTTTGCTCGCAGCGCAGAATGGGCCGGGACTCGAAGCCGTGTATGCCAATGCGCAGCGCGCACGGCAAAACTGGATGAGTTCGATTGAAGCGGCCGAGAAAGCACGCAAGGAAGGAGGCGATTGATGAAAAATTATCCGCGTCACCTGGATCTTCAACCTGCCATGCATGCGCAAGGCACGGTCAAGCTTCCCGGATCGAAAAGCATTTCCAACCGTACCTTGCTGCTTGCGGCAATCGCCCACGGCACGACGCACATCAGCGACTTGCTGGCTTCGGACGACACGCATGTCATGCTGATGGCCCTGCAAAAGCTTGGCATCAAATGGGAGCAAATCGGAGAATCGCAGGATTACATCGTGCACGGTACGGACGGTAGGCTGCCGGTGTATCACGCCGATCTATTTCTCGGCAATGCGGGCACGGCGATTCGCCCTTTGACAGCTGCCCTGGCCGTCATCGGTGGCGACTACACCTTGCACGGCGTGGCGCGCATGCATGAGCGGCCGATCGGGGACCTGGTCGATGCATTGAATGCCATCGGCACGCGTATCGAGTATACAGGCACGCCCGGCTTTCCTCCTTTGCATATACGCCGCGGCCTGATCCAGAAGCATCGCATGCAGGTGAGGGGCAACGTATCCAGCCAGTTTCTCACTGCCATCCTGATGGCGGCGCCCTTGATGGCAAAAGAAGAGGATGTCACCATCGACGTGGTCGGCGATCTGATTTCCAAGCCGTATATCGAGATCACTCTGAACCTGATGCACCGTTTCGGCGTGGATGTCGTGCGCGACGGATGGAAGTCCTTCACGGTACAGGCAGGACAGCGCTATCTCAGTCCCGACACAATCCATGTCGAGGGTGACGCTTCATCGGCGTCGTACTTCCTGGCTGCGGGCGCAATTGCTGGCGGACCGGTGCGTGTGGAAGGCGTCGGCAAGGACAGTATCCAGGGTGACGTGCGTTTCGTAGAGGCCTTGCAGAAGATGGGGGCTGACATCACGATGGGTGACAACTGGATCGAAGCGAAGTCCAATGGCGTCCTGAAAGCGATCGATACCGATTTCAATCACATCCCGGATGCTGCCATGACGATTGCCGTGGCAGCCCTCTATGCGGATGGCGCCAGCGTATTGCGCAATATCGGCAGCTGGCGCGTGAAGGAAACAGACCGCATTGCCGCGATGGCAACGGAGTTGCGCAAGCTTGGTGCAACGGTCGAAGAGGGCGAGGACTTTCTTCGCATCACGCCGCCTGCGCAAATCCAGCCGGCGGCGATCGATACCTACGACGATCATCGCATGGCAATGTGCTTCTCTCTCGCATCGCTTGACGGTGCAGCACGAAGAGGCAACAAGATCCGCATCAATGATCCGAAGTGCGTCGCCAAGACCTTTCCAGACTATTTCACGAGTTTTTCAAGCATCGTGGGAAACAATTTATTCTGACCGCGGCTTTGAATGACGCTTTAGTTTGAATGACGCTTTAGGCAAGATTTCATCCGTAACAGCATGAGGCACTGGCAACTTTTCGATGCCGATGCGAGAAATAAGCGAAAGTCCTGCATTTATTTCTGTCATGAAACTTGCTTATATTCTCAGGCAGGCATTACCACAAAACTAATATGACATCACCTTCCGCTATTCCTGTCATTACCATTGACGGTCCGACTGCTTCCGGCAAGGGAACCGTTGCGCAGCGGGTAGCCGACAAACTGGGATTTTATTACCTGGATTCCGGGGCTTTATACCGTCTGACTGCCTTGTCCGCTATACGGCATCAGGCGTCGCTGAGCGATGAGCATGCGCTTTCCAAAGTGGCAGAACATCTGGATTGCTCCTTTGTCGGCGGGGATGTGTTCCTGGCCAAGGAAAATGTAACTGATGCCATCCGCAAGGAAGAAATTGGCAATACGGCATCAAAAATCGCAGCCTTGCCCGGCGTCCGGCATGCTCTGGTGGGCCTGCAACTGCGTTTCCGCATGGCGCCGGGTCTGGTCGCCGACGGGCGCGACATGGGAACCGTTATTTTCCCTTCCGCCATATTAAAAGTCTTTTTGACGGCGAGTGCGGAAGCCCGTGCCGAAAGGCGATATAAGCAATTGATTGGCAAGGGTTTTTCTGCTAATATGGCCGACCTTCTTAAGGATTTGCAAGAAAGGGACGCAAGGGATGCCAACCGCTCCGTTGCGCCTTTGAAGCCCGCAGAAGGAGCGTACATTCTGGATACTTCAAATATGACTGCCGATCAGGCAGTGGAGCAGGTACTCAGCTGGTATGCCTCGGAAAGGAAAAAGGCCCATTCCTGATTTGGGCCGATTTGGTCCCGGTTGTTTCAGATTGTTTTGGATTGTTCCAATCGGGTGTTTTGCAACCCTAACCCAATAGTTGCCGCATCCTGCGTCAAAATTGGCTAACCCTTAAATTTTATGTCAACTGTAGCTAATTCCCCAGCATCCTCCGGCATGGAAAGTTTTGCCGCCCTGTTTGAAGAGTCATTGTCACGCCAGGATATGCGTTCCGGCGAAGTGATTTCCGCAGAAGTCGTTCGCCTCGATCACAACTTCGTGATCGTCAATGCCGGACTGAAGTCCGAAGCATTCATCCCTATCGAAGAATTCAAGAACGACAACGGCGAACTCGAAGTGCAAGTCGGCGATTTTATTTCTGTCGCCATCGAGTCGCTGGAAAACGGTTTCGGTGACACCATCCTGTCGCGCGACAAGGCCAAGCGTCTCGCATCGTGGCTCTCGCTGGAAAAAGCGATGGAGTCTGGCGAGCTGGTAACCGGTACCGTCAACGGCAAGGTAAAGGGCGGCCTGACCGTTCTGACTAACGGCATTCGCGCATTCCTGCCTGGTTCGCTGGTTGATACGCGTCCCGTCAAGGACACCACGCCGTACGAAGGCAAGACCATGGAATTCAAGGTCATCAAGCTGGATCGCAAGCGTAACAACGTTGTGCTGTCCCGCCGCGCCGTCATCGAAGCATCGATGGGCGAAGAGCGTCAGAAGCTGATGGAAACCCTGAAGGAAGGTACAGTTGTGACCGGCGTCGTCAAGAACATCACCGACTACGGCGCATTCGTGGATCTGGGCGGCATCGACGGCCTGCTGCACATCACCGACCTGGCATGGCGTCGTGTGCGTCATCCGTCCGAAGTGCTGACCGTCGGCCAGGAAATCACCGCCAAGGTCCTCAAGTACGATCAGGAAAAGAACCGCGTTTCCCTTGGCGTCAAGCAGTTGGGCGACGATCCTTGGACCGGTCTGTCCCGTCGTTATCCGCAAGGCACCCGCCTGTTCGGCAAGGTTACAAACCTGACCGACTACGGTGCATTCGTGGAAGTCGAGCAGGGCATCGAAGGCCTGGTGCACGTGTCCGAAATGGACTGGACCAACAAGAACGTGGCTCCGAACAAGGTTGTCCAGCTGGGCGACGAAGTCGAAGTCATGGTCCTGGAAATCGACGAAGAGCGTCGCCGTATCTCCCTCGGCATGAAGCAATGCAAGCCGAACCCATGGGATGATTTTGCAATGACCCACAAGAAGGGCGACAAGGTCAGCGGCGCAATCAAGTCGATCACCGATTTCGGCGTATTCATCGGCTTGCCTGGCAACATCGACGGCCTGGTGCATCTGTCCGACCTGTCATGGACCGAGTCCGGCGAAGAAGCAGTCCGCCGCTTCAAAAAGGGCGATGAACTGGAAGCCGTTGTGCTGGCTATCGATGTCGAGCGTGAGCGCGTTTCCCTCGGCGTCAAGCAACTCGAAGGCGACCCGTTCAACAACTTTGCGGCTATGAACGACAAGGGTGCGGTTGTAACCGGTACCGTCAAGTCGGTCGAGCCTAAGGGTGCTGTAATCCAGTTGTCCGACGAAGTTGAAGGTTACCTGCGCGCTTCCGAAATCTCCCGTGATCGCGTGGAAGATGCCGGTACCCATCTGAAAGTGGGCGACACGGTTGAAGCCATGGTCATCAACGTTGATCGCAAGGCACGCAGCATTCAGTTGTCGATCAAGGCGAAGGACAATGTTGAAACCCAGGAAGCCATGCAGAAGATGTCTGCTGACTCGAACGCCGCTTCCGGTACGACCAGCCTGGGCGCATTGCTGAAAGCCAAGCTCGATAACAAATAATAGTCGGGGCAGTACGCATGACAAAGTCGGAATTGATTGCCCGTCTGGCCGAGCGTTATCCGCAGCTGGTAGCTAAAGATGCGGATTACGCGGTAAAGACGATACTCGATGCAATGACCGATGCGCTGTCCGGCGGGCAGCGTATCGAGATACGCGGATTCGGCAGTTTTTCAATCAACAGCCGGCCTCCGCGTATCGGACGCAATCCCAAGTCGGGCGACAAAGTAATGGTGCCGGAAAAGCGTGTGCCGCACTTTAAGCCAGGCAAGGAACTGCGTGAACGGGTAGACGCCATGGTCGGACAACCGATCAAGGATGACTAAGGTGGTATGCAGTAAGGAAACGGCATCTTCGGATGCCGTTTTTTTTCGCGTACAATGCCGCTTGGCCTCATCGTGAACGCTACAGGCGGTAAAAAATTGACGGTATGCATGACATGCCTCATCCACCCCAGAAGCAGCAGAGCATCGAGACAAGCCGGCCATTTCCGGCGCACAGGAGTCGTTTGAATGAAGCTGTTATTTAGAATTGCGGCAGGCATATTGTTTATCGTGTTTTTCGGGTTCGCACTGAAAAATACGCAGGAAGCAACGCTGCAATTTTTCCTGAATTATGAAATCCGTGGGCCGCTGGTGCTGCTGTTGCTGGGATTTTTCGTACTGGGATTCGTGTTTGGTACCATAGGTATGGCGTCCATCGTCATCCGCCAGAAGCGCGAGCTCGCGAAACAAAAGAAGATTGCAGGCAATCTGCAGAAAGAAAATGAAGCGCGGGCGCTTGTCCCCGCATCGGGGCCGGCTGCAGGCAATGTCATCGGCACGTAAGCATCCGTGTAACGTCAATAAGAAGATAAACCCGCATGGAATTTGAAACTTGGTGGTTGCTGATCATCCCCGTTTGCTTTAGCCTGGGCTGGATCGCTGCGCGCGTCGATATCAAGCAGCTTTTGTCCGAATCACGCACTTTGCCGCGCGGATACTTCAAGGGCTTGAATTTTCTTTTGAATGAGCAGCCTGACAAGGCAATCGACGCATTCATAGAAATCGTCAGGCTGGATCCCGAAACAATCGACCTGCATTTCGCATTGGGCAACCTGTTCCGCAGGCGCGGCGAGATCGAGCGCGCGATACGTGTCCATCAGAATCTGCTGGCACGGCCGGACCTGCCCATGGAGTCCCAGGTGCAGGCCCAATTTGAACTGGGACAGGATTATCTGAAGGCGGGTCTGCTCGATCGCGCCGAAGAAACGTTCAACCAACTGGTCGATACCACGTATGGCACCCAGGCGCGCCGCGCGATGCTCGAGATCTATCAGCGTGAAAAGGAGTGGGTCCGCGCCATCGATGCCGCCGTGGCCTTGCAGGAGGCGGGTGCGGGCGGACGCCAAAAGGAAATCGCGCAGTTCTACTGCGAACTTGCGCAGGACGAACTCGTGCACATGCATCCCGACGCAGCATTGTCGTTGCTGGAAAAAGCGCTTGCAGCCGACCGTACCAGCGTCCGGGCCACTATTCTGATGGGAGATGTCTATTTGGCAAAGGGCGATGTGGAAGGCGCACTGACGACATGGCGACGCGTCGAACATCAAAGCGTGCCGCATGTGGCACTGGTTGCGCAACGCCTGATGGATGGATACAAAGCTGTCGGCCGTCCCCAGGAAGGCATCAACCTGTTGAAGGCCTATCTGGCGGAAGCGCCCTCGATCGATTTGCTCGAAGTGGCCTACAAGGCTGAGCTTGAATTAAACGGCGTGGAAGCCGTCAATCAGCTCGTCGCGGAAGAGTTGCGCCGCACGCCGACATTGCTGGGACTGGACAAACTGCTCGAAGCGCGCCTCATGTATGCGCGCCCGGAAGTCCATCCGGAACTGTCCATGGTGAAAAACCTCATACATGGTTATACCCAGAAGCTGGCGCGCTACCAATGCAGCAGTTGCGGATTCAAGGCCAGGCAGTTCTACTGGCAATGCCCCGGCTGCAGCAAGTGGGAAAGCTATCCTCCGCGCCGCACTGAAGAACTGAACGTAATGAATTAACTGATCGGAGTCTCGCGGTTCACGGACAGGCCGTCCGCATTGCTTCCTTCAGAATGAACGCATGACTCTCTACTCGGCCCTGCTATGGCAAAACTAATTCCTAAAGAATTCAACACACGCATTCTGGTAATCGGCGACGTAATGCTGGACCGTTACTGGTTCGGCGAAGTGAACCGCATTTCCCCGGAAGCGCCGGTGCCGGTGGTGCGCATTGAAAAATGCGAGGAAAGATTGGGAGGAGCCGCCAACGTTGCGCGCAATATCGCCGCACTGGGCGCGCATACCGCACTGCTCGGCGTGGTCGGTAACGATGAGGCCGGCAACAAGCTTGAGCAGCTATTGCGTGAGCAATCGATCCAGACCAACCTGAACCGCGATCCTACCATCTCGACCATCGTCAAACTGCGCGTCATCGGTCGGCAACAGCAGCTTCTGCGTATCGATTTCGAGGAGCGCCCGACCCATACGGTATTGCGCAACAAGCTCAGTCAGTTCAACGCATTGATGCCAGAATACGATGTCATCGTCCTGTCCGACTATGCCAAGGGCAGTCTGGTCAACGTTGCGGAAATGATTGCGGCAGCGAAGAAATTATCCAAGCGGATCCTGGTCGACCCGAAAGGGGAAGACTTCTCCCGCTATAAAGGCGCATCCGTGCTCACTCCGAATAAATCGGAACTGCGCCAGATCGTCGGCTCCTGGGAATCGGAAGAGCAATTGACCGAAAGGGCCCAGCGGCTGCGCAGGGAACTGGAACTGGAGGCCCTGCTGCTCACCCGCTCCGAAGAGGGCATGACTCTGTACACCGAACAGGGCGAGACGCATTTTCCTGCGCTTGCGCGCGAAGTTTATGATGTTTCGGGTGCCGGCGACACCGTGATAGCGACCCTGGCGACGATGCTCGGTGCCGGGATGTCATTGGTCGATGCAGTTGCCATCGCCAATAAGGCCGGCGGAATCGTGGTCGGAAAACTCGGTACCGCTGTAGTGACACGGGAAGAACTGTTCGAATAGGCGCAAATAAGCGACAAAATCCGCTCGCTTTATCCCCACTTTGTTGAAAAAAAGATAACATCCGGTCACCACATCCGTGGTTAGTGAAGTGCTATCAATAAAGGGGGAGTCGAAATGTTTAAGAAAATAATGTTCGCAATTGCCGCATTTGCCGCCACTGCAGGGATTGCGTTCGCGGCAGTCGATTTAAACAAGGCAGATCAGGCAGCGCTCGACAGCGTAAAAGGCATCGGACCCAAGATGTCAAAAGCCATTCTTGATGAACGCAAAAAAGGCGGTGAATTCAAGGACTGGGAGGACTTCGGGAAGCGCGTAAAGGGCATCGGCGATAAAAATTCCGACAAATTTTCTCAGGAAGGCGTGACGATCAACGGCAAATCAAAGTCCAATGCCGGCTCCAAAAAAGACACGAAGGAAGTAAAGTCTGCGGCAAAAGAGATGAAGAAAGATGCCAAGGCAGAAGCCAAGGACATGAAGGCTGGCAGCAAGGCGGCGGCAAAGGATGCCAAGCAGGAAGCCAAGGAAGTCGAAAAAGACGCCAAGACCGATCCGAAAGAAGCTAAAAAATAACGTCCTATTTCAGGTAATACGCCTTAGGAAAACCTCGCGCATGCGGGGTTTTCTATGCCTGCTGTACTGCTTCGCGATTCGTCGGCAACATCCGTAACATGCCGACCAGCCAGGCGGCTTGCTGGCGCAGACCTGCGGCGCGGATCTATTCCGCAGTTATAAATCGCATGAAGCAAACGCGTGCGCGCCGCTGGATTAAAATGTCGTTTTCGCGAACTATTCACATCTCATGTCCTACTTATCGATAGAAGATACGATCGGCAACACCCCGCTGGTTCAACTCAAGCGCCTTCCAGGCAAGGATGCATTGGAGCGTAACAACATCATCCTGGGCAAGATGGAAGGAAATAATCCGGCCGGGTCGGTGAAGGACCGACCGGCGCTTGCAATGATCAAGGGAGCCGAGCAGCGCGGACAGATCAAGCAGGGTGATACCTTGATCGAGGCTACGAGCGGAAACACGGGTATTGCGCTGGCCATGGCCGCCGCGATGCGCGGTTACAAGATGGTATTGCTAATGCCGGAGAACCTGAGCCTGGAACGGCGCCAAAGCATGGCGGCTTACGGCGCCGAAATCATTCTGACGCCCAAGACCGGCGGAATGGAATATGCGCGCGACCTCGCGGAGCAAATGCAGAAGGAAGGCAGGGGCATCATCCTCGATCAGTTTGCCAACCCCGACAATCCGCGTTCCCACTACGAATCGACCGGACCGGAAATCTGGCGCGATACGCAGGGACGGGTGACCCACTTCGTGAGCGCAATGGGTACGACCGGCACCATCATGGGCGTTTCGCAGTACCTGAAGGAACAGAACCAGGACATCCGCATCATCGGTGCGCAGCCTGAGGAAGGTTCGCAGATCCCCGGAATCCGCAAATGGCCGGAAGCCTATCTGCCAAAGATTTATGATCGCACGCGCGTAGACCAGGTGGAAAGCGTCAGTCAGGCTACTGCGGAGCAAATGGCGCGCCGGCTTGCGGTGGAAGAGGGGATTTTCTGCGGAATCTCGGCGGCAGGCGCCTGCGATGTCGCATTGCGGATTTCTCAGACTACAGAGAATGCCACGATCGTATTTATCGTTTGCGACCGAGGTGACCGATACCTGTCTACCGGAGTTTTTCCCGCCTGATCACCCCGGATAGACGAATCTTAAGTTTTACCAATAAAAAAGCGTTCCGAAGAAGGCTTTTTTATTTTATTCGTCGGATCCGCCGGACGATTTTGGCTTGAACTGCTTGTCGCTGATGCGGAATTTTTCGCGGCGATCGCCCATCAGGATACGCAGATCCTTGATGCTCAAATCACTGACTTCGTGCATGCGGATCAACAATGAAGCGCCAACCGGCAGGCGGCGATGGCGGATCTTGCTGATAACAGGCGGCGCAACTTCCAGCGCGCGGGACAAAGCTGCATCGTTTTTGAGATGCAATTTTTCAATCAACGAATCCAGCAGGTTGTTCGGGTCATAGGCAACTTGATCCGCCAAGCGATTGTTTTGAGCGTTTTCTGCGTGAGTAGTCATAGTTTCACAGATTCCAGTTTGCAGATGAAGTTAAAAAAATAACCAAATACAATTTATAAAAACAAATCTTGGAGCATTGGAAACTAATTAAGTTGCAATCAATATTTCTTAAACCAAAAAAATCGCCAGTAGTTGATAGGCAAATTTAAATGACCTAAAGATATTGCTCCATGACAATGATGACATTTTAATACAATATTGCCGCTTCTCAAGATTGCATATTTGCAAAAGTTGTAAATATGCATATTAATCTTTGCAATAACATTAAACCGATCATAAATGCCGGCAACAAATGTCATTTTGATAATAAATAAATTCCAAGCATCAACAGGCTGGTCGACAAGACATTTTCGATTTCCGGAAACTTGCTTTGAAAAACAGATATTTGGTCAATCCGTGTGAGGAAAAACGGACTCTGGAGCGAATTGCCGGAAGCCGTGAGCAAGCATGAGAACTTATTGCTTTGAAGAATTCTTCACTTCTTTGGTTTGTTGGCAGCTTCGATTTGCTCAGCCAATTTGAACACGCCTAAATCCCTAAGTCCGCTCATACCAAGCGCATGCAATGTCTCAATGTTGCGTTCATAAATTTCCGATGCATCCGGATAGGATGCGGCAGCGGCCTCAATGCTGGACTCACGCAGTAACTGCAACATCGGATACGGCGAACGATTGGTATAGTTCTCGACCGCGTCCGCCGACGTGCCGGCAAACTGATAATTTGGATGAAAACTCGCAATCTGGATTTCACCGGCAAGATGCATGTCCTCAATGATCGCATCGGCGACATCGAGAAAATCGTTGTAGTCCAGGAAGTCGTTCAAGACATGCGGGTGGACCAGAAGGGTGGTCTCGATTTGTGCCGGGTTGCTCGTGTGCAGCATTTGCAATTCACGGCAAAGATCTTCGCATAATCTTTCCGGATCGGACGCATCGCTCACCACGTAACGAATCCTTTCCTTGGTATGCACAGCCTTGGCAAACGGACAAAGGTTCAAGCCGATTACGGCGTGTTGCACCCATTTGCGAATTTCCGTTATTACAAGCTCATGTTCGCGATGCGGAACTACGGACGATTGCTTTGTATTCATTTTTTACCTATTCCTGATGAGGTTTCTGTTAAATGCCATCCTATGCCGTAAGTATCCGTCGAAAGGTCAGATTAATACGCGGTCCGATATCTTGTGTGTCTTTGCGTACTCCATGCATCCAGCGTTCCTGGGTTTGGCCCGCCATGATCAGGAGGCTGCCGTTCGACAGCGCGATTGAAACCGGAGCGAATGCGTTGTGGCGGTGCTTCAGCCGGAATATTCGCGTGGCGCCCAGGCTAAGCGAGGCGATTACCGGCATGGGGCCGAGCTCCGGTTCGTTATCGCTATGCATGCCTATGCTGTCGTGCCCATCCCGATACAGGTTCAGCAATACGCTATTGAAATGGAAACCGGTAGCCCCCTGGATCTTGTGGCGTATGCATTGAAGTGCCGGCGTCCATGGATGCGGGCGAAAGGTCTTGCCTGAAAACCGATACACCGCATCAGGGTCGCCATACCAGCAGGACAGGCGCGGCTGCAGATGATCTTTTCCCCATACGCGAAGTACCGGCTGGGTCCATGATGTGTCAGTTGTCAGGCGCTTGAAATAGTCATTTGCTTCTAAAGGGACGAAGAAATCATGTACGAAGCGTATATCGGCGTCCGGAATGCCGAGCGACTCGAGGGTGCGAGGGCTGTCGAACAGCATAGGCGTTTCGATAGTGTGCATGGAAGGCAGCAGAGGATGCGATGATTGCACACTATCTTAAAGGAAGGGCGCGCTGAACATGCTCAGATCAATCGGTCGCGGCCTGCACCAGAACCTGGACGTCATCCAGCACAACCTTTTGACCCGCGCGAATCTTGCACGTCTTGCGAAGTTCAACGCGACCATCCACGAGTACATTCCCGGACGCAACGAGCGCCTTGCCTGAACCGCCGCTGTCGCACAGACCCGCCAGCTTGAGCAACTGGTTCAGTTCAACGAATTCGCGATCGAGGCGAAAGACGGTTTGCTTCATATGCATTGGATCCTGTTCGCTGTGGTAAGCATGGCATGGGAATATTTAATTTTGCTGCACCCGCTCTTTTGCCTTCTCAAGCCACATCGACAAGTTGGCATGCAAGTCGGACTGGCTGAAAGAGCAGCTTTCTTCCGTAAATAAACTGCCGGCTTCAAGACGGCTCAGCAAATCTTCCAGGATCACGCCAAAGCGCGGCGGCAAATCCGCCAGAAGCGCTTGCTGTGCGCGCCATATCTGGCAGAATTCAGCGGTACTGGTTTGCTTCTGTTCAAGACCGGTCAGCGAAGCTTGCATGGTTTGAAGCGCGGAATCGTGTGGCATGGGAAAACGCTGAAATAGCAAAAGTAGGGGAAAGGTAACGAAAAAAGTACAGCGCCGATTCTAACAAGAATCAGCTCGGGCATGCGCCTATCCGAGTGCCGCCCAATAAAAATAACGTGCAAAAAATCCGAGGACTGCAAATCAATCCCAAGAAGGAAATTTTTCACATGTTACGGCGCAGCACGCATCGTTGCGCAAAATTTGACCTGAGAGTAGCATGTCCGGACTTTACAAGATAGGGAGGCGATATGCGTAAAACTGTCTGGCTGGTTCTTTCATTGGCCCTGACAACATCGTTTGCATTTGCGCAGGACAAGCTCAAGCCAGGCCTATGGGAAATGACCATGAAATCCGACGCAATGAAAAACATGCCTAAGATTTCGCCCGAGCAGATGGAACAAATGCGCAAGATGGGCGTTCACGTTCCACAAATGCAGGATGGCGGCATGGTAACCAAAGTCTGCATTACCAAGGAAATGGCGGAGCGCGAGCAAATGCCGATGACACAGAACGAGTCCGATTGTCAGGCGAAAAATTATCAGCGCAGCGGCAATACCTATAGCGTAGACGTGGTGTGCAATGGACCGAATCTCAAAGGCAACGGCAAAATGAAAGGAAAGATGAACGGCAGTGAAAGCTTCAGTTCGACCTACGATTTCAAGGGAACCGCGCATGGGCAGCCGATCAGTCAGAAGCATGAGAACAGCGGGAAATGGCTCTCCTCCGATTGCGGCAACGTGAAGCCGATGGCAGAAGCACCGCTTAAGAAGTAAGGCAGTATCAGTCGGTTTTCAGCGGGCAGCGTGGGATACGCTGCCCGTTTCATTTTGGGTACCCGGCGCAGCGCATTGCGAAGCAGATGCGAACAGCAGCAGAAAGGGCTCGTCAGATAATTTTTTCAGGCGGCACCGGTTCGGAAAAAAAATATCCCTGCCCGTAGTTGCAACCCAGGTCCCTGAGGAAATCCCGTTGCTCCACCGTTTCAACTCCTTCTGCAACGACTTTCAGGTTCAGGCTATGCGCCATGCCGATGATGGCTGATGCGATCGCAGCGTCATGCTCGTCATTAGGCAGGCACTTGATGAAGAGCTTGTCGATCTTGAGCGCATCCACCGGAAAATGCTTCAGATAGCTCAACGAGGAAAAACCGGTGCCGAAATCGTCTACCGAAACCTGGATGCCGCGCTCCTTCAATGCACGCAGAACCGCATTGTTTTTCAGGTTGTCCTTCATGAGCAAGCGCTCTGTGATCTCGAATTCGACATAGCGCGGCCCAACACCGCATTGCCGGAGAATGCGATCCACCGTATTGACGAAATCAGGCTCCTCCAGCTGACGTGAAGAGACGTTGACCGCGATACGCAGCTCCGGATGGTTTGCCTGTTGCCAGTATCTCAGCTGGCGGCAAGCCTGCTCCAGAACCCAGCTGCCGATCGGCACAATCAATCCTGTTTCATCGGCCAGAGCAATGAACTCATCCGGAGCAAGCATTGCCAGACGCGGGTTCTTCCATCGCAGCAGCGCTTCGATGCTGCTCATCTGATTGTCTACAAGCGATATCTGAGGCTGATAATAAAGATAAAGTTCATCGCGTTCGATCGCATGCCGCAATTCTTCTTCAATTGTAGTGCGCCGCTTTGCTTCCACATCCAGGTTCTGCGTATAGAACTGAAAATTGGAACGCCCGTTGCTCTTTGCGTGATACATGGCCATATCGGCATAGCTCAACAACTCGTTTGGATCGGAGCTGTCTTTCGGGTAAAGCGAAATTCCGATGCTGGCGCCGATCGTGATCTCATGCGCCTGATACATGAACGGTTTTGAAAGCTCCTTGATCACGCGATTGGCATCTCGGGCCAGCTCTGATTGTGATGTCACGCCCTTGAGAATCACTCCGAACTCGTCGCCGCCAAGCCGGGCAATCAGCGTAGATTTTCCGAGGATGCCGGTTAGCCGATGTGCAACGCATATCAGTAATCCATCGCCAATATGATGGCCCAGCATGTCATTGATATGCTTGTAGCGGTCCAGGTCGATGAACAAGACCGCAACGCTGGACTTGCGCGCGGACGCTTCCTGGATTGCCAACGCAAGTTCTTCATTGAACTTGCCCCTGTTGGGCAAACCCGTCAGGCTGTCGTGCTGTGCAAGATAAACGCTATGCTCCTGGGCAAGCTTGCGGTCCGTCAGGTCGCGCAGGATTTTGACAAATCCATTGTCGTCGCCGTTCTCGTCCTTGACTGGAGTGATAATGCCGGATGTCCAGAATTGCGAGCCGTCCTTGCGGGCGTGCCAGCGGTCGGCATCGCAATGCCCTTCCTTCAGGGCCGTTTGCATCTCCCGCTTGTCTTCATGTTTCAGGACATCTTCCGGAATAAACAGAATCGATGAAGGTTTGCCCAGGATTTCCGATTCGGTATAGCCGAACAAGGTTTGCGCGCCCGTGTTCCAGCTATTGATTTTTCCATCTTTGTCGATGCGCATGATGGCGTGATCCACCGCATTCTCGATCAGCAACCGATAATTCTCTGCAGTCTCATGCGCCTTCATCCTCGATTTTTTAAGTTCGGTAATATCTTCGACAATGTCGATGAAGTAATTCGGCATGCCGCTTTCGTTCAGTACCAAGGCCGCGCGGATTTCCACGTCGATGACGTTCCCGTTCTTGTGAAGATAGCGGGTCTCTGTTTTTGCAGTATGCATTTCACCTTCGATCATGCGTCCCCGGAAGACTTTCAGTTTTTCGCGTTCTTCCGGATGTACGACTTCCAGGTAATCCAGGGTCCATAGCTCATCGTGCGCATAGCCGAGAAGAGAGCAGAATTCCTGATTAATGCTGATCCAATGCAGATCAGGCCGCAATATGGCCATGCCAATTGGAGCCTGCTGAAATCCTGTTTCAAAATCTTTCGCTTTTGTAAGGATGTGCATTGTTTATTAACGTAATTGAATAAATTGGAGAACAGGAAACACCAATAGTTCGGCGGAATTGCCTTACCTAAATCAACTTAAGATAAAGAAATTAAAGTGATGAGGTAAGGCCTAAGCAATTGTTTTCACAATTATTTTAAATTAAATTTCGAGGTGGAAACAGTCGGAAGCTGTAACGCCTAGGCGTTAGTGCGAATGCGACGCCCTTCGCGAAAGCGCGATTGACAAAGGCGTATCTGAAATTGAACGCAGTAAATGGACGCAACATAATGCGTTGAAGGCCGTCCTGATGGCGTTTTTCCAGTTAATGCATGACAGGCCCGATCCTTATTACTTATTTCTTCTGGCGGAAGGTATAAGTTTCGCCATGTTTGAGATAAGTAATTTTATTTTTCATGCCGGCAGCGTTGACTTCTCTTTCGAAATCTTCGATTGAGGATTTGAATACATCGTAATCATTATAGTGAATCGGGATCGCATGCTGCGGTGCGACGATTTTCAACATGCGAACGCCTTGTTCCGCATCCATGGTAATCAGGACCGTCTTAAGAATTTTCGTCCCCCCTAAATGCAGAAGGGCAAGATCAATGTCGGGAAAACGCTTCGGTATGTCATGAATTTCATCGTATACCAAGGTGTCGCCGGTAATATACATCCGGTAAGTTGCGCCACCGTCCTGCTTTGCAAATTCAAGCATGCTGCCCATCGTCTCAGGAAGTGCAACTGCTGCCCCCGGCGGCCCGTGCCGGGCAGGCGTGGAGGTAATGCGCAATTGTGCATTACCTTTTTTTACGGTCAGCTTTGACCATTTTGACATCGCATGCCGTGATTTGAAACCGAGCTTTTCCAGCTCCTTGCTCGCTGCGTCGGTGGTAATGATTGGAATATTGCGCCCCAGCTTTTCCTGCACGAGCTGATCGAAATGATCACCGTGGAAATGGGACAAAACGATCAGGTCGATCGGAGGAAGTTTGTCCAGGCTTATCGCAGGTTCGGTCAGCCGCTTCGATTTCAGTCCGTACCCAAGATGCACATGGTCTCCTTTATGGAGGAAATTGGGGTCGGTGAGAATGGTAAAGCCGGCATAACGGATTATGACCGTCGCATTGCCTATGAACTGCACTGACCCCTTGTCGAATTCAGGAGAGGAAGAATTTGCGGGCAGTTCGAGAACGTCATTCACGCTGCCGGCAGAGGATGCACTTTCCTGGCCTCGATCCGGAGCCGACGATTGCGAAAATGCAGCAGGCGCTATTGCCAGAAAAAGAATGCAGGCAATAAGAATTAATGCAGCTGACAGGCTGCTGTCTGCTGCGCTATGGTCTTGCGCCGTAATGCCTGTATGTACATCCTTGCAGTATTTTGCCATTGTCATTTTGCGGCCGATTTAATTGACGAACGAATTGCATGCCCATCGTTTGCCCGGGAACACGGTACTGGTGGAGCACCATACAAATACGGATCCAGGGGCTCGCGGATGGGCGCGTGCTGAGCCACATTTAGCAGAAAACATGCCTGCCGGTGTACACATGTCGAGCTTCGACGAAACCCAGCGCCGGGAGGGAGATAATTTAAATGCCAAGGAATTTTGAATTTTCCCCGATGTCTACAAAAGCCATGCTGAAAAAATTTTTGATTACTACCGGGGTGCTAAATGGCAAATTCAACTACGCAACATAATCAAAGCGAACCGAATACCAAGACTGAAGCGGACGTGAAATCAGTCGACGGGAAATCGGGCCAAAGCAATCAAAGCAGTCACGATGCGAAGAGCCATACCAAGGCTGGAAGCGGAGAAGGGGTGGGCGGCGGCAAGAAGCAGGAGCGGCACCACTAGGCACCACTAGGACAGCCCTGTTTGATTAAGCCGTCTATGCAGGACGGGATTGCATGCACAGCGTTGCACCTGAGAGGCACGATCCGTAATTTCTTCCTCCTCGCGCCGTTGTGTTGCGACCAGTCCGGCATGTCTGCCGGTTCGATGAAAAATCAGGCTGAATCTGCGCAGTGCCTATCGAAACGAATGTACATGGAACGTAAAAATTGCCGGTTTGATGCATCGGCAATTTTTACAGGAAGAGGAAAATTTCTGTAGGAGTAACGCAGGCGTTTCAATATCTTCTACTGATAAAGTACTCTAATAATTCCCCATGTAATCGCGCTTGCCGATTTCGACGCCGTTATGCCGCAATATTGCATAGGCAGTCGTCACGTGGAAAAAGAATTGCGGCATGCCGTAATGCAGCAGATAAACCTGGCCCTGTAATTTCTGTTCCTTTGGCGTACCTGGCCGCAATATGATTTCGCGCTGTTCGCTGTCCTTGAATTGCTCTGCCTTGAACGTCCCGATGAAGGCAAGGGTTTTGGCAATACGTGCCTGTAATTCCGCAAAGCTCTGCTCTTTGTCCTCGTAGCTTGGAACTTCCGTGCCGGCAAGCCTTGCCGTAACACCTTTGGCAAAATCGGCCGCAATCTGGACTTGATGGTTCAATGGAAACATATCAGGAAACAGGCGGGCCTGCAGCAATGCCTGCGGATCGATCTTCTTTTCCGTTGCATGGGCTTCGGCTTTTTTCAGTATGTTGCTCAGGCTTGTGAGCATCTGATTGAATAGCGGCACGGATGCGTTGTACATGGAAATCGTCATTGTCTTTCCTTTCAGGTTTTTGAGCGGGCTAGGGCGTTATTGTAATGGCAGACGTCAAGGCCAGCGTTACGCCCTTGTACGGATGACTCGGTAAAAGAGGTATAGAGAGGGATGCTGCGATGGAGCGCTACAGGCGCATGCGCCTTAATTCGCCAAGTGGATAGTAAGTGCCGCGCCAGACTATGCCGCCGCGCACGAGTGTCGAAATGCTGGCGCGCCACCAAATGGCGAGCTCAAGCAATGCCACAATCGGTGCAAAGAGCAGACATCGATAGCTTTGTCCGTCGGCACGGATGAAATCGATGTACAAAGCCAGGCCGGCAAAGACGGTAAAAAGATTCAGCCACCATGCCGCACCATGGGTTGCGAAGAGCGCTATCCATGGCCATACCCGCAGAACAAGCATCAGCATGGTAACCGCTGCAAGCTGGATCAAGCTGAAATCAAATGCGGCAAAGGCATTTTTCATGAGCCCCTGCATCATTTCCGGCGTGCTGCGATACCATTCGACTCTGACCAGGTCTCGGCCATACAGGACATGCTGCGTAAAACCATGCTGTTTTATCAGCCTGCCCAGCATGAGGTCGTCCAGCACCGCCATCGGAATCGCCGCGTGCGTGCCCGCTTCGAAATAGGCGCTGCGGCGCACAAGATTGAAGCCGCCTGCCCCCAAATAATATCGTTTGCTTTTTGCGACTTTCCATGGCTTGAATCGCGCCATAAAGTTTACGGAAAAACTGAGCACCAGCATGGCAAGCAGGGGAGTTCTTGCCAGGATGTCGAACAACAGTGTCAAGTGATCAACCTGGTGCGCCTCGCAATAGGCAACCGCCATGCCGATGGAGCCCGGTGCGAACGTCACGTCCGCATCGGTAAACAAGATGTAATCGCCGCTTGCAAGCTGTACGCCCTGATGCAGGGCGTGGTTCTTGCCAAGCCAGCCTGGCGGAAGTGCCGCAATCTGCACGACGCGTAATGCAGGATGGCGATTTGTCATGTGCTCCAGAATGGAAGCAGTGCCATCCGTCGAACGGTCATTGACCACGATGACTTCAAGATCCGGATACGAGACTTTGAGAACAGAATCCAGTGCCGATTCAAGCGTCCCGGCTTCATTGCACGCGGGAATGATCACCGAGACCTTGATGCGTCCGGAAGCTGACTGTGCGCACACCTTTTTCAGTTGCGCGATCCTGCGTGCTCCGATTGCGACTTCGAGGCACAATGCAGAGACCAGCAAGAAAATGATCAGGGATAGCCAGAGCATATGCGTTCGGTAAGCTGCCGACGGGCGAGGCTCATCCGCTTATCGCTTGGCTCCGCATAGGCGCATGTCAAGCATGCATCCTGCATGTGCCCAGTATCCGCATCGATCAGGGCGTAACATCCACCGTAAGCGTGGTATGGCGATCCGGACGGTCAAGTGCCGTGAAACGAAAGCGTACCGAAGTCTTCACCGGGCTATTGAGTTCGCCTTCCCACAGTCGCCCGTTTGTGGAGGCCAGATTGACGCTCGCGCCATTCGATTCAAGCTGCAATGCTGCCGTGCGGTCGGAGCTGATTTCGATTCGTTGTCCGGAATTGAGGGAAATTCGGGCGCCGTCCTGTCCGACCTTGGTGGTAAACCCGTCGGGTTCGCCGGGATCTACGCGCACCGTCAGCGACAAATCGGATCCGATCGACCCACTGGTGTTTTCATCAGAGATGCCGATAATGGCGCCGCTTCCGCCTCCGCTGCCTCCACCGCATGCGACCAGCAGCAGTCCTAACATCAGGCTCCAGAATAATTTCGGGTTCATCATGCGCTTTCTTTTTATTTTTTACACGGATTGGAGCAGCTTTCAGCGTTAAAGGTTTCAAAAATAGCAAAATTTTGACTGCCCGAAAAATCCCATTTCACCCCCGGTTCCATCAAAAATCAGGACTGCAGGATCGATTGCGCACATTCTCGGCGATGGGCTATGCGTTAGCGCCGCTGCAGGAATTCAAGCATTGCTGAATTGACTTCCTGCGGTGCTTCGTTTTGAACCCAGTGGCTTGCATCGGGAATGCGGCAGATCGTCATGTCGGGTGCGAACTGCTCCAGTCCATCCAGCAGGCCGAGCTCCAGCGCCGGATCGCGCTCCCCCAGATGACCAGGGTGGGGGCATCGGTTCTGGCCGCACGGGCCAATGCAAGTCCGTCAGAACGCATATTGATGCGGTAGTAGTCGAGTGCGGCGGTCAAGGCGCCGCGCTGGGCAAGCATGTTTACGCAGGCCTCTATGTCCTGCTGCGTGAACGCCTGCTTGCGGGCCGGCATTTCACGGAAGATGTCGCGTACCAGCTTGTAATGGCGGCTGGCCAGCAAACGTTCCGGCAGCCCCGGAAGCTGGAAAAACAAAACATAGAGACTGCGCAGCAATTGCGAAGAGCGCCATACCCGGTCGGTATACAGCTTCATGTGCGGCGCATTCAGGATGACGAGCCGGTCGAGTCGCTGCGGATACATGCCTGCGAAGGTCCAGGCGATGATGCCGCCCCAGTCATGCCCGGCAATATGCGCGCGACCGTACCCCGTCGCTTCGACAAGACAAGCCACATCCTCTACAAGGTGGCGCAAGTGATAGGCCTCGCGGTGCGGGGGGAAGTCAGACGGGGGATAGCCGCGCAGGTTGGGCGCCCATACGGAGAAACCGGCAGCGGCAAGCGGCGCAATCTGGTGCTGCCATGAACGCCACGATTCCGGGAAGCCGTGCAGCAGTATGACCGGCGGGCCGTTTCCGGCGACCGCCACATGCAAGTCCAGCCCATCCGCGCGAATACGTCTCTGGAGGATAGAGGGTGAGGAGGCCATATTTTTTTCGGCATCCAATGCACTTTGATGAATCACGGATGAGACGAATTGATTGAATGGAATGTTGAACTACATCCACAAAAATGAGTCTGTCAAGCAAGCATGACGCATGCCGTGGCACTGGAACCGGATGCCACAGACGTGCATGCAAGACAAAACGAAACGACTTCATGAAACGCATTTTCGCCGCCTTACTTTCCCTCTGTCTGCTTTTCCCGCCTTTGGTTCAGGGGCGCGATCCAACGTTGTTTGACGAGCTGCGCCAGACCTTGCGCGCGCATACAGACAAGGCACCTGCCACAGCACAGATAGAAACCGGATTTTCACCGGATGGAGACGCAGAAAGACTGGTTTTAAAAATTATCAATTCTTCCGCGCAAAGCTTGCGGTTGGCAGCCTATTCCTTTACTTCGCCCAAAGTGGTTCAGGCCTTGATCCATGCCAGACGCAGGGGGGTCGATGTGCTTGTGGTAGCAGACGACAGCAATATCAAATCAAAATCAGGCAGCGCTGCGCTTAATCTGCTCGTCAATGCGGATATACAGGCGAGGCTGAACGGCGAGTATGCGATTCACCACGATAAATACATCATTGCCGACGGCAGGCATGTGCAAACGGGATCATTCAACTACAGCAAGGCAGCTGCCAATTCAAACAGTGAAAACGTCATCGTCATCTGGAATAACCCGGAGCTGGCGCAATCCTATTTACGGCATTGGTCGAGCCGCTTCGAGGCAGGGCGGCCTTACCGGAGCCCATATTAGAAATACGCCAGAAAGTATGGCTAAAACGCACGCCGCGCCTGAGAAATATATGGAACACCTCATCTGTACCGGCATGATGCCTTCAGCCTGCGGCTGAATGATGCAAGGGGGAAGCAGGGAACGCGGACTTCACTTCAATAAGAAGGGCCGGACATGCCGGCCCTTTTGCAATGCGGATGCTTGTTTATCGCACGGTGCGCACGCCATCGCGTTCATTGCGGCTGCGTTGCAGCATGGCCTCGGCTTCGGCTACTTCCTGAGCCAAAGCTTTTTGCCGCATTTCATAGCGTTCGTTCAGGCGTGAGCCACCACCGACGTTGCCAGTGCGCTCTCCCGGAAGCGGCTCGACGCCCGCCTGCTGACGCTTTTTGGCATCCTCAAGCAGCATTTCCGATTTAATGACATCCGCCTCGGCTTCATCGAGCGTTTTCCGCTTGTTGAGCGGCGGTACGGTCGGCACCTTCTGGACCGATGTGCGTTCTGTGCGAGGAGGAAGAGCGGGGCGCTTGCCCGATTCGGGCTTCCAGGAATTGCCGTTCGAGTCGGGATCTACCGTCAGCGTATCGTCCAGCTTCGCTCCCTTTATCTGCTTGTCGGAATAAATGATGCGTCCATCAGGCAGAATCTGGCGGTACAGCTTGGTGGCCGGCTCGCCTATCGGGTCCGGCTTGACGATGTCCTGCGCTCCCGCCAGTGCGGGAAGCATGGTGAACGCAACGGCCACAGCGCGATAAAACGATTCTTTTTTCATGGCTCCTCCTTTGACATACCTTAACAAACAAGCGCAGTGCCTGCAAGAAAGCATATGGCACGCATGATGAGCCTGATCAAGCCGGGCTTCGATTTATTATGGTGAATTTATTTCCGTATGGATAAATTTCAGCGCAACTTCAAGGTTTGCTCCATGTCCTCGATTTCAATTTCGATGGCCTTGGTGCTGATCACGATTTCGTACAGAGAAACGATCAGGGAAAGCGTCAGCAAAAACAGGCTGCAACCGAAGGCGAACTGAGCCAGCAAAACCAGATTGATGAACACCAGGAACATTGTCAGCGTACACAGGATAAAGCTGGAAACCCCCATTGCCTGCATCCAGCGGATCAGTATGATGCGCAGACGCAGATTGGCGATCTGCCTGATGACCATCTCTTTGGCATTCTCCTGATACCGCATATGCAATTGCCGGATTAGCTGGGCCGAAATTGAAAACCGGTTGGTATAGGCAAGCAAGAGCAGCGAAATTGCAGGAAACAGAAGCGCAGGGGTCGTCAGGGTCATGGCGGAATAAGAGGCGAACTCATTGAATGCATGAAATATTGCATGGAAATGCGGTCTATTGTATTCAATAAACGTCAGAGTGTGGCAAGGCACATGCAGAGGCACTGCCTTGATCCGACAAGCGGCTCGTTATCTGCGGATACGGGGGGAACTATATCGGCGCACATGGAAATTATCTGGTTGTAATGAGCTCACTGAGGACCCGACTACGCCCAAATGGACTCTTGCCGGACATCCTTTTCATACCATGATGATCGTCGCTCCTGCAGCGCTTATTCCATTCGGGTTCCTGCCTGATGCATCGCTCGACCGGCAAGGCAGCCTATGCAGATGCGGCCTACTATAGCCTGATGGGAGGCCGCGCAGACGGTTTGACAGCCGGCGCAGAAGGTCCATGGAGCACCTGACTATCTGGCCCGTGCATGGCGATAAATAGAGTTGAACCGATATGCACTGAGCGATTCAAACAGGCATGGATCGAAAACGATCTGTAACCGACCACCAATCAGGAGACATCATGCCACCAAGTACTTTGGACCCCGACAATATTCCGGAACCGGACCGCAATCTGGGACGCTCTCATGGCCTAAATGCACTGGGCCCCAGCGATCTGTCCGATAGCGGCAGCGATGTGCAGGGCGGCTTCAAGGCAATAGAGGAGCCGGAATTCGGCCTGGGACTGGACAGGGGCACGAACGAGGACTCCGACAGCCATATCATCAGCGCAAGCAGCGACACAGATGACTCAACCGGAACAGGCGAAAGCTCGACAGCCGGCCGGGAAGGTGATGTCGAGCTGGGAGGCGATATCGGCTTCGACAGGATCGACGAGATCAGTGAAGACCGCAGCGACGAGCTTGATTGACCGTAGAAGACTGAGTGCTGAAAGCAGCTATATCCGTGCCGCGACCGCATGGATATAGCTGCTCACCGCGAAGCAAGGAACAGGATTAATTATCAGTGCCGGAAAATCAGCGATTGCGAAAGTCTGCCGTTTCCAGTGTGGCGAAAACGCTATATGCTCGGTAGTAGCTTAAAGCACGGAATTTGCCGCCGCTACTGTCCTGAGACGTTCCAGGTATGGGTCCTGAGTTGAAAGCGCCAGCCGAAACGGCGCGTGCCTGTTCAACTCGATGCAATTCCCACCGCATGTTCATCCGCCGTACCACGCAGATTGGCACGCATGCGTTCAGCGATCAGCTCAATCATCGCGCGGTTGAATGCGGGAATGTCGTCAGGTTTCCGGCTGCTGACCCAGTTTCCATCGCTTACCACTTCTTGGTCTACCCAGTTTCCGCCGGCCTGACGAATTTCTTCTTGAAGGCTCGGCCACGAAGTCAGCGTGCGTCCCTGAACTAGTCCAGCCGAAACGAGCAGCCAGGGCCCATGGCAAATCACGGCGACCGGTTTTCCTTCATTCTGGATTTCCCGGATGAATTGCTGGGCTTGCTCAAGATGCCGGAGGTGCCCGGCATTCACATGTCCGCCCGGAAGCAGAACGGCATCGAAATCCTGCGTTACGGCTTCGTCGAATGTGAGATCCACGCTGAAGCGGTCGCCCCGCACGTCGTGATGAAATCCGAATATGTCGCCATGCCGTTCCGAGACAATCGTGATCATTGCACCTTCACGCTCCAGTGCTTCCTTCGGTTCAGTCAGCTCTACTTGCTCAAAACCGTCCGTTACCAGGATTGCGATATGCATTCCGTTAAGTTGAGGGTCCATGATCTTCCTCCTATTTCTTTATTTCAGAGGGATCATGCCGGCAAAAGTTCGTCTAAAGAAGGCAAGGGGAATAAACCTGGCAGTTCGGCTGCGCCCCCCGGAGTTCTTAGGCCGTCTTGCAGAAACGAAAGAGCATGCATTCTGGAATAAAGGAAAGCACCGGTTGTCTATGCAGATCATTGAAACAGTCATCAGATCAATCGGCGACTTGTCGCGCGAAGTGCGTGCACTGCCGCCCACGAGACAAAACTGGCTGTTCCGCGGCCAGGCAGACGCTGATTGGAGGCTGGAACCCAGCGTACATCGCGGCTACTCTCCGCAGCAGGAACGCTATCTGACGAATGAATTCCGTGTACGCGCAAGCGGCCGTCATTCAGCCTGCCCAACCAACACCGATTTTCCCGGCTGGCTTGCCTTGATGCAGCATTATGGTTTGCCGACCCGCTTGCTGGACTGGTCGTATTCGCCTCTGGTGGCAGCGTTCTTTGCCGTGCATCCGGATTACGCGAAGAGCGACCTGCATACGGGAAGAAACGCGTGCATCTGGGCGCTGGATCCGGCTTGCCTGAATGAATCGCAAGGATTCGAACCGTTGATTTTTCCGTTGGATGCCGTTTCCTACGAACCCTTGATCATTCCTGCTTTCAAGAACCGTCATGAACCCAACGCGGTCGGTGTAGCCATGGCACTGGAGCACGATGCCCGCATTCAGCTTCAGCAGGGCGCATTTACGATCCACTCGATCCGGACGCCGATCAACCTGCTGCCCAACGCGCATGCTTATCTGTCCAAATTTGTCATTCGCAATGAAGATATTTGCGGTTTCTTTGAAGAACTTACTATGCTGGGAATACGAAAGTACACACTTTTTCCGGACCTTACGGCACTGACTTCCGAACTGAAGGCGATTCATTTGCCGACATAACAGGCGGCAGCGAAAAATCGGCTGATGAGCTGAAACGGCAGCGCAGTCAACTTCACAGACTATTCAATGAAACGCGAAAACGAAATAGTGGAACGCAAACGATCCCGCTGATGATAAGCGTAAATGCTCGTGCCGCCGCTTCTGGCTTAAAGCATCGCGGCGGCTATCGAATATCGCATAGGAAAAATACTTACATTCTTATAAAGGCGTCTGCTTAACCATGGAAATCATCGTTGGAATAATACTGGCATTCTCCGCCTTGGCCGCGGCTGCATATGTGCATAGAAAAATTTCCGTATTTACCGATTCGTCAGCGAAAGCATTTCTTTCCCGAATAATTCTGATAGCGGTCGGTACCGCCTTCGGTGTCGTATCCAGCTTGTATGTCGCAGACATCCCGCAAAAACTGATCGCAGTTCTCACTGGATTCGGCGTAGCGCATGTGCCGGCAGCGATCATTTTGCTGCTCAAGGCAAAACGCGGTGAACGGCAATCGTGAGTGAAAGTGCCGTGCCCTCTGTCCACTGGCATGTGTTTCGCTTGCCCTTGCATGATCCATTTTATTCATTCGACTCAAGAGGCTGGTTATGCATGGAATTAAGGCAATCATTCATGGAAATGGAGCAGAAAGTTCAGTTGAATTTTCACTGGAAGAGGCAATTTCCCAATATCACGGAAAACCGTGGGCTGAATTGAGCGAAGCAGAGCAGGATGCAGCGTTGCGCGACTATGCGCTTTCCCTTTTTCAAAGACAAAGCGGCGTTAGCGACAACCTGCATGTTGAGTTGAAGGATGGCACCTTCTCCCGCATGCACCCCGGGGATGTCTGAGCGTAGAAAAGAAAGTGCGGCGCGCAATCTGCGGGCAAGCAAGGGCACAGCAGCCCGGATTTGTGGCATGCCCTGCCGATATATCGACAAAGCGCCGCATTTGACGCTTGCGGCTGGCAACTGAACGGCAACCGATTGGCGACTGATTGGCAACTTGTTGCGGAAATTTCAATCAGAGATCTACATGCGGAAAGCACAAGCGGACATTGAACAGGTGTTCGATCCGGCAGGTGTTCGTCACGCTTTTCTTAGATATTTGGACGAGGAGAAAAGATAATGGTATCGGTTCAGCGATCAATTGAAATCAGGGTGCCAGTTCATACGTTGTATAGCCAGCTCACGCAATTTGAAGAGTATCCTCAATTCATGAAGGACATCGAGTCCGTGGAGCAACGCGACGATACGCATCTCCATTGGATGGCCAGGATGAGCGACAGGTCGATCGAATGGGATGCAACCATTACGGAATGCGTACCGGATCATTGCATTGCCTGGCAGAGTGAAACGGGACCGAACAACGCCGGCAGAGTTGAATTGCAGCCAGTCGGGCCGGCCGCTTCGCGACTTACCTTGACTCTGGTATCGGAAATGGAACTCGAGCCCACTACGCCGGCCGGAGACATCAAGGCAGAACTATCCGAGCGTATTTGGGAAGATCTGACGCGCCTCAGGTCTTTGGTCGAGAATCGCAGCAATCAGGACCGTCTGGCTAATCAGCATGGCCAGGCTGCACAGGGCGGCATGTCCAGGGAAGCGGCGAGAGCGGGCGAAGGACAGAATGCCGCTCGGGCCGCCGCCCAAGAAACAGGAGCAGTCGCGAATCTGGGCATCGCGCAGGGCACCGGCCAGGCCGGGAGCACCGGAGGACGCGAAGGAATTGATGAAGTTGCTAAACTGGGCAGCATCGAGGGCAGCGAGCAAGGTGACGGCGACATAGCAAACCATGCCGTTGCATCGCAACGTGCAGTTGAGACGATGCAGCGCGACCGCGGCAGCCCCGGCAATCCGGTTCCGGCTTCAGGATTTGCGGCCGGCTCGGAAGGCTTTTCCGGTAACGAGGACCCAAGCTCTCCGGTACTTTCGGCATCCCACATGGGAGATCAGGGCAGTGACCCCGCATCGTCCGGTACAGGCGCTGCAAACAGTCATATATCGGAATTAAGCCGCGCGCAGGACAAAACTGCACAATCGGATTATTCCTTGTCGAAGGGCGCCGAAGGCAGAACCCAAGGCGATCGTGACTCTATTGCGGAAGAAGTCAGTTTCGATCAGCAATCCGAGTCGGCGCGCGGCGTCGGCCAATTCCCGACCGACGATCCGAATGGGACGAATGAAGGAATCCCCACTGCAGAGGTAATCGCAAAAGCAGCGCAGCGCCGTCGGCCCGAACCCGAAGTATAGAGCGCCCTGCAAACTGTTCCTGCGTATTGAGCGAAGCAAGCGAAGGCGAATTGCGCTCCTCGCTTGTTTCCCGAGTCAATTAAGGGAAACGCTGCCGCGGATGAACGTTGCGGCTATGCTGCGACATAGCAGAGTTTTTCATGCCTGCGGCGCTTTCTCTTCATTAAAAGGATTTTCCCTGCCTCCGCCTTAATGCAGGCGCCGTTGCAAATCCGAAATGGCGTCGTGCGCCTTCACCACCGCCTCCGCGACTTGCTCATTGACTTGTGAAGAACGGCATGCGTTTTTTGCCTGGTCGCCTAATTCTTCGAGCTCGTCGATGCATTGCAAAATTTTTTCGTCATTGGTTTCCTGCTCTAGAAAGCGACTTGCCTCGGATGCTTGACGATTCAGCTGTTCCAGCGCGCCGCGCACGTTTTCCGGAACGTCATTAGACGTCTGGCATAACTGTGCTGCCTGATCAACGCTGCGTTTAATGGAAGGGAATTCCGATTTCACTTGGCTTGCTTGCATGGCGACATCTCCTCATGTGGAATAAGACTTGGAATAATAGTTTCGATTGGTCTTCTATTCCATTCAAGAGTTCCACTATTCAGGCGCCGACCAGGCGATGCACGCCCGGGAAATTCATATTCATGGCAGAACTTGAGCGGGAAATCATGCGTATTGCATAAATAAAATAAAGAAAGGCAGAAATATCTGCGAACTGCCTGAAAAAACACTGTTCTAAGTTTCATACTTATCAACAAAGATGCCATGAAAAAATTACCGAAAAGCGTGCAGTTCACCAACGGCAGACGAGCGCCTGCTGAAAATTCTCAAAGCAGCCGGAACTGGAGATGGTTAAGCATGGGTGTGGCGTTGACATCGGCCGCCTTGTATGTCAATCACAAGAAAAAAAGAGCCGAATGGGAAAATCCCCCGCAGGGTAAATTCATTCACGTAAATGGAGTAAGACTGCATTACGTGGAGCGCGGGTCGGGCACGCCTTTGGTGTTACTTCACGGCAGCACCGCCATGGCACAGGATTTCTGCTTGAGCGGTCTGGTCGAATTGGCCGCTCAGAATTATCGCGTCATTGTGTTCGACCGCCCGGGATACGGCTACAGCGAACGTCCGCGCAATAGACTGTGGGGACCTCAGGCTCAGGCAGAACTGATTCATGAGGCTCTCGAACAAATCGGCGTATCGCAGGCGATTGTGCTGGGACATTCGTGGGGGACATTGGTTGCGATGGCGCTGGCGCTCGATTATCCGGAGTCCGTACGTAGCCTTGTTCTGGCCAGCGGTTATTATTATCCGACGCTTCGGCCCGAAGTTCCGATTGCCGCGCAGCGCCTTGTCCCCGTCATCGGCGATGTCATGCGCTACACCACCACTCCCATCATGATGCGCATGATGTGGCCGTTTCTTGCAAAGCGCATATTTCATCCGAATGCCGTGCCGCCGCACTTCAAGAATTTTCCTGTCTGGATGGCAGCAAGGCCTTTGCAGATTCGAGCAAGCGCGGAAGAGTTCACGTATGCCATCCCATCTGTCATGTCGTTAAGGAAGCGATACAAGGATTTACGTGTGCCGCTGATGATTCTTGCGGGGAGCGAGGACCGCATGACTTATGTATCCAAGCATTCGCAGCGCTTGCATGATGAGCTTCCGGAAAGCGAGCTTCGCTTGATCGCTGGTGCCGGGCACATGGTGCATCATGTCGCACCGGATCAAGTCATGGAAGCGGTAGATGCGGCGGCGCTGAAAAGTGAAATGCCCGTGATGCGGAAAGAAAATGCCGAACAAGCACTTTTCCGGGCGTGATTTAAAAAGGCAACTGGAAGCGGATTGCCGGCTTTATAGGAATGATCCATGACCTGTGCCGGGTTTGTTGCGGAATGCAGCGTAACAGGCATTGTTAACGAAATTCCTGCTTGCGTGAATACCGGCATCCTATGCAGATGCGTTTCGTGCAAGTTGTATCCGCCAGCGATGGGTTATCAATTGCATGAATAAAAGCGGGCATGAATAAATGATTCTGAAGAAAACATGAATACTTTGACAAAAATCATTTGAAAATCTTGAAACAAATTTGATATGGAACTGTGCCTGCACATTTCCACTCCTTACATCCACTTGGTTAAGGAGCGCACAGCATGGAAGCGAAAGCAGTGAAGAAGCAATGCATGCAAAGTCCTCCTGATTCCATTCATCAATGCATGGGGTCTGCTGAAACTGTTATGCGAACAGTGCGATCCCGTCTCAGCTTGTCCAATCAATCGACGAAAGCATCGCATGCTTTCGGCATGTCGACCTCAATTGTTCTTCCGGTGCCAGACAAATAATAGACAAGGAGAATGTGGAGTGGGTTTTGTTAACAAGAATTTGCAGGCTTTGCTTGAAGAGTCCATTGCGGTAGGGGCAGCGGATGCGATCGATATACATATCGAGGTTCATGATGGCATTACCATATTGAATTACATGAATGCCGTTCCGGCGTTCGCGGAAATTTTGCTGGAGCGTTTGTACGGCAATATCTTTTCATCGCTTGCCCATTACCGGATTTATAACGGCACCATGGGCATCCATACATACATTGCGTGCAAGGATGAGCAAGTGCTTGCGGTGCTGCTTTATAGGACCGCGGGCACGCATGTACGGATTCTCAACGAGGCGACTCAGTTCGCCGCCATCGAGATCGATCGGTTTGCACAGCACGTCTTCCGTACCTATCCGTCAGTAAATGTCATTTCCTTGCATGCCGTGTCGCTTGAAGGCAAGACGCATGGTTTTCCCTTGCAGCGTTTCAACTGCCTGGAAGACATCGTCCTGGGTTTGCCTTCCAGCGCAGAGGAGTATATGGCAGGTCTCGGGAAGTCCACGCGCAATTATCTGAACCGGTATCAGAACAAGCTTAAGCGCGCTTTTCCTGCGCTGTGTTACGAGACTTACACCAGGCATGAAATTCAGGAAAGCCATATTCATGAAATTCTTGAGCTGAACCGGTCTCGCATGGAGGGCAAAGGCAAACTGACGCCCTGGACCGCCATCGACAGGCAGCGCATGCTCGAACTGGCGCGCATATGCGGCATGGTGAACTTGATTACGATTGACGGCCGCATCTGCGCCGGCACGATCAATTATCGCGTCAACGATAATTATTTTCTAGAAGTAATTGCACACGCGCCGGAATATAACGACTACCGTCTCGGAACCATCTGCTGCTTCATCACGATATGCAAGTGCATCGCACTGGGAGGAAAGGAATATCATTTTCTTTGGGGGCAAAGCGACTACAAGTACCGGCTCGGCGGCGTTCAGCATGACTTGGAACATGTTTCAATTTTCCGCTCGCGCAGACAAATGCTTAGGAATGCGAATCTGGTATTAAGCAATCTCTTTCATTGCTATGACCGCAAGATGCGCTTGTGGGTCAAGGAAATGCGGCGCCGGGACAATGCAATCATGAAACCGGTCGAAAGCGTGATCCATTCGCTGGACGCAATAAAAATGGCCTGGCAAAGACATAAGCAGCATTGGCTGGGCACTTCATCGGAATGCTCCGATTCGCCAAAGACCAAGTTGCCCACCTGAGTTCAGGCATGGAGAAACGGGCAGGATTGCAGAAACAAGCCGCATGAAGCGGGCGCGCAATCCCGGGCAGGATTTCTTGGGTATGCGAACGTCTACACGGCAGGCCATCATGCGCTGTCCGGATGGCGCGGCAGGCATTGGCCTATATACCGGCAGCCAGGCGTTTTTCCTCAGGTCCGATCGTCCAATAATGGATTTTCTTGCCATTGATGGTCTCAGTTCGCTCCGGCGGCCATTCTGCGCCCATATCCCATACATAGGAGACAACCCGTGTGCCGACTCGCAGTTGACGCCAGAGTTCAGGGCGCAGCTTGCGGTTGATGTGCGGCCAAAGAAAAAGGGTCACTACCGTAGCAGCGGAAAAGTCGGTATTGAACAGATCGCCCACCTGAAACTTTACCTTGTCTTCGACCTGAGCAAGCCTGGCGTTTGCCTGCGCTTCCTGGATACGCTGCGGATCAAGGTCGATGCCGACGCCGCGCGCACCGTATTTTTTTGCAGCGGTTATGACGATGCGTCCATCCCCGCAGCCCAGGTCATATAACAGATCGCCTGCATTGACTCCGGCAATCGCAAGCATTCGTTCGACCATTGGCTGCGGTGTCGGCTCGTATGGGACGTCCAGCCGCCCCGAGGGCAGAGCCTGGGACCTGGCTATCGAAGCAAACAGGCTTGCACCTACGACGGAAAAGCATGCGCGCAGCAGCTTGCGGCGCGCTGCCGATATCAAGTAATCATTGTGGTGACCTGGCATCCGTTTCTCCCCGCTCCTCCGCGCTTTGGCAATTCTGATGCGACGCGGCGTATGCAGTCGCATCAGTCAAAGACGAATTGAGCCGCGTATACCGGCGCAGGCAGCGAGATTCCGGCGATTCATATGCCCGATCAGGGCAATGACTCAGGCGAATAATCAGGCGAATGCCGAGCAGCCTGATACGCTTTTTTCATTCGGTTTCGGAAGCCGGACTGTAAACGCCGTTCCTTCATTGGGACAGGATGTGACGCCTATCGTTCCAAGGTGCGCGGATACGATTTCCTTGACGATGAAAAGGCCAAGCCCCAGGTTCCTGTTCCCTTGCTTATCGTCATGATGGTCGGCATAGCGCAGCAGCGGATCAAAAATATGTTTTTGCGCGTTGGTCTCGATAGCCTGGCCGTGATTGTGAACGGTAAGGCTAAGCAGATCCTCGTTGCCCGATATCGAAACGCTTACATCACTGTCCGCGGGACTATATTGCAGCGCATTCGAGACCAGGTTCTGCACGACCTGTCCCATTCTTGTCGGATCTACATATCCGGTAGCATCGCCGCTTGTATCCAGCCGTATCGTCCGTACCGGATTGGAAAAGCGAAACTCTTCCACGACTTGTTCTGCCAGGGCGGCGAGATCGGTATGCCTGCGCGTGAGCTGAATTCCGGTGGTCCTGCTCATGGTGAAATCCAGAAGATTATCCAGGATTGCACTCATGCGGTTGGTGCTGTTGAAAATACGTGAGCCTACCCGGACTACGCCGGCATCGTTTGCCGTGCGCATCAGAAACTCGGCGCCTTGCCCGATTGCCTGCAAGGGCGTGCGAAGATCGTGTCCGATGACTCCGACAAAAATGTCCCGCGCTTGCTGGGCCTGTTTGGAATAGCGGGCCAAGGATTCGCTTAATCCCTGATCGACTGCTTCATTGAACCGGTTGATATCCTCTACCTCGTAGCATTCGGTCGTTTTCTTTTCATTCAGCCAAAGGCGCAATACGCTGGCGCGCAATGCACGGTATTCGGCGACTAGTTGATCCAGGGTAAATCCGGAATTCAGGCGCGTATCGGCGTGGATCTCCGCCGCCGTATCGCTGCCTAAGCGCAGCCCTTTTCCCTTGGCTTTCTGGTCGCGTTCCGTTTCGCTTTGAGGAGTGAGAAGATCGACCGCAATGGCTTTGAGCAATTCTTCGGCATGGTCGCGCAGCTCTACTGCATCCATATCCCGATGCGCAGGCTGTATGCTCCTTGCAAAGTCTTCCCATTCCTGGAGAATGGTTTCGATATTTTTTAAGATGAACTCGGAAAGTCTCATGTTGTGCGTCACGCCAGAGTGTTTTTTGTTGATTAAGCGGCGCTGGCAGTTTATGGAATATGTCCGATCTTTTCGGTATACATTCGTACATTTCTCTTGTGAAATAAACTCGGTGCTCTGATGTGTGTCAGGGCGGAATATTGCGATTTATGCTGGAATGGGTCAGCTCATCTTCGGTTTGATAGAGAAGATGCCCTTTCTTAAAAACCAGCAATCCAGGTAAGGAAATGTCAATTCCCGCAGTTGCAGGCGAATGCGAAAACTATATTCTTTCGCATTTGCCGGAAAATGAATATCAGGCCATCCGGCCGCATCTTGAATTCTTTCCTACTCCCTTGAGAACCATTATGTTCGAGAGGAATAAGGAGATTGAATATACCTACTTTCCCTTGTCGGGCGAACATTCCGTGTTGGCGATCATGGAGGATGGCGCCGCTGTGGAGGTCGGAACCGTCGGCAATGAAGGAATGTCCACGGTGGATACGCTGACCGGTGGAATGACGGCTGTTGAGACGACGATATGCCAGATCGCCGGCGAAAGCCTGCGCATGCCGGTACGCAAATTCATGGAAGCGCTCGAGCGTTTGCCCGAACTGAAGCGCCTTTGCTATCGCTATCTGCAGGCATATCTCAGTCAGGTGTCGCAGTCGGTCGCATGCAACCGGCTGCATTCCACAGAGGAGCGTTTCGCCAGATGGATCCTGATGAGCCATGACCGGGTGAAGGGTGACGAATTCCACATTACGCAGGAATTTCTTGCCATCATGCTGGGCGTTCACCGTCCGAGCATTACCCTGGTTGCACGTGCGTTTCAGCAGGCTGGGCTGATCAAATACAACAGGGGAACGGTCACGGTGGTGGACAGGGAAGGGCTGGAAGAAGCGAGCTGCGAATGCTATGGCGTGGTGAAACAGCAATTTCTCAGGATTCTCGGCCAGAATACCGGATGGCCGGAAAAGCAGGTAAAGCCAGGATGAGCGCCGTTATGAATGATGAGCTGGCGTTGAACCGGCACCGGCCCGGACGTTGTCGGGCATTGCCGTACACCCGGCAAGCCGCTCAGCTCGATGACTGCTGAAGCTTGCTCCCGACTTTTTCAAACGCTTCTCCGGTTTTCTGCGCAGCTTTCCTGATGCCGCCGGCAGCATAGGTAACACCTTTGGAAATGCCTTCGCCTGTCGCGGTCGCGCCTTTCCTGATTCCATTTCCTGTCCACTCGGCGCCTTTCCGGATGCCGCCTGCAGTTTTTTGCGCGATACGGTCGATTTTCTGCCCTGCCGTTTCATCTGCAAATGCATTGCCCGTGAAAGTAATCATGCCGAGAAACAAGGCGCCGGCTGAAGCTGTAATGGCAATCTGTTTGCGAATCCTGTCCATGAACGATCTCCGATACAAGTAGGCATTAGTTTATCCGAGCAAAAAGACCGATTTTTATTTGAAGGCCAACAAAGTTGTAACGTAAAGTAAGCATGAGTGCGCCGCTGCAAGGCATGCGCTCACGGCGTTAATCATATTGCGCCACTGCGCGAACACGGGATAAAGCTACGCTCCGTTAAACCAGCCACAGGCCGGTTATCGCCGGACGCGCAGGTATAAAAGCAGTTACATCGATCAGCTGGAAGATGGCTCGAAAAATACTGTCAACGGATTAAAATGCGGGAAGAGGCGTTCGTCCTACGCAAGCTCAAGGTGCCACTCACTGCGGACATTGGATCATCTGAAAAGGTCAACTATGAAAGCAATACTTACCGGGCATACGCGCGGGCTCGGCGCAGCGATTGCGCATGAGCTGCTTTCGCGCGACATCGCGGTCCTGGGACTTGCACGCAACAGGAATGCCGTCCTCCGGAAACAATTTCCATTGATATTCCGGGAAGCGGAAATCGACCTGTCGGATTCGGACGCGCTGTTGAGGTGGCTGGAGCGAGGAGGACTGCGGACATTCATCGACAATAGCGAAACCGTCCTGCTGATCAATAATGCCGGCATCGTGCAGCCTGTCGGGCCGATCCAGGCTCAGGATCTCGCGATCGTTGCGCAGGCAGTCAACCTGAATGTGGCGGCGTCGATGATATTGTCCAGCGCAGTGGCCGCGGCAGCCCGCGCAGCAAGCGATATACGGATCCTGCACATTTCCAGCGGGGCAGGGCGCAACGCTTATCCCGGCTGGAGCGTCTATTGCGCAAGCAAAGCCGCGCTCGACCATCACGCGCGCTCGGTCATGCTGGACCGGGTGCCCAATGTGCGAATCTGCAGCCTTGCGCCCGGTGTAATCGACACCGACATGCAGGCTGCAATACGTGCCACTCCGCTGGAACATTTTCCCTTGCGCGAAAGATTCGAGCAACTGAAGCAGGAGAATCAGCTGACCCAACCCAAGGATTGCGCCCGGCAGCTTGTTGATTACCTGCTTGGGAATCTATTCGGGCAGAACCCGGTTGACGATCTGCGAAGCGGACGCTGAATCATGCGCTCCTTTTCATGAGGGTTCGCCCGGTACCATGACCATCCACGCAAGGCCAAAGCGATCGGTGAGCATGCCAAAGCACGGCGACCAGAAAGTCTTGGTCAAGGGCATCTGCACCTGTCCGCCATCGGCCAGCGCTGCAAAAATCCTTTCGGCGTCGGTCGCCGTGGCTACCGCGTAGGAAAGCGAAAAACCGCCGAAGCTGCTTCCCTCCGTGCAACCGTCCGAGGCCATGATGGTATTGCCGCCGATACTGAAAGAAGAATGCATGATTTTATCTTCGAAACCGGGCGGCAGCATTCCCGGCGGCACGGGATCGGGGCTTTCCTTGAACAGCATGCGCATTTCCATCTGTGCGCCCACAGCCTGGGCATAAAAATCAAGCGCTTCCTGGCAACGGCCGCCGAACATGAGATAGGGCTGGATAGGTGTAGCTGACATGAGGTCTCCTTTGTTGTTGGTTTTGCGAAGGGATCAAGGATTTTCAACAAGTGCGGCAAGCTGTTCGGTGCAGGCAGTCCAGCCTTCATGGAATCCCATTTTTTCGTGCGCTACGCGGTCGGCTTCATTCCAGTGGCGAACGCGTGCCGTGTATTTCGTCTTGCCGTCCTGCTCTTCGAAGCGCAAGTCCAGGACCATGAAGGCTTTTTCGGAAAGATCCCAGGCTTGCGTAAACGCGTCGGTGGCAACGATGCGCTCGTTCGGCACGACTTCGAGATAAACGCCGGGGCATGGAATTTCCGTGCCGTCCGGACCGCGCATCACGATCAGGCTGGATCCGCCCGTACGCACGTCGGTTTGCGCGCTCGATGTTGTCCATGGTTTCGGTGCGAACCATTGCCTGATCAGTTCCGGATCGGTCCATGCCTGGAATACTTTTTCGCGCGGCGCATCGATGATGCGCGTCAGGATCAAGTCCCGGCCCTGTGTAGATGTCGTGGTTTTTGTTGCCGTCATCATGGTGCCTCTCCCTTAAATGAGCTCTGGTTGAATAGTTACTGCTGATCGTAAGACTTCTGCAAAGCGGCGATATCGAGCTTTTTCATGCCCAGCATGGTTTGCATGACGCGTGCCGCTTTTGCCGCATCCGGGTCGCCCAACATCGAAATGAGAATGCGCGGCACGATCTGCCATGACACGCCGAACCTGTCCTTCAGCCAGCCGCATTGGCCGGTGCTGCCAACTTCGGAAAGCCGTTCCCACAGTCCATCGACTTCGGCCTGATCGCTGCAATCGACGCTCAATGAAATGGCTTCGGTAAAAGGAAATTGCGGTCCGCCATTCAGCGCCAGAAACTGCTGGCCTTCCAGTTCGAAGCGGATGGTCAGTACCTTGCGTTGCAACGCAGGCATCGCTTCGCCGTAATGCATGGTTTCCAGGATCCTGGATTGCCTGAATATGCTCAGGTAATGATTCACCGCTTCTTCCGCATTGAAATCGAACCAGAGGCAAGGCGTAATCTTTTGCATCGGCGTCATGGCGTTTCCTTTCGGTTGGATGGTGCTTGCGCGAACAGGGAAATCAGATAGCGCCGAAGATGCGCGAGGCTTTCGCGGATCACTTCCGGGCTCTGCCTGGCCTTGGCAAAGATGAAAGATCCCTGCAGTACGGACTGGATGAAATACGCCACGCTTTCCGCGCTCCATGATGCGTCGGGCGCATAACGTTTCCTGGCCGCTTCCACGTCCCGCGTCAGTTCGGCAATGTGCGCCGACATGCCGCGCTCGCAGGCTTGCCGCAGTTCGGGATGGGTGGCATAGGTTTCCTGCACCATGGTGCCGAGCAGGCAGGTGTATTCGGGCAGGTCACCGTTCAGGATCGATGCGCGAAACTCCACATAACCGAGCAGCCGGTCCAGCGGGTCTTCGGCCGCGGTGAAGGGCGCGCCGTAAAACAGGCCTTCCGCCATCGCTGAAAAATGCCCGATTGCGGCCAGCGCCAGGTCTTCCTTGCTTTTGAAATGGTGAAAAAAACTGCCCTTAGTCACACCGGCCCGCCGGCAGATATCGTCGACGGTCGTTGCCGCATAGCCTTTTGCCCGGATGACGTGCAGGGCCGCGTCGAGCAGTTTCAATTTTGATTCGTGTTGAGCCGATGATGCCATTTTCTTATATGCCTTCAAATACGATAAAAGCAACAATACCGACTAGTCGGTATGGTGTCAAACTTTGAGCGGAAATTGTCTGGTAAATATCTTTTGTTTCAATGTGGAAAGAAATTTATGTTGCTGATTTGTGCCCGACGGGAACAAAGGCGGCCAATCACCGGATCAGGTAGCAGATAGCTGGTGTATGCGCAGAAAAAGTATGCTGCAGCCTTGTCGGGCCACTTTTTTCTCCAAATGCGCAAGTCAAAAAACATGAAATAGGCGCTAATGAAATAGGCGCTAAGAAGCCGATTGATATTGCGCGAGGAATTCTCGGAAGCTGGGCAGGTTTTCCGCGCGATATTCGAACATCGTTGGCGACAGATTCTCGTTCGCCACAAGCAGCGCATTCAAGGCCACTGGATTGTTAACCAGGTCGCTCAGTTTCCAGAGAAAGGTCTTGATAGTGAATACGACCGCGCGGGTGTGCGGCAGCTTGGCAAAGGTTTCATGCTCGGAGCGCAGGTAACCGTATCGCGCCCAATTGTCGGCAGCGAGCGCCGGCAGTTCGCCGGGCAGCATGTCGCTATGCAAAAACAATTCGCCGCTCATACGCATGCCCCAGTTGCGCCGCCAGGTCCGCATACCGGGCTCCATTTTTGAGAAGAACAGGTCAACACGCGAGGCAAAGTGCTGCATGTAGTGCGACACATGCCCATCATGAATTTCATAAGGGGTTTTGCCGAGCCGTGCAGCTTTCAGGCTTTTGCGTTTGGCGCTGCGCCATTCTTCCAGCTCAGCGGGATTTGTACCGTCCGGTTCCGGTTGCCTGAAGTGGCTGCGCAGCGACCAGTCATTGGGAAAGAGCAGTGCACCCGACTTCAGAACGTAATGGGAATGTCTTTCATGGCCGCGCTGTTCCGGCAATAGCAGAAGCATGTCCTCGCTTGCAAGCAGGGCAGCGGCGACCATCGGGTCCGCACCATCTGGACTGATATCAATCGCAAGGCCGGTCAAGGGACACAGGATCAGGTCGGCTTCGCGCCGGAAATACTGCGGATAAGTGGAAAGCAGATAATCCACCACCGCATCCCGCAGTTCAGATTCCGCCGCCGCGATTTCCTTGCCGGGCAAGCGGTCGATTACCATCTCGCGGTGCGTGATCAACAACTGGAGGCGACGGGAAATCTGCTTTGGATAAGTTGCATCGATGAGGATCCAATTGAGATCCTCCGGCCACTGGTTGATCATCACCGTTTTGGGTACGACGGCATAGCGCTGCATGTCATCGGTGCGCAGAGTTGCGGCAAGTTTCTCGTCTTGCGCAATCCTGTCCAGGAAAACACCGTGCGGAGACATTTTCAAAGATCCAATGAGTCTGACAAAAAATTACTCAGCGCAACCATGCGCAAAGAAGTGAAAACTAAGCACAGAAAACCGGAAAATCGGCGCGCCTGCATGTATGCGCGGCACATAAAGTGTACATGATCATGTGGCGGAAATGGGATGGCAAGACAGGCATTGAGCTGGGAATCATGGGGCAGCCAAAGGCGGACACTGCCGGCAAGCTTTTTGATCATTCCGACCAGACACACGGGCATGGTTTGGCTAAACTTTCTCAGCTCGTCAAGGCATCCAATTGGCGCTCATGTGCATCTTGGTGCGGACAGTCGGCACGAATCTTCGATTGCATCGCTGATAAATAAGCATCTCGCAATGCGCATCTTCCATATTCCGCACGTCACGTATTAAAACGTGTAGCGCACGCCGATACGCAGGACCGGATACCACTTTACGTTATCGAATCTGTCCTGGACCCTGGCGGTTTCGCGATCGATTGCCGAAGGATCAACTGCGTTGACTGCTGCGCTGAGTGCCGGCGTCAAGTTGAGGCGCGCCTCCGGCTTTGCATAAAATGCGCCGATATCACCGAAGAATGAAAAGCCTTTTTCTTTGGCTGCCTTGCTCCATCCGATGCCGATATAGGGACTGATCTTGCGGAAATCAGCATCAACATCAGCGCGTTCGCCGGCAGCGGCGGAAACAGTCGTTCCGCCAACCGTATAGCTTCCCGCCGTCGAGCTGGTGCCCGTCGCATGGATGCCGCCGTCGTTGAACACCAGCCCCACCGTGGCACGGAATGAAGAGGCCGGAGAAAAATGCCAATCGTACAAGGCGGCTACGCTGGTATTTTTAAGCCTGCCTTCATATTCGGTGCTGCCTTCCGTGAAATCCTTGGAAACGCTCAATCCGTTCAATTCGAGGCGCATCGCACTTGATTCGGTGATCGGAATGGAAACACCCGCGCCGACACCTTGCGTGCCGAGCGAGCCGTAGGATGAAATCTCCGAAGCGGCTGCGCTAAAGGACAATGCGGAGAGGAGCGAAGCGATGCAGATGCTTTTTACAGGAAGTCTGGTCATTTTCAATAGCTATTCGTATATGTGTTTTAACTGCGTGTTGTGATATACGATTCAGAAAGCAGATAGATGCAATAAGCTGGATATGACTAGGCACACATGCGAGAAGTTCGGACTAAATGCATTTGAAACGCTGTATGCACATGCCGTTCGAAGTGATCCCGGCTTGTACATGCCATTCTTGTTAGCCGTTTTGTCATCAATGATTGAATTTCTTGTCATTCGATCTGCTGCAGCAAGCAGACGCAGGACTTCACATGAAGGCATTCAATGAAAGGCGTCTGCGAGCCGACTCCAATGACATGTGCATGTTTGAGGATGCACCGCCTCATGCTCCATTTTGAGCCGCCGCCCGCTCAAGTCCGATTGCTTGATCAGCAAGCTTGCATAGGCAATCAGGGCTTCTTCATGGCGATTTCTGACGCCGCATAAAATCGCAAATCCCGTTACCTGTCACAGGCATAAACATTGCTATTTTCAGCATGAATGCATTCATCCCACTTAAACAAGAAAGGAATTCATGCGATGGCTACTCAGTTTATTTCCGCTTTCATTGTTATCGGACTGATCGTTTTTCTGGGCGTTGCCATGACCGCTGGTGTGATGAACGCGAAGGCAAAACAGGGCAAAGAAGCCGGTCAGGCTATCGATCCCGCGAGTGAACGGTAATCGGCCAAGATACGTTCAACATATAGGCAATAAACAACGCACGAAAATCCATTCCGGATTTATCGTGCGCCATGCTGAGCATTAGAGACGGTGCTTGTTCCACTACCGCACCGTGATGAGCAAAGCCTACTCACTTTCCCAGCTTGCTCCAAATGTAGTCGGAGGCGATGCATCCATCCACTTCGCGGGATAGTGCACCATGCCCGAAACGATGCGCGTCCAGGCGAATGCCGCCGCGGCAAGCAGGACGATGCTTAATCCGACAGGTTCCCATAGCGCGGAAAATGAAGCATGGTGATGGACCATCAATAGCGGGTTGGCGCCGGCAGGCGGATGCACCGTCCCGCTGAGGAGCATGTAGATCATGGTCATGGCCACGGCCAGAATGTAGACCCAGGTTGCGGCGCCGAACGCCTGATAACACAGGATGCCGATTAACGCACCGCCGAGGTGTCCGCCGAACAAGGCCCTGGGCTGGGCTGCCGGCGTTCGGGTTAATCCAAAGAGGAAAACGGTCGATCCGCCCAGCGAAGCAAGCAGGAAGGGATCATCGATGCCCGTGATCCAGAGGGTTAACCCCAAGCCGATGGCCGCACCTGCGGCACATAAGGCAAGGCGTTTTGTCGGGCGCAGGATGTGGCGCAAAAGCGACTTCAAGCTTTTATACCCACTTCGTACCATCGAGGTCACGCCAATCGACCGGTCGGCTGCTTTTTCCTTGGCAAGGATTGTCATGGGTACTATGCCGGTTCGTACGTTCTGCTGTTCTGGCGCAGAACGAGCATGCCGAAACGCTTCAGAATCAGCGCTGCCCAGTCGGTGCGGCTCACACGATTGAGCAGGGTTTCGACATCCTGGCCGCATTCGGCAAGTTCGGGGCCCAGGCGGCAAAGGTACTCATACATGATGTTGCTGCTGAATTCAGGGTGAAACTGCACGCCCCAGGTGCATTTGCCCACGCGGAAAGCGTGGTGCGGATCAAAGCTGTTGCCGGCCAGGAGGGTCGCGCCCGGCGGCAGATGCCGGACAGATTGCCAGTGGATAGCCTGCACGGGAAATTGCGGCGGCAAGTCATGGAAGAGTTCGTCGTCCAGCGCCTGCTCGGTTCGCTTGATTGTCACGGTTCCGGCTTCCACTCCGTTTGGGTGGTAATCCACTTCTCCTCCCAGCGCATCGGCAATCAGTTGATGTCCATAACAGATGCCAAGCAAGGGAACTTCGTGATCGAGTAATTCCCTGATCCATGGCCTGAGCGCTTCGCTCCATTGAACACGATCCGTGACCATTGCGCGTGACCCGGAAATCACCACGCCGGCAATGTCATCCGGAGTCGGCATATCGGATTCCCGGCGCGGATCGATGATCAGCGCCGTATTATTCGTGTGTCCTGTGCCTGCCTGTATCCAGTGTTCGAAATCGCCGTAGCTCGTAACCAGCTCTGAAAATGTATTCCCGATTTTTACGATGATCAGCTTTTTCATGGGTCGGCACCTGGAGAGATTGCATGCGTGTCAGAACAGCAAAGATAATGCCAAGCGCCTGCACCAGGCTGGTGCGCCAATCGGCAGATCTGAGGCGACGCAATTCTCTTCGTGACGTGCGCGCCCTGCCCATTGAAAGCGAGGAGCTCAGGTCACTGAGCGTGACCTTTGAGGCGGCTTATTTCGCGCCTTGTCGCGGGCGCCACAGGCGGTTCAATAATGGCTTGACGCTGGTGCCGTGCACCAGAATGGATAAGGCGATGACGCTCAGGCTCAGTTGAATGAAATCGCGTGCCAGATCGTGAGGAAGTCCATGCTGGATCGCATACATCAGGTAATACAGCGAGCCGATGCCGCGCACGCCGAACCATCCGGATATGCTGCGGATGCGCCAAGAGGTAGTCGTGCCTGCCAGGCCGATGAAAACACTGAGCGGGCGGGCAATCACGAACACAAAAATCGCCAGGCCGACCGACCGCCAGTTCCAGAATTCGGCAAACAGCATGCTTCCCAGCAGGAAGACAAGCATCAGTTCCGACAGACGCTCCAGATGTTCTTTGAATACCAGCGCCTCGTTACTGACAGTCGGAGGAGGTTCGGGTTTCGGTTTTCCGGAAGATGCCTCGATGGGCTCGGCCACGTCGGCATTGAGCAGCTCGGGTTTGATGCCGCCCTTGCGCGCAAGACTTAGTTCGGTTTGCCTTAATGCAACGGCAGCGAAGAAAACTGCCAGAAACCCCCAGGCGTGCAGGATTACGCTGAGCCCATAAACGATGCCGATCAGGCCCAGGCCGACCAGGTCATCCAGAATGTCGTACTTTTGCTCCTTGCCGCGCAGTTTCCAGGTGATGCGCGCGACAGCGGATCCCCCGGCGACGCCGATCAGTATTGCAGCGCCGGTCGCCCAGACTACATCGACCAGAATCCATTTCCATCCGTAGTCCCCGATTTCGTGCAATCCCAGCAGGCCCAGGCCGAGCATCACAAACGGAAAAGCGGTGCCGTCATTCATGCCGGCTTCGCTCGTCAGCGTGAATCTGAGCTGGTCGTTATCTCCCGGATGGCGGGATTGCACATCGGTGGCCAGTACCGGGTCGGTGGGCGCCAGAATCGCTCCCAGAAGGATACCGGCGCCTAAAGGCAGCCCAAGGACAAAATAGGAAAACGCCGCGATCATCCCGACCGTCAAAGTCATGGAAATCCATGCCAGTCTCAGCGGAGGCTGCCAGCGCGCCAGCCTGAAGGGAACCGGCATTTTTACACCGGCGGAAAACAGCGAAATGAGAACGGCTACTTCAGTCAGTACTTCCAGCGCAGCAGATTCCTCCAGCGGGTCAAAATAAAAAATATTGAGTCCGGTCGGGCCCAATGACAAGCCGACCAGAAAATAAACGATGGCCGATGTAAACGGCAGGTGGTTGAGAAGCGACGGCGCCAGGCCACGGCTAAGCATGAGAAAGCCAATCAGCAGGAACCACATCGCAGTTGTCATAACCACCCGTAAGAGAAATTTTAAAAATATGACAAAGTACTTCCCGTTTTGTTGCTCTTTTCCTGGAAGCAAATCAAGGAATGGCTGGTGCAAATGCATCTGTTCGTTGGAATACCGCCACGACGGTCTGGTTATGCTGTATCAGGCATGATATTTATTCTGGAACAAGCCTGAATTGCCGCATATGCCTGTTTAAGCAAATTCAGGAGCGGTACAAAGGAGAAAATCAACTGAAATCAGCTAAAAATAAAGCCTTGCCAGCCTTTATCTCAACAGGTTTCAGCCGAAAAAACATTAAGGGAGGAAAAAGCGAGCGCGCCGCAAGCCGCAAGCCGCAAGGTAAGAAGGAAATACTTGAGCCAAGAGAGGGGAATATGGGATATCAATGCGAGATCGGTACCAAGACACGCGCACCATTGTTTTTCGGAGATCAAAGCAATATCGTTTCCTGGAGCGGAAAGGATGTTGCGGCGATGACCGAATATGACGGATGGACGATGCGACGCTTCATCGAAAAGGAAGCCTACCGGATTGGTTACTCCGAGGGCCAGCTTCTTCCTGCATGGAATCCCTTTGACCCGGAAATGCTCTTCGGTGAGCCGCACAAATTATGGGACTACTATTACCTGACGGGGCGGGCAGACAAGGCCGGTTGTGCCAATGCGGTCCAGCCTGAGCCGCCTGCAATGCCTGCCGTCGAATATGCCATCTGGCCGGGCATACTGTCGACACTGGAAGATCTTTCCAATGAGTTCGAACGCTCCTACAAGCGTATCGGCGTCAAAAAGAAGTCATCGCTGTGGGGACTGATTTTCGGAATGTGCGGCTGGTTCAACCAATCTGACGACTTTGCGCCCGTCTACGACGAAAAAGGCTGGCGCTTTATATAGTTGAACAGTACACACCCTCATGCTGCCGGCGTGCCGCAAGTGATGCTGGCGCCCGGCTGAGCTGCAATGGCATCGACCCGGTGCCTGTTATATCTTGTCCGTAAAGTAGATCCTGCCACAATAATTCTCGGGCACCCGCGGCATCTGTTCAGCTCTTCTTCGGAGATGCTCCGTGCAAATTCCGGCACGTATATCCGTGCACCGGCAGTGCGCTCGGCGTCCGTCCATCTGTTGCTCGGGAAAAAGAGTGATCACGCTCCTGACGCGTCATTCCCTTTGGAGAATTTTTTCCTGTGCCGGCTCCTGTTTGCACGATTCAAGGACCGTCAGAAGCTCCGTTGGATTGGCGGGTTTGACGAGATAGTGGTCGAAGCCTGCACGCGCCGCTGTCTGGCGGTTGAATTGCGCGCCGTATCCCGTCATGGCAATGAAGCATGCCTCTTCCGCTGCGGGAATGCGTCTAAGCCGCTGTGCCAGTGCGTTGCCATCCATGTCAGGCAAGCCGATGTCCAGGATAAATGCGTCATAGATATCCTGCTCCGCACGCTCCAGCGCATCGGCCGGGCGGTAATGCACATTTACCTGATGGCCTGCAGCCTTAAGGAATCCCGCAAGCATATTGGCTGCATCTGCGTTATCGTCCACGAGCAGAATGCGCATGGCTTTTGCAGAGGAAGGCGGTAACTGCAATACCAACTTTTTGGAATCGATTGCTTCGCACTCTTCATGTGCAGTCAGCCTTACTGTGAATGTCGTCCCTGCTGCTGGCCGGTTGCTGCGGGCGGAGACGCTTCCGCCATGAAGTTCAACCAGGGCTTTTACCAGTGCCAATCCGATGCCAAGCCCGCCCTGTGTTCGGTCGGGGCTTCTTTGTGCCTGCGTGAATAGATCAAAGACATGCGGCAGCAGCTCGGGCGCGATGCCTATGCCGTTGTCGGAGACTTCCAGAAAAAGCTGGCGCTCTGCATGTTTCAGGCGCAGAGCCAGATTGCCGCCTTCCGGCGTGTATTTGGCTGCATTATTGAGTAAATTTGCCACGATCTGAACCAGGCGCTTGTAGTCGCCAAGGACGATGGCGGGTTCGGGTGGAACATGCACTTCGAGCTGATGATTCAGGTTCTGTATCAAAGGGCGTGCCTGTTCCAGGGCATCGGATACAACCTGTTTTATGTCGACGCGTTCTTTCTTGATGGTCGTCACCCCTCTTGTCAGGCGCGATACATCGAGCAGGTCGTTAACCAATTCATTGAGATGATCGGTCTGGCGAATGATGATGTCGCTTACTTCTTCGACCGCCTGGGTTTGGCCGGGCGTCATCTTCAGCAGGTGCGCTCCGGCGCTGATAGGAGCAAGTGGATTGCGCAATTCATGCGCCAGCATGGCCAGGAATTCATCCTTGTGGCGATTTGCCTGACGCAGCGCTTCCTCTCGTTCCATCAACCTGTTTGTCGCCGCCTGGTTCCGCAACGCCAGGAAAGTCGTGATGGCGATGGCCGCCATACTGATCAGGCAACGTCCGAAGGATGGGCCGAAAAATTGCAGCTTATACGCGATCGAATAGGCGATCAGGGTAAGTGCAATGCAAATCAGCGCCAACTTGATAATGCTGCTCCGGGACCATACTGGCGAGGCAATCAGGATGACGGCGCCGTAGAGGACGGCGATGGCGATTTTTAATGGAGTGAATGCATCAAGGAGAAAAATTAAAAGTGTAAGTGCGACGACGAGGTAGGACAGTAACGAAGACCGAGCTAAGAACGGCATGTCTATTCCCGAGGAAATCCCAGCCTTCCGTTGCAGCGCTACAAGGAATGACAGTCGGGTTCATTGATATTATTTTTATAGCTATTTTAAGAGAGAACGGAGTAAAGTTTCTTCAAAGATGCATAAAGTTGGCATCTTTGAATGCAATCTAAGTATTATTACTTATACTTAAGCGAAACTTAAATTTGCCCTCTCGCTACTTGATAATTATCAATTTTTTTCGAACCATCTTAGTATTTTAAAAATGGTTTTTTGGATATTTAAACCAAGAGTTTTAAAATGGGAGCCGTTTGCGGGAATTTCTTTTTCCATTTTGTTTTATCAGGAGAGAACGCTCAGGCTAAGCAAATAAGCGAGTGCACGGCAAAACTCATTGAAAACCGAAAAATGTGATTCCGATGGTCGGTCGGCGCGACTGCTTCTGGCCGGTTTGCTGCTTTTCTATTTGGTCCGCCTGGTATCTGCGCTGCTGCCTTTGCCGACGACATCTGGTGGGAACTGCTTATTTCTTCACTCTTGCCATCAGATGCACGAATGCAGGAATCCATGGACGCATGCCGATCATGATTGTGATGGATTGCCGGTTGTCTCTGGCCGTTCTCGCATCCTGATTATGCTGCTCGGCATAATCTTGTGCGACCAGATGGATGCGCCGCTTTAAAGCATCGATGGAAGCAGGGGAAAGCATCAGGTTGAGCTGTAAAAAGCATTCTTCTTTTGCGGTAAAGGGATGGTCGCAGAACTCGGCAGCCATCGAGCGGAAAAATCGATGCATCGGTCCATCCGGCAGCCAGCGGAAGCTGCGTGCGACGCGCAGTCTGTACATATTGTTCGGCAGAAGGTCGATGAACTTGATCCGGTCGAGCTTGAGCAGTAACTGGGTGCATTCGGTTATGGAGATCGCATACGCATCTATTATCTCGTCTACCGTGTAATGATTCATCACGCAGATCGCTACCAATAGCAGCTTCTTATCGGAGACGATTTCCTTTTCTTGTGTCAGCGTGAGCTGCGTGGTTAGCTTGTCCTCCAGCTTGATGCCGCGCGTGAGTTCAGCAAACTCGATTCCCAGCCAGCCGCATATTTTGTCCAGTCGCTCCAGGTCGCAATTACGGGTCGAGAACATGCGCTTGATGCTGGCTTCGCTTACTCCCAGGCCGTCCGCCAGGTCCTTGTATTTCTTGTTACGTGTTTTGAGCTGCAGCTTGACGGCATCAATCAATTCATGTGATCCGGCCATAAAGTATTAAATAGTGATACCAGTAGTGGCAATATATTGAATTTATCATAATATTCTCGCTTTTAAGTAGTGAGTGGCTAAACTTCGCATGCAACACCGATTCACGCAATCAATACCGGTTCCTCAACAACACTGCATTGCGAAAGGAGTAGTCATGAAGATCACAAAGATTGCTGCCGCAACCCTGGCAGCCTCATTAAGCTGTGGCGCGGTCCACGCGGAAATTGGCGGATCCAATCTCAGTACGTTGGCCGGATTGTCCGTGATCGGCGGCTCCATGCTGATGATCGCTTCACCCTTCATCGTGATCGACCGGGCAGTTACCGCCTCTACCGTTAACGGCAATCAGATGGAACTGCATGTATCCAACGACAAAGGCCAGAAGGAAACCATCCATGTTCCCAAGGAGGTATGTGACCGGGCCGGCTTGAAACCCGGCGACAAGCTGACCGTCACTCCCAATTCCACCGGAGCGCTGCTGTCCAAGGAAGACAAGCCGGTCGCCTATCTGGTAACGCCTGAAAACGCACGCCTGACCCGCAATCATGCACTCGCGCGTTAATACCTTGAAGGCTTGTCTGCTTGCGGCAAGCCTGTTCACTACCCAGGTTGCGCTTGCGGGCAGGAACTGTGCGGAGGTCGCGGTGGGCGCACAGGAAACGCAGCAAGCCTTCGAGGCCGCGTACCGCCTGCAAAAACTGCTCGATACAGGAACGCAGAAGGTCGTAATCATCGCCCGGCGCGGCCAGCATCTCGACAAGTACGGCATTACCTACTCGCACGCGGCTTTTGCGGTCAGGGATGCGGACGGCAAAGGATGGTCTGTATTTCATGATTTAAATCTGTGCGGCGGCGGCACTTCACAGTTATACGAGCAGGGCCTGGCCGAATTTTTTGCAGACGATCTGGTGGATAACGAAATTGCACTGGCGATTCCGGAACCATGGCTGCAGGATCGATTGCTTGAACTTTTTCAGTCCCGGGAAGAGCGGATGCGCATGCATCATGCGAGCTACAGTGCCGTGGCTTATCCGTTCTCGACAAAATATCAGAACTCGAACGGCTGGCTGGTCGAGACCTATGCACGCGCCGCTTCCGAAGAATTGCTGATCGACCGGGCCGCCGCGCAAAAATGGCTGCAAAAACAACAATACGCGCCAAGTGTTCTGAATCTGGGAATCGGTACGCGGCTGGGCGGCAGGTTGTTCAAGGCGAATGTGGCATTCGACGATCATCCGGATGAGCTGCGCTGGAATAACCGGATTACCGTCAATACTGCTGACGACGTGATGCGTTTTGTGGCCCGGCACAGTATCCCGCAACCGCAGTGTCTGCATGGCGCTTTTCCCGAGGCTATCTGTGTAATCAGATAAATGCGCATGCAAGTGTCTGTTCTCCGCAATGTTTTGCATGATCGCCACTTGGTTTTGGGTTAGCATCAAATGCCGCTTTAATATAAATAAAATGCGCATAAATGCACATAAAAACGAGGTAATGAGGAGGGGAAGGCAATGTTTCTGAAAATCTTGAAGCCGGTGCTGCGCGTCTTCGTCCGATACGCCTTCCGGCTGGAATTAAAAGGCACGCAGCATGTCGTCGGCCATGAAAAAACCCTGATCATTGCCAACCACGAGAGCTTTCTGGATGCGGTCCTGCTATGGCTCTATTTACCGGTCGATGCAACCTTCGTCGCGCATACGCAGATAGGGAAGCATCCGGTCATGAAGCATCTCTTGAACCTGGTGCCGCACTTCACCGTCGACGTCAACAACCCGATGGCATTGAAGCAGATCGTCACGCTGGTGAATAAGGGCGTGCCGGTTGTCATTTTCCCGGAAGGACGCCTGACTACGACCGGCGCATTGATGAAGGTCTATGACGGCACAGCCTTCGTTGCGACCAAGACCGCCGCCACCGTAGTGCCGATACGGCTGGAAGGCGCTTCGCGTACCTATCTTTCGCGTGTCGGCGGTTTGTATCCCCGCCAGCTTTTCCCGAAACTGTACATGACGGTTCTGCCTGCACGCGTACTTCCCATGCCTGAGGGACAGACCGCCAAACAAAGGCGTATCCGTTCGGGCAATGCCATGCGCCGCTTGATGCAGGAAATGCTGGTGCTGACCCGACGCAGGCATACGCTGTACAGCGCGTTTCTGGAATCGGTCGAACTCTTCGGCAAAAAGTATTCGATCGCCGAAGACGTGCGCCTGGTTGAGCAGAGCTATGGCGATATCCTCAAAAGCGCGTTGGGCGTAAGCCGCCTGATCCGCGGTATTTCCCAACCGGGCGAACGCATCGGCGTATTGATGCCGAATGCCACATCGACGCTTGCGATGATTCTCGGCTTTTCCGCAGCCGGCCGCGTGCCGGCCATGCTGAATTACACGGCAGGCAAGGACGGCTTGCAGGCCGCATGTATTGCTGCGCAGATCAAAACCATTCTGACTTCGCGCATCTTCGTGCAAAAGGCCAATCTTGATCCAATCTTGTCCGCACTGTCAGATATTGAACTGGTCTATGCGGAAGACCTGAAAGAACGCCTGGGCTTGTTCGACAAGATCTGGATTGCGGCCCACATGAACATGCCGCGCCGTGCGCTGGTACCACAATCGGCAACTGATGCGGCAGTGGTTCTATTCACGTCGGGTTCGGAAGGAAAACCTAAAGGCGTCGTGCATAGCCACGATTCCATTCTTTCCAATATCGCGCAGGTCAGGGCAGTGGCGGATTTCATGCCTTCCGACAAATTCCTTGTCGCACTGCCTTTATTCCACAGTTTCGGTTTTACCTGCGGCGCATTGCTGCCCTTGATGGCAGGTTGCAAGATTTTCCTGTATCCGAGTCCCCTGCATTACCGCATCATTCCGGAAATTGTTTACGATCGAAACTGCACCGTGCTGTTCGGCACTTCGACTTTCCTTGGGAAATACGGCGAAACGGCGCACCAGTATGATTTCGGTCGCCTGCGCTACGTGATTGCCGGTGCCGAAAAGCTGTCGGATAAAGTCAGCCAGCTCTGGAAAGACCGTTTCGGCATCCGCATACTGGAAGGCTATGGTTCCACGGAATGCGCACCCGTGATCGCAGTAAATACGCCCATGGCAGCTAAGCCTGGCAGCGCGGGGCAGTTCCTGCCGTGTATCGAAGCTCATCTGGAACCGGTCCCGGGGATCGAGCAGGGAGGCGCCCTGTCGGTGCGCGGACCGAATACCATGCTCGGTTATTTTTATGTCGACAATCCCGGCGTGCTGACACCGCATACCGATGAATACGGCGCTTATGCAACCGGTGACATCGTCAGTGTCGATGCCGACGGCTTCGTTGCCATCCAGGGGCGTATCAAGCGTTTTGCCAAAATTGCCGGAGAAATGGTTTCATTGGAGAGCGTCGAGCAGCTGGCCGCTGCGACCATGCCGGATGCGCGTCATGCAGCCATTGCAGTGCCGCACGAGGGGAAAGGCGAAGCGCTGGTTCTCTTTACTACATCCAGGGTCGTGACGCGCGAAGCATTGAATGCCAAGGCAAAGCAGATCGGCTTGCCGGAACTGGCCGTGCCGCGAACCGTCAGGCTGGTGCAGGAACTGCCGGTTCTTGGAACAGGCAAGACCGATTATCAGACCCTGAAGCTGATGCTTACCGAAAAAAATACCGAAGGAGAATTGCATGCAGCGTAATGCATTGAGGTTTGTTCTGGGCGCGCAGTTTTTTTCCGCGCTGGCGGACAATGCGCTCCTGTTCGGCGCCATCGAACTGGTGCGCCAAATGGCTTATCCGGAGTGGAGCATTCCGGTGCTGCAGCAATTCTTTGTCATTGCCTTCATCGTGCTGGCACCTTTTGCCGGCGTCTTTGCCGACGGCTTCAGCAAGGGACGCGTCATGTTCTGGTCCAACGGACTGAAGCTCGCCGGAGCGGCCGCGATGCTGGCCGGATTGAATCCGTTCCTCGCTTACGGCCTGGTCGGAGTCGGCGCAGCGCTGTATTCGCCGGCCAAGTACGGCATCCTGTCCGACCTGGTGCCCAACGAAAAATTGATTTCCGCAAACGGCATGATGGAAGGCTCGACCATCGCCGCAATCCTGCTGGGCGTCGTTGCCGGGGGCAAATTGGCCGACATGGACGTTCTCTATGCGCTGGGGTTTGTGCTGACGCTTTATGTTATCGCTAGCCTGCTCGCCATCTGTATTCCGCTCATTGCTCCGGAGCGGCCTTATCATCATGGGCAACTGCCCAAGGCCTTCGGCAATTTCAAAACTGCTCTCAAGACCTTGTGGGCGGACCGCGATGCGCGCTACTCCGTTCTCGGCACCAGTCTCTTCTGGGGAGTCGGCGCCACCATGCGTTTTCTGCTTGTTGCGTGGGTGCCGTATGCGCTTCTCATCACGGGAAATACCTTGCCGGCAAATCTGAATGGCGCAACCGCTGTGGGCATCGTGATCGGTGCGGCCATCGCTCCGCGCGTCCTGAAAATGGAAACGGCTTACAAGAGCATCGGCGCCGGCGTGGCACTCGGATGCGTGATTGCCCTGCTCAGCACCATCAACCAGGTATGGCAGGCCTATGCCTTGGTTGCAGTGGTAGGTGCACTGGGCGGCTTCTTTGTCGTTCCGCTGAATGCATTGCTGCAAAAGCGCGGCCATGAACTGGTCGGCACCGGTTCCGCCGTTGCGGTTCAGAACCTTGCTGAAAACAGCATCATGCTCCTGATGGTCGGCGCCTATACGGGCTTAAGCCATGGCGGCGTCACGCCTGTGTCGACTGCGATCCTGTTCGGCATCAGCTTCAGCGTGCTTTGCCTGTGGCTTGCCTTGGCATGGAAGCAGTCGCGCAAAATATCCGCAGTGCAGGCTTAGTTCCTTTCAATAAGGAATGGGAGAAATCCAATGAACAAGGCATTGAGGCTTTCGGAAAAATGGTTTCAGCGCGGCCTGTGGCTGGTCGCATTGATCTTTGCCAGCTTTCTGATCGGATTGGGCAGCACGATCGTGAGTCATCTGAACAAGGTGGAAAAAACCTACTCGATCGACGACTTTATCGATCCGGCTGCGGCAAAACAGACGAAAGAAATTTTAGCGCAGGCGCAGACCAGGGAAAAAGAGGCGCAGGACGCGCTCGAGCAATCCAGGCTCAAGCTGCAGGTTGCCCAGGCCGACAATCGGGCTGCGCGCGAGACCTTCAGCAACTGGCTGGCAACGCGGCATGTGACGGCCCGCAGCGACCAGGACACCGAGCTGATCGAGCGCACCCAGGCGCTGGATGCGCTCAAGCAGAAGGAGAGGGCGGCGCAGGCCGATGTTCAGGCAGTGGAGCAGACGCTGCTCGATGCGCGGCAGGCCGCCGCCCGTGCCCGTGCAAAGAAGGCGGACCTGGAAAAGGCGGCATACGAAACGCTACAGAAGGCGCGGTTCTGGCAGGAGTTTCGCGTTTTCATGTACCGTTTGATGCTCACCCTGCCTTTGCTCGGCGTGGCCGGATGGCTATTTGCCAGGAAAAGGAAAAGCACTTACTGGCCTTTTGTCTGGGGATTCATTTTCTTTGCCGTATTCGTGTTCTTTTTCGAGCTGGTGCCTTACCTGCCCAGCTACGGTGGCTATGTGCGGTATGTCGTCGGCATCATCCTGACCTTCCTGGTCGGCAGGCAGGCGATTCTTTCGCTGAACCGATTCCTGGAAAAGCAGCGGCTCGCAGAACAGAAGTCAGAAGGAGAGCGCCGCCAGGAACTCAGCTACGACCTTGCAATGAGCCGCATCGCCAAAGGGGTTTGCCCTGGCTGCGAACGGCCGGTCGATCTAAAGGATGAAAGCATCAACCACTGCTCGCATTGCGGGATATGCCTGTATGACCGGTGCGCGAACTGTCATACACGAAAGAATGCATTCAGCCGATTCTGTAAAAGTTGCGGCAAGCCGGCAACGGAGCAAGCGGCGCCCACCGCCATATAAGCTTGGCTTGCAGTAACTGTACTAATGGCCGCGTGTCGATCTAAGCGGATGCATGCTTATGCTATTTCCCTCGGGCTTGTTAAAATGGCACACGAAAATAGGTTGGCATAACAAAGTCTTCATTATCGGTATTGTCTTGGAATAGGCAAAACTGATGAGACTGGGCAAGTAAAGGCATGAGATGAGCGAGCAAAACAAGGGAATACCCGAGGCGGAAAAGGCTGAAGCCGACGGCCTCGCACAGGTATTGCCGACCGGTGTTGAAGGATTTGATACGATTCTAGGTGGAGGTCTGCCCGCGCACCATCTGTACCTGATCCAGGGCCTGGCCGGAAGCGGGAAAACGACGCTCGCATGTCAAATTGGCTTCGCTCAGGCCAGGCTCGGGAAAAAGGTGTTGATTCTGACCTTGATTGCGGAATCCCATGCGAAATTGCTCCAGCATCTCAGGAATTTCAACTTTTTTGACGATACCCTGGTCGGTGAAAATATTGTTTTCTATAGTGGCTATACATCTCTTGCCGAAGGCGGACTGCGCGAGCTGCTCAATTTTATTACTGCCGCCCTGAACGAACAGGGTGCGGAAATAATGATCATCGACGGATTCCGTTCCGTACGGGAAACTAAGGAATCCGAGCTGTCCCTTTCCGAATTCATGCATTCCCTGAATGCCCTGGTTTCGGCAATGGGATGCACGACCTTCCTGCTTTCGCCGGTCGAGGGAAACCTGCCGGAATCCGAGAATACCCTGGTTGACGGCCTGGTCGAGTTAAGCCAGTTCCACGACGGAGTCAGGACTATCCGTGAACTGGCAGTCCTCAAGGTGCGTGGCGGTGACCATTTGCTTGGCAAGCATGCATTCGAAGTGTGCAAGGAAGGGATCATCGTTTACCCCCGGCTTGAAGCCGTCGCAACACGCACGAACCGTCCTGCAGAGTCTTCAACTGCCGTGGCCGCCTTTGGCATTCCTTCATTGGACAAGCTGACCGGCGGCGGAGTCATGAAAGGATCGACGACAAACCTGGTCGGCAGCCCGGGAGCTGGCAAAACCCTGATGGGGCTGCATTTTATCAACCAGGGCCTGCGCGAAAACGAAAAATGCCTGATGCTGGGTTTCTACGAATCGCCCCAGCGAGTGGTGCAGAAAGCCGCGAAGATCGGGATTGACTTAAGCGGAGCGATTGAGAGCGGGGACCTGGAAATCATCTGGAATCTTCCTTTGGAAGTATTGATGGACGAACTGGCCTTGCGCATCCTTGACAACATTGACCGGCGGGGAGTTACCAGGCTATTCGTCGATGGTATCGACGGCTTCCTGCATATCGCCATTCATCCTGAACGGATCAAGACTTTTGCGACTGCGCTGGTCAACGAACTGCGCGTAAGAAATGTCACGACATTCTTTACGCAGGAGCTTCCTTACTTCAAGGAATCGTATGCGCGCGCAGAATCGATTCAATCGATTCTGTATGAAAACATCATGTTGCTGGGCTACACGGAAATAGAGGGGGTCAACTATCGGCGGCTTTCAGTGATGAAAATGCGCGAGAACGAATATGATCCGGCCATTCAGTTGCTGACGATTTCCGATAAAGGCATATCGATTGGCGGTCCGATTTCAAGCTTAGGCAAGAAAATCGGGCAGTCCCTGGAAGCTGCCAAATAGCGAATGCCGAACAAGAATCCATCTGCCGTGAATAAGCCAGTAGCCGAGGGGCGTAAGAAGCTTATTTTGATCGTTGACGATGAGTTCGACCTGACCTCAACGTTCTCGCTGCTGTTCGAGTTGAACGGTTTCGAGACCGTTACCGCAAATAATGGCCACCAGGCGCTGGAGGTAATGAAGCAGCGCTTACCCGATCTTATCTTGTCCGATTACATGATGCCGGTGATGGATGGAGTCGAACTGTCGCGGCACATTCGCGCCAATCCCGTGACGGAAAAGATACCGATAGTGTTGATGAGCGCGATTCCTCAGCACCGGGACCTAATTGATAGGACCTTTAGCGCTTTCATACAGAAGCCGTTTCAATTCAAGAATCTGCTGGACATGACTTTAGACATACTCTCTAAGCAGGATGTGCAAGGACATTCACCCAGATAAACGAATTCCCAATTTAACGCTGGCCAATGCAGGTCCGCCCGTTCGCCGATCATCTTCAAAGTGAACGGGAGCTCAGTGCAGTTTCACCAATGCGGTATTTCTGCGGATCAGGGTGCGTGCTATCGCCAGTCCGGCCGTACGAAGCAGGCCGAGCACTGCCTTGTGGTGCATCAGGTGCAGGCTGATATAAAGCATGCGTGCAAACAGTCCGTTGACGAACCAGTTTGAACCGATCAGCGATCCCATGAGATTGCCGACGCTGGTTTGCGTGCCCACGGAAACCAGCGAGCCGTAGTCGCGGTAACGGTAAGCTTTGTCCGGCACATGTTCGCCGCGTGCGTTCCTCACAAGCCTTCTGTAAAGATAGTCCGCCTGTTGGTGCGCAGCCTGGGCGCGCGGCGGAACCTGCTTGCCGTCCTCCGTCACGCATGCTGCGCAATCGCCGAATGCAAATATATCGTCGTATCCCTTCACATTCAGACGGTCGGTGACTTCGATCTGGCCGGATTTATTTGTCGGCAGGCCCAGGCTGGCCAGGAAAGCGGGCGCCTTGATGCCGGCCGCCCAGACGCAAATGTCAGCCGGATAGACATTGCCCGAATCGTCGATTACCTGTTGCGGCTCTACCTTTGCGACTTTGCAACCGGGAATGACATCGATGTAGCGTTCCTTGAGAAGTTCCGTTGCCGCTTCGGATACGCGTTCCGGAAGCGGCGCAAGTATGCGCGGCGAGCCTTCCAGGACAGTGATGCGGATATCTTTTTCCGGGTCCAGCCGCTGAAAGCCGTAGCTGATGTAGGCATTGCTTGCTTCTCGCAGTTCGGCAGCAAGTTCGACGCCGGTTGCGCCGCCGCCGATGATGACCACCTCGACCCTGGCATCAGGATCGGCTTCCTTCCGGGTTTCGACCAATGTCATCTGCTTGAGCATCCGAATGCGGAAATGCTCGGCATCTTCAGGAGTGTTCAGGGAAACCGTGTATTCGCTGGCGCCGGGCGTGTTGAAATAATTGGAGGTACTGCCTACGGCGATGCAAAGTCGGGTATATCGTAGCCGTCGCTCCGGAATAACGATTTCCCCGGGGCTGGCTTCCAGCGCCGAGACCGTGATTTCACGCCTAACAAGATCCAGCTCGGTAAAGCTCCCGTATACGAAAGTGAAATTATTGTCATGCGCGAGCATGGAATAGGACAGGCCCTCCTGGTTCATATCCAGCGTGCCTGCCGCGACTTCATGCAATGAAGGTTTCCAGATGTGGTACAGATGGTGGTCTACCAGAGCGACGCGTTCGCGCCCGAGCTTGCGCCCAAGCTTGCATGCAAGCTCAAGGCCGCCCGCGCCGCCCCCGATAATGATGATGTTGTCTGTCATATGCCATTTTTTTGAGGGGCCGAGCGCCTAATGCGTCACGCAGTCCCGTTCAATTCTGCAAGTTTCTGCCAGGTGTCGATTACCGAATCAGGATTCAGCGACAGCGAGCCGATTCCTTCCTTCATCAGCCATGCGGCAAATTCAGGATGGTCAGACGGGCCCTGTCCGCAGATGCCGACATATTTTCCCTGCTTGTGGCAGGCGGCAATGGCCTGGGAAAGCAGTACGCAGACTGCCGGATCACGCTCGTTGAAATCGACGGCCAGCAATTCCATGCCCGAATCGCGGTCCAGTCCCAGGGTAAGCTGCGTCAGGTCGTTGGAGCCGATCGAGAATCCGTCGAAATACTCAAGGAAGCGTTCAGCCAGAATGGCGTTGGACGGCACCTCGCACATCATGATCAGCCGCAGGCCATTTTCACCGCGCTTCAATCCGTTTGCACCCAGCAGGCCGACTACCTTTTCCGCCTGCGCCAGCGTGCGGATGAACGGGACCATGATCTCGACATTGGTCAATCCCATCTCGTCGCGCACCCGCTTCATGGCACGGCATTCCATTTCAAACGACTCTGCGAAATCCGCTGACAGGTAGCGCACCGCGCCGCGAAAGCCCAGCATCGGATTTTCTTCGTCAGGCTCGTAGAGCGAGCCGCCGATCAGCTTCTTGTATTCATTCGACTTGAAGTCCGACAGGCGTACGATGACAGGCTTTGGCCAGAACGCTGCAGCAATCGTTGCGACCCCTTCGGCCAGCTTGTCGACGTAAAAATCCCTGGGCGACGCATAACCGCGCGCGGCCGTTTCAATTTCTCTTTTAAGGCCGGCGTCCACGTCTGGATAATTCAATATCGCCTTGGGGTGTACGCCGATGATGTTGTTGATAATGAATTCAAGCCGGGCCAGGCCAACGCCATGGTTCGGTATCGACTGGAAATCGAAGGCCAGCTGCGGATTGCCGATGTTCATCGTGATCTTCAAGGGAAGGTCCGGCAGTTCGCCGCGCGACGCTTCGCTGATTTCAACCAGCAGCAAGCCGTCGTAGATCTTTCCTTCGTCACCCTCGGCGCAGGACACGGTCACCATCTGGCCATCCTCGAGCGCCGTGGTCGCATCGCCGCAGCCAACCACTGCCGGCACGCCCAGTTCGCGCGCGATGATGGCGGCATGGCAGGTACGGCCGCCGCGGTTGGTGATGATGGCGGATGCGCGTTTCATCACAGGCTCCCAGTTGGGATCGGTCATGTCGGCCACCAGCACGTCGCCCGGCTGGACGCGATCCATTTCGGAAGGATCGTGAATGATCCGTACCGGACCGGAGCCGATTTTCTGGCCGATGGCGCGTCCGGTTATCAGGACAGAACTCGTGCTCTTGAGCTTGTAGCGCTGCTGCGTGTCGGTGGATTTCAGTTGCGACTTCACCGTTTCCGGCCGCGCCTGCAGGATGTACAGCTTGCCGTCGCGGCCGTCCTTGCCCCATTCGATATCCATGGGGCGGCCGTAGTGGTTTTCGATGATGACCGCATACTTAGACAGTTCGATGACTTCTTCATCGGTCAGCGAAAACCTGTTGCGCAGCTCGTCCGGCACATCCACGGTTCGCACCGAACGGCCGGCTCGCGCTTCACCGGTAAATTCCATTTTGATCAGCTTGGAGCCGATCGTGCGGCGAATGATCGGCATCTTGCCTTGCGCCAGCATGGGTTTGTGCACATAGAATTCATCCGGATTGACCGCGCCTTGCACCACCGTCTCGCCCAGGCCGTAGCCGGAAGTGATGAATACCACATCGCGAAAACCCGACTCGGTATCCAGCGTGAACATGACGCCCGCGGCCCCCAGGTCGGAACGCACCATGCGCTGCACGCCGGCCGAAAGCGCAACCTCTTCGTGACTGAAATTCTGGTGCACGCGATAGGCGATCGCGCGGTCGTTATAAAGCGACGCGAACACATGCTTGATTGCTTCGAGGATGTTGTCGATGCCCACGACATTCAGGAAGGTTTCCTGCTGTCCGGCAAATGATGCATCCGGCAAGTCTTCCGCTGTCGCGGAGGAACGCACGGCGAATGAAACTTCGCTGGAGGATCCCGCAGCAAGATGATGATATGCATTGACGATGTCTTCATTGAGTCGCGGAGGAAACGGCGTATCGACAATCCATTGCCGGATCTCTTCACCTGCGCTGGCCAAAGCCTTGACATCGTCTACATCGAGTCCGGCCAGGCGCTCCTTGATGCGCTGCGCAAGCGATGCTCCGGAGTCGCCGTGATAGGAAAGAAAGTCCCTGTAGGCCTGTGCAGTCGTTGCAAACCCGCCCGGCACCCGCACGCCCATGTCAGTCAACTGGCTGATCATCTCGCCAAGCGAAGCATTCTTGCCGCCGACATGGATGACATCCGACATGCGCAAGTTTTCAAAATCGATTACATAACTGGATCGAAACGTCTGGTTCATTTCGGATTGGAGCGGCGAAGCGGGAAGTGCGTGTGCCATGGGACCCTCACTCAGTCTGACGATAAAAGTTGTCAATATCCCGCTTGCCGCATCGCCAAGTTTTCTTTGTGAATCGCTACAAAAACATGTAGTATTTTTTCAAGACTTACGTTGCGCGCCGGGATGTTGATCTGCAAGTCTTTCTCATCCATTCTTTTCCAATATGCGCTATGTCAAAAACATTAACCGGATTACGTAATTATCCTTAGAAGTAATATTTTTGGTGTTATTAAATATCCCTTATGCCAAGTTCCAATTCATCGATCGTTCAACAGCCCGTGCGGACCGTCTTCTTTATCTCTGATGGGACCGGCATTACGGCGGAGACGCTTGGCCACTCCGTACTGGCTCAGTTCGGCGTTCAATTCAACGAAGTGCGGCTGCCATTTGTCGATACGCTGGAGAAAGTGCATGACGCGGTACGGCGAATCGACGACGCTTTCGAGAAGGACGGTACGCGGCCAATTGTCTTTTCGACCCTGGTAAAGACCGAATTCGCCGGGGCCCTGCAAAGCTCCAAGGGCATGCAGATGGACCTGATCAAGACTTTTGTGGATCCTCTGGAGCATGAGCTTGGCATCGAGCCGGCACACGCCATAGGGCGCAGCCATAATATTGCAAACTCGATTGAATATGAAAACCGGATCGAAGCCATCAATTTTTCGCTTGCCCATGACGATGGCCAGTCGCATAAAAACCTGGAATCCGCAGATGTGATACTGGTCGGTGTATCACGGTCCGGCAAAACGCCCACCAGCCTTTATCTGGCCATGCAGTACGGTATCAAGGCGGCAAACTATCCATTGATACCCGAAGACTTCGAGCGTGGAAAGATGCCGAGCGTGTTGGCACCATTCAAGGAAAAAATTTTCGGCCTGTCGATTTCTCCGGAACGATTGGCGCAAGTACGTAACGAGAGGCGGCCCGGCAGCAGATATGCCGCGCTGGATAATTGCCGTTACGAAGTAAGTGAAGCGGAAAAAATGATGCGCACGGAAGGAATTCACTGGATGTCGTCGACGGCAAAATCCATCGAAGAGATTGCCGTCATGATCCTGCAGGAAATGAAGCTGGCCAAGCGATCTTATTGAAGGCGCATCTGATTTTAAGCGAAAATCTTCGATTAATCGATCTATTCGATCTGATGGAAGCTGATAGGAGTTGATAGGAGCTGATAGAAAAAACCTTCAGCACGAACTAAAAATTATCCGCATGCCTGTCGATTTTTCGTTTGAGAGCAAGGATTTTTGTTCAACTGAACCGCAAGAGAAAACCATGAACGAGACTGGCACAACGGCAACCCGGAAGAAATTTACCGTAGCGGCACGCTTGAAGAGTTTTTCTTATGCGATGCAGGGAATCGGTTTTGTATTGCGTACGCAGCATAATGCGTGGCTGCATTTACTCGCTACGCTGGGCGTGATCATGCTGGCGCTTTTCCTGGGCTTCACGCCTGACGACTGGCGCTGGCTGGTTGTCGCAATGGCCATAGTGTGGTTTGCCGAAACGATCAACACAGCGATGGAGTACTTGTGCGATGTGGTGTCACCTCACTATGCGGAAGCGGTCAAGCGCGCAAAGGACATCGCTGCTGGCGCCGTGTTGATTTCCGCCGTCGCTGCACTGGTTGTCGGAGTGCTGACCTTCCTGCCTTACTTGAAACAGGTGTCATGAATGCCAGCATGATGCGGCCAGGCCTGGCCGCTTGGCTTGTACGAATTAGATAATCCGGCAAGCTTCATCGAATGCGAGGCGCGGATTGCGCGGCTTTACCTTACCGGTGTCTCCGTAACCAAGATTTATCAGGAAATTGGATCTGATGCGGCCGATCGGCAGGTCTTCATGTTCGTGATCCGATTCACGTTTAGTCGGGAAGAATTCCTGATTGACTTTCGCCTGGTCGAATCCCGACATCGGGCCGCAGTCCAGCCCCAGTGCGCGTGCGGCAATGATGAAATACGCACCCTGTAATGCGCTGTTGCGTTGTGCCGTGCTTTCCGCCAGCTCCGGATTTCCTGTAAACCATGAACGCGCATCGGCGTGAGGAAAAAGTCTGGGGAGCTGTTCATAGAAACGTGTGTCATAGCCGATAATTGCGGTAACCGGTGCACGCATGGTTTTTTCAATATTGCCGGGAGACAGGGCAGGCAGCAACCGCTGCCTGGATCCGGGGCTGCGCAAAAACAGTATCCGCGCCGGGCTGGAGTTGGCGCTGGTCGGCGCCCATTTCATCAAGTCGTACAGCCGGCGCAAGATATCGTCGGGCACCGGTTTGTCCAGCCACTCGCCATGGGTGCGGGCATTGCGAAACAAAAGGTCCAGAGCATCGTCATTTAGCGTTGCAATCATCAATGATTCTTTCGTATTGCCTGGCATCGCAAGAGCGGGCGATCATCCGCCATGCGCATGCACAAGTGTTAATCGGATGTAGTTAATCGGCTTTTATTTTTGTATGTTTCATGAGGATGCGCCGAATTCATAGGAGGCCATCGGCACTTTCATGACATGGTCGACAAACAAGGTGCGTCCAATGTCGCCACCGGCAGCTCCTGCCACTACCATCAATGGAAGCAGGTGGTCCTCGCGGGGATGGGCGAGTCTGGCGCCTGGTGCAGATTCCCAATCGATCAGCATCCGGTTGCGTGTCCCTGGATCGGTCTGTGAGATCGCATCCTGTAAATATTTCTCAAAAGCCGTGGCAACGGGCGTGGACTCATCGCGCCCGAATCCCCGCATGTTGTGATAGGTCAGCCCGCTGCCCATGATCAACACGCCTTCTTCACGCAAGGGTGCGAGCGCCTGCCCGGCACGGATATGTTCCAGCGGGTCGTAACCCGATTTAAGAGAGAGCATGACGATAGGCACGTTCGCTTGCGGATACATCAGCTCCAGCGGCACGAAAGTGCCGTGGTCGAAACCGCGCAGCGGATCTTCGCCACTGGCAATACCTGCTTGCCCAAGCAGACTACGAACGTGTGCGGCGATTTCCGGCGAACCCGGCGCCGGATACCGTATATGGTAGGTATGCTCGGGGAAGCCATAGTAGTCATACTCCATTCCCGGGTGTTCAGCGGTTGAGACCATGAATTCATGCGCTTCCCAATGCCCCGAGATGACGAGAACCGCCTTCGGGACAGCAGGGAAGCGCAGCGGCAATTCGGCAAATGCACGGGCCGTCCTGGCAAACTGCTGCCTCATTCCTTCCACATGGGGCCATGGGCCGCCGCCGTGCGAAACGAAATAAACCGGGAATTTCTCAGTGTTCACGCCTGATCTCGCAAAGTAAATTTTTCTCCCTGTTGATGTGCATTACTCTTTCACCGCTTCCAGCGCGATATCGATACGCACTTCGTCGCTGACGGCCGGTGCATTTTTCCCTGCATTGAAGTCCGAGCGCTTGACGATCGTATAGGCATTCGCGCCGATGGCATCCTTCTTCAGCATGGGGTGCGGCTTGGCCTGGAACGAGGTCACAGTCAGAACTACAGGTTTGGTGACACCCTTGATCGTCAGGTTTCCTTCAATCGTGGCCGGCTTGTCGCCATCGAAACTTACGCGGGTAGACTTGAATGTCGCGGTCGGATAGCGCGCCGTATCAAGGTAGTCGGCTCCCTGGATATGTTCGTCGAATAGGTTGAAGCCGGTGTCCACGGACTTCATGTCGATCACGATGTCCACTGAGCCGGTCTTGGCTTCCCGATCGAAGACGACTTTACCGGTGGTCTTGTTGAAACGCGACAACTGGGTCGAAAAGCCTAAATGGTTATAAGAGAAACGCGGAAATGTATGCGTATTGTCCACGGTAAAAGTTTCCGGGGCAGCAAAAGCAGGTATAGAAAAAGAGGCCGCGAGCGCTGCGGCCGACAGGAATTTGATGGATGTTTTCATGGATTGCCCTCTATGTTCAAGTGGAGTGTCGATCACTAACTATAGAACAAGACAAGGGCAGGCACTAGATGGCAAAATCGGGAATTACTGTGCAATATTCTGGACAATGCCATGGAGTTCGATGCGATCGCAGTATTTGTAAAAGTTGTGCAAACCGGTAGTTTTTCCGAAGCAGCGCGGCAGCTCGGCATGCCGAAGACGACGGTCAGTGCAAAAGTTGCGGCACTGGAGAAACGATTGGGAGTCAGCCTGATTCAGCGTACGACGCGCAAGCTTTATGTTACGGAAGCCGGTGAAATTTATTTCCGTCATTGCGCCATTGCCATGCGTGAAGTAGAGCTGGGCGAAACGGCGCTGCATACCGCAAAAAGCACCCCCACCGGCTTGTTGCGCATTACCGTACCCGTGGATATCGGTCACACGGTTTTGCCGCATATCACTCGTGCATATCTCGAAAAATATCCGGATATGCGTGTTGAGATAATTGTTTCCAATCGCATTGTCGATCTTGTCGGAGAAGGCATTGATCTGGCCATCCGTGCCGGTGCCCTCAAGGATTCCTCGCTGATAGCAAGGCGATTCATGGAGCTTGATGCCGGGCTATGGGCTTCGCCTGCCTATCTTGCGAAAGCGGGTACGGTCGCCCATCCAAGAGACCTCGTGAAATTTCGCGTCGTCGCGCACCGTGCGATGAAAACTCTCCACCTGAGCAACGGAAAAACAGATTTGCATGTGCATTTGGCAGGCCGCGTGACCGCGGACGATCTGGAGGCCATCCGAGAACTGGTGATCCTGGGCGAGGGCATAGCCTGGCTTCCAGACTTCCTGGTGCATGACGCGGCATCTTCAGGAAAGCTCGTTCCGGTTTTGCCGAAATGGAAGAGCAAGTCTTCCGGTGGATTTCACTTCGTTCATGCCGGACAAAAATATGCTTTGCCCAAGGTGCGCGCCTTTATCGAAACCGCGCTGGAAACCACCGGCCATTCTGCTCATTCCTGAGCTGGCATAAGGATTGCACGTCTTGTCATCAATCGCCTTCATATGCAAGGCACTTCAACTCCCTTCCTGCACCGGAACAAACGTGATCCGGGAGCGGTCGCACGTTTATCGCTGACAAAGGTGAAATCAAGATGGAGCAGACGGATTTTGTTGTTGACTACATGGTAAAAAGTTTTTGTGCGGACCTGGATGAAAAGGAGCAATTCCTTTTCCGTCACGCCTTGGTCAATCTCGTCAAAATGGCGAAAGCAGAAAAAGCGCTGGAAATTCAAAAGGATCTGGAATTTGTACATCAGGTGATGGCCAAGCCGGGAAACTGGCCGGATCCGCGCGAGCAATAATTCCATTGTAAACGACGGGTGGCAGCACACGACAGCATAGTCTTTGTCCGGATGCTTTGCATGTGTGCCCGGTTCAGCTGGCCTGGGCAAGACTACAGTAAAAACTGAAATGTTTTAAAACGCTGCCAAGGACAGGCATGCCCAGATACAGTTGGTTCTGCAGATACAATATGGAAAAGATGCAGAAAGAAGATATTCACCGACTGCCGCAGACGTTTCCAGAGCAGTCGGCCAGTTGTTACGTACTTTACATACCCTATACGTCCTACTGGGCAGTATTCTGCTCCTTCATCATTTTCCCGGGAGCCTTGTTTTTGCCACTGGCAGGCTGCGCGTCTTTGTTATGACCATAGGTATATCCGGATGCGCCGGGTGACGGATCAGCGTCGCTGCCTGCTGCATCGGATGCGCTGCTGCCGCTGGGCCCGCTTGCCGTGGCGCTGGCGCCAGGACCAGACGAACTGGTGGCGGTGCTCCCTTCGCCGCTTTGCGTCGTGGCGGATGAGCCACCGGTGCCGATGGTCGATGCCGATACGCCGCTACCGGCCGTCGCGCTTCCGCCGCTTCCCACAGTGCTGGAACTGCTGGTGCCGCCGGTGCTACCGTCGCTCACCGATCCGCTGGCTTGCCCGTCGGTAGAAGTGGTGGTCGTGCTTTGCGCTTTGCGCACGCCCGTGCCGCCGTCTGCATGCCGGCCTGCAGCCATGGCCTTGCTGTCGGTGGTGCCGGTGGCGCTTGTGCCGGAAGTCTGTGCGTGCACAGTAACGGAAGTGCCCAGCACGAACGCGCCGGCGATCAATTGATAAGTCAATTTATTCATCATTTATTTCTCCATTTTTCGATCTTGCCTGCCAGGCACCGGCTCGCCGGTATGCGGATCAGTCGTGACGGCGCAATCATTGTTGCGTCCTGCGCGTGCATTGGCTTCGGCGGACGCCGAGCTTCCAGGCGTGACACCGGAACTGCCTGTGCTCGTGCTCGAAGAGCTTACTACTCCGTCGCCGGAACGCACGGTCACTGATGAGCCATCAGGCAAGGTAGTCGATCCTGCCAGTCCGCCCGAACCTGAGGTGACGTTGCTTGAGGGCGGGCAATTTGCACCGCTACACGTACTTGTAGCACTCGTCGCGGAACGGCGCCTTTTATCCGAGTGCGCTTCGGCAGTTGCATTAGGGCCGGAACTGCTGGCGGCAGATGCGGACGAATTTGATGCTTCGCTTGCTGCCGCGGCGCATGGATCATTATCCCGCTCAATAATCTCGTGAGCATGGGAAGGCATTGCCACTGCCGAAAGGATCAGCAGGCCAGTCAATACATGCTTATGAAACGGAGGCGAGGGTGCGTGCGAGGTTGCGTATTTCATGGCTTCCTCCTGAGATGCAGTCCTCGCTCATCAAAGAGAGAGGACTGATTGGTACGAATTAGCAGCGTCCTTGCTTCTCCAGGCCTGGAGGGCAATCGTCGCTCTTGCCGGGCTTGTTTTTGTTTTTCTTGTTGCGCTTCTTGTCGTCATCGGTATCGCCATATCCTGCAGCGCTGCCGGATGCACCTGCGCTCGAATCGCTCGTGCCGCCGGAGCTGCTGCCTGCCGAGCTGCCGCCGGTACCTAAGGTGCTCGATGAGCCGGAGCTGGAATCACCCGATCCTGCCGAGCTGCCGCCGGTACCTACGGTCGAGCCGGTCGATCCACTCCCGGCAGAGCTGCCGCCAGTACCCAGGGTGCTGGATGAGCCTGATGAGCCGGAGCCTGCCGAGCTGCCACCAGTACCGACAGTCGAACCTGTTGAGCCGCTGCCTGCCGAGCTGCCACCGGTACCCAAGGTGCTTGACGATCCGGAACCAGTGTCGCCCGACCCGGCCGAACTACCGCCTGTGCCGACCGTAGAACCGGTAGAGCCGCCACCAGCCGAACTTCCTCCTGTGCCTAAAGTGGAAGACGAACCTGATGAACCGGAATCAGCAGAGCTGCCGCCTGTGCCGACGGTGGAGCCGGTCGATCCGTTACCTGCAGAGCTGCCGCCCGTGCCGAGCGTGCTGGACGAGCCGGAGCTGGAGTCACCGCTGCCTGCGGAGCTGCCACCGGTGCCGACTGTCGAACCGGTCGAGCCGCCGCCGGCGGAACTGCCACCCGTGCCCAATGTGCTTGAGGAACCCGAGGAATCAGAACCTGCGGAGCTGCCGCCTGTACCAAGAGTGGAGCTGGCCGTGCCATTAGCAGCGGTGCTTCCGCCGGTACCGAGCGTCGTGCTGGATTGTGCATGAGCAATGAATGGGCTTCCTGCAATCAATGCAGCAGCAAGAACTGAAACGCGTACTTTGGTCAATCTCATATGTATCTCCTTAAGCTGATTGGAACGACATAAATAAAATAGGAAACAGAGTTAATTTCTCTAGATTATTAAAACGATTTACTCAGCGTGTATGCCGTTACTGATTGACCCGCAGACAAAATGTACGGTTCCTATCCCGGTTGTAACAAATTGTCAGTAATGAAATAAGACGATCACATATTCCAAGGATGAATCGCTATAAGATAACCAGTAAATTCTTTGGAATCGGACCATCATGTCGTCACTGCTGAATGCGTAAAAATGTAAGGTTGCACAAATGCATGTACTGATGATGTAATCGTGCAATCACTATTTGCACGTTTCAGGTGTTTCCTTGTCCGATCTGTGATTCGTGGGTAGTTTTCTCTGCACAATCATTTGCCAGACAGGTAGCCTGAAGTGCATATTCGTTCTTTGGCCCATCGCATCAGTCATAGTCGTTAACTATGTTTTCCTTGTCTGAAGCAGGTTCGCATGAAAGAAAGACCCAAACAACACCGGCGCTGAATGTGCTTTTCCTCAAATTAAGCAAACAGAATCCGTGACCAAATGGATGTAAATATGTTTGTGATCTTTTCTCTATGGGTAAAAATATGAAAACGCCAAAGCAGCTAAGCAAATTTCTGTTCACGGTGGCGCTTGCGTTCGGCGCAATGTTCCTCGCCCAACCGGCATCCGCACAGGAAGCTCCGGATGTCCTGGTAAAGCGCCTCAGTCACGAGATCCTGGAAATAATCAAAAGCGACAAGGAACTGAAAGCAGGAAATCCACGCCGTGTGCAAGAGGTGGTCACAAGCAAGTTGCTACCCCATTTGAATTTCCGGAAAACGACGTCGATGACCGTAGGGCGCCACTGGAGAGAAGCAACTCCGGAGCAGCAAGAGCAACTGACCGAAGAGTTCCGCAATTTGCTGATCTATACCTATTCCGGCGCCTTATCCCAGGTCGGAGACCAGAAACTGGAAATCCGCCCTCTGCGCGGACCCGTTTCCGATGATGTGGAAGTCCGCACCTATGTGATCCAGTCGGGCCGCGAACCGGTGGAGGTGAATTACCGCCTGGAGAAAACGCCGGAAGGCTGGAAGATCTACGATGTCAGCGTCTTCGGCGCATGGCTGACCGAAGCGTACAAAAACACTTTTTCGGCAGAAGTGAGCCGGGGTGGCATAGAAGGTTTGCTGCGGACGCTCCAGCAAAAGAACCGGCAGCTTGCCACCAACACGAAGCGGCCGCATCGCGACGGCGGCTGATTGAAAAAACGCCGGCATGGAAACCAGATTGCCGGCGACCGCAACACTCCGGGGAAGCCGATCTCGAAACGAACTCAGCCCGGCTCAGCCGAAACGGAATGCGCCGTGCCGAGATGATCCGGAATGCGTAATACCGATCAAACTGTTCAGGTACGTGCCGCTACGCGCATCAGGCGTACATCGGCCGCGCCGGTCGATTTGAACTGGTAGGCTCCCTTGCCGAAGAACAGAAACTCGCCTGCTTCCAGTTGCAGCAATTGCCCATCTACGGTCGTTTTGCATGTGCCGTTCAAGACATATAAAACGAAGTCATTGCCAGCCTTGACGGTGAAAGCCTGTCCGGCCGGATAAGTATCCGTTTCGAACTTGTACATTTCTTCCGGCACATGCAGCGCATAGATGCCTTCTTCGGAAATTGCCTCGTCCGAGACGTCGGACCATTTCTGTTTCATCATCATGGGGTTTTTCTTTCTGAAAAAAGCGGTACGCGGCCGCTTGAACGGTTTATTTATAAGCAGATGTTTGTGAACCGTGGGAGTAGGGCGCAGCATTTCTTCAAAGACTTGCAGACCTTTCAGTCATTGCCTTGCCGATGAACGATAGGGAAGTGCCTAGCGTAACGGCTTGTTTCCCATCGCCTCGCCCATCCGGATCGTGCGTGTCGCAGTCCACTCGGGATTGAACGCCAGCACATCGCGCGGGAACAGCAGGACAACGGTGGAACCGAGCAGGAAGCGCCCCATTTCTTCGCCTTTGTTGAGGATAATTTCCCGGTCGCTGTAATCCCATTCGCGTATGGTGCGCGAACGCGAAGCATTGACCACGCCGTGCCAGACCGTTTCCATGCTGCCGACGATGGTCGCGCCTACCAGGACCATTGCAAACGGCCCGAACTGCGATTCGAACAGGCACACCACGCGCTCGTTACGGGCAAACAGGCCGGGTACGCCGCTGGCCGTGGTCGGGTTCACCGAGAAAAGCGATCCCGGCACATAAATCATCCGCTTGACGCGGCCCTGGCAGGGCATATGAATACGGTGATAATCACGCGGGCTCAGATAAAGCGTCGCAAAGCTGCCGTGCTCGAACAGTGCTGCAAGCTTGCTATCGCCGCCGAGCAAGGCAGTGGTCGAATACCGGTGGCCTTTTGCCTGGATTAACTGGTCATTTTCAATCGCGCCGAACTGGCTGATCGAGCCGTCGACCGGGCAGACGAAATCGCTGTCCGCCAAAGGACGCGCATCAGCGGCAAGAGCACGGGTAAAAAATTCATTGAAGCTCTTGTAGCTTGCCAGGTCCGGATTGTGCGCTTCATTCATGTTGACGCCGTATTTCTTCGCAAACCATCGAATGATCTGCGGCGTATAACGTTCATGCTGAGCGCTCGCAACCCGTCCCGCGAAGCGGGTCAGGGCCTGCTTCGGGAGAAGATATTGGTGTAAGACTGACAAACGCTTGGGCACAGCGGATTCCCATGTAAAAGAATTGCACAGATTATAGCTGACCTCAGTGTGCCCAAGAAAATGCATGCCGACTTTTCTGCAGGGATATGGCTGCGGTCGATCCGTGGGAAAAATTTCCTGAGGCCATGTAGCGCAGCGACGCAAAAAGGCTGAACATCCGGATATTTTTTTGCTAGCATGGCAGCGGCGTGCGACATTTGCGGCTATGCTGTCAAATAAATTCAGGCAATTGAATAAGAGGGCAACATGGCAAAGAAAGAGAAGCTGGACCCGGAAACCGAGGAGCTGATCAAATGGTGCATCGAGGTGGAAGGTTTTCTGGTCGCGGGCGGCGCAACCCTGGAGCAGGCGCAAGAATTCATCGAAGATCAGGTCGAATGGCTTACTGACCAGTTTTATGAGGACCTGACGCCGGAAGAAGCGGCGAAAGCGGCATTGAAGGACGACTGACCAGTCGCGCCGGCGCGCAGCTTCTTCGGTGGTTCAAACAGCGCAAGATTCCTAACCGCGGGAAAGCGTTGTCGCGTATTCGCTTGCTTTGCCATAGCGATGAATGCAGGCATGTCGTACGCTGAATCGGCCGGCGGTAATTAAACACCGCCATTAAACGCCGGCATGTCTCAGGCAGACACCTCATTTTTACGGTATTTGCAGACCCTGTTGCGCCCGGTTTCTTTTGCTTCATAGAGTGCATGGTCCGCTTCAGCCAGCAGCGCTTCCAGATCGTGACTGGTTTCATCTTTGTTTGCAACACCGATCGATACCGTGAAACGGATCGTCTGTCCTTCATCTCCTGTTACCTGGATTTGCGACGTACGTTGCTTCAGCAGGGCGGCGGCTGACATCGCGTGTTCGATATCGGTTTCGGGCAACAGGACGGCAAACTCCTCGCCGCCCAAACGGCCGATGATGTCGATGCTGCGCAGGGAAGTACGGCACAAATCGGCAAAGCTCCGGATGACGGCATCGCCCGCCCTGTGTCCATAAGTGTCGTTGACTTTCTTGAAATGGTCGATATCGATCATCATCACGGTCAATGGACCGCCGTAACGATGCGAGCGCTGCAGTTCCTGTTCCGCAAGCGACATGAAGTGCCTGCGGTTGAAAAGACCGGTCAGGAAATCCGTCTGCGCCATGATCTGCAGTTCCAGTTCAGCTTTCTTGCGGTCTGTCATGTCCCGGATAACGCATAGCGAGCAGGTAATCTGTCCATGCTTGTCGCGCATCGGCACGGCATGGCATTCAAGCCAGCGATGCACGCCCGTAAAGCCGACCAGCTCGAACATGAGAACGCCGGACTCGCCGCTGCTCACCTTCGCCAGCAGCTCATGCATGCCATCGTGATATTGAGGGTCTATCAATGCGCATAAATGCATGCCGATTGACTGCTCTTCGGATGCGGCGCCGATCATTTCAAGACCGGCCGGATTCATTTGCTCGATGACGCCTTCGCCCGTCAGAATTGCCACGCATTCGGGTTCGGTCTGAATGATGGTTTTCAGCTTCCATTCGCTCTCCGTCAGAGCTATCTCAGCCTGCTTGAGAGGCGTGACATCCGATACCAGCACGAAGAAGCCATGGACGCGGCCATCCTGGATGTCGGGAATATATTGCGCCCATGTATAGCCGACGCTGCCGTCTGCCTTCACCAGCGTGCGTTCAAACCGTTGTGGCTCGCCGCGCAGCGCTGCCCTGGCGAAAGGTTCGTTTTTCCTGAACAACTCTTCTCCCAGCAGGTCCTGCATGCGAATGTTCCGCATTTGCTCCGTGGTCTTGCCAAACCATTCCAGATAGGCGCCGTTGGCGAACCTGCATGTCAGTTCCTGTGTCCAGTACGCAATCATGGCGGGAAGATGGTTCGTGATCGTCCGCATGAAATTTTCGCTTGCCTGAACCGCCCTGGCCGCCTCGGCTTCCCGGTAGTCCGCTTCGATTTGCCTGCGCTGATAGGCATGTATACCGAACATCGATGCGCCAAACAGCAGCAGGTACATGATGCCTAAGAGTCGCGATTCGCGCCGCCAGGTATCCAGAACCATGCTCGCGTTGCGTTCTATCCTGACTATCAACGGCTTATCCATTTCGAGTCCTCGCGGACTGATCGTCTGTTGAACCACGAGGCGCTCTTCGCCGGTGCCTTGATGCTCCCTGATGGCCGACATCGCCAGCCCCTTGCGGCGATGTTCCGCGAATGCCGGCTCGCGGGCAAAAGAAAAAATTTTCTCTGCCTGTCCGTTTGCAGGCAAGGATAGAAAAACTTCGCCGTCCCAATGGACCAGCGCAACCCTCATGTCCGGCCGATAGCGGATTGAATCCAGCAGCGGGGAAAAGTAAGTAGGATCGAGCGTGGCAGTGACAACGCCCGCAAATCCGCCATCTACATCCGTCAATGTCCGTGACAGGTTCAGTGCATACACGCCCAATTGGGTGCGGAATGGCGGCGAGAGATAGGCCATCTCCGGATCCGGATTCCGTTTTACGGCCTGGAAGTAATAACGCGCGCCGGCATTGAAGCCGATCAGCTCCGGCCAGTTCGATGCGACCGCATAGCCGTTACGGTCTACTACGATGATGGTGCGTACACCCGGCATGCCGTCCGCAACAGCCTTGAGATATTCGTTGAAGGTGCCGGACTCCATGCCGTGCGGGAACTGCTTGCGGATGGTGTCGAGCACCTGGTTCAATGCAATCAGGTTCTGGTCGACATTTTCCCTGATGACTCTGGCCTGGGTCAGCAGGCGATCCTCTTCGTTTTTTTCGACATTGGCGCGTTCCCAATAAAGGCTCGCAAGCATGCCGGCACCCAGCACTACCAATGCAATTACGACAATCAGGCGCTGTGCCCACAAGGAATCTGATTTCATATATCTCCGGGGTATTGGCCCGGCCGACCTACTGCATATGCAAAATAACCGATCCTCGGAGAAAAATGGTCTGTTTCATGTTTCTGAAAAAGCTGCATCTCGGTTTGCCCATTAGACATTCACACTGGAAAAGATTCCCGTCTTTCAATCGTAAAACCTGCGTATGGAAAGACAAGCACATTCATCGGTAATTAAATATGCGAACTATTGCGGCACAAACTTCATGTCCAGATCAGCAGAGTGCGTGACCGGACGGCGTCTTCCTTGTGCGCAGCAGAAAAGACTAAGGATTCCGGTCAGGTATTCGGTGCCATCTTCACAAATAGACAAACTAGTGAGCCGTCTGAAATCAACTGTTCTAAGTTTCTAGCTTGATACACTTCAACCAGAGCTCGTCATCGTAGTGCTGAATAACATTTGTTTATTGGCAGAGGGCCAATTTGGTTCGAACCCTAAGATGAGTGCCTGCTATCGGTCAGGCAAAATATGTCCGGACCACTATTGCTTTTTCCGGATTCCGAACGATTCTAAATATATATTTTTGATATTTATTAGAAGGAGCGATCATGAAAAAGTTACCTATAGCTATTTTCCTGGGCCTGATTGGAATGGCGAGTGCCGGCTTCGCACAGCAAACTACGACCACGACCACAACCGATGCCTCTAAAGACGCTTCCTCGACTGAATTGCCGAGCAGCGCATCGAGCGGCTCGTCCGGCGGGTCCGGCACCACGACCACCACCACGACGACCACCACAAAAGAGCCATCGGGCAGCGGCTCATCGGACTCCTCCGGTTCTTCTGGAATGGGCAGCAGTTCGTCGGGCAGCGGAAGCTACGATACATCCGGCACTTCCGGGTCCAGCAGCTCTGGCAGCTCGACCGGTTCAATGAGTGGAGACTCCTCAGGATCGGGCTCAACTTCGTCAGGAACCGATATTTCCAGCAGTACTTCGGGCTCTAGCGGGACTTCGTCAGGAGCCGATACTTCCAGCACTACCTCGGGCTCTAGCGGGACTTCGGGCGCTTCTGGTACAGACTCTTCAGGTGTAACCCCGTTGGCCGGCCCGGGCTCTTCGAGCACGGCAGCCCCGGATTCAAGCACCGGTACTTCCGGCAGTGGTTCGTCCGGCTCTGACACTTCGGGAAGCAAGGGTATAGACGGCAAGTAATCCTGCTTCCGACCGCGCTGCATACTTGCTCAACACACTAGCCAGGATGCTTGCGTGGTTCCCGATGCGTGCGCCATACCGCCGAGCGGCTGCATGACTCCTTCCTCGCGGAACATCGGATCATGACCGCAGGCGTAAGGGGATCAGGCGACGAAGCTGGCGCCCCACACGTTCCCGAAACCATGGGCTATGCAGGCAAACCCCGCCTACAAAACCAATGAAGCAACCCAGTAATGTATCGAAAAAGCGTGCCTGCACCAGTGCTGCTGCGGATCCGTGCCGGCCCAAAGTGGCGGCTTCGGCCAGCAGGATGGTGAGCGGCGTGATGAAGATGGCGGCAAAGGCGTAATGCCTGACAACAGTAGTTTCGATGATGAAGGTCAGCATCATCATCATGACAGGAATATTCCATTGATTCAGCGGCAAGGTCAGCAATGCCCAGGCAAGCAGGAGGCCGATCGTGGTGCCGAGGATGCGTTGCACCTGCCGGTTCCAGACGGCGCGCAAGGAGGCGCCCTGGATCACGGCAAGGCAGCTGATCGGAACCCAGTAAGCTTTTTCAAGTTGCAGCGCCTGTGCAACGAACAGGGAAATGCCCACGCAAGCGCCGATGATTACCGAGTCGAACACCACAAAGTCGAAGGTCGGCGCATGCAAGGGCTCCACCGGCTTGGGACTGCGCGTGCGCAGCATGTAAACGCTGTATATAAAACCGATCAGGCAGGCAAGCGCACTGCCCATGGCGATCAATCCGACCATCAGGGGCAGCTGCAAAGGCGCCACGGGCGTATATGCGCCGATCGCCGCCGCCATGATGAAAAACAGGCTGCCAGGCGGAGCCAGCCGGTAAAAACGCGTAATCATGGTGACCAGGATGGAAATGAATACCAGCATCGGCATCATCGCCACCGGAAAAAAATGGCTGATCATGCCCAGCGCATAACAAGTCGTCATGCCGAACGCGCACGCCATCAGGAATATCATGCGGTGATGGAGCGGCGTACTCGGCAGGTACAGGAAAGTAAGGCCGCCGAGCGAGGAAACCAGCCCGTAATCCAGGCGATTAAAGTAAGCGCCGATCAATACCGGAAGTCCGGTCGCCAGAGCAGCGGCGAGCGGCATCTGCCATGCCCGGTCGCTGGCCTGGATCGTGGTCAGATGACGCAATTCTTCGCGCACCAGCTTCTGTAGCCGATGCCATATGAGCGCCATGTTCCGGATTTCCTTTCATCGCATGAGGATGGGGAAGGATTCGCATTCTCGCGGCAGCCAACGCTGCGGGGAATACGCTTTCTTACCCGATAGTAAGCGGATATTAAGTGAACCAGTGCGCTGCGCCTTGGAGCCGGTCAAAAAAGCACGCGACCGCGTGCAGCATGCAGCCATCCGGCCGTCATCGCCGGGTCTGTCTACGGAGTTATCCGGGACAGGCTATCTGCAGAAAGGCCTGTCCGCGCCGAATACTATTCTTCAGCACATTCGATTTTTTCCGGTATGGAAACGCGTTCCTGCAACAATGCACCGATTGCCTCCGGCGCAATCGGCTTGCCAAGCAGGAATCCCTGTACCTGATCGCAGTGCAATGCCTGCAACTTGTCGAGCTGAGAGGTGGTTTCGACGCCTTCCGCGACCACTTCCATTTCAAGCGCATGCGCCAGTGCGATGATGGCGGAAACGATGGCGCTGCCTTCCTTACTGTGTGTATCAAGGCCGTTAGTGAAGAACCGGTCGATCTTCAATTGTTTGGCGCGAAAACGCTGCAGATAAGCAAGACTGGAATAGCCGGTGCCGAAGTCGTCGATCGCCATATCAAAGCCCAAATCCTGGAAGCCATGGATGATTTCGCTGGTTTTCGAGGCATCCTGCATCGCGACGGTTTCGGTGATCTCGAACATGAGATGCGAGCACGACACTTGTTCCGTCCGCACGATATCCAGCATTGTCTCGACGAGGTCGGTCTGCAATAACTGGCGCGCGGACAGATTGACTGCCACTTTCGGCGCAATCAGGCCGGCCGCTTCCCATTGGCGAATCTGGCGGCAGCTTTGCCGCACTACCCAATAGCCGATCGCGACGATCTGGCCGGTGCGCTCGGCAATCGGGATGAAATCCGCCGGCGCAAGGATGCCGAGCTGCGGGTGGTTCAGACGGAGCAGGGCTTCCACGCCGGTCAGCTCATTATCGCCGCCACGGAACTTGGGCTGGAACATCAACGAAAAGTGACCGAGATCGAGTGCCTCGCGCAAGGCCTGCTGGATCTGCATGCTGCGCATTGCCGCCGCCGTCATGCTCTTTTCAAAATAAAGAAAGTCCGTATTGCCGCTGTTTTTCGCTTCGTACATCGCTGTGTCGGCATGCTTGAGCAACTCATCCATTGTCTCCCCGTCTTTCGGGAACAGGGAAATGCCGATACTCGGAATGATCTGGATCGGCTGCTTGTCTGCCCACACGCCTTGGCGCATGCGCTCCATTACACTACTGGCCAGCCGTCCCGCATCCTCGGGTGCGGACAGGTTTTCCATCAGGATGACAAATTCGTCGCCGCCCCAGCGCGCCACGGTGTCGCCACTGCGGACGCATTGCTTAAGACGCTCTGCAAAGGCCTTCAGCACTTCGTCGCCGGCCGAGTGGCCGAGCGAGTCGTTGATCAGCTTGAAGCCGTTCAGATCCATGAACAGGATGGCAAACATTTTCTGGCTCCGGCGCGACGTTTGCATGGCGGCCTCGATGTGATGGGTCAGGGCGCTCCGGTTGGTCAGGTCGGTCAGCGTATCGAAGCTAGCCATGTGCAGGATCTTGCTGCTCAGGTGCGACACGGAACCGGCAAGCTGTGCCGTGCGTGCATCGTAGCGCGACAGCAAAATGGTCACGCTTAGGATCGCCAGCGTAAAAAGGCTGATCGCGACAGCCAGCCATTGCGCATCGGCGCCGTTCGCCGCCCGGCAGACGGAGCCGGCTTCGAAATGCGCTGCCGCCATGCCCGTGTAATGCATGCCTGCGATCGCAGTTCCCATCACGAGCGCCGCAAGCACGCGCTTGAAAAGCACGTTGGAGTGGTTGAGATTGTTCAGGGTGCGGGCGATCCACAATGCGGCGCTGGCCGCGCCGATGGCAATCGCAATGGAGAGCGCGAACAAGCCGGGCCGATAGCTGATGCCCGGCATCATGCGCATTGCCTCCATGCCAAGATAATGCATCGACGCGATACCAAGCCCGATCAGCGTGCCGCCCGTAATCAGGCGGCGCGGGCCAAGTATGGGCCGCGCAATGACAGATAGCGCAGAATAGGAAATTGCAATCGCAATCAAGAGCGAAACGCAGGTCAGGCCGAAATCGTAGCCGATCGGGATCGGCAGCGAAAATGCCAGCATGCCGATGAAATGCATCGACCAGATTCCTATGCCCATTGCAAAAGCGCCACCGGCCAGCCACACATAGCGTTGCCGGCCTTGCCCCAGGAGCGAAATTCTGCCGGACACATCCAGCGCAACATATGAAGCAAGGCTTGCGACGAACAAAGACAAACCAACCAGGAAAAAATTATAAGAACTTTGCATAAATGGACTATTGCGGATGAGGAGCGCTGCCATCCTGTGGGATCAAGTGTGGATGCGACATTGTTGCTTTAAGGGAAGATTGGCATTGTACGCAGGCGCACTCATCCATGCGTTAACGGAGTGTCAAGATGTTGGGAATAAACCGCGGGCGGATGCAATATTTTTATTTTTAAGCTCTAGAAGTGATCGGGATTAGTCAGCAATTTGCGCCTTAACTTTAGGCATTGCAGAAATGGGCATCTGCATACCATGTTCATTACTGATTGCGATCATGTGCGCTGCTTGAAATCGATACTAAAAGTAGTGTGAGAAATTTTGCTTTCAGGAGTGGGTACTGTTTTTACCGCCTCATGACAACAGATTTTTCATCATATCCGAATACGGAAGTTCTATTTGATGCATGACGATATGCGCCGTTAATCTGCTTTTGAACCAAGGATAGGACATCGCGTTGATGGCGATTCTGTAAGCCGGTGCAGTGTTTCGGCAAAAATATTTTTCTGGCTCGACGGGGAAGGACGCTTCTCCCAGCGGCATGGTGTGTGATAGTGACGCATTCTGCGAGGAGTCATGCATTGTAGAGCAGCTATCGCCTCATCTCCGCCAAGCATCCGATTACCTCAAAGTAACTCTCGCCATGAGCAAAGTCGCTATCCGTTCCAATACCCTGTTTGAATGAACACTTCGTTGCAAAAAATTTTAGACAGGCGCAATATTGATTCAGCAATCATTAGCGTATTCCTGATGAATGGCACAGAGCTTTAAAGTGGAAGAACGGGGACTATTAAGAATCAGAAATATAAATAGGGCACGATGAACAAGACGATTCAGACGGTTCAAAAAAATTCGCCCTATCTGCAACTTGGGCTGATTGTCGGGTTGCTGATCACAATATTGTGGACAGCGATATATCTGGATCTGCAGCGCAGCCGTGCTGAGCTTTATTCAAAAAGCGAGCGTGACCTGAGTAACCTGGCATTGGCCTTTGGAAAGGAAATCGAATCCTCGGTCAAGACCATTGATCTGAGCCTTCTGGATTTGCGGCAATACTGGCGCGGCAATCCCGGCGACTTCGGAGCGGCGGTGCGGAATAGGCAAGCTTATCTGAAAAAGGAATTGGCCTTCCAGGTTGCCATCATCGGGCCTGACGGAATCCTGCTTTTCTCCAGCCTTGAACAACCTTCGACGCCCATCGATCTGAGTGATCGCGAACACTTCAGGGTTCACCAAGTGAGGAGCACGGATGAGCTGTATATCAGCAAACCCGTTCTTGGGCGGCTCTCGAAACAATGGTCCATTCAGTTCACGCGTCCGATCTACGACAAGGACGACCGATTCGCGGGGGTCATCGTTCTATCGGTGTCGCCGGAATATTTCTACCGCTTTTATCGAAGCATCAATCTCCCTGCCGATGCTGCAATCAGTGTGTTGCGCGATAGCGGGGAAATACTTGCCCGCTATCCCGACCCCGGTGTCGCACTGGGAAAAAGCATGTCCAACGCCCCGTTTATGGGGCCCATGGCACGGGAAGAGGGCACATTCCGCAGGATTTCCCAATTCGACGGTATTGAACGTCTGTATGCCTGGCGAAAGATCGGGGAATACGAGCTGGACGTCGTGATCGGTTATTCGATCAAGGGAATCTTTGCTCCCTATGGAGAACAGAGGTCACGATATATTGCGGTTGGTATTCTCCTTTCTCTTTTGCTCCTGCTTGTCGGCTACCTGAAGCTGATTACGACAAGGCAGCAGCAGAACGCAGCGCGCAAGTTAGCCGAGAATGAAGAGCGCTGGAGGGTCGCACTCGAAGCCGCCGGTGACGGCGTATGGGATTGGAACGTGGCGCAGGAGCGGGTGATTTTTTCCAACGGCTGGAAAACGATGCTGGGATTTCTGCCCGAAGAGATCGGAACCGGGCTGGACGAATGGAAGAAGCGGGTGCATCCGGATGACATGGCTAAAACGATGCAGGACGTCATGGAACACTTTAGCGGAAAGACAAAGTTTTATGCCAACGAGCATCGGGTTCGGTGCAAGGATGGCGGATGGAAATGGATACTGGACCGCGGCATGGTGATTCAGCGTGATAAAGACGGCAATCCCTTGCGCATGGTTGGTACCCATACTGACATTTCCTCCAGAAAGGAAATGGAGCAGACGCTGAATAAGCTTGCCACCACCGACGCGCTCACCGAACTGAGCAACCGGCGTCACTTTCTGGAAAGGCTGAATAACGAGCTTGCCCGTATCAAACGCTATCCCGGTACGCACGCTTCGGTGCTGATGGCTGACCTCGATTACTTCAAGAAGATCAACGATACCTACGGCCATGCGGTCGGCGACGCCGCGCTCAAGCATTTTTCCACGCTGCTGCGCGGTACCGCCCGGCAGTCAGATTTTCTCGGGCGGCTGGGCGGAGAAGAATTCGGCGTCCTGCTGACGGGCACGGATGTCAGCGAGGCGAAAAAGTTTTCCGACCACCTGTGCACCGCACTTCGAGAATCGCCGCTGAAAGTCGGGGAGCTATCGATACCGATTACCGTCAGCATAGGACTGACGCGGCTGAAATTCACCGATACAGATGTAGAACAGGCATTGCATCGTGCTGACATGGCGTTATACGAGGCCAAGCGCCTGGGGCGCGACAGGGCGGTGACGAATTGCGAGTGAGCGTGGGCTTGATACGAGGGCCAGACAAGGACAGCCTACGGTATGAAAGACTGAAGTAGGCAGGACGTAAGCATTGGGGCCGGAACGCAGAATTAAAGCGAGTAACCGCTAATGTTTTTGTAATGAGCTCAACGTTATTTTCCGGATTCGCCGAGCCTGGCAATAAGCATCGCGTCAGTTTCCTTAAATAGTAAGAATCTACTGATTTTGGCGGCATTTAATTACGTATGCGCCATGAGAAATGATATACCGTCTTTCCTGTTCCCTTGCCAAGGGAATGCGCTCGAAGTTCAGGAAAAGATTGCGCTCCTTCCAGTCCGGAATATATCGATACGCTTGAAGACTTCCGGGATAGTTGAAGCGTTCAACACGATCAACGACAGGATTCATGCCAGGGCGGTCATCGGTTGCCGGTTCGTCGATACGGAGTCGCACTACATCCCCGCTTTTCACCGCTACGCCGGGAGGAAGATATGCATAGCTGCCCCATGTATAGTCGGTCCCGAGTCCGCAGGCTACTTTAAGCAAACGGCCTGCGGAGATGTCCTTTTCATTGAATCCGGCGTCAGCGAAACGTTTCGCTGCCGAGGAGTTAAAGGACTGCCCGAGCTCGTCGGCAGAATAAACGCTTTTTACAACCACCCACACCGTTTCTGAGGTTTCGGGTTGTGTCGCACAACCACCTAAGGCCAACAACACGCACGGAATAATGTAACGGATCACTTTTTTTACCTCGATCGAATCGAAAGAAACATTTATCGAAAGAAGAATTCCCAAGAAATACACGGGACTATGCAGAGGTTTATGAAACCCCGATTAATGCCAGACCGCAATGTAGATATAAAGACCTTGAACCCATTTTTATATGATTGAAGAGGCCGGTTCCGGACTTGCTGATGCCCTTTGCTTTAGGCATCCTCCATTCAGAAAGAAATCACGAATTTATCACTTGTTTCTCATTTCTATCGCGGTGAATAAGGACGCACTGTAGTCGGTGCGCCATCCGCGTCGAAGCGCCGCGTAATCTTTATATCCTGCACGCCGACCGAGTTGAGTCCGTCCGCGAGATCGGCGATGGCGTTCTCCACCGTTTCGGTTCTGCTTACCGTTTTTTCTACGCTGCCGATTTCAGCATCCTTCTCTGTTGTCCGCACGCTGATGCGCAGCACATCGTCGTCTTCCGTTTCCATCGGCCCGATGATTGCTGACGCCGCTTCCGGCGCCGTGCCGTTCTCTTCCAGAGATTGCTGTATTTCGGACAGCACGCGCAGCATGTCCAGCTCACGCACGGCTGCTTCCTTTCCGCCGTGGAACAGGTCCTGATAAAGGAAATCGATCTGCACGGCGCGCCCATCGGTCACGAGGCAACGCTTCAGTACGGGCATCACATCCTGCGACCATTTGCGAAAGCGCTCGGCGCGCTGTTCGAAGTAGCGGTCGGCGGCGGCTTCCTTTTGCGGTATCTGGTAAAAAGGATCGTCCATGGTCTTCAATGCAAAGCCCAGCAGGAAGCGCAGCTCCATTACGCTGTCGTCCGGCGCAAAGTGCGTTGGCGGCCAGCCGCTCATGCTGCGTGCAATGGCATCCGCCGCAGGAGGCTTTTTCTTTGTCATCGCCTCCATCGCTTCATGCACCATGCCGTTCAACTGGCAATAGCCTATGCGCTCCAGCTCATCCAGATGATAGGCATGTGCAACCAGCACCACGCTCGCCTTGCGGCTTTCCAGACCGCCTCCCTTGAAACTGTCGCGCAGCTGCTCGAAGGCATGCTCATCCTGAAAGCATTGCTCCGGATGCAGGCCACCTTTTGTGTGCACAAAGAGCGGTACGACGAAGGCATTTACCTCGATAGCGGGTGCATTGCCTTGCTCATCCGGGCGTTGCACGAGAAGCGCCCCGGCCATTTCCTCGATTTGCGCACGCAATACACGGTATGCCTGCGCATCTTCTTCAAAGGCCATTTCCAGCGCTTCGTCGAGCGCCGCCTCGCGCTTTTGCTGCAGGCATTTTCGGATTGCCCGGTGCAATTCGGCCTGCGCCTTCTTCAGCGCTTCGGGCAGTTCGGCATATACGTCGACTTCGCGAAGATCGAGCGCCAGATTGACCATCCGGCTTGCGAGCAATTCATCCGGCTCGGCGGTGGAAGTACCGGCTTTCGCGGCATTCTTGTTCTTTTTCATGGGAATCGTGGTCGTCCGTAGCAAGCAAAGGCCATCATGCTAACGCAAGCCACGGTTTTCGGTAAAAGCACGATGAGTAAGTCGGCGGGTAGGACGCCTGAGTTGTCTGATGCTTTTCCATCATTTCCAATGATTGCGTAGCCGGAACCGGCCTGCGGTACCGCCTTGCGCCGGTGCGTACATAAACTGCCGGCGCGGGCAAATCAGGGCATAAATCTGCGCAAGGGCAGGCCCTGCGGCCGGTCTTGCGGAAATCTAAGCCCGAGCCTTCGTCCTTGACTCAGCTCAGGCAGCTTGCAATGCACCTTTGAAAAACTGTGCTTCCTGGACCGTGGATAGTGCATGCGTGAGAAACAGGGAGTCGGGGCTGCTTTTGACTGCGTTGCCGCAGTGCGGACATTTGATGATGCCAAATTCGTAACAGGTAATAAGCCGGGTAGTGAATTGATTGACCTGGAAAGGTTTACCGCATCCTGCGCTTCGGCACTGCATGAATTTCATTGCACCCTCACTCTTTGAAAATAAGAATCAAAAATCAGTCAAGATTCGTCATCAACACTTCAAAAATTCTGTTACTGTCGCTAACATTATGCTTCTACAGTAATCTGGTCTGCAGCCCTTTCGGTTTGCAATGCTACGGTTTTGCGGTCCGGAAGGACGACAGCGATGCTTATTTAGCTGTGGAACTTAAAGTATCACATTAAGAGTTGCCTAGCATGAAATATTTTCAGAAAAACAACGAAAAACTTGACTTGTTGCATTAGTTCCCTTGAAGAATTAAAAAAGTTTGCGATATGTCAAACCCGCGCCCATGCCCTTTTACCAACAGGCATTCTTCCGCGAAGCAAGCTTAAGGAACCAGGGTTTGTGCCTGGCTTTCTAGCTCGGAAAAAGGGTGCTCCGCAAATGACTATTCGAGCGCAGGTGCTCCTCTTGTGGCGCCCGTCGGGCGAGTGCGGAACCAGCGACGAATCCTGCAGGACTAGTCCCCAGTCCTGACAAACAGCGTAACCAGTGGCTCGTTACCAACCACGCGGCTGCTGTGGCCGTGTAGCGTGCGGTCGAATATCGCACCTGCCGGCAACAGGTCATTGGAAAAGAAATGATCGCCAGCCCTGAACAGCCGGGTCGTACCATCCTGCAAGCCGATTTCCATCTGGCCGCTCAGCACTATCAGCCATTGCGCCGTGGTCGTGCAATGGAAGTCGCTGCTGACGCCGGGCGGGCTGTGCCGCACCTGGAATCCGGCGGAAGGAAAGAGCTCCGACAGCATGGCCTTGGGCGATCCGCCGGGCAAGGCAATTTCTTCTTCGCGGAATTTCGCCCGACCGTCATGGCCGGTATAGAGAACAATGTTTTTAAATGTAGTCATGTTTGCTGGATGATTGATGTCGCTTTAAAGTCATGCCATTTTAAATGCAGGCGACTATCTGAAGGCTGCCGGACAGCACGCCGAGCTTTGCACGTTCCGGGCGGCAACATGACCTGCGGCTTTCGACGCTGACTCTTTCCGTTAGGAGAGCCACAGCATCCACACTCACAGCAAGGGTTTGATCGGAATCGTCTGCAATACGCGCACCTTGCTGCGTTTGGATAAAGGGGCATACTGGTCGGGATCGTCCGTTGCCGCGTTCCAGCTGTTTGACGAGTGCATATCGGTTTCAATCGCTGCTTCGATCAGCTGCGCCAGTTCTTCATTGTGGATGATGACCCCGGCTTCCGTATTCAGGTTCTCGGAGCGCGGATCGAAATTGAAAGTGCCGATGTACGCGATATTCGAATCCACGACCATGGTCTTGGCATGCAGCGCCGTGATCGGCGCAGAGCCGTTCGCTTTGGATACCGCTTGCATCATCTGGCGCTGTGTTGCCGCATGCGGCTTGTATTCGTAAATTTCGAAACCCAGCCCAAGCAGTTGTCTGCGCTGGTTCCGGTAACCGCTGAAAGCCGGAAAATTATCCGTGGAAGCCATGGAATTGGTGTTGATCCGGACCCGCACGCCGCGCTTCCTGGCACGCTTGAACAGCTCGAGCGCCGCATCTGACAAGACCAAATAGGGCGACTGGATGACGATTCGTTCCTGCGCATCCTCGACCAGCTTCGCCAGCGCAGACGTGGTGCGCCCGCCGCCGCCCAATCCTATGCGGTTGTCGTTCTTGCCCGGCATGTCGCTGATGAATTCCGCTTTGCTCCATGCCACCTGTCCCGTCATGCGCGCCGCCGTCGAGCCCACTGCGTTGATGGCAGTGCGGATTTCCGGCGCAAAATTCGCCGGCGATTTTGCATAGTCATGCAGAGCCTGCTGGATGTAGTCCGATTCGTTTTCCTCTATTTGCACGCGCTTTTTCAAGAGACCCAGGCCGTCGTAGCGCTGCGCGACCGGCACGCTCAACTCGCTTTTCCAGAACTCGTCGAAGCTTGACTGCATTGCCTTGACCGCTTCGCCCAGCAACAGCACATCCCGGTCGCGGAAATTGAACTTGTGGTTGTAGTCGTAGTATTCGGCCGCCATGTTGCGTCCGCCCGTAATGGCGATCTTGCCGTCAACGATGAAGGTCTTGTTGTGCATGCGCTGGTTTACGCCGCGGAAGTCGGTCACTACGTTCAGCAGGCGCGCCTGCAAGGGAACTCCGACCGAATTCTTGGGGTTGTAAATGCGGATATCGATGTTGGGATGCCGCGTCAGCGCGATCAAGGTCTTGTCTTCGGCATCGATCAGCAGATCGTCCACGATCACGCGCACTTTCACGCCGCGCTTGGCCGCGCGCATCAGGGCTTCCGCCGCCAGGATGCCGATGTTGTCCGTGCTCCAGATGAAATACTGCACTTCGATCGACTGCTCCGCATGATCGGCAAGCCAGGCTCGCGTGCGCAGAGCCTCCGCGCCGGTATCCAGCACATAGATTCCGGTTTGCCCCTCATGCCTGGCGATTTCCTCGTCGATGAAGGAAAACGGCCGGTCGAGCGCAGCATGCGCCGCCAGGGGCAGCCATAACAGAAAGGCGAACAGCGTAGCAGTGAACGGTTTAGCTTTCATCCGGTTTCAGTCTTCATATATTAAGGAGGTTACGTACCCTATACGGTCTGCACCTCTTTTTGTGCTTCCGGATGCAATTGAGTGACGGCCTGTTGGTAAGCGACGACATCGGCTATCACATCGTTCTTGAATAAGAGCCTCGGCTTCCCGTCGGCAGCTAAAAGAAATACGCCTCGACCGTTTGAAAAAATGATCTGGCCGTCAAAAGTGATATCGTAGGACACTACATTGGTTGCCAGCATGCTTTCCATTCCTTGCCGGGTGCGGCGGATCAGCTGCCAGGAAGCGGGCACCAGCGAAGGTACTCCATTGACGGCCATTCCCTTGCGAAGCGCCTTTTCTGCATCGATCCGTTTGCCTTTCAGGACGATATCTTTCAAGTCGGCATGGAGTGCCGGTCCGGAAGCGCTAGTCAGCGGCTTGCGACTGTATACCAATGAGAAAAAATTCAGGTAATGAAAAATTGCCCGCACCAGTCGGAAAGGGAAGAGAAGCGTATCGATGATAAAGTTGTTCGGGCCGTATTTCGGCGGTTCGTAAGGCCGCCGGATGAAATACAGGTTCCCTTGCGCGCACACGCGCGGTTGAAGGAAGTCGTAGCGCGGATCGTCCATGATCGGGGCCACACTCTGGGTATTCAGGTTCAAAAGCTGAATGGTGGCGTTGGCATGCGCGAGAACATGCCCTTCGGGTGTGCGCGCAATGCCGGTCGATTGATAAAGAATCTCATCGTTGTTGCCGGGTAGCCATGCAGGCGAAGAGTCATAGGTATCGCCGCCTGTCAGCTCCCGGAGCTGGTTGCCCTCGCTATCCATGACGGCGATATTGGCGCCGCCGTTTTTCAGATTGGCTGCGCAAAGGATCTGGCCTTTTTCCGCATTCAGATTGAGATCGCTCAGCCAAAGGCTTTGCTTATGCAGAAGGCGCCTTTCGGTCCTGGACTCCAGGTTAAACGAAAACAATCCCCCAAAGGCTTGATCCTTCAGGAAGTAGAGAATCGAGCCTGGTCCGTTAAATAAAGCGGATGTGGCAACGATCTGCGCATCGCCAGCTCCGAACTGCTTTCGTCCGCCGTAGGCCGCAATCTCAAAGCCGGTATTTTGCTTCCATGCGTTTCTCTCTCTTTGCCGCTCGACACGGTCGATTACTTCCTGCACATAAGGGCTATGCAGCTGCGTCAAATCACCAGTCGCCGATTGATAGAACAATTTTCCATCCGACAGAAAGGCAAGTTCCAGTCCGGTGAGCCGCATTGGCAAGGTGCCATGAGAATTGCCTATGGTCTCCGTCGATACGGCGTTGCGTGAATGAGCCACTCTATACAAAACATAGAGCACCGCCAATGCAGCAAGAGTAGAAAGAATGATATGCACTTGTTGCCTCCCTGGCCAGAAACAGCAACGCAAAAAGCCCTGCATTCAACAGCCATTACAGAGATATCGTGCGCAGTTTCTTGTTATCGGTCTGAACGTGGCGTCAATAGTACCTTCAATCGGTTTTGCGGAAAATAAAACCGTAAGTTACAGAAAGTTTCAGTCGTATCTGCACAACGCGATGTAAGGTGGATCAGCATGAATTGAAGGGCGGGGGGCTTCATGCCAGGGGGAGCTGAGATCTTGAGTGCCTGTTCCCGCAAACACGGTAGCCGGTGCGCGCCTCCGGTGCCAAGAATGCGTGTAGCCTGTCTTACGCTCCCAATACCGTCACAACAATGCGCCGCTGCTGCGGACTGGTGCGGTGCTCGAACAGGTAAATCCCTTGCCAGGTGCCGAGCAGGAGGCGGCCGTTGCCGACCGGGACGGTGAGCGCTACGTCGGTCAGCATGGTACGCGCGTGCGCTGCCATGTCGTCCGGGCCCTCGGTGTCGTGGCGGTAGGCCGGGTCGCCGTCGGGCGCGACGCGCGAGAGGACGGTTTCCAGATCGCGGCGCACGTCGGGATCGGCGTTTTCCGTGATGGTGAGCGAGCAGCTGGTGTGCTGCACGAAAATATGCGCGACGCCCGTCTGTACACCGGATGCGGTCACGGCATGCGAGACCTTGTCGGTGATGTTGTAAGTGCCGCGCCTGGGAGCGGCGATGGAAAGCGTGGTCTGATAAGGCATGGCACAGTCTTCAGAAACCGGGTTTCGAATAGCGCACATTGTAAAACGTATTAGGCCTTCAGCCGGTCTGTTCGGTTTTGCCGGGCAAACTTCAACTTCGCCCCGAGGAGTGTTCAAGCGCCCCGGGGGAATCAAGATTTCTATGACAGAGGATGAATTAAAGGCTCAGCTGAGCGAATGATCTGGAACCTGCTCTCTGTCCGTTTAGTAAACACTCGTTCGTTTTCTCTTTGAGCTGTGGAAGACGGCGAAGCGTCTTCAATCGCTGCGGTTGTCTGAGCGTAATGGAACGTCCGTCCACAGCAATGAAGTCGAGCTGATTGAATGCCGAGAGAGTCCGGCTGACCGTTTCCAAGGACAATCCAAGATAACTGGCAATCTCCTTGCGTGTCATGCGCAATTTGAATTCCTTGTCCGAATAACCCAGATGCGAAAAACGCTCAGACATGGAAATCAGAAAGCGTGCGACACGCACCTCCGAATTTCGTGATCCAAGGACGTTTAACTGAATTTGATCACGCATGAGGTCCCGGCTCATGATGCTATAAATGGCTAATTCTATTTCAGGGTACTCCTTGTTGAGGCACATTAAAACATCAAACGGCACCATGACAAGATTGCAGTGAGAAAGCGCTACGGCGTTGGAAGCATACTTCTTTTGATGAATGCCATCAGTGCCTAAAAGATCGCCCTTCATCGGAAAACCTAACACCTGTTCACATCCGGCGCCACCGGGCAAAGAGGTTTTAACAAACCCTGAGTTGACGATATAAAGTGCATCGAACGACTGTCCAACCGTATAGATTTGTTGCCTGGGATTGAACTGTACGTGTTTGAACGAAAGGCTTGTATTGGTTGCTGCGCGAGCCAACGGAATCTGCAGCAGTTTGCATATGTCAGCAAGACTCGAAGTAAATTGCTCCGGGCGTGAGCTCCGGACTTTTTTATCAAAGAGTGAGGAGGAGGCGGAAGGAGCACAATAATTTGCAAGCAGTTTTGACACGATATTTCCCTGATTTCTTATTTTGAGCTATAGAGAAAATATTGATTGATTATCTATAGCGATCCGAAAATGCGAAAAAGGAGTATGTCAGGCCTTCAAATCTATAAATATCGTCGATTGCATCCTGAAGTTGTAGAGATTTCATCAATTCTTTTCAGAAAATTCCTACACTTACTTTTTGTTTTTTGAAGTTTTAACCAAATGGTAAAAAGTTTAACTGAGAATGATTCTTCACTTTTTCCTGAGGCGCTATGCAAGAACGTTTGATTGGTGAACGCCATATTCAGGAAGCGCAGCTTCCGGATCGACAGCATATTGAACTGAAAATCACGTCAAGGGTCAAAGTTCGCTATTAGATTTTGTCTTATATTACGTATTTATACTTATTGATGTGATTTATAACGATATAATTCAGCTCACATTATTCCAATTGTCCGATCTGCCCCTTAGTTAAATGAGCACCTCAACACTCAATACACCCTCTGCAAGAAGCTCTTCATTCCTGTCGATCCTCGCAGTCATCCTGACAATTGGCATTTTTTTAGCCGACGCGTTCACGCCGCTCAACATTGCGATTGCGGTTTTGTATGGTGCCGTAATTCTGATGGTATCGCCCGTCTGGACGCGTGGCGCTGTCATCGCAATGACAGTGCTTTCCATAGTATTAACCTTGACCGCATATACCATCGGCCACAGCCTGAATTTCTTTGGGTCGGGTTTTGGCCGTTGCATGATCAGTATCACTGCTATCACGGTCATCGGTTTTCTGGTCTTAAGGGGCCAAGCAGCCAACCTGGCTTTACGCCAGCTGAATCGCACCCTTGAAGAACGCATTAACGCCCGGACAAATGAGCTGGAACGCACGCATGCGCAGTTGCATCAATCGCAAAAAATGGAAGCGATCGGTCAATTGACCGGCGGTGTGGCGCATGACTTCAACAATATTTTGCAGGTCATCAT
>JAUYVH010000012.1:38564-112585 GCA_030715135.1 Keguizhuia sedimenti | reverse complement strand
TCCCCCGAAAGCGTTAAACCATCAGGGGATTTTACGGAATTACAACCCGCTCACCAACACCTTTTTAGAACGGGTAGGCATTCATGCCGGGCTTTTTTATTTGATCAGATCAAAGTCAGCTTTTTACAGCCGCATGGAAAATCCTGGATGGGTTTAACAGCCTTGCAATCCATTCACCGTCATACCGCTTGCGCCCCTATCCTGAGCAAAAGTGCCGGGAGCGGCATTCAGCGCGACTGCTTCTTCATAGCCAGCCTGCTGCTCGGTGTTCTCCGGACCCGGCTCATGGCTTTTTTGCACGGACGCAGCAGGATCATGATGCTTTTTTAATTCTTCAGCCACATGCTCGGATAGCCGCAGCGCCAGTGCAGAAAGCGTAATGGTCGGGAAGTTCGCGCCTGCGGTAGGAAATACCGAGCTGCCCGCAATATACAGATTGCTCATTCCATGCACTTTGCAGTTGCGGTCAACCACGCCATGTTTCGGCGAGTCGTGCATTCTTGTTGTGCCCATGTGATGCCAGGTCCCTTCCTTCTCGAAGGTGGACGGCCACTCTCCTCCTTCAATTTTAGGATCGAGTTTGACTTGGGCCACGCCGCTCTGCTGCATATCATTGGCCAGGATTTCGAGCGTCCTGTCAAAAGTACGCTTTACCTTGTCGGTCAGGCGCCAGTCGACTTGCACGCGCGGCATGCCCAGCTTGTCCTTCTTTGTCGGGGACAGGGTTACGCGGCTGTCCGGATTTGGCTCGGGTTCCACGATGATCTGGAAGCGCACGTCCTGGATCAGCATGCGCGGTTGATACAAACGGGTGAATCCATACGCGAAGGTATCGACCGGATTGGTCATCATGGTTACCAGGTCGCGGCTGAGACTCCATCCGGCCTGCTCCTTTTTAAGAACAGCCTGCTTGCAGCGGAACAGTGCCTGCGCACCCGGGCTGCCTTCGCCGGGGAAAACGGAATTGAACCAGACGCGCGCATTCATCAGGTGCTCCTGCTCCAGTATTTCGGGCAGCAATGCGAACTGGCTTGCGATATGGGTTCCGTGCGCCGACACTGCGGAATTCATGTAGTGATACTTGATGTCGTACAGCTTGTTGCGCGACCACTGCCTGGTGAAGCGGATGCTTCCGGACTGCAGGCGCGGATGATCCATGAAGAACCGGCCGACCAGATCGTTCTGATTTCCCAGTCCGGCAGCCTGAACCTTGTTGGAAGCGAGCAGCAGGCGCGGATTTTCAATGCCTCCGGTTGCCAGCACAAAGAGCTTCGCCCGCACCTGCATGCGCTTGCCGGTCAGGGTCGCGACTTCTATTCGCGTGACGTTCTGGGCCGTGTCATCGGTATCTATATTCGTGGCATTGGCGTACAGGAATACGCGTACGTTCTTGGAATTCTTCAGCTCTTCCCGGTAAAGCTTGCCGAAGCGTGCCGGCGGGCTGAACTGTGAAACGGTATCGCGCAGTTTTCCGGTAACCAGAGGAATCCGGCGCACATCGCTGCGGTTGATCGCTTTTTCCCAATAGGCCGGCTCGAAGTTATGCGGCCCCAGTTTCAGCAACGCATGTGTGCGATCGTAATATGGTTTCAGTTCATCAAAGCTGAATGGCCAGCCGCTGTGCGCAATCCAGTCGCGCTGTTCGAAGTCCCATGGATCGAGTGGCCGGCACCAGCCGCCCCAGCAATTGCTGCTGCCTCCGAGAAAACGTCCGCGGCAGCCGTCGGCAAAGCTGTACGGCAGGCCGACATCATCGCCGCGGTACAGGTCACGCGTCTCGTCGTCGGGATCGAATCCGCCGCTTTCAAGCAGGCAGGCCTCTATGCCGCGCTTGTCCATTTCGCGCGCCAAAGTGATGCCTGCAACGCCGCCGCCGATGATGCAGACTGTCGTCTCGATCACCGTATGATTCTCGATTTTTCTTGTATCAATAAACATTTCGTATCTCCCATTTCATTTGCTCAACGCCGTGCCACTGACATATCCGGTCCTGCAGAATCCAATCGTTCTGCTGTCCGTTGTGCGGCCATACGACCCGGTTACCGGGCTTGATGGTCAGCGCAATTTTCATAGGCATTTCCTGCGTCGTTCCTGCATCAATACGGCATGACTGCATCATGTTTGGCATTGAGGATGACTTGCTTGAAGTCGTTCTGGATGCGCGCGAGCGCTTCCCGTGTTTCCGCCTCAAAGCGCATCACCACAACCGGTGTCGTGTTGCTCGAGCGTGCCAGGCCAAACCCGTCGGCATATTCCACGCGCAAGCCGTCAATCGTAATAATCTGCTTGGCACCGGGAAACTGCGCTTCCCTTTGCATCTTCTCGATCAGGCCCACGTTCTCTCCCTCATCCAGATGCAGATGCAGCTCCGGCGTGGAAGACGACTGCGGCAAGGCATTCAAGACAGCGGTCGGGTCGTCCTCGCGGCTGAGCAACTCCAGCAGCCGGGCTCCCGCATACAAGCCGTCGTCGAATCCGTACCAGCGATCCTTGAAGAAAATATGGCCGCTCATTTCGCCGCCGATCGGTGCTCCGGTCTCGCGCATCTTGGCCTTGACCAGGGAATGCCCGGTCTTCCACATCAGCGGTTGCCCGCCGTATTGTTCGATCCAGTCGTTCAGATGCCGCGTGCATTTGACGTCGTACAGGATTTGCTCATTGGGATGACGGGTCAGCACATCCTTGGCAAACAGCATCAGTTGCCGGTCCGGATAGATGATTTGTCCATCCTTGGTCACCACGCCCAGGCGGTCGCCGTCGCCGTCAAAAGCAAGTCCAATCTGCGCATCGGATTCCTTCAGACAACGGATCAGGTCTTGCAGGTTCTCGGGATGCGCCGGATCGGGATGATGATTGGGGAAATGGCCGTCCACCTCGCAAAAGAGCTCAATTACTTCGCAGCCCATGGCGCGGTACAGGTCGCCGGCAAAGGCGCCGGCTACGCCATTGCCGCAGTCCACCGCAATCTTCATGGGACGGGCCAGCTTGACATCGGACACGATGCGCTCGATATAGGCTTGCCTGATGTCATGGGTGCGGTATGTGCCGTTGCCGTTTGCCAGATCCTTGCGCAGGATTGCCTGGTGCAGCGACTGGATGGCGTCCCCATAGATGGCTTCGCCGCCCAGCACCATCTTGAAGCCGTTGTAATCGGGGGGATTGTGGCTGCCGGTGACCATGATGCCGGATTTGGCATCGAGCACCTCGGTGGCAAAATACAGCATGGGGGTGGCGACCACTCCCAGGTCGATGACATCGATGCCGGCGCGCTGCAGGCCGGATGCCAGGGCTTGCGAAAGCTCGGGACCGGACAAGCGGCCGTCACGCCCGATGACGACGGTGTGTTCCCCTTTTGCCCGGGCCGCCGTGCCGAATGCCAGCCCGATCGAGCGGGCTATCCCCGCATCCAGTGTCTTGCCGACGATCCCCCTGATGTCGTACGCCTTGAATATGCCTTGTGTAATCGTTAGCACGTTTTATCTTCTATAGAACTGTTGAACCATTGCTCGTCCGGCAGCTTCGTTACCGGGTCTTGTTGCTGACATTGAGACGCCCCGCAAAGCCTGGGCTCGCCTGCTGTTGAAGCTGCAGGCCGAGCCAACCGGCACATGTTGCCACCTGCCTTCACCGTATGTTTGGCGACGCTTCTATCAAAGGCTGCGGCTGATTGTATGAATACTGCACCTGGCGGTATTTTCCATACTTGTATCCATAACCGTAGCGTCCCGGGCGCTGCGTCAGGTCGTTGAACAGCACGCCTTTTGCTGCCAGGCCTGCCTGGCTCAGCCGCTTGATCGATTCGGCAATCTCGCCGGAAGTCGTCACGCCGGCACGAGTGAGCAGGTAGATCGCTCCGGCATGCGCACCGATGATCAGCGTGTCGGACACCGCCAGGATAGGCGTGCCGTCGATCAGCACCACATCATAGAGCGACGACAAGGACTCAAGCAAGGTTCCCAGGTTCGGCCGTGAAAGGATCTCCGACGGATTCGACGGCAAGGTTCCGGTGGATATGAAGTCCACGTTCTCGATCACATCGCGGTTGATAATCTGTTCCAGGCGCTTGGTGCCTTCGATACCATCAGCGAGACCATCCTGGCGGCCCACATCGAAGTAACGGTGCAGATGGCCATTGCGGAAGTCCGCGTCGATCAGCAGCACGCGCTTGCCCGTCGATGCCATGACTGCGGCGAGGTTGGCGGACACGAAGGACTTGCCCATGCCTGCCGTCGGCCCGGTGATCAGCACGATATTGTTCTTGGAGTGGGACATCGAGAACTGCAGCGCGGTACGGAAGTTGCGCAGTGCTTCGATCGCGACGTCCATCGACGAGATCTTGGCCAGCAGCGGCAGTTTCGGCGACTTGCGGCTGACCTGGTCGAACAGCTCCTTCTGCATCTTGCTGTGGGGGATGGTTGCATACACCGGTACGCCGAGCATTCTTTCCACTTCGGCCGGATCGTCGATGCCGCCATGCAGCGCTTTCTTGATGAATGCCACGACTACGCCGAAGAACAGGCCAAGCAGCAAGGCGATTGCAATGATTTTCGGACGATTAGGAGCAACCGGTCTTTCCGGCAGCATCGGCGTATCCACCAGGCGCACATTGCTGCGCTTGGCAACCGTAATCAGGCGCAGCTGCTGCGCGGTGTTGAGCAGAGCGGTGTACAGCTCGGTATTGACCTTGACGTCGCGCTCTAATCTCACCATCTCCTGTTCGATAAGTGGCAGATTCTTGAGATGGTTGGCAATCGAATTGAGCTCGTTGTTGATTTCACGCAGCTGCGCATTGACGCCCATTACGACCGGATGATTCTCGGTATAGCGGGCAAGCAGCTCGGTCTTCTTCTGCTCGAGCTCGATCTTCTTCAGCTTTGCCGCTGCCGCTTGTTGCATTTGCAGCTTACCTTCTTCGCCGCTGTCAACGATGCCGTTCTGGTTGCGGAATTGATTGTATTTTGCCTCGGCCGCCTGGAGCTGCTGCTTCAGTTCAGGCATCTGCTTGTTCAAGGCTGCAAGCGACTTGTCTGCCTCTTCCGTTTTGCGGAAGGTGTTCTGGCGCATGTATTCACGGCTGACCTCGGTCAGGATGCTGTGCACGACCTGAGGGTTGTTGCCCTTGAGTGCAACGCTGATCACGCCGGACTGCTTGCCTTGTTCTGCGACTTCCAGGTTTTTCTGGATGTTCTCGATCAGCGCCAGGCGCGAAGTACGATGCAGGAAGAACTGTGCACCGGCATTACCGGCAAGTTGATCGACCTTCAGTTCGATCGGGCCGTACTCGGTTTTGAAGGTGAGCGGCGTTCCGACAGTGCCTTTCAGAAGCAGATTGCTCTCCTTTTCGGTCACGCGGAATTGTCCGTTTCCTTCGGAGGTAACGATGAACTCACGGTTTTCCAGTTTGTCTGGGACATTGAAAACTGAAACGTTGATTTTTTCAGCGCCCCAGGCATAGCCGCCCCACCCCAGAATACCCGGAGAAGAAATGTCTGTGTTCTGGCTGGCAATCCATTTCCCGACCACCGGAAAATGTTTCGGCTGCGCATCAAGATAGAGCCGCAGATTGTCTACGGCCCGAGATACGACCAGGCGCGATTTGACCAATTCCATCTCTGCGGTCGTTGCGGTCTTCACGTCGAACATCGAGCCCATTTCGCCCAGGATGTTATTGCTTTTCTGCTGGCTGTCTTCCTCGACATGAATGACCATGTTCGCCTGATATACCGGCTTGGCGAGAAACGCGTAGGCCGCGCCCAGTAAGGTGATGACCAGGGCAATAGTCGCAATCAGCCATCGATTGTCGAGAATCGTATTGAGGTAGCTCGACAGTTCGACTTCGTTATCCTCGCTCAGGATCGTCGGCACGGGATGCTGCATCGGATATGCCGGAGGTACCGGTTGCTGAATAAGTGAATTCATAATATTGACTGTTAAAGTGTGTTAAACCAAAATCGACATGACACCGGACTACTAAGCATCACACTCGTATTTCAAACATCGCATCATCACTTCCCTGCTGCGCATTCAAACATTTCTTTCCCTTGCATTGTCATTGCGGGGGTATTCTCAGGGCACAAACGGCAACGGGGTAACGACATGTGCTGTCCTCGCATACGACACCTGATACGCCTTTGCATCAAGGGATGCGATATGACTGGCCATTCTGTCCACGCCCATTGCAATCAGGTGACAGGAATGCCGAAAGGCGGACATGCCTTGCTTATAGGGATCGGAAATGTCGTAATTCCCTTGTTCCCCCAGGCGCATTACCTTTCCCTTCGCTGCCGGAAACTTGAACTCGATAAATCGCCTTTGATACTGATCCATTGTCAGGATCAGGTCTGCCTCGTTGACCATCCAGGCAGCGAGACTGCGAGCGCGGTGCTCGGAAATATCGATCCCGCGCTCCTCCATCAATTGCAGCGCCAGCGGATCTGCCGGCTCGCCCACCAGGGCATGGATGCCGGCCGAATAAACAGCCTTTTCCGGCATGAGCTGCCTGAAGAGACCTTCCGCCATCGGGCTGCGGCAAATATTGCCGATGCAAATAAAGAGAACGTTATTGATCATGCCGGACAATTATTTGTAGCCTGCGCCGGCACCGACAGCACCAGACAGCTGACCAGGCAGGATCTGGCTGATCGTGCGGTTCCAGTTGGTCAGAGGCGTAGCGGCCACATAGACGACATCCTTCGGCTGCAGCTCAAACCCTTCCGCCATCGCCAATGCGCCCGGAGCCTTGGCGTCAAGGCGATAGACGATCGGCTCGGTTGCGGACTTGCGGATCACGTATACCTGACTTGCATCGCCACTCAATGGATTAATGCCGCCCGATTCGCCGAGCGCCTCATTCAGGCTGAGGCGGCCGTTATGCATGGTCAGCGCGCGCGGCTGGGTCACTTCGCCGGACACGAAAATCTTGCTTTCGTCACGTGAAAGAACCCTCACCACGTCGCCGCTGGACAGCATGATGCTGGATGGATTGACGCCCTTCTGCACCAGCTGAGGAAGATTGATATGGTAGTTGGTGCCGGAACGGTTGATCATGATCTGGCTCTGGTCCGCGGTCGGCAACATGCCGCCGGCACGGTTCAGCGCTTCCATCAAGGTCATTGGAATGTCGTTGATCGGCTGCAGGCCCGGCGATTTGACTTCACCGTCAATATAGACACGCTTGCTGCGATAGGACTGCACACGCAGCGTTACCTTGGGATTCCGAATATAGTGAGCCAGCTTTTTAGTGACAAGATTGCGCGCCTGGTCCTGCGTCAATCCGGCCACCTTCAAAGCGCCTGCGTAAGGAAACTGGATGATGCCGTCCTGGTCGACTACAAAACCCGCAGATTGCGTCGCTGCCGTCTGAGTTGCCGGATCCATCACCATGCCTGCGGCAGCGGGCGCTCCAGCTATGGCAGGCCCGGCAAGTTCCGGGTGATCCCATACGACGATGGAGAGTACGTCACCGCTTTCGATGTTATAGGCTTTTGCCTGGCCGAGCAGTTTGCTGATGTCTTGCGTAGCCTGCTTTTCGCGCAGGGACTTTTCAGCCTTCAGGAGCTGCGGCGTAATCGGCTTCAGTATCGGCTTTATCGCACCTTCGGGCGCCTCGTCCGTACTGGACGCGCTTTCAGTGATGCCCGCATAATGCATACCTGGCGATACCGAGCTGCAGGCGGCCAGAATAGGCATGACGGCAATCACGCTCCATTTTCTCAAATCGGTCTTTAATTGCATGATGTTTTCCCACTCATATATTCATGTCCATCGGCATCGCCGGGACATCGAGGTTTACATTCCAAAGCGGTGTTGTCCGCGATTGCGTGATCAGGCTTCTATCGCCTTAAGCGGCTGAAGGAACCACTCTTCTCCCTACATCAACAGCGCTCTCATCTGAATCGCATTAACTGTGGGTATCACTTTACGTGTGTCTACCTGGCATGTATTGACGTTTGTCATGCACGACTGCTTTAGTATTTTTACAACTGTCAACAGTCTGTTCGCTTCACCAGGCGCCTCTGCGGTTCCTCATTGCCGCAGGCAGTGATTTCAATATAGACAAGTCGAATTTTTCAAACTCTGACGAATCTCAAAAGTTTTGGAATGGGCCAGCACAGAGAGGAGTTTCAACAAACTTAGTGAGTGTTTGGCGGCATGCATGTGTCCTTTTTCATACAGGATGCATGCAATCAAGTTCAACAGAGGAATGGAAATACTTGCTTCCCGTAAACACACGCAGCATTCAAGTTTAAAAAGGAAATACAGGACGGATCTGGCGCTTATGGAAACCGGGACGGCCGCGACGGCTGTGCATTGCGCACAGCCGTATTTATTTCTTTTACTGCGGGGCCAAACGCAAACGCGATTCAGGCTTCGCGCAAGGTCTGCAGTGGCGGGCGCAGCAATACATTGCGTAATCCTGCCCAGCCGCCGAGCAATGCGCATACTGCGCCGGCTCCGAGCCCGGCCAGCCAGACGACCGGACTGAATGCCCAGTCGAAACCGAACACCTGTTCGGCCAGTATCCAGCCGACGGCCGTTGCGCCGGAAGCGGCCAGCACGCCTGACAGACTTCCTATCAGCAGGAACTCAATCCATTGGGCCTGCGAAAGCTGTCTGCGCGTAGCACCGAGCGCCCGCAGCAATCCCGCTTCACGCGTGCGCTGATCCTGCGATCCTGCCAATGCCGCGTACAAGACCAGCAGGCCGGACGCCAGCGTGAACAGAAAGAGGAATTCCACTGCCGTGACGACCTGATCGATCACCGACTGCACTTGCTTGATCATGCTGCCTACATCCACGATGGTCAGATTCGGGAAATCCCTCATCAATGCATTGACCAGAGTCGTGTCCGTCTCAGGCAACCTGAATGCCGTGATCCAGGTTTGCGGCATGTCGTTCATCAGCGTTGGATTCAGGATCACAAAGAAATTCACCCGCATCGAGCCCCATTCCAGCTTGCGCAGGCTGGTAATGGGTGCCTCGACCAGCTGCCCGGCGATATCGAAAGTCAGCCGATCGCCTATCTTCAGATTGAGCGTCCTGGCCAGTCCCTCTTCCACCGATGCCTCAGGCTTGCTGTCATCCATCCACTTGCCTGAGGCGACCTGATTCTGCGGCGGCAGCGTCAGCATGGTGGACAGATTGAATTCGCGGTCGACCAGGCGTTTCGCGCGCGTCTCGACATAGGCGTTGCCGGTCACATGCTTGTCGTTGATCTGCACCAGCCTGCCGCGAATCATCGGATACAGCGCAGGCTTGGCCACGCCGCTCTGGACTAAGCGCGATTCGATTTCCGCCTTTTGATCCGGCTGTATATTCAGCATGAACTGGTTCGGCGCATCCGGAGGAGTGGATTTTTGCCATGCTGCGATCAGGTCGCCGCGTATGACAGTCAGCAGGAGCAGCGCCATCAGCCCCAAAGCCAGCGCCACGATTTGCACGATGCTGGCACCGGGCCTGCGCTTGAGCGCCGTAAGCGCAAAGCGCCAAGAAGGATGCCCCGACACGACACGTGCCGCCCCCAATCCCTTCAGAGCTAGCCATCCTATGAGAGCGAATGCGATGAAGCCACCGATAAACCCTCCTGCCGTCATCAATCCGAGCTTGATATTCCCGGTCTGCCACAAGAGAAGACCGATGAAGCTGGCCAGTCCCAACAGATAGCTGGCCAATGTCGTCGCCTTCGGCGCCTCCTGTTCCCGCCGGATCACGCGGTTATGCGGAACATTACGCAACTGCAGTATCGGCGGCAGCGCAAATCCGGTCAGCAGGAGCAATCCAGTTCCAATTGCCTGCAAGGCCGGCACGGAACTCGCCGCCGGCAAGTCCACAACGACCAGTTGCCCCAGCCATTCGAGCAATGCGAAATGCGCAGCAAAGCCGATCAGGGCGCCCAGGGCACTCCCTGCGAGGCCGATCAGAAGAAACTCGATCAGATATAAAAGTGTCACCTGGCTCTGCGTCATGCCCAGGCAGCGCAGCATCGCGCACGCATCCAGATGGCGCAGCATGAAGCGGCGCGCAGCCATTCCGATAGCTACTGCAGTCAGCATCGCAGACAAGACCCCGACCAGCGCAAGGAATTGCTCCGCCCGGTCGAGCGTAGCACGCATTTCGGGCCTGCCCGATTCAAGCGATTCGACCTGGACTCCCTTGAGACGCTTGTCGTCGATCTGCCGCGTAATCCATCCCTGAAAACCCGAAATCTCCTCAGGAACCCCCGCCACCAGAAGTCGATACGTTACCCTGGACCCGTTCTGGATCAAGCCGGTGGAGGCCAGGTCCGGCAACGGCAGCATCACGCGCGGCGCAAAACTCATGAAGGACGTGCCCCGGTCCGGCTCGATGGCAATGACATTGGCAATCCTGAACTGCCTGTCGCCCAGCCGGAGCATGCTGCCGACCGCAAGGTTCTGGCTGGTCAGCAGATTGCGGTCAACCCACACGGTTCCGGGTTGCGGAATCGAATCCGCCGCTTGATCCGATCCGTCGATGCTCAGCTTGAGTTTGCCGCGCAGCGGATAGCCGTCCGAGACAGCCTTGATCGAAGCAAGCTGCGATGTGGCCTTCTCCCCTTCTCCCGATCCAGCCATGCTCGGGAACACGATTGTTTCCGCCACATTCAGCTTTCGTTGCCGAGCCTCGCTTTTCCAGATATCGCTGATCGGGTGGTCGGACCGGATGACCAGGTCCGCACCCAGCAGCTGATGCGCATCCCGGGTGAGACCCGCACGCATGCGGTCCACGAAAAAACCGACCGAAGATAATGCAGATACCGCAACGAGAAGAGCAACCAGTATGAAACGCAGCTCCCCGGCGCGCCAGTCGCGCCAAGTCATGCGAAGAGAATGAAGAAACATCAAATGCGGAACCTATTGAAAATGGAGCGTATTGCACGCCAAATCTTGGGAAGAGCCCACCAAGCGAGCAGGAAGAATACAGCAAGAAAGGAAAACAGGACCAGCGGATGAAAGAACGCGGCCAGCAGGGTTCCGGCGACAGCTGCTTCCTCGGTAAAGGACGCAGCCCAATTGCTGAACGGTTCGGGAGAAGTGTTAATCAGCGCACGGCTGCCGGCCTTGGTGAAATGCGCTCCGGCCGCCACGCCGCCTCCCAACAGGCCGGCGACCGTGATCCAGGCCGGATTCATCTCGCCAAACGCTGCTGCACTCAATACCGCGCCGGCAGGAACACGGATGAAGGTCTGGACGGTATCCCATGCCGAATCCACTCCGGGGATTTTGTCTGCCAGAAATTCGATTCCGGTTAACAGGCCGGTCACTACCAGTACCCACGGCGATTCCAGCACCTGCAAGGTTTGCGGCAAATCGATCCAGCCGAGGCGGCTAAACCAACCGGCAATAAACAAGGTCATGTACAGACGAAGACCGCTGGCCCACGACAAGCCACCGGCCAACGCAGCAAGGGATAAGGGATCAGTCATTATTGCCTCCGGCTACATATCATACTTATTTCCAGCCCTCCTTGCGTGCTGACTGCAAAGAAACGTATTGCAATGAACCGCATAAATTCATGTGCGATCGGCATTCCTCACAGTGACAATCGAAACGAGAGCGCTTAACAATCCTGCGGAAGTCAATATTAGATCCGCTACGGCCCCATTAAATCTCGCGCAACAGAAATTCAGCGCATGCTTGGGCATGATTCAGATATATTCATGAATCCCGACGGACCCTGATCCCTTTTCCCGACATGGCTAAAAGGATTAAAGGGATATGGCAGCAATAGTCGTTTGCGCAAGGTATATGCGAACAGACAAGCGCCGTGTACCGGACGGGATGGGACAGGATTTGCCGTTAAAGGAAATTGGCTGACTCTCTGCGCCTTCAGTCGGGAAAATTTATTTTCACAGTGGAAATAAAGACTGCCGGACTTCAGTTCAGACGAGCAGTGAGCTTCGCAACTTATTGATAAACGCAGCGAGCGCTGCGATGAAGATCTGGCGGGTACGCGCCTGCGATGGCGCCGAACGCACGCGGCCGCCGGGCGGCCCGTGCAATAATATTTACGCAGACTGTCAGAGTGTTGAACCCTTCCTGGCTTCGGCATGGGTTTTCTCATACACGTCCTGACAGGGAGCGCAGCGCTCTGCCGTTGGTTGCGCTTCCAGACGTTCGTAAGGGATCATGTATCCGCATTCTGCGCATTCACCATATGTGCCCTCCTCGATTCGTGCACGCGCTCTCTGGATCGCATTCAGTTCATTGACGTCGCGAACTACCGACGCATTGCCCAGATCGACCGACAGACTTGCAAACGACGCGTCGCCTGCATCGGGCACCTCGCTGGCAAGATCAAGGTAACCGTCCTGCTGAGCCCGTTCAACACGCACTTCTTCCTCTAATGATTTTTGCCGGTCGTCCAGCAACTTAAGAAGGCGTTCCATCTGCTGCGGGTTTAGTTTTTCCATATTCCGTAATGGCGAATGAAAGGATAAAAAAATTATTCAGGATGTCTGACCAGGCTGCACTTGCTGCGTCCTCTGCATGTAGTGCCTCTATCGCACCTTGTCATTTTTGGAGCGCTTTTAACTGGCCGCCAAATTATTTTGGACCAGCCGGCATGAAGATTACGATCCCGGAATCCGGAATTTGTTCATTAGTGGAATTGCAATCATGCAGAAACCTTTTCCGAGTTCATTTTTTGCAGAGATCTTTGCAAAAATGAAACACATTAGGACTATTCCTACGACTTAGTCATTAACCCGTAATACTTTTGATTTTTGTCAAAAATATGCCAGGCGATATCTTGAATACTTGCATCATGTTAATTTCTTTAAGGTAATTGAAGCCATGATTAACAAGCCAACCACCGAGACAGTCATCGCGGATCTCCTGGAATCCCCTTATGGGATGGCACTGGACGCTCGAGCAAAATATCTCTTCCGGGAATCGCTTTTCAGCCTCGTCCGCCTGGCAAAGGCCGAACAGATAATGGAAATCAAGAATAGCGTTGAGAAGTTGACCGGCATCGGAGCAACATATGGATCGTATGCGCTGACGGAAGACGAAGCAGATCTCGACAACATGATGTTCGATCGTCTTCAGCAGCGATTTGAATTTCAAGAACCGAAATAGTCCCCTTCCAGCGTGGCATTGAAAGCGGCCAAAACCGGGCCGCTTCACTAGTTTTTCAGACAAGGTATTTCATTGCGCGTTAACAATGAATTCCGTGCCAACATTTTCCGAACTATCCCGCCAAGGCGACATCGTAGTAGTTTGGAAATTGGTTTACGGATTCATTGGGAGCAAGGTCATGAGCCAGCCGAAACATTTGACACAGGAAGCCGATATCGGAAGCGGAGAGCGAAGCCCGGGACAGCAGGAAACCGACAAAATGATTGAGCAGGTGCCGCCCACCGTGCCGGCTGCCCCGGCAAACAACTTGAATCAGCCAGGCCGTTCAGAGCGACGCAACACAAACGCACAGTCCGGAAACCCACCGTAAATATTGACGACAGACTTTCTCTCGCGTATTTCTGGCTCGTTAAGGTGCACTTGATCGGCTTTTCAATCAGGTATTGATTCATCGCTTTACCTGGAGCGTTCAACCAATACAGGCAACATGCCTTTGCGGCGCAGGCCAGCACGGGCACCCAGGCGCCGTAAAGAGTTAAAGATTGCTTGTCTTAAGTTCTGAATAGAGAAATCTTTATTTCACGCAAAGGTATGGGAAACTATTGTGTGAAAATTTCCTCCTGCAAATAACCATTCGCCAAGTTTTCACCCGGCCGCGCTGCCATTCTTTCGGACGAGCAGTTCACCACTCTAAAAAATCAATAATGGAAAAAACTCCGGACCTCTCTGGCACATTTATCTACGCAATCATGCCATGGATGATGCTCATCAAAGAGCTCCCATGGATACAGGTGCTGCTTCAAGTATTGCTGGGACTGGCTGCGGTCCTGATTATTCATCACGTCGGCACAACCATTCTTACGCGCATCGCCGCGCCCTTCCCTTTTTCCCGCAGGCTGGTGCTTTACGGCAACAGGACCGGCCGGCTTGTTCTTTTCTTTGTGCTGCTTCACTTGGTGATACGAGACAACGCAGCGATACTTCCCGTGTCAACGCTGCTGGGTCATGTGGCTGCCTTGGCATTGATCGCTTCCTTGACCTGGCTGGCCCTGCGTTGCATTGCAGCGATCAACGATACGATCATTGAGCTCAATCCGGTTGACAGTGCCGACAACCTCCACGCGCGCCGAATACAAACCCAGTCGAAAGTGTTGTCCCGTACGGTCATGGTCGTCATCGTGCTGCTTGGTTCAGGCATGGCCCTGATGACATTGCCGTTTCTTCGGCAGATAGGCGCCAGCTTGCTGGCATCGGCAGGCGTGGCGGGCCTGGTCGTGGGTTTTGCCGCCAAACCGGTCCTGGGCAATCTCCTCGCTGGTCTGCAGCTGGCCATGACGCAACCCATCCGGCTCGAAGATGTCGTCATCGTGCAGAACGAATGGGGATGGATAGAGGAAATCACCGGCACATACGTCGTCGTGCGCATCTGGGATCAAAGACGCCTGATTGTGCCGCTGCAGTGGTTCATCGAAAATCCGTTCCAGAACTGGACAAGAACGACTTCTGACCTGCTCGGAACAGTCACTCTATGGGCTGATTACCGCATGCCGCTTGAACCGCTCCGCCAGGAGGCGGAACGCATATGCAAGAGCTCTCCTGAATGGGATGGCCGCCTTTGCCTGATACAGGTAGTCGATACCAATGAGCGCGCGATGCAGTTACGCGCTCTTGTGAGTGCGGGCGATTCGGGGCGTGCCTGGGACCTGCGATGCCGCGTCCGGGAGGGGTTAATTCATTTTATTCAATCCGAGTATCCTGAATTTCTCCCGCGCATGCGAGCGGAAGTGATCAGCCAACGGGATGGCCTTCCAGACACCCAACAAGACAATCCGCAACGGGACATTGGCACAAGCGATTTGCGCTTCTAAAAAATCCAAACCCTTGCAACTGGGAGCTCTATATAAAAGGCTTTGAAAGCCAGGCTGTCCAGGGTCTATTCCGAATTTGTGCAACGATAAAGAGAGCGTTGGCGCATTCCAGCGACCGGACGCAGAATTGGTCTGCATGCAATTTTCCGCATCCGAGTATCCCGTCCGGACTGCTTTGTCCAAGCTCAAGGCCGGACGGGGTTTTACTTTACACCTATCCTGATTCTCAATATCTTCACTGCGTAACCAAGGAGCAATACTTCGTTCGCCACCTGCCCTGGCATCCAATGGGAAACGCTGAACTAACAGAAGCTAAATTCCCGCAACTGAAGAAATTCTCCATATTGTCTCAGGGGGAGGCCGCTTCTATTGAAGCGATCTCAAGGGCGACAAAACGTAAATTTGAAGTGGCAATGGAATGCGAAAAATTCGAACTTTATTGATAGCTGGTCTTGTCCTCATTGCGGCATTTGCAGCATCTTCCCTTTTCCCGCATGAGTCCAAGAAGCAGGGCAAGAATGTGACGGCGCTTTCAAACCGGATGCCGCTCGCAAAGCTGTCGGGCCAGTCCGGTGAAAGCCGCCTTTATGAAATTACGCTTCCACCCGGCGCCTCGAACCTGCATTTCACTACCTGGAGAGATGGCAAAGGCGCAATCGATCTATATATAAAACACGGTTCCAAGCCGAGCCGTAAAGCTTACGATGCCAAGAGCACAGGCAAAGAATCCGACAAGCTGATTTCGATCCCTGAACCAGAATCAGGGAAATACTATGTGCTTGTCGATGCCGCGCACGGATCCTATGCAAACCATACCCTTTCTGCGAGCTACTCGCTGCCCGGGGAAACGTTCAAAGTCGGGATTCATTCGCATCGCCTGTACAACGGCGGAGACTGGGACGGGCCGGAGAGTGCCGAGCCGCTGTTCAAGTATGCCCTGATCCGCGACCTGGACATTTCCCATCTTCATGATGCCGCAGTCTGGAAGCGGGATGGATCGATTGATTTTCCGCTGATCGACAAGATTTATTCCGCACATGCAAAAAACGGCGCGAAGATTCTGAAAAACTTCGGCACTGTGCCGACGTGGGCATCGGCACGTCCGGACGAACGCAATCCCTATTACCCGAGCTGGCCCGGCGGCTTGTCCGGTCCGCGCGACCTCGATGAATATGAAGATTACATATTCCGCTTCGTATCCCACACCAAGAAATATCTGTGGGCGGTCGAAGGATGGAATGAACCCTTTGCCTGCCCCGGCGACCCGCCGGAGTTCGGAACGATGACGCCTACGCGGCTGGCGGACATTCAGAAACGCGTTTACCGCGCTACCAAGCGCGCCGCTCCGAACATGATCGTATTCTCGCCTCCTCAGGCCTATGTGTGCGGAATCCCGACCATCCTGTCTGCGCGTACTTCCGAAGGCGAGCCGATGTGGAAATTTTTTGACGCTCTCTCATGGCATCCCTACAACCGGTCCGCCCGCGGCAACGCAGGCCCCAGCTATGCCAAGGAACTATACGAAGTGCGCCAGCATCTTGAGAAGGACGGCTTGGCCAACATGCCGATCGCGGACTCCGAACATGGCTGGCTGACCGCCCCCAAGGAAGGCGGCAAGGAATTCTATGCAATGAATGATGTGGAAAAAGCGCACGTACTGTTCGAGACAGGCCGGCTTGCAAAGAGCCTGGGAGTGATTGCCGTGATCTGGTACAGCTACGATAGCGAAATGATCGGCCGCCCGATGACAAGCCCGATTCTCTCCGCCGGCCTGCAGCAGATGTATGAGGAACTGAACAGCGAAGGAAAAAATACTTCAATCGTCCGCGCCCATCGTACTGCGGAACGCGCAACATCCACGCCGCCAGATGCGAAGGAGCAGCACTAAGCCGGTTTTACTTAATCGGCCAGGCGCTGCCAGGGTGGACTGCGTACAGAACGAGCAAGATATTACGCACCTCTTCCACTCTTTCCGGCTTTCGCCTCCGCTGACCTTACTGCCGTTTGCACGGCATTAAGCAGGTCACCTTTTGTCGTCAAACCGGAAATCGGTAATCCGCATTGCGCGGCCTCGTCCCTGTGCAGCGAATCGACGTCTTCATCCTGATCTTCCCGAACGGTAATTGTCTTCCGGATCGAATATTCCAGGATCTTCAGGCGCTCGATTAAGGATGCGTTATCAGTTTTGTTCATACTTTTCATGATGTTCTGGTACGCATAGTGATCAAGCGACTAGGCTACACCGAACCGTAAACAGGCGGGTCCGAGACATCGCCCTTGATATGGGCCAGCGTATGCTTTGAATTACACAGAAAATATTATGCAGGAACGAGAGACATTCAGAAAAACAATGGGAAGAAAAATCGCCCAAAAGAATTCTTGTTTTTGGCGGAGGCGGTGAGATTCGAACTCACGGAAGGCTTTCACCTTCGCTGGTTTTCAAGACCAGTGCCTTAAACCACTCGGCCACACCTCCAGCGGGACTGGATGCAAAGAGCGCAGATTATACTGGGAAATCGAAATTAGAGGTTTCGGTGCCGCGCTATCATGCGCTTCTCATGCAATTACCAAGTGCGAATTATACCCAAATTGCGCCCATAATCGGCATGATTGCCGACAAGCTCAGGCCTGATCGCTCAAAAAAATTTGCTGCAGATCATTGAGGAAGCGCTGCCCGAACTCCGTCGGACGAATAACCTTATGGTCGCGGTAAATCAATCCTTTTGCTTCGGCTTCGTTGAGCGCCTTATCGATTGCGTTCAAGGTCAATCCGGTGCGCTCGGCAAAGAGATGCGTTTCGAATCCTTCCGTCAGCCGCAATGCGTTCAGCATGAACTCGAATCCCAGTTCGTTGCGGCCGATTTCCCGCTCCTCCTGGACCGGGTTTCCCATCTGCGCATGCTGCAGATAGGAAGCTGGCTGCTTATAGCGCGCCTGCCGCAGAATGCGATGCGGAAATGAAATCTTGGAGTGCGCGCCGGCGCCAATGCCGAGGTAGTCTCCGAACTGCCAGTAATTCAGGTTATGTCGTGCCTGCCTCCCCGGCTTGGAATAGGCTGACACTTCGTAATGCCGGTATCCCGCTTCCGCAGTCATCGCCTCGATCATGTCTTGCATATCGGCGCTGGTATCGTCATCAGGAACGACAGGCGGATATTTCGCAAAGACCGTGTTGGGTTCCATGGTCAGGTGATACAGCGACAGGTGCGGCGGCGCGCAGCCGATTGCGGTGGCAATGTCCTGCTGCGCTTCCTCCAGCGACTGTTCGGGCAGCGCATACATCAGATCGAGGTTGAAGTTGTCGAAGTTTGCATGCGCAATGTCGATCGCACGCCTTGCTTCGTCGCCATCGTGGATTCTTCCCAATGCCTGCAGATGACGGGAATTGAAGCTTTGAATCCCGATCGACAGCCGATTGATGCCGCTTGTGCGATAAGACTTGAATTTTTCCGCTTCAAACGTCCCAGGATTGGCTTCCATCGTGATTTCGGCCGCACCATCCAGCGGCAAGAGGCTGCGGATGTCCGACATCAGGCGGTCGAGTCCTTGCGCCGACAAGAGGCTTGGCGTTCCTCCTCCGATGAAAATCGTGTAGATCTTGCGGCCCCAGATCAGGGGCAATGCGGTTTCCAGGTCGCTGCGCAGCGCGGCGAGATATTCCTGCTCCGGGAATCCGTCTTTCGCTTCGTGCGAGTTGAAGTCACAGTACGGACATTTCCGGATGCACCACGGAATGTGAACATACAGCGACAAGGGCGGCAAGGCGCTCAGATTGATGACGCCGGGTTTGAGATAGGCCGTGGCGGCCTGCGCTGCCGCCGGCCTTGTGTCACTGAGCGCGGAATTGCCGACGGGCTTGATGGGGATCATTTCAATTTCTCTACAAGCTGCCGCAATGCCTGCGCACGATGCGAGTGACGGTTCTTTTCTTCTTCGGACAATTCGGACGCGGTCTTGCCAAGCTCCGGAAGCAGGAAATGCGGATCGTAGCCGAAGCCGTTTTCGCCTCGCGCTTCGGAGGCGAACTTGCCATTCCAGCGCCCTTCCGCAATCACCGGCTGAGGATCGTTTGCATGGCGCACATAAACCAGCACGCAATAAAAATAAGCTGATTTATCGGAATACTCGGCCAGATCGGCGATGAGCTTTTGATTATTGCGCGCATCCGACTTCGGCTCGCCCGCATAGCGGGCGGAAAGCACGCCGGGCGCGCCTTTCAGCGCATTGACGCAGATGCCGGAATCGTCGGCCAGTGCAGGCAACCCGGTTGCCAGCGATGCATGGCGTGCCTTTGCCAGCGCATTCTCGACGAAGGTAAAATGCGGCTCGTCGGCCTCCGGTACATTGAATTCGCGCTGTGGGCGTACGTCAAAACCGAGGGGCGCCAGCATGGCATGAAATTCCTTCAGCTTGCCGGAATTGTTCGAGGCGAGAACGATGGTTTGTGTCATAGGAAAACCGCATCGCCATGACGAGATGCGCTGGATGCGGATAGTATTTTTACGGGAAACCGCGCAAGTTTAGCGCAGTTTTCCCGTCCATGTTTCCGTCTATGCGGTCAGTCCCAGGGACTGCTTCTGCGTGCTGATCAAATCTGCGATGCCTGCCTGCGCCAGGTCCAGCAAACGATTCATCGTTGCACGGTCGAAGGCGTCGCCCTCGGCAGTGCCCTGCACTTCGATGAAATGGCCGGTATCGGTCATGACGACATTCATGTCAGTATCGCAATCCGAATCTTCCAGATAATCAAGGTCCAGCACCGGCATGCCGCGATATACGCCCACCGAGATGGCGGCAACGAAATGCTTGAGCGGAATGGCCGGGATCAAGCCGGCGGCGTGAGCTTTCGAAAATGCATCGTAAGCGGCGACCATGGCGCCCGTGATGGCAGCGGTGCGCGTACCGCCGTCGGCCTGGATCACGTCGCAGTCGAGATGCAGGGTGCGTTCGCCGAATCCTTGCAGATCGAATGCAGCGCGCAGGGAACGGCCGATCAGTCGCTGGATTTCCTGGGTACGCCCGGATTGTTTTCCGCGCGCGGCTTCACGGTCCATCCTGGTATGCGTGGAACGCGGCAGCATGCCGTATTCGGCAGTCAGCCAGCCCTGCCCCTGGCCTTTCAGGAAGCCCGGTACGCGATCTTCGACGCTTGCCGTGCAGATGACGCGCGTATCGCCGAATTCGATCAGCACGGAACCTTCCGCGTGCTTGGTGTAGTTGCGTGTAATACGGACGGCGCGCAGCGCATCCGCGGTGCGTCCGCTGGGACGATTCTCAAACATCATGTAATTATTCCTTGTTGGTCAGGCGCGCTGTTTTTTCAATCGCGCCGCGGATTTCATCAATGGCTTTTTCGATTTCGCTTTCATTGAAAAGATCCGCATTTTCAAGATCGGCATGGCGCGGCGCCTGTATCGTGGTCGTCACGCTGTCCGGAGGCAAAGCATTGGTCGTGATCACGACGGTGGAATCCTGCAGCTCGCCGGTGCCTTCCCACATGATCGCAAGCGCAGTGACATTATCGCTCTTTTTGCCCGCGATGCCGGCAGCGGTATTGATCAGTTCAGGCACAGCGCGCACCACCGTATTGTTGTGCAGGCTGTGCGCCAGCGCATGATCCGGCAGCACCGACCACAAGCCGTCCGAACACAGGAGCAGCACGTCGCCGGGCCGCAGGCTGGCGCGGCGCGAAATCTCGACGATCGGCATGTTCGGCGCACCAAGGCAATTGAACAGCTTGTTGCGTTCGGGATGGGTATCGCGCTCGGACGGATCGACCTTGCCCTGCGCAATCAATGTCTCGATGCGTGAATGGTCGCGCGTACGCGCCAGGATATGACCGTCGCGCATCCAGTAAAGGCGCGAATCGCCGCAGTGCGCCCAGATGGCGTTGCCATGTTGCACCAGGCACGCGACGATGGTGGTGCGCGGCGTCTCCGGCAGATTGTTGAGGGCGCGGTAACGATGGATCTCCCGATGCGCCGCCATAAAGCTGTCTTCAAGAAAGCGCTCCGGCTTCTTGATGTAAGGCTTGGCGTTTTGCTGGAACAGGGTGCCGATGGTCTGCAGGGTAATGGAGGCGGCCATCTCGCCCAGGATATGGCCGCCCATGCCGTCCGCAAGCACCAGCAATAGCGCATCCCGCGTGAAGCTGTAACCCATGCGGTCCTGGTTGGCCTTGCGTCCGCCGATATGGCTGGACTGATAAACAGAGAATCGCATGATCCGCTATTGCTCCCAATAATTAACGTGAGTTTTCCTGGATCGTGGTTGCGCCGCCATTGGCGGACTCACGGACCTTAGTGCCGAACAAGCCGCGGATCCGGCGGCTGATTTTCTCCAGCACATCCTGCTCGTCCTTCTTCTCCAAGGTTTCGCTCTTCAGCGCCTTTTGCAGCGCAAAGACACTTTGCGGACGCTCCATGGGATCGACCATCAGGCTCCAGCGCACTACCTTGATCAATTCCGGCGAGTACAAGTCTTCGAGCTTGCGGAAATGGCCATCCATCCGGTCATTGATCTTGCGCTGGTCGGCGGGTTGAGGCGGCGCGCCCACCATGCAGGCAAATATCGAGGCGCCGATGCTGTAGACATCGGTCCATGGTCCGAGGTTGCCGTTCTTGGAATACAGTTCCGGCGGCGCAAATCCCGGCGTGTACATCGGGTAGAGCTTGGGCGCGTCTTCTCGCAATGTCTGCCTTGCAGCACCGAAATCGAGCAGGATGGGCGTACCGTCCACGCGCAGATAAATATTGGCAGGCTTGAGGTCGAGGTGCAGCAGCTTGTTGGTATGCACTTCCCGCAGGCCATTCATCACCTGGCTGAACATCTTGCGGATGAAGCGCTCCGATACCAGCGGCTTCTCACCCTTTTCGCGGCGGCGCAGGATATGGTCTTGCAGCGAACGGCCCGATTCATAGGCCATCACCATATAAACTGTCTCGTTGGCACGGAAGAAGTTGACGACGCTGACGACGTTGGGATGGCTGATGCGCGCCAGCGCCCTTCCTTCCTCGAAAAAGCATTTCAGGCCGATTCGAAAGGTCGGAAGATTTTCCGGAGCAATCACCGGCACCAGTTCGCCTGGCTGTCTCAGGGCAAGGGAACTCGGCAGATACTCCTTGATTGCGACCGCATTTCCGTCTTCGTCATATGCCAGATAGACAATACTGAACCCGCCCGATGCAATCTTCTTTACAATGCGGTATCCGGCAATATCCAACCCATCGGGTAAGGGAGCATTATTTTGTGCTGCCATATTTATACTCTGGAAAATTGAAAGAGCCGCAAAACAGCCGCACTAATCAGGTCCGCATCATCGCAGCGGGCCAAAAATTCACTACATTGCATAGTTGAAACCTTGCAAACCAGAAAGCGTTAATGGATTGTGTGGATAAATCGGCATTTTGTAAAGTAATCGAGGAAGCTAATTTTGAATATCAGCAGCATGACTGGATACGCCGTTGTCACACGCGACACGGCCATCGGCACCATTACGATCGAACTTAAAAGCGTCAATTCACGGTTTCTAGATTTGCAATTCCGGCTCAACGACGAATTGAGAGCGGTAGAACCGGCATTGCGGGAAGCAATCGCCGCACGCGCGACGCGCGGCAAGGTGGAATGCCGTCTGAGCTTTGGACGCAAGGCCGCCGACGGAGGCTACAGCCTCAATACCGCCCTGCTGTCGGAAATAGCAAAAATGCAGGAACAAGTCCGCGCGCATATTCCCGCCGCACTTCCCATGTCGGTCAATGACCTGCTGCGCTGGCCCGGCGTCATCGAAGAGTCCGGGATGGGCGAAGAAACCCTGCAAAAAGAAGTGATGCAAACGGCAAGTGCCGCGCTGGATGCATTTATCGCATCACGAAAACGCGAAGGCACGGCACTGGGCGCCATGCTGATTTCGCGCATTGAAGAAATGGAAAGCATCGTTGCCCGCATCAGTCCGCTGATTCCACAGGCCGTCGCCCAATTCCACCAGAAAGCCATCGACCGCATGCAGGAAGCGATGGGAATAGCGTTGCAGAACCACAACGCCGGCGCCACAACCACCCTGTCGCACGACGAAGCGGCGGAACGCATCCGGCAGGAAGTGACGCTTTATGGAATTCGCATCGATATAGCCGAAGAAATCACGCGCCTGTCCGCGCACCTGGCCGAAACACGCGAAATTCTCAAAAAAGGTGGCCAGGTCGGCAGGCGTCTGGACTTCATGATGCAGGAACTGAATCGTGAAGCGAACACCATTGGCTCAAAAGCGGCACTCAAGGAATTATCCGACGCCTCCATGGCCTTGAAGCTGCTGATCGAGCAGATGCGCGAGCAGGTGCAAAACCTTGAATAAACTTTCGGATCCGGCGTAGTTTGATCTTTTAGTCGACCATTCAGTTGATCGACTTAATGGTCGACTTGATCATGCGCGCTTGCATTGACCGTGTGACATTGCAATCACCATGCGGCCATTGCATAATGGCGCGCCGGAGCAGCAATCCTCTATTGACCGTCCGGCAAATTGCGCGATAGGCAAGCCGTTCTTTGCAAGGCTAACAACGGCACATCGCTCATGCGGCAAAAACCTTCATCACCGGGGCGTCTTCTGCGTAATCCCATTCTTCACCCGTTCAAGACAGCATTCGATTTCTGCATTCTCGTTTTGGGCCTGTTGCTGCTCACAGCGATGCTGATCGTCGGCACGTCATATCTGGTGCTGGCGTGCGTTTTCGTCCGCGGCCGCGCGAGAAAACAGCTTGGGCGCGTAACGATCATGCGTTTCTTTCGCTGCTATCTGGGCATTCTGGATACTCTTCATATTGTCAAACTGGATATCGCCGAAGTCGACCGCCTGCGCTCCGACAGCGGCCTCATCCTCGCCCCCAACCATCCATCCTTGCTCGATGCCTTATTGATAGCATCACGACTGCCGAATGTCGTGTCCATCATGAAAGCGGAAGTCCTGAAAAACGTCCTGTTCGGGAAAGGCGCGCAGATCGCCGGCTACATACCGAACGGATCGATGCGCGACTTGGCGAATTCAGCCGCAGAGGAACTCGTGCAAGGAAACCATGTGCTTCTTTTCCCCGAGGGCACGCGCACGGTCAAGGGAATGCCCCTGGACTTGAAAGGAAGCCTGGGCGTCATTGCCAAGCGCACGGAGGCGGAGGTCCAGACACTGATCATCGAAACGGACTCGGGTTTTCTCGGTAAAGGGCATCATATTCTGCGCCCTCCCGAATTTCCCGTGCATTTCCGCATCAGATTGGGCAAGCGCTTTCCGCCACCGGACAATGCAAAATTGTTCATGAAAGAGCTGGAAGATTACTTCAGCCATGTGCTCAATAGGGAACACAAGTCGCCAAAAGTAACTGACGCTGTAGTAGACTCGGTCACTTTGCAGAATTAAGGAAGCTTTTTCCACGCTGCTTATCGTTGTTTTTCTTGTTTAATCAAGAACTTAACAGTCGACAGCAAACGCCGAAGCGGGCTGAAGTCAAGCCTTGGATCGGCTCGCTTCCGCTGCACTTTTGACAACTATTTATGAAATCTAGCGGTCTTTCGTTTCACCACCCGGTTGCCTTCTGGATCGGTTGCGCCGCACTGGTCGCCGGTGTACTGGCACATATCCCGATGTTCATTCATTCGTCCTACATGGATTACCAGATGGCAGGCATGCCGATGGACACGAACATGCTGATCGGTATGGTGCTGATTCCCGTCGGCCTGCTGTTCGCCGCTTACGGTTTGATGCCCCGGCTTAGCCAATTGGCAAAGAACATGGGCGGCGCACCTCTGCAATTCCATGTTGCGGACAGTGTGCCGCTCAACCGGGAACACTGGAAGCTTGTATTCGTGCTGATCGTTGCCCTGGCCGTTGACGTCATGAAGCCTGCCACGCTCGGATTCGTGATGCCCGGCGTAACGGAGGAATATGAAATCAGCAAGGAAACTGCCGGCTGGCTCGCGCTGGTGGCATTGACCGGCACCACGGTCGGATCCATTGTCTGGGGCCGCCTGGCTGACGCGTTCGGGCGTCGTGCGGCCATCCTGTTGTCGGCACTGATGTTCATCGGCACGGCAATCTGCGGCGCCATGCCTACGTTTGAATGGAACCTGGCGATGTGTTTTCTGATGGGTGCGTCGGCGGGCGGTCTGCTGCCGATCACGTTCACCCTGATGGCAGAGATGATTCCCGCGGCGCACAGGGGCTGGCTTCTGGTGGCGCTTGGCGGGATCGGCACCTCCGCCGGGTATCTGATTGCTGCCGGGTCGGCAGCGATCCTGGAGCCCATGTTCAGCTGGCGCGTACTGTGGCTGCTCGGTTTGCCGACCGGCGCGCTCATTATCTTCCTTGACCGTTATATTCCCGAATCGCCGCGTTTTCTGGCAAACGCCGGATTGGAAATCGAAGCACGCGCAGTGCTGGCAAAATATTCCGGAGTTCTGGCAAGCGACGCCAATGTGGTTTCCGCTGAAACTGAAACGCCGCAAAACGACTCGAAGGTCAGCATGCTGGACCTGCTTCGCGGTCCATATGCGTCGATTACCTATGGATTGATTGCATGCGGCATCGCCTGGGGCCTGGTGAATTTCGGGTTTCTGTTATGGCTGCCGTCCAACCTGGGCACCATGGGAATGGACGCGAAGGCCGCAAGCACCCTGATTGCAAAGTCAGCAATATTCGCATTGCCGGGAATCCTGATCGTGATCGGCTTGTATCACCGCTGGAGCAGCGTCAAGACGCTGGTGCTGTTCATCGCACTGACCACCGGCGCATTGGCTCTTTTCTTTGTGCTGGCACTTGCAGATATACGTTCGAGTTCGCTGATCATCCTCGCGACTACCTGCCTGCTGATCAGCGCGAGCGGCGTGATCGCCATGCTGATTCCGTATGCAGCGGAGATTTATCCAGTGCATTTGCGCGGTACCGGTTCGGGGGTCATTGCCGCCAGCTCTAAGCTCGGCGGCATCCTCGGCGCCTTTGCCGGCGTAATCGGAATCTTCGGCAATGTGGCTTTTTCGGCATTATTGATCGCCGTACCAATGATAATATCGGCGCTCATGCTGATCCGTAACGGCATCGATACGCGCGGACGGCGACTGGAAGAAATCGAGGAAGCACTGCTGGCAAAATTCAAACAGGCCGCCGGATGATGGTCCGTCCGGCGGCCGATGCGGATCTGGTCCCCTATGGTCGCAAACGGTCCGACAAGAGACGCAACAACAGACGCAATTAGAGACGCGATAGAAGACGATTACCAAGCACTATTTCGAATGTAAACCATGGGCAGTTTTAGTTTGCAATTGCAGCGCTCAATCGAGTCGCACACCCCGATGCCGGCCTCCTTGTCGCATCTGGTACTGATCCCCAGCTATAACCCGGGCGCGACTGTCTATGAAACGGTCAAGGCGGCGCGCAAGTACTGGTCACCGGTATGGGTGGTGGTGGACGGCAGCACCGACGGCACGGTGGCCGGGCTCCAGGAAATGGCGCTCGCTGACCCGGACCTGAAGATCATCGTGCTGGAGAAAAATCAGGGAAAAGGCGCTGCGGTCCTGCATGGCATCGACATGGCATTCCGGCAAGGCTATACCCATGTATTGACAATGGACTCGGACGGACAGCATGACGCATCCATGATTCCGGTATTCATGGAACAATCGCAGAACAAACCGGACGCGATGATTCTGGGCGTTCCGATATTCGATGCCTCGGCCCCAAGCGTACGCGTAAAGGGCCGCAAGATCTCGAACTGGTGGGCGAACTTTGAAACCTGCGGTGGAGGAATCGGCGATTCGCTGTTCGGATTCCGCGTCTATCCGATAGAACCGCTGCGCGCCATCATGCAAAAGCAGCACTGGATGCGCCGCTTCGATTTCGATCCCGAAGCCGTGGTGCGCCTGCGCTGGCGCGGCGTCAAGCCGGTTAACATTCCGGCAAAGGTCCGGTATCTGAATGCCGAGGAAGGCGGCGTGTCGCACTTCAATTACTGGCGCGACAACAAGTTGCTGACCTGGATGTACACTCGCCTGTTTTTCGGTTTCCTGCTGCGCCTGCCCATATTGCTGTGGCGAAAAGCGCGTTCGAAATGAGTGCATCCGTTTTAGTCATCCTTTATTCAGCCCTATAAGAAGAAGTTTTCAGCCTCCATGTCTCCCGCCAAGATAGCCACCGTGGTCATCGCAATTGCGGCATATGTGTCGATCAGCCATATGGCATTGATCACGCCGCAGCCGGACAATGTGTGGCGGCAGATCGCTGTAGCCATGCTGGCGTTTCCACTGGTCGGTATCGTTTCCTGGAGCGCATTCTCCCTCTTGCCGCCGGCCAGGGTAACGCGTATGGCAAGAATGCTCGGTGCAGCCGGTGTCATGGCGCTTTGCCTGGTCGCCACCCTGCTCTTGTGGCAGCCCATGCTTCTGAACCTGGACTGGTTTTACCTGGCGCAGCATGTCGTGACCAACCTGATCTTCGCATGGTTCTTCGGACAGACCCTGCTTGCGCCGCGCACGCCGCTTATCACTCAGTTCGCGCAAACCATACATGGACATCTCCCGGACGATGTTCTGCGTTACACGCGTGGCGTCACGCTGGCATGGACCGTGTTCTTCCTTGCCCAGATTGCGCTCTCGCTGTTTATCTTTTATCTGTTTTCCCTTGAGACCTGGTCGCTGTTCGCGAACGTGCTCAATTGGCCGCTCGTGATCCTTATGTTCATGGGCGAGTATCTTTGCCGGAAAATCATGAACCCGGATTTTCAGCATGCGGGAATCAAGGAAAGTATCAATGCCTATGTCAATTCGAGGAAATAACTTGCATAGCGATCTCAGGAACGATTCCGCGGCGTCCATGCAGAAAACCGGCAACTCCGCAGGAGCGCCGAAGAGCTGGACGCAGAAGAAAGAGCGCGGCTCGTTTTTTCTGATCAGGCTGATCGTCTGGATCGCGACAACCGTGAGCCGTCGCGTTGCGCGCCTGCTTCTGTATCCGATCACGCTGTATTTCGTGGTGGTCGTCGGCGAATCGCGCCGCGCATCGTCGAAATATCTTGCCAGGGTGCTGGGCCGCACACCGCGCTGGACCGAGGTATTCCGCCACTTTCACTGTTTCGCAAGCGCGCTGCTGGACCGCGTATTCTTTCTCAAGGGCCGCAGCGATCTGTTCGACATCCGCGTCATCGACGATGCGTATGCCGCACAGGACAGCGCAACACGTGGACGCGGCGTATTCCTGATGGGCGCGCATTACGGCAGCTTCGAAGCAGTCCGGCTGGTATCGCGCAAGAACGAACGCCTGAAGCTGGTTCTCCTGATGTACGAGGAAAACGCAAAGAAGATCAGTTCCCTGATGGCCGCGATCAATCCGCAGGCGCAGCAGGAAATCGTCCCGCTCGGAAACCTGAGCGCCATGCTGACCGTCAAGGAAAGACTGGATGAAGGCGCGATCATCGGCATCCTGGCCGACCGTACTTTCAGCGATGAAAAGACTGCTGTCCTGCCCTTTTTCGGCTCACCCGCCGCATTCCCGGTCGGCCCGTTCAAGATGGCGGCAATGATGCGCACGCCGGTGTTTTTCATGGCAGGCGTTTATCGCGGCGGCAACCGCTACGACATCCACCTGGAAAAAATTGCGGATTTCGGCGACCGCGACGCACTTTCTTCAGGGAGCTTGCAGGAAGCCATCGACGCGGCGATGCGGCAGTATGTGGCGCGCATCGAATTTTTCTGCCGCGAAGCGCCTTATAACTGGTTCAACTTCTACGATTTCTGGCAAGGCGATCATTCATGAGCTCAGCATCTGCGCCGCAACAATACGATGTCGCTATCCTGGGCGGCGGCCTTGCCGGCTTGACGCTGTCGCTGCAGCTCAAGCGGCGCTTTCCCGAACTCTCGATCCTCGTGCTGGAGCGGCGCGCGCATCCGGTGCCGCTTGCCGCACACAAGGTTGGCGAATCCTCGGTGGAAATCGCGGCGCACTATTTCGACACCGTGCTCGGACTGAAGCAGCACCTGATGGACGAGCAGCTGAAAAAATTCGGTTTCCGCTTTTTCTTTTCCGATGGCCGGCGCGACTTCGACAAGGTGACAGAACTCGGCGCAAGCAGGATGCTGCCGACGGGCAGCTATCAGATCGATCGCGGCATCTTCGAAAACAAGCTGGGCCAGCTGGCGCTCGAAGCAGGCGTGCGGTTTATCGACCAGGCAATGGTGCGGGAATTTTCCCTGAACAATACGGAAGCGCATCGCGTCGTCTATGAAACCGCAGGCTCGATGCACGAAGTACAATGCCGCTGGCTGGTCGACGCATCCGGCCGCGCCGGGCTCGTCAAGCGCAAGCTGGGTCTTGCGCAGCCGAATGAACACAACGCCGGCGCGGTATGGTTCCGCATCTCTGCGCACATCGACGTCAACGACTGGTCGGACGATCCTGAATGGCTGAACCGCTGCAATCCGCCCAACCGCTGGCTGTCCACCAATCACCTGGTCGGAAAGGGCTACTGGGTATGGCTGATTCCGCTCGCGTCCGGTTCGCATTCGATCGGCATCGTGGTCGACAACGATGTACATCCGGTCGATTCGATCAACAGCTTCGAAAAGGCGATGAACTGGCTGGAAACCCATCAGCCGCGCCTGTTCGACCATCTGCAAACGGAGCGCGACAAGCTGCAGGATTTCGCATTCTTCAGGCGTTTCTCCTACGACTGCAAGCAGGTCTACTCAGGCAGGCAGCGCTGGGCGCTGACCGGCGAAGCGGGCCGTTTCCTCGATCCTTTCTATTCGCCGGGCAGCGACTTCATCGCCACCAGCAACACCTTCATCACCGAGCTGATCGCGCATGACCGCAATAAAGGTCCCGTTGCGATGTACGCGGAGCTTTACGACCAGGTATTCCACACGCTGTACCGCACCATGATGTCGCTCTATCTCGGCCAGTACGATCTCTTTGAAGATCCGGAAGTCATGCCGCACAAGGTCGCGTGGGACTACACCTATTACTGGGGCATCATGTGCCCTCTGTTCTACCAGAACAAGCTGGTCGATATCGGTGTCATGGCACGGCTGCAGAAACCGCTGTCTCAGTCGCAGGAACTCAATGAACACATGCAGCGATTCCTGCGCGCATGGAGCAGGCTGAGCAAAAAACGCAATCCTGCCCAGATGCTCGACCAGGCCGGACTGGAATGGTTTGCCGAACTGAACCGCGGATTGAAAGACGTACTGGACGATGCCGGCTTCCGGCAACGCATGGCGGAAAATTTCGCGCTGCTGCAACGCCTCGCGGAAGAACTGTTCGAACGAGCCGTTTCCGAACATGACGCGCTGACCCGGACCGAAGCCGGGATGGCGCTGCAGTCATTCCTGGAGTCTGTAAAAAGTACGGCGGGCAGCGAGCCCGCAACGGTGCCGGGCGGTACAGGCTCCCTGCTTTTTTCGAACGCGGCGTACTGACCATGCAGACACAGAAATGGCAGCCCAGCGGTTTCATCAAGGCATCGGCAGTCGCGCACGCGGGTGCGCTCGCATCCCTCGCCATTCCGGGCGGCGCGCCCTGGACCCTGGCAGTGCTGCTTGCGAACCATGCCGCCTTGACCGCCGCAGGCCTGTGGCCGCGCAGCAGCCTGCTGGGACCGAATGTGCTGCGACTGGATTCCGGCAGGCCGGAAGTCGCCATCACCATCGACGACGGTCCTGACCCTGAGGTGACGCCTGCGGTGTTGAAAATACTCGCAGAACAGAATGCGAAAGCCACCTTCTTCTGCATCGCGGATAAGGTCAGAGCCCATCCGGACCTGACAAGGCAAATCGTCGATGCCGGTCACGATATCGAAAACCACAGCATGTTCCATCGCCATACGTTTTCCCTGAGCGGCATGGGTGGCCTGAAGAAAGAACTGACGCAGGCGCAGCAAACCTTGTACTCGCTGACGGGGCGCATGCCGCAATTCTTCCGTGCGCCAGCCGGCCTGCGCAATCCGTTTCTCGATCCGGTATTGCATCATCTGAATCTGAGGCTGACCAGCTGGACGCGGCGCGGATTCGATACCCGTACCGCGGATGCGAACCTGGTGCTGCAGCGGCTGCTGCGAAATCTTGCAGCGGGAGATATCCTGCTGCTGCACGACGGCAATTCGGCACGCGGCGTGAGCGGCGCACCCGTGATTCTGGATGTCCTTCCGCGCCTGATCGAATCCATTCGCAGCGCCGGACTCCGGTGCGTGAGCTTGCGGGATGGAATGAGCACTGACGTGCAGGCAATCCATGCCTCCCGATAATGCTGCCAACCAAATGAAACCATACAGCAAATGCGATCCATGCAATCCCTAGAACTGAAAAGCTTCACCATGAGCACCTGCCTCGGTACCGGGCTCGAAGCCAACTGGCGCATGCTCAGCCTACAGAAAGGCGGCTTGCAGCCATGCCGTTTCGAGACGGTCGATCTGCCGACTTACATCGGCGAAGTGCAAGGCGTGGATGAGGTCGCCCTGCGCAGCGATTTGAAGGCTTACGACTGCCGCAACAACCGCCTTGCGCAACTGGCGCTGGAGCAGGACGGATTTTCGGAAGCGGTCAGTCAGGCCGTTGCGCAATATGGCGCGGAACGCGTCGGTCTTTTTCTCGGCACCAGTACATCCGGCATCCTGCAAACCGAGCTGGCCTACCGGCAGCGCGCAACAGACGAGGCGACCGGAGCGCTTGGCGACTTGCCCGAAGATTTCCACTACGCCGAGACCCACAACACTTATTCCGTCGCTGCTTTTGTGAGCGACTATTTCGGCTTGCAAGGGCCTTCGCTCGCGGTGTCGTCGGCATGTTCGTCCAGCGCCAAGGTATTCGGCAATGCGGCGCGCATGATCGCAGCCGGGCTGATCGATGCAGCGGTCGTCGGCGGCGTGGACAGCCTTTGCCTGACCACGCTGTACGGGTTCAATTCGCTGCAGCTGCTGTCGACCAGACCGGCGCAGCCCTATGGCCAGGGCCGCGACGGCATATCGATAGGCGAAGCCGCGGCATTCATTCTTCTGACGAAAGCCGATGAGCGCCCCGCGACGGGCACGATACTGCTGCACGGCGTAGGCGAATCCAGCGACGCGCATCACATGTCCTCGCCGCATCCTGAAGGATTGGGAGCGCAGCAGGCGATGCTGGCAGCATTGAATGCGGCAGGGCTGCAGGCCGGCGACATCGATTACATCAACCTGCACGGCACGGCGACTCCCAGCAACGATGCTTCGGAAGGCAAGGCGGTGCATGCAGTGTTCGGCGACAGCAAGCCATGCAGCTCGACCAAGGGCGCAACAGGCCATACCCTGGGCGCGGCCGGCGGCGTTGAAGCCATCATCTGCGCACTGGCGATGCGGCATGGCGAAATCCCGGCTGGCATCAACACGGTGGCCGTCGATTCCGCGCTGCCGGTTCAGTATGTGCTGGAAAACCGCAGGCAACCGCTGCGTTATGCACTGAACAATTCCTTCGGCTTCGGCGGCTCGAATTGCAGCTTAGTCCTGGGAGTAGCCGCATGACGATCAAGGTTTATCTGGATGCCGTCAGCGTGATTGGCCCGGGCGCCGACAACTGGGAAGCATGGCGCGCCATCCTGCAAAATCCTTCCCGCTACGAAGCGGCCAGGACAAGAACTCCGTCCATCAATGTGCTGCCTCCGGCCGAACGCCGGCGCATCGGTGCAGGCGTCAAGCTGGCGCTTGCCTGCGGCATGGATGCGCTGGCGGTGACGCAGACCGATCCGGCCTCGATTACCACGGTTTTCAGCTCCTCGGGCGGCGACGGAGAAAATTGCCACATGATCTGCGAGGCGCTGGCCGGCTCTGATCGCCTGATCTCGCCGACGCGCTTTCACAATTCCGTGCACAACGCGCCCTCCGGCTACTGGGGAATCGCCAGCGGCGCGATGCTGCCCTCCACCAGCCTGTGCGCCTATGACGCCAGCTTTGCGGTAGGCCTGCTGGAAGCCGCGACGCAGTGCTTTGTCGAAGGAAGGCCGGTGCTGTACATCGCTTACGACACGCCTTATCCGGAACCTTTGCATGGCGTGCGCCCGATCGCAGACCAGTTCGCCGTCGCGCTGCTCCTGCATTCTGCAAAAACGCAGCACAGCATGGCGGCACTAACATTGTCCCTCAGCAACTCCCCTCCCAGCCGCATGGAACGTACCGCGCTGCAAAATGTCTGCCAGAACATCCCGGCCGCGCGCAGCCTGCCGCTACTTCAGGCAATTGCACACCTGGCGGAAAAAGCCGGCGAGCAGGTATTTCTGGAATACGTCAATAAACGTTCACTCAGTATAGAAACGTCAAAGGCCTGAAGAATGCCGTAGGTAAAATGCCTTGAGCACTGCGCAATTTGGCGGAGCGGTATTGCATGAGCCGTGCAAATTGAGACGGCCGGTTCACCCCGGCCGTGCGGCATGATGCAAATTCCCGCCCCTGTCTCCTGCGCAATCTCTTTCCGGCTTTCCGGCCACGATGAAACGAGAGGCGAAAATTGGCAGAAAAATTCAGACTATATCTGGCCGAACTGCGTGAACGCCTGTGGGTCAAGCCACTTATTGCCTGCATACTGTCCATTATTGCCGCCTTGATCGCCGACATGGCCGACGAAATCTGGCTCGGGCACGGCGTGCCCAATATTACCCAGGAGTCGGCAGAAGACTTGCTGAAGATTATTGCAGCAAGCATGCTGGTCATCGCCACCTTTGCCGTCGCCTCTATGGTGGCGGCCTATGCGTCGACCGGAAACAATGCCACGCCCCGCGCCTTTCCTCTCATTATTGCGGACGACGTTTCACAGAATGCGCTATCCACGTTCATCGGCGCGTTCATCTTCAGCATCGTTGCGCTGACCGCCCTGATGAACAGCTATTATGGCCGGGCAGGAAGATTTACTCTTTTCGTGCTCGCGCTTCTGGTGCTGGGTTTCGTCATCTTTACGTTTCTCAGGTGGGTAGACCGCATTGCCCGGCTCGGGCGCCTGGGTGCGATCATCGACAGAGTGGAAGCGGCGACCGCTGCCTCGCTTCACCGCAGGCGGTGCGCTCCACGCCTGCGCGGCATGGCCGTACATGGCAACGGTGCAGACGGCCATGCAATCTACGCGGAAGCGGTCGGTTACGTGCAGCATATCGACATGGCAGCGCTGCAGAAATATGCGGAAGAATCGCAAACGCGGATAGTCGTCGCGGCATTGCCCGGCACGTTCACTGCGCCCGGACGTGCGCTGGCCTATGTTCATCCGGATGCGCGCATCACGGAGAAAGGCCTCGGCAAAATTGCCAGTGCATTCCTGATTCGCGATGACCGTCGCTTCGATGACGATCCTCGTTTCGGGCTGGTCGTCCTTTCCGAAATCGCCAGCCGGGCGCTTTCGCCGGCCGTGAATGATCCCGGCACGGCCATCGACATCATCGGAACCTACGTCAGGCTGTTTGTGCAGTGGGCAAAGCCATTGGAAAAGGATGAGGAGCAAGCGGGCTGTCACGACCGAGTGGAAGTGCCGTCGCTTTACGTTCACGACATGTTTGACGACGCATTTTCAGCAATCGCCCGCGACGGAGCGGGCATGGTCGAAGTATGCGTACGTCTGCTGAAAGGACTCGATGCATTGGCGCGCATCGGCGATCCCGCCCTGCGCGAAGCGGCGATTCGCCATGGCCGTCTGGCACGGGAACGCGCCGAAGACGCCCTTTCGCATCTGGAAGATCTTAAGGCAATCCGGAATGCCTCCGCATTCTGCAACGAAGGCCCGACTTGATCCCTGATGCAAGGGCAAGCCTGTTGGCGGGTCAGCTGCGTCTGCCGGCACCGGCGGATAAACGCCGGCCATCGATTGATCCGGCCGTCTGCTTCAAGGGTCTGCGCTCAAGGCACGGTCCCCCATTCCGCTGCAGAGCCATTTCCTAGCAGTCAGCAGCCATCAAGCTTGCTGACTGCCTCGATTTCGAGCAGCAGGTCCTGCCTGCAGATATCGGCCCGCAGATACACAGCGTGCAGGCCGGGACCGACCGCACGTTCAAGCTCTTCACGAATGGTCGCAACATCCGCGGCATTGCGTACATAGACGGTATAGAGCATCGAGCGCAAATCGAAATGCGAACGCTTGGCGCGCTTGTTCGCCTCGTTCAATACCGCTTCGATATTCACCAGGGTTTCCCGGGTCTGCTTCAGCACATCGCCTGCATGCAGCGTTTCATGGCCAATGATGCTTGCGGTTCCGGAGAGAAACAGTAATTCCGCATCGTCCGCGTCGGCCAGGGTTGCTCGGGAAAACAGCGGGCTGCGCGGCCCGTACTGGGGCGGATAGCGATAAGCGCTGACCTGGCGCGGATTTTCAATGGCGATGGTATTGCCCTTTCCCGCAAGGAAAGCGACAGTCAGCGGGCCGTTTTCAAACCCCAGCGCGCATGCCGCGGGAATCGTGCCCTTGCCTACCGAACCCGGCCTGGCAAAGGCTTCCTGCCGCCCGGAATTGAACTGGCGGTAACGCTCCAGTCCGTGGCTATGCACATTGATACCGGCCATGTAGTTCCAGAACCGGAATATCGAATCGTAGCCGGTCGCATCCAGCACCTTGAAAATATCCGAATACGCGCGGTAGGTCGCGGCCTGCAGAGGCGGCGCGCCGGACGACGGCATGTCGTCCTCGGCAATGGTCAGCATGCCGAACAGGATGCTGCCGTCATGGCAATAGCGCACCTCGCCTAATTGCCCATCGGTCACGAAGGCGTCCGAGCGGAAAAGCTCGCATACCGCTTCCCGTCCGTCCAGGCAAGGCATGGCCACGTGCACGCGCATGGCCTGTGCGAGCTCGTCCGGCAGGCAAGCGGGTGGATGTTTAGAAAATATCAATGCTCCAAGCGCCTGAAGATGCGACATTGCCGAAGGTGCCTCGAACGGCGTTGCGATCAGTGAAATATCCTTGAGCATGCGGAATGGTATGGTGACTGGCTTGGTATGGTGAAAGGCTTAATTCGGCGTCAATGTCGGCAGACGGAAATCGCGGGATGAAAACACCCATGGCGTGTATTTACCCTGCACTTGATAAAATCATCGGCCTCAACGTCCTGAAAAGGATTACTTGCCTTTTTGCCTTGATCCTAACTGCGTGTATGCCAATCGGAGTCGTTAAAAACGAGCTTGATGTTATTGAGAATGCGGCGCCTTGTAAAGCGCCGGAGAAGATCCTTGTGGTTTTGTTACCCGGGGCATACGACAAGCCCGAAGATTTTGTGCGCAACGGATTCATCTCGGCATTGCGCGAACGCCACATCGCGGCCGACGTGATCGTGCCCGACACGCACTTCGGCTATTACAGCGCCGGCGTGGTCGAGAACCGGCTGCATCGCGACATCATCCTTCCCGCCCGGCAGAAAAACTATTCCCAGATCTGGCTGGCCGGCATTTCGCTCGGCGGCTACGGCTCCATGTTGTATGCGCAGCAGCACGGCGAACTGGTCGACGGCGTTTTCCTGATGGCGCCCTTCCTCGGCAATCGCTCGCTGATCGCTGAAATCGCCGAGGCTGGCGGCGTGCAGGCATGGCAGCCCGGCCGTATTGAGGCGAAAGACGCCGACGATCCCCGATGGTTCGAAGACAAGGATTACGACCGCCGCTTTTGGTCCTGGCTGAAATCTTATCAGGCGCGCCGCATTGAAAATGCCAAACACCTGCAAATCCGGCTCGGATACGGCACCGAAGACCGCTTCGCTTCCAGCAACCGCCTGCTCGGCACCCTGCTGCCCGCAGACCATGTGAAGACCGTTCCGGGCGGCCATGAATGGGGCCCCTGGAAAGCGCTCTGGACAGACTTCCTTGACCGCAGCAATTTCCCGAAGTGCAACGACGCCCTGTTTGTCGAATCGACCATGTCGAAACAACCATAAAGCCACGTCCTCGTTGACGAAGCAGGAGCACGCCAGTACCCTGTGCGGATTCGATTTTGACGCGGATAAGCCGGATTTCAGATTCCGGCTTATCCGCACCATCTTATCCACGCAATGAACAGCCCAGCTACCGATACGCCCGCACAAACCGACCTTCAAGCTCAACGCGTCGTTCAGACGGTGGGCAAACCCCAAAAAACCGAAGTGCTCATCATCGGCGGCGGCCCGGCCGGTTCCACGGCGGCAGCGCTCCTGGCCGAGCAAGGCTTCCACGTCACTCTGCTGGAAAAATCCGTTCACCCGCGCTTTCACATCGGCGAATCGCTCCTGCCCGCCAACATGCCGCTCCTGGACAAACTGGGCGTGCGTGAACAGGTCGCGGCCATCGGCATGCCTAAATGGGGCGTCGAATTCAATGCGCCGGAAGAGAACAAGCAAACCCATATCGAGTTCAGCGAAGCCTGGGATAAGACCATGCCCTATGCCTACCAGGTGCGGCGCTCGGACTTCGACGAGGTCCTGTTCCGCAACGCACAGCAGAAAGGCGCGCATGCCATCGAAGGCTGCCGCGTGCGCGACGTGCAGTTCAGCGACGACCATGCGACGGTCAAGGCGCAGATGCCGGATGGCTGCATGCAGGAATACCTCGCCGACTTCGTGATCGACGCATCCGGCCGCGATACCTTTCTTTCCAGCCAGTTCAAGACCAAGGAAAAGAACAGGAAGCACAACAGCTCGGCGCTCTACGGTCATTTCACCAACGCGGGACGTTATGAAGGCAAGCGCGAGGGAGACATCAGCCTGTACTGGTTCGAGCACGGCTGGTTCTGGTTCATCCCGCTGTCCGACGGCACCACCAGCGTGGGCGCGGTGTGCTGGCCCTACTACCTCGCCTCGCGCAAGGTCAGCGTCGAGCAGTTTTTCATGGACACCATCGCGATGGCGCCCCGACTCGCCGCGCGCCTGAAGAACGCCACGCTCATCAACGGCGTGGAAGCGACCGGCAACTACTCCTACACCAGCCGCAAGAGCTATTCAAAGCGCTGCATCCTGCTGGGCGACGCTTACGCCTTCGTGGACCCGGTATTTTCCTCGGGCGTCTTCCTCGCCATGAAAAGCGCCTTCGTCGGTGCGGAAGCCGTGCGCGCCTGCCTGCGCGAACCGACCAGGGCACAAAAAGCTTTGGACGACTTCGACCGCCACATGCGCAAGGGACCAAACATCTTCACCTGGTTCATCTACCGCGTCACCAACCCCGCGATGCGCGAACTCTTCCTGCATCCGCAGAACGTCCTGCGCGCCAAGGAAGGCATCATGTCGGTACTGGCCGGCGACATCTTCACCAACCCGAAAATCTGGCCGTCGGTGTATGTGTTCAAGGGGGTGTATTATCTGTCGTCGCTGTTCAATCCCTTAAGGACGCTGCGGGCCTGGCAGAAGAGGAAGTTTAATATTCGGGATGCGGTGTAGTGGAGAATTACACGTTAAGGAAAAACAGTCAAAATATTGGGCAAACGAAAGCAAATCTCATTTAACGACTGCTTTATGCTTCCTACTTTCCGCACGAATCATTTTTCCTTCTCGCATCAATAGGCCAAGGATGCTCCATGAGAGATAGTCTTTGGAACCTCCTGAATAGTCACTTTGAAGCCCGAGTGCCTTTGCGACGTCAGAATTCGTAATCCCATCAGGATTGCCTTGGGCTAATTCAAGTACAGCAGCTTTTAGAAGATTAAGGGCAATCTGCGCTTTCTCTACGGTTCCTGATGGTACAACCAATCCACTTCGCAGCTTCTGGGCGCTTCCACTTGGAGTAACAGTATTAGTGAGGATACCTCCATTTGCTGTAGTACCAAACGCTGAGATTAACTCAGCTTCTAATTTTAGTGCTTGGAACTCGGTTAGGTCGTCCGCAAGGACTGTAGTAATCACCTGATAGCCAGCACTCTGAATTTCATTAATCCGTTTGCCCTTGCGAGTTTCATCGACTCTAATCGTGTGATCCCAAGCTCGAACACCCGTACCTTTGCCAATATAGAAGGGCTGCGCAGGAGTAGAGCGAGGATCTTTAAGAGCATATATGTAATAAGGATTCATTGCGATCAATTCACATTAAATTTGGCAACTGAACATTTTGCTGTAGGGGATACCATGCTCATAATTAAGCGCTATTAGATCATCGCTCCATTAATCGAAATAATCTGCCCCGAAATATAAGCCGCCTGCCCCGACGCCAGAAATCCAATCAAATCGGCCACCTCTTCCGGCTTGCCGGCTCGCTTCATCGGCACCATGTTCTGGATCATCTTCTCATCGAACACGCCTTCGCTCATGTCGGTGGCGATGATGCCGGGCGCGACGGCGTTGACGGTGATGCCGCGGCTGGCGACTTCGAGCGCAAGCGACTTGGTGGCGGAATGAAGAGCACCCTTGGCGGCGGAATAATTGACCTGGCCGCGGTTGCCGGCGATGGCCGCAATCGACGACACATTGATGATGCGACCCCAGCGGGTACGGATCATGGGCATCATGAGCGGCTGTGTCACGTTGAAGAAGCCGTGCAGCGATACATCGATCACATCGTGCCACTGCTTGCCGGACATGCCGGGGAAGACCGCGTCGGCATGGATGCCGGCGTTGTTGACCAGTACTTGGATGGGACCGGCTTCGAGCAGTGCTTCCAGAGCAGCTTTGGTCGCACCCGCATCGGTCACGTCGAAGACGCCCACTTCGGCGCTGCCGCCAGCGGACTTAATCTCTTCAACCAGCTTTTCCGCCGCGTCGCGGTTGCGGTTTGCGTGCACGATGACATGCAGGCCGTCCGTAGCCAGTCGTTTGCATACCGCTGCGCCGATGCCGCCGCTGCCGCCTGTGATCAATGCACGCTTCATGTTTGTCTCCTGTTGTGTTCTTATTTTCCGCCCGGCGTCAATGCTTGCGCATTGAGGATCACTGCCGCCCTGCCCTCCAGCAGCAATTGCGACGTCTGGTCCGCGTGGACCGTGAATCCATAGAGGATGGAATTGCCTTCGCTATGGATGCGTACTGCTTCGATGCGCAATGCGCCGGGCACGTTGTCCAGTCGCTCGACATGCAGTTCCACGCTGCGCACGCTGGCGAGAAATCCCACCTTGGGCCGGTCTTCCGTGCCCTGAGCCAGCAACGCGCCGTGCACCGCCATGGCTTGCGCGGCGTATTCGATGCCGGTTGCCGCGCCCAGCCGTCCCTGCGCGCGCAAAGGATTGTCAGCCTGCGCATGGCTGGTCGCGATGCAGATCAGGCGTTCTTCATCAAAAGATGCGACATGGTCAAGCAGGCACATCGTGCCCTGATGCGGGATATGCCGGGCAATCCATTCGCGACCGTAGTCCATCATATCTTCTTGCATACCAGCAGAATATTGGCGAATGGCGTGCCTTCATGCATGGGCATGGCTTCGACCTGAAAACCCAGGCTGGCGATATGCGTTTTCCAGTCCGCCAGCGTGCGGCAATAGCGCGGCAGCGTCCGGTGCCCGCGCACCCAGGTCACGACATTGTCGACCCAGTTGCTCATCTTGAACGGCAGTCCGCCTGCGGCGTCGCCGACGCGCAAGAGCAGCACGCCGCCCGGCGTCAGGCAGGCATGCACGCGCCGCAACACATCGTCCTGTGCCGGGAAGTCCACGTAATGCAGCACGTCCAGGATCACGACCGCATCCGCCGTGCCGAAGTCCGCGCTGCACATGTTGCCGACTTCGATCTTCACCCGCTGGCCGTGGTGTTTCAGCGATTCGTTGGCACGTTCCACGTCTTTCGGCATCAGCTCGATGCCGCGTACATGTTCCAGTTCCGGCGGCTCGGGCCAGCCTTGCGACCAGTGGCCCGATTCGTACTGGCGGCGCGCGGACAGCAGCCACGACGCGAGCAAACCCTGCCCGCAGCCGATATCGAGTATGTTCCGGCGTCCGCTCAGCAGGCCGCGCGCGAGGATGCCCTTGAAGGCCGGATCGCGGCCCAGCTTGCCGCGTGCGAAATGCCAGGCGAATTTTCCGGCGCGGCGGTAAGGCTCGCATGCGGTATCCAGCAGTGTGTTGATTGCATCAGCTTGCATGATCGTTTCCATTGCTTGATTTTGTTTGGTCGGCTTGTTTCGGCATGGTCAGCGCGGCGGCGAACAGCAAGGCCAGCACGACGCCCGGCCCGACCGTCTGTCCCACGGCATTCAGGACCGGCACGCTGGAGAATCCCAGCAGGCCGAAGCCGATGACGGTTGTGACGTTGGCGAGGATGAGTGAAGCCAATGTCGTGGCTTTCATGTTGCTGGCACGCGCTCGTTTGCCGTCGGAGTCCGCCGCGATATTCTGGTCGAAGAACAGCGCGTAGTTGGAACCGACCGCAACGATCAGCAGCATGCCGATCAGGTGCAGGATAGTCATGCGCTGGCCGCTCAGCGCCAGCATGGCCGCCACGACCAATATGGATGCTGCCAGCGGCATCAACACGCGTGCGAGCCGGCGTACGGAGCGCAGATGCAGGGCAAGCAGAACGGCAATCGCCAGCATGCCGCATGCGGTCAGGATGATGGCTTCGCGTAGGTAAGCACGGTAGAGCTTGTCGGTCTCGGTCTTCAGGTCGATGAAATAAGCCTTGTCCACGCCGGCTTGCTTGATCGCTGAACGGAGCGCTTCAGCATCGACGACATGGCTTTCGGGCGCGGTCAGCGGCATCAATCCGCTTGCGCCTTCCGCATTGCTGATCAGCAGCGAATCCGTCGCCAGGGCCATCGAGGTGCCGCGCAGGCTTTCGGGCTTGAGCAGAATCTTGTTCAGCGCTGCAGGGTCTTTTGCGGCTTTTGCCAAGGCACCCACGGAATCGACGAAAGGTTGCATTAGCTTGATCTTGAAAGGCAGTCCCTGGGCAGCTTCATGCAGGCGTCCTTCCAGCTCCCTGGCGTCCGGCAGGCTCGCCAGGCGCATGCGCTGGCTTTCCATACTGGGCAGATAGCGGCTGGGCGATTCGAAGGCGGCCAAGCTTCCCTTATCAACCAGTCCCTGCAATTTCGCGGAAATTTTTTCGGTCGCTTGCAGCACTCCCTCGGTGCTGTCGGCTTTCACGACGACGAGATAGCGCACATCCGGCGCGCCGATGTCCTTGCGCAGGTCAGCGTCGAGCTGCTGGTCGCTTGCGCTCACCGGACTCAAGGCGTTCAGGTCGGAATGCCATAGGCCGTCGCGCTTGACCCAGAGCACCGCGCAGGCCAGCACGGCGCATGCCAGGATGATGCCGCGCAGGCGCGGTGCATGCGGAAGCAGCTTTTGCACCGGAACACCGATATGCGACACGTCGCGTACCGCGAATCCCCTGGGCATCAGGGAAGGCAGCACAAAGCGCGTGACGCAGACTGCCGCCAGCAGGCCGGCAATGGAATACAGGCCCAGTTGCGCCAGGCCCGGAAATCCGGAAAACAGCAGCGCTGCGAAACCGACGATGGAGGTCAGCGCGCCTAGCCGTATCGTGGGCCAGAACTGTTTTACCCATGTTTGCGGATCGCCGCCGCGCTCGGACTGGATGAACAGGTAAATTGAATAGTCGATCGCCTCGCCCACCAGCGTCGTGCCGAAGCCGATGGTGATGGCATGCACGACGTCGAATCCCAGACTGACCGCCGCAACGCCTGCAACGATGCCGCTCAGGACGGGCAACAAACCCAGCACGACCGCGATCGGCGAGCGGTAGACGAACAGCAGCAGGCAGATGATGAGGCCGGTGCTGATCGCGGCCAGGGTGCCGGCTTCCTGGGTAATGGTATTGCGCGCATTGACGCCGAATACGCCGGGGCCGGTCATGAGCAGTTGTGCGTTCTTTGCCTGCGGCATGCGCGCGGCCAGATCGGCCCTGGCCTGCTCGAATGCATGGCGGAGGACGCCGATCGCCTTCTCCTGGCCGTCCGTGTCGGAGCCGAGTGCGCGCGTCTGGGCGAGCAGCAAGGCGCGCTTGCCGTCTGCCGATGCCCAGGCGCCTTGGACTTTATTCGGCTGGCGTCCGGCATCGAGCCGGCCCAGCAACTCCACCATCTCCCCGGTCGGATCGTGCGGAAGCATTTCGCTCGCCAGCATCCCCGCCGAGGAAGTCAGCAGGTCCAGCGTATCGGTCAATGCGGCGCGCAGTCCATCCACTGTAAAGCGCTCCGGCGTAACCGATGGGCTGAGCAGATAACGGTTCCGGAAAAAGAAGGCCTGATCCTTTTCCTGGTTGACGGGTTCGCCGTTATTGACGGAAACGAACGCCGAACCGCTGCGCAGCTTTTGTGCCATTGCCTTGGAGAGAGCTGCGCGGCTGTCCGCATCGCCGCCTTCGATGCCCATCAGGATCAGGCGCGACACCATGCCGTCCTTGAGCTGTTCGACCAGCAGCGCCTGTTCGGGAGTGGGGTTACGCGGAAGGAATGCCGACAGATCGGCGGTAAAGGATGCGCGGAAAATCAGTACCGCGCCAAGCGCCAGCGCCAGCAGCCAGATCCAGATGGCACTCCATGCGCGCGGACGGCCTGTTTTTGCCGGATTTTGCCAGGCAGGATTATGCTGCGACCCGTTGCGCTCTTCCGCAGTGCGGCCTTCTTGCTGTGCATTCCTCAAGGTCTTTTCTCGACGGAGGTGATGGAACGGTCGCCGTTTGCCTGCAAGACTTCGATTTCCTGGATCTCTCCTTTACTTCCGCTCACTTCGATATTGCGGATCACTTGCAGCGCTTTGGTATTGATCGGCTTCATCGACAGAGTCCAGCGTTCGCGGTTACCTGTCATGGCAACACTGAAGTTGCGTTCCAGTGCGGCGCGGTCTCCTGCCAGCGTGCCGCGCATGCTTTCGATCAGTGCGGCAAGTTCGGGCGCTTCCTGCACCTGCATCGTAAATTTGTTCTTGCCGCGCTCCAGGGTCAGTGTGTCACCGTCCAGCTGCATCACCTCGGGCCGGGGCTTGATGGTGCGCTTGACCAGCTTGTTCGGTGCGACATACAACAGCTCTCCGGAAGATTCCACGGGCGTCTCAAGAACTGCCAGATATTTAATCTCCGAAAACTTCGCTTTCGCCGTCTTGTTCTGTGCCAGGCTCGACATCAGCTGATCGAGGGACCAGTTCGCCGCTACCGCAGGAAAGCAGAACGTGATGAGGCAGGCCGCGGCAATAACCAGGACGGCATGCAGCTTAACGCTTTGGGGCAAATGCGCCGAGGGCGACAACAGATTCTTCATGGTCCTTGATTTCAAAATTGATGTTTCCGTTCGGACGGCAATCATAATGCAGCGTGAGCGCCGTGCCCGGAAGCACCGGCTTCATGAACTTGGCGCTGTTGAGCTTGCAGTGTTGCAGATTCAGCTTCTCGGCTACTGCGATTCGATGCATCGCCTCGTCGAGCAGAAGGACACCCGGGGTGATCGGCATGCCGGGAAAATGCCCCGCATATGAAGGATGGCCGGGGTCGATACTGAAACTCAGGAATGGCATCACTCGGCTTCCGATAAGGCAGCTTTGCGCATGTTGATCAATCTTTCGGACAGTTCCGCCAGCGCGCGTTGCGGGAGTTTGCCTGTGCCATTGCGCGGCAGTTCGTCGACCAGGAACACCGGCCGTGGAAGAAATGCGCTGTCGATTCGCTCGCGCAGGGCTGTCAAAATCTCCCGCACTTGCAGGCTCGGGGCAACCACGAAAGCCTGCAGACGTTTCACTTCACCTGTGTCGGTTTCCGGCGGCATGTAAAAAACGCCGTCTTCCACGCCCGGTATGGCATTCAGGTGATGATTGAGAAAAGCCAGCGATGTGCGCTTGCCCGCGATATTGATCAGATCTGCCAGCCGGCCATGCAGTTGGAAACGTTTGTCGGACTTCCGCTCGATGACATCGTTCATCGGCATCGGCAGTTCTACATGGCCGCCGGATATCCAGACCCGCCCTTCCCTTTCCTGCATCTTCAGCGTTGGAAACAGATTCCACTCCGGCGAGCGCGTCGGGCGCCGCGTGGCGATCTGCCCGGTTTCGGTACTGCCGTAGATTTCCAGCAGCGGAGCATCGAATCTTTTTTCCGCTTCCAGTGCCAGTTGCGGCGCAAGCGGAGCCGTGGCGGATACCAGTACGCTGACCTTCGGCAGCGGCTGGCCGACGGCCATCAGACTGCGCAGATGCACCGGCGTCGTGACCAGCGCCCTGGGCATGGGCACCTGTTCCAGCGAGCGGCAAATATCGGCCGGGTAAAACGACTGGCTGGAAACAATCGCGTGGCCGTTCAGCATGGCGATGAGGATCGTCGATTCCAACCCATACATGTGCTGAGCAGGCACGGTACCGACAATTGCGTAAGACAGCCCCTTCTCCAGGCTCAACTCCGCCGACTCGGTCTGCACGTTCAATACCAGGTTTCCCCAAGTCTTGCGATGCGCAACCGGCTCGCCGGTAGATCCGGAGGTGAAGACATATGCAACGGTTTTGTCCGCCGTAATGGCTGGAACTTCCGGGTCCAGACGCTGCCCCGCGCTTGTCATTTCCGCTTCGGACGGATAGACCATACGCGGCAATCCGATCGCGCAGTCTTCCTGATCGGTAATGCAGCATGCATCCGGCGCAAACTTGCGCAACTGCCTGATCGTTTCCGGCGTGCGCGTGGACGGCAACAGATTGATTTTCCCGGAAACGAGAATTGCGCCCAGCGCCACCGCGAAACGATAGCGGTCGTGGCAATCGTTGAGCACATGCGTGCCTGCGGGAAGCCGCTCGGCAAGGAAGCGGACATCGCGCACGTATTCCTGCGCGGTGACAACGATGCCGTCACGCCAGGCAAGAATGCTGCCCGGATCAGGATGGCTGATTAAAGGAATGGATAGGCTCATTGAGCAACTATACGGAACTGAGCGGAACTGAGCGGACCTGAGCGGAAGGAAATATTCCTTCCCCGCCTATTGCGTCCGGTGTGCGGCAATATAGTCAGACAGCGAGCGCAGGGACTTGAAGATGCGTTGGTTGTCTTCGTTGTCGGCACGCAGTTGAATACCGAAGTTTTTCGAGACGACCAGCGCCACTTCCAGAATATCGATCGAGTCCAATCCGAGACCTTCGCCATAAAGCGGTTCGTCCGGCGCGATTTCATCGGCGGTCATGTCGAGGTTCAGCGCGTGAACGATCAGTTCGCCGACCTGCCGGATCAGATCCGCATCGGCGGATTGAAGGTTTTGTTGAGATTGATTTTCAGCCATGATGCTTTTCAAAACGAATAGGTTTCAGGGGTGAATTATATTCTGCCTCCCGCTTGAACCGGCGATTAATTGACGTACGCGTAGGCAGAAGGCCGCTACTTGAAAAATATTCAATTTGCGCGCCTGGCCGGGAATTATCGCGCCAATGCGGGTCGTTACCGTGGTTTACGCTACTTTAAGGAGATAACGGATATGCGGTCGAGACCGTCGACAAGGAGCTGTATTGTGCAGCTTTTGCCGTATTTCCGAAGCGCCGTTCATTTATTGCAGATCGGCCAAGCGTGAAACATTCTCGCGCTGCGGGTTGTCATTGGAGGTTAAATGATGAAAATTCCTTCATAATGCTGTTTAATCGATAAAGGCGCCGAGAAAGCAGCCGATAATCTCATTAATATTTAACCAATCCAATTCTCTGATGACCAGCGTCAATACATCCGCCGGAAGCCTGTTTATGGTGGTAGCGCCTTCCGGTGCGGGAAAATCCACTTTGGTAAATGCTTTGCTGGCGCAGGAACCTGCGATCAAATTATCGATCTCTTATACAACGCGCGCGCCTCGTCCGGGCGAGCAGGATGGACGGGAGTATTACTTTATTTCGGTGGATGAATTTCTGGCGCGGCGTGACAGCGGTGAATTCCTGGAGTCGGCAGAGGTCCACGGCAACTATTACGGCACTTCGCGCACCTTGATTGCCGATCAAATGAAGTCCGGCACGGATGTGCTGCTCGAGATCGACTGGCAAGGCGCGCAGCAGGTAAAGAAACAGTTTCCGCATGCGGTCGGCATTTTCGTTCTGCCTCCGTCAATCGCCGCGCTGGAAGAGCGCCTGAAAAAACGCGGGCAGGACGAACCTCAGGTGATCACGCGAAGACTGCTCGCTGCCGGAGGAGAGATCGCACATGCTTCAGAGTTTGAATATGTTATTATTAATCAAGAGTTTGCGGTTGCCTTATCGGAATTAACATCAATCGTTAACGCAACGCGCTGTCGTTTTGCACAACAAGCCGCGCGCAATGCATCCTTATTTACCCAGTTGGGTATCCACGTCAATCTAATCTAATATTGCAGCAAGGAGCACACATGGCACGTATTACCATCGAAGATTGCCTCAAGCAGATCCCTAACCGCTTTCAATTGACTCTGTCCGCCACCTATCGCGCACGTCAGCTTCTGCAGGGACATACGCCGAAAGTCGAGGCGAAAGACAAGCCGACCGTATTGGCGCTGCGCGAAATCGCCGCCGGAAAAGTCGGCATTGAAATGCTGAAGAAAGTACCAACCTAAGATTCATCAAGAATGGACTATGCGGCTGAAATTGACTGGCATGAACCTCACTCCACCAGACTCCACGATTTCACCGCCCTCTTCGAGAAGAGCGGCATCTGGCCGCTCGGTTTCAAAAAATAGCTCCGCTCCATCTGCGACGGAACAGAACACCGCAAAGCCCGGCGTCGCTTCGGTAACGGATCTCACCAACAAGCTTTCCGAGTACCTCACACCTTCCGAACTGAAGAAGATCAAGGAAGCATATCGCTTTTCCGATGAAAAGCATCTCGGTCAGATGCGCAAATCGGGTGAGCCGTATATCTCGCATCCGATCGCGGTCGCTGAAATCTGCGCCGACTGGAAGCTCGATGCGCAAGCCATCATGGCAGCCTTGCTGCACGATGTGATGGAAGACCAGGACGTCCAGAAAGATGAACTGATCGAACGCTTCGGAGCGCCGGTTGCCGCGCTTGTCGATGGATTGTCCAAGCTCGATAAGCTGGAGTTTCAAAGCCAGATAGATGTGCAGGCCGAGAATTTCCGCAAGATGCTGCTTGCGATGGCACGCGATGTGCGCGTCATCCTGGTCAAGCTTGCGGACCGGCTGCATAATATGCGCACCCTCGGTTTCATGTCGTCCGAGAAGAAGCGGCGGATTGCGCGCGAGACGATGGAAGTGTATGTACCGATTGCGCATCGTCTCGGCTTGAATAATATTTACCGGGAACTGCAGGACCTCTCTTTCCAGCATCTTTACCCGCTGCGCTACAACACGCTTGCCAAGGCAGTAAAAGCGGCGCGCGGAAACCGCCGTGAAGTCGTCAGCAAGATCATGGATTCGGTCAAGCAGGCGCTCACGAATGCAGGCATCGAAGCCCAGATTTCCGGACGCGAAAAAACCCTGTTCGGCATTTACCGCAAGATGCGCAACAAGCATCTTTCCTTTTCGCAGGTGCTGGATGTCTACGGCTTTCGCATCATCGTGGACAGTTTCCCGAATTGCTATGTGACGCTGGGCACGCTGCATGCCCTGTACAAGCCGATGCCGGGCAAGTTCAAGGATTACATCGCGATTCCCAAGCTCAACGGATACCAATCGCTGCACACTACTCTGATCGGCCCCTACGGCACGCCGGTGGAATTCCAGATCCGCACGCAGGACATGAACCACGTTGCAGAATCCGGCGTCGCTGCGCACTGGCTTTACAAGAGCGAAGACGCCGGCATCTCGGACTTGCAGCACCGCACTCATGCATGGCTGCAGTCGCTTCTGGATATCCAGCGGCAAACCGGCGACTCGGCGGAATTCCTTGAGCATGTGAAGGTCGATTTGTTCCCGGATTCGGTGTACGTGTTTACACCCAAGTCCAAGATCATCGCCCTGCCGCGCGGCGCCACGGCACTGGATTTCGCATACACGATTCACACCCATGTGGGCGATCAGGCGATCGCAGCGAAGATCAATCATGAGCATGCGCCGCTCCGCTCGGAACTGAGAAACGGCGACATCGTCGAAATCGTCACTTCCAACGGCTCGCGACCCAGCCCGAACTGGCTGACCTTTGTGCGCACCGGCAAGGCACGTTCGGCGATCCGCCACCATCTGCGCACGATCAACCTCTCCGAATCAATCGAGCTGGGCCAGCACCTGCTGAGCCAGGCACTGATGGCGCTCAACCTGCCGCCGTCGATTCCGTCACTGGTGGAGCAGCGCCTGCTGAACGAATCGAGCGCCAAATCGATGGATGAGCTGCATGCCGACATCGGCGTAGGCAAACGCATGGCTGCGCTGGTGGCGCGCCATATCCGGGGCCTGGTGGAAAACGAGCCGTCCTCTTCCGCACCCCTGGTTACGCGCAGCGGCGAGATACTGCCCAACAAAATGGATCCGATCGTCATATCGGGAAGCGAAGGCGCTGCAGTCCAGCTTGCCTCTTGTTGCATGCCGATTCCGGGAGACCGGATCGTCGGGCATCTGCGGCGCGACCAGGGATTGACCGTGCATACCGCGGAATGTGAAGTCGCCAAGCGCCAACGCTCCAAAGACTCGGACCGCTGGATTGCCGTGGCATGGGACACTGACCTGAACCGGCGTTTCGATTGCCAGCTCAAGATTCTGGCTCACAATGACAAGGGCGTGCTTGCGCGCGTGGCGGCGGAGATCGGCGAATCAGACGCCAACATTACCTATGTCAACATGGATGACGACAAGGATCATTCGATGATGCTGCTGCGCTTTACGGTGCAGGTCGACGACCGTATTCATCTGGCCCGGCTGATCAGGAATCTGCGCCGCATTCCGAGCGTTGCACGCGTTTTGCGCGAGCGCTCCTGATTCATCCATTCCTGCGGGAGGCCGATCGTTCCTCCCGCTCCGGAAAAATTCCCGTTATGGTTTTTCCGCTTCGTGGCGTGGGTTTCCCTTGTGCAGTTTTCTCAAACCCACCCAGACCGCGATCAATACGACCGGCAGCAGTGCACCGGTCGCAAGATCCGGATTGACCGGCCACCCTATGCTCTTGGCCGCCTTGGCGATATAGCCGATCAGTCCTGACGCGTAATAGGAAATCGCCACCACGGACAGGCCCTCCACTGCTTGCTGAAGACGCAGTTGCAGGGCCGCACGCCGGTTCATCGACTGCAGAATATTCCGGTTATGTTGTTCCTGGACGATGCCGACCCGTGTACGCAGCAGGTCGTTGGTATTGGCGATACGTTTTGCCAATGCTTCCTGGCGCTGCGCAACCGACGTGAATGTGTTCATGGCGGGCCCGAGACGACGATCGATGAATTCCTCGATGGTTGACCTGCCTTCCATGCGCGTTTCGCGCAGTTCCTCGATCCGGGCGCGCACCAGGCGGTAATAAGCCTGCGATGCGGAAAACCGGTAGGTATTATCCAGCGACAGGCGCTCTATCCGTGCCGCCAGTGCCGTAATGGACCGCAGCATGTCCTGCTCGTCGTCGCTATCGTGGTCGGCAGCCTCGTCGGCGTTCACCATCGCCACCGCCAATTCGGCCAGTTCATCCTCGATCACATTGAGCGCCGGTGTTGCACGCTGCACATGTGGAAGGCTAAGCAGGGCCATTATCCGGTAGGTCTCGATCTCAAGCAGGCGCTGCGCCAGCCTGCCGGCCTGCAGATCGCGCAAACCGACGTCGCGAACCAGGAACCGGGAAAAACCATCCGACTGAATGAGGAAATCGGTATAGATCTGTGCGCGCTCCAACAGATTGCTTCCGACGACCATCGCGCCTTCGAACAAGGTGCGCAATTCGGCCTCGATATCCTCGCTTTCTATGTCCTTGGTGACCAGCGCGACATGGCTGGCGCCCATGATCTTTCCTTGCAGGCTGAGCAGCCACTGCTGCGGAATTTGCGCAAGCGGAACATGAGAAAAGACTTCCTGAAGCGGCACCTGCCGGTCTCGCGCCTGCGTGAACATATACGTGGCAAATTCCGTATGGCATTCCCACTTCAGCGCGAAACGTCCGAAATCATGGAAAAAGTGCTTTGCGCCGACCGACGGACCCGTTACGCCAAAGTGCGCGCAGAGGTCCACCAGTATCGCGTGCTGTCCGGCGGTATTGTCGATCAGTTCGTCACCGCTCTGCGCCAGGTAAACGGCGAAATGCGTAAGCGTAGTCGGCGCCTGCAAGCGCATGAAAGGCCGGGAGTGGATTTCAGCGGCCAAAGGTACTCTTAAAGGATGGCTCAGGTTCAAGTAAGTCGCGCTCGTCATGTGAAGGATGCCGCCGGGTCGGGCATGCAAGGATTTACCATAGCCTAATGGTAATGGCTGATGTGGCATTTGAGCAATGAATTCAAAAAAGGAATGCAACAGTAGCCGGGCGCATGTTGTGCGCCCGCTAGCCTGGACGAATCCTAGGCGAGAAAAATGACTGGAGAATGACGGCGGAACAGGAGGGAAAATTTCATTTTGCCGGATATCGCACGTCGAGGATTTCCAGCTCATCGATGCCGGCGGGCGTATGCAAAGTGACAATGTCGCCAGTCCGCGCCTTGGTCAAGGCACGTGCGACAGGAGAGATCCAGCTTATTTTTCCATTCAGCGGGTCGATTTCATCGATGCCGACAATGGTGACGCTCGTTTCATCGCCGGACTTGTTTTCATACACGACCGTGGCGCCAAAAAAAACCTGGTCACTGCCGTGATGCGCGCTTGGATCCACCACCTCTGCGATATCAAGGCGTTTTGTCAGGAATCGTATGCGGCGGTCTATCTCGCGCATGCGTTTCTTGCCATACAGGTAGTCGCCGTTTTCCGAACGGTCTCCATTGGAAGCGGCCCAGTGCACGATGCGGACGATCTCGGGCCTTTCCACATCGATGAGATGCAGCAATTCGTCCTTCATCTGCTGATAACCTTGCGGAGTGATGTAATTCTTTGCCCCGGCGGGAATGGCGGGCAAGGCCGCGCCGAGTTCTTCATCGTCGTCGTTATCCGACTCTTTTACAAAGGCCTTATTCATGATCGCCTATCAATACGGTCTACACAACGCTGTTCAAACAAGGTGCATCCATCAAGCCCTGCATAATTGGCGGATGCAATGCGATATGCGGCTCGCCATCAACTCAACCGCGCTTTCGGCTCGATTGCGATGAATTGCTTTCACCTGATTTTACAGTGAAACCCGCACCCTGATCGACGCCGAGGATCTGGACCAGCTCAGGCATCATCGTGCGCAGCATCGGCTCCAGGGTCCAAGGAGGATTCAGGATAAACATGCCGCTGCTGTGCAGGCCAAATCCGTCCGGCAACGGTGCGCTGATCGACAGCGTGACATCCAGCCAGCTATGCGCATTCAGGCGCTTGAGCCGTTCCTGCATCTGATGCGATTCAGTGCGTTGCAGGATCGGGTACCAGACGGCATAAATACCCGTCGCGAAACGCTGCAGCGCGTCTTCGATCGTGTCCAGCACGCGCCGGTAATCGTTTTTTACTTCATAAGGCGGATCGACAAGGACCAGCCCACGGCGCGAAGGCGGCGGCAAAAGAGCTTTCAGCCCATTAAAGCCGTCTTCCTTGTAAACCATGACTCGCTTGCCGCGCGAAGGCGCAGGCCGGCCTTGGGCCGCCTCATGCGCTTCCAGCTTGCGGAAGTTTTCCTGCAGTAATTTACCGTCAGCCGGATGAAGTTCGAACAATCGCAACCGATCCGATTCCCTCGCGATTTTGTCTGCAATATATGGCGAGCCGGGATAATACCGAAGCTGGCCGGAAGGATTGAGCTCCTTGATCAATTGACGATATTGTTCCAGCGGCTCGGAAAGCTTCTCCCTGTTCCAGAGCCGTGCTATTCCGGTTTCATACTCCGCATTCTTGGCCGCATACCCGCTGTCCAGCGCATACACGCCTGCACCGGCGTGCGTATCGATATACATGTATGGCGCATCTTTTTGCCCGAGATAACGAAGGAGCTGGATCAGCACGGCATGCTTAAGCACATCGGCGTGATTACCTGCGTGAAAGGCGTGGCGGTAACTAAGCATGAATTTTTCTTAACGATAAAGGTGAGACATTGTAGCAATTGCAGCGCGAAATGATTTCGAATTAAAAAATGAGCTATGCCAAATCTTCGTCATGCTTGCCTTTGAAGAGATTGCGGACGCCGACTATAGTGACTCCTTAAATGTGATCGAACCGATATCAGTAATCCAGGGAGTCAGTCATGAAAAATGGAAAAGGATGGATCGCCGGAGTGATCTTGTTGTCCGCAGGTCTTTCGGCATGTGAATACTCAATCAACCAGGATGCAGGCATCATGCAATATTCATTCGGAAATTCCCATTCGCAGAGCCAGGCAACAATCAGCGGACACAACGGCATTATCGCCATCAACGGGGACACGGTGCGCATAAGCAGAGGCGCACTGAGCGTAAACGGGATTTCGTATGGAAACGTCGGTGCGGAAGACCGCATTGAGTATCGCGTGCAAAACGGAAAGAAAAGCCTGACCGTGAACGGCGTTGCACGCTATCCTTCGGGAACCGCGGGCTGAAGGATGGCTGTGGCGGCCCATATAGTCGTTACACCGGTTTTTTACATCTCCTTCGTTTTGCCGCGGCCGTCATTCTGATCTGCAAGTGCCGCGTTGAATCATTGCAAAGGCAACTGCAATGTCGACTTGCGCATTTTCTTGTCGTAAAACATCCGGTTATCGGCGATTCTCAACAGCACATCACTATTGAGACCGTCCTCGGGAAAGCAGGAATAGCCTATCGAGGCACCCACGCGAACGCCGCCTCCGTCGCGCAGGCAAATCGGCTCTTCCAGCGAAATGCGGATCTTTTCGCAAATTGCCGCAATGGACGCATAGTCGCCGGCGGCATGCAGGTAAACAACGAATTCGTCACCGCCGAATCGCGCAACCGCGTCTTCCTTGCGTATTGCTTCCCGCAACCGCTGTGCCGCTTCGGACAGCACGCGATCTCCCTCATCGTGACCGTACAGATCGTTGATCTGCTTGAACCCGTCGAGGTCTATGAACAAGATGCTGAATCGCAGGAAACCGACTTCCTTTCCCACGCTGCAATGGAAATCGATTTGCGCGATCAGGGAATCCCTGTTCAACACGCTTGTGAGCTTGTCGGTTCTGAGATTGCGCTCGATCTGCTGGAAGCTTTTGGCGAGCTGCCCGATCTCATCGCCGCGTTCGATATTCAAGGTCTGGAATGACTCTCCTCTTCCTATATTCTTGACCGCTGCGGCGAGCCGGCGAATATCGGACAGGGTGCTGCGAAGAATAAGGAATCCCAACAGTAGAGCAAGCATCATTGCGACCAGTCCGATCGCGAGATATCGCATCATTGTGTTCCGGACTCCTCCGCTGAAATCCGCATGTGGTGCCGCGGCGATCAGCAGCCAGTCCAGGCCATTATCCCGCAGCTCCACGACAGTTGCGTGCGCTTTTTCATCGCCGCTCACAAAGTCAAATGACTCTGATCTTTCTTTTGCAATGCCGGTGCTTGCCCTCCGGTTGATAAATGCCGCATACGCATCCCGCAGCAACTGCGAGTGACCAGCAGCGGCCGGGAAGCTTACCATGTTCATCATGTCCTCCGCCGGAGACTTATTGATTTCCGACGATGCAATGACCTTTCCGGAACGTTCAACGATGAACGATACGCCATGCGGACTGACCTGATCAAATTGCAGCGCCTGCGAGATTTTGCTCAAGGAAAGCTCGGTAGACGCCACCCCCAGTAAAGACCGGCTTTTGGAATAGATCGGCTTTGCCAGCGTGATCAGGCTTTCATTCATTTCCGAATCGGGATTGTGCGCATACCAGACTTCACTTTCGTGGTTAACCGCCAGCCGATACCATCGCTGATTCCTAGGATCATAAGTCTCCTTCCGGATGGCATCGCCGATATCCCGCGGTCCCGTGCTGGAATAAACAGTCCAGTTTTCATTACCACTTGTGCGCAGCCCGATTTCGTACTGCTGTGAATCAATCCTGGAAATCCCGACATAATGCCCATCCTTGCTGCAAAAGAAAACCCGGCGGCCGCTTTCGGGAAAAAGCTTAAGCGCAGTCCAGAGATGGTCTTTTATATCGAAGAGCGCGGAAGAGAAACGGAAATCGCTGGCAGAAGTGCCTTGCTGAAGAATGGAATCAAATGCGATTGCATTCAATGTCAGGCGCGCATGCGAAAAATGATCCTGAACCGTATTGCGCAGATGATGCGCAGCTTTCCCAAGTACCGTTTTCGAAATTGTATCGATTGCTTGCTCCGCCGAGCGATACAAAGTCCAGGCCATAGTTGATGCCAGGCATAGCATCAACAGGACAAATGGGAGGATAAAAATTCTTTCCAACGAAGACTGTTTTGCTGCCACTGACCGCCTCTTCCAAGAATGGAACCTGAACCGGTACATCAACAAGACTAACGCTGCGAATTTCCATAAGAAAAGGCCACTGAGAGTGGCCTTTTCCCTTGCTTGAATTGCGCGATAGTCTATAGCAGTTTCAGGAAGCCCGGACCGCCAATCTATGCGCTTTTAACAATCTATAACAAATAGAATTCCTCCAAGAAACTTTACTGTTTCGTCCCTCATTCTCCCCCTTTTTCAAAGGCCAGTTCATTGTTCTTTACGTCAACAATAATCGTGTCCTTTGGTCCGAAGTTTCCTTGCAGAATAGCTTTCGACAGCGGGTTTTCGATCTGGTGCTGGATTGCACGTTTTAACGGACGTGCACCATACACCGGATCGAATCCTGCTTCCGCAATTTTCTCCAATGCCCGATCGCTGATATTCAGCTTCATTTCCATTTTCGCCAGACGCTGCTCGAGCACCCTGAGCTGAATCTGTGCGATAGCGCCGATATTCTTCGCGTCCAGAGCATGGAACACAACGATCTCGTCGATACGGTTGATGAACTCCGGCCGGAAATGCGTGCGCACTTCCGCCATGACCGAAATCTTGATCAGGGCCGGGTCCTCGCCTTCCATCGACTGGATCTTGTGCGAACCGAGGTTGGAGGTCATCACGATCACGGTGTTCTTGAAGTCCACTGTGCGTCCCTGGCCATCGGTCATGCGGCCGTCGTCCAGCACCTGCAGCAGGACATTGAATACGTCCGGATGCGCCTTCTCGATCTCGTCGAGCAGGATCACGCTGTAAGGCTTGCGCCGCACCGCTTCGGTCAGATAGCCGCCCTCTTCGTAGCCGACATATCCCGGCGGCGCACCGATCAGGCGGGCGACCGAATGCTTCTCCATGAATTCACTCATGTCGACGCGGATCATGGCTTCCTCGGTGTCGAACAGGAAGGAAGCCAGCGCCTTGCACAGCTCGGTTTTGCCGACGCCAGTCGGGCCAAGGAACATGAAGGAACCGTAGGGCCGGTTCGGATCACCGAGGCCTGCGCGCGAGCGGCGGATGGCGTCCGACACTGCAACGATGGCTTCATGCTGACCGATTACGCGCTTGTGCAACTCATCTTCCATGTGCACCAGCTTGTCGCGCTCACCCTGCATCATCTTGGAGACCGGAATGCCGGTCGCGCGCGAGACGACTTCGGCAATTTCCTCTGCGCCGACTTCGGTGCGCAACAGTTTCGGCTTGGCGGCTTCTTTCTCGCCCTTGTCGGCTTGCTTCAATTGCGCTTCCAGTTCCGGCAGGCGGCCATACTGCAGCTCGGACATCTTCTGCCAGTCGCCCTTGCGGCGCGCCTCGTCCATCTGCAGGCGGATTTTTTCTATTTCTTCCTTGATGTGCGTGCTGCCTTGCACGGCCGCCTTCTCGGCTTTCCAGACTTCTTCCAGGTCGGCGTATTCGCGCTCGAGGCGCTGAATCTCGTCTTCGATCATGGCCAGGCGCTTCTGCGACGCTTCGTCGGTTTCCTTCTTGACCGCTTCGCGCTCGATCTTCAGCTGGATCATGCGGCGGTCGAGCTTGTCCATGACTTCCGGCTTGGAGTCGATCTCCATCTTGATGCGGGAAGCGGCCTCGTCGATCAGGTCGATCGCCTTGTCCGGCAGGAAACGGTCGGTGATATAGCGGTGCGACAGCTCGGCAGCGGCCACAATGGCCGGGTCGCTGATTTCCACGCCGTGGTGCAGCTCGTATTTTTCCTGCAAACCGCGCAGGATCGCAATCGTGGATTCCACGCTTGGTTCATCCACCAGGATCTTCTGGAAGCGGCGTTCCAGCGCAGCATCCTTTTCAATGTACTTGCGGTATTCATCGAGTGTCGTGGCACCGACGCAATGCAGCTCGCCGCGTGCGAGCGCGGGTTTCAGCATATTGCCAGCGTCCATTGCGCCTTCGGCCTTGCCGGCGCCGACCATGGTATGGAGCTCGTCGATGAAGACGATATTCTGACCCTCATCCTGAGCAAGTTCCTTCAGGACCGCTTTCAGGCGCTCCTCGAATTCTCCGCGGTATTTCGCGCCTGCAAGCAAGCCGGCCATGTCGAGCGACAGTACGCGCTTGTTCTTCAGGCTCTCCGGTACCTCGCCATTGACGATACGCTGCGCGAGGCCTTCGACGATGGCGGTTTTACCCACGCCGGGTTCGCCGATCAGAACCGGATTGTTCTTGGTGCGCCGCTGCAAGACCTGGATCGCGCGGCGTATTTCATCGTCGCGGCCGATCACCGGGTCGAGCTTGCCCTGCCGGGCACGTTCGGTGAGATCGAGCGTATATTTCTTCAAGGCTTCGCGCTGGCCTTCGGCTTCCTGGGAATTGACATGGGCACCGCCGCGAACTGCCGTAATGGCGGCCTCGAGCGCCTTGCGGGTCAATCCGTTTTCACGCGCCAGCCGGCCTGCTTCGGACTTGTCATCGGTCAGCGCCAGGAGAATCATCTCGCTTGCAATGAACTGGTCGCCGTGCTTTTGCGCTTCCTTGTCGGCCAGGTTGAGCAGCGACATCAGTTCGCGGCCGACCTGCACTTCGCCGCCAGTTCCGCTGACCTTGGGCAGGCGGTCCAGCGCGCTTTTCAATCCATTGGACAATCCGCCGATATTGACGCCGGCGCGTTGCAACAGGGATCTTGCGCTGCTGTCGTCCTGGTTCAGCAAGGCGATCAGCACATGTACCGGGTCGATATACTGGTTATCGTTGCCGACTGCCTGGCTTTGAGCATCGGCAAGCGCTTCCTGCAATTTTGTTGTGAGTTTGTCGAGACGCATGGGTCACTCCTGAAAATTTATTGATAACAAAATTGGGATGGATAACCACATTTCAAGAAAGGCTTTTAACTTAATCTGATGCTATTGCATCAATTGCAACTTTCCTACATGAGCAAACATGATTGTTTGCTTTTCCGGACTTCCTTCAGTGATGCCGGCAGCCCTTGGAGAAAGTACGCACCTGCTTGACCCGCCAACTACTTAGAAAACTTTGGGATGGAATTGTTCGTGTAATGGAAATGCATGCCAGCCCGGAGCAGCCGCGGACGGCGGACGCCAAGACCGAGCTTGTGGAAATGACCTATCAGGCCTCAGTCAGCAGGAATACCCGGGCCGGAAGCTTCAGCTATTTTTATCAGGACGGCACACAGGATCCGTTGATGGGCGAGGAGCCCATTCTGGTACGACCGTTCACATCGGCATCTGCCTAAAGCGGCCGCTTTGCAAAAATTTTGTCCAAGCAATGGACATGGTTTTGAAATTGGCTTCACACCCGAGGTGCTGCATGGACTCTGTTCGCTGCTATAACAGCTTGTGAGAACCGCACAATGGATACGGAGTTGAAATTGCCGGATTCATCGTGCTCGACAACTGCGCCGAGGGTTTTGAATTAAATCCTGGAGTTTGCGTTCAGGAAGCCAGCGCCCGAAAGGTCGCAAATCCGGCGACGCACAAGAGAATGGAACCGGCGAGATGAAGCGCAGTATGCATCAGCATCCACGCATATTCGCCCCGCTGCAGCATGATCATTGCTTCTGCGGAAAAGGTGGAAAAAGTAGTGAGCCCGCCTAGAAAGCCGGTTATGGCAAAAAGACGCCATGCCTCGGGCACGGCGGGATGACTGCCGAAAAAAGCCACGGCTATTCCAATCAGGTAGCCGCCGCTAAGATTGGCAACAAGCGTCCCGACAGGCATCTGTGCTATCCAGCCGTTCATCCAGACGCCAAGCCCCCAGCGTGCCCATGCGCCCACTGCCGCGCCCATGCCGACAGCGAGCCAGTTCATGACTGCGGAAGCTGATTAGCGGGATCAACATCCCATTTCCGCAGCGCCGCATCATCCGTCGCACGTGCGTCGACCCAGCGCGCGCCGTTTGGTGTCTGCTCCTTTTTCCAGAACGGAGCCTGGGTTTTAAGGTAGTCGATAATGAATTCGCAGGCGGCAAAAGCCTCACCCCTATGGGCTGAAGTCACCGCCACCAATACGATCTGGTCCAGGGGTTTCAGGGGTCCGACCCGGTGAATCACGAGTGCATTGAAGATTTCCCAGCGTGCCTTGGCTTGCGAAACGATGTCTTCGAGTGCCTTTTCCGTCATGCCCGGATAATGCTCAAGCTCCATTTCTGCGACGCCGCTGCCGTCGTTGAAGTCACGCACGACACCGACAAAGGTGACGACTGCACCGGTCCTTGGATCATCGGACCGCAACGCAGCCACTTCCTTGCTGAGATCGAAATCTTCGGTCTGTACGCGAATCGGCATGGCCCTAGCCTCCTGTCACCGGTGGGAAAAACGCGACCTCACATCCTTCAGTCAGTTTGGTGTCGGCATTTGTCATCTGCTGGTTATACGCCATCCGCAGAGCGCGGCCTTCCGCCAATGCCTCGGCCCATGCGCCGCCGCGCTCGCGCAAAAAACTGCGCACATCGCCGACGGTCTGCACATGGCCAGGCAGGCTTACCGACTCCTGCGAAGTGCCCAGGGCTTCACGAACGCTGGCAAAGAAACGAAGCTGGATATTCATGTTCAACTAGTAGAGCAAGGCATTAAAAGGGATGAAATTCACAGTGTCTCCGGCGGCAATGGTTTGCCCCGGCGGATTGTCGATCAGTCCGTCAGCCCAAACTGTTGAAGTCAATACGCCGGAACCCTGGTTGGGAAACAGTTCAAGTCCGCCGGACTCGTTGATTCGTGCACGCAGGAATTCGTTACGCTTGTCCGCCTTGGCCCAGGAAAAATCGGCACGCATCGGAATCCTTTTTGGCTGCACATCCTGCACGCCTTGCAGGCGCAACAGGAAAGGCCGCACGAAGAGCAGAAAAGTCACGAAGCTCGACACCGGGTTACCCGGCAAGCCGAGGAAGTAAGCCGGTGTTTCCGCGTCTGGGCGATTCACTTCGCCAAATGCCAGGGGCTTGCCCGGCTTGACCGCGATCTGCCACATGTTGATGCGCCCTTCCGCCTCCACTGCGGGCTTGATATGATCTTCTTCGCCGACCGATACGCCGCCGGACGTAACAATTACATCGTGCCGGGCAGCAGCATTGCGCAAGGTCTCGCGGGTCGCTTCCAGCGTATCCGGAACAATTCCGTAATCCGTAATATCGCAGCCAAGATTCTCCAGGAGAGCACGCAATGTGAATCGGTTCGAATTGTAGATCGCGCCCGGTTTCAGGGGCTCGCCCGGCATGGCAAGTTCGTCCCCGGTAAAGAAAACTGCTACCCGCAAACGCCTGATGACCGGCATCGAAGCAAGGCCGACCGAGGCTGCCAATCCAAGCTCCTGCGAACGCAGGCGGGTTCCGGCAGGAAGGATCACACTGCCGGACCGAATATCCTCGCCGCGACGGCGTATCCATTCGCCGGAACGCGGAGTATGGCGGATCGTAACCTTATCGCCTTCAGATGTCTTTTCAAATTCGCAAAGCTCCTGCATCACCACGGCATCGGCACCTTCAGGGATCATGGCCCCGGTAAAAATGCGTGCTGCCGTGCCGCGCTGCAAAGCTTCGCCTACATGGCCTGCAGGAATGCGCTGCGCGACACTCAGGCGTGCGGAACCGCTCGCGCAGTCCGCTGCACGCACCGCGTAACCGTCCATCTGCGTGTTGTCCATCGGCGGCACGTCGAGCTGGGACACCTGCGCCTGTGCAAGAACGCGGCCGTTAGCGTCAATCGTCGAAACGGTCTCGGCGTCCGTAACCGGTCGCGCGCCCTCAAGCAGAAAATCCAGCGCCTGCTGTACGGTAAGCATGGCCTTATTCTGGTTCATGTCGCTTGCTCCAAGATAGTGGTTACAGTCCTGTGCGCTCGGCGATGAATTTCTTCACCTGCACGACATCCGGCGCCATGACCGTAAAGCGTTGCGGCAGCGATTCGATATTTTCAAAGCCGGCGGGCCGCTCGGCTTCCTGCCCCAGCGCCTCCTGTATCGTCTCGTTGAACTTCGCAGGAAGCGCGGTTTCCAGGACAATCATCGGGACTCCCGGTTTCAGATGTTCACGCGCCACTTTCACGCCGTCTGCGGTATGCGTGTCAATGGTGACACCATATTTCGCATGCACGTCGCGGATGGTTGTAATCCGGTCCTGATGGATCGATTTTCCTGATTCGAATCCATAGTGCTCTATTTTCCTGAATTCATCGCCGTCGCTGCCCGGCTTGCCGGACAGATCGAAGCCGCCCTGCGTTTCTACCTTGGCGAACAGCGCGCGCACGCGTTCGGCATTGCGATCAAGCAGATCGAAAATAAAGCGCTCGAAGTTCGATGCCTTGCTGATATCCATGCTGGGGCTGCTGGTGTGATAGGTCTCGGCAGACTTGCGCACGCGATAGACGCCGGTACGGAAGAATTCATCGAGCACGTCGTTCTCATTGGTGGCGGCGACCAGTTTGTCGATTGGCAAACCCATCATGCGCGCGATATGGCCTGCGCAGATATTGCCGAAATTGCCGGACGGGACAGTGAACGAGACTTTCTGATCATTGCTTGTCGTCGCGCTCAGGTAACCGCGGAAGTAATACACGACCTGCGCGACCACGCGCGCCCAGTTGATCGAATTGACCGTGCCGATCTTGTGGCGCGCCTTGAAATCGAGGTCGTTGGACACGGCTTTCACCATATCCTGGCAGTCGTCAAATACGCCTTCCACCGCGATGTTGAAAATATTGGGATCCTGCAGGCTGAACATCTGGGCGGTCTGGAATGCACTCATCTTCTTGTGCGGCGACAGCATGAATACGCGGATGCCCTTCTTGCCGCGCATTGCGTATTCCGCCGCGCTGCCGGTGTCGCCCGATGTGGCGCCGAAAATATTCAGCTCTGCATTCTGCTTGGCCAGCGCATATTCGAACAGGTTGCCGAGCAACTGCATGGCCATATCCTTGAATGCCAGTGTCGGACCATTCGAGAGACCTTGCAGGATCAGCTTCTTGCCATCCTTTTCTTCCAGAACGCGCAGCGGTGTAATCCTGGCCGCATCATCGGACGAATGCGCATTCCGGTAGATTTCGGCAGTGTAGGTCTTGTGCGTCAGCGCCTTCAGGTCAGCTTCCGGAATATCGGTAGCGAATTTCCTGAGAACCTCGAAAGCCAGGTCGGCATAGGACAGCTTCCTCCACGCATCCAGTTCGGCGCCGCTCACCCGTGGATATTCGACCGGCAGGTAAAGTCCGCCATCAGGCGCCAGGCCGCCGAGCAAGATTTCCGAGAATGACTGCGGCGCAGCCAATCCGCGCGTGGATACGTATTGCATAAGTAAAATGAGTAGATAACAACGGAAGAACCGACATTATAAAGCGGCCGAGACGGCTATGCGCCTATGACAGAAGAAGACTTGCCAAAAAGGCATACAAGGCATTGATTCGGCCGAGAAATAACTAATCTGCCCAAGTCCTTCGGCGGCATGCCGTTTCGCAAGTTCCGCGCCGCTTGCGCAGAAAAAGAAATTGCGCCGTTTCGATTAGGGCACGCGTACCGGAATCAGCTAAGGCATGCTGTACGGTTGCAAACCTCGCAACCGCAGACATGGATTCACGAAGGGCCAGCCCATGCCGTCCTTCGTGACGAACGATGTTCAGCTCAGATTTTCGAGACGAATCTTCATGACCTTGCCGACGACTGTCGGCAAGCCTTCGATCTTTACGATCGCTGCTTCAACATTCTTTTCCTGCGTCTGGTGGGTCAGAATGATGATGTCGGTCTGGGTCTCGCCTTCGCCCGGCTCCTTTTGCAGCATGGCGTCGACGGAAATCGTCGCGTCGGCCAGAATGCGGGTCACGCTTGCGAGCACGCCCAGCTTGTCCGCCACGCGAATGCGCAGGTAATAACTGGTGGTGACTTCGGAAATCGGCAGAACCGGCGTGTCGGCCATTGCATCCGGCTGGAAGGCCAGGTGCGGCACCCTGTGTTCAGGATCGGCCGTAGCGAGTCGCGTGATGTCAACGAGATCCGCAATGACGGCCGAGGCAGTCGGCTCGGCGCCAGCGCCTTTACCGTAATAAAGCGTCGCGCCCACTGCATCGCCTTGCACCAGTACCGCATTCATGGCGCCCTCGACATTGGCGATCAGGCGCTTTGCCGGAATCAGGGTCGGATGCACGCGCAATTCTATGCCCTGCTCCGTGCGGCGGGTAATGCCCAGCAGCTTGATACGGTAGCCGAGTTGTTCAGCATAACGGATATCGGTTGCCTGCAATTTGGTGATGCCCTCCACGTGCGCCTTGTCGAATTGCACGGGAATGCCGAATGCGATTGCCGACATGATGGTCGCCTTGTGCGCCGCATCGATGCCTTCGATATCGAAAGTCGGATCCGCTTCCGCATATCCCAGGCGTTGCGCTTCTTTGAGCACCGTATCGAAGTCCAGGCCCTTGTCGCGCATCTCGGACAGAATGAAGTTGGTCGTGCCGTTGATGATGCCTGCAATCCATTGAATGCGGTTTGCAGTCAAGCCTTCGCGCAGCGCCTTGATGATCGGAATGCCGCCGGCAACGGCCGCCTCGAATGCAACCATCACGCCTTTGTCCTGCGCAGCCTTGAAAATCTCGGTGCCATGGATTGCAAGCAGCGCCTTGTTGGCCGTCACAACATGCTTGCCGTTGGCAATGGCTTTCAGCACCAGCTCCTTGGCGATCCCATAGCCGCCGATCAGCTCGACCACGATGTCGATGTCCGGATGGTTGACCACCTGATTGGCATCGTTGACCACTTCGCAGGCATTTCCGACCAGTTCCTTTGCGCGTGCGGTGTTCAGATCGGCAACCATGACGATCTCGATGCCGCGTCCGGCGCGTCGCTTGATTTCTTCCTGATTGCGTTTCAATACTTCAAAGGTGCCGGAACCGACCGTTCCGATACCGAGCAAGCCTACTTTGATGGGTTTCATGTTGAATTGATTCTGTTATGAGCGAAAACTGGCATTGCCAATGAAAGGAAAATACCCATGCGCGAGATTATGCCGTACCGTGCTCTTTTCTGTAAGCTTCGAGGAAATGCGCAATGCGGCCTATGGCATCGGTCAGATCATCCGTGTTCGGGAGGAATACTACCCGGAAGTGATCCGTCGTCGGGCAATTGAATCCGGTTCCCTGCACGATCAGCACACGCTGGTCAGCCAGCAGGTCGTATGCAAACTGCTGGTCATCCTCGATCGGATACATTTTCGGATCCAGCCGGGGAAACATGTACAGCGCGGACTTCGGCTTGACGCAGGTAACTCCGGGAATGTCGGTCAGCAATTTATGCGCAAGGTCTCGCTGGCGCAACAATCGCCCGCCCGGCCCTACCAGGTCATTGATGCTTTGGTAGCCGCCCAGCGCAGTCTGGATCGCATACTGCCCCGGCGCATTGGAACAAAGACGCATCGAAGTAAGCATGTTCAGGCCTTCGATATAGTCCTTCGCATGCTTTTTCTCGCCTGAGACCACCATCCACCCGGCACGATAACCGCAGGAACGATAGTTCTTGGACAAGCCGTTGAAAGTAATGAACAGCACATCGTCCGCCAGTGAAGCCAGGCAGGTATGCGTGGCGCCGTCATACAGTACCTTGTCGTAGATTTCGTCGGCAAAGACGATCAATTGGTGCTGGCGCGCCAATTCGACAATTTGCTCCAGCAATTCTACCGGATACAACGCTCCGGTCGGATTGTTGGGATTGATGACAACGATCGCCTTGGTATGGGACGTGATTTTTTTCTTGATGTCCTCGATATCCGGAAACCACCCCGCCTGCTCGTCGCAAACGTAATGCACCGGTTTGCCGCCGGAAAGGCTGACCGCAGCAGTCCACAATGGATAATCGGGAGCCGGGACCAGCACTTCGTCGCCGTTATTGAGCAAGGCATTCATGCTCATGACGATCAGCTCGGACGCGCCGTTGCCGAGATAGACATCATCGATCGAGACGCCGTTGATCCGCTTTTCCTGGTAATACTGCATGACCGCCTTGCGAGGCGCGAACAGGCCTTTCGAATCAGTATAGCCGGACGCGTTCGCCATGTTGCGGATCATGTCCTGAACGATTTCGTCGGGCGCATCAAAGCCGAAGACCGCAAGATTTCCGATGTTCAGCTTAATGATCTTATGGCCGTCCTCTTCCATCTCGCGTGCTTTTTCAAGCACCGGTCCGCGTATGTCATAACAGACGTCTGCCAATTTCCTGGATTTGTGAATCGGTCGCACGTGTAACGTTCCCTGAGACAGGCGGACAAAACGCCGCCTTGGATATGTTTTGGAAGAAAGGATCCATTGTGCCGAAAGCATCCCCTTTTATCAATCGGCAATGATAATTAAGTCCTGAAAGGCTACAATGAACGCTTGAATAATTTTCTATTAATCCTCTTCAGGAAGTCAGCTTCATGAAGCTACATACAACTACGACACAGCAGTATCAAACCGTAACCGCCTATGATGAGACAGGCGTCGAAATCAATGCTATTCGCTATACATACAGCCTGCTGGTTCTGCCGGAGGTAAAACCCGTGGCATGGCCGGCTTCTTCCTTCGACGACCTGACTGAAGACCACTTCGACCAGATCGACCGCACGAATCCCGATGTCGTCATATTGGGCACAGGTAAGAAGCAGCGTTTCGTGCATCCCAAGCTGATCAAGTCCTTGACTGCAAGACAAGTCGGCGTCGAGTCCATGGACAATCAGGCGGCTTGCCGAACCTACAATATTTTAATGTCGGAAGGCCGGAAAGTAGCATTAGCCTTGATTATCGAGTCCTAATTTAGCAACTTGAAAATACCGAATCAGGCCCGACATTTTATAGACAAGTCGGAGAGATTTTATTATTTTGATAATATTGGCTGCAGATTATTTTTTCACATCGATATTTATTCAAGTCGATATTGATATAAATTCTATGGAAATGATGTAAAACGATATAGGATTGCATTAACAATCTGTCCGATCTTCCTGAGCCTTCAACCCGGCTCCTATCTGAAATTCAAGATAGAACTCAACAATGAACAGGAAAATAAGTGAATGGTTGAAAGCTTGATCGAACTTGATGCCGAAGTACCCGACTTTTCGGCACAGATGACTGGAAACAAAGAGTTCAGACTGTCTGATCATAAAGGCAAAAACCTGGTTCTTTATTTCTATCCCAAAGACAATACGCCCGGATGCACGACGGAAGGCTTGCGCTTTCGGGATTTGTATCCCCAGTTCAAGCAGGCAAAAACCGAAATATTCGGAATCAGCCGTGACAGCATTCGCTCGCACGAAGGTTTCAAGGCTAAATTAGACATGCCTTTTGAACTGATCTCCGATCCCGATGAGACAGTCTGCAACATGTTTAATGTGATGAAAATGAAAAACATGTACGGCAAACAGGTTCGCGGTGTGGACAGATGCACTTTCGTGATTGACTCTCGCGGCAAATTAGTGAAAGAATGGCGTGGAGTGAAAGTGCCTGGACATGTTGATGAAGTGCTTGAATTTGTAAAGACCATTTCCTGAGTTTGCGTTATACATTGAATTCAAATTCGAATTTTTTTCGAAAGCCATTTGATAGAGAGATTACCTCTCTCTACAAATGGCTTTTTGCATTAAAAAGCCCTATTTCCGATTTCGCTTCATTAGCGCCCGTTGTTTCTTTGCTGTTTGCTTCAAGAAGTATCGCCTTTCACTTTTCTAGATCGAGGTCCTGATGCCCCTGCCAAAATTGCCGACCAAGCCTGCCGTAATACTTTCAACAAGCGACTATCCCAAGGCCGAAAAAGGCAAATCTGTCAAACCAGCCATCACCCTAGTCGAGTCAAAACCACCGCTGGAATTGAACGAAACACCTGTTGCACGGGATAGATCTGATGATACTGCCGTGCTGGAAAAAGCCCGTAGCAGTCGCTCGGCAGGCAAACCGACTGATACGCGCATCAAATCCCGCATCAGCAGAACAGCAGACAAACTCGGCGTATCGAAGTTGTTTGTTCTGGACACCAATGTTCTGATGCACGACCCGACTTCCCTGTTCCGTTTCGAAGAGCACGACGTCTATCTGCCCATGATGACGCTGGAGGAACTGGACAACCATAAAAAGGGAATGTCCGAGGTGGCGCGTAATGCACGACAGGTTTCCCGGTCCCTGGATGCGCTCGTGGCAGATGTCGACGAGACGGCAATCGATCAGGGAATACAGTTGTCAAAGCTCGGCAACAAGGATGCCAAGGGCCGTTTGTTCTTCCAGACCAATCTGCAACTTGGCTCACTGCCGGAGGGACTTCCCGTAGGCAAGGCGGACAATCAGATCCTCGGTGTTGTACGCGCGCTCGAAGAATTGCATCCGCATCGGCCGGTAGTGCTGGTTTCCAAAGACATCAACATGCGCATCAAGGCGCGGGCAATGGGGCTGTCGGCCGAAGAATATTTCAACGACCATGTGCTGGAAGATACCGATCTGCTCTATTCAGGCATTCTGCAATTGCCTGACGACTTCTGGATCAAACACGCCAAAGGCATGGAGTCCTGGCAGGAAAACAAGCACGGAACCGGTTATACCTTCTATCGCGTGACAGGCCCGGTTGTGCCGCAAATGCTGGTGAACCAGTTTGTGTTCATGGAACCAAGCAATGGCGAAGCGCCTTTCTACGGCCACGTCACGCAAATCAGCGGCAAAACTGCGGTGATCCGTACATTGCGGGATTATCGTCATGCGAAAAACAGCGTCTGGGGCATCACTGCTCGCAATCGCGAACAGAACTTCGCATTGAATTTATTGATGGATCCTGAATGCGATTTCGTCACGCTGCTGGGACAGGCCGGTACGGGCAAAACGCTTCTTGCATTGGCTGCCGGACTGGCGCAAGTGCTTGAAACCAAGACCTATAATGAAATTATCGTCACAAGAGTGACGGTACCTGTCGGCGAAGACATCGGCTTTTTGCCTGGCACGGAAGAGGAGAAAATGTCTCCGTGGATGGGCGCATTCGATGACAACCTGGAAGTACTGAACAAGTCAGATTCGGATGCCGGTGAATGGGGACGTGCTGCGACCCAAGACCTTATCCGTTCCCGGATTAAAATCAAATCGCTCAATTTCATGCGCGGCAGAACCTTCGTGAACAAGTTCCTGATCGTCGACGAAGCGCAAAACCTGACACCCAAACAGATCAAGACACTTGTTACGCGTGCTGGACCGGGAACGAAAATCGTCTGTCTTGGAAATATTGCGCAGATCGATACGCCTTACCTCACTGAAGGTTCGAGCGGTTTGACATATGTAGTCGACCGCTTCAAGGGATGGACGCACAGCGGCCATGTCACGCTTGCGCGCGGCGAGCGTTCCCGCCTTGCCGATCATGCCAGCGATGTACTCTGATTAAGATTCTTTGATGATCAAACTAAAAAGCCTGCTTTTGCAGGCTTTTTAGTTTTTTAGAAGAGATATGTTCCGATCCACCAGGCAATTGCAGCCATGAAAGCGGACGCCGGGATAGTGAATATCCAGGCCCATACGATGTTTCCTGCAACGCCCCAACGCACGGCGGACATCTTCTTGGCTGAGCCTACGCCAACGATCGCGCCGGTAATTGTATGCGTTGTAGAAACCGGAATGCCGAGCGAGGTTGCCAAGAACAACGTGATTGCGCCACCCGTCTCTGCGCAGAATCCGCCGACCGGCTTCAGCTTTGTAATCTTCTGGCCCATGGTCTTGACGATGCGCCATCCTCCGAACAGCGTGCCGAGGCCGATTGCCGTATAGCAGCTGAGAATTACCCAGAACGGCGGCGTCGTATCGCTGGCTGACGTATAGCCCGCCGCAATCAAGAGCATCCAGATGATGCCCATGGTTTTCTGTGCGTCGTTTCCGCCATGGCCCAGGCTATACATCGAAGCCGAGAACAGCTGCATGCGCCGGAACCATTTATCAACTCGTCGAGGCGTAGTTCTCACGAAGAGCCAGGAAACAAGGATCATCATCAGCGATCCGAAGAAAAACCCGAGCAAAGGCGAAAGCACGATGAACAGAATCGTCTTGAGCAAGCCTGCGGAAATCAGTGCGCCGGTTCCTGCCTTGGCAACCGCAGCGCCTACCAGGCCGCCGATCAACGCATGCGAGGATGAAGAAGGTATGCCGTAATACCAGGTGATGAGATTCCAGATGATTGCTCCGATCAAGGCACCGAATATGACGTAATGATCGACCACACTTGGATCAATGGTGCCTTTGCCTATTGTCGCCGCGACTTTGACTTGAAATACGAGGATTGCAATGAAATTAAAGGCCGCTGCCATGGCAACCGCAGCTTGCGGCTTCAACACTCCGGTAGAGACAACTGTGGCAATTGCATTGGCGGCGTCATGAAAGCCGTTCATGAAATCGAACAAAAGCGCCAATACAATCAGGAACCCGAGGACATAAATACTAATTTGGACGGTTGACATAGTTATTTTATTTTTATCGAGACAAGAAGCAGATGAAGAGAGAATTTATCCCCTGCAATACCTGCCTTCTGACAATGGATTTGCTTGAAAAATATTTTGAACGCAATAGATTGCACGCTCAAAATCACGCATTTTCCACAATAATGCCTTCGATAATATTGGCAACATCCTCGCAACGGTCAGTAACCGTTTCCAACAGTTCGTAAATTGCCTTCAGCTTGATCAGGTTACGCACATCCGGTTCATCCCGAAACAGTTTTGACATTGCGGCACGCATCACATGATCAGCCTCGGATTCAAAACGGTCGATATCTGCGCAAATTGCCAGTATCTGGCGCGCATTATCCATGTTATGAAGCAAGCCTACCGCCGACTTCACCTTGTCGGTACAGCTGTAGCACAATTCCGCCAGACGCTTTGCTTCAGGGGTAATTGCTTTAATGTCATACAAGGAAATGGTTTGGGCAACATCCTCCATCAGGTCCAGAATGTCATCCATCCTGGTGATCAATTGGTGAATGTCATCGCGATCAAGCGGAGTAATAAAGGTTTTGTGCAGCGATTCGAGTGTCTCGTGCGTTACCTTGTCAGCCTGTTTTTCAATACTTTCGATTGCATGCACGCGCCTTTCAAGATCATTGAAATTGGTCATCAGCTCAACCATCTCGTTAGCACCTCTGACGCATAAATCGGCATGCTGAATGAAAAGGTCAAAAAATTTACCTTCCGTTGGCATTAATCGTCCAAACATTTTGTACTCTCTTAATTAGAAATTTGAAAACGTTCCACCGCTACAGACAGCAAAATGCCGGATTCATTCAGCCATACGGCCTGAATGATGCAAAATCAGTCACCGCCGTAGGGTGCGGCCAAACTGCCAGTGTAATTATCGAACTTGGTGTATTGACCAAGAAAGGCCATGCGCACGCTTCCGATTGGTCCGTTACGCTGTTTGCCGATGATAATTTCTGCGGTTCCTTTATCTGGCGAGTCCGGATTGTAAACTTCATCACGATAAATAAACAGGATTACGTCTGCATCCTGCTCGATTGCGCCGGATTCGCGCAGATCCGACATGACGGGTCGCTTGTTTGGCCGTTGCTCCAGGGAACGATTCAGCTGCGACAATGCGATCACTGGGCAATTAAGTTCTTTCGCAAGGCCTTTCAAGCTACGCGAGATTTCGGAAATTTCCGTCGCACGGTTCTCGCCCGCCGAACTGGCCGACATCAACTGCAAATAGTCGATGATAATCAGGCCGAGCTTTCCGCATTGCCTTGCCAGTCGTCGCGACCGTGCACGCAATTCGATTGCGCTAAGCGCAGGTGTTTCATCGATGTAGAGTTGCGCATCGTTCATTTTCTGAATGGCATGGGTCAGACGTGGCCAGTCTTCATCGTTAAGACGTCCTGTGCGCAGCCTGTGCTGGTCCAGGCGACCGACTGAACCCAGCATACGCATCGCGAGCTGGGTGCCGCCCATCTCCATGGAAAACACGGCAACAGGCAAACCGCTCTCGATTGCCACGTTTTCGCCGATATTGATCGAAAAAGCCGTCTTGCCCATAGAAGGCCTTCCGGCAACGATCACAAGGTCGCCCGGCTGCAAACCCGAGGTCATACGGTCCAAGTCGATAAATCCGGTCGGGACGCCGGTGATGTCGTTCTGGGTGTCGCGGTTGTAAAGTTCGTCAATACGTTCGACGACTTGGGTCAACAAAGGCTGAATTTCCTGAAAGCCCTGTGCACCGCGTGCACCTTCTTCCGCGATCGCAAAAATCTTGGATTCGGCTTCGTCAAGCATCTGCTTGACTTCCTTACCTTGAGGATTGAATGCCTGGCTGGAGATTTCGTCGGATACCGTAATCAATTTACGCAGTACGCCGCGGTCGCGCACGATTTCGGCGTATCTGCGTATATTGGCGGCCGACGGCGTATTCTGCGCGAGTGCATTCAGGTACTGTAAACCACCGACGTCATCGGCTTTCCCGGCGCTGCTGAGCGATTCAAAAACGGTAATGACATCCGCCGGCCTGCCACCATTGATCAGCTTGACAATGTGCTGAAAAATGATGCGATGATCGTATCGGTAAAAGTCATCCTGATGCACGAAATCGGCGATACGGTCCCAAGCAGCATTGTCGAGCAGCAACCCGCCCAATACCGACTGCTCCGCCTCGATGGAATGCGGAGGTATGCGAAGAGAATCGAGTTGGGGATCAGCAGGTTTGTTCATGGACGGCATTATACCGTCCTTGCCAATCTGCAAGACAATCTGCAGGATCTGCTCTGAAGAATTTTTATGAGGCGTTGTTCAGGTTAGTGGACATTTGCAACGCAGGCGATTTTTTCTTGGTTTTATGCCGTTTATGCGGTAAGCCTTGAGCTTATTATCATTTCGCCATATTTAGTCCGCAACGTCCGTGAAAACAGCCTCGTTCAATCCTAAAGATCTATCCGAGGCTGGTCTGTTCGGCTCAATATGATGCTGCCGGGCTTGCTCATGTTCTGCTCAGGATTCCAATAAAAAAAGCCGGGAAACCCGGCTTTTTTTATTGCGTCGTTACTGCTTAAACGTGCTCGCCCAAAACTGAAACCGTAACGTCCACGACAACGTCGGTGTGGAGCGCGACGGCAACCGGATGGTCGCCCACAGTTTTCAATGGTCCTTGCGGCATGCGGATTTGCGCCTTTTCGACAGGGAAGCCTTGTTTGGTCAGTGCTTCGGCAATATCGAAATTGGTGACCGAACCGAACAAGCGGCCGTCAACGCCTGCCTTCTGGGAAACCTGAACGGTCAAACCATTCAGTTTTTCGCCCTGGGCTTGTGCTGCACCCAGCTTTTCGGCTGCAGCTTTTTCAAGCTCCGCGCGTTTTGCTTCAAATTCAGCAACTGCAGTCGTCGTTGCGCGACGAGCCATGCGTTGAGGAATCAGGAAGTTGCGTGCATAACCATCCTTGACACGAACCACGTCGCCGAGATTACCCAGATTAACGACTTTTTCCAACAGAATAACTTGCATGTTTTTCTCCTATTTCAGTCGTTAATCAAGCGTTGTGCAAATCAGTGTAAGGCAGCAAAGCAAGGAAGCGTGCGCGCTTGATTGCCGTATCTACCTGGCGCTGATAATGTGCCTTGGTGCCGGTCAAACGTGCAGGCATGATCTTGCCGTTTTCCTGGACGAAGTCTTTCAGGACGTCCACGTCCTTGTAGTCGACCTGTTCAACACCTGCGGCAGTGAAGCGGCAGAACTTCTTGCGCTTGAACAGAGGGTTCTGCTGTTTGCGCTTTTCTTTCAACTTGCTTTTATCGAATTTTTTACCGAATGCCATGGTTGGCTCCTGATCTAATATTGAATATTTTCAAACTCTGTAATGTGAAATACGAGACTTCTGCTATTGCGGTTTCTACGCGCCAGAAATCCAGTGAAATGAAATACGGCCCCTAATTCTTCCCGGTCCAGGCGTTCACACATCTTGCCTGCCGCAATTGCGGAAATTTCAAATTCAACCAGTCTTTGGATGCCTGCTTCAAGCTGTTGCGAACTATGCAGCAATTTAGCTGACAGAATCGGGATGCCGGCCGGGGTATAACGCACTGCATCCCGCTCGGCAAACGTAGCAACGCACTGAAACTGATTCACGCTCCTGGATAATGGCTAAGCGGTATTACGCTGCAGGTGCCTCAACGCGACTCTTGGCTGCCTCTTCCTTTTGTGCAGCTTTCATCATCGGCGATGGCGCAGTCTCGGCTTTTTTCATCTTGACAGTCAGATGACGCAGAACGGCATCATTGAATTTGAAGCCGGTTTCGATTTCGGCGAGGGTTGCGCTGTCGCATTCGATATTCAGGCAAACATAGTGTGCTTTTGCAAGCTTCTGGATCATGTACGCCATTTGACGACGTCCCCAGTCTTCGACACGGTGCACTTTGCCGCCGCGGGCGGTAACGATGCCTTTGTAGCGCTCGATCATTGCAGGCACTTGCTCGCTTTGATCCGGATGCACGATAAATACGATTTCATAATGACGCATGTAATCTCCTTTTGGACAGATTGAAAAATCGCCCACCCCGGCGTCAAGACGAGTGTGGGAAGAGGAAAACCCGCAATGATACCCGAAAAACCGTATTTCATGAAGCATTTCTAAATGCCTAACTCCGGAACTCCCAAGCAAGAACGCATTTAATGTTCAGACTTGCATTTCACTCAAAAAAGCTGTATAAAACAACAGCCTGTGTACATTATCAGTCCTTACCCAATTACGCCTATGAACAAGCTAACCGCACGCCAAGAACAGATCCTGCAATTAATTAAGGATGCCATCGAAAATACCGGCTTTCCCCCTACCCGTGCCGAGATCGCAACCGAGTTGGGATTTCGCTCGGCCAATGCCGCC
>JAUYVH010000012.1:0-38519 GCA_030715135.1 Keguizhuia sedimenti | reverse complement strand
TCTCCGGGAACCTCCCGCGGAATTCGCCTGCTGGATAAATATGCAACGAAGAGTTCGAGCAAGTTTGCGCCGGGTCAGATGGCGCTGCCTCACCCCTCGCTGATGCAACTTAGCCTGCCGCTTGTCGGGCGGGTTGCTGCCGGGTCGCCGATTCTTGCGCAAGAACATATTGAAACAACCTACAACGTCGATCCTTCGTTCTTTTCCGCAAAGCCGGATTACCTGTTGAAGGTACGCGGAATGTCCATGCGGGACGTCGGAATATTGGATGGCGACCTGCTTGCCGTTAAGAAAGCGGATTCAGCCAGAAACGGGCAAATCGTGGTTGCTCGTCTTGGCGAAGACGTAACCGTGAAGCGCTATAAGAAATCCGGTTCCGGAATTGAACTTCTTCCCGAAAACCCTGAATTTGAACCTATTCTGGTTGAGCCGGGCCGTGAAGATTTCGCCTTGGAAGGGTTGGCGGTGGGATTGCTGCGCGCCTGGGGCTGATTCGGCTTTTCCGCCTGAAGCCTATCGGGCTTTACGCTAGTCTGCTGTTACAAGAACAACGCCTTTATCCAATACCTTGAAGGATAAAGGCGTTTGCCGATAGACGCCTCCTCGACCGGAAAGCCGCCTACCGCTTTTGCAATATTTGTTTTGCAATTCCCCGCAATATATTCACCTCCTCCTCCTCAAGCTGAGTGCGCGCAAACAGGCGCCGCAGCCTGGGCATCAGTTTCTTGGGATTGTCTGGATCAAGGAAATCGATAGCAATCAAGGCTTTTTCCAGATGTCCATACATGCCTTCAATCTGCTCCAGGCTTGCAGCATCTCCTCGGAATCCGATATTCGAGGCGACTGTTTCTCCGTCAATCGCTGCCATGCGGCATTCATACGCAAGGACCTGCAGTGCCTGAGCCAGGTTCAAGGATGAATATTCCTGATCCGCCGGGATGCTAACCAGCGCATTGCATTTTGCGACATCGGTATTCGACAAGCCGAAGCGCTCATTGCCGAACACCAGTGCGGCGTTCAACTCATACGACTGTGCGAGATGCCCTGCCAGCGCACGGGGCGCAAAAACCGGCGGTGAAAATTCTCGCAGCCGAGCCGATAAGGCTGCGGCAAAATTACACCCTTCAAGCGCCTCCTCCAGCGATCCGACGATACGCGCATGCTCAAGAACATCCTGCGCACCGCTCGCAAATGCAATCGCCTCAGGATCATTCAATACATCCGGAAAACGCGGATTGACAAGTATCAGCTCATTAAACCCCATGGTTTTCATGGCCCGCGCAGCGGCGCCGACATTGCCTGAACGGCTGGTTTCAACCAGGATAAAACGCAGGCGCTTGAAAAGAGGAATGCTAGTTTTGGGCAGGTTCATTTAAAATAGGGGCATTGCGCGATAAATTGAGTTGTCTATTACCTTATCGCATCGCTCATTAACGAATTCAGGCGGTTCCGCACCGAAAGGCGACGGCATCGCCATTTTAACGGAACCCATATGCATCCAATGCTTAATACGGCGGTCAAGGCCGCCCGTCGCGCCGCCGCAATCATCAATCGTGCCTCATTCGACCTGGACCGCCTGCAAGTCACCGAGAAAAGAAATAAGGATTTTGTCACCGAAGTCGACCGGGCTGCCGAGCAGGCAATCATTGAAGTATTGAACACTGCTTATCCCGATCATGCAATCCTGGCCGAGGAGTCAGGCGCATCTGCCAATCTGCACGACGAAAACGAAAACGTCTGGATTATCGACCCCTTGGATGGAACGACGAATTTTATTCATGGGTTCCCCCAATACTGCGTTTCCATCGCCTTGCAGCAACGCGGCCAGATTACGCAGGCAGTAGTCTACGATCCCACCCGCAATGAGCTTTTTGCCGCATCCAAGGGTGCGGGAGCCTATCTGAATGACAAACGCATCCGTGTGACCCGCCGCGACAAGATCGGCGACGCATTGATCGGCACCGGATTCCCCTATACCGACCTGTCCTTCCTCGACGATTACATAAAAATGTTCCGCATCATGACCGAGAAATCGGCCGGACTGCGGCGCCCGGGCTCAGCCGCGCTTGATCTGGCATACGTTGCAACTGGCCGCCTTGACGGCTTCTTCGAGCGCGGTCTCAAACCCTGGGATGTCGCCGCTGGCGCCCTACTGGTCAGCGAGGCCGGAGGAATCGTCGGCGACTTCAAAGGGGATTCCGACTATCTGCATAAGGGCGACGTTATCGCCGGCACACCCAAGGTTTTTGCACAGATGGTCGGCCTGCTTGCGCCTTTCGCTCGATAGCAGGTTTCGGTAGACGTTCAAGTTCCATACCGAGACAATCCGCTTGCATGCTTGAGATCGCGTCAATGAACCTGCCTCTCTCAAGCATGCGCACAAAAGGCGGCCGATTGAGCAATGGGGCCATCACACGTCATTAAAACCGAGCGCAGATTCCGGAAGCAGTTTTTCAGGATGCGCCTGCGGCGTCCCGCCGAAACACGGAAAAGGCATATTAATATCCGGTCCCAGATATGCTACATTTTGCCCTCTGCAAAGAGGACACCTCAAGCTCGACAACGCCAACCTCAATCATTCACCGTGACGACATCGACATCCGAATTCAGTAGCCATACTCCCATGATGCAGCAATATCTGCGCATCAAGCGCGAGCATTCGGAAACCTTGCTGTTTTACCGGATGGGTGACTTCTATGAGCTGTTTTTCGATGATGCGGAAAAAGCTGCGCGCATCTTGGGCATCACGCTGACGCAGCGAGGCAGCTCCAACGGGACTCCTATCAAGATGGCCGGTGTTCCGTTCCACTCTGCCGACCAATATCTATCGAAATTGGTAAAGCTCGGTGAATCCGTCGCGATCTGCGAACAGATCGGCGATCCGGCGCAAAGCAAAGGTCCGGTAGAAAGAAAAGTCGTCCGGGTTGTCACGCCCGGCACACTGACCGAATCGGAATTATTGCCGGAGAAATCCGAGCGCCCTCTGCTGGCAATTCACCTGACGTCGCAGCGAAAAACAGTTACGGTCGGACTGGCCTGGCTTTCGTTGGCAAGCGGCGCGCTCAAACTCATGGAATTTTCCGACGAATCCAGATTAATCGAAAGCCGATTGAAACAGGAACTGGAACGCATTGCGCCAGCGGAAATACTGGTTACCGATGGATCGCAGCACCAGATTCGCGGATGGCTGAACGGGCCTGCATCGGGAAAAATTACTGCATCTCCAGATTGGCACTTCGATTATGCAAGCGGCGAAAAAGCGCTGCTGACCCAACTCGGCACCGCAAGCCTGAACGGATATGGCGTGGACAGCCAAATGACCGCAGTCGCCGCTGCCAACGCCCTGCTTTGCTACGCCCAGGCCACGCAAGGAAAACAATTACAGCATGTTCGCAGCCTGTCGGTTGAACAGGAAGACGAATTCATTGGCCTGGACGCATCGACCCGACGCAACCTGGAGTTGACAGAGAACTTGCGCGGCCAGGATTTTTCCGCTGGCGGAACGACTTTGTTTTCCTTGCTCGATCATTGCCGGACACCGATGGGCTCGCGCCTGCTACGCCATTGGCTGCACCATGCAAAACGGGATCAATCGATTGCCCAGAGGCGCCATGCTGCAATTACAAGCCTGCTGGAAAGCGATGCTTGTCCGGATTTGTCTGCTATCCTCGCGCAGGTGCCCGACATCGAGCGCATCACCACCCGGATTGCCTTGCTTTCGGCACGTCCCCGTGATCTGGCTGGTCTGCGGAACGGTTTGCAGCAGCTGCCCGCGCTGCATGCAAAAATCAAGACCTGCGATCAGGCATCGATCACGCCGTTGCTACAGGAACTCGCGCACTTACTCGTAATGCCTGATGCTTGCCTGGATCTGATCGCCAGCGCAATTCTGCCCGAGCCGGCAGCCCTGGTGCGCGAAGGCGGGGTGATCGCCTATGGTTTTGATGCCGAGCTCGATGAATTGCGCGCGCTTTCCGAAAATGCAGGCCAGTTCCTCGTTGATCTGGAAACACGGGAACGAACACGCACAGGAATCAACAATCTTCGGGTTGAGTACAACAGGGTGCATGGCTTCTATATCGAAGTCACGCACGGCCAGACGGACAAGGTGCCCGAAGATTATCGCCGTCGCCAAACGCTTAAAAACGCCGAACGTTACATTACGCCGGAACTCAAGGCGTTTGAAGATAAGGCTCTTTCAGCACAAGAGCGTGCACTGGCACGTGAAAAATATTTGTACGAAAAACTGTTGCACGACCTGGCACCGCATATCGGCACCTTGCAGTCGATTGCACAAGCCGTCGCTCAACTTGATGTGCTGGTGGCACTCGCAACCCATGCCGCTCGTCATGACTGGCGTGCACCAAGCCTGGTGAACGAACCCTGCATTACGATTGAACAAGGACGCCATCCGGTGGTGGAAAACGTGATCGAGCGTTTCATAGCGAACGATTGCATTCTGAACCAGGAGCGTAAGCTTCTGCTGATTACCGGCCCGAACATGGGCGGCAAATCGACGTATATGCGCCAGGTGGCTCTCATCACATTGCTGGCCTACGTCGGAAGTTTTGTTCCCGCAGAACGCGCGGTGATCGGCCCCATTGATCGCATCTTTACCCGTATCGGTGCGGCGGACGATCTTGCCGGAGGCAGATCGACCTTCATGGTGGAGATGACCGAGTCCGCTGCCATCCTGAATGGCGCCACGCAACACTCACTTGTACTGATGGACGAGGTCGGGCGCGGAACATCCACATTCGACGGCCTTGCGCTGGCATGGGCAATCGCAAGGCATTTGCTTGAGCAGACCTGCAGTTTTACTTTGTTCGCAACGCATTATTTTGAATTGACACAGTTGCCCGAGTCTTATCCGGCGGCGGCGAACGTGCACTTGTCCGCGATCGAGCACAAGGACAAAATCGTTTTTCTGCATGCGGTTCAGCAAGGCCCTGCATCACAGAGCTATGGCTTGCAGGTCGCGCAGTTGGCCGGTGTACCGCAGGGAGTGATCCGTGCCGCGCGCCGCTATCTGGCCACGCTGGAATCACAATCAATTCAACCGACGATGCAATTCGATCTGTTCGCGCCTGCACCAAGGAGCCAAGAGCCTGAGATCGGAGATAAAGACCTGACTGACGAAACCAATCCTCTTTCTGCTGCGTTAATGGAACTGGATCCGGATGCATTGTCGCCTCGCGAGGCACTGGACGCATTGTATCGATTAAAACAGTTAGCCAATCAGTCCTGACGTAATGAAAGCGCGCCTTATCCTGCTGTTTCTGTATTGCCTTGCCATGGCTTCACCGCATTCCGCGGCGGCAGAAAAAAGATTATTCCGTTTTGCCATCGTTGCGCCGGCAAGCCAAATGCAATCGAGGGATAACGATTCCGCGGATCTTCTTGCAGCCCTGGACAAAGCAAAGCTTGCTTTCGTCGTCGCTCATGGCATCAAGTCCGCAGATGAACCATGCACTGACGAACTTTACAATTCACGAAAAGAATTGTTCGAACAAAGTGAAAACGCCTTGATTCCTTCATTGACTGCGGATGACTGGACAGACTGTTTGAACAGCAGCGGAAAACCGGCTGCAGTCGAGCGATTGAATCGGGTGAGAGAACTGTTTTTCTCTGAAAAAAAATCATTCGGACAAAGCAAACTCCCGCTTGTACGGCAATCCATCACTCCGCAATTCAGAAGCTACAGCGAAAATTCCCGCTGGCGCTATCGGAATGTGTTGTTTGCGACTGTTCACCTGCCTCAGAACAATAATAATTACGTATCCGAAGCCGGACGCAACAATGAATTCGAAGACAGGCACATTGCCAACCGGGATTGGCTGCAAAAACTGTTTATTTTTGCCAAACGAAAAAAAATGGACGGAATAGTTTTATTTAGCGACGGGAATCCTCTTGCGATTCCCTCACCTGAAACCACTATGAAATCCAAGGCTCGCCGGGACGGGTTCCTCGAGGTTCGGAAACAGCTTTTAAAACTTGCATCGGGATTTTCCGGGAAGATACTGATCGTTCACAGGCAGAAAGCCGGTCGGCGCGCTTCCGAGCAATCCACCTCCCGCATCCGATGGACCCGCAATATAGGCGAAACAGAAGCTGATGCAGGTATCTCCATGATTTCGGTCACGACCGCTCCAATGCTATTTATGCTTGAAGAAGCGGCAAAAAAGAAGGATTTGTCAACCAACGACCAGCCTTGACGACTGGCCATGCCGTGTCCACCGCGCGGTGGATACGGCATGTTGGCAGCTAGCTGCACAGGCAACTCAATGAACGGGAATACTGCGAAATTGATCGCCCGTTTCATCGTCATCGCCGTGATGATGTCCATGGTCGCCATGTACATGACCATGCGCGATTTCTTCTTCGGTTGCCGTGCGCACATCGGCCACATTCAAGGCAAAACGCAGTGCGATGCCGGCCAATGGATGGTTGCCGTCCAAAACGACCTTGTCGTCTGCAATGTCCGTTACCGTAAAAACCAATGGCTCTTCGTTTTCGGCATCCTCGGGCGTTCCTTCGAACTGCATGCCGACTTCCAGCGGCGTCGGCAAACGATTGCGTTCTTCGATTTTGACCAGTTCGGCGTCATATTCGCCGAAGGCATCTTCCGGCTCTATCTGAATTGTCGTTTCATAACCGACATCCTGGCCTTCCAGCGCTTCTTCAATTTTCGGCAGAGTATTTTCGTATCCGCCATGCAGATATACCATCGGATCGCGACTCTCCTCGATCAAATTTCCTTGCGTATCGGACAGCTTGTAATGCACGGTTACAACGGTATTCTTGGCGATTTTCATATTCGCTCCTTTCATGGCTAAGGCTGCATTATAACGTTGCGACAATTTAAGGTACCTGCACGAAATCGGCGATGCGTGCCTCTATAATGTCGGGATGAAAAAACTCACGCTTTTGGGAGGCATCACGCCGGCCCGTTTCCTCAAGGAGTACTGGCACAAAAAGCCCTTGCTGGTTCGCCAGGCGATTCCAGATTTCAAGCCGCTTCTTTCACGCGAAGAATTATTCGCTCTGGCACACCAGGATGAAGCCGAAAGCCGCCTGATCACGCACTTCGATCAGCATTGGCAGTTTGCTCATGGCCCTTTCGCCAAACTGCCGCCGCTGCGCAAGAAAGAATGGACCTTACTGGTACAAGGAGTCAACCTGCACCATGATGCAGCAGACGAATTATTGCAGCAATTCCGTTTTCTTCCAGACGCCCGCCTAGATGACCTGATGATCAGCTACGCATCCGATGGCGGCGGTGTAGGCCCTCATTTTGATTCATATGATGTCTTTTTGTTGCAGGCACATGGCAAAAGGCGTTGGCAGATCAGTGCACAAAAGGACCTGAGCCTAGTGCCTGGAATGCCGCTTAAGATATTGAGTCATTTTGAAGCGGAACAGGAATGGATTCTCGAACCGGGGGATATGCTCTATCTTCCTCCGCAATATGCCCACGACGGTATTGCGATAGGTGAATGCATGACCTATTCGGTCGGTTTTCGCGCTCCATCTTATCAGGAACTAGGTGAAGGATTTTTGCAATTCCTCGCGGAATCCATCGAACTGCCCGGCCGGTATGCCGATCCCGATGCCCGTTTCAGCAGTTCCCCGGCGCAAATCGGCGGCGATATGTTGGCGCGCGTGGCAACCCATTTATCTGCCATTCGCTTCGATGAAAGCGATATCGCAATTTTTCTGGGTGAATATTTGTCCGAGCCCAAGGCCAATGTATTTTTTGACCCGCCCGAAAAGGCGCTTTCAGGCTCTGTTTTCGCTCAACGCGCAATAAAGCACGGCATCCGGCTTTCACGCAAGACAAGGATGCTTTATACAGCGCAGCTTGTATTTATCAATGGGGAATCGTTCAGGGTAAGCCGTGCCGACCAAAATATTTTGCGCCAGTTGGCCGATAATCGGCAACTTGCTGGCTCGGACATCCGAAACGCGGGTAAGGATGTAATGGAGACTTTTCATCAATGGTACATCGACGGTTGGGTACACCTTGCTAGCAATTAGTTACAGCTTTTCAATTACGAATGTACAAAATTGTTGTGAAGCAAATTGAAAGATCGTTATAATCACGGGTTAGAAAGTTTTTCCTGGTCAACAAGCTGGTTTCCAGGAAGCTCTCTAAAGAAGTAAGAGCGATAATTACCGGTAATTATTCATCGCATTTTTGACCTTTGATTAACCAAGGAAATTTCATGAAAAAAACATTGTTGATCGCTTCCCTGTTGGCTGTTGCTCTGGTTGCCTGCGCTAAGAAAGACGAAGCTCCTGCTGCTGACGCTGCTGCTCCTGCTGCAGAAGCTCCTGCTGCTTCCGCACCTGCTGCTGACGCTGCTGCTCCAGCTGCAGAAGCTCCTGCTGCTTCCGCACCTGCTGCTGACGCTGCTGCTCCTGCTGCTTCCGCACCTGCTGCTGACGCTGCTGCTCCTGCTGCTTCCGCACCTGCTGCTGACGCTGCTGCTCCTGCTGCTTCCGCACCTGCTGCTGACGCTGCTGCTCCTGCTGCTTCCGCACCTGCTGCTGACGCTGCTGCTCCTGCTGCTTCCGCACCTGCTGCTGACGCTGCTGCTCCTGCTGCATCCGCACCTGCTGCTTCCAAGTAATCAGCATTGCACCATTAAAAAAGCCGGCTTCCAGCCGGCTTTTTTATTTGAATCGCAGCAATCCCAAGCTTGTCCAATCAAATCCACCTTTCAAGCCTTCCCAAGATTTATCCAGTCGAATCCGTTATCCTGGCACGCGACGCTTATCTCTGCATTATCTGATTCAAGCGCGCCTGCCATTGCAGCGTACGCCAAGTCGGCACTGTTATTCTGCCGGCTCAAATGCGCAGCGATCACTTTCTTAAGCTTGGATTGATCGACTGCCTCAAGGATCTCGGCGCTTACCTGGTTCGACAAATGCCCATATAAGCCGCCGATACGCTGTTTCAGCGAATGGGGATAAGATGACTTAGCCAGCATTTGCCGGTCATGGTTGCATTCCAGTACCAGCGCGTCGCAGGTGCCAAGGCTATCAACGACGTGCGAAGTAGATTGACCGATATCGGTCAATACTCCCAGCCTATTGCAGTTGTCGCTGATTGCATATTGAAGGGGCTCGCGGGCGTCGTGCGGTACAGTAAAGGGATGAAGCTCGAGGCCTTTGATCGAGAATGCTTCCCCGTCCCGACAAAAATTTATTCGAACATTGGCATGAGTTTGCCGGCTGGCCTGAAAAGTGCCAAAACTCAGCCAGACAGGGATGCGGTGTTTCTGTGCGAACTTGAACACGCCGCCGATATGATCCTGGTGTTCGTGCGTAACAACGATTCCATCTATCTGTTGGGGCAGTAAATGTAACTTCGCCAGACGCTGTTCGGTTTCGCGAATGCCGAAACCGCAATCGACCATAATGGTTGTACAGCTTGATTCGGCGGCAGTGGAAACCAGCAATGCATTGCCTTCGCTTCCGCTACCTAAACTTGCAAACTTCAATTATTCAAACCGCCTTGAAATTGACCGGCCAGCAGATTGCAGGCCGTCGGATTACTTGAGCTGATCATTCAATAGTGCGAGGATCTTCTCGGAAATTGACGAGGACTCCGGGCGGCCTTCGTTGTTCAGCACGAGCACTTGGCTTGCGTCACCTGCCGCCTTGACGGAAATCTGATAACGCTGAGCAGTCTTGGCTTTATCGTCCTTGGAGCCGAAAGTGAACAACCTCGATATGAAGCCTTTTTGCTGCGCAGATTTGCCTTGCGCGTCAAGGCCTTGGTCGACATAACGGACAAAATACAATCCCTTGGAACGATCCCGGTCTTCAACCGTGAAGCCGACCCGGTCAAGCGCCAGTCCTACGCGGCGCCAGGCACGATCGAAACTTTCATCAACCTGCACATAGCTTGCATCGCCGTTCTTGATCAGCCTTGAGCGTGGCGGCTGGATAGCTACATTTTGCACCGTGCTCCTGGCACGCACTTCCTCGACACCCAAACGGGCCATCAGGCGCGACAGGAATTCAGCTTCAAGTTCCGGGTCGTTAGCACGAGCTTGCCAGACGGTCGTTTCATTATCCGCACCGCTAACGACTTCCTCCGCGCCGCGGTGCGTAATATAGATTTCGGTTACGCCATCTGCTGTGCGTTCCAGGCGAGTGCGGAATTTATCGCGTTCACCCGTAGAATAAAGTGCGTCGAGCACCTTGCCCAAGGTGGAGCGAATAAAATCCTGCGGAATCTTTGCACGGTTTTCAGCCCAGTCGGTTTCCATGATTCCGGCCTCCGGAACTTCCACGTTGACGAGGAAACCGTTATCTTGCCAAAAATCCTTCAACTGGGGCCATAGTGCTTCGGGCGACTGCTTCACGACCAGCCAACGCTGGTTGCCTGCGCGCTCAATCCGCACATCCGGAGTTGCCTTGGGTGCGACCGTTGCGGCTGCGGTTTGCGCGCTGGGATTCTGATTCTGCTGCATTGAATAGCCGGACGCTGTCGCCACGCCGCGATTTGCTTCCGGAAGAGTGTAGCGACCATCACGTTGCAACTGAGTCAAGTCGGGAGGAACTTCAAGTGTCGGCGCCTTGCCTGAACTCTTATAATCGATTCGATCAGGCTCCAGTACCGAACTGACGGAACTGCAACCAGCAAGGCTGATGAAGGCCAGTGCGAAGACGAGTCTACGTTGAACAATGCTGCGTTGAGCCATGTGAAGGTTCTTCCGAAAAATCATGTTTAATAGTTGCAAAACCGGAAATCGGGGCCGGCCGTTTTTTGGAACGGCGCTTATTGTAATACACCCGCTTCGCGCAGTGCCCCACGAACAGTTTCGTGATATGACTCGGACAGTTGGACCAGCGGAAGGCGGATACCGGAATCCATCAAGCCCATCTGGGTCAGCGCCCATTTGACCGGCAAAGGATTCGGTTCGATGAAGAGCTTGTTGTGAAGCGGAATCAGCCGGTTGTTAATCTTCACGGCGTCTGCAACACGCCCTTCCATCGCTGCCACGCACAGTTCATGCATTGCACGCGGCGCCACGTTCGCCGTTACCGAAATATTGCCTTTGCCGCCGCAGAACATCAATGCCATTGCTGTTGCATCATCGCCCGAGTACACGGCAAAGTCCGCAGGCGCCAGACGAATCAGCTCGGTTCCACGCGCGATATTGCCGGTAGCATCCTTCACGCCGACAACGCCAGGTAATTGCGCCAGACGCAGTATGGTTTCATTCGACATATCGGCGACCGTGCGTCCCGGGACATTGTAGAGAATGACGGGCAGGTCGACTGCTTCGGCAATTGCCTTGAAATGCTGGTACATCCCTTCCTGGGTCGGGCGATTGTAATAAGGCACGACCTGCAGCGAAGCATCCGCTCCAACCGACTTTGCATACCGCGTAAGTTCGATCGCTTCGGCGGTCGAATTGCCGCCGGTACCGGCAATGATCGGGATGCGCTTGGCAGCATGCTCAACCGTCACGCGTATCAACTCGCAATGCTCGTCCACCGAAACGGTCGGCGATTCTCCCGTCGTGCCGACGATGACAATAGAGTCCGTTCCCTCGGCGATATGCCAGTCGATCAGTTTCCGCAGACCTGGCAAATCGAGACTGCCGTCAGCATGCATCGGGGTGACAATTGCAACTATGCTGCCTTGAATCATGATAAGAATCGTAGTGAAAAATGGAAAAACCTGATTGTAGCGGATAGCCTGTGCGCAAGGATAGGGCTAATTGCCTAAATTAAAAGCAGTTTCCGGCATGCGTTCGCCGTCCAGCTTGCATAAACAAATACGCTGCACCATCGCGGGCTTGGGCAAGCTGGCATAACCGTCCTCGAATGCGATGATATGGAAGCGCGCCGTCGCGGCATCTTGCGCTATTTTCAATAATTCGCCCGGCTGGAGCAGAAAATTTGGGTTGGACGGTTTCCCGAAGCGTTCGTTGCCGGCCGCAAAAGTCTCGTAAATCAGAATCCCGCCGGGCACAAGGCTATTCAGAATCGGTCCGAACAAGGGACGATGAAGATAATTCGTCACCACAATGCCCTGAAAGCGACCATTCCGGAAAGGCCAGGCGGCTGATTTGTCGGCGTCGTCGCTTTCAAGATCGCACTGGAGCGTTGCAATACCCTTACCGGCGGCAAGCGACAAGGCGCTGGCCTCGCGGTCCACTGCCAGCACGCTAAGGCCTCTGGCGGCCAGGAATCGGGAATGGCGCCCACCTCCGCAAGCAAGGTCGAGCACTTCGCCGGAGGGAATCAATGGAGCGAAGCGTTTTACCCAAGGTGATGCTTGCTCAAGAACGGAATGCGAATCCATAAGTAAAAGTTGTCTATTGGCGCCTGCCGGACCGGCTTTCAAATCCCTTGTTATGCATCAGGAGTAATGGAGTCCCATCTCGCTGCGCACTTCGCTCATCGTTTCCACCGCCAGCTTGCGCGCCTTACCGCAACCCTCATCGACGATATCCCGCACCAGCCTGGGATTATCGAGATACTGCTGCGCACGTTCGCGCATTGGTTCCTGCTCCTTCAGAATCGCATCGATCACCGGCTGCTTGCATTCGAGGCAGCCGATGCCGGCCGATCTGCATCCCTTCACTACCCACTCCTGCGTAGGTGCGTCCGAATACACTTTGTGGAATTGCCATACCGGGCACTTCTCCGGCTCGCCCGGGTCGGTGCGGCGTACGCGCGCCGGATCGGTCGGCATGGTGCGCACTTTCTTGATTACGGAATCCTTTTCCTCGCGCAGCGCAATCGCATTGCCGTAGCTCTTGGACATTTTTCGACCGTCCAGGCCCGGCAGTCGCGATTCTTCCGTCAGGAGCGACTGAGGCTCCACCAGGATCTGCCTGCGGCTGCCTGTAAGGTTGCCGAAGAGGCGCTCCTTGTCCTGAGCGGAAAGGCTCTGCGCCTCGTCCAGCATGTTTTTCACGTCTTCGAGCGCCTGCGTATTCCCCTGCTCCTGGTACTGGGTGTGCAGCTCGGCATAACGCTTGCCCTGTTTGCCGCCCAGTTTCTTTACCGCTTCCTGCACTTTCTGCGCGAAGTCGCGTTCGCGGCCGTACAAGTGGTTAAACCGGCGCGCAAGCTCACGGATCATCTCCACATGCGGCACCTGATCTTCTCCGACAGGCACTTTGCCGGCGCGGTAAATCAGCACGTCTGCCGCCTGCAGCAAGGGATATCCGAGAAAACCATAAGTCGAAAGATCGCGGTCCGACAGATTGGCCTGCTGATCCTTGTAGGTCGGCATTCTTTCCAGCCAGGCAAGCGGCGTGATCATGGACAGAAGCAGATGCAGCTCTGCATGCTCGGGCACCTGGGATTGAATGAAAATCGTCGCTTTTGACGGGTCAATACCGGCGGCCAGCCAGTCGATCACCATGTCCCAGATACTGGGCTGGATCACGCTGGGGCCCTCATAATGCGTCGTCAACGCATGCCAGTCCGCGACAAAAAACAGGCAGGGAAACTCGGACTGCAGCTTGATCCAGTTTTTCAGGGCGCCGTGATAATGGCCGAGATGCATTGCGCCTGTCGGGCGCATGCCGGAAACAACGCGTTCGGGATGCATAGTCATCAATTCAGAAAGATACTTAAGGGGGAGACGATCAGCTGAAGCAACAGGCTCGCAACAGCCTGCACCGGAATGATCCAGTAGCGCAGCAAACCCAAGACCGCCAATCCTAACACTATAAAGAAACCGTAAGGTTCGATCTGGGCGAATTTGAACGCCAGGCGATTGGGCAATATGCTGGTCATGATACGCCCGCCATCCAGGGGAGGCAGCGGAAACAGGTTGAACGCGAAAATCAGAAGATTGAACCAGACGCCGGCCTGTGCCATCTTCATGAAAAAGACTTCATCGATACTCATTGCCTGCAGCATAATCGCCATCACCAGCCACATCAGTGCCATGACGAGATTTGCGGCAGGACCGGCAAAAGCAACCCACGCCATGTCGCGCTTGGGCTTGCGGAGATTGCCCCACTCAACCGGGACCGGTTTTGCATACCCGAAGAAAAATGTGCCGGAGGTTGCGATGAACATGATGATGGGAAGCAGCAGTGTACCGAGCGGATCGATATGCTTTACCGGATTGAGGCTCATCCGCCCCTGGGAATAGGCGGTCGTATCGCCAAAGTATTTGGCTACATAGGCGTGGGCGGCTTCATGCAGGGTGATTGCGAAAATGACAGGTAGCGCATAGACGGCGATCGTCTGGATAATTTCATTCATGGACTGCATTCTATCAAAGGGGCGTGCACGCTTGGTTTTTAGAGCCCGAACATTCCCACGTCGCCCCGTCCCTGGCGTACCAGAACCGGCTCATCGTCCGTCAGATCGACGACTGAGGTCGGCTCCAGGCCGCATGCCCCACCATCAATGATCAGCTCAATCTGACGCTCAATGCGATTGCGAATTTCCTCCGGATCATTCAAGGGCTCTTCGTCGTCAGGCAGGATCAGTGTGGTGCTCAACACGGGTTGCCCCAGTTCCTCCAGCAACGCCTGTGCAATCGGATTTTCCGGAATACGCAGCCCAATGGTCTTGCGCGACGGGTGGCTTACACGCCGCGGCACTTCCTTGGTCGCTTCGAGAATAAAGGTATAAGGACCGGGCGTTGCCGTCTTCAGCAGGCGGTACTGGCGATTGTCGACACGCGCATACAGGGAGATCTCGCTCAGATCACGGCATAAGATCGTCAGGTGATGTTTGTCATCAACCCCTCTGATACGCCTCAGGCGCTCGGCCGCGGACTTGTCATCGAGCCGGCAGACCAGCGCGTAACAGGAGTCGGTCGGCAAAGCGACGATGCCGCCGGAATTGACCATCTGTGCGGCCTGCTTGATCAGTCGCGGCTGCGGATTATCCGGATGGATAGAAAAAAATTGGCTCATACAAATAAAAAAGGCGGCAACCGTACAGCTGCCGCCGGCAGGATGATTAAGTAAATGCTTAGTGCATGCCGCGCAATGCTGCAATACGCTGTTCGATCGGCGGGTGCGAGGAAAACAGCTCCATGAATCCGCGGCTGCTATTGATGCCCAGGGTCGCGACGTTCTGCGACAAATGACCAGGTTCCATTCCGCCCAGACGCGCCAGGGCCTTGACCATCGGCTGCGGACTTCCCAGCAATTGCGCGGAACCGGCATCGGCGCGGAATTCGCGATAGCGCGAGAACCAGGCAACGATCATGGACGCAGCAATTCCGAATACGATCTGGCACACCATCACGGTCACCATGTAGCCGATGCCAGGACCTTCGTTGTCGCGCGAAATTGCACGGTCAACTACGTAACCGACCACGCGCGACAGGAAGACGACGAAGGTATTCACGACGCCCTGGATCAGAGTCAGGGTCACCATATCGCCGTTGGCAACGTGCGCAATTTCATGTCCCAGAACCGCTTCGACTTCATCCTTGGTCATGTTCTGCAGCAAACCGGTCGATACCGCCACCAATGCCGAATTCTTGAATGCGCCGGTCGCGAATGCGTTGGGCTCACCTTCGTACACCGCAACTTCCGGCATGGCGATGCCCGCGCGATCGGCAAGCTTTCTAACCGTATCCACCAGCCACAGCTCCGTGGAATTCGACGGCGCCTCGATGACATGTGCGCCGGTCGACCATTTCGCCATCGGCTTGCTCATCAGGAGCGAAATGATGGATCCTGTAAAGCCGACAACGAGCGAAAACACCAGCAGCATCGGCAAATTGAGGCCGGTACCGGTCAAAAAGCGGTCCACTCCCAGCAACGACAACACCACACTCATCACGAGGAGGACGGCAATGTTTGTAGCAAGGAACAGGAAAATTCGTTTCATTCAGTTAGCTCCTAGATGGCAACGCAATCTATATAAGACCCTACGGCAACAAATTCAAGATTCAAACACGAAAAAGTGAAAGAATCGTTAAAATTTTACAAGAATTGTCAAACCCAGTTGTGCCAGACTGGCTTCACGCCGCTCGGCAACGGCGGCAAATTGCCCAGGTCGACACGTGACTCGCCCGGACCGTGAAAATCCGATCCGCGCGAAGCAAGAAATTCGTATTGCCTGGCAATTTCCGCATACTGCGCATACTGGTCTACGCTATGGCTGCCGGTCGTCACCTCGATTGCCATGCCGCCCAGTTGCTTGAATTCGTCGAACAGCGCGCCGAATTCAATATCGCTCAGTTTGTAACGTCCGGGATGCGCCATGACCGAGATCCCACCCGCGTCATGAATCCACTTGAGTGCATCCGTGAGACTGGCCCAACGATGCGGAACAAAGCCGGGTTTTCCGCTGGTCAGAAATCTGGAAAAAACTTCCGCTGGGCTGGCACAAATCCCCAGCTCCGAAATATAACGGGCAAAATGCATGCGCGAAATCAAATCCGGATTACCGACGAACTTCAACGCGCCTTCATAGGCATCGGGTATGCCCGCCTTTTCCAGTTCCAAGGCAATCTCTCGCGCGCGCCGCGTCCTGCCTGTCCGCGTCGTCGCAAGGCCCTGGATCAACGCTTCATTGGTTTCATCGATATGCAATCCGACGATGTGCAGGGTATGGCCAGCCCAGGTTGCCGAGATTTCGACCCCGGCGACATAGTCCAGATCCAGAGTACGGGCTGCCGCACGCGCTTCTGCGATACCGCCGACTTCGTCATGGTCGGTCAATGCCCAGACATCAACGCCGTTCGCCTTGGCGCGCGCTGCGACTTCACTTGGTGCCATTACCCCATCGGAGACGGAAGAATGACAATGTAGGTCAACATTAAGCATCGTATTACCGCTTGTTAAAACGGTTTTATTGTACGCTGCTTGATACGCTCTTGCTGGCTGACGCCGTAAATCTTCAGGACTGCAGGGATGCGCGCACCAGTGCTGCACGGCTCTGCCAGATAAGCTGCGACCGAACAATTTCGGCTCAAACGTTACGCGAGAAAATCTTCAATACAATGCGCGACTTCTTCCGGTTGATCGTGGTGCAGCATGTGGCCGGCATTCTGGACAAGAGATACTTTGACATTAGGGATATGCCGGATCCGGCGCTCGATTTCGGTTCGCGCGTCCAGCGGCGTTCCGGGCCAGCGTGAACTGATGCTGTCCTCTGATTCAACCCAAAGGACCGGCGCCGTAATTGCCTGCCAGCACGCTGTGATTTCATCTATCCGATACAGGAACGGATTGATCTTTTTATGCGCGGAATCTGCCAGAATTTCCCATTTCCCTTCTTGATTTTCTCGCGCCCAATGACTGGCGAGAAATTCGGCATGGTCATGGCGCAGGCGCGGATTATTTTTCTGCAGACGCCTGACTACATCAGACCTGCTTGCATATTTGCTCAACTCAGGAGGATCACGCAGTTCGTTCAGCCATTGCGCATACCGTCCGGGCGCCTGATGAGGATATGCGCAGGGAAGTCCTATTCCTTCAAGATTGACAAGCCTGGTAACGCGCTGCGGCCTCGCTCCCGCATAGACCATCGCAATATTGCCGCCCATGCTGTGCCCGACGATCTTGGCCGGCAGGTCAGGCGAATAATATTGCAATATGGCATCCAGGTCTCCAAGATAATCCGGAAACCAGCTGGTATCGCCTGGAAGAGGATCGCTGAGGCCAAATCCGCGCCAGTCCGGAGCGATCACATGCCACGAGCGTTTCAGTTCATCAACCACGAACTGGAACGACGCCGACATATCCATCCAGCCATGGAGCATGAAAATGACTGGCGTGCCAGGCGTGCCCCAATGGCGTATGTGATAGCTTAGATTGCGGACAGTAATGAATTCGGAGCGTGACGGAAGCATGGCTTGCCAGGTGAATACATGGCTGAACGGTTTTGAGGACCGTCATCATACTTTACAAGTATCGACTTTAGGCATGCCGATTATCATGGACTACACGATATGGGGTCCACCTCGATCGGAAATGAGTCAATGCGATTGCATCGGTCATTCGGGCAGAAAACAAAGCCGCGCTCCAAAGACATTGTCAAGAAACTCAGGATCACCTGCAGTTTCGGTGATTATCGAGCGTTTGGCCTGAAATCGCCCAACGATACACAGCCATTCAAATTTTTACCGAAGTTGTCTATTTGGATGAATCGCTATTCTGTTCTTCGTTTTTATTCTGTGCATCCTTGGCCGTTTGTTCAATTTTCTCACCGGCCTTCGACAAGCCCTCTCCTGCCTTTTCTGCAATGGCGTTGATATGCACCGCAGCTTTCGACGCTGCCTCATCGATTTTCTGACCGACTTTTTCCGCCGGTCCTTCGGAAACAGGCTCGGTCTTTTGACAGGCAACCAAACCAAGCATGGCCAGGATTGCCGATACGATTGCCGCGTGAATTCGACTATTCATGTTTGCTTCCCAAAAGAATATTGAAGGTCTCAAATATGACCGTATGCGTTCAGTATCTGAATACCACTAAGACAAATAACCGCAATCTTGGTTTCCAGCCTGGCAATTCTATTGCATTTTTGAAAGTCCGCTAACTTTCAATAGGAGTATCCGCAGATTCTTCCAGCGCAATCAGTTCCTCTTCGCTGAATCCTGCAGCACGCCTCGCTTCCATGTTGAACGGACGCCGCAGCGTTGGTGCTTTGTATTGGCGCGCCAGTGTGCGATACGTCGCCACCGCATCGAGGTTGCGCTGCGCACACAACCATGCGTACCAGCGGTTTCCGATCGCAACATGCCCGATCTCGTCTCGCAAAATAATATCCAGGATTTCCGCAGCGGCCGTATCGCCGGCCTGAGCCAGCTTGGCGCGCACGGCCGGCGTTGCATCCAGGCCTCGCGCTTCCATCGTGCGCGGCACCAACGCCATGCGCGCCAACGCATCATGCCCCGTCTTTTCCGCCATATCCCAAAGACTGTTATGAGCAGGAAAGGCGCCATATGCATGACCAAGGACACGCAGATGCGATTCCAGCAGGCTGAAATGCAAAGCCTCTTCGGCAGCGACCTTCAGCCAATCGGCATAATAATCGTTCGGCATTTCCGGAAAGCGCCAGACTGCGTCCAGCGCCAGGTTGATCGCATTGAATTCGATATGGGCGAGAGCATGAATCAAGGTCGCTCTTCCCTCTTCCGTTCGCATCGAGCGGCGCTTTACCGACAGTGGCGATACCAGCTCCGGGCGTTCCGGCCTTCCCGGGATTGATGCGGACGGAAAAAGCGCATCATGCGGATTCAGACCCACTTTGCCCTGTTTCCACGATTCCATTAATGCCTGCACGCCTTGAGCCTTGGCGCGTGCGCACGGTTCGCCCAGCCAGTACAGTGCCGCGGAACGCATTTCCGTCGGCAATTCGGAATGACCAGGGAAGGACGATTGCATGATGAGAAGGGTAAAATGTGACTTTGCAAAAGAAGAAGCATTCTACGAAAAATATGGCGATCTACCAATTAGGCGAGGACATTCCGGACATTCATTCTTCCTGTTATGTGACAGAGTCGGCGTGTGTCGTCGGCAACGTAACGTTGAAAGAGGATGTCAATGTTTGGTTTGGTGCATCGCTCCGGGCTGACAACGATGAAATCCTGATAGGAAAAGGCAGCAATATCCAGGAAAACGCCGTATTGCACGCCGATCCCGGATTCCCGCTCAGGATCGGGAACCATGTTTCCATCGGCCACATGGCAATGGTTCATGGCTGCACGATAGGCGACGGTTCCCTGATTGGGATACAGGCCGTCATCCTGAACGGTGCCAGGATCGGTAAAAACTGTCTGGTCGGCGCGGGTGCCCTAGTTACCGAAGGCAAGGAATTTCCGGACAACTCATTGATCATAGGGTCACCCGCCAAGGCAATCCGCATTCTCACCGAAGAAGACATTGCCCGCCTGCATGCAATTGCGGCGAACTATGTCGAGCGGAGCCAATTCTTTAAAGCAAATCTGAAACGGATCGCATAATGACAGCGGATACTCTGCAAAAATTCATGTTTGAGGCGGCGCCGGTGCGCGGCGAACTGGTCGAAATCTCGGCAACCTGGCAACAAATTCAGGCACACCGGCAATATCCGCAGGAAGTCAAAAAAATCCTGGGAGAAATGCTGGCAGCTGCAGCACTTTTATCAGCCAACCTGAAATTCAATGGCTCGATCGTCATGCAGGTTCACGGTGACGGCCCGCTTCGGCTTCTGGTTGTCGAATGTGACAGCGAATTGCGCATGCGTGCGACCGCCAAACTCGCACCCGATGCCGTCATTCCGAGCGGCACAAGCCTGCAGCAACTTCTGAATGCTCACGGCAACGGCCGTTTCGTGATTACCCTGGACCCTAAAGAAAAGTTTCCGGGCCAGCAGCCTTATCAGGGGATTGTGCCGCTTGACGGCGATTCCATTGCAGTCATCATCGAAAATTACATGATGCGGTCCGAGCAACTGGATACGAAATTATGGCTGGCCGCAGACGATAAGGTATCGCGCGGACTGCTGCTGCAAAAATTGCCGCAGGAAGGTGGTACGGCGACAGGCGCCGATCCGGAAACATGGGATCATGTTGTAATGCTGGCATCGACTGTCCGCGAGGAAGAGCTGCTCAATACAGAGATCAGCACCATGCTGCGCCGCCTGTTTTGGGAAGAAACAATCCGGATATTCGAACCGCGTCATCCGCAGTTTCAATGCACATGCAATCGCGAGAAAGTAGCCAACATGCTCAAAATGCTGGGCAAGGACGAAGTTGATTCCGCACTGGAGGATCTGGGAGAGCTGAGTATCGATTGCGACTTCTGCGGTCAGCACTATTCATTCGACAAGGTCGATTGCGCGCAATTGTTTGCGGCCGATATTGCCGGGGATGACTTGCTGCAGGCCGGCCAATTAAAGCACTAAACTTGACCGAATAGGCAGCTTAGAAATACGGCCGCTTCATCGATGGAGTGGTTTATCTCAAATCATCTGTATTTATTTGAGAAGCAAACTACAACGATAAAATGCGGCTTCAGGGAGACGTTGCCGGTTTGGGTGCCGGGCTTGCGCCGGCCTTCGGTGCAGAGGAAGCGTTTGGCTCAAGGACTTGCACGAAAATCTCGTTTTCCTTGATCATGCCAAGCTCATAACGGGCGCGCTCCTCCACCGCTCCCGTGCCTTCCCGCAAATCCTGCACCTCAGAATTCAGTTTCGCGTTGCGCGCTTTTAATTCCTCGTTTTTCTGCTGTGCGGCGGCGACCTGCTGATCCAAATCCCAGACACGCAGCCAGCCGCCCTTGCCCAGCCATAGCGGATACTGGATCAGCAACAAAAGTGCCGTAAGACTGATCAGGATGAGGCGCATTGAATGGATGATTGGCCGTTGTGTCCGGCCCGGCGGTGAGCCGGACCGTTTCTTATTACTTCAGATTGTAGAATGCGTTGCGGCCCGGATAGCTGGCAATATCGCCGAGATCTTCCTCGATGCGCAGCAGCTGATTGTACTTGGCCATGCGATCCGAACGGGACATCGAACCGGTCTTGATCTGCAAGGCATTCGTGCCGACCGCGATGTCCGCAATTGTCGAATCCTCTGTTTCGCCGGAACGATGCGAGATCACGGCGGTATAACCGGCGCGCTTGGCCATTTCGATCGCTGCAAAGGTCTCTGTCAGCGTCCCGATCTGGTTGATCTTGATGAGGATGGAATTGGCGATATTTTTCTGGATGCCTTCACGCAGGATTTTCGTGTTGGTTACGAACAGGTCGTCGCCAACCAGCTGAACTTTCTTGCTCAGCGTATTGGTCAATGTCGCCCAGCCTTCCCAATCGTTCTCGGCCATGCCGTCTTCGATCGAGATGATCGGATACTTGTCACACCAGGTTGCTAGCAGGTTAGTGAAATCGCTGGATGACAGAACCAGTCCTTCGCCATCAAGACGGTATTTCCCGTCCTTGTAAAACTCACTGGCGGCGCAGTCCAGGCCCAAGGCGATTTGAGTACCTGGCTCGTATCCGGCTTGTTCGATAGCCTGCAAAATCAGCTTGATCGCCGCCTCATGGTTTGCAACCGATGGCGCAAATCCGCCTTCATCACCTACTGCGGTCGTCAACCGATTGTCGTGCAAGATCTTCTTCAGAGTATGAAATACCTCGGCGCCGTAACGAATCGCTTCCCTGAAGCTTGGAGCGCCTACCGGAATGATCATGAATTCCTGCAGGTCGAGGTTGTTATCCGCATGCGCGCCACCGTTGATAACGTTCATCATCGGAACAGGCATTTGCATCGCACCCGATCCGCCGAAATAACGGTAGAGCGGCAGGCCTGCTTCCTCCGCCGCGGCCTTGGCTACGGCCATGGAGACGGCGAGGGTAGCATTGGCGCCCAGTCGTGCCTTGGTATCTGTGCCATCCAGATCGATCAGGGTGCGATCCAAAAATGCCTGCTCGTTCGCATCCAGGCCCATGATCGCTTCGGAAATTTCGGTGTTGATGTTTTCACAGGCTTTCAAAACGCCTTTGCCAAAGTAGCGGCTATTGTCGCCGTCGCGCAGTTCGATCGCTTCGCGCGATCCGGTCGAAGCGCCGGACGGAACGGCTGCGCGTCCCATGACTCCGGATTCGAGCAGCACATCGCACTCAACTGTAGGATTGCCACGCGAGTCGATTATTTCACGGCCTATGATGTCAACGATCGCACTCATTCTATTCTCCAGATTTTTATTTAATTGATTTTGAAGCGCCTAACAAAATGATTCTGAGGTGTTGCGCGGGAATGCATAGTCGGTTTTGCCGTACTACTCGTACCGCCTGCGACCGCGTCTACTCAGAACCGCTTCGCCTCATTTTGTTAGGCGCTCCCAATTCGTTATTCGAAATTCGATTCGAGGAAACCAGCTTCCTTGACCACGCGGTCCAGGCGTTGCAGCACAGTCAGCAGTTCTTTCATGCGATGCATAGGCACGGCATTCGGTCCATCAGACATCGCCTCGCAAGGGTTCGGATGAGTTTCCATGAACAGGCCAGCGATGCCGGTTGCCACCGCAGCACGCGCCAGCACCGGAACGAACTCACGTTGCCCGCCGGAAGAGGTGCCCTGCCCGCCCGGCAACTGCACCGAATGGGTTGCATCGAATACCACAGGACATCCGGTTTCACGCATGATTGCGAGCGAGCGCATATCGGAAACCAGGTTGTTGTAGCCGAAGGAAACACCGCGTTCGCAGGCCATGAAACTATCTTCCGGCAGGCCTGCCTCTTTGGCGGCGTCACGGGCCTTATTGATCACATTGACCATGTCGTGCGGCGCAAGGAACTGGCCCTTCTTGATATTCACCGGCTTGCCGGACTTGGCGACGGCCTGGATGAAGTCTGTCTGGCGGCACAGAAAGGCCGGCGTCTGCAATACATCCACCACTGCTGAAACCGGTTTGATCTCGTCGATTTCATGGATGTCGGTCAGCACCGGCACGCCGATCTGCTTCTTCACGTCGGCCAGGATTTCAAGACCTTTTTCCATGCCAAGACCGCGAAAAGACGTTCCGGAAGAACGGTTCGCCTTGTCGAACGAAGACTTGTAGATAAAGGGGATGCCAAGTGTTGAAGTAATGTCTTTCAAATATCCTGCCGTATCCAGCGCCATCTGACGCGATTCGATCACGCACGGGCCTGCAATCAGGAAAAACGGACGATCAAGTCCTACATCGAATCCACACAGCTTCATGCTGCCTTCCTTTCGGACATTGCCTGTTTGTGCGCGAGCGCCGCCTTGATGAAGGAAATGAACAAGGGATGTCCGTCGCGCGGTGTTGATTTGAATTCCGGATGGTATTGAACGCCGACATACCATGGATGTGAATTTTCGCCGCTGCGCGGGAGTTCCATGATCTCGCACAGGTTTTCTGTGGGCGTGCGGGCAGAGACGATCAGGCCTGCCTCCTCGATACGATCCAGATAATGATTGTTTGCTTCATAGCGGTGACGATGACGCTCCGTCACCACGCTGCCGTAGATCTCCGCCGCAATCGTACCCGGCTTGACCGCGCAAGTCTGCGCGCCGAGGCGCATGGTACCGCCGAGATCGGAGTTGGCATCGCGGTGTTCGACCTTGCCGTCGTGGTTCTGCCATTCCGTGATCAGCGCGACGACCGGCTGGTCTGTTTCACCGTCGAACTCGGTGGAATTGGCGTGCGTCAGGCCGGCCATATGGCGAGCATATTCAATCAACGCCACTTGCATACCCAGGCAGATGCCCAGATAAGGCACCTTATGCTCACGCGCGAATCGCGCAGTGGCAATCTTGCCCTCCACGCCACGCTTGCCAAAGCCGCCCGGAACCAGAATGGCGTCGTATTTTTGCAAAGTTTCCGTGCCTTTGGTCTCGATCTCTTCCGAATCCACATACTCGATATTGACCCGGCTCTCGGTATGTATGCCTGCGTGGCGCAATGCTTCGGTCAGCGACTTGTAGGATTCGGTCAGGTCCACATATTTGCCAACCATGCCAATGGTCACTTCGTGCTTCGGATTCTCCAGTGCATAAACCAGTTTGTTCCACATGGAGAGATCAGCAGGCTTAGGATTCAAGGCCAGTGTTTCGCAGACAATACGGTCCAAGCCCTGATCATTCAGCATCTGCGGAATCTTGTAAATTGTATCCACATCCCATACCGAGATCACGGCATCTTCCTGGATGTTCGAGAAAAGGGAAATCTTCGCCCTTTCGTCGTCAGGAATGCGCCGGTCAGCGCGGCACAGCAAGGCATCGGGGGAAATACCGATCTCGCGCAGTTTCTGCACGCTGTGCTGGGTCGGCTTGGTCTTGAGCTCACCTGCCGAAGCGATGAAAGGCACCAAGGTCAGATGTACATAAGCCGCCGCATTGCGACCGGCCCGCAGGCCAAGTTGACGCACAGCTTCCAGGAATGGTAGCGATTCGATGTCGCCTACCGTGCCGCCGATCTCAACGATGGCAACGTCGAAGCCGTCTGCACCGCGATAGATGAAATCCTGGATTTCGTTGGTGATATGAGGAATCACCTGCACGGTCTTGCCGAGATACTCACCGCGGCGCTCCTTGCGGATCACCGATTCGTAGATCTGGCCCGTGGTGAAATTGTTGACCTTTTTCATCCTGGCGCTGATGAAGCGCTCATAGTGTCCCAGGTCAAGATCGGTTTCAGCACCGTCGTCGGTGACGAACACCTCGCCGTGCTGGAATGGGCTCATCGTTCCCGGATCCACATTGATGTAGGGATCGAGCTTGATGAGGGTGACTTTTAAGCCGCGCGATTCAAGAATCGCAGCGAGAGAGGCGGCGGCAATCCCTTTACCCAGGGAAGACACAACGCCGCCAGTGACGAATACAAACTTGGTCATTGCTGAAGGTGCCAGACGGCACATGCGGGAAATTCAAATTATACCCTAAAGCTTTTCCGCGCTTAAGTGTTCCGATGCATCAGCGCCAAATACCCGACACATGATAGCCAGACGCTCAGCTCAATGCGTATAAGAAACCGACAGGCGGACAAAGTCCTGTATGCCAATAGAATCAGGTAAGTCCTTGATTTCATTGCCGCGTCGAACAATCGATAGGGAAACACCAAAAGAATCCCCCGACCAAGCGACGCCTGCCTCCGCCTCGGGTACGAAACGCCTGGGCTTGACGGTATGGGGATTGTGATTGGAAAAATAACCACCTTGCAGGCTCCCATTGTAAGCAACCGCACGTCCATCCAATCGCAAGAATCCGTGCAAGGTCGGCTGACCCGGCAAAGCATTCAGCCTGCCGACGCGCATGGTGATTCCGCCTCCCGCGTCAGTAAAGATATTGCCAAAACGCCCATGAACATTGGGCGCAACATCCATGTGTTGCCCCAAGGCCCATCTTATCGGCGTCATGTCACCGTACAGTACGATTCCGGCTTCATTTTTTACCTGTTTGCTCCATCCTTCGGGTTTTGGCTGAGCCAATACGCCATGTAGGAAATTTTGCGTTGCCTCGCCTCCGGCGCAGGGACCGAGACATCCGAAATCAATTCCCACACGAACCTGCCTGCCATCGTGATCATGCTGTTCCCTGAAGAACCCGCCATACAGCCATGCCGCATAAGGATGGTCAGGCGGCCCCACCAACTCTGGCGGAAGATTGATATCGGATGCAGTGTACAGCTCCTGGCCTATGCGCCAGCCGAACACGATCCTGCCAGCTGCAGAATTCATGGCATGCCGTTGCACATAGCGCAATCCGCTCGTGTACAAGCCATCGTCCCGGTTCAGTTTCATTGAATCATTATCGATATCCAGTGAATGGCTAACCTCGCCCTTCGTCCATACAGTCTGGAACTCATCGAGCAAGCTCGTTGCGCCAACTGTGCCGCATGCGCCGACCAAAGCAAGAAAGAGAGGAAAGATAAATAAATAACTATCAGAGTTATGAGGCTTCATTTTTTCAGTTAGTAAGTTTCAATGTGTGATCCATGAACTGATCCGCAAATCCCATTCCATGATTCTCATTGACCTCTTTTGCCGGAAGCGATGCGCAATGCAGGCCTGACAGATTACCGCACGGTAAAATGAAAGGCTTGCATACACTGCGCCAGCGCCTGGTTCAATCATCGGCCAATTTTCGATTCATTAGCGGTCATGCCAGTACCGTGGAACCTGCTTTCTGTACTCCGAAACCTGAATGGCCTGCCCGAAGTGCAGTGCAATCGCTCCGGACTCGTCATTTCTGAAACGTTCAATCCCAAGCTCGCCATAACGTTCGTAGACCTCTTGTTTGGGATGACGATATCGGTTGCGATAGCCCACCTGGAACAGCGCCATTTTTGGGGACACGGCCTTAAGGAAAGGCAAGGTGGACGAGGTTCCGCTGCCATGATGCGGCGCGAGCAGCACTGACGCAGCGAGCTTCTGCGCGTCGGCATTCATTAACTCGCTTTCCTGCGCAGCTTCGATATCTCCGGGCAGGAGAAGCGCGTAGTCTCCCACCGTTATTTTCAAGGTACAACTGCGGGTATTCGGTTTTGCTTTTTCCCGCTCATAGCTATCCGGAACAGGAAAAAGCAGCTCGAACCGAACGCCGTCCCATGTCCATGCCTGCCCCGCCTGGCAACGGCTGTGGTCAGGCGCGCGCTGAACAATGGCACTGTCGAAATCCAGCGAGGAAAAAGTTTTCCTCACATCGATTTCATTAAAAATGGAAATCGCTCCGCCGGAGTGATCATTGTCATTATGCGAAATCATGACGGCATCCAGCACGCTAATCCCCCGGGCTTTCAAATAAGGCACGATTACCCTGTTGCCGCCGTCCGATTCCGGTGTGTACACCGGGCCGGTATCATACAAAATGCGATGCTGCTCCGTTTCAATCAGAACCGCCATGCCCTGACCGATATCGAAGGCGGTGGCCCACATCTCTCCTTTCGCAGGATGGATGGGAGCGTTCAGCAGCAAAGGTATCCAGCCAAGAACGCCTATCCATCGCACCGGCCAGCCACGTGGAGCAATCGCCCAGGCGGTGCCAATAAGTGCGATCAGGAACATCCACCATGGCGGCACAGGCGCAGACCATACTGTAAATGGAAATTTGGTCAGGACATTTAATAATCCTGCCAGCCATTCGACCAATGCATGGCTCAGATTCAGCAGCGTACCTGCCGGCGACGAAGGCAGGAAACTGCCGATCAGGCATAAGGGCGTCACGACAAATGAAACCAGCGGAATCGCAATCGCATTGGCAACCGGGCTGATGAGCGAAACCTGGCCGAATAGGAGCATGGTCAACGGAACCAGTCCGATTGTAATTGCCAGTTGAAGCCTGGCTGCGGACAGCAAACCCACAAGCCTGCTTTGGGCTCCACTTGAATCATTTGTCGATAATTGCGGTGGATGTCCGGCCGAGACAAACAAAATAATCGCAACGGCAGAAAATGATAGCCAGAACCCGGGCGAGAGTACGGCCCAGGGATCAAGCAGCAGTATGGTGCCGAGCGCCAGGCAAAGAACGGATGATACGGAGGTAATGCGCCCATACCAGAGAGCGGCGGCTACAACGAAAAGCATATACAAGGTGCGTTGCGCCGGAATGCCAAAGCCCGCCAAGGCAACATAGACCAGGGCCACAAGTGCTCCCGACAAAGCGGACGCTTTCTGAGCCGGCAGCAGCAAGGGCAGTTGCAGGTTGGTAAAGAATGAGCGCCGCCACAACGCGGAAACGATCGAGGCGAACAAGCCGGCAATCATCGTAATGTGCAAGCCGGAAATCGAAATCAGATGCCCTATTCCGGATCGATTGAATATCTCCCAGTCCGATTGCTGATAATTGATATTAAAGTCCTGTTCCAAAATAATAAGTTTTGATCTAGCAATTTTAGATAATAAGTTCTGATCTGTAGGGACAGATCAGATGAAAAAGCGTGATATTAAAGTTCTGATGTACCGTGATTTCTAGTCTATATCACAGATTTTTTTGCCGACAATTGAAACATCTCTTCGCTGGCTGTTTAAAATCAATCCTGCGCCAACATCAAATAAATATGGAGAATTTGCTCAATATTTGAGCAAGAATTTGGCTTTAAGATATTAAGAACTGATCCAAATTCCGAGATAACATTAAAGTTTTGTTCTAAAACTGGACTATCCGAACTCAAGGCTAGAATGGGAAATATAATCACCCAACGAATAGAATGTTTAGGTAGAACGGTTGTTTTCCGTTGATCTTGCACCAAGCGTCGAAGCGATTTTGATCCGCCGCGACACATCCGCTATCGTCTTCATTGATCAAAACATGAAATTGGGTGAAAAAAACCATGATCTACGATGCTTTGATCGTCCCGACCGAGACACCGTCAACACTACGTGAAATTAAGCGCGCGTTACTCACATACGATCAGATTCTGTTGATTGATCCATCGGATCGTGAACTCTTCCCTCGCCAAGCATTCATCGCGGCAACGAGGGGGATGCCTTTTGCAATGGACCTGGGGCCGGTGCGCCCTATGGGAAAAGGGATTGGCTACGATGAGCGCTTCGAGCGAACTCTTGAATACTGTAAGACTGCAGTCTCGCAAAACACACTCAAGGTAATCTCCACATTCACTGCGCCAAAAGCTAACGGAATAACAATTGGAGGAGCCCCTCTTGGCGGCTACCCGCTAAATCCCGCAGACATCTATCAATTTTACCGTTCACTCGCGAGCTCGCAGGATCTCCTTACTGACGTTATTGGCCATGACGCTTATGCACTGAAAAGAGAGCTGCAAAATACCGATGGACTCGCAATGACCGGTCTCGCCGACAACAGTGATGTTGGCGGTACTTCCTTGCCGATCGCCGAGGTCGTTGAAAACGAGCAGCTCGCTGAGCCTCTGACGCAAATTGCTAGAGCACGCATTGGCGCGATCCTTAAGTACAGCGGCTACTGTGAAGCGAAGAGCCTAGTTCCTATCTTTGGGGCGCCGTCCTACACACGTGCGTTGGGGCGAATACTTAACAGAGCGAGAACGTTTTTGGACGCTGGGACTACGGAGGATCAGTTTCGCCGAAGCCGCGTACTTGATCTGGCGCACGAGGAATTCTTGGTCGACGAACGGCTGGACGCGCTGAGCGTTGATGATGTGCTTCGACTGCGGTCCACAGCTTGGGGACAGCAAGCAGTCGCGCGCGAGCATCTGTTCGAGGCGATCTTTAAGATTGCAGATTCTTCGCGAGAAGACGATGCATTCCTTGAGGCTGCCGCAAAAGAGATTCAGGATTATCGTAAAGCCTCCGAGAGCTTAGTGCGGGAACGCGAGTCTTTGGGCATGTCGATCAAGTGTGACCTTGGCATTGGGGCGCTCAAAGGCGGGATTGCAACAGTTGGCCTTATGAGTCTGATTGAGTCGCCACTTCAAAGCATTGCAATGACGCTTGCTGCCGGCGGAGTTTTGTCGCTAGAAAAAGCGAAGGAGTACGTCCCTAAGTGGCGCGAGATCCAAGCACAAACAGCCGATCTGAAGCGGGGGGCGGGGTTCGCATTCTACGATTTCTACTCACGTCTTCCAAAATGAATGACTCTTGTCAGGTGGAGTTGCGGTATGCAGCCTAGCCTTAGCCTTACGCCTAACCATGGCTTGAACTGGAGATGGCAATTTTTCTATAAAAATGAAAAGTGTCCGCAACCCAAAGCTGACTCTGGCGAAGCTAACGTCTGAATTAAGCATCGTCGCAAAACAGCGTCTACTCAGATGAATTGCTAAGTCTCTCGCTTGGCGCGGCGATACGCGACAAGCGCATTGGTATGACCGTTACCAATCTTGTGTTCGGTCTTGAGGAATTAAGTTTGAATCCACGGCGCTTATAGTCACAAATGACCGCAGCTTGGTCCCACAGCTCGATGTTGTCCGGAGCCCACTTAAAGTCAAGAGCGTTGATGCGTTGGATCGCATCACTCAAGCCGTGGTAATCCGCTTTACCCAGTAATGTGGAGGCGGCGATAACTGCAATGCCCAGTACAAATACTTTTCCGAACGCTAATTAGTTCATTTTTTTATGAAAAAAGCCAGCAGGAAAAATGCTGGCTGATTTAAGGTCGCTCGTGAATCTAAATTTTATTTGATGGTTGCATATGTATTTCTAAGATACTGTGCATAAATTTCCATCTGCTCCTGGAGAGTCAATTCTCTTTCAAATGCTGGATCAATGACTTCGGCTTCAGTCTTCTCGTAGTCGAGAATTGCTGGCAATACGAGATCGGCAGGGATAAATCTCATGATTTCATCACCGGCTGTTACTGCTAATCCGCACCATTTTGTATTGACGGCCTTCTCCTGGACGTCAAAGATGACACCGCCGCTCATGCCATTGAGGTCTTCATACATCTGACTGCCCTCTGTTCCTTCAAACGAGATAAACGGTCCGCCATCATCAAATCGGCAAATGCCAGTCGTTATATGTCTCTGTACGCTCGTGGAATGAGTGAATTCGCCTATCGGCTCCCAATTGAAATAATTTTTGACATCGGGATACCCTGATGTCAAGAGAATTTTCCCTTCAAATAAGTTGCTTCGTTTGAAAACGCGTTTCAAATCCTTGCCATCAAGATCTATAAAACGATCTGGCATAAAGTCAGGCCAAGGATGGAAAAGTTCGATTAGCGAGACGTCATCTGTCCTGATTGCCAGATCCGTAGCCTGTATAAGTTTTCCAATCTTCCATAGCTTCCCAGGGAACAGAAGATGATAGATGGTGTCCCAACCGCTTTTTGCACCGGCAGTCGTGTAAAAAGGAGCTTCATTTTAAAATTTACCTTGAGTCCAATTATCCAAGACATGTTAGGCGGTCAGGAGAAAATATTTCCTTTGGTATCTCAGTAAGGTAGCGGAGCCGCCACCAAAGACGATATCGGCATGCCATCCACCACGCTCTTCAGTAGGTGCATCGCAGTGCGTGAACAGCATTCTCCTGCTGGACTGCGCCATTTTCGAGTGCTGTGCGCCTGTTAAGGCTCCCTTAAATTTTTTCGCATTAAACTGCTTACTCATGTATAAGCGTTCCCTCTTCCTTGGCAACAATTGCCGCCTTAAAAGTTAGCACTTGCTGATGAACCCTCATTAAATTTGCAAGTTTTGGTTCCATATCTCCAGTTCTCCGTCGCCATATTGTCGTGCGGCTTTTGCTTAGCCTAGCCTTGCGCCCAAGATTATATTTGCGTCTGCGACCGCTTCTGGCCGTTAGCGAACCTTCAAAGTGGGTTTCCAGAAGTCATAGGAACGTTCAACACCGCTCCAGAACCGCCGTTACAGGAAAATCGAAAATGGTCCATATGTGGGAAAGCGTAGAAGTGCCTACCTAATTTCAGGCAATTCACTCTTTCCTTCGCAGTCACGAAGCCCGTCGATGAACCGGAGAGCCATAAGCCATAGACTTGGGAATAAGTCGCGCAGGCTCTGATTGTATTGCTCCCATGTGAGGGGTTGAGAATGTTCGGGGGGCCATAGCTCTTCGGCTGTTCGCAAATCTAATGAGTCAAATCCATATGGAATATCAGGCTTGAGAGCAAAAGGCAGAGTGGCGGCAAAGAGCGCCGTTGATAAAGTGAAGTGTGAGGCACTCGCTGGCCGTTGAATCGCATAACTTTCCGATTTAAAGTCGGCAATGCCGTCGAAGTATGAAGCAAGATTCGTTGGATGGGCCGTCAAGCTGTTTTTGACCTTCATATCTTCCATCGTGGCGTCTAGGTTACCGAGCCAAATTAGGCCACGTTCAGCTGCCGCCGCCTTCATAAATTTCTCATTCTTTCCCTTTGCGAGATATTTATGCCAAAAGTCATTCGTTAGGTTCGTATCGACGCAACCTTCAAATTCGATCCTACAACTCTCATCTATCAAAAAGCGGCTCCAAAGTAGCGAGGTCTCGTATAGAAGCCTCAAGAGCATCCTTGCATTCGTATCTAACCCCGAACTGCAAAGTAGGCGTATAGAAGCGAGATTTTTCGTTTGACGTATAGACAGTCTGTAAAATGTGGTCGCCCTTGATCCCCCTTCGGGAATGGCTGACATGAAATAGAAGCTTGAGTACCGAAACAACGCTATGAATTCGTCGACGAAAACATAAAGGGATGCAAGCTCATCATCGCCGACTTCTCCAGGAAACTCCTTTGTGACAGACACTCCAGGGGTACCGTTTGGAACCAAAAAACCTGCTTTCTCATAGATTAGCTTGACAGCGTTCTGTGCGTGGCGCTTTGTGAGTGAAGGCATAATTCCCTCGGCATATAGTATGGTTCGAGTGGTCAATTATCGTCGACTGTTCCTGCAGTTTGTTTTTGGCCGATGAAGGAATTCTGCTTAGTTGGCGAGCGGCTTAGACCGATTGGCCGCTTCCGACCCATGGCGGACAATTTTATCTTTGATCTAATGAAGAATTCATTCCAAGACCCGAACTTAACGCGTTGATTCACCTAGTAGGAATGGTAAAAAGAAAGCCCGTCGACAAACACATACTCCTCATCCTCTATTATGACTGACCACTGGTGCCCGGAGCCAAGCAGCTTCTTCCTCAACCATTCAAGTGGTACGACTGTCCGATCGTACCAAATGTCATACTCTTTGTTATCGATACAATTTTCGATGCAATACTGCTGTTTTAAGCGCTCAATGATCAACCGCCGAGCTTTATATTGCGGTGTATCGGGCGCGTCGCCTCCGCGTCCGTAATAAATGTTAGGCGCGCCATAAGGCAATTTCATTCGCGCTCTGCGAGAGTATTCTTCATCGAAAAAATCAATAGGAGGAGCTGCAGCCCCTCTTCCGCCGCGTCCATCGTGTTGCGGAGCTTCTCCACCATCGCCGCCAATGCAAAGCGCATCTTCTTGTTCGACTTCGACATTCATGCCTGGGCCACCTTGGCATATACCTCCGCGCCCGCCTTTTCCACCTATGGCGTAACTTTTTCGCCCCAGCGCTCTGGCATCCCCACCGTCGCCCCCTGGACCACGCTCCGACTTTCCTGCATCCCCTCCTTCTGCATAGCTATATTCGCCTATTGCATAAGCATTGCCACCATTGCCACCATGGGGTATCGTATTTTGTGTCCACTTAAAGGAATAAAGATGACGGAGCAAATTAAAATTCAAGGTCTCACCCTAGATTGGTGGGAGGCATGCTATCGGCCTGGCATGCCTGAATTTGCAGGAGGAACTTGGGCTTACACTGTCGAGGCCGCTGATACTGTCAGACTGGTATTCGGCAATGCAGGACCATATAAATCAGAGAACCAGCGTACACCTGTGTTCACACACGCCGTAACCATCCCGGCAGAAGTTGCCGTGGACTTGGCAGAGGCTTTGTTGAAGCATTTTGCCGCTAACAGGCATAGTCAACCAAGAACCAGCGGCGAGCTTTAACCTGAACCACCTGCTCCACCCTTTGCGCGCGCGCCCTTTCCAGTCGCAATAGCATGGCCACCTTTGCCGCCCTGTCCGCCTTTGGCATCGCCGCCGCGCCCGGCAACAGCGTCACTGTCCGCACCGGTGGCAATGCCGATACCACCTTTTCCACCTTTTCCAATTTGTCCATTTACACGACGCGACAGGAATAATGCAAGTGCCATTAGAACGACACCCAACAGGATCAATCCATACTTCATCTTGGCATCAAGCGGAATACCTAAACTTGGGGCTACAAGGCCGAAGATCAAGAATGCAAGCCCCATCAGGCCCGGTATAACAAAGTTTTGCAGCATGTTACGTTTCTTAAGGTTGAGCAAACTGTTAATTTTACTTCAGCTGTCACCTAAGATTGGTTGGCACATGCCCGCGCCCTTTTCTCAACTACCACAGACGCTTTCTGCTTAATCTTCCAGGTAGTTTTAGCAAAACCTTTGACGAATTTTATGGCTGGTCGACGTAGCAACAATGTCTGCTTCTGGCCGATAATAGACATTGAGATTAAGCGTCCGTTTCCAGCCCATAGCAGACATTCAGCAAATCGAAATCTTGGTTACAGCGGTGTTAGCACAGGGCTTTGCGAGCACACTACGACCCGTTGAGCGCCTCTGGTCAACGCGACGTACAAATGCCGAGCATCCATGGATTCCGGGTGAAGCACTACCGCCACGTCCGCTTCCAAGCCTTTGAGCAGAAGTGTGCTGCCGACGGCGCGTCGAGAAAGCGGGCGGCCGACGTACCGGTTCTTTTCGCGTTCGCGTATGGCTGCTTCCAAAAAGGTACAGTTGCCATCACTTGCTGCTTGTAGAGCGCTCAGACAGCTACGGAGCATGTCAGGTCGGTAGACGCGCACATTGGCCTGCTCGACAATTCGACGCAGCACTGCCATGGCATTAGCCAAGCTGGGCATTGTGGTAAACTCCACGGCAGCCGCTTCACAGGGCGTAGGCGCGATTCGGGCCGTCCCTTGCCGCAGGCTGTTGACCCGCCTGAGCAAATCAGCCGCACCGACGTTGGTCATGAGACTGCCAGCGAACGTAACTAATCGTTCCAGTGCGTTGGGGGCGCGCGCATCGAAAGTCCTAGAAAATTCCGTCAAATCCCGTAAATCCACGGGTTCTACATTGGTGGCTCCCGGTGTCTGGCTTGCTACCTGACGGCGACCTTGCGCGTTCACGCTATCCCCAATGACCAAGACAGTACCGTCGCGGTGCGGTGCGTTGATCCGTGCAGCCGCCATGCGCTGCTGATCACTTGTGGCGGGGTTCAATTCCATCCAGCTCAGCTCTGTCGGAGCCGAACGTAAGTCAAGCGCGCCGCCCATCTGCAGTGTCTGCCTACTGGTCAGCAACCAGTGGCCCAGGGCTTCCGTTCCAGCCCTTTGCCAGCGCCAAGGGGTCTGCAATTCGCACACCGGTGGAAAATAACGCAGGACATCCGTCGTCCAGTCCACCAGCTGTGTTCCACCAAAGCCGAAAATGGCCTGCATCGGGTCGCCTAACACGCAGGTCGGCAATACTTCAGCAGCCCAAGTCACAATTATGTGCTGGCTGGTTGCACAGTCTTGGTATTCATCGACGATGATACGGGAATAAGACGACGCCAAAACATCAGAGATATGGCCAGCCTGCAAAAGACGGCCGGCCGCTTCCCGAATGGCGGGATAATCATTCCGCGGATTGCTCAGGGCCAAAACATGATTCGGTAGCCCACTGCGCAAAGGAAAGGAGCCGACCAACCGCATGGCAAAGCCATCGATGGTCATGACCCGGTAAGCGGACTGCCGCACATTTGCCCGGTGCAGGCGTATTCGCAGCGCGTTCACGCCTGCATTGGTATGGGTCAGGATGAGAATCGGCTTGCGCTCAATATATCTGCCCAGCGTATCGGCAATCAGCTGCGTCTTGCCACATCCGGCCGGAGCTGTGACCGTGCCACGGCGCACCGCCAACAAATCGTAGTTAGGTGCCATGAGACCACCTGAAAAGATGGTCTACTTTTGCCTGAAACTCGGGGCTTGCCCCTGCAAGATTTGGCCCGACAATATCGCAAGCCACGCCTTCGAACCTGCTGACCGATTTGAACCAGCCTTTATTGCGCTGACGCGAAGCCGCACCCAAAAGCATTCTCGCAGTTTGAGAATAACCGTCGGTCAGCCCTTCATTGAAAACGGCGTCGAATGTTGTGCGCCCTTGGGAAGTACTTTGGATATGAGCGTTTACCGTATCTTGCTCAATCAGTTCAACCGCACGCGACAACAGCGCATGAATGGCACCATCGTCCAGGCTCCAGAACAGTTCGTCTTCCAAGGCGCGGCCTTGGTCCCACATGACATACATACCACCGGCAGTGGTAAAAGCGGCTACCGTCTGGGTTGTTGGCGGTTTATCGCCATCGATAAATACCATCACCCGGTAACCTAGTTTCAAAAGCGCCAATCCTCGTACGAAACACCGATCCGGATCGCCTCCCCCGACGTTGGCGTATGCCACACCCCCTGCCAGAAGCGACAGGTAACCGCGGCTAGCATAAAACTGATCCATTCCTCGGATGAATCCAACCTCGCTGGCCCCTTCACAAAGTATGACGGTGCGAGCCAGAAACGCTTCTGGATCTGCGCGTACGGTACTTTGAACGTCGTCAGCAATGCCGACTTGCTGGACTAGGTGGCTTTCTGCATTGGAGCGCACTACAAAAATCTGATTGCCATTGAGTTCACGCACGGCCACCGGGGAATGCGTTGTTGCAAACACCTGCATCGGGGCAGGATTGTCTTTTGCGCCTAGCGCGTTAAGTAAGCCGATCAACCGGTGCGGCTCCAGCCCGTGCTCGAGTTCGTCCACCAACACTATTGCATTGTTTTCGGCACAAGCACGCTGCAGCCCAGCAACGAGCAGCCGGGTAGAGCCCGTTCCCAGGGACCGTAGCGGCACACCTACCGCATTGTGAAGTGATATGGCGCCCTCTCCGATGGACAGGGAGTGCGCATCTAGCAATGCCTGAGCGCCTGCACCCAAGGGTACGCCTAAAGAAGCGGCAGTTGCTGTGACCTTCTGCAGCACCTGGGTGAGTTGTGCATTGGCTTGTTCGCCAAAATTGGCACGAGCTTCACGTGATGCGCGTGCCAACGAAACGCCTAGATTGATCCGTTCTTCAGATAACCGGTTGAGGATGGAATTTTTTGCCCAAGACAGATTACTTGAGGCGTAATTTCCCAGCCGCGTAGGCGTCAACTCAGTCCGGTCTTTCCAGGCAATGCTGCGCTCGTGTCCCTGCTGCTGTGCCCGCTCGGACACCAGCATCCATACCGGCTCCAAGTCATGGGTGATGGTCAGGTTCAGTGCCAAGACCGTTTCGAGGCCTTGCCGGGGCTCTTCCTCCACCTCTCCGGTCGCCGCATTGAAGGCACGCAGGTAGTCACCATAGACATCGATATTTTTGAGCTGCGCAGGCAGATCTCCTAAGGTGAGCGTAATGCTGATTGGCCGGGTCGTATCCAACCCAGAGAAATCCGAGTCACAGATTGAAATGGAACGTCGCGCACCCAAGCACAGGTCAATGGCATCTAAAATCGTAGATTTGCCACTATCGCCGGGACCGATTAGGCAATTGATTCCTGCGGCCGGCAGCCAGTCAACCTTTCGAATAGCACGAAAGTTACGGATCTCCACTTTACGGATACGCGCCACAGCTTCCCCTCTTGAACTAGTGCATTGTTGCTTTTTTGCAATGGCAAGCGTATCTCAAAAAGCGGTATTAATACATATGCTTGAGCAGATAATTTTTATATTCAAGATTCAAAGTAGTTGCGTGCTCCTGATTTACGTCTCCCATATTTATGGCATAGTCAGCCGGCTTAAGTTTGAATTTGATCTTCTTAATATTAAGATGAAGAAGATTTATTGACCTTCACTTGCTCAGCCTTTTCCAACAAATCTTCAGCCCATTCAAATTTTGCCTCACGTCCTAACTTTTGAACGAGTTTCACGACCTTCTTTCGTTTGCAATTAGCTATAAAGTCACATAAAACTTCTTGCCGAAGATTGCGCATGAAATCCATTAGATTCTTGACTTCTTCCAGCGACTGGCCTTTGCCAATCTCGCTCACTAACTCCAGTACAGCGCGTTCCGGTATTGATACAAGCACACTGCGGTTGCCATTGGGCAGAGATTTCAGTCCATAGAAATAATCCATCCTTTCATCGAACAGACTAGTAGCTTGATAAGAATAGGAAATCGTTTCATCTACCCATCGCGGAAATTTAAACCGCTTTTGTCCCCATAACACGAGCCTTTCTCGGAAGGCGACATTGTGACGAACGCCTTGCCAGTCCAATGCCGTCTTGCCGCCGACGTGCAAACCAGGAATGCGACCGCTCAAATAAACAAGGGTGCCATCCCGTGATGGCAAGTCGCCTCTCAAGAGGTAAGTCTCCTTTGAAAGGTTGATTAACCAGCCTTCTTCGGCCAGCAAAACAGCCATCTTTGGCGTCACATCCAAGCCACGCAATATGCTGCAATCCATGGGCTCTCCCCTTTTGGCCGTATCCATCATTCGCTGAACGACGTGATTACGCATGTGGAGTAGTGGGCTTCCCCCATTAGGGCGGACACATTCGATAGGTATGATTCAACTATCGGAGGTGTTAAATGCAAAGAAGGCGA
>JAUYVH010000011.1 GCA_030715135.1 Keguizhuia sedimenti | reverse complement strand
TTCATGGCGGCCGTCTTGATCCAGGCGTTCAGTTAATCAGCAAGCCATATCGCAGGGAGGATCTTGCCCGGAAAATCCGCCATATGCTAGCCAATGCAAAGCCAATCGTTCTCCCGGAAAAAGCACTGTCGGATGAGCGTGAAGTAAAGCATAAGATAAATGCATCCGCGCTATCGCTTACGCCCTTGCAGATTCTCGTTGTGGAGGATTCCAAGGATATGCTGGAAATCCTGTGCAAACAGCTGATCCGGCTCGGTCACGATGCAAAAGGCGTTGGCAGTGCAGAGGCCGCCATGCAGGAGCTGAATGCGCGTCGCTTTGATGTGTTGCTGACCGATGTCAATTTGCCCGGCATGTCCGGCGTGGAGCTGGCGCGTAAAGCTTGTGATGGTGCGCCAGGAATAAAAATCGTCATTTCATCGGGCTATGGCAGTTTCTCCCTGGAGGAACTTCAGTTGGAAGCAGTGTTTCTACCGAAGCCTTACAATTTTGAGGCGCTGACCATGGTGTTTGCTGATATCAGTGCAGCCAAATCCTTGGCCTCTGAAGCGGCCCTTGATGCCATAGAGACCTAACAAACCCGGGCATCCGGGCTGCACGTTGAACACGACCGGCTATTGGAATCGTCACATTCCGGCCGGTTACCTGAATTTGCAGCGGCCGGCGCCTGCGCCGCGTTCGCGTGCATCCCACGTCTCTGGCTTCCAAAGCTCATTCGCCTCCAGTTTCCTGGCTTAAGTGTGCAAGGAAGGTCGAGCTGTAGTGCTATTTGTTCAGCCAGAATGCCTTAGCAAGGCAAATTGCGATTGTTGCTGATGTCGGGCCTTTCTGAGCAAGCTGCTTAGTCATGACGTGACTGTGAAGCTGCGGCTGGTAAACGCCTCGCAAATGCGTAGTGCTTTGTCTGCTCGAATGCATATTCTTCATTTGATCGCGGAAGATTGAACTTCACGTGGCCGCCATGTCGAAACAGTCTTTCGTTCTCCTAATGACTGTGCAGAGATTCTGGTTTTGTTATCTTATATTTCCGGGCTGCGTTCTAAACTCTGGGATAATGCAAGTCTGAATTCGCTATAAAAAGTAAATTAAACCAACTGTTGGTTAAAAATGATGAAAACGTTTTTACCGCTCTATGATAAAAACGTTTTACTCCTTAGCTTAACGGCATATACATATAGCTACAAATTGTAAAGCGTTGATACGAAATAAGTATTTATACGTATATAATAAATGTCCGTTGTGCATGGAGTTTTGTGTGTGCGGCAGGAATGCGTCTTCCGGCATCTGAAGTCGCAGCCCGTCTAAACAATAAGACTTAAAGATTGACTGAAATAAGCATGTCGCTTCTGAAGAATTTATCCCCGTTTCACCTGGTGATTGGGTTTTCAACGTTAGTCATTTTTCTTATCGACGTTCTTAATCCGCTCGGTATTGCTGTCGCAGCCCTCTATGGCGTCGTGATCCTGATAGCAAGTTCTGTGTGCTCCAGGCGGAGCATCATTGCTCTTTCAATTTTCCACCTGGCTTTGACTTTGGCCGCCTATGCGATAGGGCATCCGCAAGCTTCTTTGGGACTGGCGTTCGGCCAAAGCATAGTCAATGTCCTGGTTGTCGTGGCTCTCACCTTCCTGGCATTAAAATGGCAGGCTACCGCGCTTGCGCTGCGTGAGGCCGAAAATACATTGCAGCTGGAAGATCGGCGCAAGGATGAATTTCTTGCAACGCTCGGGCACAAACTCCGCAATCCGATCGGGCCGATCAATGGCGCAGCCTATTTGCTGAAATCTTCCATTCCCGAGAATGAACTCGTGGAGGAGTCCGCCGATATCATCATCCGCCAGGCAAACCATTTAAATTCCCTGCTCGACGATCTGCTGGATCTGGCGCGATTCAATAAAAAGCTTCCGGTCCTCGATCTGGCGGAGATCGACATGAAGCGTGTCGTATCAGAAGCAGTCGAGCAGGTGCGCAGCCTAATTGATGCGGAAGGGCATCAGCTGGCCGTGCAACTCCCGCCGAAACCGGTGCTTGTCCTGGGCGATCACAAACGTTTGCTTCAGATGCTGTCCAAGCTGTTGAGTAACGCTGTCAAGTACACACCTGCGGGTGGACAAATAAAATTATGCGTCTCTGTTCAGGAGGAACAGGCCTTGCTGGAAATATCTGACTCGGGCATCGGTATTTCCGCCGATTTGCTTCCGCACATATTCGAATTGTTCATACGTCCCGAAAAAGCCGCGGGTCGACATCAAAGCGGAATGGGAATCGGGCTGGCTCTGGTAAAAAATATTGTGGAATTGCATGGCGGCAGCGTGTCTGCCCGCAGCGATGGTCATTTTACCGGCAGCACGTTCTCCATAAGGATGCCGCGCATTGTTAAGGATATGCCGGCTTCCATGCTCGCCGGCGGCGCCGATGCTGAGAAGGTGATCGATCCTCTGCGGATCATTGTCGTGGACGACAATGTCGACCTGGCAAAAATGCTCGCTAAGTTTCTGGCAAAACTCGGCCATGAGGCAACCGCCATACATAGCCCGCAGGAAGCCCTGGCAAGAGCCGAGCGCGAAACTTTCGATGTGTACCTGCTCGATATTGGCCTGCCAGGAATGGACGGCAATGAACTGGTGAAACAATTGAGGAAGAGCTCACGGGCTGCAAGCGCCCTGATGATAGCGATTACAGGGTATGGCCGGCGCTTCGACCGTGAAAAAGCGTTCAATTCCGGATTCGATCATTATTTTGCCAAACCTGTTAATCCTCCGGCGTTAATGGAATTGCTTAGCCAGTGGAGATCCGGATTTTCATTGTCTGCTGCGGACGGTAACGGAAATGCAGATCTACGACTTCCATCCAAAATAGACGGGTCCTATGCATCCGGTGGATTTGCAGGGCCATAAAGATGACATCGACAGTGTTGCCGAAATATGGCGGCGGTGAAGTTCCATCAGCCATAAGCCAATGCGATAGCCATGAAGTCAAGTTCTATGAGTGCCATTCTGATTTCATCAATGATGTATCCAGCTTCCTGCTATCAGGCTTGCACAATAACGAAGTCGTATTGGCGATAGTCGCCCGGCAGCATTTGAAGGAGCTTCAGAAAGACCTCAAGGATAGATTAGGCGAGTGGGCATATAGCAATTTCCTGAAACAGGGAATGTGCACTATTCTTGACGCGGAAAGCACGCTGGAGCGTATCAGCAGCGATGGCTGGCCGGATGAAGAAAAATTCAATCAGGTCATCGGTAATTCCGTGGCTCAGCTTAAGGAACTTCATAACAGACCGGTTCGTGCATTCGGAGAGATGGTTGCTTTACTGTGCGCGCAAGGAAAACCGGATGCAGCAATTCAACTCGAGCAGCTCTGGAATGCACTAGCCAAAAAATATTCCTTCTCACTCCTTTGTGGCTATCCCTTAAATGCTTTTGCATCCGAAGTAGACGGCATAACGTTCGACACCATCTGTAACCTGCATACCCGCGTACACCCGGTGAAGCAAGGCGATATTGGGCAGAACTCCGTTGACAGCGGTTCAACAGTCGCGAAATTGCAGCAAAGGACTCGCGCGCTGGAGTCCGAACTCGAAAAGTACCAAAAGCTAGAACAAGCGCTCAAGGAGCGGGACAAAATTCTGACTGAGCAAACGCTTGCATTGAAGGAAGCGCAGGTTCGGCTCGAGCAGGAAATCAGAAAACGCGAGGCGAATGAAGAAAATCTGTTGCACATACAGTATGTCCAGGGGCTCGCGCAAAAAATCTCTCATTTGGGCAGCTGGGAAATAGATTTGGAAACGGGGCTGCTCCAGTGTTCGGATGAGTTTTTCAGGATTTGCGGCCTGGAGCCGCAATCGAGAGAAATTGATTTTGAATTCACTCAAAGCATAGTTCATCCCGAAGACCAGGCCGCCGCAAAAAGCGCCGTGAAAGCAGCGCTGATAGACAACAAGCCTTATAGAGTAGAAAAGAGAATTATTCGCCCAGACGGAACGATCCGGCATATTCTCAGCCAGGGCGAAGTCATTCTCATGGAGCAGAAAAAACCGAAAAGAGGCATTGGCGCTTTTCTGGATATCACCGAGCTCCGGCAGACCGAAGAAGCGCTGCGTCAATCGCACGAGGAGTTGCGCCATCTGGCGGCTCATCAGGAAAAGCTGAAGGAGGAGGAGCGCAAGAGAATCGCCCGCGAGCTGCATGATGAGCTTGGCGGGCTGCTTACCGGGATAAAAGCTTATCTGTCTATCCTTGTGCGCGAAGACAGAAAAGACAGCGAGCAGGCAACCGAATTATTGATCGAAACATCCGGTATCGCTGACATGGCGATGAAAGCTGTCCAGCGAATCGTGAACGATCTGCGCCCCAGCGTTCTGGACCAGTTTGGCGTATGGGCTGCCATCAGATGGTACGTAGAACGCATCGTGCAAAGGAACGACCTGACTTGTAAATGCGAGATAGACGATACGGCAGAGGGCCTGTCGCTTGATGTCGAGCACAGCACCTTATTGTTCCGGATATGCCAGGAAGCGTTGACTAACGTGATAAGGCATTCCCAGGCTTCCGTTGTCACTATTCGCGCATCCTGCGAATCGGAAATCCTGACTATTGAAATTGAAGATAATGGCAAAGGATTTGATGCGGCGCAGTTGAAAGGACGTACATCCTGGGGAATCTCGGGCATGCATGAACGGGCCCTGCAATTTAAGGGAAAACTGAGTATTCAATCCGCTGCCGGGGCTGGAGCAGTCGTCAGATTGTCTTTGCAGACAGGAGGAATTCTGGATGAATAAAAATAAGATCTCGGTATTACTGGTGGATGACCACCTCATCGCGCGCAACGGCGTGAAGTTAATGTTGAGTAAAGAAGAGCGCATCCACATTGGCGGAGAGGCGGAGAATATCAGCTCTGCCTTGCGCCTTGCCAGGGAAAATGAATTTGATATCGCCATCATCGATATTTCCCTGCAGGATGAGAACGGGCTGGAATTGTTGAGATTCCTGAAAGCTGAAAAGCCGAAGATTCAGGTCCTGATGCTGAGTATGTATGCTGAAGAGGTATATGCGGTCCGGGCGCTCAAGCTTGGTGCGTCCGGATACTTAAGCAAGAATGTCGATGCGAGTACGTTCATCAAGGCAGTGTACAAAATAGCGGAAGGCCGTCGGTACATCAGCCCTGAGCTTGCCGATAAACTTGTGGATATAGTGAGCGGCGAAGAATTAACGACCGTCGAGACACTTTCTAACCGCGAAATTGAAATATTGAAGCTTATTGCGAGCGGCAAGAGCTTGGTCAATATCGCTGAAAAGCTTCATTTAAGCTCCAGTACCGTTACGACATACCGCAAACGTATTCTGGAAAAAACAGGATTAAGTTCTAATGCCGACTTAATAAATTATGTTCGCGAGAATGGGCTTCTGCACTGAAGGGCGCCATATAAAGTCCATGTATTGCCCCATTCGAAAACACTCCGGCCGGGATTCCCATCTGGAATAGCAGCAATCCGATCTGGCAGGCATCTGTCTGGCGTGTGCGGCGCACAAAGCAAATCCGGCTGGTTTAAGCTTGTGTTCTTGTCGCGCTGATTCTTTCTCCCGTCAATTGAACAGGGCATCGGTGTGCGGCCATAGTGTATCTTGCTGGCCGGGACGCCGAAGCTCCCTTTTCCAGTTCTGACGGGCCGCATCGATCATTTCTCGTCTACGTCCAGAACAGGCGATTTTTCTCGCTTCAGATCCGGCAACGATCCGCCGGCGGCGTATCGTATATCCGCATGGCCTGTTCCAGCATCTCCGGTAAGGCATCCTTCCCCATGCCGCGCGCAAGAACCGCTGCGCAAACGGGATTTTATTAACGCCATGGTTATTAATCCCATGGACGGCCTGCCCCTATAAGAATTTTATTCCCGAACCTCGGAATTTTCCTACAGCTTAAACATTCAAAGCACTACACAAGTTCATGGTTAACCCGATAGTGGGAGGATGGGTCGCTTTGCCATACTCTGGTCCACGCAATAAAGAATTTGTTCGAAAAGTGGCAAAAGCTCATACGCTGTTTCTGGAATCTCCAAAGCCGTAGTAGCCAAGCCTGCAATACTTAACACTTACTGTCGACGGGATGAAAATGCTTAACACGATGCAAGACGTTGAATTCATGATGCCTTATCCAGCCAAATACGTTACCAACCAGATTCGGCCGCGCATACTAGATTTGTCGGTCGGGAGCAGCGTTAAGTTTAAACCCAATGATTATTCGGGCGTGCCGATGTTTCACTTTCACAATACTTTGATGACAGTGCTCGCAAAAGAGTATGGGCAAAGCAATATTCAGACATTTCTGGATAAACAGGAAGGTGTGATTGAAGCAAGGCGCATTGGCTGATCACATTGCGCCAGGTTGTTGACAGCGCAGGATCACCTCAGCGAATGCTTTCCCGGCTCCTCGAAATAATTAAGATGGCATAGCGCAGAGCTGCGCTCCACTGCAAAAACGGTCCAGAAACAGAAGTCCAACAGTAAGAGACCGTAGTGCAGGAATATAGCCAAAACAGCGTCTAAAGGGAGATGTTTTTTTTGCCTGGAATGGGATGGCAATTCGCAGAATAAAGAATGTATTGGAGGACGGCAGGAGACAAGTAAAGCATGCCATGGCATGCTTTACTGACGATTCAAATAAATAAAAACATGGGTGGCTGCCGGGCACCGGCAGTCAACTCAAATCCCTTGAATCAAGGACATGCACACCTTGCGGGAAATATGGCGACGCGGGGTATGGACAAGTAGCGTAAATAAAGTGAACAACTATAAAAACACGATACCGAAATTGAATGTTCTGGTGGTCGACGACAATGAGGATATGTGCAAGGTCATCAGTAGCATCCTGCAGGCAAAGGGATGTGAAACAAATGCCGTACGTACATGTGAAGAAGCACTCAGAGTCATTAAAACTTCTCCGCCCCATATGGTTTCCTGCGACATTCGTCTGAATGAAAATTTGTCGGGGCTTGATCTGGCGCGCATCGTGAGGGGAGACAAAGACACTGCCCATCTTTTTCTGATTGCCGTTTCAGCCTATTGCGAAGAAAAGGAAAGAGCGCTGCAGGCGGGATTTGATATGTTCTTTCCAAAACCCGTAAAGTTCAGCGACCTCACGAAGGCACTCGAACTCTACGACAGGAATGCAAATCTGCTGAATGGAAGCGGCTCTTCGCAATTCGGGTGCTAGACAGGCGGGCGTTTTGTCCGGCGAACGCTCCGCATGCCTAGCGTCGGCTGATTCTGATCCTATTGCGGCAATATATATCCCCGTGCAAAAAATCACCATCCAATAAAAAAGCCATCCAGCGTAAACGCGGATGGCTTTCAAATTGCAGGTATTCTGATTATTTTCAGCCTTTTACGGCAAATGGCTGCATTGGACGAATGCTCCTGGCGTTGCCCTCCGGCGGGGCGATTGCATGTTATGGTCCGGATCGCTTACTTCGGCATGATCACGGAGTCGATCGCATGGATCACGCCGTTGTCCGCCGCCACGTCGGTCTTGATCACCTTGGCCTTGTCCACCATGACGTTTCCATCTTTCGCCGCGACCTTGAAGCTGGAACCTTCCACGGTCTTCACGTCACCCGGCTTCACGTCTGCAGCCATGACCTTGCCCGGCACGACGTGATAGGTCAGCACCTTGGTCAGTGCGGCCTTGTCCTTGAGCAGTGCATCAAGCTTCGCCTTGGGGATTTTTGCAAAGGCTTCATCGGTCGGGGCAAACACGGTAAAAGGTCCCGGTCCCTTGAGCGTATCCACCAGTCCGGCAGCCTGGACTGCCGTCACCAGAGTGTTGAATGAACCTGCTGATTTCGCCGTGTCCACGATATCGGCAGCATGCGCCAGATTGAATGTGAAGGCTACTGCCATTCCTGCTATTCCTGCCATTACTTTCTTCATTGCTAGCTCCGTTCGATTGAAATAAGGAAAGAAACCGCTCCGCCGCTAAGCGACGGAGCCCACCAATGGTTTCCCCAGCAGGACAACGATGCTGCAAGCTGTCCTTCGGTGTCAGCAATGTATCGCGAATAGAATTTGATGTCCATGCATTGAACCGTTATAATCTGCGCATAAGCGGTTCAACAAAGGTTCAATACATGAAAAATACCAAAATTTCCAAAGAAGAAACGGTTCAAAACAAGGGCGGTACGCCGTCCTATCGTAGCGGCGTCGCCGCACGCATGGCCGGGTTGCCGGTTGAAACCCTGCGCGTATGGGAAAGACGCTACGGCCTGTCAGAAACGGAACGCTCGTCACACGGGCAACGGCTTTATTCGGCAGAACAGATCGAGCGGCTGCGCCTGCTGAAAAAGCTGGTCGACCAGGGTCATCCCATCGGCTTGATCGCCGTGCTGTCCATCGAGCAGTTGCAGGAACTGAGCGGCACGCACAACGACAGCTCGTCCGCGGGACCGGTACGCGTCGCGCTGGTCGGGCCCAGCCTGAAGGAACGGCTCGCAGCGGGCGGGCACGACAGCCTGCAGCTCGATGTGCGCTGCAGCTTCATCAAGCTGGAGCACGCCATGTCCGTCCTGCCCGAGGCAGGCGCCGAAGTGCTGGTGGTGGAAATGTCAGAACTTGATGACACCGCGATACCCTTGATCATTCAGGCACGGGATGCTGCGCAGGCGCAGGCAGTCGTGGTGCTGTACCGCTTTGGTTCAAGCGCGACGATCCGCCAGCTGCGCACGCACGGCTGCCTGGTGGCGCGCGTGCCGACCGATCCGGCAGAGCTGGTCATGCTTTGCAGAACGGCACTGGTCGGACAACGCGTCGCGTTCCGGAACGAGCCCGTTGCCGAACCGATTCCGCCGCGCTTCGATGTCGAGTCGCTCACGACCTTTGCAACGGCCAGCAACAAGGTGGGTTGCGAATGTCCGCGCCACCTTGCCGAAATCCTGCTCATGGTCGGAAGCTTTGAACGCTACAGCGCCCAGTGCGCATCAAAAAATCCCGAGGATGCGCTATTGCATCAGGAACTGGGACACGCAGCTGGCAAGGCTCGCAGTGTGCTCGAAGAAGCGATGGAACGCCTGGTGCGTGCGGAAGGATTGAAGCACTGAAGCAAGGATACGTTCGGCAAAACTGCATTGCCATCCTGAATGTAAATCATTGCGCCACAGTTGAACGGGATTTGTCCTTGATCAAGACGGAAGGGAAAATAGCTAAACTTTTTAACACGCTCCATGCCTACCCATAAGGGCCTACGCAATCACACATCCGCTCTTGTGGAAAGGAAAAATCATGAAGCGTTTTATCCCACTTGCAATTCTCCTCACGCTTGCTGCATGCGGGAAGGATGAGGGAACCGCACAATCACCGGAACCGACAAGCAGCACAGAGCAAGCCGCTCCTTCGGCAACGCCGCCTGCTGCTTCAACGGAAAGCATGCCATCATCACCGCCTGCCGACCCGGCTGCATCGACGTCCGGCACGACAGGCGATAGCTCCGCTTCCGGAGCGTCAGGCGCTGCCGGAGCAGCCGGCACACCTGGGGCAGCCGAGCCTTCGGGATCCGCTGCGTCTTCGACGCCCGAAGCAGCGGGAGCTTCCAGTACGCCGGGTGCGTCAGGCGGGGCAAGCAGCTCTGCCGCGCCGGGTTCGTCCGGCACATCAGGGGCAACGGATGCATCCGGAACCTCAGGCGCTTCGGGCACGTCATCGAGCGCATCGGGGGCTGCAGGATCATCCGGAGCTTCGGGAGCCAGTGATGCATCGGGTGCGTCCAGTACATCGGGAACATTGAGTCCGTCAGGAGCATCCGGTACATCGGGATCAGCGGATACATCCAGTGCATCAGGTTCTTCAGGAGCATCGGGAGCATCCAGTACATCAGGCTCTTCAGGAGCATCGGGAGCATCGGGAGCATCGGGAGCTTCAGGGACTTCGGGAGCTTCGGATTCAAGTGGAGCATCCGGCGCATCGGCAGCTCCGGGTACTCCGAGCTCGTCAGGAGCAGCATCCGGAACGACGGATTCATCAGGAGCATCCGGTACCTCGGGAACATCAGGTTCTTCTGGAGCATCGGGAGCCTCGGGTGCTTCAGGAATGCCGGAATCATCCGGTACATCAGGCACAACAGGTGCATCGGGAGCGTCAGGATCATCCGCAGCGCCGGCAGCAGGCGCATCTGATGCCGCCGGAAGCTCCGGCTCCAGCGCACCCGCAGCTGCAGGTTCATCCGATACGTCCGGTGCATCTGGTTCCTCCGGATCGGCAGGCGCATCTGCCGGTAGTTCAGGCGCATCCGAAAGCCCCAGCTCAGCAGGAGCATTCGGTGCTGCAGGAACTGCCGGTTCGTCAGCATCCTCGGGCTCATCCGGCTCTTCCGACGCTTCAGGTTCCGGAATGTACACGGTGAAGGAAGGCGACACCCTCGGATCCATCGCGCGTGAAAACAATGTCAGCTATCGCGACCTCGCACGCTGGAACGACATCGATGACCCGAACCGCATCTATCCGTCCCAACAGCTCAAACTGAGCAAGCCTTAACAGCATCCGTCAGGGGGCAGCGACAATTTTTCATCACTGACTAAGGTCACGAAAAATTCGTCTCTGTCCCCTCGGTGCCAATCGCATATCCGCTGAATTTCCATTCATGGCCGCAACTTCTGTGCGCTACAGCGTTCATTAGAGTAAGGCCATTTCGGCGACACGCAGACGCTCTGGAAATGGAGCGCAGCGTATCAGGAAGAGAAGTGCCGGATACGGACGAACAGTGCAGGCACCGGCTAATCGTACACATCAAATTTTTCCCGCCAGCGCACCAGGTGATCGCCGCCGCACAATGCCGCGCAGGCATCGATCTTCCAACTTGATTCATCACTTCATGCTTGCCGCGGCCGTATAAAGCGCCGATCCACCAGGCCTGCCCGGGTCAATTGTAAAACTCTTGGTCAAAATCAACCGGCATGCGTCTTGGCCTTCCGTCTCACAAGAGCTTTTGATGTGCGCCAAGCCGCCAACTGACCGGAGCCTCTAAGGTAAGCGCCATACCAAAGAGCGCCTGACAAACCAAGCGGAGGGTTTCTGAACAGGGTGCGGCAGAGAATTCAGACGGTACGCCGCCTGGACGCGCCACATCCACAGAATCATTTTGCCAAGCGCTTAAAAAAAGAAAAACAGGGAGTCCACTTTAACCAACTTACATATGGGTGGACATATGCAGCGTTCGTTTCAAGGGGTGACAACGGCAGTACTGGTATCAGTTTTTTTGGCGGCATGCGGTGGAGGGGGAGGTGGAGATGGCAGCACCGCAGGCAATGACACGCAAGCCGGCGCAGACAGCCTGGCGACCGTCACAGGCGGATCGGATCTGCCCGAAAAGTCGTCCGGCTCGGGCGATACGGCGAACGAACCCGCTCCGGCTCCGGACAGCGTACGCTGGGAAGTCCGGAAGGTCTTCACCGACTTCAATCCCATTTTCACGCATTACCAGCTCGGCTTGATGAATTCGGGAATGGTGTTCGGCAATCACGTCGCCGAGCAGACGGAGGACGGGAACCTGATTCAGAACTTCATCGTCGGGCAGAGCGAAGTCCTGCGCGGCACGACCGGCATGTTTGACCAGGAAACCATGCTGGCGATGAACAGGTCCGGCCAGATACTGGGCATGGGGCAGAACCTGCTCAGGAAAAATGGATCGCCGGGGCCGAGCAAGCCGAAATTTTTCCTGTACAAGTACGGTGAATACATTCCCGTTCCCGTCGGTTCGACCTTGCTGAACGACGCGGAACACATCGCCGGAACCCTGGGCGAGCCGCTTCCCAACAGACCGGGCATCTTCAAGTACCGGGCATTCACATACATCGACGGAGTCAGGACGGAAATCCCGCTAGTGCCCGGCGCGGTCGATAACTTTGCCACGGCAATGAACAGCAAAGGCCATGTGGTCGGCTATACGCGCAACAAAAGAAACCCCATCGTCGAGGCGAACAGCAGCGCCTTCGTCTACCGGAACGGCAGGATCATCGAGCTGGGTAAACTGCCCGGCACGGAGTCGTGCGCAGCGAACGACATCAACAATCGCGGCGTGATCATCGGCACATGCTCCGGCCCGGTGGAAGACGGCCTCAGCGGCATCAACCGGCCCTTCATTTACCATAACGGCAGCATGACGCCTCTGCCGGGCATAGGCGAAGTGTGGCCGCAGGACTTCGAGATCAACAACGCCGGGCAGATCATCGGCAACAAGTACATCCGGAACGATCCGAACGATGAAACGCCGGACCGGTTCATTCCCTTCCTCTACAGCGGCGGAACACTCCTGGATCTGAATGAGCTGCCGGGCATCGCCGAATCGGGATGGCTGATCGGCATGGCGCTGCGCATCAATCGATCCGGCCAGATCCTTGCGCTGGGACTGCGGAATGATGAGGGCGGACATATCCTGTTGACGCCGGTGAAGACCAGCACTGCAACGGCGCAATAAAACCCTAGGGCCTAAGCGCGCTTCATTCGGCCAGGATGCTCTTGCAGCGGGCGTCCTGGCTGCTCTTTTTAGCTCGCGCCATCACTTTCATTTTGCATTGGACGGCAGAGCCGCACTGGATGCAGTTCCGGAGGCTTTGTTTCATCGACGCCATCGTGCCGGACTTTGGCAGCAAACGCCGGCGCATCCTCTGTACATCTCATCCTTAGTAGATCCAGTCCGCATTTCTTCACGAAACAATGTGTTGTATGAACCGGCTTTATATCGTGGTGATTACCTCTGTGAGGGGGCCAAATTAGCGATTTGATCCGCGCTGCCGTTACAATCCCTCTCAGCCAGCAAGCTTGTTGGCCGCTAACAAAAATACACATTTACTTCCAGGGGATAGCAAGCATGTTCATGACCAACACCGAAATTTTTCCCGGCAAGCGAATCACCGTCTGCCACGGCGTCGTATCCGGCAGTACCGTGCGTTCCAAGCATGTGGGGCGCGACATCATGGCCAGCTTCAAGAACATCGTCGGTGGCGAACTGAAGGGTTACACCGAACTGCTGGAAGAATCGCGCGCATCCGCCATCGAACGCATGCAGGCGCAGGCCAAACAGATGGGTGCCAATGCGATTGTCAATGTGCGTTTCTCGACCTCGTCGGTTGCCGCGGGCGCAGCGGAGATCTATGTGTACGGCACTGCGGTCACGGTGGAGTAAACACGATGGAAATTCTGGTCATATGGGCCTTGTTCATCCTGGTCGGCTATATCTTCGGCAAGCGTGCCGAGAAAAAGCACTATGCGTCCATCCACGAACGGGAAAAAAAGCTGCTGAAACTTCCGGCCACAACCAGCAAGTTCCCGATCGGCATACCGCTATCGTCGATCGAACGTACCGGTCTCGTCACCGGCAGTGTCGTGGTTTCCTCCGATTACTTCAAACGCACCGTGGCCGGGTTGCGCAAGCTGGTCGGCGGCCCGATCCAGTCCTATGAAACCCTGGTGGACCGGGCAAGGCGCGAGGCAACCCTGCGGCTGAAGGAAAGCTGCCCCGGCGCTGCACAGATCATCAATCTGCGCTACGAGACCTCGCCGATTTTCGATGGCGCAAAGGATACCGTTACGTCGATCGAAGTGCTTGCCTACGGCACCGCCATTTATTGCGTCGCGAAGCAATAAGGCTGCGCAAACAGGGTGGACCGATTGCCCGTGAAAGGAAGCCGCCGCAATGAGGTATGAACCGAAGCTGCCGGAGCATAACGACAATGTCTCGCATGAGAAACCGGCACGCGAATTCCTGACGATCCTCGTCGGCTTCCTCGTAGTCGCCGCCATACTGTTCTGGGTGCTGGGGCTGCTGGTGGACGTGGCGGTCGATCACATGAGCCCAAGCACCGAGGCGCGGATCAACGAGGCCGTGGCCTTCAAATGGGAACAGGAAAAACCCTACGCGCCCGAGAAGCAGGCGATGCTGCAGAAAATGGTGGAAGAGCTGCGCCAATGCGCCGGCGTGCCATTCAAGGTCACCGTTCACCTCGCCAAGTCAGAGCAGCCGAATGCCGCCGTCTTCCCGGGCGGCCATATCGTGGTCTTCTCCGGCCTGCTCGACAAGGTCGGCTCGGAGAACGGCCTTGCCTTCGTGATGGCCCATGAATTCAGCCACCTGAAAAACCGTGACCATCTGCGCGCAATGGGCCGCGGCCTGCTGATTGCAGGCGTGATGGCACTGCTCACAGGGGCGGACTCCGACATCACGCAAATCCTCATGCCCGTGGATCGCCTGGGCAACGCCAGGCACTCGCAAAAGCGCGAGATGGAAGCCGACACGACCGCCTTGCAGGTGCTGAACTGCCGTTACGGGCATGTCGGAGGCGCGACGGAATTCTTCGAGGCGATGAAGAATGACGAGCGCGCAGATGACAAAGGCTTTTCACACTACTTCGGTTCCCACCCCCAGGTACAGGCGCGGATCGATAATATCAATCGCCTGATTGAACAGGCAGGGATGAAGCGGGACGCAGTGGCACTCCTTGAAAAGAACTCGAACTAGTGTCGCCCTGCCGTGTTTATCGTCAATAAGCAGCCTGCGAGATATTGAGTACATTCAGGTCAAATAAGAGCAAATTAGGGGACAGGCCACAATTACGTTTTTAAACCTGGTCTGTCCCTATTGTTTCAAACGAAAGAGCGAAGAGGGCTCTGGCGGTTTGTCGCGCATCAAGGCAACATCGGAAATCAATCAACTTTTCATGGGGCATCTTGCATACTCATAGACATCGGGCCCGATCAACTCCTTCAATGCTGAAAGGGGAAATCATGAAGCATTTGATTCCTGTCGCAATTCTGCTTGCCTTGACCGCATGCGGAAAAAAGGAGCCAACGGTCGTGTTCCCGGAACAGGCGGGTAGCGCACAACAAGGCACCTCTGCACAAAGCACCTCAGCGACTGCCAAGAATTCGTCCTCGTCAGACTCCGCTCCGACTTCCGGATCATCCGGGTCGTCCGGCTCATCAGGCTCATCCGGAACCTCTGGCGCTTCAGACGCCGCAGGCAGCGGCGCCATGTACACCGTGAAAGAAGGCGATACCCTGGCCGGCATTGCGAACAGGCACAATGTTGCTTATCAGGATCTCGCACGCTGGAACAATATTAAGAACCCCGACTTTATCTATCCTTCGCAGCAGCTGCGTTTGAGCAAACCATGAATGGAAAGAGCAGGACCGAGCGTATTTCAGCTCGGCTCCTGAGAGGAAGGCGCGTTAACCTTTCGTCGACGAAGCAGGAAAACAACGCAAGGCAAAGACGGCTTCAAAGGATATAAATCGGGATATAAACCGAGCCTGGCCCCTTTAATTTACTTTAATTCCCTTTAATTCCTTAAGACAGTCCGGTGCTGACCACTTTCATTACAGGCTATTTGAACTGCCAGGCTTTGACATAATTGACTTCATACGCATTTGATTCGCCTGTGGGTGTTGAGTCGTTCGGTTTTCCGCTCGCGCTTCCGAACCAAAGGCTGAGAATCATGAACATCGGTTCAGACAAGCTTGCATCGGCCGAATATACTTCGCGTCCATCGAAATAATACGTAACCTTGTTGGGTTCCCATTTTGCGCCATAGCGATGGAACTCTGCAGACAGGTCAGGCGTGGCAACCATTTTAAAGCCGGCATGGTCCTCAACGTCCCGCCAGAGAGTCACGCCGTACATCATGGATGTCGGTACGCCATTGGCATCTGGGGCGCCCCATGGTTCAATCCCTCCGGGATATGCCTCCATGATATCCAGTTCAGGACGGCGTTCTCCGTTCATGCCGACCATCCAGAATCCTGGCCATACCCCTTTTCCCTTGGGGAGCTTAGCTTCCATTTCGAAATAGCCGTACCGCTGTGAAAACTGACCGTTCGTGTCCAGCGTACGCTTGAAGAAATCGCCGTTTTTGCCACGGGCAGGCCAAACCTTCAGTGAACCATTGGAGACCGCATAGTTCGGTGTCGAATTGGATGTGTCGACGCTGCTGACTGCGCCGTCGATGTTCCATGCGCCGTCGAGGCCGCCGTCAAAACTTTCATGGAAAGTGAGCGTGAATGCGTTGGCATCCTGACCCGTTGGGCCGTCTGACGCGGAAGAAGGTTGGGATGCCGAGGAAGTAGAGGATTCAACTCCTGGAGCGAGGAAGCGGCTTTCGGTGGATGATGCCGTCTGTGAACTTGCGTCTGCTGAATTTGATGGTGTGTTTGTCTGCGAAGTTGCTTGCGAATAGAGGCTTGATGAGGGAACTGACTCAGTAGTTTGATTGCTGTTTTCCCCTGATCCGCCTCCGCATGCGGAAAGAAACAAAGTTGCTGTTAATAAAGTTGGTAAAGATGTTAGTTTTCGTAATGTCCAATAAGCCACTCTTGGTTTTCCAATTCAAAAAACCGTGTTCGATGGACATCATTCGTATTAGTTCAATTACTCAAAAAGTCATTTTCATTTCCTTTGATCCCATAGTTGCTTCGAAAAAATGGTTTTTGGCATGAGTTTTTCGTAATGGCATTACGGGCGTGCCGGTGTGGAGACGGAATTCTGCAGGGCGATGATGGACGATGAGCCTGCAGATGAGAAAGCTTTTCGCACTATCTCGCATCCCGTCCGCAGGTACAGGCGCAGGCTCCTATCGACAATTTCATTCGCTTGACGGTGCAAATGGAAATCAAGAGCGGCGCAGCTGCACCGCTCGAAAAGAAGGCACAGTCAGAAGTCATACATCGAATATACGCCCGAGCCAGAAACGCCAGGACGAAAACAAGTAGGCAGAAGCACTAACGCCTGACCAACCAGGGGAGCATCAAGGCAGGAATCAAGAGTCCCAAGAAGCCATTCCCGAAGCTGCTTACGGAACGAACGGCGTCACCACCTTGCTGCCCAGGCAGCGTGCAGGAAAATGTTCAATGATGTAATCCCAGGCTTGCATCGCTTCCTCCAGCGTAAAGGTCGGCTCTCCCTTGAGCAGCAGGAGCTTGGGCACGGTCCACCACGTGGTGCTGTTCTTTATCTGATCCCAGACGCCTAACTTCTTTCCGCCCGGTTTCGGCGTGTACATGATGCGCTCCACGCCCTCCACATGGCACAGGCCGAAGTAATGGCCCAGCTCATGGATCGGCACATACTTCCATACGATATCGGGCTTGTTGTCGATGTACGATACGCCCGATGCATCGTGCGCAAACTGACCACACGGGCTGCCTTGAAGGCATGCGCTGATGCCGCGCAAGGTTCCCGAATACCGGAATACACCGACTGCGACAGGCGTGCACAGTTCGTTCAATGCCTCGGTTTCATCAATAATGGCATTGGTCATCGGATCGCGCACTTTTTTCTTCCGCCCGATGATATCTGCCAGAAAATTCACCAACGCAGCGGCTGCAGCGGACACGGTACTACCTTGATGATCAATATGCCGGGCCAGTGTTACTTCCTGGTCTTCCTCTTTCCACTGCGGCATCAAACCCAATTCCCTGGCTTTCAACTCCGCCGCCCGCAACTTGGTTTTGTGCACGCCGTCGCGCATGCTCAGCACGATGAACTTCGGTCCTTCAGCGCCGCGTGAAGAAATATAGGTGTCCAGCTCGTCTTCCGAAATCGGGTTGTCGATTTCTCCGCCGCCGCCGCCACTGGCATGCAAACCCTTTTTCAGAGTCTTGTAGCGTTTTTCATTAAAGTAGTCAGGCGACTCGAAGCCGCACAATTCCTTCAGGTTGATGGTCTTGTCGTCGCTATGCAGCACTACCAGGTTCGGCACGTTTGGATCGCGGGGCGAGGGTGTTTCGGAATCGATATAGGTGCGTATCGCGCGCATCGGAATGCGATAACCGAAGGCGCCATGGTCGATGCGCAGGTTATCGATGATGTCCTGGAATTCCTGGCCCGAGTATTTGAATCCCAGCTTGGTGCGCACATAGGTGCGGAGCTGTCCGCGCTGGTATTCCGTGATGATGTAATCCAGGGTATCCAGTAAAAAGATAACCCGGAGGAGGGTAAGGAAGGTGTCGAGGGCTGATCCCAGTAGCTGGAACAGTCCGTCAAAAAAACGGCTCCAGTCCCAGGTGAAGATGCCGGCCACCATATTCCACAGGCCCTGCGCCGCGTTGACGATGAAGTCGACGATAGTCCCGACGACCTTGCACACGGTCCGCACCACCCACTTGCCGACCTTGACGACGACCCAGACCACCACTTTCACGATGCTGGTCACAAGCCAGCACAGCCACTTCAGCGGATGCCACCACGGACGCTTCTTGCACTTCTGTTCGGTCTTTTCCACCCACTGCTCGACCGGCTTGGAGACTTCTTCTTCGATCCACTCCTGTGTTTCAACGCATTCGATCGCCATGATTCACCCCTTCGTTTGATTCGCGGCCTATGGATGATGCAAAAACAGCGATGCTCATGCTGTCATGGCTGTTGCAGGCTCGCAATGCCATATTCATGGCATGAAAGAAGCGCTCTTTATTTGATGCGTGGAATTGCCGTTAGAGTCATGCAGGCGGGGCAACGGGCTTCTTGAGGAGATGAAGAACGACTAGCGCGATAGTTCTTCCTTCGCTTTCATCTGAAACGATCGTGTCACGGGGTCGTAATCCCAGCGTTCGATGTCGCACAGGCGTTGATGATCAGTCCCGCATCGAATCACATTGACGGAGTTGCCGGCTTCGAAACGAATACGATTGGACAGGGCGGTGCCGGCCTGCACAGCCCAGGTACGTCCCTTAAGACCGGGTATTTCTTCGTGCAAGGCGCTGACAAAGGGCCGGTGTATATGCCCGCCTAGAATTAGGTCCGCGCCGGCTTCCGCCCAACGGACAATCGCTTCATTCCTGCCGTTCAGGAGATTTTTCCTGTCTTCTTCCTTTATCACGTGCACCGGCTGATGCGTGACGACCAGCCGCAACTGGTCCGGCCTTGCCTGCTGCAGGCGCTTGACGACCCCATCGATCTGGCGCTCTGAAACTTCGCCTTCTATGTGGCGGTAGCGCCGGGTGGTTTTCACGCTGACGACAAGCAGGTCGGGCGATTCATACTCCGGTGCAAGCTCCTTGCCGAATACGCGGCTGAACCGCGCATAAGGCATGAACAGCCGCGAGAACAGGTCAAACAAGGGAATGTCGTGGTTGCCCGGAATAACCAGGCTCGCCGGTGTGTGAAGCCGGTCCATGAAGCGCCGCGCCGCTGAAAACTCGTTGTTTTGCGCTCGTTGGGTAATGTCTCCGGAGAGGATCACCAGGTCCGGGCGCTGAAGCTGCGACAGCTGAACCAGCGCCTCGACCACATCAGGCTGTTCGGTGCCGAAATGCGTATCGGAGATATGCAGCACGACCGTCATTGCGCGTTCTCTTCCGTTTCGCCTTGTGCCGCAGGCTGCAGAACCGGCTTCAACAACAGCAGCGGCACGGGGGATACCCTGAATTTCAACGGGGCATCGATCCAGATGGTTTCACCGTCTATCGCAGCCTTCACGCGCCGCGAGCGGTAAAGCGAAGAAGGTTTCACCACCAGCCGCGTAAAACTGAAGTTAATCACATTCTCTGCATCGCCCAGTTTCCCCACAGCGCCGCGGATCACGAGCCAGAGCATGCCCAGCACGCCAACCGGTTTCACGGCGATGGCAGCCAGTTGGCCGCCCTTGATATCCTCCGCCAGTGGAATGCCGACCTGTTCCATCTGCAAGGGATTGTTGCCGATGACAAGCGTCGGCGTGCGCAGATTCCTGGCCTGGCCGCCTTCTTCCAGCGTGATGCGCAGCTGCCTGTGGTGGTGAAGAAGCGTCCTCAGTCCCGACCAGAGCGCAACGAGGCGGCTGCGGCCGTATTGTTGCTTGAATGCCTCCCGGTCCTCCAGAAGTTGCGGATACAGGCCGACACTGGCATTCACCAAAAAAATTCGCCCGTTCAACAGGCCCGCCTGCACCGGCTGCGGCTGCGCATTGAGCAGTGCATGTAAGGCCTCTTCAATGTCTTCGGAAATATGATGGGCACGCCCAAAATAATTGAATGTTCCCTGAGGCAGTACGCCTAACGTGCAGCCGCTGCCCAGAACGGCATTGGCTACCGCATTGATAGTGCCGTCGCCTCCCACCGCCACCACGACTTCGCCGCGGGCCTTCGCTTCTTCAACCGCTTTGCGGGCGGTTTCACCAATGTGGCGCGGATCTTCTATGACATGGATGCGATAAGTCCGCTGTTCCCGGGCGAGGATTTCTTCGATGGCCGCGCGCGTGGCCGTCGCATCATTATGGCCGGAAGCCGCGTTCATCACGAATAGCAACGGGGGCTTGGCTGGATCGGTATTGGAAGTCATTGAAGCCTTGATTGGATAGGCGGTTCAGGTGACGGTAAGTTGTTTCGCATGGCTACATGCTCGCACATGCAGGAATACCGTGTTTGAGCGCAGGAGAAGCTGGGAAATTCCCGGCAGAAATGGATGCGGATCAACAGCAGTACGCCTGATCACCTTGGCGGTATCGTCGCTGAGCAGGCGGTAGGCACTTGCTTAAAACCCTGCGTGCCCGGTGCTACCGATTTTGCCCAGGATCGACGATCGAGCAGTTAATCCGCCGATACGCCGCTTCCAGGAAGCAGTAAATACCGAAAGAAAACAGCCCGGCGGCCACAATACCCAGCAGCCATCGACCATAGGATTGGTCGCGCAGCATCGCCAGTGCCTCGGACGTTCCGCCGATTTCGCCTCCGCTCGCCAGCCAGGCCGCCTTTATCAGCAACCAGCCGATAATCAGCCACACCACGCCGCGAGCAATCAATCCGAACTGGCAAACCGGTCTTGCCCATCTCCGCTTATCCGAAGGGATGTTCATGTATTTTTCAAAGCGTGCGGTAGCGCCTTTGTAGATACGCGCAAAGCCCGTCACGATCACCGCGATTCCGGCAATCCCCAGCGCAATCTGGCCCAGATTCGTCGTGAGGAAACCGTTTCCTCCATTTTGCAAAGAACCACCGCTGCCCGCACCGATCAATAGCTTGGCTGCCCAGAATGCCAAGGCCGTATGCGCGACAGCACTGATAAGCAAGCCGGTCCGCACGGCCAGGCCTTTGCCCGACGACCCATGTCCGTCCGGGTCTTTGAAACACTGGATTGCACGCCAGGTGGAATAACCAAGCAACCCAATAATGAGCAGGAAAAACAGGACGTTCCCAAAAGGCTGTTCGAGAATCTTGAGCATGGCGCCTTTTGAACTCGTCGTTTGTCCTCCACGTTCGCCAAGCGCGGCAAGGAGTGCCAGGCCGCCGATAACCAGATAAATCACTCCCCTGGAGCCGTAGCCCATCCGTGCCCATCTTCCGAGCTGCTGATCGAGTTCGGCCTGAGTCATTTTTTACTCCTGTTGCCGGAAAGCGCAGAATTTGAAACGCCACACCTTTGTCGTAATTGTCTGGAATAAACATTCCAAAAACTTGAATGCAACGCCTCTGCATAACGAAAAGGTGCTTCAAATGAAGATTCTGCAAAAATGGAGGCGCAATCACAAAAATACGCTTGCAGACACTTGTGCACTTTGCATGCACGCAAGACAACGCGTAATAAATTCTGCTCTGCATCGGAAATGCCGCCGCCAATGAGGAAGTTCAATACCGAGTTGACAGAATCAAACTGATTAAGCGTAAATCAGTTTCGCGTTACTGCCAGCATCCGCAGCCGATGTTAGAACTATTTAGGCCGGACGAATCGTCCGCTATGGGGACATGAACTCTGCATCAATAAATATAGGGCATACCACGTTAAAAAGTAATTGTGGTCTGTCCCCTATTTGTGTCGCTGCTCCAGCGATAGTCGCTCGGATAGGTCACTATGCAGGCCCCGGGTAGGATTAAGCTCGATGTAGCGATAAATTTGCCCTGCTGGTTAATGATCCATTTGTTTCTGCGCTGTGCTGCGTATCTGAAAGCGGCCATCCTTATTGAATAGCCAAGTCTCGTGCATTTCAACCGGGCCGTGCCGTACAAGAATGGCCGGGGGCTTAGGTAGAGGCGATGCTTCCTTCAAGCTCGCCATGGCAGCCTCTTCGGCTTCACGGTCACGATTGGAACGCCGCACTGAGCTTTTGACAACCTTGCCCTGCGCATTTACTGAAAATTTAAGCACCACCACGGAGCGCAATAGCGCTTGCGGGCGCTCTTGATGCATTTTCGCGGTGCTGGTTTTTCCTATCCATTCCGCCACGTCTTGTTTGTATTGTTGGCGGGCGACAGCGATTGCTGCCCGCTCTTCCTCGGAGATGTGGTCCGCGCGCGGGACTGTCGGCGCTTTGGCCGGTTTCTTTGATTTGGCGGCGGGTTTTTTCTTGGTTTTGGGTTTGGCTTTGGGTTTGGTTTTAGGCTTAGCTGTTGCTGCGCTTTTCGGCGCAGCTTTGGGTTGCTTAGCTGGCGCAGCGTTTGCCTCGGCGGATGTGCCGGTATTGCTGTCCACCTCTTGCGCGCCAAGAGGTGTCGCGCCGCAGAACAAAGCCGTCACGGCTAGCAGGAATCTCATTTTCATGGATAGAAACCCAGGCAACATGCTTGCCTCATTCTATTCTTTCGCACCGGCAGCGCCAAAACAATTTGCGGACCGCCGGGAAGAATGCAGTGAGTCCGGCGTGACATTCACATTCTGCCTGCATTAACCCAGCCGATTTTTGGATAGTGATCCCGGATTTTGTAGCATGCACAATCGAGCCTGTCTCCTTTAGCTCGAACTAGAAAATCTGGAGTATTTAAGGATTCTTTGATTGCGCGATTCAATAAATAAGCTTGCCCGCTCCCGATAATCCAGGTAGGTCGCAAGGTTGCTTGGGAGCGGTGCCGTATTAAATTCAGAAAAAGGGATAAAGAATTTGACGCTGGAATAGTCTTCCGAAACCATATCCTGAAGGAGGAAAAATTCCACGTAACCACGGAAGTTTTTGAATAGTCGGAAGAAGTCCGCATATCGAGCAAGCGTGTCAGCTAATGGACTAGCTTCTCCTAGATAGAATCTCCGAATGCATTCTACTGTCAGATCAAACCTATCTTTAATCAGTGGATGAAATCCACGAGCCCCATTTATTGTGTTCTCCTTGCCGATTCGGTTCTTGGGAAAAAGAATCATCCCGCCGATTGTGTAGCTAAGACGAATGAACTCTTCACGCTCCACATAAGGTATTTGATCAATGATCGCCGAGATAATGCGCCACTTTGTATAGGTAGGAATCGCGGAATCGCTCGATAAAAAGAATTGGCCTAAGTCTGATCGATGGAGGAGGCAATTTCGCGGGCCGTATTCAAGAGTGAATATTTTGCCGCATGGTAATGCCTTGTTCCAAAGATGCTTATGGTATCGGCGAAGCGTTGTGCTATGAGCATCTGGGTCTTTGCCTGGCGGTGTATCCGACCTGAAATCGAACTTGATATCAATTTTCATGCACATCCCAATGTAATTGGGTCTGTTCCCGAATTACTGCCAATTAGCGTCGCATTGTCGCCGTGATGTTGTAAGTGCCAGCCTTTCCGGAAGAAACATCAATCGCTTGGAGTGAAAATTTTGCATAGCGATCTTTGGAAAATACGGACAATAGCCCTCGGTATGTCCTGTTGTATCCCGCATAGGTGCAGCCAGTTAGTGTGACATTGAGTGTAACGATGGCAGGTGTTACGCCAGGTTCGGCTAGCCCAAGAAGTTGGCATCCGTTTTCCGTACTTTTCCCTGTTATTTTTCCTCCTGGGTCAATATTGATCGTGAGGTTTGTAACGATATGGGCAGCGGGGTTGGAAGTCGTTCTTATGAATGCTTGATACTGCGTTTGCCCACGCCACTCACCATAGGGCGAACTATAGTCGTTAGCATAGCAAGACGACGATGCAAGTAAAAAAATCAAGAGCATGGGGCGCATTATTTAGCTTCGTCTAGAAAATTACATATAGGGGACACACAAATAGGCACAAATAGGGGACAGGCCACGGTTAAAATAATCGTGGCCTGTCCCCTATTATTCCTACCTTAGTTTGGTTAATTAAGGAGTGCTTGCTCAACTAGTCCCTGGATTTTATCCATAACCTCATTACGCTGTTCGGGATCACCTAAATTAAAGAAAAGGTCAAAATATTCCTCTAGCTTTTTCTTTCCGCCTTCCCTCGAGGATTTAATATAAATTAAATAATGAAGTGAGATACCCGATGCCGCAGTACTGGTATTAAATTCACTGTCGTTCAGCCAAATGGAGGCAAACTTCTTAATGATGTTGGAATTTTCAATTAATGCGTTTTCTAGTTTTGCAATCGTAGAGATACCAGCGAAATGTAATTTATCAACAGTATTCGCTACAAAATCTTCGTTCTTTATGAGCTGCCATTTCCCTGCGCGAGCTATAGATTCATCTAATAACTTAACTAAATTATTTGTGTTAACAAACGCATTTAAAGAGCTCTTATCGATTTCAACTAAATTAGGTACAGATTTAATCTGTCCTTGAACCATATCATTATAGTTAGCCAGTTCATCTCTAATGGCAATAAATTCTGAGTCTGCCAGTTCAAGTAACCCAGCTAATCTAGAAAATTTTCGTCGTATTTCTTTGGGGACTTCCAGCTTTGATTTATATCCTAAGTCGTGTTCGATCTCTGCCCATGCATGCTGAAGAATAGAGCGCGTCTGGATTTCTAGTTTTATGTTTTCAAAGCGTTTGTATTCTAATAAATCGCAACGGGCTTTTTTAAGTGTTACTACATGATGTGTAGAAAGATAACCAAATCGGTCGGGGTCTAATAAGGCTCGTTTATCAACTGAGTTTGTTTCGTCGATACTAAATTCACGTTCTATTATTTCAATGACTTTGTCTACATCATTTTCGAAATAGGTGGTGATTCTTACGCCCGCGATATCTGTTATGTCGCCCAAAATGGAGTAAGTGTTTCCTTGTTTAGACAGCTTTTTCGAAAGGCTTGATCTATCTTTAGTCCTACTTGTTACGCTATGTACGGTAACGTTATGGCTCGCCAATAATTCGCGAAGCAGCGAAGCAGCTTTTTGTGTAAAGGTTTCAAAAAGCTCTCTTTTAGAGTCATATTCTTGTAAAAGTAATTCACCCAAAATGTTCCTCTCGCTAAAGAAAAGATTTTCTTGGCTAGTGCTTCGATAACTAAAATAAAGGTTAGCTTTATTTCCCCCAACTATCCTTCAACGTCACCGCCCGGTTAAACACCGGCTTGCCCGGCTTCGAATCCACGCGGTCCGCGACAAAGTAGCCGTGCCGCTCGAACTGGTACTTCTCGTCCGCGTGCGCGGTTTTCATGCCCTGTTCTAAATACGCGGTGATGGTTTCCTTCGCATTCGGGTTGATTGTGGCCTTGAAATCCTTGCCGCCTGCATCGGGGTGCGGGTCGGTGAAGAGTCGGTCGTACAGGCGCACTTCGGCTTCCACGTTGTGCTTGGCGCTGACCCAGGTGATCACGCCCTTGGTCTTATAGTTGGCGCTGCCCTCAGACCCGCTTTTACTGTCGGGGAAGTAGTTGCAGTGCACGGCGATGACCTTGCCGTTTTCATCCTTGTCGCAGGTCGTGCATTCGACCACGTAGCCGTAACGCAGGCGCACCTTGTTGCCGGGGAAGAGGCGGAAGTAGCCTTTGCTTGGCACTTCTATGAAGTCTTCTTCCTCGATCCAGAGTTCTTTGCTGATCGGGAAGCTGCGGTGGCCGCGTTCCGGGTGGTGCGGGTGGATCGGGGCGGTGCAGTCTTCGGTCAGCGTCTCGGGGAAATTGTCGATGATGAGCTTCAATGGCTTCAGCACGGCGATGGCGCGCGGGGCCTTGGGGTCGAGGTCGTCGCGCAGCGCGCCTTCCAGCGTACTCATGTCGATCCAGCTGTCGGCCTTGGATACGCCCGAGCGTTCGCAGAAGAGCTGGATCGCTTCCGGCGTGTAGCCGCGGCGGCGGATGCCGACGATGGTGGGCATGCGCGGGTCGTCCCAGCCATCGACGATTTTTTCTTCGACCAGTTGCAGGAGCTTGCGCTTACTGGTGATGGCGTAGGTCAGGTTCAGGCGCGCGAATTCGGTCTGCTCCGGCAGCGGGCGCTTGAAGAAGCCGCCGTCGGCGAGCTTGTTCAGTACCCAGTCGTAGAATGGACGGTGGTCCTGGAATTCCAGCGTGCATAGCGAATGCGTGACGTACTCGATCGCGTCTTCGATCGGGTGCGCATAGTCGTACATCGGGTAGATGCACCACTTGTCGCCGGTGCGGTGGTGGTGCGCGTGGCGGATGCGGTAGATCGCCGGGTCGCGCATGTTCATGTTGGGCGAGGCCATGTCGATCCTGGCGCGCAGGATGTGTTCGCCGTCCTTGAATTCACCGGCGCGCATGCGGCGGAACAGGTTCAGCGATTCCTCGGTGGGGCGGTCGCGGTAGGGCGAGTTCTTGCCCGGCTCGGTAAAGTTGCCGCGGTTCTTCGCCATCTCTTCGGCGGACTGGCTGTCCACGTAGGCATTGCCGGACGTGATCAGGTATTCGGCCATGTGGTACATCTGGTCGAAATAGTCGCTGGCGAAGTACAGGTGGTCGCCGCCCGGGTCTTTCCAGTTGAAGCCCAGCCATTCGACCGCGTCGATGATGGTGTCGACGTACTCCTGCTCTTCCTTGGTCGGGTTGGTGTCGTCGAAGCGCATGGTGCAGCGGCCGCCGTAGTCGCGCGCAAGGCCGAAGTTCAGGCAGATCGACTTGGCATGGCCGATGTGCAGGTAGCCGTTGGGCTCGGGCGGGAAGCGGGTGACGACGGTCGGCAGAGGATGGCCGTTCGGGTCGGTGCGCTTGGCGTACTTGCCGCTGGCGAGGTCGGCGTCGATCATGCCGCGGATAAAGTTGGAGATCGCCGCGGTGTCGGGGCTGCCGCTTGTTTTGTCGTTGCTCATGGATTGTCAGTTCGGGAAATTTGCGTTCGTGGTTGGCCGACATTTTACCTTAGGGCGTGCGCTCGGCCGATTCGGGAATGATTCGGGATAAGCGCGGCTTAAAAGGGGAGAGCAGACCTTAAGCAGAGAGCGCTTTAGGGGCATGGGTTTTGCTGTGGCGCAATATATATGCCGCTCTACGGATAGCCTACGCGCAACTGGGTGGAGCTGCGTCATATGGAGCGATTAATTTCATCCAGTCAATAGAAAAAATTTGATATTTGTCTATCCGGCGGGCAAAAAAAATAGCTCTAATAAGATCGAAACTGTGTTAATGGCGCACATCGAAAGCTGCCCGGCTACTCGAATTACTACGACGGCATACCGTCAGGCCGGATTGTTCAGGGGAATTTGGGCAGCAGTGGCGTCCGGCGGCATGCATGGCCCAGGTTTGCGGCGTTTCCGTACCGGCAGATGCCGGGTTCCACGGGACCGCCGCTTGCGCGTCCACGGGCTGTCGATGCACCGGACCGTCTTGTGCGGCCAGCGCCTTATTGAAAAATAAAATTCCGATCAAGGAGAAAGAATGAATCTCACCCGTGAAGATCTGCTGGCTGCGGCTTCCGCCGGCATCATCCCATACAAGCAGGTCGACACCATGCTGGTCTTCCTGCGGCACCGCGAAGCGGTCAACGTGCGTGAAGCCGAACATGAACAGCAGAAGGGGCAACAGACCACGCGGCGCGGCAGCAAGGGTTTGCTGATGCTGGTGCTGGCGGTCATCGGAATCGGCGCGGCCGCCATGCTCAGCGCCATCAACATGGGCCTGGTCCCGGATGCGCGCTTCAGCTTCGATGCGCTGAATGTGCAAAACCTGCAATGGTTCATCGGACTGTATGCGCTGTTTACGCTGATCGTGGTCGCGTGGACCGAGCGCAGCCGGATCAGCGGCATGGTGCGGGTGCTCATCACGGCGCTGCTCGCGCTGGCGCCCCTGGCCGTGTTCGCGTCGCACAAGCTTCACGTGCTCTAAGGTCGCAGTCCGGCCAGGCATTTACGACCGGCTTCGGCCGGTCTTTTTATTGGTGGCCAGTACTGGCTATCAGCAGACCCGGCGCTTTCGGGATATTTCTTTATGTGAATGCTTTTGCATCCTTGATGCATGGGGTTCAGGGCACTCCATGCCGAACCGAGCCATTAAATAAAACTCTTTCGTCCCGAATGCTGAATTCTTTCGCGTTTTGACAGTCCGACTGCTCTTCCGACTCCAGCTCTTCCTAACTTTTCTATTTATGGCAACCAGCATCAAGCATCGGCAAACCAGGATCGTCAGCCTGAACAAAGACGAAGAAATTCTCCAGCATTGCGCCCCGGGCGATATTGCGATCTGCGAAAGGGATGACGGCTGGTGGACCTGTTTTGTCGGGGAAAACGGGGAGATCAGCGATTATGACGAGCCTTTCCCGAGTTATAACAAGGCTCTGTGGACGGCAAAAGCGGCAGCCGAATTCGAAGATCAATAAACGGGCGGCTTTCCGGCTGCATCCCGCAAGGCTTGTGCTCTTCTTCATGTTGCCCAACCTCTTGAAAAAGTCACACCTTTTCCCTATTTGTTGAATGCAAGATTTCTTGCATCAAATTAGAGGCCTTGCCGCCGAGCGGCTGCAAGGTAGGGTTTTAATTTTTTCAGGAAATTAAAAGGAGGTTAATGTGACTGCTCAATTGCATGATACGGCTGCGCAAAAGCCGCTGACGATAATCTGGTACGACGGCGACAACGTCGCCCACGTTGCCGAGATCGGCCAGCTTGCGTCCAAGGAAAAACAGGGCCGTCTGCAATATGTGAATGTCTCGGCGCAGAGTTTCCGGCCTGACGGCGAAGTGACTGCCGACGCCGTGCGCAGGGTAGTGCATGCACGCAATGCCAACGGCAAGCTCGTCAAGGGCATCGCCGCGCTGGAAGCTGCGTACGATGCAATCGGTCTGGGAAGCTGGTTCCGCTTTTGCCGCAAACCGGGGCTGGAGAGCGGCCTGCTCTTCTCTGAACCGGCTGAAACACTGAAGATGGCTGCCTGATTTGCGCTTGCCATGACGGTACGCCGGTCGCCCGGCATTTGACTGTGCGCGGCGGCCGGCATTTTTTCTCTCCATTCCTTCCTGAAACCAGCTTCCGCTCATAGGCGCATTTTTAAAGCGCAATGCCTGCCGTGGCGATTGCCTCCCTGACTTTTTGATCCTGCACAGAATTCGCCGCGGTCTTTCTTACGCATGCTGAACTTCGCCGGGAAGCGCGCCTCCGATTGTGGTTGAGCGGGCGCAAACGCCTGCCCGTTCGCAGCCCAGCATGGAGAGAGCAATGCAAAGGATAGAAACCCGGGGGTTGGTGCTTGAGCGCAAGGCCGTGCTGATCCTGCTGTATGCGTGCACGATTTTCCTGAGCGCCTTTCTCCTGTTCCAGGTCCAGCCCATCGTCGGCAAGATGCTGCTGCCATGGTTCGGTGGGTCGGCGGCGGTATGGAGCACATGTCTGCTGTTTTTCCAGGTGGTCTTGCTGCTGGGTTATCTCTACGCGCACTGGACGCAGCGTTTTCTTGCACCCAAGCAGCAGGGATTGCTGCACATCCTGCTTCTTGCATCCAGCCTGTTCGTGCTGCCCATCACGCTGAACGCCGCCTGGAAGCCCTCCGGCAGCGAAGATCCCAGCCTGATGATCGTGGGTTTGATGGCGCTGATGATCGGCTTGCCGTATTTTCTGCTGTCCTCGACCGGCCCTTTGCTGCAGGCCTGGTTCGCCCGGGAAAAATCCGGGACGGTGCCATACCGGCTGTTTGCGCTATCGAACTTCGGCTCATTGCTGGGTCTGCTGAGCTATCCGCTGGTGTTCGAGCCGAACCTGAGCATCCCGGATATTTCGGGAGCCTGGTCGGCTGCCTACGTGGCTTTTGTTCTGCTGTGCGGCGTGCTGGCCTGGCGCGGCCTGCGCATGCAAAGACCTGCCGAGGTGCAGGCGCATGCAGGCGAGCCGGGCGCGCAGGAACATGTTCCGCCGAAGATGATGGCGCTGTGGGTGGCGCTGGCCGCGTGCCCGACCATCCTGCTGATGGCGATCACCAGCCACCTGACGCAGAACGTCGCGCCGGTTCCATTCCTGTGGGTGCTGCCGCTGGTGCTGTACCTGCTGAGCTTTATCCTGTGCTTCGAGGGCGGCAACTGGTACAAGAGGACGTGGTATCTGCCGCTTTTCATCGTCTGGCTGGGAGTGATGACGTACGACCTGCTGGAAACCATCGACGACTCTGGCGTGTGGCTGCCGCTGGTGCTGTATTCGTCCGGCCTGTTCATTGCCTGCATGCTGTGCCACGGCGAACTGGCGAAAAAGAAACCGCATCCGGCGCACCTGACTTCGTTCTACCTGATGATCGCGCTGGGCGGCGCATTGGGCGGCAGTTTCGTCGCGCTTGCCGCGCCGCGCATCTTCAACAGCAATCTTGAACTGCCGCTGACGGCGATCATGACCGGGCTGCTTGTGGTCACCGTGATCAAGCGCGAGGCGGACAAGGCGGCGGAAAATTCAACGGAAGATGGCGGAAGTAATCGCTGGCACCGCGCATGGCTGACTTTATGCGCCTGCTTCGTCGCGGTGATTACGGTATTCGCCACGCACGGCATCGTGAAGCATGCCGAGCGTTATGCATTAATGGTGCGCAATTTCTACGGCACGATGAGTACGGCAGATTCCTGGGACGGCTCGGAACGCAAGCTGGTCCATGGCTCCATCCTGCACGGTTCGCAGTACATGAGCGAAGACAAGCGGCGGGAGCCGACTACCTATTACGGCGACAATGGCGGCGCGGGCCTGGCAGTGCTGGCCACGCGCCAGGCCGGACAGCCGCAGCGCGTCGGCGTAGTGGGATTGGGTGCCGGCACGATGGCGTCGTATGGCCGGGCAGGGGATTACTATCGTTTTTACGAGATCAATCCGCTTGTGGTGGAACTGGCGCGCTCGCAGTTTTCCTTTCTGAGCGATACGCCTGCAAAGGTGGAAACCGCGATGGGCGATGCGCGCCTTTCGCTGGAGCGAGAAAATCCGCAGCGATTCGATGCGCTGGTGGTGGACGCGTTTTCCGGGGACTCGATCCCGGTGCATCTCCTGACGCGCGAAGCCTTTGCGGTGTACTTCAGGCACATGAAGCCGGGCGGAATCCTGGCCGTGCATATTTCCAACCGCAACCTGGATCTTGCGCCGGTGGTCAAGCATGCGGTGGACTACTACCGCAAGGAAGCGCGCCTGGTCGATGCCGACCCGGACTACGGGCGCGGCCTGTCGGGGTCATCGTGGATACTGATCAGCGACGATGCAGCAGTCCTTGAATCCGAAGCGCTTTACGACCACGTCGAGGAAGTCGAACTGGAGCGCAATATTCCGCCATGGACCGATGATTACAGCAGCATCTATACGATACTGAAATGAAGCCGGCCGCCTATTCTGCGGGCAGCAGCCTGGGCAGCGTCGCCAGCAATGAGACCAGTTCCTCGGTATTCACCGGCTTGACGAAATGGTGGTCGAATCCTGATTCCTGCGCCTTGATCCTGTCCTGCTCCTGTCCGTAACCGGTCACGGCGATCAGCACCGATCCGGCGGTTCTGGAACAGGAGCGCAATTTCCGGGCCAGTTCGTTGCCATCCATGTCCGGCAAACCGATGTCCAGCAAGAATGCATCGGGTACCTCGGCGCGGGCACGTTCGAGCGCCTTCCCGGGATGGTGCTCCACCATCACGTCATGCCCTGCAGCCTTCAGGAACAGGGACAAGGTGCGCGCCGCATCCGCATTGTCATCCACAAGCATCAGGCGCAAGGGCTTTGACGAGGCAGGGCGGAATGCTTCCTCCGGCGGGTGATTGTTCTCGACAAGTTCCCAGGAGCGCGGAAGGCTGATCGTGAACCGGCTTCCCTGTCCCGGACCGTCGCTGTGCGCGGTGACGCTGCCATCGTGCAGCTCCACCAGGCTCTTAACCAGCGCCAGGCCGATTCCCAGGCCGCCCTGTGTACGATCCGAGCTGCGTTCGGCCTGCGCAAACAGTTCAAACACCCGGTTCAGTATTTCCGGCATCATGCCGATGCCGTTGTCGGACACGCAGAAATCCACGTGGTCCGCCTGCGCCGCGATAGCCAGAGTAAGTTCGCCGCCGTCCGGGGTGTACTTGGCAGCATTGCTCAGCACGTTTGCAAGCACCTGCACAAGGCGTTTCTGGTCGCCCTGGACAAGGACCGGCTCGGACGGCAGTTGCACGGACAGATGGTGTCCGCGCGACACGATCAGGGGACGAACCTGTTCCACGGCATCCGCGACGATATCGCTCGCATGGAGCACCTTGCTGTCGAGCCTGATCAGGCCGCGTGTCACGCGCGAGACATCCATCAGGTCGTTGATCAGGCTGGTCATGTGCCTGACCTGCCGGGCGATGATGTCGCTGGTCGCCATCAGGCTCTCCTCGTCGAGCTGTGCCATCTGCAGCAGGTCGGCGGCCGCGCTGATGGGCGCCAGCGGATTGCGCAGTTCGTGGGCAAGCATGGCAACGAATTCGTCCTTGCGGCGGTCGGCCAGCTTGAGCTTGTGCTCGAATTCCTTGCGTATGCTGATATCGCGGAAGAAGAAGGCAAGTCCGCCGTCGCGCGCCGGATAGGTCCTGACCTCCAGCCAGATGTTCTTCCCGTCCCGGCCGGTATGAAAGAACTCACAGGTTTCCGCGATGCGGGTCGCCTTGACGCGCTCATAGGTCGCGGCAAGCTCGGTTCCTGCCAGTTCGGGAAAGACTTCCCAGTGGTTGTGCCCGATGACATCCTCGGATTTCATCTGCTTCATGCGCAGGCCCTCGGAATTCATCTGGATGATCGTCCAGTCGCTGTCGACGATGCCGAAGCCCTCGGTCATCGTGTTGAAGACATAGAGGCTCTGGTCGCGAACGATGCTGAGTTCGGTCTGGGCAGTTGCGCTTTCGACGGCTGCCCAGGTGCGTTCAGCCGTCTCCAGGGCCACCTGCCTGTCATGGTCCGTCCATTGGTAGGGATCTTTCTTGTGCAGGCAGAGCATGAACTCGAAATTGCCGTTCTTGACAAGCGGAACTGTGAGATAGGCGCGTATGCCGCAGAGGGTATATTCCGGTGCGCTGTCGCGGCACCGCGGATCGGCCATGACGTCGTCGCTGTTGATGATCTGGCCGGCACGCAGCGCATCGATTATTACCGGGCCGAAGCTATTCAGTTTTTTCGACAGGCCTACCGCGCTTCGTTCGCCGTCACGCGCCCAATCCTGGCGAACCCGGAAAGTCTCTTTTTCGCGATCGACTTCGGCAAACAGCGCGCGTGAAAGACCGAGATAGGTGCCGACCAGTTCGGCCGCCGCGCTGACGATGCTTTCCGAGCTGGACAAGGGACGCAGCCTGTCTGCAAGCTCCAGCAGAAAGTGCTCCTTGCGCTGGGCCTGCACCTGGTCGGTGACGTCGTTGCCTTCGACAAAAATTCCCTCGACTGTACCGTCAGCCGCAAAGACCGGCTGATACACGAAGTTCAGGAAACGCTCCTCCGGCCCTGCGTCAGTGCGCCGCTGCAGACGGACCGGGATTTCTTTGGCGACATATGGTTTGCCCGAGCGATAAACATAATCGAGGAGTTCGATATAGCCTTGCTCGTGCATTTCCGGCAAGGCATCCTGCATCGTCTTGCCCACGACCTGGCGGTATCCTATCGTTTGCAGATAGGCATCGTTCACAATTTCAAACCGGTGGTCGGGTCCCTTCAGTATCGCAATGAAACCGGGAGCCTCCTGGAACAGCTTGCGCAGCAGTTCCGTCTCCGCCCGCTGGTGCGTGAGCTGCATCTGCTGGGATTGCAGATGCCGGCTTTCGTTGTGCGCGCGCTCGAGCGCATTGCAGATGCGGTGGGCAATCTCCCTGAGCAATACGATTTCCTGGTGCCGCCATTCGTAAGGCGTACTCCTGTGCAGGCTGATGACTTTGGCCAGGACGCCGTCCCTCAAAATCGGAACATTAAGCACCGAGCGGATGTTCAGTGCCAGGTAGCCGGCGCGGTTAGGCTCCGTGCGCGGATCTGTCGTCACATCGGCTACCGCAAGCGTATTCCCGTTGAGCAAAGGGCCGATGATTTCATTGCCCAGCTTGTCCAGGCTGCCGCGCCAGCCTTTGATGTTGACGGCATCCGCCCGGCTCCAGGCATATTCGACATAGTAGGTTTGCGCAGCGCAGTCGATCTGCGTAAATTGCGCGCGCGTGAAGTCCAGTTCCTTGCCGAGCATTTCAAATGCTACGGATGCGATGTCGTCCGGATTGGAATAACTGCCCATCCTGTCAAACAGCTCGAGCTGGAATGCCCGATGCCGTTCCATCTGTTCGCGCTGGCGTATCTGGACGGACAATTCCTCATTGAGACGTTTAAGCTCCTCGCGGGCACGGTATTCGCCGGTCACGTCCCTGCAGACTGCCAGTGCGCCATGTACTCCGTGCGAGTCCTCAATCGGACTGCAGGCGTAAGACCACCATATTTCTTCGCCGCTTTCGCGGCGGGTATCCGGAATGATTTGTTCTTGATGGCCGGCCCCGTCGCAGCCGGCCATGATGGTTTCGATGTGCGGCGCGATGACGGGCCAGGTCTTGCCCCAGCTTTCAGGGCCGCGCCGGCCAAGCAGGCTCGGGTGGCGATCCGGCTCAAGCGTTTCGCGGAAGGCGTTGTTGTAGAACTGGATCAGCTCCGGCCCCCACCAGATGATCATGGGGTGTTTTGATGCCAGTATCAGGCGCAGACTGCATTTGAGCAGCTCCGGCCACTGTTCCGGTGTACCGAGTATGGTGGAATCCCAGTCGAAAGTTCGCATCAATGCCGCCATTTCGCCTGTACCCGATAAAAAATCCAGCTTTGCTTCCAATGATCTGTCTCCCCACAAATCGATCAGCTACGCTTGCTTTCTGGCGCTTATTTTTTTTGGTTTGATCAGACGCTGCAAAATATTGCATTACGGAAATGCAGCAAATTGTAACAGTGGCAGATCCTTTGAGGAGAATATTGATGAATAGCAATATTTTGCTGGGAAATTTCGGACTTGTTCGCAGAAACATGGCATATCAGAGCAGATAATCCGTCTGCCGTAGCAGCCGGATTTCTGCAACCGGCCGCCCATATGACCTATGTGCGGAAGGGCGGTTATTCTCTGTTTTTCATGGCCGGAGCCAAAAAATGTGCCAGATAGCGGGCAGTGCGGCTTGCTTTGGAAGCGGCGACCTTGGCAGGCGGTCCTTCTGCCACAATGCGCCCGCCTTCATCACCTGCGCCGGGGCCGATGTCTATCACCCAGTCGCTCGCTGCCACCACGCGCATCGTGTGTTCGACGACGATGACGGTATTGCCTGCATCGACCAGGCGATGCAGTTGCGTGATGAGTTTTTCCGTGTCGGCGGGATGCAGTCCGGTGGTCGGCTCGTCCAGCACGTAGAGCATGCTGCCGCGCATTGCACGCTGCAGTTCCGTTGCGAGCTTGATGCGCTGCGCCTCGCCGCCAGAGAGTTCGGTGGCGGGCTGGCCTAAACGCAGGTAGCCGAGGCCGACCTCCCGCAAAACCTCCAGCGAACGGTGGATATGCGCCTCGTCCGCGAAAAACTCCCACGCCGCATCGACCGTCATGTTCAGTACGTCGGCAATATTCTTGCCGCGGTATTCCACTTCCAGCGTCTTGGCGTTGTAGCGGGTTCCGGCGCACACGGGGCAGGGCGCATACACGCTGGGCAGGAAGAGCAGTTCCACCATCACGAAGCCTTCGCCTTCGCAGTTTTCGCAGCGGCCCTTCGCGACATTGAAGGAAAACCGACCGGCGTCATAGCGGCGAGCGCGTGCCGTTTTGGTCGCGGCAAACAGCTTGCGCACATGGTCGAACAGGCCGGTATAGGTCGCCAGGTTGGAGCGCGGCGTCCGTCCGATCGGCTTCTGGTCTACGCGCACCAGGCGCTTGATATTTTCCAGGCCTTCAGTGATGCGGCCTTCGAGCGTGACGGGCGCGGCTTGCTGCAGCTCGTCACCTTCCTCCGCCTCGGCCGGCACTTCGTGGCCGAGGGCATCGGCCACCAGTTCCACCAGGGCCTGGCTCACCAGCGTGGATTTGCCGGAGCCGGATACGCCGGTCACGCTGGTCATGACGCCGAGCGGAAATGCCGCATCTAGCTCCTTCAGGTTGTTGCGCGTGATGCCTTTCAGCCGCAGCCATCCTTGCGGAGTACGCGGCTCTCTCGCCGGCATGCTGTCCTGTGCGAACAGGTAACGGCGGGTCTGGGAGTTTTCGATTTCCCGCAGGCCGTCCGGCGGGCCGCTGTACAGCACGCAACCGCCTTTTTCTCCTGCAGCCGGCCCGACATCGACGATCCAGTCGGCATGGCGGATCACGTCGAGGGAATGTTCGACGACGAACAATGAGTTACCGGAGGCTTTCAGCCTGTCCAATGCTTTCAGCAAGGCTTCCGTATCCGCCGGATGCAGGCCCGCCGAGGGCTCGTCCAGCACATAGACCACGCCGAAGAGATTCGAGCGTACCTGCGTGGCCAGGCGCAGCCGCTGCAGTTCCCCCGGCGAGAGAGTGGGCGTGCTGCGGTCGAGCGCCAGATAGCCCAGTCCCAGGTCCAGCATCACCGACAGGCGTGCGCACAGGTCTTGCGCGATGCGTTGCGTGACGATGGCTTTTTCCGGATGCGCGTCGGTTCCTTTGCCGGCGCCCTTTGTGGATTTTGGCGGCTTGCCTTCGGCAAAGGGATGGAAAATTTCAGCCAGCTGTTTCAGCGGCAGGCCGGACATGTCGGCGATGTCGTATCCGGCAAACTTTACCGACAGCGACTCCGGGCGCAGGCGTTTCCCTTTGCATGAGGGGCAGTCCTTTCCGATCATGTACTGCGCCACGCGCTTTTTCATGGAAGCGCTTTCGGTATTGGCGAAGGTCTGCAGCACGTAGCGGCGCGCACTTGTGAAGGTGCCCATGTAACTGGGCTCTTCCTTACGCTTCAAGGCATAACGCACCTCTTCCGGAGTAAAGCCCGCATAGACCGGAACGGTGGGCTGCTCCTCCGTGAACAGGATCCAGTCGCGGTCCTTGCGCGATATCTTGTGCCAGGGTTTGTCCACGTCGTAGCCGAGCGTCACCAGGATGTCGCGCAGGTTCTGGCCGTGCCATGCCGGCGGCCAGGCGGCAACGGCGCGCTCGCGGATAGTCAGTGTGTCGTCCGGCACCATCGATTGCTCTGTCACGTCATAGATGCGTCCCAGGCCATGGCAGACCGGGCATGCGCCTTCGGCGGTGTTGGGCGAGAAAGATTCCGCATAGAGAAGTTCCTGTCCGCGCGGATAATCGCCGGCCCGCGAGTACAGCATGCGCAGGGAATTGGACAGCGTACTGACGGAGCCGACCGACGAACGCGTCGTGGGCGAGCCTCGCTGCTGTTGCAGGGCAACTGCGGGCGGCAGACCGTCAATCTCATCTACCTCAGGCACCGGCATCTGATGGAAAAGACGGCGTGCATAAGGCGATACCGATTCCAGGTAGCGGCGCTGTGCTTCGGCGTACAAGGTGCCGAATGCCAGAGAGGACTTGCCGGAACCGGATACGCCGGTAAACACCACCAGTGCGTCGCGCGGCAAATCGACATCGATATTTTTCAGGTTGTGTTCGCGCGCACCGCGCACATGGACGAACCCGGCTTTGCTTTCGCCGGAATGAATGGCGTCGGCTGCGTGATGATGCGGATGTTTATTGTTTTTGTACAAGGAGGAAATCTCTTTGCAAGAACGGATGCCTTTCGCTGATCCAGAATTAGCTTTGCGAAACGCCCGGCAACCGTGGATATTTTTTATTCATGGGATGCTTTCAAAACTAGGACTATTTACGCACTTAAATAGTTCGCTGCATCTATTGGCTCAAAGGAAGTCTCTGCATAACAAAAACGGAGAAGGGAACTAAGCATTCATTAAGTAACCTATTTTGGTTCTGAACTCTTCTTTCATAGACGGCAGGATGATTGCCATCAATTGCCGCTTACACCGGAGGTAAGCATGACCACCGATTACACTTCACCGATATTTTCGCCATTCAAGCTCGGCACTTTGCAACTCAAGAACCGGATCGTCATGGCGCCCCTGACCCGTAGCCGCGCAGATGAAGGCAATGTTCCCTCTTCGATGGCGCCGGATTATTACAGCATGCGCAGCGATGCCGGGCTCATCATCACGGAAGCAACGCAAGCCAGTGCGGGCGGTCAGGGTTACGTAGCGACTCCCGGCATCCATAGCGAGCAGCAGATCCAGGGATGGAAGAAAGTCACCGATGCCGTACACCGAAAAGGCGGGCTGATTTTCATGCAGCTCTGGCATGTCGGCCGCATATCGCATCCGGATTTCCGCAACGGCGAGACGCCGGTTGCGCCATCCGCCATTGCGCCGCGCGGCGTGCAGACTTATACGAGCAAGGGATTCCAGGCCATTCCTACGCCGCGCGCACTGGAAACGCGTGAAATTTCCGCCATCGTGGAAGAGTTCCGCCAGGGAGCGATGAACGCCAAGGCAGCCGGTTTCGACGGAGTCGAGGTGCATGGCGCAAACGGCTACCTGCTCGACCAGTTCCTGGAAGACGGCACCAACCAGCGTACCGATGAATACGGCGGCAGCATAGAGAACCGTGCGCGTCTTTTGCTGCAGGTCGTATCCGCCGTCAGTGAAGTATGGGGCAGCGACAGGGTAGGCGTGCGGCTTTCACCCGGCGGTTCTTTCAACGACATGTGCGACAGCAATCCGCAGGAAACCTTCGCTTACGCAGTGGGCGAACTGGCGAAGATGAACCTGGCTTACCTGCATCTGATCGAGCCGGCTCCGTCACAGGGCGAACATCCGCTGCCGGACTTGTCGGCGAAATTTTTCCGCCCGCTTTTTTCCGGCCCGATCATTGTCGCGGGCGGATACACACTGGAAAGGGCCAATGCAGCGGTCGAGCAGGGGCTTGCAGATCTGGTGGCCTTCGGCCAACTGTTTATCGCCAACCCGGACCTGGTCGAACGGTTCAGGCGCGGCGCGGAGTTCAATCCCCCGGACCGCGACACTTTTTATGGCGGCGGCGCAAAAGGTTATATCGATTATCCGACCTTGAATTCCGCCGATTCCTCACAGTCACCAGGGTAATGGCCTGGATTGCACAGATTGGAACCATCGGAGCGGCTACAGGAAAGTCCGGCTCCACTCCATATTGCTTAGAGCCTGCCTCGGCAAGCCGGCTTATCGCGGCAGGCTCCTAGTGCATGGGAAATAACCGGCCCGACTGCAAAAGTGATTCCATCGCATCTGCTGGAAGCGGCGGGCTAAAGTAATACCCCTGTCCCAGATCGCACTGGTGTCCTGTCAGAAAGTCCAGTTGGCTAGGCGTCTCCACCCCTTCTGCAACGACCTTCAGTCCCATATGATGCGCCATGCCTATGGTTGCACCGACAATCGCAGCATCGTCTTCGTCGGTGGCCAGGTCGCGTACGAATGACCGGTCCACCTTTAAGGTGTCGATGGGCAAGGTTTTCAGATAGCTCAGGCTGGAGTAGCCGGTGCCGAAGTCATCAATCGCAATCTCAACACCCATTGCTGACAATTCGTGCAGGGTTCTCTTGGCGCGATCAACGTCGTCCATCAACTCGCTTTCGGTGATTTCCAGTTTCAGGGAAGAAGGCGGCATGCCGGTTTCAATCAGGATTTCCTTCACTGTTCGAACCAGATTGTACGGACCGAGCTGCTGCGCGGATAAATTGACCGATAGCTGCAGTCCGGTCAGCCCCTTGTCGTGCCAGCGCCTGCATTGCCTGCATGCTTCCTGCAAGACCCGGTTGCTGAGGCCTACAATCAGTCCTGTTTCTTCCGCCACCGACAGGAACTGGTCCGGCCCGACCAGGCCATTTGCCGGATCGTTCCAGCGCATGAGCACTTCCATTCCTTTGATCTGCCCCGTTTTCAGATCGACTAACGGCTGAAAATAGAGCACTACCTGATCGAGTTCGAGCGCCTTGCGCAAGCGATTTTCGGTCGTAAGCCGCTGGAAGGCGAGCGTATTCATCTCGCTGTCATAGAACCGGAAATTGTTTCCGCCGCCTACCTTCGCGTGGTACATCGCAATGTCGGCATCTTTCAGCAGGGTTTCGGCATTCTGGTGATCGTTAGGATAAACGCTGATGCCGATGCTGACGGAAACGACCAGCTCCTGCTGATTCAAGGTGAGCGGTTCATGCAGGCAAGCCAGGATTTTTTCTGCAGTATGGACGACTTCTTCGTTGGATGAGATGCCTTCCAGCAGCACGACAAACTCATCTCCTCCCAGTCGCGCCGCCGTATCGCCGCTTTGCGTAACCTGCCTGAGGCGAGAAGCCATGATCTGCAAAAATTCGTCGCCGGCCTTGTGGCCAAAGCTGTCATTGATCAGCTTGAAGCGGTCAATGTCGAAAAACAATACAGCGACCATGTGCTGCGACCGATGTGCCATCGATATGGCGTGTTCAAGCCTGTCCTGCAGCAGATTCCGATTGGGTAATCCCGTTAACGCGTCATGGGTGGCAAGATATTGAATGCGCAGTTCATTTTGCTTGCGGTCTGTAATGTCGATGGAAAATCCCAGCTGCATTGCCGGACTGTTTTGCAAATGCACCGTTCTTTTTCCTGCAAGGACGATGCGTTCCTTTCCATGGCTGATGATGGGAACCTCCCTCAAGGAGTGATCGTTCGATGCAAGAGCGTAGCGGTCGTCCTCGAGTATGGTTTTGGCGGTTTCCTCGGGGAATATGTCGAAATCCGACTTGCCGATTGCACCTGCTTTTGAAATGCCGGCGGTTCTTGCAGCCTCCTCGTTAATCATGAGATAGCGGCCGTTTTCGTCTTTCAGGAAAACATTTAACGGAAGGGAGTCGATAATGAATTCGGTAAGTTGCTGCTGCTGGATCAATTCCCTTTCGGCCTGTTTTTTGTCGGTTATGTCTTCCATTACTGCAATAAAGTGCAGAGGTTTTCCCGATTTGTCCCGTCGCAGCGAAACAGTCAGGTTGTTCCAGACATAGCTGCCGTTTTTGTGCAGATACCGTTTCTCCATTGAATAGGTTTTGCTTTGCCCGTTCAGCAGCCGGTTTACCTGCACCATGTCCGGCCCAAGGTCATCGGGATGAGTAATGCTCTGAAAATCGAGGTCGCATAACTCTTCCGGCGTATAGCCAAGCAGCTCGGCGAATTTATGGTTTGCCATGGCATAACTTCCGTCGAGCCGGGTCAGCGTGATGCCGACCGCTGCCTGTTCGAACACCGAGCGGAAGAGGTCTTCACTTTCGGACAATGCCTGTTCGGCCAGGCGCAGAGAACTGATATCCTGGGCATAACCGAACAATCTTGTCGTTTTTCCTTCCGTGCCGGTTTCAACAACGCCTCGTTCATGTATATAACGGGTGCTTCCGTCCTGATGAATGATGCGGTATTCCATTTCCCATGGCATTTTTTCATGCAGTGCATTGCAGCGGATATCGTTTATCCGTGAACGGTCTTCCGGATGCACATTGCTGAGAAAGGAGGATAAATCGCCGACATGTTCAATCGGCTCAAGACCGAAAATCTGGCAAAGCTCCTGTGAACAGATCAGCTTTTCTGTTACCGGATCCCACTCCCAATGGCCGATATTCGCCAGGCGTTGTGTTTCAGAAAGACGGATCTGGCTGCGCCTCAGCTTCTCTTCGGCGGTACGGCGTTCCGTAATGTCATGAAAGAAAATGGCGATGCCATCGGATGTTGGATAGATATATTTTTCAAACCAGCGTTTCCAGGGTACAAAGTATTCCTCGATGTGCATGGAGACTCTTTCCTGCATCGCTGTTTCGTAAGCTTTATAAAACTCCGTATTGCTTACCTCGGGAAAGCAGTCCAAAAACTTTTTCCCGATCAGGAGTGCGGGCGTGGCGCCGATCAGATGGGCGGCATGCTGGTTGACATAGATGAATCGCCATTGAAAATCGAGCGCCACAAAACCGTCGGTCATGCACTCCAGTACAGGATCGTAGGCAATGTGTGCGAGCTGTAAATCGGCCGCGGCCGGAATCTCTTTTTTCATGGAAAAATCGGGAGGCGTTCTATACATAGAACGTGCTTCCATGGCGTGGTTCATTTGTTCTGCTCATTGTTAAGCCCGTTCTCAAATTTGTTCCCTGTGGTACCGGCTTTAAGAAGTGGGACGCCGGTAAGTAAAAGCGCTGAATTTCAGGCGACGGAGGATCCCTGTTTCAGCGGCAGCTGAATTATTTCCTTGTACCGGAGCGTATGAGAAGGCTTAAGGCGCATTGCATGTGTGGTCCGGACCGGCGTCAATAGTGTCCGGTTGCGCGGCTGATCCGCAGATCAAACGATCGCCCGTTGTTCACGCAAACTGCCGCAAATACGCAAAAAATTTGCAGGCAGGATGTGCCAAACGCTTGGCAAATTGCTATGATGCATGCCCATGATCGATCCAGCAGATAGTCTTACTCAACCGCTTTCGGTGACAATTCCGGTTCCGCTCCGTGTCGTTATCGATATGCAGCAACAGGTTATCGAGGCTTCGCTCGTCCAGGATTTGCTTGGCGATTGGTTCCTCACTCAGAAAATAACTGGAAAATCCACCTCCGGAAAACTGCTTGCGCAAAGCCGCCAGCGCTCAACCCTGGTGAATAATCAGGATGAGGGCGTTCTCATGCTGGATGCCTTGGTCAAGCAGCATGAAAAAGCAGGCGGAAAACTTCGCAGCAACCTGGCCGGCACTCCTCCCGCCCCATAGACTGTCAGGCGGCTTGCGCATCAAGCCTGCTGAATTTCCAATGTTCCCGATCTCGTGCTGCGCAACTTATTGGCTCGGCGCGGCTCTCATCTTAGCTAGATGCAATTTCCAGGCTCCCTTGCAATTTCAAGCTGATGGCGCTTGCCATTCATCATTGGCCGCTTAAAGGCAGCCGATACGTCTGTGCAGAAAATTCAAAAGACAATTGAACAGCGCGAGACTAAACTGAAAAATCATTGTCCTAGCATCAAGCGTAGTTCCTTGAAATCAAACATATAGTGACCAAAGAGTCTCTGAAGCCAGAGAAGTCATATGGACCGTAATATGGCGCCTCCTAAAAATCATGTTTCCGCGTTCACCCGCAACCTCTGGCTTACGGTGGCTTCCTTTATTATTCTCAGCATTGCTTTTGCTGCCTATGTCCATACGGAAAAACTGATAGACCAGGCGCATAGCAAGCGAACCCAATCGCTGTTGCTGGCCGTGGAGTTTCAGCAAACGTCGGAACAGCTTACGAATCTGGCACGCGCCTACGTCATTTCCGGAACACCGGAGTACAAGGAAAAATACCGGGAGCTGGTTGAAATCCAGGATGGGAGCAGGCCGCGTCCGGCAAGTTCTTATCAGTTGTATGAAGGACTTGCTCTCTCCGAGAACCAGAATTCCAGACGATCTCAGCCTCCTTCCATCTCGATTCTAGCGCTTGCAATGCAAATCGGTGTGACGAAAGAGGAATTTTCCAAATTGCGGAAGGCAAAAGAAAAACTGGATTATCTGACGGATATCGAATATACGGCCATGGAGCTGGTCGAATCGGCCGACCTTCCTTTTGGCGCCAGCCATCTCAAGGCCCGGGAAATGCTGTTTGACAAGACATATCTCCAAACCAAGAGTGAAGTCATCCGGCCGATTTACGAGTTTTACCGCATGGTTGACGAGCGGACCCTGAAGACCGTGCAGGGACAGACAGTCATCGCACAAAGGACGCGCATGGTCTTTGTCCTATTCGGGGTCTTGCTTCTTATCACCCTTTTACTTACTTATCGGAAATTACATGCGGTCTTGGGCGGATCGGTAGACGAACTGCATGCCCACATCGCCCGCATGGGGCGCGGAGATTTTTCAATAGGCTCACTCCCCGCCAAGCCAAGCCGGGACAACAGCGTGCTGGCGTGGTTGGTCGAGACCCAGAAAAATCTTGCGCAGGCTGAACGCCTGCGCAAGGACCTAGAGACAATAAGCCAAAGGCAGTCCAGTCTTTATAAAGTGCTGGGCGAATGCAATGAAGCGATCATGCGTTGTTCGAACGAATCCGAACTGTTTGAGCAGATCTGCCGCAGCGTTGTGACAGTCGGCGGAATGGACATGACGTGGATCGGCATGCCGGATGAGGAAGGCAAGCGGATCAAGCCGGTTTTGAGCTACGGCGAAGGCGAGGCTTATGCCAGAGAAATTGAGGTGTCCATCGATGAGAATGAGGCGACCGGGCGAGGTCCTGTCGCAGTCTGCTTCCGCGAAGACCGTCCTGTCTGGTGCCAGGATTTCCGGAATGAGCCGGCCATGTCGCCATGGAAAATACAGGGGGAAAAGTTTGGCTGGAAAGCCAATGCCGCGTTGCCTCTGCATAGTCGCGGCAAAGTTATCGCCGTCATCGGCATGTATTCCAGGGAAGCATATGCCTTTGATGAGGCGACGCGCAATCTCCTTGTCAGGCTGGCGGTCGATATCGACTATGCCCTGAATAGTCTCGAGGATAACCGGGAACGCGAACAGGCACTCGAGGCATTGGCGGATTCGCGCCGCATGTTAAGGACGATCATCGACAGCACGCCTATTCGCATATTCTGGAAAGACATGAATCTGCGCTTTATGGGCTGCAACCGGGCTTTCGTGCTTGACACAAAATTAAGCAGCCCCAAAGAGGTGATCGGAAAAAACGACTACCAGATGGCATGGAGGCCGTATGCTGAAAAGTATGAGGCTGACGACCGTCAGGTCCTGGAGTCGGGAAAGCCTCGTCTATCGTATGAAGAACCTTACCGCGATATCACCGGCCAGGAGCGGTGGCTACGCACGTCCAAAGTACCGCTGTTTGACGATAGCGGCAAGACGATCGGTGTCCTTGGATTATATGAAGACATTACGGAACAAAAACTCGCTGCCGAACGCATCCATTACCTGGCAAATTATGACACCTTGACTGGCCTGCCTGGTCGCAACCTCCTCAATGAGCGCCTGGATGTCGAACTGGAAATCGCCCAGCGTGAAAATGAGTCCTTTGCCCTGATGTTTCTCGACCTCGACAACTTCAAGGATATTAACGATGTGCTTGGCCATAATCTCGGCGACACGGTGTTGATTGAGCTAGCCAGGCGCCTGCGCAGCGCCGTAAGCGAAGGAGTCACGATCGCGCGATTCGGCGGCGATGAATTTGTCCTGCTGCTGCCGAAAACCGATCCGCGAAGCGCGGGCCTCGCCGCGCAGAAACTGCTCGCTGCCGTCTCTGAGCCTTACCGGACCGATCGGTACAGTCTTTCTCTGGCAGCCTCGATCGGTATTGCAATCTATCCGCAGGATGGAACCGATTGCGAGAGCCTGTTCAAGAGCGCCGATACGGCAATGTACTATGCAAAAAAAGAGGGACGCCGCGGCTTTTGCTTTTCCAATCCTGCAATGCAGGAGCAATCAGCCCGCAATCTGCAGTTGGTCAGCGCAATGAACGATGCGCTGGAGCATGACCAGTTCCAGGTCCATTTCCAGCCGCAGATTTCCATGCAGGATGGGCATGTTGTGGGAGTGGAAGCCCTGCTTCGCTGGCAGCATCCGGAGTTCGGCTTCATATCGCCCGGCGAGTTCATGCCGGTCGCTGAGGAAAGCGGGCTGATCCTGTCGATCGGAGAAAAAGTGTTGAGAAGCGCGGTACGGCAGGCGAGATCATGGATGAGCGAAGATTTCGGCCCGCTGACCGTCGGGGTAAATCTTTCCGTCGTACAGTTCCGCGATCCTCATCTGCCGGAACTCGTGAGCCGTATCCTCAAAGAGGAAGGCTTGCCGCCGGAGTATCTGGACCTGGAACTGACTGAAAGCGTTGCAATGAGCAATCCGCAAAGCGGAATTGACATGATGCAGCAATTTCATGAGCGCGGCGTGCAGATCTCGATCGATGATTTCGGCACCGGATATTCTTCATTAAGCTACCTGAAAAAATTTAAGCTGCACAAACTGAAAATCGATCAGTCTTTCGTGCGCGACATCACAACCGACCCGGAAGACAAGGCAATCGTGGGCGCCATTATTCAGATGGCCAAACGCCTCGGGCTGCGAACCATCGCCGAAGGTGTGGAGACATCGGAGCAGATGGAATATCTGCGCGAGCAAGGATGCGATGAAGTGCAAGGCTATTATTGCAGCAAGCCGCTTTCTTCAGAGCAGTTCCAGATATTTGCCAAGGGCTATGAGGCAGAGGCTTTCGTGCTGCCTGCACAGAGGATGGCTGCTTCCTGGCCGGCGGAACGAAGTGGGGTCGCATGAATAGATGGCCGCCAATCTTCCCTGGTTTTTCCGTTGCCAGTTGATCTGCCCGCTGCATACTGCAGGCAGTGCGGTGCGGTGCGGTGCGGTACGTGGCGGCAATCATGAAAAATTCCAACCATCGTGCTGGCGCCTCTTCGGCGATCTTTCCCGTGGTAGCATCACGGCTCAAGCGAAAATTGCGTATTCTACGGGACAGAAAGGAATCGGCCTGACGCGCATCCGGCAGTAAAAGCCTTCCGGACGGACCTGCATGATTGGAATGGTTGCCCGCCCGGCATCCATGCCACATCTGCTTAGAAGATTGGCCCTGAATACAATTACGGGTTTTGCGGATTGAATATATAAGCAGGCACGCCTGTGCGGCATAGCGCGGCTTCAGTCCCGGCGTACATCTCCGACGAATAATGGATACGGTAGAAATTGAATTTCCAAAGCATTAAATTCCGCATTATTGCGCTTGGCGTCGCGCTGCTCATGATCGGCGTCGTGGTGCGCCACTTTGTCGCGTTGCCGCTGTTTCAGGAGCGCGTGAAGGAAATCGTCGCAGCCCAGCAATTGTCGATTGCGTCTTATGTGGCACGCGACATCGACCATAGCATTACGTCGCGCCTCTCGCTCATCGAACGGTTCGCTGCGGATTTGCCCGCGGATCTGGCAACACAGCCGGAAAAATTACAGGCATGGATCAAGGACCGGCAGCGCATTACGTCCTTGTTCAATGGCGGCCTGCTGGCAGTAAGGACGGACGGGCACGGCCTGATCGCGGGATATCCAGTCGTCGCCGGACGCAATCAGCTTGAATATGCGGCATCGGACTGGTTCCTTGCTGCGCTGCGCGCCGAAAAGCCGGTCATGGGCAAGCCGTACCGCGGACGTGCCAGCGGCGAACCCATCATTGTCTTCGCAGCGCCGGTACGTGACGGCAACGGCAGGGTTATCATGGTTCTTGCCGGCGTTGCGCAGCTTACGCAGGGGTTTCTGGATCGCATGCAGGAAACGCGCCTGGGCGCCAGCGGCGGCTTCCTGCTGATTTCACCCTCGGACCGTCTGTTCGTGGCAGCAAGCGATCCCGGCATGATTCTCAAGCCGACGCCGCTGCCCGGCATCAATCCGCTGCATGACCGTGCAATGGCCGGATATCGCGGCACCGGCGTCACCGTCAATGCCAAAGGCGTGGAAGAGCTTTCCGCGATGGTCACGGTGCCCAGCACCGACTGGTTCGTGGTAGTGCGCATGCCCACCGAAGAAGCATTTCGCCCTGTCGAAATGCTGCACGGCTTCATGATCAAGGCCAGCGCATATTTTCTGGCGGCGATCCTGGCGATACTGCTGATAATCTTGCCGCGCATTCTGCGTCCTCTTACGGATACGGCGCGTGCGATGCGTGACATGGCCGACGGCAAAAGGGAGCTGGAACCTCTGCCGGTTGTCCGCGATGACGAGGTCGGAAAACTGGTAAGCGGCTTCAATTTTCTGGTGGACCGGCTGCGCAGGGAAAAAGCGGCGCGTGAAGCCACCGAGGAGAGGCTGAAGTTTTTGGCGCATCACGATTCCCTGACCGGGCTCTACAATCGCGCAATGCTGGAAGACCGCCTGGATCAGGCGCTGGCACGCATGGAGCGCGATGGATCGCAGATCGCACTGCTGTTCTGCGACCTGGACGGCTTCAAGGCGATCAATGACCAATATGGACACGCTGTCGGCGATGAAGTGCTGCGCCAGGTGGCCGGCCGGCTGGCGGATCGCCGCCGCCGGATCGACACGGTGGCACGTTTGGGCGGCGACGAATTCGTGATCCTGCTGACCGGTCTGAGCGATGCGCGTGCTGCAGCAAATATCGTGGCCCGGCAATGTCTGGCGGCGATCGGTGAACCTTATGAAGTCGACGGCAGAACGTTCACGCTGGGGATTTCCATCGGCATTGCATCGCATGCCGGGCCTGCAGTCACATCGTCCTATCTGATTGCGCAGGCTGATATTGCAATGTACCAGGCCAAGCGCAACGGAAAGGGAAAGCTTTTCTTCATGGATGAATTCGGCGCGGCTGGTTTGGGACAGCGCAGCGCGGGTGATGCAGCGATGCCGCGGATGCAGTCATCCGAAACAGACTTGCGACCGCGTGATCCGGACCTGGTCGAGGACAAGACCTGATTCCGGGCTGAGCAACAGTGAGGCGTTTGCAAAAAATTCCTCCTGCTGCGTTCACTCCTGCCGGGGCATCAATCCGGCATGCCGCAGGATGTTTTTGGTGATCGCCATTCTGGCAGCGGCATCCTCGGCCTTCTCGATTTCTATATTCATCGCAAAAGGGTAGACCTGCCCGCCGCGTTCCAGATAACCGACCAGCCAGCCGTCTGCGTGCCGGTTTCACCCAGGGCGGCCCAGCCGGTTTTGCCGCTCAGCCTGTAGGACGGCGTGTCTTCGAGTACCAGCATTTCCTTGGTCAGATTGGTCGTGCGTTCGGATACGCCGAGTTGTCCGGAGTAGAACCGGTCCAGGAAGTTGATCTGCTCTTCCGCAGAAATCTGCAGCCTGCCCGACAGCCAGAAGCTGTCGATGCCGCCCGATATGTCGCGGTTGCCGTAATCGAACTTGTCCACATAGGATTGCATGCGTTCCTGCCCCGTGCGCCGGGCCAGTTCCTTGTAGTACCAGACGACGGATTGTTTCAGTGCCGAGCGCAGGGTGTGATCCTGCGACCACGCGGGCGGCCACCACGGCTGCGGCGGCACGGCCTTGCGGTCCCATTGGAGCTGAAACTCCGCTCCACTTGCAACGCCGGTTTCCAGTGCAATCAGCGTGTTCGGAATCTTGAAGGTGGAGGCGGGCAGGTAGCGCGTCCGGGCGCGCTCCGAATCATGGCAAGTGGTGCGGCCCGATTGGGCATCGAACAGGACGAAGCTGCCTTTCAAGCCCTGGAAATACTGCGCGTATGCATCGGTTGTCCGTTCTGAACACTGGATGCGCTGCATTGCAGAATCCGTGCTTTCCTTCCCGTTTGTGGCGCATCCGACAGTAGCCGCGCACAAGCTAAGCGTGAACAGGACGCGCACAACATGCATGCTTAATATCCCACCGCTTGTCCGTCGCGCCGCGGATCGCTCGCCGCGACATAGCCGTGCTCCAGCTTCCAGATGAATTGCCCGGCGCCGAAGTCCATGTAGCTGTCGGCAACGCGTTCGATCTTGTGGCCCCGCGCAGCGAGCTCGGCGACGGTCTCTGCAGGCATGGCGGATTCAACGTCGACCGAGATGCCGACATTGACTTTCCATCGCGGTCCGTCGCAGGCAGCCTGCGGCTGCTGGCCGTAGGTCAGCATGCGGATCAAAGTCTGCACATGGCCCTGCGGCTGCATGTTGCCGCCCATGACGCCGAAGCTCATCTGCGGCTGGCCGTCCTTGGTCAGGAAGCCGGGGATGATGGTGTGGAAGGGGCGCTTGCCGGGAGCGACGCAATTCGGGCTGTTTTCCTTCAGGGAGAAGCCGAAGCCGCGGTTCTGCAGGCTGATGCCGGTGCCGGGCACGACCACGCCTGATCCGAAGCCCATGTAATTGGACTGGATAAAGCTGACCATCATGCCGGACTCGTCAGCGGCGGTCAGGTACACCGTGCCGCCCTTGGGTGGCGTACCGTGCGAAAAGCGGCTGGCCTGGCGCATGTCGATCAGGCGTGCGCGCTGCTTGAGGTAGGCATCGTCGAGCAGGTCTTCCGCTTTCACTTCGCTCATATAGCGGCTGTCAGCAACCCATTGGTAAGTGTCGGCAAAGCCGAGCTTCATGGCCTCGATCTGCAGATGCACGCTGTCGGCGGAATCGACCGGGAAGCGGCCGATGTCGAGCTTGTCGAGTATGCCGAGAGCGATCAATGCCGCGATGCCCTGGCCGTTCGGCGGGATTTCGTGCAGCGTGTGGCCGGCGTAGTTTTTCTGGATAGGCGTAACCCATTCCGGCTGAAAGGCAGCCAGATCGCTTTCCGTCATGGCCGCGCCGTTTTCCTTTGAATATGCTGCAATCGCCGCTGCCAGTTCGCCGCGATAGAACGCTTCGCCATCGCTCGCTGCAATTTTTTTGAGCGAGTCGGCGGCTTCCTTGAATGTAAACAGTTCACCTACCTGCGGCGCGCGGCCATGCGGCATGAAAGCGTGCGCAAATCCGGGCTGGTTTTTCAGGATGGGAATGGCGTTGTTCCATTTCTGCTGCACGACCGGCGCGATCAGATGGCCGCGTTCGGCCAGCTCGATGGCCGGTTGCATGAGATCGGCGAAGGGCAGCTTGCCGAATTTTTTCGACAAGGCAGCCCAGCCGGCGATAGCGCCCGGTACAGTCACGGTGTCCCAGCCGCGCTCAGGTATGCGGCCATTGTGCTTGCTCCTGAAATATTCCGGCGTCCAGGCCTGCGGCGCGGTGCCAGAGGAGTTCAGGCCATGCAATTGCGTGCCGTCCCAAACAATGGCGAAGGCATCGCTGCCGAGTCCGCAGGAAACCGGCTCGACGATGGTCAGGGCCGCAGCCGTGGCAATGGCGGCATCGACCGCGTTGCCGCCTTGCTGCAGCATGCGCAAACCGGCTTGCGAGGCAAGCGGATGCGAGGTCGAGACGATATTGCGCGCGAACAGCGGAATGCGGGGAGTCGAGTAGGGATTGGACCAGTTGGTGAAGTGCATGATTTCTAAAGCGTTATCCGAACAAACGGAAAGTGTAATCCTTAATTATTTCTCCTGCCTTAAGGATGTGCGGAGGGCGGCAATGTGCCGACTGTGCTTCCCCAGGGTGACGCCGGAAATCCGGAAAGAAAAACTGACTGATGAGGACATCGAGCCGGCCGGCGCATGCCGTTCGTCAGGCCCGGATACCTGCCCGAATTACTTCAGCCCTTTGTGCTCCAGCTCTTCAATACTGGCTAACGCGGCGCGCGTCTCTTGCATCAGCCGGGAGACAAGTTCTTGCGCGGGGAGCTGCCTTGACATGCCTACGCCTTGCCCGGCCCATAAGGACATGTATTCAGGCCGGTTCGCTTTTGCAGCGGCCTGGCGAATCGGGCCGGTAAGCGCGTTTTGAATAGGATAGGGCGGCAGCTGATTTTCATACGGGCGCATCTGTTCCATGAACTCGTTGACAATGCCCCTTGCATGTCGGCCGGAAAAGCTGCGGGTCAGCCTCGTACTGTCATCCCTCGCGGTTCGCAGTGCCGCTTTCCAGGCGGGAGGAATGGGGCATTCCGGGCAGGACAGGAAGGCGGTTCCCTGCTGGGCGGCTTGAGCGCCAAGCAGGAGGGCGGCTGCAACGCCACGTCCGTCCATGATTCCGCCGGCGGCAATGACCGGAACCGACACGGCATCCGCGACTTGTGGAATCAGCGCCATGAGCCCGATTGTGGATTGCTCGATATCGCCCAGGAAGCTTCCACGATGCCCGCCGGCTTCTCCTCCCTGCACGCAGATAAAATCCGCGCCGGCCGCTTCCCATGCCCTGGCTTCCGAAACGGTAGTCGCCGTTCCGATGATCTTGCTGCCCGCAGCATGGAAACGCGCTACGGCTTCCGCAGAAAGAATTCCGAAGGTGAAACTCACCACGGGAGGCGCCGCATCCAGAAGCGCCTGCAGCTGGTCCTGAAATCTTTCGCAGAATTTTTCGGGAACGGTGCCTGGGCCTATGCCGAGCGCATCCCGATAGGGCTGCAGCCATTCCTGGGAACGGGAAATCGCGGATCCGTCTGCGATTACCTCGTCGAGAATGAACAGATTGACGCTGAAGGGTTTGTCCGTCAATGAACGAATCTTGCCGACCGCCTCCGCGATTGCAGCCGGAGGCAGAAGCGCCGCCGCAAAGGAACCCAGGCCGCCGGCATTGCTGACCGCCGCGGCGAGTTCCGGAGAGGACGCGTTATTCATCGGTCCGAGAACGATCGGATAGTCGATTCCCAGGCTTGCAGTAAATTTGGTATGAAAGAATGGCATGGCGTATGGTCAGTCATGGTGATCTGTTTTCCCGCATGAGGATACTACGAAGCTTGAGAGCGGGTGAGGGGGGCTTCTTCAGGGATTGCGCTCGCTTCTATGCCACTTTTCATCTACGGCAATCTTTATTGCCAGACTATGTCACTGTCGAACTTGTCTTCATGCTGTCCGTTGCGATTTTTCCGGGAAATATGCGCAGAAAATGCCGCCTTTCAGATGGCGAATTTACGTCGACATGGGGAATAATAGGCACACTTTTCTTTCACTTTACTGATGGATGCATCATGTGGCCTTACCCTCGATTGGTGGCACACCGCGGCTGCGGCACCCTTGCTCCGGAGAATACGATTGCAGCCCTGCGCTGCGTACTGGAACATGGCTTCCGCGCGGCCGAGTTTGACGTGATGCTGTCAGGTGACGGCATACCGGTCGTGTTGCACGATCCCGAACTTGGACGCACGGTCAAAGGCAAGGGCAGGACCAGCGACTACTCCGCCCGGCAATTGACGGCGATGGATGCAGGAAGCTGGTTCGGAAAGGAATTCTCCGGCGAGCGGGTGCCGGACTATGAACAATTTTTCCGCTTCTGTGCGGAGCACGCGATCTGGATGAATGTGGAAATCAAGCCGGTTCCCGGGTTTGAAGAGCAGACCGGGCGAGTGGTCGCGCAATGCACGAAGCACTTCCTGGATGAGTTACGCGGCCCCGGCATCTGGCATGGAGATGTTGCCGCGTTGCCGCTGTTTTCCTCATTCTCTGTCGAGGCTCTCATGGCTGCCAAACTGGCGGTGCCGGAAATCCCGCGCGCCCTGCTGCTCAGGGCGATTCCGGAAAACTGGCAGGAGATGTTGCGGCAGCTTGACGCTGTCGCCATCGACGTGAGTTACCGGCAGCTCAGGCCGGAGCAGGTGCAGGCGGTCAAACTGGCCGGATATGGCTTGTTTTGCTATACCGTCAACGATATTGCATTGGCGAAGAAATTAAAAACCTGGGGCGTGGATGCCATCTATACCGACCGCATCGATCTGTTCGGACCGGATTTCTGGGAGCTCGCCTAGCACACGGATTCAACTGGTTGCGATCCGGTCGCCAAGCTACGCGCCGATGCAGCCGGCGCTGCAAAAATCATCCGGCAGCCGTTTGGCCAGGATTTTTCCATTTCATTAAGTTCTTTCCATTCCGTTAAGGCCTCAATCGGCAAGGCTTATCACGTATAATCGACGGTTTGCAAAACGCCATCCCATTTTTGCCAGAACCTATGAAATCGTCCGAAATCCGCGAAAAATTCCTGAAATTTTTTGAATCGAAAGGCCATACGGTCGTTGCCTCCAGTCCGCTGGTGCCCGGCAACGATCCGACGCTGATGTTCACCAACTCCGGGATGGTGCAGTTCAAGGATGTCTTCCTCGGCACCGACAAGCGGCCCTACGTGCGCGCCGCGTCGGTGCAGGCCTGCCTGCGCGCAGGCGGCAAGCACAACGACCTGGAAAACGTTGGCTATACCGCGCGCCACCATACCTTCTTCGAGATGATGGGCAACTGGTCCTTCGGCGACTACTTCAAGGAAGATTCCATCAAATGGGGCTGGGAGCTGCTTACAACCGTCTACAAGCTGCCGCCGGAAAAGCTGCTGGCGACCGTCTACGATGAAGACGACGAAGCCTACAAAATCTGGACGGAAGTCATCGGCCTGCCGCCGGAGCGCGTGATCCGCATCGGCGACAACAAGGGCGGCCGCTACAAGTCTGACAACTTCTGGATGATGGCTGATACCGGTCCCTGCGGACCCTGCTCGGAAATCTTCTACGACCACGGCCCGCACATCGCCGGCGGCCCTCCGGGCAGCCCGGACGAGGACGGAGACCGCTATATCGAAATCTGGAACCACGTGTTCATGCAGTTCGACATGGCGGAAGACGGTTCGGTCAAGCGCCTGCCTGCGCCGTGCGTGGATACCGGCATGGGCATGGAGCGCCTGGCCGCGATCCTGCAAGGCGTGCACAGCAATTACGAGATCGATACCTTCCAGGCATTGATCAAGGCGGCCGGACGTGAAACCGGCGTGACCGACCTGAAGAACAATTCGCTCAACGTGATCGCCGACCACATCCGCGCAACGGCCTTCCTCGTTGCCGACGGCGTGATCCCGTCGAACGAAGGCCGCGGCTATGTGCAGCGCCGCATCATCCGCCGCGCGATCCGCCACGGCTACAAGCTGGGCCAGAAGAAGCCTTTCTTCCACAAGCTGGTGAAAGACCTGGTCGAGCAGATGGGCGATGCCTACCCAAGGATCAAGGCGGACGAGCAGCGCATTACCGAGACGCTGAAAGCGGAAGAAGAACGTTTCTTCGAAACGCTGGCTAACGGCATGGATATCCTCGATTCCACCTTGGCAGGCGGCGCAAAAGAATTGCCGGGCGACGTCGCTTTCAAGCTGCACGATACCTTCGGCTTTCCGCTGGATCTGACGCAGGATATCTGCCGCGAGCGCGACGTGGTCGTCGATGCAGCAGGTTTCAATGCCGCGATGGAAAAGCAGAAAGCAGCCGGACGTGCGGCAGGCAAGTTCAAGATGGAACGCGCGGTCGAATACTCTGGCTCAGGCAATATCTTCACCGGCTATGAGAACCTGGAAGAGCAGGCGACCGTCGTTGCGCTCTATCACGAGGGCACGGCCGTCAACGAACTGAAGGAAGGCCAGGGCGGGATCGTCGTACTGGATACCACGCCTTTCTATGCCGAAAGCGGCGGCCAGGTCGGCGACCAGGGCATCATCGCTGCCGAAGGCGTGCAGTTCGGCGTGGACGATACGCAAAAAATCAAGGCCGACGTCTTCGGTCATCACGGCACCCAGACGCAGGGCACACTCAAAGTCGGCGACAAGGTGAGGGCAGCGGTCGACGGCGCGCGCCGCGCTGCAACCATGCGCAATCACTCGGTCACCCACATCATGCACAAGGCGCTGCGCGAAGTATTGGGCGGCCATGTTCAGCAGAAGGGTTCGCTGGTCGATGCGGACAAGACCCGTTTCGACTTCACGCACAATGCGGCGGTCACACACGACCAGATCCTGGAAATCGAAAAACGCGTCAACGCCGAGATCCTGGAAAACAAGGACACCCAAGCGCGCGTGATGGATATTGAATCAGCGCAGAAGACCGGCGCGGTCATGCTGTTCGGCGAAAAATACGGCGAGACCGTGCGCGTGCTGGACATCGGTTCCAGCCGCGAACTGTGCGGCGGCACGCACGTGCGCCGCACCGGCGACATCGGCCTGTTCAAGATCGTCAGCGAAGGCGGCGTGGCGGCAGGCGTACGCCGAATCGAGGCGATCACCGGCGAAAACGCCCTGAATTACCTGCAGGACCTGGAATCGACCCTGCACAGCGCGGCGACGACCCTGAAGTCGCAGCCGGCCGAACTGCCGTCGCGCCTGGCGCAGGTGCTGGAGCAGGTGAAATTGCTGGAGCGCGAAGTGAATGCGCTGAAAGGCAAGCTCGCGTCCTCGCAGGGCGACGATCTGGTGACTCAGGCCGTCGATATCAATGGCATCAAGGTGCTGGCGGCCACGCTGGAAGGCGCGGATGTGCCCACGTTGCGCGACACCATGGACAAGCTGCGGGACAAGCTGAAGACGGCTGCGATTGTTTTGGCAGCTGTGAACGACGGCAAGGTCAGCCTGATTGCAGGTGTCACGGCCGATGCAACGTCCAAGGTCAAGGCGGGCGAACTGGTCAACTTTGTCGCGCAGCAGGTCGGCGGCAAGGGTGGCGGACGTCCCGACATGGCACAGGCAGGCGGCACCAATCCTGCCGCATTGCCGGGAGCCCTGAACGGCGTCGCCGACTGGGTGCGCGAGCGCGCCTGAGCGGCGTTGTTCCATTCGAAGGAAAAGCAGACTATGGAATTCAACAAGGAAGTCGATGCGCGAGGGCTGAACTGTCCGCTGCCCATCCTGCGCGCCAAGAAGGCGCTGGCGGAAATGAATTCGGGCGAAGTGTTGCGCGTGGTAGCGACCGACCCCGGCTCGGTGCGCGATTTTCAGGCATTCGCGAAGCAGACCGGCAATCACTTGCTGGAGCATACCGTGAACGACCGGGAATTCGTGTTCTTCATGCAGCGCAAGTAAGGCAACGCTCTCGGCCTGCCATCTGAGGCCGGTTTTCCGGCCGGCATTTTTGGCTGGATGCGGCATCTCCCGCATCTCTTTTATTTATAATCTCGGTTTCAGAGAAATTCGCATCAACCCGAAATAATTCGAAATTAATCCGAAATTAATTTGTAATTTAAGGCAAAACGATGAAAGTACTGGTGCCAGTCAAACGCGTGGTGGACTACAACGTCAAGGTGCGCGTCAAGTCCGACGGCTCTGGCGTGGACCTCGCCAACGTCAAGATGTCCATGAATCCCTTCGATGAAATTGCCATTGAAGAAGCCATCCGCCTCAAAGAGGCAGGCAAAGTTACCGAAGTGGTGGCCGTTTCCTGCGGCGTGGCCAAGTGCGAGGAAACCCTGAGAACGGCGCTGGCCATCGGTGCCGACCGCGCCATCCTGGTCGAAACCGATGTGGAGCTTCAGCCGCTGGCGGTTGCCAAGCTGTTGAAGGCGCTTGCAGAGAAAGAACAGCCGCAGCTGATGATCCTGGGTAAGCAGGCGATCGACGATGACGCCAACCAGACCGGCCAGATGCTTGCTGCCTTGATGGACTGGCCGCAAGCCACCTTTGCCTCCAAGGTCGTGCTGGACGATGGAAAAGCCAGTGTCACGCGTGAAATCGATGGCGGCCTGGAAACCCTGTCCCTGAGCTTGCCGGCCATCGTCACCACCGACCTGCGCCTGAACGAGCCGCGCTACGTGACCCTGCCCAACATCATGAAGGCCAAGAAAAAGCCGCTCGACAAAACAACGCCCGACGCATTGGGTGTCGATGTCGCGCCGCGTCTGAAGACGATCAAGGTCACGGAACCCGCGCCGCGCTCGGCCGGCATGATTGTGCCCGATGTGGCGACACTCGTCGATAAACTGAAAAACGAAGCCAAAGTCATCTAAACATTGTCCGAAAGAGCCTGGCGCTCTTTCTTCCCATTCAGGAACTCCTATGGCCGTCCTTGTCATTGCCGAACACGATAACGCTTCCCTTAAAGGAAGCACCTTGAACACCGTCACCGCCGCTGCCCAGTGCGGCGGCGATATCCATGTCCTGATTGCCGGCCACAACTGCGGCGCTGCCGCGCAAGCCGCATCGCAGATTGCGGGTGTATCCAAGGTGCTGGTTGCCGACGGCGCGCAATTCGCCGACGGCCTTGCCGAGAACATTGCCGCGCAGGCGCTTGCACTGGCAAATGCTTATTCGCACATCCTGGCGCCGGCCACTGCCTTCGGCAAGAACATCCTGCCGCGCGTGGCAGCCAGGCTGGACGTGGCGCAGGTTTCGGAAATCACCAAGGTCAATTCACCGGACACTTTCGAACGTCCCATCTATGCCGGCAATGCCATTGCAACCGTGCAATCTGCCGATCCGGTCAAGGTGATCACAGTACGCACTACCAATTTCGATGCTGCGGCCCAGGGCGGATCGGCTGCCGTGGAAACTATTGCAGCGGTAGGCGATTCCGGCAAATCGCGCTTCGTGTCACGTGAAATGGCGGCCTCCGACCGGCCGGAACTGGCCGGCGCGAAGGTCGTGGTGTCAGGCGGTCGCGGTTTAGGCTCGGCGGACAACTTCAAGATTCTCGAACCTTTGGCCGACAAGCTGGGCGCCGCCATGGGCGCTTCGCGCGCGGCTGTCGATGCCGGCTTTGTGCCCAACGACTGGCAGGTCGGTCAGACCGGCAAGGTCGTTGCACCGCAGTTGTATATTGCCGTGGGCATTTCCGGCGCGATCCAGCATCTGGCCGGGATGAAGGATTCAAAAACCATTGTGGCCATCAACAAGGACGCCGAGGCGCCGATCTTCAGTGTGGCTGATTACGGCATCGTCGGCGATCTGTTCGACATCGTGCCGGCATTGGTAAAAGAACTAGGCTAATAAGCGTTAAACGAACACATCCCGAAAGGGCAGGCTTGCGTCGCCGCAGACTTGACAGGTAACTTCCTGCAGGTACGATGGCTAGAGCTCATTGCATCCATAGCAGCGTGCGCGAAGAAGCCTTGCGGGATGCAGCGCTAGGCGTCGTCGCGCCGCATAGGGTGGTTCCCTGTGCAAGCGGCCTCGGCGGCCCCGCGACAACAACGCGATGCGCCCGCAAGACTTCTTCCCTTCGGGTTCCATTCAGAATCTGCGCTGGCGGCGTTGCGCACCTTGCGAATAGGAGACTATTCGCTGCGGCACGCGCCTTGCCATCATCCGATTCTGAATGGAACGCATCACGCCGATATGGATGAAATGAGCTCTTAATCCTGCCCTTTTCGTTTCTGGAGCCACCAATGAGTTATGCAGCGCCGCTGAAGGACATGTTGTTTGTCATGAATGAATTGGCGGACCTGGCTGCGGTCAATGCATTGCCCGGCTGCGAAGAGGCGACTCCCGAAACGGTGCAGGCAGTGCTTGAAGAGCACGCCCGGTTCTGCAGCGAAATCATCGCGCCGCTGAACCAGACCGGCGACAGGGAGCCGGGTGGTTGGCATGACGGCGCGGTCACGACGGCAATGGGTTTCAAGGAGGCGTTCAAGGCTTTCGGCGCCGCAGGATGGCAGGGCATTCAGCACCCGGCCGAGATCGGCGGACAGAACCTGCCGAAGCTGGTTGCCGCAGCCTGCATGGAAATGCTCAATTCCGCCAACCTGTCTTTCGCGCTGTGCCCGCTGTTGACCGACGCCGCCATCGAGGCACTGACGATCGCGGGCAGCGACGCACAAAAGCAGGCTTACCTTGCCAATCTTGTCAGCGGCCAATGGACCGGCACGATGAACCTGACCGAGCCGCAAGCCGGTTCCGACCTTGCGATGATTCGTACGCGCGCCGTGCCGCAGGAAGACGGGACCTACAGAATCTTCGGCACCAAGATCTTCATCACCTATGGCGACCACGACATGGCGGACAATATCGTCCACATGGTCCTGGCACGCACGCCCGGCGCGCCGGAAGGCGTGAAAGGCATGTCGCTATTCGTCGTGCCGAAGTTCCTGGTCAATCCGGACGGTTCGCCCGGCGCGAGAAACGATGTGCAATGCGTCGCGCTGGAACACAAGCTCGGCATCAGGGCGAGTCCCACGGTCGTTCTGCAATTCGGCGACTATGGCGGCGCAGTCGGCACCCTGATGGGCGAGGAAAACCGCGGCCTGGAATACATGTTCATCATGATGAATGCTGCGCGTTTCGGGGTCGGCCTGCAGGGAATCGGCGTCGCGGAACGTGCATACCAGAAAGCGGTAAGTTACGCGAAAGAGCGCGTGCAGTCGCGCGATCTGCAAGGGTCTGCCGGACCGGTTCCAATCATCCATCAGCCCGATGTGCGCCGCATGCTGATGGCCATGCGTGCGCAGATTGAAGCGGCGCGTGCCCTTGCCTATGTGACCGCCGCGGCGTTCGATGTGGCGCATCATCATCCTGATCTTGCCGTACGCAAGCAAAATCAGGCTTTTTACGAATTCATGGTGCCCATCGTCAAAGGCTGGTCCACCGAAATGTCGGTCGACGTGGTCTCGACCGGCATCCAGGTGCATGGCGGAATGGGGTTCATCGAAGAAACAGGCGCTGCACAGTATTACCGCGATGCGCGCATTCTCACGATCTACGAGGGAACAACGGCAATCCAGGCGAACGACCTGGTCGGGCGAAAAACCACCCGGGACGGCGGCGAAACCGCAAAAGCGATCCTGGCCCAGGTACGGCGAACGGAATCCGAGCTTGCGGCCTCCGATTCGCCTGACCTGGCGGCAATTCATGCACGCCTTTCAGCGGCATCCCGCGCAATGGAAGAAGCGGTGGATTTCATTACCCTGCATATCCAGTCCGATATCAAGGCCGTTTTCGCCGGCAGCGTGCCTTACCTGAAACTGTGCGGCATCGTACTGGGCGGCTGGCAAATGGCCCGGGCGGCGTTGACAGCTGAAAAAAGGCTGAAAGATAGCCTAGGAGATGGCGGTGGCGATGCGGCATTCCATCAGGCCAAGATGGCAACGGCCCGCTTCTATGGCGACCACATCTTGCCGCAGGCGTGCGCATTGCGGACTGCCATTGTCGAAGGAAGCAGCGGCGTGCTTGCGCTGACGGAAGAACAGTTCTAGGGCTTGCATTCCTTCGAAAAGATCGGGACGGAAGCATATCCCGGCAAGATGCGCCCAAAATATCTCTCGATGTTCCCGCGTGCCAATGCAATTCAAAAAAAGCGTTCTACACTGTTGTGAGGTGCATTCTTAACGCGAGGCGATAATGATGCAGCGCTACCCTCTCACATTACGAAATTTCCTGCTGTCCTTTATTCTGGGCCTGGCCGTCGGCCATGCCGCTGCCCAGGAGGCCCACGGTAGTGTGGCGCAGGCAGTAACGCAGGTTGTTCGATCTCAGCTCAACGCCTTTGCCGAAGATGATGCCGAGACGGCTTTCAAGCTGTCTACAGCATCCACCCGGCAGTTAATAGGAACGCCGGATGGGCTGTTAAGCGTGATCAAACATAAATTCACGCCTATCTATCGGCACCGGAAGGCAATGTTCTCGGAGCCGGAAATCATCAATCGATCTGCACTGCAAATCGTCCATCTCACCGATGCCGACAATCTTGTATGGATCGCCATTTACCAGGTGGAGCAGGAAGCGGACGGCATATGGCGGGTGGACGGCTGCCAGCTCTTTGAGACCCGCAGCATGTCGATTTGAACGCTGCATTTATTCACAAGAGCGACGTATCCAAGCGATAGAGCATGTATTGTCCACGACCCGGTGCCGGTTTGATTGCCGGCGCAGTAATGAGGATGAGTAATGAGGACGCATAAGGAGGCTGAAATGACACGCAAATATATAGATTGCCGTGAGTTTCCCAGCGAAATGAATTGCACGGTGGCCTTGAGCGCAGACAGCGAGGACGAATTGCTGGAAGCCGCCGTTCAACATGCAGTAGCGGTGCACAGGCATGAGGATACGCCGGAACTGCGCAAGCAATTGCAGGGTTTGTTCAAGGAAGGTACGCCCCCGATAGAAAAGCCGGCTACTGTTGCAGCATGATGTTGCACATGGAGAAGATGCCGGCGCTAAAACGGCGTGATGATAGACGGGAAGATGATGCACAGCATTTTCTATAGCAGAGCGGAACTGCTGAATACTCGTCGATAGTTGCCGAACTGAGCGATCTCAACAGGAATTTCTTTCGTGGTCAGTGTTCCAAGTTATGTGCTCTACACTGTCTTTAATGCGCAGGACGCTTGTGCCTTAATGAGGAACAGATGACGTTCAGGAAGTTTTCCGCGGCGGTCTTGACGGTAATGTTGCTGCTGTTGATCGCAATGACGTATGCCACAAAGGCATATGAGCGGGATGCGCAGGAAATTCAGAACGTCATCCAGTCGCAGTTGCATGCCGTTATCCATGACGATGCGGAAATGGCGTTCAGTTTTGCGTCCGCGTCCAGCCAGGACGAGCTTGGCAGCCCGAATGATTTCATGGACTTGATACGTCATGATTTCCCCATGATCTATCGTCATCGCCAGATAATATTTGACGAATACGATATCGACGTCGACCGTGCGACGCAGATCGTCCAGTTGACCGATGAAAACAACTCGGTATGGATCGGCATCTACCGGATGCTGCGCGAAAAAGATGGCACCTGGAAAATCGCAGGCTGCCAGTTGATAGAAACCGCAAGCGTTTCCATCTGACTGCCAAGACGCCCGGGCCAGTCTGGTTCGGGCGCCAGCTTTGATCAGCGCAATCGACCGATGTATGCTTTTTCAACCGCTTCATTGAGTTCTATGTGATGCTGATCTCTTGCATCGCTTGGCCGGCTTGCCTGCATTGTTTCCGCGATCGTGTTTGCCGGCACGCTGGCCGTCTGCACTTCGGCCGCCGTATTGGTCAGCCTGCTTAGCAAGGACGGCTTTGGCGGCGTACGTACAAACAGGCCTTCCGGCCCGAAGTAAACTTCCTGCAGCTTCTCGCAAATCTGGGGCAGGTCGTCGTTCGGCATGCTCATCGCCATATTCAATACATGGCGGCAATATACGGGATCGATGCGCATGTACTCGATATCGGTCACGCGCCCAGTCTCCCGGCGGATAATCACATGCAGGCGCGCCATCAGGGAAAAAGCCTGGTTTTCAAGGCCTGCCAGGGTATTTTGGTCGGTACTCATATGACATGCTCGCCGTGCAGTTCAAGGTCAAGGCCTTCGCGTTCCTGTTCCGGCGTCATGCGCAGGCCGATCAGGGCATTGATCATGCCCAGTATCAGAGCCGTCATCACACCTGAATAAAGCACTGTGACAACCACGCCGAATGCCTGTTTGGCCAGGCTGGCATCCATGCCGCCGATATTCTTGACCGCAAAGACACCGGTCAGCAGCGCGCCGACAATGCCGCCGATTGCATGCACCCCGAAAACATCCAGCGAGTCGTCATAGCCGAACATTGCTTTCAGTGAAGTCGCACCCCAGTAGCACGCGATGCCGGCGGCCAGTCCGATGGCGACTGCGCCGCTGACACCGACAAATCCCGAGGCCGGCGTAATCGCCACCAGGCCGCCCACCGCGCCGGAGACAAGGCCGAGCACGGAAGGCTTGTCGCGCCGCACCCATTCGGCGCACATCCAGGACAGCGCGGCGACTGCAGATGCAATTTGCGTGGTCAGCATGGCCATGCCGGCACGGCCATCCGCCGCAACCGCAGATCCCGCGTTGAAGCCGAACCAGCCGACCCAAAGCAGCGATGCCCCCGCTACGGTGAGCACGAGATTATGCGGCGGCATCGGTTCCTTGCCGAAACCGAGCCGCGGTCCGATGATCAGCGCCGCCACCAGGCCCGATACGCCGGCGTTGATATGCACCACTGTTCCGCCTGCAAAATCGAGCACGCCCATCGCCGCGAGGAAACCGGTCGGTTCCCATACCCAGTGCGCTACGGGTGCATAGACCAGCACGGACCAGAAGGCGATAAAAAGCAGCAGCGCCGAATATTTCATGCGCTCGGCGAATGCGCCGGTAATCAGCGCCGGCGTAATGATGGCAAACGTCATCTGGAACATCACGAAGACGCTTTCCGGAATGCTTGGCGCAAGATGGTGCACAGTCAATTGCCCGGCTTCCTTCAGAAAGCTCATTCCTTCCAGCATCATGCGGTCAAACCCGCCCAGATAGGGTGAGCCGGGAGTGAAGGCTATGCTGTAACCGATCATGACCCACAGAACGGTCGCGATACAGACGCTGACGAAGCTATGCACGATCGTTCCCAGCATGTTCTTCTTTCGCACCATGCCGGTATAGAACAGCGCCAGGCCGGGGATCGTCATCAACAGCACCAGCGCGGTCGCCGTCAGCATCCAGGCGGTATCGCCGGAACTGATCTGCAAGGCATTGACCAGTGTGGGTTCGGTAAGAGGCGCAGAACTCGTCATTGGTGGAGCCGCTTCTTCGGACCGGCTCATCGAGGTCGCCATGAAGTCGGCCGTCGTAGGCGGAATCGGCACTGCAGCCCCCGGTGCCGAGGTCGGAACTTCCGCTGCGTTTGCCAGTGCTATCGGCTCGCCTGGCATGGTAAGCGCGGGAACCTCATCGGCTGAAACCGGCTCGGTCGTTTTGACCATCGGGGAGCCGGATTGCAAACTGGCTTGCGGTTCGGCAGGCTGAGCGATTGCGTTGGATGTCCAGAATCCGAACAAGAGGTGTATCGATAAAATACTGATGGCCAAATAGCGCATGGCAGTGCTCCCGGGCTAAGAAACAAAAATAGATAAACGAACCTGTTTTGCTTCAGAGCATTATTTATGCCATGCGAATACTCCGGGTTTTTGGGCGCTTGTAAGCGTCAATTAATCGCGGTGCATTAAATTGGCGCAGTTTTTACGAGGAGACATGGGCAGGCATCTTCTTTTGAATGCCCTTTTTAAACAGAAGCGAAGGCGATTCACCATTCTGATGCCGGTTGAAGGGGGGGTAATGAAAAGTCTGGCAGCGACTCCGGATAGCTAACTGCCAAAATTCGATCCGGGACGCATTAACCGGAAAATCAAGAAGGGGTCTTAACCGAAGGCGCCGCCTGTGAAAAGCAGGTCGAAGCTGCGGGCGATCACGGCAATCAAACCCGTTGCGCCTACACCTACTGTCAGGACCAGCAGCACAGCTAAGGGCCAGGCCGACTGCGAAGTGTGTCCGGATGCTGGGTTATGCTTTGCGTCCCATTTTTCATCCGGAGTCAGGCCGATCACCAGCGTTTCTAGAAATGCAATCAGAACGGAAAGAATCAGAGGCATCAATCCGAAGAACAGCGGCAGGTCCGGAAATGCCGATACCACGAGGCCGGAGGCGGGCAGGCTTGCGAGATGCAGCCATGCCCATTTGTCGGACTTGCCATATAAATAAAAGCGATGGAGGCCGAGCCCGCCTAACAGGAAGGCCAATAAGCTCGCCAATGTTTTATTTTTATGTGCCTGCATGGTAAGGCTTTGATTCATAAGAGGGAATTAATTAAAATGGCGCACCGGCCATCCTTCGGCATTTGCCGAAAGGAAAGCTTTCTAGAGCGTGGGCGTAGTGTGCACGAGGCCGGCTCTGAACGCAATGGCAGGGAAGACGTGCTTGACTGGCCAATGCCGACTTCCAGGCGGCTGTCGGTCGAAGAACGCAAATTGCCATTTCAGACTGATTCACGCTATAATCTACGGCTTTTTCCGTCTCCGAACATTTTTTGGAACTATTATGGTCGTTATTCGTTTATCTCGTGGTGGTGCCAAGAAGCGCCCGTTCTTCAATATCGTAGCTACCGATTCGCGCAGCCGCCGCGATGGCCGCTTCATCGAGCGCCTCGGTTTTTACAACCCGGTTGCCTCCGGTGCTGAAGAGTCCTTCCGCATCAAGGAAGACCGTTTGACCTACTGGCAAGGTGTTGGCGCCCAATTGTCGCCGACCGTCGAGCGTCTGGTTAAGCAAGGCGGCAAGAAAGCTGCTGCGTAAGTTTTGTCGCGCAAGACCGCAGAGGGGACTGCAATCCCCGAAGACTTGGTAGTAGTGGGGCATGTGTCCGGTGCCTATGGCATACAGGGCTGGGTAAGAATCAAGCCCTATTCGGATGATGCCGACGCGCTGTTGCATGCAAAGACATGGTGGATCGATAAACCTGATTTCCACGATGTCGAAATGATGCAGGCCAAGAACCATAGCGGTGACGTAGTCGCCAAGCTGATGGGCGTCGCGGACCGCGATGCGGCAGAGCGGCTGAAAGGTGCAGCGGTACACATTCCGCGCAGCCATTTCCCTGCGCTGTCGGATGATGAGTTTTACTGGGTCGATCTGATCGGCCTGGCCGTCGAGAATCTGCAGGGCGAGCAATTAGGTGTCGTCAGCGGTCTGATGGACAACGGAGTGCATCCGATCTTGCAGGTTTTGCCGAAGCAGGCAGATCCTGCGGCAGAAAAAGCCGCGCCGGAAATATTGATTCCGTTTGTCGACCAATTCGTCAAAACCGTCGATCAGTGCGCAAAAAAAATTACGGTCGACTGGGGGCTGGATTATTAAATCGGGTGCTTAAAAAATCGGCAGTTTTGCCGGTTGCCACATAAAGCAGCGGCGTTTATTAGCTGATTTGTTTGGCGCCCTTTGAATGTTTTGGGATGGGCAACTGTATGCAATTCGATGTTGTCACGCTTTTTCCTGAAATGTTCGCGGCGATTACGCAGTCGGGCATCACCCGGCGCGCATTTGAGCAAAAACGATGTGAATTAGCCTTGTGGAATCCGCGTGATTTCACCAGCGATAATCATCGGACCGTGGACGACCGGCCATACGGCGGCGGGCCCGGAATGGTGATGCTTGCAAAGCCGCTGGAGGCGGCAATCCAGGCAGCAAAGGAACGGCAGGCGTCTAAAGATTTGCAAGCGCCGCGTGTAATTTACTTGTCGCCGCAAGGTAGACAGTTGACTCATCAGCGCGTGATGGAGCTTGTCAAGGAACCCGGCCTGGTCCTGTTGTGCGGCCGATATGAAGCGGTGGACCAGCGATTGCTGGACCGTTGCGTGGATGAAGAAATCAGCCTCGGCGATTTCGTACTGTCGGGCGGTGAGTTGCCTGCGATGGCATTGATGGATGCAGTCATCCGGCAGTTGCCAGGCGTCCTGCATGACGATGCCTCGGCGGTGGAAGACAGTTTCGTCAACGGCCTGCTGGATTGCCCGCACTATACGCGTCCGGAAGTGTATGAAGGCGAAGCGGTGCCGGCGGTCTTGCTGGGCGGTCATCATGCCGAGATCCTGAAGTGGCGGCGTGAACGTGCGCTTGAAGCGACCGTGAAAAAACGGCCGGAATTGATTGAGCGGGCAAGGGCGGCAGGATTGTTGTCCAAGGCCGATGAAAAGTTTTTAAGCAGTTTGCAGTAAGGTGGTTTGCAGTATCGAGCGAATAAATTTTATTCGTATGTTTAACCCCATCCTCTACCGGGCAACAATAAACAGCGCCGGCACGATGGTTTCTGGAGCTAGAAAATGAATCTGATCCAACAATTAGAGCAAGAAGAAATTGCTCGCCTCAACAAGAATATCCCTGACTTTGCGCCAGGCGATACCGTCGTTGTAAATGTCAACGTGGTCGAAGGCACACGCAAGCGTGCACAGGCTTACGAAGGTGTTGTGATTTCCCGCCGCAACCGTGGCTTGAACTCCAACTTCATCGTTCGCAAGATTTCTTCCGGTGAAGGCGTCGAGCGTACGTTCCAGCTGTATTCTCCGCTGATCGCATCGATCGAAGTCAAGCGCCGCGGCGATGTCCGCCGCGCGAAGCTGTACTATCTGCGTGAGCGTTCCGGCAAGTCGGCACGTATCAAGGAAAAGCTGCCTAACCGTCGCAGCAATGCAGCGCGAGCTGCAGAGTAATCTGCGGTTAGTCTGTAAAAAAGGGCGCCTCCGGCGCCCTTTTTCATTGCAGGGATCAATTTACGCTTGCTCGGAAAGAGGGAGCATATCCTTAAGTTGTGTCCATGAATGGACCTGCCATGTTCGGCAATAGAGTATAGTTTGACCATAACAAATAAATGAACTGCGGAATTCACGCATTCCTTGAAGCTCGTGGACGAAGATCGTGGCAAAAGCGCATTTTGATCCGAAAATCATTCCTGTCGATTCGCTGGCCGGCGAAGAGGCGGTCAGCCCGGAGCAGCTTACCGTCGAATGGCTGCGTACCCGGTTTGCCGATCCGCCAGACTGGATGCCGGAACTGCATATCGAACAATACCGGGGAAATCGCCCCAACGGTCCGGTACCTGCATCGGTGCTGATGGCAATCGTGGACCGGCCGGAAGGCCTGAGTTTGCTGCTGACGCAGCGCGCCGATCATCTCAGCGATCATCCCGGACAAATCAGTCTGCCGGGCGGGCGGGCGGAAGAATCGGATACGTCTTCGATAGAAACGGCATTGCGCGAAACGGAAGAAGAAATCGGGCTGGATCGGTCTCGCATTGAAGTGCTTGGCACCTTGCCCGATTACGTGACCGGAAGCGGTTATCACATTACCCCGGTAGTAGGATTGGTGCATCCTCCATTTGAACTTGCGCCGGACCCGCGCGAGGTCGCAGAAATATTTGAAGTGCCGCTTGCGTTCCTGATGGACGGCACCAATCACGAACGCAGGACTGCCGAGCTGCCGCATGGAACCGGGCGCCGTACATTTTATTCCATGCCGTATGAGCGCTTTTTCATCTGGGGCGCAACGGCAGGAATGCTGCGCAATCTCTTTCATTTTCTGCGCGCCTGAAGTCCCGGCCATTCAGGCCGCCACTCTCATCGGGGTCCAAGCCGATGTGCCATGTGATGCATTAATGCCAAAAGCGGTTTGATTCCCGCAACTTGCTGCGCTATTGTATCGGCTGATTGATTGATAAGGCTTTACATGACCTTCCTATCCATTCTTTGTGCATTGTTGATCGAGCAGGCCAAGCCGCTGCGCGCGGACAATCCTCTATATGATGCGATTAAAGCGTTCGCCGTGCGCGTCGAGGGGTGGTTCAACGCAGGCCAGATGCACCATGGGCGCCTTGCGTGGCTGACGATGATTGCGGCATTCACTGTGCCGACAATCCTGGTGTACTGGTTGTGCGCGAAGATAAGCCCGCTTCTTGCTTTCGCATGGAGCGTCGTCATTATTTACCTGACGCTCGGATTCCGTCATTACAGCCACTATTTCACCTCGATCCAGTTAGCCTTGCATAACGGTGATGAAGACACGGCTCGGACTTTGCTGGCGGAGTGGACACAGCAGGATACGCGCGACCTGAATGTAAGCGAAATCCTACGCATTGCCATCGAAAAAGCACTGATAACATCGCATCGAAATGTCTTCGGCGTATTTTTCTGGTTACTGATGCCAATCGGCCCCGCCGGTGCGGTGTTGTATCGCATCGCCGAATATCTTGCGCGCACCTGGAACGAGCCGGATAACCTGCGCAATGAAGAGTTCGGACAGTTCGCGTTGCGCGCCTTTTACTGGATCGACTGGATTCCGGCGCGCCTGACCGCTGCCGCGTTCGCAGTAGTCGGTAATTTTGAAGACGCAATTTACGCATGGCGAAATTTCGCAGGACGCTGGAAAAATGAAACCACCGGAATCATCCTGACTTCGGGCGGTGGTGCGATGGGAGTACGCTTGGGCACAGAGGAAGAAACTGCAGTAGATCTGATGCCAGCCGATGCCCTAGGCGGAGATGCCGCAGCATTCGAGCCCGAAATATCACCCGGTGAGCCGCCTAGCCTGCGTGCACTGCAGAGTACGGTGGGGCTGGTATGGCGGTCTTTGTTGCTGTGGATGCTGTTGTTGTTGCTGGTGTCGATTGCGGCGTGGTTGGGATAAAAATAGTCATCTTCAAGGCGGCAAGATGGAGTGGGCAATGTGCCTATATCGTCATCATCGAGGCGCTCATTTATATCTTCATTATGGTTGGTCATTTTCATCCTGACCACTCGAAGCATCATCGATTTACATCGGCTAAGACCAATTCCGTATCTGACCCGGTGAGTCTTCTCAATGCCTGATTCATCATTCTTGAATTCATCTGCGGGTTCAACAACTATTCGATTGCAATGATCGCGCCTGCCGCCCACAGTCCTTCGGATACTGTGGAAGAGCTCTCACCCGACGCATGGCAATGCCTGCTCTTGAGTACTGTCAAATTCCCGTTAGTATTTTTGCAATTCTGTTGTGTAGTTTCATAACGCCATACCGTTAGTCTCAAAAACATTACCACTTATCAGGCTAAATATCCGTTTGGCTAACCCTCGGCTATCATGAAAACAGCCATGGGAGGAAGTAATGAGCAAGGATCGAAATTCCGGATTCACGCTAATCGAATTAATGATCACAATTGTCATTGTCGGGATTCTTAGCGCAGTGGCGATTCCAATATATTCGGATTATGTCAGAAGAGGAAAAGTGCCTGAAGCGACCTCTGCACTTTCAGCAATGCGTGTGCAGATGGAACAGTTCTATCAAGATAATCGCAACTATGGGACAGATCCTGATTGCGGCGTGGTTGCTCCTGCCAGCGAAAACTTCACATACGAATGCAGCCTAGGCGCCACGGATCAATCTTATACAGTTACTGCTAGCGGAAGTGCAGCTCGCGGAACGGACGGAATGAGCTACACGATTAATCAGGCAGGTGCGCGCACAAGCACGGCTTGGGGTTCAAGCTCCACTAGTTGCTGGATTAGCAAAAAGGGCGGTGTATGCTAGCCTCGGGAGTTGAGCGCGGTTTGACGCTAGTCGAGCTGCTTATCGGCATGGCGATTGTATCCGCGGTGCTGGCGCTTGGCGTTCCATCCTTTTCAAGGATGATCCAGAATGCACAGGTTAGAAGTGCGGGTGAGTCGATTGTAAATGGATTGCATACCGCGCGAAATGAGGCACTACGCAGGAATGCCAGCATTCGGTTTAATTTGACTGATACAACCGGCAGGGTGGCGTGGACCGTAACATGCGTGGTAACCACAACAGACTGTCCGGCTACCGCCATTCAAAGCTATTCTTCAAATGAAGGGGGCAGTAACGCGAGGATAGGCATTAGTAAAGCCACGACAATTCCTTCCTCCGCTTACGCAACTGCGATCGCAAGTGGTACCGGCTTGTCGTCAGGCGCGGGCGTAACCTTTAACAATCTGGGGTCTGTTCCGCCGGCAAACGCCGGGTCTGATATTACGCGGATCGATATTACCAATGCTGCGGATGCCGATGCGCGGCGCCTTGTTATTGTTTTAGGTACTGGCGGATCAGTCCGGATGTGTGATCCTTTACACGATCTTTCCACGAACCCGCAGGGCTGCACTTCACCTTAAGAGAATGATCTTGAATGCCACACACCTAAAACAGCAAGGAATCGTGTTATTGGAAGGCCTGATGGCGATTCTTATTTTCTCGCTGGGAATTTTGTCAATCGTTGCATTGCTGGGCGTATCAGTAAAAGATTCGAGCAGCGCAAAATACCGCACCGAAGCCAGCCTCCTTGCCAATCAAGTCATCGCGCAGATGGAAACGGGGGAAAGAACCAACGCTGCTTTGGTGGCCGGGTATTCCAGTCCGGCAGGAGCAAACTTTGTGACATGGCGCACAACTGTCGCAAAGACTCTTCCCGGAGTCGCTGGAAAAAATATTCCGACTATATCGATTGCAGCGGATAACACTGCAACCGTAACGGTGCGCTGGCAGGCGCCGGGCGACGGCACTGCGCATAGTTTTGTAGTCATCGCAAAAATCGCAGGCTAGTCTGGAGTAAGCCATCATGACGATGAATTCAGTAAGTAAGCTTCGGAACTCTGGTTTCGGCCTTGTGGAAATTATGGTGGGCATTGCCATTGGCCTGATCGGAACCCTTGTAATGTTGCAGGTTGGAGCTGTCTTTGAGGGGCAAAAGCGTACGACCACCAGCGGAGCCGACGCGCAGACCAATGGAGCAATTGCCCTTTACATGCTTGAACGAGATTTGCGCAGGGCGGGATATGGATTGAATGTTGCGTCGGCTCTGGGATGCGTAATCAAAAGAAAGCACGAGGATGAAGCTTCGACACCTGATCTGATCTTGACTCCGGTCACGATCGCTAACGGCAGCGGAGACCAGCCAGATGCGATCCGATTCCTGGCGAGTTCGAAGGAAGGCTTTAGTGTGCCCGCAAAGATTACCAAAGATCATCCGCCCGAAGCGACAAACGTCTTCTTGAACACTGTGCTTGGAGTGGAAAATCAGGACATGATCGTATTGCATGAGCCGGGGCTGAATTGCACCTTGTTTCAGGCTACGGGCATCCCGAACGGCACCGTGCAGGTGCATCATCAGAACTCGGACAGTAAATGGAATCCTCCTAGTGGAGGAGATATTTATCCGGTTGGTGGATTTAATATCGGCGCTTCGGCAATAAACCTGGGCGCTATTGTTGACCGCACCTACTCCCTGGATGCAAACAGCAATCTTGTACTTGCCGATTATTCGAGCTCCGAAAATTCGATCGGCACGCCGCAGCCCCTGGCTGCCGATATTGTTCAGCTCCAGGCTCAATATGGATTTGACACGCGGACCGGTGTACAGGCTGACACACGTGTAGACAGGTGGAGCGAGGTCATGATCGACGCAGACGGGTCAGGCGGTACACCTGGGGACAATGGGGATTTGCAGAGGATCTACGCAGTGCGTCTGGCAATCGTCGCTCGCAGCCCTGTCAAGGAAAAACCGCAGGACGACGGTACATGCAATATCACAACTACGCCGCCGCAATGGTTGAACGCTAATCCTAATGAAGACCCGGCTGACCCTAACGATGATGACCTAGCCTTGGTAGTAAATATACATCCGGATGGAACGGCTAATCCGGATTGGAAATGCTATCGCTATAGAGTGTTTGATACTGTCATCCCCTTACGCAACTTGCTCTGGAGAGAATGATGGACAGATTCTTGATGTGCAAAGGAAAAATGGGAGCGCATAGCGTAAATAACGCCGGAGCGGCGCGATCTCCAATGCACGCTTCGCTTAAATCCCAGCATGGCGTTGTGCTGGTTATTGCACTAATTGTTCTGGTTGGCATGACATTGGCCGCAATCGCGCTCGTACGCTCAACTGAAACCGGCAATATCGTGGCAGGCAATTTGGCGTTCAAACGTAATGCAACCTACGCAGCGGATGCCGGCATAGAAGCGGCAGTCGCCTATCTTGTTCCTCAAGTCTCTTCGGCAGATTTGCAAAACGATATCACTGCATTTGGTTACTACGCTACTAGCCAGGATACGCTTGACAGAACAGGCACCAGCAACGACCCAAGCAAGGCACGTGTCGACTGGGATGGCAATGACTGTAGTGGCATTGTCGCATCTGCTTGCATTAAAGCGTCCGATGCTATTACGGATGATTCTGGAAACACGATAAGGTACATCATTCATCGTCTTTGCCAAAGCACAGGCGACTATAACGATGTGGCGAATAGCTGTGTCACTTATACAGCACAAGGAACGGCATCAACGAAGCGAGGGGAGTTGAAGTATGGAGACAATGTACGTTTCGCATCTGCGCCCACCCCTTATTACAGGATTACCGCAAGGGCCAAGGGCCCGAGAAATACTGTGACCTTTGTTGAAACAATAGTTCATTTCTAAAAATAGCACTTCTGCGTTAATCGCTTAAAAAATTACCATGCAATACCAGGGGGCATGATGAAAAACCACTTTAACCTTTTGAGGTTCGCATTTCTCCTAATAATGTTATGGAGTGCGGGTCTTGCCTGCGCCGGTTTGACCGATATTTCCAATGTGCCCATGGCGAATGCTTCTAATTCGGTGGTGAAGCCGAACGTGATGTTTATCCTAGATGACTCTGGCAGTATGGCTTGGACCTATACGCCTAACGACGCAGGAAACTTTGACAGTGGGGAGTATGGGTCAAAAAGCAGTCAATGCAATGGTATGTATTTCAACCCTTCGCTAGCGTATGTTCCACCTGTGAATTCAGACGGAACCAGCTATCCGGATGCAAGTTTTACCAACGCCAAAGATAACGGTTTCGATACATCGGCCGGTGCCAGTACCACTAATCTGAACAACAGATATTATTACGCTTATTCTGGTACGCAGCCGTCCTTGGGTTTTACGTATGATTCAGACGGTGATGTAATCACCACATCGACTTTCTACAAAGAGTGTAATAGCGACGAGGGCGATTCACCGGGATCCAGCGTCTTTACAAAGGTCATTGTCACAACTGCATCCAGCGAAGCATTGAAACAGAACTTTGCGAACTGGTACTCCTACTACCGGACCCGGATTCTTACCATGAAGACTGCGGCCGGCCGGGCATTCAAGGATATCGGAAACAGCTACCGCGTTGGATTTACCACGATTAATGAAACGGGAACCACTGACGGCGACGAATTTTTAAACATTGCGGATTTCGATGCGACGCAGAAAGAAAGCTGGTATTCGAAACTCTATGGGATTACGCCAAACAGTGGCACACCGTTGCGCGCGGCATTATCTAAAGTGGGTCGAATTTACGCCGGTGAGATAGGCACTGATCCAGTCCAGTACACATGTCAGCAGAATTTCGCGATTTTATCTACCGACGGATATTGGAACGGCGCCGCCGGATACATGCAGGACGGTACCACCGCGCTTGGAAATCAGGACGGATCGCTTTCGCGCCCTATGTATGACGGATCAACGACGACGACAACTTATACGGCAACCATAACGGTAGACCACAATCCAAGTCGTGGCAGTGGTGTTGATAACACTTCGACCAGGGTTAGCTCCATCACGGTAAACGGTGTTGAGATAATGACCGGGACTTCCAGCGGTGATACCAGCCGATCCGACGTCGCGGATAATATCGATTCCAAGATTGGAAAAAACGGATACACCGCTACGGTTGACGGAAGAGTTGTTACAGTTATCGCACCGGCTTCAGCAGGCAATGTGAATGGCGTTACGCCAGCTGTGACCAAGTCACAAGGCAACATGGTTATTACCGCATCGGCATTTAGCGGTGCAACTTCGACTACTGGTGGATCATCCGACTCCTTGGCTGACGTGTCAGCGTATTATTACAATACCGACCTGCGCAGTACGATGACGAACAATGTTCCAGGCGCCGGAGCAGACAACGCCGTGCACCAACACATGACGACATTTACCTTGGGCCTGGGTGTCAATGGAACCTTGAAATATGCCGACGGCTACGCCACTGCAACCTCGGGAGATTTTTATAACATCCGGCAGGGCACAAAGAATTGGCCTGTGCCGGACGCGGACAATCCGACAGCGATCGACGACTTGTGGCATGCGGCGGTTAACGGGCACGGTACCTACTATAGTGCGCAAAGTCCGGATTCTTTAGTAAGTGGAATCAGCAAGTCGCTTGCCGGGGTAAACGCTCGCACAGGCTCCGCTGCGGCGGCTGCGACGAGTAACCTGGAACCGGTTGCCGGCGACAACTTCGTGTATATCGCCTTATACCGTACTGTTAAATGGGATGGCGAGATACAGGCGAAGACGATCGATCCAAGTACCGGCGCATTGGAAAGTACGCCAAGCTGGACGGCTCAGTCCTTGCTTGATTCGAAGGTGGCCGCAGCAACTGATACAAGGGAAATCTATAAATTTGACCCGGATGACAATACCTCCGGGGGAGATAAGCTTGAGTTATTTACGTGGGCAAATTTAAGCGGAGCGGAACAGAATTATTTTAACGATGTATGTATCGCTAATCCTTCAAATGCAAAGACGCTTTTGTCCCAATGTGACGCGCTTACGTCTACGCAGAAAACTAATGCGTCAGGGGAGAATTTATTAAATTTCATTCGCGGCCGCCATCAACATGAAGACCGCGGCAGCAATACGGACAAACTCTACCGTATGCGCGAACACGTGCTGGGAGACATGATCAATTCCCAGCCGGTCTATGTAAAACAGCCGCCTTTTGCATACACTGACGTTGGCTACTCAAATTACAAGTCTTCACGTGCAAATAACGGCGATGCGCGGGTCTATGTCGCCGCCAATGATGGCATGTTGCACGCTTTCAATGGCGGAACTACAGCAGGCACTAATATTGGCGGAACGGAAGAATGGGCCTATATCCCACCAATGGTCATGCCTAATCTGTACAAACTGGCCGATAAAAACTATTCCTCCAGCACTGTAAAACAATATTATGTTGACGGCTCGCCCACTGTCGGCGACATCTGCCCTCGTGCACCGTCCGATACTTGTGCCGCGAATCAGTGGAAAACAATTTTGGTCGGTGGCTTAAATGCTGGTGGCCGCGGATACTATGCGCTTGATATCACCGATCCGGATTCACCTAAAGCACTGTGGAACTACTCAGTAGCTGATGATGAGGACCTGGGATTTACCTTTGGTAACCCGATCATCACGAAAAATAGGGATGGAATTTGGGTTGTGATATTCAGTTCAGGTTATAACAACGTCAATCCGGGCGATGGCAGAGGGCACTTATATATTTTGAATGCAAATACCGGAGCGCGGATTGACAAAATCAGTACCACGGCTGGAGATACAGCTACGCCCAGCGGCTTGGGCAAGATAAATGCCTGGATTCAGGATGTCACAGACAATACCGCTTTGCGTATCTATGGCGGTGATCTGTTAGGGAATGTTTGGCGTTTTGATATAGATGACCGCTACGGCGATAGCGGTAACGAGGCGACACTGATCGCGGAGCTGGGTAATGTCGGCTCTGTCGGGGTGCAGCCGATAACCACCAAACCTGAATTGTCCGAAATTACTGCCGGGGCCGATCGGCTTGCGGTAATCAGTGTGGGGACAGGTCGCTATTTGGGGATCACGGACGTAAGTGATACAAGCCAGCAGTCAATTTATACGTTTAAGGATAACTTGACGGCCGCTGGTCTCGGTAAAGTACGCAACACGGGGGTATTGGTTCAACAGTCCTTGACAACTAATGCGGCAGGAACAAAACGGGTGGCGTCTACTAACGACGTTACATGGACGGACGACTCCGGCTGGTATGTCGATTTAAATCCTGGTAATACTTCGCCCGGAGAGCGGGTAAATGTGGACATGCAGCTGCAGCTAGGAACCCTGACAGTAGCCGGCAATGTGCCTTCCACCAACGCATGTAACTTGGGAGGATATGCCTGGCTATACAATTTTGATTATAAAACCGGTCAGTATGTAGAGGGCTCCGACGGAACAGCTGGTATTAGATTATCAAATAATTCTCTCGTGGCAGGGCTAAAAGTAATTAAGCTCACCAGCGGGAAAACAACGACCTTGGTTACCGGTACGGATGGAAGCATTACGCCTTATGGAAATCCAAGTTCCGGCTATGGTTCAGCGCCAAATGGAAAAAGAGTTTCATGGCGAGAATTAATTGACTAAACTGAGATGCTGGCAGGGCAGCCTTTCCAAGCTGACTCTGCCAGCTATTCAGCAGCAATGGCACAGCATTGGCTGGCCTCAAATTGCTGCGTTCGGATTGTCATGTGCGGCCCACTCGATCCTGGCTATAGTTTTTCAATATGGCCATGATGAGTCGGATGCCGCCAGTTTCTTCCACAACACAAGATCTTCACCTATCGTAGTTTCCATTGTTTATCCTCAAGCCAATCACCCAGCAGTCCTTTCTGCGTCCACAGAAACGGCAAGCTTGCCACTTCCTCCTCAAAACCGGCAGCCATTAATGCGGGCGCCCAACGAAACGAGTTCCATTCCGATTCATAAGCAGTCTGAACCATATTATTTTCCAGTTAAGGAATTAACCGAAAAGCCTCTTGTATCGAGGGACATTCCGCCTGACCTAGGAATATTGTTGCCGGAGGTTGCCTCGCAAAGCGTAGGAGTCTGGTTATTTATAAATGAGGCCGGAGAAATTGACCGGATAAAGATCGGGAATTCCGATCTGCCGCCGTATGCAGAAGTGCTTTTGCGCGAATATTTCGGGAAAGTAAAGTTTTATCCCGGGAAAATCGATGGTGCCGCAGTGAAAAGCAAATTAAAGATCGAGGTTGTAATAGAGCCCGAAAAGAATTCGCAAAGAGATCCAAACCGTTCTCTTGTGCAATAAAAATAAAACGGAGGACAAAGCCCTGTTCAAAATTGCTGATTAAAAGAATGTTTCGCGCCCTTTGGACGGCCACTGCTCGAATGACTTTTGTCAAGATTCACTCGCTTAGTCTTCTGTTTCTGAACAAACAGAAACCCGATTAACTCCAAATCAAGTAAAACAAAATACCACCACAAAAATCATGAAGATCCAAGGTAAATTGGGAATCTGCCCTAACGGTACGCCTAAATAAGGAATGAAATGGAATTCACCAGAACAGAGCGGGATACATTCGGACCCATGGCAGTTGCCTCTGACCGGTTTTGGGGCGCGCAGACCCAACGTTCCCTGGAATATTTCCACATATCTAAAGAGTCAATGCCGGAGGAACTCATATTGGCGTTGGCGGAAGTCAAGCGGGGAAGTGTAGTAGTTAACTGCATGCTAGGAATGCTATTAGAGAATAAGGCAAATGCGCTCATTCAAGCAGCCGACGAAATCATCGCCGGCAAACATATGCAGGAATTCCCCCTTTCCGTCTGGCAAACCGGTTCCGGCACACAGACAAATATGAACATGAACGAGGTGCTTGCCAACCGCGCATCGGAACTGATGGGAGGGCCGCGAGGGGAGGGCAGGCTGGTGCATCCGAACGATGATGTCAACATGGGTCAGTCTTCGAATGACATCTTTCCAACGGCGATGCATGTAGCGGCAGCGGTTGCGATCAACAAGAATCTTCTGCCGGCTTTGAATCGGTTGCGCCAGACGCTGCAGCAGAAATCGGACCGCTTTTCGGATATCGTCAAAATCGGACGCACCCATCTGCAGGATGCGACTCCGTTGACCCTGGGGCAGGAATTTTCAGGGTACGTCGCACAACTGAATCATGCAGAAGCAATGATCCTTGCGACTCTCCCTCCACTCTACGAATTGGCTGTCGGCGGGACGGCAGTCGGAACCGGCCTGAATACCCATCCGGAATTCGGCGATCGGGTCGCGGCCGAGCTGGCATCCAGATCGGGATTGCCGTTCAAGAGCGCTTCGAACAAGTTCGCTGCGCTGGCAAGCCATGATCCATTGGTTTCTGCGCACGGCGCTCTAAAAACCTTGGCAGCGGCATTGATGAAGCTGGCCAACGATGTGCGCTGGCTTGCGTCCGGCCCTCGTTCGGGACTGGGAGAAATTGCGATACCGGAAAACGAGCCCGGCAGTTCCATCATGCCGGGCAAAGTGAACCCGACTCAATGCGAAGCTTTGACGATGTTGTGCTGCCAGGTATTCGGAAACGATGTGGCGATCAACTTCGGCGGCGCTTCCGGCAATTTCGAACTGAATGTGTTCAAGCCCCTGATCGCGCATAATTTTCTGCAAAGCGTGCGTTTGCTGTCCGACGGCATGCGCAGTTTCGACGAACATTGCGCACGTGGCATAGAGGCGAACACGGAGCGGATTTCCGAGCTGATGGAGCGCTCTCTGATGCTGGTGACGGCATTGACGCCGCATATCGGTTATGACAAGGCTGCACAGATCGCCAAGAAGGCGCACAAGGAAAATACAACGCTGAAGCAGGCGGCCGTGTCACTGGGGTACGTTACGGATTCCCAATTCGACCAATGGGTGCAGCCCGATCAAATGATCGCGCCCAAAGCATAACTCCAGCTCGGTCTCAGAACAAGCGTATCGTATCGAGGTCAGTGCCTGCTGCTAAAGAAAAAAATACATGCATTCGCATTCCACACTATGCAAATAATGTTGGAATGAGGATGCATGTAAAACCTAAATGAGACTTCCGGCAGCGTCCGCTGCCGGAGCACATTTAGAGAATCAATGAATCCGGCCTTCCTAAATCAGCGTGGGGTACCGCGCCTCAATAGATTAACGATAGCCAGCAGAATCACAGCGCCAAGCAAGGAGACCAGGAGCGATCCGATACTGAAGTCATTCTGATTGATCGTGCCGGTCCCGAACAATGGAGCCAATAACCATCCACCGAGCAAGGCACCGATAATACCGACGACAATATTCATCAGCATGCCTTGTTGCGCGTCGGTTTTCATGATCATGCTTGCGATCCAACCGAGGATACCGCCAACTACTATCCAGATAATGAAATTCATTTTTGATCTCCAAAAGTTAGTTAATAAAACCGTCGTACAAGATTTTCCCAATAACGACGGGTACAGCTTCAAACTTCGTAGCTGATCGTTTGGAATCGCCATTCCGATTCATGTCTTCGTCAATCTCTCTGCTATCGTTCTGTCATGTTAGGACAGTGATCGAAAATTTCCCTGGTAGTCTTTACCCAGAATTCCGGACTGTGTTTCGTCCAGCAGCACAACCGTAGCAGCCTCTTTGCTCGCGCTAAGCTTGTTCACGTAATCGCATGCGCTTTGCCGGTCATCAAATGCAGCCAACGGATCTTCGAAATCGTTTTCCAGTACGTTCCATCGCCCTTGTTCGCCTTGCGCGACCCTGATCACAACAACGCCTTTTGACTGCATGCCCATTTCCAGTCCTGGTTAATACTTGCTAAGAAGCCTGCACTAATCGCATTACATTCATTAGGCAAAGATGTCGGGAGCTGGTTCACAATAATTAAAGCGATGCGAGTTTAGAATCATCCTCTTTATGGATATCATCACCTTTCCAGAGAGTGCGAACAAAAATTTCCGAGCAGCATGTATCCACTTTACTTAATAATTCCAGTGTTACTTCCCTACTGTTTCATAAGCCAATAAATCCTTAGCAAACCCCGGGCCACGCTATAAACAGTAGCGGACCGGCAGATAAAAGAAAGAAAGTCTGTTACTCGCTTGTAAATGTTTCAGTGCAACTTGCAAACAATACAAACTTCGAGTCCTTAATTGAACCAATTGATGAAGAAAAATTTTCCAGGTGGTAAAAGTCAAGTGTGATATGGGAAGGTATTGTTGCGCAGATCAATAAAATGACCAGAATGAATAAGGTGATGGCCCGGATTAAAATCCGCAATAAAGGCAAAAGTCTCTATTGGTTGAGTAAAGGGAACATTCAAACGAATGTTTATTTGGTTTTTCAATAGTATCAAAACTAAAAATCTTCGTTCGCTTGCCAAAGCTGGTCCCGAGGCTGGAAAGCCCTCGAATTCGGTTGCGAAGATCAGGCTATTACATGTTATAGATGCGAAATGGCATGGTTAGAAGCGCCATGAACGCCGCGGAATAGCGCTCCAGATTACGCGTAAAGCATGGAGATGCAATGTGCTACAAAAAATTGACCCAGATTAAAAACCTAAAGAACGAAAGCCTTTCAAATAAGAACCTTGCCAAGTTCGGTATGTCTATTTCTGTCGGATTTCAAACATATTGCGATGGCGGTTTGACTTCGAGCATGACGTCCAGCGCAGGGTGATTCATGCTCTGTATCAGTTGAGCGCATACCATCTTTAACGTGCCAATCGAATGGCGGCGCACACGGCAAATAATCACTTTTCCCCTAGTTGAACCGAGGCCTGAATTGGCGCTGACCGACCCTGAACACCAAGAATACCGTTCGCCGCGATTTTTTCGCCTGGTCGCGCAATCCATCGCGGCCGGGATGGCTATAGCTGCCACAATCGCTTTGTGCATTTATTTCCTCGGCCGATGGACATTGCCGGCGCACTTTTCCATTCACCCATTTACCGCGATCGGCTTATTGATGGCCGGCGCAGGATTGTGGCTTGGCAGCGTCCATTGTCCATTAAAGGAAGACCTGGAGAGACGATTCCGGCTTGCATCACGATTCCTTGGAGCGCTAATCCTGGTTCTTGGAACTGCACCGCTTCTGGAAGAAATAGCCGCTTCGTTATTCCGGATCGGAGCGGAATCTTTTCAGTCAATTCCGTCCTTAGTTGCAAGCTGCCTGATGTTTGCAGGTATCAGCCTGGTTTTGATGGATAAGGAATATCCGAAAGGGCATTATCTTTCCGAATATTCAGCGCTGGCGGCCGCCGGCCTGATGGGAATACCGGTAATCGGTTATTTGTACCGCGCAGGTGGGTTGGTTCAGATTGTCGGATACCACGCCATCTGCGGCAGCTTGGTTTTTCAGATAATTGACGCATACTGCATAGCCTCGCGCAGCGGCCAGCCGAGCGGTAGCGGCTCCGATGCCGCGGCTACCGCCCGTAATGATGACGACTTTCCCGTCTTGAACCTTCGTCATCGGGGCACCCTTACTTGTACAGGACTTCCGGCAGCCACAAGCCGATGCCCGGGAACATGTACAACAGGATGAGTGCAATAACCTGTATTCCCATGAAAGGCAGCATGCCCATGAAAATCTGGTTCAGTGTCACATGCGGAGGCGACACCCCCTTCAGGTAGAAGGCTGACATTGCGACCGGCGGCGACAGGAACGCGGTTTGCAGATTCATGGCCACCAGCAGGCCGAAGAACAGCGGATCGATGTTGTAATGCGCGAGCAGGGGAACGAAGATCGGCATGAAGATCACGATGATTTCGGTCCATTCCAGCGGCCAGCCGAGCAGGAAGATGATCACCTGCGCCAGGATCATGAACTGCAGTGGCGTCAGCTCCATCGACAGCACCCAGTTGTTGATGATTTCCTGGCCGCCCAGCAGCGCAAACGCCGCCGAGAAAATGCTCGAACCGACGAAAAGCCAGCACACCATCGCACTGGTTTTTGCCGTCAGGTATGCCGATTCTCGTACCATGTCGAAATTCAGGCGCCGGTAGGCTGCCGCCAGCACAATGCCGCCGAAGGCGCCCATGGCCGCCGCTTCAGTCGGCGTGGCCAGGCCGAATACGATGCTGCCCAGAACCGCCAGGATCAGAAACATCAGCGGAAAGAGCGAGCCCAGCAGCATCTTGAAAATTTCCAGGCGCGCAAACGTAAAGAATGCATAGAACGCGATCAATGCGATCAGGCCGACGCCCAGTGCAATCCAGAAACCTTTTGGAGCTGGATTGCGGCCGTCTTCCTGGACCTGTTCGTCGGTTGCCCCATTGCCGGATCCCGCTTCTGTCGGAGCGGCGGATGAGGAGCTTGAAACAGAATTCTCAGACGGTTCGGCCGGAGCTCCATCTGATGGAGGCTCAGCCAGTTCGCTGCCCGAAGGTGGTTCCGCCAGTTCGCCACTGGCCGACGGCTCGCTCAGGCTTCCATCAGCAGGAGGTTCGGCAAGCCCTTCGTCGAGGGGAGGTTCGGCAAGTCCGCCTCCCTCGTATCCGGACCCGAAGGAATCGATTTCCATAATTTCCGATTTCGCAGGATCCGGTGCGGTGACGAAGCTATAGCTCAGTCCCATTACCGCAGCGAACGCCAGCGCCGGCAACAGCGTGATAAAGAGCTGCATGAGCAAAGTCTTCGAGGATACGCTGACATTGCGCTTGCCTTTTACTGCGCCCAATAGTCCGGGCAAAGCCTTTTTGCTGACATTGTCGGAAATGGATTCCATGTAGCCGGGCAAAATGACCTTCCGGTCTTCCGCGGACAGGGGAGGCGCCAGGCTAGGCTTGATCTTGGCCAGAATGATGACGTAGACCAGATACAGTCCTGCCAGCATCAGGCCCGGAAAAAATGCGCCCGCATAAAGCTGTACGACGGATACGCCGGCCGTTGCGCCGTACACAATCAGGAGCACCGAGGGCGGAATGATAATTCCCAATGCGCCGCCCGCCGTAATTGAGCCGGCGGAAAGCTGGGTGCTGTAGCCGGCCTTGAGCATGGCTGGCATTGCCAGCAGGCCCATCAGCGTGACGACTGCGCCTACGATGCCGGTCGCCGTAGCGAAGATGGCGCAGGTGACAATGGTCGCGACTGCCAGCGAACCGGGAATCCTGGCCATGGAGATATGCAGGCTCTTGAACAGGCGTTCGATCAGGTTGGCGCGCTCGACCAGGTAGCCCATGAAAATAAACAGCGGGACGGAGATCAGTACGTCGTTTGCCATCACCGAGTAGGCGCGCTGCACCATCAGGTCCAGCGTCTGCTGGATGGCAATGTCGGGATTCTGGTCGCGATAGGCGAACCAGGTAAACATCACGCCCATGCCCATCAGGGTAAAGGCGGTCGGAAAACCGAGCATGATGGCAACCACGATCAGGGCCAGCATCAGCAAGCCCAGATGGCCGTTGGTCATCTCGGAGGGGGGCGGCATCAGCACAAAGAGCCCGATAACAATCAGAGCCAGTATGGACAGCCCAAACCAAATTTCTTTTCTCATTCACGGCCCCCGGATTTCAGTGCGGCCCGATTATGTTCGTTGACGACGTCCGCGTCAGGTGCCTGCACCATTTCTTTTAATTTTTCGACATCGACCTCTTCCACGTCCTTTTCGCGTGCCGGCCATTCGCCTTGCTTCAGGCAGATAATGCAGCGGATGATCTCCACAAATCCCTGCATCAGCAGGAGTGCGCCAGAAATAGGAATAATGGTCTTGAAGGGATAGAGCGGCGGGCCGCTGGCGGTCAGCGTGGAATGCTCGTTGATTGCCCAGGACTCGGCTGCATAGGTATAGCCCGCCCAGACCAGCGCAGCGACGCCGGGGATGAAGAAGACGAAGTACAGCAACAGGTCCAGTCCTGCCTGCAGGCGTGGTGGAAAGAATCCGTACAGCACGTCGCCGCGCACATGCCCGTTCTTTGCCAGCGTATAGGCGCCAGCCATCATGATCAGGGTTCCGTACATCATGATCATCAGGTCGAATGCCCAGGGATTCGGTGTGTTGAGCACGTAGCGCGCAAAGACTTCCCAGGCAATGAGAAGGGTAAGCGCAAGGATGAGCCAGGAAAACAGTTGCCCGATCCAGCTGCTGACCTTGTCGATAAAAAATAAGAGGTTCCGCATGGTGTTGTTGCCTTGGCTAGGCGAAAGGTAATGCCGTTCGGTGAAAACATTAAACCAGTCAAAAAAAACACCATCCGATGGTGCTGGATGGTGTTCGATGGTTCAGGTCAATGCATCAGCCTTTCTTGGCTGGCGCTGCCTTTCTGCCGAAGTAATGGTTATAGGCCATGCGGCGCGGATTGTTGGTATCCATATCCCATTTCATTGCGCGTTCTGCAAACGCACGCTGCGATGCTTCGACTTCTTTGAGCAGCGGATTCTCGGCACCCTTCTTGGCGACGATGCCGTCCCAGATTTTCAGTTGCTCCTGCAGCAGGCTATCCGGCGTCTTGTAGAACTTGACACCTTGCTTGGCAGCCATTTCGCGGTAGTCGATCGAATAGCGGTCGATGGCTTTCCAGGACATGTCGGCGGATGCCGCTTCCACGGCATTGGCGATGATCGCCTTCATCTTCGGAGGCAGCGAGTCGTACTTGTTCTTGTTGAAGCTGATCTCGAACTGCTCGGAGCTCTGGTGGAAGCTTTGCAGCATGCAGGTCTTGGAAACGTCCGGGAAGCCAAGTATGCGGTCGGAGCTGGCATTGTTGAATTCTGCGCCGTCCAGCAGTCCGCGGTCCAGCGCCGGAACGATTTCGCCGCCGGGCAATGCATTGACCGCTGCGCCCATGGCAGTAAACAGGTCAATGGCAAGGCCATTGGTACGGAACTTCATGCCCTTCAGGTCTTCTGTTTTGGTGATCGGCTTCTTGAACCAGCCCAGCGGCTGGGTCGGCATCGGGCCGGTCAGGAAGGAGACAACGTTGGCGCCGATCGACTTGTACAGTTTTTCCAGCAGCTCCTTGCCGCCGCCGTACTTGTGCCATGCCAGCACCATATTGGCGTCCATGCCGAATACCGGACCGGACGTCCAGAGCGCGATGGCATTCTGTTTGCCGTAGTTATAGCCCATGACGCCGTGGCCGCCGTCCAGCGTGCCCTTGGAGACTGCATCCAGCAGGCCGAAGGCGGGTACAACAGCGCCTGCTGGCAGTACTTCGATCTTAAGCTCGCCGCCGGTCATGTCATTGACCTTCTTGGCGAAGTCGAGCGCATATTCGTGAAAGATATCCTTGCTTGGCCAGGTGCTCTGGAAACGCAGCTGAGTAGGTGTTTGCGCTGTGGCAATCATCGGGAAAGCAAGTGCGGCAGTTGCAGTGCCGGCTCCGCCAAGAAATTTACGGCGCGAAGATGTTTCTGAGTGAACTGCCTTTTCATGTTTTTTCATCGTATGTCTCCAAATGTCATTTTTGTAGATTTTGTGGATTGCTTATGACCTGTGCCTTGATGTGATGAATTCCACCTCCGTTCCAATTCACGCTAAAGCCCATTTCCATTCCAATGCATGCAAACTTATTCAGGCTCAGTGTAGCCGCAAATTATTACGAATACTTACATATCAAGCATCTGTCACCAGCCATTTTGCTCAATATCTAAGCATTTCTTGTTCTATTGCATATAAAACCATGCAAGCGCTTGTATCGGACCGTCACTATTGCTTCAGTAAGCGGTCACAGAAAAATACCGAGATATTCAAACAGCAATATTGACTTTACGCAACATTTTCTTTTCAACGAAAATATTTCGTCGTTGAAGAACTAAAATTATTCAATAACTTACAAACTAACAATCAGCGTTTCTACGTAGCCAGCTTTTAGGTAAGTTCCAGATGATCTTTAGCAATCCACAGAGCGGATTCATAGGTTGCCCGCGATTTATAAATCAGTAATGCCGCTTATTGGTGGAATTTTTTTTTCATCACAGAGCTGTCTTAACAATCGAATAACTTCCTAGTATTACCTAGTGTGATTCCGTATTTATTTGCTCTCTAATTTCGAGCAACATTGCGAGCTTTTTCGTTCAAGCTTGCTTCATTAAGGAATAACAAGATGCCTTGGCAGCAAGTCTATGACCCATTAGGTAGTTTCGCCTTGTCCACCGTTGCGGCGTGCATTCCGGTTGCCGTGCTGCTCGCAGCATTGGCTTTTTTCATATCAAGGCACATCTTGCCGCCGGCCTCGCGCTTGTGATCGGCATTGTGGTGGCATCGTTTATTTTCGGCATGCCAGCTGAAATGGCTGGAAAAGCAGCGGGTTATGGCATTGCAGCGGGGCTTTTTCCGCTCGGCTGGATCGTATTGAATATTATTTTCTTGCACCGGCTCACCACCTTGAATGGGTACTTCGGCGTTTTGCAGAACAGCATCAGCGGCATTACGGAAGACCGCCGTTTGCAATTGTTGCTGGTGGCATTTTGCTTCGGCGCTTTCTTTGAAGGTGTGACAGGTTTCGGTACGCCGGTAGCAGTTACCGGCGCGATCCTGATCGGACTGGGATTCTCGCCTCTTGCCGCTTCAGGCTTGGCCCTGATTGCCAATACAGCGCCGGTTGCCTACGGTGCGCTCGGCGCGCCAGTCATTGCCTTGTCCGCAGTCACCGGGCTCGAATTACCATGGACCATGGCTGGTTGACGTCATCGCCTCACTCGTTTCGATGGGTAGCTTGACCTTATTTCTTAAAATCTGGCAACCAAAGAAGGTATGGACTTCCACTGCGCTTGGAAACCGGGTCGACAATTCCAAAGACGATATAAAGAAAGATGACCTCCAGCTGGAAGAAAAACCGGCAGACACTCATATCACCAAGGCAAAAGCCTGGATGCCGTGGGTCATATTGTCGGTGTTTGTCTTTATCTGGGGCACACCGGCCTTCAAGAAAGTAATGGATGCCGTCTGGGCATGGAAATATTCAATTCCAGGCCTGGATAAAATGGTCATCAAGATGCCGCCGGTAGCTGTAACGCCCTTTGCGGAAGCGGCTGTTTTCAATTTCAATGTCCTGTCCATGGCGGGCACAGGTATTTTTGTATCGGCAATCGTTGCCGGCCTGTTGATGAAGTATTCATTTACCCGCCTCATCAAGAAATATTGGGAAACCATCAAGTGGTCCGCTATTCCTTGCTGATGATCTGCGCGATGTTCAGAGTCGGTTATCTGACCAAATATTCCGGACTGGATGCGACCTTGGGCCTGGCTTTTGCGCATACCGGCATCTTCTATCCGATGTTCGGTACGCTGCTCGGCTGGCTTGGCGTTGCGCTGACAGGCTCTGATACCGCAGCGAATGTCCTGTTCGGCAGCCGGCAGAGAACTACCGCAGAGCAACTTGGCCTGCCGCCGGTACTGATGGCGGCGGCAAACAGCTCGGGTGGCGTCATAGGCAAGATGATCGATGCGCAGTCTATTGTCGTCGCCTCCACGGCCACCAAGTGGTATGGCCATGAAGGCGATATACTTCGGTATGTATTCTTCCATTCGATCGCACTTGCCATTCTGGTTGGCTTTTTAATTGCCTTACAGGATTACGTTGCTCCTTTTACCAGTATGGTCGTGCGCTGAGGAAGGGTAATGCAGTTGTGAAGCGCGGCTGTGAAGCGTCATTGAAAAAATGGCGCTTCATATCATTTGCATACTGAGCAAACTATTGCATCTGGCTAGTTTGACTAGCTTACTTTCACTATAGAATCGGTAATGAATATTCAGCAGAATCTTACGTCGGATACGACGCGGCAGCGTGAAGTGGTCGACGCATTGAATGCGGTCTTGCCCAAGGGTGCCGTATTGTTTAATGAAGAAGATACGCGCCCTTATGAGTGCGACGGATTATCAGCTTATCGCCAATTGCCCATGGTTGTGGCCTTGCCGGAAAACGAAGAGCAGGTTGTCGGCGTATTGAAGGCATGCCATAGACTGAAAGTGCCCATCGTGCCGCGCGGCGCCGGCACGGGATTGTCGGGCGGTGCGCTGCCGATTGCCGAAGGCGTGGTGCTTTCTACTGCACGTCTGAACCGCATTCTGAAGATGGACTCGTATGCGCGTACTGCGGTCGTGCAGCCCGGCGTCCGCAATATCTCCATTTCCGAGGCGGCCGCACCGCACGGCCTGTATTACGCCCCCGACCCGTCCTCCCAGATCGCATGCACGATCGGCGGTAACGTCGCTGAAAATTCGGGCGGCGTGCATTGCCTGAAATACGGGCTGACTGTGCACAACGTCATGCGCATCCGCATGGTTACCATATCCGGAGAAGTGGTCGAGCTGGGCAATGAAGCGCTGGATGCGGCTGGCTTTGATTTGCTCGCAGTCTTCATCGGCTCGGAAGGGATGCTGGGCATTGTGACCGAAGTCACGGTCAGGCTGATTCCGAAGCCGCAGCAGGCGCGCGTGATCATGGCGTCCTTCAATGACGTCGTCACAGGCGGCAATGCAGTGGCGGACATCATTGCCGCCGGCATCATTCCAGCCGGGCTGGAAATGATGGACAGGACCAGTTCGCGCATGGTCGAGCCCTTTGTGCATGCTGGTTATGATATCGATGCAGCGGCGCTTCTGCTATGTGAATCGGACGGAAATATCGAGGAGGTTGAAGATGAAATCCTGCGCATGGAAGCGGTGCTGCAGCATTCCGGCGCGACTGCAATCACAGTGTCGCAAAACGAAGCCGAACGTCTGAAGTTTTGGTCCGGACGCAAGAACGCCTTTCCCGCCGCCGGACGCATTTCGCCCGATTACTATTGCATGGACGGTACGATTCCGCGCAAGGAACTGGGACGCGTGCTGCTTGGCATTGAAGAGATGGAAAAAAAATACGGTCTACGCTGCGCCAATGTCTTCCATGCGGGCGACGGCAATCTGCATCCACTGATCCTGTTCGATGCCAACAATGCCGATGAATTTCATCGTGCCGAATTGTTCGGAGAAGAAATTCTGGAACTCTGCGTCGAAGTCGGCGGCACGATCACTGGTGAACACGGCGTAGGCCTGGAAAAAATCAATTCCATGTGCGTGCAATTCTCGCGCGAAGAGCTGGACGCCTTCTTTGCGGTCAAGCGCGCCTTCGATCCGCCGCAACTGCTGAACCCGACCAAGGCGATTCCCACGCTGCACCGCTGTGCGGAGCACGGCAAGATGCATGTGCGCAAGGGTGAGCTGAAGTTTTCCGATTTGCCGCGCTTTTAAGAACAGAAGAATACCGACATGAATTCAGCATTACAGGAAATCCGCGAACGCATCATCGCCGCCAACACTGCCGGGACGCCGCTACGTATCCGCGGCGGCGGTACGAAAGAATGGTATGGGCAGAGTGCGCTGGGCGATGTTCTCGATACACGCGCTTATGCCGGCGTTATTTCCTACGAGCCGACCGAGCTTGTGATTACGGCACGTTGCGGAACGCCGCTGGCAGAGATCGACGCGACGCTGGCCGAACAGAACCAGATGCTGGCTTTCGAGCCACCGTACTTCGGCAACGATGCGACAATAGGCGGCGTGGTGGCGAGCGGCCTGTCTGGACCGCGCCGGCAGGCAGCCGGCGCGGTGCGCGACTTTGTCCTTGGAACAGCGCTCATGAACGGCCGCGGTCAGCTCATGCATTTCGGCGGACAGGTCATGAAGAACGTGGCTGGCTATGATGTGTCGCGTCTCTTGGCAGGTTCGCTGGGTACGTTGGGTCTGATAGCAGAAGTTTCACTCAAGGTCTTGCCCAGACCGATCATGGAAACCACTTTGCAGTTCGCCATGAATCAGAATAATGCGATCACCTATCTGAACCAGTGGGGCGGGCAGCCGCTGCCGCTCTCGGCCAGCGTGTGGCATGAAGGCGTGCTGCGTGTGCGGCTTTCCGGCGCCGAAGCCGCGATTCATGCTGCACGCTTAAGGCTCGGAGGTGAAGAGGTCGCCGATGCATCAGCATACTGGGCCGGCTTGCGCGAACAGCAGCATGCGTTTTTCAGCTCGTTCGACGAAAGCAAGGGATTGTGGCGCTTGTCCGTCCCGTCAACCGCCATGCCGATTGCCTTGCCTGGCGAGCAATTGATCGAATGGGGCGGCGCGCAGCGCTGGCTGAAGACCGATGCCGATGCGGCGACCATTCGCCGCATCGCGCAGGAAGCCGGCGGTCATGCGACCTTGTTCCGCGGCGGAGCCAAGGAAGCGGGCGTGTTCCATCCGCTTGCGCCGGCGCTGGCGGCCATACACCGCAGATTGAAAACCGAATTCGATCCTGCCGGGATCTTCAACCCGGGACGGATGTACTCGGAATGGTAATAATTTTTGACAGGCTACGTGGCGAGGTGCCTCGTCCGCAGCATGTTTCAACGCATTAGGATCTCATGCAAACCAATCTTGCAGATTTCATCAAAGACACGCCGGAAGGCCAGGAAGCGGAAGCGATCCTGCGCGCCTGCGTGCATTGCGGCTTCTGTACCGCGACCTGCCCGACTTATCAATTGCTCGGTGACGAACTTGATGGCCCGCGCGGGCGCATCTATCTCATCAAGCAGGTCCTCGAAGGCAAGGAACCGACTGAAAAAACGCAGCTGCACCTGGATCGCTGCCTGACCTGCCGCAACTGCGAAACGACGTGCCCATCCGGCGTGATGTACGGCCGGCTGGTCGATATCGGCCGCAAAGTCGTGGAAGAAAAGGTTCCGCGGCGTGCGCAGGACCGCATGCTGCGCACAGCCCTCAAAGAAGGCGTGTCGCGCAAATGGATATTCACGCCTGCGATGAAGGCTGGGCAGATGCTGCGTCCCTTGCTGCCGCGCGCATTGAAAAACAAGGTGCCGGCAAGGGAAGACTCCGGATCCTGGCCGACACGTTCGCATGCGCGCAAGATGATCCTGCTCGACGGATGCGTGCAACCGGCCATGGCACCGAACATCAATGCCGCCACCGCGCGAGTGATGGATGCGCTCGGCGTGGAACTGATCGTTGCGGCAAGAGAGGGGTGTTGCGGCGCGATCCGTTTTCATTTGAACGATCATGACGCCGCGCTGAACGATATGCGGCGCAATATTGATGCCTGGTGGCCGCATGTCGAAGCGGGCGCGGAAGCGATTCTTATGACGGCGTCCGGTTGTGGCTCGACCGTAAAGGACTATGGCCATCTGCTGGAGCGCGACCCGAAGTATGCAGCGAAAGCGCAACGCATTTCCGAGCTGACCAAGGACTTGAGCGAAATCCTGCCGGCTTTCGAAGCGCAGCTGCAGCAGCTTGCCGGAAAAATCGAGCGGCGCGTTGCCTACCATCCGCCTTGCACGTTGCAACACGGACAGCGAATCCGCGGTGCGGTGGAACGTGTCCTGGACGGGCTCGGTGTTGAGGTCAAACTATGCCAGGACAGTCATCTGTGCTGCGGTTCCGCCGGCACCTATTCGGTGCTGCATCCGCAGATTGCGACACAGCTGCGCGACAACAAGATCGCCAATCTGGAGAAAACAAATCCGGACCTGATCGCCTCTGCCAATATCGGCTGCATCACCCATCTTCAATCCGGCACTGACCTTCCTGTCAGGCACTGGATCGAATTGATCGATTCGGCGTTGGCGGCTGCGGACAGAGTATCGCCGCAAAGATCGCGTGAACCGGAGGTGGCCACGTAATGCGGACAGAGTGTTCCTCGGGATCATGGTCTGCATGCATAGAGTTACAGCAATTCGTTTCTGTTTGATAATAAAACTCACCAGGCCAAGAACATGACCAATGCTACCTTACGCTTCAATGACAAAGCTGCGGAACAACTGCTGGCCGTATATGTCACGCCCGATATGGCAGAACAGCGCCAGCAGGTAATTGGGCTTCTTCAACTGAAGCCTGGAGAGAAAGCGCTCGACATCGGTTCAGGCCCCGGCTTCCTTGCCTCCGCCATGGCTGATATCGTGGGAAGCAGGGGCGAAGTATGCGGAATCGATATCAGTCCCGAATTGCTGGCGCTCGCCGGAGACCGCTATCGCCATCAAACACAACTGAAATTCCTGCATGCCGAAGCATCAAGCCTTCCGTTTGCGGATGCCTGTTTCGATGTCGTCACAGTTACGCAGGTACTGGAATATCTTCCGGACGTGCGCCCGGCCTTGCTTGAGGTGCATCGCGTCCTGCGTCCCGGAGGGCAGGTGCTGATACTGGATACCGATTGGGATTCCATTGTCTGGCATGCCGAAGATACGGCGCGGATGAAGAAGATTTTGTCTGCCTGGGATGCACACCTTGCCGATCCTTACTTGCCGAGGACGCTCGGTTCATCAATGCGCGAAACAGGATTCCAGGTAGGGGAGCAAAAAGTCATTCCACTGTTTAATCCGGAATTCCGTGAAGAGTCGTTCAGCAATCGGATGATCGACCTGATCGGGCCATTTGTGACCGGGCGCAACGGAATCACAGCAGAAGAAGTAATGGCCTGGGCAGGCGAATTGCGCCGGCTTGGGCAAGAGGGAAATTATTTTTTCAGCCTGAACCGCTATGTGTTCGTCGGATTGAAGCCTGACGCTTAGGAAATGGCGCCCGTAAGTTCATACGCCTTTTTCCGGCAGCGGCGTTTTCGGCTCGTACTCGCATAGATCGGCGATCATGCAATTCCAGCACTTGGGCAGACGTGCAATGCATGTGTAACGGCCATGCAGGATCAGCCAGTGGTGAGCGTCCATCCGGTATTCTTCCGGCACCAGTTTCAGCAGATTGCGTTCCACCTGCTCCACGTTCTTTCCGGGCGCAATGCCGGTGCGATTCGATACGCGGAAAATATGCGTGTCGACTGCGATGGCGACTTCGCCGAATGCAGTGTTCAGGATCACATTGGCTGTTTTGCGGCCGACGCCGGGCAGGGCTTCGAGCTCTTCACGCGTGCGCGGAACTTCGCCGCCGTGGCGTTCCAATAAGATGCGGCAGGTTTCGATGACGTTCCTGGCTTTGGTGCGGTACAAGCCGATGCTCTGGATATAGGGAGTCAGCCCTTCAACGCCCAGCGCGTAGATTTGCTCCGGCGTGTTATGGGTAGGATACAGCTTGCGCAGGGCCTTGTTGACCGACACGTCGGTGGCCTGCGCTGACAGGATGACCGCGATCAGCAGCTCAAACGGCGTAGTGTATTCCAGTTCGGTGGTCGGATGAGGATTGGCCGCCTGAAAGCGCCGGAAAATCTCGCGTCTTTGTTCGGTATTCATTTTTAGGCAATTTTGCAGTCAGGCCGGCAACGCCTCGCGCCGGCATGCGTTCATAAAATACAAGCATTGTCGCATTATTGCCTGCAGTGCCGCAGCTGGCGGATTGCGCCTACTGCTTGGCCGCCATTTCCGCTTTCTTCAGGCGCGCGCGCTCCATCGCAGCCTGAATAATGGCTTTCTTTCTGTCCTGTTCCTTTTTTTCTTCCGGACTGGATGCTGCTGCAGCTTCCACTTCCTTGAGTTTGGCTGCTGCCTTGGCGGCAAGGCGGGTGTCGTTTTCTTCCTTGTCGCGCCGCAGACGGAAGGTGCGGAAATCATGCCGCATGCGCGCGGCGTCGGCTTCCTCCTGTGACCATGCATTCCAGCCGGTTCTGCCGGGCGTGGCATCCACCATCTCGATGCAGTCCACGGGGCAGGGCGCGACGCATAAATCACATCCGGTGCACAGATCATTCACGACGGTATGCATCTGCTTGGCCGCGCCGACGATGGCATCGACCGGGCATGCCTGAATGCACAAGGTGCATCCGATGCAAAGCGATTCGTCGATGACTGCCACGGGCCGTACCCGCTCCACTCCATTGGCAGGATCAAGCGGAATGACGGGCTTGCCGAGCAGTTGTGCGAGGCGTGCGACACCTTCCTGCCCGCCCGGCGGGCACTGGTTGTATCCGGCGTCGCCGTTCGCCACTGCCTCCGCATATGGCCGGCATGCGGCATAGCCGCACTTGGTACATTGCGTCTGGGGCAACAGATCTTCAATGCGGTCAGCCAAGGCCTTGAGATTGAAGCTGGGATAAGCGGTGTTTCCTGACATATTCAGCATTATCCAGAACTTGGAAGGGAAATGCCAGTCAGCCTGTTTATTAAGGCGGCGGTGGAACTGGCGATGATACGAATTGCCGGAATGAACCGGCAAGAAAGCGGCATGGATGACGGCCGCTGCGCTGCAATCGCCTGCGGCGGATCACTCGAATCGTCGCAGGCGGCAGCAACCCAGAGCAGTTCATGCGTTCGCCCGGATGAATTCTTCCACCTTGGGGTAAATCACTTCGCGCCAGCGGCGGCCGGAGAATATGCCGTAGTGGCCGCATTTCGGCGCCGTAAAATGCAGTTTTTTCGACTTCGGAATGGACGTGCATAGCGTATGGGCTGCCTGGGTTTGTCCTGATCCGGAGATGTCGTCGAGTTCGCCCTCGATCGTAAAGAGGGCAACGCTGCTGATATCCTGGGGACGTACCGCCCTGCCTTCTACTTTCCATGTTCCCAAAGCCAGTTCGTGCTTCTGGAAAACCGTTTCGATCGTCTCCAGGTAATATTCCGCCGGCAGATCGAGCACGGCATTGTATTCGTCATAAAACTTGCGATGGTCTGCTGCCGATTCATTGTCGCCCTTGCGCAAGTGCATGTAAAAATCCCAGTGGCTTTGCGCATGCCGGCGCGGATTCATGGCGACGAAACCGGCGTGCTGTAAAAAACCGGGATAAACCTTGCGTCCGTGGCCTGGATAATTCGTAGGTACGCGGTAGATGACCTGATGCTCGAACCATGAATAAGGCTTTCTCATTGCGAGATCGTTGACCTGGGTCGGAGACTTGCGCGGGTCAATCGGCCCGCCCATCATGATCATCGTTTTCGGCAGTTTCGGATCGTTCTCGCTCGCCATCAATGAAATGGCCGCCAGCACAGGGACCGTCGGCTGGCAGACGGACATGACGTGCAAATCCGGACCGAGCAGCCGGATGAACTCCTGCACGTAATAGACATAGTCATGCAGATGAAACGGTCCTTTCGATGCGGGTACCATGCGCGCATCGGTCCAGTCGGTAATGTAGACATCATGTTTCGGAAGCAGGCTGCGAACTGTATCTCGCAGCAGGGTGGCATGATGTCCCGACAGGGGCGCCACAACCAGTACGCGGGGCTGACCTAAGGCGGCGTACTCCTTGTCGCCAAGTTCCTTTTTAAAATGCAGCAAGCGGCAGAATGGCTTGTTGCATGCGACTTCTTCCTGTATCGCGACTGTCCTTCCATCTTCGAGCACAGTGCTCGTCAGATTGAATTCCGGCTTTTCATAGGCCTTTCCCAATCGGTACATCAATTCATAGCCGGCCGCAATGCGCTGAGCGAAAGGAGTATGGGCAAAAGGGGAGACCGGATCGGTCAATAGACGCGAAGAAGCTTTGGCCCATTGGATAAACGGGTTCAGCATCGCGCGATTCATTTCGTGGAAGTGATACAGCATATGGCAACCTTTCTTGGGGCACTACGATTCTGCAGAGAATTAAATCTTGCTGCAATGCATGTAATGCAATTCCATGAATTATTTTGCGCGCTGACCCCTATATTGCAATGTCAAAATAGAACGTTGTGTCCGTTTTCAGTCGAGCGTTTTTCGAAATGCTACCGATTTGTTTCCTTATATTGTCAGGCCGAAAGATAAAGTTTATCCAAGGAAGACATTGGAGAATAATTGGCTCTTTTTAGAACAAGCAAATATTCATGTATAGACATCCTGTCGCGATAAAATTTTAGGGGGGTCTGAAAAGAGCGTTGGTAAAATGACTGTGACAAAGTGTGCTGACGCAACAAGAAGCATGCAGAGAGAAGATGTGGTCAGGCGCTCGGGCAAAGAGATATGCATGCATGGATGACGCGATGTTGCCCATGCGAGACCAGAGATTTTTTCTACGGAAAACTTTTAATGAAGGCTTGCTGCAGGGGTATGGTGAAGGGGTATGCTGAAGGGAATTGAAAATAGAATCCTTGCAAAAGCAGGAAAGCTTCCCTGAATGTCTTGGATCAATTTAAAAGCCTGTACATTCTATAAATGTACAGGCTTAAAAATCAACGTTCCAGGAATTGCAGTTTTTCCTGAACGTCTTTCCATTCCTCTGCCTCAGGCAATGCGCTTTTGCTCTTGGTAATGGAAGGCCAGTTCTGGCAAAGGTCAGCATTGATCTTGATGAATTGCTGCTGATCGCTCGGAACGTCTTCTTCAGCATAAATGGCATTGACCGGGCATTCAGCTACACATACCGCGCAGTCAATGCACTCGTCCGGATCAATTGCGAGAAAATTCGGGCCTTCGCGGAAGCAGTCTACCGGGCACACATCCACGCAATCAGTATAGCGGCAGCGAATGCATGATTCGGTCACAACGTGAGTCATAACAGTCCTAAAGTATCAATTGGAAATAAGAACGGCCGTATGAACGGCGCAGCGCTGTGCGCCTAGGCTCTTAAAGCCTTGTATTTTAAGACAAATCGAACTTTCCTACAAACATGAGCTTAGATAAATTACAAATAAGTAAATGCCGGATCGATGAAGTTTGAAGTATTGATAAGCATAGCCCAGCACACATTAAGTAAATTGAAATAACCGGTGCGTTTATGGCGTTCCGCTATGGATTCCAATAATGCTACTATCCAGTGGGTAAAGGCACTCCCGCGCTTTGACTTCCCCTGTTTTATCCTTTCACGCAGTAGGGTCAATCCGCCGGGCATTTAATCTACTTCCAAGCCGGATCAGTACATGAAACCAAAGATTCTCGTGGCGCGCGCCATTTTTCCCGACGTAATTGCCCGACTGAGCCAATATTTTGAAGTCGAATCAAACCAGGAAGACAAGGTCTTCTCCGAGGATGAACTGGCGATCAGGCTGCAGGGCAAGCAAGGGATTTTTGCTACCTTGAGCGAACGAATCGGCAGCAAGCAGATTCAATCCAACCCGCAATTGAAAGCGGTGTGCAACATGGCGGTCGGATACAACAATATCGATATCGAGGCAGCGACGCGTGCCGGCATCGCTGTGACCAACACGCCGGACGTATTGAACGAAACGACTGCTGACTTTGCCTGGGCATTGCTGATGTCGGCTGCCCGCAGGGTCACGGAATCTGAGCGCTGGTTAAGGGAAGGCAAATGGGAAAAGTGGCGTTACGACAGCTTTCTCGGCATGGATCTGCATGGCTCGACGCTGGGTGTCCTTGGAATGGGGCGCATCGGGCAAGCCATTGCGCGCCGTTCGATGGGATTCAATATGCGGGTGATCTACCATAACCGCTCCCGTCTATCGCAAAACCTGGAGGATAACGCCAATCATGCGCAGTATGTGGGCAAGGAAGAATTGTTTAAGCAGGCAGACCATGTGGTATTGACCGTGCCCTATTCATCCCAGCTGCATCACATTGTGGGGCGGGCTGAACTGGCGCTCATGAAAAAAACTGCGACGCTGGTCAATATCGCGCGCGGCGGCATTGTCGATGATCAGGCATTGATTCAGGCATTGAAAGAAAGGCGCATCGGTGCAGCCGGCCTGGACGTTTTTGAGAATGAGCCCGCGTTTTATCCGGAATTCCTGGATTTGCCGAACGCTGTACTGACGCCACACATTGCCAGTGCATCAGAACGCACGCGCCGTGCGATGGCTGATTGCGCGGCAGATAACCTGATTGCAATTCTGACCGGGCAGACTGCGCCTAACCCGGTCAATTCGGTGAATCCGGCCTCAACAACCGGAAATCCTTGAGTGAATGCTGTGGCTGGCGGCATTTGTTGCGGCCGCCGGCGATGGAGTGAAGCTTTATACGCCCAATAATTCCACGTCGAATATCAGGGTCGCATTCGGAGGGATCACCCCGCCGGCTCCGCGCGCACCGTAGCCAAGTCCTGACGGGATGATCAGTTTGCGCACGCCGCCTACTTTCATGCCCTGCACGCCTTCATCCCATCCTTTGATCACATGGCCGGCTCCCAGAGGAAACTGGAACGGGCTGTTGCGGTCCTTGCTGGAGTCGAATTTTTTTCCTGCGCTGCCATCAGGATTTTGCAACCATCCTGTGTAGTGAACGGTTACATGGGCTCCGGCTTTTGCTTCCTCGCCTGAACCGACTTGAATATCTTCATATTGCAGGCCTGAGGCCATCATGGTCATGGACATTTTTTTCCTCTATTCTGAATGTGATCTGAATGTGATGCGAATTCGTCAAGATTCGCATTGTAGCAGTTGGCCCTGTGTTTGTCGGAACGTCCCTTTCTGAAGAACGATAAAAACTCTCAAAGAGTCGGCGACGGCGCGGCAGTCGCGACAGTTCCCGGCGCACCGCAAGAACCCTCTGTCGGTCCGAAGGAGGTGCGGCCAAGGTCGATTCCACTGCGCTATCAGTCTGGATAAGCATCTGGAAGGCAATCGGTGTGCCGGATCAAACCCATGCAGTCATAGAAACATGGAGCAGGAAAATACCGGCGGCAAGTGGCTGATCATGCGCGAATTCGGCAAGCCGTTCGGAAGCCACGTCGTCACGAAATACACCTTGCTTTGATGCCGGAAAAATACCGGCCATATGGAATGGGATCCGCGATGATATATGCGAATGAATATCCCATGCACAGTAAAATACCGCTTATCTTGCGGCGGTGCCTATGGGTTTGCCGCAGCTTGCGACCGTCAAACATTACAGTCCTTCCAATGGGAACACCGATGCGCCTGGTTCTGATGTCTTTCTCACGTGCCCTGTTATCCCAGCTTCATATCAAGATGCTGATGCTGACCATTTTGCCGTTCATCGCGTCGGTTCTTATCTGGGGAGTGATTCTCTGGTACGGCTTGCAGCCGGCCATTGATTGGCTTCAGGCATTCTTCACCGAGAAGGATATTTTCCGTACGGTGTCCGGCACGCTCGACTGGTTGGGCCTGGATGCAATCAAGACATTGCTGGTTCCGATCATTGCGCTGTGGGTGCTGTTGCCGCTAATGGTATTGACGGCATTACTGTTCGTCGGAACGCTCGCCATGCCTGCTATCGTGAGACATGTATCGTTGCGCCATTATGCCGAGCTTGAACGTCGAAAGGGAGGGTCGTTCTGGGGAAGCCTATGGATTTCGAGCATTTCTTTCATCGTATTTATCCTGCTGTGGATCGTGACCTTGCCTTTGACTGTAGTGCCGCCTTTTACCTTCATTATTCAACCCCTGTTATGGGGATGGCTTACCTATCGCGTGATGGCCTACGATGCGCTGGCGGACCATGCGACCGAGATTGAAAGAAAGGAAGTGCTGCGCCTGCATAGGTGGCGCTTGTGGTTGATCGGCGCAATCGGCGGGACGCTGGGCGCTGCGCCCACCCTTTTATGGCTGGGCGGGGCATTCGTCGTCGTGCTGTTTCCACTGATGGCCGGAATATCGATCTGGCTTTATGTGCTTGTTTTCGTGTTTACCGGCTTATGGTTCGAGCACTACTGCCTGGAAGCACTGGCGCAGTATCGGCTTGGCACCCTGCAGCAGGAAGCACAAATCACGCAAGCGATAAAAGACATAAACTGAAAATTCTGGGAGCTGCATAATTCATTTTGCGATCAGCTTATTTTCACAAATCGCAGAACGCGCATCTTTCGCACTTCTCTTGATCATTCATATTCAGCATATAGGCGGACGGGTATGGCAATCGGACTTTTGATTATCGGCGATGAAATCCTTTCTGGTAAGCGTGCCGACAGGCATTTAGCCAAGTTGATTGAGTTGCTTTCCACACGAGGCATGCAGCTTAGCTGGGCCGAGTACATTGGAGATGACCCGGCGCGGATCACGGCGACCCTGCAGCGAAGCTTTGCAAGCCGCGACATCGTATTTTCCTGCGGCGGTATCGGTGCGACACCGGACGACCATACGCGCCGGTGCGCGGCGGCGGCATTAGGCTTGCCACTGGTTCTTCATCCCGGTGCAAAGGAAAAGATACAAGAGCGCATCGCCGATATGGCCAGAACGGAAGGAAAAGAGCCGCAGCTGGATGCCCCGGAAAATCTGCATCGGCTGAAGATGGGCGAATTTCCACAGGGAGCGCAGCTGATACCCAATCCTTACAACAAGATTCCCGGATTTTCCATTGCGCATCCTGAAGAGGGCGCGCATTATTTCTTGCCCGGTTTTCCGGTAATGGCCGGGCCAATGATGGAATGGGTGCTGGACACGATTTATCCGCACTTGTTTCACAAGAGCACAAACATTGAAAAGTCAGTGTTTACGCTGAATGCGATGGAATCTGCGCTGACTCCCCTGATGGAACAGATTGAAGCGGAGTTCGGACTTGTTAAGGTATTCAGCCTGCCGCATGTTGGGGATGCGCGTACGGAAGCGCATATTGAACTGGGCGTGAAAGGTGATTCCATCCAGGTCGAATCGGCTTTTCAAACCTTGCTGAGCGGTCTGGATGCAAGGCATGTGCGTTATCGCATGTCCTTGTAATAGTAGCCGCCATATCCGCCTGCTACCGGATTGGGGAAACAAGCGTTTCTCTGGGCGACACGGTAGCGCGATGTTTATTCTTGTGGATGAACTTGAGCGGACGAACTCCAATATCCGAATAATCATCAAATCTGTCATTGCAGACCAATCCGGCTAAGCGGGTTAGAATCGCTTCATATTTTCGTTTGAAGAAATTTTGGGCGGTATGCAACTTTGTTTATTGCTAATTAATGCAAAAAGACAGGTATATGGACCCGTGCGTTCCTCTGCGATACTTCGATTAAACATTCGTACAGGCGCCAATAAAATCGCGTCGGTTGTGCGCATCACAACATTAAGATTTCGGTAACCTCTACATGTTCAGCTTTCTATTTAAACGTTCCAGCAAGGCAGTGCCCCCGACTTCGGAAAAGCAGAAAATCCAGGAAAAGGATGAAGAGGTCGTGTCTGCAGTGGCCGCCGAAAAAGCGGCAGCCACTGCCAAAGCCCAAAGTCTTGTCGGCAATGAATCCGCAGCTGCGGAATTCGTTTTGCAATGCAGGATCGCCGATGCGCGATTGCAGGCTGCGAATCATGTTCATTCGAAAGAGCTCCTGGAAAAGCTTGTTCTGGCGATGCGGGATACCGACCGCAGGGTCTTGAGGCTGGCGCATCAGCGCCTTGATGCGATCAAGCAAAGGGAAGATACCGAACGTAAAGCCGGTACGTGCTTGACGGCATTGCAGTCGCTTGCAAAGGAGACGGTAATCCTGCCGAATCAGATATCCGAGATAGAACGCTCCTGGAATGCTTTGCGTGATGTTCCCCAAGAATTGGCGGATCAGTTCGAGCAGGTAAGAGCCGCATTGCAGCAGCGCCTGCTTGAGCAGACTGCGTTGCAAAGGGGATTGATCGAACTGCGGACCGGCGTGCAGCTTCTCATGCGGGAGCTTGAAGAAGCGCTTCCTTCATCATCCATGGACCCGGTAGACGCACGGATCAAGGGCTTTTCGGAAAAATTTTCCAGCTATTGCGCATCGCCGGAAGCATCGTCCCTGCCAAAAAATCTGGTGTCCGAGATCGCAGCAATGCTCGACCATGCGCGCCAGCTGCTGAGCCAGCTTGCGCGAAGGCAGGCCACCATCGCCGCGCACGAACAAGCCTTTTCTGCATGGGAAGCGGCGACCGGTATGGATCTGGACAGCGATACCCTGCGCCGCGAACTGCGTTCCTTACCGTCCTTGTCTGCAGACGATGCGCATCTCTTTAACCAACGCCTTGAACGTTTGCAGACACGTTTTGTAAAACCCCTTCCTCCCGTCAGTACTCCAGCCAATGCAACGCCTGTGAAAGTGGACATGTCAAAGTTCCGCGAGATCCTGGAGGCCTTGGAACGGGCACTGGAAGAGGGTGTCTTGCAGTCGGCTGTAGAACAGGAAAAGGAACTGCGCGCAGCGGAGTCACTCGACCTGAAATGGAAGGACGAAGAAATCGCCCGCCTGGCAAAGGCGCGTGCCGAATTGAACAGATTAAAAAGCTGGGCACGCTGGGGAGGGCAGGTTTCCCGGGAAGAACTGGTCAGGACTGCGGAAGAGTTGCCAGGCAAAGAGGCAAGTCCACCCGAATTGGCAAAAAAGATCGGCAGCCTGCGTTCACAATGGAGATCGATGGATGCTACTGCCGGACCAGCCGACAAGGCAATGTGGCTGCGCTTCGATGCTGCATGCACGACAGCGTATGCGCCAGTCGCGGAATATTTCAATGCATTGGCGGCCGAGCGAAAGGAGAATCTTGAAAAGGCTCAGTCGCTTGTTTCACAGATCAGGGATTTTGCCACGTCCGAAATTGCGGTAACCGAAACAGGTGCGGTAGATTGGAAAAAGATCGTTGCCTTCAGGTCGCGCATGTCGCAAGCCTGGCACGCGATCGGTACCATAGACCGCAGAGAAAAAAAAGCACTCGAAAAGCAGTTTGCCGACGCCATCTCTGAATTGAACGGACCATTGGCTGCTGCGCAGCGAGAGGAGATCAAGCGGCGCGAGGACTTGATCGAGCAAGTGATGCATCTCGATCCGGCAGATAGGAAATCGATGAATTCAGTGCGCCGGTTGCAGCAACAATGGCAGCAGCAGGCCAAATCTCTGCCTCTGGAGAGAAGAGATGAGCAGGCCTTGTGGATGCGTTTTCGCGCAGCATGCGACGAGCATGTGGCACGGCGCAAAGCCGGCCAGCAGCAGTATGATGCACAACACCTGGAGAACTACCGTCTTAAGACGGCCTTGTGCGAGCGCCTCGAATCGCAAGCGGACGACAACGGCAAGAAGTCGGAGGCCCTGCTGAAAGAGGTTGAACAAGAATGGAAAGCAATTGGCCCGGTGCCGCGTACCAACGAACAGGCGCTTCATGACCGATATAAACGCGCTGTCTCCGGTGTGCAGTCCGAGCTTGCAAGGGAACGGCAGGCCGCCCGGCGCGAACAGTTCGAGTGGATACAGAGAAAGCTGGATTTATGTATCGTCGCCGAGCAAGAAGCCAGCGCAGGAATGCCAAAGGATGTGGCTGAACTCGAGGAACAATGGCGCTTGTGCGGGCCTTTGCCGGATGCATTCGAATGCATTTTGCATGCCCGTTTTCAGGCGGCATCGTCGGCCTTGCGGTCCGGCGATATGCGTTTCGGCGAAATGCTGAGGGAAAATCGCGCTGAGCTCGAACGCGCTTTACTACGCATGGAAATCAATCTTGAAGTAGAGAGCCCGCCTGAATTGGCATCGGAGCGATTAAAGCTCCAGGTCGAAGCGTTGCAGGCATCCTTGAGATCGGGTGGTGCAGCAATCGACCGGACCACGATGCTAATGAAACTATGCGGGTTGCCCGCCTTACATGATGACGCAAGCCGCGCAAGGATAGCGCGTCTGGTCAATCGGTTCGGAACGATCAGCGCTTGAAACAGCCTTCAATTCAGTGCAATGGCGATTGCGCTTGATACAGGCTTCCCGCATGCCTGGCTTTTCTGCGGATGCACGCAATGACTGCCATCTTGCATGTTCCAAAGATTAAACGGAAGGGCGAAGCGTGGATGAAGCACTTCGCGCCTTCCGTATTTTCCGATTACGCCTGCTTTCTCGATCCGCTGGCACGGGAATTCGTTTTCGCGCTGGACTGAGCAAATTGCGCCGAAGCCAGATTCATGTTGGCTTCAAAGGCTTCTGCCGCCTGTTTGACCGTTTTGCTTAACTGCTCGTAACCGGCATTGGTGTTTCCGATAGCGGATCTCATCATGGCGATGACATTTTCCGAGCCAGGAGGCGCGCTCTTGCTGACCTCATCCATCAATTCAACGGCTTTACGGTTCGTTTCGGAAATCTGCTCTTCTGCCGTCTTTACAAATTCAGCTTGCGCACTGGTCGCAATACCTGCGAGCTGTCTCCCATAAGCCACGAATTTTTCTGCGTTAGGCTGAACTTGGTTCGCGGATAAGGCAATTAATTCCTGTGCGTCCTTGGCTGCAAGAAGCTGCTGAAAGTTGATTCCTGATTCTTCCAGCACCGCTTTTGCAGTCGCAATGTTGAGTTCCATCATGCGTTCCATGCTCTCAAACGCTTTTCCGCTTAGCGCAGTAAGCAAGGATAACTGGGTTTCGAGCTGGGTTTTTGTGGCAGAGGAAAGTTGATCCGGATATGAAAACATGAGCATTCTCCTTTTATAAACTATTACCAAGCATGCAAATTGTGCGTCGCAACAAAATCATTTTAAGAGCAAAGCTGTCGATGTCAAGAACAATTTGGTGCGTTGCACAATTTCAAATTTATACATGGAAAGACTGCTGTGTTTCCTGGTTCAAAATTCTGATTCCATCCGCCGTCCACGGTTGAAAAAGTAGAAATCTCGTCCTGAAAAAGCCTTGCCGAATTTTCATTGCTTAAAATTAAAAAACTTTCATTTTTTGAAATGAGGATTTATCTATCTTGATTAGCAACAATTGATAATCAGAAAATTGTTTAAGCGTCCTTGCTAAGTCCTTAATTCTCTTGCGGATTTGCACCGTTTTGCTACACTGCAAGAAAATTTATTGTAAGCATCATTTACAGGCATCAATCAGGGGGACGCGAATGATTAAATCTTCGCTCGGAGTGCTACTGTCATTAGCATTAAGTGTAGCCATTCTGCCAAATATGGCCGTGGCAAAAACGGCAACTGAGAAGCCAGCCAAGACAAGCAAAAAGTCGGTTTCGAAGAAAGTTGCGGCAAAGCGTGTTAGTAAAAAAGTTAGTAGTAAAAAGGCTAGTCAGAAGAATAAGAAGGTGGCTGCAAAGTCCAAGTCGCGGTCGTATGCGCAGCGCTCACAAAAGCCGGGCTTTCAGCGCGTTTCCTTTTCATCCCGGACGTCGGCCGTGCCGGCCCCCGCGACTGCCGGTGACATGGCAGGGCTGAATTTAACCCGCGACCCGCTGGAGTTGAGCTCGAATGCAGTGCTGATCATGGACCAGAACACATCTGAAGTCCTGCTCGACAAGAATTCTCAAGTTGCTTTGCCGATGGCGTCCATTACCAAGCTCATGACCAGCCTGGTGGTATTGGAAGCAAATCAGAATATGGATGAGATTCTTCAGGTCACAGAAGAAGATATTGACACTGTTAAGCGCACGCATTCGCGTTTGGCCATAGGCTCGCAGCTTTCGCGCGCAAACATGCTGCATATCGCGCTCATGAGCTCTGAAAATCGTGCTGCAAACGCCTTGGGAAGACATTATCCGGGTGGACTGCCAGCCTTTATTGCGGCCATGAATGCCAAGGCCAGGGCACTGGGCATGCATAGTACGCGCTATGTCGATCCGACCGGCCTTTCAAGCGGCAACGTTTCAAGCGCACGCGATCTGGCCAAATTGGTGGTGGCAGCCTATCAGCATCCGATCATTCGCTATTACTCGACGAACAGCAACTATGCGGTCGAACCTGGCCGCCACGTTCTTCATTACAGAAATTCGAACAACCTAGTATCCAATCCGGACTGGGAGATCGGCCTGCAGAAAACCGGCTATATTTCCGAAGCAGGACGCTGCCTGGTTATGCAGGCAACGATCGACGGACGACAGGTTGTGATGGTGTTCCTGGATTCGAAAGGCAAGCATTCGCGGCTCGCGGATGCAGCACGAGTGCGCAGATGGCTCGAAGGATCCAAGCCCTCAGTGATGGCAAGACCGATCGTCGCACAACAAGGCTGACTTGTCAGCGCTGCGTAAAAAGGCGAACCGGGAGTTCGCCTTTTTTATTGAGTAAAACGGCGCTTCTAGCAGCTTGCGCCGCGCGGAGTGATCTATTTACGAGTGTTGCGGTGCATATCCCAGCACAGAGGAAATTTCATTCGTGGTATTGATCAGATCGTTCAGCCATTCCTCGCGTAAGCGGTCTGCAGGGGCCGAGATTGAAAGCCCTGCGACAAGCCGGCCTGAATCGTCGCGAATGCCTGCCGCCATGCAGCGCACGCCTAACTCCAATTCTTCATTATCCCGCGCATATCCATTCAGGCGAACCGAATCAAGCTCGCGCTCAAGCACGGCCAAATCGGTGATGGAATTCTTGTTGTGGCCGAACAGGCCAGTGCGTTTTGCATAGGCATCGACCATTGCGGTATCGTCAACGGACAAAAACAACTTGCCGGTCGACGTTAAATGAAGCGGAGCTCTGCCGCCGATGGCCCGGACCACCTGCATGCCAGAACGCTCGGAAAAGGAGCGGTCGATGTAGACGATCTCATCGCCTTGTCGAACTGAAAGATTGATTGTTTGTTGCGTCTTTAAATGCAGCTTCCGCATGAAATTCAAGGATGCCTCGTGAACATTCAAGCGGCTTTTTACGATATTCCCCAGCTCCAGGAGGCGCATGCCCAATCGATAAGTGCCTGGCTCGGCGCGATCCACAATGCGCTTGAGCACCATATCATTCAAAATTCTATGCGCGGTGGAAGGGTGCAGACCGGTCAGGTTCGCCAAATCCTTTAGACTGACTGGGTCGGGATAACGTGCCAATACGTCGAGGAGGGACATCATGCGATCGATTACCTGAATCGACGCTTTGTCATTTTCTACATGTAAATCGCTTTTCATCGTGCGGCTGGTGCAATGCAATGCTTCGGTTATATCATAATGTGAAAAGCAGCGACAAGAACTTGTCAGAACATTTCCAATTCAGCTTTCGGCTGATAAGGAAACAACTGGATCAAGTTCGTGCTGATGTTGATGCATGTTGCTGGAGCACGACAAAAAACGATGGCTAGACCATAAAAAAACAAATTTTTTACTGCTTATTTATGAGGCATTTTCAACTGGAAGTGTGACTTGAAATGCAAGTTTGAACGACCGAAGCAATGCGCGGCAAGTCAAAAAAGGTCCGGATGCGCCGCCCGTTTTTCACTGATAAGCCAATTTTAAAAGTCCAACATAAAGAGTATTCATGAATCTGAATGATTCCCCGGTGAGCGAGTTCAAAAGCAAAAGCGGATTACGCCGTATCGCAAAAGCCTTTCTTTACTCGATGGATGGCATCAAGTCGGCCTGGAAAAATGAACATGCCTTCCGTCAGGAGCTGTTCGTCGTCGTCCCTGCAATCTTTATTGCCTTCTTCCTCCCGGTTACTGCGCTGGAAAAAGCAGCATTGATTGCCAGCTCCATCTTTATTCTGATTGTGGAACTGATGAATTCCGCCATTGAAGCGATTGTGGACCGTATCTCGCTCGAGCGGCATCCTTTGTCGAAAAACGCAAAAGATTTCGGCAGTGCCGCAGTAACCCTCGCGATTTCGATGTCGATATTGATCTGGGGAGTAATCCTGTATCCGCATGTATCCTCGCATTTCGATAGATTCTGAACATGCAATGACATCGAATCGCGGCATGCGGAAAGGGAATCCGATCCGAAGGGACCTTTGGGGCGGGTCCGAAAACAGGTCGCCTGAACCATGAGCAATCGGCCTAAGCCTGCTGCCATATCGCTACATGAATGGTAAAGAGGGAAATCTTATGATGAGGTCAAGGCAGCTGATTGAAATGGAAACGCGCATGGCCCCTGAAAATGCTGTTGTAATCTGATCGTGCCGATGGAGTAAGCGCTTGTTGCTGCAGCCAAAATATTCTATGGTTACGGTTAGATGCAAACCACTATCCACATCCGCACCGCAATTCTTTCCGATGCCGCAGCAGTATGCGACTTGCTGCGTAACTCGATTCTTCAGTCGTGCATTCAGGATCATAAGAACGATCCGGCCATTCTTTCTGGTTGGTTAGGCAATAAGAACACGGATACCGTCGGCGCATGGTTAGCATCACCGTCCAATTATTCCGTGGTAGCTGAAATGGGCCGCCAAATAGTCGGCATCGCGCTACTTACCGACAAAGGAAAAATCGCGCTTATCTATGTTTCTCCCAACCTGCAACAGGCAGGTATCGGAAAGCGTCTGCTCTGCGCACTGGAAGAACAGGCAGTCGCCTGGAACCTTCCCATGGTGCAGATCGCCAGCACATCGACAGCGCAAACGTTCTTCTTGCAGCAGGAATACAAGGTACTAGGCGAAGCCTCTTCTTGTTTCGGTATCCAGACGTCGCTTCTTGGCAAAAGGATCACCGTCAAATCGAATGCATCGCAGCGTGTGCCTGGCCGTTGCAAGTGTTCTGCCGAATCGTAGACAAAAGTATTTCGCCTTTCGCCTCTGACTAACCCGCACACCCAAGATAGCACTGCTGGCCGCTATTCCACCAGCTGGACCGGAACCCTTCGCTGAATTAATGCAAGTCCGTGAGCGGACGATCTCGTGGATCGTCCGGCAGATTAGATACTTTTTCCAGATCGGGCTCGCTGCAGCGAAGTTCTGTCAACAGTAAGCGGCATGCAAAGAACACAGGTCGTCCAGGAAGAGGTTATTTATTGCGGGTCTTGTTCTTATCGATAATTGCAATAATGATCAGGCTGTATGCGATCAACCTGATAAGGTAATACAAAGGCGATTCTTCGTTCTGCAGCACACTGATGCCAGTCATTATCCTGTTTATCGCTTCAAGCAGAAACGATGCTGCAAAGAACAGGAAAAATCGATCCCTCGTAGTTTTCCAGAATCGCAGGAAAAACAAGCTGATAACCAATGATGCCATTGCGATGGCGCCGATGAATATTGTAATCATAGACATTTATTCGTCTTCCCAGATTAATCCATACAGCAGCGGTAAAAGCGCGACCAATGCAGTCACATAACGCCAGGCTGAGAAATCGATTACAGGAAAAATAATCTTATCCAGAAGCAGGAATATATTGTTCAGGAACAGACCGGCAAAACAAAGGCCGCTCCAGAACAAAAGACGAGTCCTGTTGCGTTTATAGCTGCGAAAAAGCAGCACGGTGCAGGTCAGCGCAGTCAGTGCGCACAGCATGTAGATAATGGAGCCCATTTCAGGAATCCTTTCGCCAGATAAAAGCGTCGGCAAACTGCTTCGCGCGCTTATTGATTTTGGAGTGAACCAGCTCGGTCACGTCTACCAGGTTCTTCGAATAGCTTTGCGCAAGACGGTCAATCATTGCGCGCATATCCTGATTCACCGGTGCATAGCGATATTGCGTCCCGTCTGTATCGGCGGTGCTGGCAAAGCCTGAGGAAAGCAATTCCTGAAGAAGGCCGAGCGCAGCTTTCTCGCTGATATAAATACGGCGAGCAACATCTGCGCTTGACCATAGCCGGTTCTCATTGCTACGAAGCAGCAGCAACGTTTCTAGATAAGGAATGGAAGGAATGCTCGTAAGAACAAAACGCTTCACATCGTCAGGTATGGATTCCCGACTCATAAACCCTCTTCAATCATTTTTTGCTTCATTTTACTGAAGCCGGTAAAAAAAAAAGCAATTAATCGTCTCGGCGTGCCCACGGGAACAAGAGTGGCGGCGATCGGAATAACGTGTATTCTGAAGCTGTGTGGCGAGCTCGGCTGGACACGCTGGATCTTTTTCATAAGGCCATTCGGCCTATGATCCGCCTTCAGCATAGTCATAGTTGATCGGACATCCGTTTTACAGGCAGCTTTCAAGTGGTCCGGTACCGCTATTATAAGAATAAGGCCGGATTGTGTCTTGCCTTCATTCCGGCAGTGAGGAAAACGGCTAGTAAATCGATCGTTCATAAACATAGGCAGCGGTGCCTTTCGGTTGTGAAAGCCCATCATACGGGTTTCCCTATGCTCGATTGCATCGCTAGAATTGCTTCGCTGTCTGTTGAAAAAACATGGTCCCGGCCTATCGCATCGATCATTCCTGCTTTTTCCAGCACATCCCAGACTTGTTTTTTTATCGCAGACATGTAAAGTTCAATTCCCAGGCTTTGCAGGGTGGAAAGCAAAATCTCCAGCGAAGATACACCGCTGGCATCAATGTCATTCAGAGGAGACGAGCAAAGAAGCACGCGCCGTATTCCCGTCTCCGTACTGCAGCGAGCAATCACGAAGCGTTCAAGAGTAGTGCCCGTCAGGAAATTGAGTGCCTCGTCCATGCGAACCGCAAGTACGTCTGCGGAAAGCGGAGGCAGGTCGAAACGCCGGGTGTCGCGCAAGGTCCCGTCCGGATGCACGCTCACTTCAATGATGCGAGGATGTGTGCGCCGGTACAAGTAGGAAACCATTGTAAGGGCGATGCCGGCAAATACTCCCCAGTGCAGGCGCGGCATGGCAAGCAGGGTGACCAGAAAGGTTACGGCTGCCACCGTTCCATCGTCTCGCGAAATATCGAAAAACTTCCGTAATGCGCGCATATCGAACAGGTTGAATACGGGCACAATGATCATTGCGGCCAGCACTGAACGGGGCAGGTAATAGATGAAATCTGTCAGGAACAAAAGGCATAAAAGCACGCATGCCGCTGAAAATAGTGTCGACCAGGCGCTGTTTGCACCGGCATACAAGTTCAATGCGGAACGCGAAAATGATCCGCTGACCGGGAATGATGCGCTTAACGCACTCGTTATTTTTGCCAAGCCTTGTCCGACCAGTTCCTGATTCTCGTCCCAGCGTTCCTGCTTTTTTCTGGCGAGTATGCGGCAACTCGACATCGCCTCGGTGAAACTGATTAATGCCAGAACCAGCGCCGCAGGGAGCAGTTCACGATGGGCGTCGAGTGAAATTGGAGGCGGCAATGCAAGCGGCGGCAAGCCGCTTGGGATGATGCCGATAATTGCGCCTCCTTGTGCGGCATAGTCAATCGCCCAGCTGATGACGATCGAAAGTACCGCTACCGCGAGCATGCCTGGGAATCTGGGAAGTCGATATTTCAAGACCAGCAGCAGCGTCAGTGAGGCGAAGCCGAAGATGGAATTCAGCACGACATCAGCTGAATGGGACTGCAGATACTCAATGATGGAAGATAAAGAACCGGAAAGCAGTTCCGGCAAGCCCAGCAAGGCCGGCAATTGAGACACAACAATGATGATCGCCGCGGCATTGATGAATCCCGTGATGACCGGCTGAGATACCAGGCTCGCAATCCCACCGAGTTTAAACACACCCAGCAGAAGTTGCATCACGCCGGAATACAGCGAAAGCCAAATCGCAAGCGCAATCCATTCCTGACTGCCCTGGACCGCAAGCGGCGAGAGCGTGCCGAATACCAGAAGACTGGTCAGTGCCACTGGCCCGACCGCCAGCAAAGCGGACGATCCCCATAGTATTCCGACGAGGCTTGGTAACAAGGCAGCGTAAAGACCGGTCTGCGGTGGCATGCCGGCCAAGGTCGCATAAGCAATTGCCTGTGGAATCAGCACAAGACCTACTGTAATGCCGGCCCATGCATCCTGTTTCAGGGATTGAAGAGTAGGGCGGGGCCATGACAGGAACGGAAATAGGCGGCGGAATGAAGCTGTATTTTGCATAAATTTTTGCTCATTCTTGCTGCGGGCACGCGCGAATTTCCAGAATTTTTCCAACCGCGATTATCGCATTGGCTGCCTGCACCAGGTGCTTAATTACGGTGCTATATGATCCAGCGCATATATTCAATCACCCGATGCGAGCCATAAGAGATATGCGTGCGCACTCTTTCATGTCTAGATCAAGACACGCTTGCGCTAATCCGGCGCAGCTCCGCTTCACGCATGCTTTCCAACTTTTTCGTCTCGGCTATATTCGGAGCATTTTTACGCTCTTTAGGAACTGCCTTCTTGGCGCTCCTGATCTGCTCCGCTTTCGTGATCGGCTTGGCCGCAAGATGCTTTGTCTTGGCGGTCGTCTTGGCAAGTTCTTTTTTCTGCAGCGAAGGCTTAGCTGCCCGGGTTTTTTCGCGTATCTCGGTCTTCTTAAGCTGAGCGAGCTTGCCTGGTTCGCGCCGAGCCTGCTTGGGCGCCGTCGTGTTCCGATTGATTGCCGGAACATTTAAAGCGGGCTGCAGAGCGTGGCCGGTGCCTAGGCCATTTTCTGCCGGCTTGGATGCCCGGCGTTTGGATTCTGATGCCAGGAGTTGATTCGACGCCGTACCTGTATTTATTGAAGGTGCGCCAGATAAAGCCTGTGCCGGCAGCACGACCGGTCTTGCAATGGGCGACAAGCTTTTTTCTGTGCTGTCGCTCTTCTCTTCCAAGGGCTGATTGATGTTGGCGCCGACCCATAGTCCGCACGCCAACAGGAGATGTATTCCGATCGATAGTATGAGGGAACGCGAATAGCCTATGCCATCGGAAATTTCATGCAAATTGGAGTCATTCATACATGTTGTCCGGCCGCTGCGATTCTCTTCCATGCATGCCAATTAACCTGCGCACGATGGGGGCCTCAAATCAAACTAGAATTTGCATTCTCCGACAAGCAAAGCAATTTGCTTGTCGGAGTACGGACTTATTATTTTTCGCCGCCGTATTTGATATCGGCACGGCGATTCTTGGACCAAGCTTCTTCCGTATGTCCAGTGGCGACAGGGCGTTCTTCACCCCAGCTTATCGTTTCGATTTGCGCTTCTTTTACGCCGAGCACCGTCATGGCTGTCCTGACAGCGTGAGCACGCTTTTGGCCTAAGGCCAGATTGTATTCGCGGCTGCCTTGTTCATCGGCATTTCCTTCGATCGTAATCTTTTGAGCAGGATTCTTCGAGAGGTAAGCGGCATGGCTTTGAACGATGTCTTTGCCGTCATCCTGGAGCGCGTATTCATCGAGGGCGAAGTATACGCTTCGCTTCTGAGCGAGTGCATTTTTAGGGTCGGCATGCGCAGGGATGCTATTGCTCTGAGATGAGTTGCTGTTTGCGGAAGCGGCCGTTCCGGCATCTTTGTTGGCATCCATTGAAGGACTGCTTGCGCAGCCTGCAAGAATTCCCAGGAAGAGAGTGCTGATTAAAATGCGTTTCATTTTTACCCCTTTTATCTTTTATCGTTAAATATATTGGATTGGCCTGCGCTCCCATGGATTGCTTATTGGAGGCCATTTGGTTTGAAGTGTATCGCACGTTGCTAGGCGACGCGAAGACAAATATGCAGGAGTATTCTTACGATAAACTTAATCGATACTGTCAGCGTTGCATAAAAATGCTGATTAAGTGCCAATCACGCCTTTTGTGTTGAAACTTCGTTAATTTTTTTCGGGTTTTGTATTTTTTGATAATAAAAAAGGCCAGCATATGCTGGCCTTTGAGGTATTGCGGGCTGTTTTACTTCGCGAGGAAGCCAGCTTCTTTCATGAGGTTACGGTGGGTTGCTTCAGCCTGGCCGAGCCAGGTTTTGAAGTCA
>JAUYVH010000010.1 GCA_030715135.1 Keguizhuia sedimenti | reverse complement strand
TTTGTGAACACTTAATGTTTTTAGTTCATCAGCAGTTTTACCTGCCGCGCACTTCCATCAAGCGCCCACACTTATCGAATATTGATTGTTAAAGAAACGACTTGTCTCACCGCGCATTGCGCAATAAGCATTCCGACAAAGCGTTGTGTTCGCCGGCACAAGTTCTGATACGGGTTTTGCTCCGCATGTTTCAAGTTGAAACTGTTTAAAGCTGGCGCGGATTTCTCCGCTTGGTGAAGTGGGCCGCTTGCGCTGCGCCGTTTGAAATGATTAACTTCAAACTACAGTACTAAGATAGAAACTTCGGCTACAAGTTCAAGAGCAATTCGCTCAAAAACCTCACACCAGTTCAGTCTTACCACGACACTTCTTCCCGCTCAAAACACCGCTTTGCTTTCGCGTTTCAAACCGTGTTTTGCAACGGGAGGCGAACTATAGCAAATTGAATCCAGCTATGTAAAGTGAATTTCTAAAAATTTTTTTTAAGATGAGTTTTCGGCACTACAACATCATTAATGTGGATGCGCTTTGCAAAACAAAAAACCGGTGTGGAACCTATAGCTATTCGCGAGCTAAAGAAAAAGCCAAACATATATCCGCAAATATTTTGCAGTGGAGTGATGATCTTCTTCCTGCATTCCGGACGTTGAAAAATTGTCAAGCTTCTCACGGCGCATGCTTGAACTGCGCGAAGAGAGCTGAGTGGGAGAAGCGCATACGAGCTGCCTTTGCGCAAGCCAATGAGCTGCGTGAGCGGGTATTCATTAACACGATTCCTGCCTTTTACAACAATATCGCCGAAGCAGTCACATCCGACTATCCACGCGCTAACGGTGAAAGGCACATCCCTCCGTTATGCGCACGGCTCAGAACGCGCCCGGATGACCAAATATGACCCTGACATCTTCATCCTTGAATACCAAATGTTCAGAGTGGCACTGTTGCATGTGCTTGCTGAACATGATGTTCCGTTAAACGACAATGAGCTGATGGTCATCAATGGGTCTATTGATAAGGCGATACGTGATTCGGTCATGACATTCTCCGCTGTCGTGGCACAGATGCAAGAGCAGTTTATTGCTGCACTGACACACGACATGCGTACTCCCCTACAAACAGCAAGTATGGCAGTAGAGATCATTGCCTTGACTGCGGAATCATCCCAGACCAAGGCGCTTGCCAGACGCGCCGCTGAGAACCTTATCCGCGTGGATAAGATGGCGCAAAGCCTGCCAAACACCGTGGTCTTTCACCAAGGGCAGAAATTGCTCCTTGAACTGACCAACTTTGACATGATGGATGTCATTAAAGAGGTAACGCGGTCAGCCAGTGATAGGGATGGGTTCAGATGCGAAGTCATCGGTGAGCCAGCTTACGGATGGTGGGCTCAGGATGCGATGTGCCGATCACTGGAAAACCTGGTTGGCAACGCCGTCAAGTACGGAGACCAGCGCAAGCCAATCCGCATTGCCGTTGAAACCGCGCATGAAGCGTTAGTCTTGTCTGCCCATAATGAAGGTGCTCCTGTGCCGATGGAAGAGCAGGAAACAACCTTCCAAGTTTTCCGACGCTCAGAGAATGCAACCAAAGGCGACAAGCAAGGCCGGGGTGTAGAACTGCCCTATGTGCGTGCGGTGGTGGAGAGCCTGGGTGGTGTCATTACGGTGGACCGCACGCCAGAAAGAGGAACCACATTTACGATCACCATGCCGTTGTACGCCCGCCCGTTCCAAAGCACATCGAAGGCTTCACTAGCAGAGGAATGGAAACCAAGCCGAACCCTCTATCTCGTATGTTTGCTTCTAGCCGATTGTGTTGAAAAAGTCTGGAAGCAATCTTTCGTTGAAAACGTCAGGACGAAACCGTAATGACGAGAAAGAAAATAACAAGAAATCAGACCTTATTGACTCATTAAATGGATCAGTACCTTTGATCCGTTGAGCATTGATTCGCATAGCGTATGACCGCGCTTAAACAATGGCCCAGAGAATGCTGCCGTCAGACTGTTTCAACACAATCGGCCGATAGCGAATGCTGCTAAATAACCTTGCCCAACAAACTGCCAGGACAGTAGCATCGATTTCTTTTAGAGAATTAAATGCAAAATTATTTGGCGGGCAACATTTCTTGTAGTTGCCGACTCTCCAGATTTCGATGAATGGCATTGGAAGCAATGAGACAGAGTTCTTTCATGCCCGATGGTAAAACCGCCGGCATTTCTAAATAAAACGAGATTCTTACTACTCAGAAGAAACTATTTCTACTGGGAAGCAATCACAGACTATTGATTGAAATTAATAGGTCTGAGATTCCAATGTCGTTCACATCTGCTCTTCCGACAAAGCCAACTTATTCATGTTTTAAAAACCTCGGCTTGCCCTTCGCATTTAGAATGCCGATCCTGCTATCCGCGACGAATGCAAAGAGCAAAACATTTCTATTGATGCTCATCTTTTCTGTATTTTTCAACACGGGATGCGGTGGTACGCCAGACCATGCTGTGGATGATTCCTCTGGAAACCACTATTCACAAACGTCGAATGCTTCTTATGCAGCTGAAATTAAATCCGCCGCGTCTTCTTTTACCGTTAATCCTGCTGAGAATTTTAACGGCTTCAACCCTGAAGTCTGGAACAGCCAGCAATCATGGGTGGAATGCAATTGTGGCAACAATAAGCCTGCTGAGCCGCAGATAATGACTTGGAACCCGAATACATAAGCGGCACAAACGAAGGCGCTCTATCGATTCCAGCCAACGATACTCCACACTGGAAGTGATTCTGGCGCGTGCCGCATGCATTCAGGTATAGAGCAAGTAAATGAGAGCCCACTATTGCCGGGTTCTATTGAAAAAATCTCACGACAACATTCTCTCAGTCATAGTTGAAGCAAGTCATATGTAATGCGGAGTCTTGAAAAAGCAAAGTTCCGGGATAACAGATCCTATTAAGAAAAAGTGCGGGCTTTTCTTACCCTTTGTAAATCGAAAATTTTTTGACCTTATGCAATCTATTAGTGGCAAGCAATGATACATTGTTCTAATCAATGCATCGAGTTTTATCGCTGGATAATTTATGACTTTACTTGCTCGCATCAATTGCTTCTTACTGATTTTCGCACTTGGCCTTTACGTGGTTTTTGGCCATGAAAAAATCAAGGAATTCGAAAATGAGCAAGATGAAGAACTATGCTTGCACGGCACAACGTGCTGGAGCGAGCTCAGTTTTGAGGAAAAGCTTAAGATTCAAAAAATCTGGCGCAATGGCGGATCTCTTGAGGAAGAATAAACAGGAATGCCATTGCTCACACAGGCTTTTGGCGGCATTCATGTGCCAGGCGACAGCACTGTAATTAAATAGCCATCAACATGATAAATGGGCTGGCTCCTCTTGATTAGCCCATTTCAAAGCATGCCTGCCGAGACGCGTTTGCCGCATAGTGCATCCGCTTCTGCCAATCTCACCGGACGCGGGTAAGACCAGGGAAGGCGGTCAGCGCCGCTAGCTTTGCGTGGCAACTGTCGCATCAGCCAATTGCGGCAATCTTGTCTTTTCAAGCCAATGCCGCATCGTGCTGGCATCAGCAGTCCGCGAGAACTTTCCCTCAGAGCCAAGGAATACCATGATGATGGGGCGCCCTTGTATGTCGGCTTGCATAATCAGGCAGCGCCCTGCTTCGGCAATATATCCGGTCTTCTGCAAGGTAATGTCCCAAGTGGAATAAGAGACCATGCGGTTCGTATTCCGATACTGAAGAACGCGGTTGCCGATATTGACCACATGATTTCGATGAGTGGAATATTGCCTGATGAGTGGATGGGCTTGGGCTGCGATTACCAGTTTCGACAGATCGCGCGCGCTTGCTACGTTTTGCGGAGATAAGCCAGTCGGTTCCACAAAATGAGTGGATTCCATTCCCAGCAGTTTGGCCATGCCGTTCATCGCATTCACAAAAGCAGGCAGGCCGCCCGGATAGTGACGACCCAGTGCCGATGCTGCCCTGTTTTCCGAACTCATGAGCGCAATATGCAGCATGTCGGAGCGGGAAAGCTTGGCGCCTATGGGCAAGCGTGAAGACGTATGCTTGATAGTGTCGATATCATCCCTGGTGACCTCCAGAACCTCATTCATGTCCTGCCTGCCCTCAAGTACTATCAGCGCAGTCATTAATTTGGTCAAAGAGGCGATTGGCAATGCTTCATCGGCGTCTTTTGAATACAGGGATTGCGAGTTTTGCACATCATAGATGTAGGCAGCATCCGATCGCAGGTCACTGGGATCCGTTCCAAAATGAATAGCCGGACTAATCGCCTTGCGCCTGCCCCCCTGCTTTGCATAACTTGCTCGTTTGGCTGCAATGAGTTTTCTTGAATGCGCGGCACGCTTTACAATCCGCTTGGTTCGGGTTGCCTGCCTGGTACTTGCGCGCCGATTTTTAATAGTCTGTTTTTTCGAGCCGGCGCGTTTGGCTGCGACAGTTTTTTTTAATACTTTTTTCTTTTTTGCCGAAGTTGTTTCGTTAGCTTTTGCATAAACGTCGTTACCGATCAAGCTTGCCATTATGACTAGCGATAACGAAATCAGCCATGCAAAACGCTTTTTCATGCCAGCTCCAATATGCGACTGTTACTTGCGGATAATTGAAGCCTAGCAAAATATTCTTAAATAGCAATTAAATTAAGCACTTAAGGAAATTTTCTTAACCGAATTCTTGAAACCAATCAAAAGAAAGACGGATCTTTCTTATCAGCAAGTACTACTGGCGCTACCTTTTAATTAAGAGACAATCGTCGGGTCGAAGTGAAACTGAGCAGTGAATCGGTGGGTTGACGCATCTTTATCCCGTTTCCCTGCCGTCGTTTTTTTCCTGGTTTGAAACATGCAGTGTCTGCATCAATAGTCAATCGATGCGGTTACGCTCCATATCCACAACTTCAAAGCGATAACCATTCCATTCAGATAGTGAGGATCTCGAATCGGCACCATTGTGATGCCATCTTCATGGGCAGCCTGTGGCTCGTTCAATGTGATCGAAAACCTCTTCAACGAAAGCCGGACTCACGAAGTGCCGGAACAGTCGTCGCTGCCGGTCGTCGTCTTTCCCTTAGGCTTGAAAGGCTTCCGCGGAGGGCTATATGTTTCTATTTGTGCTCCAAGTTGTTTTTTTGGTTATTGGTTGGTTCAACGCAAAGATGTGCACTTCGGTTAAACCAATTAAAAGAAACACTGTCATTATTTCAACAAATTCACTGGTATCCGGCTGGATGGCCGCTGTCTCGCCATGTCTGAGCCCGAACGCGCATGGCGCGTAGTTGCCGGATTGAAATGAGCGGCCATTTTTGAGGAGCGTCATGATTATTCATGCAGCGATCTATCGAGTCGCTCTCTACGGATTGATCTGGTGGGTCTTGACCGGAGGACATGAGGGGTCCTGGAAGATAGGCATTCCTTCGATTGTGTTCGCGGTCTTCGTAAGCTTTCGCCTGCTCCCTCCGACCGGCAGAGGAAAATCGTTCACGGGCTTGCTCGGTTTCCTGTCCTTTTTTATCTTGAATTCGGTGAGAAGCGGACTGCAGATCGCAGCGCTGGCTTTAAAACCCAAGCTGGACATGCAACCTGGGATTTTGGCGTTTCCGCTGGAACTGAGAAATAAAGACGCACAGGTTTTACTGGCCGGCACACTGAGCCTTTTGCCCGGCACCCTAAGCCTAGGCTTGAGAAACAACTGCCTTTTCCTGCACGTGATCGATCGTCGCATGCCGATTGAAAAGGAAGTGCGTTCGGCGGAACATCGTGTGGCGAGAATATTCGGAGAGGATATTGCATGAGCGACTTGCCCCTGTTGCTATCCGTTTTCCTGCTGGCCAATCTGTTTATCACTCTTGTTCGCGTTGTGCGCGGCCCCACTTCGGCAGACCGCCTGCTTGCAGCGCTTCTGTTCGGGACTACCGGCGTCGCCATATTGCTGCTGCTGGCTTATTCGAACGGACAATCAGCCTTGATCGATGTTGCGCTGATCTTTGCATTGCTTGCTGCAATAACGGGTGCTGCGTTCGCCCAACGTGCCTGGCGGCATAAGGCCAAGGAAACAGATGATGGAACTGCTTGAATTGTTTAGCGCCTTTTTCCTGATCGTGGGTTCCGTCTTTTTCTTCGCCGGAACGGTAGGTTTGGTCCGTTTCCCTGATGTCTATACGCGTTTGCACGTCCTGGCCAAAGTCGACAATCTCGGCGTCGGTTTCACGATAGCCGGCTTATTATTGCGCACGCAGGATATAAGGCAGGCATTCAAGCTTATTCTGATCTGGCTGCTGGTGCTCGTGGCGAGCGCGGCCGTCAGTTTCCTGATTGCGCGTCGCGCCCGCCTGCGCGGTGTAGGCTTTTGGCAGCCAAAGGACAATAGGCCATGAGCGCGATCGCATTCGACGTTCTTCTTGTGACGGCATTGATCTGGAGCGCGGTCCGTGCCTTGAGCGTGCGGAATTTGTTTCGCGCCGTGATTCTGTTTATCGTGTTCGGTCTTCTGATGGCGCTCGCCTGGGTGCGATTGGGCGCCGTAGATATTGCCTTGGCGGAGGCCGCGATCGGAGCGGGCTTGAGCGGCGCATTGCTGTTCGATACCGTCGGCCATATTCGAGCGCGGAAGAAAGGGAGATCGCCGTGAAATTCCTGCAGCGACTATCCGTCCTCCTCGGTTGCGCAGCATTGGGCTTGCTGCTCGCGATGACGCTATTGGATCTTCCCCTACCGCAAGTGCGTCTTTCGGAACAGGTGCACAGGCAGCTTCATGCAAGCGGAGTCGATCATCCGGTGACCGCCGTTCTTTTGAATTTTCGCGGATACGACACATTGCTTGAAATTGCCGTGCTGTTCCTCGCGTTGCTGGGTGTCCTTCTTGTGCGTGACGAGCCTAGCACCGGGTACCGTATCGGCGGTTCCGCACCTTTGCTGTTGCAATTGATGGCGAAACTCACTGCTCCTATGATGATCTTAGTTGCGGGCTATTTGCTCTGGGCCGGTGCTTATCGTCCGGGCGGCGCCTTCCAGTCCGGCGCAGTGCTGGCTTCCGGTATGGTGCTGCTCTATCTGTCCTGTATCCTGCCCGCGTGGGCGTCCCTCACGCTGACCTTGCGGATCGGGACGACGATCGGATTCCTTATCTTTCTCGGCGTGGCAGCAGCGATGCTTTCGCATGGAATGCTACTGCAATATCCGCCATCCTCCGCGAGCACGCTCATTCTGCTGATCGAAACGGGCTTGACAGTTTCACTGGGCCTAATCCTCGCTGGCCTTTTTCTATGGCAGCCGAACGAAGAGGATGATGCATGAGCTCAGATATGCTCTTTGCTCTCGCTGGCACGGTACTGTTTGTTACAGGCGTGGCCGGGCTGATTCTCCAGCCCCATTTACTGCATAAGGTAATCGCTTTCAACATCATGGGTAGCGGTGCCTTCCTGGTACTCGTAGGCCTTGGGCAGCGCGGCGGGCAACCCGATCCAGTGCCCCAGGCAATGGTGTTGACCGGCATTGTCGTATCGGTTGCTGCGACTGCGCTGGCACTAGCGCTGGCCAGGCGCTTGTTCAACGTGACCGGCGATATGCGCTTGCCGAAGGCTCTTCCGGATGATTGACCCGCTTCCTTGGCTGATCCTGCTGCCCTTGTTCTGGGGGACGGCAGCCTTCCTCCTCGGGCCAGGGCGCGGCGCGGCGCTTGCATGCACCGGAACGCTGGCTCAACTATTTCTGTGTGGGTGGCTGGCAGTCAGCCTCGCCGGCCATGAAAGGGTTTACGAAATAGGAGGCTGGACCGCCCCCCTGGGCATTGAACTTCTGGTAGACGGCTTGTCGGTGATCATACTATGCCTGGTGCAGATAGTCGCACTTCCGGTGGCCATGTATGCACAGGCTTATTTTTCTGTGCACGAAGAAGGGGTAAAGTTTTTCTGGCCTCTGCTTGGCTATCTGCTGGCCGGAATGAACGCCCTGCTTCTTTCGGCCGATCTTTTCAACTTGTATGTGGCACTGGAACTGGTCAGTCTGTCTGCAGTCGGTCTGGTGGCATCCAAAGGCGCTCCGCAAAATATTGCTGCGGCCTTGCGGTATCTGCTTGCCACACTGCTGGGATCTGGCGCCTATCTACTCGGTGTTGCGCTTTTCTATGGAGCATACGGTACCGTCTCGATGTCGCTAATCGGTGCCATGGTCGATGCAAATGCGCCGAATGCGATAAAGTTGGCCGCGGGCCTCATGGTAGCCGGGCTCATGCTGAAGACGGCGTTGTTTCCTTTCCATTTCTGGTTGCCGCCTGCACACGGCGGCGCTTCCGCACCGGTCTCGGCATTGCTTTCCGCCTTGGTCATCAAAGTATCCTTTTACCTTATCGTTCGGCTCTGGACCGGCATTCTAATGCCCATCGTTCCCACAATGGCCGCACAGCTGTGCGGGCTGCTCGGCGCTTTGGCGATCCTGTGGGGTTCCTTCCAGGCGCTGCGGCAAACACGGCTGAAAATGCTGATCGCCTATTCCACCGTTGCGCAAATCGGCTATCTGTTTCTGTTCTTTCCGCTGGCAGTGCAATCCATGCCCCTGGACACGCAAAGTGCATTCCAGGGCGTGGTGCTTCAAGCCCTGGCGCATGGTCTTGCCAAGGCCGCCATGTTTGCCGCCGCAGGCGCGCTGATTCTATCTACCGACAGTGACGAAATCGCTCAACTTGGCGGCGTTTCCAGCCATTTGCCGATGCCGCTGTTTACTTTCGGCTTGGCCGGCGTAACCCTGATGGGCTTGCCTCCGACCTCAGGCTTTCTTGCAAAGTGGCTGTTGATTGACGGCGCCCTCTCATCCGGACAGTGGGCATGGATCGTTATTATCATTTCCGGCGGATTGTTCACGGCCGCGTATGTCTTCAAGGTTTTGCGTCATGCATTTGTCCAGGTCGGGCAAAGTAAATTCTTCCGCCCTCTTCCTGCCATGATCGAATGGCCTGCATTTTTCCTGGCTGTCGCCAGTGTTGGCCTAGGTCTGGGCGGCAACGTCATACTCAAGATCCTGGGTAACACGACATGACGATGAACGAAACCTTGCCGCTGCTGGTGCTCGGCAGTTCATTCGTGCCCGGGCTGATCATATTTTTCCTCCACGAAAATCACCGCAGCCTACGTACAGCGCTGAACCTTTTGGGCGCTATCGTAAAATTGGCGCTCATTGGCTATATGCTATGGGGAGTGCTGCAAGGTGAAGAATATATCTTCCGCTATAAGGTTCTGCCTTCCATCGATCTGGTGCTGTATGCAGATTCGCTAGCGATGCTGTTTGTTACCTTGTCCGCGGCGCTATGGCTCCTGACAACTTTATATGCGATCGGCTATCTGGAAGGATCGCCCAATCGCAATCGGTTTTTCGGATTTTTCAGCCTGTGCGTGACGGCGACCATCGGTATCGCCATGTCGGGCAACTTGTTCACTTTTTTCTTTTTCTACGAGCTCCTCACGCTTTCGACCTATCCGCTTGTCGTGCACCGCGGAAGCGATCAGGCTTTGCATGCTGGCAATGTTTATTTAACTTATACCTTGACGGGAGGAGCGGTTCTTCTGACAGGAATTGTCTGGCTGTATGGGATAACCGGGAATGTCGAGTTCAGACAAGGCGGCATACTGTACGGACTCGATTTCTATTACGGAGTGCAGCTACGTATTATCTTTCTTCTGCTGATAATCGGTGTCGGCGTGAAAGCCGCCATAGTTCCCTTGCATGGCTGGCTGCCCAAGGCCATGGTGGCTCCCGCTCCGGTTTCGGCGCTGTTGCATGCGGTGGCCGTCGTAAAGGCCGGTGCTTTTGGTGTGGTGCGAATTGTGTACGAGGTGTATGGCATCGAATTTTCCTCTTCACTTAATCTGTTGGCCCCGCTGGCCATTGCTGCTTCGATCACGATTATCTGGGGCTCATTGCGAGCCATCTGGCAAGATGATCTGAAACGGCGACTGGCCTATTCGACCATCAGCCAAGTTTCGTATATTGTGCTTGGGGTGGCTCTCCTGGGACCGGTCGCGACCATAGGGGGATTAGTTCACCTTGTCCATCAGGGCATCATGAAAATCACCCTGTTTTTTTGTGCGGGAAACTTTGCCGAAACATTGGGTGTACACAAAATCAGCGAGATGAATGGTATCGGATGGCGCATGCCACTGAGCATGGCTGCATTCACGTTGGGCGCGTTAGGCATGATCGGGGTGCCAATGACTGCCGGCCACATTAGCAAAAAATACCTGACCGAAGGAGCGGATCTTGCCGGGATGGAGTGGGCGCATTGGGTATTGACTGCCTCGGGGGTACTGAATGCCGTCTATTTTTTACCGATTCTTTACCGCGCATGGATAAAACGGCCCAACGTTCCACCAGACGAACGTAAACCGGCACAAGAACGGAAAGAAGCTGGCTGGTTACTGTTGGCGCCGACGTTATTCAGTGCTGCGGCAATCGTCGCCGTCGCACTTGGTGCAAATTCGGATTGGAGCCCTCTTTACTGGTCCAAGCTCATCGCGCGTCGTCAGTACCTCTATCTGGAAGACTGATCAGAAACAGATGGAAGGAGCGGCGAAAGGTCGCGCTCCGCTCTATTGCTTTCGGACCGGCAAAAAATTCTACTGAGCTCGTTATTACGATGATTGCCGGCATATGTCGCAGTCAATTCGTACTATCTGCCGCGTATATTTCATTACAATGAACAGACAGCCGTTATATTTTCTCTATGCCTTTAATCACATAAGCGCTTTTAGAGTAGTACTGCCTTGCAACTTTAATCCAGCGGGAGAAGACGATGCAAACGATACTGGTGCCATGCGATGGGTCTGCCAATGCACTTAGAGCGGTACGCTACGCCGCAAATTTGGCAAAGCGATGTCCTGATACCCAATTGGAACTGCTATACGTGGAGGATCCAGTACGGATGCACCAATTTACACATCTTTCGGCGGACCAGCAAAAAGAAATCAAAGAGAAAGACGCGGATCGCGTTTTGCAGGAAGCCCGGCAAATGCTTATGTCAGAGGGCGTTGCTTACCACGAGTTTATCCGTACCGGTGCGGCCGCAAGCGAAATTTCTTTACACGCCTGTGAAGCTGGATGCGAAAGCATCATCATGGGAACGCGAGGCATGAGTCCGATTGCCAGCGTTTTAATCGGTTCCGTTGCCACATATACTGTGCACCTGTCCCATGTTCCAGTGACACTGGTCAAGTAAGGCAGGGAATCACAGATCGCCGCATATGCTGATCGCCAGGGCTGCTACGGGTATCGTTGGTGCACGGATCTGCTTTCCGCTCTTCGGCTCGCGCTTGTCAGAAACCATGAAATGGAGCGGCTCCTTTGTTGGAGCTCCTCTGATCGCCGGCGCAACAACGCTTCCTGCACCAGCGTCACGAATCGTCGATACGAATGGAAAGGTTTGACATGACCATCGATAATCTTGTAGGCAGCAATCTAGTCAATACCACCATCTTGGCTAATGGGCACTCTATTTACATGCAAGCTCTATGTCTAATCTAACGTATCGGCTTCAAGCGCTATCTGTATTATCTGCGACAGTTATGGCTGTCCTCACGCCTGCAAAACGACTCTCGCGTAGCGCGGGTTGATCAGCTTCGGCCTCGCATTGATTCTATTCATACTGCCGTCGTAGTCGCCGCTATTTATGCCCTCAGCCAGACATAAATAGCGGCTGAACTTCACAAGGGCCTGGTATCACTCAAGAATCAGGCTTCTGTTGCTTCAAAATCCATCGTGTCAGAATCCGTGTCGGCAATTTCGCGCCTGCCTAGCAAGCTTAGCCAAACGAACCCAAGCGCGCCCGCAGCAAGGGAAGCCAGCAGGATAGCCATTTTCGATGCATTGATTGCGGCAGCATCGCCAATAAAGGCCAGATTGGTGATAAAGATTGACATAGTAAAACCAATGCCGCCCAATAGCCCTGCGCCAAAGACATGCTTCCAGTTCAAATCCAGCGGAAGGCGGCAGATGCCGATCCATACGGCGATGAACGCCAATAGTGTGATACCTAATGGTTTGCCGATTACTAATCCGTTGATGATGCCGATGCTATTGGAACTTGCCAATTCTTGCGCCCAGTTGGCACCGATTACGATACCGGTATTTGCCAACGCAAAGATAGGAAGCACAATGAATGCAACAGGCTTGTGCAGCAGATTCTCAAGCCAGTAGGAAGGTGATCCCATATCTTCGTCTTTGCTGGAATAAGGAATGGCGAACGCAAGCAAGACGCCAGCGATCGTGGCATGAACGCCCGACTTTAGCATGAGGAACCACATGACCACGCCACCGATCAAGTACGGCAGCAGCGCCATGATTCTGAATACGCGATTCATTGCCAGCAGGATGCCGAACACTACCAGCGCGCCAAGCAGGTATGCCATGGCAAGTTCAGTTGTGTAGAAAATGGCGATAACAATAATCGCTCCGAGGTCGTCCATTACGGCCAAGGCGGTCAGAAAGACCTTGAGGGAAGCAGGAACTCGGCTTCCAAGCAGCGCCAGTACACCTAATGCAAAGGCAATATCCGTGGCCATAGGTATGCCCATGCCTGCCTGACTTGGCATTCCCGCATTCAGACTGAAATGGATGAGTGCCGGAACAGCGATGCCGCCGATGGCAGCAAAGATTGGAAGCAGCGCATTCTTGAAATCGGACAATTCGCCGCTATACAGCTCGCGCTCCAGTTCAAGACCAATCAAAAGGAAAAAGATCGCCATCAAGGCATCGTTGACCCAATGTTCGATACTGAGGCCAGCAACATTCTGGTGCCAGAAATGCAGGTAATCTTCCCCTAAAGGGGAATTGGCAATGCCTAGAGACAGGATGGTACAGAGAATGAGGAGAATGCCGCCCGCTTTTTCGGAGCCGAAAAAGCGCTTGAAAGTATTGGATAGAGGTCTTTGGATAGCCGCCATAGTTTTCTTGAAAGGAAAAAATGCGCGGCGGCCCGACCATCGCAAGAACCTGCCACCTCATATGGTGACACCCACGGCAAGTATAGCCTACTCGCTTGGTTAACTGGAGCGTGCGGCATATTGATGCATGTTCCCGTCATGCAGAAAGCGGATATTGACTTTTGGTGGGTGAATAGGTGCAGATGAACATCCAAAAGACCATTCACTTTGAAATGGGCGGTTCCTGCTTTGCGATATAGGCTGTGTACACGGCGCCGTTTGGCGTGTGCCGGTTCCATCTGGCAGTCCTAAGCGGGTTAAAAGTTGAGTATGCTCAAGCATGCTCTAATGGGACGTTTGCAGTTGCCGAGGTGGTGATTAGGCTAGTAATTTGGCCTGGAACGATGTCCGGTCTGCCACGCTAAATGCCTATGCCGGATTCGCCAGTAAGCCGACTTTTTTATGGAGTTCATCATGCACGTCGCTAAAGAGCAAATACCAGTGAAAATTACCGCGCCCGGTGCGACTGCACGCCAGCAATGCGACTTTGGCGAAGCAACTGGCTACGGTACCATGAGCGGCGAATATTTTTCACTGCCTGCCGGCATGGACATCTCACCACTTCTGCAAGGCCTCGAGAACGACTTGTGCCAGGTTCCGCACTGGGCTATGTCATACAAGGCAGAATTGTCACAACGTATGCCGATGGCTCGCAAGAAATAACTAGCAAAGATGACCTGTTTTATTGGCCGCCTGGCCACACAGTCAGAATTGATGAGAATGCCGACTTCGTATTGTTCAGCCCCCAGCATGAACACACTCAGGTGATGAATCACATGATCGCAAGGATGGCCAGCTAACTGGCTCTTTCATCGCTAGGCCGGTAAAGCACGTAAGGCTGACTCCTGCATGAAATCGAGATGGAATCTCGATGCCTGCTGCTCTAGGCATCTTCTCAGGATGTTTGGCTGGAAAACATAAGGCAACATGAAGTGTTTTCTGGTCAAAAAAATGCGGACCCAATCCCCTTGGAAATATTCGCATGCCCGTGTTCACAGACAAATGCTGACATTACCAATAACGATAAGGCCTTACAGATCGGACTCTATGTCTCTGAAGTTACGTCAACGGAAATAGATGTCAAACTTGTTTATCGCGCAACAGTCTTGTTGGCCATTAAATAAATTTGACATTCATAGGCCCTTTAGATTTCCTTGACGTCGCCTTGCCGGAATGTGGCGGCGAAGGCAGCTCAAACAGTTGATGGCACCAAGGCACGTGGTCAGGGTTCGAATCACCTCCTGACTTCTGGCTGGCGTAGCTGCGGATAAAGGCCAGAACAGAGTCGCCCGTATGCAGCGTGACTTTATTGTCCTGTAAAAGATGCGGCGGATGGTCGTCAAACTCCATGTTTTCCCAAAACAGCTTGGCACGTGCCACTGTCAGGGGGTTGACCTCGATCACGCTGGGCGCGTACGAATGCGCCTGCAGCCAGGCCTGGGCCTGTGCGCGCGTGGCGTTGGCTGCCCTGTCTGCGGCGAAGGCAAAGTTTTCCAGCAGCCAGCCATTGGAATTCTGGTAGCGCGTGCAATACGGGTAGGCAATGGCGCTATAGCGAGGGTGATGCAAAGCGCAACGCTTCACTTCAGACTTCAGGATGGCGTACAGGTTTAGCTGGATAGCGGGTTCAGGAATCACGGCGGCCACATCCAGGGCGTATAGATTGTCGCTCAAGAACTCCAGGAGCGAATGGACCTGGATCGCAGACTTTTTCCAGGCCTGAGGATTCAACAGGTGATGGACGCGCCAAGCCTGCACCTCCTCGTCAAAGAGGGCATACGCGGCATGGCTGTAGGTCACGCCATGCCGCTGCAGATTTTGTCCACGGCGCGCGAGCACCACCACGGTCTGGCCGGTGCCATCGAGCCACCCTTTGAGTTGGTGCGCCGCGCGCAGCATATCGGGTGTGGTTTTGACGGTGAACTCGCCCTGCTCCCGACAATGGCGAAGGTAGCTGCGGTAGCCTGCGGCGCCTGCCGCAGCGTACAGGACCAGCTTGGTCATTTCGATCAGCTTACCCATGGCTTCCCCTATCGGATCCGGTTTTATTTATAAGCTAGCACATTCCATCCAGAATCATTGCATCTTCCTCAATATTTGCGCTTGGTGGCTCGTGCTCCAAATTAATTCTATGGTCAGTTTGGAGGTAAGCATATGGTTGGAAAGCAAAAACCTCGCTTTTCTATCTTCGCACTTATAACTACTTACTTCGCACTTATAACTACTTACCCAGTTTTGTGATGTTGAATGCCATGTTTTCCTTGCTGGTCACAGCGGGCTATCTGAATGGCAACACGTTGTAGCTGTTTTGCCAGCGTAACCGGCGCAGGGAGCCAAGACACGCTATTCAGGAGTGTTCAATACTTTCCAGCATTGCACGTACAGCGGCAGCGGATTGCACAAGATGCGCTTCCTCGTCCTTCGAAAGCGGAATCCGGATCACGAGGCGGATTCCGGATGCATCAATGACGGCTGGTAGGCTAAGACAAACGCCTTGAATGCCGTACTGCCCTTCTACCAGTGTTGAAACAGTAAGTACCGCCCCCTCGTCTCGCACTACCGCTTCGATGATACGCATCAGTGCTTTCGCAATGGCAAAGTTGGTGGCGCCTTTGCGCCGGATGATTTGATAGGCAGCTTCTCTTACCCGAGATTCCATTGCCGCCATATCTTCACTAGTGCAGGACATGGCTGCCATTTTGCAGAATTCATTGAGCGGCACGGTTGCCAGTCTGGCAGACGACCACGCGACTAACTCGCTGTCGCCATGCTCTCCCAATACATAGGCATGGACGTTTCGCGCATCCACCGCATAATGGGTGCTCAGTTCAGCACGCAACCGTGCCGTATCAAGTACGGTTCCGGAACCGAACACGCGCATGGATGGTAAGCCCGACAGCCGCAGCGCTATCGCGGTAAGCGCGTCGACCGGGTTGGTTGCAATAAGCAGCAGCCCTTCTGGATTTATGCGTACGATCTCCGGGATCATGCCGCGCAGCACCGCCGCATTTCGTTGCAGCAGCGCTCGCCGGCTTTCGCCCACTTGTTGTGCGGCGCCTGCGGCAATCACGGTAAGTGCTGCTCCGGCGGCTTCCACCATTTCGCCAGCTTTGATTGTCACCGGTGAAGAAAACGCGACGGCATGCACGATATCCATAGCCTCTCCTTCTGCCCGAAGCCGGTCTGCATCGATCAGGACGATTTCACGAACGATGCCCGATGCTGCCAGGGTATAGGCAAGTGTACTGCCGACACGCCCTGCTCCGACAATTGCAATTTTTGTCCCTTTATTCATCGATTTCCTTTCAGGGCTGAAATAAGAAAACACTGTGTTTGTTATGGATTGCGTCTCGCCAGACTATTTCAGTAAAACCATATTCGCCGTTCCTGACAGTCACTTATCCGTAACACTACGGTTTTTACAACTTGCCAGCAGCAAGAGGATTATGAAAATTTGATTCAAAAACCTTGATTTCGATTATTGATTTTGACCGGGGCGTTTTCTACTATGGATAGTATGTATTTATGACAGCTACACGTTGATAAGAGACGAACGGGCAGCACATGATGGGTTGGCATTGGGATGGCGGTTGGACCCTGTTTGGCATGCTGCACATGCTGGTATGGTGGATATTCGCCATTTTAGTTATTGCATTTCTGGCCAAGCTGGTTTTCAGCAACCGAAACAGCGAATCTCAAGAAGATCGCGCACTGTCGATTTTACGTGAGCGTTACGCTCGCGGCGAGATCGACAAGGAGGAATTCGATGCCCGCAAACGCGACCTTGCCAAATGAACAGCGGCCATTCGTTTTCGGTGCCTTGGCGGCAGGGATATTGCTCCTTATTTACTTTGGAGCGCTGACACTCGTGTCAGGGTGGTCATTCGCCGTCGCCCAATTTGTCCAGTTTTGGTACTACATCCTGCTTCTTGCTGTCGGTTTCGGCATTCAAGTTGGTCTTTTTGTCCGATTGCGCCAGATTATCGGGCAGGCTGGACAATCGGGAGCAGTGATGGCAACGTCCGGAACGGCTTCAACGGCGGCAATGGTTTCATGTTGCGCGCATTATCTGGCTACCGTGGCGCCGGTGCTTGGGGCCACGGGCCTGGTGACATTCGCAACCCAATTTCAGGTCGAATTGTTTTGGGTTGGATTGCTTTTTAATTTCGCCGGCATTGTCTATATTGGCGACAAGGTACTGAAAGCTTCAAGGGAGCATGCACAATGTCAGGCTTGATCCGACTTCTTGTTTTGCTAACGGCGTTTACCTGTTCATTTGCCGCAAATTCTGCGGCCCCTCTCCCGGCGCAGTCTTCCAGCGAGTCTGGCGTGACGATCAAGGCAACTCCTAAGAATCTGCAGGGTTCCATCTGGGAATTCGAGCTGGTACTGGACACGCATTCACAAGATCTGAGCGACGACCTGGTGAAAAATGTAACTCTGCTCAAATCCGACGGCAGCCAGGTTCGTCCAGTTGGTTGGCAGGGCGATCCGCCTGGCGGACATCATCGCAAGGGCGTGCTGCGCTTCGATGCCATTACGCCAGTTCCGGCGATTCTGGAAATGCGCATCACCCGCCCCGGAGAAGCAAAACCGCGCACCTACCGCTGGACATTAAGTTAGTCCAAAGGCGCAGTGCAACTCCGCACTCTGCGGAGGGCTGATGATTTCAGAGTGCGCGCAAAAGCATACGTTTCTGATCACCTAAGCTCACTCATTTGCCCGATCAATTTTTCAGCACCAGCGTGTGTGCCTGTTGCATAGGCGGATAGCAGACACCTGTTTTTTCTTCGCAGCCTTGATAGTCAGCCACCACAGTGATTTTTTGCGCACCTGCGGGACGCTGAAGAACAATGTCGACCAGCGCAGCGTTTTTGTACACCACGGTTTTCCCGAAATTGGGATCCTGCTTCAGGATTCCTTCTGGAAAACGAACCGACTTAATGGAAAAGCCCGGACTGTCCTTAACGTTGAAACGCATCCTGTCGCGGTAAAGATAGTAATTCTTGGCAATGGTGAATTGTGCGGTCAACGTCTGCTGGTCGCGTTGCACGATGTTCACCTTGAAGGCCGCATCCGGTTCAAGCAAATTGGGCTGTGCGTATGCTCCTGCTGTCAAAACGACCGCCAGAACTGGAAAAAGCCGGACGAATGCTTTTGCGATTTTCATTGGTAATCCTGGTTCGTAAAGTCAAAATACATTACCTTAGATGCGCAGTTGCCGCCATAAGCTGCATCATTGCAATGATAAATAAACCTCCGCACAATATATCGGCGAAGCGAAAATTTTTGTAAGCCCGTGCGGAACATGCTTGACCTTCCCATCAAGGGAAGGTGTATGTTGATCGTACTCTGCTAGACCCAAACGAAGAAGAGCGCGCGGTATTGGCAGAATTCGGAAGTGACTATGAAGCCTATTGCAGTCGAACGCCCCGATTCATTCCGCGCTTTGAACGAAACACCCTGAACCCGGGTCTGCACCAATAGAACTGCCTGAGGAGAACAAGATGAACGACAAGGCTCAGCATAAGCATCTTGATGACCAAAATGAACATGGCCATCATCAAGCAGACCACCAGCATGGGCATTCTGGCACTGGCGATGCAGCTTCCGAAAAACCGTTTACCGACCCGGTATGCGGAATGAAAGTTGCTGCCGATCCGCAAAAGGAAGTGCAACACGCCGGACAGACATATCATTTCTGCAGTGCAAAGTGCATGGATAAGTTCCGCGCGGATCCAAAGGCCTATCTCACACCAAAGGCTGCTGACGTGACTCCCGGAGCAGTTCCTGATGCGCCGGCCGGTACGATTTATACCTGTCCGATGCATCCGGAAATCCGCCAGACCCAGCCAGGCAATTGCCCGATCTGCGGCATGACGCTGGAAGCCTTGATCCCGGAACTTGAGGAAAAAGAAAATCCCGAGTTGGTCGATTTCCGCCACCGTTTCTGGTGGACCCTACCTTTGACGGTGGTAGTGACGGTGTTGGCGATGGTAGTGCACAGATTTGTGCATGGCGGCATTCCTTACCAGAACTGGATCGAATTGGTATTGAGCACGCCGGTGGTGCTCTGGGCCGGCTGGCCGTTTTTTACGCGTGGAATCGAATCCATCCGTAATCGCAGTCCGAACATGTGGACCTTGATCGGCCTGGGTGTGTTTGCCGCTTATGCGTTCAGCGTGGCAGCGACGCTTGTACCCGGATGGTTTCCGGAAGCTTTCCGGCAGGATGGACGCGTGGGCGTTTACTTCGAGGCAGCAGCCGTCATTGTGTCCCTGACACTTCTTGGCCAAATCCTGGAGTTGAAAGCGCGTTCCCAGACTTCCGCCGCGATCAAGTCCTTATTGGGATTATCGCCCAAGACGGCGCGCCGCATTCGCCCAGACGGCGCCGAGGAAGACATTCCAATCACCCATGTGCATATCGGCGACATCTTGCGCATCCGTCCCGGCGAAAAGGTACCGGTCGATGGCATCGTCACTGAAGGCGAAAGCGCGCTCGATGAATCGATGCTGACCGGCGAGCCGATACCGGTAACCAAGCGCCCCGGCGACAAGGTGATCGGCGCAACCATCAATTCCAGCGGCAGCCTGGTCATGAAAGCGCAGGTCGTCGGTTCCCAAACCATGCTGTCGCAAATCGTGCAGATGGTGGCTCAGGCACAGCGGTCGCGCGCACCGATGCAACGCCTGGCTGATGTCGTAGCGGGTTATTTTGTGAGCATTGTGGCTGCGATCGCGCTGCTTACCTTCCTCGGGTGGGGATTCTTCGGCCCCGAACCTAGCTGGGTTTATGGCTTCGTGAATGCGGTAGCTGTCCTGATCATTGCCTGTCCCTGTGCGCTGGGCCTTGCCACGCCCATGTCGATCATGGCTGCCACTGGCCGCGCCGCAACTCAGGGAATTTTATTCAGGGATGCCGCGGCCATTGAAGGTTTCCGCAAGGTCGATACCCTGATCGTCGATAAAACCGGCACGCTGACTGAAGGCCGCCCTGCTTTTGACAGGGTGATTCCGGCCCCCGGCTTTACCGATGACGATGTGTTGTTGGCGGCAGCCAGCATCGACCAGGGCAGCGAGCATCCGCTGGCGCAAGCCATTGTGGACGAAGCGCGCCGACGCAACATGACGCTTCACAAACCGGAAAGCTTCGAATCTTCCTCTGGCATAGGCGTGCGCGGCATTGTTTCCGGCCATAGCATTGCCCTGGGCAATACCGCCTTGATGGAAATTGAAGGAGTTGACTGGCGTGTCCTGGCCGATGAAGCAGAAAGCTTGCGCAGCGAAGGCGCCAGCGTCATGTATCTGGCTGCGGATAAAAACCTGGTGGGATTGATTGCCGTGTCCGATCCGATCAAGGCGACGACCCAGGAAGCACTCGATTCGCTCAAGCACACCGGGCTGACTGTGGTAATGGCGACGGGCGACGGCCTGACAACCGCCAGGTCGGTGGCAAAGAAACTCGGCATTCCGGAAGTCTATGGCGAGGTCAAGCCGCAGGATAAACTGGACCTGGTGACCAAACTTCAATCCCAGGGCAAGGTGGTCGCCATGGCGGGTGACGGCATCAACGATGCCCCTGCCCTCGCCAAATCCAATGTCGGCATTGCCATGGGCACTGGCACGGATGTTGCCATGAACAGCGCGCATGTTACGCTGGTCAAGGGTGATCTGCGCGGAATTGCCCGCGCCAGGGAGCTGTCGGTTGCGACCGTGCGGAATATGCGCCAGAACCTGACGTTTGCCTTCTTTTATAATGCCCTTGGCATTCCCTTGGCAGCTGGCCTGCTTTATCCCTTCACCGGCCAATTGCTCTCCCCCATTATTGCGGCACTGGCAATGAGCCTGAGTTCAGTGTCGGTCATCACGAATGCCCTGCGCCTGCGCGGCGTCAAATAATGGGGAGCAAGACAACCGTATGGCTGAACAGACATCGAGCTCCAAACCCTCAGACATAGTCACTGCAACTGGCTTGTCCGCGGAGTGGCTCAATAGCAGCTGCTTTTGCGTCAGCCTTGATCGTGCAAGCCTGACGCGCGCGCTCAACGCCGAGCTTGTGTCGCCGCAGATCCGGTCACTAGTTGAGGAGCGTATTCCGACCCTTTTCTCAGAACGGCCGGTTTTCATTTCCGATCATCAGTTCCAGCGCATGGCACAGGTCATACACGCGGTGGAATCCGTTGTGGCCATGCCGGCATACCGCACGCAGATTCTGGCACATGCGCCAGCCGCCGCGCGCCATGATCCATGCAGGGCAAAAGGCGTCTTTTTCGGTTATGACTTTCATGTCAGCGGTGACGATCTCGGCCTCATCGAGATCAATACCAATGCAGGTGGGGCCATGCTGAATGCAGTTTTAGCCCGCGCGCACCAGTCATGCTGCCTCGACGCCGATCGCGAGGAAGAATTGGCGCGAAGCGCCGCCGGGCTCGACACAAAAATAGTTGAGATGTTTCACCAAGAATGGAATCTGTGCCGACGCGGCCGCCCACTTCAGACGATTGCCATCGTCGATTCGCAACCGCAGCAGCAGTACCTTTATCCCGAATTTCTGATGTTTCAAGGCCTCTTTGAGCGACATGGGCTGAATGCCGTAATTGCCGACCCAAGTGAGCTGGCATGGCAGGATGGACGCCTGCAATTCAATGGCCTTGCCATTGATCTGGTTTATAACCGGCTGACAGATTTCATGCTGGCCTCTCCGAAATGCAGGAATTTGCTCGCTGCCTATCTTGCCGATGCGATCGTTCTGACTCCGCATCCGCAGGCATATGCGCTATACGCCAACAAGCGCAATCTTGCCTTGCTCAGCGATGCCGGCAGCTTGCAAGCCTTAGCCGTTCCTGCGCCCTTGCAGGAAATCTTGCTGGAAAATATTCCGCGCACTCAGATCGTTACACAAGAAAATGCAGACCAGTTGTGGCAGGAACGCCGGCGCTTGTTTTTCAAGCCGATGGAAGGATATGGGTCCCGCGCAGCCTACCGCGGCGACAAACTTACGAAACGGGTATGGGATGAGATTCTTTCCGGCGAATATGTCGCGCAGGCCATCGCATCGCCGGGCGAACGCATCAGCGGCAGCAAAGGCGATCCGCAGTCGCTCAAATTCGACATTCGTTGTTATGTCTATGATGGCCGTGTCCAGTGGATGGCTGCACGCATGTACCAGGGGCAGACGACCAATTTCCGCACACGCGGTGGCGGATTTGCGCCGGTGTACAGGTTGCCGGATACAGGCATAAATCAGGACAACCATGTCTTGCTGGATAGCGCCGCAAACGCCATGGCATGCTGCCGCAATGTCTGCGACTAAGGGTTAGCGGCCTTGATCCTGCTTTGCACTACACAGTCAACCGGAGAGTGGACATGCAGCAGAACCCGAATCTCAAAAAAATCGATTTACTCGGTAGCCTGGGCGCAGGCGTACTGGGTGCGGGAGTCGCCCTCTACTTCGCGCAATGGCTCCAGCCGTTTGCACTGCCTGCCTTATTGATCGGCGCACTGGTACATTAGTGGCGCAGCCTGGCAATAGACAGTATTTCATCGCCACGACGCACGATCGAGCAGACTAATCAACTCGCATCCGTGAGCTGCGCGAGCTGTTGAAGCGCCGTTACCATTTGGGTGCACACGTCAATATTATTGCTTGGATGGTCAACGGTATTGCAACTCACAATGCGATTTACTCCGGCGTCCTGCAAGGCAATGTAGGCGTCATCCACAAAAAGCGCATGTACTACAATGCATACCGGCGCAGGCAAACCCGCCGCATGAAGATGTCCGGTTGCGGCAATCAGGGTCCGTGCTGTGGAGGCGATATCATCCACTAGCACCGGCGTCATGCCCTGCCAGCGCGAAGAATCGGGAACGGAAATTTTCACATTGCGGTCGCCATGGCGCACCTTTTGCAGGACGGTATACGGGCACTTTGCTGCGTTGGCCACCTCTGAAGCCCATTGTTCGCTTTCAGCGTCCGGCCCGATGACAACCGGATTGGTAACATGCGCAGCGATCCAGCGCGAGATCGCCGGTGCAGCTTGTACTGCCACAGCGGGAATCGTATAAATGTCGCTTAGGGCATGATGGCGATGCAGATGCGGATCCACGGTCACCATCCAGTCGAAGCACCCTGAAATAAGCTGGGCGAAATGCATCGAGGTAATGCCTTCGCCATGATGAAAGCGGGCATCCTGGCGCATATATGCCAGGTATGGGGCAACCAGCCCGATCCGCGTGGCACCGAGTTCCCGCGCGACCTTCGCCGCCAGGTAAAGAGCCATGATCCTGGAATCAGGCTGATCCAGCGTACAGACGATAACGATCTGGCGCCCGCTCACCTCGTCCAGAAACCGTGGATTGGATTCGCCGTCGGGAAAGTAATGTACCTGCAGACGCCCAACAGGCCAGTTGAGCGCTGCGCCAAGTTGCCCGGTGAGTCCTTTATTGCCGGGCATTGCAAAAAGAATCGGGCTCATGCCTTCTCCTTGATCGACACCACCTCGCTTTGCCCTTCTGCGTATTGCCTTGCATAGGCCAGTTCGCCTGGAGACTCTGCGTGAATCGTAAAAAGTGCCTGCCCCGCTTCTACGACGGTTCCCAGCGGAACATGGAAAGTCAGGCCGGCGGCCGATGCTTTCGGTGCGCCCGCCAGTTTGGCAATGCGTGCCAGGCGGCGATTGTCGACCTCAACGACTATTCCTGAGTGTTGCGCAAGGATTTCGGCAGTATGTTCTGCCACGGGCGGTGTACGCATTCCGCCCTGGGCCGCGCAAATTGCCTGGAACTTCCGCCAGGCGGCACCGGACGCCAGGGTGTTTTCGGCAAGAGAAAGCCCTGCGCCCGTGGCAGCCTTGCCTCCCATTTCCAGCAAATGCCCGGACAGGAGCAAAGCGCGCTGGCGCAGATCGCCCGGCGCGCCTTCCTGGTTTTGAAGAACCGCCAGCACATCGCGTGCTTCCAGTGCCGGTCCGATGCCCCTGCCGACCGGTTGGCTGCCATCCGTAATAAGGGTCCTGACTTCAATGCCCAATGCCTTGCCCACGGCAACGAGTGTCGCGCTTAACGCGGCGGCCGCTTCCTGCGAGCGCACTTTGGCAGTCGGTCCCACCGGGATATCGATCAAGGCGTGCGTCGAGCCCGCAGCGACTTTCTTTGAGATGACCGATGCGACCAACTGGCCATTGCTGTCCAGATCGAGAGGACGTTCGACACGGATCAGGAGATCGTCCGCCGGACTAAGGCTCACTGCGCCGCCCCATGCAATACAGCCGCCCTCCTGGGCCACGACACGGCGTATCTGCGCGAGTTCGAGATCGATCGGCGCCATCGTTTCCATGGCATCTGCTGTGCCCGCCGGTGAAGTAATCGCCCGTGAAGAAGTTTTGGGAATGGTCAGTCCGCAAGCAGCGGCTATGGCCACTACGATAGGCGTGGTGCGATTGCCGGGCAGGCCGCCGACACAATGTTTGTCGACGACGGGTGACTTGCCCCATTGCAGGCGGCTGCCGGCATTGAGCATGGCCCGGGTTAAGGCAATCGTTTCCTGCAAATCCAGCCGGTCGTCCGCACATGCGGACACGAAGGCCGCTAAATGAATATCGGAGTATTTCCCTTGTACGATATCGGAGATGATTTCGGTGGCGTCCTGCTCGGAGAGCTTGCCGCCATAGATCTTGGCCCGTACGGCGGAAAACGATCGGACTGGATCAGGATGCTGGAGCAAAACGGTATCGCCTTCGCAGCCGCCGAGCGCGCGCCAGGCCGTTTCCGACAAGCCGACCTCGTCGATGGCAAGCAGCAAGGAGGAAGATACGACATTCAACGTTGCAATGACGCGCCTCTCCCCGAGAATCATCTCGATGCGCGACTGCGCCTCAAATCCTTCTGACTTACAGACAGGGCAATCCTTATGCATATACAAGACGGCTTCCTGATAGGTATCGATCCCCAGACGGCGGATACGCAATTGATTTGCCGCTTCGTGGGTAAGCGACGCTCTAGCTGTTTTCATTGTGCTGCTGCTCATCCATGCTCTCTTGAAAGCTCTGTTATGCCGCTTAGTTTATCTCACGCACATTTTTTAGAGAAACCTATTTGATGGCCTAACTGTTCTCGAATCGCCGGGAAGTGCGATAAGAACTCCCGCTCCTGCTATTCTCGCTAGATGCGCAGGAATTCCACTCCGCTGTAGCCTGTGCGGACCTGAAAGCGCCCGGCAGGCGATTCGAAATACTGAATCTGATTTCAATCCGAAGATCACCGGCTCATCGGCAGATCGATGCACCGCAATGCGCGGTATGTCGCAGGCGACGTCAATGCAATAATACGCAGGCGTGGAAGGGTGCCTCAGAATTTATTCCCGGCATCTTGAACGTCTTGGCAGAAGCCCGCACTTTTGGGCTTCTGCCGGTTGATGCCGAACGTTTCTAGTGCCTGTTTTAGAATTGGATAATGACCTTTGCAATCAGCATGCTCAGCGTAGAAACCGCCCATCTTTTGCAATGACGGTCAGATCGACAAAACTGGATCCATTATGATTATTGTTGTCGAATTTCACTCTGAATCCGCCGGCATCGATTGGCTGCGATTCCAGTGCCTTGATGAAGTTTTCACGCGTGAGGTTTGGGCCGGCGCGCCGTAGGCCTTCAACAAATATCTTCGCCGCCACGTATCCTTCCAGGCTGACGTAATCTGGAAGGTGCGAGCTATCCTTGGCATACAGCTTCTTATATTCCTTGGCAACCAAGGTGATATCGTTCCATGGGGCAGGCATAACCTGGGAAATCAGGACGCCTCGGGCGTCTTTGCCGAGCTTGTTCGCCAATGCCTGGCTGCCCACGAAGGAAATATTCCAGAACAAGGGATGAGAGTCCTGGGCAAGCATGGCCTTGATGAATTCGGCGCAGGATGTGTAAGCCGATATCATCACGACGGCCTGCGGATTGCTTGCCTTGATCTTGTTTACCGCTTCCGCGACATCGGTAGAGTTGCGTTCAACCGTCGCGGTGCTGACCACTTCAAGATTGCGTTTTTTTAGTGCCCGCGTGACGCCTTCCAGGCCGGCCTTGCCGTAGGCATCGTTTTGGTAAAAGACGGCAACGCGGGTCATCGTCAGCGTGGCGATATGCTCGATGATTTTTTCGGTCTCTTCCATATAGCTGGCGCGGATGTTGAAGACGTTCCGGTTGAACGGGTCCCGCAGCGACGATGCGCCTGTAAAGGGAGCAAAGAAAGGAATCCGTGCCTGGTTTACTGCCGCAAGTGCAGCGTTGGAAGTGGGCGTTCCGACATAGCCAAACAAGGAAAACGCACCTTCTTTTTCAATCAGGTGCTTGGTGTTGGCCGCTGCGCGGTCGGCTTCGTAGCCGTCGTCGAGCGACTTCAGGATGATTTTTCTGCCGAATACGCCGCCCTGATTATTGACGTGCTCGAAATAGGCCATGGCGCCATCCCTCATGCCATTGCCCAGTTCCATGGCCGGACCTGACAGCGCGGCAGATTGTCCGATGACGATGGAATTGCTCGTAACCCCCACCTCGGCATAAGCTGACGCGCAACAAGCCATACAAATGGCCAGAAATATTTTTGCCAAACCAGCAATTCTTTTCATCTTCTCCCCCAGAGTGTTTTTTTATATGAATAACTATATAACTACTTACGCATCCTAATCCAATTTAATATTTCCTTGCGGAAATTTTTGAAATGTGTCTTAGAGCGTTAACATTTCGCGCCATGTCGGACCCGGTGTTCTCGGCGCACGGCAAGGGAGCTGCCACGGGGTTACGCAAGAAAATTTTGGCAGAGACGGCCTCGTCAGGCTGCGACTGGTCCGGGTTGCGGGAATTTGGGATGCCTTATCTCGCTGCCTTGCGGATCCTGTACTGATCCGCTATTGCAAACTTGAATTTCAATCAATGCCTGTGCGTTGGAGCGCTGTCGTTCCGGGTATCTGTACGAACTCAAGCAGTGTTTCTGTCGTGCCTTGCACGGTTTTGTTCTTTTCTGACTGCCTGAACACGGTCTCCCTAAGCACTTCGGAAACATTCAGCGACAAACCAAAATACGCATTGCGCCGGACATTGCCGTCCTCCACCCATTGATCGGAGCTATTGCCCCGTGTCCCATAGCCGACAGCTACCTCAAGGTATCGCAGCACTGGATGATTCCTGAATGCCGGAATACCGGATGCCTTGGCAACGAGCAGATAGGTCTGGCCGGAATAATCGCCGAAGGGATTGAATTCGCGCCCGCTTTCGCGCGACGGCCAGTACAGCAGGCGAAAATCCAGCAATCTGTCGAGCTCGGGGTTCTTTTCCATTAAAAGTGCGCCGCCCACGCCCAGGGCGTTGATGATCGCGTCTTCCCGGCTGAACGACCATTCCCTGGAAAATCCGTCAAGCACTTCAATACCGGTAAGAATGCCCAGTGTCGTCAGTGCCGCCAGGTTGAGCGCATCGTCGCGTGAATTTCCGGCCCATTCGAACGTTGACGAAGAAAGCCTTGTGCCCGCATAGCCCATGAAAAAGTGTCCCAGCTTGTCCGCACCGCCGCTATAGGTATTGTGCCCGAACCAGCCTTCATTGCGCGTCCGGAAATCTGAATTGAAGCCGCCCTGCCACCATTTGAAATGCCCATATAAGCCGACTGCAGCACTGCTGCCGAGGATGATCGCCATTGTTCGCAGCTGTGTCTTCCTGGCCTCTTCGGCGGCCTCAAGCTCCCCAAATTCCTCCTTCATGGGAGGCATGTAGAGAGAGCCCGCATTTGCAGCTGTATCGCCGGCTCGATCAAACGGATCAGCGGTGGCAGGATTCACCCACGACAATGTGAGGCAGCACAGGATGCTAAAAAATGATCTGCAAAGAATCGCAACGTGAACGGTCGGTTCATGCCGTGGAAATAATTCAGCTATTGTTCTTAAGTTCATTTCTTAGGTCGCGAGTCTAAAAATAATTTCCGATCGTATTTTTACCGCTGCTTCGAAATGCCTGCCAGTTTGCTTAAGACTTGGCATTGACATAAGAGTGCCGATCAACAAAGGTGTAAACCGACGCAATTTTCTGCACCGGATTACGCGCGGACACGACTAAGAACCAAATTCGCGAAATTTAAAGCGATCCATGTACCGGATTTTGCTGTCTGGACTTAAATTTTTACGCAGGAAAAAACCAAAGAGATTCAGTCAACCATTTCCTTGAAGAAAGATGATTTTGATTTGAATCAATCTTTTTAGCTCTTTATCTTGCTCAAATGCAACTATTGATGAAGCGGCAAGATCACCTTAAAGGAGTCAGGATCAACATGCGTAATAACCTCCCGGTAACCGATCGTGAATACATTCTGGAAGAAGGCCGTCCCATCGTCTCGAAGACAGACTTGAAAGGCAAGATTACGTACGTCAATCCTTATTTCACTGAAGTCAGTGGCTTCGAGGAATCGGAGCTGATGGGTGCACCGCATAACATAGTCCGGCACCCGGACATGCCAGCGGAGGCATTCGAAGATCTTTGGACAAGCCTGAAACAGGGCGAGCTCTGGAGCGCTCCGGTCAAGAACCGCCGCAAGAACGGGGATTTGTACTGGGTTATCGCCAATGTCACGCCGATCACGGAGTTCGGCCAGGTGGTCGGATACATGTCGGTACGCACCAAGCCGACCGCCCAGCAAATCGAAGCGGCAACCGCTGCATATGCCGAAATGCGCAAGGGAGAACAAAGCCGGCTGTTCGTCCGTAAAGGCAACATCGAGAAGAAAGGCTGGCGTTCGAGCCTTCGGCGCGCGATGCGTATGCCGGTGAAAGTGAAGCTCGCCGCTTTTACATTGGCTCAATCGTTTCTCATGGTTGGCGTTTTGGCATGGGCCTTTGCCGCCGCGGATAGCGACGCCTTCCCGAAATGGGCTGCTTTCTCCTGTCTTGCCGGCCTGTTGCTCAACCTGTCCGGTTTCTGGTTCGTCCACACAAGGATTCTGAAACCGGTCAATGAGGCAAGTGCAATGGCCGAATCGCTGGCCGGAGGCGACCTGTCACGCACTTCGGGAGTAAGTAATCCGCCGGCCGCAGACCGGCTGCTGCGGGCATTGGGGCAGTTGAACGTCAATCTCGTTGCTGCAATCGGCGATATACGTGAGATCGTTTCGGCAATGAATTCAGCAACCAGCGGAATCGCAGCAGGAAATACGGACCTGTCTTCAAGGACGGAAGCACAGGCCGCAAGTCTGGAGGAAACTGCATCGAGCATGGAAGAGTTTGCGTCGACCGTCACGAATAATGCGGGAAATGCGCAGGACGCAACCCGCCTTGCCAACAACGCTGCCGAAATCGCCGCACAGGGAGGTGTCGCAGTGGGCGCGGTCGGGCGTACCATGAATGAAATCTCCTCGTCGGCGAAACACGTCGCCGACATCATCAGTGTCATTGACGGCATCGCATTCCAGACCAATATCCTGGCGCTCAACGCCGCAGTGGAAGCAGCGCGTGCCGGCGAATCGGGACGCGGCTTTGCCGTGGTTGCCTCCGAAGTGCGAAGCCTGGCGCAGCGGTCCGCGACCTCGGCGAAAGAAATCAAGGCCTTGATCGACGAATCCATGCAAAAAGTGGAAACGGGCAACCAGCTTGTGACTACCGCTGAAGGCACGATGGGCAAAGTCGTTGAGGCCGTGGCGCAGGTCAGCGGCATCGTGTCGCAAATTGCGTTGGCGAGCAAGGAACAGGCAATCGGCGTGCAGCAGGTCAATCAAGCCGTGTCTGAAATGGACCGGATAACCCAGCGCAATGCAGCTCTGGTGGAAGAAGCAGCCGCCGCTGCGTCCGGTCTGCACCAGGAAGCGCAGCAACTAAGCCATGCAGTCTCCGTATTCAATATCCCTTCCAAGCTTCGTCCGCTGCCTCACATGGCGCTCATTCCATCCAGGCTCCAGGAAGTGCAAGCACCACAGCAGCTGGCACAACCGAAGCCACGGCAACTGAAGCGCGCGTAAAAGAAAACAAATAAAAGAAAACCAGGCAGGAAAATTCAAGCTGCCAACGTATTAATTTCAGGATGATTGATGTCTATCGAGCTTTATAACGACGGAAAACATATCTGCGTGATGTTTTCAGACCTGGTCGAGGAAAATGGGGGCGAAACAGTTCAGTCGAACCAGTTTTTAATCGTACAGGACGGGAACGGCATCCTGCTCGACCCGGGCGGTGTGCTGACCTACAACGAGCTGTTCCTCACGATGAGCAAATATTTTCCGCCGAAGCAGCTCAAATATGTTTTCGCATCGCATGCGGATCCGGACATCATCGCTTCCCTGCCCCGCTGGCTGAATAATTCGAATACGCGCCTGCTGATCTCCCGCATCTGGTCGCGCTTTGTTCCGCATTTCTGCCCGCAGGGAAAAACCGAAGGGAGGATCATTCCCGTCCCGGACGAAGGCACGCTGCTCCCTTTCGGCGATACGCTCTTTCAGATTTTGCCCGCGCACTTCCTGCACTCCGAAGGCAATCTGCAGTTTTACGATCCGGTCAGCCGCATCCTCTTTTCAGGTGATATGGGTGCCTCGCTCGTTCCTGCCAGTCTTGCCACAGCGCCGATCACGAACTTCGACCAGCATGTCGCTTTCATGCGCGGATTCCACACGCGCTACATGGTATCCAACAAGGTCTGCCGCTATTGGGTAAACATGGTGCGAAATCTGGATCCCTTATGGATCGTTCCGCAGCATGGAGCGCCGCTGAAAGGACGCGAGGTCATTGGAAATTTTCTGGACTGGATCGAGGCGCTTGCATGTGGCGTAGACCTGATGACGCAGGAAATGTACACGCCTCCGCGTAAAGTCAGTGTCCTGTCTGAGGAAGCTCTGGAGTAGCCACCGCGCGCAAATGGAGCTGGAGCGCCGGTCGATAAATGGGCGCCATTCCGGAATTCCGGTACGTGTACGGTTGAACTCTTTCGGCGCGATTCGGTTTCCCTGCAATGCATGCCGCACCGAGAACCTGACGGATCATCTCGCGTGGATAGAGCGCCTTACTCCGCGCGCACGTCGAACCAGTCCGACCAAAACACGCGTCCAGAAGTCCTGCTGGTGGTAATGCTTGGTTTCATGCATCAGCAGCTGGAACTCGCGTTTTTTTCGGGCGAACGCTCCCTTAAACACCGTGGAAAGGTTAATCAGGTAATGTACTCTTGAGCGATAGATCGTGATGTGGTTAAGCTCGCGCAGCTTGGCAAGAAGGGTAAACTTGTAATCGTAGCGTCCCCACAGGAAATGAAATTCCTTGCCGCCGCGTTCTATGCATTCCCGGATGGTCTTGTAGCAGCAAAGGATGCCGATCCAGTAAGGATCGTATTCGGGCGAATGCGCCAGCACGCTCAGGAAATAATTATTGCCCACTCTGTAGCTGATGGTACCCGCGCAGATGACGTTGTCGATTCGTGCCACGCCGACCATGCCGTAGGCACGCACCATGCGAATGATTCGCGTGGTCTCCGGGTCATCGATGATCGATTCCTTGTTCTTTTCCGCCATCCGCTCCTTGTTCAGGCGCACGATTGCATGGATAAACTCGTCCTTGATCTGCTCCTTCTCATAGACCTGGAATTCAAAGCTAGGATGGTCCTTGTATAGTCTTTCTCTGTAACGCTTCAGGTTCCGGCGGGTATTCTTGCCGAGATGGCTTAGATATTCATTCTCCGTCGCTGGCAGGTCCAGTGTAATGTCTTCGAGGCAGTCGTAGGACTGGAATGGATAGGGCATTCTTTCGATGCTGGTGTGTACTGCATGGAAGTCAATAAGCTGGACTGATTTGTAGGCACTGAAAATATAATCGGCAAAATCGGATATTTCATCCGGTTCGAACGACACAACCTCGTTCATCACGCGAATCCTTCGCCCTTCATGAGTAAAAAGGATGATCGTAGCGATTTCCCGGCCTTTCCGTGCGATATAGGTACTGAACGGCACCTTGCTTCCGCAGTAAGTGCGGAACTGCTTCAGTGAACAGAAAATGTTGCCGTACAGCCGCTCCAATTCGGCTTCCACGAATGAGGGAACTTCATTCCTGTGACATGTGACGCTCACATCATTTGCACGGTTTGATTGAGCCTGGGCAAGTTCAATATTTAATCCGTAATATGCCGGCCGTGCGGCGTTGATCTTTTGTTCCATTGTCTGCCTTTGCATCGACGGCCTTCGCGCAAATGCTTGGCGCGCATCGCCGTCTCTTTGAATCGGTATCTCCTGCAGATCAATGATCCCGCCGCTTCCCATGGAAGCGCTTGCATAAACTCAAGGAACCGGCTGCTCGGATTCATTCTGGATTAAATTCCGAATCGACTGTTGTATAAGGTCACAGTGACGGAGAGCCAGTTCGCCGGATTCAGCCATCGATATGGGCAATCAGCGGCAGGTGATCGGACGCAACACGCGATAGCGGCGTGGCATGCACATTGACATGAACGAGGCGGTGTCTCGGACGAATCCATATACGGTCAAGCGGAAGCAAGGGCCAGCGAGAAGGGAAAGTCGCCGGTGCCGGCACCGCTTCAAAGTGGGAAACCAGCCACTTCAGCGACCGTCCCCAGATAAACCATTCGTTGACGTCACCCAGCAGAATCACCGGCATCTGGTCAGTATCGAACACCTGAAGGAGCTTGCGTATCTGCTCCTGTCGCTCTCCGATGCCGAGTCCCAGATGCGTCGCAATGACGCGAAGCGGATGTCCGTGGCAATTGATGTCTGCGTCCAGTGCGCCTCTCGGCTCCCTGCTTCCGAAAGAGAGATCGATTGAACGGTGCTCGACAATCGGATATCTGCTGATGACAGCGTTTCCGTATCGTCTGCCCGACACGGCAAAGGTAAAACCCTCCACCGCGAAATATCCGGTCTTTTGCTGGATCATTTCAAGTACGTTGGGAAAATGGCTTCCACCCAGCGGCACTTCCTGCAGCGCAACGATGTCAGCCTGGATCTCCTGCAGCACCCCAACGATGCGCTCCGGCGCAAACTTCCTGTCGGTGCCGACTGCACTGTGTATGTTGTAGGTCGCGATCGTGACCGGCCATGGATTGAGATCCGGTTCCGTCAATCCCATCGAAATTGATCCAGCTGTTTGAATGGGCGCATTCATTATATGGAAATATCGTTTTTGCGGGTCAGCATGCGCTTGGCAAATATGGCGGCGCTGATCAAAAGTATCGCCACTCCGGCCAATACGCTGACTGTACCGATGCTGGGATTGCGGACCGCTTCAGCAAGGTTGTGCACAAAGGTGACGGTGATGAAAATACCCGGCACCATTCCGAGGAAAGTTCCGATCAGGTAATCCCGGAAACGTATATGTGAAGCACCGGCGACAATATTGACCACGGTAAACGGCGCAATCGGAAGCATGCGGATCACTGTCATTGCAATGATTCCGCGCTTGGCGATACGCCTGCTCAGCCTGTTGACCCTTGCGCCAAGCATGCGTCGCACCGTTTCCCGGCCCAGCCACATTCCAATTCCGTAAGCGACCGAAGCGCTTAACAGGCTTCCGGCAACGGCATATCCCATGCCCCAGAGCGGGCCAAATACGATGCCCGTTACTGCAATCAACAGCATGACCGGCACCATCAGCAAGCCTGCAAGCACGTAACTTCCGACGACTGCGATCGGCGTGAACGGCATGTTTTCCAGGCTGCGCGCCAGGCCGATCAGGGAATCCAGATTGATCCACTCGCGCATGGGCGTCCAACGCCACGCAATGGCCAGGAGCGCAAGCGTGATCGCAAGCAAACCCAGCCCGATCAATCGCTTGGGAACGGGTTTCCTGGCATCCTTGGGTACGAACTGGGCGACCAGTTCGTCCGGGTCAATAGGCCGCTCAGGATCGAAAAACGCCTGGTCCGGTATGAGCGCATCCAGTTCCGGCGTAACGACGGGATTCAATACCTGCAGGGAACGTCCCGGGCTCTGCAATGCTTCAATCGCGCGATGCATGCTGCCTTGCCTGACAATTTCTTCGGCCACCCGTTCGGGCGTCGTGTCAAGATGCTCTGCGAGCAGGCGATTGCGCATGTGCGCGATCGAAGCACTGATCCGGCTGCGTGCCGCCTGATCTCCAACTGCTTCGATGGTCAGATTGCATTCGGTGTCGTAGGCCATGGAACGGCTGCTGAGATTGGCCGACCCTACACTGAACAGGCTATCGTCCACTGCAAACACCTTGCTGTGCACATTCAGGCATCCCTCTTTAAGGCCTGGAATGTGGGGGCAGTAGAGAGCATAGTGGCCATATTCGTCGGTAGATACCAGATGCCTGTGCGACCTGGCGCGTAGAACTCCCATGGTGACATCTTCCAGCCATCCGCTCTGGGTTTGCGGCGAAATGATCGCGACCTCCGGACCGTCGGGCTCCTTCAGCCGGAAACCAAGCGCATGCGCGATCAGGCCGGAAGTGAAATACTGGTTTTCGAAGAACAGGAACTTTTTCGCCGCGGCAATCGCGTCCAGATGCAACTGCTTTATTTCGTGCACTGCCGGCTCTCGCTCGAAACCTGGCTCGGTCCTGGAGATGGCGATCTCCACATCCGTCAAGTCGGGGGTGATTCCTTGCGGCCATGGATCATGATCCGACTCCTTGAACGGGATGGGCATTTGCTTGACGGCACGCTGCCAGCGGCTGCGGGAAAGTTCACCGAGTGCACTCGCGGCATCTCCGTCGACCATGCACTGAACATCATGAAACGGCCCATACTCCTTCCCGTCCGTATCCCTCCGCAAGGGCGCATTGCATGCATGTTCGGGAGTATCCCAGCGCGAACGCGTCAGATCCAGTCCGCCTACGAAGGCGAGCTTGTCGTCAATTACCACTATCTTCTGATGATGGGAAGCGCCGATAGGATGGCGCGCATCCATTTTGAATTCCAGCCTGCGGTGTGTGCGCCAGTCCAGCTTGTAAACCGGAAGCCACTCGCGTTCCAGCGCATACAGCATGGCGAAGTCCCAGTTCAGCACATATGCGTGCAGGTCCGGACGCGAGGAAACGACCGCGTGCAGAAAATCGCCCAGGGGCTCGGGATAGCCGTCGTTGGCGCCGCCAGGCATCAGCCACATTCGGCTGTCAATATCCCAACTGAGGATGAAAATGCTGTGCTTCGCCGCAAGAATCGCCTGGCGTACGGCGCGAAAATAAATATCCGCATCAACCAGCAGGCTGAAGCGTTGCGCATTCTCGATGCGCCAGCAGTTGCGGCCAGCCTGCAATAGCCGTTCTGCGGAGCCGACAATGTTCTCTGGAGATTTGTTTAAAGACATGCCTGAGGTAAAGATTGCAAGAATACCTGTTCGATAACGCTTTCCGGAATTGGTTTCTGGCCGCCTTGGCCGAAGCTTCTTGCCTGCATTCTTCCGCCATGCAGCAGTTTGACCGCATATGGCCGGCGAGAAAATCGATTTGAACGGTGCAAGTTGAGTTCAATCAACGCGAGGAGCGGGATTTATCGGTTTTCAGACGGAAGATCGATTTCGGACAGAAAATATGGCCGCATAAAGCATATAAACTGTGAACTGCCAGCTTATTCTTGTAATGGCGCACGCTCGCTATGAGAAAATAGCCCCAAGAAATAAGACGTTCGACACGCGTCATTGACAGACACTTTAGCGATTAATATTCATGAGCCAACATCCAATCGACACACAGATCTCGCCCGAAGGACGCCTGGAGGTTCTTTCAAAAGCGGAAGTAAACAAACTGCTGGACAACAGCCTGGGCGGCCTCCATCAAGTCTTCAGAAACTGCTCGTTGGCCGTCTTGAACAGCGGAAGCAATATCGATGACGGAAAAGAGCTGCTGGAGCGCTACGAATCCTTCGACATCAATATCATTCAGCGCGAGCGCGGTATCAAGCTCGATATCAAGGGTGCGCCAAGCCGTGCCTTTGTCGACGGAAAGATGATCAAGGGTATTCACGAGCACCTGTTCGCAGTCTTGAGGGATATCCTTTTCACCAGCAACGAGATCAGCGACAACCCGCAATTCAATCTCCAGACCTCGCAGGGAATCACTGACGCGGTATTCCATATCCTGCGCAACGCGAACGTGCTTCAGCCGATGATCAGCCCGAATCTCGTGGTCTGCTGGGGTGGGCATTCGATCTCCGAAGTCGAGTACGACTATTCAAAAGTCGTCGGTTACGAGATCGGCTTGCGCGGCCTCGATATCTGCACCGGCTGCGGACCCGGCGCAATGAAGGGACCGATGAAAGGCGCAGCGATTGCACACGCCAAGCAACGGATCATGGATGGCCGTTATCTCGGCTTGTCCGAACCAGGCATTATCGCGGCAGAGTCCCCGAACGCCATTGTCAACAACCTGGTAATACTTCCCGATATCGAAAAGCGCCTGGAAGCATTCGTGCGCGTCGGTCACGGCATCATCGTATTTCCCGGCGGCGCCGGTACGGCGGAGGAAATACTGTATGTCCTGGGTATTCTCCTGCATCCGGATAACGCGAATCTGCCCTTCCCGCTCATCTTCACCGGCCCCAAGAGCTCTGCGGAATATTTCAAGCAGATCCACAACTTCATCGGCGAGACGCTCGGTCCGGTTGCACAGCAGCGGTACCGGATCATCATCGATGACCCGGTTGCGGTCGCCCGGGAGATGCAAAGCGGTATCAGCGATGTACGCAGCTTCAGGAAGCAGCGCGCGGACGCCTATTATTTCAATTGGGCGCTGAAGATCAACCATGAATTCCAGCGCCCCTTCCAGCCGACGCATGAAAACATGCGTAACCTGAGTTTGCACAAGAACCAGGAGCGGCATGAACTCGCGGCAAATCTGCGCCGCGCATTTTCAGGTGTGGTGGCCGGCAACGTGAAAGAGCAAGGCGTGCGGGCCATCGAAAAATACGGCCATTTTGAGATTCACGGGGATAAAGCGATCATGGATCCGATGGACGCCCTGCTTGCATCCTTCGTTGAACAGCACCGCATGAAACTGCCGGGAAAAAAATACGTTCCCTGCTACAAAATTATCAAGTAGGACTGAAGACGGCAGAAAACCGGTCGTTAAAATGACATAGAAACCGGAATTTACCCGCCAATCCATCGGCGGGACCGAATACGATGGCTTATCAAAACATGCACATACCCGGAACCCTATCCAGGCTTGACAAGGCGCTGACAGAGTGAAGATCCTAATCGCCGACGACGACAGAACGACGCGCCTGATTCTGCGCATGCTTCTGAATGAAAACTACTTCGATGTGATTGGAGAGGCGGCCGACGGCGCAAAGGCTGTTGAACTCTGGGAAAAATTAAGGCCGGACATCGTTTTTATGGATATTGACATGCCTAAACTCAACGGGCATGAAGCAACGATGCGCATTCGTCAGCAAAGTGCTACGACGGGGATTGTTATCATCAGCGCGCTTGCCACGGCAAAAAACGTCAAACAGGCAATTGATTCCGGCGCAAATGGCTTTGTGGTAAAGCCCTTCAATACGACCAGGGTGGTCGAGGCAATTGAAAATTGCAAAAAGTTGGTCTGCTAAAAATCGATCGGCCAGCTGGCAAGACCGGCAGCATCCGGCCGGCCTTGTCCGCAGGCGATATAGCGAGCCAGCTTACTTGTCGCACCAAAGCTCGCCACCGGTCGCCCAATCCTCACGCTTGACGTCCTGGATGATGACATCGACCGATTCAGGCGTACATCCCAGAGTCTCGCAGGCCGCATTGGTCACGGCTTTCACGAAATTCCGTTTTTGATCGACGGTACGGCCTTCAAACAATTGAACATTAATAGTAGGCATTTCAATTTCCTTATTGACGGTATGAATTATCGATTGCATCCAGCTTGCGCAGCAGGGCCGGCCACTCCAGCACTCCTTCCGGCGATCCGTCGCCGATGAGTTCGCGGTATGTTTTCCGGCAGATTTCATGCGCAGGCATGCTTAGCTCCCCTCCGCCGGATTGAGCCTTGAGCTGGAACCCGCATGCTTTGTCCAGGGTATCCATGAGCACAAAAGCCTCGGCCACCGTCCGCCCGCTGATCAGCGTTCCATGATTGCGCAGGAACATAGCCGGATAGCCGCCAAGATTGGCGATCAAGCGTGACTGTTCTTGCGGTGAAAGCGCCAGACCCTCATAGTCGTGATAGGCGACCTGCTCGTAAAAGCGCAATGCGTGCTGGGATAAAGGAAGCAAGCCATTCTTCTGCATGCCGACTGCAATGCCATTGGCATTGTGGAGATGCATGACGCAGATTGCGTCGCTTCGTGCAGCATGCACCGCACCGTGGATCGCAAAACCGGTCACGTTGACCTTGTATTTCTGCTCGCCGACCACGCGTCCCTGCAGATCGATCTTGACGAGATTCGATGCACAGATTTCGTCGAAGCGGAAGCCGAACGGATTAATCAGAAAGCGCCCTTCCTCTCCGGGCACTGCTGCGGATATATGCGTGTAAATCAGGTCGTCCCAGCCGTTCAGCGCGCAAAGGCGGTAACAGGCTGCCAGGTCGACGCGCACCTGCCATTCTTCCGTGCTGATGGCGGACGGTGCAATGAATTCTGTCGCAGCATGCGTAAATGACATGATGTACCCGATCGATAGTGCAGGAGGAAAAATTTCGAACCGTATAAAGCCTGTACTGAAGGCTAAGGATTATAAAATGAATAGCGCCTTGTCGTCACCGCATCCCTTTGCGACTGCCCCTGCCTGGCCTGCAACGGCGGCCGTGCGCTTGGCGGACAAGCTTTCAGTTGGGCCGGCATTGGTCATGGTTTGATCTTGGCCAGATGCTCTTCTTCGAGATAACACCATTCGCCTTCAGCGAGCCCCAGATCTTCGAGCGACAGAGTGCCAATCCTTGAACGGTGCAATGCAGAACAGTGATTTTCTGCCGCGGCCAGCATGCGTTTGACCTGATGATACTTGCCCTGATCTAGGACTATTTCTATCTGGTGGCTGCCGGTCTGGACACAGGACACTGCCGCAAGAGGCGCCGGTTCGTCATGAAGCTGCACGCCGGCAAGGAGCTGCTCCACCAGAGCCGGCGTAACAGGTTCGGCCGTTGTCGCCTGATAGACTTTCGGAACATGCTTTTTCGGGGATGACTGCGCGTGTATGAATGCACCGTCATCCGAAAGCAGCAAAAGACCGGTCGTATCATGGTCGAGGCGTCCTACCGCTTGCACGTCGCGCCATGAAAATTCCTCGGGCAGCAGAGTCAGCACTCCCGGATGATGGCTGGGCTTGCGCGAGCATTCATAGTTCGGCGGCTTATGCAATGCAATATAGACGTGTTCCCGATAAATCCATTCGTCGCCGAACAGTGTGAACACGAGACCGTTCGTATCGAAGGCAGCACGGTAGTCCTTGATCACCTCGCCATCAATGCTGACTTCCCCGTCTGCAATCAGTTCGCGGCACCATTTGCGGCTGCCTATTCCCTGGGATTGCAAAATACGGTCCAACGACAATTTTTTCATGGATACATCCGTCAACAACATTCGACCGTTATTTTATCCGGGAAAGTCACAGGCTTGACGGCGCTTTTGTTTCGGACGCCAGAGAAAAATCATTCCAAAGGATTATGCGCTGTATCCAATGTTCTTCGAAACTTTGCGGCGCGGATTTTCTCCAAACTAATATGGCGCAAGCTACTTTCTTGAAAAAGCATATCTGTAGAGAAACGGAGACCGACGATGACACGTTCTGGAACGCAGCATGAAGGAAACAAAGCGAAGGCTAATGCGAAGCAACGCGACTTGCCGTCGTCACCTGGCGATTCGCCAGTCGGAGTTACTCCCATGGACGTAACACCGGAGGATGCTACGTCCCGCGACATAACAGAGCGCCCGGTCTGCTCCGAAAACGCTGAAGAACATCAGGAGGCAGTTCTGGACGAAGCCGTCGAACTTACTTTTCCGGCGAGCGATCCGATTGCTCCTTCATCCGTCACGAAAATTGAAAGACCTTCGCATAACAAGCATTCAGACCAAAAATAAAATGAGGAAGGACTTCCCGAGCGGCGGTTCTTTTCATTCTTTTCGTGGAGGGGCTTTATCGCCAAGCATTCCTGCAAGGCATAGGATTCAAACCCGCCGGGTCCATGCTGTGCAATATTGGATGCGAGCCTCGCAACACTGCAGGAGGCCGAATTCTGTGTAGTTGCACGCTTAAATAGTGACCGCCCCCCTTGATCGACACGGCGAGGTACATAATCAAAAATGCCCGTCAGCCCCAATGATTCGGGGCTGACGGGCATTTGACCAGACAAAGTATTAGCTCCGATTAGCGGCTGCTGCTGGAACCGCCCGAAGTCGCACCCATTCCTGGAGCGTTGCCGCTGGTGCCTGCAGTTCCGCTGGTGCCGGCACTGCCTCCACTCATGCCACTGCTGCTTCCACTTGTACCCGTAGTCCCGGTCGAGCCCGAAGTGCCGCTGCTACCGGAGCTGCCACCCGTGCTGGAACCTGCGCCGGAGCTACCCGAGGTGCCTGCTCCCGAGCTGCCTGACGAACCTGAACCTGAAGTCCCGCCCGACGAAGCACCGTTGGAGCCAGCTCCCGCAGATCCGGACGCGCCGCTAGTGGTGCCGGTGCTGGAACCGCCCGTTCCCGTGGCATCAGTTGCGCCCGAAACCGATGAACCGCCGCTGGTGCCCGCACCCGAGCCGCTTGCGGCGGACCCTGCACCGGCACCACTAGCGGCGCCGGCTGCTCCACCCGCACCGGCGGTGCCAGATGAACGCTTCTTCTTTTTGGCGGCTTTCTTTTTAGTTGCCTTCTTCTTTGTTGGAGTAGCTGCTTTGTCCGTGCCCGCAGTGCTGCCTGCAGCAGCGCTATCCGTAGATCCTGTGGATCCGGGCGTGGCGGCTCCGGAAGCTGCGCCGCTTGTCGACGAGCCGGATGGCGATGCCGTGCCGGAAGCGCCCGTACCGCCAGTTGCCTGAGCCAAAACCATTGGACTACTGGCTTGCGTGTTGGAAACCAGTGTATCTTGTGCGACTGAAATTCCCGCTGCGGAAAGCAGGGAGATAAATAAAGCTAATGATACTTTCTTCATTGTTGCCTCCAAAATGGATATGGATTGCTTTAGAAAACGATTGCTAAAGGCGTTAGCTGTGTATCCAGCAGCAACTCAGACTGGGGTGTAAGCTTACAGTTTCATTAACTTTTTGGTGAAGTGATACGAAATATTTCAATATTTATATGGTTCGTGAAATGTTTGATCCCGCTTAAGCCTTTGGAATCAATAGGGTAAGCGCTTGTCGTTCACTGCGTCGCTGTCGAGCGTTTCTGAGTGGAAAATTGCCGCTCCGGATTTTTGCATGCAGACATCAGAAATCTGCGATGAAGGCTATAGCGCTCCAGCCATTTTCAAACGGTAGGTCAAACCCTCGACGATATCCTTGTGCCCGCCAACTTCCGCGAAATCAATGGCAGTCATTCCCCGTTCATTCCTCAGGGTCGCATCGGCTCCTTCGTCCAGCAGCAGTTTCACGGTCCAGATATGCCCTTCCCATGCCGCCATCATGATCGGTGTCGTCTTGTTGGGTGACTCGGCATCGATATAGGCTGATTTTTCCAGCAGCATCCGGACAATCTCGTCTGCTCCGGCAGCGGCCGCATAATGAAGCGCCGTCCATCCCGGCCTGTTGACTTGAACGTTTCTGGCCAGGAGCGCTTCAACGGCAGGCTTGTTGTTTTTGTAGACTGCGATCATCAGCGCCGTGTCGCCGTTCATGGACTTTGCTTCAAGATCGATATTCGGTGTATTCATGAGCAAGCTGAATACATTCATCGAACCTTCGCGCAATGCCAGAATCAGGCCGGTATCATGCCTCGTTTCTTCGATCAGGTTCGGGTCGAGGCCGCGCTGCAGCAACTCTTTTACTTTGCCGGCATTGTCCATCTTCACAGCCTTGAAGTACTCGTTGAAGGCATCTGCAGAAGCCGTGAGCGGAACAAACACGATGGCAGCGACAAGCAGGATGCGGCGCAAAAAATGCCGGCAGAGACACGGCAGCGACTTATTTTTCATGAAGTGAAACATGAAACTTTCAATACAACACTTTGAATAAATTGAAGAAATTGTCCGACGTCTTTTGGGCGATCTGCTCAGTCGGGACTCCTCGCAAGGCCGCGATGAATTCGGCCACATGCATGACATATCCCGGCTCGTTCATCTTCCCGCGATACGGCACCGGTGCAAGATAGGGAGAATCGGTCTCAATCAGCATGCGTTCCAGCGGCACTGCCCGCGCGACCGCCTGCAGTTCCTTGGCACTCTTGAATGTGACGATTCCGGAAAACGAAATATAGAACCCCATTTCCATGGCCGCTTCCGCCACTTCAAGAGATTCGGTGAAACAGTGCATGACGCCTCCGGCGCCGCCTGCATTCGTCCCCGCGCCTTCTTCCCGCATGATGCGAATCGTATCCGCAGAGGCGGAACGCGTATGGATGATCAGCGGCTTTCCGCTTGCACGCGAGGCGCGAATGTGAGTACGAAACCGTTCGCGCTGCCACTCGAGATCGCCTTGCAGGCGGTAATAATCCAGCCCTGTTTCGCCGATTGCGACCACTTTCGGATGTGCCGAGAGCTTGACCAGTTGTTCGACACTGGGCTCCCGGTCGATTTCATAGTCCGGGTGCACGCCGACGGAAGCGAAGATATGCGGATACTGCTCCGCCAGCGAAAGAACTTGCGGAAACTCGGGAAGATCGACGCAGACGCACAGCGCATGGGTAACCCGGTTTTCCGCCATCTTGGCCAACACTTCCGGCATGCGGCCGGCAAGCTCTGGGAAATTGATATGGCAATGGGAATCGATATACATAGCCGCAATTGTACGCGTTTGCATGATTTTGCGAGCCGGACAAGGATAGGCTACGAACACTGAGTCTTCCGCGCCAGCAATTTCCGGGCACCGGAAACTATGCCGGTCGTGTCATTCGAACCAGCCAGTAAGTTGTTTCGGAAAATCGAGATTCGCTACATCGGCAGCCAGACAGGATTTATCCCTCTTGAATACTGGAGAAGCCCGGTAGTCCGCGCCGGAAACCCGGCGAATTACATGGTATGGGTGGCGCGGGAGGAGCTGATTGCCGCACCAAGCAATTCCTCTATGCGTTGCTTCAGGCGCTGCCCGCTTTCGTCGGCCGGAAAATGCACGCCAATGCCTTGCGCCTTATTGTGGTTTGCGCCGCCAGGGGTGACCCAAGCCACTTTGCCGGCGATCGGATACTTGCTGCTGTCGTCCATCAAGGTGAGGATCAGGTAAATCTCGTCCGCAATGTTGTAGGTTTTGTTGGTAGGAACAAAGATGCCGCCGTTTGCAAGGAAGGACATATAGGCTGCATACAGGGCCGCTTTTTCCTTGATGGCGAGCGACAATACCGATGGACGCGGTGCCGGAGCGCTTCCTGCCGTACCTGGTTTTGCGGAATTCAGTTCTGCCATGGCGGTGACTAGGCGAAAATTTTCAAGTAGGCCAGCAACATGTCTTCTATGACGAGTCTGGGCGAAAGAGGATGGGAAGCAAGAGCGCGCCGTTCGCTTGCCATCTTGAGCGCTTCGATCAGGCTCCTTTCATCGGCTTTGGCCGAAAGTGCGGCGAGCTGTTTTCCATACCTCGAATAGTAACGGATTCTGCCGGATAATTTGAACGAAAACAAATCATAAAGCCAACGTTGCTGCCATGCAACGATTTCAGGGAGCGGTGATTTCTGCAAGCGCTCTGCTGTTTTGAGCGCGCCCTCCAGGCTGGGCTGCGCGAGATGCGCCAGCATTTCATCCAGCATTTCGCCCATGCCGGCCTCGGCGAAGCCCTTCGCCGCAATGGGTGCTCCGCCCTGCTGTGCAAGATAATCCTCCGCCTTGTCCAAGCCCTGGGACTGAAGCCAGGCCAGCGCCTCGTCACGCGCAGGCATCGGAAGCGGAAACTTGCGGCATCGGGACAGAATCGTCGGCAGCAAGCGGTCAAGGCTATTCGTAACAAGGAGGAACACCGTTCCGGCTGGCGGCTCTTCGAGCGTCTTCAATAAGGCATTCGCTGCCGCCGCATTCAGCGCTTCAGCCGGATACAGAAAAATGACACGCCGCCCCTGGCGGTGCGTGGAGACGTTCATGAAATCCGAAAGTGCCCTAATCTGGTCGATCTTGATTTCCTTTGACGGCGCTTTCGTGGATTTTGCGGCTTTCGGCGCATCTTCTCCATCGGTTCCGTCTTCTTCTCCCGCCGCTTCGCCCTCGTCCAGCGCTTCAGGCCTTACGCGCCGGTAGTCGGGATGGCCGTATTGCGCAAACCACCCGCATGAGCTGCACTGGCCGCAGGCATGCCCTTCAGGATCCGGCCGCTCGCAGAGCAAAGCTTGCGCAAAATGCTCGGCAAATTCGGCCTTGCCGATTCCCTCCGGTCCATAAAACAGGATGGCGTGAGGCAGCCGTTCCCCGAACTGCTGCAACTGCCGCCACGCGTCGTTTTGCCATGGAAAGAGGAGATTTTTCATATAAATCAATTAGCTACCGCATTTATCTCGACAAAACATTAAGAGCTTTACTTTATGCATGCAAAGCGCAAATAATCAGATGCTTGAAATGATTCCTTCAAGTTCTTTATGAACCTCTGCAATGGATTTCGTTGAATCGATCACTCGGAAACGATTCGGAAATTCGGCGGCACGCCGCAAATATTCCTGGCGCACGGCCGAGAAGAAATCGGCTTTTTCCTGCTCGAACTTATCCAGTTCCCGGCTTGCATCGAGACGGGCACGCGCCACCTCAAGCGGCACGTCGAACAAGAGCGTCAGATCGGGCTGAAGATGCGGATGCACCCATTTCTCAAGCTCTTCCAGCTTTCTCCGTTCCAGTTGCCTGCCCCCGCCCTGATATGCAAAGCTGGCGTCGCTGAAGCGGTCGGAAATCACCCAGTCGCCGCGCTGCAACGCAGGATCTATCACTTGCGCCAGATGCTCGCGTCGGGCGGCAAACATGAGCATGGCTTCGGTTTCCAGGTGCATCTTTTCATGCAGCAGCAATTCCCGCAGTTTCTCGCCAAGCGTTGTCCCGCCAGGTTCGCGCGTAGTGATGACAGTGATATTCCTGTCATGAAGCAGGCTGGCGACATATGCAATATGGGTGGACTTTCCGGCCCCGTCTATGCCTTCAAAAGTGATGAACTTTCCTGATGCCATATATGCAATTTATTAAATCGGTGATCGGTGATCGGTAATTGGGAATGGATATCGTCGCGCTTATTGTCTTGTTCAGCGCTGGTATTTGTCGACCGCCCGGTTGTGTTCTTCCAGCGAGCTCGAAAAATGGCTGCTGCCGTCGCCCCGGGCAACGAAGTACAAGGCCTTCGTTTTGGCCGGGCGCATGGCGGCGGCAAGCGAGGCCCGGCCCGGCAGGGCAATCGGCGTCGGCGGCAAGCCGGTCCGGGTATACGTGTTGTACGGTGTGTCGGCCAGCAAGTCGCGCTTGCGGATGTTGCCGTCGAAGCGCTCGCCCATTCCATAGATCACGGTCGGATCGGTCTGCAGCATCATCCCTGACTTCAGCCGATTGACGAACACGCCGGCGACCATGGTGCGGTCTGCTTCCACCCCGGTCTCCTTTTCCACGATCGATGCCATGATCAGGGCTTCATATGGACTGCGGTAAGGCAAATCGGGATCGCGCTGCGCCCACTCTTCATTCAGGCGTTTCATCATCAGGCTGTACGCCTGCTTGTAAACCTGGAGATCGCTGGAACCTTTTGCGAAACGATAGGTATCCGGAAAAAACAAGCCTTCGGCCTTGCTATGTTCCGGCGCCACCTTGGCCAGCAGTTCCTTCTCGGTCCACGAAGCCGTATCCTGTTTGAGCCCCTTGTGCGAAGCGATTGCCTGGCGCATCTGCTTGAATGTCCATCCTTCGATGATTGCGAGGGATTCCTGGGCAAACTCGCCGCGTACCAACTGGTCGATCAGATTAACGGGAGTCATGCCTGGCTTGATTTCATAGGTGCCGGCCTTGATTTTCGCGCTTTTTCCGGTGATCCTGGCCAGGATTTCGAAGAGCGCAGGCTGCACCGGGATGCCCTGCTGGGCAATCTGTTGACTGGTGCTGCGGATGCCGCTGCCCGGCTTGACTGTAAATGCGATCGGACTTTGCGATGCGTTGATGATCGGTTGCAGGGACCAGAACATGATTCCCGCTGCCACGACGGTAAGACCCAAAACAACCAAGAATAGAAATTTCTTTATCAAGATATGCCTGCTTGAAAATGACCAAGGTTCTGACGCCTTTTTACGGTGCCACTATAATCAGCGATGAACGCAACGTGATGATAGCCGAATTAGCATCTCCCCGAATAATTCCTAGAATGAATGTATGACTGAATCAAATCTGAGCTGGATTGAATTTTTAAGCCAAAACGGCGCAAGGATGGCCGCGGGCAGCGAAACAGAGATTTCCGGTTTCGGCACAAGTTCGCTGCCGGAAGGGCAAATGGACAATTTTATTGCCCCGCTTACGGACCTGGGTCTCATTGCGGTTACAGGCGAGGATGCCGCGACCTTCCTGCACAATCAGCTGACCAACGATGTCGAGCACCTTGGCCCGCACGACGCCCGGCTTGCTGCTTATTGCAGTGCAAAAGGCCGCATGCTCGCGAGCCTGCTGGTCTGGAAAACCGGCGATGAGATCCTGCTCCAGTTGCCGCGCCAACTCCAGGTCGCAATACAAAAACGTCTGCAGATGTTTGTTTTGCGCGCCAAGGTCAAGCTGGTCGATGTATCCGGCGAGCGTCCGATACTGGGCCTCGCGGGCACGCAAGCGCAGCGGGAGTTAAAGGCTTATTTCCCCGAACTTCCTGCGATGCCCTTTAGCAAAACCGACTCCGATGCCGGCACGCTTATCCGCATGTCCGATGCCGACGGAATTCCTCGTTACCAATGGATTGCGCCGGAAAGTATCGCAAAGCCGGCATGGACGGCCTTGAGCAAGGCCCTGGCTCCGGCAGGAGCAGCGGTCTGGAGGCTATCAGAAATCCGGGCAGGCATTCCGCAGATTACGCTTGCTACCCAGGAGCAGTTTGTCCCGCAGATGATCAATTTCGAGCTGATCGGCGGGATCAACTTCAAAAAGGGCTGCTATCCGGGGCAGGAAATCGTCGCCCGTACACAATACCTGGGCAAGCTGAAGCGGCGCGCATTGCTGGCAAGCGTATCGTCGGCCGCCGCCGCCGGACATGAAGTATTTTCGAGCACCGACCCCCGCCAGCCCTGCGGCATGATCATCAACGCCGAAGCCAGCGGTCCGGACCAGGCCGAATGCCTGGTAGAAATCAAGACAGCGGCACTGAATGAGGGGACGGTCCACTTGGGATCCGTAGACGGCCCGGTGCTGACATTCCGAACCCTTCCCTATTCATTGAACGATTAAACGATTCGCTATTGTCATGCCAGAACTCTATGTGTATTACCGCGCAAAAAGCGAAAACGCGGCCCTGGTTCAGGCTCGTGCAAATTATATGCAGGCCCAGATGGCGCGGGCTCTCGGCCTACCCTGTTTTCTGAAACGGCGGCCTGCGGAAAAAGACGGATGTCACACCTGGATGGAGGTATATCCTGCCGTTCCGGACGGATTTGAAGAACGCCTGCAGTCAGCGGTAAAAGAAGCCGGCCTGCTGGAACTGACGGAAGGCGAACGTCACACAGAAATTTTTGAAGATCGATCGGCATGTGCTTAATAGTTTTTGCCTGGCAGCTCGTCCGTGGCACTCCGCTGGTTGCCGTCGGAAACCGCGACGAATTCTATGACCGCCCGGCCGAGCCGGCGGGCTGGTGGAAAGAATCCCCGGACATATTGGCCGGGCGCGACTTGCGCAGCGGCGGAACATGGCTTGGCGTAACGCGGGCGGGACGCTTCGCTGCCGTCACCAATGTTCGTAATCCGGCCCTCTTGAAGCCGGGTGGCCCTACGCGCGGCGCACTGGTGTCCGAGTTTCTGGCCGGGACGACTGCGGCGCGCACTTACATTGAACAGCTCCGCGAAACAGCGCAGGAATTCAGCGGGTTCAATCTGCTGGTATGCGACGGCGACGAGCTCATCTGGTACAGCAATGCTGCGGCAGACGACCCGCGCAACGGTCAGCCCCTCGCGCCCGGCTTCTATGGTCTGTCCAATGCATTCCTGGACACGCCATGGCCGAAAGTCGTACGGACCAAGGCGCAGTTTGCCAGCCTGCTATGCCAGGATGCACCCGATGAAGCCTACTTCGATATGCTCAGCGATACGATGCGTGCATCCGACTGCCGTCTTCCCAAGACGGGTGTGAGCATTGAAATGGAGAGAATGCTTTCGGCAGTGTGCATCGAATCACCCGATTACGGTACGCGGGTCTCGACCGTTGTGCGAATGCAAACCGGTGCGGCACCCGTACTGCATGAAGTGCTCGTGCGCTGATCTAAGAGAATTTAAGGAAAGAGGCTCAAGTAAATACGTGCCGCATGCGGATATGTGGGATGCCGGCATCGAGGAATTCTTCGCCTTCCGCGACAAAACAGTGCCTTTCATAAAATGCCCGTGCCTGTATTTGTGCATTGAGCGCCACTTCCTGGTCTCCGCGATCCTTCGCATAGTGCATCAATGCGGAAAGAATTGCACTGCCAACCCCTGCCTGACGTTGCGATTGCTTCACCGCCATGCGACCGATATGCCCATCGGGAAGCAGGCGCCCTGTGCCGACCGGATTGCCATCGGGATCAAATGCGAGGGCATGCGTGCTTACCGCGTCGAACTCGTCCCATTCAAGTTCCAGCGGAACCTGCTGTTCATGCACGAAAACTTCCAGCCGCAGCGGCTGCGCAAGCTCCCTCTGCTGCTCCCAGGGGCCGATCGTAATATGCCAGGGCGAAGGCTGGTCGGGCATCTTCCTGCGTTTTACCAGTATGTTTCCGACACGATCTTCCAGCGGGCATGTTCTTTTGCCCAATACTGCCGCTTGCGAATCGAATGCCTGCTGTTGCCGACACGGGTATCCTGGGTAAAGGTTGCCACGATCATCTCTTCGCGAGCCGGATAGCGAAACAGGCTTACATCGCGCAAGCTGATAGAAATTCCGCGACCGCCCGAACTCGCTTTGCCTTGCTTGGCGAACCAGGTTTGCAGATTTTCGCCGTGCTCCGACTTGAAGCGGCTGGAATAATGTGCAAGCAGGCGCGCGGAGTCCAGATTTTCCAGATCGCGCCGCCATTCCTCCACCATATTATTGGTCTGCACACGTTCCGTGGCATGCCGCGCACGGTTCACGAATTCAATCTGGCTGGAAATTACCACCGGGGTTTTGCCCACTTCCACCGATTGCGTCAACTTGACAAGGTCGGGGTTGGTGAGCACGACGCAACCATCCGAAGAAAGCGGAGGCCGGCTATAGCTGCTTGAAGGCGTGCCGTGCAGCCATATTCCTGAACCGCCCCGACCGTTCAACTTGTCCCATTCGTTCGGATAGCTCAGCGGCAAGGCGCCCGGGCCATAGAAATCAGGCAGCTTGGCGCCGGGCAAGCTCGCCGTAATATAGTAGACGCCGAGCGGCGTCTTCTGGTCGCCTTCCCGGAATTTATCCACGCCCAGCTTGCCCTGGCTGACGTAATAGTCAGTCAGCAGTTTCAGCTCGCCGCCCTGATTCGCATAAACATATAGCCGTGAACGTTTGGCATCGACGACCAGGACGTTTTTCTGGTCGGGGCGTAATTGCAGCACTTCGCGCGGAACCAGCTCCGGATCTGGCCGCTCCCTTAAGGAACGTACCCGCGCAATGGCCTCATCGCGCAAATTTTTCAGCTTGTCTTCGGGAGCGCTTGCAGCACCGAAAGTCGAGACAGGACGTGTATGCATCAGCAGCAGGTCGCCGCGGATCAGATGCCCGAGATGGAAATTTGGATAAGCCTCGACCAGCAAATCCGCCTTCTGCATGGCTTCGCGCAAGCGATTCGCAGCAAGGGACTTATACACCGCGATGAGCATGACATCGGGATCGAGCGCGGCATTGGCCGGCGCAGCAGTGCGTTGCACCGGCGCCGCTTTGCCCGGCGCAGCCAGGCTGAACGATGACACGAGGGTGAGAGTCGACAGAAAAAATACGACAAAGGGCCGACTGCGCGCGCACCCGCTAAATCGATGACGCAACATCAGCCACCTGTTTTTTCCTGCAGGATCTGCCATCTGTTTCCTTGCTTGCCAAGCACGAGGGTTTTCCGGCTGCTGGCGCTCAGGCGATCCGATTCATAAATCTGGCGGAAATTGACTGTTGCGGTATTGCCCTTGATGCTCACCTGAGGCGATTCGATTTTAACGTTGATCCGGCCTTTACCGGCAATACGCGCGTGACGTTCCTGAGCCCATGCCTTGCGCGTCATTCCCTTCGCCGGAACGAAATCGTTGCCGTAGAAGCTCAAGTATGTTTTGACATCTTTGGCGCTCCAGGATTTAGCCCATTGCTGGACGGTAGCCAATGCAGCATCGCGGTCTGCACTGTTATTAGCCAAAGCGGGAGCGGGAGGCGGTGCCGGTCTGCCTTCAGGCTTGCTCGGCACAATTTTTTCTGCAGGCGCAGCAGCAACGGTTTTCGGTACGGAAGGAGCTGGCGCTGGTGCCGGCGCAGGAACAGCTTTTCCCGGAGCCTGTGGTGAGGTCGTGCCCGACGGCTCTGACGCGATCTTTCCGGCTGAAGGCGGGGTAGCGCTGGCAACCAGGCTGCGAACCATCGTGAGCTTGGACTTGGCACCGGCGTTATTTGAATTCAGCTGAAGCGCTTTGTCATATGCCATGCTGGCAAGCTTGGCGTGAATGTCTCCGAGATTCTCGTATGCAGTCGCATAGCTCGGATTCGTGCGAATGGCCTTGTCCAAAGCAAAACGTGCTTTTTCGTATTGGTTGTCCGCCGCATATAGGACGGCAAGATTGTTATACGGCTCCGGCAGGGTCGGATAATCCTCCGTCAGCTTGGTAAAAATCGTGATGGCTTCTTTGGTCTTATTCTGTTCAGCCAGGATGACGCCTTTCAGAAAACGAATCTGGGCGTCACGGGGCCGTTGCTTCAGCACAGCGTCCGTGTTCTTCAAGGCTTCCGCATGTTGCCCATCCTTCAGCAGCTTTGATATGTCGGCATAATCATCGGCAAACGCGCTGCTTATGCCAATCAGCATAGTCATGCCAGCCATCACAATGGACTTGCCTAATTTTGATTTGATCAGATCCACGCCAAGTCCGCCCCCAGGAAAAAACATGATATTCATTAATCTTATTTTTCGGAAAGTCGTATGTTACACCCTCTTTTTACTCTTAAATATGCTGTCCTGAAAATCTGTGCTCGGGAAGTGACATCGCATTGACTAACTGGCAATGAGGTGTCCGGTTTATTAATTCTTTGAAAAGGAATTTGCGCAGATATACGAATGGGCTGTTTTCCCGAGGCCCGGAATTACCTACCACCGTACAGATTTGTAATCCTTGCCCGTCGATTGTAAAAATATCGCTGACATGGAAGATCGCCAGCAGAAAACCTCCCTGCGAGACGTTTCTGTCCCTTTCCCTTATCCGTTTTATCTGCTTGGTTGGTCCTCACGATTTGAATGAAATCGGTCGGTCCCCGTCGCTCCGGTCAAGAACTCTCTTCAGTTGCATAGGCATGGAAGTTGCCATTGGAAGTTTTCTTTCTCTTTTCGGAATCCATTTCCTTATGCGGCACGGAAATACGGACGCCCGACAGAGAAATCGAATTGGTGCGGCAGTGCCTGGAAGCAGGCATGGGAGCAGTTCCACTCTGACCCATATTGCGTAAAAAGGAGTTTCACATGGCATTCGATTTATTTGCAGGAAAAGGCGTTCCCATCGAGCAGCAACGCTATACGTGGCGGGACATGGTAGGCAAGCCGATCAGCAAGCTTGACGATGATGCATACACCCGCGTACGCGTCATCCTCATGAACGGAATTGAGACCGAAGCAATCCGCTTCAAGGCCATGGCGGGAATGATGAACCGCGACCTAAGACTGTCGCTCGCCAACCTCAAGCGCAGCGAACACCATCAGCAAACCATGGTGAACTGGCTGCTGGGACCGGATCATTCACCCCTGGAAACCACCATTGCATATGAACAGGTTGCGATCGAGGTCACGGCATCCATCGCGCAGAATGAACCTGATCCCTACCTTGCACAGACGTATCGTTTTGGCCTGCTGGAAGATTTCGATCATTTGTACCGGTATTCCGCACTGCTGGACCGGCTGGAAGGCAAGGATCCCAACAACATCACGCAAAACTATACCGACATCCTGCCGGGCAGACCGACGATCGAGCAGCACCGAGCACCGATCGATGACCTGCGCGATCCCTATGATCGCGCACTTGCGGCGCCTATTTCGAAAGTCAATGCATTGACGCTTGTGTCCGGTGAATACCAGACACATGACTACTATATGAATGTCGGCCCGCTGTTTGCGGATCCGGTTGCGCGTCAGTTGTATGCAGAGATCGCTTCCATCGAGGATCAGCATGTCACGCAATATGCTTCCCTGATCGACCCGAGCGAGTCACTTCTGGAGAAATGGCTGCTGCACGAAGCCACGGAAGCATACAACTATTACAGCTGCGTTCAATATGAAAGCAACCCGCGCCTGAAAGCCATCTGGGAGCGCTTCCTGGATTATGAGCTCGGCCATTTCCATCATGTATGCGAGCTCATGAAGAAATACGAAAACCGTGATCCGAAGGAGCTGTTCCCATCCAGTCTGCCAGAGCCGATCAAATACGAGTCCCAGCGCGACTTCGTGCGGCAGACCCTGAATCAGGAAGTCGACCTGCGCGCGAAAGGAACGGACTACGTCGCCAAATCCGAGGAAGGCCAGGAATCCATCGACTACCGCACCCATATCAATTCCGATGGCGTCCCCACCGAAATCGTGGCTGCCGGCTATGTATGGAGGCCCGGTACGGAGCTCAACCGGAAAGTGGCCATCTCTGCTTGATACAGTGATTTGAAAAGGAAATGCAATGAAAGACCAATCTTCAATGGGCATGAACCGTACCGGTATGCAAATGTCCCCCATGGACTCCAAGGCAATGCAGGCAGCTCCATCAAAGTCTCCAGGAAGGGTTCCGCCTGGCGACGATACCGCGATTGCAGAAATGCGCAGCAGCTATATTACCGAAGCAGATCAGGTCGGGTCCGTCCCTCTTCCCGGCACCATGAAAGGCGTTGCCAAAGCAGGCGTATCCAAGCTGACAGGAAACGAGCCCGCCTTATTGCTTGACAAGTTAGGCGAACGGCTTGCATTCGAACGAACCGGAACGCGCCTTTACGACGCACTCATTACCAAGTTCGAGGCATTACAGGATGGCACGACCAGCATGACCCTGGCCGACTTGCAGCAGATTCGGGAGGACGAAGTACGACATTTTTCCATCATTGCAGACGCAATCGAATCGATGGGCGGCGACCCAACCTCACAGACTCCATGCGCAGATCTGGTCGGCGTGGAATCAATGGGCCTGATGCAGGTAATCACCGATCCCCGCACGACGCTCGCGCAATCCCTGCATGCCCTACTGGTTGCGGAGATGACGGACAACGCCGGATGGGAAATGCTGATTGCACTTGCCGAGGAAAACGGGCAGAACGCGATGGTACCCGACTTCAGTCTTGCACTCGACGAGGAACGCATGCACTTGCAGAAAGTTCAGACCTGGTTCGAAGAAGCGACCATCGGCAAAGTGATTTCGGACGGCGTCGTCGTGGATGACGTGACCGATACCAACTCCTCGCAACTTCACTAACCAAATTACCTGAACAGTTCCAACTTCCGGCAAAAAGACAATATTTACCGGTCCTCAAGCAGATATCGCTGGAGGACCGGTGCTTCATCATCAGAAGGAACGCCCGCAGCGATCCGTCCTGATATCTATCCATGCACTATGCGTAGAGACTTAGCGTATGCCGATGCTATGGGCCGTCGGCACCTGCAATACGTTTAAGGTACTTGAAGGTTCCTGTCGCCTGCGCGACGAGCCGATCTCCATTCCAGAGTTCGCCATTGCAAAAACACATGGTGGTCGAACGATGCACCGCACGCCCTTTTGCCAGGAGTCGCTCACCGCTTTTTCCAGCCGGCTGAAGAAAACTCGTTTTCATTTCTATGGTTACTCCGGCCCGCGCATTCGGATCAAGCGAACGCCCTGCCATCGACATGACGATATCCAGCATAGACATCGTTACGCCGCCGTGCGCAACTTGCCAGCTGTTCATGTGCCTGGGTAAAAGCTCGAGGGCGACCTCTGCACATCCCTGCTCCATATTAATGAATTCAATTCCCAGATCCTGAAGAAATGGAATTGCGTCGATAAGAGTCTGGGGCGAACTTGTCATTTTTTTAATTTAAATCATGTAGATCAGTAATATTCAGGGATCCAAATCCAAGCGAAATTTCAGGCGAAGCACAGCATTGTAGACGTTCCCCGGCAACTGATATCTCCGGAAGCCGGGTTAATTAAATATTGAAGAAACGCGAAAAAATATTTTCAAAGGGACAGTTTATTTGCTTGTGGCAATTTTTGAAGCTGATAATATGCAGTAGCTAAATTGATATTTAACAAGCAATCCCTCAAGGCGCATGCCAAGACCGGGATAAAGTTCTATAAATAAAAAAGGCCTGAAAAGAGTCATAAAAACCAGGCGCAAAGAAGTCTGGAAGTTTAGTTAATCACTGGAGGAGACACAATGGCAACAGCAGAGTCATCTATAGGCAGTACACCGGTACCATCGAAAGGGATTACCGCGGAAGAAAGGAAAGTCATCTTCGCATCGTCCCTGGGTACGGTTTTTGAATGGTACGATTTCTATTTGTACGGTTCGCTTGCAGCAATCATTGCCAAGCAGTTCTTCGCAGGCACCGATCCCAATACGGCATTCATTTTTGCTCTCTTAGCCTTTGCCGCCGGTTTCCTCGTTCGTCCTTTCGGCGCCATCGTGTTCGGCCGACTGGGAGACATGATCGGACGTAAATATACCTTCCTGATCACGATTCTGATCATGGGCGTATCGACGTTCGTCGTCGGCCTGCTGCCAAGCTATGCTTCCATCGGCATTGCCGCTCCGATCATCCTTGTCGCACTGCGCATCCTGCAAGGCCTTGCACTGGGAGGCGAATATGGCGGCGCTGCAACCTATGTGGCGGAACACGCGCCGCATGGCAAGCGCGGATTCTTTACCTCTTGGATTCAGACCACCGCCACGCTCGGCCTGTTCATGTCGCTTCTGGTGATTCTCGGTGTACGTACTGCCGTCGGCGAGGAAAATTTTGCCGCCTGGGGATGGCGGATCCCGTTCTTGGTGTCCATTTTCCTGCTCGGTATCTCCGTGTGGATTCGCCTCTCGATGAATGAATCGCCTGCTTTTGCGAAAATGAAATCTGAAGGCAAGGTTTCCAAGGCCCCCCTATCTGAGGCATTCGGAAAATGGGGGAACCTGAAAATCGTTATCCTGGCGCTGATCGGCCTGACTGCCGGACAAGCGGTAGTCTGGTACACAGGACAGTTCTACGCCTTGTTCTTCCTGACGCAGACACTCAAAGTGGACGGCTTGACCGCCAATCTGCTGATTGCCGCGTCGCTTGTAATCGCAACGCCATTCTTTGTGATCTTCGGCATTCTCTCCGACAAGATCGGCCGCAAGCCCATCATCCTTGCGGGCTGCCTGATTGCTGCGCTGACTTACTTTCCAATCTTCAAAGGACTGACCCATTTTGCCAATCCGGCACTGGAAGCGGCGCAGAACAGTGCACCGGTCGTGGTTGTTGCGGATCCGAAGGAATGTTCATTCCAGTTCAATCCGACCAATACCAAGAAATTCACCAGTTCCTGCGACATTGCAAAGCAGATCCTGGCAACCAGCTCGGTGACTTACTCAAATGAAGACGCGCCCCCGGGCTCGGTGGCAAAGATCCGCATCGGCGACAAGGAAATTTCCTCGTTTAATGCGGTCCTTACTCCGGACCGCCTGAACTTCAATGAGGAAAGCAAGAAGAAGGAAGCCGAGTTCAAGAAGGTAGTCGGCGAGGAAGTGAAGGCCGCGGGTTATCCTGCCAAAGCCGATCCCGAACGTATCAACAAGGGAATGGTTTTATTGCTGCTGGTAATCCTGGTTATATACGTCACCATGGTGTATGGCCCGATCGCGGCAATGCTGGTTGAAATGTTCCCGACCCGCATTCGTTATACCTCGATGTCCCTGCCCTATCACATCGGCAACGGATGGTTCGGCGGCCTTCTGCCGACCATTTCTTTCGCGCTGGTGGCGCAACAGGGCAACATTTATTACGGACTCTGGTATCCGATCATCATCGCATTGCTGACTTTTGTCATTGGTCTGCTCTTCGTAAAAGAGACTAAAGACAACGACATTTATGCCACGGATTAATAAAGAGGCATAAGCTCCCAAAAGGCCGCTGAATGATTCAGCGGCCTTTTTTATTGCCGGAATATTTTTGAATAGGGCAAACTGTCCGATTCCGTTGATTTTCGCGAAGCAGGAACCCGGCAGTCTGCGCCGCTTTTTCACGCGCGCTTGAACATGCCGAGAAAATATTCGGAAAAGCGGCGGTTTGCCCTGTGCAAAGCGCTCAAGTTTTGCTATCGTCTCGATGCTAATAAATTAACATCCGCATCACATTTGAATCTCGCCTTATGTCCAGCCCCGCCCGCATTGGAACACCCTTATCTTCATCTGCGACCAAAGTCATGCTGCTGGGTTCCGGCGAACTGGGAAAAGAAGTAATCATTGCTTTTCAACGGCTCGGCGTGGAAGTCATTGCAGTTGACCGCTATGCAAACGCTCCCGGCCACCAGGTCGCGCATCGTGCGCATGTCATTGACATGACCAATCCGGACGCCTTGCGCCAACTTGTTGAACAAGAGCAGCCTCACTATATCGTTCCCGAAATCGAGGCAATCGCGACACAGGCATTGCTTGAAATTGAGCATACGGGGAAAGCCATTGTCATTCCTACTGCCCGCGCCACATGGCTGACCATGAACCGGGAAGGCATACGCCGGCTTGCCGCCGAAGACCTGGGGCTGCCTACCTCTCCTCACCGATATGCCGACAATGCAGAGCAGCTAAAAGCGGCATGTTCGGAGATCGGGTTTCCCTGTGTCGTGAAGCCGGTGGTTTCCTCATCCGGAAAAGGCCAGTCGCGTGTCGACGGACCCGAGCAGGTCGAGGCAGCCTGGAATCATGCCGCTTCTGCGGGTCTTGTGGATTCAGGACGCGTGATTGTTGAAGGATTTATCGAATTTGATTATGAAATCACGCTCCTTACGGTACGCGCCCTGAACGAACGGAACGAGCCGGCAACGCACTTCTGCCAACCGATAGGCCATCTGCAGGAAAAAGGCGATTATGTCGAATCCTGGCAACCGCATCCAATGTCGCCCGTTGCCCTGAAAAAAGCGCAGGACATCGCGAAAAAGGTAACCGGCGCCCTCGGAGGTCTGGGCGTTTTCGGAGTCGAGTTGTTCGTCAAGGGCGATATGGTATGGTTTTCCGAGGTGAGTCCGCGTCCTCACGACACCGGAATGGTTACCATGATCAGCCAGGAACAAAACGAATTCGAAATGCATGCGCGGGCAATTCTCGGCCTCCCGGTCGATTCCGCGATGCGTTCCGCCGGGGCATCGGCAGTGATCTATGGCCAGGTCGATGCAACAGGCATCGTCTTTGACGGCATTTCTGATGCATTGCGTGTTGCCGGTGCGGATATTCGCTTGTTTGGCAAACCGGAATCGTTTGTACGCCGGCGCATGGGCGTTGCGCTCGCAAAAGCGCAGGACATCGACACCGCACGCGCCAGGGCCAGGCTGGCCGCTTCGAAGATCAAGCCTGTGACCAAGTGAAAGCTTAATGAACTCCCGGCTTTCTCGTTCATTAAGCAAGCTTTCCGCCGTAAGGCTGTTCCATCTTTCCATGCCGGTCTTGTATGCCGGCCTGCTTTTGCAATTGCTTCAGCTGTTCCTGCAGTCCGGGATATCCGGTGTTTCCTGGACCGATCCGAGCATGTTGGCGGCATCCTTATTGTTTGTCCTGTTCCTGGTCGGCATAACGCGTAGTTTCAGGCCGCAGTGGATTCTCACGAACAGCCGCGCTGCCGTGTTTGAATTGCTGGGACTGCTGACTTCAATCGCAGTTTTTGCGAGCACTCAGGCTAATTTCCGTGTGCCTTTGCCTGCAGTGATCATGATGAGCGCGCTTTTCCCGCTGATTTTTTCCGCACGCATTGCGCTCCTGTGTGTCCTGCTTGCCGCATCCGGCGCCACTCTTATGCAAAGCCGCGGCCTCATCTCATATGATGGTTCGGCATTGTCCGTAGCGTCCGTACTGTGCGTCGGTCTAATTGCCATCCTTCTGAAACGTGCGCTGGATCTGCATGCTGCTGCCGTCAAGCAGGCGCGTATGAATGAACGCCGTTTCAATGCAATCGCCCGCGCAACGCGCCATGTTTTCATGATTGCGGATGCAGGCTACCGGATCAAGTATGCAAATCCTGCCTTGCAGGAAGTTGTCGGTTACACCAAGGAGGAAATCGAGCAGGACAATGTCTGGCCGGCGGTACATCCGGATGATGCGCAGGCCCACCAGGAAAAACTGCGTTATCTCCGAGACAGGCCAAGAAGCAAGATTTTTTCGCGCCATCGTTCCCGGCACAAGGACGGCCACTGGGTGTGGCTGGAAACACGGGGCTACAACATGCTGCATGATCCGGCCATCAATGGACTGGTATTCAGCGTCGAGGATATTACGGCGCGCAAGGACGCTGAGCGAAAGCTCGAATCCGAACATGCTCTGTTACGCGCCGTGCTGGACCTGAATCCCGCGATGATTTATGCGAAAGATACCGAGGGGCGCTTCACAATCAGCAATTCCAGTTTCCACCGCCAGTTCGGCTATGCATCGGAGGATGAACTACGCGGAAAAAAAGTGCACGAACTCATTGCAGCCCAATTGGGAAGCGGGCAGGAAAGGCATGTCGCGAGAATCGGCGATGCCTTGCATCTGCAGGATATCGAAGTGATTCAAAGCGGCATTCCGCTGCGCGAAATCGAAACACAGGGATTCTGGGAAGGTGACGAACGCCGCTGGTACCGCAGCAACAAATATCCCTTGCACGACGCCGATCAACGCATAGTCGGCATGATAGGAATCACGCGCGACATCACCGAGCGCAAGGAATATGAACTCAGGCTTGAACATCAGGCGCACCATGACTTCCTCACCGGCTTGCCTAATCGCCGGTACCTGCTTAAGAAAATCAATGAGGAAATTGCCCGTGCCAAGGGTATTCCGGCTCGGACGTCCGTTTTATTCTGCGATCTGGATTTCTTCAAAAGCGTCAATGACACGCATGGGCACGAAGTCGGCGACAAGTGTCTTGTCGAACTGACGCACCGTATCCGGATGGCCCTGCCGGAAGTCGATTTTGTATGCCGCTACGGAGGTGATGAGTTTGTCATTCTTACGCATGTGCCGCTGCCGGATGCCACTGTTAAGGCGCAGCAGCTGATCCAGGTGCTGTCGCAACCCATGATCGCCGGCGACGTCATCGTGAAGATCCAGGCCAGCATCGGTGTCGCGCAATTGCGGCCGACGCACAAGAGCGCGTCCGAGCTGATACACGACGCCGATGCGGCGATGTACCAGGCAAAGGAGCGCGGCCGCAGCAGAGTGGAAACGTTCAGCCTCACACTGCAGCACAATGCAACTAAGCGGGCGCAGATGGATGTCGCATTGCGCTTTGCTCTTGATCGCGACGAGCTGTCCTTGTGCTACCAGCCCAAGGTTTCCCTGATAGACGGATCCGTACTCGGTTTTGAACTTCTGCTGCGCTGGCGCAGCGAAGAATACGGGGATATTCCTCCGAGCGAATTCATCCCGATTGCGGAAAGCTCGGGCATTATTATACCGATCGGCCTCTGGGTCCTGGAACAGGCATGCTGGCAACTGAACCGCTGGCAATCCGAAGCAGGTGACCGCAATCACCTGACGGTCGCCGTCAACGTCTCGATGCGGCAATTGATGCAGCCATCGTTCCTGTCCGATGTAGCCGAAATCCTCGCGCGTACCGGAATCGCAGCCTCTTCGCTGGAACTCGAGGTAACGGAAACTTCTGCCATGGCCAATCCGGCCCAGACAGCGGAGACCATGGCTGCCCTCAAGACACTTGGGATCCGCCTTGCCCTGGATGATTTCGGAACGGGTTATTCTTCGCTCGCTTATCTGCAGAGTCTTCCTATCGATGTTCTCAAAATTGACAAGACTTTTGTCAGCCACCTTGGTAAACAACAGAACGACGATGCCATCGTCCGCCTGATAATCGCCCTGGCAAAAACGCTTCATCTCGAGATCGTCGCGGAAGGTGTGGAAAACAAGGCTCAGATGCACGAATTGCAAAAGCTGGGCTGCTTAATTGGCCAGGGACATTACTTCTCGCCGCCAATGAAGCAGCACGAAGCCGAGAAGTTACTTCGGGCAAACCGGCAGTTTCTTCAGGCCTGAAGCACTTCAGGCGCGCACCTGTGCGGCAGGAATCTTCATGGTTCCAGCCGCAAAATACCCAACTTTTCTTTTTCAATCGACTCGCGCTTCATCTGCATGGGAATGTACGCCCCCTGCCGCCATCGCTGCACATAGCTTCCGTACAAGGAAGAAAGCACATTTCCCGACTGGCCGCTTGAATGAATGAATCGAGAATTTTCAAGGTCCGATAAATCATAAAGCGCGCGCAAACCTGCGGCATGGCGGCTTGTGAACGGCTCCGACTCGTTACGCAGGTTATACCGGCCGACATTCACCGTATACGTATCGCCTGGAGACGGCACGCGTATGTCGAAGATCTGCGACAGGAACGGGATGTTTCCGAAAGGACGATGTTCGGAACGCGCCACATGTGCGGCACCCCATTTCCACTCCATCATGTTTTTGCCGTAGCGCTGTTCGAGATCGGTTAGCGCAATGCGCAATGACTTTTCCAAAAGGGCTTTGCATTCGCTTTCCCTGGCCAACGATTCTGATCCGCCATTCTTGCACCATCTTCCCTGCCCGTTTATATTCTTCAATACGTTCACCATGGGCTGATGCATATTGCGTTGTTCCCAATAGTCGGACATCAACTCCTCACCCAGTTCGTCCCTGAAAATCTGACGCGACGCTTCGCGCATCCAGGCATTGAAAATCAAGGCTTCTCGCGATTCTTCGGTCATGGAACCATTCCACGTCTTGAGCAATTCCAGCGCTTTTCTTTCGCGTTCACCGGCAAGCTCAAACTTGCGCAAGACCGGCAGTAATTCCTGCGCGGCCAGCGATATGGAATCCTGCTGTATCCGTGCAAAACTTTTCAAGGCATGTTTGGCTTCCGAGTCAAGCAAGGCGTGAATCCTCTTCGCGCGATAAGGCAATGCCCATTCGCTGGTAAGAAAATGCGGATAATCGTCAGCGACAATCTTTTCGTTTGCAGTGACGATACGCTGCGCCGAAGGATTGAAGGTTTGCGGCAGCGCTTCAAAAGGAATGATTCCGGTCCAGTCGTAACGGCTGTCCCAGCCGGGTGCCGGCGCCAGACCCTTCAGGTCGTTCTCGGCACGCCTTACAGGCACAATGGCGGGTGCGACAAAGCCGATATTTCCGTCGACGTCGGCATAGACAATATTCTGTTGCGGAGCGCCGAAGTCCTTTGCGGCCATCAGGAATTCATTCCAGTTCCGCGCGCGGTTGAAGCCTATTCCCGCCTGCACGGTACGGTCGTCCTGCCTCAGTGCAGTCCATGCAAAGGACATGACATACTCACGCGCGTCTAGCGGCGCCTTGTCGGCGACGGGCAGTGCGCCGCTGATAACCGGTCCATGGCGCGTGCTGCGTATTTCAAGCTCGACATCGGGCTGTCCCTTTACCTTGATGGTCTCTGTTCTGCGCCCGAAATCACGCCAGCCTTCCGGTGCCTGGTATTGCATGGCGTTTGCGGGATTTATCCGCTCGATATACAAGTCCTGCACGTCCGGTGCGGTATTGGTGAAACCCCAGGCGATACGGTCAGTGCGGCCAAGCACGATGCAAGGAATGCCGGGCAGCGTTGCGCCGATTACGTTCAGCCCCGGCGCGGAAAGATGGGCAAAATACCAGAGCGAAGGAGCGGCCAGGGCCAGGTGAGGATCGTTTGCCAGCATGGGCTTGCCGCTTCCGGTTCGTTGGCCCGACAGCACCCAGTTATTCGATCCCATACCATCGATGCCGGAAGGCGGCGCTATGCTCGCAATTGCAGCCAGTTGATCCGTGACGCCGGAAAGCTTCCTGTAAAGCTTCGTGTAATCCTGTGTAGGCAGAACCGGGTCTCCCGGATACGGCGGAAGAAACTCATTGATCTGGTCAAATGATAGTCGCTGCGACAGACGCATGCGCAGCAGTTCCTGCGTCCAGTTCGCGCCGAGATCCCACGCCATCATGGTTTGCCAGGCGATGGAATCCGCAGGTGCCCAGGCCGAGGGCTTCGGTGCTCCGGTAAGCAGAAATTCCGGTGGCAAAGGACCGGAATGCGCCGCAAGGTAACTATTGATCCCTCGCGCATAGGCATCCAGTGCGGTGCGCGTTTCCTGATTCAGGCTTGCCAGAATGGATTCCGCGTTACGCCGCACACCCAGCGTGCGCAGAAAACGGTCCGTGTTTAGCGCATTCGGCCCAAGAACTTCGGCCAGGCGGCCCGCGGCGATCCGCCTGTTCATTTCCAATTGCCACAAACGGTCCTGGGCATGTACGAAGCCGAGAGCAAAATATGCATCTGAAGGGGAGCCGGCAAAAATATGCGGCACCCCTTCCCTGTCGCGCACAATGTCCACCGGCCCTTTCAGGCCGGCAATTTTCATGCTTCCGTCAATGTGTGGCTGGCTTGCCTGCCGATACCACAGGAAGCCCGCCGCCAGTATGCAGGCCACCAACAGCAGCAGGAGTGCTGCGATTTTCAGGGTCCTTCTGATGTTCAAGCAATTGCTCCGTAAATTGCGGAAACTTCCGCAAGAGTTTTCCTCAGGTTATCATGTGTCTACGGCATTTAGCGTCACACGCTGCAACTCCTTGCCAAATCGACTATAGTCTCTGCAATTTAATCTAACTCTTCAACGCTCAAATGAAATTTGATGTCGCCATCGTTGGCAGCGGCCTTGCCGGATTGTCGGTAGCCTTGCACCTTGCGCAAACCCGCAAGGTTGTCGTGATTTCCAAACGCACCTTGCTGGATGGAGCAAGCAACTGGGCTCAGGGCGGTATTGCCGCGGTACTGGATTCCGCGGACAGTCATGACCAGCATGTGGCAGATACGCTGATCGCCGGTGCCGGGCTTTGCGACGAAGCCGCAACCCGATTCATCGTCGAACACGGCCGGGAGGCCATCGAATGGCTGATCGGGCAAGGCGTGCCGTTCACGCGCGACGAAAAGGCCGAACTGGGTTTCCATCTGACCCGCGAAGGCGGTCACAGCCAGCGCCGCATCATCCATGCAGCCGATGCAACCGGACATGCGGTGCAGGTTACGCTGGAACAGAAGGTCCGTGCGCATCCCAACATCACATTGCTTGAGCATCATTTTGCCATCGACCTGATCACCTCCGGCAAGCTTGGAGCGGCCGACCTAGCGCCCCGCTGCCTGGGTTTGTATGTGCAGGACGTGGTATCCAACAAAGTGTTGACACTGGCGGCCGATCAGACGGTGCTGGCCACGGGCGGGGCCGGCAAGGTGTATTTGTACACGACCAATCCCGATACAGCGACCGGAGACGGTATTGCCATGGCATGGCGTGCCGGCTGCCGCATCGCCAATATGGAGTTCATCCAGTTCCATCCTACCTGCCTCTATCATCCGTTCGCCAAATCCTTCCTGATCACGGAAGCCGTACGTGGCGAAGGCGGCGTGCTCAAGCTGCCGGAGAGTGAAGGCGCCGAGGCCGGAAAGCGGTTCATGCCTGAGCACGACGAGCGTGCGGAGCTTGCACCGCGCGACGTAGTGGCCCGCGCAATCGACTTCGAGATCAAAAAGCGTGGCCTGGACTATGTCAATCTGGATATCAGCCATCAACCGCCGGAATTCCTGAAAGAGCACTTCCCTACCATTTATGCCCGCTGCCTCGAACTGGGCATCGATATCACCCGTCAGCCGATCCCCGTAGTCCCTGCAGTGCATTTTACCTGTGGCGGAATCGTGACCGATATGAACGGACGCACCGACATGCCCGGACTTTATGCCGTCGGCGAGACAGCCTACACCGGCTTGCATGGCGCCAATCGTCTAGCAAGCAATTCCCTGCTGGAATGCGTAGTGCTGGGCCGTGCAAGTGCCCAACATATCGAACGGCAACCGAAGCAGCAGTCGATTCCCCTGCCTGCCTGGGATGAAAGCCGGGTAACAGACGCCGACGAGGAAGTTGTCATTTCACACAACTGGGACGAGTTGCGACGTTTCATGTGGAACTACGTGGGGATTGTCCGAACGACAAAACGTCTTGAACGCGCACAGCATCGCATCCGCTTGCTGAAAGAGGAGATTGACGAGTACTACGCCAACTTCCGCATCACGCCGGATTTGCTGGAACTGCGTAACCTGGTGGATGTTGCAGCGCTGATCGTTGAAAGTGCGCTCATGCGAAGGGAGAGCCGCGGCTTGCATTACAGCCAGGATTATCCGGAAACACTGCCCAAGGCGCTTCCTACGGTTTTGTCACCGAAGCGCAGATAAATCGTCAACTAGAAAAATGTCGCAAGAATGGCCGGACAATGCCAGGGCAAGGAAACGCAAGTACCGAGCCACGGAGCATCCGGCCAGCATAAGCAATGCAGGCGGCAGGATCAGGCCAAAACCGAATTAAAGAATTCGCAGGGAATAGTCCGTAGCTTGGATATCCTTGGTCAGACTGCCGATCGAGATTCGGTCAACGCCTGTTTCCGCAATGGCCCTCACCGTATCCAGACGCACTCCGCCGGATGCCTCCAGCAAAGCGCGTTTATTTGTAATGCGGACCGCCTCCCGCATTCCATCAGGCGTGAAATTGTCGAGCAGAATGGATAACGCGCCCGCGTTCAATGCTTCGTTAAGCTGATCCAGAGTTTCCACTTCTATCTGGATCGGCACGCCGGCATTGAGCGCTTGCGCGGCGCGCATCGCTTCCGTGATGCTGCCTGCAGCGGCAATGTGGTTTTCCTTGATGAGGATGCCGTCGTACAAGGCAAGCCGTTGATTCTGACCGCCTCCCACTCTCACTGCATATTTTTCGGCCAGGCGTAGTCCGGGGATGGTCTTTCGCGTATCCAGGATGACGGCTTGCGTACCCTTGATGATATCGACGTATCGCCGAGTGGCGGTTGCGACGCCGGAAAGCAATTGCAGAAAGTTAAGCGCCGAACGCTCGGCAGTCAATAATGTTCTTGCGGGAGCTTCAATGGCACACACCTCGCCACCGGCACGCATGACATCGCCTTCTGCGTAATGCCAGGTTATGACAATCCGCTCATCGACCTGATTCATCACCGCTTCGAACCACGGAGCGCCGCACAGGATGGCGTCTTCGCGCACGATCACATGCGCGGAAACCCATGCGTCTTCCCTGATGAGCTGCCCGGTAACATCGCCGGTTCCGACATCTTCGCGCAAGGCGGCAGAAACGTTGGTTTCCAGCGCGGCGGACAATGCGGCATCGAATGGGGCGAATGCGTTTCTGAGCGTACTCATGCCGGGCCTATGCCTGAGAATAGATTCTGTTCCTTCGCAAGATCGCTCGATGGCCGGACATTGGCTTTCAGTTGTGCCGCGAAGGTCAGCATGCGATCGATGCAGGTATATGCCTTGCGGCCGATCTCGGGATCGACATGGATTTCGTTGCGCCCGGTTTCCAGCACGTCGGCCAGATTCTGCAGGCTGTTCATGGCCATCCATGGGCAGTGCGCGCAACTCTTGCAGGTTGCGCTGTTGCCGGCAGTGGGCGCCTCAATGAAAATCTTGCCTGGTGCCGCCATTTTCATTTTGTGCAGAATGCCGTTGTCCGTTGCGACAATGAATTCATTGGCATCAGGTACTTGTGTCGCTGCGATCAGTTGCGAGGTAGATCCGACCACATCGGCCTGTGCAACAACTGCTTCCGGCGACTCAGGATGGACCAGCACTTTTGCATTCGGATGCTCCTTGCGCAGCAGTTCCAGTTCAATTCCCTTGAACTCGTCGTGCACGATGCAGGATCCCTGCCACATCAGCATGTCGGCGCCAGTCTGTTTCTGTATGTACGAACCGAGATGCCGGTCAGGCGCCCAGAGGATTTTCTTGCCCTGTGCATGCAGATGCTCGACGATCTTCAGTCCGATTGAGGAAGTCACCATCCAGTCGGCGCGCGCTTTTACGGCGGCGCTGGTATTGGCATAAACAACCACCGTGCGGTCAGGATGCGCATCGCAGAAGGCCGCGAATTCGTCCGCCGGGCATCCCAGATCGAGCGAGCAAGTCGCATCCAGATCCGGCATCAGCACCGTCTTGTTGGGATTGAGAATTTTCGAGGTCTCGCCCATGAAACGCACGCCCGCAACTACCAGGGTCTTGGCCGGATGATCGCGTCCGAAGCGAGCCATCTCCAGAGAATCGGAAACGCAGCCTCCGGTCTCCTCGGCCAAATCCTGCAGATCTGCGTCCACATAGTAATGAGCCACCAGGACGGCTTGCTTCTCCTTCAGGAGCCGCTTGATGCGTTCCTTGAGTTCTGCTTTCTCTGCCGGCGACGGCGCGGCAGGTACGCGGGCCCATGCGTCTGCCGTATTGATGCAGGCGCCATTGTTCATCTTGGGAAGATCGAACTGAACGGTTTTAATGACAGGAGTTTCCATGTGTCTATCGAAAAATCGGCCTGAAAAAACACCACGCTGCGACGCGACGAATTGCCTGCAAGCCTGTCAGGCAATTCGTACTTACCTTACATAAGGATTGTCGCGCATTTTGAAAGATGCGCAATCAAAAATTGCTTGCTTTGACTCAAGGAAAATATTCCAGGCACGAGAAAACCCGCTGCGCCTCGTCTGCCGGAGCAACGGCAAGCGGTCTTCCAATCAGGCCAGCCCCTGAGAAGCCAGATATTCTTCGTAACCACCCATGAAATCGATGATTTCGCCATCCTTGATCTCAAGAATACGCGTTGCCAGCGACGAAACGAATTCACGGTCATGGGATACGAAAATCAGAGTTCCCGCGTATTTATCCAATGCAATATTCAAGGACTCGATCGATTCCATGTCCATGTGATTGGTCGGTTCGTCCATTAACAGTACATTGTGACGGCCCAGCATCAGTTTGCCGTACATCATGCGGCCTTTCTCGCCGCCGGACAGTACCTTTACGGACTTCTTCACATCGTCCCCGGAGAACAGCAAGCGTCCAAGAATCGAGCGCACGGCCTGATCGTCGTCTCCTTCCTGGGTCCATTGCCCCATCCAGTCGGTCAGATTCTTTTCCGATGCAAATTCATCGGTAGGATCCTGCGGCATGTAGCCGACATCGGCGTTTTCCGCCCATTTCACCATGCCGCTGTCCGCCTTCAATCCACATATCTCTTCGCCACCTATGCAACGCAATAATGTCGTTTTACCTGCACCGTTCGCACCGATGATGGCAATCTTCTCGCCAGCTTCGACCATCAAACTGACATTCTTGAAAATCGGCCGGTCAAATGTTTTGGAGATTCCCTGCGTCTCCACTGCAAGGCGGTGCAACTTCTTTTCGCCTTCAAAACGGACGTAGGGATTCTGGCGGCTGGACGGCTTGATATCTTCAACCTTGATCTTCTCGATCTGCTTGGCGCGCGAAGTCGCCTGACGGGCCTTGGATTTATTGGCGGAAAAGCGGCGCACGAATTCCTGCAGCTCGGTCACCCGCTCCTTGGCCTTGGCATTGGCTGCCATCTGCTGCGCCCGCGCTTGCGAAGACGCCAGCATGTAGTCATCGTAGTTGCCGGGATAGATTTTCAGCGTCTGGTAATCCATGTCGGCCATGTGCGTGCAGACCTGGTTCAGGAAGTGACGATCATGGGAAATGATGATCATGGTCGAGTTGCGCTGGTTCAGCACATCCTCCAGCCAGCGGATCGTGTTGATGTCGAGGTTGTTGGTCGGCTCGTCCAGCAGGAGAATATCCGGATTCGAAAAGAGCGCCTGGGCAAGCAATACGCGCAGCTTCCAGCCGGGCGCGACATTGCTCATTGGGCCCTGATGCTGTTCCAGCGGTACGCCGACGCCGAGGAGCAATTCGCCCGCACGCGCCTCGGCAGTGTAGCCATCGTATTCTGCGAACCTGGCTTCCAGGTCGGCAGCCTTCATGTAATCCTCATCGGTCGCATCGGGATTGGCGTAAATCGCGTCGCGCTCGGACATCGCATTCCACATTTCCGTGTGGCCCATCATGACCACGTCCAGCACGCGCATTTCTTCAAAAGCGAACTGGTCCTGGCGCAGCTTGCCCAGGCGCTCGTTCTGATCGAGCATGACGTTGCCGGAGGTCGGCTCCAGATCGCCGCCCAGGATTTTCATGAAGGTGGACTTGCCGCAACCATTGGCGCCGATCAGGCCGTAGCGGTTGCCTTCGCCAAATTTGACGGAAATATTCTCGAACAGCGGCTTGGGGCCGAACTGCATGGTAATGTTAGCGGTGGAAAGCACTGAAACCCTTTATCGCATCAATTCAATAAACCCGCCATTTTACCATTCGCGACATGGATGAGCCTGAGCACGGCGATAAATGCCCTTGCATAAAATGCATATGCAATTGAAAAGATTGACAGCAATCCTGCGGATTCCGGGCAAACCGGGCTTACAGTAATGCCTGCCTGGCCTGCATGAATGCGGCAGCCGATTTCCTGACGTCTTCGGCCTCCATTCCCGGCTGATAAAGCTGGCTGCCGATCCCGAAACCAGTGGCTCCCGCTTCGAAATAGGCTTTCATGTTGTTCGGGTTGACGCCGCCGACCGGCATGACATGGATATGTGACGGGAGCACGGAACGCATTGCCTTGACCACTGAAGGCGGGATCATCTCCGCCGGAAACAGTTTCAATCCGTGTGCGCCCGCATCAAGCGCCCGAAATGCTTCCGTCGGCGTAGCGACGCCCGGCAATGCCAGCATGCCCTTGTGGACCGCATGCCGGATCACATCAGGCTCGCAATTAGGCGACACCATCAGCCGCCCGCCCGCCTCGAACACGGCATCCACATCCTTCTCGGTCAGCATCGTTCCGCCGCCGACGATGGAATCGTGCGGTGCGATGTTGCGAATCGAGCGGATCGCCTCCAGCGCGCCGGGCCTGTTGAGCGGAACCTCGAGCATGCGAAATCCCGCATCGAAAAGAATGCGCGCAACGCCGACGGCATCAGCGGGCGACAGGCCGCGCAGAATGGCAACCAGTGGACACGGATAAGTCTGCAGATCAAACATGGTGATCCTTCCAAAGCAATTTCGGTTTATTGATCGAATCCGGCCAGAAAACGCACCGCGCTGCCAAAGACCTGATCCGGCTGCCAGAGGCGCGGGACCATGTCGCAGAATTCAAGCGCAGCCTGGTATTTTGGAGCCAGCGTCTCCGAGCCGATGACATGCACGATAGGACGGTCAGGCCCTGCTCCCGAGTGCGTGCGCCTGCTGGTTTCATGAAGTTCAGCTCCAATCAGCAGTCCTGATAAAAACGATGCGGCATGCGTTGCGGGCATCGCGCCTGTTACCACGAGAGCCCGGCATGCAAATGCCATGTGCGTAAAGCCGCCGTCGCGTGCCGCGGCCATACCGGCGCGGAACGCGACCGGTGCGTCGATCTGTTCGTGCATCAGATTGGACAGAGTGCCCTGCCTGGTCAGCAATGAATACATTTCGCCAGTCATGAAAGTCATCAGCTCGGTGATCATGCCGTCTTCGATGGCCACCCATTTGCTATGGGTGCCAGGCAGGACAAACCATCCGTCGTCTTCGGCACCCATTCTCAATGCGCCCAACACCTGTGTTTCCTCGCCGCGCATAACGTCAGGAAGTCCATGGCGGTTTACGAAACTGTAACCAGGAACAATCCGGCACCTGACTCCAGGCATACCGCTGTCGATTTCCCGCATCGCATGCGGCAACTCGAGGATCGGGCGGTCGACCGAAAGATAGGGCACCTCTTCCCAGCCGTTGCGGCTGCCAACCATTCCGGACATGACGACATCGGCTTCGTCGAGCTCCAGTTTATCGAGCAGCGCCCTCAGCGATCCTTCGAAATTACCCTTGACAGCCAAGATGCCCATTGCATCGCTATGCTGGCGGATGAGCTCGCCTTTGTGGTTGAACACATAGGCACGCCGGTTGGTGGTACCCCAATCAATACCCAGTACGGGAACCGTCGAATGAGTGGCAGATGGATTCATCGATTTAAATTGTTTTAGTCATATCTATATGACGATGGAAATTAGAATGCCTGCCGTGCAAGCCGTTCCCCGTTTTCAAATGTGATTTAAGGCATTCTCTGAATGAAGCATGATTTTGAAAAACTCTTTTCGGCCTTCAGAATTTCATTAAAGAAATAAAAATTCAAAATAAGTCTTCGTCTTTCCTTTAAAAATCACACCCAGCCGCCGTCGACAATAAATTCCTGAGCGGTGCACATTGCGCTGTCGTCCGCAGCAAGGAACAAGACCATTCTTGCGACATGCCCTGGCTGCACGCGCCCCGGCAGGCACTGATTCTCGTCGATCAGTTTCTCGCCCTTTTCGTCGACCCATAACTGCAGCTGGCGTTCCGTCATAACCCAGCCCGGCGTCACGGTGTTCACCCGTATGTTGTAAGGTCCAAGGTCGCGTGCAAGGCCGCGCGTCAATCCACTCACTGCTGCCTTCGTGGTGGTATATACCGGATAGCCACCGCCGGAAATATGCCAGCTGGTGGACCCGATGTTGATGATGGAGCCGCCTCCTTTATTCTTCATTCCATCCGCAACTGCCTGACAGGTAAAGAACATCGGACGTTGATTGATGGCAATGCGATCGTTCCAGTATTCGACCGTAACATCTTCAAGCTTATGGCGCTGGTCGTTTGCCGCATTGTTGACCAGTACATCGAAGTCGCCGATTTCCTTGGCCAGCATCTTCATTGTGTCTTGTAGTGCAGCAATGTCACGGATATCGCATTCCCGGAAAACCGCCGGCTCATGTCCTTCGGCTTTCAGTTTTTCGCACAGTGCGAGGCTTGCGGCGGCAGCAATATCGATGAAAGCTACTTTGGCGCCCTGCTCCGCAAAAGCGGAAACGATCGCTTCGCCGATTCCTGAACCGCCTCCCGTCACGAATACGCGCTTTCCCTTCAGACTGCCGAAATTCGCCAGATTGTTGCGTGATGACATGCTTTTCTCCTGAACTTTCGATGTATTGCCCACTCAATTAATCAGTTCCGCGTTTGCTTTATCACTAATAAAACCGTTCTTTTCCCGTTCTCTTCCCTATATGACTACAAAAAATGAAAAACGTCGCAGCCAGGCCTGGTTTGGCAAGCAGGACCGCGACGGATTCGTCCACCGTGGATGGACAAAGAAAGACGGTCATCCGCACGATTCGTTCGATGGACGGCCGGTAATCGGCATCTGCAACAGCGGCTCCGAAATGGTTCCATGCAATAGCCACTTCCATGAACTGGCCGAGTTCGTGCGGCGCGGCGTGCTGGAAGCAGGCGGATTTCCCTTGGTGTTTCCCGTGATGTCTTTAGGCGAAACGCAGCTGCGGCCGACCGCCATGCTGTTCCGTAATCTGGCCAGCATGGATGTGGAAGAATCGATACGCGGCAATCCAATTGACGGGGTTGTCCTCATCATGGGTTGCGACAAGAGCACGCCTGCCCTGATGATGGGTGCAGCCAGCTGCAACCTGCCGACCATCGGACTGTCCGGCGGTCCCATGCTGAACGGAAAATTCCGCGGCAAGGACATAGGTTCGGGTACGGGGGTGTGGATGATGTCGGAAATGGTACGCGCCGGCCAGATGACGCAGGAAGAATTCACCGAAGCAGAATCCTGCATGAACCGTTCGCGCGGCACTTGCATGACCATGGGTACCGCTTCCACCATGGCATGCGTCGTCGAAGCGCTCGGCATGTCCCTGCCGGAGAATGCGGCAATTCCCGCATCCGACACGCGGCGCAACCGCATCGCCCAAATGACCGGACGGCGCATCGTGGAAATGGTCAGGGAAGATCTGCGCATGGAGAAAATCCTGACACGTGAAGCCTTCGAAAATGCTATCCGCGTCAATGCTGCAGTCGGCGGATCCACCAATGCGGTAATCCATTTGCTGGCCATTGCCGGCCGCATGGGTGTGGAGCTGACACTGGAAGACTGGGACCGTATCGGCAGCGAAATGCCCTGCCTGTTGAATCTGCAGCCTTCAGGAAAATACCTGATGGAGGATTTTTATTATGCGGGCGGCCTTCCAGCAGTCATGCGCGAAATCGCGCCCACGCTGCATCTGAATGCCTTGACCGTCAATGGCAAGACCATAGGCGACAATATCAAGGACGCGCCCTGCTATGACCGCGAAGTGATCAAGACCTACGATGTGCCGTTCAAGGACCGGGCCGGCATCGCAGTGTTAAAGGGAAATCTTGCACCGAACGGTGCGGTAATCAAGCCTTCCGCCGCATCGCCGAGCCTTCTTCAGCATCGCGGCCGCGCGGTGGTATTCGAGAGCATCGAGGACTTTCGCACACGCATCGATGACGAATCACTGGACATCGACGAAACATGCGTGATGGTTCTGAAGAACTGCGGGCCGTGCGGATATCCCGGCATGGCGGAAGTCGGCAATATGCCCTTACCACCCAAAGTGCTGAGAAAAGGAATCACCGACATGGTCCGGATTTCCGATGCGCGCATGAGCGGAACAGCCTACGGCACGGTCGTATTGCATACCTCTCCCGAGGCAAGCGTAGGCGGTCCGCTCGCCCTGGTTCGCGATGGCGACATGATTGAACTCGATGTGCCGGCGCGGCGCCTGCATCTGGATGTCAGCGACGCGGAACTGGAACGCCGCAGGGCACAGTGGGTACGGCCGCCAAGTCCGGAGCGCGGATACGCCAAACTTTATGTGGACCATGTGCAGCAGGCCCATCTCGGCGCGGACCTGGATTTCCTGGTCGGCTCGAGCGGCGCTGACGTTCCGCGCGAATCGCACTGAAAGGAACCGCTCATGGATATGGTGCAAAACACGGCGCAATGCGTCTGGAATGCCGGCGCGACCCTGGGTGAAGGTCCGGTTTGGTCAGTGCGGGAACAGGCTCTGTATTGGGTCGACATTCTGAGCCATTGTCTGCATCGCTATGCGCCGAATGCTGCCCAGCAGAAAACGACCTGGCAGTTCGAAGAGGAAATCACTTCGGTCGCTGAACGTTCGGAGAATGGCGGGCTCATCATCACATTGCGGCATCGCTTCGCGTATTTCGATCCGGCGACCGAAAAACTGGAGCCGATTCTCGGCGTGGAAAGCGATCTGCCCGGCAACCGCTTCAACGACGGCAAATGCGATCCGCTGGGACGCTTATGGGCCGGCACAATGGATTTCGGCTGCAAGGAGCCGACCGGCAGCCTTTATCGGTTCGGGCCCGACCGTGCATTGGCCCAAATGGACTCCGGCTACCCGATCACCAACGGGCCGACATGGTCTGCGGATTACAAAACGATGTACTACAACGATACCTTCAACGGCCGCATGTATGCATTCGATTTTGATCTTGAGCGCGGAGAGTTATCGAACAAGCGCTTGTTTCTCCAATTAGGCGGCGAGGAAGGCAACCCGGACGGCATGACGACCGACTCCGAAGGAGGCATCTGGATCGCACAGTGGGGAGCAAGCAAGGTAACTCGTCGCGATGAGACCGGAAAAATCCTGCAAACCGTTACTTTGCCATGCAGCCAGATTACGAGCTGCGCTTTCGGCGGCCCTGAATTAAGAACGCTTTATATCACCACTGCGGCACAAGGCCTGACGCAAGAACAGCTGTCACAAGAGCCGCTCGCAGGCGGACTGTTTGCAGTCGAGCTCAAGGTCGCTGGCCTGGCAGCCAATCGCTTCAAGGGCTGAGCAGAACAAGGACAATCCCTGTGGAACATGAAATCATTACCCTGGAAAATGACCAGAGCCGTCTTCAGCTCATACCGGCATTGGGCGGCAGTGTCGCGGCCTGGGACTGGAAGTTGCCGCAGGGCTGGACGCCCCTGTTCCGGCCCTGGGACCGAAAAACTGAAGACCGCTACACCTTTTCGTGCTTCCCGCTGGTGCCATGGTCTAATCGCATTACGCAAGGCGGATTCGAGCATGAAGGCAAATTCCATCCGATAAAGCTCAATCGCAGGGATGAAGCCTACCCGATCCACGGCGACGGCTGGCTCCAGGATTGGACACTATCCGAATCAAACCGCTATGCGATTACGCTCGCATTGGAGTCGAACAAATTTGACGGCGATCCTTATCATTATTCCGCCACACAGACCTTCCGCTTGCTGCCCGATGGCCTTGCTATCGATCTGATTGTCACGCATCGCGGCGATGATTCCCTGCCGTATGGCCTCGGCCTGCATCCATACTTTCCGAAAAATGGCGCAACGCGATTGTGCTTCAAGTCGAACGGAGTATGGCTTGCGGGAGAAGATCCGATTCCTGTCGGATATAGCAAGGAACTTCCTGCCACCTTCGATTACAATCGGTCCGCCGCGCTGGAAGGTCCGCTGATCGATCATTGTTTCGATGGATGGGACGGCAAGGCAGAGATCATATATCCCGATCGCGGCATTGCGCTCACGATGCTGATGGAAAATTCGCCCGGATATACGCTGATGTACCGGCCGCCGCAATACGACTATTTTTGCCTTGAGCCGATCACGCAGCCGATCGATGCCTTCCATATGCCCGGCCGTCCCGGCCTTGCTGTATTAGCCAAGGACCAGAGCTTTGGCCTGCATGCGACTTTCCTGGTCAGCCCGGTAAATGGGGATAGCCGTTCATCTGCAAGGTGAGCGAGTCCTTATCGGAAGTAAGGCTCGCATTGCAGCCGACCGCGAGCGTAACCTTGTCCTTTACATGGCCGAACGGCAGGCCGGTCAGCACCGGAATGCCGCTGCGCTGCCTGATGTATTCCAGCATCGTCTCAAAGCTGTAGCCGTTGTCGTAATCCACCAGGCGGTAGCTTGAAAACTCACCGAGCAGCAAGGCTTGCTGGCCTTGCAGCACACCCGCATGCAGCATTTGCATCAGCATCCGTTCGACGCGATAAGGATGTTCATTGACATCCTCGATGAACAAGATCCCTTTGTCGATCGACGGCAAATAAGGCGTGCCGACAAGATGCGCCAGCATGCTCAGGTTGCCGCCCCACAGCATTCCCGACAACTCAAGCTCCGGATTGCCCTGAACTTCCGCCCTGATCGTATGACTTGGCTGGGAAATGCAGTCCCAGAAATGCCGCATGGTGAAGTCGCTGACATCTGCCCGCGTAAAATCATCGCATATCATGGGACCGGCAAAGCTCACTGCGCCGGTACGCGCCAGCAAGCCCATCTGCAATGCAGTGAAGTCGCTATGGCCGACGAATAGTTTGCCGCTGCGAGCCAGCAAATCGAAATCAATATCCGGAAGAAGGCGCGTCATGCCGTATCCGCCGCGCAGGCTCAGGACGATTTTCACATCCGGGTCCTGAGCAGCCGCATGAAGCTGGTCAAGGCGTGCCTGATCGGTGCCGCCGAAGCGCTGATATTTAGCCGACGGATCATAGCAATTCCGCAGCCTGCAACCCTGTGCCTGCAAGTTCTCCACGGTCTTGATGAAGGCCGCTTCATCCGGCGCATAGCCGCCCGGTGCGACGATTGCTATGCCAACATCGGATAACTTGCTATGAATGGACATGGGCTGGAGTGTTGTGGCATTAAAAAGGGAGTCAAGCGGGATTCTAAACCGGATCCGAAGTCATATCCGGTATCGTATTACGCTGCGCATTGAGCCTGCGCTCGGCAAAGAATTCCCGCAGCAGAGTGCCGCATTCCTGCGCCAGCACGCCGGGTGTGACTTTCGTATGATGATTAAGCTTTTGCTGCGCAAACAGATCGACGATGGAACCGCATGCGCCGGTCTTGGGGTCAGGCGCTCCGTAAACCACCCGGGACAGGCGCGCATGCATCATTGCACCCGCGCACATTGCGCATGGCTCAAGCGTCACATATAACTCGCATCCGGGCAGGCGGTAATTGCCCAGGATTTCGGCTGCAGCGCGCAGTGCCATGATTTCTGCATGGGCGGTCGGGTCATGCGTGCCTATCGGTTGATTGAATCCGGTTGCAATGATTTCGCCATCCTTGACCACCAGGGCGCCCACCGGCACTTCGCCCAGCGCCCATGCATTATGTGCCTGGGAAATGGCCTGCTGCATGAAAATGGCGTCGTTCATGTCAGTCAGCCGTGATTTCAGCCCAGCAGTTGGGCGTCTCGTGCAATACAAGTTTATGCAGGCGCAATCCGGTTCCGTAGCGGTCCTGGTAAGCGATTTTCAGGATATCGAACGCAGTCTGCGCGAGGTTTTCCACCGTGGGAATACGATCGATAATGACGGTCTTATGGCCCGGCAGGCTGTCGAGAAATCCCCGGACTGCGACGTCCTTTTCATAGACCAGGAACGCGTGATCCCAGACATCGATGAGATATTGCTTTGCCAATGCCTTCACATCGGAAAAATCCATGATCATGCCGTTGTCCGAACTGCCTTCCTGCTCGATCACGTTGCCGACCAGCGTAATTTCCACGGTATAGCGATGGCCGTGCAGATTTCTGCACTGGCTCTTGTGGTCAGGAATCCGATGGCCGGCATCGAATTCAAGCTTGCGGGTGATGGTTAACATCGGGTCAGTATGAAAATTAAGGTATTTGTAAAAGTTTATGCGTTTGCAGACTGAGCTTCCACTTCGGGTTGCGCTTGCAGAGTTCAATGGCCAGCTGGGTATTTTTTTCCTTGTCCGGGCCATCCATGGGTTGCACGAAAAAATGCTCGAACTCCAGCGATTCGTAGTCCTGCAGATTCTGGCCGGCCTGCGGAATCACCACTTTCAGCTCGCTGCCTTTGTGCACTTTCAATTCCGAGCCTATCTTGGGACTCACGCAAATCCAGTCGACGCCTTCGGGCGCTGCAATCGTGCCGTTCGTCTCAATGGCGATTTCAAAGCCATGCCTGTGCATGCTGTCGATCAGCGCAGTATCCAGTTGCAGGAGCGGCTCGCCGCCGGTGAATACGACATACTTGCTCGCAGCATACGATGCGGGCCACAAACTGTCTATCTTCGCAGCCAATTGATCGCTGTCGGCGAATTTGCCGCCCTGCTCGCCGTCGGTTCCGACAAAATCCGTGTCGCAGAACTTGCAGACCGCATTGGCGCGATCTTCCTCGCGTCCGCTCCACAGGTTGCAGCCGGCGAAGCGGCAGAATACGGCCGGGCGTCCCGCTTGAGCGCCCTCGCCTTGAAGCGTATAAAAAATTTCTTTGACGCTGTATGTCAAAACCGCTTATTCCCACTCAATTGTCGCGGGCGGCTTGCCGGAAATATCGTAAACCACGCGGTTGATGCCACGCACTTCGTTGATGATCCGGTTGGATACCTTGCCCAGCAAGTCGTGCGGCAGATGCGCCCAGTGTGCCGTCATGAAATCCTGCGTCTGTACCGCGCGTAACGCAACTACATATTCATAGGTTCGCCCGTCGCCCATCACGCCGACCGACTTCACCGGCAAAAAGACTGCGAAGGCCTGGCTGGTGGCTTCATACCAATTCTTGTGGAAATGCCCGACCACACGTCCTTCTGTAAGCTCAACCGGCAAGGGGATAGCCGTATTGCGCAGCTCCTCGATGAAAATGGCGTCTGCGCGGCGCAGCAGGTCTGCATATTCCTTCTTCACTTCGCCAAGAATCCTTACGCCCAGTCCCGGACCGGGAAAAGGATGACGGTAGACCATGTCATGCGGCAGACCGAGGGCAACGCCCAGTTCGCGCACTTCATCCTTGAACAGTTCGCGCAGCGGCTCAAGCAGCTTGAGGTTCAAAGTCTCAGGCAATCCGCCGACATTGTGATGGCTCTTGATCGTGTGCGCGCCCTTCTTGCCCTTGCCGGCGCTTTCGATCACGTCCGGATAAATCGTGCCTTGCGCCAGCCATTTCGCATTCTTGAGCTTTGCGGATTCCCGCTGGAATACCTCAACGAATTCACGGCCGATGATCTTGCGCTTGGCTTCCGGATCGGTAACGCCTGCAAGCTCGCCCATGAACTGCTCGGTGGCATCGACATGAATCACCTTTACTCCGAGATTCTTGCCGAACATGTCCATCACCATCTTGCCTTCATCGAGGCGCAAGAGACCATGATCGACAAATACGCAGGTCAGCTGATCGCCGATCGCACGATGGATCAGTGCCGCCGCGACGCTGCTGTCCACGCCGCCCGACAAGCCGAGAATCACCTCTTCATCGCCCACCTGCTTGCGAATCGCGTCGACCGCTTCGGAAATGTAATCCGGCATGTTCCAGTCGGATTTGCAACCGCATATCTCGTGCACGAAGCGTCCCAGAATAGCCTTGCCCTGCAGCGTATGCGTGACTTCCGGATGAAATTGCAGCGCATACATCCTGCGTTCTTCGTCCGCCATGCCGGCAATCGGGCAGCTCCCGGTAGAAGCCATCAGCTTGAAGCCGGGCGGCATGTCGATTACCTTGTCTCCGTGGCTCATCCACACCTTCAGCATGCCGTGTCCTTCCGGCGTGACGAAGTCGTTGATTCCTTTCAGGAGAGCGGTATGCCCGCGTGCGCGCACTTCGGCATAGCCGAATTCACGCACTTTGCCGTTTTCAACCTTGCCGCCCAGCTGTTCCGCCATGGCCTGCATGCCGTAGCAGATGCCGAGCACAGGCACTCCCAGTTCAAATACGGCCTGCGGCACGCGCGGGGTGTCGCCTTCGGTAACCGAGCTCGGACCGCCTGACAAAATGACGCCGGCCGCACCGTAGGAACGCACGAATTCATCCGTGACATCGTAAGGATAGACTTCGGAAAAAACGCCTGCTTCACGCACGCGACGCGCAATCAACTGAGTAACCTGGGAACCAAAGTCGAGGATTAGGATTTTCGAGTGCATGAGGATGTCAAACAATTTGAATTCAATGGTGCAAGCTAACTTGCCTTGTTCCGCGATGCCGGCCGTCCGCGATCGAAGCGATCAGTTAAGCAACGGCGATCCAACAGCGTTTATTTCATCACATTGGCAATAGGTAAAGCAGCCATCAATACAAGCGTGACCGATAAACTGGCACCGTATTGTGAAAATGCAGCAGGAAAATACGCCGCGTATTTTCCTGCCCTTATGCTCGCAATGAAAAATCGTTCTTTATTCGGCGCGGTAATTAGGCGCTTCTTTTGTGATCTGCACATCATGCACATGCGATTCGCGCATGCCGGCAGACGTAATTTCGACAAACTCGGCCTTTTCGCGCAGTTCGTCGATGGTGGCACAACCGCAATATCCCATCGATGAGCGTACGCCGCCAACGAGTTGGTACAGGATGGCAAGAACGCTGCCCTTGTAAGGAACGCGGCCTTCGATGCCCTCCGGAACCAGCTTGTCGGCATTGTTGGCCGGATCCTGGAAATAGCGGTCGGCCGAACCTTCGGCCATTGCGCCAAGACTTCCCATGCCGCGATAGGACTTGTAGCTGCGTCCCTGGAACAGAATTACCTCGCCTGGCGCCTCTTCGGTACCGGCAAACATGCTGCCCATCATCACGCTGGAAGCGCCGGCAGCCAGTGCCTTGGACACGTCGCCCGAAAAGCGCACGCCGCCATCGGCGATGCAAGGTACGCCGGAACCCTGGAGCGCTTCCGACACATTGGAAATTGCAGTAATTTGCGGCACACCCACACCGGCCACGATACGGGTCGTGCAGATGGAACCGGGGCCGATGCCGACCTTTACACCATCGGCGCCATGCTCCACCAGGGCCCTGGCCGCGGCAGCGGTCGCAATATTGCCGCCGATGACTTCGACCTGAGGATAGTTGCGCTTGACCCATTGAACGCGGTCCAGCACGCCTTTCGAGTGTCCGTGAGCAGTGTCCACGACAATGACGTCCACACCGGCCTGTACCAGCAGCTCGATGCGCTCATCATTGTCAGGTCCGACGCCGACGGCCGCGCCTACACGTAGCTTTCCTTGCTCGTCCTTGGAAGCGAACGGATGCTCGGTGGATTTCTGGATATCCTTCACCGTGATCAGGCCACGCAGCTCGAAGGCGTCGTTGACGACCAGCACACGCTCAAGCCTGTGCTTGTTCATCAGGCGCTTGGCTTCCGCCGGGTCTGCACCATCCTTGACGTACACGAGCTTTTCGCGCGGCGTCATCTTGTCGCGCACTTCCGCGTTCAGCTCTTCTTCAAAGCGCAGGTCGCGGTTGGTAATGATCCCGACTACGGTTTTACCTTCCACGACGGGAAAACCACTGATGCCATGCTGCTTGGACAAGGCAATGACATCGCGGATTTTCATGGTCGGCGGAATCGTGATCGGATCGCGCACCACCCCTGATTCGAAACGCTTGACCTTTGCAACTTCACGTGCCTGCTCTTTAGCAGTCAGATTCTTGTGAACAATGCCTATGCCGCCCTCCTGCGCCATGGCAATTGCCAGGCGGGATTCAGTCACGGTATCCATCGCGGCAGAGACCAGCGGAATGCTTAATGAGATATTCCGCGTCAGGCGCGTTTTGAGGGATGTATCCTTCGGGAGAATGGCCGAGTGAGCCGGCACGAGCAGCACGTCATCGAATGTGAGTGCTTTTTGTATGAGACGCATAGTAATTCCTATAGGCGCAAAGCCGCATTATACAGAAATCTTGCAATTTCGTCGTTTTTGGCACGCATTCAAACTGGAAGATCGGCCTATTGATTGACTTCGGCATCAAAGCATGGCGAAATCTGCGTATCCCGGACTCAACAAAAGCTGAAATGAAATTAACCTCACTGCATCGCGCAATTGCCTGCTTTATCTCGGCCGCCGCCTTTTTTGCCGCATCGAATGCATCTGCGCAATACATCTGGCTCAATGAAAAAGGTGTGAAGCAATATTCGGATTTGCCGCCGCCGTTATCGGTTCCGCAAAATAAAATTTTAAAGCAGCCTGGCGGCGTCTCTGCCGTGCCTTCGGTGTCCAGCCAATCCGCCGCGTCCTCTGAACAATCTCCTGTTGAAGAAAAAGAATCTGTCACGGAAAAAAGCCGCCAGCCGCTGAGCACAGCCGAAAAGAATGCCGAATTCCAGAAGCGACGGATGGAACAACAGGAAAAGGACAAGAAGGCTGCTGAAGAACAGCAACGTGCAGCAGAGAAAGCAAAAAATTGCGAACGCGCGCAGGCCTATCAGCGCAGCCTGGAATCAGGCGAGCGTCTGGCAAGAACCGATAAGAACGGCGAACGTTATTACCTGAACGATCAGCAGCGCTCCCAGGAACAGCAGGAGAACAAGCGCGTTCTGGATGCTTGCAAGTAAAATTCAGGCTTTCGGTTTCTTTTGTGCCCGCCGACGGCGGGCATCCTTGGGATCGGCGCGCAAAGGCCGGTAAATCTCTATACGGTCACCCTCTCGCAATTGCGCCTCCAAGCTTTTGACCTTGCCGTAAATCCCCACGCGGCAGGTCGTCAAATCGATATCTGTGAGTTCGCGTGTAATTCCGGACAGCCGGATAGCCTCGCCTATTGTTGTACCCTTTGCAACCGTCAAATCTCTTAGCAACTGCCGATCCGGCAACGCATAGCAGATCTGGATCCGCATTTCACCGGCATTAATTGCCATACACCGCATCAGCCCGCTTGGAGAATGAATCGACGAAACTGTTGGCAATCATGTTGAACACCGGACCAATCAGTTGCTCAAGAATGCGGCTGGAAAATTCGTAGTGCAAATCAAATTCAATCTTGCACGCATCCTCGCGCAGCGGCTTAAACGTCCACAGGCCATCCAGATGCTTGAATGGGCCTTCAACCAAGGTCATTTTCATGGATGTAGGACGGTTATTTGCGTTTTCAGTGGTGAAACTCTGCTTCAAGCCGTGATAATTGATTGCAATCGTCGCTACCAGACGGTCGTCAGATCGCTCAAGCACCTTGACTCCACCACACCACGGAAGGAACTTAGGGTAATCTTCGACACGCTCCACTAAAGCGAACATTTGTTCTGCGCTATATCCAAGCAGAACGGATTTATGCACTACTGCCATGGTGAGCCGTTTGATAAAATCGAAAGTTAAATTCTAACCGACTAAGCCAATTTCCACCCATGAGCATTGTTGATAATAAAAAAGCTTTCCATGATTACTTCATCGAAGAACGGTACGAGGCAGGTATGGTTCTGGAAGGCTGGGAAGTAAAATCCATCCGCGCGGGACGCGTGCAGCTGAAGGAGGCTTATGTAATCGTCCGTCAAGGCGAGGTATTTCTATTCGGTGCCCATATCAGCCCTTTGCCTACGGCGTCCACCCATATTCATCCCGACCCGGTGCGCACGCGCAAGCTATTATTGAGCGGTGATGAAATCAAGCGTCTGATCGGCAAGGTTGAACGCGCGGGATATACGCTCGTGCCGCTGAACCTGCACTACACCAAGGGACGCATCAAGTGTGAAATTGGCCTGGCAAAAGGCAAGAAGCAGCACGACAAGCGGGAAAGCGAAAAGCTGCGCGATACGCAGCGTGAAATCCAGTCCGTCATGAAACAGAACCGGCGGTAATTCCACAAACCGGAACTTTTCAGTTTTGCAGACCAAAAAAATGCCGGCGCTTTGCCGGCATTTTGCTCCAACACGTACAGCCTGCTCCTGTTATTTAAGAATCTGCTGCTGGGACTTGACGACATGCAGGGCGCTCGCAATCAAACCGCTCATGTCTCCCAGATTCGCCGGCACGATAATCGAATTGTTCGTCTTGGCCAGCTGAGCAAATGCATTCACGTATTGTTCTGCCACTTTCAGATTGACTGCATCTGAGCCGCCGGGTTGCTGAATCGCTGCCGCAGTCTTGCGCAAGGCTTCCGCGCTCGCCTCCGCAATCGCGAGGATTGCAGTTGCCTGACCCTGCGCCCTGTTGATCGATGCCTGCTTTTCGCCTTCCGACTTGGCGATTGCCGCTTCCCGCTCGCCGGAGGCGATATTGATCTGCTCCTGCTTTCTTCCCTCTGAAGCTGCAATCAGCGCGCGCTTTTCACGCTCTGCGGTGATCTGTGCCTGCATGGCATGCAGAATTTCCTTGGGAGGCGTGAGATCCTTGATTTCATAACGCAGAACTTTGACACCCCAATTGGCAGCGGATTCGTCGATTGCGTTAACGATGGTGGTATTGATGTGGTCGCGCTCTTCAAAGGTCTTGTCGAGCTCCATCTTGCCGATGACTGACCGCAGCGTCGTCTGCGCCAGCTGCGTGATCGCCGCGATATAGTTCGATGAGCCATACGATGCGCGCATCGGATCGGTGACCTGAAAATATAGTATGCCGTCGACCTGGAGCTGGGTATTGTCCTTTGTAATACATACCTGAGGCGGCACGTCCAACGGAATCTCCTTCAGCATATGCTTGTAAGCGATTCGGTCGATGAAAGGCAGGACGATGTGCAGTCCCGGGCCGAGCGTCGTGTGGTATTTGCCAAGCCGCTCGACCACCCAGGCATGCTGCTGCGGCACGACATTGACGGTCTTTACGACAAAGATAACCGCCAGAATGAATATAATCAGGGATACACTGCCAAAACCGAATTCCATCATGCCTCCTCCCGACTACTGTCGGCTGAATTATCAGATACCAGCAAACGACTGCCCCGCACTTCCCGGATCACGAAAATGCCCGGATGAGGTGTGGAGCCATGCATCAGATCGACATCCCACATGGTGCCACGGTACAGGGCCCGGCTGGTGTATTTGCCACTATCCAGATCGTGCCACTTATTGACTTTGATTGTCTGTCCAATATCCAGGTTGACATTTGGATCGGATGCCGAATCCTGGCCACCTGCCGCATCGCGCCGATTACGAAGCAATACGGTTGCAATGACTCCGACCACGGCCGCACAGAGGAATTGCAAAGGCCTTCCTGCTCCGAGAAATGCAGTAGTTCCTCCAGCGGCAAGCCCGATTCCGACCATCAAAAGATAAAATGTCCCGGTAAAGATTTCCAATCCGACCAAAACTCCAGCCAGTATCAGCCACACAATCCAGTCAGCCATTTTTCCTCCGGTCACCCATAGGCATTGAGATATACGTTAAAGCGCCAAATAAAAAACCCTCGGACCACCAGGATCGCGAGGGTTAAAGATTACCCATACTCATTGTTGGACGTTCTTATCCTTGAAATGCCGAAAGTGTAGTCAGAAATACGATAAACAGAAACAGGTTTTGCGACCGTTGTTTCAATATTGCAACGGAACGATATTGCCTTCCGCACTCCAACTTAGATGGTTCAAGAATTCCGCCGCTGCCTGAGCTGCTCGAAGAAACAAACCGCAGCAGAGGCAGCCACGTTAAGAGATTCGATCGGCCCTGCATGCGGTATCTGTACCCGACGTGTGACCAAGGACATCAAATCTTCTGATACCCCCTGCCCTTCGTGGCCCATTAACCAAGCGGCATCGCCGCGCAAATCAAGATCATAGAGAGAATGCGTCGCATGCGAGCTCGTGGCAATCACAGGCACCGAGGCACCTCGGACCAGGCTTTTCAAATCAGCATTCTCATAAATATTCACTACAAAATGGGCTCCCATTCCTGCGCGCAGAACTTTGGGAGACCAGGCGAATGCCGTGCCGCTGCCGCAAAATGCAGATCTTATGCCGGCGGCGGCGGCGCTGCGCAATATGGAGCCCAGGTTTCCCGGATCCTGCACACCGTCCAGCAGGACGGCCGATACAGTAAGTGAGTCCGGCGGATTCAGGCGTGGCGTGTCGATCAGGAACAGGATACCCACACCATGCTCAACAACCTGAATTCCCCGGTACAAGGCATCTGACAGCACGATCGTGTTGACATGCATGCCACTGCATTTTGCGAAAACCGCCGCCACCTCACTATGAGCTTGCGAGTTTTCGGACACTGCACAAAGAACCGGTTTCCCACAGTGCTGAAGATAGGCATCGCACAGATGCACACCGTCCAGCAAGGTGCGCCCTGCCTTGCGTCTCGCCTGAGAACTTTCGGCGAGCTGCCTTAGCTCTTTGTACACAGGATTATCCCGCGAAGAGATGTATTTGCTGCTCATGAATTCTCCGAATTCAGGAGTAAATCCAACGCGAGCTGTGCACGAACCGGCGCATAGGATCTGCGATGGACCGGCGAGACGCCATGCACGCGCAATCGCTCCAAATGCAGCGTCGTGGGATATCCCTTGTGCTTGTCGAAAGCATAATGCGGATACTGTTCGTGCAACTGAAGCAAAGCCTTGTCGCGCGCTGTTTTTGCGAGAATGGAAGCCGCTGATATCTCTGCAACCTTGTCGTCGCCGCCGATAACGGCCTCAGCGCGGATCGTACACGCTGGGCATCGGTTACCGTCAACCAAAGCCAGCGTGGGCGCAATGCTCAACCCATCGATCGCACGTCGCATCGCCAGCATGCTCGCCTGCAAGATATTCAGGGCATCGATTTCCTCTTCGGACGCCTGCGCAATACACCACGCCAAGGCATTTTCCTTGATCTGCTCTGCGAGCGATTCGCGCTTGGCTTCCGTCAGCTTTTTCGAATCGCGCAAACCTGCAACCGGTTTGTGTTTATTCAGGATGACAGCTGCTGCAAATACCGGTCCGGCGAGCGGGCCGCGGCCTGCTTCATCCACCCCGCAGATCAACTCGCCCTCATAGCCGAACAGGGAAAGCTCAATAGAAGCAGTCATCACGATCTCAACTTATCGGCACAGAATGCATTCGATTCCGTCCCCGTGTTTGTTCAATGAGCTGAAGCACCGCCTGCGCACTTTCCTTTGCGCTGTCCCGACGCAGCTCATGATGCATTTCGGTGAATCGAGCGTAGATACTATCCCTGAGCGGCATGTCGCCAAGTTGCTTCCATAAGGCGTCGGCCAAAGCCTGAGGGGTCGCTGCATCCTGCAGATACTCCGGGACGACAAAATCGCGCGCCAGGATATTCGGCAAACCGACCCAGGGCTGGTACGCCATGCGGCGCATGATATGCCAGGACGGAGCCAACATCTTGTAGGCGATCACCATGGGCTTTTTGAATAATGCGACTTCCAATGTTGCAGTACCCGAGGCCACCAATACCGTATCTGCAGCGGTAATCGCCTTGTGAGACTGGCCATCCAGAATCTGGATATCGACATCCTGCAGGCCGGCCTGCCTGATCAAGGATTCGAAGTATGTCTTCTGCCTTTCCCCTGCCATGGGAGCGATAAAGCGGATGCCTTTGTCGCGCTGAGCGAGCAGACGCAAGGCTGCTACAAAGGTCGCCGAGTTGTACTTCAGTTCCGACATGCGGCTGCCCGGCATAATCGTCACCACGGGCACTTCCTGGGGAAGGCCTAGCTGATGCCGAGCTGCGCTTACGTCCGGTTGTATGGGTATCACTTCAGCCAGCGGATATCCAACGTACGTTACGGGTATCCCGGCTTCGCGATATATGGCTTCCTCGAACGGAAACACTACCAGCATGTGAGAGACTGCACGGGCAACCTTTTTGATGCGCCCCCCGCGCCATGCCCATATCGAAGGACTGATGAAATGCATGGTCGGCACGCCGGCCTGTTTCAGTTGCGCTTCGAGTCCGAAATTGAAGTCGGGCGCATCAACTCCGATGAACACTGCCGGTTTCTCCGCGAGAAGTTTGTCACGCAAAGAGTTTTGGATCTGCTTGATTTCACGATAATGTGCGAGCACTTCGAACAGGCCGCGAACCGAAAGCTTTTCCATTGGCCAATCAGCCTGGAATCCATAGCGCTGCATATGAGGGCCGCCGATTCCGTGGATGTGAGCATCAGGAAGACTTGGGCGCAATCCTGAAAGCAACCTGCTTGCCAACAGGTCGCCTGACGGCTCGCCGGCCACCATGGCGATGGACAACTTATCGGACGATGCCACGCGTCGTTCCGTTCAGGAATTCGCGAATCATGCGCAAATAGGATGCCGCTTCCGGTGAATTGTTTTCCGCTTCAGCAAGCGACGCCTTTGCTTCCTCGAGCGTCAGATTCGATTTGTAAATGATCTTGTACGCATTGCGTACTGCGCTGATTTGAGCCGGTGAGAACCCGCGGCGCTTAAGACCTTCGGTATTGATGCCATGCGCTGCGGCAGGATTGCCCGACAAAATGACAAATGGCGGCACGTCCTGGGTCAGGCTTGTGCTCATTCCGACCATGGCATGCGCACCAATCTGGCAGAACTGGTGCACATTGGAAAATCCGCCCAATATGACCCAGTCGCCGACATGCACATGTCCAGCTAGTTGCGCATTGTTTGCGAAAATCGTGTTATTCCCGATCTGGCAGTCATGCGCCAGATGGACGTACGCCATGATCCAGTTGTCATTGCCCAGGCGCGTTACGCCGACATCCTGCGCGGTACCGACATTGAAAGTGCAGAATTCGCGGATCGTATTACGATCGCCGATCTCGAGGCGAGTCGGTTCTCCCTTGTATTTTTTATCCTGAGGAGCGGCACCGATGGACGAGAATTGGTAAAACACATTATCGCGACCGATGGTGGTATGACCGTCGATCACGACATGAGGACCAATTTTCGTTCCCGCTCCGATAACGACATTCGGGCCGATAATCGAATATGCGCCGACCTCGACTGACCCATCAAGCACCGCGCCAGGATTGATGATGGCGGTAGGATGGATGGAACTCATTATTGCTCCACTGCTGACGGCTCTTCGGCTACGCTTCGCATCGTGCACATCAAGTCCGCTTCGACAGCCAATTGACCATCTACGGTAGCTTTTGCCCTGTATTTCCAGATTCCGCGTGCGACGCGAGAAATTTCAACTTCCATGACAAGTTGATCACCAGGACCCACCGGACGCTTGAAACGCGCGCCGTCGATGCCGGCAAAATATACCACCTCATTCTGGCCAGGCTTCTTTCCCATCGTCAAAAACGACAATAGGGCCGCAGTTTGCGCCATCGCTTCGATCATCATCACTCCGGGCATTACCGGCTTGTGCGGGAAATGCCCGTTGAAGAATTCTTCATTCGCCGTCACGTTTTTGATAGCGGTAATGCTTTTTCCCGACTCCCAGTTCAAGACGCGATCCACGAGGAGAAATGGATAACGGTGGGGCAGATATTCTTTGATTTGATTGATGTCGAGACTGTTCATTTTTAGGTGGTTGATTTCAGGGCTGTTCATTTTTATCGTGGCCAATTGATTTGAGCGCTTTTTCCAATTCCCGGATTTTCTCACGCATTGACGCCAAATTGCGGACTATTACGGCTGATTTTTCCCACTCAGCATTTTTTGCCAAAGGGTAAAAGCCTGTATATTGCCCTGGCTCCAGGATGGATCGAGATACCATGCTGCCGGAGGAAATGTGAACATTATCGACAATCGTCAGATGGCCCAGCACCATTGCGGCTCCACCGAAGGTGCAGTATTTCCCGATTTTCGCGCTGCCGGCGACTCCGACGCAACCCGCCATAGCGGTATGGGCTCCAATATGGCAATTGTGGCCGATCTGAATCTGGTTATCGAGCTTCACGCCATCTTCGATGACGGTATCGGCCATCGCGCCCCGGTCAATAGTCGTATTCGCGCCTATTTCCACATCGTTGCCGATGACTACCCGACCAGTCTGCGGAATCTTGATCCATTTACCTTTTTCATTGGCAAATCCAAATCCGTCCGCACCAATCACGGCACCGGAGTGGACGATGCAGGATTCACCGATCTGGCACAGGGCAAGCAAGCTTACCCGCGCATGGAAATGGGTATTTGATCCAATTTTAGCGCCCCTGCCTATGAAGGATCCGGCCTCGATAATACAATTTTCACCGATTTCCGCTTCCTCTTCGACCGATACGAATGGACCGATATAAGCGCTGCGTGCGATTTTTGCAGTGGCGGCAACATTTGCGTCTGAATGAATTCCGGGGGCAACAGGGACACGGGCTTTCTCGGCAAAATATTGCGCAGCCTTGGCAAAATACACATAAGGTGCATCGGTGATAACGCGCGCACCAGGAAAATCGCCGGCAATGCTTGCGCTGTCGGAAGCGGTAAGAATCAAGGCCGCGGCCTTGGTATGTTTTACCTGAGAACGCAGTTTAGGATTGGACAGGAAAGTGATGTGCGATGCGGTGGCGCTCTCAAGAGGTGCAATGCCGGACAGTAAAATGTCCGGATCTCCCTCTAATCGGCCACCCACGCTTTCGACCAGGTCTTTGAGCCTAGTATGATGCATGGCGGGCTTTCGATTACTTGGTATTGAGCGCCTTGAGAACTTTATCGGTAATGTCGATACGTGGGCTGATATAGACCGCCTCCTGGAAGACGATATCGTATTTTTCTGTCTCGGCGATTTGCTTGATTACCTTGTTGGTCCTGTCGAGCACTACTGCCAGCTCTTCATTTCGCCGCTGGTTCAGGTCCTCGCGAAATTCGCGCTGTTTTCGCTGGAAATCCTTATCGAGATCGGTCAGTTCACGCTGGCGGCGCATGCGGTCGGAGTCGGGAAGAACCGGCGCTTCCTTGTCGAATCGTTGCGAGGTTTCCTTGAGACGGGCTGCCAGCTCCTGCAGCTCTTTCTGGCGCTTGGAAAATTCCTGCTCGATTTTTGCCGTAGCAGCTTTTGCGGGTGCAGCCTCGCGGAAAATGCGTTCCGTGCTGACAAAGCCGATTTTTGCCTCCTGCGCATACAGCCCGAGAGAAAACAGCATTGATGCGACGAATGCCGCCACATATCTTAATTTAAAGGGTGAATAAGTAAGCGAATTCAAAATTGTTCTCCAATACGCTAAATAGTCCAGCAAGCGCGGTTTAGAATCCGGTACCGAGCTGGAACTGGAACGCCTGTTCCTCGTCGCCGTCTTTAGCATTGAGCGGTTTGCCGAAACTTAATTTCAATGGGCCGATTGGCGAAATCCAGCTAATTCCGATACCGGCAGAGTATCTTAAATCTGCGATGTTGATTGTCTCATTCTTTTTGAAGACGTTGCCACCGTCCACAAAAGTGAACCAGCGCAAGCTGCGATCCGATCCCGAACCAGGAAACGGGAATTGCAGCTCGGCATTCAATAGCAGGCGTGCCTGGCCACCTTCCGGGTCATCATCGCCGATTGGCTCAACTGAAAGAGATGAACCTTCATAGCCCCGGACGGAACCGATGCCGCCTGCATAGAAGTTTTTGAAGACAGGATAAGGTTTGTCACCGATCGCACGGCCATAGTCAATCTGGCCTTTCAGGGCGAGCGTGGAATGACTTAAGAACGGCTTGAAATATTGTTGCTCATAACTGCCGATGTAGTACTGTGTGTCATTGCCTAAGCCAAGCTCAAGTCGTGCTCGCTGGTAGCGCCCCCTGCTCGGAACCAGCGCACTGTCGCGGCTATCGCGCTGCCATGCAGCGGTTAACGGGAACGTCGTGGTTTTTGCAGTTCCCACGCCACCGGAATCAGGTGAAAAATCCTCTACATATCTTCTAAAGATCTCTGGGCTGGTGGAATCCGTTTCAACTTTCGTTTGCTCAATACCGATACCGAAAAATACTCGATCAACTTCTGAAAAAGGCACGCCGAACTTGATATTCGCGCCTTTAGTCTGGATCTCGTAATCCCCTGAGCTGATTCGTGGCGGACGACTGGTACGCAAAAACACTTCATAAGAACGACTGATTCCGTCATCTGTAAAATAAGGATTGGTCGTGGAAAGTGCGATAGTTTTATGGCGTTTGCTTGTATTGAGATCGATGCCGAGCGAATTCCCGCTCCCGAAGGCATTTTCTTGATGTAGCGATCCGCTCAGGGTCAATTTCTCGCTACTGGAAAAGCCTGCACCCAGGGAAATATTGCCGGTAGGCTTCTCGACCACGTTCATGTTGAGATCAACCTGATCGGTGGTGCCGGGGACTTCCGGAGTTTCCACATTCACGTCGGTAAAGAATCCGAGCCGGTCGACCCGGTCGCGTGACAACTTGATCTTGCTTCCGTCGTACCAGGACCGCTCGAACTGACGGAATTCGCGACGGATCACTTCGTCGCGCGTCTTGGTATTGCCTCCGATATTTATGTTCCGGACATAGACCCGCTTGCCCGGATCGATGAATACGGTGAAGGCGACTTCTTTCTTTTCCCGATTGATTTCCGGATTAGCGTTCACGTTCGCAAACGCATATCCGAAGTTGCCCAGGCGCTCCGAAATTCGCTTGACGCTTTCCGTCAATCTCTCGCCGGAATAGACGTCACCGCTCTTCAGTGTCAGCAGCGATTTCAACTCTTCTTCGCGACCAAACATCTCGCCTTCAAGCTTGACATCGGAAACGGTAAATTTGTCACCCTCGTTGATATTGACGGTGATGTAGATATCCTTCCGGTCAGGCGTGATGGAAACCTGTGTCGACTCGACCTTCATTTCAAGATAGCCGCGATTCAGATAAAAGGATCGTATCGACTCGATATCTCCGCTCAGCTTTTGCTTGGAATACTGGTCAGCCTTGGTGTACCAGGTAAACCAACCGGATGTTCCAGAGCTCATCAGATCGCGCAACTGATTGTCCGAGAACGCCTTATTGCCGACGAAATTGATCTGCTTGATGCGCGCGACGTCACCCTCGTCCACCGCGAAATTGATGTTTACGCGATTACGCTCCACAGGCGTAACGGTAGTCGTTATTTGCACGCCGTACAGGCCACGGGAAAGATACTGGCGCTTCAACTCTTGTTCAGCGCGATCCAGCAAGGCCTTGTCGTAAATCCGGGATTCGCCCAGCCCGATGTCTTTCAGGGCCTTGGTCAACTGATCCTTGTCGAACTCCTTGATGCCTGAAAAGTCCACGCCTGCGATTGCAGGCCTTTCCTCCACCATCACTACAAGTACGTCGCCTTCCGCCTCGATCCGGACATCCTTGAAAAAACCTGTGGCATACAGCGCCTTGATTGCCTCGGTCGCTTTTTCGTCCGTAAAAGTCTCTCCTACCCGTACTGGCAAATAATTAAATACGGTTCCGGCTTCGGTTCGCTGTATTCCTTCCACGCGGATATCCCTGACCGTAAACGGCTCGACTGCAATTGCATGTCCTGAGCAAAGTGCAAATGCCGCAATCGATAGAATGGTACGAGAGGCCGCAGGAAGTTGAATACGCTCGAAAGGTAATTTCATCGGATGTTTTATAAACTTCTTTTCAAATTCGATTACTCGCAATAAGCAGGCTCAGAGCAGGCTCAGGACATGAGCCGCGCAATATCGTTGAACATTGCCACAATCATTAATGTCATCAATATGCCGAGGCCGGCGCGCTGCGCAAGTTCTCCAAAGCGCTCCGATACAGGCCGCCCGGTCAAAACTTCCAGCGAATAATACAGCAAAAGCCCCCCGTCAAGAACGGGTATGGGTAGCAAATTCATAATTCCCAGACTGATGCTGATGAAGGCGATGAAGCTGAGATAGCTGATCAGGCCGATACGTGCTGTTTGGCCAGCATAATCCGCAATGGTGATCGGGCCTGTGATGTTTTTTAAGGAGACTTCGCCTATGATCATCTTGCCGATCATCTTCAAGGTCAGAACGCTAGTATCCCAGGTCTTGACGATCGATTTTCCGATTGCCTGAACAGGAGACGAACTCGCCACGATCATTTCCGGCGCGAGCGGGACTTCCGCCTGAATCCGGCCAAAACGCAGTCCATCCTTCTCATGCAGCTCGGGAACCAGAGATATGTCGAATCTCCGGCCGTCTCTATGGGTTCCGCTTATGTTCAGCGATTTTCCAGGCGATGCGCGAACAACTTCTACAAATGCCAAACCGTCGCCAATACGCTCACCGTTGATCTGGTCGATCAGGTCGCCCTCCATCAACCCTGCTCGCTCGGCGGGGCCGCCAGGAAGAATTTTCCCGAGAACGGGAGCCGGGCGTGCCAAATCAATGCCCAGCATTGCCAAAAAATCCTTTTCCAGATCTTCCGTGGTCAAACTTTCCAATGAAAGCAAAACGGTTTCATCTTGCCTGCCGTTTGAGGGCGCCGAGGATGAATCCTGTCCGCGCAGAATCCCCAGGCGGACCGGCTTTCTGTCTACTGCATGCTGAGCGATTTTCCAGCGCAGATCCGACCAAATTTGAACAGGTTCTTCATTGACCGAAGTGATCAACTCGCCGCCGCGCAGTCCAGCCTGGAAGGCTGCGCTATTCTCGGGTACCGCGCGCAAGCGGGGAACCGGCTCGGGAATGCCATAGCTGTATAGCCCGGCAAAAATAAGAATCGCCAGAAGAAAATTCGCCAGTGGTCCGGCTGCGACGATGGCGATGCGCCGCCAGACGCTCTGGCGGGTGAATTCACGCTTAAGATCTTCGGATGACAGCTGACTGAGGTCTTGCTCGCGCGCATCCAGCATTTTCACGTAGCCGCCGAGCGGCAGGGCCGACAAGGCCCACTCCGTTTGATCTGGTCCGTACCGGCGGGACCACACCACTTTTCCCATACCGACGGAAAAGCGCAGTACTTTGACGCCACACCACCGCGCAACCCAGTAATGACCCAGTTCGTGTACAACGACCAGAATGCCGAGTACCACAATAAATGCAAGAACCGTCTGTAATAGCATCATGATGGAATGAAGGAAATGGTCAATTTGCGGATGCGCTTGTCTTCCTCAATTAGTTCTTCAATACTTCCGATCTCTTTCGGGACAATTTTATTCATTACCCGATCAATCAGCGAATATATCTCATTAAACCTGATTTTTCGATTCAAGAAGGCATCTACGGCAATTTCATTCGCCGCATTCAATCCCGCCGGAACAATGCCTCCCATATCCAAGGCGTCATACGCAAGTTTCAGGCATGGAAAGCGCGCATGATCTGGCTGGAAGAATGCAAGTTGTACAATTTTGGTCAGGTCAACTGATTCCACGCCTGAGCTAATCCGTTCCGGATAGGCCAATGCATGGGCAATCGGAACGCGCATATCGGGATTGCCCAATTGAGCGAGTATGGATCCGTCCACATAAGAGACCATCGAGTGAATCACGCTTTGAGGATGGATTACCACCTCGATTCGCGGTCCGGGAAGTCCGAAAAGCCAGTGTGCTTCGATAACTTCCAGCCCCTTGTTCATCATGGTGGCGGAATCGACAGAAATCTTTCTTCCCATCACCCAGTTCGGATGCGAAACCGCCTCTTCGGGCGTGATGCTTGAAAAAGTATCAATATCACGTGAGCGGAACGGACCGCCGGATGCGGTCAGTAAAATCTTTGCAACGCCATGTCCAGCGGATTGCTGATTTCTTTCAGCATAATTTGTGGGCAGGCATTGGAAAATCGCATTGTGTTCACTATCGACCGGCAAAAGCGTAGCGCCGCTGACATGAACGGCATCCATGAACAAATGGCCCGACATGACAAGGGCTTCCTTGTTAGCCAACAGGATTTTTTTACCTGCGCGTGCGGCGGCCAGGGTCGGAGCCAATCCGGCTGCCCCGACAATCGCAGCCATTACAGTATCGCAGTCATCCGCAGCCGCTACATTGCATAATGCACTTTCGCCGTATGTGACTTCTGTCGGCAAATCGGCTGCACGCAAAAGTTGATTTAACTCTGCAGTCTGGGCTGCAGTTCCCACCACGGCGACTTGCGGCCGGAAACGGCGGCATAAATCTGCAAGTTCGTCCACCTTGCGATATGCCGTCAGCGCATAGACGGAATATCGATCAGGATGACGCTCGATCACGTCGAGCGTAGACATACCGATGGAGCCCGTCGCGCCAAGAATTGTAATTCGCTGCATATGTGCGCCGTTTGTCCTATATCCGTGCATGGATCAGCATTGCCAAGGGCAAAACCGGTATCAGAGCATCCACCCGGTCCAGTACGCCGCCATGACCGGGCAGCAAACCGCTGCTGTCTTTCATTCCAGCACGGCGTTTGAGCTGGGATTCGAACAGATCCCCTGTAACGCTTGCCGCAACAATCACTGTCATTGCAACAACCAGGCCAAACCACCCCCAGGCGTTTTGAATCTGAGCGGCGAAGGTATCTCCGAACATGGGAACAGCAGCCATGGCGACCGCTGCGGCGATGACGGCAAACCCGCCGCCGATCGCTCCCTCCCAGGACTTTCCGGGCGAAATGCTGGGAGCAAGCTTGCGCTTGCCGAATGCTTTTCCGAAGAAATAGGCTCCGACATCGGCAATCCACACGAGCACCAATACTGAAAACAGATAGGAGGCGGATTGCCTGTAAAACATGACGGCTGCAAGAAAACTTCCCAGTACCGCCAGACCATAGACCGCGCCTAATAAACGGTTGCCGATTCCTTCCAGGGACGGCAAGCCGACCGACAGGCTCGGAACAAGGCGAAAAACCCAGATCGCAACGCATAGGGCGAACAGAAAATTCATGTTGCCGGAGCGGTCCTGCAGCAGAAACAAGGCAAAGAGCACAGTCCAGATCACCGCACCGACAATCGGGTTCTTGCTATGGAAAAGCCGAAGAGTTTCCCATGCCGCGGCGGCAAAGAAAATTCCCGCAAATATGGCGAAGGCGACAAAACCCAGCTTCAATACGACAAGCAAGACCGCGAGCAGCAGCAATGCGGTAATGATCCGAGTCCTAAGCATCAGGATGCCTTTTGCGGTTCTAGCAATTGTTCGCTGGTGCGTCCGAAGCGTCGTTCCCGGCTTCCATATGAAAGAATAGCTTCATCCAGAGCCTTCGCATCGAAGTCCGGCCAGTAGGTCTCGGTAAAAAACAGTTCGGTATAGGCTAGCTGCCACAAAAGATAATTCGAAATGCGCTTTTCGCCACCGGTCCGAATGAAAAGATCCGGTTCTGGCGCGTAAGACATCGACAGATAAGGAGCCAGTTGCTCTTCCGTGAAATTTGCCATGCCCGGATATGCTGCAACCATCTTGCCGACTGCTTGCATGATATCCCAGCGTCCGCCGTAGTTGGCACAGACCGTTACGGTCAACCTTTTATTGTCAGCCGTTTTACGCTCGGCATCGGCAATCATCTGCTGAAGCTTGAGATCGAAACGGCTCAAATCTCCGACGACCTTCAGGCGAATGCCGTTGACATGCATTTTTGAGACTTCACGGTCCAGAGCGGTCATGAAGAGTCTCATCAACACGGAAACCTCTTCCGCCGGACGGCGCCAGTTTTCCGAACTGAACGCAAAAAGAGTCAGGTACTCTACTCCGCGGAGTGCGCACGCTTCGACAACCGTCCGAACGGTTTCTACGCCTTTTGCATGGCCTGCGACACGCGGCATGAAACGCTTGGTGGCCCAGCGGCCATTTCCATCCATGATGATCGCGATATGGCGCGGCACGCCCGAGGTTTCAGGCACTGCGCGAGTGGAGCTTGTATGTTTCATTAAAATTCCGGTGAGATTGAACAAGAACGGCCGATCCGCGCACTACACTGTCAGGATCTCTTTTTCCTTCTCAGCCATGATCTTGTCAATTTCGGCAACGAACTTGTCAGTCAGTTTCTGGACTTCGTCTTGCGCACGACGCTCATCATCCTCGGAAACCGCCTTGTCCTTTAACAGCTTTTTCAGGTGCTCGTTGGCATCGCGCCGAATATTTCGAACGGCAATCTTCGCGTCCTCACCCTCACCTTTGACTAATTTAACCATTTCCTTGCGCCGTTCCTCGGTCAGGGGCGGAGTAGGTACGCGAATCATGTCTCCATGAGTCGAAGGATTCAGGCCGAGGTCCGATTCGCGAATCGCTTTCTCGACGACTGCAACCATTTTCTTTTCCCATGGCTGCACGCCGATCGTGCGTGCGTCGATCAACGTGACGTTGGCCACCTGAGTCAACTGTGTCGGATTGCCGTAATAATCTACGTGGATGTGATCGAGAATTCCGGTATGCGCACGGCCGGTTCGGACCTTTGCGAGATCGGCCTTCAAAGTCTCGATCGACTTGTTCATTTTCTGTTCGGTGTTCTTCTTGACGTCAGCGATTGTCATGCTGCTCTCCTCTTCGACTGCAGGTGAAAATTTTAGAACTCAATTTATCGTATCGGCATGGTACGTTCTACACGTGAACGAGGGTGCCCTCGTCTTCGCCCATGACCACGCGCTTCAAAGCGCCCGGCTTCACAATGGAAAATACCTTGATTGGCAGTTTCTGGTCACGACACAGCGCAAAGGCCGTTGCATCCATGACCTGAAGATGTTTGGCGATGGCCTCATCGAACGTAATCGATGAATATAAGGTAGCCCCGGCTTCCTTCTTGGGATCCGCGCTGTAGACGCCATCCACCTTGGTTGCCTTCAACACGATTTCCGCGCCGATTTCGGAACCGCGCAGTGCCGCTGCAGTATCGGTGGTAAAGAACGGATTACCGGTACCCGCTGCAAATACCACCACTTTTCCTTCTTCAAGATACTGGAGCGCCTTCGGGCGCACATACGGCTCGACAACCTGCTCGATTCCGATTGCGGACATGACACGCGCTGTAATGCCGATTTGCCGCATTGCATCGGCCAGAGCGAGGGAATTCATGACGGTTGCAAGCATTCCCATGTAATCCGCTGTTGCCCTGTCCATGCCTTGCGCACCAGGAGCAACCCCACGGAAGATATTTCCGCCGCCGATGACGATGGCCAGTTCGACTCCGAGCTTCGCCACCTCTGCCACATCGGCAACCATGCGTTCGATCGTGGCACGATTAATACCGAAGGCGTCGTCCCCCATCAAAGCCTCACCGGAAAGTTTAAGGAGAACACGCTTATAGGCTGGCTTTGTCATCTGCTAGATTCCTCGAATGATCCGTTTCGCAATGTAATGCATGCGTCTTGCCATGCACTTATATATTTTACAGACAGATAAGATGTACGCTCCGCGATTCACGAAGAGTTACATTCCGTCCAGCCGAGATTAAAAAAAAGGGCCTTGCGGCCCGATTTTAAAATTAGGCTTGTTTTGCTGCCGCGACTTGTGCAGCAACTTCCGCCGCAAAGTCGTCTTGTTTCTTTTCAATGCCTTCGCCGACAATGTACATCACAAATGCCTTGACGGTCGTGTTGGTTGCCTTGAGCATTTGTTCAACGGTCTGCTTGTCGTTCTTGACGAATGTCTGGTTCAGCAAGGAAACCTCTTTAAGATATTTCTGCACCGAACCTTCTACCATCTTGGTCACGATATCTGCAGGCTTGCCCGATTCGGCCGCCTTCAGGTTTGCGACCGAGCGCTCTTTTTCGATCAGGTCAGCCGGAACCTGGTCGGAAGACAATGCGACCGGTTTCATTGCTGCGATGTGCATTGCCACATCCTTGCCCACTTGCTCGTCAGCGCCGTCAAATTCGACCATGACGCCGATGCGCGTGCCATGCAAATAGGAAACCAGCTTGCTGCCGGTTTCAAAGCGCTTGAAACGGCGGATCGACATGTTTTCGCCAATCTTTCCTACCAATGCGGAACGAACTTCCTCAACGGTCTTGCCGCCATCCAGCGGCAAAGCCGACAATGCTGCGATATCGGAAGGATTATTTTCAGCCACGAGCTTTGCGCAGTTGTTCGCAAGAGCCAGGAAATCTTCATTCTTGGTAACGAAGTCGGTTTCGCAGTTGACTTCGACCAGCGCACCTTTGCCGCCGGAAATGTAAGCTGCCACGACGCCTTCTGCGGTAATACGGGAAGCGGCCTTGGAAGCCTTGCTACCCAGTTTCACACGCAGAATTTCTTCCGCTTTGGCCATATCGCCGTCTGCTTCCGTCAACGCCTTTTTGCACTCCATCATCGGAGCATCGGTCTTTGCGCGCAGTTCGCCGACCATTGCTGCGGTAATTGCTGCCATATTCTTCTCCTAATTCGAATGGCGCCTTAAGCACCATGATAAATCGTAGCTGGATTTTGCCCGAAAAAAAGGGGCGAACCGCTGTTGCCCCGCGATGCAGCCCCTTTTTCGTCTTGCTGATTTTGACGTATGAGGCTGATTAAGCCTGTTCGCTGACTTCCACGAATTCGTCGGCGTCACCGCGAACGGACTCGACGAGTTCGTTCGTTGAGTTAGCCTTACCTTCCAGGATCGCATCCGCGACGCTGCGCGCATACAAGGCAATTGCCTTGGAAGAGTCGTCATTGCCAGGAATGACGTAGGTCACGCCGTCAGGAGTATGGTTGGTGTCCACTACGCCGATGACCGGGATACCGAGCTTCGCAGCTTCAGTAATTGCACCCTTGTGATAGCCGACGTCGATCACGAAAATTGCATCAGGAATGCCGTTCATGTCCTTGATTCCGCCGATGGACTTTTGCAGCTTTTCCATCTCACGCTGGAACATCAGCCCTTCTTTCTTGCTCATCTTTTCGACGGAGCCGTCTTCCATCGCAGCTTCCATGTCTTTCAGGCGCTTGATGGAGGTCTTGATCGTTTTGAAATTGGTCAGCATGCCGCCCAGCCAGCGCTGATCGACATAAGGCATGCCTGCACGTTGCGCCTCGGCCGCGACGATTTCGCGCGCCTGGCGCTTGGTACCGACCATCAGGATGGTGCCGCGATTGGATGCCAACTGGCGGATGTATTTCATCGCTTCCTGGTGCATTGCCAGGGTTTTTTCCAGGTTGACGATATGGATCTTGTTGCGATGGCCGAAAATATAAGGGGCCATCTTTGGGTTCCAGAAGCGGGTTTGGTGACCGAAATGAACACCGGCTTCCAGCATTTCACGCATTGTTACGGACATAATATCTCCAGGGTTAGGTCTGGAATCCAGTCAGTCACTTGTCAACTTGTTCAACAAGCACCCTTTGCGACCGGACTCGCAATTTACAAAAATTAGCTCGAAAGCAATTCGGGCTAACTCGTAATTCTATCTTAATTCGGGATGTTTTTTCAAGTCGGAAGGCAGATAAGCGCAAGCGGGCAATGTGTGCGTCGTCTATAATTCTTGAATTATAGATTCCCCATTCGCTTTCTCAGACTTACTTATGGCTTCCATTTCCATTAAAACCGACGAAGATATCCGCGGAATGCGCGTTGCGGGACGGCTTGCCGCCGAAGTTCTTGACTTTATCGAGCCTTATGTAAAACCTGGGATAACGACCGGCGAGCTCGACCGCCTGTGCCATGATTACATGATTAACGTACAAGGTACTGTGCCGGCACCCCTGAATTATTGCCCTCCCGGATATACGCCTTTTCCAAAATCGATCTGCACTTCTGTCAACGACGTGGTTTGCCACGGAATACCGGGCGACAAAGTTCTCAAGAACGGCGATGTTATCAATATCGACATTACTGTCATCAAAGACGGATATCACGGTGACACCAGTCGGATGTTCTTTGCCGGCGAGCCTTCAATCCTGGCCAAGCGTCTCAGCGAGATTACCTACGAATGCATGTGGCTGGGCATTTCGAAAATACGGCCCGGCGCCCATCTTGGAGACATCGGTTACGTGATTCAGCAGCACGCCGAAAAATCCGGCTATAGCGTAGTTCGCGAGTTTTGCGGCCATGGCATCGGCAAGGTTTTCCACGAAGAGCCGCAGGTATTGCATTACGGACGTCCGGGCACGCTGGAAAAACTGGTGCCGGGCATGATTTTCACGGTCGAGCCAATGATCAATTCCGGCAGGCGTGAAATCCGTGAAATGGGCGACGGCTGGACAATCAAGACCAAGGACCGCAGCCTTTCTGCGCAGTGGGAACATACCGTGCTCGTCACAGAAACCGGTTACGAAGTTCTTACCGTCTCGCCGCGCATGCCGGCGCCCCCGAGTTTTATTCAGCAAAGTAACGGCGCGACTACGACGATCGCTTGATCGAAATGAGTTCGCTTGCGCAGTCACTCAAGGAAGAGCTGAAGGCCGAACGGCAGGCCATCATTTCAAACTTTCTGGCCGACAGCAAGCCGGAAAAGCTGCTACGCAGCTTGTGCCACAGCGTAGATCACGCCCTTACACGTGCCTGGAAGAAGTTTGAGCTTCCTGAAACTGCCGCCCTGATCGCCGTGGGAGGCTACGGACGCGGCGAGTTGTTTCCCCATTCCGACGTCGATCTTTTGATTCTGCTTAAGGCAGCACCGGACGCGGCTTTGCAGGCAAAGCTGGAAGAACTGGTGCAAATGTTCTGGGACATCGGACTTGAAATCGGCCACAGCATTCGTACTATCGACGAATGCCTAAGCGAATCGGCAGCCGACATCACCGTGCAAACCAGCCTGCTCGAAGCGCGGCAAGTGTGCGGCAGCCGCACACTGTTTTGCGCCTTGCAGGAGCAATTTGCTGCGGCCATGAATCCACGAGCTTTTTTCCGGGCCAAAACCCTGGAAATGAGCCAGCGTCATGTCAAGTACGAGGACACGCCCTACAGCCTCGAACCGAATTGCAAGGAAAGCCCGGGTGGCTTGCGCGACCTGCAAGTGATCCTGTGGGTTGCACAAGCAGCTGGTCTCGGCAATTCCTGGCGTACCCTGGCAGAGCACGGGCTAATTACCGCTACCGAAGCACGCCAGCTGAGCAAAAAGGAACGCACATTCAAGGATATCCGCATCCGGCTGCATATCCATGCCGGCCGGCGCGAGGACCGGCTCATTTTCGATGTGCAAACCCCGATCGCCGAATCCCTCGGGTTCAAAACCAACGAAACCCGCCGCGCCAGCGAATATCTGATGCAGCATTACTACTGGGCAGCCAAAGCGGTCACGCAGCTCAATACCATTCTGCTGCAGAACATCGAGGCGCAGCTCTTCCCCTTGCCGGCTTGCCCCAAAACAATCAATGAGAGGTTCAACGAAGTCAATGGGCTGATCGACATTGCGCAGGACGATCTGTTTACGAACCAGCCATCCGCGATGCTGGAAATATTTCTTCTGATGGCGCAGCATGAAGAATTGAAAGGGATGACGGCGCGTACCATGCGCGCTTTGTGGCATGCCCGATTCAAGATCGACGCATCATTTAGGCGGGATCCGGAAAACCGGGCACTCTTCCTGAAGATTCTTCAAATGCCGCAACGCATCACTTTTACCCTGCGCCTGATGAACCAGGTCAGCATCCTTGGCCGCTACTTGCCAAATTTCCGCCGCATTATCGGACAAATGCAGCATGACCTGTTTCATGTGTATACGGTCGACCAGCACATATTGATGGTCATACGCAATATTCGACGCTTTACGCTGTCGGAACATGCGCATGAATATCCGTTTTGCAGTCAGTTGATGGCGAATTTCGCCCAGCCCTGGCTTTTGTATATTGCGGCACTTTTCCACGACATCGCCAAAGGGCGCGGAGGCGATCATTCGAAACTTGGCATGGCCGATGCACGCCGCTTCTGCAAAGATCACGGCCTGAGCAAAGACGATACCGAACTGGTGGTGTTCCTGGTTGAGCACCATCTGACCATGTCACAGGTTGCGCAAAAGCAGGATCTGTCCGACCCTGAGGTTATCCAGGCTTTTGTAAAGCTGGTGAAGAACGAGCGCCGATTGACGGCTCTGTATTTGCTGACCGTTGCCGACATTCGCGGCACGAGCCCAAAAGTCTGGAATGCGTGGAAGGGAAAGCTGCTCGAGGATCTCTATCGCATGAGCGTGCGGGTGCTGGGCGGTGAAACGCCTTCAACAGATCACGAGCTGAAGAATCGCCAGGAAGACGCTTTGAAAACATTGCGCCTCTATGGATTGCCTCGCGATGCGCACGAAGCGCTCTGGCAAAAGCTGGACATGGCGTATTTCCTGCGACATGAAGCCGCGGATATCGCCTGGCAAACGCGGGTGCTGTACGACAAGGTCAACCATGCCGAGCCTGTAGTGAAGTGCAGGCTGTCGCCGATCGGCGAAGGCCTGCAGGTGGCAGTGTATGCAAAGGATCAGCCCGATCTGTTTGCGCGGATATGCAGTTATTTCGATCGAAAGAATTTCAGCATCTGGGATGCCAAGATCCATACGACCAAGCATGGATATGCGCTCGACACTTTTCTCGTCACTGAACCGGTTTTTGCAAACAGTTACCGCGACATCATCAATCTCATCGAGCATGAGCTGACGGAGACCGTAAAATTGCAGACTTCCTTGCCTGCTCCGACCGTCGGCAGGCTTTCCCGCCTGTCACGTACCTTCCCCGTCACACCGAAAGTCGACTTGCGTCCCGATGAACGTGGGCAATACTATATTTTATCGGTATCGGCGAGTGATCGTGCCGGGCTGCTGTATTCCATTGCTAAGGTACTGAACAGGCACAAGATCAACCTGCACACAGCAAAAATCATGACGCTGGGTGAACGGGTGGAAGACGTTTTCCTGGTCGACAGCCCTGCATTGAATAACTCCCGCATGCAGATCCAGCTCGAGACCGAGTTGCTTGATGCACTGCATACCTGAACCTGCCCTTCTACGAACCTTTTCATTTTTATTTCAAGCACGTCATGACAGAACCTTTGCGCCTCTCCAAACGCATGTCCGAACTTGGTTTATGCTCGCGCCGCGAGGCGGATGAATGGATAGAGCGCGGCTGGGTGCGTGTCGACGGCGTCGTGGTATCGCAACTAGGCAGCAAAGTCCTGCCGAACCAGCGCATTACGATCGAACGCCAGGCAGCGCAGCAGCAGGCGCGACGAGTCACGGTCCTGCTCAACAAGCCCATGGGATATGTCAGTGGACAGGCCGAAGACGGCTATCAGCCTGCCGTCACACTGGTCAATGCCGGCACGCGCTGGAAGGAAGACAAGACAGAACTGACATTTCATCCGTCGCAATTACGCAGCCTGGTGCCGGCGGGCAGGCTGGACATCGATTCGGTCGGGCTCCTGGTGCTGACGCAGGACGGGCGAATCGCCAAGCAGTTGATCGGCGAGGATTCCTCAATTGAGAAAGAGTATCTGGTCAGGGTGCGTTACACAAAACCGGGAAAGCTTCCCGATGCCGATCTGCAGTTGCTCAACCATGGATTGTCGCTCGACGGAAAAAAGTTGCTTCCGGCAAAAGTACGCTGGCAAAACGAAGATCAATTGCGCTTCATTTTGCGTGAAGGCAAGAAACGGCAGATTCGGCGCATGTGCGAAGCGGTCGGCCTGAAAGTGCTCGGCCTCAAACGCGTTCGTATTGGCAAAGTGGCTTTGGGAGATCTGCCTCCCGGACAATGGCGTTATCTGCGGGACGACGAGCGCTTCTAGGCCTGATTTTGGCGATGGGTTTCAGGTTCTTTTAATCGTCGTTTACATCACCCAATTCGGGAAATAGGACATCGGTAAAGCCGAATCGCGAAAAGTCCTCGATGCGCATAGGGTAAAGAATACCCGCCAGATGATCGCATTCATGCTGCACGACGCGAGCATGAAAACCGTCCGCCTGCCGGCTGATAACATTGCCGTACTGGTCATAGCCTTCGTAATGGATCGCTGCCCAACGCGGCACGACACCACGCATACCCGGCACGGACAGACAGCCTTCCCATCCTTCTTCCATGCTTGCCGAGAGCGGCCGCACTGTCGGATTGATCAAAATCGTTTCAGGAACGGCCGGTGCGTCCGGGTAGCGGCTGTTCTGCCTGAATCCGAAGATGACCAGCTGCAGATTAATTCCTATTTGCGGAGCAGCAAGCCCTGCTCCGTTTGCGGCATGCATCGTATCGAACATATCCCGGATAAGGGCATCAAGTTCCGCTGTTCCGAACTCATTGACCGGCTCTGCCTGGCGCAGAAGCCGGGGATCGCCCATTCTCAATATTTCCCTGACGGTCATTTCAATTCGTCCAGATAAGCGGCCAGCTCGCTTCCGATTTCCTGATGTTTCAGGCCCATCGCAAGTGTTGCCTTCACATAACCCAACTTGGAGCCGCAATCAAACCGCCGCCCGGCATAACGATACGCCAGCACTGGATGGTAGCGCATCATCGCCGCAATTCCGTCAGTCAATTGGATTTCGCCTCCCGTTCCCTGCCCAAGGTTCTCCAGATAATTAAAAATTTCACCGCTGAGGATATATCTGCCTACAACCGCCAGGGTCGAAGGCGCTTGCTCTGGCTGAGGCTTCTCAATAATCGCGCTGACGCTATCGATATTTGGACGATACGAGCTTGCGCTGACTATGCCGTACTGTTTTGTTGATGCGCGCGGCACTTCCTGAACAGCCAATATGCTTTTCGATTCTTCCTCATACAGTCTCGTCATCTGAGCCAATACTGGTATTTGCCCGCTGTCGACATCCATGAAATCGTCGGCAAGCAAAACCGCGAACGGTTCGTCGCCGATGACTGGGCGTGCACACAATACTGCATGTCCCAGTCCCAGAGGAGCATGCTGTCTGATATAGATGCAACTCACATGCTTGGGGATAACGCTGCGAATTGTTTCCAGCAATGCATTTTTTCCCGCGGCCGCGAGTTCCGACTCAAGTTCATAGGCGGTATCGAAATGGTCTTCGATTGCACGCTTATTGCGTCCCGTTATGAACACCATCTCCGTTATTCCCGCAGCCACCGCCTCTTCGACCGCATACTGAATCAAGGGCTTGTCGACAATCGGCAGCATTTCTTTCGGTTGCGCCTTGGTCGCGGGAAGAAACCGGCTTCCCAGCCCTGCCACAGGAAATACGGCCTTTCGGATCTTGTTCATATTCGTATTTCTCCTTCTTTATTCTAATGTGTGTCTGCCTCAAGTAAAGCAAGCAATTCCGGCTCGCCAATCACCGGAATACCAAGTTCTCTGGCTTTTTCCAGTTTGCTTCCTGCATCCTCGCCAGCGACTACAAAGCTCGTTTTCTTCGACACCGAACCGGTAACCTTGCCGCCGGCCGCTTCGATCTTCGCAGCAGCTTGCTCCCGCGTAAGATTCGGAAGGGTTCCGGTCAGTACAAAAGTTTTTCCGGCAAAGGTCTGCGCTCTCGCCTCAGGCGCTGCTTCTTCCCAGGTAACACCGGAGGCTCTTAATTGCTCGATTAACTCGATATTCAATGGATCATCGATAAACATCCGGATAGAGCGTGCAACGACCGGACCGATGTCGGCGACTTGAAGCAATTGTTCCTCTGACGCAGCCAGCAATGCATCGAGATTGCCGAAATGACGCGCCAGTTCTTTAGCGGTCGATTCACCAACATGACGAATGCCTAAGGCATAAATGAATCGCGCCAGCGTGGTCTTTTTCGATTTTTCCAGCGCGGCCAGAATATTGCCGGCCGATTTTTCCGCCATCCTGTCAAGTTCGACCAGCGATGAAAATCCAAGCTTGTATAAATCGGCGGCTGTGGTGATTATCCGGCGCTCCACCAGTTGTTCGATCAACTGGTCGCCAAGCCCCTCAATGTCCATTGCACGGCGGGAAACGAAATGCAACAAACCGCCTTTGCGCTGTGCGGCACACTTGACCCAGCCCCCGGAGCAACGTGCGACGGCTTCATCTTCAAGCCGGATTATCGGCGAATTGCAGATCGGGCAAACGGCTGGCATTACGAAGGGCCGCGCATCCGCTGGACGAAGCTCAGGCACGAATGCGACCACTTCGGGAATCACATCTCCCGCACGGCGGACAATGACCGTATCGCCAATCTGAATGTCCTTTCGCTGCACTTCATCCTCGTTGTGCAAGGTCGCATTCGTTACGGTCACGCCGCTGACGAACACCGGTTTCAAGCGGGCTACAGGTGTCAATGCACCGGTGCGGCCGACTTGTACTTCAATGCCCTGCACGACCGTCAATGCCTCTTGCGCCGGAAATTTATGCGCCAGCGCAAAGCGCGGTGCACGTGACACGAAGCCAAGCTTTTTCTGCTGTTCAAAGCGGTTGACCTTGTACACCACGCCGTCGATCTCGTAGGGTAATGCTGTGCGCCTGACTTCGATATCTCTGTAAAAACCGAGCAAGCCGTCCACGCCTTCAACCGTGGCACGTTCCGCACATACCGGAATGCCGCATTCGACATACCAATCTAGCAATGCGGAATGCGATTCCGGCATCTGCGCTCCTTCCAGGCTGCCGATTCCATAGGCATAGAAGCGCAGCGAGCGCTGCGAAGTGATGCGCGGATCAAGCTGCCGTAGGCTACCGGCAGCTGCATTGCGCGGATTGGCAAATTCCTTCTGCCCCGCTTCGCGCTGCCGCTGATTCAGCCGTTCGAAATCGGCCTTGAACATGAGTACTTCACCGCGCACATCCAGCACCGCCGGCGGATTATCGCTGCGCAGGCGCAGAGGAATTGCCCTTACCGTACGGATGTTCGCCGTGACGTCCTCTCCCGCCGCACCGTCGCCACGCGTAGCAGCCTGTACCAGAATGCCATTCTCATAGCGCAGATTAATTGCAAGCCCATCAAACTTAAGCTCCGCGGCATACTCAACCGGACTCAGCGCGGCAAGTCCTTCACAAACACGGCGATTGAACCCAACGATGTCTTCGTCCGAAAATCCGTTATTGATGGACAGCATGGGAACGCTATGACGCACTTGTTTGAACTGCGAAAGCGGAGCACCGCCCACGCGTTGGGTCGGCGAATCGGGAGTAATCAGCCCGGGATGGGTCTGCTCCAGTTCTTGCAGTTCCCGAAACAGCCGGTCGTACTCGGCGTCCGGAATGCTTGGATTGTCCAGCACATAGTAGGCATGGTTATGCCTGTGCAACTCATTTTTGAGCCAGGCGGCTCTGGCCTGCCAGTCTTGCGATGCTGGATGCCCGGTCGGCTCGGCATCAGGTGCCTCCGAGAACAAATTCGTTTGCATGGTCTCAGGAAAAGAGTCGAAGTGCGCGCGCTGATCCCGCAGGAATATCCACTGCATCCATCTGGCGGTAGAAATCCTGAACCTGCGCTGCAATCTCTGCAAGACTGTCGCTGCTCAGCGGCTGGTTCGTGTCGTCGACAATTGCGCCATCGAGCCGTGCAGCAAGAGATTTGGCACACGCAGCCATTGCACCGAAGCCATCCCGCGACGGAGCTACGCGCGGTACGTCCAGAAGGAGGGTTAGTCGCGATGTCGTTTCCTCTGTGGCCGCTGCGTTCGTGACAAGCGAGAACAATATGCTGTCCCCATCCGACATGATCAAACGGCCATCCGGGCGCAGATCAAATCCCTGCCTTACGAGTGCGCTTCTCAGCGTGCTGATGGCCCACGGAGCATTTTTTGCCTGCACATTAATACTGAGCTGCGCGTCGTGCTCCGACACAAAATGATGAAGCTCACGTGCCGCAGTGATTACTTCCTGCATATCAGGCACGTCGATTTCCGCATTCAGATTATCCGCGAGCTGACGCAGATTCATGACCAGCTCCGAATATTCGATTTCATTCAGGGCGCTATTGCGATTGGCCAGTTGAACGCCTGCGCATAGGTTGGTGTAGACGAAGCCATGGCTGATGGTTTCCCAGCTTCCATTCTCAAGTTGGCCGATGTAGTGAATAGGCTTGCTTCCGACATGCCGCAGCCCTTGAATGACCGGCAGTATCTTTTCGCCCCATAGCGGCCCTTCAAGCATGATGGGGATTAAAAAGTCGATCAACTCATCGACCAGCGGAATTTTTTGTGGCGCGGCGGGCATTGCAGGCGCGGAAGCGCTTTCATCGGCTTCCTGCGCGTGCTCCACAAGCGGGTCCGCCGTCACCTCGCCTTGCGGCAAAACGGCTGAACCATCTTCTTGCGAGCCACTTTCATTCTGCGCCAACTGCGGCTCGGTTTTCATCAATACATCTTCCGGGTCGGAAGAGAATGCCCGCTCAACATTCTTTTTGGCTCGATATTCTTGCCATTTGTTATACGCAAAAACTCCGACGATTACTGTCCCGCCGATTGCAATGAGGCTTGTTTGAAGTTCAGTCATACGAACAATTTAGCTACAAATGGAATACGTGATTATTACATTGTTGGCAGAAATTTCATCCTGCTATTTTCATGCAGTCATGCTTGCTAAGACTGCCGCGGCCAATGCAGGGTCTGCCTTAAAAGTGGTTGTCTTATCCAGTTGATCCTTATCAAGGAATAGACGCTTTATCTTCAGGCGAATCTCGGCTGCTACGCTTGCGAAAAGCTGATTTCCGACGCATGCGGTTAGAAATGCCGTTTTCTGAAAAAACTTTCCGTTGAGCGTAATCAAAACACAAGAAACCTGGCTCCATAAGATAGCAATTAATCAACAGAAAGATGCACTACCGAGAAAGTGCGCAGATTCAGAAAAACAGTTTTTATATTTATTCAAATTACGAAGGCGAGGAAATCATGTCTACTGCCAAAGAGTACAAACTTCAAGAGTTGACCATGCTTTCACTGGGTCCAGTCATGCGCAGCATCCGCCATTGGTGGCTGCGCCGTGCGGAAGACCATTACCTGATTTGTGCAGACGTAGAGCAGGCACGCGCCCGTGAAGCACAGCAAAACGTCGCTTACTATCAGAAGCGTGCGGCCCTCGCACGTTCGGCTCGCCTGTAAACCAGTTCCATTCGACGAAGCGCCCAACCGGAATTTTTCAAGCGTAAAGGCATTATCCAGCGGAATCCTGTGCGACCGGATGCTCTATCGCACAGGAACTGGCCAACTTTCCTTAGGGATCGGTTCACGCTGCCTGTGCTTCGGCAGCAAAATGTGCAGCCGATTCCATATCCACCGCAACAATCCGTGACACGCCCTGCTCCTGCATCGTCACGCCGATCAACTGCTGCGCCATTTCCATTGCGATCTTGTTGTGGGAGATGAAAAGGAACTGGGTATGTGCGGACATGCGCTTGACCATGTTGCAGAAGCGCTCGGTATTCGCATCGTCAAGAGGCGCATCCACCTCGTCAAGCAGGCAGAACGGTGCCGGATTCAGCTGGAACATCGAGAAAACAAGCGCCGTGGCGGTCAAAGCCTTTTCGCCGCCCGATAGCAGGTGGATCGTCGCATTCTTCTTGCCCGGAGGCTGTGCCATGACCTGCACGCCCGAATCAAGTATCTCGTCTCCGGTCATAATCAGTTTCGCGTTGCCGCCACCGAACAGGATCGGGAACAGTTCGCCGAAATGACGGTTCACCTTATCGAAGGTATCCTGCAGGAGTTCGCGGGTTTCCTTGTCGATCTTGTGAATAGCGTCTTGCAGCGTATTGATGGCTTCCGTAAGGTCGGCGTATTGCGCGTCAAGGAATTGCTTGCGTTCGGAAGCCTGCGCCAGTTCATCGAGCGCTGCAAGGTTGACCGCACCGAGCGCGGCGATCGCGTTCGTCAATCGTGTCACTTCGCCCTGCAGATAGGAAGGTTTCGTATCGGGTGAAAGTTTTTCCGCCAGGGCGGCCTCGTCAGCCTGCGCTTCCGCCAGCTGCTGCGCATATTGTTCCTGATTCAGCCTTGCAGCCTGCTCCTTCAACTGCAATTCCATGATGCGATCACGCTGCGGTTGCAAACTGCGCTCTGCCTGCATGCGTGCCTCTTCCTGATGCCGCAATTTCTGTGTGAGCTGGTCCAGTTCATGCCGCGCATCCGCCAATGCACGTTCCTGCTCGCTGCGCTTTTCCAGCAAGGATTGCAAGCCAGCCTGAGCGGCCTGATCGTCTAGGCTTTCCAGTTCCAGATGCCCTTGCTGCACGCTGCTGAATAAGCGCTCCGCCTGCTCGACCGCGGTAGCGATACTGCGCCTTAATTCGTCAATTTTGCTGCGATGTGATTTTTCGGCGAACTCCGCTTCCTGAGCCGCCCGCTCAAGCTCCCGCAGGCGCTGGCGTGCATCGTTCAGTTGCTGTTCCTTGGCCAGGAACTCGGTCTGGCCGGATTCATGCAATTCCTGTATTTCCGCCAGCTCGATGTCTAGCTGCTCGAATTTTGCCTCGGATTCGGCCTTGATCTGCTGCTGCTCGCTTTCTTGCGCCGCGATTTCTTCCAGATCGGATTGGATCTGCGTGCTGCGCTGATTGAAGCGCTCCTGCACCTCCGATTGCTTCATGACGTCGAGTTGCAGGCCATGAACCGTCTGCGTCAGGGTCGTGACGCGCTGCCGCAGTTCCTGAAGGCGCTGGGTTGCATGTGAAAGAGCGGCCTCGGAGCGCACAGCCCGGGATTTCGCTTCATCGGCCAGCATCTGCTGCGCGCGCAGCTGTTTGGTGAGGTTTTCGATTTCCTGCTGGCGCGCAAGCATTCCGTCCTGCTCGGAGTCGGATGCGTAGAAGCGAACACTGGCCTTGCCGATTATGTGCCCTTGCTTCGTGATGAAGCTGCCTCCAACCGGCAAATTTCCCCGTTGCGCAAAGGCGGCTGCCGCATCGTCCGCAATAAAAACATTATGCAGCCAGTCCGAAAGCAGAGCGCGCATGCCCGGATCATTCAGCTTCATCAGGCTGAGGAAAGGCTTCAAGTCTGCGGAGGCAGGTTCCGCAGGTGCAGCGGCATGGCTTGAATTCATGGAATACAGCGCAAGCTTGGCTGGCGGAGCATCGCCAAAAAAGGCTTTGGCCCAGTCCAGATTGGATACTTCCAGCGCGGAGGTGCGCTCGCGCAATACGGACTCCAGCGCGGTTTCCCAACCGGCTTCAACATGAAGTTTCTGCCATAGGCGCGGCAGCTCGCCCAACTGATGCTTGTTCAGCCAGGGCTGAACCTTGCCTTCGGTTTGCACGCTGTCCTGCAGTTGCTTCAGCGCGGTAAGCCTTGCCTCCAGCTGCGCATTATTGGCGGTTTCGGTATTAACCCGCTCCTGCGCGATGCGTCTTTCTTCCTCCAGGCGCGGATGCTGTTCCTGCGCTTCCTCGAGATGCATCCGCGCTTCCTCAAGCGCGGCCTGCTTTTCCTCGAGTTGCATTCGCATGTTCGCCAGATGCGCAGTATCCGGCATATGGAGGCCATTCTTTTCCTGCAACAGGCGTTCCCGGCGAGCGCTGAGGTTTGCGAGGATATTCGAAGCATTGCGCTGATGCGCGGATTCGAGCTCGATCTGCTGTTGCACCTGCATTATCTTGCTGCGCGACTCGGTGGTTTTCAGCTGGGACTCGCGCCAGGATTGCTCCAATGCCGGCAAGGCGTCGTGCTGCTGCTGCGCGGCATACTGTGCCTGTTCCACCCGTGCGGCGTATTCTTCCAGCCGGAATTCAGCGTCAACAAGTTCTTCGCGGAATTGGGTGCCCTGGCGTTCCCATTGATCGCGCTGCGCGGTAAGCGAATTGAGCTGCGTCTGCAGGCGGCTGCGCGATTCGATCACAAACTTGATCTGTGCTTCCAGGCTGCCGATTTCCGAATTGGTCTGATACAGGTGCCCCTGCGCCTGGTGCATGCGGTCGCCTGCGCTGTAATGCGCCTGGCGCATGTGTTCGAGTTCCGTTTCAACATGACGCAGTTTTGCCGTTTGCTCTTCGAGATCGGTCTGTGCTTTTTCGATCTCGCGGAAAAACTTTTCCTGTTCGGCCTGAGCCTCGTTTTTCCTCAGCAGCCATAGCAGCTTCTGCTTTTCTTCCTGGTCCGCGTTCAAGGCATGGAATTTCTGCGCGACTTCGGCCTGCGCCTGGAGCTTTTCCAGATTGGCATTGAGTTCGCGAAGAATATCGTCGACACGCTGCAGGTTTTCCCGCGTGTCGTGCAAACGGTTTTCTGTTTCCCGGCGGCGTTCCTTGTACTTCGAGACCCCAGCGGCTTCCTCCAGAAAAATGCGCAACTCTTCGGGGCGCGCTTCGATGATGCGGGAAATCATGCCCTGGCCGATAATTGCATAAGCGCGAGGCCCCAGACCGGTTCCGAGGAAGATGTCCTGGATATCGCGGCGGCGTACCGCCTGATTGTTGATGTAGTAGGTCGACGTGCCGTCGCGTGTCAGGGTGCGCTTGACTGCGATTTCCGCGTACTGGCTCCATTGCCCCGCGGCTTTGCCGTCGCTGTTGTCGAAAACGAGTTCGACCGATGAGCGTCCGGCTGGTTTGCGCGTTGTCGTGCCATTAAAGATGACGTCCTGCATGGACTCGCCGCGCAACTCGGACGCCTTGGACTCGCCGAGCACCCAGCGCACCGCATCGATAATATTGGACTTGCCGCAGCCGTTAGGTCCGACCACACCTACCAGTTGCCCGGGCACCTGGAAATTGGTCGGATCAACGAAAGACTTGAAACCAGATAATTTAATGGAAGTTAGACGCACGTTCTCAACAATTCCGTTATGTAGTTCACAACCGGATTATTTAAATTAAGTAATCCGGCACGGTCAGGCCGGCTAAGCCATGATGCCTTCAAGCGGCTAATCATAACATTTCATTCTGGGCACTCTTCTATTTTCTTGGCCGCAAATGCCGGAAATTGGCCGAAAGCTAACGGTATAATGCGCGACTTGCCTTTTCACTTTTTACCATCACACGTCCGAGTTTTCCGTGAATCCCCTACTTGACCGGCTCCAGCCCTATCCGTTTGAAAAGCTGCGCCAACTGTTTTCCGATGTCTCGCCTGTCCGGCTCAAGCCCATCAGCCTGGGCATTGGCGAACCAAAGCACCCCACGCCCTCGTTCATTCGCTCTGCGCTTGCAAACAGTCTGGACGGATTAGCAACATATCCGACAACGGCCGGGTCCGACGCATTGCGCATTGCCATCTGTTCATGGTTGCAACAACGCTATGCTTTAGACGAACTCGATCCTGCTACTCAGGTCCTGCCGGTGAACGGCTCTCGAGAAGCCCTGTTTGCTCTGGCTCAGACGGTAATCGATCCGTCGCGCGATGCCCTGGTGGTCTGCCCGAATCCCTTTTATCAGATTTATGAAGGAGCGACCTATCTCGCAGGCGCTCAGCCCTATTTTGCCAATTCGGACCCGCAACGTAATTTTGCCCCTGACTTTGGCAGCATTCCGCATGAAATCTGGCAAAAGGTACAACTGCTTTACATTTGCTCTCCGGGCAACCCGACCGGAGCCGTTCTGTCGCTGGAAGACTGGAAGCAGTTGTTCGAGTTGTCGGATCGATACAATTTTGTCATCGCTTCGGATGAATGCTATTCGGAGATCTACTTCAAGAACGACCCGCCTCTGGGCGGCATGGAAGCGGCGCAGAAGCTGGGCAGAACCGGCTTTCCGCGCCTGATCAGTTTCTCTAGCCTGTCCAAGCGTTCCAACGTGCCGGGAATGCGCTCTGGCTTCGTTGCGGGCGATGCGTCGATCCTGAAGAAGTTCCTGCTCTACCGCACTTACCATGGCGGCGCAATGAGCCCGGTAATTCAGGCGGCTTCCATCGCCGCATGGAAAGACGAACAGCACGTAGAGCAAAACAGGGAAAAATACAAAGCCAAATTCGAGCGCATCACGCCGCTTCTCCAGGAGGTCATGGATGTAGATTTTCCGGATGCCGGTTTTTACCTGTGGGCCAAAGTGAACAGGAACGTCGACATATCTGACACCGAATATGCCAGACGCCTGTATGCCGAATATAATGTGACGGTATTGCCTGGAAGTTATCTGGCGCGCGAAGCGCACGGAATCAATCCGGGCCAACACCGCATTCGCATGGCGCTCGTGGCTGAACTGGATGAATGCCTTGAAGCAGCTGAGCGCATCGTGGAATTCAGCAAGCGCCTGGCAAAATAATTATTTAATCAACTTTAGACCTATCGAAATGACTCAACAACTGCAACAGATCCTCGACCAGGCATGGGAAGACCGCGCCAATTTCTCTCCCAAGTCTGCGCCTGCAGAAGTACGCGATGCCGTAGCGCATGTGATCGAACAACTGAACCAGGGTACGCTGCGCGTCGCGCAAAAGGAAAACGGTTCCTGGACTGTCAATCAATGGGTAAAGAAAGCGGTATTGCTTTCCTTCCGACTGGAAGACAACGTGCCGATGCCGGGCGGCGACGCGATGCAGTTCTACGACAAGGTGCCCACCAAATTTGCCGGATACAGCGCAGAGGATTTTGCCAAGGGCGGATTCCGCGTCGTTCCTCCCGCAGTCGCGCGCCGTGGCAGTTTCATCGGCAAGAACGTGATCCTGATGCCTTCCTATGTCAACATCGGCGCCTACGTCGATGAAGGCACGATGGTCGACACCTGGGCAACTGTAGGTTCCTGCGCGCAGATCGGCAAGAACGTGCACTTGTCCGGCGGCGTCGGCATTGGTGGCGTGCTGGAGCCGATGCAGGCAAACCCGACCATCATCGAGGACAACTGCTTCATCGGTGCTCGTTCCGAAATTGTCGAAGGCGTGATCGTAGAAGAAAACAGCGTCATTTCGATGGGCGTCTATATCGGCCAGTCGACCAAGATCTATGACCGTACGACCGGCGAGATCCTGTACGGCCGCATTCCTGCGGGCTCCGTCGTGGTGTCGGGCAACCTTCCCTCCGCTGATGGCAAGTACAGTTTGTACTGCGCCGTGATCGTGAAAAAGGTCGATGCGCAAACCCGCTCTAAGACGGCAATCAATGAGTTGCTACGCGATTGATGGTGGATTGAAGATACTGAACTCTGCTTGATTGAGGAGACCATCATGGCGATGGAAAGATTGTTCCAGTTAATGAAGGAAAAGGCTGCGTCCGACATGTTCCTGTCGGTCAACAGCCCGATCCAGCTAAAGATCAACGGCAATCTCATCCCGATCAATCAGCAGAAGATGGATCAGAACCAGATCATGGCCTTGCTCAAGGAAGTGGTTTCCGACGAGAAAATCAAGGAACTGGACCGTAACAACGAGCTGAATCTCGGAATTCCGGTCCAGGATGTCGGCAGTTTCCGGCTTTCCGCCTTCACGCAACGTGGCAGCACCGCGGCAGTGTTCCGCTACATTCCCAGCAACGTTCCTGCGATGAAGGACCTGCATATCCCGCCCGTGCTGGGAGAACTGATCATGGAAAAGCGCGGACTGATTCTGGTCGTCGGCGCCACCGGTTCCGGCAAGTCAACCACTATCGCATCCATGCTCGATCATCGCAATGCGCTGAAATCGGGCCACATTCTGACCCTGGAAGATCCGATCGAATTTCTCTTTAATAACAAGAGGTCCATCGTCAACCAGCGTGAAATCGGCAGCGACTCGGTCAGTCTGCAGACTGCGCTGAAAAACGCCTTGCGTCAGGCTCCGGACTGCATTCTGATCGGCGAAATCCGCGACAAGGAGACCATGGGATCGGCCATTGCCTATGCACAATCGGGCCACCTGGTGGTGGCGACACTGCACGCGAACAACAGCTATCAGGCGATGACACGAATAATCAATTTCTTCCCGATTGAAACGAGGCAATCCCTATTGCCGGACCTTGCGACGACGCTCAAGGCCATCGTTTCACAGCGCCTCGTACGGTCAGTCGATGGCGGACGCAGAGCAGCCGTCGAGGTGTTGCTCAATACCCGGCATATCGCCGAACTGATCGAACAGGGAGAAATCAGTGCGATCAAGGAAGCGATGGAGAAGAGTTTGTCTCCAGGATCTCAGACTTTCGAGCAGGCCCTGCTGCAGTTGATCAGGGAAGGACTCGTCACCCAGGAAGAAGCGCTGGCCAATGCAGATTCTGCCACCAACCTGTACTGGCTCCTGAACAATGAGCAAAAACCCCAGGAAGCCGCTCCGGAAGTTCCGGCAGCCAAAGAGGAAGGCGCCACGTTTACCGAATTCACCCTGAACGTCTGAGTGTCATGGAAGTAGTTTTATACGGGATTCCCAATTGCGACTCGGTAAAGAAGGCCAGGGTATGGCTGGACACCAATGCGATTCCCTATGCATTCCATGACTTCAAAAAGGCTGGCGTCACGGCTGACATGCTTGAAGGCTGGCTTGCGCACATTGATTGGAACATCCTGGTAAACCGCAAGGGCACGACATGGCGAGGCTTAAGCGATGACCGTAAAGCGGCCGTTACCAATTCGCAGGAGGCCGTCACACTCATGCTGAACTCCCCTTCAGTCATCAAGCGCCCGGTCCTGTCCATAGACGGATGCATCCATGTCGGTTTTTCTGCCGAAGACTATCAACAAATTTTTAAGAAATGACTTATGAGCAAAACGCTTGCGCTGACTGAAGAACTGATTTCCCTGTCTTCAGTAACGCCGGAGGACAAGGGCTGTCAGCAGCGCTTAATCGAACTACTGACGCCGCTCGGATTCAAATGCGAAACGGTGCAGTCCGGGGAAGTCACGAATCTGTGGGCGCGTCATGGCACCGCACAGCCGCTGATCGTGTTTGCCGGCCACACAGATGTCGTTCCGACAGGCCCTGTTACTGCGTGGCAGTCAAATCCCTTCGTACCGACACACCGTGACGGCAAGCTGTATGGGCGTGGCGCGGCCGACATGAAAACCTCGATTGCCGCGATGGTCGTCGCTGTTGAGGAATTTCTCGCGGCCCATCCTGCGCATCAAGGTTCGATCGGCTTTCTGATTACAAGCGATGAAGAAGGACCGGCAACCGATGGTACGGTCGTAGTATGCGAGATGCTTAAAGAGCGCGGCGAGCAACTTGATTGCTGTATCGTCGGCGAACCGACTTCCAGCAACGAGCTTGGAGACGTGATCAAGAACGGACGCCGCGGCACGATGTCCGGCAAATTGACGGTCAAGGGAATACAAGGCCATATAGCCTATCCGCAGCTCGCGAAAAATCCTATTCATCTTGCAATGCCCGCACTGGCGGAATTGGCATCGATCGAATGGGATCAGGGTAACGAATACTATTTGCCGACGTCCTGGCAGATGTCCAACATCCATGGCGGCACCGGCGCTTCCAATGTCATTCCCGGCGAGATCGTGATCGACTTCAATTTCCGGTTTTCGACCGCCAGCACGGTAGAAGGCCTGCAGCAGCGCCTGCAGGCAGTGCTGGACAGCCACGGGCTCGAATACGAGCTCAAATGGACGGTCGGCGGCCTTCCCTTCCTTACGCCGCGAGGAAGCCTCAGCGACGCGATCTCGAAAGCGATCAAGGAGGAAACCGGAATCGACACTGAGCTGTCTACTACGGGTGGAACATCTGACGGCCGGTTTATTGCGCAGATCTGCCCGCAAGTCGTGGAATTCGGACCTCCGAACGGCAGCATTCACAAGATCGACGAACACATCGAGCTGCGTTTTATCGATCCGCTGAAAAACATATACCGCCGCACACTGGAAAACCTGCTTCTTTAGCTTTTTATACAGCGGAATTTTCTCGCACCTCGATTTACTCGTGGCAGCAGGTCGCGCTTTTCCGCACGGCCCTCTGGAACATAACAAAACACATACGATTAAGCATTCATGACAGCAAATCAGCTTTCTACGATCCGCGACCTGCTTCGCTACGCGGTCACGCGATTCAACAGCGCAAAATTATTTTTTGGCCACGGCAGCAATAATGCTTTCGACGAAGCGGCATATCTGATTCTGCATTCCCTCTCCCTTCCTTTGGACCGGCTCGACCCGTTCATGGATGCCAGGCTTTTGCCGGAGGAAGTCGAACGGGTACTTACAGTAATCGAGCGCCGTACCAAAGACAGAGTTCCGGCATCGTATCTCACCAACGAGGCCTGGCTGGGCGGATACCGGTTCTATGTCGACGAGCGTGTCATCGTACCGCGCTCCTTCATCGCAGAGCTGATTCCGGAACAGTTTTCGCCCTGGATCGACGATCCTGACGCAGTGGAAAACATCCTGGAACTGTGTACCGGATCGGGTTGTCTGCCGATCATGCTTGCAGATGCATTTCCCAATGCACATGTGGACGCGGTGGATATTTCCTCCGAGGCGCTTGCAGTTGCGCGCCGGAATGTCGATGAGTATCAAATGCAGGACCGTATCTCGCTGATCGAATCCGATCTGTACGCTAAGGTTCCTGAGAAGAAGTACGACATTATCGTCACCAATCCACCCTATGTGAACGCCGATTCGATGTCTAAGCTGCCGAATGAATACCATGCCGAGCCGGAAATTGCCCTGGCGGGAGGACAGGACGGCATGGACCTGGTGCGCCAGATCGTGTTCGGTGCAGCGCAAAGGCTTACCAGCAAAGGAATCCTGATCGTTGAAATCGGAAACGAGAGGCAGCACGCAGAAACGGCGTTTCCCGAGCTTGAAATGACCTGGTTATCGACCAGCGCAGGCGACGACATGGTTTTTCTCGTGACGGCACAACAGTTGAAAAAAGTGAAGCAATGATCCGTTTTCAGCATATCTCGTTGATGCGGGGTACGAAGACCCTGCTGGAAAACGCCGATGCCACACTCAATCCGGGTGAAAAAATCGGCTTGATCGGAGCAAACGGCGCGGGAAAATCCAGCCTGTTCGGAATGCTGCGCGGTGAATTGCATGCGGACCAGGGCGAGATCGATTTCCCCTCCAGATGGCGTCTTGCCTACGTTGCCCAGGAAACGCCTGCATTGGACCGTGCGGCCATCGAGTATGCAATTGACGGCGACGTGCATTTGCGCCATTTGCAGCAGCAATTGGCGGAAGCGGAAAGTGCGCCAGCCACCGCAGCCAACGGAAGCCTGATTGCCGAACTGCATGGCGCGCTGGCAGATGCCGACGCGTACACCGTGCGATCTCGTGCGGAGCAGCTTCTTACCGGCCTGGGTTTCACGCTTGACCAGATGCAATTGCCCGTCGCGAGTTTTTCCGGAGGATGGCGCATGCGCCTGAACCTGGCGCAGGCCCTGATGTGTCCTTCGGACTTGCTGCTGCTGGACGAACCGACCAACCACCTGGACCTGGATGCCATCATCTGGCTCGAGGACTGGCTCAAACGCTATGCAGGCACGCTGATCATCATTTCGCACGACCGGGATTTCCTGGACGGCGTGGTCAACGTCATTCTTCAGATCGACGAGCAGAAGCTCAAACGCTACTCCGGCAACTATTCCGCTTTCGAACGCCAGAGGGCAGCACAGCTTACGCTGGCGCAGAGCATGCTGGAAAAGCAGACCCGCCAGCGTGCGCATCTCCAGTCTTTCATCGACCGTTTCAAGGCGAAGGCAACCAAGGCAAGACAGGCACAGAGCCGGATCAAGGCACTGGCCAAAATGGAAGAGCTTGCCCCCTTGCGGGCGGCGGCGGAATTTTCCTTCGAATTCCGCGATCCTGTCAGTGCGCCGAATCCACTAATGGTCCTGGATGATGTCGATGCCGGCTACAGGATCGAGGACAGCAAGGGTACGATCGGAAAGAAAATTGTTTCGGGGATTAACTTTTCCCTCCAGTCAGGCCAGCGCATCGGCCTTCTGGGCGTGAACGGCGCCGGAAAATCGACCTTCATTAAAACGATTGCCGGGGACCTCCCTCCGCTTTCCGGAAAGCTGCATACCGGAAAAGGACTGGTTATCGGTTACTTCGCCCAGCATCAGGTTGAAATGCTGTGGCATGACGAATCGCCTTTGTGGCATCTGGTGAAGATTGCACCGGATACACGTGAGCAGGAACTGCGCAATTTCCTCGGCAGCTTCAATTTCCCTGGCAACATGGTAACCAGTCCTATTGCGCCTTTCTCCGGCGGCGAGAAGGCACGCTTGGCCTTGGCACTCATCGTATGGCAGCGCCCTAACCTGTTATTGCTGGACGAACCAACCAACCACCTCGATCTTGAAACCAGGGAAGCCTTGACGATGGCGCTCGCGCAGTTCGAAGGCACGCTGGTCCTGGTTTCTCATGACCGCCATCTTTTGCGGGCCACTACCGACCAGTTCATGATTGTCGCGGACGGCAAACTCCAGCCCTTCGACGGCGATCTGGACGACTACCGCGATTGGCTGTTCAAGACCAAGCTGGTGGCCAAATCCCTTAATGCCGAACCATCGCCTCCTGCAGTCAGCGAGCGCCGCAATGCTCCTGCCGACACACCGGTGGCGGATAATTCAAATCGGCGTGAGCAGAAGCGATTTGAAGCGCAGGATCGCCAGCGCATTTCGGCGCTCAAAAAACCTGTGGAAACGCGCATCAAGCGCCTGGAAGAGCAACTGGCAAAACGCAATGCCCGAAAAGACGAACTCGACGCGCAGCTCGCTGCGCCGGAAATTTATGATGCAGCGAATAAAGAAACCTTGAAAACGCTGCTTACCGAACAGGCATATTGCGCAAAAGAGATCGAGCAGCTTGAGCATGAATGGCTTGAGCAACAGGAAGCGCTCGAGAAAATTTCTTAGAGCATCTGACTTCAGGCGCTCTAATCTTACGTACGTACGGACGCATGAACGGATTGTTACATGCATGCTTTGATCATGATGAACCTGGAATTGCCTTGCGCCCCACTTTGACCATCATCGGTTGCGGTAACGTCGGTAAATCGCTGGGGCGTCTCTGGCATACGCATCAGACCGTCTCGCTTCATCAGGTCCTGAATCGCACTGTAGACAGTGCGCGGCAGGCCATCGCGTTCATGGGAGCCGGCCAGGCTGTTGCAGCTTATTCCGATTTACTGCCATCGGATCTCTACCTGATTGCCGTACCGGATGAGCAGATCGCCGATTGCGCACGAATGCTTGCGGCGACAGGGCTGCTTAAACGGGAAAGTATCGTGTTCCACTGCAGCGGCGCATTGCCTGCACACCTTATGCAGGATGTAATTGCATCTGGAGCGGCCGTTGCAAGTGCGCATCCTATACGCAGCTTTGCATCGCCCGAACAGGTGATCGCTTCGTTTGAAGGTACCTGGTGCGGAATCGAAGGTGCTTCCAGTGCATTGCCGACTCTGGAGCGGCTATTCCGCGCGATCGGAGCAAGAACCGTTGCAATCAACTCTTCCGCAAAAATGCTTTACCACTCCGCCGCAGTATTCGCTTCGAATTATCTCGTCACACTCGCTGACATAGCATTGGAAGCCTATAAGCAGGCCGGCATACCAAGAGAAACCGGTTTGCAGATGATTGCGCCGCTAATGCGCAGAACGCTAGACAATTTGCTCGCCATGGGCCCCGAGGATGCGCTTTCAGGCCCTGTCGCGAGAGGAGATTGGCAAACAGTGGAAACGCAGTATCGTGCAATCGCAGCGTGGGACGAAGAATGCGCCAACATTTACAAACAACTCGCCAATCGAACGAAAGCAATGGCGAAACGACGCCGCGGCATTGATCATCGTCAGTGACACTTCACGCAGAATTTTTTATCCACAGAAACTGTGGCAAAGCCTGTTGATAAGGAGCTGAATAAGACCGCAACTGCTTGATTTTTAGAGAGAATTTCGCCCTCTGTTTTTTCAGGCAGTTGCGTTGGATGAACGCGCCGAACGCGAGGCGGCTAGTCGTTTTTGATTACGATACTTGGAAACTTACCTGACATATCCTTGGCTTTTTCAGCGATCTTGACCGCAATTTTGCGTGCAATCGTCTTGTAAATGTCGGCAACCGGTCCGTCCGGCTCGGCGACCACGGTCGGCTTTCCTGAATCGGTCTGTTCGCGGATCGACATGGTAAGCGGCAATGCGCCCAGGAATTCGGTTCCATAATCCTTGCACATTTTCTCGCCGCCGCCAGTCCCGAAAATCGGCTCTGCATGGCCGCAGTTGGAGCAGATATGCACGCTCATGTTCTCCACAATGCCCAGGATAGGGATGCCGACTTTCTCGAACATCTTCAGCCCCTTGCGCGCATCAAGCAGCGCGATGTCCTGCGGCGTCGTTACAATGACCGCGCCTGTCACCGGCACTTTCTGCGACAGCGTCAACTGGATATCGCCGGTTCCGGGCGGCATGTCGACGATCAGGTAATCGAGATCGCGCCAGTTGGTCTGCTCCAGCAGCTGCTGCAGCGCCTGGGTAACGATAGGCCCGCGCCAGACCATCGGCTCATCCGGATCGATCATGAAACCGATACTCGAGACTTGCAGGCCGTAGTTCTCCATCGGCTCCATGGTTTTGCCGTCGGTCGTTTCAGGCCGGCCTGAAATACCCATCATCATCGGCTGTGAAGGACCATAAATATCCGCATCCAGAATACCCACTTGCGCGCCTTCAGCTGCCAGGGCCAGCGCCAGGTTGACAGCTGTCGTCGATTTGCCGACGCCGCCTTTTCCGGACGCGACCGCAATAATATTCTTTACATTCGACAGCAGCTTCACACCGCGCTGCGCGGCGTGCGCGACGATCTTGGAATGTACATTTGCCTTGACTTCACCGACACCGGCGATAGACCTTACGGCATTGACGACATCGTTATGGATAGCCGCGATCTGACTTTTGGCCGGATACCCGAGTTCCACATCAAAGCTGACATTGGCGCCGTTCACCTGGATATTTTTGATGGATTTTCCCGTCACCAGGTCCTTGCCCGTGTTTCGGTCGATCACTTTGGTCAGTGCTTCCTTGACTGCTTCAACGGTAATGCTCATTGCTTCTCCTGAATATTGGCCTGCTAGTCTAAATCAATTCTTGTTTTCAATGCCGGACTCATCCCGAGCACTTGGCAAGCTATTTGTGCTTAGTCGCCGGCGAAATGACTGCGCTGCCTTAAGTGAAACGCGAAGGGACGCTTTACAATGCGTGTCAAAACCTGAATGATACATTCGCACTTGTACAAAGTGCATAAATTTAATCGGTGAAAACATGGAACTCAATGATGTTACCGGCTTGATCCTCGCCGGCGGCCGCGGTTCGCGGATGGGCTCGGTTGACAAAGGCTTGCAAACTTTCCGCGGAAAACCCATGGTGAAGCATGCAATCGAGAGATTGTCTCCCCAGGTAGGAAGCGTAATGATCAATGCAAATCAAAACCTTGATGTATATAAAGGTTTTGGCGTACCGGTTTACCCGGATGAGATACAGGGATTCGCAGGGCCATTGGCCGGCCTGCAGACAGGTTTATTGCATTGCAGGTCGCCGTTTCTGGTGACGGTACCATGTGACTCTCCGTTTTTCCCTCTGGATTTCGTATCGGAAATGGGAACAGCCTTACTGTCAGAGAATGGCGACCTTGCTGTCGCTGTTACAGGTCAAGGGGAACAGGAACAGCCACACCCCGTGTTTTGCCTGGTAAGAGCATCGTTGCTGCCGCACCTGAGCGATTTCCTACAGTCAGGTCAGCGCAAGATCGACAAGTGGTATGCCACCCTGAAAGTCGTTCCTGTCCGTTTTGCGGATGAAAATGCATTCAGCAACATCAATACGCTCGATGAGCTGACAAAGTGGGAAGAACGGTTGGCTGGGTCACAGTAAGACAATAATGAACTGCGACCGAAGCGTCAAAATCCGGACAGACTCAGCAATGTCCTTTTGTTGCCAGTGCCGGCGTGCAGAAATCATCGAGCACTTTCGCTGGAGAACTGTTCGTCCCTGATGGGCCTTCATGGTTCTGGGAAGGAAAAGAAGCGCAAGCCGAAAGAAAGCTTATCGTTACAGTTAACAGAAAAAATCTCGTCAGCACATTCACACCATCATGTTTTTCGGTTTAAGCCATGCCCATGCGGACATCCAGTCAACATTATACGGAAATTGAGTTGTTGCATTGAGAAACATCGGCTTCTTGCCATACGACAGAACCTGGTAAAGCATGCTGGTATCAAATTGCTATTTCTTATAGCCGCAATCCGCAGGCAAGTATTTGAAGCTGGCAACCGGCTGAATATCAGCCGCGCGATAGACATATACAATATTCACGCCGTGCCGCAAGAAGGTTTTCATTTCGTCACTGGCGCATAAACGGCGTTTTAGAACAGGCTCCATGGCATTTTTGAATTTCGCCTTGTTCACATCGTTGCTTTTCATTGTGATCAAGGTGTAATGATAGGTGAGCTGCCGGCCGGTTTCGGCGGTCATTTTGTCGAGGCGGGTTTCCTTGTCAACTTCGGATGGCAGATACTGATTCATCTTTATCGCGACCCGTTGCAAAGCCTGATCAATGGTCACTTCGTTCGCCGGCATGCCCGAGCGTTCAACCATGCTGACAAACAGATTCTGAATAGGCAGGTTAAACGCCGTTGCGCTCATGGAAAACAAAAGGAGCGTACACGGAATCAATGACTTGACCATAATATTGCCTTCGCCGTCTGAGCACCGTACTTCTACCAGGTTCTCCCGGTATAGCCGGTGCTCATGCCAACAGATTTACTTTTCCGCACCTTGAGGTACTGCCTCTTTCGGCTTGAACTGCTTCTCGCTGATGCGGAATTTGCCTCGCCTGTCGCCCATCAATTGGCGCAGTTCCTGGATACTCAAATCCGTTACCTCATGCATCCTGATGAGAAGAGAACCCGTCACCGGCAACCGACGATGCCGAATCTTGCTGATGACCGGCGGAGATACAGCAAGCGCGCGCGACAGCGCGGCATCGTTCTTAAGGTTCAACCGCTCAATCAGCGCTTCCAGCAGCCTGTCCGGATCATATGAGCTTTTCGAGGCTTCCTCTACTTCTTGCATACCGTCTCCATGTAATTAGTTGCAAATGTAGCAATTTTGCAGGCCTGCAAAATTGATGTTTTGATTATTCACAAGCAGATTTCCATATCCGCTCGGTAAGAACAAAAGCTTGATTCTTCATAAGCGCTTAAGCATTCAAGACCATGCCAGGCTTTCAGTTCTCTTCATGCAAAATCCGCCGTCTGGACCAATTCGCTCCATACACGATAAAAACAAACAGCAATGTGCGCAGAGCAGATCGCACAGATGGCCGTGTCACATGAGCCTTATCACCACAGGGACCTTGAATTTGGCAAAAGAAATTGCGTTTGCTCAATGCCAAGTCAACAAGGAAAGGTAAGATGAACTGGCATGTTATGTTCCTAGTGAGATTCGCCCGCGCCAAATCGCGGGCTTTTTTTTGCTGTTCAAGCTCCAATCAAGAATCGAGAGCATTGGGCTCGCTTTTGCAGAATGCGCCCCGTGATCCGCTATATGCGCTACGCAAATCAACGCATTCGCCTAACCATGCTTGTCCGTTTTCTACGGCCGGCTTGTTTATCGACATCCTTACCCTACAAGTTGCGATAAGAGGTTTGTCCGCGAACTTAAGCATTGGCGTATATCAATGAAGGCTTCCAGTTTAGGCGCAGACTTCCACTGCAATCAATCAACGCGCAGGCAGGAACAATAGGGAGTAAGGCGCAAATGAAAAGCTTCTTGGAACTACATGTACAAGTTGACCTTTTCCATGAACCGGTCAACCACTCTCCTCTTCCTTGGGCCGGCATTTCCTATACTGTATCGATGAGTCTGATGAACCGGCTGCGAAGCGCGCTCCGAAAGGATTGGGTAACTCAGCTTGAATCTTCAACGCTATCTGCGGTCGTGACATACTACCGCCGCGGTATCATGAAGCCGACGACCATTCGGCTGCTGCTTCCTTATGAGGGAAAGGCAATAATTCTCGGTGTCGGGTCTCACGGGCCACAAACACCTTCGATCTGGCGGCGGATGCGACGCTTGACTCCAAGCGGGAAACGCCATGAGTTATCAGTGGTTAAGCGCCATGCGCAGGCACCCAATGTTCATCCGAAGGCGCTGGATAACAGATCGGCCGCCGGCCGTTTGGACGGCGCAAGTGCTTATGCAAGGCCAAGATACCGGATGTAAGCTATATTTTTTGGCTCAAGCAGTACATCATGCTAGCGCTTCATTTCTGCATGCACTGATTAAATCTTTATGAGGTTTGCTGCGCATGCCCAAGGCCGCTGCTTTTGTTATAGACAATCTTTGCCCCCATACATACTCAGAACCGAGCCTCATATTTTCAGACGATAAGGCGGCGGCTGTTCAAAGCAGATTCGTGCGATAACTGCTACATTGCTTGCATTATTTGGAGGGTCTTATGCCAATCCCTTGGGACAAAGTTATTCTTCACGGACCACAAGTTCTGGATGCAGCGCGAGGCCTGTACGGCAAGTGGCAAACGCGCTCGAAGGCGGACGCAATTGATCCGAACGCCGAAATTCATGTACAAGTACGTGAACTCGCTCTTCGTCTGAAAGCCGTGGAAGAAGGCGAAGAAACTCAATCCGGCATCATCGAGAAACTGGCGGAACAAAGCCAGGCGCTTTCCACCGGAATTGCTGAAGTAAAGACACATGTAATGGAATTTGAGTCCAGATCCGAGGTCTGGGACAAAATGGAAAACGGTGTTTCCGACCAGATGAGGCACTATTCGGCACAACTGGAAAAACTGGAGCAAGCTAGTGCTGCGCATTCCAGAAAGCTCGCCCTGGCTCTCTATACTGCCTTTGCCTCGTTCGCAATCGCAATCACCGCCTTAGTCATTGTGCTTATCCGCTAAGCGATTGTCTGGCAATAAACGACAACGAAAATACTCCCGACTTCGATGCGATTGTGCTTCGCAGGACGGCAGATAAGTTGAATCGGCAGAAAAGGCTCGGTATGGGACTATTCAATTAATGACGGGGCCGGAGGCTGCAAGCTCGCACACCGCAGTCGGGCACAGCGATAAATCCCGACCCATTAGAACTCATTTCATAAATACCGGTCTGCTCGAATTTCAGGCAAACCGGGTGCTGAAATGGCGAACAGGAAACGACTTACTGATGAACAAT
>JAUYVH010000001.1 GCA_030715135.1 Keguizhuia sedimenti | reverse complement strand
GGCACCTGCGCCGCCGGACTTGTTGATGATGATCAGCGGCTGGGACATCAGCTTGTGCTTGATGATGATGCCTTGCAGCAGGCGGGCCATCTGGTCAGCGCCGCCGCCGGTGCCGGCTGGCACGATGAATTCCACTGGCTTGGTTGGTTCCCATGCCATGGCCGGTGCAGCCAAGAGTGCTGCCGCCGCTGCAATCGTACCTACTGCCAGCTTCATTGCCTTATTCTCTCTCTTGCCCATGTCTTCTCCTGTTTTTAAGTGCCCTACATTGACTATTTATTCAGCGTCCCGAAGTTTTTGTGGATATTGCTTCCATTATTTTTGTTTTCGGAGAAAGCAAATGATCGGAATATAAACTTTTATTCTATTTTTGCCAACAACACATTTATTAATTGCTTCGAATTTCGTCAAATATCGAAAGTAACATTTCAATGGCTTTGCTTATTTGACTTAATTACAACTAGTTACTCCTTTACGAAAAGTTTCTTTTCGTAAAGTTTTTTGTTGGGTCTTTAATAAGAGCACGCTTCTTGTCCAGACGAGCGTTTAATCTATGCGTTTTTATCTCATCGAAATTCTAAATTTCGATGAGATATTAGCGGGTCGTATAGTGAGATATTTCTCACGAAAAGAACTTGACCGCAGTCAATTTTTTAATTTTCTTTTGATCTTCAGTCTAAGTAATTTGCTATGGCGAAATCTTTATTCTTGTATTCGGTTTAATTCAGTTCTCAGCACTGAAAAATTTATTCTTTGAATCGCGGTATTTCACTAAGATGAAGACTTGGGTGGCTTCAAATCCCGATTTCTCCCGCATGCATTTCCGCCCAGTTGATATAGCCGAGCGTTTTCGCATCGCACTGCGACAAGTTGTCATAGCAGCGCTTCTTCGTCGATTCGATCGCCTCAATCAGGAATTCGGCGTCATACACATTCAGCAGATGAGCATGATGACTTTCAAGATAAGACCTGATGCGCTCCTTTTCATTTTCCTGAGGTAACAGGGCTTGATAGGTTGCAGGATCCCAGTGCCATTTGAGTCCCAATTCATAGAATGCGGCATTGTATGCATTACGATGATACTCAATATCATGATCGTACTTGCCTGAGATGTGTTCGGTTTTTCCTAACATGATCGTCTCCTTAACTCATTGAAACTTAAATTAAATTATCGCTAAAGGTATGCTAGTCCCTATAAATGATTAGCGACAGTTAAAGTTTTTAAGAGTTATCATAAGCTTTTGCTTATAGATCCCCGAGCCGTTATGAAAAATGCAACACTGCGCCAGCTAAAGGTATTTGAAACCGTAGCGAGGCATTCGAGCTTTTCCCGTGCTGCAGAGGAGCTGCATCTCACGCAACCGGCAATTTCGACACAAATCAAGACGCTTGAAGGACACGCAGGCCTTCCCTTGTTCGAGCAGCTCGGAAAAAAAATTTATCTAACTCCGGCTGGAACGGAGTTGCTCTTCTATAGCAAACAAATCATCCATCTTTTCCAGGAAGCCGAAGAAGCGTTAACCCAGTTTAAAGGCGTATCGGGAGGCAAGCTGAACGTGTCGGTTATCAGTGCCGGCGATTATTTTTTCCCTAGGCTTCTTGTGGAATTTGCCCGTCGACACAAGGGAGTTACTCTCAATTTGAAGGTTCATAATCGCGAAGAGCTGTTGCAACAATTAGAGGAAAACTTAACCGATCTGGCTATTATGGTCCGCCCCCCGAAGGAGCTGGATACGGTGAATGAGTCTTTTGCACCGCATCCGTATGTAATAGTCGCTGCACCGAGCCATCCGCTTGCAAAGAAAAAGAATATTCCCGTCAGCCGGCTGCTCGACGAACCGTTTGTTGTGCGTGAAAAGGGTTCCGATACCTGGAACTCCATGGAAGAGGGTTTTGCGGGCCGCCTCGATCTTAACCAGATCAATATTGCAATGGAAATAAAAAGCACTGAGACGATCAAGCAAGCAGTCATCGCCGGCATAGGAATCAGCTTTTTGTCTGCTCACACAATCAGCCTGGAGCTGAAAGCAGAAAGCCTGGTCATACTTGATGTAGTCGGGTTTCCGGTCATGCTCAATTGGTATGTCGTACATCGGCGCAATAAGCGCCTGCCTCCTGTAGCGCTTGCGTTTAAAAATTTCCTGATGAGTGACGGTGCGACATTAATTGAACAAATAACCAATCCGCCACGCCCGCCTAAAAAATAATTGCTTCACGAATGAACCAAGTGTAGGAAAATTCCTACCCCCAATACTCCTCCCCCTACGGTTTGTTTCAGTAAGTGCTGATATCCAAAGCAAGCTCAAATTGACATACTGCAAAGATCGTAATGACGTGCAGAAACACCGGTTTGTTCAAAGCTCGTGCTTTTCCCTGTACATACCTTGCCACGGAGTAGACTTTGACAACGCAATTAGCCCCAGCATCTTCGACATTTGCCCGTACCCATCCGCAACCGGATCCGCTTGCAGGCGCGCGGCGTGCAGGCAAACTATGGTCAAATCTAAATGAAGTATGCGAATTGCTTCGTATTCCGCTCAACAGCACGTTGAATGTCGATTCGGAATATCTTTTCCAGCATGTGCAATTCAAATCCGGCCAGCGGATTCATACAATTGGCCAGACCTTCGACATGCTGTACATTGTGAATTCCGGTTTTCTGAAAACGGTGATGGTCGACGAGTCCGGCAGCGAACAAGTGCTCGGCTTTCCCATGAAGGGCGACATTATCGGAATTGATGGAATTCACGGCAAAAAATATGCATCGGAAGCGGTCGCGCTTTCCAATTGCGACATTATCCTGGTGCCTTTCAAGAAATTTTCCGCTCTCGGCCGCACTCATGCGGAACTTGAAACCGCACTCTACAGCGTCATGAGCCGCGAGCTCATGCGCGAGCAAGTGATGATCAGCATGCTCGGATCCTTGAGTGCTGAAGCTCGCGTAGCGCGATTCCTGGTATTTCTTTCAGAGCGTTTTGCCGGCATCGGGTATTCCGGGAAAGAATTCAATTTGCGCATGACCCGGCATGAAATCGGCAGCTATCTCGGCTTAACCCTTGAGACCGTCAGCCGCACTTTATCCGCGTTCAATGAAATTGGCCTCATTTCGGTCGATCAAAGAGCCGTGGTTATTCATGACTTCAATGCCCTGAAAACCCTGCGCCGCTTGCCACCATCACGCGCGCAAAAGAAAAAACAGCTGGTTAACTAAAATACAAAAAATGAACGGCAGATATCCCAGATATCGCCGTTCATTTTCTATATAAACCACTTGTATAACTCCGTCCCTGCTTCAGTCGAATCCTTAGCCTGCATCCAGCATCCATATCGGAATTGCATGGCAAAACCTTGCCGGAGTCGGCATTCCGTGCCAAATTCATTAGTTGGATTGCGCTCCGACTGGCTATTTTTTCTTGCTCGCACCCTGGTGCAATCAAGACGTTGCGTTCATTCCTTGTCCAACTTGCAGCCCCTGTTCCTGACGCAGATTTCCGTTGCGGACCCTGCGTGAAAACGCTGTAATAAACGCAGCATAACCATTTGATCCCGGCCTAAATCCTGCGTCCATGGCTTTCTTGACTGCTATTTCGATGGTATCGCCCACTGTATAAGCAAGCTCACCTTTCTGCCAAGCCAATTCATCGCGATTGGCAAACTTCATTTGCATGGTTTCACTACCTCGACTGCCTAATATCCAACACTAGATTTTTTCAACATGGTTTGCTGAAGGAAATAACTTTATCTCGATCCGAGTTGGCACACAAGGAGTTATCGCACTTTAAAACAGACGGAGAACGCCATACAACAACAGGTGCGAATTGCAAGGCGTGGGAGCACAAAATTCTGAAAATCATGAAGCCCATTTTATGGAACGTATCGCAGTCGAGCAACTTCATTGAGCTGCGCGCAGCATGTTGCCAAGCCTGTTCAACGCGGCTTATGCGGCTTGGCCACGTACCATTTCGTCAACTGCGAATTTATTCCGCATTGCGTAAAACATGCTGCATCGAGTTTGCTTTTGCGAGAATATCTTCCAGTAACAGTTTGACATCTTGAGGCAAGTCGCACCGCAAAGCCGTCGTGATAGTCTCGGACAACCTCTGCTCCATCTTTACCTGGTCCTCAATAAGCATTTGTCTTTCATTATTTGCCAGCCTGCCCTTGATCGAAGTGAGAAAAAGCGCGAGAGTCTCCCGGTCGGGATCCGGCAGTTTTGGCTGGTCATCGTTAAGGCGGATATATGCGGCCAGTTTGGCGGCAAATCCTCGATGTTCCTCTGCCGCCGCCGAGAAAATCGGTTTCATATCAGCGCCCCCTTCCTTTGAAGTCGCTGCCTCATAATGGTCTGCGGCTTCCATGCACAAAACATGTATTTCATTCAAGAGAATTTGCTCGTTATCGCGTGTTAACATGATTGGCCTCAGACGACTGTTCCAGATATTCGACAGGCACAAACACTTCGATGGCAGATTTACGGACCGTAAATCTGGCAGGCGTATATGTCATTAGCTCACCATCGGCACTCACCGCCATGCGCCGATTGGTGTTAATTTCGATAGTGCTGCCTTGCTCAAGATCGACTGGATGATGCGACTTGAACTGGCCGGAGCGAAATGCAAATGCCGACTTCAAAAATTCCCACATAGATGACGGCTTCACGCTATATAAAGAACACATTCCATCATCAATTTTCGCTTCTTCGGAGACCGTCATTCCGCCGCCATAATGACGTCCGTTGCCAACAGCGATCTGTATTGATGTCACACGTTGCATATGGCCGTCGCATACAATCTCGGCTCGAAATGGTCTGTATGTTTTGAGCGCTCTAATCAAGCCTCGGACATAGCTCAATATCCCCCATTGCTGCTTCATTTCATAGGACAGATTGTTCTTGACTTGCACGCCCAGACCAATATTAGCGATATTGAAAAAGTAACGCCCATTGACCATGCCCAAGTCAATACGGTGCAGATGCCCTTGCGCAATGACTTCCGCAGCCTCCTCAATATCGAACGGAATTTTAAGCGTCCGAGCCAAGTCATTCGCCGTTCCCATGGGAAGAATACCCAAAGGCAAGCCGGTTTCTACCAAGGCTCCAGCTGCGGCATTCATCGTTCCGTCGCCTCCGCCGATAATGACGAAGTCGATTTCTTGGCAATATTGATAAATCAACTGGCTCAATTCTTCCGCATTGCTAGCCACCTTTGAAGTAACTGTTATATCTGCTTTACCCAGATTAGCAATGGCCTGATCTATATCCCACGCGCCATTTTTGCTTTTGAGATTGATGATTAAAAGGGCATGCTTCGGCACTGTGTTTAATCCTCCGAAGGACCACAGCAACTAAGAAAAGAAATAGTGACAAAATAGTTGCATATTTGACACTGCGGCACACGGTTCCGTTCCCAATTTCTGGTCGTGTTCCGTGTTTATCTCATGCCCAAACCGCGAGATCATTCTGATCTGCGCGCTGCGGAACACTGCAATAGGAATATTGTCGGAGTGATTAATAATCTGACATCTAGCCGTAGACATGAGGCCTTTAACATTGAGCCGCACCATCAGAACACTTTCAGGCACGCCTGCGTTCCAGGCAACCCGCCGCGCATGGACAGCAATATCCGATCGCAGGAAATCTTTCGGCAAGGCAGAGCCATGAGAATTTCAGAGATTGACAATACGGCGCTTGATCGCTGGGTAGCCAAGGCGGAAGGGATCGAAGTCCGGTATAGCAATGCTGGCGAATTTTGGCGCGTGCTAGGAGAAATCGATGAAATTCATTGGCTGCCACATCGCGATTGGGCGCAGGCCGGCCCGATTATCGAACGCGAAAAGATCGCAGTCTTTCCTTATGGAGATCAATGGAGCGCCGCCATCGGGAACGATGTCAAGAATTTGATCGGAAAGACTGATGCCGCCGAGCCGGAATATATCGGCTCGACGCCGCTAATCGCGGCAATGCGTTGCTATATTGCGCATCGATTCAGTACTGAGGAACTGGAAAATAATTAACCAGGAACCGAGGAATGTAAAACATACCCGCGGGGAAAGAAGGAAATGAATTTCTGCATGGGAACAAGTTGTTTGAAGATGAGTCTATAGTACTCCTTTCATTTTTTGCCAATTATAGAAGCGATGCTTTCTCAACAATATCATGAAGAACTTCGAGCGCTGCGAAATCTCGAGCGAGCCGTGCGCGCTTACAGCTTAGCCTCTACGCTGGTTTCGGAACGGCAGCGTTCCCATATTCTTGCAGTGGCACTGAAAGAAGTGGTCGAGGCACGCAAGGCGAGCATACGCAAGTCCAAGCTTTCTTCGGCCTGAAAAGCGCTCGTTTTTCTGCCTATAAGAACGGGAGGCCAGAAACCCGGCGTGAAATAGATGCATGCTTGCATATACCGGTTTTGATAAGGAAAAGAAATTGGAAGCGTATACTTGCATGAGCAAAAAAATCCTTTCGCTGACGATGGTGCTTCATGTGCTGGCTGGTTGCACTACTACCTATTCTTCCCAAATCGACGTCTCGTCTCCCTCAAGCCAAGAATTCACCGAGTTCGATGCGCTGGTCGATGTTCCCCCATATACCGCGTACCAGAACATATTAAACAAGGCACCGTCATGTTGGTGCTCGCCTTTTTCGGGGCAAGTCATCGCCCAGTCTGATCCCACAGAACCAGGCGCCAGCCGAATCAGCTTCGTCGTGCCAGGCAAATTTCTCGGCTCTAGAGTTGAGCTGGCAACTATCCGTTTGTACCCTCAGGAAGAAAACCGCACCCGTATTGTCGGCTCAAGCTTTGTCTTTCCCGGCACCTGGCAACTTACCGAACTTGCCGATTGGGCAAACGCAGCTCCGGAAGCCTGTACAGGCAGTGCGTCAACGACCGTCACTGCTGGACACTGAAGCCCTACCCTCTCCCGGATAGTCCTGACAAAGCCCTTTATCGGGATTGATGCCAGCGCTCCTGCGCTATGCAGGCTTCTATGTTCCTGGCACCGTATTCGCCTGCTGCATGCACTGAAGACTGTCCAGTCAGAACCGCTCTTGAACGCGCCGAATCATGTTCCTATATATCAACAGTCAGATGCTCATCGGAGGTCCGTCTTACTTTATCGCTTGTTTGAAAGGATATCGTTATGCGTGCTTATGATTTTTCCCCTCTTTATCATTCGGCAATCGGATTTGGGCGCCTGGCGCAATTGTTCGACGACGCTCAGCGATCCGAATCCCAGAGCAGTTATCCACCTTACAACATCGAACTGATAACCTAAGACAAATATCTCATTGAGATGGCTGTTGCGGGATTTGACCAGACCGAACTGGAAATTGAAACTGAGCGCGACACTCTTAAGATCAGCGGTTGCAAAAAGAAGGGCGAAACCAAACGTATCTATTTGCATCGCGGAATTGCAGCGCGTGATTTTGAACATCGCTTCCAGCTTGCCGACCCTGTAAAAGTTGTCGAGGCCAGATTAAATAACGGATTGCTGCATATTGAACTGGTTCGTGAAACTCCCGAAACACTAAAGCCTAGAAAAATTTCGATCCAGGGCGGCGATAATGTCCAGCTTCTGGAACGGGAAGCGGCTTAATATTCTTTAACATCCAATTGGCAGCCTAGCGCTGCCAGTTTGTTTTCAAGGACTTGGATGTCATGCAGCTTGCGACATAGTGGTTTGTTTGCATGGCAGGCTCATGTGGCATGGATAAATTGACCACATGCGCCGTGTTCAGACTTAGTTTTTGTCAATCCCTTTTTCCAATTACGGAATAAGCTGAAAATAGAAACATTTTGTAACCATCTTTACTAGCCGCATCTATTCTCACGTGCTAATTTTATATGTAATGAAGTTATTGAAGGAGAGCCGCCATGAAGAAGTACTTTACAGTCGCAGGTTTGCTTGCCTGCGCAACATTGATGGCGGCCGCACCGGCAATGGCACGGGTTAATGTCGATGTGCATATTGGCGTACCAGGTGTTTATGTATATCCGGCACCGGCGCCAGTATATGTCCAACCTCAGCCAGTATATGTTCAGCCACAGCCGGTATATGTCCAACCTTATCCGGTGTATGTTTACCCAAGACCGGTCCACGTACATCCACCGCATTCTCACGGCATCCGCCCCGGGCATTTCAGGGACGGCCACCCCTATACTTCCGGATATCATCCTCACGGCGACCGGGACAGGGATGGCGTTCCGAACCGTTGGGACTATCGTCCTCACAATCCGTACCGGCGTTAAGCGGTTGCAATCGCGGCTTTTACACCGCACCACGCAGTACCTCAAGAAACTCTAACGCCAGTGCCGCTCTTTTCGCTTCTTTATAAGTCGCGTACACGCGCTTTCCGGAAAGTGGGATGCCGCATTCCTGCCTGAAAACCAGCCATCCTTCTGGATCCGGCAGAACATAAATTCCGTCTACGCAGCTTTTTTTCCTTAGCACCCGCCCATAGGGCAAGTCCACGCCGTCGGCCCAAGCATCAAACAGATGGCGCGGAAGCGTAAACAGCATTTGAACCTGCGACCAATCGCCATGCAGATACTCGTCAACGGCAAGTGCGACTTTGCCATGGATGATGAATTCAAGCTGCCGCTTCGGATGCATGGCTCGAACCTGCTTCGTTACTGCCCCCGATTTGACCGCATTATTCTGCTTCATCCTGTTCCTCTTCCCTGCCAATCGTTTGTTTCGGCGACATGTCATGGATCCATTTCAATTGGATGGTCGGCATTTGTCAAAATTCAGGGAATTTTCGGTGCTAAATTAAAACAAATGTGCAAAAGGAGGAAACTATGTCGATCAGCGCCGCACAACTTGAACACCTGCTGGACAAGCTGGAAAATCTAACGAGTCAACTGCGTTCGAGCAGCAAATCGAGCCAGGCAGAACTGGCACATGATGATCCCTTGGTCGAACTGGCCAATGAATGCGAATTCATGCTCCCCAGCCCGCTCACTGCGGCCAACTTGCTGGAGACCGCGGAGCGAAAAATCAACAACGTCCAGGTATTGCTGGAACGTGCAAAACAGCACGAAGAAATTCCGCCCGATGCCCAGTTTGCAGCAGACAATGAGGATACGCTAGTCAGGTCATCCGCCGGAAGGTAGGCAGGGAATTACAGAGAAAATATCGAGTCGTATCCATCGACCGACTTCTCCGCGTCCTGCAGTTCATCGACCAATCCCAGGTCCAGCAACTCTTCCACTGCATTCATGTAATTCTTGAGTGCCGGCGCGCCGATAATCCGGTAAATTTTTCCGGACTCGTTCCGTATGCCGATAACCAGCGTTTCCTTGCGCACTGCCTCTTCGCTTGCCGCTTCGAGCAATAAATTATTGGTGATGTTTTTATCGAACTGTGGGCGCTTTTCAGAAGCGATCAGTGCAGTCTTCATGCCTATCCTTTAAGGTGTGTTGCCATAGTAAGGCGGCAAAAGGTTTCCTTTGCCGCTCATCCCGGAAATTATCGTGCGATGGAAAAATAAAAGCGCAAATCATTCGATCAGCTCAAAGCGCTGCACTGGCTTGCCATTGATCTCAATTATCTCAAAAAAATTCTCTTGCTTGCGCGCCCATATAGAATTATCCGCGGCACGATAAATTACCATCTTAGTTTCCGGGTCGGATTCCAATCTGGCAGTGCAAATATATTCGTAGATGCCGCCCTTGTAGTGCCGATAGCGCATGAAAAAAGTTGCCCTTTCTGGTTTCAGCGAGGACAAGCAGGCGCCAAGGCTTGCGTGACCAAGGTTGGCTGGCTGCCGATTCTTCCAGATCGAAGAATAGCCGCTTAATAAACCCCGCAAAAGCTGATTTCAACCGAAGGCTGGCCTTCCATCTCAAGGATTACCTGGTTTCGTTCCGAGCCTGCCGCCCTGCCTGCATTGCCATCGAATAGTCGGTGCGTGATTTTCGCATGAGTCTCTCCCAGTTTGCCGAGGAATGCACCCAGCACGTACTGATCGGCATGACTGCGTGAATCAGCCATGCGAAAGCCATATTTCTGCAAAAAGGCGCGCAAAGCAGGTTCCGAATCGATATTCTCAAATTCTTGAATAGGGTTTTGCATGACTATGAATGGAGGCCGGACGTGAAGCGCTCTATTTTATTCGATGTGGGAGTGCTTTAATGCCCCAGGAAACGGAATCGTTGTTTTCTTTCCGGAGTGATCCTATGCGGGATGATCAGTTTTGTCTTGGCCTACTATAGCCGCCCTGCCGCCACCGGGACTTCAAGGAATACGGAAGGAAAACGGGCCCCATACAAAGTATTTGCTTCGATCAGGATGTGGCAGGAGAAATGGGCCAGTTTTACGGGCGATGGACAGGACCGTTTAGCGAATTGGCGCCTGCCGCTCAAATATGGCAGGCGTATCGGACCATGTTCTTACACCGAATGAAGAACTGCTGCGGCGGCACTCAGACTGCCCCTGTATAGGCCACAGAGAATACCATGTTGCGTACCGCCGGAAAAAAAGGCGCTTACTTTGACTGTGCCGGTTGCGATCCGCTAGGGGAAGCCGCGCCAGCGGCAGCTTCACTGGAGGTACCGCTACTGGAGGGAGATTGGTTCATGGATGCACCGCTAGATGACGAGGAACCCATTGCAGAGCCACTGCCACCGGAAGAGGATTGATCCGCAGAGGTTCCGCTGGAGCCACTGGAACTAACAGAGCTGCTACCGCTACTGGACTGCTTCTGGGATTGCAGTTTGGCTTCGGCAACCATTTTGTCACGCTCTGCCTTGGCAGTTTTACCGCAAGCCTTTTTCGCATCACCTACTTCATCATCGCATTTCTCCTTGGCGACCTTGTACTGCGCTTCGGCTTTGGCTTCCTCTACTTCCAGTCGATTCTTGGGTGTGTCGCGTTCACTTAGCTTGGCTTGCGCTTCGGCGATTTCTTTTTGCCCATCGGCTTCGGCCTTACAGATATCCTTCGCGTTGTCTTTCATGCTGTTGCATTTTTCCATCGCGGTTTTGTGCTGCTGCTCGGCCTGCTGTTTAGCAGATTGCTGTCCGGAGCTAGAGCCGGAACTTGCGCTGCCTGACTGTTGCGACTGGCTAGTGGTTCCAGAACTGCCCGCGCTTGCGGAACCACTGGACTCCTGAGCATAAGCTCCCGCAGTAAAGCTCAATGCAAACAGCGCAACAATGGCTGTAAGTTTTGTATTCATTATCGTTCTCCTTCATTCACTGAAATTATTGGCGTTTCAAAAATCGGAAACAAAGCCAAGTTAAAGGCACTGTTCATTAATCCCGCTTGGTTTTGAGCGAAGGCAATCAGCCTATTTGAAACATGCCGTATCAACATGCCGGATCTTAACCGGCACTTTTTTACTATCACGCCGCTTATTGGTAAAACCTAAACTCTTATGAAGGAAGAGAGAGCGCTAAGTTCCGCGGCCGCTGAAACTACTATTGCCTTGGTTCACTATAGCGCGGGAGAATTTTCGAACTTTCAAAATACAAATACAGTATGTGACTGCACGTTAGTCCTGCAGATGTTCTGGCTACTTAAGTATTGCTTCTCATAAATTATTTTCCCTTCTCCTTCTTTGTCTTAAGCATTAGTTTTAAATGGATTAACCTCGCCTTTCAGGCTTCTTGAGCCGTCTCAATCCGATTAAATTCGACTAAATAATAATTAGCCATCTGATTCATGAACCCATGAATAAGAACGTAATCTGCGTTTGTCCGCAGATTGGAATTCAATGGAATCAATATGCGGCTCCTAGTTATCGTTGTTGCCTTGATTGCCGTGCCTGCTTCTGCACATCAGCCTAATCAGCATCATGGTGCAAAGCAAGCAATGCCATCTGCCGGCAAGTCATTGCCCAATCAGCCCAAGATCTCCGTGCAACATGCTGATTCGCCCAATGGCCAATCACAGCGCACCGACAAGCTCCATGCGGACGAGCAGCGCTTTTGCGTTAAGAATTCAATCGGCAAAGTCAATTGCATTGTCTTTCCAGGCGGAGGCCATTGACCACGAATTACGCCTATATCGATGCCGAGTGCCAGCCGCAGCTCTTTGATATCAATTGGAAACTAAATTGAAAATAACCGATTTGAAATATGCATTGTCGAGCGGAGTTGCCGTTGCCCTGCTTTCTTCTATTGGGCTGGCTGCTTGCGGAGGCGGCGGCTCAAGCCAGGAAGATCCTGAAACACGCGCTGATTCAAATGGCGGCGAGCAAGCGCGTTTATTGAAGACTGCGAATAGCAGTGGCGTGCTTGCCACTTACACCGCCTCAGGAACGATTGACGAATCTAATCCTTTTTTCAAGCCGTTGGGCAACGGCCGCAGCTGCGCCAGTTGCCATCAAGCCGCCGACGCGTGGTCACTTACTCCGCAAAGTGTGCAGGCGCGTTTTTCACAGACTGACGGCACAGATGCTCTCTTTCAGGCTCATGATGCTGCCAATTCTCCGTTGGCGGACGTTTCCACCGTCGAGGCAAGGCGCGCTGCTTATAGCATGCTGTTAAATAAAGCGGTGATTCGCATGAGCTTGCCGATTCCGGACGATGCTGAGTTCGAACTCGCCGCCACAGACGATCCTTATGGATATGCGAACAGTGCGGGCCTTTCCTTGTTCCGCCGTCCATTGCCCGCGGCCAACCTGAAATTCCTTGCAAGCGTGATGTGGGACGGTCGCGAAACGTATAAAGATCCCAGTTCAACCAGTTGTTTTGCAGGGACGAACGATTGCTACAGCACTCTTGAGTTCAATCTTTCACATCAAGCGCGCAATGCAGTGACCACCCATGCGCAGGCAGCTCAAGAATTAACAGCTGAAGAACAAGCCGCCATTGTCGGCTTCGAGAAGGGGTTGTTTACCGCCCAGCTCGTTGACAACGATGCCGGCGACTTAACAGGCATCGGCGGGAAAGGCGGTCCTTTTGCACTTGCCGGTACTGCTTTTTATTTTGGCATCAATGATCAGCAAGCGGGTGATTATCGGAGCAAGGTGCCGTTCAACCCAAATGCAATCACGCTTTTCGATGCCTGGAACACCACTTCGTCCTTGAGCGATGCAGCGGTTCCTGCAAGCAATGCAGCAACCGTTACAGCCGCGCGGCGGTCCATTGCGCGTGGCCAGAGCATATTCAATAACCGAGAAATGCTCATCAACAATGTCAGCGGAATGCCTGGCACATCGGTTCGGGGAACGTGTACGACTTGCCATAACGCGCCCAATACAGGCGGAAGCTCTACCCCATTATTAATGAATATCGGCACTGCTGCAGCGTCAGAGCGTACACCGGACATGCCGCTCTACACTTTGAGAAATAAAGCAACCGGTGAAACCATTCAGACGATGGATCCGGGCGCCGCGCTTTCAAGCGGCAAATGGGAAGACATAGGCCGGGTCAAAGTGCCGGTGCTGCGCGCACTGGCTGCAAGAGCTCCGTATTTCCATAATGGCTCTGCCAAGGACTTGCGTGAAGTGGTTGTCTTCTATAACACCAGGTTCCAGATGCATCTGTCGACCCAGGAGATTATTGATCTGAGCGCTTTCCTGAAAGCCTTATGAATGCGCCTAAGCGCCGATCAAGCGCTTTACAAACAAATTTCCCTGTTTCTTTCTTTCAGTCCATGCTGAATGCTTATTAATTGAGAAAATTCAAATGCAAGATTGATCTCAAAAAATAAGAAATATCTGCAATTGCGTATTGTTAGTGAATCACTATAAATCAGCAACGGGGATAAATAATGAATCCTTTCAATGCGCGTAAAAGCGCAGGTACTTTTATGGCATTGCGACGCAACTGCCTCTTGTTCCCATCGACACTTATCTTGTTGAGCACCTTGTCTGCCTGTGGTGGCGGTGGCGGCGGTGGAGGAAGCGATAATACCCTTGGCCCCTCATCAGGCGGCACTTCTTCCAAACCAATGGGCCAGTGGTCTCCGGTTTATGAATGGCCTCAGGTCGCGATTAATTTGACGCTGATGCCGGACGGAAAGCTGATGAGCTGGAGCCGTCTCTACGATAACCATACTACGGCTCCGGACCAGCCGGGGGAAGAGAGTGCGGAGGTTTATCTAGTCGATGTGCCCAATGGCGGCATCCCGACTAACTTTTCCTATATTCCCAATCCGACCACTAAAATATTTTGTGGCGGGCAAACCTTCCTGCCGGACGGCCGGCTTTTTATAGCTGGCGGTGAAAACGCTGAAGGCGGGTCGGATCACGCCAACATTTTCGACTTCCGCAACAACAGCTGGCAACGAGTCGCAGACATGAACGGGCGGCGCTGGTATCCAACCACGACGACATTGGCCAACGGCGACATTTTGACGCTGGGCGGTACGATGACCTTTGCAGGAGTTGAAAACAATTCAGTTCCTCAAGTTTGGACCACGAGTGGATGGCGTACTTTAAGCAGCGCCAATTACGATGTCGGCGAATATCCGCGTATGCATCTGGCACCAAATGGACAGGTATTTAAATCAGGGATTTCGCCTCTCTCCCGTTATCTAGATACAAGTGGAACCGGCAATTGGACCGATGTAGCCACGCTGAACCATGCCGGTTACCGTAGCTACGGCTCATCAGTGATGTATGGCGATGGCAAAGTTCTGGTAATGGGAGGCGGCGATATAGCGGGAACCGAAGCGCCGACTAACACCGCCGAAATAATCGATCTATATGATGCGGAACCGGCCTGGAAATTTACCAAGCCAATGCATATTGCACGTCGCCAGCTTAATGCGACCATTATGGCCGATGGCAAGATATTGGTCACCGGCGGCATGAGCGGCACAGGAACCAACGATGCTTCGACGGCCGTATTGCCTGCAGAAATGTGGGATCCTGAAACGGGGAACTGGACGCTTTTGGCGAGCATGAAAATTCCACGGGTCTACCATTCAACGGCCTTGTTGCTTCCGGATGGGCGCATCCTCTCGGCAGGCGGCGGACAACCGGCCGCGCTTAACGGTGTGGACAACCATAATGCCGAAATTTTTTCGCCCCCTTATCTTTTCAAAGGGCCTCGCCCCGTCATTACCAGTGCACCTCAAAGCGTCAACTACGGTCAGCGCTTTTTTGTGCAAACCCCTGACGCCGGCAAAGTGGTCAAAGCAACCTGGATCCGGCTCGGTTCGGTCACCCATGCATTTAACATGAACCAGCGTATTAACCATTTAGCCGTCACGCCTGCGACAGGCGGCTTGAATATTGTTGCACCGTCGGACTCGAATCTCACGCCGCCTGGACATTACATGTTATTCCTCCTTAACGACAAAGGCGTGCCCTCCATTGCCAGGATCATTCAAATTACTTGAGTGGATGATTAGAAACCATGCCTTCAATTTGAAGGCATGGTTTTTTGTAGTGTCGCACTCACCCCTCCTGCCGTCACACACTCGTTCTTGTGGTTTAGTTGCTTATCAAGCGTAAGCTTGCAGTGCCTGAATTTCACCGCCAAAACATTCTTTAAAGCACTTCTATTGACATTGCTCAACTATTTGTATTTGCGTACTGTTATCGTCGCCTCTGACATCAGTCTGTCATGTTCTTTTTTAATAATCCGGCTGCATAACACCGGTTTTATTGAAGTATCGTGAATGTTGAATCATCCAAGGAGAGTTCAAATGGAACCAACGATGGAACCGACAAATAGCATGGTACGCGCAGCAATTCAGCAAGCCGTGGAGTTAGGACTTTTGCCTCGGCACGGTGCACAAAATGAATATGACTGGGCTTTGATGAAAAAAGTATTGGGTGCTGCGCTCATCGCGCAAGGAAAACCTGACAGCATGCCCGCACCGCAAAAAAAGGAATTGCTTGAGGCCTGGTAAGGCCCCGGTATAGGGCTCGCAGCGTTGAAAGCGCATAACATTGCATATCGTGAAACGCATTGCTACTGCGCTGCGACAATGTTCTGAAACGATTGATTTGTAAGCGTTAAGACAACTTATTTTGCAGAAGCTCAGGCTGCTTCCAACGCTTTCCTGAACTCTTGCCGCAGCTTATGGCGTGCCGCATTCTGATTTGCATTAACTGGTGCCAATAATACGCGCCAATATAGCCCGCCTCGGTTCTACTTTGTCAAACGCATCCTCGTACTTTATCTGCGATGGTGTTCTTGATAGCCAATTTCCTGTTTTTGCTGGGCCGCGCACTCACGCTGCCCCAGCCTGCGTCGCAGGAGCATGGCCAACATAAGGCTACCGAGCAATACGGAAACAAACATGAATGTCTGCTCTCCTGAATCCAGGTTATCAAAAAACCGTGTGATTATTCTTCCTGCTCCGTAGCCGGCGGCGCAGATGCCCACAGACCAGATGATCGCGCCCAGAAAATTCAGAACAAGAAACCGCCATGCTGGCAACTTGCTCATGCCAAGCGTGAGCAAACCCGGAATCCGTACCCCATACAGAAAACGCAAGGTCAATACCATTAATACATGATGCCTGTGAAGAAGCTGTTCCAAACGGCTCTTGTGGCAATGAAGCGCGGGAAAACGCTCCATGACGGAATCCCCATACCGGCGTCCGGCATAGAAATACGGAAGGTCGCCAAGGAAACTTGCCGCTGCAGCAATGGGCAAGACTAACGCAAGATTCAAATAACCTTGAGAAGCTGCAAAGCTTCCTGCCAGCAACACGGCCTCGCCTTCCAAGAAGCTTCCGATTGCAATAGCGAGATAGCCGAATTGTTGTATGAGTTGTGCAATATCCACTTGCATATCCTTTCGGGAAGCGGGAGTGTAAATGTCGCAACCAACAAAATAGAGACCGAGATCGGCGAAAAGTTGCGTACCACGGATTTCATTTAAAAAATCAGGTTGCAAATCATAGTGCCTACGTTAAGCAGAACAATTAAGCATGCGCAATATATTGTGCAGACCTGCAAATTTTTCCTTGGAAATATTCTAAAGAAATCAAATAAAAAATTACGTAAAAAATTGCATCCTGGTCCGCTTTTGACGGCTAGAACTTTGATAAAATTTCCAGGGGCGGTTAAAAATTCCCTTGAAAATCAAATGCTTGCCTGCATATTAAAAGAGTTCTCCATTGACTTTTCATGTTTTGAAAAATCATTAGCCGTCCTACCGGACCTCAAAGACGCCTTCAAACCAATTCAGGCGTTGCATGAGTCACCATGCTGCCTGTTTTAGCTGATATGACCCATCCAGAGATGAAAGCAACATTTGAAGATGCTTATTCCAGTGTTAAACGCCTGCAAACAAGCATGGGAATGCAACGCATACGCCTTGGAGCACTGTTATGCGTCCTGGAGCAGAGCGGTGAATGGGAAGGCCGCAGCAATGCCAGTTCGTTCCGGCGCTTTCTGATCGAAGAAGGTATCGAACCGAAAGCAGCCTATCAATATATGCGGGTCGCAGAAGCCTTTGTATTGCGTCTGCAATTGCCGTTAGAAGAATTGCGAAAGATTGCTTCTTCCAGTATGCGTGTCCTGGTTGCTGCCGCGAAAGTGGCCAACACGGATAATGTGCTGCAGCTTGTTGATATAGTGTCTTCCATGCCGCGTCCGGAGGCACTGGAAACGATCGCGCAGGGTTTTGGCGATGAGCCGTCACCATTGCCTGACGAATTCAGCAAACCGGTAGCCAACATTCTGGACCGCGTTGGCGAGCTTACGCTGGACGATAAGGCCTTGCTATACCAGAAACTCCGAATCGCTTTGCCCGCCAATGCAAGATAAAACCGACGTCCGATATTCGCGCACGTCCGAGCGCAGCCCTGGCAAGACGCGCGGGAGCAAAACTCCGGAAAAACCCCGGCACAGCGCTAAAGCCTATGCGATATGGTTATTGAGCAAGCGCGAATATTCAGCGGCCACCTTGCGGAAAAAGTTGCTTGCACGCGGCTATGATGCCGAAGAAACCGCAACCGCCATGCAGTTTTTACAAGAAAACAATTATCAATCCGACTCCCGCTATGCCGGCATGAAGGCACGTAGCACAGCCCACCGCGCCGGCGACTGGAAAATTTCCAGACAGCTTGTGCAAAAAGGCGTTGCCGAGGAATTGGCAAAAGAGCAGATTGCCGAACTGCCGCCGGAAGATGAACGTGCAGCGCAGGCAGCCAATGCAAAATTTCTTCAGCAAGTTATCGAGGCGGGCATGTCGCCGGAGCTATCGCAAAAAATATGGCGGTATCTCGGTTATCGCGGCTTCAGCAGCCATGCGATCAAGCATGCGCTGACCTGCCTCAGGCATGAAGCGAGCACATGAAGCCTTATCAAGCCTCTTGATGCCGGCGCGCTGAAGCTGCATTCTGTTTAAAGCTGCAGCAAGCAGCGTTCCTCTATAGCAGCGGCTCATGGCCAATTTTTGCGACCATACACGCCGGCTTCCTGAAAAGAAGTCACGATTCGGAATACCGTCAAACCTTGAAAGCAGCAAAGCTCGTTGGGCCGCCGTTCAGCTAAGCCGATTGTTCAGCGCGTCAATAGTATTTCCCGATTACCTCACCAAATGCATCGTCGACCGATTTGCCTTTTTTCATGAGCTCGGTAATTTCTTCCGTGTGTTCAGAAATGGTTGACGGCAAGGTCTCGCGATGATTTCTGAAATACTCATAACGCGCCGTGGCGAATTGATCTTCCAGCCGGGCAGCGGCTGTACGGGTGACGGTACCGCCTGGGCGTACCACCCTTACGGTTTTTGGTTTCGCTTCTTTGCTGACGCGAGTGCCGGCAATCGCCATATTCACTTGCTCCAGCGTGTAAACCGGGCTGGCATTCGATTCGGAAAATTCATCATCCTCCACGCGCGCCAAATGATGGTTGCGGTCGAAGGCCATTTTCTTGTCGAAGGAATTGATGGTCTGATACATCGGCAAGGGGCCGCTTTTGCGGGAAAATTGCACGCGATCGCCATAATCCGCCATCTTTGCCAAAACGTCTTTCAGAAATTCGCTCGGAAGCGTATCCACGCTGCCGTTCCAGCGCTTATTTTTAGTTGAAGCCAAACTTAAGTACCTTTAAGAATTAATTGGGTTGAATAATTTTACTGGTTGCGGTTCTGTGCCACACAGCCGAACGTAACACTTCGTGGCGGTTATCGGCAAACCGCTGACTGGTTATGCCTGCAAAAGACCGCCTTGATTTGATTGACCGGGCTTATCGGAGAATGTTCTCTTTGGGCTGATTTCGTGGAGCAAAGAAATACGCAGCTTCTGTTAATCCATGTACTGATCGCTTGTGCGATACGGATAAAAAGAATCTATGCGAAGTTAAGAGCGTCGAAAAAATTTCCCTTCGTGCGAGTTTCTTGGTGCAGCGCCGGGTTAAATTATTCGCCTGACTTTTCCTCGGCCGGTTTACGCCGACGACCGGTGCGTGCAGCCGGCTTACGCCTGGTTTTCGATGCGGTCGTTTCGGAATTCAGAAGCGCTGCATCGGCCGACTCTATGGCACCGGCATTATCGGCTTGCGCATCAGCGACTTTTTCCGCCGCCGCTACGGGCTTGCGGCCGGTACGCCGGTTTTGACGCGTTGCGCTTTTTGCCGGCGTTGTTTTTGCCGCTGTTTCTTGTTCATGCGGCTCACTGACCGTCAATGCAGGGGCGCCGGATGGTTCTTGAGGAGCGTCTGCCTCGGGCGCCATTGCTGCTTGTACTACAGGTTTCTGCGGCTGCGGCTCTTTTTCACCAGGAGAGATGCTTCTCGACTCTGTTCCGGGTTTGACTGTATTACTGCGCGATACATATGCGCCGGACCGATCATCCCGCCCGATCTCGATCAAGCCGCGTGCCTGTGCTTCTTCCAGAAGATTGCCGAAGGTTTTAAAACCGAAATAGGTTTCGTTGAAATCCGGCTTGCGGCGCTTGATCGCCTGCTTCAAGGTCGAAGCCCAGATCTTCCCGTTTTCGCCGCGCTCGACAAACAGCGCGTCAAAGGTCTCGATGGCAATATCGATCGCTGCGGCCTTGCGCGCTTCCAGGTCTTCTTTGCGCGTCGATTCGTCTTCCATCACCGGACGCGCGGCGGGCGATGCTTGTTTCACTGCGCGTTTGGCTGCGGTACGACGGCTTTCACGGACCAGGTCATCAATGAAAATGAATTCATCGCAATTGGCAACTAACAAATCCGAAGTCGAATCCTTGACGCCTACGCCAATCACGTATTTTGCATTCTCGCGCAGCTTGGAGACCAGCGGCGAAAAATCCGAGTCGCCGCTGATGATGACAAAAGTATTTACATGCGATTTGGTGTAGCAGAGGTCAAGCGCATCGACGACCAGTCGGATATCCGCGGAGTTCTTGCCGGACATGCGCACATGCGGAATCTCGATCAATTCAAACGATGCTTCATGCATCTGCGACTTGAATTCCTTGTAGCGGTCCCAGTCGCAATATGCCTTTTTGACCACGATGCTGCCCTTGAGCAGCAAACGCTCGAGCACCGGCTTGATATCGAATTTATTGTATTTTGCGTCGCGCACGCCCAATGCGACGTTCTCGAAATCGCAATACAGGGCCATGCTGACATTCTCGCTGGGTAAAGCCATAAACTAGAAATCCTAAGAAATTTTTGAAAGCGCGGGCGACATTGCGCCACCTGATCGGTGCCAGGCTGCTCTGTTCAACATCCGAATAGCGCTCACTATACAGGGCCGCCGCGCTTGATGCAGCTTTGCACTCCTGGAGGACGGATCCAGCGCTGAATAATTTTGCTATGCCGGGTTGTGAAAATCCCCTATTCGCGGAAGGCGGCATCAGCAGGCATTGTGGGCCTAGCCTTGCAGTGCCGACGACGCACTGCCACGCTGTAAATACGATAGCGCTTCCTGATAATGCTAATCCATCAACAGCGCAGCGCTCGCGGAGCGTGATGCGCGCACGACGGTAACGACATCGGTTACAGGGTCAATTTTCCAGGATTTCAGAAAACCCTGCTCTACCAGCAGGGCAAGCGCCTTTTTCAAGCCGTTACGGAAATGATAGAGCTGTTGTGCCGACGAACCGCACAAGCCTTTCAGGGTTTCTACTTTGTACCCAAAAGGCTCACGATGCGTGAAATAAAATCCGTGCAGCCACTTGGCCAGCGGCGAACGCAGCTTCAGGCGCTGACGCCAGTCAAGCTGGGTATAAGCATCGGCGCCGAAGAGCGTGATCAGCTTCGGATTGAGCCTGACCTTCCACTGCCGGTCGGTTTCGTCCTTGAAGGTGAATTCCTGCACCAGCGTGCCGCCATAGCCGCGTTTGCCTGATCCTGCATCGAAGCGTATTTCGACAGCGTTCGCCGTGAGTCGGAGAATACACAGGCGCAGCCGTTCATAGGAGGGCGATGAAGTCGGCCAGCCCATGGATTTGAGCATCGAGTACGCCGTGAACGACACTTCATGGCCGAGCGGCTGGCTGCGCGCCAGATGCACCAGGTTCAGGAACACGTCTTCATCGTCCTGGCGCAACTCTTCGCCGGTATAGAAAATTTCCACGCCCTTGACCGAAGTGATCGGCCTTTCCTTCAGGTGTTGCCGCGGCTCGTTTTGCCGCGCCACGCTGAAGAGCGCTGAGCGCGCAAGCGGATTGGGCAAGCCGCGCACCTGATTTTCCCAGAGCGGCAACTGGATGATCTTCAAGGCATGCTCAACATCGCGGCCCATCATCGCGCCGGCGACCGGCTCCGTCCCATCAAGCGTCATCTGCAGCGATGAACCCTGGACTTTTCTCTTGGACGCCAGCGTTTTCTCGATTTTTTCCAATGCATCGCTTAGCGGCTTATGCATGATCCCTGATGCTGACATCTCTTGTTCCGTTGATTTTCATTATCGATGCGCAAAGGTAGCATGCGCGGACACGTATTTTGAGCGATGAGCATCGTCCTTGCAGCGTTGAAACACGTTTTTCGAGCGTGGGTGCAGGAACTTAAATCTTCCTCCAGTGGGCTCAGCTTCGTTTTTCGAGCGTGGCCGGCGAGCTGCCAACATTATTTCATTCGAGTTTTGCGGCTGCGTGGCTATTTCGCACATGTTTCCTGTGTCATCAGCTGGCCCGAAACTGCTGTTTCGGCTCTTTCTTGCTGCGCTACTGCCTTTTTTTGGCACGTATTTCGAGCGAGGGCTGCCGAAAGCGGCGTTGAAAGAATCGTTTGTCGAGCGAGGGGGATCGGCCCGATTTTCAGGCGCTTTGTCGGCAGGCTTGGCTTTTCCCGGCAACTATTTCGTTTTTCGAGCGTTGATCGGTAAAAATTGGAGTAGTTTTACCGGGAAAATTGCGAAAATCCGGGAATGGATCGATCAGTTCGTAGCAGAAATGCACCAGCCTATCGTTTCCTGAGCGAGGGAATGGCGCGTAGCTCGAGCGATAAACAACGTAGCCGGAGCGAGCATATCGCGTTGCTGGAGCGTGCCACACTCGTATCCCACGCGTGAAGGCCTCGTTTTCCAAGCGCAGAGAATGGAGAAAATATTCTTTCTTTTCAGTGGCTTAGGGGGTTTTCTGACCCGCTTAATCAGGTTTAATCTATCTAATCAACGGTATTCGCTCGCTCCAGAAACGAGTGTTCGCACTCTCGTAGCGCGATAGCTGATTTCTTGAACCGCTTGGGTTTTGTTGGCGTGCTGATGCCGAGCGAATGGAAATTCAGCGACAGGGCCGCTACCCGCCTTTTGGATATTTGAGCGCGTTGAGCTGTAGTTTTTCTTTTACTGCCTGATTGATGTCGATATCTAAGACGTTAATCATCTGGATCAGATAAAGCAGCACATCGGCCACCTCATGGTTGACTTTCGTCGCGGCTTCCGCATCCTGCATGATCCGCCGCGATTCTTCTTCAGTCATCCACTGGAACAACTCAACCAATTCGCCAACTTCGCCCGTCAAGGCCATGGCCAAGTTTTTTGGCGAATGGAATTGCCCCCAATTGCGCTCAGCAGCAAAAGTTTTCAAGGTCTCTTGCAGGCGCGTGATTTCAATTAATACATCTTTTGATTGATTCATGGGTGGCGGCACATGATTGGCTAAGTTGAGCTGTGAATTGTATGTGGCTTTCCAGGATAAACAACTTGCCTTTTCCGGCCACGTAGAGATCTAAGGCTTATTAATGATTGAAACGCATGAAATGCGGATGATGCAAGCCAGTGTTCATAAATTGGCTTTTGTATGCAACCAAAAATGCGAACGCCCATGTACCCAGATTCATTTATCGTTTTACGGCCATTGCCTTTATCTGAAGCGCTGCTTGGATAAACTACGATCTATCAGTGCAGGCCGTGCTTATAAGCGCATATAAAAATCAAGGGAATTTACAACTACGCACAACTATGTATTGCAATTTTGGCAAGTATGTGCCTTAACGATACAGCTCGATATGCCTGACAAAGAGAAACATTGCTCGATGGAAGCTTAAATAGTAAGCTGGACGATACACTTTTTATAAAAAGAAAAGACGCGGAATACATATTTCGGCTGCGCGAGAAGAGTGATTTATCAGCTGGGATTAGCTGCCGTAGTATCTCATCGGGGTGGAGACATGGATGCAGGAGCAATTCTACAAAGAACAGATATTGGCCGAGACACGATCAGAACTAAGTCGGTCAAACTTACGCAAAGTGAACGTTTGCTCCTTATTCTCGTCGATGGAGCGACGCCTTTTGAGAAATTGCGCCAGAAAGTCTGGACGTTAACGGACGACCGTTTTAGGCGTGCGCTCAATACATTACTTCAGAAAGATCTGGTCTACGAAGTGCTCTTCCCTCTCGGTGATCACGAGGCAGAGGAACTTGACTCCGCCATAGTGGATCGCTTCCTTCAGCAAGACGCGCTTGACCCGGTTACCATCATCGGATTTGATCCGGAAGATGAACTGGACACGAATTTGATTGAAGCGATGGGATACAGTGCATCGCCATCGAATTCTCCAATTTCAAAAGAGAAAAGGCCTTCAGAAGGTTTGAGCATACCGGCGTTGAATATCACGGCGCCTATATCTTTACCCGCCCACAGTGAGGCGATTCCCCCAACTCCTCCTGCCCCAGTTTCCGCTATCCCGGTGCCGGTTGCTTCAGTCACGGCTACCCCAATTCCTGAACCGGCCCAACAACAAGTTGCAAATATTCCCGAGATGTCACCGGCACAATTGCAATATAAAAAGGATCTGGATCAGCATGTGGTGGACGAGATTGCCGCACTCACTTTAATGATCAATGCAAAGAAATCTCCCGAGAAGGAAGGCCTGAATAAGGAATCCCGCTCCCATAAAGAGCGAGCAGGAAACCGCATTTACTGGAAAGATTATCTTGTCGAAGGATGCTCTTTGCTTGGTTTGGCAACCGGAATTATTATTTTAGTCATCATAACTGCTCGCCACTTATTTTAGCTTTTCATCGTTCACATCAATCTGATCGCCCGAGCGCCAAATCTTTGCTGCAACTGGAAAAAGCGTCTTTGGCCTAGATAACTCAGCAGAATGAATCCGAATGTGAAAGCTTTGGCTTCACAGGAGCAAGCGTGAGACAATAATTCTCGCATTGAAAAAGACATACTTTTCGAATACTGTCCCTGTCTGTTATAGCATGTCGCTTTCATACTTGGCGGCGGCGCGATAGGAACCGAGAAACTAGGCGAGGCGCTGCATCAAGAGCCATTGGAATAAAAGAATGGTATGACCACTTCAGTCACTCAATACACCATCCAGGCGGGCACCGGGCAGCATATCGGCGACCGTGAAGAGCAGCAGGATCGGGTAGCGCTATTTACCGCACCAAATGCGCCGGGGTATGTAATGGCCGTGCTCGCCGACGGCATGGGCGGCATGAGCGGCGGCGCGCTGGCCGCGTCTGAAGTAATCCGTACCGCAAAACTGGCCTTCGAACAGTTTTCCCCGCAAAAGGGCGATATTGAAGCCCTGCTTACCACCATCGTGCATGATGCGGATGTCGTTATTAAACTGACGGCGATTTCATCCGACAAGAAACCGCACAGTACTGCCGTCATTTTAGTAATCACGCCGGAAAAAAGCGCATTCTGGACTCATGTCGGAGACTCCCGCCTGTACCGGTTTGCCGGACAGACCTTCGCAGAACGCACCATCGATCACTCTTATGTAGAACAGCTGGTACAGCAAGGAAAACTCCAGCCTGGCGAACAGTACACTCATCGCCTCTCCAGCGTCCTGCTTAATGCGTTGGGCAACAACGCCAGCAAGCCACAAGTGACGGTACGGCGATATGACGGGTTGAAAGCGGAGGACTCCTTTCTGCTTTGCTCCGATGGCCTCTGGCATTATTTTACCGAAGCCGAGTTGGCAACCGTCGTTGCTGGATACTCGCCGCGCCAGGCGGCAGAGATACTGATCCATAACACGCGTGAACGTGCCGCAGGCACTTCAGCAGACAACTGCACACTCGCCATCGTTAAACTGGCTGCCCCTTCTCCAGAAGCACAGAACTAGAGCGTCGGCTCACCCAAAACAATGCTTGATTAAGTCGGATTAAAAGCCCGTGCCGAGGAAACTGGCACGCAATCGAATCTGCGGGATTCGCCTTCGCCTATAAGCGGTCAGGCAATAAAAACAGACTGCAAATCCCTGTTGAATTGGCGCGGCTGGCGGGGATCGAACCCACGACCCTTGGCTTCGGAGGCCAATACTCTATCCACTGAGCTACAGCCGCATGGTTGAAACGGTGAAGAGGGATGCAGGATACCGTTTTTCTGTCTTCCCGTCCACGCAATGCGGGCAATTTCGTTCCAAATCCTGCGCTTTACGTCTATAATCAAAGGTTTGGCGAACTATTGCACAAAAGAATGTATGCCGAAGCTTTACCCATACATTACTTTTTGACCGCCTCTACTACGGATTTCAAAATTGTATTGAGGGAATAATGAGCGACGCACATAACGAACACGAATCCGCAATCAAAACACCAAAACAGCTTGTCCTAGCGATTATTGCGGGATTTGTGGTCCCGATCATCTGCATCGTCTTATTGGTACAGTACGTCGCCAATAACCAAACTTCCGGAGCCGGTTCGGATGGACAGTCTCCTGAAGCAATCGCCGCACGCCTGATGCCGGTCGCCGATGAAGGCTTCACTCTGAAAGATGCAAATGCGCCGCGCCAATTGATGGCTGGAGCCGATGTGTACAAAGCCACTTGCGCCGCCTGCCATGATTCCGGCGCCGCCGGCGCGCCTAAAACGGGCGATGCAACGGGATGGTCTGCTCGTATCGCCAAGGGTTACGACAAGCTGGTAGCCAATGCGATCAACGGTATCAATGCCATGCCTGCCAAAGGCGGCAACCCGGACCTGGATGATATTGAAGTCGCCCGTGCCGTGGTTCACATGGCCAATCTGTCCGGTGCCAAGTTCAAGGAGCCGGAAGTCAAGCAAGCTGCTCCGGTAACCGCAGGCACAGGCGAACTGCAAAACGAAGCCAGCAAACAAGGTGCACAAGTTGCCTCGGCAACCGATCCGATCAGCTCGTCGCCATCTACACAAGCAGTACAAGCGGTCACCGGCGATAACAAAGACGCTGGTGCAACGAAAGTGTCAGCCGATGCAGGCAAGAAGCTGTATGAAGCAGCTTGTCAGGCTTGTCATGCAACCGGCGCTGCCGGCGCTCCGAAGTTCGGCGACAAGGCGGCTTGGGCACCACGCCTGAAAAAGGGTGCGGATGTTTTGCATGCCAACGCGATCAAGGGTATTGGCGCAATGCCTCCGAAAGGCGGGGCCACCGCTTCGGATGAGGAAGTTAAGGCCGCCGTTGATTACTTGGCTGCTTCGGCAAAATAAGACTTTAAGGATGTAAAAAAGCCGACCCTCGGGTCGGCTTTTTTATTGCCTGCTTTTTTTTATCTTTTATTTCAATAACGTTGCACTGGAGTGGATGGTGCAACGGGTGCCGGCGCTTGAGCTGCTGCCTGCGGCTCGGCGACGTAAATTTCAACGCGGCGGTTACGGGCACGGGTGGCTTCTGTCGCATTGGAAGCGATCGGCTCGTGTGAACCACGCCCATCAATCATGAACCGGCTGGAGGCCACGCCGCGGTTGACCAAATAGTCACGCGTACGCGCAGCACGGTTGACCGATAAAGGGTCGTTAATGGCATCACTACCGGTGCTGTCGGTATGGCCGACAATTGTTACCCGGGTGTTTGGATTCTCTGCCAGCGTCGTTGCAAATCTGTCGAGAATGGGACGGAAATTCGATTTGATATCGGCACGATTGGTATCAAAGGAAATATCCGTTGGAATTTCCAGTTTCAAGCGATTGTCCTGCGTCTGCGAGACCTGCACGCCCGTACCTTGCGTTGCCTGTTCCATCTGCTGCTTTTGCCGTTCCATGCGGCTGGACCAGATATTACCGGCAATAGCGCCTGCCGCTCCACCCAGCACAGCGCCCGTAGCAACACGGCTGCCTTTACCATTGCCTGTCACTCCACCCAGAATCGCGCCGACTCCCGCACCAATACCGGCGCCGGTTGCCGTGCCGCGCTGTGTTTCGGTCATGTTTGCACAGCCTGTGGCCGCCAAGGTAAATGCAATTAATGGGATTCCAATTCGTTTATTCATCATGATCCTCTTTTTTATTGGGAATAATTATCCGACCTAAGGGTAAAACGTAAGTTCTTAAATTTGCCAGTCTATAAACATCTGCTTACATCTTAGTCCATACGGACACGCAATGCCACGGTAACACCGGCGAATCCATCGCTTATGCATGCCAAGCGCCTTGGCCCCTGCGTAGCAAGATGCCGTGACAATTCGCGAAACGGCGCTGAAACGGAGCTGTTTGGCCCAGAAGGGATTGCCGGCGGACGGACAACTCCGGCAACGCCAGTTATTTGCCCTGGATGAACAATGCAATCATCAGGAGAAGCATGCCGGACTTGCAAGGCCGCAAACCGGAACGCTGATGACCGCGCAGACGGCAATCTGATACGCACTGAATCAAATTGCCGCGCTATAAGGAAGAAATTGCGCTAAAAATAGATGGTGAGAAAGTTGTACTGACTTTAATCGCGCCGCCTGGCCAGCAGGCTTGCAAGCAATGCGGCACTGGTTACGATCGCAACCGCTTTCCATGGATTTTCCCGCACATACTCGCCTGCGGATTGTGCAAATTCTTTGCTGGTGCTGACGGCAGCGCTTTGCGCATCCTGCGCTTTTTCGATTGCCGCATCCAGCAAATTCAAACCCCTGTTGCGCAACTCGTCAGCTTTGCTTCCGGTTGCGGTGGTTGCATCACGAAACAAATCCTGTGCATCCATGAGCAGGCCTTTGAGATCGCTTCTTGTCTTGATCCTGGTTTCCAACATGGCGTCCTCCTCATATTTGAACATTCTTACGACAATTAATTCGCAGAAAAGTTGTGTTGATTAATAACTGTGCAATAGCAAACGCTTAGCCCAATCATACCAAACTTGTGCCTGAATTCCAGACAGAGCCATTGCATTCCACTTGCCTTGAATCAAAGAAAAACGCACCTCGCGTATCCTTTATTATTCAATTTACATTTGCAGCAACTCACCGGGCACGAGATAGACAGCCTTCATCTTATGTTCCAGGCGTGCAGTCGGCACAATGCTCGATTTCGGGTATGCCGCGCATCAGCTTTTCTTTGGCATCACGCAAGGCCGATCGGAGCCCTTCTTCAATTACCGGATGATAAAAAGGCAGCTCAAGCATCTGCGGAATCGTCATGCGCGACTGGCAAGCCCATGCCAGCAGGTGTGCCAAATGCTCCGCATGCGGCGCAATCATTGCCGCGCCGATGAAGCGCGAAGATCCGGTTTCGGCATAAACATGCAGCACTCCCTTGTTCTTCAGCATGACGCGGCTTCGCCCCTGATCATCGAAAGATGTTGAACCGATGACGAAGCGTCCTTTCTGCAATGACTTGTAAGACTGGCCCAGCAGTGCAATCTGCGGATCGGTGAATGCGATGGAAAAAGGAATGTGGCGCAGCCCGGGTTGCACGTGCGGATAGCGAGCGGCGTTGCTGCCGGCGATGCGCCCCTGGTCGGTCGCTTCATGCAGCAATGGGCGTTCATTGTTTGCGTCGCCGGCAATGAAAATCGCGCTCTCGCCGCACTGCATGGTCAAAGGATCAAAAACCGGCAGGCCATTTTCATGCAATTCGATGCCGGTGCGCTCAAGACCCAGGTGCTGAATGTTCGGCTTTCTTCCGGTAGCCGCCAGAATGAATTCGAAATGCTCGGTGCGTTCCGTCCCATCCCTGGAGCGTGAGTGCACGCGGACAGCATTGCCGTCACGTTCTGCACTAAGAATACTTGATTCCAGCCGCAGGTCGAGTTCATCTGCCAGGCAGGTGCGCGCAACTGCCAGCACCCCCGGATCATCGATTTGCGCGAGCATTTTGCTGCGCCCGAATAATGTCACGCGCGCCCCCAGGCGGTGCAAGGCTTGTCCGAGCTCCAGCCCGATTGCACCTGTACCGATCACGGCAATCGATTGCGGCAGCGTATCCCAGTCAAATACCGCATCGCTGGTCAGCAGACGGTCGCCAAGGCCGCGCAATTCCTGCGGCACCGACGGCGAAGAACCGGTTGCAATGACGACGCTCCTGGCATCGATCACGGTATGGTCGTCGACTTGCAAGCGATGACTGTCTATGAATTTTGCGTGGCCGCGTATGCGGTCTTCGGAAGACAATTGATCGACATAATCGATAACGAATCCGGCAAAGCGGTCTCGCTCGGTTTTCACCCGCGCCATCACTGCCGCTCCGTCGACATGAACATTTGCGGCATGGATGCCGAAGCCGCGCGCATGCTCAATCCCGTGCGCCGCTTCGGCAGCGGCGATCAACAGCTTGCTCGGCATGCAGCCCACCCGCGCGCAGGTTGTCCCGTAAGGGCCGCGTTCGATCAGTACGGCACGCACGTCATGTGCCTTGGCTGCCCGATAAGCAGTCAGACCGGCTGACCCGGCACCTATTACCGCAACATCTACCGTCATCTGGTTCATTGTGCTCGTCCGAAATGCCAGGTCAGTTTGCCAACTGCAACAGAAAACTAATTTACTGTGCGAGTTTTTCATACTTTAGTGCTTTTTGATGCGACGTGCTTTGACGGCCGTGGAATGCACAGCGACAAGAGATCGTGCTTAAGGCAGCAGCACTTTACTGAGGACGAAGGCGGTACCAGTACAGCCCGATCCACTCATGCATCGCATAGTGGCTGTTCGCAAGCGCGCTTGCCTTGGGTATGAAATCCGCGGCAGACAACGGAGCCGTATCGAGGAAGCGCGTAGGCGCCGGTACGGCCTTGATGTCATAGCGACTAAAAATAGCATGTGCCCGAGGCATGTGCATGGCATCGGTTACCAGCAGGATGCGCCCGATACCGGCCTGCTTCAGCAGATGTACCGAGCGTTGCGCATTTTCCGCGGTGTTATTGGAATGCTGTTCCAGCCAGCGCACCGGCGTTCCAAAATCTTCACGCAAGGTACGCGCCATCACTGCTGCTTCAGATTCTCCGGCACCGTCCGGCGTGCCGCCTGTGACAAGTACCGGCAAGCGGGTTTCCCGCTGGAGCTTTGCGCCATAAGCAAGCCGCGCTAAGGTATGCGCGTTCGGAATATCGTGGCCGCCATATTCGGGTGCGTCCTGCATGCGACCGCCCCCGAGTATTACGATTGCCTGCGCATCGGCGCTTCTGCCGGATTGCAATGGCCGGATCATGGCTTCAAGCGGAGCCGCCAATAATCGCGCGCCGGCTTGCGTGCTCAAACCCAGCAAGATTGCCAGCGCTCCAAGAGAAAGGGCTGTCCCTGCACGCGGCCAGCGTCCACGCAACGCAAGGCCGATTGCACAGATCAGGATCAGGTTAAGCGGCGGCAGCAATAGAGAAGCGACGATATTGCTCAAAAGCCAGCTTGGGTTCATTGGAGGCGGCGCTTTGAGAGTAAATCGACAATATCCATGGTGCCGCAAGCATAGCCGAACATTGTTTCAGCAGCCAAATATCCGGCATGCCTAGGCGTATTGAAGGACGATGCTGCGACACACCACGCTGCAAGAGGCGCCGCCGTGCCGCGGGCAGCCGTCGGCATCGGCAGCATAGTCAGACCGACACCGCTTTAATCAGCGATCCATTTGCGGCAATGCGACCGAACGCAATTGAAAGCGGCCATCGTTGTTGAAAAGCCAGGACTCTGATATGTCTACCTTGCCATGACGCAGCAGGTGCGGCGCGGGCTTGGGGAAAGGGGTGGTACGCTTCAGGCTTTCCAGCGCCGTGGATTCGGCCGTGCGGTCCCGGTTGCTGCGCTGGATTTCCGAGCCCAGCAAATTGCCGTTGCCATCGACGGAGAACTTCAATACGACGATGGAACGCAGCAAGGCTTGCGGCCGCTCCGCGTAGATATGTCGGGAGTTGACCTGTGATATGCGCTGCGCAAGATCCTGCTTGTATGCGTGAAGAGTGGGTGCGGTCGACGTGCCGTCGGCAGTCGTCTCCACTACGCCGCCGGATTTCGAAGAATCCGGGCTGGTAGCGCAGCTGGCAAGCAGTGCCGCCAGCAAGGAAACTGCAAGCTTGTTCTTCATTTTCTCCTCCCTTAAAACAAGTCGTCGCGGGTGCGCATGCAGGCCTGTTCTCATTTTATTTTTGCCTGATACATAATTCGATTCTGCTTTACTTCGTTCATGCAGGCAAATCCAACGTGTAACAATTCTTGTCCGATTCCCTCTTCGAACGCATGACACTTTTCAATTTGGTTATCGATGATTTTTTGAAAACATTTGCCGTGCAGCGCCACTCCTGATGCATTGAGATTTCTTCAATATCGCCAAATTAACGCAAAAGGGGGTGGTCAAGCCGCGTGATCTGCTGTAGACTTGCTGCCCTTACAGGAATGAAAATTCCATGCCGGTCCGAAAGGGTTGGCACGCCGTTTTAGGAGTGGTAGTTCAGTTGGTTAGAATACCGGCCTGTCACGCCGGGGGTCGCGGGTTCGAGCCCCGTCCGCTCCGCCAAAACAAAAAAGACGAACTTCGGTTCGTCTTTTTTATTCCTCGTTCAAATCTGATTCAGGCAGCCTGGCGCAAGTCCGTCATTACTCCTTCGCGCAGTTCGCCGCCCAGCGCAGTCACCAGATCGGCGATCATCTTGCTCAATTCGCCGGTCATCAAGGCAACATCGGAATCAAAGCGCTCGTCATCGTTTTTCGATGTGATCTCGCTGTCTTCCTTCAACACGTCCAGAGGCGCCACGCGCTTGATCGAAAGCGATTCGGTCAACACAAAGGAAATGCGATCCGCCCAGGTCATCGCCAGGCGCGTGCATTGCTTGCCCGAAGCAATATGACGACGCACGTCGTCGGCTTCCAGCGCATGCCGCACATAGCGCACAGTTGCCTTGCCTTCACCGGTAGCGCGCAATTCAGTGTCCTGGTCGACCGTGAAATTAACCGGCGCTTCGTCGGACACCAGCCAATCGGTCATTGCAGCGACGGGAGAACGGGCCACGCGCAGGGTATCCATCGGAAACTTGTCGATCGCCTTGATCAGAAACTTCAGCACTTCTTCGGCTTTGGCGGGACTTGCGGCATCGATCACCAGCCAGCCATTGACCGGGTCGATCCAGGTCCAGGTATTGCGACGAATGCTGAAGGCGCGCGGCAGCAATTCATCCGTGACCTGCTCCTTGAGCTCGCGCATCTGTCTTTTGCCAGGCTTGAAACCCTGCTGCTCTTCCAGTTCCGCCGCTTTGGCCTTGGCGACCTGGTTGATCACGCTGGACGGCAATAATTTTTTCTCGGTCTGGAGCGCCAGCAGCATCTGGCGATTGACGCTGTGCACCAGCATGCCGTTGTCACGCGGCGAAATCCAGCCCTGGGTTTGCATATCGAGACTGGTGCCGGGTGCGAACGCTTGTCCGGCCAGCAGGCTTTCGAGTTGATCGGCGCTCATTGCCCATGGCGCGGGAAGACGGTAAATCTGAAGGTTCTTGAACCACATAAGTAAGCTGTGCAAATCGGCCATTCTACAGGCAGGCTAATGGCTTTTCTGCATCGGATTCACAACATTTTCAGAAAAAGAAATGTAAGAATCCTTGCATGGAAATTTAGGCAACATCACTCATAAAATCGGGATGGAACAAACCCAGCTGGTTGCGTTCTTCCGCGAGTTCATCCACGCGCACCCCTACTCCCAGCAAACGCACCGGACGATTGCCGCGTGCATAGGCTTTGTCCAGCAGCGTTTCCAGCAAGTCCCGGTCGAGCGTCTTTGACAGGCATTCCGCGGTCGTTTTCTGAAAATCGGCGAAGCGGATTTTGACGAAAAGCTTGCGGATTGCATTTGCCACCTTGGCGCGCTCGATTCGTCGCTGCAGTTGCTGCATCAACTCCGGCAACTGTTCGCGGCATGCAAGCACATCCGGCAAATCCACTGCATAGGTTTCCTCGACGCTGACGGACTTGCGCTCGCGCTCCGGTGAAACCTCCCTGGTATCGATGCCCCGGCATAATTCATACAGGCGCTCACCGAACTTTCCAAAGTGATGCTGCAGCTCCAGCATTGACCAGGCGCGCAGATCGGCGTAGGTTTTCGCGCCCAGCTTATGAAGCTTTTTCGCGGTTACCGTGCCGACGCCGAAGAGCTTATCGACTGGCAATGCAGCAACAAAGGCATCGACCTCTTTAGGGCGTATTACATATTGACCGTTGGGCTTGTTCCAGTCACTGGCAATCTTGGCAAGAAACTTATTCGGCGCGATGCCGGCAGAGGCGGTGATGCCGACGGTATCATGAATACGATGGCGGATTTCCTGCGCCATCAGGGTTGCGCTGCCCTGGCAATGCGATGCTCCACTGACATCCAGATACGCTTCATCAAGCGACAGTGGCTCCACCAGTTCGGTGTAGTCGCGATAAATCGCCAGGATCTGCCTGGAAGCGATACGGTATTTCTCCATCGCCGGCGGTAAAACGATGAGATCGGGACAACGCTGCAGCGCCTGTGCGGTCGCCATCGCCGAGCGCACGCCAAAGCGGCGGGCTTCGTAATTACAGGTCGCGATTACACCGCGCTGATCGGCCCGCCCTCCTACTGCGATCGGCAGGCTGGCCAGGGCCGTGTTATCGCGCATTTCGACTGCAGCATAAAAGCAGTCGCAATCACAATGGATGATCTTACGGGAGGCTAAAGCGGATGAAATCGACACGGCAAAACACGGCATTTGCATGAATACAGGCAATGCCTATTTTACCGGGCGCAATATAGTGGTGGTGAATTCGTTTGCGACAAATCGTGCATGACTCGCCTTCACCATGACTGCCTGATCACAGTGTGGGCAAGCCGGCCTGTCAGTCAAAATCGAACAACTCCCCCAAGAAGCCCTTACGCTTTTTGTGCGGATAGCCTTGGCGATAACGGTCGTCCTTGTCATGCCGATGGCCAAATGAATGGTCGGAATAGGATGGATTCGGCGAAGCAGGACGTGCAGGCGCTGCTTCAGGCGCTGCGGCGGAAACGGATGCGGCACGCTCGATGATTTTGTCGAGTTCGCCCCGATCCAGCCAGACGCCACGGCACTGTGGACAGTAATCGATCTCGATATTCTGTCGATCCGCCATCACCAGATCCGGTTCCTTGCAGATTGGACACTTCATGGTTTTCCTTTCATGCTGAGCTAAACATTGTGGGTCATTTTAAGCGAAAAGCACATGGCACATGAGACGTGCTTCCTGGCATCTCCGCACAATGGCCAATGGTGCCGCACGAAAGGCCGCCGGCAACACAACAGCCCCACCATGACGGGCACTGTCAGGGAATTTACAAAAACTGGTCCGTGCTTGCTTAAAGCGACTTTTTTTCCTGTACAAGGATGAAGGGTTTGACCACTACCGTCCAAAGCAAAACATCTTGCTCAAGCCAGACTTGTGCCTGCTCATCCGATACTTTCATAAGCTGGTTGGCCAGCATCCATTTCTTTACTGCAGCCTTGTCGTCGTTCGCGACGCTGGCAGCGACCTGAATCAGGTCCAGGTCGTTATCCACCACGATTACAATGCCGGCCGCGAAATGCTTCAGCAATTCCTTCCACGGCATCGGCGCCGTTTCCATGTTCAATTTATGATGGAGCAGTTTCTGCTCTTTGTCTGAATCAAGCATTGTATCTCTGTTCAATTGTCTATTTGCGCGTAGATTTAATAATGAGGAGGTCTTTCATCCAAGGGCGCTTCCTCCGAAAGATTGTCGGCGACTTCCTTGATCCGCCGCGCCAGGGCAGTACACAAGGCCTCGAGCTCATCGATCTTTTTTTGCTGGCGAAATACAGTCTGATTCAGCGTATCGATCAAGTCTTCCTGCCGTGCAAGCCGCACTTCAATATCCATTATGCGTTCTTCATTGACCATGACTATCCTTTCTTTTATCCGGCATGATGCGCCGGCTGCGTGTTAAACCTGCAAAGCAAATCATCGGCATTCCTCACAGGTTATACAATGCCGTGCAAATAGCCGGGATTGTAATGAGCGCAAAAAATGCCAACAGCTTTTTCCAAGGTCGATGATGTTGCGTACTGGATGCGGCCTCGATACGCGCCACTGTTCTATGCGATTGGGATTGCATATTCCCTCCGTATAAAAAATATCCGGTATCAAGTTTGGACACCGCCAGGAATAATCAATTCACCTTATAACAATCATGCCGGTTTAGCGAATAATTTCTTTGCAGGAGAAGAAAATTTATGCCCAATATGTAATATTGGTTAGGCCATTCAACTCTCCTGCTGGCAAGCTTAATGCGGTCAATCAAGCTGCCTTGGTCTTTTGCAACAGGGCTTTCAAGTTTGCAAGCCTGTTTTGCGGCGTCAGGACTTCCTCTTCTTTCGGCACGGCATCGCCTTCATCCAGCTTCATTTCCTTGATGAAGCGCGATACATCGCAATTCACGCTTTCGCGCGCACGTTTCCTCTTCTTGCACCAGGTAATATGCAAGCTGCGCTGCGCACGCGTAATTCCCACATACATCAAGCGCCGCTCTTCTTCGATGCGTGCGCCGAGCGTGGCGATCGGCGCATCCGGATCGCCTTTATGCGGCAGGATACCCTCTTCCACGCCAACCAAAAATACGTGCGGATATTCCAGCCCCTTGGAGGCGTGCAGCGTGGACATGCGCACCGCATCCGGCTCTTCATCGCGCCCTTCCAGCATGGTCATTAACGCGACCATCTGCGTCAGATCGAGCAAGCTCTTTTCTGCATCAGTCCCTTCTTTGCCGCCGCTTCCCTTTTCCTTGAGCCAGGTTGTGAAGTCGATCACGTTTTGCCACTTGCTTTGCGCCTGCCGGTCGTCGAAGGCGTCGTACAGATAGGCTTCGTAGTTGATTTCCTTCATCATGTCATCCAGCAGCGAGGCGGCATGCCCTTCGCGGTGCGCATGGGCTTCGAGCCCATTGATAAAATTGCAGAAGTCGCGCAATGGATTCAACTGCCGCTCATTCAGCTTGGCTTCGATGCCGCCCTTGAACACTGCTTCGAACAGCGAACATTGCCATTGCCCCGCAAACGCGCCCAGTGCTTCCAGCGTGGCCTGGCCGACTCCGCGCTTGGGCGTAGTCACCGCGCGGATGAAAGCCGGATCGTCGTCCTGGTTAGCGATCAGGCGCAGATAACTGATGATGTCCTTGATTTCCGCACGGTCGAAAAAGCTTTGTCCGCCGGAGATCGTGTAGGGAATGCGCTCCTTGCGCAGCGCTTGCTCGATCACGCGCGCCTGATGATTGCCTCGGTACAGGATCGCGTAATCGGAAAATTTGGCGCGCCGCTCGAAGCGGTGCGCTGACAGCATGATGGCTACCTGCTCCGCTTCCTGATCGTCGTCCTGCATGGCCATGACCTTGATCGGATCACCCAATCCATGCTCTGACCAGAGTTGCTTTTCAAACAGCTTCGGATTGTTCGAGATCACCGCATTGGCCGCCTGCAGGATGCGCGTGGTGGAGCGGTAATTCTGTTCCAGCTTGATGACTTTCAAATCAGGAAAATCGACTTGCAGCTGTTTCAGGTTTTCAATGGTTGCACCGCGCCATGCGTAAATTGCTTGGTCGTCGTCGCCGACAGCGGTAAACATCGGCTTCTTGCCCAAGCCGGTCACCAGAAGCTTGACCAGTTCGTACTGGCAGGTGTTGGTATCCTGATATTCGTCGACCAGCAGGTAACGCAATTTCCGCTGCCACTTATCGCGTACTTCTTCCTTTTGACGGAATAATTCCACCGGCAGGCGGATCAAGTCGTCGAAATCGACCGCCTGGTAGGCTGCGAGCGTGGCGACATAGTTACGGTAGATGCGCGCGGCCTGCGCCTCATCTTCGTCAGCGGCGTTTTTCAGCGCTGTATCAGGATCGACCAAACCGTTTTTCCATAAGGACATCGCGGTCTGGATGCGGCGTATCACTTGCTTGTCGGTTGTGACCGCCAGATCCTGCACAAGCGAAAAACAGTCATCGCTATCCATGATGGAAAAGCGGTCTTTCAAACCAAGTTCCTTCGCTTCGCGACGCAGGATTTGCACACCGAGCGAATGGAATGTGGACACCGTCAAATGCTTGGCCTGCTTTGGATCTTTGAGCAGCTTGGCAATGCGTTCCTGCATTTCCGCCGCTGCCTTGTTGGTGAAGGTCAGGGCCGCAATATGCTTGGACTCATAGCCATACTCTTCAATCAGATTCGCGATCTTTTGCGTGATGACACGCGTTTTGCCGGAACCGGCGCCCGCCAGTACCAGGCACGGACCATCCATGTACTTGACCGCCTCACGCTGCGGAGCATTCAGACCGAAGGACGGGGTACTCATACGTTGACTTTCAATGGCGCAAAAAACAAGGAGAGCCTCGTAAAATAGGCACGTGGCATTGCATGTGCACGCGCAAGGGCTTGTCAATAATGAAATCCATTTCCGCCCTGTACGCTTTCATCTGAAAGCGGCCATTTTATCAACTTGGCCTTGCAACGCAGATACATTTTTCAACGCTGTGGCATTGTTGTTTTGTCTGCTTGGGAATCCGGCGAAGTACTGCTGAGAATCTTGACAAGAACAAATCGTTTTATTCCAGCGCCGTCTTGATCTGCTGGCGCAGCACAGGCAAGACTTCTTTTTCGAACCATGGATGACGTGCGAACCAGAAGCGGTTGCGCGGGCTCGGATGGGGCAAAGGAAAATATTGCGGCAGATATTCGGCAAAATGTGCAACGGTCTCGGTCAGGCTGGTTTTCATTCGCTGCTGCAGATAATAGCGTTGAGCATATTGTCCGATCAGCAAGGTAATGCGGACGTCGGGCATGTTTTTCAGCAAGCGCTCATGCCATAGGGGCGCGCATTCCTGCCTGGGCGGTAAGTCCCCGCTTGTGCCTTTGCCTGGATAACAAAATCCCATGGGAACAATTGCAATCCGCGCATCGTCATAGAATTGTTCAGGGGTCAATTGCAGCCAAGTGCGCAATAATTGTCCGGACAAATCATTCCATGGAATGCCGCTTTGCTGGACTTTCAATCCGGGCGCCTGCCCGACAATCAGTATGCGCGCATGTGCGGAGACGGAAAATACCGGGCGCGGCACATGCGGCAATTGCGCGGCACAATGCCGGCATTCCCTGATTTCATTAATGGTGAGATGTAATTCTGAATGTGATGCCATATCAATCAAGCCTGCGGACTGCTTCCGCATGTCGGTCCATGCTGAATTTCTTTTGCGCGCAAACATCCATGCCGCGCTAGACTAAGATGTGTCATTAATTATTGTGCTTGATGCCATGAGAAAAGACGCCGCCGTCACGTAAAAATTCATAAAATATTTTCTTGGTTTTATTTACTTCTATATGAAATTTGCCCATCTGGTGGAAATCAATGATCCGCTGAATCCGCTGATCGATACCTTGACCCGCGAGCAAGTCTGGCGCGGCCTGGTCAAGCGCGCTGAAGATCCGAAGTCTTTCGTTCCCTGGCTGGATGCCTGCACAATCTCGGAGCGTTCACCTGCCTCGCTTCGCCGCGAGTTGCGTTACGGCGATGTCGTAATCCAGGACCGCGTTACTTTCCTGCCCTTGCTGCAGATCCGTTACCTGATTCCCGAACAAAAGGATATTCCTGCCTCGAGCCTGAGCATGACGATCGAAGAGCCGGGTCCGGGCCAGATGTTCGTCCGCTTCGAATACGAAAGTGCCGACGAAGAGAATGAAGAAGCGGCTTTCTACAATGAATTCCGCCGTTCTGCATATCAAGAATCCGATATCGACACCATACGCATTATCCGCCAGCTTGCCGCCGAAGGCTTGCTTGACTCCCCTGCCGTGTGAACTCTTGCCACAAATCCGCTCCTAAGCGCTTGGAATGACTCTCTTTTCACTCATCACAATGAGGAAGCTCTATGGATATTCGGCTGAAGAAACTGGAAGATCAGGTCATCGTGATTACGGGCGCCTCGAGCGGTATTGGCTTGACGACCGCACGGTTGGCGGCACGGCGCGGTGCCAAGCTCGTCCTGGCAGCGCGCAATGGCGACGCACTGCAGAAATTGGCGGATGAATTGAATGGATACGGAACATCAGCCGTCCATGTCGTGGCGGATGTTTCCAAGGAAGAAGATGTGCGCACGATTGCCAGTACTGCGATTGCCCAATTCGGTGGATTCGATACCTGGATCAACAACGCAGGAGTCTCCATTTTCGGCAAGCTCAGTGAAATTTCACTCGAGGATCAGCGGCGTATTTTTGACATCAATTTCTGGGGGGTAGTGCACGGTTCTCTTGTTGCGGCCGAGCATTTCAAATGGCGTGGCGGCGCGCTGATCAACCTGGGAAGCGAACTCTCCGATTGCGGTATCACGCTGCAAGGGATCTATGCCGCATCCAAGCACGCCGTCAAGGGATTCACGGATTCATTGCGCATGGAACTGGAAGAAGCCGGCGCGCCGGTATCGGTTACGCTGATCAAGCCGGCGGCCGTAGATACCATGTTTCTTGCAAATGCGAAAAACTATATGGAAGTCGAGCCGAAACTGCCCGCGCCGATTTATGCGCCGGAAGTCGTCGCCGAAGCAATCCTGTTTGCAGCCGAACATCCTAAGCGGGATATCTTCGTCGGTTCCGCATCCAAGCTCTTCTCGTCCGGGGCACATTATTTCCCGCAGCTGATGGATCGTTACATGAAGCGTTTCGCATCCAGGCAGCAACGCACAGACAAGCCGGCAAACAGCAGTGCGCAAGATGCCTTATACTGGCCTGGCGTGGGCTTGCAGGAGCGCCTTGGTTATCCTGGCCATGTTTGCGAATCCAGCCTGTACACCAGGGCAACCACACATCCGAAGACAACCGGGCTGGCGTTGGCGGGCGCCGGCTTGGCACTGGCTGCAGTATGGCAGTCGCGACAACGCGCGCCGCGGAATTTGCTTTAAGTTGCTGAAAGACAAAGTGCCACTTTTTGAAGTGGCACTTTTTACATCGCTCGGCAGAGAAACTTTAAGTGAATCAATATGGACATGAATCGCCCAGCGGGGCGATTCGCCAAACTTACTGACGCCCCCTATTGGTCACCTTTTCCCAGCTATAGCGCACGGCATCCTTAGCCTTTTCCCAGGGATGGGCGGAATTTTGCGACTCCCAGTCAGTCCGGGCGTTGGCTTCGACGTCATTCCATTGATGGTAATTGCTATAGCGCTGGTCGCTGGCAAGACGGGAACCATACTGGTATGCGGGAGCGTGGTCTTCGTACCGGCCGCCTAAATGGCCATAGTTGGATTGCCAGTGGGAACGATAGTCGCTGTCTTCATCATATCCGCCAGCACCGGCCATTGACGTGCCTGTCGTAGAAGTATCCATGCCGGATGCCGTCGATCCCATACCGGACGTTGTCGATCCCATACCAGACGTCGTCGATCCCATGCCGGAGGCAGCCGCACCGGCCGAACCGATTCCGGCATTGCTTAGCGAGGAAGTATCGCCGGCACGCGGATAGATGCGCACGTTTCTGCGCTCATTGCTCAAGCCTGCAGTGTCGCCGAATGACTGCGCCCCCGCACCTTGGGTTGCGCTCGTGCCTGCCAGTGTGCCTTGGGTTCCTTGTGCCTGCAGGGATGCGCTGTCTTGCTGCATGTCGCTTCGCGCCGTGGTCGAAGCGGACCGGCTCGGATAGGACGAGCGCTCGCGCTCGATTTCTTCCTGGCTCAGGACGGGGGCATTGCTGTCGTACTTCGACCATCCCTGCATGCGCCAATTCGCACCGCGTTCATCGATATCGATCGGGCCGAAGCGATCCATGATATTGACGATTTCGTCGTGCTGTTCGTCATTGCGCGCATCGACGGCCAGCAGATAGCTTCCGCGCCGGATCGATTCGGAAAACAGTTCGGCGTCGGACATGACGTCACCGTGGTTGGCCTTGTCATTGGTATTGGCATAGGTGCCGAAGATCTTGCCGAAAAACTGGCCAATGGTGGATTCGCCGGTATCTTCATTAGTTCTGGTGCGTTCGCCATCCTGCGGCGCGGCGCGCAAGGCCGATTGCCTTGCCTCGGAGGTTTGGTCTCCCGGGGTCAATTGAATGTCGTTGCGGCCGAATCCGGCTCTCACCAGTTCATTCAATGCGTTCTGCGCCTGGTCGTAATTATCGTAGACGCCAATAACTGTGCTTTCCATAATGACTCTCCTCTTTGATAGTGCGCGTTTGGCCGGCGCCTTTGCCGGGTTAAAGATCGACAGTTGCAACTATATAAATGTTCCTTAGTAATTTCTGGATCTTTATGGGAACGCCCTGACAATCGTCGAAAAGGTCATCGGCAGGGGTGTCAAGGCGACGGCAATGGACGCATCCAGATAACATTTAGATTGATATTCGGCACACGAATTCCAATCAGGATTATTCTTTTGCTGTGTGTCATGCAGGATTTTTCATACATGGCCAGTCGTGCGCTCGCCGGAAGGAAGTAGGGATACTAGAAGTAATCCAGGACTGTTGGCTGATGGCTGGAAAGAAAGTGAAGGTGCTTCTTTAGGAGAACCCAGCTTTTCCGGCATTAGAACTAATGGCTTATTCGACAATCATAGAAGTATTGCAGCATATAACTATGAATAGGAGAGGCAGCCATGACTAGGATTATTGCCGGCAGGTTCGAACAACAATCGCAAGTTCAACATGCGATTAATGAAATCGTGCAAGCGGGATTTCCGGAAGACCAAGTCAGCTCGTTTTATCTTACTCCGGCCGGCGAGCATGGAACCTATGTATTAGGCGGCGATCATGATAAATCCACCGGAGCTGAAAACACGGCACCTGGCAGAACGGTCGGCATGGCATCCGGCGGTGCCATCGGCGCTGCCGTCGGGGCAGCCACAACGCCGTTGACCGGGCCGCTCGGCGCCATAACCGGCGCATTCGTTGGCGCGCATATTGGTTCGGTAGCTGGATCTCTTTCCAGCATGAAAGACGACGGCGAAGCCGCTGCACGCCACATGGTGCCTGTGCGCCATGCCGGCATGATGGTTGCCGTTAGCGTGCCAGATAGCGATGCCGAAGGACGCGTCATCGATGCGTTGCGCGCTGTAGGCGCTACTGACATTGAATGTTCGGAAGGCACGATCGTGAATGGCGACTGGGCGGATTTCGATCCGGCCTCGCCGCCGCATTTCATAGATGACCAAACATCACAGCGGCCGCAACATTGAAACCTTATTTCGGCGGATTTGGTCCGGAACCAATCGTATGTGGTCACAGGATCGAGTCAGCCGAGCTCATTTGAACGGGTATTACGTGTGCGACACGCGCACGCAATTGCGTCCGGCATCTTTTGCTTCATAGAGTGCCGCATCGGCGCGATTCAAAACCTGGGTTAGTGTTTCTCCCGGCCGCCACGCTGCGATGCCTACCGATATGGTCAGGCGCAATCCCGCAGCAATGACTTCCCAGTCGTACTGCATCACTTGCGACCGGATGCGTTCTAGTGCAACCGTGGCGGTCGCCAGTTTTGCATTGACCAGCAACAGCGTGAACTCCTCTCCGCCGTAGCGCGCCACACTATCTGTCGCCCTGCGCATGCTTTCCAGCAGTTGCGCCAGTTCATGCAGCACGGCATCGCCGGTCAAATGGCCATAGGTATCGTTTACTTTCTTGAAGTGGTCGATATCGATTATTGCGACGCAAAAACTGGATTGGTTGCGCACGGCGCGCCGGCTTTCTTCGAGCAGCAAGCGCATGAATTCACGTCTGTTCCATAAGCCTGTCAATTCATCCCGGCTTGCCAAGTCACTTAATCTGGTTGCGGCATGCATGAGCTCATTGTTCTTTCTTTGCAAACGTATGCGCAGCCGGGATACCTCTGCATTGATGGCCAGGAATCGCCCCAGCGCAAATACGATCACCGCCCAGAAAAAAATCCGGTCGGTCGGCGTTGTCAGCTCTATATCGCCCTGGACACCGACGGTTAGCATCATCGCGCCCAATGCGCATGACAGAAAAATCCATGATGCAAGGAACATGCGTTGAGTGAAATGTACGCTGCCATAGGATAGCGGCACGAACAAATTGATCATGAAGAAATAAACGATTTGCGGCGCCAACAGGAAGCCCAGAAAATTGAAACCGCATGCACCCAGCAACTGCAAGGCTGTAAGCGAAGGGTCCTGAAGCGATCGGGTCTTGCCGCTCAGGATCAGGCCCGCAAAAAGCAGATTGAACAAGAAAGCGATGCCAAGCAGGATGATCGGAATCTGGAAAGAAATGACGTCTGCCGCGGCAAAGGCAAACAGCATGAGGATATTGAACCCATAATCGGCTGCCAGAATGCCGACGGTACGCAGGCGAAGCTTCATGGCGGCTCGCAGAGGGATAGACGCCATCTCAACACACTCCTGTTTGCGATGCAGTCATGGTTTGCAGATCACCTGTTCCAGGGAATTCAATGCATGGGCTTTCCGACGATGAAGTTGCTCTTTTGGAATTGCCACTGTAACGCAAAATCCTGTGCGCAGGCAGTCAAGCGGCTCACTATGCCGATTATCAGACTGGGATTGTGGCGTAGTCGCAAATCGCTGGTGTGAAATACGACATGATCTTTGCGTTAAATATCCACCGGGTCCACTTCGAGACTCCAGCGCACCCTGGTTTTCGTGGCGCGCAATACCTGCATCCAATCCTTGAGGAAGGTTTGCAATTGTGGACGCGATTCCGATTCGACCAGTAATTGTGCACGGTCGAGATTGGCCACGCGCGTCATGGTCATAGGCACCGGATCATTCACTATGATGCCCTGATGGGAAACGCTTTGTGCAGCCTGCGCGAGAAAGTCGAGTGCGGTTTGTAAATCTTTCGCTTCCGCGCGCAGCAGCGCTTGATAAATGAAGGGAGGAAGTCCGGCTTGCTTCCGCTCCTGCAGCAAGTTGGAAGCGAACTGGTCGTAATCGTGCGCCGCAGCCGCAGCATAGAGCGGATGATGCGGGTAACGCGTTTGAATGAGCACTTCGCTGGCATTGCCGTCTTCTTTCTGCGCGGCGCGCCCGGCCCGCCCGGACACTTGCATCAACTGCGCAAACAGCCGTTCGCTCGCTCGGTAATCGTGCGAGAACAGGGCGGTATCCGGGTTCAGTATGCCGACCAGGGTCAGGTTCTTGAAGTCATGTCCCTTGGCTACCATTTGCGTGCCGATCAGGATATCCACTTCACCGCGATGGACCTGATCAAAAGCTGCTTGCGCACTGCCTTTGCGGCGCGTGGAATCGGCATCGATGCGCAGGACGCGTGCCTGCGGAAACAATTGTGCCAGTCCTTCTTCGATACGCTGAGTTCCGCGCCCCAGCGGCTGCAGGTCCACATTGCCGCATGTCGGGCAAGCGCGCGGAATCGGCAGTTCCAGGCTGCAGTGGTGGCAGCGCAGGCGCCGCTCCGGCCGATGCAAGACCATGAATGCGGTACAGCGTTTGCAATTGCTGATCCATCCGCATGCGTCACAGTGAATGACCGGCGCATAGCCGCGGCGGTTCAGGTAGAGCAGCGATTGTTCGCCGCATTCCATGCGGCGTTTCAGTGCGGCGATCAGCGTGGAGGTCAAGCCTTCGGCCGGCTTGTCGCGCTCCATGTCGATCACCCTCACCTTCGGCAAGACGGCATCTTTCACGGCACGGTCGCGCAACTCCAGTTTGCGGTAGCGTCCCGATTGCGCATGCTGCCATGTCTCCAGCGACGGTGTAGCGGAACCGAGCACGACCGGTATGCCTAGCTGGTGTGCGCGCCAGATTGCAAGGTCGCGTGCAGAGTAACGCAGTCCTTCCTGCTGTTTATACGACGCATCATGCTCTTCATCGACAATGATCAGCCGCAGCCGCGGCATCGATGCCATAACGGCCAGTCGCGTGCCCAACACGATATGTGCCTGCCCCAAATGAGCGGCCAGCCAATGCTGCATACGCTCGCCCTCGGCCAAGCCGCTATGCAAAGTTGCGATCGTCAGATCCGGAAAGCGTGCGCGCAGATGGCCTTCCAGCTGCGGAGTAAGGTTAATTTCGGGAACCAGGATCAGCACCTGCGCTGATCCGTCATTGGTTCTGTCCGACAGAATGCGTTGCGCGGCATGCAGATAGACCTCGGTCTTGCCGCTTCCCGTCACACCGTATAACAAGACTGGAGTAAAGCCCTTGCTGCCTGCTATTTCCTGCGCCGCAATCCGCTGTTGTTCGTTTAGATTGGGCGATGCTGGGCCCGCGTTGCCTTCGCCGGATTTTGGCAAATTCTTGGCCAGTTTTTTATAAGCCTTTTCCAACTGCGCCGGCTTCAAGCTGCGCAGATTTTTCGGCAGGGCCGGCAAAGCCACTTCGCCCAGCGGCCGTTGATAATACTCGGCTGCGAATCGGCACAGTGCAATCCATTCCGCCGAAAGCGCCGGCAGCTCAAAATTGATATTGATGATGGACTTCAGTCGTTCAGTGGGCAGCGTGCTTTGTTCTTTTATGGCAACGACTATCCCGGTCGTCTCTCGCTTGCCGAATGGCACCGTAGCCAAATGGCCTATCGTCGGCTGGCGGTTTTCGCTTGCTGGCCAGCAATAATCGAAAGTCGTATCAAGCGGGGCGTCTAGCGCGACCTGAACAATGATTTGTTCCACAGATTTAATGTAAAACCTTAAAAAGTTGGCTAAGTATAAGCGCCGAAACGAAATTTTCTGGTCTTCATGCTGTGGATAACTTTGTGGGCAATCTTGTATTTCTTGAGGGTAATTCTTGCTTGAAGTTTATCTGCAGAATCTCTTTATTTTATGCAAACTAAAAATAACTTTAAAATCAATGGGTTGCAATAGACTGTAAATGTAACTTCGCGCTTTGTGCTTCTTTTTGCACCAAAAGGATAATTTCGTTTCTGTGAATAACTGTAGTTCGCAATTCACAGGCGGGTGTCGCACCATGGACGAACACCAATCCGGTGCCTATTTCGGCATGGCGAAATAGGCACCGGATTTTAGGACGTCTATGGCAGCCTGCCTCGTTAGCGTTCCGTTCTATGCCGCCGCTTTCTAGCTCACGGCAAAGACTTTATGTGACCTGAGAGCGTGTACTGCACATCATTAAATTTTATGCACTGCGAACAATTATTTTTGGCGGCCACGCCGGCCGAGGCTGCTTTCTTCAGCCTTGCATCAGGCTTTGCTTTGCCTCATTTTTCGGCTGACTTCATGCACCGTTTCAACCAATACATCGACTGATTCCGGCGGCGTATATTGCGAAATTCCGTGGCCGAGATTGAACACATGGCCATAGCCTTCTGCAGGCGGACCGAACGCTTCCAGCACCTTGATGACTTCTTCGCGAATCTGTTGAGGTTGTGCGAACAGGACATTTGGATCGAGATTGCCTTGCAGCGCGACTTTGCTCCCGACGCGCGCACGTGCCATGGAAAGATTTACGGTCCAGTCCAGTCCGACAGCGTCGGCGCCGATGTCCGCGATGTCGTCCAGCCACAAGCCGCCGCCCTTGGTGAAGACGATGCTCGGGATGCGTACGCCGTCCTTTTCTTTCTTTAACTGGCTTACTACGTCTCGCATATAAGCCAGTGAAAATTGCTGGTACACGCCGTCAGCAAGTGCCCCGCCCCAGGTATCGAAGATCATGACCGCCTGCGCGCCGGCATCGATTTGCGCGTTCAGGTAGGCAGCAACGGTAGCAGCGTTGATCTTCAGCATGCGGTGCATCAGGTCCGGCCGGTTATATAACATTGCCTTGACCTTGCGGAAGTCATCCGAGCCGCCGCCTTCGACCATATAGCACGCGAGCGTCCAGGGACTTCCGGAAAAACCGATCAAAGGTACTCTTCCTTTGAGCTCGGTACGAATTTGCGTGACTGCATCGAACACATATTGCAGGCTTTCCATGTCGGGCTGGCGCAGCGCCATGACGGATGCTTCATCCTGCAGCGGACGTTCGAATTTCGGTCCTTCCCCTTCCACGAAATACAAGCCCAACCCCATCGCATCGGGAACCGTCAGGATGTCGGAGAACAGGATGGCAGCATCGAGCGCATACCGGTCCAGCGGCTGCAGCGTGACCTCCGTCGCAAAGTCGGGATTTTTCGCCAAGCCCAGGAAAGATCCTGCGCGTTGACGCGTAGCCCGGTATTCCGGCAAATAGCGGCCGGCCTGCCGCATTAGCCACAAAGGCGTGTAATCCGTAGGCTGGCGCAAAAGAGCGCGCAAAAAGGTATCGTTCTTAAGGGGCTGGAAAGAATGTGACATGAAAGTACTTTGCTCTTTGTTGGACTGCGTATTATCGCTTAATCCGCCGCCCGGGATACGCTTATTGCGCCGCTTTTGCGCGCTGCTCTTCCTCGGCAAGATTGCGAATGTAACGCGTGAAGTCGGGATCTTCGCCGCGCAGAAGCTGAGGCAACAGATGGAAAAAATCCTCTCGCCTGCACCACTCGCGCATGTAATCGTCCCAGGAGTTCCATCGCCGCAAGGCAACACCGTTCAGGTCTTGCTCGTATGACACGATATAAGCGCGTTCGAACAGGGACATCAGCATTTCGAAAATAATGAGCCGCCGTTCCCGTTGTTCGTCGTTCAAGTCGATTTTCGCCGTAGCGCTGCGCAATTGCAGGTCCGGATTGTCCAGCACGATTTTCAGGAAGTCGTTATATGCGTTTTGCAGCATCTGATATGCCTCTTCGTCCTCGGCGTCGCGTTCCTTGCGTTGCTCGAACAGGAACAGAAAGATTGCGAACGGAAATGCAAATACCGTCACTACATAGCTGGCCAGTTCCCAGAACGAGTCTTGTAGCAGAAAGCTCATGGCGGCAGCCTGACCGGCTTGACGACAGCCGGAATAGTGGATTTCGCTGCCTCATGGACGGTTGGAGCAGATACATGGAACATCATATTATTTCCTGGCGCTTCTGCAAAACTTCGGCAAAAAATTTCATTTCTCTGGCCGCTGCGGCGTAGCCTGATGTTCGATCTTGATGCAGCGGTCCATCACTACCTCCAGTCCGGCGTTTCTTGCCGCGGCTGCGGCTTGCTCGTTAACGACACCGAGCTGCATCCACACGCATTTGGCACCGATGGCAATCGCGTCGCGTACGATGGGCGCCACTTCCGTAGCCTTCCGGAAGCAATCGACAATTTCAATTTTTTCGCCGCTTGCCTGCAGTGCCTCGCTTGCTTCGGCGAGCGTCGGGAAGCAAGGCTCGCCGAGAATGAGAGTGCCCGTATACGACGGATTGACGGGAACGATGCGATAGCCGTGGGCCTGCAGATATTTGGCCACGCCGTGGCTGGGGCGCTCAGGACTTGCCGACAAGCCGACAACGGCAATCGTGCGATAACGAGAGAGCAGTTCCGGTATCGAGGACATAAGCTTCCTTTGAAAGGCTGGGCATCTGAATGGCTGGCTTTTAAGCGCGTGGTTCTTGAGTGCACGAATCCTGAATGCACGGTTCGTGCCGCATCAATTTGCCAGTCCGGCGCCGAGGAATCAATCGGGCAAAATAAAAGGCAGCCGCGGCTGCCTTTTATTGTACTTCGTAGCGCCTGCTTAGCGCTTCTGACGCAATCTCTGAATTGCTGCCAGCTGCGCAATTGCAACCGCCAATTCCGCCTGCGCTGCTGCATAGTCGATGTTCGACTCGCGGTTGTTCAGTGCTTCTTCGGCCATTTTTTTGGCTTCGGCAGCTTTTGCCTCATCCAAATCAGAGCCGCGGATTGCGGTATCGGCCAGCACCGTGACAGCATTCGGCTGTACTTCCAGAATGCCGCCGGCGACGAAAACGAATTCGTCTTCCGCTTGGTCGGCAAGCTTGATCCGCACTGCGCCCGGCCTGATGCGCGTGATCAGCGGCGTATGCTTGGGATAGATTCCCAGCTCGCCCGCTTCACCCGGCAATGCGACGAACTCTGCCTGTCCGGAGAAAATCTCCTCCTCGGCAGAGACGACATCAACCTGAATTGTGTTTGCCATGTTAGAACCTTATTTCGTTCATCGAAAGACCGGTACGGTCGATAAGCCAGGCAGCCTGGGCTGCCTGGCTAAGACGATTACTGCAGCTTCTTCGCCTTTTCGATTGCTTCGTCGATCGTGCCGACCATGTAGAACGCTTGCTCAGGCAAGTGATCCAGTTCGCCGGATGCGATCATCTTGAAGCCACGGATCGTTTCGGAGAGAGGAACATACTTACCCGGGGAACCGGTAAACACTTCTGCTACGTGGAACGGCTGCGACAGGAAACGCTGCATCTTACGTGCACGTGCCACCACCAGCTTGTCTTCCGGTGCAAGTTCGTCCATGCCCAGAATCGCGATAATGTCGCGCAATTCCTTGTAGCGCTGCAGCGTTCCTTGCACTGCGCGTGCGGTCTCGTAGTGCTCTACACCGACCACGTTGGGGTCCAGCTGACGCGAGGTCGAATCCAGCGGATCAACCGCAGGATAAATACCGAGTGCAGCGATGTCACGCGACAGAACAACGGTCGAGTCCAAGTGCGCGAAGGTGGTCGCTGGCGAAGGGTCGGTCAAGTCGTCGGCTGGCACGTACACGGCCTGGATCGAGGTAATCGAACCAACCTTGGTCGAGGTGATGCGCTCTTGCAGACGGCCCATTTCTTCGGCCAGCGTCGGCTGATAACCCACGGCGGATGGCATACGGCCCAGCAGCGCGGACACTTCGGTACCGGCCAGCGTGTAACGGTAGATGTTATCCACGAAGAACAGCACGTCACGGCCTTCGTCACGGAAGGATTCCGCAATCGTCAGACCGGTCAAAGCTACGCGCAGACGGTTGCCTGGCGGCTCGTTCATCTGGCCATACACCATCGCTACCTTGGAGTTTGCCAGGTTGTCGAGGTCAACAACCTTGGAATCTGCCATCTCGTGGTAGAAGTCGTTACCTTCACGGGTACGCTCACCTACGCCGGCAAACACGGACAAACCGGAGTGTGCTTTTGCGATGTTGTTGATGAGTTCCATCATGTTCACGGTCTTGCCCACACCTGCACCGCCGAACAGACCAACCTTACCGCCTTTTGCGAACGGGCACACCAGGTCGATAACCTTGATGCCGGTTTCCAGCAAGTCTTGCGATGGGGACAATTCGTCGTACGCAGGCGCCTTGCGGTGAATCGATGCACGTGCATCAGTCAACACCGGGCCGCGCTCGTCGATCGGGTTGCCCAGCACGTCCATGATGCGGCCCAGGGTTGCAGGACCGACCGGCACCATAATCGGCGCGCCGGTATTACGAATCATCGTGCCGCGGCGCAGGCCTTCGGAGGAGCCCAGCGCAATGGTACGGACTACGCCGTCGCCAAGCTGTTGCTGCACTTCCAGGGTGAGTTCGGAGCCGTCCAATTTCAACGCATCGTATACCTTAGGCATTGCGTTGCTCGGAAACTCAACGTCCACCACCGCACCGATACACTGAACGATTTTGCCATCAGCCATTTTCGTTCCTTCAATAGTCAATTTAAATTTGATTCGATTAAAACTGCATTAACGCGTTAGACCGCGGCCGCGCCGGCTACGATTTCGGAAAGCTCTTTCGTGATCGCGGCTTGACGGGTCTTGTTGTAGACCAGCTTCAGTTCGCCGATCACATTGCCCGCGTTGTCGGACGCTGCCTTCATCGCCACCATGCGCGCGGACTGCTCCGAGGCCATGTTTTCAGCGACCGCCTGATAAATCAGCGCTTCGACATAACGCACCAGCAAGTCGTCGATCACGGTTTGCGCATCCGGCTCGTAGATGTAATCCCACGAATGGTGGCCTGCATCTGCGGTCAGCTTTTCCGAGGGCAGAGGCAGCAACTGTTCGAGCTGCGCTTCCTGACGCATGGTATTGATGAACTTGGTATAAACCATGTACACCGCGTCCAGCTTGCCTTCTTCATATGCATCCAGCAGCACCTTGATCGGTCCGATCAGTTTTTCCAGGTGCGGCGTATCGCCCAACTGCGTCGCTTGCGAGACTACTTTAGCGCCGAAGCGATTCAGGAAACCCAAACCCTTGTTGCCGATGGCAACTGCTTGCACCTTGTTGCCCTGGCCTTCCAGCTCGCGCATCTTGTTCAACACGATACGCAACGAGTTGGTGTTCATGCCGCCGCACAAACCCTTGTCGGTCGTGACGACGATGATGCCGACAGCCTTTGCGCCTTCCTGCTTTACCATGAACGGATGCGTATATTCCGGATTGGCTTGCGCCAGGTTGGAAGTTATATTGCGAATCCGGTTGGCATAGGGACGAGCAGCATACATCCGGTCCTGCGCCTTGCGCATTTTGGATGCTGCCACCATTTCCATCGCTTTCGTGATCTTCTTCGTATTTTCTACGCTCTTGATCTTGCCGCGTATTTCCTTACCTGCAGCCATGTGTTACTCCTTCATCACCTTGTGAAAGGCCCGATCGATCAGAACGTTTTCTTGAAGTCGCCGACTGCAGCAGCCAATGCAGCTTCATCGTCCTTGTCGAGCGCCTTGTTCTGCTCGATCTTCTGCAGCAGCGGTGCGTGACTGGTCTTCATGAAGTTATGCAGGCCGGATTCAAAGGCCAATACATTCTTCACGTCGATGCTATCGAAATAGCCCTTGTTGACGGCGAACAGCGATACGGCCATCAGGGAAATCGGCAGCGGCGAGTATTGCGGCTGCTTCAGCAGTTCGGTCACGCGTGCACCGCGGTCCAGCTGCTTGCGGGTCGCTTCGTCGAGGTCGGAAGCAAACTGTGCAAATGCGGCCAATTCGCGATACTGCGCCAGGTCGGTACGAATACCGCCGGACAGGTTCTTGATGACCTTGGTCTGCGCTGCGCCACCAACGCGTGAGACCGAAATACCGGCGTTGATCGCAGGACGGATACCGGCGTTGAACAGGGACGTTTCCAGGAAGATCTGGCCGTCGGTAATCGAAATCACGTTTGTAGGAACGAATGCGGACACGTCGCCTGCTTGCGTTTCAATGATCGGCAATGCGGTCAGCGAACCGGTCTTGCCTTTGACTGCGCCATCGGTGAATGCTTCGACATAGTCGGGATTTACGCGTGCTGCACGCTCGAGCAAACGGCTGTGGAGATAGAACACGTCGCCGGGATACGCTTCGCGGCCTGGCGGACGGCGCAGCAGCAGCGAAACCTGACGGTATGCAACAGCTTGCTTGGACAGATCATCATAAATGATCAGCGCATCTTCACCGCGGTCACGGAAATATTCGCCCATCGCGCAGCCGGAGTAAGCCGAGATAAACTGCATTGCGGCGGATTCCGAAGCGGAGGCTGCGACAACGATCGTGTATTCCATGGCGCCGTGTTGTTCCAGGGCGCGCACGATGTTCTTGATGGTCGATGCCTTCTGGCCGATCGCGACATAGATACATGTCATGTCCTGGCCTTTTTGGTTGATGATCGCATCAACCGCAACGGCCGACTTACCGGTTTGACGGTCGCCGATGATCAGCTCGCGCTGGCCGCGGCCGATCGGCACCATGGCGTCGATCGCCTTGATACCGGTTTGCATTGGCTGCGAAACCGATTGACGTGCAATAACGCCCGGGGCGATTTTTTCGATCGGGGAGGTCAGTTTCGCATTGATCGGGCCTTTGCCGTCGATCGGCTGGCCCAGCGCGTTGACCACGCGGCCCTTGAGTTCCGGTCCGACTGGAACTTCAAGAACGCGACCGGTACATTTAACGGTATCGCCTTCGGTGATGTGTTCGTAGTCGCCGAGGATAACCGCGCCGACGGAGTCACGCTCCAGGTTCAGCGCGAGACCGAATGTATTGCCTGGGAATTCCAGCATCTCGCCTTGCATCGCGTCAGACAAACCGTGAATGCGGACGATGCCGTCGGTAACGGAGATAACCGTACCTTGATTGCGGATTTCAGCGGTGTCGCCAAGGCCTTGAATGCGGCTCTTGATCAGTTCACTGATTTCAGACGGGTTGAGTTGCATATTAACTCCTAAATTTGTTTCACTGTGCTTGACGGATAAGGCGGCGACGCGCCGTTACGTCGTCAAGGCTGTGTGCATCTTTTGCAGTTTGGCACGAACCGAAGTGTCGAGTACCTGATCGCCGACGACCACGCGCACGCCGCCGATGAGTGCGTTGTCCACCGTTACCGACGGATTCAGCTTACGACCAAATTTCTTTTCCAGCGTTGCCACCAGATCGTTGACTTGAGCGTCGGACAGCGCAAACGCGCTGATGATGTTTGCGTCAGCGGCGCCTTCCTGCGCATTTTTCAATGCGTGGAATTGTTCGCCGATTTCCGGCAACAAGGCCAAACGATCATTCTCAACCAGCATGCCGATAAAATTCCTGGTCTCGGGGCCGGTATTGGATTTCAACAGCGACAGGAAGGTTTCGGCAATCTGCTGCTTCGAAATCTTCGGGTTGCTGACAAAGGCCTTGACTTCCGGATGGGCTGCTACCTGCGCCATTTCAGAAACGGCAGCAGACCATTGCGCCAGGTTGCCGGACTTGGCAACGCGGAACAATGCCTCTGCGTAAGGACGAGCGATCGTTGCGAGTTCTGCCATGATTACAGCTCAGTCTTTAATTGGTTCAGCAAATCGGCATGCGCCGTTGCATTGACCTCACGCTTCAAGATCTGCTCGGCACCCTTGACCGCAATTGCGGCGACCTGGTTGCGCAGCTCTTCGCGTGCACGCGTTACCTGCTGCTCTGCTTCGGCGCGTGCTGCTTCGATAATGCGGGCAGCTTCGTCGGCAGCGGTTCTTTTCGCTTCTTCTACAATCGATTGCGCACGCTTTTCAGCGTCGCTGATGCGCTTTTGACCTTCGTCGCGCGCCGCAGCCAGTTCAGCCTGCGCACCCTTTTCGGCGGCAGCCATTTCAGCTTTTGCGCGGTCGGCGGCAGCCAAACCACTCGCGATCTTCTCGGCACGCTCGTCGAGCGCTTTCATCAGAGGCGGCCACACGAATTTCATCGTGAACATCGCCAGGATGAAGAAGACCACGAACTGTGCAAACAAGGTTGCGTTTAAGTTCACGGTATTTTCCTTCTCAGAATAACGAGTGCCGAACCGATCGGTTCGGCAATTGAGAACCAGCTGTTAGGCTGAATTACCCTGCCACGAACGGATTTGCGAACGCAAACAACATTGCGATACCGACACCGATCAGGAACGCAGCGTCGATCAGACCAGCCAACAGGAACATCTTGGTTTGCAGTGTGTTCATCAGTTCAGGCTGACGAGCCGATGCTTCGAGGTATTTACCGCCCATGATTGCGATACCGATACAGGCGCCGATAGCACCCAGACCGATGATCAAACCGCAAGCCAAAGCAACAAAAGAGACGTCAGTCATGTGAATTCCTTCAAAAGTTAAAAGTTAAAACAAATTTAAAAGCCAAAATCTTTACTGCTACTACTTACTATCTTTCGATTCTTTTAGTGACCTTCGTGCGCCTGACCGATGTACACCAGGGTCAGCATCATGAAAATGAATGCCTGCAGCAACACGATCAGGATGTGGAAGATTGCCCAGATCGATCCGGCAATCACATGGCCGACAAATCCGAATACCGTTGCGGTGGAGCCCAGCAAGGCGATCAGCAGGAAGATCAGTTCGCCGGCGTACATGTTGCCCCAGAGTCGCATGCCGAGCGAAACCATCTTCGCGATGTATTCGATGATATTGAGCAGGAGGTTGAACGGCGCCATCCAGATGCCGAACGGTGCGGCGAACAATTCATGGATCCAGCCGCCCAGACCCTTGATCTTGATGCCGTAATACAGCATCAGTGCCAGCACTGCCATGGACATGCCGATGGTGCCGTTCAGGTCAGCAGTCGGCACGGCGCGGTGGTAAGGAAACACATTCTCCAGCCCCAGGTAATGGAAGGCCTGCGCAAACAAGTCAACCGGCAGGAAGTCCAGCGAGTTCATCAGTGCAACCCACACGAATACGGTCAGCGCCAAGGGAGCGATAAAAGTGCGGTTGCCATGCACGATCGCTTTCGATTGGTCTTCGACCATCTCGACGATCATTTCAACGAATGCTTGGAAGCGCCCCGGTACGCCCGAGGTGGCGCGGCTTGCAGCCTTCCACATGAACAGACAGCCTAGAACGCCGGCGGTGATGGACCAGAACAAAGTGTCCATGTTGATGATCGAAAAATCGATGATCTTGTCTTGATGCTTGGTAGAGAGATGTCCGAGGTGGTGAACGATATATTCCGAAGCGGTGGGTGCGTGTCCAGCCGCTTGCCCTGCTCCTTCAGCCATTTCAGTTGCCATGTTAGTGCCTAAACAATAAGATTATGTAACTCTTCAGCGCCACGATGAAGGCGGCGATCAGCGCCAGCCAGTTCAAATCGCGGTACAGCCAAACGACTGCGCCCAACAGCGCAATCGTCAACGCAATCTTGATAAACTCACCAATGAAAAATGACATCGGGTTGGCGCCCCCGGGTTTTTGCGCCGCTGCGAACAATCGCAGCGCAAACACGCCGTTCGGCACAACGCAGCACAGTCCACCCAACAATGCAGATATCAGTGCATGTACGCCACCCACCAAGCCGGCAATCACGCTGACGATGACCGTAGTTGCAAGTTGCAAGAGGACGAGGCGCAGCATACTGTTACAGAACCGTTCTATCCGCAGAATTTCGCATTTTTGCTCGCTGCGTACAGGTAAGGATTCTGAAGTGCCTTTGTTAGGGTGCGTTTTGCGAAACCACGGAATTATAAGGGCTTCTTTTAAGCCCAGTCAAATACTTGCTTTGATTTAAATCCTTGCAAAAGGAAGCTGCGTTTGTTTGGCGACACTGCTTTATGCCACATGGCATCAATATCTTTTACAGCGCAGCATGAAATAGAAAGAAATTGCTTGCACGCAGAGAGTTGTCGCGCGGGTTTATGCTTGCGGCCTCAGTCTTGCGATCACAACGTCGAGCGCATCCAGATCGGAAAAGTCGATAATCAGCTGTCCTTTGTTTTTGGCGCTGACCTTGATTGTCACCGGCATCGCGAGAGAATCTGCCAGCTCTTCTTCGAGCCGCACGATATCTCGCGACTTTTCCTTGTCGCTTGCGCGTGGCTTGTCGGCGGCCGCCTGTTCGGACAAGGCACGTGCCACCAGTTTTTCCGCGTCGCGTACCGACATGCGCTTGGCGACGATCTGGTTCGCCAATGTAATTTGCGTTGCCGCATCCGCAGCCAGCAAGGCGCGCGCATGACCCATATCGATGTCGCCGGCCATCAACATGGTTTGCACCGGCTTGGCCAGGTTCAGCAGGCGCAGCAGATTGGATACGGCGCTGCGTGAACGGCCGACGGCTGTGGCCGCTTGCTCATGCGTGAAATTGAAATCCATGATCAGCCGCTGGATTCCCTGCGCTTCTTCCAGCGGATTCAAATCTTCGCGCTGCATGTTTTCGATCAGCGCCATGGCAGCGGCGGCCTGGTCATCGACTTGCTTCACCAGCACCGGCACTTCCGTCAGGCCGGCCAGTTGCGCGGCACGGAAACGGCGCTCGCCGGCGATGATTTCATATTTGATGCCGTTGCTTCCGGGCGGAATTGGCCGCACGAGGATTGCCTGCAAGAGACCCTGCACTTTAATCGATGCTGCAAGCTCAGCCAGCGCGCCTTCGTCCATGCGCGTGCGTGGCTGGTATTTGCCGGCCTGCAGCTCGCTTACCGCCATTGTTGACGGCGCCCCTGCAACAGCGGGCGCATCGGTGAAGTCGCTGGAGCCACCGAGCAAGGCGTCCAGGCCGCGTCCCAGGCCTTTGGGTTTTTTCGTAACCATATTGTTTCCGTTCTTAAATTTCTTTGCCGTTCGCTGATGCACGCATCATGACTGGGTTGCCATGTATCTTGTTTGCAAAAAGGACAGGTTTATAGTGCCGGCTTTGCCTACAGCGTTTTTATCCGCTCTACCATTTCCGCCCCGAACGCGATATATGCCTGTGCCCCCTTCGAGGCGGGATCGAAAGTAACGCCCGGCATGCCATAGGATGGTGCTTCGGCCAGACGCACGTTGCGCGGAATGATGGTCTTGAATATCTTGTCGCCGAAATGCTGCTCGAGTTGCGCCGATACTTGCTGGGACAAGGTCATGCGCGGATCGAACATGACGCGCAGCAGTCCGATGATTTTCAGATCCGGATTCAGCTTGGCATGGACTTTCTTGATGGTATTGACCAGGTCCGACAGGCCTTCCAGCGCATAGTATTCGCATTGCATCGGGATGATTACGCCATGCGCTGCGCACAAGCCGTTCAGCGTCAGCATCGAGAGTGCGGGCGGACAATCGATCAGGATGAAATCATAGTCCGCGTCGACTGTTGCCAGCGCGCTTTTCAGACGGGTTTCGCGATTGTCCAGCTCGACCATCTCGACTTCCGCGCCCGCAAGCTCACGGTTGGCGGGCAGTACATCGAATTTTCCGTTGACGGAATGCTGGCGGGCCTTGGTTACGTCCGCCATGCCGAGCATCACCTCATAGACGGATGCTTCCAGGCCCGACTTGTTGATACCGGCGCCCATGGTTGCATTGCCCTGTGGATCCAGATCGACCAATAAAACGCGCTGCTCGAGCTGTGCCAGTCCGGCTGCGAGATTCACCGCGGTCGTTGTTTTCCCCACGCCGCCTTTTTGATTGGCGACACAAAATATTTTGGCCATTATTTTTTAATTGGTTATCTGTTTTGCCGCCAACGCGCGCCAGCTTCTAGCCAGCTTCTTTGATGCCACCCTCGGCGACCCTTTGGATGACATGCTTTTCCGCTTTTCCTTATGCATCCCGTTCGATGAACAGCAAGTGCCTCTGAGCTTCCAGACCCGGTATCGTCAAGGGTTCTGCCCTGCTCAATTTCCATCCGTTTGGCAAACGCGCTACCTCGTCATTCGGCAGCACGCCCTTCATGGCGATGAATCTTCCGTCTGTTGCCAAAAGATGGCTGGACCACGCTACAAAATCACCTAAATCAGCAAAGGCTCGTGAGGTAATGATGTCAAATTTTTCCGGAACCTGGAGCTGCTCAACGCGAGCAGTATAAACCGTGACGTTGGCCAAGCCCAGTTCAGCCTTCACCTGTGTCAAAAATGCCGTTTTTTTGTGGACTGTATCCACCAATGCAATGCGCATCTCCGGCTGCACTTCGGCTGCCCAGATTGCCAAGATGATTCCCGGCAGTCCTCCCCCGGCTCCGACATCCAGCACCCGCCGTGCATGAGCGAAAGCAGGTACGACGGCTAGCGAATCAAGCAAGTGATGAGTCACCATCTGCCCGGGATCGCGGATGGCGGTCAGGTTGTACACCCCGTTCCATTTGTCCAGAAGCGCCAGATAGTCCAACAGGCGTCCGAGCTGTGTATCTGAAAGCTCAAGGCCCAGGTCTGCTGCGCCTAGATTTACTTGCTGAGCCAGCGCCTGGCGATCGAATCCCTGCATTGCCATTCTCAGTCCTCAAGCGGCCGCTTGGCCGCCGGTTTCGGCATTTGCAAAGTTCTTGAATCCGCCTTTTTTCAGATGTACCAGCAATAATGAGATCGCGGCCGGCGTAACGCCGGAAATACGCGAGGCTTGCCCAAGGGTTTCCGGTCGGTGCTTGTTCAGCTTCTGGCGCACTTCCATGGACAACGCGGAGACGGCCAGATAATCGAGTTCGGGTGGCAGCTTCAAATTCTCATAATAATCGTGGCGCTCGACTTCCTTAGCCTGGCGCTCGATATAACCGGCATACTTCACCTGGATTTCCACCTGTTCTTTGACGTCGTCTTCCAGTACCTCTTGGCTGTGATACTGCTTCCCTTCCGTATTCGTTAAAGTCATGAGGCTTTCATACGTAACGTTCGGGCGCCTTAACAAATCAGTAAGTGCATACTCTCGTTCTATCCCTTTACCCAGGAGGCGTTGTGCTTCTGCTTCGGCAATAATGCGAGGATTCACCCAAGTCGAGCGCAGGCGTTCCATCTCTTTCTCGACGGCTTCGCGCTTGCGGTTAAATGCCGTCCACTGCGCATCGCCGACACATCCGAGCTGACGGCCGATTTCAGTCAGCCTCAGGTCGGCATTGTCTTCACGTAGGCTCAGACGATATTCCGCCCTGCTGGTAAACATGCGGTAAGGCTCCATTACGCCTTGCGTGATCAGATCGTCGACCAGTACACCGAGGTAGGCCTGGTCGCGCCGCGGCGTCCATGGCTCCCGCCCTTGGGTCTGTAATGCCGCGTTGATACCGGCCAGCATACCCTGCGCTGCAGCTTCTTCGTAGCCGGTGGTACCGTTTATCTGACCGGCAAAGAACAGTCCCTGGATGACCTTGGTTTCCAGTGAGGCTTTCAAGCCGCGCGGATCGAAATAATCATATTCGATTGCATAACCGGGTCGCAGGATATGCGCATTTTCCAGCCCTCGCATGGAGCGCACCAGTTCCATCTGTATATCGAAGGGCAGGCTGGTGGAAATCCCGTTTGGATAGAACTCGTTCGTAGTCAGGCCTTCCGGCTCCAGGAAGATCTGGTGTGATTCCTTTCCGGCAAAACGGTGAATCTTGTCTTCGATCGACGGACAGTAGCGCGGCCCCACGCCTTCTATTACGCCGGTGTACATCGGACTGCGGTCCAGCCCTCCGCGGATGATCTCGTGTGTTCGTTCATTGGTATGCGTGATCCAGCATGGCAGCTGCTCCGGATGCATCCCTACTTCTCCCATTACCGAAAAAACCGGAATGGGATCCAAGTCGCCGGGCTGCTCCTCCATCACCGAAAAGTCGATACTGCGGCCGTCTATACGGGGAGGCGTGCCGGTTTTCAGCCTGCCTTGTGGCAGCTTCATCTCCTTCAATCGACTTGATAGCGAGACGGCTGGCGGATCGCCTGCCCGTCCTGCCGCATAGTTGTTCAGGCCCACGTGAATTTTACCGTCCAGGAAAGTACCGGCCGTCAGCACTACTGCCCTTCCCTTAAATCGAATTCCGACCTGCGTGACCGCTCCCACCACCCTATCCCCTTCCAGAAGAAGATCATCTACCGCCTGCTGGAATAGCCAAAGATTTGGCTGATTTTCCAGGCGGGATCGGATCGACTGCTTATAAAGAATGCGGTCTGCTTGTGCGCGGGTAGCGCGGACTGCCGGGCCTTTGGAAGAATTTAAGATACGGAACTGGATGCCCGCTTCGTCGGTTGCGATTGCCATCGCCCCGCCCATCGCGTCTACCTCTTTCACCAGATGACCTTTTCCGATCCCTCCAATAGAGGGGTTGCAAGACATTTGCCCCAATGTTTCGATATTGTGGGTGAGCAGAAGCGTTTTCTGCCCCATGCGTGCGGACGCAAGAGCCGCTTCAGTGCCGGCATGACCACCGCCTACAACGATGACATCGAATTCGCTTGGAAAGTACATGATGCTTTGGAAGGAAGTGTATGACTGGACCGAGATTATAAATCGTTTGTGGTTTCTATCGGAGCTTGGTTCCTGAATAGTTATGTTTCACGTGAAACTTTACAAACTGTTTTCGTTCGGTTTGCAACAACAACCATAAATGTTTCACGTGGAACATTATGTTGATACCGCATCGAAACCGGTCTTTATCAACAAAACGATGACAACCCAAAGGAATAACTTGCGAATCCATACGCTGCCATAACGTAGTGCAAGTCGAGTGCCGATAATGGAACCAGCGATATTACATACGGCCATCAATATGCCTAGTTGAATCAGCAAATGACCACTGATGCCAAACCACAACAAGGCCGCAACATTACAGGCTACATTCACAATCTTGGCCGCTGCCGAAGCGCCTAAGAAATCAAACCCGAAAAAACGGATAAACAAGAATAATAAAAAACTGCCGGTGCCTGGGCCGAAGAAGCCATCATAAAATCCGATGCCTGCTCCAAGCAGTACGGCAAAAGAAAACTCACGCCGGCCGCGATGAACCGGCACATGCTGTTTGCCGAAGTCTTTTTTTTCAAAGGTATAGATCGCCACACCCAGTAAAAGCAAAGGAAGAACGTCGCGCAAAAAATCGGGCGGCAAACGGGTAACTGTATAGGCACCCAAAAAGGCACACAAGAAAGCAGAAATTGCCGCGGGTAAGGCCGTATTCCATTCCACTCGGATCTTACGCGCATAAGTCAATGCCGCTGCGCCGGTGCCCCATACTCCGGCAAGCTTGCTGGTTCCCAAGAGCGTGGCGGGTGCAGTGCCGGGCAATAAAGAAAATAAAGCCGGTAATTGGATCAAACCGCCGCCGCCTACGACCGCATCAACCATTCCGGCAAAAAAAGCAGCTAGTCCGAGAATAAAAAAATCAATCATGCTGTTTTTCTTTATAAACGACTAGATAGGAATATGGCCTCGGTTCTCAGCGTACATTAACTTTTTCATTCAAGTTAATCGCCAATTTTCCATTTGTTACATGAGAGTAACGTACTTTACTGGCTCATAAGTTTCCATAAATAAACTTATTCTCTTTTGTTAACAACAAAACAACTATAAGGAAGAATAATATTGCAACATATGCACTTAATTGCAAAAAATGCACCACTGTGAATAACTTTTGGGATAAACCTGAGAGTAAATGTGTAAAACCGGCGAATAAGAAAAAAGCCGAAAATCTTTCCCCGAACTGTTCTTTAGAAAAACAGAGCTTTTAAGCGTGCTTATAAAGTCGATAAGAGATTGATTCTGTAGAAGTAAACAGAGTTATCCACAAAAAAACGTCCCGTTAACTACTACTACTAAACATATATATAAAAACTAATTAAAAACTAAAACCAGAATCACATTAGCCATCCAGGCATCCGGCTTTAAAAACTTCTGTGCCATAACTGGGCTTTTTTTCATAAACGTTGGTAAAAATAAAAGCCACTTTCCACTGGCCAAAGGGAAAATGCGCGAGCCTTGAAGGCGGCGCATAAGTGCTTTTCCGAACAGTGGTTGAAATACCCTTTAGACGTCTAAAATCCTGGAAAGTCAGAGCAGCACATACTGCTCTTAACTCTTGCAGGCACAGGCTGGCCGCTACAGAAGCTCGACAGGAATAATCACAAATGGAAATCGTTCACTGCACCCTGGGACGGCATGGTGAAGCCATGCTGGAGATCGTCAATGAAGCGATCCTTAACAGCACGGCTGTCTATGACTACCATCCGCGCTCGATGAACGGCATGCGAAACTGGTTTGCGGTCAAGGAAACAGCCGGATTTCCGGTAATTGGAATGGAAGGCCCCCAAGGCCAGCTTTTAGGTTTTGCTAGTTATGGAACGTTTCGGGCCTGGCCGGCGTACCGGTATACGGTAGAAACATCGGTCTACATTCACCATCACGCACGCGGCAAGGGACACGGCCATCATCTGATGCATGAATTGATCAAGCTCGCCCGCATGCAGCAGGTGCACACGCTGGTCGCGTGTATCGACATGCAAAACAAGGCAAGCATCCGCCTGCATGAAAAGCTGGGTTTTACCTGCAGTGGGATTATTCGGGAGGCTGGTTATAAATTTGGTCAATGGCTGGACGCAGGGTTTTTCCAGCTGATACTGGACACGCCGGCCAATCCGGATGAAGCAGGGCTGGAAACGACCTGAGGGTCTTGCGCAAATGCGTAGTCCCGATGGAAAGCCTATCCGTCTTCGAAATTGGCCGCCGGAATCAGCGCCCGCTGCTAAGGACGTTGGCAAACGCTTAAGTCAATCCCAGCAATACCTTTTTCGCAAGAAGATCGTTTTTCAGATTCTCCGCCGCCTGTTCAAGGAAAGTTACCGAATTGGCATCGCCCTCGATAAACTGCGCTTGCTGGTCGAGCTCCGAAATCCTGGTCTGATTCGCATCAAATCGTCCCTGGAACTCTGCCAGTCGTGCTTTCAATGCGTCGATTTCGGCCTGCAGCGAAGCATTTTTCTGCTTCAAGTCCGCGGATTCGGAACGCAGTTGTTGCGCGCGTTCTCCGGCATGCATGCTTTTGCTGCTCTTTGCCTTGGCACATACGCTGTCGATGTCCGCAATATGGTTATGAATGGCGAGGGCGAGCACCTCCGGCGACCACTTCTCCCCGCATAATGCATAGGCAGCCTTTAAGCGGCCCACCTCATCCGGGATGAACTCCTGCAGACGATCCGCTGCTTGTACCAGCGAATTGAACGGAGATTTACGACTGGAGACGGTTTTTTGAAAAAAAGCGATGATGCCGGGATAATCCAGCGGCACATCGAGCGTATCCTGTCGTTGCTTTGTCTGCTCCACTTGCTGTTTGGGTTGCGGCGCCTGGCTTTGACGCGCTGCCGGGGCTGGCCGCGAGGAGGGCCGGGTGGCATACAAGGTCGGCTCCCTGAAGTTGGGAACCGTTGCATGCTCTGATTTTGCTTCCCCGGTCCGGGAAAAAATATTCAACACTTTTTTCATAATCAACTAAGTCCTGCGCTATGCACTGACGTCTTGATGACGGAAAAATAAGACTAGGAATAAACTGCATCGTTCAACGCCTGCTGCACTGACGGCACCAGAGGGCGATCGGATCATGCAGAATAAAGGTCCGTGTGTCGTTCAAACGCCTGATGACCGATACGCGTTGTCCAATCGTTGGAATGCAGAAAATGGATTTTGTAATTTTTTGTAATCTGCTACCTGCACCGGCGGATGAAAGCCAAGCAAACAGTCCATTGAAGCCGCTTTAGCGGATGGTCTTGATCAATCGCGCCGGCATATTGCTGCCTAAGAACATCACAATTTCTCATCGCGATACCTTGAGACGCATAAAAGCTCGCAGTAAACCTCTTTTGCATGCGGCCATTAACGCATGTCACTGAAATCGCCTTATAAAGCATTACCATATGGCGTAGCAGCGGCGGGCAACACTGCACGAGAAACATCATGGCGATGGTTGTCTCCCAGCCGGCACAATTAATATAATGGGAAGCTTTTTCCCCAGAGGCTGCTAAACCGCATAAGGAGCAAAAATTGCAGGACCAATCCATGGCAGTCCAACTCAATGCCATTATCAAAAAACTGCCGTCTAACGGAGTGACGCTGTCGGAAATCCTTGACCTGGTCGGTGAAGGCGGCTTGCTGGTCCTGACCGCTCTGCTTTCGCTGGTATTTTTGATTCCGGTATCGATCCCGGGGGTCAGCACCGTGTTCGGCGCAGCCATCCTGCTGATAGCGGTAAGTCGATTATTTCACCGCAATTTGTGGCTTCCGGAAAAAATCAAGCAGCGCGTGATTGCCAGCGACAAGTTGCGCGACGTGCTCGCCCGGGCAATGTCCTGGCTGCACCGGCTGGAAAAGATCTGCCGGCCCAACCGGCTGCCCTGGCTGGCTTCGGGCGGCATGGACATGCTCAATAACCTGATGCTGATCTTGGGCGCGGTGCTCCTGATGGCGCCATTCGGTTTTATCCCGTTCAGCAATACCCTACCCGCCCTGGCGATCATTTGCCTGGCGCTGGGCATGTTACAGCGCGACGGCGCATGCATTCTGCTGGGTTATCTCGCCAACCTGGCGACCATCATTTATTTCGGCGTACTGATCGCCGGCGGCGGCATGGCAATCCAGCAAGCCCTGCGTCACTTCGGCGGTTAATAGTATCCACCCCAGATAGCCATTCCAGCCACCCGCTGCGGAATGCAGTCTAAGGTTCCGGCGCTTTTGTTTTGCCCGGCGGCGGAGCCTTGGGCTTTTCCTTCGCTTCGGCCAGCAGGAAGCCGCAGGGGCTATCCTGGCCCGGCCCGGGATTGATCAGCGCGAGCAATGCGGCAAACGGTGCCGCCGCCGCGCCCAAAGCCACCGCAGCGCCTCCCTTCAAGGCAATGACGCCTTTATCCACGCCGACATCCGGATTCTTGAAAGTCCCCTGGATATACAGGGGTGAACGCAAGGAAATGATGCGCGGACCTTTGCTATCAGGATGAATCGTCAGGTCGAGCTCTTCGCTCGCGAAGTTGATATCGCCGCTCACGCGTATCGTCGCATCCTGCGTATCGACGATAAAGGTCCGGGCTTCCATCAGGCCATCCGTGACATTGAAGTCGGCCGCCATGCAATTCAGCGGTACCTGCCTGTCGCCGAATAGCTTGGCGATCACGGCGCTTCCCACGTTCAGGCCCATGGCCTCGAGAATGAACTTGCTGACGCTGCCCTGAGAGATCAGCGCTTTCACTTCGCCGTTGGACGAACCCAACAGCGCCGCAAAGGAATTGCCAGCAGCTGTCAATTGGGCATCGCCATTGACCGCGCCTATGCTTGCCTGCATCGACTCGGCTTTCGGGAATAATTCCGCAAGCCTTAGTTTGCGCGCCGAGACTTTCATGCGCGCCTTGGCAGGCTTGCTGAGCCCATTAATCGTCAAGGCAGTAGTCAGCTTGCCGCCGGCAACGCCGAAATCGAGCGGATCGAGCGACAAGGTGCCGTTATCCATCTTGATGGATGTATGCAGATTATCGAGCGGCAGCTTGTCCGAATGGATGATTTTTTTTCCGGAAAAGCGCACCTGCACATCCATCTTGTCCCAGCGTTCGGTCTTGAACGGCGATACCGGCAAGACTTTGTCGGGCGGCTGCTTCACTTCACCTTCCTTCGGCTTTTTATCGCCGGATCCGACCAGGGCGCCCAGATCCTTGAACACCAGTTGATTCGACACGACTTCACCCGACAGCACCGGGCGCGGCTTTTGTTGCCGGTACTCGAGCGTGCCGCCGATATCGCTGGAGCCGACTTTGCCCGTGAATTTTTCATAGCGCAGCCGCATGCTGCCACGCGTCAGATTCCCCACCACCCGGCCGGAAGTGGAAAACTTCGGCGTTTCCGGCAGCAATACGCCGCTCAAGGGAAACAGGTCGGCCATGCTGGCGCCCAGAATCTTCAGTTCCACGTCCAGCGCGCTCGGGTGTGACGGATCGGTGATGCTTCCTTTTGCAGTGATGGTGGTCTCTCCGACTTTGACCAGAGCTTCGACCGGATAGCGTACGCCGGTATTCTGCAGCATCAGCAGCGACCCGGCCGTGCCCTCGCCGCTCAGCTTTTCGTCATTGAATTTCCCGCCCAGCTTCCATGTCACCGTACTGTCGTCCAGCGTATCGATACGTACCTTCACATCGGCCTGCTTGCCGGGATCGAGATAGCGTATATCGCCTTCGGCAATGGCCAGATCCTGCAATTCGAATTCCCATCTAGACTGACCCTGGTTTTCCTTTTTCGGGAAGGTCCAATTGTTGTCGCCTTCGCGGTTTTGTTCAAAATTCAGATTGGGCTCGGTCAGCAACAGCGATTCCACGCTGATCCGTCTTTGCAGCAGCGCGAAAGGATTGATGGTGAAATCGACACGCTGCACGCGCGCCATGTCCGGTCCGGTCTTGGCCCAGTCCGGATTACCGAGCTGCACATCGTGCCCACGGAAATGAGGCCACGGCGCCCATCTCCGCCAGCCGGCCTGAACATGGGCCGGCCTTTCCCAGGAAAGAGACAAGTCACCGTTGATTGCAAAGCTGCGCTGAGTCGCTTCGCTGACTTTGTCGTCGATCCAGGGTTTGACGCGATTCCAGTCGAAAGTGGACACCAGCACGACGAGCAGCGCAAGCAAGCCAAGCAGGCCAGCACCGCTGATAAGCATGATTTTCCTGGATGAGGATCGCATCCAAATTGGATCGCTGCCGCAACTCCCGGTTCGGGCAAGCATGTCGAGAGTTGTCGCTGCTCAAGCATCTGGCAGTACAATAGCGCATCGATTAGCGCCATGCGCATGGTCAACGCCTGTGGCAGCGGAGGCCTTTTCATAGTCACAATACCGGGATATTCCAATACAATCGACCGGATTGAGCGGCGTGGCGTCGCGGGAACCAGTATTCCGTTTTGCTTCTCTTATCCTCAGGGCAATCGAGCCGCGCATTCATTCTTTGCGGACAGCGAGCAAGTTTGCTGCCACCAACTTTTAGGCCAGAAAAATAATGCAAGAGCCAGGCAAGCGCAAAAAACATTTTTCCATGATCCGCAGTTTTCATCTGGCGGACTTTTTTACTCTCGGTAATGCAGCATGCGGCGTCCTGGCGGTGTTTTTTGCCATGACCTACATGGATACGCAAGCCAAGGAATTTTTCTATGCAGCGGCAGCCATGGCGCCGATCGCTTTCTTATTCGATGTGCTGGACGGTCGCATTGCGCGCTGGCGCCGCCAGCATTCCGCACTGGGTCGTGAGCTCGATTCCCTGGCGGATATCATTTCGTTCGGCGTAGCGCCGGCAACGCTGGCGGTAGCAGCCGGCATGAACGGCATCTGGGACTGGATCGTACTGGTGTACTTCGTCTGCTGCGGCGTGAGTCGCCTGGCACGCTTCAACGTCACCGCGGAAGACCTTTCACAAGGCGGCGACAAGGTTGCCTATTTTGAAGGCACACCGATCCCCACCAGCGTGGTGCTGACCGCAGTGCTTGCCTTTGCCGCATGGCAGGGACGTATTGGCGCGGATCTGTACTGGGGTACATTGACCATCGGTGGATGGGATGTGCATCCGCTGGTACTGTTGTTCCTGGTGTCGGGCAGTATGATGATCAGCAAGACGCTGCGCATCCCGAAGATCTAACGGCGGCGTCCTTCCTCGAACAGGCGCTGCAAGCAATAGCCAATGGCGTCCAATGTTTCAGAGCTGGCTGGGAACCCCCGATACTCGCTCGATCCTTCTTTCTAGATAGACCGTAAGCCCGGATTGCGTAGAGGCAGCTCCGGTGCATGATCATCATCGCTTTGTTCTTTCAGGTCTCGCAAACGCTCATCCAATCCGGATATAGTTGCATAAATTGCAATAACTGAGTACTGTAGCGCACAGGTCGATTATGGCTTGCACGGATAAGGCCGACGATGAAATTTGCCCGCACCTTGTCATTGAAGGATTACCTGAGGTTCAGGCGCCGCCTCTTGCTGGCCGTAAGCATGGTGACCGGCATGCTGCTTCTTGGCCTGTCATGGACTATCTACAGCACCATTCAAAAAGACCGTGAAGCCGCAAGAGTACAAGCGCAAAGCTTTGTGCGCGCAATTGAGATGCACGTGTCGCACACCATTGAATCGGTTGACCTTTCCCTCATAAATTTTTCCAACGCAGTCAAGGCTTTTTCTCCGAAGGAGATCGTCGATGACCCCTTGATCGAACGCTTGCTCAACCGGTCGCGCGATGTCGACAGCTATTTCTGGTTGATCTTCATCGATGCGCAAGGAAAAGGGATCGCCGCATCCAATGAAATGGAAGTGATGGGTCGATCATTTGCCGACAACGATTACTACAAGGTTCATAAAAAACCAGGCGTCGGTCTTTTCGTCAGCGAATCGCGCATCGACAAGTTTACCAAGCGCCCTTTATTCATCATTAGCAGGCGCGTTAAAAATAATGCCGGCCAATTTTTGGGCGTTATCGCGGCGCCGTTCAATGCCCGCAGTTTTGCGTACCTGTTCTCCAATGCACGTTACGATGACGATGTCTCCATTACCCTTACCCATCAAAACGGAAAGATCATTGCCCGCGCGCCGAGATTCGAGCAGTCATTTGGAGCAGATGTCTCGCAGGCCAATCATGTCGTCCGGTCCAGAGACGCGCCGGCCGGGTTATCGGAAGCAACCAGTAGACTGGATGGCAAAAGCAGGATCTACGGCTATCGTAAAGTCGAGGATTTGCCTCTCATCGTATCGGTAGGTATCAGCAATCCGCTCATTACCGATTCAGCGATGCAATTACTTGTTATCGGCGGGATCGGCACCTTGCTGATCATTGCCGTGATCGCCGCCAGCGCGCACTTCGTATTAATCTCGTTTGCCAATCTCGAAAAGGCCGTGAAACAACGCACTGGCGAATTGAGCAAATCCAATGAGTTGCTCATGAAATCAAAGAGTGCCTTGCGCCATCTGGCGGCTTATCAGAACCGGATCAAGGAAGACGAGCGCAAACGCATCGCGCGTGAAGTGCACGACGAGCTGGGTGGGTGTCTGACCGGCATCAAGGCGTATATTTCGGTTGCCGTAAGCGAGACCATCAACGATGGCCGCCAGCCGCACAGGCTCTTGTCTGATGCCGCCCAGCTGGCCGATACCGCGGTCGATACGGTGCACCGCATCATTTCCGATCTGCGGCCCAGCGTGCTCGATCAGCTCGGCATATGGGCCGCGCTCGAATGGTATGCGGACCAGTTCACTCAGCGAACGGGCATTGCATGCGCATGCCTGCTCGATGAAGTAGAAGGTATCCAGATAGGAGGAGAAGAAAGCACCATGGTCTTTCGCATCGTCCAGGAATCCTTAACCAATGTGGCGCGTTATGCTGAAGCTCAAAAAGTGACAATCCAAAGCCGGCGGGTAGGCAATTCCCTGATGATCGAAATAAGGGACGATGGCATCGGCATCAGCACTGAACAATTGCTGGACCAGCGCTCGTGGGGAATCATCGGCATGCACGAGCGTGCAAAGCATTTCGGCGCCGACCTCAAGATCACCGGCATGCCCGGACATGGGACTATCGTGGCACTGCAACTATCGATTACACATGAACTCGCAAGCTGCCAATAAGGCTGACAATAAGCTGCGTCTATTGCTGGTCGACGACCACGATGTCGTGCGCAGCGGTGTGCGCGCAATGCTGAGTGGTGCAAACGACATCATGGTCGCGCATGAGGCTGGTTCGGTCCAGGAGGCGATACGACTCGTACAGGGCCATGCATTTGACGTCGCCTTGGTCGATATATCGCTGCCCGGTAAAAACGGGCTGGAACTGGTGAAATTCCTGCGCATGCAAAAACCGCAAATCGCCATTCTGGTATTTTCCATTTATTCGGAAAAAATTTACGCCCTGCGTGCATTGAAGCTGAGCGTTTCCGGATACCTCACCAAGAACGGTACCGGCCACTACCCTGATTGCCGCGATTCGCAAAGTGGCGAAAGGCGGCAAGTTCATTACGCCGGAGATCGCTGAAAAAATCGCCGACACGATCGGCGGTCATGGCCTTGCACCGCATGATCTTCTGAGCAACCGCGAACTCGAGGTATTGAGGCTGATGGCTGCAGGCAAATCAACCGCCGATATCGCCCAAGTCATGCACATCAGCTCGCATACGGTTGCGACCTACCGCACGCGCATTCTGGAAAAAACCGGCTTGCGCAACGATCGGGAGCTATACCGTTATGCGTTTGAGAATTCGCTGTTTAAATAAGCAGAAAAATTTCCTCTGCAGCAATCGGAATAATCCGACACGGAAATGTGAAAAATTTTTGACAGAAAAAATGTAAAAATCCGAATAGCAGGAATTTTTAATTAGGCGATACTACATGCTGAGTATTTGCTTACATTTTTCTGTAGTGAATGCAGTGCACGATGCTACGGAAAGTTTTCAATCATCGGGAGCCGAAGAATCCTGATAAGTGCTCCTGGAATATCGAATCGTAAATTTGCAGCCTTGACTTGATGCATTGAAGCGACGTTATCAACCGTAACCGGAGGCTCCCTTGGTACGATTAATGATCGTGGACGATTCCGATGCCATATGCGCAGTCTGGCAAGACATGCTTTCGCGAATTGCAGGCATAGAAATATGTGGCACATACGCCAGTACCCTGCCGGCCCTGGAAGCAATCTGCCGCGACACGCCGGACGTGATATTGCTGGATATCGAACTCGGCACTGAAAGCGGTTCGCAGGTGCTGCGTTTTGCGACCAGTAATTTTCCGGGAATAAAAGTGATAGTAGTGTCCAATTATGTGGACAAGGTTTATCGTAGGCATTACATCAATGCCGGTGCCTACGCATTTTTTGACAAGAGCCATGAGCTCAACAGGCTTAAGGGAATACTTCTCGGTCTGGCGGAGGCGGAGAATGTAAAGCGCAGGAAGGGCGAGCCAAGATCTTCTTTTGCGCATCCGGCCTGCGTCGGCGGTGACGGTAAAATCCCGTTTCTGTTTCACCCTCTGATTTCACCCACTGATATTCGGTGCAGCGCCCGGTGACCGGGCAAGCTGCGTCATGTCTGTCTCGCGCACCGGCAGGTTCAGTTTATCGATCACAGCGGCAGCCCTTTCATTACCAATATCAGGATGAATCGCCTGCAGCCTTGCCATCAGTTCTTCACGGGAAGACAACATCGCCGAGGCTGACGCGCCAAACCGGATATCGTTTGCGGTTTCATATCCGGAAATATGCGCGAGAGTTGTGAGCGCCTCATCGCTTTCCAGCGTGAGCTCGGCTGCGAGAAGTCCAGCCTTTTCCCGGAATTGTTCAAGTGAACGGTAAGGAGTGTGCATCCACGCGTCCTTTCTAAGACGAGCATTAAACGACGAGGCGATCGTGACAAAACATGCATGTCCAGCAGAAATTGCTTTGCATGCTTGCATGCGATTAAGAGGTGCTGCTTCGGCAGGAAGTTCCAGCAATGCATGTGCCGCTTCTTCGCTTCATCAAGCGCGTTCCCGGAAAAACTAATATCCACTCGGTTGCAGCACCAGTGTCATGCGGCTTTTCAAAAGACGACAGACGTAAAAAATCGGCAGTTTCGCATCTGCTTCAGCGTAAAAATCAATGCTTCAAGAACTAATCCTGTCCAACGCTCTCCCAGCATGAATAAAGCCGGGTTTGGCGGGATTTTGCCCGGGCAATGAAAACAATTGGCGCTGTGCCAAAAAGCCGCCTTGAACCTATCTTGCATATGCAATGAAATTTTGACGGGAGAAGATATGGCAGCCAGGAAGGTCATAACAATTGACGACGAGAATTACGCGCTAACCGACGATTTCCTTTCCAACGTCCTGGAAACGGCAGTAGAAGGGGCTTGCTCTTACTGGGCCGATGTCAATGCCGAAAACGCCGGCGGTGAAGATGAAGGCCTGGATGGTGCACGCGATTTCGATGTGTCGGATTATCTCGAAGATGAGAATGAAGAACGCGAAGACGTCGCCGAAGCCAGAAGCCTTGATGCCCCCTTCTACACGGCCGCCACCTTCCTTGTATCAAAGGATGCCAGCCAGGGAGGAACGCTCGACCTGGAGGGCATTGCCGATGCCATAGAGCGAATTGCAAATCAGGAAGTCGAGGTCGCGCCCGCCATACGGGAAGTTATTATCGCGGCGATCGAAGAAGATGATCCTTCGGAAATTGACGCGGAAGCGGCCGACTGCATCGTCCAGGTTGGACTGTTCGATGAAATTCTTTTTAGCTGAACATTCCCAGCTGCTTCCTTAGCCTCAATCAATGCACAGGATTCGCTGAAGCTTAATCCTTGAGCTGATCGTGGCGCCGGCCAAACCTTATTGGGAGCTTTCCTTGCGCCGCAAAGCTTCATTGATCTCGCTCATCAGGTCGCTTTTGAGTGAAAGCCATTCGTCCAGTTCGGCTGTCCACACATGAAGCTCGAATTCGGCCTGATCAATCGTTCTTTTGACGAACAGGACATCCGGTGCCGGCTTGTCGGCAACCCGCGCATCCTGTTTGGCAATATCAAGCAATAATTGCTTGATTTCGCTAGCGTCATAGCTTGCCTTGGTCGTCACGACAATCATGACCTGCCGCAATTTACTGGACAAGGTCCAGTTGGTCACGCGTTCGGAAATGAGCTTGCCGTTGGGGATGATGACTTCCGCGCCCGAGGTGCTGGCGATGATGCTGGCACGGATGCCGATATGCTTGACCCGGCCGATGACGTCATCCATCTGTATCGTGTCGCCCACCTTGACGGGGCGCTCGAACAATACGATCAGTCCGGAAACGAAATTATTGACGATATTCTGCAGGCCGAAACCGATTCCTACGCTCAGCGCACCTGCCAGGATCGTGAACTTGGTCATATCCACCTTCAGTGCGTTCAAGGCCAGCACAAATCCGGTCAGCAGGACCATATAGTGCACGACGGTGGAAATTGCATAAGGCAATCCGCGCTCCAGCTGCAGCTTGGGATAGGCTTCTTCTTCAAGGACGAACCGGGTCAGGCGGGAAAGGCTGAATGTCGCCCAGATAATCAGGATGAACGTGATGATATCGCCCACAGTGGGTGCGAATGTGCCGATATTGATGACTTTTGCCCATGCATTTTTCAGCATAGTCAGCAAGGGTTGCAGCAATCCCAGCGATTGCAGCGTCAAGGCGATCCAGCTCGCATAGGCAGCCCATCTCAGCCAGCGCTGAAAATGATTCAGCAGCACGTCTTTCTTGCGCTTGACCATGTCCAGTAGTGAAACCGGTGGAACGCAGACGATGGCATGCAGCAAACCTTCCACTACCCGCATGCTGGTAAAGAGCACCACGGCTACATAGCTGCTCAGAATGACTGCAGCTCCGATCATTCCGGCCAAGCGCACCTGCCCGTTCGCATTGGCGGCCAATGCCGCCACCGCAAGAAAGCCGAACAAGGTGCCGGCAACACGCACGGTCCGCTGCCCCGGCAATCTGGTACTCCGGTTACTGGTCGTATTCTTCAGGATTCGCATCGTCCATAGCACGGCCGCCAGAAACAGCAACAATTCCACAAGCAGCATGATGCGCGACACGACGGGCAAAACAGCAATGAACGCTCTCACCTTATCGACAAAGTAAAGAGCAGCGAGCGCATACAGGGCTGGATACAAATAATATGCCATCATGCGCCGCGCCAAAAGCACGACCGGCACTACGCCAAACATGCCGATGATGATCCATAGGATTCTGGGAGCGCGCGGATAAACCCAGGTACTTGCCAAGAGCGCCAGCAGCAAGGCGGTAATCAGCGGCGCATCCAGTATTGCGGTCGCATCCTTGAAGGAACTGTCCGATTCCCGCTGCCCTTGTATTTTCCGCCGCACGAAATACAGCAGCATCAATGAACCCGTAAACAGCAGGATATGCATGGCTACGCTGCGTTGCTGATACTGCATATAACTCTTCAGTACAGACGCATGCGTTGGCAGGTCGGCGTCCTCTCCTGTCGAGACTTCGCCGATCCATCCGGCCCAAAACGTCTTGCTCCACAATGGCGGGCTGTCGCGATGCATCAATCGCGCGGTCGCACGCTCGCTGCCGGCGCGCAGAGTCTCCCTTGCCTGCGATGCACGCGCTTCGAGGCTCGCTGCCTTGGCCTGCAGCGCAAGAATATCTGCGCGGCGCTGAAGCATCCGTTTCTTTGCCTTCACCGCAGCACTGGTGATATCGCCGATCCGGTTCAAGATCGCCGCGGGCGCATTTTCCGCTTCAGCAGTGGCTTTGCTTGCCACCCATCTTTCCTCGATTTTTTCCAGCGTCGCGAGATCGGTGTCCAGGTCCAGCGCAATTTGAGTAAGATCTCGCGTAATCGCACCGATGCGTTCTTCAAGCTCTTTCCATGATCGCTCCAGGTCGCGGATTGCATCGATTGAAGAGTTCTGGATCAATAGCCGCCGCATTTCCACCGAGCGGATTGCAACGGCTCGTGACAACGCCTCCAGATCTTCTTCGCTGGTCTCATCAGCGCGGATTGCCGCAGCTTCGCTTTCCAGTTGCCGTATATTCAAAAGCGCGGACTCCGACTGGACCGCAATATCTGCAATCGGTATGGCAACAGGCGGTGGCTTGTCATCGGCTTTTTTTGTCTCCGCACCTGCAGTTGGAGGTGGTGCGATATTGGGAGGTACAGGTGCCTGGACCGCGCTGAATGATGTTGTGATCCAGAGTAAAAAAAAGAGCGGCAGTATGCCCTTCTCTTTTTTCATTCGCAAAAATCGCAGCATATAAACCATTGGCACAATCGGTGTTCGCAGTTGGGAAATCAGATATCCGATTCCGGCAATGAAAAACTTCATTGCCGAACTTGGCTTGTCATGGGACTGTCTTGTAGCAAGACGAAAACTTAAAGCGCTCTACTGCGGAATTGAATCAGTAAGCAGATCAGCGGCAACAACACTATTGTATTCGCGCGTCATTGTATCGTTTCCCTTCGCTGTTCTGCTAATGCCATTGACGTTATGGCGAAAGACGATGCTTGCAAGCAATTGAAAATCGATTAAACGATTGAAGAGCAGTTTAAATTGTATTGCCTGAAAAATGCTTGGCGGAAAAAACATCCTTACCGGTTTCTTTAAGAGAGCCGATTGCCGGTCGATCCATGAAGCAAACGCACTCTACTCAAGTATCAACGTAAAGTCAGACAGACGACCCAGGTTTCAAAGAGTCAATATAAACAAGCACATCATCCGCCCGGCCTTCGCTTACCAGCGCGCTCGGTGTCTTGCCATTAAGTGCCGAAAGGGGTTTTTCCATCCAGGCGCTTGCAGCGTCATCGCTGCCGACAATTTGCCGGGCCTTGTGCATGACTGCGTAATAAGCTTGCGCTTTGCGTGAATGCGTTTGAAAGTGTTGATGAAGAGCTTCAAGCCGTTCCGGTAGATTGTCTTTGTCCATACCTTATTTGGATTAATTTATATTCACGTTCGGTGCGGCTTTTTCTTATAAGCATACAAGACAAAGCGATATGATTGTTACGGGAAGGTTCCCTTGAATGATATGGGAGCTACGAAAAACTTATTATATTAATTCGCCAGCTTCGTTTTAACGTATACGCTCATCAAATTCCATCTACTCTTCATCTTTAAAGCCCTTGGCTTATGGATTGCCAAAGACAGCACGCTTGCTGCCCTTTCATGGCAAAATTTATGCAATCATGTAAATGGGTCGCGCAGAAATGGTAATCGTTTTTTATACGGGAGCGGCTACCCAGTCCTTTGCAATGTCCCTATGCAAAGTTCGTTTTCCTTGCAACATTCTTTATCATGCTTTGCGCCTTATAGGATCTGAATGATTTTTGCAATCGATGGCACACCTTTGTCGTTCAACAGGAACAACATGTAATGTCCGGGCGGAGTAAGGTTGGGATCATTTGGTGCCGTGATATTCAGCCCACCAGCGACACGCGTTACGGGAAGATGATTGATACGCTGGTTCATATTGAATGCATGCGTAACTGAGCCCAGACGAATCCACGTCGCTTTTACCACAGTCGCGGCATCTGGCGTTTGCACGAAAAAGCGCTGGCCATAGTTGACACCTTCAGGCGCATCGGCAATGACCGGGCGCGGGCCGTTGAAAAGATACGGCGGCGAGAAGATCTCGGCATTGTAATTATCCACTCCATTGGTTGCAGCGGGCTGTCCACCTCCTGCCGACAGAACCCGCCCATCTGGCAAAAGCAGGGCGGTGGAATGATATAGGCGAGGCACTTTCATGCTGGCCATCAACGACCAGTTACCGGTTCGTGGATCCCAAATTTCGGCAGCAAATACCGCTGAGGAAGCATCATTGAATCCTGGTCCGCTGCTACCGCCTGTAACCAGTACTTTGCCGTCAGCCATGATGGTGGCATTGAGCTGTTGCCTTGCAAAATGCATAGGTTTAGTGAATTCCCAAGCCGGCTTCGCGTCATACAGATTAATAATTTCAGCTGTGTTGGTCGCTGGATCGCTGCCGCCCACGACCAGCACTTTGCCATCGTCGTACATGACTGAAGAGCCATATGAACGTGATCCTCTGTCAAAATTCTGTACAGCCACATCAGACCATGCTCCTGCGCCTGTCGTATCGAGATAACGGGTGAGAGGATCAATTCCAGACATAAACGCCATACCATTCGGCGCGAGATGCATGCGTGGATATTCGCCGACGTCGTAACGCGCATTAATAAGATCGCGCCAGCCGCTGCCTGTCCACACCTGAGGCAAAGTATTGTTGTCCGCGTTAGCAAAGGTCATGGTGCCGCCCAGCGTTAGAATGTCGCCGTTGCCAAGCGTTGTGGTGGTCGGATACCAGCGAGGGCCGCTCATGTCAGCCACGCGTTGCCAGGAATTGGTTCTAAAATCGAAAATGTTGGTATGAGGAGAGCCTCCTTCAACGATTTCGCCGCCAGCGACGAACAAGCGGCCATCAGGCATGAAAGTCTGGCCAGCGCAAAACAGTCTAGTCGTTAGGTTTGGAACAAGAGTAAAATTTTCAGGAATGCCGTCACTGGGTATGTCCACCAGATAAACCTCTGACGTCTCATCACCAGGCTGGTCGGGAGCCCAAGTATGATTGTCAAAAAAGGCGCTCCAGCTCATGAGCTTTCCGTTTGGCATCAGGGTCAAGTTGACCGCTACTTGGGGCCACCTGTATATCGGAGACCACTGCCCTCTTGGTTTGCTTGTTCCGATTGGCTCGGGTGTAGGTAGGGCCGTGCCAGGAGAGTGATGATTGGTATCCGGTTTTTGTGTGGATGGAAGTGGAGTCTCGGATGTGCCACCGTCTCCGCCCCCACTTCCGCCCCCGCCCCCGCATGCAGACAAGGTGAACGTTAAGGCTAATAATACGGGTAACAACTTACGCTCAGGTAGTGGGGAAAAAAGTATGCCCGTGCCCCGCGTTGCCACATTAACCGAACCCATCTTGCCCTCCAGAATTTACTTTTTGTTAATTTATGGGTAACAATAGGTAAATCCTGGAAGAGGCTCGTTATTTCATATCAACAATTGATTTGCAGCTGATCAAGTTTTAGATACTCATTTTCTTATGTAAAAGAATTTTTCAACTTATTCCCTCAATATGGGAAAAATAGTGGATAGATTTAAGTGCCGGAATGTGAAGCGGTCGGTTATTTATTTGTAGGTGGTATCAAGATACGCGATCGACGCAATGCAAGTTCGACTATGCAAAAGTTCTCTACCATCCCGCGTTGCCTGGTTTAGGCACTTGGAGAAATCGTGCGCGGCATCTTACACCTTAAATCTGCATCGAGCGCGAATGGAAAATGTGCAGGCATTGAAGTTTGCGCACATGGGCGGAAAGACCTTCAAAATTCATTTCGCAACTGGGGAACTGAAAAAAATGCGCTGGTTTTTCCGGCTATACACAAGCGCAAATTGATGCAGTGGCCAGGCGATTGAATGAGCTTCCCGGAAAGACGCTGAACGATCAAACACCCGACCAACAATTTCATGAATCCCTTGCATCCATTGGTTAAATCCGCATTCGAAAGCGAACACTGTATATGCATGGTTCGTTCAGCTAAAGGTCTGCGTCTTCAACAGAAATAGGCCTTTTTATTCCTAGAATTGCATGGAGACCAGTTGCACTAGTACTTCATTTCAGTCTGAGAACTGGCACATGAGTCGCCATTGCTTTGGCAACCCGCGGAACGTAGAGAACCAAGCCATACAGGCGCAAGTGTTTGGCACGCCTGCCCGCAATCAAAACGGGCGGCGTGCACGAGAAGGTATGGAAAGGAATGGAGATCGGAAGAAAGGCGGCCGGTTTGTTAATCGCTGCCGGTATCGATATCGGTGGTTCCTCGGGGAAGCGTGTTTTGCATGTCGCGGCGGTTTGTCCGGTGCGGTCGGTGCGGATCTGAATCCGGGTCGTCGGTTGGGAAAAGATGCTGGTCGCCCGACTGCTTGCGCTGGATTTCGTTTCCGCCATTGGATTGCACTCGTATGCGATTCGGCTTCATGAGAGGCATGTCACTTCCTTTACGTGGGTTGATGAAGAAAAGGGCGGTAATCGGATTACGACTTACCGGCTTACGGCTTACATGCCGAACGGATATGTTTCGGGCGCGTCTTCCATAGTCCAGTGCGCACTGCGGTCCAGAGGATGCAGTGCATGGGTCTCGTCGAAGTGGATGACGGCATCGAATTGTTCCGCGATGCTGGCATGGAAATAATGACTTAAGCGTTCGCTGTGCGGCAGGTAGATCACGCCGATTGCGCGTTCAAGGCGGCGCGGCTGTAACAGTTCCTTGAGATATCGGTTGCTGCGAATCGGCACGAAGAAGTTGCCGAGCTGCGTGCTGTGGAACAGTTGTTCGTAACTGTCCCGACGCGAAGGATTGATCTGCTTGAGTTCTGCCGGGCTGTCCCATTCGGATGCCGCCGTGACCGTACCGGCATGGGTGGTGAAGCCAAGCAGGAATGATTCCGACGCCGGATAACGCTCCCGGACAAGCTGGCCGAGATTGAGCTGCCCATGGTCACCCATCTCTGTGGCACGCGCATCGCCGATATGCGAGTTGTGCGCCCAGACGATAATCTTGGCCGGCCGTCCTTTTTGCTTGCCGAGGTGGTCGCGCAGCGCATCCAGCGTATCGGCCATGTGCGTGTCGCGCAGGTTCCAGGATTCATCACGTCCGCGGAACATCGAGCGGTAATATGCTTCGGCATGTTGCGCCACCCTTGCGTTCTGCTGCGCATAAAAAAGTTCGTCGGCCGCGACGGGGCCGTCGTGGCGCAAGTACTGCCCAGGGTCGGATGTCAATGCCATCAACTGCCGCAGCACTTCTTCCTCGCAATCTTTCTTCATACCGAAAGATGTTGCATAGCCGTATTGCTGCGGATCTTCTGCAACAAAGTCGAAGCAGCTATACCGGGCGCGTGCCTGCTGCGCTGCCGCCGGATCCACTTTCTCCAGATACTGCACCACGGATTGCATGGAGCTGTGCAGGCTATACAGATCCAGACCGAAAAAGCCGATTTTTTGCGCATGCTCGCTGATGCCTGCATTGTGCTGCTGCAGCCACATTACCAGCTTGACGATCTCGGTGTTGCGCCACATCCATAGCGGAAAACGCTGGAATTTATCCAGTGCATGCTTGGGCTGAAGATGCTCGGATGGAGTGGTGTTCTGCACATAACGGCTGACGCACAAGGCATCGGGCCAGTCCGCTTCCACGGCAATGGCGTCGAAACTTTTTTCCTGGATCAGGCGCTGGCTGATCTTCATTCGCGCGTGATAAAACTCATGCGAGCCGTGTGTGGATTCGCCCAGCAGAACAATGGAGGCATCGCCAATTTCATCCAGCAAAAAATCGTAATGTTCTTCCGGTGCGAGGGCGTGCGCCTCGTGGCGCAGCATTTCAATGGCATTCTGATCGGACATAGGACGTTCTCAACTGCTGGCAGGCATCTTGCAGAGGCAAGAAGAAAAACACGGTATCCGGTTAGAGGGGCCTCAGGCGACGTAGTTCTTCGATGACGAAGGAAAGGTGTTTTTACATGCGATATTTTTCAATCGTGCAAGCATGGGCATGTTGCCGGGCAAGAGGCAGGCTAAGGAACAACTTGCCAGTCCGCGACCATGCATTGACGGTATTGCGACATGCGCTTGCATAAACGCACGGTCGCTACGCAAACCGGCTCTATCCCGATCATTCTGTTCGGTGCGTTTGATCGCCACAATTTTGGAGATTTGCTGTTTCCCCATATTTTCACGGCATTGCTGGGCAGGCAAAAGCTTATGTATGCCGGCCTGATGGAACGCGATATGCGCGCATACGGCGGCCACAAAGTATTTTCGCTGTCGCAAATCATAAAGGGAGCGAAACAGGAACCGGTGTGCATTGTGCATGTCGGTGGCGAACTGCTGACCTGTAGCGCATGGGAAGCAGCTGTCATGCTGCTGTCAGGTTCCGAGGCAGATGAGATGATTGCAGGTTGCGGTGACGACACCGAGGCACAGTTGCACTGGGCGCGTACATTTCTTGGAATCACCGATCTCGCTCCATACGTGGCAGCACGCACATCGATGATGCAGGCCGTGGCCTACAATGCCGTCGGCGGCACGGACTTGAGTTTGCAAAATCCCGCGTTGCGTAATGAAGTCTTTCATAAGCTGGCGCAGGCAGACCATATCGGTGTGCGTGACATGCATACGCTGGCGGCTCTGCGCGCGGCCGGCGTACAAGCGCAATTGGTACCGGACTCGGCGGTCATGGTCGCACAGCTGTTTGCGGAGACAATCGACCGGCATGCGCGGCAAGGCGAGGCCGCGCAAGCATGCAATGCTTATTCTCAGGGCTATATAGCGCTGCAATTCAGTGCCGACTTTGGCAGAGCGGATATTCTGGAACGGCTTTGCGCGCAACTGAAACGCTTCGCTGTGGCAAATAGCTATGGGATCGTGCTGTTTCGCGCCGGTGCTGCGCCCTGGCACGATAATCTGGAACATTATGAACAACTTGCCGCGCGGCTAAGCAAAGTGCCGGTGCGCATTTTTCATTCCCTTAATGTGTGGGATATCTGCGCGCTGATTGCACGAAGCCGGGCTTATTGCGGCAGCAGCCTGCACGGAAGAATCGTTGCACTGGCATTCGGCCGCCCGCGTCTTACACTGCGTCATCCCGACCAGCCGCGCAGCTTGCCGACCAAGCATGAGGCATTTGTGCAAACCTGGGAAGACCGCACCCTGCCTGGAGTCCTCGACATCGAAGAACTGGAACGGGGCTTGTGCGCTGCCCTGCATGGCGACCTGAACCGGTTGCAGAATCAGGCAACGGACCTGGCTGCGTTATACCGGCAAGGTTTTTCGGGCATGGGCAGGTGCCTTGAAAAGCTCGATGAGATCGATCGCCCGACGCGCAATTGAATCTGTAGCAAGCAGAAATGTCTTACTATCATTTAATGATGAAGGAAACGGGTGATGGATGAGAAACAGGTAACGCAGGAGGATCTGGAACGTTTGGCCCTTGCCATGGCACAAGCCATACCGGAACTGGATTGTCCGGAGTGCTGCGACTGCGGCGTCGTATATCAATATATAGAGCGCAGCGCACAATTGTATCGTGAAGAATGGGAATGGGCTTGTCTCGCCAGCCTGCTCATCCATTATCGGGGGAGTTTAAAACAAAAGACGGGCGGTCGCGCGTGAGCCGAAAAGAAGTTATGACGAGCCATATAAAGAAGCCCGGTTGCAGTACAGCCAACCGGGCATACAGGGTCGGCATCTTCTATGGGCACACGCGCATTTGAATGAAGATGCATTAGGCTCCGATGTCACTTCCCAGTGAAGGCGCTCGAGGCGTTTCATTCAAAATCATGAACCAACCGATCATTGAATGTTGCCTTGATTCATCGCCAGGGAGCGATATTGTAGAACCCTGTTCATCCAATCTAGTATCCGTAAAGCGATGTGTCAACCCGCTTTTAAGGAAAATGTGAAACACGATCTTGAGAAAATCGCTTGCCGCAAGCGGGCTCAATTTCAATAAGCGCAGATGTCGTCTGCCGCCCTCAGGGTGCGGATCCAATATTTGTTCCGGGAGAACCGCCGGTACCTGCCGTGCCGCCGGAAGCACCTGCAACTCCAATGTCGGCCCCTTCAGTTGCTCCGGATCCACCTGAGGCCGTATCATTGCCGCTGGCATTGCTCCGGACGACTTTTATGCTCTCCGGATCGCCGGTGTTGCTGTCCCGCCTTTTCTCATTCAATGCCGTGCTGCCGGGAGCATTCCTGTTTACCAGGTTTTCCGGTGTGACTTCGACAATGTCGCTCGGGTCGGCAGTCGAGGAGACTTCTATATCCGGATTCATGCGCTCCGCCAGGACATCCGATCCGGCAAAACCTGCGGCAGTGCCGGTATTGGAGGCGGTAATACGATCAAGGTCTCTCAAGTCCGCCGCGCGGCCGGGCTGCGCGGAACGGTCCGGTTCTGACGGAGAAGAAATTTTTTCCACCATCTGCTGCAGTCCCTGGCCAGACTGGTCATTGTCCGTCCTGGTCGCAAGGTCGCCAAGCGATACGATCCCCACCAACCGATGCGCGGAGTCATGCGAAATAACGGGAATGCGGCGGATTTGCGTATCCGCCATCTGCTGCATGACGTCGTCGAGCGGCTGGTCTTCGAAACACCAGCGCACATCCGTACTCATCACATCGTCGACCATCGCGCCGTCGGGGGCAAGGCCGGCTGAAACTGCGCGCACCGTAATATCGCGGTCGGTCACCATGCCGATCAGGCGCTCGCCGTCGCACACCGGCAAAGAGCCGACATTCAATTCATCCATTATTTGCGCGGCGCGCCGTATCGTATCCCCAGGCGAAACCGCCTGCACATTCCTTGTCATGACTTCTGAAATTCTTTGCATGCTGCTCTCCTTTGGCGGCGACAATTATTGATGGATGCGGTGGAATATCGAAATGAAGGGTGAATAGCTATCAAATCTTCGCGGGATTGCGTCGCATAAAACACCAATGCATTTGATCGGGCAAGCTCTGATTATTGGCAATATGACGGTTTTAAATGGCCTTCGTTCAGGGAGTTTGGTGCAGATCCCAAGAATCCGGCTGAACGCTATCGACAGAAGGCCATCAGTCTTTCAGGCGAGCATGCGCCTTGAATTCGTAGTGGATGACATAAACCCGTTCTCCATACACCGCAGCGGTGCAGCGTTCCACTCCCTCAGTGAAATGAATGATGTTGACGCAGAGGCAGTCCGGCGTTCCGGCAGGCAGTTTCCTGTAAACTCCGGAGTGATTTTTTCGCGGCAACGCAGGCGCAACCCATTCATGCGAAGGCAGTTTTACTTGGCGGGTTTCCAGAAGGGAGGGAATGGTCGGAAACAATTTTTGCATGGAGGTCCATCGTTTCTAAAAAATTATGCCCGCACAAAACATGCTTGTATGGACATTGGCTTTCATCGTCATGAGCGCGGTTCCGAGGCCTGCTGAGAAATCGTTTTCCTGATCGCTTCGGCATCCGAATCGCCTTTTTCAATCGCTGAAAAATAGGCTTGCGCCTGGGAACGGGTTATATGCGGCGGCAGCGGCGGAATGTCGGCATCTGCCAGCACTTCGATCAGGCATGGACGGTCCGCCTGCAATGCTTCATCGAGCGCAGCGCCGATCCCGTCCGGCCGCTCGATGCAAATGCCTTGCAGGCCCAGCATGCGCGCATATTCGGCATAGGCAAAGCCGGGCACGACTTGCGACGGTTCATATTTCGGCTCGCCCTTCATGCCGCGTTGCTCCCAAGTGACGAAGTTCAAATCGCGGTTGTTCAATACCAGAACGATCAATGCCGGGTTTGTCCAGCCTGACCAGGACTCGGCAATGGTAATCAAGCCATTGATGCCATTCATTTGCATGGCGCCGTCGCCAACCAGCGCAATCACATGCCGCCCGGGATGGGCAAGCTTGGCGGCATAGGCGTACGGCACGCCGCAGCCCATGCTGGCCAGCGTGCCCGACAGGGAACCCATCATGCCGCGCCGCACCTTGATATCGAGCGCATACCAGGCGGCGGTCGATCCCGAGTCGCAGGTCAGGATGCAATCGTCGGGCAAACGCTTGGACAGTTCCCAGAATACGCGCTGCGGATTGACCGGCTCGCCGGGTCCCATCGCCTTGGCTTCCGCTACATGCCACCAGGTTTGCACCTTGTCTTCGATGCGGGCTCGCCAGGCACGGTCTGCCTTGCGCTGTATCAGCGGAATCAGGGCACGCAGGGTTTCTTTTGCATCGCCCTGGAGATTGCATTCCATGGGATAGCGCAGGCTCAGCATCCTGGCATCGATATCGATTTGCACGCCACGTGCCTGTCCTTCCCTGGGCAGGAATTCGGCATACGGAAAGCCGGAGCCGACCATCAGCAAGGTATCGCATTCATTCATCATGTCGAAGCTGGCCTTGCTGCCGAGAATGCCGATCGATCCGGTCACAAAGGGCAGGTCGTCCGGTACGGCGGTTTTGCCGAGCAGGGCCTTGGCGATGCCGGCACCAAGCAAGTCCGCGATTTCGAGCAATTCATCGCCCGCCTGCAAGGCACCCGCGCCGGCCAGGATGGCAATCCGCTGTCCGCTGTTGAGAATATCCGCAGCCTGCTCCAGCGCCGCCCTTGCCGGGACCATGCTTCGTCCGAATGTGCCGATCCCGGTGAACACGCTGCCATGTTCGCGTGGCGGCGATTCGGCTGCCGGCAGGTCTTGCACATCGTTTGGAAGGATAAGACAAGTGACGGCCCGCTCGTCGCGCGCAATGCGCACCGCCCGGTCGATCAGATGGCGCATTTGCCCGGCATCGTTGGCCATCTGCACATACTCGTGCGCCACGTCCTTGAAGAGCGAAATGAGATCTACTTCCTGCTGGTAACTGCTGCCCAGCGAAACGCGCTTTTGCTGGCCGACAATGGCAAGCACCGGCTGGTGGTCCATCTTGGCATCGTACAAGCCGTTCAACAAATGAATGGCGCCCGGCCCGGAAGTCGCCAGGCAAACGCCGACTTCGCCGGTGAACTTGGCATGTGCGCAGGCCATGAATGCAGCCATTTCTTCGTGCCGCGTCTGCACATATTCAATATCGTCCTGGCGCCCCAGCGCGGCCATGATGCCGTTGATGCCGTCTCCCGGGTAACCATAGATACGATGGATTCCCCATTCATGCAGGCGCTGCAGCAAGAAATCGGCGACGGTCATTCCCATTGTTCATCCCGTAAAGCGGTTCGCCCTACTTTGTCGAGCGTATCGCGTTACTGCGAAACTCCCGCATTCAGGCCAGAGCCAAGAAAGGTATTCGATGCCGCAGAGCAATAAGGGCGGCTTGTCGAAAAGTCATACTTACTAGATGACGCCATAGAACAAGAGTTCAGTCTGCATCTGGAAATTTCGGCCGGTGGATCGGTTAAAAAGAAATGGGCACGGAAACATCAGGGGTCTAGGAAAATGGCCGCGATGTCGTGCGCGCATGGACGTGCTGAAGTACTGCAATGCAATCAGAAAGGGAAGGCTTTTGCTATTTCTTGGTAAAGCGCATCAAGGAAAAGATCACCAGCGCAAAAACCGTGCTGAGCACTGCGGTGGCTTCCAGCCCCATGCCGGCGGCGACGCCCACCGCACATGTAAGCCAGATACCGGCAGCAGTCGTCAAGCCCTTGACCGCCTGCTCGTCGTTCAGCTTGAGGATGGCACCGGCGCCGAGGAACCCGATGCCGGCTGCCACGCCTTGCAGTACGCGCGACAAATCTTCGATTGCCATCCCGGCCTGCAAAGGAACCAGCACAAAGAGTGCCGAGCCTAGCGATACCAGCATATGGGTGCGCAAACCAGCTGATGCGCCCCTGGACTCGCGCTCGTATCCCAGAAGAGCGCCCAAAACGATGGCCACGACGAGGCGCAGACAAACACGGGTCAGGTCGGACAGGTCGCCCAGATCCGAAAATTCATGTTTTAAAATGCCGACGACGTTTGCCCACGACATGCTGCGTTTCCTTTGTCTTTGTATTTGATTGCTGCCCGGTCAATTGTGCTGCTGCGCGGCACTATCCGGCTGAACTCCCGACTATCGTATGCGGGGAACAGCATGACCGCCTTGAAGTTCCTCGAATCTTTGAAGAATGATGCCACGCGGGAATGCCTGGCATGCCGACGCAGGAGACAGCGGCAGTATTGGCGTTTAGGCGTCACGCGGTTTCATGCATGGGCTTAAACCGTTCATTCTGATTTTGTTCTAAGATTGCGCTGCTACAATCACGGCGCATCGCAAGGCACCGAACGCGATCGGTTTGCCTCCGCAGGATTAAGCTTCTCTATTTGCCGACCCGCTCTACATGCCGCAACCCAACTCGCACTTTTCCCCGCAGCTAAGGCTGTCCGACGGCATGATAGAAGCCCTGAAATTTCTGGCCTTGGTCCTGATGGTGCTCGACCACACCAACCGCTTTGTGCTGGGCGGCAGCATGCCTTCGTTTTCCTATGTGGGTCGGCTTGCCTTCCCCCTGTTTGCTGCGATTCTCGGCTGGAATCTGGCACGTCCGAGCCTGAGCGAATCCGGGGCTGACCGGCGCATGCTCAAGCGCCTGTTCCTGTTCGGCCTTGCCGCGAGCATTCCTTACGTCGGATTGCTGGGTTATCAATGGTGGCAATTGAATATTCTGTTTACGCTGTGGGCAGGCGCTGCGATCGTTCTCCTGATTAAAAGCCGGCAACCGGCCGCCATGCTGCTGGCTGCAGTCTTGTTCGCTCTAAGCGGGACGATGGTGGACTACGCATGGTATGGCGTGGCTGTCTGCATCGCAAGCTGGGCATATTCCCGGCAACCAACTTGGATCAGTTTTCTGGCCTGGATCGCATGCATCGCTTCGCTTGTAGTCATCAACCATAATTTTGCCGCCTTGTTCGCCGTGCCCCTGCTCTTGTTCGCATCAGGCAAGGAAGTACGGTTTCCCCGATACCGGAATTTCTTTTACTGGTTTTATCCACTGCATCTCGTACTTCTGGGCTTCCTGGCTCAGGCATAGCGCAAACTGCCGGATTCTCCGGCTGGCCGGGCAAGCGGCGCCGCCGTGCCAAGACCACAGCAAGGCTGGCATTCTTGTTACCGGATATTCGCCTGGCGCATTGAATTTTTCCCGAGACAATTGCACCGCGAGGTCATTTGATCGCGCTCCTCCTTCCCATTTGAAAAGACGAAGGGCTGCGTGAAGCCTGGATGTATGCGAAAGCTCAAGGTCCGTGCAAATCCTTTGGCGAAGCCATTCAATATGGCCATATTTATGGGATGTGTAAGGATTAACCGCCCATATACCATCCCACTGATAAATCCTCATCTCTTCGCGGTCATTCCGGCAAGCGTTTGCGATCGCCTTCGCAGGCGAGGAAAGCACTCCGCTACTGAAGCGTAGCCCGAAGCTAGAAGCCGCATGCCGCGAAGGACTGTTCAATTTTTCTGCGAGACAGAGTGATGAACAATGTTCAGTCCATCAAAGTAAACGCAAGCCAGGCGATGTGCCTTCCATAGCGGCGGCGCTGAATGCCATGACGCGCCTGAAGCAACTTGGGAAACCGGCATAGAGGCCAGGCCGGCTCTTTACTGGTTTGGAAATGGAGAAGCTATGCGTTACTTAATCGCCCGCTTTTCACTTGCGGTATTGCTGGTGGGGGTTGGCGCGTCCGCCAATTCTCAAGTGCTGAAAAACCTGGGAGCGGCTCCGATTATTGCCGGCGTTCAGCTTCAATGCGAAGGCGCGAATTCCTATGTTGCGCACATCTCCGATATTGCATTGGGGCGGCCGGGAAAGATGTACTTCCGCCCGGATTATTTCTCATTGCCGCCCTACATGCAGTGGTTCATCTATGCGCATGAGTGCGCGCATCAGCTTGTCGGAAGCAGTGAAGCGGCGGCGGATTGCTGGGCTATGAAATTGGGGCGCAACCAGGGATTTTTTCCGTTGCAGGCGGTGCAGCAGATTTGCTCCTATACCTTTTCCTCCCCCGGAGACTGGACGCATTTTCCCAGCCCGATACGATGCCAGCAGATGAAGCTATGCTATAGCAGCATGCCGTAATGCGGAAATACGTATTACCGCAACCAGTAAAAACACCTTCTTCCTTGTGCCAGGTTAATGGAATTTGACTATTGGCACAGTTGCCCAGCCTTAGCAGGAACAGCAATCTTCCATACGGCATCCGTAGCCGAGGTTACCCGTCATTGCTCAGGACGGTGATGCGATCATACCCTCGCCGGCTCTGCGAAGGCGCCCCAGCAGGACATGGTCAAAGAACATCGACGAAGGCAAAACTTGTCAATTCGGTGCAAAACATGGCAAATCAAGGAATTCATGCCGGTTTTTCGGAAGTTTTCCTCAGTTTTGCACTGTTGAGTTGCATCAAACCTTTTTCCGGTCGTACTTGCTAGTGCGAATGCATTGTTCAGAAAATGAAAGCATCAAAACGCGTACATAAGTTGATTATGTGCGCCTGTTTTGCAACTTTACATAAGGGTTACCATGACCGCTGACCGTTTTCATCCCTTGCCCCAATCCAAACTTAAAGCCGGTGCCGGTTACGAAGTTGTCGGCACCCTATCGTTCAAGAAGGTAAATCTTCATTCGCCAGCCATCGAAGTGATGACCGACCTGCGCCGGGTGGAAGCCCTGACTACGACCGAAGTCATTAACATCGATGCGGCTGAAAAAATGATGATCGATTACGGCGTGCGTTCGCTGATCGTGGTCGATTCCGAACACAAGATCACCGGAATCATCACTTCGACCGACATCCTGAGCGACAAGCCCATGCAAATCATTGCCGATCGCGGGCTGCTGCATTCGGACCTGCTTGTGCGCGACGTCATGACGCCCGCGCACAAGATCAAGGTTATCGATCTGCAGGACGTGATGAAGGCCAAGGTCGGTGATGTCGTCGAGACACTGAAACAGTCAGGCCGGCAGCATGCGCTTGTGGTCGACGTACTCGACAATGGCCACCAGCGCTTGTGCGGAATCTTCTCGGCCACGCAGATCGCGCGCCAGATGCAGACTGAAAAAGTGGCGGAAGCCGCCACCCAGTTCGCTTAGCGCACTACTGCCGCTTAGTCAGGTTTAGCGCGCAGCCAGCGCGTTGCGCGCCCACTGCACGATCGCCTGTGCTCCCATTGCGCCGGCTTGCCGCTGCACTTCCTTACCCTGCCGGAAAATCGCCAGGGTAGGAATGCTGCGGATGCCGTAGCGTGCGCCGAGCATCTGCTCCGCTTCAGTGTTTACTTTCAGCAGACGGAAATGCGGCTCCAGCTGCGCCGCAGCCTGTTCGTACGCAGGCGCCATCATCTTGCACGGCCCGCACCACGGCGCCCAGAAATCGACCAGCAAGGGCGTGTCGTTGCGGCTGAGATAGCGTTCGAACCGCGCGGCGCTGACGTCCACCGGTTTGGCGGCGAACAGCGCGCGATGGCAGCGGCCGCAATCGGGCCCCTGCCCCAGCCGTTCGGTGGGCACGCGGTTGACGGCATCGCAATGCGGGCAGACGATATGCATAGACATGGTTGGCTTCCTTATTGAAAGTGCGGCCCGTCAAAATCGGCGCCAAGCCGCCGCAGGCGCGAGCGCAGGCGTTCCAGTTCATCGAACAAATCCACCACCAGTCCGGCCAGTTCAGGGTTGGCGTCGAAGTCTCTTTCCAACTGGAACAAGCGGCGTGCACGCCGCAAGTCTTCGCCGCTGAATCTCCATTGCGCCGGCTCGGGCGGCGCTTCGTTCAGCAGCACGCCGGCGCTAACATGCTCGATGACCCATTCCGGACTGACCCGGCAACTGGCGGACAATTCACCCAGCGTCAGCCGCACTTCTTCCAGTAAACAGACGATTGCTTGCTCTCTCATGATTGCAGTCCTTGACGCGGATTGAACGCAAGCTCCTGTGCCATTTTTTCATACAATTCGCGCGCCTTGGGCGTATTCGCTTCGGGCAGCATCACTTCCAGCACCAGGTAAAGGTCACCGGCATGCGCACCCGAATGCGCGCCGGGAATGCCGCGCCCTTTCAGTCGGAGCTTGCGTCCCGATTGCGAGCCTGCCGGAATACGCACTTCCAGTACGCCATCGGGTACCGGCGCGGCCACAGTCGCACCCAGCGCCGCCTCCCACGGCGCAAGCGGCAAGCTGGCGTACACGTCGCGCCCTTCGACGCGATAGCGCGAATGATGCCTGAATTTTACTTCCAGATATAAGTCGCCCGCCGGCCCGTTGCCGATGCCCGGATTGCCCTGTCCTGCCAGGCGGATAAGCTGCCCTTCGCGCACGCCTTTGGGAATGCGCACGTCCAGCGAGCGGTCCTTCAGTCGCGTGTGTCCGTGCGCATCCGTTTCCGGTACGCGCATGTGCAGGGTATGTGTCGCGCCATGGTAAGCATCCTTCAGGTCCAGCAGGATCTGCGTATGATGGTCTTCGCCACGCGCATCAAAATGTGCGCGTCCGCTTCGGCTGCGCCCACGCCCGGCATGGCCGAACAGCTCCGAGAAAAAATCGCTGAAGTCTGCCGCGCCCGCGCCGGAAAAACCGCTGCCTGAATAGGCGAACCCTTGGCCCCAGTCCGGCGGCGCCTGGAACTCCTCGCCGGCATGATAGTTCCTGCCGAGCCTGTCGTAAGCGGCGCGCTTTTCCGGATCCGACAACACCGCATTGGCTTCATTGACTTCTTTCATGCGGGCATCGGCATTCGGCTCTTTCGAGACGTCGGGATGGTATTTGCGCGCGAGCTTGCGGTAAGCCTTTTTAATGTCTTCCGCCGAAGCATCGCGCGCTACGCCGAGTGTTTCGTAATAGTCCTTGAATTCCAAATCCAGCCTCGCTGATTGTTATTCACTGCTTGAAACATAGGGTTAAAAAAATCGAAATTCAAGCTCTTGAAAGCCGGAACGGCAACCTTATTTTGATGTCGGAAGAGGGCCAATAAGGTGACCTCAATGCAGTCCATTACATTGAAGATGAATGGAGAAGACATCATGTTTCGATCAATGTTTCCAAATGATATTTTTGCTGAAATGAACCGCCTGCAGCGCGAGATGCAGCAAGCGTTCGATCTGGAGCCGAGCATTCGCGGTATCGAGCGCGGGGGCTTTCCGGCGCTCAATGTCGGCACCACGGCGCAATCCATCGAGCTCTACGCGTTCGTGCCGGGGCTGGAGCCCGACAAGATAGAAGTCAATCTGGAGCGCAATGTGCTGACGATTTCAGGCGAGCGCAGCGACAACCTAGCCACGAGCGAGCAGCGCGCCACCGTCCATATCAATGAGCGCTTCGCCGGCCGCTTCCGCCGCGTCGTCAGCCTGCCTGACGATGTCGATCCGGACGGCGTATCCGCCCAATACCGCGACGGCGTTTTGCATGTAAGCGTCAAACGGCGCGCGGAAGCACAGCCGCGCCGGATTTCCGTGCATTGAAAAGGAGATCATCATGACTGACAAGGCTAATATCACCACCAAAGCAAAAGGCAATGACAAGGAGCAGTCCTCTGTCGACAATACCCTGCTGCCGCCGGTAGACGTGATTGAAGACAGCGCCGGCATTACGCTGCTGGCAGACCTTCCCGGCGTATCCAAGGACAAGCTGAATCTCCAGCTTGACCAGAATCGCCTGACGATTGAAGGCGATGTTGCGATGGATCTGCCTCAGGAAATGCAGTCCACGCATGCCGAAGTACGCGTGCCGCGCTATCGACGCGTATTCACGCTGTCTAGCGAGCTCGATAGCGAAAAGGTTACTGCGGAACTGAAGAACGGCGTGCTGAAGCTCCATATTCCAAAGGCCGCCCACGCACAGCCGCGCCGCATTGCAATCAATGTAGCGTAACAAGCAGGCATAAACCGGGGCATGCCCGTCTCTGGCGGGCCGCCTGCATACGGAGGCAGCAATGAAAGTAGAAGATCTGAAGCAAGGCTTGTCCTCGCTCTGGGAATCGGTCGGCCAGGGCTGGCATCATCTGCGCCAGTCCGCATCCAATGCGCTGACCGGGTTCAAGCCCAGTGAGAAAACCAACCTGCCGGCCAAAAGCGATGTCGACGACATGTTCTACATCCCATCCGGCACTTGGTCCATGTTGGGTGGCAATTTGTTCGAAGACGATAATCGTGTTGTCGTGCAGCTGGAAGTGCCGGGGCTGGACAAGGAAAACCTCGATATAGAAGTCCATGGAAACTCGCTGGTCGTACAAGGAGAAAAGCAGTTCGAGCGCGAAAGCACGCAAGGCCGCTATCGTGTCCTGCAATGTGCCTACGGCTCGTTCCAGCGCAGCTTTCCTTTGCCGGTCGAGGTTATTGCGGACCAGGCGCGCGCCACGTATAAAAACGGCGTGCTACGGGTCGAACTGCCCAAGGCAAATGCCGGCACGCCGCGCAGGCATACGGTGAAGGTGGATTAAGTCCACCGTGACCGCGTATCTTGCACAATCTTGTTAAGACCTGATGTCTGAATACGGCCGATAAGGCCGGACTCAAATGTATTGAGCCGCTGATGTTTACAGTTCGAGACATCAGCGGTTTTTACTTTTGGCAGCTTATGGATGCCTGCTTGAACCATAGGTAGACAGCCATTCAATTTGCCGGGTTCTACGGATTTTTCACTTTGGTATGGAAGTAGTGCCTGGACGGAACGCGCGATGAAAAGTGCCGATGTTTTGCTTGACCTAAAGCCATCCCATAAAAGTTAAAATGTGGCGAGCCCGACCTCTAAGCTTTCCACCGAGAGAACGTCAGGAGAGCTAGGCCCTTGCGCCGCCTTTTATGGCAAATGTCCGGATTCACGGCCCATAGTGGACCGTCTCTTGGCTACAAATTACGTACCAATGGAGATGCAATGATGGATGAGTATTTTGATGCGGCCGTTGCGGAAGCGGGATACGGATTGGCAGAGGGAGGAATCCCTATTGGCTCCGTTCTGGTCCACAAGGGAAAGATCATTGGCCGCGGCCATAACCGGCGCATACAGCAAGGTAGCGCTATTCTCCATGGAGAGATGGATGCCCTGGAGAATGCGGGCCGGCTATCCGCGGCGGTCTATGCTGATAGCGTCTTGTACACGACGCTATCGCCTTGTGCCATGTGCTCGGGAGCGATCCTGCTATACGGCATCCCTCGCGTGGTGGTCGGCGAGAACGTGACTTTCCGCGGCGAGGAAGACCTTCTGCGTGAGCGCGGTGTATCTGTGGAAGTGCTCCAGGACCAGCGATGCATTGAAATGATGCGCCGGTTCATTCAGGAGTATCCGGCTCTCTGGAACGAAGATATCGGAGTGTGAAACCCGTAGTGCGCTTGATGTAACGCCGAACCTGGCAGTGCACCGGAAGGCAATTGCGGGCTCCCTCTTTCATCAGCTGGCCAAGGCGGCCGTAGGTGACTCTTCACACGGAATCCGGCTTTCCGGTTTATGGCTTCGCCTGACATTTCCATGCGCCAGCCGTTGCGAGCGGTGCTTGCCCGTCGGTGTATTCAACTGCTGGTTCAAAAAATTCAGTCAATCCGCAATCAATGTTGCAACCCGGATTCCCACCAGCATAATCAAACACCACTCTATCAAGCCGATATTTGCTACGGCCTTGTCCAGCTTTTCCAGCAGCCTATCGAAGTGTTCTTCCATGATGGCCCTCCCGTTTTTTTAGTCAATATAAGCCAAACACTGCCGGAATAAAAGAGTAAAAAAAGAGCTGTTGCTAAAGCAGATCAAGGATGTGAATGGTGCCGCGAAGCATCAATGGTCGGCTCAGCGTGTGCAAGTGCCCTAAGCAATCGTGAACCTGACAATCAGCCCGGTCAATGCACTGCCTGCAATGACATGGATCACATTCACCTTGAAACGGAACAAGGCAATGGCCGCAGCCAATGCGATCAGGGCGGATATCCAGTCGAATCCGCCGGCAAAGCCTTGCGGCCACAGCACATGGTAGCCGAAGAAGAGCGCGAGATTCAGGATCACGCCGACCACTGCGGCGGTAATGGCGGTCAGGGGGGCGGTGAATTTCAGATCGTTGTGCGTGGTCTCGACCAGTGGGCCGCCCATGAAAATGAACAGGAAGGAAAACAGGAAAGTGAACCAGGTAACGATGATGGCTGCGACCGCTCCGGCCATAAACAGCATGTCCGGACCGAAGACGGCTTTGACATAACCGCCTACGAAACCGACGAAGGCCACCACCATGATCAGGGGCCCGGGCGTGGTTTCGCCCAGCGCCAGGCCATCGATCATCTGCGTGGGCGTGAGCCAGCCGTAGTGCGTGACCGCGCCCTGGTACACATAGGGCAGAACGGCATATGCGCCGCCAAAGGTCAGCAAGGCAGCCTTTGTGAAGAACCAGCCCATCTGCGTCAGGGTATGGTTCCAGCCATATACGGTCATCAGGAGTGCCATCGGCGCCACCCATAGCAAGGTGCCGATGAGGATAATCTGAAGCAGCCGGGACCAGCGGAATAAGGCATGGGCAGGTGTCGGCGTATCGTCGTCGATCAATGCCGGGCCGAACGACTGCCTGGCACCGCCATGTCCGCCCCCGCCGACTGCAAATTTGGCTGGACGGATGCGGCCACCGACATAACCGATCAGTGCTGCAACCAGCACGATCAAGGGAAACGGCACATTCAACGCAAAGATGGCGACGAAGGATGCTGCGGCAATCGCCCACAACCAGTTATTCTTCAATGCACGCGACCCGATACGGTGCGTAGCCTGTACCACGATGGCGGTCACTGCCGGCTTGATGCCGTAGAAAAGCCCTGCAATCACCGGCATGTTGCCGAAAGCGATGTAAATCCATGACAGCGCGATCAGGAGGAACAGCGACGGCAGCACAAACAAGGCGCCGGCCGCGATGCCGCCGCGGGTGCGGTGCATGAGCCAGCCGATATAGGTCGCCAGTTGCTGCGCTTCCGGTCCCGGCAGCACCATGCAGTAGTTCAGGGCGTGCAGGAAACGGCGTTCACTGATCCAGCGCCGGTTTTCCACCAGCTCCTGGTGCATGATCGAAATCTGCCCGGCCGGTCCGCCGAAGCTGATGAACCCGAGTTTCAGCCAGAACAGGAATGCCTGCCAGAAGCTGACATCGGCCGGCCGAGCGAGATCGGCCGATTCGGCATGGCTTGTTGTGGATGGAAGCATGGCATTCCCTTTCTGGGTTGGCGGCGCGGGAACGGCGGGTGCCACGTTTAAGCCGGCGGTCTTGCGACACTTCCTTATATCTTTAGGCAAAAATGCCGGATAAGCAGGACATTTTTAACTAGCGGATTGTATAGAAGCGACTGCAGTTGCACAAAATCAACATGCGAAGGCAGCGCATAAAACCACAGAAGCGGTTCTATTGGCCGTTGCCTGCATGAACCGGCATATTGCCGCAGCAAAGAATGTTTGTTAATACTTGCGCATAAGACCTTGGCCGGGATAGGGAGAATATTGTTTTGGGACTATACTTGGCGAGTTTTTCCTGCACTGAATCGATGGGATATTCTTTGGCTTCCACTTCTTCCAAAAACAGTCTTGCCGCGCTTACCCTAGCCGCAATCGGCATCGTCTATGGCGATATCGGCACTAGTCCGCTTTATACGATGAAGGAAGTGTTTTCGCTCGAACACGGCATTCCCTTGAATGAGCCGAACCTGTTTGGCGTGGTCTCGCTGATCGTCTGGGGTTTGATCATCATCGTGTCGCTTAAATACGTGACCTTGGTATTGCGTGCAGATAACAGGGGCGAAGGCGGCATCATGGCCTTGGTCGCACTGGCATTGTCCTCCGTTACGACCAAATCGCGCTGGTATTATCCCTTGACTCTCGTTGGCCTGCTCGGCGCTTCCTTGTTTTATGGCGATGGCATTATCACGCCGGCAATTTCGGTGTTGTCCGCCATCGAAGGTCTGGAAGTCGCCACCCCCAGGTTCCAGCCCTATGTCGTGCCATTGACCGTGGCGGTGCTGGTAGCGCTTTACGCGGTGCAGCGCAAAGGCACGGCCGGTATCGGCAAGTGGTTCGGTCCCATCGTGCTGGTGTGGTTTATCGTGCTGGGTGCCATGGGCATCGTCAACATCATGGAGACGCCGGAGATTCTGCGTGCCTTGAACCCGGCCAATGGACTTGGCTTTGCTATTCGTTATCCGGGACTGACCTTCATAGCACTGGGTGCCATCGTGCTGGCGTTTACCGGCGCAGAAGCCTTGTATGCGGACATGGGTCACTTTGGCAAGAAGCCGGTGCGCATGGCCTGGTTTTTCGTGGTGTTTCCGGGCCTGACACTGAATTATCTCGGCCAGGGTGCCTTGCTGCTGGCACATCCCAGCGCGGTCGACAATCCGTTTTACCAGCAATTAGGGCCGTGGAGCATTTATCCGCTAGTTGTGCTCTCGACTATGGCGACCGTCATTGCATCGCAAGCCACGATTTCCGGCACCTTTTCCGTTACGCAGCAGGCGATTGCGCTGGGATTCTTGCCGCGCATGGAAGTGTGCTACACCTCCGAACGTGAAAAGGGACAAATCTACATTCCATTCGTAAACTGGTTGCAGTTGGCGATTGTCGTCCTGGCCGTGGTCGGGTTCGGCTCATCGTCCAACCTCGCAGCGGCGTATGGCATTGCTGCGACCGCCACCATGCTGATGACCACGATCCTGACCTTCTTTGTCTTGCGTTACGGGTGGGGATATAACCTGTGGCTGTGCCTTGCCGCGACCGGCTTTTTCTTCACGATCGACATTCTTTTGTTTTCGGCTAACACGCTCAAAATCTTGCACGGCGGCTGGTTCCCGATTGCCTTGGCTATCGTCATGGTCTTCACCATGCTGACTTGGCGCGATGGACGTAATTTGGTCTTTGAGAATCTCAAGCGCCATGTCATTCCACTTCAAGCCTTCCTGGAATCGCTTCTCGCCAATCCCCCCCAGCGGGTTGAAGGCACGGCCATCTTTTTCCGCCCCGAAGGCGACGGCGTGCCCCATGCAATGCTGCATAACCTCTTGCATAACAAGGTGCTGCATGAACGGACCGTATTCCTGACCGTGCACAATGCGGACATTCCAAAGGTGCCGCCCGACGAACGCGTGCGAGTGGAAGAGCTCCAGCATGAGTGCTATCAGGTCGATATCCATTACGGATTCAAGGACGAGCGCGATATCCCGCTGGCACTTGAAATGTGCAAGGCACACGGCCTGGAATTCGATCCGATGGAGACCTCCTATTTCATCTCGCGCCAGCACGTGATTCCCAAAGTGGGCGGCGGCATGGCCATGTGGCGCGAAACCCTGTTTGCCACGATGTCGCAGAATGCGCGCGATGCGGCCGACTATTACCGCGTGCCGAGCAACCGCGTGATCGAACTGGGCAGCCAGGTAGAAATCTAGCTCAAGTGAGAGGCCTTCAACGCATAACAACAAGGGGAAACAGATGAAAGGTAGCTGTTTGTGCGGTTCGATCAAGTATGAAATAGGCAGTATTGATATGCCTATTGCGCACTGTCACTGTCTCACATGTCAAAAAGCACACTCTGCTGCCTTTGCACCTAGCGCTGGAGTCTTAAGAGAGCATTTTCGCTGGCTTCAAGGCGAAGATAAGCTTGCGGCTTATGAGTCAACGCCGGGCAAGCTACGCCGCTTCTGTCTTCATTGCGGTACACATTTGATCGCGGAATGGCTGGATAAGCCGCACGTCATTGTGCGAGTCGCGTCACTGGACGAAGATCCAGGAACGGTGCCCGTCCGCCACATATGGACATCCCATGATCGGTCATGGCTAAGATACGAAGGAATTGAAGCCCACAAGGAGTGGCAGCCTGGTCTGGAAGCGCCCGCCAACATTTCAATGGACTCGGGAGAAGATCCTCCTGCCGGCTGGCTATCGCAACGTTAAACCCATACCAATAAGCCGCTCAAGCTGCTTTCGATTCGGCGCTCAGGCGCGCAAACTCATCAGACTGGCATTTCCGCCTGCAGCCGTAGTGTTGATGGACAACGCGCGTTCGGCCACCATTCGCCACAACGCAATCGGCTGTTCCGCCGTCATTTCCACCACGGGCACGATCGCGCCGTCGCGTTCGGCCATCTGTTCATGCAGATAGGCGGCTTGCGAGGACTCGACCAGCGCCAGCTGCAGCATCTGGTTGGCGCCATCATTCCATTTGGCTACATGAATTGCATCGCGCACGACGCCGGGCAGGTCGGGCGGAAGCAAGGCTGCGGTGCTTTGTGAAATGAGCAGCGTATTGCCGCAAGCCAGCCCGGCAGCCAGTTGATTCAGCAATGCCGCACGCGTGTCGGCTGCGCACAATACCGCGCCCCGCGGCTTGAACGATAGCGTATTGCGCTCGCCGGTCGGTCCCGGCATGAGCAGCGTTGTGCCAAGCAGGCTGTCGCGCCGGTAATCGGAAATCAGAGTGTACAGGCTGGCATTGTCCATCGAGCGTGCCCACTGCTCCAGGGCGTCGAGCGCAATAAGCGCGGGTGTTTTTTCATGGGGAAGCTGCAATCGCTTGCATGCACTGTCGAACCACGGCAGCGGATTGCGCTGCAGCCGCCACAAATACAAGGGTCCGCCAGCCTTGGGACCGGTGCCCGATTTTCCCTCGCCTCCGAAAGGCTGAACGCCGACCACCGCGCCGACCATCGTGCGGTTGACGTAAATGTTGCCGACATGCGCGTGGGTGCTCACGGCATTGATGGTTTCGTCGATGCGCGAATGGATTCCCAGCGTCAAGCCATAGCCGGTTGCATTGATCGCCTCCACCAGTTGAGGCAATTCGTCGCGTCGGTAACGCAGCACATGCAATACCGGCCCGAAGACTTCATGGGTCAGGTCCGACAGCGAGCCGATTTCAATGACGGTGGGCGCGACATATGTGCCATCCGCATGGCTGGCGTCCAGCGACAGCGGATGGCAGGGTTTGCCTTCGCGCTTCATGCGCTCGATATGCGCGAGCAAGCCTTGCTGCGCTTGGGCATCGATCACGGGGCCGATATCGATGGACAGGCGGTCCGGATTGCCGACATAGAGTTCCTGCATCGCCCCATGCAGCATGTGCAGCACCTTATCGGCGATTTCGTGTTGCAGGCACAGCACGCGCAGTGCCGAGCAGCGCTGGCCGGCACTGTCGAAAGCCGATACCAGCACATCCTGCACGACCTGTTCCGGCAAAGCGCTGGAATCGACGATCATTGCATTCTGCCCGCCGGTCTCGGCGATCAATGGAATTTCGCAGTGTTCGTCGATCATGCGTTGCGCCAGCGCGCGGTTGATCGATTGTGCAACTTCGGTAGAACCGGTAAAGATCACGCCGCGCGTGCGGGGATCGGCCACTAGCTGCGCGCCGATCGTTTCGCCGCGCCCCGGCAGGAATTGCAGGGCGGTGTTCGGAATGCCGGCTTCATGCAGCAATTGCACGGCACGGTGCGCGATCAGGGGCGTTTGCTCGGCCGGCTTGGCCAGCGCCACATTGCCGGCCGCGAGTGCTGCGGCGATCTGCCCGGTAAAAATCGCCAGCGGAAAATTCCACGGGCTGATGCAGGCAATCGGACCCCAGGCCAGCGCATGCGGCAAGCCCTGCTCTTGAGCCGCGCGTGACTGCTGCGCATAGTAGCGCAGGAAGTCGACTGCCTCGCGCACTTCGGCGATGGCGTTCGGTATCGACTTGCCGGCTTCGCGCACGGCCAGCGCAATGAATTCATCGCGGAAGGCTTCGAACAGGTCGGCAGCGTTTTCCAGCAGCGCAGCGCGCTCGACAGGCTCACGGGTTTGCCAGTCCATCGCATGGTCGGCAGCGGTCGCCAGCGCTTCTTCCACTTCGGCGGGCGTGGCTTCGGTGACATGGCCAATCGTGTCGCGACGGTCGGCAGGGTTTACAACAGTTCCCGCTTCCGCCGTCGATGAATGGCCTGCAGCATGTTCTCTGCCGGAAGCGCCGACGATGGGCGCGGCGTATTGCTTTTGCAGTCCCGCCTGCAGCAGGGAGCTCGCAAGTGTATGCAATGCCGCTTCATTCGTCAGGTCGATGCCGCCCGCATTTTTTCGCTGCGGCTGCAGCAGGTCCGGCGGCAGCGGAATTTCCGGGTGCGGTTCGCCCTTGAAGCTGCGCGCAATCCGGCACGGGTCGGCGATCAGTTCATCGATGGCAACCGCCTCATCGACGATGCGGTTGACGAAAGAGGTATTGGCGCCGTTTTCCAGCAAGCGGCGCACCAGATAGGCAAGCAGCGTCTGGTGCGAACCGACCGGTGCGTAAATGCGGCATGGCACGCCGAGTCCTTCTTCTGCAGGGGAACCGATCACCTGGTCGTACAGGGTTTCGCCCATGCCATGCAGGCACTGAAATTCGTAATCGGTCACGCCCAATTGCTCGGCCCAGGTATACACCGCCGACAGCGTGTGCGCATTATGCGTGGCGAATTGCGGATACAGCACGTCGCTTGCCCGCAGCAATTTCTGCGCGCAGATCAGGTAACTGACATCCGTGTAGGGTTTGCGCGTGTAGACCGGATAGCCGGGCAGTCCGTCGACCTGCGCGCGCTTGATTTCGCTGTCCCAGTACGCGCCTTTCACCAGGCGCACCATGAACTTGCGGCCGCTGCGCCGCGCCAGATCGGCCACGTAATCGATCACGAACGGGCAGCGCTTCTGGTAGGCCTGCACCACGAATCCGATACCATCGAAATCGGACAGATCGGCATCGCAAGCCAGCGCTTCCAGCAAATCCAGCGACAGGTCCAGCCGGTCCGCCTCCTCGGCATCGATGTTCAGGCCGATATCGTAGCGCTTGGCCAGCAGTGCCAGTTTTTTCAGGCGCGGCAAGAGTTCCTGCATCACGCGTGCGCGCTGCGCGCGTGCATAACGCGGATGCAGCGCCGACAGCTTGACCGAAATACCCGGCCCGCTGCGGATGCCGCGCCCATTCGCGGCCTTCCCGATTGCATGCAGGGCCGATTCATAGGCGGCACAGTAGCGCACCGCATCCTCAGCTGTCAGCGCAGCTTCGCCCAGCATGTCATAGGAATAGCGATAGCCGCGTGCCTCGCCTTCGCGGCTGTTGGCAATTGCTTCGGCTATGGTTTCACCGGTGACGAATTGCTTGCCCAGCATGCGCATGGCCAGATCCACTCCTTTGCGGATCAGCGGCTCGCCGCCCTTTGCAAGCATGCGCGTGATGGCCGCACTCAGGCCCTGCTCGGACTGCGTAGCAACCAGTTTGCCGGTAATGAGCAAGCTCCAGGCCGCCGCATTCACGAACAGCGAGGGCGACCCTCCCAAGTGCCGGCGCCAGTCGCCGCGGCTAAGCTTGTCGGCAATCAGGCGATCGGCGGTTTCCGTATCGGGGATACGCAGCAAGGCTTCTGCGACGCACATCAGCGCAATGCCCTCCTCGGACGACAAGGAGAATTCATGCATCAACGCATCGACACCCGAAGCATGCATGCGCCTGGCGCGCACTGCTTCGACCAGCCGGCGCGCCAGGCTGTCGATCTGAGCGCGAGACCTTTCATCATCGTCTTTTGCTTGTGCAAGAAGCCATTGCACCGCTTCCGCTTCATCTCGGCGGTAATTGGCGGTGATGGCTGCGCGCAGGGGAGTCAAGGCCGGTAGTTCGGCCTGCAAGGCGGAAAACGGGGCATGCCATCGCAACGTAGGGGTGGGAAACTGATCGGTCAGCATGGCGGTCTTCAGAAGAAGAATTAGAACTCATTTCATCAATACCAGGGTGATGCGTTCAACCCAGAATCGGATGATGGCAAGGCGTGCAGCGCCGCAAATAGTCGTCTATTTGCAAGCTGCCTCGGCGGCCCCGCACAACGCTGCAAGCGCCGATTCTGGACTGAACCCGAAGGGAAAGGGCGATTTGGGCGCATCGCGTTGTTGTCGTGGGGCCGCCGAGGTTGCTTGCACAGGGAACCACCCTGTGCAGCACAACGGCGCCTAGCGCTGCATCCCAAATCGCCCTTTCGCACACCCTGCTATTGATGAAATGAGTTCTACACAGGCGTTCGGTCATGCAAACGCCTGAGCTGAGCAAATGTTCAAGCGGCATGGAACACATCATGCCACGATTGCCGCGCCAATTGTGTTGGCTTTGTCGCCTGGCAGCCTGCTTAAGCGCATATCTCGCCGCTAACCTGCCGTCCCGCCTTGCCTATTGCCAATATGATCGGCAAGCTCTGTTACGAACCAGGCTCGCTGGTTGCAAACGTGGCTTCGCTGGTGATATCGATCAATTTGCTGCGCAGCCATTTCTGCGCCGGATTGCGCGCGTCGCGCTCATGCCACAGCAGGGAGATATGCACCTGCGGAAGATGCTCGATCGGCAGCTTTTTGGTGACTACTTCATCGCTCAAGCCGGTCGCCGCGATCAGGTGATAAGGCAGGACCGTAATCAAGTCGGAGTTCGCCACGACCTGGCCGGCGGTGAAGAACTGGTTCACGGTGAGCAGAATGCGGCGTTCGCGGTCGATCTGCGCCAGTGCGTCGTCCACCAGGCCGCGCGCGCGTCCGGAAAAGCTGACCAGCACATGGTTGGCCGCGCAATAGTCGTCCAGCGTCAATTCTTTTTTCGCCAGTGGGTGGTCCCTTCGCATCATGCAGACATAGTGTCCGGTATACAGCGGCTCATGGCGTATCGGCGAATCCGGGCCGCTTGCCAGTTGCGCAACCACGCCGGGAAAGCGTCCCAGCGCTACATCGACGTCGCCGCGCAAGAGACTGGCGCGCGGATCGCGCGTCATCAACGGCAGCATGCGCACGTTGATGCCGGGGGCTTCGGTTTCGATGGTGCGCACCAGCGCCGGCAGCCACAGTGCCGCCGTGGCATCGGCCATGGCGATGCGGAAGGTGGCATGGGCTTTCGCAACGTCGAATTCCGCCGGCGCGACTGCTTCTTCCAGCGAGGCCAGCGCCTGCCGCACGGTAGGCCAGAGTTCCTCGGCGCGCGCCGTGGGTTTTACGCCATGGGCGGTACGAATCAGCAACTCATCGCTCAGCGCCTCGCGCAATCGCTTCAATGCATTCGACACCGCAGGCTGCGTCATCGCAAGGCGATTGGCTGCGCGCGTCAGATTCTGCTCCGTCATCACGGCATCGAACACGCGCAATAAATTGAGATCCAGCGTCAAAAAGCTCATGTAAGCATCCAAAAAGGCGGGGGCACGATATTCGAAATAATTATAGCCGCTATCGCAAATTGAAATTGGATTTATGACTAATGCTTACATAAAATTTTATAAATACTGTTGCTTGCCATACCCGGAAATTCGAAAGGAAAAATCATGTCAGTGCTGGCCATTGCGTTCCCTGCGGAAGCGGCGGTTCCGATAGCGCGGACCGTGATCGATAGTGTAAGCGACAGCCCCATGGCATGGAGCCTCACGGCGACAGGCATCGCCTTGCTGCTGGCGCTGCCCCTGCGCACGAGCCTGGGGCACGCAAGAGATTGCTTCAACAAGCAGCATTAAGTGGCGGGTGCGGCGGAAAAGTCACGTATTGCCGCACGATGTTTTTCCGTACGTGATGTGTGGTTTGCCACTCCTGCCACTGCACCGCGGAGCACTGTAATCATTCAATCATTGGTCAGGCCATCTGGACTGAGTTCGGCTGTGCAAGGCAACACAGGTTTTGCGTTTTTCACTCCACAAGGGCAGGTTCTTTATGGGCGTCTCGCCAGCGAACGGCTGAACATTACGCCGACCGCGGCTGCCCCGACCGCGCCGATAGCGATAATCATTGCCGGCCCGGCCAGGCCGATCAAAAGACCGGCCACGCCGACTCCGACCGACTGACCAAAGAAGAAGCAGCAGGCAAACGAGGCCACTGCCGCGCCACGCCGCTCCGGCGCCATCTGCGTGGCATTGGTCTGCAGCGTGTTGTGCAGCATGTAAAAGCCGAGGCCTGCGATAAAGCAGGCGATCATTGCCCACCACCAGGCCGGGGCAAAGGCAATAATCAATAACGACACGCCGATGCAGAGCCCCCCCCAGCGCGCCAATCCGCGTTCGCCGAGGCGGCGCACGAACACCGCTGCGCTGGTGGCAAACAGCAGGCCGCCAAAACCAAAGAGCATCACCAGTGAGCCTGCGGTGGACAAGGACACGCCGTGCTTTTGATGGACGTGGCTGGCGACAAAGGCAAACGCGCCGAAGACAAATGTTCCTTCCAGGAAAACCGATAGCATCACGACGCGCGCCCACCGCTTGGCGATGACATGTCCGAATTCCGACACCAGACGCTGCAAGGTGTTGCCTTCGGAGCGGGTCGTCTTGCGCGCAAAATCCGGCAAGCGCCGATTAATTGTGAACAGGGCAATGCTCGCAACGACAAACAGGCTTGCAATTCCGAGGAAAGGCGTGCGCCAGCTTAAATAGTCTGCGGCGAACCCTCCGAGGAATACACCGGCGGAAACGCCGACAATCTGTCCGACCAGGAAGCGTGCCAGGATCGGCTGACGCTGCTCATATGGCACCACATCGCCGATCCAGGCCATGGACAGCGGGATGATGGCAGCCGCCGTGCCTCCGGCAAACAGGCGTGCGGCCAGTAGCATCGGAAAAGTCGGAGCAAAGGCGCACAGCGCTGCAGTCAGAATGCATGCCGCGCAGGCACATGCAATGATCAGGTATTTGCCGAACCGGTCGCCCAGCGGTCCGAAGAACAATTGCGACAATCCATAGGCCACCGAAAAGACCGTGATGACATACGAGGCGGTGCCGAGAGCGATGCCGAATTCGGATGCGAGCTTCGGCAACAGGGCATCTGTGACGCGCAGCGATAAGGCGCTCGCGAAGGCGGCCAGCGAGAGCATCGCAATGGCACCACGGGGAATCGGAATTGAAGTGGAAGGCATTTAAAAAAATTTCGTCAGCATCTTGAATCTCGGCAGCACATGAACGGGACCTGAAAATTCTGTAGGTGCCGATGGAGGGGCAAGAGCGATTTGTAATACAAGTTATGCTGTAGCGCATCAGGCTGGCGCAAGCTGAATCGTAGCAGAGGAAAATTTCTCTTGCTTAGTGCAAACTTAAATGGCGAAATTTTTTATTTGATTTGACCTGGATGAGATAGCGGTGGCCACGCCGCTTTGGCTGAAAGTTTTGGCTCAGCGTTTAACATGAATCACGATGGCCGTCCGGAGGAACCGAAGCGATATTGAGTTATATCAATGCCGATCGGCATTGATACGGCAGCGCATCCGACCGGGCGGCTTATCGCCACTATAATGCACGGTCACCTTGGTCAAAGGCAATTGGCATTCTTATATAAGCCGCTTCGGTATGTGGCAACGTTTCGCATGGGAGCACTGATACGCAGCCAGCAAGCATCTTCAGCTTGCTCATTCACAACCATTTCATTTCGCTGCTTGGACATGCTTGCGCATGAAAATAAGATTCATGCCGCTTGCAGCAGCCGGTACGAATAACTTCTATGAAGAATTCTGTTATCTCCTGGCGCACGGCGCCGGGCTGGATACTTTGCCTTATCGGCGCCACGGTGTTGCTCGGATGGATGGTCGGCAACCACAGTCTGGTTCGTGGCTTTTCCGCAAGCCCTGCGATGACCATCAATACAGCGGTGTTATTCCTCTTTTCCGGACTGAGCCTGACTCTATCGGCACGCACTCCGGATTCGCGTCTTGTGCAACGGGTGCTCGTACCAGTGCTGATTGGCTTGCCAGGCCTGATTCTGCTGGAACATTTATTCGATATCGATCTGGGCATCGACCTTGCCCATATTCACGCTGCATTGGGCGACGGCCATGCGCGCCCCGGCAGAGCCGCGCCGAACACTTGCCTTGGCTTCCTGTCTGCCGGCATCGTACTGTTTCTGCATCGCCGACAGCCGATGCCTAAGGCAGCTCACCTGTGCGGGCGCATATTGGCGGCGGGCATTCTTCTGATCGGCATGAGCGCACTGCTCGGCTATTTTCTCCATCTGGAATTCTTGTATAAATTTGCTTCGTTCAACCGGATGGCGATCCTGACGGCGGGCGGCATGGTCATGCTTGGGATCGGGATCTGGCACCTCCTTGTGCAGCAGGCTTCCCGAGTACATTTGCCGATCAAAAGCGAAGATAAGCGGATCACGCGCTTGGCAGGCATGCTGCTGACCGTGTTTGCCGTGGCCGGCGGATTGTCCGGATTTGCTCTGCTGCGCGATGGCTTTGAAAAATCCGTCACTGAAAATATGCTCAATGCGACCACCAGTAACGCATTCAGCATTTCTTTCGCGCTGGATCATGTCACGCGCCTGGCTTCTTCGGTCGATAGCGATGCGATCCTGCAGCAGCAGATGGTGCGCCTGAATGCACAGCCTGGCGACGCAAGTGCGATTGCATCCCTGGAAGATGTCGCCAGCCATTTTGCCGCCTTGGGTTTCACCGGCGTGTCCATGTTTGATCGAAATGACAAACAGCTTGTGCAATCCGGCGTCATGGCAAGCGAGCTGGCCGTGATGCACATCGATTTTTCTTCGAGCGGAAAGCCTGCCGAGCTGTACTGGCAGGATGGATTGCTGTTCAAAATCGAACAGAAGGTGCGTGACGGCAATCGCGTGATCGGCCGGGTGGTGATGGAAAGCCGCTTGAGCGCGCTTACCGCATTCATACTGGAATTGCAGCGTGCCGGACGGTCCAATGACTTGCTCTTGTGCGGCAGGCAAGGAGTGGATGCCGTGTGTTTTCCGACGCGGTTTTATACGGAAGGAGTTTACCTGCCCTTGCTCGATACCAATGGCAAGCCGAGCCTGCCGGCATCGCGCGCATTATTGGGGGAAAGCGGCGCGATGATCGTCAATGACTTGCGCGGCATTCCCGTATTGGCCGGTTATGCCACCCTGCCTTCCCAGGACCTGGGACTGGTGCTGAAGACCGATATCGAGGAGCTCTACGCGCCATTGCGGCAAAAGCTCAATTGGCTGGCTGGTCTGTTATTAAGTTTTGTCATTATCGGTACCCTGCTGTTGCGAAAGTGGGTACAGCCGCTGATTGCGCGCATCGTGTCCGAGCAGAGAAGAATGAACGTCATTCTCGAGCATTCGCACGATGCATTCGTAGCGACTAATGCGCAAGGCTTGATCACGGACTGGAACCGGCAAGCCGAGAAGACGTTTGGCTGGAAGCGTGCGCAAGCGATTGGACGCAAATTCATCGATCTCTTGCTTCCGCAGGAATTGCATACGCGCGTGCAGTCCAGGTTTAACCAATTGCGCCACGCCGACCACCCGCGTGCCGACAGCAGGCTTGAAGTGGAGGCCATGCACTGTCATGGCAATGCTGTTCCGGTCGAAATGTCGCTTGCCGGCTTTCATGATGGAACGGACTATGGTGTGAGTGTCTTCCTGCGCGATATCAGCGAACGCAGGGAAGCTGAGCGTGCTGCGGCCGAGCACGCTCAGTCGCTGGAAGCCGCGCGCATTGCATTGCTGCAGTCGCAAAAGCTGGAAGCCGTGGGTAAATTGACCGGTGGCGTGGCGCATGATTTCAATAATGTGCTGCAGGTAATAGGCGCCAGCCTGCAACTGCTGGAAATGGAGGCGACCGGCTCAGGTACGCCCGGTACAGGTGCGACCAGCCAGGGTCCGAGCGGCAATACCGTTTTGCAGAATCGCATAGCCATGGCCATGAACGCCGTGGATCGCGGTGCAAAGCTCGCTTCGCAATTGCTGGCATTCGCACGCCGTCAGCCCTTGCAGCCGGTGGTGGTCAATCTCGGCAAGCTGGTACGCGGGCTGGACGAGTTGTTGCAGCGCGCGCTGGGCGAAGAAATCGAAATCGAAACCATTGTTGCCGGCGGGTTATGGAATACCCTGATCGACCCGAACCAGCTGGAGCACGTAATCCTGAACCTGGCGATCAACGCGCGCGATGCGATGAACGGCACCGGAAAACTGACGATCGAAGCCGGCAACGCCATGCTGGACGATGCGTATGTCCAGCATGAGCCAGGCCTGATAGCGGGACAATTCGTTCTGCTTGCGATCTCCGATACCGGCTGCGGAATGGATCTCGCGACGCAGGAGCGCGCGTTCGAGCCGTTTTTTACCACCAAGCCGGAGGGGCAAGGGACGGGCCTTGGTCTGTCCATGGTCTATGGTTTCGTCAAGCAAAGCCACGGGCATATCAGGATTTATAGCGAAGTCGGCTACGGCACCACGATCAAGATTTACCTGCCGCGCTCCTTTGAAGCGGAATCGGCGGCGGTTCCCCGGCCAAGCGGCCAGATCGTCGGCGGACAGGAATCCATCCTGGTCGTTGAAGACGATCTCGCGGTGCAAGCCACGGTTGTCGATATGCTGCGCGGACTGGGATATCGCGTGCTGAAGGCGAACAACGGCGACCAGGCGCTGCGGATCCTCAAGGACGGGGCAATGGTGGATCTGCTATTTACCGATGTCGTGATGCCCGGCACCGTTCGCAGCCCGGAGTTGGCAAAGCAAGCCAAACAGTTGCTTCCGGAAATCAGGGTGCTGTTCACGTCAGGCTATACGCAAAACGCGATCGTGCATGGCGGACGGCTTGATCCGGGCGTGCATCTGCTGAGCAAACCCTATGGGCGGGAGCAACTGGCGCGCAAGATACATGAAGTCTTACACAAGGATCGGACACGTCCTGCCGGCACCGCACTGCTTGAAGCATCCGATCGCGAAGAATAAGGAGGGCGCTATCCGGCTCGTGTATTGGCTGCATGCAGCGACTGGATTATCAGTGCGCATAAGGAAGCGGTAAGCTGATTTGCATCATTGCGTTTCAATGAGCTCCGTCAGATCGGAATGTGCCGATTGGCGCGATCATGAGTGCATTCGCCTTTCGGCGCCCTTATATTCCATGTTAGCGAACACGGTATGCGTGCATCACTAGTCTTAGGTCTGTTGGCATTTTTTTCTTTTGTCGGCGCGGCACATGCCATGTCGTGCATGATTGACGATTCCGAACGCAAAGCGTTGCTTTGCTATCACAAGAGCATCGACGGACGATGCATGCAATTTGGTCCGGCCTGCGAGACTAAAGTAATGCCGCCGGCAGCGGCAAAGCCGGTAAAACCGGTAAGCGGACAGCCCACCTCTGCGGCATTGAAAAAATAAGAAACCAAATTGCACGCATGTTCCGGTGCATTCATTCAAGCGCCAAGGTCAGCAATGCGATACCTCGCAGCAATGAAAATGAAGTATATCGCTTATTGTCGTTTCCACACTTCAATGGCATGACGTAAGCCTTTTTTGCAAACCTGCAATTTATGCCTTACCAATTGTTTCCTCTAATAAACGTTACATTTATTAACAAAGCATAAACAACTTTCTACTTCGTGCAGTGGTCTTATTATTGCAAGGTGATTAACTTCATGTGGCAATCGTCCACATGCCCAACATTTTGAAGCGGAGGTATCTTATGACTATCTTAAAAAAACTATCTTTGGTCTCGACCGCAGCATTATTTACCCTTGGACTGGCTGCGTGTGACGTAGATAAGACCAAGGAAGGCGATGTGGATATGCCGAAGTATGAAGTGGAAAAAACCCAGGAAGGCAAAGTCGATCTGCCAAAAGTCGAAGTGACGCCGCCTGATGTCGATGTCAAGAAAGAGGAAAAGACGGTTACTGTTCCTGACGTGGATGTCAAAAAAGAAGAAAAGACAGTTACGGTCCCTGACGTGGACGTTACTCCTGCCAAAGATAAGTAATCTGCAAGGATGCAGGCGGTATGCCCCGCGTATTGCCTGCATCACTTTCCCTCGTTCCGATTCATGCGCTAGGCAGCAAGCCGTTTTCTCTCTACGCTCTTTCCCTGTCCTTGGTCAATGGCTTAACCGTGACTGTCGAGGATTGCCGCGCCTGCAGTGAACCTGCATTTGATCCCAATATTTGAAAAGATTTCTGTAGTGTGCGATCTTTTGCACTCTGCAATAACCGACGGACATGCCTGGCTTAAACAAGCACAATGACAGGTAGGTAGGTGGCCTGGAAGGAATTTCGTACTGAAAAAAAACAGGATGGAACTTTCCACCCTGCTTTCAGGCATCACTCAAGAGATTATCGATTATCGCAATGATCAATGGCCATGCTGGCGTTCATACTCGTCCGCCTCAAGTTTGGTTTTATGTACGGTCCCGTCCGGATGTTCCGGTGGCGAATACAAGGTGTAAAGCCGTAACGGCTCGTTGGCGGAAGTATTGATTACATTGTGTTCCGTGCCGGCTGGAATGACCACAGCGGTGCCATCTTCCAGAAGATGCTGTTCGCCATCCAGAATTGCCACGCCTCGTCCCGATTCGACGCGGATGAACTGGTCGTGTCCTTCATGCTTTTCCTGGCCGATCTCTTCACCGGCCTGCAGCGTCATGATTACCAACTGGCTGTGCTTTGCCGTATACAGGACTTGACGAAAGTAGTCGTTGGACAGGGTTTTTTCTTCGATATTGATGCTGAATCCCGACATTTTTTCTCCGAAATAAATTGATGCTGAAAACACTGAAGCAAACCTGGACCAGGCATTTCCGAACGAGATAATTATGCAATTAAATTAATCGAGAAGCCCGAAGGCCGACGAAAAATATTGTCTGGCACAGTGCACGCAAAAAAGCACGTCCCTTAGACGATAACATGGCTTGTTGATAGTAAAAGGAGACGGCTAAGGCCCATTGTGCCGTATCAAATCCATATTTACGCGAAACGAAAAGCTTCCGGAAAACGCCGGCTTTATCGCAATGCGAATCAAACCGGATTGCATCGAATTGATATCGCTTGCCGGCTCATATTACGGAACAGACATTTAGAATGCGGACAAATGCTTATCGCGTCATCCGGACAAATACCCTGCGCGAAAACAGGTGCCAAAAATAAACCCCGCTCAGAAACAGGGTTCAAGCTGGGGCTGCTAAAAAGTGCCAGTCCCGCATGGCATGATGGCGGATCAAACGAATTTATTCGTAGAAGCTTTGCACATTGCGGTATTGCTGCAAGCCGCGATATTGAGAACCCAGGGTTTTGCACAGTGAATTAATCAGGACTGCACGTTCATCGGGGCTGACTTTTTTGGCGACTTTCGCTTCGTTGAACAGGCTAGGAACATGAAACATGGTGCCCTCCTTTCGCAACATAAATGAAACTTCTTCAAGGGCAGAATAAAACGCATGCAGTTATAAATCTAATTTCAATTTGTGATAATTAGTATGAAAAATTTATATAACTTTTGGCAAAACATGTGAAGAACAATGCAGGTATTTCAAAAGCGCATCGTGAAAGTGCAGCCATTTACCGAGTGCAACATAGTAAAATCCCGCAGCCTTGGATGATGGCGTTACGCATACTTAAGAAGCCGCGCCAATAACATGTGAAAGTTGAATGGAGAAGCAATGAATAAGGTGGGCAAGCACCTGGAGTCATTTGAGACCTTTATTAAGAAAGGCATCATTACCCAGTTAGGCGAGACGCTCAGCGACGACGAATTCGGATGTCTGTGGAGTACGCTGCGCATTGACGACGAGGAATTGACAAACGTGAATTGCGGCCCGCTGCTTGCCAATAAAATTCTCAGCTGCGCGGCTCGCCAGGAACTGGTGGAACTGTCATTCGTCCGCTATAACAATGGCGAAAAAGATTTCAATTCCATTGCCGCTCTGAAGAACGACATGGGTGTGACCGCTGACGTAGAGTTTGCCGCAGCGCAGCTGCGCGCGGGTGCGGCAAAAATGCGCCGTTTCGGCTGGATCGGCGTTGGAATTGGCAGCATTCTGATCGCTACCCTGTTCATTGCCGTGATCGGCGTAGCGGTTTTAGGGTTGTCGATTTATATTCTGGTCCGTTCCAAGCGGCCGCTGCGATTTGCTCAGACTCTGGAAGACGCCTCGCGCGCACTGCAGCCGTAACGCGCAAACAAAGACTCCCGCAGCGCGGGAGTTTGTTGGCCAAGCGTTGAAACCGGGTATTGCGTATGCAGGGATTACAGGCTGCGATACTGCTTCAAGCTACGGTATTGCGAACCAAGAGATTTGCAGAGTCTATCGATCAGTGCAATACGTTGCGAAGTGGACGGAGCCGGCCTGGTGACTTTTTTCTGAGGAACCGGAGCAAACAGACCTAATACGAAAGCAGCCATGATGTTGCCTTTCAGGATTGGATTAACGATGAATCCAGTATAGGGAAGCACCATTTATAAATCTAATTTTAATCTCTGATATTAAACATTCACATTTGTTATATCAAAAATGGCTGCTTGCCAGTATTTCACTTTCATACAATGCATGTCAGGCGATCAATACTTCTGGCAAAAAGTAATGGCTGGTATCGCATTGTCAGCCAGTGGCAGAGGATTCGTCGACCGATATCCTTGCCAGTATTCAGGCGAGGATCCGGTTCTCGGTCAGTAATCCCATCAGATCCTCGAAAGGCAGCGGCCGGCTGTACAAGAATCCCTGCATTTCATCGCATCCGTTCGCACGCAGGAAAGCCAGTTGCTCCTCGTTCGATACACCCTCGGCGATCACGCTCATGCCCAGGCTGTGGCCGAGCGAAATCACGGCACGGGCGATGATTGCATCATTAGGATCGGCGCCGATGTCACGCACGAACGATTGATCGATCTTCAAGCGGTCAACCGGAAAGCGCTGCAGTTGGCTTAAGTTGGAATAGCCGGTTCCGAAATCGTCGATGGCTAGCCGCAATCCCATTTCGCGCAGTTCATGGAGTATCCGTGTCACTTCGTCCGGGTTTTCCATCACCAGGCTTTCGGTCAGTTCCAGTTCCAGGTATTTCGCATCCAGGCCCGACGCATCGAGCGCCTGGCTGATCGACTTGCGCAGCGCATGGGGATCGAACTGGCGCGCCGAAATGTTGACTGCCACACCGATGGGCGGCAGTCCGCTTTGCTGCAACAGTTTGTTATGAGCGCAGGCGGTGTCGAGCACCCATTCACCGATCGGTACGATCAAGCCGGTTTCTTCGGCCAGTGGTATGAAGGATGCGGGCGAGATGGCATCGCCATCTGCCGGCTGCCAGCGCAAGAGCGCTTCCACGCCGACCACCATTCCGCTGGCCAGATCGATCTTCGGCTGGTAATGCAAGGCGAATTCTTCATTGGTCAGGGCCTGCCGCAGCTTGGCTTCCAGCGACAGTCTCTCCCGGACGCGATCGTTCATGGACGGCACATAGAACTGGTAATTGTTGCGCCCGGATTCCTTGGCGCGGTACATCGCCGTGTCGGCGTTCTTTAAAAGCGTATCGACATCCTCGCCATCCTTTGGATAAAAGCCCACGCCTACGCTGCAGCTGATGAACAGCCGGTGGTCGCCGATCTCGAATGGACGCTCGATCGTTTTCAGGATGCGGTCCATCAGGATACCGACGTTTTCCTCGTTGACGGCATCGTTCAGCACAAACGCAAATTCATCGCCACCATATCGGGCAATCGTATCATGCGCGCGCATGCAGGTGGCTAGGCGCCGCGCCACGCACTTGAGCAATTCGTCGCCAACGCCGTGCCCCAGGCTGTCGTTGATGAACTTGAAGTTATCCAGGTCCATGAAGCCGACGGTGAATCCCGTCTTGTGCCGCTGTGCCGATGCAATGGCCTGGCGGATACGGTCTTTCAGAACATTGCGGTTGACAAGCTGCGTCAGGCCATCGTAGCTGGCCTGATGCTCGAGCCGCTCTTCATAGCGCTTGATCTCGGTAATGTCGTTGAGGACGCCGATGAAATGCGTGACCTTGCCTTCGGCATTGGCGACCGGCGCGATATAAAAGTCGTTCCAGAACAATTCTCCATTGCGGCGGTAACTGCGCAGCAGCGCATGGCCTTCCTCGAGAAGACGATAAGCCGACCGCACTGCCGCCATGCCGCGCTGTTCGTTGTCGTTGCGATGCAGGAAGCGGAAATGCCGGCGCAGCACAGCAGACAGCGGATAACCGGTGATCCGCTCGAAAGCGGGATTGACATACTCGATCATGCCTTGGGCATCGGTGATCATGATGGCATTGATGCTGGCTTCGAGAGCGCGGTTGCGCAGACGCAAAGTCTCTTCGGATGTACGGCGCTCGCTGATATCGACCCCCATGCCGCAAATGCAGTGCTCCCCCGCAAAGTCGATACGCTTGCCGGTGAAATAGTAAGGCAGCGATTGGCCGCCTTTGGTAAGCAAGGCCGCTTCCAGGCTGGCACTGCCCTCTTTCAAGGCTTGCTTGATCTTTTCGGCGAACAGCTCTTTTTCTGCCGGGTTGCCGAAGAAATCTAGTGGGCACGCCGCGGCGATCTCCGTGCTCGAATAGCCGCTCACGACTTCAAAGTTCTTGTTCCATCTTAAAAATTTTCCGTGCTGATCGAACACATAAAAAATGCCCGGGATGCTGTTGATGAAAACGTCCGAAAGGTCGGTTCCCTTCGCCGTTTCTGCTGCATACGCGGGCATGGCGTCGATCCGCGGTGCTGCCGGCACTTCGTTTGCAGAGCGGCGCATATGACGGTATGCGTATTCCAGCTCTCCGGATGCGTCATCGTACGAATCGATTTGTCTGCACAAGCCAAGCAGCTGCCGGCGCGATCGAATGCGTGCCACGATCTCGCGGCTCAGCATCATCAGTGCGTTCTGCTGTTGCCCCGTCAAGGAGCGCGGCATGGTATCCATGACCGCAAGTGTGCCGAGCATGCAGCCGTCGTCGGCAATCAGCGGGGCGCCGGCATAAAAACGCAAAAACGGATGACCGGTCACCAGCGGGTTATTGCTGAAACCATGCGCGTGCAGTGTATCGGGAATGACGAACAGCGCATCCTGCCGGATCGCATGCGCGCAAAAGGAAATCGACCGTTCCGTCTCGGTTGCCGTGACGCCCACCTTGGACAGGAACCATTGCCTGTCTTTGTCTATCAGCGTAATGGTTGCAATCGGCGTGCCGCAGACAAGTGCGGCGAGCTGCGTGATTTCATCGAACTGGCTTTCAGGAAGCGTATCCAGCAGATGATAGCGATAAAGAACTTCCAGCCGTTTTTGCTCATCCATGGAAAATAAAAATCAAGTCAATGCCTTGCATTTCCATTGTGCGAAATGCAAGGCATTGATAATTGGAAATAAAATACAGGCCTGTTAGACCATCCAATCGGGAAAACGTTTTCGCAGAACTTGGCAAAGTTTTTCCTTGTCGTTGCGCCAAGTAATGCAGTGGACGAAGATGCATGCAAGGGGCTGCGTCTTCATCAGCGCAGCCACGTAATACAATGCATAAGCTTTGTCCCATCCCGGTTTTGTGGACGAATAAGATCGAATGAAACGGAATCAGGCATATCATGAAAATCGCGGTTCTCGATGACTACCAGGATTGCGTGCGTAATCTGGAATGCTTCGCTTTGTTAAAAGACCACGAGGTCAAAATCTTCAATCATGGTGCGCGTGGAGTCGGACAACTGGCCATACGGCTCGCACCATTCGATGCGCTGGTGTTGATCCGCGAACGAAGCACCTTGTCGCGCGCCTTGCTGCAGCGTCTGCCTAATCTCAAACTGATTTCGCAAACCGGACGCGCGGGCAAACATATCGATTTGCAGGCGGCCGCAGAACGCGGCATCGCGGTTGCCGAAGGTGTCGGCGATCCGACTGCACCGGCCGAGCTGACCTGGGCGCTGATCCTGGCTGCCAGCCGCAAGCTGGTGCAGTACGCAAGCCATCTGAAGCAAGGCATCTGGCAGACCGCCTCGCTTGATCCGCAATTCAACCGGCTGGGGCGATCTCTGAAGGGGCGCACCCTGGGCATCTGGGGATACGGCCGCATCGGCCGTCTCGTTGCATCGTATGGCAAGGCGTTCGGCATGCGCGTCCTGATCTGGGGCAGCGAATCAAGCCGCGCACAGGCGGCACTGGATGGGTTTGAAGCGGCGCAATCCAAAGACGGGCTGTTTGCACAATCGGATGTGCTGAGCCTGCATCTGCGGCTTTCCGAGACAACGCGCGGCATGGTGCGCCGCAGCGACCTGGCCTTGATGAAGCCCGATGCACTATTGGTCAATACCAGTCGTGCAGAACTGATCGAGCCGGATGCGCTGGACGCGGCCTTGCAGAGCGGCCGCCCGGGTTGGGCGGCACTCGATGTATTCGACAGCGAACCGCCAGCGCGCGAATCGACGCTGCTGCGCCTGCCTAATGTGCTGGCGACGCCGCATATCGGCTATGTCGAACAGGACAGCTATGAATTGTATTTCCGGGCCGCGTTCGAGAATGTGATCGCGTTTGCCAGCGGAGCGCCGACAAATCTGCTTGTCCCGGAGCAGCCGGCCCCGCAACCCGTATCGACTACCTTATCCCCACCCTGATCGTCACTTGATCGCAACTGAACACCATTGTATGAAAGTCGTCAGCATCAATTGCGCACCGGTCGGCAATCTATTCATGTCCGACGATAGTGGCATGCGCCGGATAGCGACTGCCATTCACAAGCAGCCGGTTCATGTGCCCGTCGAAGTCAGAAAGCTCGGCATCGTCGGCGACGAACAAGCGGATCGCAGCATCCACGGCGGCCGAGACAAGGCGGTATATGCCTATCCGATCGAGCATTATTCATTCTGGATTGCGCAGCGGGCCAAGATGCTCAAGCAGGAAGAAAATCTGCCATTAGGCTTCATGGGCGAAAACCTGACGCTGGAAGGCTTGCTGGAAAACGAGGTATGGGTCGGCGACCGGCTGCAAATCGGCTCGGTGCTGATGGAAGTGACCGAACCGCGCACACCCTGCTTCAAGTTCAACGTGAAAATGCGCATGAGCCATGCCGCCAAGCTGATGGTGCAAAGCGGCTACAGCGGTTTCTATATGCGCGTGCTGCAGGAAGGAAGAATGCAGGCCGGAGATGCGGTTGTACTGCAGCCGGGGGCGCACCGCATGACAATCGCTTCGCTTAACGATCAGCGTCGCTTGGGACGCCAAGCGGATTTGTTCTGACCACCAGCTCGCGCCGCGTCGATGTCCACAGCTTGGTCCAGCCCGGCGGCCACGGCAACGCCGGACCGGAATATTTCGGCACATTGTGACGAACCGGGATCACCGGCAAACTGTCCGGCACCGCGCCGTCGCGCTGATCCCATCCAAGACTGAATGCATAGTTCGGCAGCAGCGCTTCGCATACCGCATCGAACCAGGCAGTGTGATCCTCATCGCGACCGAGCGCCTGCGCCAGGCCTTGCGGGTCAAACTTCGCCAGCGCGTGTGCCAGTTCGGTGGCGTCCGAGCCGGGCGCGTCGTTCCAGCCCAGAATCGGATTCAGGCTATAGTCTGCGCCCGAGCCATACCATCCTTCGCGCCAGCTGCGCTGTATCCAGTTGCGCGGCCCCGTAAACAAGTGCCAGCGCCAATGCAAACCCGATGGCTTGGGCCAGCTGTATAAATACAGACGCTGGTAACCTGCCCGATGCAGATTGCGCACCATGGCCATCAGACGCGCCTGAGGCATGCGGTCAGGCGGCGCACAGCGGAACAGGATCGGTTCGCCGTCGGCATGCTGCACCTGATCAGACGATAGATTCAGATCCAGCGTGCGTCCCTCATTGCCGAAGCGCGCAGTGATCCATCCGGTCAAAAGGTTCACGGACGTAATCACGCCATAGCCGCGGTAGCGATGAAAGATAACGGTGCCTGGTGCAATCGGTTTCATGAAATGCGTTCGATAAAACTACATATAAAGCAACTGCGCATACCCTAGCAGATATGCGCAGTATTAGTGTAGCGGCAAATTCAAGCTACTGGCACGGTGGTCTGCCCGATAAGACAAACTGTATCCATACCGTTCACAGGATAAGACAATTTTTCGCGTCCGGCGTTCATGGTAAATACAAATAATGCCGATTCACCGCCGTCTGCAATCAGAAAATCTGGCGGCAATCATGCCAAAATTGCCAGTGCTGCCTGGACGGGTTCGTGCACAATTGCACAAACGGCTGCATCGTTGCGCCTGCCATAGAATGCCTGCCAGCTATCATCGTCCACATGTATTCCTGAGGCGATGCTACGCATTTGTCGCGCGCAGGCGGGCCACTCTGTTCTTCTTATTTCATTGCTATTTCTCTATTGCATTACCTTTTAAAGAATGCAGGTCCGTTCAGCGTCTCCTCTTCGCGACTCGGGTTCTCCATGCAGTAATCCGGCAGTTTGCCGAGCATAGCGTATCGGCGTGCAGCAAAAACGAACAAGGGCTCGCCGGCCCGTGCGGCAACCCGCAGGCCGACCAATATACCGCAATGCGTTCAAATCCATCGGCATGCGCTTTTTTCGTAACCCATCATTCCCTTATATAATCGGCGAGCCAAATAAGCAGACGCTTAAAAAAGCGCTTAATAAAAAGAGCATTTTTAACGCAGCTTAAACGATGACTAAAACGGCGGCCTGAACGGCATGCGCCGCGACAGGCCACTTCCCGAGGGTGTAAGCATGAGTATTCGCATCGTCGCCACCGGCGGCACGTTCGACAAGCACTACGATGCAGTCAAAGGCATTCTGGGATTCGACAAAACCCATTTGCCGCAAGTGCTCTCGCAAGCGCGCGTTACCGTGCCAATCACGGTGCAAGAGCTGATGCTGCTGGATTCGCTGGATATGCAGGATGCCGACCGTGCGCGCATTCGAGAAGCGTGCAGTCAGGCCCAGGAAGAACGCATCGTCATCATCCACGGTACCGATACCATGCGCGAGACGGCGGAAGTTCTGGGCACGGCCGGATTAAGCAAGACAATCGTCCTCACTGGCGCGATGATTCCTTACGAAGTCGCCGATTCCGATGCCCTGTTCAATTTCGGATGCGCTATCGGCGTAGTCCAGCATTTGGCTCAAGGCGTTTATATCGTCATGAACGGACAGGTATTTTCCTGGGAAAATGTCGTGAAAGATCGCGCCGCAGGACGCTTCACGCAACGCTGAAGCCAGCCACAGCGTACCTTCCATAGCGCAAGCCTGCGCTGGATCAAATTTTCATCTTTTCCGTGTTCAACAATGCATATTCATTGCGCATAACGGTTTTTTTCGTCTTTCTTTTGTAATGCGGGGAAACATCCGTCTTTTGGCATTGTCCAAATTGACGCCGTTATCCGGCATTTTCAGAACAAATTTACCGAAAGAACGTTATGTCAGAAATACGCCGCCTTTTTCCCGGCATCGCAGCAGGTTTATTTTCCATTTTGCTGACCGCATGCGGTGGAGGAGGTGGTGGAGATGACAATGCCGATGCGAATTTTACGCAATCGGGCACCGATCAGGAACTTCTTGTTCAGGAGCCGAATGCACCACAATTCACCGGCAATACCGCGACCGACGGATTCAATTGGTTCAATTTTCGCCGTCAGCAGCTTGGTTTGCCGGTTCTGGCACGCAGCAGCATTGTGGATGCGGCAGCGCAGGGGCATTCAGATTATCAGCGCCTCAACGATGTCATCACTCATGAGCAAACGCCGGGCAAGCCGGGATTTACCGGTGCCACCCTGGCGGACCGATTGCAGGCGGCCGGATATGATTTCAGATCGCCCTATGCCTATGGTGAAGTCATCTCTGCAACTGGCAGCACATCCGGATTCAGCGCTGCAGACAGCCTGATCACCGCGATTTACCATCGCTTCGTGATTTTCGAACCGCGCTTCAGGGATGGCGGTTCCGGTTCAGCCACGGTACCTAATGGTTATACCTACTTCACGACCAATTTCGCCACCAATAATGGCTTGGGGGATGGTTTGGGTGCCGGCCGGTTCGTGACGTATCCGGCAGCGAATCAGCAGCGCATTCCGCGCATTTTCTATAGCGATCAGGAAGTACCGGATCCCTTCCCTGCGCAAAATGAAGTCGGCTATCCCATCAGCGTGCATGCAGATATCGACAAAGCAGTCACGGTGCAAAGTTTTACGCTGAGCGTGCGCGGCGGCACGCCGTTGCAGGTGCGCCTGCTGACCCACGCCACAGACGCCGAGACGCCCACCTCGGCAGCGGCCATCATTCCATCCAGCCCATTGGCTGCAGCAACAACGTATGAAGCGCAGTTTGCCGGCGCGATCGACGGCGTCCCGGTTAGCCGTACCTGGACGTTTACCACCCAATAAAAAACATTCGGCTACCTGAGTCAGGAGGGCGCTTGCCCTCCTCTGCACCTCGCTGACTGCAGCGCATCACTCTTGCGGCTTGATCCGCTGACATTGCTTGCACCGTTCGCAGCGCTGAATGACCTGGCCTTCCTTATTCAGAAGCACATCTTTCCAGTCGGGCCCGAACAGCGCGCAGATGACTTGATCGGCGCCGTTGCTGGACGCGCAGTCTTGAGTATTTTCCATATCGACTTTAAGTAATAGTTGCTTTGCCGCGCCATCTGCCAGCTATCGGGTGGGCTGATTCCGAAATTACGCGTGTTCCTGCCTTTGGCAGCTTGCGCGCGAGCTTGTTCCTGCCGGGTTTGCCGTTCTATTTGCCGATGCAAAACCGGCTGAAAATCACGCCCAGCAAATCGTCCGAGGTGAATTCGCCGGTGATGCTGTTAAGGCGATCCTGCGCAATGCGCAATTCTTCCGCGAACAGGTCGAGCGCCTGGTCGCTTTGTTCGGCTAGTTCGGCGGCCGTATCGAGATGTTGCTGGGCCGCCTTCAATGCCAGCAGATGCCGTTCTCTTGCGAGATACAGCGATTCGCCGGTTTGCTGCCAGCCGCCGATGCGCAGCAATTCGGCGCGCAACAAATCGATGCCGGTTTTTTCGGCCGCGGAAAGATAGATGTGCGTGGCATCGGACATGCGGTCCACCGCCGACTTGTGCCCGGACAGATCGATCTTGTTCCAGATGCGGATGATTGGGATCGTGGCCGGGAAGCGCGACATGATCTGTTCGTCGCCGCGCGTCGGGCCGCGGCTGGCGTCGAGCATGTGCAGGATGACGTCGGCCTTGTCGACCGCGCCCCAGGTGCGCGCGATGCCAATGCGCTCTACTTCGTCATGCGCTTCGTCCTCTTCGCGAATGCCCGCAGTATCGATGATATTGACCGGGATGCCTTCGATCTGGATGGTTTCGATCACCTTGTCGCGCGTGGTGCCGGCAATTGGCGTGACGATCGCCACATCCGAACCGGCCAGTGCATTCAGCAGCGACGACTTGCCGACATTCGGCTGCCCTGCCAGCACGACACTCAAGCCTTCGCGCAACAGGGCGCCTTGCGATGCCTGCTTGAATACATGATCGAGCGACGCGCGTATCCTTTCCAGCTGGCCGCGCGCATCGGACTTTTCCAGAAAGTCGATTTCTTCTTCCGGAAAGTCGAGCGTGGCTTCGACCAGCATGCGCAGATTGATTACCTGCTCGACCAGGGCATGAATGGTTTTGGAAAAAGCGCCGGACAGCGATTGCGAAGCGGATTTTGCCGCCGCTTCGGTCGAGGCTTCGATCAGGTCGGCCACGGCTTCGGCCTGCGCCAGATCGAGCTTGTCGTTCAGGAAGGCACGGTGCGTGAATTCCCCCGGCTGCGCCAGGCGCAAGCCGATTTCTTCTCCGGCCTGCAGGCAGCGCGCGAGCAGCATTTGCATGACCACCGGCCCGCCGTGCCCCTGTAGTTCCAACACGTCTTCGCCGGTATAGGAATGCGGCGCCTTGAAGTAAATCGCCAGGCCCTGGTCGATGATGCTGCCGTCGGCATTCAAGAAACTGAGATAGTTCGCATGGCGCGGCTTGAGCTCGCTCGTGCCGCACAAGGCCTGCATCACGGGCGTGAGATGTTTGCCGGAGATGCGCACCACGCCGATGCCGCCGCGGCCCGGGGCGGTTGCGATCGCCGCAATCGGAAAGGAATCGAAGTTCATGCTGGGATTGTAAAAGTCTTGTCAGTCACTAGGCAACCGATAGGATGATTGAATAGACAATAAAAAAAGCCCGTGCATCTTGCGGCACGGGCTTTTGAGTGTAAAGCGAAGAGCCTTATGCCGGCGCGTTGGCAGTGATTTTCTTGGTGATGAACCACTGCTGCGCAATCGACAGAATGTTATTGACCACCCAGTACAACACGAGGCCTGCCGGGAAGAAAAAGAACATGACCGAGAAAATGATCGGCATGAACATCATGATTTTCGCCTGGATCGGGTCCGGAGGCGTCGGGTTCAAACGGGTCTGGATGAACATCGACACGGCCATCACGACCGGCAGAATGAACCATGGATCCGGAGCCGACAGGTCCTTGATCCAGCCGATCCACGGCGCATTGCGCATTTCAATACTTGCCAGCAGTACCCAGTACAGCGCGATGAACACCGGAATCTGGATCAGGATCGGCAGGCAGCCGCCCAGCGGATTGATCTTTTCGGTCTTGTACAGCTCCATCATCGCCTGGTTCATCTTGGTCGGATCGCCCTTGTGGCGTTCGCGGATGGCGGTCATCTTCGGCGTGACGGTTTTCATTTTGGCCATGCTGCGATAGCTGGCTGCCGACAACGGGAAGAATGCCAGCTTGATCAGGATCGTCAGAATGATAATGGTCCAGCCCCAGTTGCCGACCACTTTGTAGATCTGCTCCATCAGCCAGAAGATGGGCTTGGCGACGATGGTCAGGATGCCGTAATCCTTGGCCAGTTCCAGTCCCGGAGTGACTTTCTCCAGCACTTTTTCTTCCTGTGGGCCGGAATACAGGCGCGTATTCAGCTGTGCGGTAGCACCCGGCGCTACGTTTCCGACCGGCACGATGGTGCCGACGGCATACAGATTATTGTCGATTTTCTTGGTGTAGATTTCGCGCTGGACTTTTTCCGGCGGGATGAATGCCGACACGAAATAATGCTGGACCAGGGCTACCCAACCGGACTCAGACTTAGTGACATGGTCGGCATTGCCGTCTTCAATATTGTCGAAGGCAACTTTCTGGAAGCGCTCGGCATCGGTATACACGGCCGGTCCGGTGAAGGTGCTGTAGAACATCGATTCGCCGGGGGGACTGCTGCCGTCGCGCACCAGTTGCATGTACAAGGACGGCGAGATCGGCGCGCCGCTGTTGTTAGTTATCGCATGGTTGATATTGATGGTGTAATCGCCGCGCTTGAAGACATAGGTTTTCGTCAGCTTGACGCCGTTTTGCTCCGATTCGAGCACTAGCTCAAGCTGATTTGCACCGTCCAGGCTGCGCGGGCCGGGGCGCACGACGAAGGGTGATTTATGGTTCGGATAAGGACCGCCGATCAGTCCGGTTTGGCCGAGATAGGTGCGCTGGGCGCTGGAATCGAACAAGACCACGTTCTTGGTCGGATCGTTTCCATCTTTGTGCTTCAATAATTCCAGGCGCTTGAGTTCGCCGCCCTGGGTATCGATTTCCGCCTTGATTACATCGGTGATGATGGTGACGCGTTCGCTCTGCGCAGCCGCCTGCCCGCCGGGTACTGCAGCCGGTGCCGCCGGTGCATTGGCGACTGGCACGTCCGCGTTATTCGTGCTGGATTTGCCGGCTTCGGCGGATTGCTGCTGCGTCGTGTTCGGCAGAAACATGGATGGTTTGCCGGTGTACCGCATCCAGTTGTCCCAGAGGAGCAACATCGACAGCGAAAATACAACCCACAGGACGGTACGTTGGATATGCATAAGCTTAATAGTTAGTAATCAAAATCGATTCAGGAATGGCGCTCGCCGGTTGCATGCGATGCCTGGGCCGGTTTTTGCGGTACCGGGTCTGCTCCTCCCGGATGCCACGGGTGGCATTTGCAGAGGCGCTTGGCAGTCAGCACGCAACCTTTGCCAGAACCATGCAGGCGAATCGCTTCCGCCGCATATTCAGAGCAGCTCGGATAAAAGCGGCAATTCTGCCCTATAAACGGGCTGATGCAAAGCTGGTATCCGCGCAAAAGCAGAAGCAGAACGGTTTTCATCGGGGCAAGTCCGGCCGGCGCGAGGAGGCAAGCAATTGCTGCAGCTCATGACGCAATTGCTGTTTCAGTTGCGACGATGCAGCGGGGTCAGTGCGGCTGTTGATCGGCTTGGACAGGCGCACAATATAGTCCGCCGCAGACAATACGGATTGCCGGAACAGCTCGCGCGTGACACGCTTGATCATGTTGCGGGTCACCGCGCGCGGCGCCATGCGTTTTGCCACCACTACGCCCAAGCGCGAGGTGGTCAAGCCATTGCTGCGGGTGTAAAGCACGAAATGGGATGTCCTGTATGTGGGTCGCAAACGAAAAACGGATGAAAACTCATCCGTTTTAACGATGCGCCGATCGCGTCCATAGTGCTGAACCAGCGCCGGCTGAGAACGGGCGGGCTGAGAACGGTCGCCAGTCACCAGCAGGGAGCGAACAGACAGGCTTAGACAGCCAGGCGCTTGCGGCCCTTGGCACGACGGGCGTTCAGAACGGCACGGCCGCTGCGGGTAGCCATGCGTGCGCGAAAGCCATGGGTGCGCTTGCGACGAACGACGGAAGGTTGGTAGGTACGTTTCATTATTGGTCTCGCTATCAGCTAATAGAGCAAAAGGACTTTATGCACTCGCGCGTTGTACCGTGTGACCAGCCTTGTGATATTGCTCGGCTAAAACACAACAACTCAACCCGTCGTGCGGTGAACCCTGAATTAGACAGCATTTTCTGCTTCCCTGTCAATCACTTAGCGCTTTGAAAAGCTGTTGCCGGTGCGACGATGATGCATCAAATAAATTCGCGGCCTGTGGATAACTTGCCTGGTCGGAGGTAGAATACGGGCAACGAAAGTCAACAGCCGGACGCTCGGATGTGGCAGCGCTCTTTTCATGCAAACCATCATGGAAGAAAGATGAGCCGCCTTGCCTGGGAAAGTCTTGTGTTTTTTGAATTAAAGAATTAATGGAAAATTTCTGGCAAACCTGTTCTGCCCAATTGGAACAGGAATTGACTCCACAACAATATAGCGCCTGGATCAAGCCGCTCGCGCCGCTTGACTTTGAGGAGGGTCGCCTGCGCATCGCGGCGCCCAATCGCTTCAAGCTGGATTGGGTCAAGACCCAGTTCGCCAGCCGCATCACTGCACTTGCGACCCAGTTCTGGGATGGGCCGGTCGAAGTCCAGTTCGTGCTGGATCCTCGTAACGGCAGTGCGAAGAAAATCGTCGGCGCAGCACCTGTTAGCCCTTCCGCCAACTCCGGTGCGCAGGAGGTGCCGGCCCGGGTTTCGGAAGTCATCGACGACGCGCCGCGCCGTGAGCAAAGCAAGGTCAATCCGGCGCTCACCTTCGATAGCTTTGTTACCGGCAAGGCCAACCAGTTGGCTCGTGCAGCGGCTATTCAGGTCGCCAACAACCCCGGCGTATCTTATAACCCGCTGTTCCTGTACGGCGGTGTCGGCTTGGGCAAGACCCACCTTATCCATGCCGTCGGCAATCAGGTCTTGACGGACAATCCGAATGCGCGCATTCGCTACATCCACGCGGAACAGTATGTTCGCGACGTAGTGACCGCTTACCAGCGCAAGGGATTCGACGACTTCAAGCGCTATTACCATTCGCTCGATCTCCTGCTGATTGACGATATTCAGTTCTTCGCCGGCAAAAGCCGCACGCAGGAAGAATTCTTTTACGCGTTCGAAGCACTTATTGCAGCAAAGAAACAAATCATCATTACCAGCGATACCTATCCCAAGGAAATCACTGGCATGGATGACCGCCTGATTTCGCGTTTCGATTCCGGCCTGACGGTGGCAGTGGAGCCGCCGGAGCTGGAAATGCGCGTGGCGATTCTGCTTAAGAAGGCATCGCAGGAAGGGGTCACTTTTTCCGATGACGTGGCGTTTTTTGTCGCCAAGCACTTGCGCTCCAACGTGCGCGAGCTGGAAGGTGCATTGCGCAAGATCCTTGCATACTCACGTTTTCATGGTAAAGAAATTACGATTGATGTTGTCAAAGATGCATTGAAAGATCTGCTTTCGGTCCAAAATAGGCAGATATCGGTTGAGAATATTCAGAAGACTGTTGCGGACTTCTTCAATATGAAAGTGGCCGACATGTATTCCAAGAAACGGCCTGCCAATATTGCCCGGCCGCGCCAGATCGCCATGTATCTCGCCAAGGAACTGACCCAGAAAAGCCTGCCGGAAATCGGCGAACTGTTCGGCGGACGCGACCACACCACGGTATTGCATGCGGTAAGGAAAATTGGAGCGGATCGCAGCAAGAATCCTGAGCTTAACCATGAATTGCATGTGCTGGAGCAAACCTTGAAGGGATAGAGCGTAAGGAATTTGACGGACGCCTCTGGAGGAGAGGGAATTGCAAAAGCGACAAGTCCGCAGTACATTGAAGGCCGCCGGACCATAAGAATCAATAAAGATTACTAGATTACCAATAAAAAGGCGCATTTACATCGAAAGCGCCGGACTGTTTAACCAAAAAACAAGGAAACCCTATGCAACTGGTCAAAACTCACCGAGACACGCTTTTGCGGCCACTGCAAATTGTGAGCGGTATTGTCGAGCGTCGGCACACTTTGCCGATTCTGGCCAATATCCTCATTCGCAAAAATGGCGAGAAAGTGTCTTTCTTATCGACTGACATCGAAGTGCAGATCACCACGCATGCCGACGTCGGCAGCGGCGGCGAATCGGCGGCCACGACGGTGGCAGCGCGCAAATTGCTCGATATCCTGCGCGCCCTGCCCGACGGAAATGACGTGTCGCTTTCGCTGGCCAACAAGCGCATGACGGTACAAAGCGGGAAATCGCGTTTTGCGCTGCAGACTCTGGCCGCTGAAGAATTCCCAACGGTTGCCCAGGCCGAGCAATACAATGCCGCAGTCACCCTGCCGCAAAAGACCTTGAAGCACTTGTTCAACATGGTGCATTTCTCGATGGCGCAGCAGGATATTCGCTATTACCTGAACGGACTGCTTCTGGTCGTGGACGGCAAGAACGTGATCGCAGTCGCCACCGATGGACATCGCCTGGCATTCTGCCAGGTCGAGACTGACCAGAATTTCGTGCGCCAGGAAGTCATCATTCCGCGCAAGACGATCCTGGAGCTGCAGCGTTTGCTGGAAGATCTCGACGACCCGGTCAAACTGGAAATCGCCACCAATCAGGTCAAACTGACGTTTGCCGATATCGAATTGATCTCCAAGCTGGTCGAAGGCAAATTCCCCGACTACACGCGCGTGGTTCCGAAGGGATACAAAAACAGCTTCACGATCGGCCGCGACCAGTTGCTGCGCGCCCTGCAGCGCGCTGCGATCATGACGTCGGATAAGTTCAAGGGCATCCGCTGCATCCTGAGTCCGGGCAGCATGAAGATCAGCTCCACCAACGCCGACCAGGAAGAAGCGGTCGAGGAAATCGAAATCGACTACGGTGGCGACAGCATCGACATCGGCTTTAACGTAACTTATTTGCTGGATGTCCTGAATAACCTGAAGTGCGACAATATCAGTATTTCGCTCGGCGACGCCAATTCATCGGCACTGGTTACGATCCCCGACAATGACGACTTCAAGTATGTCGTCATGCCGATGCGCATTTAAGTAACAAGGCAAGAGGTGCGCAAGGGGCCAATCTGGCCCCTTTGCCGCATTTATGGAAACAACGGTTCGGCTGTTTTTCTTCCGTCCGGCAAGGAAACAGCCGCAGCAACACTGAATTTTGAGCTTCATCGTTTTTGAGAAAGTACTATGTCCGCGATTCCCTCCGAAAACACTTCCCCGTCACAAGCAAGCCAGTACGGTGCTTCATCGATCCAGATCCTCGAAGGTCTGGAGGCGGTGCGAAAGCGCCCTGGCATGTACATCGGCGACACATCGGACGGCACCGGCTTGCACCACCTGGTGTTTGAAGTGCTGGATAACTCGATCGACGAATCCCTGGCCGGTCATTGCACCGAGATCCATGTGACCATTCATTCCGACAATTCGATCTCCATCACGGATAACGGGCGCGGCATTCCGACCGGCATCAAGTGGGATGACAAGCACGAGCCCAAGCGCAGCGCGGCCGAGATTGTCATGACCGAACTGCATGCCGGCGGCAAGTTCGACCAGAATTCGTACAAAGTATCCGGCGGCCTGCACGGCGTGGGCGTATCCTGCGTCAATGGTTTGTCCAAGCTGCTGAAGTTGACGATACGTCGCGACGGCAAAGTGCACACGATGGAATTCGCCAAAGGCATTCCGCAAAACCGCGAAATCGAGATGGTCGACGGCGTCGCCACATCGCCGATCAAGGTCATCGGCGACACCGACAAGCGTGGCACCGAAGTGCATTTCTGGGCCGATGAAGAAATTTTCACGAATGTCGAGTTTCACTACGACATTCTCGCCAAGCGTATCCGCGAACTGTCTTTCCTGAATAACGGCGTGCATATCAAGCTGACCGACCAGCGCACCGGCAAGGAAGAGGATTTCGCTTTCGAAGGCGGGACGCGCGGATTCGTCGAATACATCAACAAAAGCAAGAGCGTGTTGCATCCGACAATTTTCCAGGCAACCGGCGAAAAGATGTCTGATCAGGGAACGTCCATCTCGGTCGACGTATCGATGCAATGGAACGATGCGTTCAACGAGCAAGTGCTGTGCTTTACCAATAACATTCCCCAGCGCGACGGCGGCACCCACTTGACCGGCCTGCGCGCGGCAATGACGCGCGTCATCAATAAGTACATCGACGAAAATGACTTTGCGAAGAAAGCAAAGGTCGAGATTGCCGGTGACGACATGCGCGAAGGTCTGACCTGCGTGCTGTCCGTGAAGGTGCCCGAGCCGAAATTCAGCTCGCAGACAAAAGATAAACTGGTGTCAAGCGAAGTGCGCGGCCCGGTGGAAGACATTGTTGCAAAAACCCTGACCGACTTCCTCGCGGAAAAACCTCAAGATGCCAAGATCATCTGCGGCAAGATCGTCGAAGCCGCCCGCGCACGCGAAGCCGCACGCAAGGCGCGCGAACTCACACGTCGCAAGGGCGTGATGGACGGCCTGGGTTTATCGGCCAAACTTGCCGACTGCCAGGAAAAAGACCCGGCCCTGTGCGAGCTTTACATCGTCGAGGGCGACTCCGCAGGGGGATCGGCCAAGCAGGGACGCGACCGCAAGTTTCAGGCGATTCTGCCCTTGCGCGGCAAGGTGCTGAACGTTGAGAAAGCGCGTTTCGAGAAGATGCTGTCTTCCGAGCAGATCACCACCCTGATCGCTACGCTCGGCACTTCCATTGGTCCGGATGAATTCAATGTGGAGAAACTGCGCTATCACCGCATCATTATCATGACCGACGCGGACGTGGACGGCGCGCACATCAGAACATTGTTGCTCACCCTGCTCTACCGCCAGATGCCGCAGCTGGTCGAGCGCGGCCATGTCTACATCGCGCAACCGCCGCTCTACAAAGTTAAAGCCGGCCGCGACGAGCGCTATCTGAAAGACGATATAGAAGAAGCAAGCTACATGATGCAGGTCGCATTGCAGGATGCCGCCCTGATTCCGGCAGAAAATGCAGACCCCATTACCGGCGATGCATTGGCCGAGCTCGTGCGTCAGTACAACACCGCCAATGCCATCATCATGCGCCTTGCGCGCGCGATCGACGACGCAGCCTTGTCGGCCATCATGACCGGCGTGGTACTGAACCTGGATACGATCGAAGCCGCGCAAGCGTCCGCCCAGGCACTGACGAAGGCGATCAATGATCCGTCCGTCGAGATCGTCATCAAGTCCGATGAACTGTCCGACAAGCACATGCTGCGTATCCAGCGCCGGCATCACGGCAATCTCAAGGTCAGTGTCATCGACGCAGACTTTGTGCAAGGCCCGGATTACGCAGTGCTCGCTTCTGCGGCAGCCACCTTCAAGGGATTGATCGGCCCGGGCGCCATCGTGCGCCGCGGACAAGGCGACAAGACCAAGGAATTCGCAATTTACGACTTCCATCAAGCCATGTCCTGGTTGCGCGACGAAGCCGAACGCGGCGTGTCCAAGCAACGCTACAAGGGATTGGGCGAAATGAATCCGGAACAGTTGTGGGAAACCACCATGGACCCGAAAGTACGCCGCCTGTTGAAAGTGCAGATCGAAGACGCGATTGCAGCGGACCAGATCTTCACGACATTGATGGGCGACGATGTCGAGCCGCGCAGGGCCTTCATTGAATCGAATGCGCTGCAGGCGGGGAACATCGACGTGTAATGGTGTGTAGCCGTAGGCCGCCAAAGTAATTGCAACTTGCGCCATAGTTTTGCAGGTGAAGTGACGTAGCTACTGCAACTGACCTATTCAGGAAGATCTAAAGCAAAAAAGGCCTGTTCTCGTTAAAGAGACAGGCCTTTTTGTTTATACAAAACGGATAGCGGGATTGTCCGCCGCCGGTCACACTAGGGCACTCAACGGGATGTTGAATTCAATTAATAAAGCCAATTTTATGTCAACGCAAAGAAGCGCGAAACAGAAGAAGGCAAGCCTAAGAATGGCCTGTCTTTTTAGTAATTTAGGCATGCTTAGGAACAGGCTCCGCTCCCCAAGCCCTGTTCAATCAATAGATTGACGTTGCATAACTTTACCATCGGCATCCGAAAGGATAATCTCGACGCGTCGGTTAAGTTGGCGTTCTGCAGCCGTTGTATTGCCAGCGACCGGATGTGATTCACCATATCCACGCAGTGCGATGCGTTCAGATGAAATGCCTGCTTCTTGCAGCGCAGTAAGCACTACGCCGGCTCGACGTTCTGATAAACGCTGATTGTGCGAAGCAGTGCCGGTGTCGTCCGTAAATCCTTCTATCAGGACAGTACGTTGCGGGTGCTGTTGCAATACAGCTGCCAGCTTTTGCACTGTACGCACCCCGTCTGCATTCAAACGCGACATATCGGAACCGAACAACACATCGCCCAATGTGATGACCAAGCCACGCTCAGTCTTTTTTGCCGCCATGTCGGCAAGTTGAGATTCCAACTGTTCGGTACGCGCCAATGCATGCCCCAAATTGCTCTGGGCCTGGGCAGTCTCCACGCGCGCGATTTCCGATGCGAGCTTCGACTGTGCGGCATTTGCGTTGGCGCGGTTGACGTCATTGTCACGCTGTTCCAGGCGCATCTGGTCACGTTCTTTGCCAGCGGCTGTCACCGCCGCTTCTGCCGACTTTTGCTTGGCAACTTCCTGAGCCAACGCAATTTTTTGTTTTGCAAGGTAAGCCAGCTTATCGATCTTTTCAACATTGTCTCGGTCTTCGGAAGCTGCATCGGCTTGTTCCATGGCTTGGGTTGCCTGCTTCATCTCTACCGGTGCATAGGCAGCAATGTTCGGATTAGTTTGTGCGGCAATGTAGTCGCTACGGGTCTGATCGAGAAGGCTAGTAGTAGTCGGGATCGAACTGCATGCGCCCATTAAAACAGCGATGGCTAGAATGATTGGGGTATAGGTAATTTTTTTCATAGAGTTTCTTTCTTAAGTCAGTTCGGCGCTTGAATGTCGGCAGCGCCATAGATGTGTATTCGGAATGGATTAATTCTTCGCACGGTCAAGCTCTTGGCGCAGTACCTGAAGGTCATCATTAAGCGCTGCGGCCGCCGCCTGTGCTTTGGCTGAATTTGCCTTGCCTTGCGCCAGCTTTGCATCCGCCTGCGCTCCGTTTGCCAGATCGCGTGCCAGCTTGTAATCTTTGTTTGCCATGGCTTTGTTCGCTTGCGCCATTTTTTCACGTGCCGAATGCATTTCGAGCGGAGCAAATTCGGCGCCACCGGCGTCCGATGCATTGTCAACCGCGGCCTTGGATACGGCAACCGAAGATGTGGCTGGTGTTTTCAGGCTGCTGCAGCCTGCAGTCAAGACCACCGTTGCACTGCAAAGTAAGAGGAGGCCGTGCTTCAGATTCATTGTCATTTTTTTCCCGTCAATCATTGATCGAATGAGGCGTTGCCCCCGATGCATGACGTTATAGGCTGTCTTTCAAATGTGATCAGTACGCTGACGCACATAGGCTTCGGTATTTCGCAATTGCCTATGTGCGGCACGAGGCAGGAGCTACATGCCATTCCATTCGCCAGCGCACCGTCATCAGCAATCTTCTCTATTAATGTGCACTAAAGCGTTGTTCAGTTGCGAGCGCGCTTTGCCAATATCTCTCAATAAGGATGACGTTATGAATACCACCATAAGTCTTATTCCCATTGCGTCGCTCGCAGCGGGCATCTTGATTCTTGTTATGCCGCGCTTGCTGCCGACGATTGTGGCGATATATTTGATTGTGGTGGGGCTTGCAGGATTGTTTGGCACCGGCAGCTTGTTTCGATGACCACGTAGCACATGGGAGTCGCGATAGCAGCCGGCCGAATGCTTTAATTGGATCGATGCCCGTCTCTACCGAGAAAAGCAGACCACCGAAACACGGGAGAATAGGAAGGCTGAAGTGATTAGACGGCATCTGCGCGTTGCACTCACGCCTGCTTAGACGCTGGCTGTTTTTTTATACGCCGGCACGCAGGAAGTTCAGGGGCGAGAGCCGGTGCTCAAAGCAGTCGATGAATACCTATTGAAGTGTGAGCGCTTGCGCCGAACGCCCTTCAAGAAGAGGCGAACCCAGCGTATGGGCATTTGCGGATCAGCCTGACTTGCGGGTAGCGTTTATACGCTCTGTCACGTCCATGCCGATTCCCCGGTATCCGATAAATCGGCTGGCGGAATCGAACATGGGTTCGCCACTGACCTGGAGATACTGCGTCGTGCCCTCGGCATTTCTACGGCTATACAAGAAGTCGAGGAAAGGCTGCCGGCTGGCGATCTTGGCATCAAGCTCGGCGCGCTCGGCGACGTTCCACCCTGACAAGTCGTTGACCTTGGAACCCACCATGTTGCTAGGCTCGATGCCGAGCATTTCAAAGACCGGGCCGTGAACCTGGGTAAAATTGCCTTGGGCATCCTGCTCCCAATACCAGTCCGACGACAGTTCGGTAAAGCTCTTGAAACGCGCTTCGCTTTCGCGCAGTTCGGCGGTACGTTCAAGCACGGTCTGTTCGAGCACTTTATTGTAGTTGCCCAGCTTTTGGTACAGCAGCCGCACCTCCAGCATATTGTGAATGCGTGTCTGCACCTCGACCAGGTCGAATGGCTTGCTGACGAAATCCTTGGCGCCGGATTGCAGGGCGCGCAGCTTGTGCCCCGGCTGCGCGGTAATGACCAGCACCGGTAAATAGCCCCCCGTTTCAATTTTCTTCAGGCCTTCCATGACCTGGAATCCGTCCATGCCAGGCATTTGCAGGTCGAGCAGAATTAGGTCGTAACGGTGCTTCGCATGCAAGCCGCACACGGAAGCCGGGTCGCGTGTTGACGTAATGTTGAGGTAGCCTATGTTGCGCAGCATTTTTTCCAGAAGCAAAACGTTTGCTTCCTGATCGTCGACGATCAAGATGCTCGCGTTGAGAATCTCCGATGTTTCAAGCATTGCATTCTTTCCAAAAAATCAACCGCTGACGCGCGTTAGCGATACATCACTCTACTGTCGCTGGTTTTACCAGCTTATTGTTGTCCGCTGCATGCAGCAAGGCGACATCGACCGCATTCATGAACTCCTTGACCTGAATCGGCTTGGTCAGATAACGGAAGAATCCGGCTTCCAGGCCTTTTTCAATGTCGCGCGGCACGGCGTTCGCGGACAGGGCCATCACCGGAATGTGCGCCGTCTTGGGATCTTTTTGCAAGATTTCCAGCGCATCGAAACCGCTGATTCCAGGCAAATTAATATCCATCAGAATAATGTCTGGCTGATGCCTGCGCGCCAACTGAATGCCGAGAGGACCTTCAACGGCGGTCAATAGTTTCAGATCGCTGCGGCGCGCCACCAACTGTTCAACTAGCGCAAGATTTGCCGGATTGTCCTCGACATACAGCAAGGTGCGTTGCGATGACAGTGCCCCTCTTCCGATCTGATCCAGTTCATCGAGACTGATCTCGCCCGCGCCGCCGAACACCAGCGCCGGTGCACTGGAAGCGGACAATTCGATCCAGAAGACGCTTCCGACGCCGGGCGTGCTGGATACGCCGATCACACCGCCCATCAACTCCATCAACTGTTTGGTGACGACCAGGCCTATGCCGGTACCTTCTTCGCCACCGACCTCCTGGCCGAGGCGGTTAAACGGCTGGAATAGCTGTTCCACCTGATCGGGGACGAGCCCGGCACCCGTATCGGTCACGCTGACCCGTACTTTGCTGTCGCCGCTCATCGCGCACTGAACGGTTACCGTGCCGCCGTCGCGATTGTATTTAATCGCATTCACCAACAGATTGAGCATCACTTGCTTGACCCGGGTTCTGTCGGCATGTACGTAGTAGAGATTGTCGAAACGCGGAAAGCTCATTTGTATGCCACGTTTCTGCGCTTGCGGCTCGATCATGGCGCGGCAATCTTCCAACACATCGGCGAGTGACATCGCCTCCTGCGACATCGTTACCTTGCCTGATTCGATCATCGCCAGATCAAGAATTTCATTAATCAGCCGAAGCAGATACCAGCCTGCTTGCAGAATCTGGTCGATCGATTGCTTCTGCGCAGCCGAAGGCGGTGGTGTTTCCGAAGCCATCAATTGCGCAAAGCCCAACACCGCATTCAAGGGAGTACGCAATTCATGGCTCATGCTGGACAGGAATTCCGATTTGGCGAGATTGGCTTTCTCTGCCGCCGCCCGGGCGTTCTCCAACTCTACATTGTTCTCCTTCAGAGCGTGCTCGATCTGCTTGCGCTCGGTCACGTCACGCGCTGCAGCGAAAACGCCTTGGAGCTTTCTCTCACGGTCATGGAAGGTGGTGGCGTTGTACGAAACGACTGTTTCCTTGCCGTCTCGGGCACGTGCCGTCAATTCATAATTGGTCACCTTGCCTTCGCGCAGCACATGCTTGATGGCCGCATCGGCACGTTGCGGTTCGGTGAAATAATTTTTGAACGGAGCGCCGATCAACTCGTCGCGCGTGCAACCGGTTAAGGATTCCATCTGCTGATTGACGTCGCTGATAAAGCCTCGTGGGTCCGTAGTCATTAGCGCATCGATATTCGATTCGATCAGCGAACGCGTGTAAAACTGCTGATCGCGCAAGCGCTGATCCAGCAAAGCCTGTTCCGCTTCAACTTGCTTGCGTGCCGTATTATCAATGCCGATCAACAGGTAACCAACGATTTTTTTGTCTGTATCACGCAGTGCAGTGACGGAAACGGTCACAGGAAAGCGGCTGCCATCCTTGCACAGGTAAGTCAGTTCATAAATATCCTCAAATCCTCGCGACGCCTTGAAGACCAAGGCGTCCAGGCCGGGCGCGACGGAATCGCCGGCATCGGCGCTGAGTGCCGCAGCACGCATGACCAATTCCTGCGAATCCGAGATGTCGGCCGGTGTAAGCTTGCCCACCACATCCGATGCCTGATAGCCGAGCATATGTTCAGAACCGAAATTGAAGATCTGAATAATGCCTTGTGCATCGGTCGCAATGGCGGAGAAATTAGCGCTGTTCAGAATTGCATCCTGCAACACGCCGGCTTTGAGCAGCGGCAGTTGCGCTTCCTTTAGCGCCAGTTCCAGCGCCAGGCGTCTGCGCATCGCGCTGAGAATGCGGCCATACAGGACCATCAGACATGCCAACAGTAACACAATGCCGAACTCAAGGATCTTGAGCGCGGTGGTCGATTTGTCTGCGGTATTCAATGCTATGCCGCCTACCAAGAGCAGAACGGCGAATGTCATTCCGAAACCGATCAATAATAATCGTTCAACTGAAATTTTTTCCATTGCTTCCTGAAGCTTTCTGAATTTAAAACTTGCTCGGTGCAATCTATGCGCGAGCATTTGATCATGACGCCAATGCCTGGAACGAAATGCAAGAATCGTTGCCGGAAAAGGCTTTCTTCAAGCGCCTACCGTTGCCATACATCTGATAACAGACGTTCGCATTCTTTTCTGACGACGGCATAGCATTCGCACACTTTGCCTTCCAGGCCCTTCCTGTTGACCACGGTAATATGGCCGCGTCGATAACTTATATAGCCATAGCCCTGCAATTTTCCGGCAGCTTCCGTAACGCCTTCACGGCGCACGCCGAGCATATTGGCAATCAGCTCTTGGGTAATAGTCAGTTCATTTGAATGCGAGCGGTCCAGCGTCAGGAGTAGCCATCGGCACAATTGCTGTTCAACGGAGTGATGGCGGTTGCATACCGCGGTCTGCGACATTTGCGTCATCAACGCCTGGGTGTAGCGCAGCATCAAACGCATGATCGGCCCACCGCGGCTGAATTCATCCATCAACAGTGAGGCTTTAAGCCTGTAGCCGTGCCCTCCCGTCTGCACGACAGCGCGACTGGGTGTGGTTTCGCCGCCCATGAACAGAGAAACTCCCAACACGCCTTCATTGCCAACGCCGGCAATTTCCGACGAGCCGCCGCTTGCAAGCAGGTAGTGCAAGGAAATAATTGCAGTTGTAGGAAAGTACACATAGTGCAGCTTGCCGCCGGACTCGTAGAGAACATCCCCAAGCAACATTGGAATCAATTCACAATGCGGCAATAAGCACTTGAGGTCGGCGTCGGAAAAGGCTGCAAGTAAGTGGTTTTGGATTGGTTGAACTGAAGCCAATGTATTAATGATACGCTCCCGGTCGGAGACCTAAAAGCAACTGCGCCAGCAATTACTTCGAAGAATTTTTGCGGCAATGCTAGCATTGCCCCTCGATTTTGTTTGTGTGTTGCCTCACATTGCGCATTAAATGTGGAGACATCGTGAATGAGCTGCCTTTGCTCAAAAGTATTGGATAAGTTATCGGCCATGCCCGACATCGCCGTATAAAAAACGCTAAAAAATGGTGTATGCTCACCACAAAAAATATGTCGAGGCGCCGGTTAAGCACCTGACCCTATATTGATCCAGCCATGTCCAAGATACCTAATACCTTCCCGCCTGACCCGAAGCAAAACCGGATTCTCGGAGCGCTTCCTACGGAGGATTATGAACGCTTGCTTCCAGACTTGGAATTAGTTGAGCTGCCGCTGGGATGGGTCATGTCAGAATCAGGTGACCATGTGGATTTTCTGCACTTCCCAATCAGCGGCATTGTGTCGCTCATTTATACCCTTGAAGACGGCTCCTCTAGTGAAATCGCGCTGGTCGGCAACGAGGGCATGGTAGGCATTTCGATTTTTATGGGCGGCGAAAGTATGCCGAGCAGCACGGAAGTGCAAAGCGCTGGGGCTGCATATAAGCTCAGCCGTAGAATAATGCGACGTGAGTTTGCCCTTGGCGGAACATTGCAGCGGCTGGCACTCCTGTATACCCAGGCATTGATTTGTCAGACTTCACAGACTTCCGTGTGCAATCGCCACCATTCGCTTGATCAGCAATTGTGCCGCTGGTTGTTGATGAGCGCAGACCGGCTTCATTCGAATGAAGTGAAAATCACGCAGGAAACGGTTGCCAGATTGCTTGGCGTACGCCGAGAAAGTGTGACGCTGGCAACGCGTCAGCTTCAGAAGGATGGGTTAATAGTCCGTACCCGCGGGCATATTTGTCTTGTGGATCGTCCTGAAGTTGAGAACCGGGCTTGCGAGTGTTATGAGGTCGTTGCTCAGGAATACGAACGCTTGTTGCCGTACCCTAATCGAGCCAGATAATTTGCCCCCGCCTACTTACGGCCAACAAGCGAAAACTGATATTAGTACTATGTTCGTTGCGCTGACCGAGTCCTGTAAGAAAAAGCTTTCATTCCTATGGACTGCAGCCATTGCCAGACGATCCTGGCCTAGTGTGTAGCAAATCAACCTTTTAACGCGCGTATTCAATCTAACTCGTGATGCGGTCCAGCCCTGAGCCCATCTGCGTATCGAGCACGGGTGTATGCGGCGTCGCGGCGCATCTCGTCTATCGCTTGGCTATGCGCCCAGTGCTTTATCAGCAAGCAAACATGGTGTCAGGCAGGCTCAATAAAGAATGGATCGCTACCATTGTCAGGGTGCGTAAGGCGCGGCAAGCGTGGTTCAAATCGCTTGAGATATAACTCACAGCATCAAGTTCGAGGCAGCAGCCAATTTCAGGCATGACGAATCAAGCGGCCAACATTCTGCAGCAGAATGTTGGCGCAATTTCGGGCCGTGCACTTACCGGCCTTGTGTCTCACATTAGCGTTGTGCTTCGGCTACGTAAATTTCCACGCGTCGATTGCGGGAACGGCCGGCACTGTCGTTATTGGACGCAATGGGTTCGTATGAACCTCTGCCCGAAACGGAAATCCGGTTTGACGCGACGCCTCGGGCGCTCACGTAGTCGCGGGTGTTCGCTGCGCGCTCTACCGACAGGGGATTGTTCACCGAATCACTGCCGGTGTTGTCGGTATGGCCGATTATCGTGACCGTGGTCGCCGGATTTTCATTCAGCGTGGCGGCAAAGCGATCTAAAATCGGACGAAAATTCGAGGTGATATTCGAGCGGTTCGTATCAAACGATATGTCGCTGGGAATCTCCAGTTTCAGGCGATTATCGGTGGTTTGGCTAACCACCACACCCGTGCCCTGCGTTGCTTGCTCCATTGCCTGCTTCTGATTTTGCATGCGGGTCGACCAGATGTTGCCGATCAATGCCCCAGCCGCGCCACCCAGAACGGCGCCACCGGCGGCGCGCTTGCCGCCGCCATCGCCAGTAGTTCCGCCGATGATGGCACCAAGGCCTGCACCGATGCCCGCGCCTGTAGCAGTGCCCCGTTGGGTCTGAGACATTTCGGCACAGCCAGTAATGAGGGATGTAACGGCAATGACGCCAATAATGGATTTCGTGAAACGGCTGATTTTTACGTGATTCATTTGATTCTCCTTGTACAGATCTGTTTTAAGACATTATTTGAATAAAATTGGGTGCGAAGCGGGTTGCAAGGCCGTTGGCTAAGTTAAGCCTCTGAAAAAATTCCAGGACAAGTTCATTTTTCCCGCTTCTCTGAACCGGCAAAGGCGCTCCCACAAAAATCGATGTATCTAAAATTTTGTCATGCGGTCGTTATCCACCTATTGGCTGTCCCGTTCTGTGCGCTACCCAACATTCAATAAAACTTGTGTATGAAGTCGGCAGCGGGCAAAGGAAACGTCGCCGGGAAATTGAAGCATTGCCTGTTAACGGTGGACGTACGGTGGCGCACCGATGTAAACCGCCATAGTGCGTAAAGTGATGTCTTTCATCCCGGTTGGCTTGCCGATCGAACAGTGGTTGATCTGCCAGTGCGATCAATGGAAAAATGATGACCCGCCCCGTGCTTCCGGCAATAGAAACGCTTCGCACGACACGCGCCATGAATCGAGTGCAATTGAAAAAATGAATAAAGATTCGTTAACCTGGATAGAGCCGCAATGAACATTCCTTTCGAAAAAATGCAAGCATCCGTTGAATTGGCCTCGGCCGATCATGTTTCGAAGCAGGAAGCGGCAGAGGCAACAATCGCTACCACGCCCAGCGCAATCCAAATCATCGACCTGAGAGTAAACGCCTGCGGCATTGCGCTGGGCATCCTGGCGACCGTTGCATTGGTATCGGCATTGCAGCTGGCACAAAATTTTTTCATCCCGCTGATTTTCAGTATTCTTGTGTCATATACCCTGAACCCGCTGGTCGTATGGATGGGGCATATAAAAATCCCGCGTGTTTTTGCCACAACGATCGTCATGCTCGCAATGGCTTGCGGCGCGGCCGTCATGGTCGGCGCTTTGCATGACGAATTCCAGACGATACTGACTCGTTTGCCCGAGGCGGCGCAAAAGATTTCGAAAGCGATTTCAAAAGCCCAGGATGGGCAACCGAGCACCATGCAGAAGTTACAGACTGCAGCGACTGAAATTGAAAATGCGGCCAAGCAGGAATCGACCAACCGCCTGAGTCCGAGGCCCGCCGGTTCACCTGCTGTTTCCGGCCCGACGTTCAAAATCCAAGACTGGCTATGGGCCGGATCCATGGGTGCGGCGGGCGTAATCGGTCAGTTGACTATGATCGGCTTCCTGATATTTTTACTCCTGCTGTCCGGAGACAGCTTCAAGCGCAAGCTGGTGAAGACAGTAGGGCCATCCTTATCTTCAAAAAAGGTTACGGTTCATATACTCGACGCCATCAACACTTCCATTCAAAATTATATGTTCATGCTCTTGGTGACCAATGTGTTGCTGGCAGTTTTACTATGGGTGCTCTTCCGCTGGATGGGACTGGAGAACGCGGGCGCTTGGGCAGTTGCCGCAGGCTGTTTGCATATCATTCCGTATTTTGGCCAGCTACTGATTGCAATAGCGGTAGGACTGGCGGCCTTTCTGCAGTTCGGAAGTTTGTCAAAGATGCTTCTGGCATCAGGGGCATCCTTACTGGTTGCGGTATTGGTGGGCACTTTCCTGACTACATGGGTGACAGGAAAGATCGCGAAGATGAACGCTACGGCAGTCTTTATCGGCTTGCTTTTCTTTGGGTGGCTATGGGGCGTTTGGGGGCTCCTGCTAGGCATGCCCATCATTGTCATGGTACGTGTCGTCGCCGAGCATATTGACGGCTTGCAGTCGGTGGCTGAACTGTTAGGCGAGTAAGATCGGCCCACGCCTTGCATGAACAAGTACCCAATTTGCCGGGAAGCGTTTGGGCGGTACAGGCAGGCACGGCGCTATCGACACGGATCCGCTTTGATGCGGGCAACTCAATCAATTTGATTCGACTCGGGAAAAATCACCCTCATCTGTGCGATATTGAACGTTGGGATTATGAAGGCAGTACGCAATTCTTCCAGTCGAAATTCACGGAAAAACTATTGCGCCAAAATGAATTGGGTTAAAAACCCGCAGCCTTGCGACTGCGGGAAAAGTCGACTTTGATCTAACAATCATCGACTAAGGAAACTCATAATTACCGGTGCAAGCAGAATATCCCTTCCCCATCCTGCAGTTTGTTCGCTATCGTACAGATACTACCGAAATATAAATAGATACTTCGGCTTGACTCTTGAAATGTCCAATACCCGGGATCCTGCAAACGCAGGATCCCCTAGTAATGAATGGTTCTGAGCCCTATCGATATTAATTAAAGGATTTACCATGAAACACTCAATATTGTTGCTGGCACTTGTCGGTGTCGTTGCGCTCACAGCCTGTGAACGCCAAGCACCTGCAGTTGTTGTTCCTATTGCGGTGCCCGGCCCGGCTGGCCCGACAGGCGCTACCGGAGCCACAGGTGCAACGGGTGCGACTGGCGCAACAGGTTCAACCGGTGCCACGGGTGCTACGGGTGACAAAGGCGACAAAGGCAATATCGGCATGTCAGGCATTGATGGCGCCACCGGCGACACGGGCAAGACAGGCGACACGGGCAAGACCGGCGATACAGTCGTCACCATTCCAAAATAAGTTTGCGGGAAGGCTTTCCGATGGAAATTTCTTCACAGTTTCCATCGTGCATCGCATGGATGCCCTGACTGCATTGCAGCGCATCCATGCGCATTGACTAAAGCCCTCTTTTTGAGGGCTTTTTTTTGAGAATTTGTTCCGTATCTTTCTGGCAGATGCGCAGCCACCAGAACCGGGCGCTTACTGTATTGCGCTTCAATGCAGCGATCGAAATGCCGAGCATGCAAAAGATCAGGCCATGCCCGATTGTTCACAATTCAGCTTAAGGACAACTTACCTTGTCCAGAATTGAAACCAGCTTTTTCATATTCACAGGCTTCACTAGATGCTGATCAAAACCGGCTTCCAATGATCTTTTAATGTCTTCCGGCTGTCCATAGCCTGTCACAGCAATCAACATGGCATCTGCAAGCACTGGCACAGAGCGCAGTTGCCTTGCCAGAGTATTGCCATCCATCTCGGGCAAACCAATATCCAGCAAGCAGACATCGGGCTTTTCCATGATGGCGCGCTCCACCGCCCCTACCGACCCGTGTTCTACGGCGACCTGATGCCCAAGCTCTGTCAAAAACATGGCAAGCAACTTCGCGGCATCGACGTTATCGTCCACCAATAAAATACGCAATGATCGAACGCTTCTGGAGATCTGCTGCACTTTGTCTTGATGAACCTGACCTGCATTATCAGAACCGATCAGGCGCGGCAAGCAAACCGTAAATTTACTTCCCTTGCCGGCTCCTTTGCTTTCACACGTGACTGTTCCGCCGTGAAGTTCGACCAGACTTCTAACCAGCGCAAGTCCAAGCCCAAGTCCGCCTGAGGATCGATCGGAAGTGCGTTCAGCCTGCTCGAACAGCCCGAATGCGCGTGCAACCAAACCTGATTCCATACCGATGCCATTATCCGAAATTTCCAGCAGCACATGAGCACTGCGTACTTCGCTGGAGATCCGGATATTGCCGCCCGCCAGAGTATATTTGGCTGCGTTGGTGAGGATGTTGGCCAATATCTGAACCAGGCGCTTACTATCTCCCAAAAGCATTGCCATATCCGGCGTCAATTGGTGCGTGAGATGATGGCGCCGCTCCTGAATCAAAGGAGTAACCTGTTCAATGGCTTCCTGCACGACGTTTCTGATATCCTGGGGCTTGGTCTCAATTTTGATGAGTCCGCCCGTAACTCTGGAAACATCAAGCAGATCGTCAACCAGGCTGGTCATGTGATCCACCTGCCTTTCAATCACCTCACACGTTTGTTTGACCCGCTTTTCGTCGGTCGAGACAATTTGCAAAAGCTGCGCTGCGGCGCTGATCGGAGCCAGGGGGTTACGCAGCTCATGAGCGAGCATGGCTAGGAATTCATCCTTGCGACGGTCATTTTCTTTGAGCCTTTCCTCGGCAAGTTTCTGGTCGTGGATATCTGTACAGGTGCCCATCCAGCGGGCAATCTTTCCTGCATCATCGCAAACAGGCAGCGCTCGTGCAAGGATCCACCGATACTGCCCCGAGAAATGCTTTAGCTGACATTCAATTTGATACGCGGTGCCGGTTGCCAGACTATGAAGCCACAGTTCACTGGCACGAGACCGGCAATCCGGATGAAACAAGCCTATCCATTCTTCATGATCAGCCGCACCGATGGAGACTCCAGTAAAGTCATACCATTGCTGGTTATAGTAGTCATGGTATCCGTTTGGCAAGGTCGACCAGACCATCTGCGGCATGGCGTCAGAGATCGTGCGAAATTTCGCCTCGCTTTCACGCACCTGGGCTTCGGCCGTGCGCAAAGCGGTAATGTCTACCTGCGCCGCGACCGATCCGACTACATTCTTGATTGCATCCAGAATAGGCGTAGCGTGCAACAAAATTGTTCGACGCACACCAGGCTGTCCAAACGGTTCAATTTCCACGATGTCGCGTGGGGATTCAACGCCGGACAAGGCGCGCGCCAAGGCCCATTCATGGGGCAAGACCGGCTGGCCGTGTTTTTCCGAACCATCGGCCCACCATCCCTTCCACTTGGCGTATTCATCAAGACTTTCGAACAAGGGATGATCACCCCAGATGCGCAAGTTTTCAGGATTGGCCAGAATGAGCTTGCCGTTAATATCAGCCATGGCGATACCGACAGGCACTGCCTTTAGCAGCGCATCCAATCGGAGTCGCTCGTTCTCGACCGCCTCGGTAGCAATCTTTGAATAGCGCGCCACAGATTCCGCGAGCGCCTGATCAATGACTTCATTGAAGCGCATGACATCATCGGAATCAGTAAGCGAATTACGATCATCGTCCTGCATCCACAATTTCAAGACACTTGCCCGCAGCGCACGATACTCGGACACCAGCTGATCGATCGTATAGCCCGCATCAATCCTGAGGCTGGCATGGATTTCCGCATAAGTTTCGTTACTGCCGCGCGGACCGTGGCCCTTGAGTTTTTGCGACTGCTGCAATGAAGTCTGTTGCGTATCGAGATCCTTGGCTATCGTATCGAGTATCAAGGATGCATGGTCACGCAGTGCTTCGGCATCCATGGTCAAGGCGGGCGGCTCAATGGTCCGAGCAAAGTTTTCCCATTGCTGGAGAATCGATTCTTTTTGTTGAATGATGAAAAGTGAGAGGCGCATTAGCTCGATCAGTAAGTTGTGAGGTCCGAAAAATGCCGAGTGGATTGGGGACCGACACAACTTCTTGTACTGATCGCTTTGGCAAACTGCTTCGAATAAGAATTACATCTTACCTGCTTAGGTAAGGTAGCGTACGTAAAGATTTTATGTGGCAAAGCAATGTTACGCATTTGCAATGCCCATTAATTATGTTTTCCTGCCCTGCAACAAAGGTATATGTCTGCATGTTCATATCACAAGCGCTAGAATGCCCAGCGGTTCTCCCGCGCCAATCTTTCTGCGGACGCTTGCTGTCGTGCCAGGTCGGATTCGATATCCATCGAGTCCGTGGACGCTTTGGCGCCGTGAACTGTCATCTGATCAATCGAGAGGCTTCTGCGGTCCGTCATGTTATTGAATGCGGTGATCGTACGCGCCTTCTCAGCAGCAGCGAATTTATCCTTTTGAAAATTGATCATGCCTATAACCGGCACTGCTTTTAATACCGGCGCCTGAGCATCACGCGATTCGTATGCACATTGTGAGTTGGTGAAACTGATCGAGCCTGCACTATCGACGCAGCGGATTACCTCCGCATTGGCTGAGCCAATAACGGCAAACAAGAGCAAGCAAACAAGGGCGAAAGAACAAGTGCGTTGATTCATGATTGATTTCCTTTTTAGCGGATGATCAAATCATGCCGAATTTTTCATCCCTGGTCTGTTCGGCAGCGCACCCATTTCAAATGGTCAGTAGATAGTTTTATGAGGGATCTTTGCCGCGTGTGCGCGAAACACCGGTCAGGATGCCGATGCCGAGCAATATGACCGAGGTGACGATCACGTAAAGCTCGGGTACGCCAGCAATGATCAAACCCCATGCAACACCGCCAATGAGAATGGCAAATCCGACGAGATAAATGGCGAACGACATAAAGTACTCCCTGAGAATGAAAAATTTTGCACTCGGCACATCAAATACTCCGAATGGAGATTGCCAAATGAACGAAGATTCGGCGGCAGATCACGCCCGCAAACGACTAAACGGCTGGAGCGTTGCGCTGACCAGATGACGTTATAAGCTTTATCCGTGATCTGTTCGGTTCGCTGGCACACACAGATCTCATATTCTGATCCATGGCGGCTAAACGGCGCGGCATCTCCACTCAACAAACGTTTGGTGCGCCAACGTACCGTCAACGAGCGGCTTTTCAATTAATGTCCTTGGCACCAGTGCAAGTTCGGCACCGCTCATTCAATTTCTAACGGGCTTTTCCATGAACATCCAAGTCAGTCTCATCCCTATCGTGTCGCTGATCGCCGGCATCCTTATTCTCATCATGCCCAGCCTGTTGCCGAGAATCGTAGCCATCTACCTGATCGTGGTGGGCATCGTTGGACTTTTCGGAATGGGCAATCTTTTCCGATGATCAGTTCATTGCGCCTTTCACGCCGCGCCGCACTCCGGCTCGCTGCGCTGGCTGGTTTGATTGCTGTTCCGATGATTGCCTTTCTTGTTCTTGCAAGCTACGATTGGAACAAGGTCAAGCCGTGGCTCAACGCGAGCGCGAGTGAAGCGATCGGTCGGCCATTTGCGATCAATGGCGATCTTTCGATTTCATGGGAGAAGCAGACAAGCGGAAAAACCGGCCTGTACGAAGGTTGGCGCAGCTTGGTTCCGTGGCCGCATCTCGTCGCGCAAGACATCGTTATCGGAAATTCGCCTGCGTTTACAGCCTCCGCACCAAAATCGTTGGCGGGCAAAACGGCAAGCGTCAGGCAATTCGCGTTTTCATTGAATCCGTTTGCGCTGCTTGATAAAAAGATTTCGATTCCAATTCTCCGTTTCGATGGGCCGGTTGTCAATCTCGTGCGAGCTGCCAACGGCAGCAACAACTGGACGTTTGCGAAAGCGAGCAACCCATCGGTCTGGCAACTGGAAATACAGCATGTTGTCTTGTCCAAAGGGCGGGTTCATTTAATGGATGCTGCCAATCACGCCGATATCAAGGCTGAAATCGACACGTTCGCACCGGCCCCGGGTCCGGACTACGGCGTGGCGTGGCGACTGCATGGCCGCTTCAATGGCGAAGCCGTTAAGGGAAGTGGAAAGTCTGGTGCCGTGCTGTCTCTGCAGCGCCAGACCAGGCCATATCCGGTACAGGCCGCTTTGCAGATCGGAGAAACCAAGATTTCGGTGGAAGGTACGCTTACCAAGCCCACTGACCTAGCTGCAATAGATATGCGCCTAAAATTGTCCGGCGTAAGCATGGCAAAGCTCTACGCAGTGAGCGGCATCCTTTTACCGGAAACACCTCCTTTTTTAACCGAGGGCCGCTTGATCGGCAAGCTCGATCCGCGCGGAGCGCAGTGGACCTATGAAAAGTTCAGCGGCAAGGTGGGTTCCAGCACTATACGGGGCAGCCTTGTGTACCAGGCCAGGCAACCGCGCGCGCTCTTATCAGGAACCGTCCATTCCAATCTGTTGCAGTTTTCAGACCTGGCAAGCTTGATTGGCGCAGATTCCAATCAAAGCAAAGTCAAGCGCGGCGCATTTACTGCGCAGCCTGCAAGCAAAGTGCTGCCGGTGGAACCCTTCAAGACGGGTCGCTGGACCAGTATTGACGCAGACATCCTGTTTGATGCCAAAAAAATCGTTCACAAGAAAGCGCTGCCAATTAAAAAAATGTCGACCCACCTGCGCTTGCAAGACGGCGTTCTTTCATTGATGCCGTTGACATTCCAGCTTGCCGGAGGAACATTAAGTTCAGAGATCACGCTTGATGGCAGCGATAGGGAAGGGAAAAATGCCATCAGGGCGGAAATCAAGGCGCGCGCGCGAAATTTGAATTTACACAAACTGTCCCCGCACTATCCCATGCTGCAAGCCAGTGCAGGCAAGATCGACGGCGGCGCACGGCTGTCTGCGGTCGGCGACTCGGTCGGCAGTTTGCTCGGCACGGCCAACGGGGAAGTCAAGCTGTTAGTCGGCCGAGGATCGGTTAGTAAACGCCTGCTTGAAACCATGGGCCTGAATATCGGCAATGTCATCCTTACGCATGTGACTGGCGACTCGCAAGTCGATCTGAACTGCATAGCGGCCGAGTTCGGCGTGCAAAACGGCATGATGCAGACGCGTAATTTCGTCGTGGACACTGACGATGCCGTGCTTGACATCATCGGCACGATCGATGTGACTCGTGAACGACTGGATCTTACGCTTAAACCCACCAGCACAGGCATGCGGATTTTTTCCCTGCGCGCGCCGATTTATGTGGGCGGAACGTTTCAACACCCGGAAACAAGCGTCGACAAAGGCGTGGTCGCGCTAAAAATAGGCGGTGCGATCGCACTGGCGGCCTTGGCGCCGGCTGCGGCGATCCTTCCCTTGATCAACATCAGACCACCGGAAGAAAGTCAGTGCGCCACATTGCTGGCTGCTGCGCGTATCAAGCCTGTTGCGCCACCTCCGGGGAAAACCTACCGGATAAAAGACAAAGCTCGGGCGCATTGACAGGTCTCTTACCTCCGGCGCGGCGTTCGCACACAAGAAGAATCCGCACAGTTTCATGAATCTTCGTCGCATACATTGCACATCAGCGTTCATGCATTTCGCATGAGCCACAACGAACTCTAAGCTTGAATCGGCCACCCTGCGGACTCAAGCGCAATCGCAATAATGACGGTTCTAGCCAGCCTTGTATCAAACGAGAAGAGGAAGCGCAGAGCTACTCGTTTTTCCATGTCTTCTAATAGTGAAATAAAACCAATATGTGTGACAGCGCACCGATAAATCCTCAGGTAAAAGGCACCATGCATCATCAGAGGAAAGAAGCAAACACCATGCTCGGCACTGTGGGAACTGGCAATCGCCAGTTGACGTCGGCATTGGCCGATGTCTGAACCGTAACCTGAAAAGAAAGAAAACATGCTCTATACCATTGCACTTGTCCTGCTCGTCCTGTGGCTGGTTGGCGTCATAGGTGCCTATACCGTCGGCGGACTTATTCATGTCCTCCTTGTGATCGCTATAGTAGTGGTTCTGCTTCGCGTTATCAGCGGACGCAAACCTTTATAAATCTCGTGAGCGGATTTCAGGGTAATTCGATATTGATACCGATCCAGGTCAACCGCTTCCTTTTACAGGCGTTAATACAAAGCCACACCGATGTTCGCATGCGATTCCGCCGCGTCATCACAATTCCATAAGGCTTAAAATGAATAAATTGCTCGTAGCGCTGATTTCCAGTCTGTTTGCCGTCTCGGCTTTTGCAGCTGCCCAAACTGCCGCTCCAGCTACACCAGCCGCTACCCCGGCGACTGAAGCCACCGTAAAAGCGACTGCCAACGCAGACAAAGCAGATAGCAAAGCGACCGCCGCAGATGTGAAGACCGATGCAAAAGCGGACGCAAACGTTGCAAAGGCTTCTAAAAAAGCCGCCGCAAACAAGAGCAGGGCACGTCGCAAAGCCGCAAAAGCAAAGGCTGATGCACGCGCCAAGGCAGCGGATGCCAGCCCGGAAAATAAAGTAGCGGCGGAAGCAAAAGCGGACAAGGCAATTGTCAATGCCGAAGCCGAGGCCGAAAAGACTACCGTGAAAGAAAATGCAAAAATTCAGGCCGTAAAACTTGATGCAGCCGCAGATAAAGCCAACGCAAAGACTGATACTGCAATGGTGAAAGCGACCGGTGCTGCAGATGTAAAAGCCTCGATCGCGAAGTAATTCTGAGTGGTTTTCAGGTCAACAAAAAAAGGCAGGCGCGTCCTGCTTTTTTGTTGTGTCGCTGCATCCGAATAAGCTATTGCGGCGTTTGCTGGCGAATATACTCGGCGCGTTTCATCTGAAGATATGTGTCCTTATCCATCTCATGCAGCTGCAGGGCGTAACGCTCGGTCGCCATGAACCATCCATACAATCTTTTCTCCAGTTGCGCCGCCCCCGGAAAGGCGAGGTAAGTGTCGACCGCCAGATAAAAGCGCATCGTGTTGCGCTCAACCATCGCACGCACACCGTCGATGTAGTCCGGCCGCCCGTCCTCCTGTTTACCGACAGCGGTAAAACCGATTTTTCCGCTGCCGACCGTGCCGAGGTAGGTCTGCATGGCAAGCCGTCCAGGGAAACTCGTGTCGTAAGCGTAGCTCAGGTGCAGGAAGGTTTGTGCATTCGGCAGCGCTACCGCCTGCAGACGGATCCGATAGTTGCTGGTGCCGAGCGGGCCGTTCTTGGCGTCAAGCCCAATGTCGAGATACTCTGATGTGACCGATGCCGGCTTGTATTGAAATTCCACCTGCGGCACATCTTCAAGCTCTCCCGGCGTCTTCTTTCCGAAGTTGAGTTTCAGGACCGTATCGGACTGAGCACTCTCGGCATGGCAATATTTCGTATTGATATGCAAGAGCAGCAGATCGCACCAGTTGCCCGGATTATTCAGGCCGACGCTGACCTTATTAAACGGATGATCGACGACTGCGTAGACGTCGCCCTGCAGGCGCTTGGCCGATTGGAGCGAATCCAGTACCAGCGGTTTCCTGAACTGATTCTGGCGCAGCTGCGGCCCCAGCGATGCATGCTTTTGCCGGAGCGTCATCGCCGCATCGGCGTTCGCCAATGCGATCGAAGGCGACGCCGCCAAACAGGTCAGCAGCAGGCGGTTCAATGTGTTGATTGGATTAGTGCAGAGTATTTTTTTCATAAGTTTTCAAAGCCAGTATTCGATGCTGCGTGCCATCCATTCCTTGATTCGGTCACCCGTTGCCCGTTGTTCCCATTCCGCGCGGGTAATTTCCACGGAAAAGCGAAGGTCTTCGGTAAATGCATTTTCCATAGCGCTGCCGAATTCATCGCCGAACACCACGACGTTGATTTCGTTGTTATGCAAAAAACTGCGGGTGTCGATATTGGTCGAGCCCACCGTTGCCCAGTGACCATCGATCACGGCGGTTTTGGCGTGCAGCACCGCGATCTGAAGCTGGTAGATTCTGATGCCGGCAGCGAGCATTTCGCTGTAAAAGGAATGTGCCGCATGAAAGACCAGGTCGCTGTCGGTCACACCGGGAAGGATAATCTTTACATCAACCCCGCGGCCGGCTGCGTCTTTAAGCGCCCGTAGAATTTGCGCGTCCGGAACGAAATAGGCGGAGGTAATGTGTACCGTGCTCTTGGTTTCCTGAATCGCCAGGATGTAGGCCTTGTAGATTTCGTGATCGCCGCCCGCTTCGCTGGCCAGCACGCGCACCAGCTTGTTGCCCACTTCCTTCAGGGGCGGAAAAAAATGACTGTCGGGAAGATCTGGCGAGTTCTGGCTTGCCCAGGTGTTCAGGAATGTCCATTGCATGGCGGCGACCGCCGGTCCTTCGATCTTGATGTGCGTATCGCGCCAGCCGATTTCACCGCGCCGCTTAGCCTTGGAACGGAACAAGGAGCTGGCAGAATAGGTACTACTGATATTGACGCCGCCGGTAAATGCAACAAGCCCGTCGACTACCAGAATTTTCCGGTGATCGCGGTTGTTCGGCGCCCATGGACTTGTCAGCTTCAACGGGTTAATCGGATTGAAGGCCAGCAGCCGAATACCGGCGTCGCGCATCTCATCAAAGAAGCTTTGCGGCGTGCCAAGCGTGCCGACACTATCGTAAATAATATTGACCTGCACACCGGCACGCTGGCGCGCAATCAGCAACTGTGCGAAACGCATGCCGACTTCGTCCTGGTCGAAAATGTAGGTTTCCAGATTGATGTGGTCTTTTGCCGCACTGATTGCCTTGGTCATGGCGGCCATGGTTTGCGGGCCGTCGTAGAGCAAAGTAATCTTGTTGCCGGCGATCAGGGGCGCGCCGGTGGCGGCTTCTTCCAGCGCCGCCAATGCGCTCACTTCAGTATGGGAATTGCGCCAGCGTTTGGACAACAGCGAGCGAGATTTTTTTGTACTGAGCGTCCCTCCTCCGTCGGTTACTGTCGGAGTGATGGATGGACTGAGCGAATCACTCAGATAGCGCACTTCCGGAAGCGATGCGCAGGATGTTAGAAGCATTCCGAACAGCAGCATGCCGACAGCATGGAAGAGCTGATTGAAGCGAATTAGCATGCCGGCAGTATGGAGAAGCTGCTTAAAACGATAAAGAATACTCATTTTTTTCTTTCGGGCTGATTTGCATCTTCACTGTTCAAGCGGAGAGAATAGTTCGGCTCGACAAAGCAGTCTGTGCGCTAGCGAACCGGAAGCGCGGGCAAGGATATTGGAGGCTGAGCGAATGCACATTCGGTCTGATTAGATCCGAAGAGTGCAATACAAATGCCGAGGACTTGATTGGGGTGGCACGCTTACAAATGCACTCATCGACGATGACGGCATCAGGATACTCAGGAAATGCGGATCAATTTAGTCGGATCTGACAAGGCGTCGCGCCAAACGAATGTCGGCACAGAGTACAGTGGACCAAGATATCCCGTAGGCTCCTGGTCCAAACCGGATTTACAGCGAAGGCAACACAATTACTGCTTGGTGCCGACAACTTCCACTTCCACGCGGCGATCGGGCTGCAGGCAAGCGATCAGCCCCTTGCTTGCCTTGTTGCCTTTGCAGTCGTCCACCTTGGTAACAGGCTCGGCTTCGCCTGCTCCCGTGGCAGAAATCTTACCGGCCGGAATACCTGCAGAATTGACGAGATAGGCTTTGACGGTCTCCGCGCGGCGAGCCGACAACTTCGTGTTGTAGGCGTCGGAACCAAGCCGGTCGGTATGCCCGGTGACGCTGATGACGTCGTAGCTTGCGCCGTTCAGGTTCGAAGCAAACTGGTCGAGCTGCCGCTTCCCGTCCGCCTTCAGGTTCTGCTGGTCAAAGTCGAACAGCGAATCCGCGGAAAAGGTCACTTTTCGTGGCGCAGGCGGCGCGGCAGGTGCAACGACTGCAGGTGCCGCCGCTACATAGGCAGGCTCTGCGGCGCGCGGTGCCGGAGACGTTCCGCCGAAGCGATAAACCAGGCCAATCGAAGCCAGGTCGATGTCGCCTTTATTGCCGACAGCATCGTTGATGCGGTAGCGTTCGATTTCCGCGCGCAGCGCAAAATTCTCGGTGACCGCGTACTGAAGGCCGGCGCCGAACTTGTAATTCGTGTCGGTCTTGCGCGGATTCGGATCCGATACCAGGACCGCTCCGCTTCCGCGGAAGCTGTCCCTGGCCTGTGCATGGGTCACGCCGACGCGACCGAATGCAGAAAGCTTTTCGGTCATTGGCAATATGCCGATCAGATCAAGATTCAGGCCGCGGATCTTTGCTTCGCCTGAAAGCGTACCAGCGGGAACCGTCGTCGCCGTGTAACCAAATTTCCCCAGATCGAAATAGCCGCCTTCAATCGCAAAATGCCGGTTGAACTGATAGCCGCTAAAAACCTTGTAGCCGGTGGACCGGTCATCTTCTTCAATGCTCGTCGAAGCAAAGCCTGCACCCAGCAAATTGGTGTTGATCCTGTCATCGTCGATCGTTGCGAACGACCGGCCGACGTTGCCGCCGACGTACCAGCCGTTCACATCCTCTGCCGCTGCCATCGGGCTGGCGATGACCGCCAGTGCCATCAAGCCTAAGGCCCTGCTTGCTTTTGCTGCTTTCATGTTTCTCTCCAAAGGGATTTCATCACCGGGCCGCGTCTACGGACGGCAGCCGGCCGTAATTATTTGTTGCGCTGTGAATGCAGTGCGGGTTCGTGTGGCCGGCAAACACCCTGCCGGCCATAATGATTTAAGGCGCAGGAACGTTGATCAGTGTGTTAACTAGCGTTACCGATGCGCCGAGCGACAATGCGCGTCCATTGAGAATAACCGGCGCCACATTCCCGGCAGTAGAGATCGCAACGCCGGCTTGGGAAATGATGGTACCGATCATGGTTCCGCCACCGGCGGCATTGATGGTCGCCGCACTGCCAACCTGCCAGTACACGTTCTTAGCCTGCGCGCCGCCGGCCAGAATCACGCTTTGCGGCGCAGCGGCTCCCGGACCGCCAACGGTCAGGGTTGTCGCCATCTGGAATACCCATACGGCATCAGGGTTGCCCTGCGCATCAAGCGTCAGGTCTCCGCCTTCCATCTTGAATGAGCCTGCAGCCGAGGTATACACGCCTGGAGCAAGTGTCAGGTTGGCCAAGTTACCGGCGCCTGCATTCGGGCCGGCTGGCATGGCAACCAAGTCGTTATAAGCTTCGCGAGCATCAGCCAGCGCACTGGTGGCTGCATCGCAGTTTGCTTGGATGTAGAGCCCGTTGGTCGCATTGGTACAGGTGAAGATGGTTCCGGTGACATTGCCCACATTTCCGGGAGCCTCCGTATAAATGGCGCCTGTAGAATCATGAAATCCGGTGATGGCTGAATTGGCCGTAGAAATTGTGCCGATATCGGCAGTTGCACCATTGGTCCCTGTGATCACGGTCTGAATGCCTGTATTAGTCATGCCTGCCGAACCGCCGAATACGCCGTAGGTCGAAGCCAAACCAAGCGGCACAGCGGCTGCCGTCGGTGGAGTTACGCTCACTCCGCCGTCGTTACCGCCTCCGCCTCCATCTCCGCCCGAGCCGAGAATCGGATCGCGTCCGCCTCCGCCGCCACATGCCACTAATGAAGCACCCAAAAGCAGCGCCATGGACCATTTCAAGCCTGCCGAATAATTCATTGATTTTTTCATTTACTTTTCTTTCCGTCGTGTGAGCTTAGATAATCGGTTGATGCCAAGTTGGCGAGTCGCCTCCGATGTACATGCACATTTGCGCTAACGGATGGACTGGCTTTGTTGTTGATGGAAGAATGCCTGCATGCAAAAGACTTCTCCGTGCGCTGTCGCACATAAGCACTTTTCCTGGCAAATTTTTTTATTTTTGCGCCACGTTGCAACACTTATCAGTGGCAGAAAAACAAGAAGCGAAGGCAGACCGGTAGAAACGCAAGTGAAAGCTGGCGCAACCCTTGCCAGATAATAAGTTGGGCTCGATGCCGATAGATGTATGTCCGGGCAATGGAATGCTCGAAAGGATTCCAGGATGCGTCTGCTCCGATTTCTCATAGCAAGAAGCGCTCGGTCGCGTTGACCGGCATCTTCCAAACCAAAGCAAAAATGCGCCCGGGCATAAGCCAGGACGCATTCTTTTCAGTCTGTTCATGCCGCAGCAGTTTTTATGGAAGCAGCAAGAACTGGCTCGCTACTCCTGCATTTAGCTGCAGCAATTCAAACCTGGAATCAGCTTGCGCAGATCCAGGCCTGGATTTACTTCACACGCATGTCATTCGCGACCGAGGTCACGCCGCCAACTGTCTTGGCAACGGCAACCGCCTGGTTGATGTCCGACTGCGAATTGACGAAGCCACTCAATTGAACGCGACCCTTGAATGTTTCGACGTTGATTTCCTTCGATTTCAGCGAAGGATCATTGAAGATCGCCGATTTCACTTTTCCAGTGATGACGGTATCGTCAACATATTGCGCAGTGCTTTCCTTCGTTGCAGTGGATGCGCAACCCATCAGGGAAACGATGGCGATTGATGCGAAAAACAGGGAAATACGATTGAATTTTTTCATAATGCGCTCTCTGGCAAATTAATTTTTAAATGGGTTATTGCACGCAATCCTTGCTATGCTGGCCGGATGGCCGGCATAAGACATTACAGTGCTGCGACAGATTTGGTGCCGATCATTTCTACATCGACGCGGCGATCAGGCTGCAGACAGGCGAGGACCTTGGCGCTTTTCGCACCCTGGCAAGCATCGGCCAGCGTCACCGGCTGGGTTTCGCCTTTACCGGCGGTATCGATCCGGGCGGCCTGAACGTTTTTACCGATCAGGTAATTTTTCACCGTTTCCGCACGGCGTTCCGATAAATTCTGGTTGTACTGATTGCTGCCGAAACGGTCTGTGTGGCCGGTGGCAATGATGTTGTCGTAGGTCGCGCCGTTGAGCTGGTTTGCCAGATCATCCAGCATGACTTTTCCTTCCGGCTTCAGTTCTGCTTTGTCAAAAGCGAATAATGCGTCGCCTGAAAAGCTGATCTTTTGCGGGACAGGCTTAGCTGCTGGAAGCGCGGCCACGACTATTGGAGCCGGCGCGACAGCGACCGGCTTATTGCTTGGATCGCAGTTTTCATATTTCTGGCTTGATTCCCATGCGCTGCTATGCCAGCACAATCCATAACCGCTCGTCACAATTGCCGAATCGGGCGCAGCGACCAGGTAACCCTGGTTCTTGCTTTCCTGATTGGCTGCCATAACGCTGAGCGGAGCGGCAATCGACACTGCGAATGCGGCCAAAATAAGTTGTGTTTTCAGTTTCATTTTTATATTCCCTTTGGTTAGAGCCGGAGAAGTCTCCAGGCTCGCGGCATCTTGAAGCTATGCCATGCCAGGCGAATCTGGCTTTCAGTAACGCGTTCGCTGTTTCTGTTATTTAGCGTCAATGCAGCCAGAATACGGAAGCGGTCACTACTCGTCGGTTCGGTAACGCACACAGGTTGAATTTTTTTATTCGCTTATCAGCAGCGCTTGATGATCACTGGAGGCAGCCGAAAAAACGGATAATGCGAAAGCCGGAGTGACTTAATTGGACCGTATCGCAGCTTCTCTTGCGTTCTAATACTTACCAAATTAATCATCAATCGGATTAGTCGCCACCTGCCATGGATTGTTTAATGGCCATGCTTGCCATGATGTTTATGCTGATGTTTTTTATGGCCGGCTTTCTTATGTTCGGCGTGGTTGTGCGCTGCAGTCGAGACGACTTGTCCGTGGTTGGCCGGATTATTCCGCCACGCGGCCGCACGCGCCTGACGCTCGCGCCAGTCTGATTCATACTGCGGATGTACATAGACCGGACGTGCTTGCGTGACGACTGTCGGAACGCCGATATTGATGTCGACGCTTGCAGCGGCTGAAGGTACCGTTGCAAACATCGATATGGCGCTTGTAATAAATCCTGCGGCAAGTACGGTGATAATTTTTTTCATTATGGTTTTCCTGGCGGGCGGCCTATACGGTACAGTTTTAAATGTTCATTCAAGAAAATCGGTATGTCCTTTTCAAGGACAGCTCGTTTAGCGAGAACTGGTCTCGGTTGCTTCTGTGGACAGAAGGCAGTGGACCACGCGCCCGCGCGCCGGTCTGTTCGATACCGCACATCCGTAAGCCGGTAAAGCTTTTAGTATTGCAGCCACCTTACCGCTGATGGAGCCGAACTAATTAGGACGACTCATGTACTGCCCGCACACTCATGCATCGATGCCGTGTCAATGTCGATTCCTATTTCCATATCCCCGTAAAACCGCCATGAACTTGAAAAATATCTGCATTCTGATCAAAGCCGCGACCTCGTCCTGGGTGGACGATTACGCCCAGAGCATGGGCGCTGCGCTTGCTTACTACACCATGTTTTCTGTCGCCCCCTTATTGCTGATCGTCATTTCGGCAGCCGGGCTGGTATTCGGCGAAGAAGCCGCGCGCGGAGAGATCTTTGCGCAATTGCAGGAACTGATGGGGGAGCAAGGCGCTGGCGCTGTTCAAGGCCTTCTTGAAAGCGTGAATAAACCCGCCGAAAATTTTACGGCAATGCTCATTGGAAGTGCGCTCCTGTTGGTCGGAGCGACAACCGTGTTCGGCGAACTGCAGGATGCGCTCGACCGTATCTGGAGGGCGCCGAAACGGAACAAGAGCGGCATCTGGAATCTGCTACGTGCACGCCTTCTATCATTCGGCATGATTATGGGTGTCGGCTTTCTGCTGATGGTCTCGCTGGTGGTAAGCGCAGGGTTGGCCGCAGTCGGAAAACTATTGGGCACTTCGCTTGCAGATTGGGTGATCCTGGCAAGCGTTATCAATTTTTTGCTTGGATTTGCGTTCACAACAGTAGTGTTTGCAATGATCTATAAGACCATGCCGCGTGCGCGCGTCGATTGGACAGACGTATGGATCGGCGCAGCGGTCACTTCCCTTCTATTTGCAGTTGGAAAATTACTGATTGGACTGTACATAGGCAAGAGTGGCGTAACCTCGGCGTTCGGCGCGGCGGGGTCTTTGGTTGTTGTGCTGGTGTGGGTGTACTACTCTGCCCAGATATTCCTAATGGGCGCTGAATTTACCTGGGCCTACGCTGTGACATTCGGTTCGCGCAAGGAAGAGTCAATGCCTTCGGCCGCCCCTGTTATTCCGAGCCAGTCATCGGGAAAGCAGCCTGATCAGAATTTAATCGATGCAAAGAAGGCCGCCGCCGAGCAAGAAGTGCTTAACCAGAGTGAGAAAGATCCAACATCAGATTAATCAAGGCAAGAATAATGCTGGCTGGTTATTCAAATAATGAATGCGCCAAGCCTAGGAAAACTTAACGACCCGCTGTGTTTTCGGTCCTGAGCTGAACAGCTCTTCCATTTGGTAGCTAGGCATTGAGTCGTGCATTTCCGGTAGGGGATACTTGAATACATGGTTGGATTCAGCGATTGCACTATATCTGGCGCCAAAGTAGGCTGATTGCATTAACTTTGGTTTAAATAGGCGGATCACTTTGACGCAATCAGCCGTAAGTCATTGATTTATAAAGAATGCTGATTGCACTATATATGGCGGCCTACGGCGTCTAGGCCGGCAGAGGAAGAATGCGCGTTACGGCAAGCGTCTGTTCCGTGTGGCACAGCTGCCGCAGACAGTCGGGGCGCAACTGATATCGCCCCGAGGGAAACTGGCGCCTCGACCGGCGACCGCGCATGCTAACAATTCCGCTAAAATGCTCGTTTTTCACCTTCCTAACACCCATGAAACGAGACCTCATGCTCATGGAAGCAATTCTCGGGAAGCTTCTGGAAGCGCCAGAACCGCTACTCAACACACCCGGCATCGCCCAGCGCCTGAATACGGACCACACAGTCATCCACCACCACCTGCACCTGCTGCAGGACAAGGGCTGGGTCGCTGAAGTTGAGAGCGGTTTCTGGCGGCTGACGAACTTGGGACATGATTACCTTGAAGGAAGCCCGGAACAGGGCATTTCCCTGAAGTCGCTTGCGTAAGTAGGCTTCCATGGCAATGACCTGCGAAACTCACCTTGATGAAGTGACCACGCTCATTACCGAGATGTACGACGTGAGCGAGGAAGCGGCGATCAAGCAGGTAATGCGCGCACAGGCGGCGGACTTCTTTACCTTGCACGACGACATTCTGGCGATGCGTACGCAGGAGCGCGCGGTATAGGAGGCGAAGGCGATGTACCAGCAAATCCAGCAGGCGCGGACGGCAGCGGCGCTGAAGCAGCCGAAGCCATCTCAATAACCACAGCAGCCGAAACAAGCCCGGGCCAGCACGCGCAAAAAGTAATCGCAAACACAAGTACACGAAAGAAAACGGCATGGACGACAGTTTGACGAAGGACGAATACGAAGCACTGGCGCAGATCAGGAAGGCGCACAAGGGCGAACGACCAAGCGCTTGCGTTGCGCGAAATGCGAAGGCACTGATCGGCCTGAAATACGTCACGCGCGGGAAGGATGGCGCATTCATGCTGACTGAGAAGGGACAGCAGACATTGTTCGTCAAGCGTTGCATCGACGGCTTGCGCACGATGGCGGCTAGTGCCGTGGCTACCGCTGCACCCGCGAAGCTGGAGGGCGATGTTGCCGCCTTCCTCAGCAAGAAGGGGTTGATTGCGCCACATACAGCGGGCGAAGGTTTCGTACTGACGGCACGCGGATGCGAATCGCTGGCGGATATCGAATCACGGGAAAGCAAGCCATGAGCGAAAGGCTGAGTGTGCAAACCTTTGCTGCATAGAAAGATGGTTATTAGAACTCATTTCATCAATAGCAGCATGTGCGAAGGTATCTTGCGGGATGCAGCGCTAGGGCTAAGCAGGGAATTCGGACAGCAATGCTGTCCGCCTGCGTGCAGTACCGGCCTGCCAGCCGGTACGCGCCCTGCAAGGGTCGTCGCACCGCACAGGGTGGTCCCCTGTGCAAGCGGCCTCGGCGGCCCCGCGACAACAACGCGATGCGCCCGCAAGATCCCTTCCCTACGGGTTCAGCCCAGAATCGGCGCTGGCAGCGTTGCGCAGCTTGCGAATAGATCACTATTCGCTGCGGCACATCCTTGCAGGACGCACAAGAGCTTGCAGGCTCTTGTCGTTACGCAGGCGGGCGACATGTCGCCCGAATTCCCTGCTTTACCCTTGCCATCATCCGATTCTGGGCTGAACGCATCATGCTGGTATTGATGAAATGAGTTCTAGTTATTTAGACTAACTTGGTCAGAACGCCACGGAACTATAAGTGCCACCAGTTTTTACGGATTCCAAGCAATCGTCGCCAAACTACTGGCTCTTATTCATCACGATTACTGCTGCTGTAGTGGTGGGGAAACCTTGCGTCCACGTGGATTACGGCAAAGGTCGCACAATATCAAATCGAACTCACTTGGGGCGAGACGGTTAAGGCCATCGATCAGGAAACTAAGCGCATCCAAGCAGTCGGCCAGGAGTCGGTGCAACGCAGCCAGGAACAAACTAGCCGGCAAATGGCACAGCTACGCGCATAGCGTAGTGTTGACGTAAATGGCAGGATGCTATCCAAGCAATATGACGACTGGCAACGAGCAAACTTGGAGCTTAAGTCAGATACTGCGCGTTCAGAAGTCCGTAAATACTGTGGTTATTACGAGCGCTACATTAACACGGGTGAACTTCGCCGATAGCTAGCCATAGCCATCGGCTACTTAGTTAGACTTCCGTTTGTTCTGCTATCTCCAGCGCGTCGTCGACCTCAATACCTAAATATCGAACGGTACTTTCCAGCTTGGTATGACCAAAAAGTAACTGGACTGCGCGGATGTTCCTGGTTCGGCGATAAATGAGTGTCGCCTTTGTCCTGCGCATAGAATGGGTACCGTAGGCAGAATCCTCCAAACCGATTGACCTCACCCACGACTGGACAATCCTTGCATACTGCCTGGTGGATAAATGCGGCGAAGTTGAATCCCGGCTTGGGAAGAGATACTTGGCGCTGGGGAGCTGCGCCTTTCTAATCCAGTCAGTTAATGATGCACGTGTTTGATCTGTAATCTCAAATTGCACTGGCCGGCGTGTCTTTTGCTGTATGACGACTGCTCTTGGCAAAATGCTGCTTCCTTGAGAGATATCGCCCACCTTCAGAGCCAGAAGATCGCATCCGCGCAACTTGCTGTCAATCGCTAGATTGAATAGCGCCAGGTCCCTGGTTCGCTGCGCTAGCTGCAGACGAATCCGAATGGCCCAGATCTCTTTCAGTTTTAAAGGTGCTTTCTGGCCAATTAGCCTACCTTTATTTCATGGTGCTACTGGTCTTGATAGTGATTGCATAGGTTCTCCCTTGGTTGAATAAGGAAGAACATTTTGAAGCGGCCAAACGTCCGCTTCCGACACGATGCGGACGCTGTGCTGCACGGCTAACGTAGCTCTCTTCCAGTCTCTTCACTTTCGCGCGTGATCTCACGATAAATAAACACTGAGGCAGCAAACCAATGTGCGACCGCATTGAGAGAACTTCCGAATGAAGCACAGTGTTTCCTGGACAGTTAAACCATAGCAGCGCTGAACGACTCGGGCCGCCGCGCAAGCAGATGAGACAGCCGTTGAAGACCCGCCTGTAAGCGTCCCCGGTCCTTGATGCTACCCAAAGAGATCCGAATTGCATTCACGGATCCGCTGCCAGTTGCGAATGCCTCCGCCGGCGTGACTGCGATGCCCTCGCTGCCGGCTGCACGCGCAAGCCGTGAGGAGTTCCAATACGCCGGCAATTCGAGCCATACATGCAGGCCGTCTCCGGCGCCGCTGTACCGCCCCGCCAGAATATCCCGAGCCATCCGGTGACGCAGGCGCGCCTCGTTGCGTACACCTTCCATCAATCCGTCAGCCGAACCGTCGAGGATCCACTGAGTGGCCAGTGCGGCCGTCAGAGGAGCGACCATCAGCGCAAATGATCTTAGCGCGACCAGGAAACGTTCGCATTCGTGCGGGTTGCGTACGAGCACAAAGGCGACACGCAAGCCGGGCGTCAGGCATTTCGACAGGGTTGAGATGTAGTACACCTGTTCCGGGGCAAACGTGGCAATAGGTGGTGGCGGGGCATCGGCAAGAAGCCAGTAGGGATCGTCCTCGACGATGCGTACATTGCAGCGCGCCGCGATGCTGGCGAGTTCCTTGCGCCGGCGTTCCGGAATGGTGATGGCGGTCGGGTTCTGTAATGTCGGATTGAGGTAGACCAGCCCAGGCTTGTGCCGGCGGCACGCTTCCTCAAGCATCTCAGGCACTATCCCGTGCTTGTCCGCTTCCACCGCAATGATGTGCCGGCCGAATTGGGTCGCTGCGGCACGCAAGCCGGGATAACTCGTTGGCTCTGCCAGGATAACATCGCCAGGCTCCGTCAGCGCAAGGATCAATGCGGCGATCGCCGCTTGCGCACCCGGACAGACAACAACCTGTCGAGAATCCAGATGTCCAAACATCGGTTCGAGCCATTTGGCCCCAGCCTTACGGTCGGAGTCGCTTCCCCCGCCCAAGTGGTAAGTCATCAGCAATTCATTATCTGTCCTCATCAGTACTTGAGACAAACCTTGTTTTAACATGTCGTCGAAGTCCACGCCATCCGGCGGTGGCGGGATATTCATGCTCAGGTCGAGGATCGAGGTCAATTCGACTTTCGGCGCCGCGACATAAGTACCTCGAGCGCCGCGGCCCTCCAGCAAGTTGCGGCGTCTGGCTTCATCGTATGCGCGCGTGATCGTCGTCAAGTCGACGTCCAGCTGTGCTGCCAACTGGCGCTGCGGAGGCAGACGGTCACCCGGTTTCAGCGATCCGTCTACCACCGCCACCTGCAACGCATCCGCAATCTGCAAAAAACGTGGCCCGCCGTGCACCGCCAATCGCGGCAACCAGATTGGCAAATTTTCATCTTGTATGGTTTTCAACTGGGACATTTTGTCTCAATGTATGGAAATTGCTTTTAAGTAGAATGCCTCAGAACGTGCAGCAACACCATCCTTGCATGACAGTCGCTGACGTTTCCTCCTCTCTCATTTGCATTCGGCAAATCACTCCGCTGGATGCCATTATTATTTCATAGGTAGATGTAATGAAAGATTCAAACAGGATGCCTGGCGGTTTTGCTCCATCGGCTGATCTGGAACGCGCGATGGCACTCGACCATATTGGTCTGGTAAAGCGCGTCTGCACCTACGCCATACACATACGGCACTTAGTTCTGACCTCGTTCGTCATGGACTTGCCCTTTGCCCAAAAATAACAACCGATGTTAATGAGCAAAATACTCAGGCCCGGCTTCGATGGTTTGAACAAAAAATGAAGCTGCTGAAGCAGCGTCTTGAGGTAGAGCTCCTCACGATAGATAGTGTCAAGTAATAGCCTGGAAATACTCAAAATCATGGATTGGATCCCTATAGTCTTCTGGACGTTCAAGGTTCTCGTGTTAGGCACGAGCATGTTCTTCGCCATAAAGTGGCATTACGATCAAGGGAAAAAGGAGAGGGAGAAGGAGATGGGGAGGAAGATGGAGAAGGAGGAGGAAATGCGCGCGGTGCTACGCGCGGGCGGCAAGGTGGCCGCAGTCTTCGTGCTATCGCTCCTGGGCCTGTTGCTCTTCACCTTTGGCCTTGCCAGGATGCTCGGTTTGCCCTTCCCATGATGGCAAAGAATAGTCGGCCGATATCCAGTGATGCGGCAGCAATTTCCCGATGCGGCTATTGGGCAGGGCAGGCGGGGCAGAGCTCGCTTCGGGAAATAGCATCGGCATCGCTGCGGGACTATTAATCGGCAAGCCATTAGGCATTACATTAATGTGCTTCATAGCCGTTGCTCTGGGCATTTGAAATTGCCGCTGGATTTGAGTTGGCGTCATATTTTCGGATCGGATCTGCTCGGTGGCATTGGATTTACCATGTTATCTTCATTACGAACCTTGCGTTCGTCGGACAACCAGAACTTGTCACTTCATCAAAGATGGCAATCTTCAGTATGCTAAGCCAGCATGATTCAGGTCTAAATTGACGGAGTCCGGCAGTAACAGGCGGTCTCTCGGACATTTCTGTAACAACTTAGCAGGTGTTTCAATCGTCCGGGAGGACGTCAGCGGTACGAAAAATTTATGCTCTTATGGCGTACTCATTCGTATTAAGCAGCGAGGCACATTCAGCATCAGGAATAGAAAAGGTGAAGCGATTGCAGACCGTAATAACAGCCCATGCTCCCAGACACTCTCATTCTGCAGCAATATCCGGCAGAGTGAAGTAAAAGCTAGTGCCCTGACCAGCTTGACTACTGGCGGTAATAGTGCCGCCGTGCGCTTCAATGAACGTTTTGCAAATAGTTAAACCCAGCCCGAAGTCTGTGGATCGTTTCCCGTCTGTTTCAAATTTATTGAAGATGTGCGGCAGGCGATCAGCCGTAATGCCGCTCCCACTATCCGTCACTTCACATTCCACTAAATTCTGTGTATGCATGCGTCGAGCGGAAATCCTGATCTCGCCGTCCGGCGCGTACCGAATTGCGTTGGCAATCAGGTTTTGGAACACGCGGCGAAGCAAAGCGGCATCAGCGCATACGAGCAAATCCGGTGGTATCTCGTTAATCAGCTTCGTGCTTCCTGAGCCGGCCACAGGACGCAAGTCGTGGATCAATGCCTCTACTAGCGGCCATAGGTCAAACCGGCGGCGTTCCAATGTGACGCCAGACTCTGTTTCGAGATTGACGTTTTCCTGTAGTACTTTGTTCACCAGCGTGGTGAGATAGCCAGCATTGCGTTGCAGCGTTTTGACGATTGTGCCAACACGATCAGCCTGTGGGTGGTTCGCCGCCTCCTTCTCCAGAATCTGCGCAGCTATCGCAACAGCGCCGAGCGGCGTGCGCAAGTCATGCGCCACAAATGCCAGATAGTCTTCTCGCCGTCGTTGCGTTTCCAATGCCTGCTGTACCACATACGCTTTAATGGCTGCACCGATTGCAGTATCCAATACACCGTTAAGAATGTGAACGGGATGCCCGACCAGAAGAACGTCATGCCTTTCTGCCAATTCATGCAGGCAGTGGCGCAACATGTTGTATTCCGCAACCACCTCTTCAATTTCAAATCCATTCTCCAGTCTTTGTAAGCCGTGTGTGGGTGACGAGCCTTTGGGAATGCGATTCACGATCTTGCTGTGGGCTCCGCGTTCAAAAGCCACAGCCAGCTCTTCAAGCAGCACTGGAATATGGTCATTCAATGTTGGCGTATCTAACTGCCGTGCTGCGGGAATCTGCCGAGCCTTGTTGCGCCAGGTAGCCAGTATCTCGTCAAGGTGTTGCTTTATCAAGGCGGCCATTTTCGGGGCCTGATTGCTATGTGCTGGCATGGCTGTGATAGTCATAAATTTGCAGGAAATGGATGAACATTGGTGAAGGCAGGATGTGTCTTTTTCTTTTGATGGTCGCCGCACACGGTCTCTATGACCATCTGTCGACAAGTTGGTTCTGTGGGGTAATATTTTGACAACTGCCTTCCATTGGCATTACGTTTATGCAGTAAGCTACTTGATAAAAAACAGTAATGAAGTAAGGCATTAAAGGGGAATTTAGTTAGGACTAAACAATACAAATACAGTCAGCAGCATGGAAAGCTTTACTACAATACGTGAACAGTTAGAACTAGGTGTCGATGTGAATACGATCAGGTGCGCCATCTCAGATCTCATCATCCAGCATCTGCAGCGCAGCAAGACCCCGGCATAACCTGGACGTGCTTGATCATCTTGCCAGCGCTGTGGGTACGCTTACCTTGAATGTGAACGCCATGAGGCGGCCTAATATCGCCGGGCTAAGTCTCTGTCTCTTGGACATTGAAAGAGCTATCGAGAAACTCGATGATCCCGTGAACAGTACCTATCAGTTGAATCGCAAGCGGGCTGAAGCCCTTACTTATGACATGCTGATCGAGGCAGTGCAGCGGATCAGGGACAAGGCAGCTAGCGATACTCAAGACGATAAACCGGCAGCCTAGTGAAAATGGCAAACATTAACTTCTCTATTGAAGCCGCAACATATCGGACCATGCCGCTCTTCTATTGAATTGATCTGAAGTTTGTTAGTGATAAGCATTTGCCGAATTTACTTGGCTGTCCTGCCGGCCTTTAGAGGGATCATCCCTGTTATCAATGCATCTTCAAGCCGTGCCTGTGCCGCAGTCAACGCTTCAGATGCCTTTAAAACACGCGCACGAGCGCGCTCCAGATCAGTACGACGCTTCTTTACTTGTTGTTCTTCTTTGCTTATCTTCGCAGAAACCTGCGATTCATCCTTCGACAATAAGCTTATATCGCTTTTAGGCTCCTTCTGGTTACCGGATGGCAGCGCCGATGGAATAACAGGCTTAACAGTATTAGAGGGCTGGTGGTTAAGGTTACTGGAACGGTAAAGCGTTGCTTTGTCTTGTGCAGGTGCTACGCGAAAGAGAAAGGTATAGTTCAACAGCACAACAAACGCGGCTGCGCATACGATAAATATGGTTATCCCTGTTAGCCAGGCATTTCTCTCCACGACAAAATCTCTTCACCAAAAATGATTGTCAACACATAACGATACCTATAGGAAGAAATTGATTTTTTTGTAAAGTTCTTAGGCAACTGTAGCGAAGCGCTACGAGCGTCATGGAAGTCTACAGAGATCTGAGAATTCTCAAGATATCGTGGCCCGCGCAGGTAGTTAGGATGTGAAAGAGCGGGAACATCCAGCCCTGCGAATTGCCAAAGACGCTACGCTTATTAAAGGAGCTAGCATGTTTTGGTTAATCGCCGCTTTGGCTGTTTCTTACTACACAATCTCATTTACGGACGCAACCCTGGAAACCCAAGACCTTCGCACGGTATTTCGCTCTTGAAGATACCGTGTAATTTTTAAGCCTCGCTGATACCTTGATTGCAATAACGAAAATTATTGCGCCGAGGAAATGAAGGTGGACAAATTAAACATATAAATCAGTGCGCCATGCATCTGACCTGGAATGAGCGACTATCGATTCGATTTCAATTCAACGATTGATACAAAGTGATACGCCTATTACTGATTTCAGCTAAGAATCGTCCTAGACGATTCTTGCCGCTTCCTACCCTTCTTATCAGCGAGCGCTGATATCAATTTCTTTGCCGGATTGACATACTTCACCTCACCGAAAATTCAAGGCGCAGTTTAAAAATCGCCTTGATACAAGATTAAAAGTAAAGTTCTTAGAGGAAATTATGTCAACCATGTTTGCTGAATCGCGTATTGCTCCATCTGTTACCATCAACCAACCAGTAGCCGGCCGCCAGCGTGCCGGACATCTTTGGTCCAGTCTCACTGATGTATGCAGCCTACTTCAGGTAACGCCGATTGCTGCTGCGAGTACGGCAGACGACGTAGTCTTCCAGCATGTTCAATTCAAAACCGGCCAGCGTCTTTTCACGGTTGGTCAACCATTCGACGCACTTTATATCCTCAATTCGGGATTTCTTAAAACGGTCATGCTGGACGAGGCTGGAAACGAGCAGGTTTTGAGCTTTCCAATGAAAGGAGATGTGCTAGGCGTGGATGGCATTCATGCAAAGCAGTACATGTCCGAAGCCGTGGCGCTTTCCAGCTGCGATGTGATTGTCATCCCGTTCAAGGTATTTTCTTCCTTGGGCAGAAAATATCCCGAGTTGGAACTGTCGCTATATGGCGTGATGAGCCGTGAACTGGCCCGCGAACAGTCGATGGCTGGCATGCTGGGTTCCCTCAGTGCAGAAGCCCGCGTGGGTCGCTTCCTGGTGGCTTTGTCCGAGCGCTACGCGGCAATGGGATACTCCGGCAAGGAATTTAATCTGCGTATGACGCGCCAAGAAATCGGCAGCTATCTCGGTTTAACCCTCGAGACCGTCAGCCGCACCTTGTCAGCCTTCGACCGTATCGGCTACATTGCGGTGGAGGGACGTTCCATCATCCTGAAGGACATGCCGACACTGAAGACCCTGCGTCGTCTGCCACCTTCTCAATCACGCTCCAAAGAAGTAGTAGCAGTAAAAAAATCTGCCGCCGATGTATCGTTTGATGCTGCCGAGGATTTGCTGGCAGCATAAAATCAGGCCTTCTGATCGCCCTATTATCACCTTTGAACTTAGGTGGTAATGGGGTCGTGCGTGTTGGGACAAGAAGCGGCATCTTCGACGGGGGGCCGATCTGCCTTTCCTATCTGAGCCGCAAGCTGAAGCTGACCGATAGCGAAGCCGGCTCACTCAGTCCACTGCGCCTCCCCTGGGCCGACGCCCGCTAGTGATCGCCTACGGGACCGCGGAGCTGCAGGAATTGCAGAATCAGTCGAGTCGATGCACTGCGGCACGTGAAAATCTGCTGCTTGCCTGTTACCGATTTCCGATCACAACCACTTCACCATTCTCGAAGAATTTTCTTCGCTGCAAGGAATCCTGGTCCAGCAAGTGCGCGCCCTGGCGGAAGCATCTGACCTTCAATGATGAGTGCCCGTATATGGACTCCTTCTCATTTGCAAACAATTCGTTTCTGGCGGTTGGGTACGACTGCTCACGTATATTCGGTCTCTTACTGCCACACCTTATAGGTGATCGACCATAATGGGCTATTCGCGCATTGACTCCCATTCGCTTCTTCGGGCTCTGCGGCCTCAGACACTCTCGGGTTCTTTCAATGCCGGTTCGACCGGTTTGCCATCAACGACTTGCTTTGCAATCGAGTCTGGAATACTCCTTCTTGCGTTCTAACTCTTCTCTTTAAGCTGCTAGTAACTCTGGCTGGTAATTCGTTTCTTTCGTCATCATGGCCCAGGCAATGCGAGCCGTCTTGTTGGCCAGGGCCACTGCAGCAATATTGGGATGGCGCGTGGCGGCAATCCTCATGACCCACTGGCTTAAATGATCCTCTTTAGCCTTGGCGGTACGAATCATCGACCGGGCACCGTGAATCAATAATGTTCGTAAATAGGCATCGCCCCGCTTGCTAATGCCTAATAGCCGCTCCTTGCCACCGGAGCTGTTCTGCCTCGGCGTTAAACCAATCGATGCGGCCATTTGCCTGCCATTGGCAAACTGCTTGGCGTCTCCTACATTGGCGACAATGGCCGTGGCAATAATGGGACCTACACCGCGTAGTTGCTGCAGTCGCTTGGCAACTGGATCGGTTTGTGCGATCAGCGCGATTTCCCGGTCCAGCTCCTTGATCCGCTCATCCAGTCCCAGCAAGTCTTGCCAGAGCCCAGTGAGGAGCCGGCGAAACCGCTCTGTGAGGCCGTTATTCTGATCCTCCAGCCAGCAAGGAATAGCTGCACGTAACTGCAGAAGTTCTTTGGGTGCCGTTAAACCATATTCGGCACATAAGCCGCGGATCTGATTGGCTTTGGCGGTGCGTTGGCTGCTGAGCTCAGAACGGATGCGATGCACTGCCTGGATATCCTGCTGCTTGATCGTCTTGACAGCTACAAAGCGCATGTTCGGCCGGCTCATGGCTTCACAAATGGCCTCGGCATCATTGGCGTCGTTCTTGTTGCTCTTGACGTAGGGTTTCACGAACTGCGGGGCAATCAGCTTGACGATGTATCCGTGTTGTTGGAGCTGCCGTGCCCAGTGATGGGCACCGCTGCACGCTTCCATGCCGATCTCGCAGCCTGGCTCAATCCGCTCCAGCACCACTTTGAGCCACTCGGACCGGCCCAGCTTCTTGCGCCAGACCGGCTTCTCAAAGCGATCCACGCCATGCACCTGGAACACATTCTTTGCCAAATCAACGCCAATGCGGATAAGCTTCATAGTGGACTCCTTCTCTGATAACTGGTGGTGTGGAAACTCCAGTTTGACACCTCGGTGCCCTTGCGGGGAGAAGGAGTCCATCCCATTGCTTCTGAAAGCAGGCATGTGGAGTCACTCCTCAAAGAATAAATGCAGATCTTTCCTTCTTAAAATAGCCCTATACAGACGGCTATTCAGCTCGTTCCTTTTCATAAATTAATCAGTCGCTGAAACTGGCCGGGGCTTCACCGCTGTTCGCATACGATTAAAAATGAAGATCGGGGATATTTACTTAAGAAAGCGAAACTAAAGAGTCTGTAATTGATTTTTTCTTGCCACTAAAAATTCTGGAGGTAAATATGCTTACCCAGAAGACGAAAGACACTGTTAAAGCAACTGCCCCCGTTTTGGCGGAACACGGTGTCGACATCATCCGTCATTTCTACAAACGGATGTTCGATGCTCACCCGGAGCTAAAAAACATGTTCAATGTCAGCCACCAGGAGAGAGGTGAGCAACAGCAGGCGCTGGCCAGGGCAGTCTATGCGTATGCAGCCAACATCGAAGACCCGCAGAGCCTGAGTGCCGTCCTGAAAGGCATTGCACACAAGCATGTCAGCTTAGGAGTGCGTGCGGAACAGTATCCGATTGTCGGAGAACATCTGCTGGCATCGATCAAAGAAGTGCTCGGAGATGCAGCGACCGACGACATTATTTCCGCCTGGGCGCAGGCCTATGGCAACCTGGCAGATATCCTGGCGGGGATGGAAAGCGAGTTGACCGAAGCGTCCGCCGCCACGCCGGGAGGCTGGAATGGATGGCGGGAATTTGTCGTGCAATCCAAGCAGCCGGAAAGCGACGTGATTACTTCATTTGTGCTGGAACCCAAAGACGGCAAGCCGGTCATGAATTTCGAGCCGGGCCAGTACATTAGCGTCGCGGTTCAAGTGCCGAAACTCGGTTTGCAGCAAATACGCCAGTACAGTCTATCGGATGCGCCCAACGGACGCAGCTATCGTATTTCGGTCAAGCGGGAAGGCGGCAACGAATGGCACCGTCCCGGTTATGTTTCCACGCTGCTGCACGATCAGGTCAAGGAAGGCGACGTAATCAAGCTTGCCGCGCCGTATGGCAATTTCTATATCGATGTAAATGCATCCACGCCCGTGGTTCTACTCAGTGGAGGGGTTGGCCTGACGCCCATGATCAGTATGCTTAACCGCGTGCTGCAATCGCCGCAGAGAAAGGTGATCTTTGTTCATGGCGCCCGCAACAGTTCCGTGCATGCCATGAAAGACCACCTGCTGAAAATTGCGCAGAGGCAGCCCAATTTCAAGCCATATATTTTCTATAATGAGCCGCTTCCTTCTGACCAACCGGGGAAAGACTTCGACTTTCCCGGCATGGTGGACATAGACCGGATCAGCGACGTCATCATGATCCCGGATGCCGACTATTACATTTGCGGGCCGATTCCTTTCATGCGCATGCAGCACGATGCGCTCCTTGGCAAGGGCGTCAAAGAAGGCCGTATTCATTATGAGGTGTTCGGCCCAGACTTGTTTGCGGAATAGTTTTTTCCTGGAGTTTCTGGTATTGGCCGGTAGAAGACATTCCGCTAAAAGGCCGGGATTTTTGATTGCGATATATTTGGCGCTAAAATAGATCCAGTGCATTAAGTGTGGATCGGCTGCCCGCTTTGACGCCCATTTGTAAGTTATTGATTGTTATAGCGGTTGTCGCGGTAACTTTGGCTGCTACGAAAGCCTCACGCTGAAGGCAAGCAAATAAAATACGGCCCGCCTAGGAGGGCCGTATTCATTTCTGGCATCCATCTACACGTCGTGCCTTACTCATGCAACGGCGAGGCGACAGCCCGCTACCCTTGTCCAACGTATGGTGTGACATTTACTTCGATTGTCTATGAATTACCTGGCCCACATACTGTTAGCACAGCAAAGCGAAGACGCGATGGTGGGCGCACTACTGGGCGATTTTTGCAAGCCGAACGATGCCGATAGATATGGAAAAGAAATCGCACGCGAGATTTTCATCCACAGAAAAGTCGATGCGTTTACCGACAGCCATCCCGTCATACTGCAGGCAAAGTCACTGTTCAGGCAAACGACCAGGCGTTACGCCGGTATTTCGCTGGACGTCTACTATGACCACATTCTCGCAAGGTATTGGCAGACTTACTGTGCAATTCCATTAGATCCATTCGTGCATCGTTTTTACCGCGCATTGCTGGACCGTCGCGAAATGCTGCCTGTCTCGCTGGAAAGACAAGTGGGAAGAATGGTCAACCAGGACTGGCTGGGATCGTATCGAGACTTTGACTCGGTAAAAACCGCAATCAACAGGATTTCAGAACGATTATCCCGAAATGGCGATCTTCTGAAAGACAGTATTGAGGATCTGGAAATCAACTATGACGAGCTCTGCGATGGCTTCCATGCATTCTTTCCCGATTTAATTCGATTCGCACAGCATGAGCGGGAAAGGTTTTTAAGTGTTGGACTAAAAATCAGTAATGCTCCGATCTGAGCATGTTTGATATGCGGCTGAATTAGACAAGCACACCAGTGAAGCGAAAGCGTCAGGCTGTCAGTTCCGGTATGGCAAAGATGCGGTCATTAGGAACAATGTCTGTATATGGACTCCTTCTCATTTGCAAACACTTCATTTTTGGCGGTTGGGTACGACTGCTCACGTATATTCGGTCTCTTACTGCCACACCTTTTAGGTGATCGGCCATAATGGGCTATTCGCGCATTAGCTCCCATTCGCTTCTTCGGGCTTGTTGGCCTCAGACATTCTCGGGTTTTTCCAATGCCGGTTCGACCTGTTTGCCATCAACGACTTGCTTTGCAATCGAGTCTGGAATGTTCCTTTTTGCGTTTTAACTCTTCTCTTTAAGCTGCCAGCAGCTCTGGGCGGTAATTCGTTTCTTTCGTCATCATGGCCCAGGCGATGCCGGCGGTCTTATTGGCTAGGGCCACTGCAGCAATATTGGCAATTCCTGAGTAGAAGCAGCCATCCTCCATACAAATTTGTCAGCTTGTGCCCTAACCATTACTTCGTCAGACTCTGTCCCACTGCAGCTATTTTCAAAACTTGCTTCAGCCAGCTGATTCTGCGGAGCAGGTTACTGAGGCTGAATATTGGATGCCTGCTACCACGATCAATGAGCAACTTCCATCGCAATCGTCCTACTAGCTGGGCAACGGACCGAATGTTCCTTAGTTTGCCGCGCTTGCGCGGCCAGCGTTTTGCGGCAGTCAACTCACGCTACCGAGCTCATCGCATTGCTGGCCTGGGCAACAGGCTTACTTTCCTGCTGCTGGGTTGGGACAATATTTCCGCTAACATGAACGACGTCAATATCGCCTGACGTATGCTGGGACGTGTAATAGTGTCCAGTCAGCCTTCTGACGCTGGTGGCAAGGCTCATTTCAAGCGTGGCAACTCCTTCATGAGAAGCCGATTGGTCAGGTACCGTCGCTCCTTGCTGATTGTCACATAGGTAGCGAAGCCGATAGCGATCAACTTCGGGTTGGGCTTCCAGAAAAACCTGTGATGACCATGAAGAGGACTCATTCACCTCCTGCTGCACATGGAACGTAAACAGGTTCTGTCTGATCCAGATTGTGGTTACGATAGGGGCAGACGTTATTTCTTGCGCATCCTCCCAAGTTGTGTGAAGCATGCCCTTCCAAGTGCCGTTTAGATCAGGGAAAAACAGCTGGCCGAGGATCGGAAATCTGCGCCATATTGGGCGCCAGACCCAATGCGCCACGCTGACTGCAACAGTACCAATAAGAAAAATAATCAGGAAAGCCATCTTCAACAGCGACACCGTTTCATATACAAAAAATTCCAGCAGTGCGTCGATGCCCGTCATAGCCAAGATTGTAGATAGGACCAAGATGGAAATCTGTATCCGTCGAGTCAACAGCATCCACATGGTCAAACCTCCAATCTAGCCAAAGTTGCTTCTTCGTGACTGCTGACAGGTCGCTTCCAACGGATTAAGCAATCATTCCAGAATGTCCGCCATCTTTCTTGGATCTCGGTTCCTTCAACACTGCCCTGGTAGTAGACTGCCATAACACCTCCATGCTTATATCATTTGCAACCCCTGTTAATGTTCCTTACGAAAATTATTGTATTTTTTAATAGCAACATAGGAAACAGACGCCGTATGACTTTTCTTTTTGGAAAAAGTTCACACCGGAAAAATTTATCTATCAGTTGCCTAAAAACGGCAGAAAACTTGTTTGCACAACTCACAAGTGCTCCACACCATACCAAACCCTAGCATGGTATTTTTTTTACAAAGTTAATGGAACGAAATTATTTTCCGATTGACAAAGAATAACGCATCGCGATTAGGCTAAAAAATACAACATGGCGACGCGGCATCTCCCTATGCCAATTACTTTTCAATCAGCGACGTAAAGGAGTACAGCGTGCAAATTCTTCTCGCCTCAAATAGATTTTGGATGGAGCCTACCCTGCAGGAGTACGTCAAATCAAAAATACGTTGCGCCTTTTCAGCCTTAAAAAGAAAAGCCGTCAGCATTGCAGTACGCCTGTGCGATCTGGATGGTCCGTCCGGCGGCCGTGAAACGATGTGTGAGATATCCGTAAGCATGCCGGGCCAGCCTGAAATCCTTGTCAAGCATGTTCAGCAAGACATGTATGCAGCTATCGACATGGCGGTAAGAAGAGCTGCGCATCGGGCAAACCGCATCCTGCTATGCAAGCGTTCCCGGGTGCTGAAATCAGTGCGCGCAAAATTCCGGATTGGAGACTGAGGGAGGCTGAGGGAGGCTGAGGGAGGCTGAAGCGCTGATCGATGCGGCGCTTCCTTCAGTCAAATCCCGCGTTGGCGATCAACATAGCAATCAACATAGAAACCAGCACGGCATTGGCGCTTGAGAACCGGCCACAAAAGTATCGACTAAATCCATTCCTGCCCATTTCAGGCAAACCGATATCAAGCAGCAAACATGAGGCGATTCCTTGCTCGTCCGTTCCGGCTTCAGGGCACAGGCAGCACGCAGGGTATGCGTGCTTTGATCCGGAAACTAAATTATGATGTGACGAATGCCTGAACCTTCGAAGTAAACAACCATGACCCTACAAGAACTCGCTCCCTACATTACTGCCCTGGCAGGAATCTTCTGTTTCGTATCTGCAGCAAGAAAAAAAGACTTTCTCGGTCTGATGATTGGTATCGGACTGTCCGTAAGCGGTGCGATGCGACTTTTCTTTCCAGCAGGGCCGATAGCTAATGCGCTGTCAACGGTGATCATGCTCGGCTTGCTCGTATTGATCGGCCTGAAATTCCGCGCCGCCCGAAAACGGGTCAAACCGGAAGCGAACCAGGTTCGCCAATAACAAAGGAAATATCGTGGGACAAGCAAAACAACGCGGATCGCTGGAACAACGTATTCAGCAGGCCAGGAAAAAAACTGACGCATCAACGCCGGATCATATTATTTGCAATAACTGCAAGACTGAAATTACTGAAGTGCAGCTGCTGGACACAAAAGGCCTGCGAGGTATTGATGCAGCGTTCGCCGGCCAATGTCCGGCATGCGGCCAATCAACCTACGCCGTGAAAGGTGAACCAAACTCCGTGGCCGCGTTTATGGAAGCCATGCAGAAAGCAACGGGCAGCGAACCGATCATCGGCTCCCAAGCGATCAAAAAGTCATAAGTAAGCAGGAAGCATAGCGATTCGCCCGACCGGCCCGGGAAGTAATTATTGACCGCCGCGCGCCTCGGAAAGCGCAATGGTCAAGTGCTGCACCTTCTTCTTCAGTTGATCACGCTCTTCCGTTAGTTCGGCTACTAATGTCGTCAGGCGGTGGATCTCCAGTTGCTCGGGCGTTGCATCTTCAGGCGGAGGGGCGGGTTTCGGCCTGGGCGGCGTTTTGGCCTCGCGCACCTGCCTGGCCGCTTCACGCAATTCCTTTTTTCCTCCGGCCACGGCGGCTGCCTGCTTTTCGCTCGGCAAGGACGCGACCGCAGCGGCGGCATTGATGGAAATGACCCCTTCCCTGACCGCACTGACCAGCTCCGGCACCGCAGCCTTCTTGATTTTTTCAATATGCCCCAGCGTTGCGCTGCTTACACGCGCTGCACGCGCAACCGCTTCCCGGGTGAGCGGTGGAGCAGCTTCAGTTTTGGTGGCGGCATCAACGCCGCTTTTTTCAGCAGGCGGCGCTTTTACCGGCGCCACGCGCATCGACAGGATTTCCTTCTTGCGCAGTGCAAGCACGCCCCGCTGAAAATCCGATACGCTGCGCCGGCCGAGATGATTGTCGATCATCCAGAGATAGACATCATCGATGGATTGGAACGAGTCGTTCTGAACGGTATTGAAAGGGATGCCATGCTTTTGGCAAATGCTGTAACGGTTGTGTCCATCGACCAGAAGCTCCCCCCACAGCACCAGGGCATCGCGGCAGCCTTCCTTGAGCAGGCTGCGTTCGAGCGCGGCATATTCATCTTCGGTGAGCGGGTCGATATAGGAACGGAGATCTTCGTTGATGGTAATGGTCATGTTCAGGCAAAATAAAACGGCAGCCGCTAGTGTATACATTGCAGCCGTTTTATGGTGCTCAGAAATACGGTGACCTTTAAGCGCTTATCTTTAAGCGCTTATCTATTCGCTCCTCTCGTATGCTGGACACCCGAAAATTGCCAGAAGCGGATCACGTGCCGAGCAGTCTGTTGGCCCTCTCGCTTGATAGTCACGGCTAAAAACCTGCGTGGGGGAAAACAGCAGACTGCAGAGGCCGCAGTCTGCAGCCAGGTTCTTATCCAGGCATTGTCACATCTGCCCCAGTTAACTCCTGATTGTAGATTTCCCGGCAAAGTCACTCAACCGGTAATTCCGGCGACGGTCCTCCCATCAGTTCATGTAGTTCACGGATACTCAGGCCAGATACCTCATGCATGCGAATCAGTACAGAAGCGCCGAGCGGCGATCTTTTGTGCCGGATTTTGCTGATGACGGGAGGAGAAACTTCCAGGGCCCGGCTTAACGCAGCATCGTTTCTTAATCGCAATCTCCCGGTCATGGTACTGAGTAAGTTGTTTGGGTCATAGTTTGATTGTGTCGGCAGATTCCGTTTGTCCATGCTCACTTCTTAGAAATTGGCATATCAACAACTGTTTTGTAGGGTTGGTCCCAAAATCCTGCGACTAAGCACTTGGCTCCCGGATGCAGACTTTTTGTTCAATTCCTATGGCTCAGGCATTTACCAGGGATTTAGCCAGCACAACAGCAAACACAGCTTTTCTTCCGGGAATTATTTCTCAAATTTCGGAACCTACCATCCATATGGATGGTCACAGGATGTATATAGGATGGTTTAACCCGAGGGAAAGACTATGAAAGACCAGGAACTACGGACAAAGGCTGGCGACACGGAAAAGATCACCATCAATCTTGGGCCGGTCGACCTTGGGCAAATTGATCTCCTGGTGCAAGAAGGCTTTTACTCTAACCGTACGGATTTGATCCGCACGGCCATTCGTAACCAGCTCAGCGCGCACAACGATGTAATCAGACAGGCGGTAACAAGAAAAAGCCTGGTACTTGGCCTGCAGCATTTTTCGCGCACCGACCTGGAAGCCATAAAGCGAACCGGAGATAAATTGCAGATACAGGTGCTTGGCCTGGTGAGCATTGGCAACGATGTGACGCCTGAACTGGCACTCGAAACAATTGACGGCATTACCGTTCTGGGTGCTTTGCATGCCAGCCCCGCTGTGAAAGCCGCGTTGGCAGGACGGATCCGGTAATCACTAACTTGAAAGTACATCATGAAACTGAATGAAAAATTCCTGGAGACGATGCGTGAAGCGACCCAGCTTTTGCAATCCGGTGGCCCACAGGCAGCAACAAAAGCGATACAGCGCGCCTTGCTAGGCGATGGCGAACAAAAAGAGGAGCGTGATCCCGGCGCCCCGGATATCGTTGATATCAATCCCACGCCCAGCCGCCATAAGGAAGCGCACTCTTCGGGTTTCACGCCCCGCTCATTTTCAAAGCAATGGCCCGACGTAACGGATATCACATGGGAAAACCCGCTCGAAACACTGCGGCAACCGGCGTTCAAGGAAGCAGACCCGCATGCGGATCATCAGACCCAAACGCCGGGCCGATTCCTGTCTGCCTCGTGCACGAACCAGGCAGGAACGCGTTCATACAAGCTTTATATTCCCAGTGCTTACAAAGGCGAGGCATTGCCAATGATTGTGATGCTGCACGGGTGCAAGCAAAATCCCGACGACTTTGCCGCGGGCACGAAGATGAACCACGTGGCGGAAAAATATAATTGCTTCGTTGTATATCCGGCCCAGGTGAAAGCAGCAAACAGTTCGAATTGCTGGCAATGGTTTCATCCTTCGGATCAAGCGAGGGAAGGCACCGAACCATCGATCATCGCCGACATAACGCGCAAGGTAATGCACGAATACCGTGTCGATCCGGACCGGGTATTCATCGCCGGCTTATCCGCCGGTGCGGCGATGGCCGCGATCGTGGCGTCAGCCTATCCGGAGCTTTATGCGGCAGTCGGCATTCATTCCGGCTTGCCGGTCGGTTCCGCACATGACGTACCCTCCGCGTTTCAGGCAATGAAAGGTGGCGGCAAAACCATCAGGAAAAATCCTGCCTGTCACGTGGTCCCGGCGATTGTCTTTCACGGGGAACGTGATCATACGGTCCACCCGGACAATGGCATACGCACGCTGGCGCAATGCATGAATACTACTGCAGACGTTCTTCAGAACGGGCATCTGGCTCACGCCGCACAAGTCAAGCAGGGAAAGGTGGCGGGTGGAAGGTCGTACATCCAGACGATTTATTATGACCATGCCAGGATGCCGGTTGCCGAATACTGGACGATTCACGGAGCCGGTCACGCCTGGTCCGGAGGTTCAAAACGCGGTTCCTATACCGATCCCAAGGGGCCGGATGCATCGGAAGAAATGCTTCGTTTTTTTGAAGCGCACCCTCATCCGCGGAAAGCAAGCTGACGGCGCCATGTGAAGGCCAGCGCATCATACCGATACGTTTCGCAAATCATCCTCAATACCAGTCATGCAAACAAAGCTGTTCACTTCTTCCTTCCTGCAGCTCATATCCATTCTGCTCATGGGATGCGCAACCACGCAGGAAGGTCCGCCTCCTCTCCCTATGACGGAGTGTGCCACGCCGCGGCCGCAAATGTGCGCTCAAGTATACGAGCCGGTTTGCGGAGCGGTTCTGACCGGTGTGCAATGCATTACAACGCCATGTCCCGCAACCCAATACCAGACGTTTAGCAATGCGTGCAACGCCTGTGCTGACGCGCGAACGGCAGCTTATGTTGCCGGCGCATGCGGGACGGCGAAACTGCAGAAAAAGTAGTGTCAGAAGAAAGTAGTGTTACGAGATGAAAAAGGCTTGCCGAGCCGGGCAAGCCTTTTTATATCTCTATCGGTATTGCCGATGGGGCGTATTAGCCCTTGAACTTGTTGGCAGCTTCTTTCAGTGCCGGTGCAGCCTTGAAACGAGCGACTTTCGTTGCCTTGATCTTGATCGTTTCACCGGTTGCCGGATTTCTTCCCTTGCGCGCTGCACGCTTGCCCACGGTGAACGTCCCGATGCCCGGCAAGGAAAAACGACCGTCTTTTTTCAACGAGCCCTGAATAATTTCGATGACATCATTGAGCACGCGGCTAGCCTGCGCCTTGGACAGATCATTGGATGCGGCGATTTGTTCGACTACTTCAGTTTTGGTCATGCACTTTCCTTCGTTAACAAAAAGCGCATATTCTAGTCTGAACCGCCAGATCCCTTCAAAGAAATTGCCGGCAGCTTGGTGGATTGGGTACGTCGACCGGGTGATAGGCGGCTAAGTGCTCGGCTCGTCACCCTGCGCCTTGAACAGATCCTCGAGCTGCTGCGTATTTCCCTTGGGTTTGACCCTGCTGCGAACGCCCGAGAATTCTTCCTCGATATTGTCGCGGTAGTAGCTCCACGCCGAGCCGGACGTGGACAACCTGCGCCACACCTCGGACCCGACCCCGGAATAATCGATGGCCGTCCCGTCTTCGAATTCCACCCGCAAGGCCCGTTCGCGCGCGTCATAGCCAATAGCACGTAGTTTCCCGGCATTGATCTTTTTCATTTCCATGGTGCACTCCCTTCGTACCTAAAGTTGTCTACGCTACTTGTATGCTTGAATAGGTGTAGAGTTTCGCAAAAAACTGCACCGTCGTGTAGATGTTAGTTTATTCAAACCCATTTGCAGAGTGACAACAGGAATCTTCAAAAAGCGCGATGCCACAAAACCCGCATCCATGCTGATCGGTTTAACGGCTTCCCTGCTGATCCATGGCATTGCCTTGTGGCTGGTGCTGCATCAGGCTGCCATGGACATGCAACCGGCCGGCGACCAGACCGGGAACAGGATTGCGGTCAGCATACTGCCGCCCGTGCCCGCCGCACAATCGGCACCTCCCCCGCAGGCACAAGCGCCCAACCTGGCGCAGGCCGCGCCGGTTGTGCCGAGGAAAAAATCCTCTCCCGCTCCTGCAATCAGGAAGCAGAACAGGAGGCCGGCACCGGCTGAAAGCAAGACGGCCGCCGCCAGCGTCACGCCATCTTTACCCAAGGCAGAACGCAGCATGCCGCCACCGGAGCAGGACTTTTCCGAGCATCTGGAAGCGGCGCGCAAACGCAGGCAACAAGTGGATGAACTGGGCTCGCCCGAGCCGGTCGAGGCAGAATCCACCCAGGAAGCGTCGGAAAACGACAACAGCGTTGCCATGGCCAACATCGAATTCTCGATGAATCGCGCCCGAGGAAACAAGGACAAGGTCGGAGGGGTTTTCCAGATAAAGAGGATCGGCTACCGCGATGCGGAATTCGTGTTTTACGGATGGAGCGAAAGGTCGCGCAGAAATTCCACGCGGCTCATCACGGTGGACCAGGGATCCTATGCCGATATTCAGACTGCAATGATCAAGAAGGTGATCGACATCATTCGCGAAGAGAAAAAAGGAGATTTTCTCTGGCAGTCCCAACGTCTTGGAAAGCCCATCACCTTAAGCGCCAGGCCGCAGGACAGTAAAGAACTCGAGCAATTCCTGATGCTTGAATTCTTCCCTGGTCACACACCGGCTTCTCCGCTGGGATGATTGCACTTGGGCGCAGCTTATCGGATGTGCCTTTATCCTGAAAACGATCAATTCTAAAAAGCCGCTTTCGGGATATCCGCTATTGCAATCGTAAGAATCCAACCTTTTAGCTGAGGTCTGCTATCGGCCATAGCGGACACTGAAGGACAAATGGAAAGCGCCTACCGTTTTAGATAACGGACGGCGTAGCCGTCCTGGTTCATTGGCATGTTAGGCATGGTCAATTATCTCCCATGAAGTTATCTTGTTGGTTGAGATTCCAATCCCACGCGTGTATTCAAAAGATTTACCTCTAATCCGAACATTGCCTTCTATAAAAACAGATCTGAATTTTTGTTCTTCGCTTCTGCATCCTGCAAGCCCCAAGCTGCTCGAGCAAGTTAAACCTTGCATAAGAATCCAACTAAAACATGAACAATAAGACGCACTTCAAGCATTCGAACCACCATGATGCGGAGCCAACGGCGCGACGGATCTTAGGAAACGATCAGCCTTTTGATCCAATCCAGCAGCACGGTCGGCAACAGCTCCGGCTTTGGCAGCAACGCATATTGATGCTGGCCGAAAGTCTTGGATAAGTAGTCTGCAGCTTGCCGGTCGATGGTCAGACAGAACGGGCTGACTCCCTGCAGCTTGGCTTCCTGAACGGCCTGGCGCATGTCTTCTACGCCGTACCGGCCCCCGTACTCATCCACGTCATTCGGGTGGCCGTCCGACAAGAGCAGCAGCAGGCGATGCCTGGCGGGCTGCTTCATTAATGTGCTCGTGGCATGCCGGATCGCGGGTCCCGATCGCGTGTACTGCTCGGGTTCCAGAGATGCGATTCGTCTCGCCACTGTCGCGCCGTAGGATTCCTCGAAAGACTTGACCGTTCGTACCACCACGCCGTCCGGGCCTTCGCCCGAGTAGGCCTGGATGCAATAAGGCTCCCCCATGCCTTCCATCGCAACCGAAACCAGCAGCGAGGCCTCGCGCTCGATATCAATCACGCGCTTGGTGCCGGAGACACGGGCCTCGGTTGAGCCGCTGATATCGATCAGTATCGCGATCGCCATGTCGCGCCTGGCAATGCGGGATGTCTGGTATAGCGCATGGTTTAGCGGCAGACCGGCTTTGAAATCGGCGCGCGCCGCGATGTATGCGTCAATGTCGATCTCCTCGCCCTCGAGTTGCTTGCGAAAACGCATGCGCTGGGGGCGCAGCATTTCGAATCGGCGCCGCACCTGATTTAGGGTGGCCCGGTGGGATTCAAGGGTCTGGTCTACCCAGGCCTGCGGCCCTTCCTGTACTGTGCTCACATGCACCGTCGTACCAGGTTCCCGGTATGCATCCGCCCTGAAGTCCCATTCCGGATACTGAAGCTTTGTCTCCGCAAATTCGTGTGCAGGAGCGGTTTTTTCGGGGCGGGCATGATGGGGAACTTCATCCGAGAGCACTACTTCCTTTGGCCGTCCCGGCGCGAAGACTCCATTCGCATCGCGTGGCATCGAATGGGTATTGCCTAACTCTGTGGCAGCCGTGATTTCGTCCCCGCGGCTCGGCCTCTCAAAGTCCATGGGGGCTTCGACAAGCTCTTGATAAGTGGTCTGGTCCGCCTCTGTGCCGGACTTGAGTTCGTCTTCTTCCTTGTCTTCCTTGGGCCCGCCTGCTTCTGGTTTGTCCTTTGGCTTAGCGGAACCCGATGTGCCGGGCGCGTCCTTTTCATCGGGTTCGGCATGCTGGGCGGTCGCCGATTTTTTTTCCGGCATGCGCAAGTCGCCAGTCCACCAGTCTCGCAGCAGCAACTCGCTCCCTGTCGACAAATCCGGATAGCGAGTTAACCAGTCCGCTGCGATGGCGCGCGCTCTTTCAGCGGATTCTTCGCTGGACGCGCGCTGCAGAAAAGCCGGTTCAGTCGCTAGCAATGACCGGAGCAGCTCTTCAATCGGTCGCTGACAGTCCGCCAAGTCGGCCATGGGCGGGCGCCTTGCCAGAACCCCCGCGCGAAAAACGCGAATGGGGTCCGCCATGCCCGGCAGCAGTTGGAGCAGCGCGGCATCGGCTGCCTGGGCTTCCAGCAAAGTAAAGAGGGCTTTCTCCAGCGGATTTGACAAGCTTGCGTGCCGTGCCGCGCTTCCACGGTGCGCACGCATCGCTTGCTGCAGCATGATGACACGGTACTGTTCCAGTGCGCCCTGGCCGTCCGAATACAAAATTTGCCGGGGCAGCCAGACGAAGCGGTCGTTAGTAGCGGGAATGGCGTTGCGCGGATGCGGACCTGGATGAGGACCGCGATGTAGAACTTCTGCGCGCTCGTTAACCTTGAAGTGGGGGGGCTGTGCTGGCGTTTGCACGGTACGAATCGGAAAGCTGACACCGAACACGGCAGTGACGAACAGGTCGAGCCGCTGAGCGACTTCACGCAGAGCGAGTCCGGAATTGTCTGAATCGCTCTTTCGGTAGCTCTGCCACAAGCGCCGCGCGTAACTCGTTGCGTGTTGCGCAGCATCGGTAATGACGTCGTCGGCTTTGGGCACTGATAGTCGCCTGAGGATTACACGAAGGTCGCGTCGACCAGATCTTTCATCGCGCCCACCATCGCCATGTCGTCCGACAAGGGCGACACCACGGCGACGTAGCAAGCCTGCCGAACCGGTATGCCGCTTGCAATCAGTCTTGCCGCGGCGATCAACAGGCGCGTGCTGGGCACTTCGGCGAGTCCCCGATCCTGCAGGGCGCGCAGCCGGTGGCCGAGGGAAACCAGCGCCTGCGACGTCGCGTAGTCGCACTGCCCTTCGCGTTCGACAATGGCAATCTCGCGCTCTTTAGGCGGGAAATCGAAGTCCAGCGCCACGAAGCGCTGCCGCGTGCTGGGCTTCAGGTCTTTGAGCATGCGCTGATAACCCGGATTGTAGGAAATCACCAGTTGAAAACCGGGCTCTGCTTCGATCGATTCGCCGGTCTTGTCGATCGGCAGGATGCGGCGATAGTCAGTGAGGGGGTGAAGCACCACGATCGTGTCCTGCCTCGCTTCAACAACTTCGTCGAGATAGCAGATCGCTCCTTCCCTTACCGCACGTGTAAGCGGGCCGTCCTGCCATTCGGTGCCGTCGTGACGAATCAGGAAGCGGCCGACCAGGTCGGAAGCGCTCAGATCGTCGTGGCAGGATATCGTAATCAAAGGCCGATTCAGCCGCCATGCCATATGCTCGACAAAACGCGTCTTGCCGCAGCCCGTCGGTCCCTTCAACATCACCGCCAGGTTTTTTTCGTGGCACCTCTCGAATACCTTGATTTCTTCTCCGGAGGGCAGGTAGTAAGGCTCTAACCCTTCCGGCTTTTCCTTTGAACTCGTCATGCGGAACAATTTTTCTATTGGGAGTTAAATCGGGTTCGGTCGTAATTTCGAAGCGCGGCGCATACCGGAAGAAATCGACGGTGAACAGTATAACGCCGACTGCGAATACGTGTGCGGTAGCGCTCAGCATCAGGAAATGCTCCTGATTTAATTCAAGTTGAGATGGATGCGTAGAATTGGGTTATTGCGATGTCTGCTTCTGGCCGATAGCGGACACTCGTATAACACTGTGCGAAATATTTATATGGGGCTAATCAAGCGGTGTCTGCTTGCATTAACCAGGAAACTGCCTCAACCATGTCGTTATAAAAACTTTGTGATTTTCATGATTGAACTTAAGACGTGCCAGGTGGGCCATTTGGCTACTAAGGACAACAGCCGCAATTTTAAACCCTGGATCATTCAACTCGGAGTTGAGTGCATGCTGCTTCTCAATGTCTGCACAGCATTCGCCGTTTCTTGATTTTCCCTAAGACGACGGGCGAATGATTGACCCGCTTCGTTGTCTAGTAGAGATTCGTTCTGGCTCATTCCTCTGAAGATACTTTTTCATGACTATTTTGGTGTCAGTCAAAATTAATGACGGCGTTGTCATGGCAACGGATAGCGCCAGCTCTTTTGCTAGTGGCATGGTCTATAACCATTCCCGAAAGATCGTAAATCTGAGGGAGGGTTTGCCCATCGGCGCCATGGCGACCGGCGCGGGTGGCATCGGCAACGAATCCATTGATACGCTTCTAAAAGACTTGCGCTGCCGGTTTAATGGCAAGGACGCTGCCTATGTGAACTGGACACTCGACCCAGATCATTACAGCATGCAAGATATTGCTTTAAGGGTACGCGAATTCCTTTTTGAGGAAAAATCCATGGCGCATGGCGCCACCACCTCGACCAAGGTCAGACTGTGTGGGTATTCCGCTTCAAAGCCCCTTGCAGAAGTCTGGGAAGTATCGCTGAACGGGCAAGCCTGTCCGGAACCGGTGTGTGTGCAGAACGAACAGGAGTTCGGACTACGATGGGATGGCGAATACGAAGCGCTCGACCGGCTTGTTTTTGGACTGGGAACGCGCTTTAACGATTTTGCCGTCAAGCACGGTTCGTCGGCACAACAAGCCCTCGAATTACGGGAAAAGCTAGTGCCGGAGCTATACGAGCTGCTGTTTGTCGAGGCCATGCCCATGAAAGATGCCATCGATCTGGCGCGTTTTCTCGTTGAAACCACGATTGGCTTCGTCAAGTTTTCTGTATCCAGGCCTAAAACCGTGGGCGGCCCCATCCAGATTGCCGCTATTACCAAGCATGAAGGCTTTCAGTGGATCCAGCATGGCTATTCATTAACGTAAGCCTGCATCTAACCCGCAGGAAAAGAAGAAATTCTAAATGAGCGCACAATATGATCGTTTTGTAGAAGCCCTGGAAGCCTTATGCCGCGAGCATCGCGTTCAACTTTCAGTCAGCGAGTACGACACCTTGAATGGTCAGTACTCAGGGACATGCCAAGGGAACAAACGGAAAAGCAAAACTGATCTTGCCTAGCGTTAAAATGTCCGATCGGCATAAAGATACTAGAACAACAACGAAGTCGTACCCTCCGCCCTTGGCTAAACCTAATCTTATACATTTACCTAGAGCATTGATCTCAAGATGAAATTGTCGAGTTTTATCACTAAGCACATCGAAACCATTCTGACCGAATGGGATGCATTTGCTCGGACGCTTGGTCCCGCCGCTACGGACATGACGGATTTGGCCTTACGTGACCATGCCAAACAAATTTTGCAAGCCGCAGCAGAAGACATTGAATCGGCACAAAACGCGGATCAACAATCTAAAAAATCGAAGGGATGGGAACACGACGAACGTGACAGCGCAGCTTCCGAACATGGCAGGATTCGCCAGGAAGATGGATTTACGATGATTCAGATGGTTGCGGAATACCGTGCACTACGCGCAACTGTTCTGCGGCTGTGGCTGCCGCACGTTAAGCATGTAACAGATGAGACAACCACTGATATGCTTCGCTTCAACGAAGCCATAGACCAGGCGGTGGCCGAGTCGACTGCACGGTATACGGAACAAGCGGCACGCACGCGGGATACCTTTTTAGCGATTCTCGGTCACGATTTGCGTACTCCCTTGACGGCGATGGCGATGGCTGGAGAATATCTCACGGTGCCGAATGTCGGAACGCCTAAAACCTCCGAAGTCGGGGAACAGGTCAAACGAAGTGCTGCGTCCATGAGTTCCATGGTCAATGACTTGCTCGAATATGCTAGGACACAGCTTGGCAGCGGAATACCGATAGCCTGCGATGAGACAGATGTGCAAAACGTTTGTCAATCTGCGATTGATGAGGTGGAGCTGGCGCATCCTGACTGCCAATTTGAGTTGGATACAACAGGAAATTTAAGCGGTTCATTCGATTCCGCACGGTTGCGACAGGCATTAATCAACTTGTTGTCGAATGCAGTCCAGTATCGTTCGAAAGAACATCCTGTTAGGATTTTGGCGTCTGAAGAAAAGAACGCGATAATCATTCAAGTGCAAAACCAGGGACCTGTCATTCCGCCGGATTCACTGGAAGCGATTTTCAATCCTCTGGTACAACTAGCCGAAGAAGGGCGACCTCCCACTAGCTTAGGACTAGGGTTGTTTATCGCGCGCGAAATCACCCAGGCGCACGATGGAACCATCACGGCAGAGTCGAATGAAGGTTCAGGCACCATTTTTACTATTCGTCTTCCCAAGGCGCCTGTGCAATAGATGTTTCCGAACGCTGTTTAATAGTAACGAAACGATGCTGCCCTGAGAATTTTTCGATAGGATGAGCCGGTAACGACCATCTAACTTGCATTGTCTTGGAAAAAGAGCGGCCTAAATTTGAAGCCGCGAAGTCAGGGGGCTTTCAGGCACTTATTATTTCCGGAATGTATAGGTAGAGGCCGGAACATGAGGAATCAATTGTGCAATGGCGCTCTTTAACCGCGTATCAATGCGATTTTTTCTGATGATGTCCTCTGACTTGGTCAGTTCTATGTCGGGAAAATAAAGCCTTACTGTTTTTGAAGCGGTAAAAAGATCGAGCCGGTGCGCATGTTCATGGGACAGGTCTTCACCGATATCCCAGTTGCATTTCTCGATGGTAAGGCCGCTTTCCTCGCCGAATGCAATAGCGCTGCTGCTGATTGCATTCGCACCAGCCAACCGGCTTATTTTCATTTCCTGGCTTTCATTCATGGCTTGCTCCTTAAAAGGAGAATTTGGCATGAACTATGCCAAATTAACCTTTATTACTCAATCAATGGATGGAAAACACGGGCACAATCGGCAATGCCCTGACGACTTCGGCCACATTGCCGTTGGAGTCTCTTTCAGCCATAAGGTGCACCTATCCCAGCACTTCATTGATGCCGGCCAAAGCACTAAATAGCGCTGCCCGCGCCACATAACATATCTTTACTTCTTCCTCGGCTTCACTAGGCGACAAGGTCAAGTCATCCTCGGTCAATGTGCAGATTCGGCATTCAATATCTTCCAGTTCTTCCGTTAATGCGAACTGTAATGCCTTCATGCTTGAAACCGCTTCTTCGGCTTCGCTGTTGTTTATGCTGCCCATTTCAATACTCCATTCTGGTTAACAGATTGCGCCAGGCGACAAGAAAGAGAAATGTCTTGACTGCGTCAGACGCAATGGTTTGCGGATTGAAGTATGTTTGACCGACACACTTTATAGTCGATCTTCTTGTCGTTAGAAGCCAGCTAACGGCCCAAAACAAAAAAGCCCGAATGTCCGGGCTTTTCATGTCTAGTCCGCATTTCCATGCCATCGCCGTCGTCAGCAGGGCATGTCGCCGACAAGTGACAATATGATCACTGCGCTTTAAAGGATGCGGATATTGCTTGCTTTATCGCCTTTAGGGCTGGAGGTGCGCTCATATGAAACGCGCTGGTTCTCGGTCAGACTCTTGAATCCGGTCGACTGGATTTCCTGAAAATGTGCGAACAGATCAGGGCCACCGTCTTCTGGGCTGATAAAGCCAAAACCCTTTGCGTCATTAAACCATTTCACCGTGCCGGTTTGAATACTCATGTTGTTTCCTTTAAATAATAGAGGGCAATGCCCGAAATGCGACCGGGATCAAGATACATAACCTAAGGGATTCAAACAGGAGTGGTTCGCAGGACGAACAAAACAGGAGAGACCGACAATAAGACGACTTGATTCAAGTGCTGCGCCCAATATACACATCTAAACGGATATCACCTAAGCTTTTGTATATTTAGCCTTGATTGAAAGAAATCACTGAAAATTTGAACAACTACGATCTTATAGAGCCGGGAATATCTTTGAGGCTGCTTCGAAAGATTGCCATTCATGCTGAACATCCCGCTAAATGCAATAGCGTCACTATGAAACTCTGAATGTCTGCTCCTGGTCGATAGCAGACGTTGAGCCTAGTGAACGTCAATATATTTTTCTAGTCTTATTAATAAGAACTCCTTAAAAACGCTTATTACTTTGACGAGTGAAAAGAGTGCTCAAATGGACTTGAATCAGATCAGCCAAAATCTTTTGAACCTGCAGCAGCAAATAAATACCCTTGTCTCTGAAATTCCCGACGGTTACCAAGTGCATTTTGACATCGTGGATTTCAGTAGAAATGAGGACATACTGCCACGTAAGAGGCTTTTGATTAGCCTGAAACCAGTGGACCAGGAAGCCTTGGCTATTGTGATTGGCAAGGCAAAACGGCTGTGATAAGCCTGTGATAAGCAGCTAGAGAAGTCAGGGCTTACACTTTGATCCTTACTTCCGGCTGTCTTAAAACATTTTTTTATAAGTGTCTGCAACCGACCCGAAGCAGTCACTCACAAAACCTCATTTGCTACTTATCTGGCGCAGTCTTCAAAATGCAGGTCCTTAGAGCAAACCGAAAGCATTTGGCTAGTTCATCGCCGTTATGAAGATTCGGTTTCCTCAGGCAAGATCGGTTTTTCTTTGGCCGAATGTCTGGCGCCAGTCTCTTGGACTGACATGAAAGCGCTTCTTGAAATGCTGCCGAAATGACACCGGCGTTTGGAATCCCGCAAGCTCGGAGATTCTCTCTACTGACAGCGACGTCGTTTCAAGCAGATCACGGGTTCGCTGTAACCGTTCATTTACCAGCCAATCAACCAGCGTCATGCCGGTGGCCTTACCAAAGTGACGCGTGAAGGTTCGCCGGCTCATGGATGTTCGCGTTGCGAGTTCATCAATGGTGTGCTGCCTGGCGAGGTTCTTTCGCAGGTAATCGAGAAGCCGGTTGATTTGCGCATCCTGCGTTGAAACCGCCATCGGTTGCTCGATGAACTGTGCCTGGCCACCCTCGCGGTGCGGCGGTATGACCATGGCTCGTGCGACTTTGTTGGCTACTTGGGGTCCATAATACTCGCGCACGATGTACAGGCAACAGTCGAGCCCTGCACCAGTCCCTGCAGACGTGATCAGTCGGTCTTCTTCTACATACAGAGCGTTCATATCCAGCTTCACACGCGGAAAACGTAAGCAGAAATCCTGCTCGGCCATCCAATGGGTAGAGGCGCGCTTTCCATCAAGCAGTCCTGCATAAGCGAGTGCGTATGCGCCGTAGCATAGCCCTACGACATGCGCTCCCCGTGCGTGTGCACGGGCCAGTGCAGCTATTAATGCAGGTTCCGGAGGAGTATTTAAGTCGTGCCACCCCGGAACCACCAGAATGTCGGCAGTCTCCGTCAGTTCCAGCCCACCGTCTGGCTGCACCGTCAGTGCACGTTCAGCTTGCAGTGGCTGAGCGCCGGGCGAAACGATCTTCAGTTCAAACAGGCGTTGTTCCGGCAGCTCTGCGGTGAACACCATATAAGGCACCGCGAAGTGGAAGGGGCTGAAATTGGGATAGGCAATCAATGCGACGACGGGTATTGAAGTTGACATGATGCAATGGTTCAGGACCGATGGCCCAAAAGTTTCGATAATTGGCGCTTGGGTCAATTTTAGATTAACACCGCAACGCCCACAATGCTGCTACCAATTAACCACATACCTGGAGCAGCAACATGCAGCCAATGACAGCCATACGTGCCATCGCCATTTCTCTGAGCCTCGCAGCAGTAGGCCTATCGGCACAGGCAGCCACAAAAGCCGTCGCAACATCAACCAAACAATCGGTGCAAATACAGCAAATCCGCAATGCCACGGCAAAGATCCACTACGCAGGCAAGACCTTCCTGCTTGATCCTCTGCTTGCAAAGAAAGGGACCTATCCTGGCTTTGACGGAACGTTTCGCAGCGAACGGCGCAACCCCCTCGTCGAGCTTCCTATGCCCGCCAAAGACCTTATGAAAGGCGTGGATGCGGTGATCGTCAGTCATACCCACCTCGACCATTGGGACGGTGGCAATAACCAGTTCATCCCTAAAAACATCCCTTTGTTTGTGCAGCACGAAGCAGATGCCAAGATCATTCGCGGACAGGGCTTTACCGATGTCCGGATCGTAGGCGATAACACGGTGTTTGAAGGCATGCGTCTAACCAAGACAGGCGGACAGCACGGCACCGACGAGATGTATGCCAAGACGCAAGTAGCGGAATTTCTGGGCCAGGCCATGGGTATCGTCTTCCAGGCACCAGGCTCGAAAACTGTCTACGTGGTTGGTGACACCATTTGGCGCGACGAAGTTGATCAAACATTGGCCAAGTTCAAGCCGGATGTAATCGTCCTCAACGCCGGCGATGCACGCCTGGTTGGTTACACTGGATCCATCATCATGGGCAAGGACGATGTACTGCATGCAGCGCAAGCAGCACCAAGTGCCACCATCGTCGCCTCCCATATGGAAGCCATCAACCATATGACCTTGAGCCGCAAGGAACTGCGGGAACATATCCAGCAGCATGGCATTCAGGACCGTGTACGTATTCCTGCTGATGGCGAAATCCTGAAGTTTTAATCGATAGCGCCCATTCCAATCGGAACGGGCGTCGGCTTCTGGCCGATTGTGTTGAAAAAGTCCAGAAGCAATCTTTCGTCGAAAACCTCAGGACCAAACCGTAATGACGAGAAATGGGATGAAATCAGAGCTTATTGACTCATTAAATGGATCAGTACCTTTGATCCGTTGAGCATTGATTCGCACAGCGTATGACCGCGCTTCAACAATGGCCCAGAAAATGCTGCCGTCAGACTTTTTCAACACAATCAGCCGATAGCGGACAGTGAAATGCAAATGCAACCTGATTTGCAACATGCGTTCTACAGGACGTGACGCATGAAGCTTCAAAAAAATGGCCGCAACCCAAGAGGGAAGTGGCCATTTTTATTAATTGGTTCTGTGCACGGAACTGCCTTGCTTCAAGCCTCCCTCACCCGCTTCCCAATGTACTCCAGCGCTTCATCAATCTGATCAATCAGGATCAGGCACAAGTCGCCCTCGGATAATCCTGCCAGCGCCGTATCGATTGCGACGAACTCACCGCGGATCTCCTTGATAGAGGTGGTGCGCTTCGCGTTCTGCAGGCCTTCACGCAGCAAGGCGACGACCTCGCCGTCCTTGCGCCCGCGCTGGCACTGGTCTTCGTAGAGGATGACTTCATCGAACGCGTCGCCCAGGATCTGGGTCTGGCGGCGGATGTCGTCGTCGCGGCGGTCACCCGCGCCGCTGATGACCACGCTGCGGCGCCTGGCGGGCATGCTGTCGATTGCGGCGACCAATGCGGCAATCGCGTCAGGGTTGTGGCCGTAGTCGGCGATCAGTGTTGCGCCGCGATAGTCGAACAGGTTGAAGCGGCCGGGCGCAGTGGCAGCATCATTGACGAAGGTTTGCAGTGCGCCTTCAACGATTTCCCAATCGAGATTGAGTGCCCAGGCGGCGCCGATGGCGGCCATGGCGTTGTCGATCTGGAAGCCGATTTGGCCGTTGCGTGTAAGCGGGATCTGCGCCAGCGGAATGCGGTGCAGGTTCTTTCCTTCTGCCGCGACGATGGCATCGCCGTCCACGTAGACGACGCGCTTTCCTTGCGCGCGATGTGTTGCGAGTACCGGATGATGGCTGTCTTTTGCAAAGTAGGTGACCGAGCCGGGGCAGGAAGACGCCATGTTGGCGACGTTCGGGTCGGTGGCATTGAGCACGGCGGTTCCGGTGGGCGCGACGTTTTGCACGATCACGCGCTTGACCACCGCCAGATCTTCGACAGTCGTGATGAAGTTCAGGCCAAGATGGTCGCCCATGCCGATGTTCGTGACCACGGCGACGTTGCAGCGGTCAAAGCCCAGGCCTTCACGCAGCACACCGCCGCGCGCGGTTTCGAATACCGCCGCATCCACGTCCGGATGTCCCAGAATATTGCGCGCGCTGCGCGGGCCGCTGCAGTCGCCGGTGTCGATGCGTTCATTGTCGACGTACACGCCGTCCGTGGTCGTCATGCCCACGCAGTCATGCTTGGCACCGAGGATATGCGCAATCAGCCGGACCGTGGTGGTCTTGCCGTTGGTGCCGGCCACTGCCACAAGCGGAATGCGTCCATCGTCACCGTCTGCGAACATGGTGGACACGATAGCCTCGCCGACCGCGCGGCCCTTGCCGTAGGACGGGTTCAGGTGCATGCGCAAACCCGGCGCGGCATTGACTTCGACGATGCCGCCGCCCTGGTCTTCCAGCGGACGCAGGACGCTCTCGCACACCATATCGATGCCGGCGATGTCCAGGCCGACCATCTGCGCGGCTTCGACTGCGCGCGCAGCCATTTCGGGATGCACGTCTTCGGTCACGTCGGTTGCGGTGCCGCCGGTGGAAAGGTTGGCATTGTCGCGCAGGGGCACGCGTGCGCCCTTGGGCGGAACGCTGTCCACCGTATAGCCTTGCTGGGCCAGGGTATGCAGCGCAATCTCGTCGATCGGGATCTTGGTCAATGGGGTGGCGTGGCCGCTGCCGCGCAAGGGATCGCGGTTGACTTCATCGACCAGTTCACGGATGGACTGCACGCCGTCGCCGAACACCTGCGCCGGCTCGCGGCGTGCGGCGGCGATGAGCTTGTCGCCCACCACCAGCAGGCGGAAATCGTAGCCCGAGAGATAGCGCTCGATGATGACTTCCCTGCCGTAAGTCTGGGCGGCGGTGAAGGCCGCGATGACTTCCTCGCGCGTCTTCATGTTGACGGCAACACCTTTGCCCTGGTTGCCGTCGAGCGGCTTGATCACGACCGGCAAGCCGATCTCGCAGGCTGCCGTCCATGCGGCTTCTGCATCGGAGACGGTTTTGCCATGCGGCACAGGCACGCCAGCGGCATGCAGCAGTTTCTTGGTCAGCTCCTTGTCCTGTGCAATGGATTCGGCGATCGCGCTGGTGAACCCGGTCTCGGCTGCCTGGATGCGCAGCTGGCGCTTTCCCCAGCCGAACTGCACCATGCTGCCTTCGGTCAGGCGGCGGTAAGGAATGCCGCGCGCGACCGCGGCCTGCACGATGGATCCGGTGCTGGGGCCGAGGCGAATGTCTTCGTCCAGCTCGCGCAAGCGCGTGAGCGCAAGCTTCAGGTCGAACGGCGTGTCCTCGAGTGCGCTGCGGCAAAGTTCTTCGGCCAGTTCCAGCGCAAGTCGTCCGACCGCTTCTTCGGTATATTCGACCACTACCTGGTAGGTGGCGCGCTCGACAGTCTCGACGGTGCGGCCGAATGTGACCGGACAGCCGGCCTGCGCCTGCAGGTAAAGCGTTGCGCTTTCGAGTGCATGCGCCAATGAAAAAGGATTGTCCTGACCGATGGGGTCGAGCAGTTTTATTGCGGGAAAGCGCTCGCGCAGCTTGTCTTCGAAGCCCGTCAGAGCCTTGATGTTGCGCTCTGCCTCCGTGCAGCACACGACGGCTTCGATCGACGTATGCCGACTCCAGAGATTAGGACCGCGCAAAGCGCGGACACGCGATATTTCCATGGTGTGTTTCCTTGTTTGAGCGGCTGCAAAATGAATCTCTGATTCGGAATATCCGATTCGAATTCGATTTTGCAGCCGTTCGTTCTTTAATTTTGCATTGAGTTTGAGCTTGCGGTTTTCAGCGATTATCTGACTGCAGCTTCGCCGTCATAATCGAAAAACTCGATACCGGTCTGGATCAGGTCGATGGGGACATCAAGGGCCCATGCGGCACCGATCGCGGCGAGAATATTCTCGGCGAACGGCGCCTGGCCATTTGCCGTCCAGGGCATTCCGGTAATGTCGATCACTGCAGTTTCCATCGTGCCGCTTGCCAGGACGATCTGGCCATTGCGCATGAACACGACCCGTCCGCCTTGCTCGCGGTGCGCCGCGATGACCGGCAGATCTGCTGCGGCAGAGAAGAAGATCACTTCGCCGTCGCACAGTGAGGCCATGCCGGCCACCCGCTCGTCGGCCGCATTGAGTACCGCGGCTCCCTCGGGCAGCACCACATCCACCTGGGTGCGCACGACATTGGTCAGCTGGTCCACGTTGTCGATATAAAACTCCGGCAGGCTGGCTTGCGGGTCGATGTTGGTCACCACGCCTACCAGGCAACGGTCGTAAGCCAGGCCCTCGGTCAGGATAGCCCGATTGCTGTTTTCGATCACGGCGGCCTGCACCGAGCGATTGATCAGGAGGCGCTGCCCGGAGTCCCAGTTGGCGCAGTCGCCCTGCTCGACCCGGCGATTTTTCAGATAGAAGCCGTCGCTGCATGCGAGGCCGACATAGGTGCCCTGCAGTCCGATCATGCGGGCCGTCAGGCGCGCAACCATGGTCTTTCCGCGCGAGCCGGCGATGCCGACGATGGGGATGCGGCCGTTCTGGTCTTCGGCGAACAGATGGTCCACGATGTCGCGGCCGACCATGCGCGCCTGCCCTTCGGCAGGCTTCAGGTGCATCAGCAAACCCGGGCCGGCATTGACTTCGACGATCGCGCCGCCCTGCTCGTCCAGCGGGCGCGAGATGTCTTCCGCCAGCAGGTCGATGCCCGCGATATCCAGGCCGACGACGCGGGCTGCCAGCGAAGCGACGGCCGCTACCTTGGGATGCACGAGGTCGGTGACGTCGCTGGCATGGTTGCCGTTGCGCTGGATCAGCACGGATTGGCCTTTTGGCGGCACCGAGTCCGGGGTTAAGCCCTGCCGGGTGATTTCCAGCCGCACCACCGGGTCCTCGTCGAGCGAGACCAGGCCAAGCGGACAATCCTCTGCTACGCCGCGGCGCGGATCGGTATTGATCTGGCTGTCGATCAACTGGACAACTGTCGAGACGCCATCGCCGATGACGAAAAGCGGTTTGCCCTGCACGGCTGCCGACAGCCGTCCGCCGACCACCAGGAAGCGGTGCTCATAGCCGCGGATGTATTTTTCTACAATGACTTCGCTGCCTTCTTGCTGCGCGACGCGGTAGGCCGATTCGATTTCCGCTTGCTGATACAAGTCCAGGGACACGCCGCGCCCGTGGTTGCCGTCCGACGGCTTGACCACCACCGGCGTACCGATTTCCTGTGCGGCTTCCCAGGCATCTTCCGGACTGGTGACGATCCGGCCCTCGGGAACCGGGACGCCGCAGGAGGCGAGCAGCCGCTTGGTCAGATCCTTGTCGCTGGAAATGCCTTCGGCAATCGCGCTGGTCTGGTCAGTTTCGGCAGTCCAGATGCGTCGCTGGCGCGCGCCGTAGCCGATCTGGACCAGGTTGCCTTCGTTGAGGCGGATGAAAGGAATGCGGCGGGCATAGGCGGCATCGACGATGCAGGCTGTGCTGGGGCCGAGCCCGAACGATTCAGCAATGTCGCGCAAGCCTTGTACGGCTTGCGCCACGTCGAAAGGCTGGTCCTCGATCACCGCCATCACTAGATCGCGCGCCGCAGCCAGGGAGGCATGGCCGACTTCTTCGTACGGCACCCGGACGACCAGCTTGTAGAGGCCGCGCTGCGATGTCGAGCGCGCCTTGCCGAAGCCGGACGGGATGCCGGCCAGGTTCTGCAGCTCGATCATCACGTGTTCCATGATGTGCGCCGGCCAGGTGCCTTCTCGCAGGCGCTCCAGGAAGCCGCCGCGCTCGCCGACGCCGCAGCGGTGCTCGACCAGGGTCGGCAGCCAGGCGGTCAGGCGTTCGTAAAAACCGGGAATCGTGTTCGATGGCGCATCCTCGAGATCGCCGATGTCGATCCATGCTTCAATGCTGGGACGGTATGTCCAGATGCTGGGCCCGCGCAGAAATGTCGTGTTGATGACCTTGATGGTCTTTTTGGTCTTCATGTAGGAATGATGATAGAGCGTATAGTGGCGGGCAAAAGTGCAACAATTGCAACCGGCTCCGCGTTTAACGCATCAAAAGGGCGCTTAGTTTACCTAAGTAAGAAAAAAATTGTCGCAAACAGTGTAAGCAAACGAATCCAGTCGTCGCGCCTGCTGAAGCCTGTTGATATACTTAGCGCCGACAAAGCGCTGCATTTCGATTCACAAGTCGAAATTTTCCTCTCTAACCAGTTAAAAGACGCGTTGTCTTTCATTGAATGCAACGCGGCTCCTGAATTACCGTTCCGCTTGAATGAAAATTGAATCTCCCGCGTTGTTGGCAAAAAAGCACGCACTGCCTCTCGCCTGGCACCACGAAGTCGAGTTCCGCCTGCAAGACGGGGAGACTATTCTCGCTCATATGGAGCTGGATCTCGATACCAGCCTGCGGTTTTCTTCAGGAATTGTCGTCGTAACGACACGGCGCCTCCTGGCCAGGCTGGGCGGCGAGTCAAACTGGCAGGAATGGCAATACCGTGCCGGCCTCTCGCTCGTGCATCACGATCATGGCGGTGTCGGAACGCTCGACTTGCAGGATGATACTGCGCGCCTGGCTTCATGGCGTTACACGCTTGGCCACAATCCGGAAGCATTGCGCGTCATCGATGCATTCCAGGCGCAATGCGAAGTCGTGGTCCATGGCGCGCAACCCGCTTTGCCAAAGGAGCAGGCCTGCCCGCGCTGCAAGGCGCCGTTCGATCCCGACCAGGAAGAGTGTGCCGTATGCGCGACGGAGATCCACACGCCGCCTTCGACCTGGACACTGTTCCGGCTGTGGCGTTTTGCCAAGCCTTACAAGGGACAACTGCTGCTCGGCTTCCTGCTCACGCTGGCTTCCACGGCCGCCACGCTGGTTCCGCCTTACCTGACCATGCCCTTGATGGACAATGTGCTGATTCCTTATCAGAACGGAGCTCCCATCGACATCAAGCTGGTTTCGCTTTACCTGAGCGGCCTGTTCGGCGCGGCACTCCTGGCATGGATACTCGGCTGGGGCCGCACCTATATTCTGGCCCTGGCGAGCGAGCGCATCGGCGCCGACCTGCGCACCGAGACTTTCGAACACCTGCTGCGCATGTCGCTCGAATATTTCGGCGGACGGCGCACCGGCGACCTGATGGCAAGGATCGGCTCGGAGACCGACCGCATCTGCGTTTTCCTGTCGCTGCACCTGCTCGACTTCGCCACCGATGTCCTGATGATCGTCATGACGGCGCTGATCCTGTTCTCGATCGATCCGTGGCTGGCGCTGGTCACCTTGCTGCCCCTGCCCTTTATTGCATGGATGATCCACGTGGTGCGCGACAAGCTGCGCCACGGTTTTGAAAAGATCGACCGCATCTGGTCGGAAGTGACCAACGTGCTGGCCGACACCATCCCCGGCATCCGCGTGGTCAAAGCCTTCGCCCAGGAAACGCGGGAAGCCAAGCGCTTTCGCGAAGCCAATCGCCACAACCTGCAGATCAACGACCGCGTCAACAAGGTCTGGTCGCTGTTTTCTCCGACGGTGACCTTCCTGACCGAAATCGGTTTGCTGGTCGTATGGGCGTTCGGCATCTGGAAAGTCTCGCGCGGAGAGATTACGGTGGGCGTGCTGACGGCATTCCTTGCCTACATCGGCCGCTTTTACACGCGCCTGGACTCCATGAGCCGCATCGTGTCGGTCACGCAAAAGGCGGCGGCCGGCGCCAAGCGCATCTTTGACATCCTCGACCATGTATCGAGCGTTCCGGAGCCGGGCAATCCGGTGCACCTGGAGCGCATCGAGGGCCGGATTGCGATCAGGAACATCGGCTTCCGCTACGGCAACCGCTCGGTGATCCGCGGCCTAAACCTGGACATCAAACCCGGCGAGATGATCGGTCTGGTCGGCCACAGCGGTTCCGGCAAGAGCACGCTGGTCAACCTGATCTGCCGTTTTTACGATGTATCCGAAGGCGAGATCACTGTCGACGGCATCGACATCCGCAACCTGCGGATCGCCGACTACCGGCGCCGTATCGGCATGGTGCTGCAGGAACCATTCCTGTTTTTCGGTACGATCGCCGACAACATCGCCTATGGCAAGCCGGACGCCACACGAGAAGAAATCATCGCTGCCGCACGCGCCGCGCATGCGCATGAATTCATCCTGCGGCTGCCGCACGGCTATGACTCGCTGGTCGGCGAGCGCGGACAAACCCTGTCCGGCGGCGAGCGCCAGCGCATCTCGATTGCGCGCGCATTGCTGATCAACCCGCAAATCCTGATCCTGGACGAGGCAACCTCGTCGGTCGACACCACCACCGAAAAAGAGATCCAGAAAGCGCTCGACAACCTGGTCAAAGGACGCACCACGATTGCCATCGCTCACCGCCTGTCCACGCTGCGCCAGGCCGACCGGCTGGTTGTGCTGGATGGCGGGCAGATCGTCGAGATCGGATCGCACGATGAATTGCTGGCACGCAAGGGCGCTTACTACCGCCTGTACCAGGCGCAGCAGCGCCAGGCGGAAAATGATTACGGCGTGCAGGTCGCGGAGTTGGAGGAAGGCACAGCATGAAACGGTTTCAACTGACGCGCAATACGTTTGGAAGACTGGTGTTTACGTCGCCGGACGATGCTGAAGTGCACGAAGGTGTTGTGCCTGTCCGCGCATTCCCGATTGCAGCACCCGATGAAGGCATTGCACTCGTAAACAAACAGGGACGTGAACTTGCCTGGATCGACAGGCTGGCCGATTTGCCGGCTGCCTCGCGCATATTGATCGAGGAAGAACTGAACAGCCGCGAATTCCTGCCCGAGATCCGCCGCATTGTGCATGTCTCGACTTTTGCATCGCCGAGCACCTGGGACGTGGAAACCGACCGCGGACCGGCCAAGCTGGTGCTCAAAGGTGAAGAAGATATCCGCCGGGTTGCGCATTCCACGCTGCTGATTGCCGATGCGCATGGAGTGCAGTATCTGATCCGGGATATCCAGGAACTGGATCAGGGAAGCCGGAAGTTGCTGGACCGGTTTTTGTAATGCCCCTCGTTGCTATGTATGAAATGAGCTCTATTGAAAAAGGCCAGCATTAGGCTGGCCTTTTAATTCAGTGGCATGAAGGGCTGCGTTATTTAACTGCCGAGCCCTTCAACTCTCTCAGGAACGCTCGTGATGCTGGCCGCGATGACCGCGATGACCAAAGCGGTGCTGCTTTGAAAAATTCTCATTGAAGATTTTTTGCTGTTCCGGCGTCAGCTGTGCGTAGAACGTCTTCACGGCTTGCAGGCGGGACGCCATGGCATCCTGGCGCTGCTTGGATCGGTCCAGCATTTTCTCCATGCGTTCCGGCGCGGACAGCTTTTCCCATTCTGCACGGTCGGGTCGCTGGCCACGGTCGGCAGGTGTCATGGATGCGGTAAAGGTTTTCCAAGCCGCTTCCTGATTGGCCGTCAGTTTCAGCTGGTCATGCAGCTCTGCCTGACGTTTTTCCATCCGTGCTTTGAATTCTGCGGGGTCATGCTTGTGCATGCGGGCCGGCTTATCCTGCGGACCGCTGCTAGGGGTTTGGGCGTCAGGTGCAGCGACCGCAGCACCGCCGATGGCAATACCCAGAACGGTCATTCCGATTACTACGTTCTTTTTGAAGCGGTTCATGTTTCTTCCTTTCAGTAATGAGATCAACATGTGAACACGATGTCTTGCACGCTTTTCACATGGGTCTCATTTTCTGCCCCGCGTGTATCGGCAAAGTTTCGAAAGCGGCGGCTTTGTATCAAGATGTTTCATCGGACAGGTCTGGTAAAGACGCACTACAATCCACTCGTAAACATTGGATAGCCGCCCATGCAGAACAAGGATTCGCTCCCCCGCATTTTGATCGTCGACGATGATTTCGACATCCGCTCTTTGCTGGCGGACTATCTGGAATCGAACGGCTTTCATGCCCTCACCGCGCCGGACGGCATGTCCATGGCGCGCGTGCTTGCCGAGCAAAAAATCGATCTGGTGGTGCTGGACTGGAACATGCCGGGCGAGGACGGATTGAGTTTGTGCCGCAAGCTGCGCGCGAATTCAAATTTGCCGATCATCATGCTCACCGCCCGGGGCGAGCCGGTGGACCGCATCATAGGACTGGAGACAGGGGCCGACGACTATGTGTCCAAGCCGTTCGAGCCGCGCGAGCTGCTGGCGCGCATCCGCAGCCTGCTGCGCCGCAGCCATGCTCCTGTTGCCGGATCGGCCTCGGCCCTGCGGCAGCAATTGCAGTTTGCCAATTGGACGCTGGACTGCGATGCCGGGCACTTGATTGCTGCCGACGGCATGATCGTCATGCTGTCCAGTGCAGAACTGCGCCTGCTGAAGGTCTTCCTCGACAATCCCAAACGGGTGCTGAGCCGGGATCAGTTGTTGAATCACACCCAGGGCAGTGATGCCGGAGCACTTGACCGTGCCATCGATATCCAGGTCAGCAGACTGCGGCAAAAGCTCAACGAGGATGCGCGTTCGCCGCAAATCATCAAGACGGTAAGAAATGGGGGTTACATGCTGGATGTGGCGGTCAACCCGGGAGTGTCGTCCGCATGATGAAGTTCTTCCGCTCCATGGCCGGTCGTGTATTCCTGATTCTTTTATGCGGAATCGTAGTTTCCGTATCCCTGACATGGTGGCTCGCAATCGGCGAGCGCCAGCGCGCCATCACGCAGCTTCGCGAAGCGCGTGCAGTTGAGCAGGCGGAGCAATTCATCCGCACATTGGATGAGATTCCACAGGAAGAAAGGCATGGCTTTCTCAGATCGACGCGTCGCTTCGGGCTTGGCGTTGAATTGCTGAATGAAGGCGACTCCAAAGAAGGTGTTGCCCCGGAAGATGGTCTGGGCAAGGTCTTGAGTGAACGGCTTGGCAATGCCTATCGTGTGTTGTCGCTGCCCGCTGATTCATCCGACTGCCCTCCGCTGCGTGGGCGGCGCGCCAGGATGGACGAGCGTCGCGAGCACGGGCAGTGTGAAGTGCTGCAAGTCCGCCTGCAGGATGCATCGGAAGTGCGGATCAGCTTCCTTCAGCCGCGCGGCGCTCCGCCGCCGCTGCGCCCTGATTTCAATTTGTACCTGGTCTTCTTCCTGTGCAGCATAGCGGCACTGGCCTACTTCGTGTCACGCATTACCACCAGGCCGCTGCGCCAACTTGCCGAGGCTGCCAACGACCTGGGCAAGGATATCGACCGTCCGCCGCTGCCGCAAAAAGGCACCAGCGAAATCAGGCAGGCGACCGCTGCATTCAACGCCATGCAGGAGCGCATCAAGGGCCATATCCGCCAGCGCACCCACATGCTTGCCGCCATCACGCATGACTTACAGACACCTTTGACGCGGCTGCGGCTTCGCCTGGAAAAAGTGAATGACGCGGAACTGAAAAACAAGCTGATCGAAGACTTGTCGCAGACCCAGGCGCTGGTGCGCGAAGGCCTGGAGCTGGCGCGCAGCATGGATTTGAATGAACCGATGCAGCCGCTGGATATCGATTCGCTTCTCGACAGCGTATGCGCCGATGCCATCGATGCCGGCCAATCCGTGACCCTGCAGGGCAATGCGCATGCATCGGTGCTTGCGCATCCGGCTTCGCTGCGCCGCTGCCTGGCAAACCTGGTCGACAATGCCGTGAAATATGGCGGGTCGGCGGAGATTGCGGTACGGGCCGAAGGCGAGCAACGCAACAGGCGGATTCACATCTCCATTGCTGATCATGGGCCGGGCATACCCGACGATCAGCTGGAGAAAGTATTCGAACCGTTTTATCGCATCGAGACATCCCGATCGCGCGAGACAGGCGGCACCGGGCTCGGCCTGACGATTGCGCGCAATATCATCACGCAGCACGGCGGCAGCATCAAGCTTGCCAACCGCAAGGAAGGCGGTCTTGAAGTCACTTTGACTTTACCGGCGAAGCAGGCTTTCTAAGAACCAAGAAGCGGCGTGATTGCCGAGAGGCGTTTTCCTGCCTTTCAATTGCCTGGCCGAAGCTCTTATATCAGCAGCCTGGCGCAAGTCACTGCGGCCTTTGCAGATGCTCACGAAGGAGTGCATTCTGCTCCTGCAGCATGGCGATGATTTGGTCGTTCTGATCGCGCAAGCGGGGCAAAACGGACATTATCAATTTCGGCGGCGCGTCATCGGGAAGGCTTTTCATCATGCGCTCCATATGTCGAAGCATCCGATCGCTGAGCGCGGACCCAAGACGGCGGCGCGGTGCCGGCGATAATGCCCGGGAGATAATCGCCCCTCCGATTACAAGGGCTCCAAGAACGATGGCTCTGTTCATATTTCCTCCTGTTGCGACATCAGCTTGCCGGGATTCCGCAAGCATCCATGCTTAAAGAAAGAATCGGGTGCAAAAGAAGGCTGCTAATGCCGCTTGCGAATCAGTGCGAAAACGATTGGTACGACGCCTGCCACGATGCTCAGAATAGGTAACAGGCCGTCGGGAACCGGCTCCTGGTCAAGCTTGATTTGCAGCATCTCCAAGCGCCCGCAACAAGTAAGTAAATACCCATCATTAGCGTGAATCCTTCGATGGGCAGGTTGATGCGCATTCTTGCCATCTGAACACCGAGCGTGATGATGCCCATACCAAGGAGCCTCATGCCCCAGCCGACATCAGCAAGGAATGCTATCCCGATCCAGATAAAGAAGAGGTCCCAACCGACTGCATCCAGCTTCTTGATTAATGCGCGCCTTTCTTGTCCAGCGTGATCAGGCTTGCAGTCAGTCATCTTCCGCCTCATCGCTAACTGGAAACGTTAAGCTGACTATAAACAGGATAGTACAAATTTGACATGACAAGCTGCCATTGTTTAGAAAGGCATGCACTCTGGCGCAAGCTTCAAGCCTTGCTAATTGATATACAAAGCAGTTGTCCTGAATCTGCCGCGTACCTTTGCGCCGTCGATCGTCCCGTCATTGTTGGCGATTTGCATCGTCTCTTCCTTTGAGTTCCCTACGTGCCACGCTATAATTCCCGACTCTTGTCAGCCATGAAATGGCCGGCGAACGTGGCTGCAACTTGCTTGAGCAGAACCGAAAGGAATGCTCATGCGAAAGCGGCATGAATAGTTAGTCCTCTTGCTTTTTCGATATTGACTCCACCTGCACACGACGTGAACGCTACAGCTGCCGCGTCCAGATTCCACAGTTCACAACTCATCCGCTGCCTCGCTGACCTCGGCATGGTCGATGCCGTCGATCCGGGAAATGCGTTTGCGGAGCAGCTCGGGCAGTGGATTCACTTTGCCGATGCAATCACCTTATCCGCCGTGCACGGCGAGGGCATTGCAAGTTCACCAACAGCGCAGCTCAAAGCACAGTCTGCTGCGCAGTCAGTCGTAAATGCGGCCATCGGCGTTGAGTTCGATCGGATACAGGCTAGCCTGGTGAATTCGATCATAAAGAGTTGCACGCCCAACTCGAGCAAGACGCACATCACATTGCCGACACCGGAACATGAGTTGCCAGTAAACATCGGGACGGCTTATGCGCCCTATCGGCGTTTTTATGAAGCGCATCAACGCGACATGGAACTGAGCATTCAGCCCCTGCGCGTCAATGTCCGCCATGCGCTTGCAAAGGCGTCACCTCGGCTCAGGAAACTGGCTGACCTGGACGCGGCCATGGAGAAGATACTGCGAGAACGCGAAGGCAAATTGCTCGGCAAGGTGCCGGTGCTGCTTAAGAAACGTTTCGAGCTCTTGTTCAAAGAACATCAGCAGAAGCTCGCTGCCATGCAGCAGGCAGACAATCCTGCAGCCTGGATGAAAGCGGGCGGTTGGCTGGCGCGCTTTTGCAAGGACATGCAGATGCTGCTGCTGGCGGAAGTAAACCTTCGGCTACAACCGACAATCGGACTCATTGAAGCATTCAGTGATGCAACTAAACAAGATACATAATGAATAGACATTTATTTACCGTAGCCTTCCTGTTGGGCGCGATTGGGATTATTTGGGTCGGTTTCGGGTTCATCGACTCGAGCTTTCTGGCATTGGCGATGACGGCAGTCATCGGCGCAGTCTATGGATACGGCGCGCTTGAGCTGCACCGCTTCCGTCAGGCGACCTCCACATTGAGCGCTACGCTGACCTCGGCTCCTGAAAATCTCGCCGACCTGGACAACTGGCTGGGCGGCGTACATTCTTCGCTGCAGAATCCGGTGCGCCTGCGCATTGAAGGCGAGCGAGCCGGATTGCCCGGCCCTGCTCTGACACCGTATCTGGTCGGCTTGCTGGTGATGCTGGGCATGCTCGGCACCTTTCTGGGCATGGTCGTCACGCTCAAAGGTGCTGTTTTCGCACTGGAAAAAACCTCGGACCTCCAGGCGATCCGCTCCGCACTCGCGGTGCCGGTCTCGGGCTTGGGCCTGGCTTTCGGCACCTCGGTGGCTGGCGTTGCCGCCTCCGCGATGCTGGGTTTGATGTCGGCGCTCAGCCGACGCGAGCGCATGCAGGCTGCGCAATTGCTGGACTCAAAAATTGCTACCGTCTTGCGCCGCTTTTCACTCGCGCATCAGCGCCAGGAAACCTTCAGGGCGCTGCAGTTGCAATCCCAGGCCTTGCCGCAAGTCGTCGATAAATTGCAGGCCATGATGACGCAGATGGAGGGCATGAGCCAGCAGTTGAACCAACGGCTGCTCAGCAACCAGGAAGATTTTCACAGCAATGTCAAAGGCGTCTATAGCGAGCTGGCGCGCTCAGTCGATCAGTCCCTGCGCGAGGGCCTGAGCCGGAGCGCACAGACTGCGGGCGAAAGCATCAAACCGGTGGTCGAGGCCGCGATGAGCGGAATCGCTCAGGAAGCGAAGTTGAGCCACGAGCGCATCGCCGATACGGTGCAGCTGCAGCTCGACGGGCTGTCCGCGCGCTTCACCGACACTGCCGCCACTGTGTCCGAAACCTGGACCGCGGCACTGAAGAGCCACGAACAGGCAAATGCCGGCATCGTCGCAAACGTAAGCCGCTCGCTGGAAGCATTCAACGAAACATTCGAACAGCGTTCCACTGCACTGGTCGCCAAAGTCGGCGAGACGTATGCCAGCCTGCAGACCAGCCAGGCAGAGCGCGACAACGAACAGCAGCAAGCATGGACGCAGTCGCTGGAAGCCATGGCGGCATCGCTCAACCGCGAATTGCAGCAGATCGGCACGCAGACGCTTGCGCAGCAGCGGGAGATCTGCGACACCCTGAGCCGCAGCGTTCAGAACATCACGGAACGTTCAGACAGCAATGCCCGCACGACGCTGGCCGAAACAAATCGCCTGGTTTCCAGCGCGGAAGAACTGCTGCGCACGCGCATTGCCGCGGAAGCGCAGTGGCTCGAACAGCACAGCCTGCGCATGGATCAGCTGACTGGCCTGTTGCATACCGAACTGGGCGCGCTCAAGGACGAAGAAGCTGCGCGCGGCAATGCCGCGGTTGAGCGGCTTGCACAATTGGAAACTGCTGTAGCCAACCATCTGACTACGTTGGGCACAGCGCTGGAACAGCCGATCACGCGCCTGATCGAAACGGCTTCGGAAGCGCCGCGCGCCGCGGCAGAGGTGATCGGGCAATTGCGCGAACAGATTTCCGGCAGCGTGGCGCGCGACAACGAACTTCTGGAAGAGCGCAGCCGCATCATGGAGACGCTTAATTCATTGCTCGAAGCGATCAACCATGCTTCTGCAGAACAGCGTGCCGTGATCGATTCCCTGGTGGCTTCATCGGCGACCGCGATGAATGCGACCGCCGATACGTTCTCGGAAAATGTCGCGAGTGAAGCGGCGAAACTGTCCGGCATTGCCGCACAAGTCACCAGCAGCGCAGTCGATGTGGCCAGCCTGTCGGACGCCTTCGGCTTTGCGGTGAACGCGTTCAATGAAGCCAATGAAAAACTGATCGGCAACCTGCAGCGCATTGAAGACGCGCTGGACAAATCCATGTCGCGAAGCGATGAGCAACTCGCCTATTATGTCGCCCAGGCACGTGAAATCATCGACCTCTCCATGGCGTCGCAAAAAGAAGTCCTGGAAGGCTTGCACCGCATTCCGGCCAGGCAGCTTAACTTTGCCGAAGAGGGCAAGTAATGGACGATAACGACCTCGCCCTTGAACAGTCCGCGCCGGTCTGGGCGGTGTTCGGCGATTTGATGTCGAGCCTCCTGGGCGCTTTCGTGCTGCTGCTGGTCGGTGTGGTGGCTGTGCAGATGGAACTGACATCCAATCTGCAGGATGAAGTGAAAAAGCGCCAGCTCGAAGAGCAGCGCCGCATGAGTCTGGAAAAAGCGCTCGCGATTCCGCTGGCATCTGGCCGCATTACGCTGAACAACGGACGCATCGGCATCAGCGGCCAGGTATTGTTCGCGCTCAATTCGGATACATTGCAACCCGAAGGCCGGCAACTGTTGAAGAGCCTGATCGTTCCGCTGCAGGCTTATCTGACGGCACGCAATGAAATGCTCATGGTGAGCGGCTTCACCGACGACAAACCCGTGCGCGGCGGCCCCTTCGCCGACAACTGGGAATTGTCGGCACAGCGCGCATTGACCGTAACCCGCGCCCTGATCGAGGAAGGCATGCCGTCGTCCATGGTCTTTGCCGCCGCCTTCGGTTCCGAGCAGCCGGTAATGCCCAACACCGATGACGCTACCCGAGCGCAAAACCGGCGCGTGGAAATGGCGCCGGTGCCGAAAACATCCAATGCGAAAAATGCCGCTTCATGACTGAGCCGGCTCACATCGGAATAGCGGATGCACCGCTGGATAGGGTGCCTGATACCAGTGCACTGATTGCTTCGCTGCGCTCAGCAGGCGCGGCCCGGTTCGACCCCGTGCGCTGGCACTATTTTGAAGTGCTGGCCGCACGCGCATCAACACATCAAGGCAACGTCAAAGGTATGCTCGAAGTCAAGCTGATGCAAGGACTGGCGGCATTTAAAGAGCGCTTTGATGAAGCGCGATGCGAAGCGAGAAATATCCTCACCCAAAGTGTGCAGCTCTATCCGCATGCAGCCAATAATCTTCAGCAGCTATTCGACGCAGGCGATTTCAAAGAATTGCGACGCCTGGTCGCCAACCTGAGGGCCGGAGAATGCCGAGCATCCCTGAGCGCGCTGGTGCGCCAGCTCGAACAGCATTCTCCTGAAACTGGCGCTGCATCTGTGGAAGGAACCACCAAGCCGCACTCCGAACTGAAGACCATACAGAACTTCAGAAACACCTGGTCAAAACTGAGTGCAGACAAACAGGTGACGCAAGCGCTTGCGCAAGCTCCAAAGAACGCCGGCCCCATCAATTCCCATATGCTGGTGCTGCGTTCACTGGCATTGATGCGTGAACTCTCGCCCGATTACCTCAACCGGTTCATGTCTTACGCAGATACCTTGTTATGCCTGGAGCAAGGCGAAAGAGAGAAGCTGGACAAGCCAAAAAAGCGTTCGGTATCGAAGACTGCGAAAAAATCATGACTATTCATTTATAAATGGAATGACATAGTTATCGCAACTGACCCAATTCAGATAGATTCATGAATTGAAAAGCTTGCTATGACAGACAGGCTTTTTTGTCCACTTGTGTTCCCGGGCTGCCAGGCAGTGCAATGCACTCGGAAATTTTCTGTTGCATTGCTTGTTAAATCGCTTATCTCATTAACAAAGCGCATTAAATAAATTTTTATTAGTTTTATTGATTAGTTTTATTGAATTCACTAAAACTCCTGCCATAAATCGTGTGAAAACTCTTTTTACTTTTGGCGTCACATTAGAATTTTTGGATTTTCAGAATATTTGAAAAATGGGAATCTGGATAGGCCTCTGTTTATTATCCATGTCAATTTTCTGAAACTGCTTGCAATGCGGTAATAAAAAAAATGCAAACCATGGAGCTCATCTATTTATTAGCTAAAAGCATATCGTTCTCACTTTGGCAGTAATGGCATTGCGAAAAAGTGAGCTCAAGTCTGTTTATTTGGTGATACCTGAACATCCAGGCCGGCAACCGAACAAGTTACTGTCGTAACGCCTTCCCTACTCACAAACTAGTGACAAGTGCGGATATACAAGCATTAAAAAATCATCAACTTAAACGGTACATGTTGATTTTTCCTTATCTCGATTTCCCGCCATTCCTAGGATGGCGTAAAATAGCGACAAATCACCGTTAATTTCGTGAATCTTATAGTTCTTGCATCGATTATGGATTTAAGCCATGAACAAGACGGCTAAGACTCATGATTTATAATGCATGTTTTCAACTGTTTCAGAACTAGACGTTGTCGGCTAGAGCGCTTCTTTAATGCTAATTCGTTTTCTGAGCATCCTATCTTGTTCGGAATTTCAGAAATACAGAAGTCACTCTAGCGCGCACCCCGGAGAAAATCTTGTCCAACTCGCCGAACACCGGCTCGCAAAGCCTTCTCGAATATTCCGTTGTTTACACGGAACGTTCCCTCAACCACATGTCGCCCATTTTCCAAGGGGTCATGAAAGACGTTTCCGCCACGCTGAAAGAGGTCTATAACGCTCATTCGGTGGCAATTGTTCCGGGTGGGGGCACGTTCGGCATGGAAGCGGTGGCAAGGCAGTTTGGCAGCAACAAGAGCTGCCTGGTGATCCGTAACGGCTGGTTCAGTTATCGCTGGACGCAGATTTTTGAAGCATGCAATCTTCCATCTGAAAGCACGGTTGTGAAAGCGCGCCGCGTTCGCGACGAACCGGAAGCACCGTTTGCGCCTGCCCCGATCGAAGAAGTCGTGGCAGCCATCAAGGAAAAGAAACCGGCAGTCGTCTTTGCGCCGCATGTCGAGACCTCGGCGGGCATCATGCTGACGGAAGAGTACATGAAAGCAGTCGCCGATGCGGTGCATTCGGTGGGCGGCTTGTTTGTACTGGACTGCATTGCATCGGGCACGATCTGGCTGGACATGAAAGCCTGCGGCATCGATGTGCTGATCAGTGCGCCGCAAAAAGGCTGGAGCGCGCAGCCGGGCTATGCCCTGCTGATGCTAAGCCAGGCGGCACGGGAAAAGGCGGAGACCACGGTCAGCACCAGCTTCGCTGCAGACTTAAAGCGCTGGCTGCTGATCATGGAAGCGTATGAATCCGGTTCCTACGCTTATCACGCGACCATGCCGACCAATTCCCTCAAAGTGCTGCGCGACGTCATGAAAGAAACCCGTGAATACGGTTTCGACAAGGTGCGCCAGCAGCAATTCGAGCTGGGTGAGAAAGTCAGGGCGCTCCTGGAAAGCAAAGGAATCAAGAGCGTCGCCGCCGATGGATTCAAGGCGCCTTGCGTGATCGTGAGCTACACCAAGGACAAGGACGTGCAGTCCGGCAAGAAGTTTGCCGATGCGGGCCTGCAGATCGCGGCGGGCGTACCTCTGCAATGCGACGAGCCTGCCGACTTCCAGACCTTCCGTATCGGTTTGTTCGGATTGGACAAGCTGCAAAACATCGACCGTACCGTCGAAAACCTGCGCAAGGCATTGAATCAGATCGTCTGATATGAGCGATGATATTCGGCTATATGAAGTGGTAGAGCTGGTGAATGTTGCGCATGCCCGGCACGGGCAGCGCGGCATCGTCAACAATGCATTGGTATTGGAAGGCGAAATCGTCCTGTACGGCGTGCATTTCATCGACGACATTGAAACGGTCGACCCCGACGACTTGCAGCAAACCGGCGAACGCATCTCTGAGCAAGAGTACAAGAGCGGCGCATGGCCGCCAGCATGCCTGCGCTCTACTCATCAATAAAAAACCTGCGCTTAAGTCATGCGTTTGGCAGCATGACGATACACTTCAAGCACTGCAAGCCTTACGAAGCTCAAAGCCCATTACAGCGCTTGAACGATATCGCAGTTCCCGCCTTCAAGGCGCTGCTTCGCGCAGGCGCAAGCGTTCGCTGAAATCCCACACGCGCCGAATTTCGATCACGTCGTATCTGCGCGCCAGATCGCGAGGAAATGCCCTGTAAGCGGAGCGGCTGACAATCTCGCTGATTGCCTGGTCGATTTCCGGCTGGCCACTGGACCGGTTAATAGCGATATTCTCCACGCTGCCGTCGCTTCGTATCGAGACCGTCACGAGCGGATGGTTGGCCGGCTTTCCCGGAAGCGTCGCATCATTCGATTCACTGTTTTTTTCGACCTGCCTTTCCCATTCATCGATATACATCTTCAGCACAATGTCGTCTTGCGCGCGGCCGAAAAGCGTTCGTCGGCGTGCCGTTTGCGTATTGGGCTCCAGTTCGCGTACTTCCCACGATTCCAGGCGCGTGGTATCAATCTTGCGGATCTGCGCCACCTTGACTGAATCCAGCTGCGCATCGGTCAGCATGATTGGTCCGTCGTCGCCCTGATCCGGCAGTTCGTTTGATTTTGTAGCCGTTGGGTCAGGCGCCGCAGCAGTGCTGGATGCCGCCGGACGAGTATCGCTCGCACCGCTTCCGGATTGTTTTCCAGATTCTTCGCCGCCGGATCCCGACGATACTCCCGCGGCATCCTCGCCTCTTGAACTGCCCTGGCTGGTCTGATCGGGATCATCAGCACCTTGCCGCTTCATATTTCCGTCCTGCGCGCGGGATTGAGCCACCAATGCTTGTGCGCGTACGCCCTCCTGTTGCTGTCGTTCCAGCGCGGCTTGCTGCGCTTGCCGGGCCAGCTCCTGCATCTGTGCTTCCTGCGCCGCGAGTTCGCGCGCGCGTTGCTCTGCTGCGGCCAGTCTTTGCTGGACGGCTTGCTCCTGGGCGGCCATTTCGGCGCGCCGCTGCTCTTCCGCCGCCGCGGCATGGCGCCTTGCTTCTTCGTCAGCCTTCATTTGTGCTGCAAGCTGTTGTTCGCGGCGGGCCTCTTCTGCCAGGAGCTGTTGCGCTTGCTCACGTGCCAGCAAATCGGCCTGCCTCTGCGCGTCAAGTTCAGCACTGCGTGCAGCCTCTTCCGCTTCCCGGGCTGCCATTTGCCGGATTTCACGTGCGCGTTGCTCTTCTTGTTCGGCAAGACGTTGTGCTTCCTGTTCAGCGAGTTTCTGCCGCTGTCGTTCCATGGCTTGCAGCTTTTCATTTTCTTCTGCCTGCTTCTGCGCGGCGAGCTGTTCAGCCAGGCGTGCTCTCTCTTCTTCCTGTTGTTGCAAGGCTTCGGCCCGGATCTGTGCTTCGACGGCCGCTTGCTGCGGGTCCGGTATTTCCTCTTTTAGGGGAACAGCTGCTGGCGAAGGTTTTTCTGCTTCCGCAAGTTCTGGCTCAGATTGTTCGGCGGAAGCGGCCGCAAGCTGCTCTTTTTCTTTTACCGGCTCTTCGGCAAGCTCAGCCTGCTGATGCTCATCCATTGTTTCCTGCGTCGCGGATTGTTCAGGGCCCGCATGTTCTTGCGGCATGATTTCCGCAGGTAGCGGAACGGAAAAAGAGTCTATGTCGGCCGTGGCCCGGGCGATGACTTTCGAGTCAGGCGCTGCTTTTGCGCGGCGCGTGCTGCGTTTTTCCGCAAGTGCGGTGGCCTGGCGCTTTTTCTTGCTTGCCCCTGAGGCAGGTTTGCTTGATTTGGAAGGTCTCGACGCCGCATTTGCAGGCGACGGAGGATTAAGAGCGTCGAATCGCTTCGGATTGGCCGCCGGGGCAGGCTCGGGAGCGGGCAGGATGGATAACGAAGAGATCGCGGCAGGTTTGGGTGGATGCTGTGGAGCGGCATGGTGGTCGGCGAAAGTATCAGAGGACGCTGCTCCTGGCGCCTGGCCGGCATTTGAGGCAGGCAAATTGTTCTGTCGTGCAGTCACCGGCTCCGATGCTGGTTCAGTAATGGCTGAAGTGGATCTGTTCACATCCGCAAGTTGAATATGCAAGCTTTCATCCTGAGCTCGACGCTCGCTCCATGGAGCCTGCAGGCCAGGAAGCCCTAACCCGGGAAAGCCGAATTCCAGTGACAGAAGCAAAGCATGGATCAATAGTGAAATCAGGCTCGCAATGGCAAGGCGCAAGCGGTAACGCTCGAAATCATGAAGCCCATATCGGGGCGGCATCGCAGCGAAAGCGGAATTCATTGGATGTATGGTTTTACCGTTCCTTGCATTTGTTTTGCTACATGCGCCAATCGGCAGCATGCCCCCAACTCTGCTGTCGCATCGACGTTCGGCATGAGCTTCCGCACTTGTAAGCGCATCGAACACACTGTGTCCGACCTAATCCAGTCTTGCTATGTTTTTCGGATAACCGCCTTGCATACCGTATGCAGCAAGATCCCGGAAAAGGTCTTGAACAGCATCAAATGTAAGGGCGCAGCAAAGTTAGCGGTTTGCGTATTCTCAGAAACTAAAAAAATCAGGCAGGAATTTTTGGGTGCCGAAATGTAAGGAGAGCGATGAAGACATGTTCCAGCATTATTTCTGGAAACAGATTCAGATTCGAGCCTTGCAGGAAAAGAGTATCGGCAAAGAGAGATGAATGGTGCTCTTATGCCGGCATTTGTTCAGAAACGCGACATGTCATGCCCAAAGCATGGTGCATGAGGAATGCTCAAAAAAATAAAGCCGGGAGAATCCCGGCTTTATACAGATGCTACGATTGGCTTATTCAACCTTGATCTTGTTATCGATGCTCTTGACGCCTTCAACCTTCTTGGCGACGGCTCCGGACTGATACTGCTGGAACTCGTTGTCCACTTTACCGGTCAGGGTAACCTTGCCATTGTCGTTTGCTGCCTTGATGTCGAATTTTTTGACGTATTCATCTTTTTTCAACGCAGCTTCTACATTTTTGGCGACGGGGTCCGGACCCGACATCGTTTGACAACCAGCCAGCAAAGCTACCGAGGTCATGAGAGCTAAAGTAATCTTTTTCAAAATGTCTCCTCCATTGTTGTGATTGTTGGAGCCTGTCTTAAAGCGGCTTCCGGATGCAAGTATAGCCAGAACATTGCAAAAAGTGCTACTAACAGGAAATATTCTGTAGGAATTTTGCACGTACGACGACCAAGCCAGGATTGTCAGGTGCGGGAATAGTAAGAGAAAACACAGAACTGAAATGCCGGCTCGCACGCAAGTCAAGTTTGTTGCTCGTATAAGCAAGCTTTCTTGGGAAAACCATTCCACACCAGACTAGGCGGTTTATGCCGGAATCCTTTGGCCTTTCGCTGTTTTTTCAGCGCTGCACTGCTTACTCACGTGCCGCAATGGATATAACTTTGTTGCAGCAAGGTTGGGCGCGGCATATCAGGCATGTAGTTGACGTTGTGGTGTGAAATATTCCACTTCCAAGGCTGTCTGGATATCGAAGGGATCAATCATTTATGCTAGCACCTTGCTGCAAATCTGCGGACAATAAACGCATCATCTGTACAGCATTCACCGGTGCATAGCCGTGAATATCGTTATTGAACAGAACATATGCTTCCTGTGCCTGGTGCTTCCGAATCAGCGCAAGATCGGCCCACAAGGCATCTTCGTCGTACAGGCTTGCATACATGCTGGTAGGGCCGTGGCGCCGGACATATAAAAAATCGGCTGTCTGCACCAGCGGCGTCGCGAACTCCACCCAGTCTGAAGAAACGAGCGCCGCATTGTAGCGGGACAGTAGATGCAAAGCGCATGGATCGAACCAGGACGCATGCCTTACTTCCAGCGCCACTTTCAGTGCGCGACTGGCAAAAAGCTCCAGGACGGGTTCAAGGCGGGCTAAATCGATTTCCATCCGGCCGGGAAGCTGCAGAAGAACCGGCCCGCGCCTGGTTTCGGGGATGCGCAATACCCCTTCGATAAAGTAATTCAGCAAGTCGATGCCCTGCTTTACTTTTGGATCGCTATGCAATTTCAAGCGCCGGCGATGCGAAACGGATTGCGGCGCTTTCAAAATCATCTTCGCGCCATCCGGAATCTTGGCGGCCCATGTGCCGACTGTGTCCGGCTTGGGAATGCTGTAGAACGAGGAATTGATCTCAAGTGCGTTCATCCGGGTGAACGCATAGGAGAGGCGGTCCTTTATGCCGCGCGGATAAAACACGCCATTATTCCAGTGTGCATACTGGTATCCACTGGTGCCGACATAGATTTGCATGATTTTGCGTAATAGGCTGTTCTGTTTTTATTTCTGAACGGTCGTTGCGTCGTGCCGACTCGTCATCCATTCTTGCATTCGCCTCTTGTTCGACCAGGCCTTGGAGGCACTAACTGTGTGACTTCTTTTCTGTCCGGAAATTCCGGGGCTGACTAGCTTTGCATCCGAGTGCTTGAAAAGAACTAAGGACTCGACGCTTTGTCGAACTAATAACATTGATGACAAGATATATAGTCTGCTGCGTTTGGTGGATGGAGTCGTATTCACATGGGCAGCATGCTCCAGCGAGAAAAGAGGGACGAGAATGCCACGCGTATTATGGAAGGGCGCATTGAGCTTCGGCTTGTTGCATGCGCCGATATCGCTGTATCCAGCAACCCGGCAGGACGAGATCGATTTCGATTGGCTGCAGCGCGATACGCTGGAACCGGTAGGATACAAGCGCGTGGTCAAAAAAACCGGCGAAGAAGTCGACAAGGATGAGGTCGTCCGGGCGGTTAAGCAGAAAGATGGCAGCTACGTCGTCCTCTCCGACGAGGAGATCCAGGCGGCAAATGTGAAATCTACGCATTCAGTGGAGATCCTGTCCTTCGTCGATGCCAGGGAATTACCCTTTGTGTATTTCGAAACTCCGTATTTTGTCGCACCGGCCGAAGGTGGCGAGAAGTTGTATGCATTGCTGCGCGAAGCCTTGCTCGAAACCAGGAAGGTCGGCATTGCATTGGTGGTTCTTCACAATAAGCAGCATCTCGCCGCAGTCATCCCTACCCCTCAGGCGATTTACCTCAATACCTTGCGCTGGGCAACCGAGGTCAAATCGCCGGAGCAGTTGCAGTTGCCGGAAGAGGGCCTGAAGGCGGCCGCGATCAAGCAAAAAGAACTGAACATGGCGGTGCAGCTCATTGAAAGCATGGCCGAGCAATGGGACCCGGCGCAATTCAAGGACACGTTCCGTGACGACATCATGGCTCTGGTGAAAAAGAAAGCCGAGGAAGGCAAGGCAAAGACAATTACCACTCCTGTTCCCGAGATCGTCGTGGAAGAGACCGAAGAAGTCGATCTGGTGGAACTGTTGAAGCGCAGCCTGCAAGGCACGGGGCGCACACCGGCGCGACGCGCTGCAGCAGGAAAAATGCCGCCGCCGCAACGGACTGCCCGACCGCGCAGCCGCAGCGCAAAAACCGCGCATTAGCACACTAATATTAGCGCAGTAGAGGAGCAGAAGAACGATAGAGGTGCAGCAAAAGGAAAAGAACGTGCCGAACAAACTATCTTCCTATCATGCCAAACGCAATTTCAATGTCACCCGCGAGCCCAAGGGACGGGTGCAAGCAAGTCACGACGAATTACAGTTCGTCGTGCAGGAGCACCATGCCAGCAAGCTGCACTACGACTTCCGGCTGGAACTCGATGGCGTATTGAAAAGTTGGACTGTTCCCAAAGGGCCGAGCCTGGACCCAAACGAGAAACGTCTTGCGGTCCACGTGGAAGACCATCCGATCGCGTATGCCGGATTCGAGGGCACTATCCCGGAAAATCAGTATGGTGCGGGCAGGGTCAGGATTTGGGACAGCGGTTACTGGGAACCGATCGGAGATCCGGCGGCGGCATACCGCGCAGGCAAGCTGAAATTCCGTTTGTACGGCGAAAAGCTGCAAGGCGGCTGGGCCTTGATAAAAACCCGCTTGCGCGGCGGCAGCGACAAGGAGCAATGGCTCTTGATCAAGGAGCGCGACGAGGCTGCGCAGGACGCAAGCCATGCAAGCCCCTCAGGCCGGAAAGCCGGCTCCACACAAGCAGTTGCTGCAAAAGCGCGCGCAAAGCCGGCAGCAAAGGGTGCTGTGCAAGCAAGCCCGCGCAAGCGCACTGCGCTCAAGCCATCCTCGGCGCAGGATGCAGAGGATGTCGCTGTATCGAAGCTAGCTAATGCTTTGAAAGCGCCCTTGCCCGCGGCCGTCAACGCGCAGCTCGCCACCCTGGTCGAACATGCCCCGACACAAGGGGACTGGATTTACGAAATCAAGTACGACGGTTACCGCATTCTTGCGCGTATCGAAAGCGGTCGGGTACAGCTTATGACGCGTGACGGCAAGGACTGGACGGCGAGATTGCCCAGGCAAGTGGAGGCACTGCAGGAACTGGGTCTGAAGAATGCCTGGCTGGACGGTGAAATCGTCGTACTGGACGGGCACGGCATACCGTCCTTTCAGCAATTGCAAAATGCATTCGATGCGAAAAGTACGGCGAAAGTCATTTTTTTCGCATTCGACCTTCTGTATCTGGATGGGTACGACTTGCGCAATGTGCCTTTGCTCCAACGGCGCGGGCTGCTGGAGCGCGCGCTTGCCAAGGCAGACCAGGAGCATATCCGTTACAGCGCGCCCTTGCATGAGCCGGCAGAAAAACTGCTCGACAGTGCTTGCCAGCTATCGATGGAAGGCATTATCGGCAAGCTGAGTGATTCCATCTATACCGGTAAGCGCAGCGCCGACTGGATCAAGCTCAAGTGCCGCAAACGCCAGGAATTTGTGATTGCAGGGTTTACCGATCCACAAGGCAAGAGGCAGTTCTTCGGCTCCCTGTTGCTGGCAGTGTTCACGGATGACGGTGTGTTGCGTTACGCGGGACGCGTCGGCACCGGATTCGACAACGCCGTGCTGCAATCGGTATACAAGAAGCTCAAACCGCTAATGCAGTCGCGCTGCCCTTTTCCCGAAATTCCAAGAGGACCCGGCATTGCAAAAGCGCATTGGCTCAAGCCCAAGCTGGTCGCGGAAATTTCATTTGCAGAATGGACCAAGGATGGCTTACTGAGACAGGCGGTCTTTCACGGATTGCGTACCGATAAACCGGCTGGACAGATACGGCGCGAGCAAGCGGTCGATCTGAGTGCTTCCAGGCAGCAGGCTGCATCAAAACGCCCTGCCAAGTCGCGATCCAAGCTATCCGCAAGCGTTGAAAATGCCGCATCCGATGCCAATACTTTCCATGGCATTGTGATCACCCATCCGGAACGGGTCATCGATCCTTCCAGCGGGCTGACCAAGCTGGATATTGCGCGTTACTACGACGCAGTTGCGCCGTTCATCCTTCCCTATCTGAAGGATCGGCCGGTTTATCTATTACGCTCGCCAGGCGGGCTCAGCGGCAAGGCTTTTTTTCAGCGCCATGCAATACGTGCTGCCATTCCCGGAATCCAGCTACTCGATCCATCCGTCGACCCGGAGCATGAGCCGCTGATGGTGATCAATTCCGCGCAAGCCTTGATCGGCGCTGCGCAAATGGGCTCGCTGGAGCTTCACTCCTGCAATGCCACGGCCGATATGCTCGACCGGCCGGACTGCATGGTGTTCGATCTGGACCCTGACCCGAATCTGCCATGGAAGAGGATTGCCGAAAGCGCAAAGTTGACCCGGCAACTGCTGGATGAGCTGGGACTTACATGCTTTCTGAAAACCAGTGGCAGCAAAGGCTTGCATCTGATCGTGCCGCTGGCACGCCGCCATGATTGGGAATCCGTCACACAGTTTTCCAAAGCGCTTGCCCAGCATTTGGCAAACACGATTCCAGGCCATTTCATTGCAAGCATGGGAGAGGAAAACCGGGTCGGGAAAATATATATCGATTACCTGCGCAATTCAAAAATGGCCAGCACGGTGGTGCCCTACTCCACGCGCGCGCGCAATGGCTTGCCGGTTGCCGTGCCGATTGCCTGGGAAGAGCTGGATGACATCAAAGGTTCTGCCATGTGGAATATCGTTTCGATTCAAGAGCGTTTGGTCCGGCAAAAGAGCGATCCGTGGCAGGATTTCTTCTCCACCAGGCAAATACTGACCAAAAGCATGCGTAAAGCGCTGGGAATCATTGAGGGGAGTATGGCCGATTAAGGATGGCGTAAAATCCGAACGAGAAAGCCAGTCTTTCTTGTCAGCGTCATGGCGGAAATGAAAGATATTGTTCTCAAGCCCCGTTGCAATAAAGGACACCAAAAGGACACCTCATGCATATCAATCGAATCATTGAAGAAACCCTGACCGATGAAGCGCTGGACCTGCTCAATATGCTGGCCGCACACGCCGTTACGGCAGATGCCGGCATTGATCCTCAGTCGGTCTTTACGATTCCGGTGGAAGAAAACAACTGGAACGCCACGCTGGAATCGCTGCGCGAAATCTTCGAAGCCGAGATCCTGATTTCGGATGATGATACGGACTGGCTAAGTTTCCGGATCCTGCAGTCGATCGGTGTAAAAAATGGGCAGCTTGCTTACCAGTTCACGCCGACATTTTCACAAACCCTCCGATAGCATCTGCGCGGCCAGGAGTATCTGCCGGTTTTCCATACCGGCGGGCCTGATCGAAGACGAGAGGAAAATGCCATGAACACACTGATTGCCATGCTGATTTCCGTCACGCTCGTGGGCAGCGGAACAGGGGTGCAAAGCTATACGATCCAGGGATTTGACAATCTCCAGGCCTGCCGCGATGCGCAGCCGGAGGTCAAACGCCAATTCGAGCAAGCGGACAGAGAACGTCACGCGCGCGGAAAACCATTGGTCATCACGACATGCATTGAGGTAGCCAGGGGCGGCCAGCAAGGTCGCTGAAAACTCTGCATTCTATAGCTTGCTCGGTCCGGTACCGGCTGCACTTGTAGAGGGAAGGACAGGCGCTGCAAATATTCGCTTGCCGATGGATCGTGCTTCGTGCCAGCTTGGCTGCGGTGCTCGGGAGGAAGGCAGGAGCTTGAAAATAGGCTGTACTCAATGCATCGGCGAAGGTGATGGTGATTTACTGCCCTGATGCGTGGGGCCGGCATTTCCATTCTGCGGCGGGAGTGCGCTGCCGTTGTTCGCAGAGCAGCCGGCTTCGCCCGGCAAGGCCCTCAGAACTGGCTTCGGTTGATACGTCTTTGGTGGCGCCGTGCAGCGTTGTTCGCGTTGCAGCGATATTTGCAGTGCCCTGCGACGGGGCAAGGTCCATGGCAATACCCTGCCGGATAGGTACGTCAATTCCTGGCGCACTCTTATTGATGCCAAGCGCATCGGAATATTGTGCAAAAGCGGGCCCCGCTCCGAATCCGCTTAGCAGGGTCACAGCCAGAAAAGAGGGGCATACCAGTGTCTGTTTCATGCTCGGTCTCCTGAATCCACCGGGACTGAACCGCGGTGCTTGGCCTGAAGCCAGGACTTCATTAGACGCGAGAGGCGAAAACAGAACCAGTGTCGAAACGGTAAGCCTGGTTACAAAATGTATCGTTTTGCAAGCTGTGGGCAATCAGGCCGGCGTGCAGAAGGTCCGGAGTGTCACCGTATCAGCCAACTGGCGACAAAAAGCACCAATCCGACATTGATCAGGGCGTTGATGCCAGGGATGGTTTTTTTGAAGGGATGCAGCGCATTGACCACGGCCCATCCACCCCAGATCAGCACGCCACCGCCGCCATGTAAATAATGAGAACGCGTTGTGCCGCCCAGCAGTTCGATGGCGCTGGTGACCATGAAAAATGCGCACATGGCCGCAAGCGCGAAGCGAACCTCTTTTTTATTGATAAATTCGGTAAAGGAATTATTAGGCAACATGCTGGGAAATTGGATACAGAAGTGAGAAAAGAATGTACAGCGGCGATCAGTCGAGAGCTGTAGTGTATCCTGAGTTGACGATTATTTCCTGCGCCTGGATTTGGATGTCACGGTGCCGGAATAATATCCGGGGTCTTTTTTTGCCACCCATTCTATAAAACTCTTTATGTCTTCATGGCTGCGCAGCGCTTCCCAGGTGTGATAAGTTTTGAACAACTCGCGCTCGGTGAATGTCGCGTGGATCTTGCGGTGGCAAATGCGATGAATTGCGAATTGTTCCCGGCCCTTGAAGGTCTTGGGCACAAGATGGTGGTGGTCGATATTGATTTCGCCAAGCGATCGTCCGCAGAGCGGACACCGTTCTCGATCCTGCGTATCCATTGCATGTGGCGATTAAAGCGATGCGGCAGAAGCAAATCATTCTAATGCATCCGCGGTGTCAGCGTGGCTGACGGTGCGGCGAGCGATCCCGGGCGGAACTGAACTGGCGTTGCCAGTTCCACCGCATCTCATCAAGCAGGCCAAAGCGGTCCTGCATCATTCTGCAAATGAATGATCAAGCTGTTGTACGCGGCTCGCATACTCAATATATGAGCAGCTACCCGAGAAGCTTACTGACCCCGATACTTGGGCGAATCGGGAAAACATGTGCGGGTGCTTTCCTTCCTGCATTCCTGGCAGAGACGGCGCTCATCATAGCCAGGGGCTTCGAAAGGGACGCATTTCTGGCATCACGCCGGAAACGTTTAATTGCCCTTCGGCCTGATTCCTTTGAGCCGCCGTTTAATGATGCCGGCGTTCCGGTATGGGTGGCACCGGATCATGTAATGGATGATCCGAATTCTCGTCATGAACAATCGGACGCGCGGCGGTCGTTGTGTAATGAACATTTTGCGGCGCCGCATGCAATGTTTTTTCCATACGGTCCAGGCGATCCATAAGCGAGGCGCGGTGTGCGTCTTCTCGCGCATTGAGTTGCTGAAGCTGGTTTTCAAGGAAATTACGCAACTCCGTGAAGCGCGATGCTTCTGCGCGGTCTGCCAGTTCGCGCTGGGTTTGCACTTCGCGCGCACTCCGGCGCGATTCGCGTACGGCGGAAGTCTGCATGTAGGCGGTGAAGGCAATGAAGGCGAGCACGAAAATTCCCAGCAGGATGAGCATTATTAAACCTAAGGGTGCATCAATTGTCGTAATGCCCAGCGATAAGCTGGTCGGAGCAAGAAAAGCGCTCCAGTTTGCGGCAACGAATGCAGTCACACCGGCAAGCGCCAGCACGATCAGCAGGGTACGGAATTTCATGTCCATTCTCCTTTCATCGAAACCGTATGAGGAGCCACAAATCAGGTAACTAACTAAGAATGTCCCGAGGACGTTCGGCGACAGGGCTCATTGAAGCTCGGCGACCAATGACAATATAAATAAGACTATTTTCTTGTGATCACGTTCATACTTCATTTGAATTAAATCAACAAATGCGTCGCCACAAAGATGCGAGCGGATGCGATTCCAGGAAGAAAGTACGTAGGAAAAATCTGAAATGGAAGCTTTGATCGCAGAATGAATTTTTATTACGTCAGCACATTGACACGCATCAAAAATTTCAAAAAAGCAAAACCTATAATCGCTCCCAAACAGACACCTATTCGTCTACTCTTATGTGGGAGCATCATGAGCCGATTTATCCAACCTGTTGTTCACTACTTCTATCAGGAATTTTTTTACGTGCTTTGCGGTGGCTATGAAAAAGACTGGACGAAAAAAGAACTGACGTATGTCGATGTCTCCGCGCTGCTGCAAAAAAAACAGCCGCTGATACGGCGCAAAGGTACCTTGTAAATTTTGGCTCGCTGTAGAGATGTGCGTACATCTCTACAGACAATCTCTTCTTTTCCAGTTCATGAATCAGGCGGGCACAGTAGCGTTGATATTTGAATTTTATTTATCAAGGCGCTAGCTTGGCAGTTGAATTGTTCACGCACACGCAACTCGGCTGCGCTGACAATCGCGGCAGCACAATTGAAATCGCACACGCAATTCATTTCCTGATTTATTTCTTGCGTCGCGGCTTACCGTTCGCAAAACAAGCTAATACTTTAAGCCGCTAGCGGGCTACTATAGTCGGATCAATGATGATGCGACCAACCCTCATGCGGATTGGCAAGGAAAGAGGCCACCGCATCCTTGTCACCAGTGGCGTGATAGCGCACTTCGCCGCATTTGCAGATGCCCTGGTAGGGCTGGATATGCGAGCAGGCGGAGACTTTTTGCAGGTACAGCGTGACAGGCTTGGTGCATTTTGCGCATTTGAAGCTGAGGGTACGGGCGGGCTTGTTGCTCATGGAATCTCTGTAGATTAGGTCAGCGGTTGGCGTATGCCGTATTATTTCACTTTTGCAGGATGCAGTCATGCGTGTGCGGCGGCCGCCCTCTCCATACGACTCCATGAAAGAACGGCATGCTAAGCAGCGCATGATGTTACTTTTACAAAAGATGCATTTATGATGCAACTTTGATAGAATCTCGTCTCAACTAGGATCCCGCCATGCGAGTTACCCAATTTTCCGACATAGGTTTGCGCGTTTTGATTTACTTGTCCAAGGCAAGCAATGAACGCGCACCCGCGACCATTGCGGAAATCGCTGGCCAGTTTGACATTGCGGTCAACCATTTAGTGAAGGTGGTCGGGCACATGGCGCGCGTCGGCTGGATCCAGGCCACGCGGGGTCGCAACGGCGGTATTCGTCTGGCTGTCGAACCCGATACTTTGCACATCGGATCGGTATTGCGCGAACTCGAAGGCGACGCTGAGCTCATTGACTGCAATGCAAGGCAGTGCAGCCTCAGCCAGGATTGCAGATTGCGCTCGGCACTGGATGAAGGCCTAAAGGCTTTCTACGATGCGCTGGACCGGTATACATTGTCGGATATGACCGCGGGCGGCACCGGAGAAAAGATCGTGCGCATGCATCGCGCATTCCTGCAGAAATCGCTGCAATTCGCCTGAACAAGTTTATTTTGTGGGCTTGCCCTGTTTGAGGGGCTTTTTTTTAACTTTAAAGTTGCATTTCAAATGCATGTATAGGAGAGATGTGAATGTTGTCAGTTGAAGCACGGCCATATATTGAAGCGAGCGTCCCCGTATTGCGCGAACATGGATTGACCATTACGCGTACGTTCTATGAAAACATGTTCCGCGAGCATCCGGAACTGACCAACCTTTTCAATATGGGCAACCAGGCCAGCGGCGCACAGCAGCAGTCGCTCGCAGCAGCGGTCTTCGCCTATGCTGCAAACATCGACAATGCTGCAGCCCTGGGACCGGTGGTCAACCGCATCGTGCATAAGCACGCCTCAGTGGGAATCAAGGCCGACCATTACCCGATCGTAGGCCGCCACCTGCTGGGCGCAATCCAGCAAACCCTGGGCGATGCCGCTACCCCGCCGTTGCTGGAAGCCTGGGATGAAGCTTATTCGGCGCTGGCCAATGCCTTGATCGATGCGGAAAAAAATCTCTACGCGCAGGCGAACGTCGAGCCGGGCCAGTTGCGAGACATGCGCGTCATTGAAACCAGCCAGGAAGCCGAAGACATCCTGTCTATCGTAATGCAGCCGCTAGACGGCCAGCCGGCGCCGCAATTCAAGCCGGGCCAGTATGTCAGCGTGTGCGTGGACTTCGGCAACGGCCGCCGCCAGATGCGCCAGTACAGCCTGTCGGATGCGCCCAAAGGCGACCGTTTGCGCATCACGGTCAAGCGCGAAGTCCCAGGCCATGAAACGCCTGCCGGAGAGGTTTCGAACTGGCTGCATGACAATGTAAAGCGCGACCGGATCCTGCAAATCACGCATCCGTTCGGCGAGTTCACTCCGGATACCGAATCTTCTGCCCCCATCGTGCTGATGGCCGCAGGCGTAGGCATTACGCCGATGATATCGGCACTGAACCGCATTGCAGACGTCAATCCGCAGCGCCATGTCATTTTTGCCTTTGCCGGGCGCGACAAAGCGCACCATGCGCACCAGGCCGATATTGCGCGTGCCAAGTCGGTCATGCCGAACCTGCAAGTCGTTAATTTCTACGAGTCCCTGAACGGAGCTTCCACATCGGAAAGCAATGTCCATGAAGGATTGATGGATGTGAGCAAGCTGCCAAGCTGGCCAAGGAACGAGGCCAACGTCTATATGTGCGGCCCGACCGGTTTCATGAAAGCACAATGGCTGTCTCTGGTTGAAGCGGGCGTTCCGGCTGCAAACCTGCACCGTGAAGTGTTCGGTCCGGAAATGCTGGATTATCTGGGCTAAAGCCGTTTGGCTTGGTGAAAGGGCGGACTTGGTCTGCCCTTTTTCATTTGCGCTTTTGAAAAAACGTCGTGCTCATATCCAGCCGAACCAACCCAGCAATGCTCCTGCACTAAGCAGCCAAAGCAGATGCAGCCTGGTTTGCCACGCAATCACTGCGGTCAATGCGGCGATCAGCCATATCGGCCAGTCTTCAGCAACATTGACGGAAGCACCAATGATGAGCCATCCTGTTCCCAGCATGAGCGCAATTACAAGCGGCGCCATTCCCTGCTTGAACGCGCGCACGATGCGCAGGTCGCGATTGCGGTGTCCCCAGCTTCCGGCCAGATAAGTCAGGCCGCCACTGGGCAGCAGAATGCCGGTCATTGTCACGAGTACGCCAAGCAGGCCAGTCGCAAAATTTCCGCTATTGACGCCGACATTCCAGCCCATCAGCGCGACAAACAGGATATTGGGGCCGGGAGCGGCCTGGGCAATCGATATCGATGCATTGAATTGGGCATCGCTTAGCCAATGGCGTTCATCAACGAGGTAACGGTGCATCTCGGGCGCGGTCGTGATGGCGCCGCCGATCGATAACATCGATAACAACAGGTACTGCAAAAAAAGATTGAGCCAATCGGTCCACTGCAGGCTGGCGATCGCAAGACTATTCATGGCTTGAGCTTCATGTAGGTCAGCGTGCAGGAAAGCACGCCGAGAACGGGCAAAACATACAGAAGCGGCCAGCGCAGCACTGCTACCGCAACCAGGCACAGTCCGCCCAGCAGATAACAGGCTGTCAGCCCGAGTGCATTATGTCTGAGCGTCGGCAGCAGCCGCAGGCCGGAAGAAACAATCAGTCCCGCCGCCACCGCGCCCATTCCGCGCAATGCGCCAGCAACTTCCGCATGCTGCGCGAACTGGGCGTACACAACAGCCAGCGACAACACCACAATCATCGGAAGAATCAGCATTCCGGCCAATGACGCCAGCGCCCCGCGCCAGCCGAAATAGCGTGCACCGAGCATGATGGACAGGTTGATGACATTCGGACCCGGCATGATTTGCGCGACCGCGAGCTCTTCGATGAACTCTTCCCTTGTCAGCCAGCGCTTTCTTTCGACCAGTTCATGCTGTGTGACCGCCAGCACGCCGCCGAAGCCTTGCAATGCCAGTAAAGTGAATGTTGTGAAAAGATCGCGCAAGGACTGCGGGCGAACATTTGAAGCGGGTAGGTCAGTGCTTGGCATACAAAAAATAAAAGCCGGTTTCGAAAACCGAAGGCCGTACTTTACTTGAAAATGTGAATTTGCATCGTGGGCGGAAGGAAAAACACATGCTGGATATCTCCGATGCAGCGCGGAGCAACCGGACGATCTTTCAGTTGAAGGCAGTGGAAAATGCGAGGAACACCCTGATGGAAATGCATATCCGATAGATAAGTCCACATGTTTCGCAGCAGCTTCCACCGTATTTACGAGGTGCTTAGCAACGATGGAAAAATGCTACCGGTTCAGCGGCACAAACGCAGACGCGAAATGCAGATGACCATCGCATGTCCGGGAAACCGATCGAACCCGCTCTCCGGACATGCACGGATTGGCTTAAATCTCCAGCCGGGCAAAGTGATTCAGGACATTGCGCGTCATTTGCTGGACCGCCGGGTTGGCTCGATTTCCCCAAGGGCCGAAATCGTCGAGTCCCCAGTTCCATTGCATGGTGCCGGTAGCGAATACGCCAGCGCCGCTGGGGGCCGTGTAATAAGCCATGTGCGCGTAGCGGGTTTCAGGGGTGCAGCCATCGCCGAAACATACTTGATACGGCGACGAAGCGATGATCTGGATATTCGCCGGCGAGGATGCATGATCGATCCGGTCCACTTCGTAACCCAGCATGCCAGGCAATACGTCGCCATTGACAAGGCCGGTGCCTGCGCAAATCCAGGTCGAACAATCCGACATTACCATGTCCAGGTCCACCGAGTTGTAGTCGTACATGACACCGATCAGCGCCGCCTCGGGACGATTGAGCGAAGGGTCGCGCCAGACGGTCGTCGTCAGTCGCGGATTGGTGGCATGCATCGGATCCCGCGTGGGAGCGGCCCATTTGTAGCAAACCACTTTACGGTTCGGCTGTCCGGTGGAACTGGGTTCCAGGCGCACTTGCCAGTAACCCATGTTGGCGCCGAAAAATCCCAGGTGTACGCCGCCATCGCGTGCCTGCTGCATGGCATCGAATATCTCGCGCGTCCAGTATTCGTCATGGCCGACCGAGAGAAATGCGCGATGCCGGCGCAGGCAATCCGGCGTGATATGCACGCCGATATTGCTGGTATACGTCACGTCATAGCCTTCGCGCTCGATAAAACGCAACATCAGCAGTTCCCAGCTCAGGAAGTCGCCGGCGCCTTTCCCGTTGAATGGGCGCTGCGGATTCTGATAAGGGCGATTGAACGAAACCTTGACGGCAGTCTGGCGCAGCGGATTGTCAACATCGTAAAAGCTATAGCCGCCCCAGTTGTTGTATGCCGCATAAGTGGTGACGCTGGTCTGGAACATCAGCTCCGCACCACGCATGTCGTCCCGGACAACAAAGATGATGTAGCTTTGCTTGCCGCTGATGCCGGCCGTCAGCTTGGCGAGATAAATGCCGCTGGCCCAGTCTGTCGGATCGTCAGCGTTGTGCGGAATTGCCAGGGTATATGGATCGGTCCAATGGCATTCGACCAGATTGGTTTCCGGATCATGTAGTGGTGGAGGTTGAACTCTGCCGATACGCTGGATGGGATTTGCCATAAGGCGTCCTCCCGCGCTGCCATACCAGCCGATCCGGTAGACGGAAATGGTGTAGCTCGGTTCGGGCGTATTGACGAAGAACTGGATCGACTCGCCGCGGTTTACGCAGGTCGCCGATGCATAGCCTTCGATTTCACGGTTGCGCGCATAATCCTGGTCCTGTATGTACCACTCGGTGGTAACGCCTTGCGCTGCGGTCTTTGCATTTTCACGCTGAATGACATTGCGTTGCGGCGGTGGTGGGTCCTCGGGAACTTCAGTATCTGGTGGTGGATCTTCCTTGGGCGGTTCATTTCCGCCTGGCGTGAGGACCGGTTCAAGCGGCTTGTCAGCGCCGCCGCTGCTACCACCGGTTCCACCTTTTTCATTTCCTCCTCCTCCACCGCCTCCGCACGCAGCAGTAAATAATAAGGAGCCCAGCGAAAGGAATTTCCGACGTGAAAAACTTTGTTTTATATCCACGTTCACTCCACCATTGCTTGTTTTAAATATTACTGAGTGTAACTAGGCAAGTTAGAGAGTTTTTCACTTGAGAAATTGATTTGAAATAAAACCGGAAAGCGACTCGACCTTCATCCTGAAGAAAAATTAAGCCAAATCAACTTTTGGGAAGTTTGCAGGGGAACTTGTGGCCTGCAAAAAGAATAGAGCCCGGAATGATGCGCTGAATACGTCAATGAAGCGGCAAACGAATCCGCTTCGGCACTGGTAAAAACCGCATGCTGCTTCAGGCAGCCAGTCGAGCGCGCATCAAGAATATCCGAGCCTTAGCCGCCATACATTTCCTGCTGCCGCCGGAGCTCCATTTCGTTTTCCCTGTTGGGCGCGGCAGGCGTTCCGAACAATCGGTCCAGGAAACCGCCTATGCTGCCGCGATCCATCGACTGCTCGGCGCTGGCAACATATTCCTGATAGAGGAAGTCGTCGTTGAGTTGCACGATGCCATTGGGCATGGCAGGTAGAGAGTCAGGCTGGCCGCGCAAGGCGGTGCGCATGTAATCGACCCAGATAGGCAAGGCCAGCGTGCTGCCGAACTCGCGGCCGCCGAGTGACTTCGGTGTGTCGTATCCCATCCAGGTTACTGCCACGATATTGCCGCCATAGCCTGCGAACCAGCCGTCGACGGTGTCGTTGGTGGTGCCGGTCTTGCCGGCAATATCGCGGCGGTTCAGGCGTTGGCCGGCCAGATAGCCTGTGCCGGAGTGCGTGACGTCGCGCAGCATGCTGTCCATGATGAAGGCATTGCGCGTATCCAGCACGCGCAGGTTTTCATCGCCGGCTTGCTGCGGTTGTGCCTCGGACAGCACTTCGCCGCGTCCATTGACGATCTTGCGGATCAGATAGGGCGCTACCTGATAGCCGCCATTGGCAAACACTGCATAAGCGCCGGCCATCTGCAGCGGCGTGGTCGAGCCGGTACCCAGCGTCATAGTCAGATTGGCCGGATGGCGCTCGGCGTCGAAACCGAAGCGGGTCAGGTAATCGCGTGCGTAAGGCGGCGTTATGTCGCGCAGCAGGCGGATCGACACCAGGTTGCGCGAGCGTTTCAGCCCGGTGCGCATGGTGACCGGCCCTTGATACTGGCCGTCGTCGTTGCCGGGATTCCATTCGCGACCGTTCTCGCCGATGACGCCCGTCAAGGGCTCGTCCTCGATCATCGAGCCCGGCCAGAAGCCTTTTTCCAGCGCGGCAGAATAGATGAAGGGCTTGATGGTCGAGCCGGGCTGGCGCCAGGCCTGGGTCACATGGTCGAATTTGTTAAGCGCAAAATCGAAGCCGCCGACCATGGCGCGGATGGCGCCGTCCTGCGCATCCATTGCGACGAATGCAGCACCGACTTCCGGAAGCTGCGTGATTGCCCAACGCTTTTTGGCATCCTGGATCACGCGGATGACGGCACCAGGCTTGATACGCTTGCGTGATGAAGCCTTTGGCGACAGCGCGCCCGCGGCAAAGCGCAGGCCTTCGCCGGTGATCTGGATCGGTTCGCCGGAAAGCATTTCCGCCCGCACCGATTTGGTCGAGGCGGCGGTGACCACGGCCGATTTCAGATTGCCGCTGTTGGGATACTTGATCAGCGCTTCATCGATTGCCTGCTGGCGGCTTTCCTTGTCGGAAGGGAGCGTAATATTCGCTTCCGGGCCACGATAACCATGACGGCGTTCATAATCGAGCACGCCGCGCCGCACCGCTTCATAAGCGGCATCCTGATCTTTCTGCCGTAACGTGGTATAGACGGTCAAACCGCTGGTATAGATCTCGTCCTTAAATTGTGCATAGAGCTGCTGGCGTACCCATTCAGCCGCATATTCGGCATGGGTTCCGAACCGGTTGGCTTCGCGCTTGATCTTGAGCTTTTCCTGCGCCGCGCGTGCATATTCAGCTGGTGTGATATAGCCGAGGTCGCGCATGCGCTTCAGGATATATTGCTGGCGTTCGGTTGCGCGCTTGGGATTGACGATCGGGTTGGCGGTGGCGGGCGCCTTCGGCAAGCCGGCCAGCATCGCTGCTTCGGCAGTCGTGACATCGTGGATAGCCTTGCCGAAATATACGCGGGCCGCGGTACCGAATCCATAGGCACGTTCGCCTAGATAAATCTGGTTCATGTACAGCTCGAGAATCTTATCTTTCGACAGTTGCTCTTCGATTTTGCGGGCCAGAAGGATTTCCTGGATTTTGCGCGTATATGTTTTTTGCCGCGTCAGCAGGAAGTTGCGCGCGACTTGCATCGTGATCGTGGACGCACCTTGAGAGCGGCTGTTACGCAGGTTGACCAGTGCTGCGCGCACCAGGCCGCCGAAATCCACGCCGTCATGGAGGTAGAAATCGCTGTCTTCGATAGCGATAATTGCGTTTTTCATTACCGGCGGCATGTCGGCGATGGGAACGAAATCGCGCCTTTCCTCTCCAAACTCTCCAATCAGTACGTGGTCACTGGTATAAATGCGCAGCGGGATTTTTGGACGGTATTCGGTAAGCGCATTAATTTCGGGCAGTGTGGGAACGAGAAACAGGAAAACATATGCAGCCATCAGAAGAGCGGCTAGCGCACCGGCAGCAACCGTTGCAATGCCTGCCTGAAAAAGACGCTGCTTTAACGGCAAACCGAACCATTTTTTAAAATAAGACGACGGTTTTCGTTTCCTGCGCACTACGTTCCTCCGGTTAAAACTGCTGTATGCAAATGTAACAGGACTAGCCGGTTCTAGTTGAAAGCAATTGTTGCAGAAGCATTTTTTATGCGCATATTCCATTGCAAGAAATAATTCTTTCTTCGTGGAATCTATAGCGTGAAATTCATTATTGTCGCTATGAAAATTAGAGAGCACTGTTTCACATGCGTGGCAATCATTTACGAACTTTATAAAAAATATGCTGCCTCATAAATAAGCATGCAGGTATTGCCGTCAGTGAAACCCAATGAATTATCGGAGGGAACTATGAAATCACTTACATACAGCTCTGCAAGTGTCATTCAACGTCAACACGGTTATGTCAGCCGAAAAGACCGTCCCAAAGCCTTGGTCTGCATGGCCTTGTCAGCCATTATCAGCGTATCAGCCATCACTCTTATTATCGCCGTTTTCCTTTAAAAAGCTCCGGATGGCCCGCCGTTGAGGATGCGGCTTGTAAAAAAGATCTGTTTTAAGCTTTATTTTGCTGAACCGAATTACGCCTTAAGACTGGTTTTTACTTGTCTGGTAAATCTGCCCGTTTCCATTCATGCGCCAGGCGCCATTCCGCGACACAGCCGGCATTCATTTTTTTGTTTCTGTAAGTAGACGCCTGGACTTTCGAGCGAATGGGCATGTTCACGTTAATATCACTCACGTAAATGAAGCGAAATTGCAAATTGATAATACGGAACCTTATGCAAGCTCGCCTTGTCGCTTAATAAGACAGGTTATGATTATCCCAGCATATGTTGACCGGGCAATTTTTGCGGACCAGCAACGGTCTATCTGACTGAGCTAATATTTAGTTTTTGCTTCTGCAACTTTAAAATCAAACTGGTGCTTAGTTTAATCGAGGCATTATTTTGATTTATCTCTTATTTTTGCTAACTAACTGAATTTTTCCTTGCAATTGTTGCCTTAATAGCCATCAAATACGCTTATCATTTAACAAGGAGGGTGCGCATGGAAAATAATCCACTTTTAGAACGGCCGGAATACGATCCCAACAATTTGTTGGATGCGCTGATTCAGCGCATGTCTTTGAAAAACGATGCTGCCTTGTCGCGTGCGCTTGAAGTGGCACCACCTGTTATCAGCAAGATCCGGCACCGTCGTTTGCCGATTGGTGCCTCGCTGTTGATTCGCATGCACGAAGTCAGCGATATTAGTATTCGGGAATTGCGTAACCTGATGGGTGATCGCCGGGAGAAATTCCGCATGAGTCCGGAGCATTTCAAACCCAAGACTTCTGCAACAGACAATACCGCTACGGATACAAGTTCTTCTTCTGTTTCGACGATGGAGTAATTCCGGTCAGGATTTGACCAGGCGCTATTCTTCTTTCCAAGACACAGGCAGGAACCTGCCTGTGATCGCCAATTTCATCGGCGCACTTCCGAAGTGCTGCGAACCTTTTCCAGAAGCTGCTCTGCTTCCAGGATCGACTTGTATTTATCGGAACCTTCAAGGTAAATCATTGCACCAATGGTGCCGAGAAAGGCAAAATCCTCTTCGGAAACTTTGGGTTGCATATGCACAAGGAATTCCGCATAGGGGGATACCAAATCTTCCAGCGCAACGACGTTTTTCAATTTGCAGCTCAGCTGATGCATGATTGCAATGGCGTCTGTCTTATCCATCCCTACTCCCTTTTATAAAGTTTTTTCATTCTAAGGACTGGGCTAAATAAAGAAATGCCATATAGGTAAGTCGGAAGACTTTTTTAAACTTATTTTAGATTGTGTCGCTGTGAAACGACAGGACATAGCTAAGCATACAAGCAAAGGCATTGTCTTTATTACAGTTGTTTCTCAGTGTCATTGAAATTTTTTCAAGGGTTCACCAGCATAAGAATATGCAGCTAAAAAAACCGAAGTTAACGCTTTGGAATTATTTCCTTGTGTCAAGAAAGCTGCTGAGCAGAAAGCCCGCACCTACGCCGGCATATACCCAGAAAATGGAAGAGCGCGACAAGCGCATTTCATATCCGGGACGCAAACGTCTTGGCGTCATCTGATAATCGACAAAACATGCGAGACCCGCCGCAGCGGCGGCACCTAACGCGGCCGGGACAGCCCCTTTTTTCTGTACCAGGTCGCCGAACCATTTTTCATAAAGCACACCCCACAAAGTAGATGCGCCATGATGAATGGCATAGCCGACCAGAGTGTGGCGCTTGTTGGCTTCGTCATGGCTTGCCGCATGATCGCCCCATAGCCAATGGCTGATTGCATTCGTCGGTGCGAATGGAGAGCCGGTTTCGCGTGTTCCGCGAACCGCAAGCACGGCAGTGGACAGCAAACTGGCAATGCTGCCGGAAATCGCACCATCGGACAGCGCCTGCTTCCAAGTTTTCATAAAATCCCTTGGCAAATGCGTAGTGAAGCGACAAATGAACTGCCGGAATTGCGTCAGGTCTTACAGGTGCGCCGGGGCACGCAACATAAAGCGATGCAGCGAAACCAATGAACGGCACTCGCAATGGCCTTATTTATAATGGCCATTTATGAGCATGTCAGACAGAGGCATGCCATCGGGCCCTGAAGACAAGCAGCGTGGCGCGTGGCATCCGGCCGCCTGATCCGTTTTCCTGCCAGACCGGCTCTTCCATTCGAGACAGCTTATCTGCTTATTTGAGTGAAGTGCCGTGGCGTAAATTCCCGGTCCTTTGTATGATGGTGAGCAATAACAGTGGTTCCATCCATAGAAAAGGAAGACCTTGGTCATATTGCTGACAGGAGCAAGCGGTTTCATCGGGCGCCATCTCGCCCATGCGTTGACTGCAGCGGGACATGAAGTCATCGCTGCAGTCAGAGATCCCGGCAACCGCCCGGATTCGGTATCGCAAGCAGTTGCGGCCGACTTTACGAAGGATTTTTCGGAGGCGGACTGGCTGCCGCGGCTGGCCGGCGTAGATGTGGCCATCAATGCGGTCGGCATCATCCGTGAACATGGTGCGCAAACCTTCAACGCGATTCACAGCCGTGCGCCGCGCGCCCTGTTCGCCGCGTGTGCCCAAGCCGGGGTGCGTCGCATCATACAGATTTCCGCATTGGGCGCCGATGCGCATGCGCAGAGCCGCTATCACTTGACCAAGAAAGAAGCGGATGATTTTCTGGCCAGCCTGCCGGTTCAATCGCTCATCATTCAGCCTTCGCTGGTATATGGCCAGGACGGCGCCAGCGCCCATATGTTCAACCTAATGGCCAGCCTGCCCCTGATTCCGCTGCCCGGCTCGGGTCAACAGCAGATCCAGCCGGTGCACGTCGACGATGTCGTTGCCACTATTCTGGCATTGCTCGAACAGGAACTTCCAAGCGGAACGCGGCTTGCGGTGGCAGGGCCGCTGGCCATGTCACTGCGCGACTTCTTAGCGCAGTTGCGGCAAGCGATGGGCCTGGGGGCTGCGCATTTCATGCCGGTACCCGGTATTCTGATGAGACTTGGCGCGCTTGCGGGAAAGTGGATGCCCGGCGCTCTGCTCGACCCGGAAACCCTGCAAATGCTCGAGCGTGGCAATATCGCAGGCAATGAAGACAATCAGCGTTTGCAAGCGCTGCTCGGCAGGCAGCCGCGACCGGTCGCGCAGTTCATTCCGGCGTCGACGGCACGGGATACCGGCCGGCTTGCCAAACTGGATTGGCTATTGCCGGTTCTGCGCATCAGTATTGCCCTGGTCTGGATCATTACCAGCATCGTGTCGCTCGGCCTGTACCCGGTCGAGGATAGCTATGCCTTGCTGGCACGCGTAGGCATTACCGGCATGCTGGCGCCGCTCATGCTATACGGCGCGGCCCTGCTGGACCTAGCTTTCGGCATTGCCATCCTCGTTTTTAAAAAGCGTTACTGGCTGTGGCTGGCGCAATTGGCCGTGATTCTTTTTTACACGCTGATCATCAGCTGGAAGCTGCCGGAATTCTGGCTGCATCCTTATGGGCCCCTGCTGAAGAATCTGCCCATGCTGGCGGCAATCTGGCTCTTGTTTGAATGGGAAAAGCGCTAATGGATTATCTGACCGTGAAGTGGCTGCATATTCTGTCTTCGACCTTCCTGTTCGGAACAGGAATCGGGTCGGCGTTTTACATGTTGTTCACCAGCCTGACCCGCGATGCGCGCGCGACGGCCGTGGTCGTGCGTCATGTGGTGATCGCCGACTGGCTGTTCACGACACCGGCCATCATCGTGCAACCGCTCACCGGATTTTACCTCATGCATCTTACGAAAATCCCGTTTACCAGCGCATGGATCCTCTGGTCCGTTATCTTGTATTTTGTTGCCGGCGCATGCTGGCTGCCGGTAGTCTGGATGCAGATCAAGATGCGCAGTTTTGCCGAAGAAGCCGCGCGAGCCGATGCGCCTCTGCCGGCGATTTACTGGCGCTACCTGAAGATCTGGGTCGCGCTCGGCATCCCGGCGTTTTTCTCTCTTGTGATCGTGTTCTGGCTGATGGTGAAAAAGCCGTTTTAAGCTCACGTGTGCAGGCGCGCATGATAGGGCGTGCTCGGAGTGATCCGGCAAGAAGCCGTCCAAACATTCCTATGCATGCGGTCAAGACCTGATTGCGTCGCCAAACCCATGGTGCCGCGCATGCTTCATAGAGTATGTGCGGCAGAGGTTCGATTTACGTCTGCCGGGAAAATGCACGCTTGACCAGATAAGAACCGGCCAGCAGCGCTCCTGCCGCAAACAGCATGGTGCTTGCAGACGCCGCCTGGAAAGAGTTCATGGCCAGTTCACCGGCATGTGGCGCGGCCAGTTCGAGGCGGCGCTTGGTCATCTGCGCTCCCAACTCGCTCAGGCGTTCTGGCATGATCCGCTCAGCTTCCGGCAGCAGGGTGGTTTCTTCATCTGCCACATGATGGATCACGTCGCGCATGAGTTCCATGAATGTCTGATCATAGGCCGGGTCTGTCGGCTCCATGTCGCGCAACTCGGCGATCAGGCGGCGCATTTCATCGTGCTCGGGAACGCTCTTGTCCAGAATATGATTGTCCGGCGCAGCGGCGCGCATGGCTGGATAAAATATTTCCTCTTCCAACTGCGCATGGATTTCCAGCCCGAGGCAGGCAGTGCGCACCAGGGCTTGTTTGGCCGATGGGCTGGACCCGATCTTGTATTGATGAAAAGTGGACAGCACATGAGTATGATCCATGCGGATCATGCTGGTAATGCTGGGAGAAAACGTGCTTGCAAGCGAATTCATCTGATCCTCCAAGTGATATGGCCGAATGATTCCTGAAAAAGTGCAGCGCTTGTCCGGTTCATCGTGGTACGCAAAAAATCACGCCTTGCATGATTGCATACCGGACATGTGCAGTGTATTAATGTCGCTTCTATCTTTTGCCGCCCTGCCTGCCAGCGCCGATGCGATACACGCTGCACCTGCTTCGCCGATTGCATACGCGGTTCGCAATCTGCTTTTATGTAAGCCATGAGCGATGGCGGGTGGTTCTTCCTTTATGTGACCGTGTTACACGAATACGGCTATATATCGATTACTGATGCTCGGCTCCCGTCTCAGGATGGCGCGGATTTTCGCCATCCGGTTGTGGCCTGGTATCCGCATGCGTCTGTTCTTCCAGCACATCCAGGTAATGGCGGCCGTCGAGCGGTTGCCCGACGTGCGGAATCGGCTCATTTAACTCGTTCGCATGCGGCTGATCCGTATGCTGATCAGTCTGCTTGACGGGATCTTCATTTGTTCGTGGCTGCTTAGGCATGCGAGATCCTTCCAGAATCATTCATCATGACAATTGGATCGAACGGCACGGACATAGTTCAGGATTGATTTCGTCCAGGAAAACCGCCGGCGCCTTCTGAATGCCTGGAAGGCATGGCCTTGCGCATCGTAGAATGCTTATTTCAATGGCCCGGATTGAGGCTCAATTTTTCCGTGCTCGCCCAGCCCATCGGTATTGCCGGTGGCGAGCGCCTTGCCTAATCCTGCGATGCGCTTGATCGCATTGCCGGGGGCATCCCAGTATTCCGCCTCGGTAATGCGAACCTTCAGCAATGCCAAGTCCGGATCGTCGACGCCGTTCGGAAACCAGGGTTTGATCCAGGGAGTCCAAAGCGAGCGCATTTTTTCCCGGTCGTGAACCAGCTCGGCATTGCCTGAAACGGAAAGATAATCCTGCTTGTCGGTACGTACATAGCAAAGATTGACTTGCCGGTGTTGCTGCGCTTCGACAACTTTGGGCGATGATTGCGAGGTAAAAAACCAGAGGTTTCCGTCGCCATCCATTTGCATGGTCGACATGGGGCGGCTGCGCAGAGCGCCATCTTCCTCCATGGTGGTTAACATCGCAAACTTGGCAGCATCGATCATTTCGGCAATTTTGTTGAACACGGCGTCATGTTGCTCGTCGATGTGCATGGTCATCCTTTCGGGAAAATTTGCTGGGCACCGCATCTGCACAGATGCGATATGGCGGAACATCTTTTCGCAGCAATTCGTGTGCCATGCATGAAGCGCATGCAAAATGGCTAGGAAAGCAATGCACTAAGGCTTACGTAACGGTTACCTAACAAGTGACGGAAAAACAGGAAGGGAGAAATAAAGGCAGACTGATGGAAAATCTAGTGCTTGCTTAAGCGCCAGCTCGTGCGTGTCAATTCAATTCGTGTGTGGGGAAGCAAGCTGATTTCACGAATACGTTGGGCTTTCGTACACCATTTGAACGGTGTGCCCCATATGGGATTCGCGTTCGGCAATGGATGCTGCGAAGCCGCGCTTGCATACCAGAACGCCGGCAACGGCATCCTGATCTTTCAGGAGATACACAATAAACGGAAGCTTCTTCGTTGCGCAATATTGCTTTAACACCCAGACCGCGGCACCCTGCGCGGAATGACGCGTGTAGCCATCGGCTTCAAACGCCTGGATCAGCCGTTTTTGCGCTTGCGGTTCAAACTCTTTATCCTGGAACAAATGGGAAGGAAAACTGACTCGTGAAGCGGCAACCGGCGGCTGGAATGCGGAAAGAAATTCAATCATGGCAAGACCTTGGAGTGTCCAGACCGAAACGCCTGCCAGATGCCGTCCGGTCTCTCGGAACAAGCCTCGATGGAGCAGGGCGTGCGCAAGTGCGGCATCCGTGCATGCCGCAACAAATTCACCGCGCGCCAACTGGTTCGCTTCCGGCGCATCGGCAGAAAGCATAAGCGGCGTTGCTGCAAGGTCCGGCTCCTTTGCTTCCGGAATCAACTCAACCGACAATGCGCCGGAGGCATAACTGTCCAGCACGACCCGCATTAACCCCGCCGGCGTTTTGGCTTTTTCCGTCAATTCCAGCGGTGCCGCGAAAGCGGTGGGTTTACTCATGCTAGTTCATTCCATCAGGTCACAATGACGGCACGCATTGTGCCATGTGCCGCATCATGCTCCTATAAGAAGTTTCCGATGCAGCTCCGGCATGCCGATTGGCTAATTCAGAATGTGCTATTCCTCGATTGACCGCGCCGTCAAGGGCACATTCCGATGGCCTTGGTAATAGTCGATATGTCCGCTGCATCTACAGTCTACGCTGTGCGCAATTTCAGCGCGGCAGGATGCGAATCAACTGGCCATCGCCTTCATCGGTCAAAAGATACAACAAACCGTCGGGCCCTTCCTTGACATCGCGAATGCGCTGCTCCAGGTTTAGCAGAAGTTTTTCTTCATTCACGACCTTGCCATCTTTTAACTTCAGATGGGCGAGGTAACGGAATTTCAGTGCGCCGACGAACAGGTCGCCTTGCCAGTCTTTTCCGTAACGGTCGCTGCGCAGAAAGGCCATGCCTGACGGCGCCATTGACGGCGTCCAGTAATGGACTGGCTGTTCCATGCCCGCCTTTTGCGTCAGGCCTTCACCGATCTTGCCGCCGCCATAGTTCTCGCCGTAAGTAATGACCGGCCATCCATAGTTCTTTGCGGGCTTCACTTTGTTGATCTCGTCGCCACCTTGGGGCCCATGTTCATGCATCCATAAATTTCCGTCGAGGTCGAGGGCCGCGCCTTGCGCGTTGCGGTGGCCGTAGCTCCAGATTTCAGGCAAGGATTTTTGCGCACCGTCCTTGTTTCCTGCAAACGGATTATCGACGGGAATCGAACCGTCTTTTTTAACGCGTACGATTTTGCCGTGATGGTTATCCAGGGTTTGTGCATCCTTCATGCGCGAGAAGCGATCGCCCAAGGTCAGGAATAAAGTGCCGTCCCGGTTCTCGACGATACGGCAGCCGAAGTGCGCATTGCTGCGATATTTCGGCTTTTGGCTGAACAGCACCTTGACCTGTTCCAGGCGCCTGGCATCCTTGGCAAGGCGAGCCGAGGCAAGGGCGGTCGAGTTGCCGCTACCCCCCGGCTCGGAATAGCAGAAATAAATCGTGCGATTATTGTTGAAATCACTGTCTGCAAGAATATCCAGCAAACCTCCCTGCCCCCCTTCATCGATGTCGGGCAAGCCTTCAATCGGCGCGCTGACTTCACCGTTGGGATTCACCAGACGCAATCTTCCCGGCCGCTCAGTGACCAGGAACCGGTTGCCATCGATGAATGTCATGCCCCAGGGATGCTCCAGGCCTTTTGCCACCACTTCGGTCCGCAGGTTGCTGCCTGCAGCTGCTGGTGCCTGCGCGAAGGCGTCCGGATGCATTGCAAGAAGCAGTGAAACCAGAAGGCCAAAGGCAATGTGTGACACAGTTGCCTGCCTGAGCCTGGCAGGGTCAAGGGCGAAAATGAAAGTCATGACGGGTTCTCCAAAAATCGAAAAAGACGCATGGTTAAAAGCGGGCCGGCCGTCGGCGTGCTTCATTAAAATTTTCCTGCCTGATAATCGAGTATCGCCTGACGAATTTCTTGCTCGGTATTCATGACGAACGGGCCATGTGCGGCAATCGGTTCATTATAAGGCGGCGCATGGCACAGCAATACGACCGATCCCGGCGTGCCCGCAATGTCGACGGAGTCGCCGTCGGATGCAAACTGTGCCAGACGACGCGCCTCTACCGGACGCTTATTGATCTCGGTGTTCCCGCGCACGACATACAGGAATACGGCATGCTCGGATGGTATGGCCATGCTGATACTGCACGGTGCCGCGAAGTGAAGCAGCATGACGCTGACATCCGTCAAGGGCCGGACGGCACCGGCGGTGCCGTTCCATTGGCCGGCAATCAGTTGCAGCTGTGCTGCGCCATCGGGCATTTCCGCAATCGGTATCTGCTCTTTCTGCAAACCGATATAGCGCGGCTCGGTCATTTTCAGCCGTGCCGGCAGATTGAGCCAAAGCTGCAGAATTTCCAGGGGCCCGCCTTCGCGCATGAAACGTTGGGAAGAATGTTCCGAATGCACCAGACCGCGCCCGGCCGTCATCCATTGAATCCCGCCGGCATCGATTACGCTCTCATGTCCGGCGCTGTCGCGATGCGCAATGTCGCCGTCCAGGATAAAAGTGACGGTCTCAAAGCCGCGATGCGGATGCGGCCCGAACGGCAGGCCGCGGTTGTGCGGAGCATAAACCTGCGGGCCGTGGTGATTCAGGAAAAGAAAGGGGTCCTGCATGCCTACCCATTGCGTAGGCAGTGCGCGGTAAGTCGTCAGGTCGCCAATATCCTTGCGCATTGCGGGAAAGACATTGATGACAGTTCTTTTTCTGTTCATGCGGGGATTCATCAATTCATGTTTTTAGAAATTTGCTAGGATATCCTGCGACGGCCGCGGATGCCGCTGCCGGAATTCATGCCGGACAGGTTGCTGAATCGATCGAATGGCATATATAAATCAACGGAGAGCACGATGAACGAAGAAGAATTCAACATCAGCATGCGCAAGTTCCTGAAAGTGGTCGGCGTGACCTCGCAACGCGAGATCGAACAGGCTGTCGACAAAGCGCTGGCAGCCAAGGCAATTCAGGGTAATGAACATTTTCCGGCCAAGATGACGCTGGAAATCGCCGGATTGAACCTGAAATTCGATATTCATGGCGATATCAAGCTGGAATAGCGCAGGCGGGAACGCTTTTATCGGCTTCCATCCCTCCTTTCATTCCTTTGATTGCTGGATGGCGTCGGTCCAGCGCGCAGTTTCGTCCGGGGTCATGTTCCCGACCGGAATAACGCGCGCATCCTGATAGCCCCAGTTCCGGATGTCGGTCAGATACTGTTCACGCGATAAAAGCGGGCCTGCGCAGAGCGCGCCATGCGGCGGAGGCGTATGCGTTTCGGTGCGCAGGCGATCAAGCAATTCGTCCATTACCCATAACGGAACCAGGTTACGCTCCGCAGGATAGACAAATCCGAACGCGGTAAGGTGAATCAGCAATACACGCCAGTGGTCGCCGAAGCGGTCGAGCAAATGCCGCCAATCGATCTGTCCGCTGCACGCGCGCAGCATATGCACGATATCGGCTCCGTCATAGCGTTCACGCTCCATGATGAAGGCCTTGGACCAGATGGTTTCTTCTACCGGGCAGATACACGTCTGCAGACCGAGCACTTCCGCGCGATGGGAACGCTCGAACCACGCATCGTCGACTTCGGCAATGCCATTGCCGGAATTGAAAATCACATCTACGAATTCGTCGCCGAAATGGATCTTGGCAAGCCAGTGCGGATAGGTCAGATCCACCTTATATCTTGTATCGGCCAGGGCGGCATTCAGGCGATCATAGTCTTTACGACGAATGAAGATATCCAGGTCTTTGGTCGGTCGGGTAATGCCCGTATAGCAAATGAAGGCATAGGCACCGCCCACCAGAAACGGTATATCGGCGTTCTGCAGGCCGATTAATACATCCTGATAAAAGTCTTCGGCATTCTTATCGGCAATCAATCCGGCGGATGCGTTCAAGGCGGATCCTCACTTTAAGTTTGCATATAGATATAGACCGGCGAAATTGAAAAACGGCAGAAAAACTTGTTGAATCTTTGAAAATAATTAAGCAAGCCGCAAAACTTATGCGGCACAGGCACGGTCACTATGATTGGATAGTCATCATCGCACTGCAATTTTTGCCTGTCAGCACCACGCAGTGCGGAACTCAATACGGAGAATTGATAGTGGCGCTTTCGGAAAAGATTCGGCTCGCGGCAGTGGGCGATACGCATTGCACCAAGTCATCGGCCGGCACATTGCGTTCTTTTTTTGCACAGGCCAATGAAGCGGCGGATATCCTCTTGTTGTGCGGCGATCTGACGGATTACGGATTGCCGGAGGAAGCACGTATCCTGGCAGAGGAGTTGGCCCACATCAGTATTCCGATCATTGCCGTGCTAGGCAATCATGATTATGAGTCTGGAAAACAGGACGAAGTGTGCAAGATTTTATCCACGGTCGGGGTGAAGGTTCTCGATGGCGAAGCATGCGAAGTTCATGGTGTCGGCTTTGCCGGAGCGAAAGGGTTCGCCGGGGGATACGGGCGGCGTGCGCTCGGACCTTGGGGTGAAGGAGTATTCAAGGCATTTGTCAATGAAGCATTGCAGGAAGCATTGAAGCTTGAATCAGCGTTGGCCAAGCTGCGCACTACGCAGCGCATTGCATTGCTGCACTATTCGCCGATCGAAGCTACCGTGCAGGGCGAGCCACTGGAAATCTATCCTTTCCTCGGGACCAGCCGGCTGGAAGATCCGCTGCTCCGCTATCCTGTTACCGCGGTATTTCACGGACATGCGCACCGCGGCTTTCCGGAAGGAAAAACCGTCAATAATATTCCGGTGTATAACGTCGCCAAGCCGCTTTTGACCAGGACTTATCCAGACCGCCCGCCATTCCGCATCCTGGAAATTCCTGTTTCGGAACCGGTTCCTTTGTAAACGGTCTGGCTTTTCCGTGCGAGCGATGCAAGGCGGCTCATATGCATCGGCGTATTGATGAAGGAGACCTCATGTTTATTGAAATCGGCCAAGGCTGGCATATGAATCTGAACCATGTGGCGAAGATACATGTGGTGGATGCGGGCGGAACCGGCACATCGCTGAAATTTTATTCCTCGACCAACGACCATCTTGGCGACTTCGTTCGGGCGACGGCGGACGACTTGATGCGAGTACTCAACCAGATCGAGTCGTTCGGAAAAGTGCGTACTGCCATCGGCTGATGATGAATGCACAACGATGGCAGCCTGCGGGAGCTGAGCACCGCTTATGCAACGGTATTGATTAATGCAGCATGCGGCTTGCCTTGACGCGCAGTCCGTGCGCCCGGTTGCTGAGGTCGTGTGTGCGTGCATCAATGGCCTTCCTGGTCTGGAGCGAGGCGCTGTATGCCTTGTCCCTGAGCAGGGCGCGCCGGCGCCGGCCCTGGGCGGGATCCATGAAATACATGATGGCGGCACCTGCGGCCATGCCAATCAATATGAAAGAAAGAGTGGAGATGTCATCTGAGTTTTGTGCCATTGTTGTTCTCCTTGTGGTGCGATACATGCCGGTGCTGGTTAAAATTTTCCGTCTGCAGAATCCGACGCGAGCCGATGCGTGCGCATTTCCCCTGACGATAACTGTTCGGAACCAAATGTGCGGAAAAGTTCCTGCGCGTGCTCCTTCGATAGCCCGGACACCCTGTTTGCCAGATCGGAAAGCGAGACGATGCCGATCAATTCCCTGTTCCTGTTGAGAACGGGGATGTGCCGGATGTGATGATTGCTCATTTGCGCCAACACATCGTCCACTGATTGGTCTTCAAAGCAGAAGATCACTTCATTTGTCATGAGGTCGGCGACCTTCCGATTCGCAAGGCGCACATCCGGGCCATTTGCACCGCCGGCGATATCCTGTTGCGACAGTATGCCGACCAAATGTTCGCTATCGCATACCGGGACTGCGTGAATGTTCCATTCTTCCATCTTGCGAAGGGCCTGCAGCACGGTATCGTCCGGCGACACGAACGTGGCATCGTAAGTCATGATTTCCGATATCAGTTGCATGGTATTTCTCCGCCGGATTCATTCCTGTTTAGATTGGCGCCGGGTGCTAAGGGCTGCTTCCGGTTCGCATTGGGGTACTGAACGATCGTGCGCAGGACGAACGAGCGCAAACGATTACTTCTCCAAAACCATCGCATCCTCTTATCGAATTAGCGAACCGGTTCCAATTCTGCATCCATCATTAGTACAAAAAACGTTGCACGAATATTTCCGGTGTCTGCAGAATGCGTTAAGGGCGTGCAGTCGGCTGCCTGCCGGTGCTGGGCCGGTGCGGCGGCGTCGGTGAAGAGATATCTTCCAAGGTGCTGTCGGTCGATTCGCTTTGCCGCGTTGCCAGATCACCGAGCGATACCACGCCGGTCAATTCCATATTGCGGCTGACGACGGGAATTCTGCGAATCTGCTGATCGCCCATTTGTTGCAAGACTTCGCCGGCAGTCTGATCCTCAAAACACCATAGGACATCGCCGCTCATCACATCAGCGACCTGAATATTTGCGGGCGACTTCCCTGCCGCGACTGCGCGAACTGTAATATCCCGATCGGTGAGCATGCCAACCAGGCGTTTGCCGTCGCATACAGGCAAGGCGCCGATATTCTGGTCGGACATGATTTGTGCTGCGAGCTGCACCGTATCGTCCGGTGATACAACCGTTACATCGCGGGTCATGATCTCTGAAATGGCTTGCATGCTGTCTCCTTTTTGCTGACTTGGTCTCACTCTTTATGGATGCACTCGCTACGGCGTGGCAATACATGGGGCTCTGATGCATGCCATTGGAACGCGGGGCAGGAGCGGAGTTTCATGCCGGGCCAAAAATTCAAATGAAGATGCACGGATGTATCGCGCAGCATGCTGCAGCACAGCACCGGTTTTCGTTCATGCAAATTAGGACTGGGGTGCTAAGGTTTATCCGAGCGGAAACATTGCTTATCTGCGCCCTTGCCCGCTTGGATGCCCTGAACCGGAACCAAATGACAGGGCTTGTTTCTAAAAATTATGGCGGCACATAATGCAGCCGCCGCTTACGTCTTGAATCCCGATGAATAGGAGGATGCCATGCCACGAGGGGATAAATCGGCCTATACGGACAAACAGAAACGCCAGGCCCAACATATTGAAGAAGGCTATGAACAACGAGGCGTTCCGAAAAAAGAAGCGCAACGGCGCGCATGGGCCACGGAAAACAAGATTTCCGGTGGAGGTAAAAAATCCGGTTCGGGCAGAACCCATCACTCCTGAACGCAGTTGCCTCACTATTTTCCTGTCCATGGATGATCCGCTTGTAACGGATTTCTGATGCCCATAGCCAGCATGCGACGCCGGTATTTGGCCTAGTAAACAATAAAATCGGAAGAATTTTGCGGCCCTTACCGGAAAGAGCCTGCTGCTCAGAGCGCTGACATCAAAGCGGATATGAATTTATCCGGTGCAAGGAAGTCCAACTAAAGGCCGCCATGTTGATCGCGCACTTTTCCTTACCCACAAGCTTCAATGGAGAACAGTTCAATGGATCCAAGAGCACACACACCTCCGACCCCCGCCAGTCCGGAAATTCCCGAGCCAGTGCAACCGCAGCGTGAACTTGAGCCCGGCCAGCAGCCGGACCCGGAATTTCCCGATACGCCGGACGATCCCACCATTGTGCCGGACCCGCAGTTGCCTGAAATTACGCCGGGCACACCATTTACCGAGGTGCCGCCTCTTATGTAGTGCAAAGTCTGCGAAGGCCTGCCTTGCGCCAGAACGCATGTGAAGTTCGCATATGAATCCGGCGGCAGTAAAGCGGTAGATGCGTAGCAGCTGTTCAGTCGCGGCGTCATATGTCCTTGTGACGATCAGAGAACCCGTTCATTTTTTAACATTCTATGGCCCGCCATCCTGGTATTTTCCCGACTTTTTTTATCTCCGGCTTTGAATGCTCGACTTTTCTCTGGAAAGACCGGACGCGCCGCAACCTGATCGCCGAGACGCAGCATGACAGTCACGCCCGCGAGGACTACCAGATCTTACGCGAGCTCGGCATTGCCGTGTCGAGGGAAGGCGTTGCATGGCCTTTGGTAGACCGCGGTGGCCAATATGATTTTTCATCGCTCGATCCGCTGATCGATGCAATGCGGGAGTCGCAGGTAATGCCGATCTGGGATTTATGTCATTACGGCTATCCGGACGGCCTGGATCCATTTTCAAATGATTTCCAGACGCGCTTTGCGGACTATTGCCGTGCGGTGGCGGAATATGTTGCGCCGAAGCTGAGCGGCCCGCATTTTTTTACGCCGATCAATGAGATTACCTTTTTCTCATTTTGCGGAGGGGAATGGGGCTGGGTGGCGCCGTACCTGAATACCAGGCAGGCGCGCATGGATTTCCGCGTCGCCCTGGCGCGAGCGGCGATCGCAGGCGTAAAGGCGATTCGTGAAGTGGCCCCGCAGGCTCGCATGGTCCATATCGATCCGCTGGTACAGGTGGTCGCACCGCGTAACCGGCCAGATCAAATCGAAGCGGCACATCATGAGACCTATGTCGACACTTTTGTCGCATGGGATATCTTATACGGCAAGCTGCACCCGGAATTTGGCGGCGCTCCCGAGGTGCTCGATATAGTCGGCGCCAACAATTATTCCTTCGGGCAGATGGAATACCGCGAAAGCGGCCCGCATAAGGCGCTTGATCCGGGAGACGACCGCATCAAGCCGCTATGTGAGCTGCTGACGACTGTCTGGGAGCGTTACCGGCGCCCCATGATCATCGGCGAGACCAGCGGCATGGGGCATGGCCGCAGCGCCTGGCTCAGGGACGTGATGCACGAATCGCTGGCAGCCGTGGATCGTGGAATAGATCTGCAAGGCATTTGTCTTTTCCCCGCGGTCGATATGCCGGACTGGCATACCGGCGAATGGCTGCACAACGGGATTTGCGACATGGTAGAGAACGGCGGAGATCTGAAACGCGTGCTTCATCAACCCTATGTGGAAGAATTGCGGCGATGGCAAAAGGAATTGAATCGCGTAACCCGCCTCGATGAAGATCCTTTCAGCGATCCGGTCGAACTGCAGGATGTCATTGATGCGGCGAAGCGCATGCAATGCCAGCCGGATGCAAACTGGCATTGAACATGCGCTCTATCGAAACACGAAAACGGCCGACGCCTGACTGATAGATGAAGGCAAACGAGAGATGGAGACTGCCTCGTTTGCTTGATTACTTACATTACTTACTCAGACTGAGAACGGGTCCAGCGGCAATGCGCGTTTATGCGCAGTCAGTTGATACTGTTTGAAGATCACGTCATAGGCACGTTCGCTGACCTCTTTACCTTCGAGGAAATCGTCGATTTCTTCATAAGTAATGCCGAATGCAGCCTCGTCCGGCTTCAAAGGTGCGAGATTTTCCAGGTCGGCAGTCGGTATCTTGTGGACCAGGGCAGCGTGGGCGCCGAATTCATGCGCCAATGCCCTGACCCGTCGCTTGTTCAAGCCGGTCAAGGGAGTCAAATCGCAGGCCCCGTCGCCGAACTTGGTATAGAAGCCCATCAGCGCTTCGGCGGCATGGTCGGTGCCGATGACCAGGCCATGAGTAGCGCCGGCCACCGCATATTGCGCGATCATGCGCTGGCGCGCCTTGATGTTCCCGAGAATGAAATCTTCCTGCTCATGGCTTTCGAATGTCTGGCCGGATGCCTTGACTGCAGCAAGCATCGCGTCGCTGGCCGGCTTGATATCGACTGTCAACAGCCTGTCGGGATCGATCGCCTTCACCGCATTCTGCGCATCGTGCTCGTCTTTCTGCACGCCATACGGAAGGCGCATGGCGATAAATGTCGCATCATGACCGCGCTTGCGCGCTTGCTGCACTGCGGCCTGAGCCAGAAAACCCGCCGTCAGCGAATCGACTCCGCCGCTAATGCCCAGCACATAGCTGCGCCGCCTGGATTGAATCAGTTGATTGCACAGAAAATCGGTGCGGCGCGTGATCTCGGCCTGGACATCAAAAGAAGGGGAGACATGCAATGCATTGATGATGTGCTGCTGTTCGTTGCTATAGCTGGCTTTGTCCATGACACGATCCTTCGTTATTTTTAATGGCGCATTTTGCCCGCTGCCCCGGGGGGCGGGCACTCCTGTTTGGTTGAGCCGGCATTATCTCAAGAATTTTCCTTCAGCACCTCATTGTGGTAATGCCAGATGCGGCTGATCATGTAGTCGGCGCTCGCTTGCCGTACTTCGTTGCGGTCGCCGTTGAATTTCCGGGTTTCGGAAAAGGTCTTCACGTCGCCGTCGTGCTCGAATGACCAGGCAAAACAGACGGTGCCGACCGGGATGTTGCTGTCGCCGCTGGAAGGGCCGGCCAGGCCGGTATCGGCAAGCCCGACATTGGCGCGGCTGATGCGCAATGCTCCTTCGGCCATTTCGCGTGCGACTTCTTCGCTGGTCAGGTTATAACGCTCGATCGTTTCCGGCTTCACGCCCAGGACGCTGATTTTCGCTGTGGCGGAATACGTAACGAAAGCGCATTCCAGCGTGCTTCCACAACCAGGAATTTCCGCCAGCGTCGATGCTGTCAGTCCAGCGGTACAGGATTCCGCCGTTACCAGCTTCAAATGATGTTCGTCGAGGTAACGCAGGACGCTTTCCAGATGATGGTTCATATATTGGATAAGAGAGCTTACTGAAAGGGATGGGATAAACAGGGCGCTTCATATTGGAGGGGAAGCAAGAAAAAATGTTCAATGGCGGCAAGCGGCAGAGATAGACAGTCGCCGAACCGCCGCTGCGTCAAGGCGGTACAAGTCTGAAAATTCGGTTTGTAACGAGCGATCGCGAAAGCTACGCTGCCTTTGCCGTAACGAAAGATATGCTTCAGTCGATGACCGTGCACGCTTGCAAACCGGCACGGCTGCACGGGCTGTGCTTCAAATCCGGCTGAGATTGAGCTTTTGCCCTTCGTGCGTTTAAGACATGGCCGCGGTCAGCTGTGCCGATGTGTCCGCCGCTCCCATCGTCGTGGCAGCATCCAGGGCTGTCATGCCGTTGGCAGCTCGCGCGTGCAAGTCGGCCCCATGCAACAGCAGCAGGCTGACGATTTCACCGCGGTTGAACATGGCTGCCAGCATTAATGCGGTCTTGCCGTCCGGCGATGCGCCTTCGACATTGGCGCCGTGATCGAGCAACAGTTGCAGCATTGCGCGATCGCCTTTGTAAGCAGCGCCGGCCAGCGGCGTTTGACCATGGTCGTTGCTTAATTCCGGATCGGCACCGTATTCAAGCAGCAGCGCAGCAGCGTCGAGATGGCCATGGTAGCTGGCCAGCATCAGCAAGCTGTCGCCCTTGTGATTGCGCAAATTTGGCGGTAATCCCATTTTCAGCAGGGCTTGCAAATCCTGTGCTGCTCCCATGCGCGCATAGTGGAAGACACGTTGCGCAAAATCCAGTGTGGCATCGTCCAAAGCCGGAGCTGCGGAAGACGGTGTTGTGTTGATAGGTGTCGTTTGATCTATTTGCATGAGTCCTCTCTTTGGGTAGTTGAAAGCTGCAAGTCGGCTCTCAACTACCTTGTTTTGAATCGGCCATCCAGTAAATGGAGGGCAGCTCAATACCAGCCTGATTAATCGACGGGCGTTTACTTCGCACCGACCGGCTCTTGCACGCCCGCGGCTTCTTCTTTTTTGCCGCTGGTGTAAGCCGGTGCCGAACGCCGCTGATGCGGTGCCGGTTTTCCGGGCAATGGAGGCAAGGCCTTGGCTTTTTCCAGGTCGATGCCGGCAAATTGCGCAACACGGCGTCCATAATCTTCATCGCAGTGCCACAGATGCCAGACCATGCGCAGCTGGATGACTTCAGGGCATTGCTTCAAGTCTCCGCCGATATTGGCGATCAAGTCCTCGCGCTCCCAGTCCTCGAACGTGCGGTAACGCTCGCCGGCCTGCTTGTAGTCGTCGGCAGTGCGCGTAGTCTGGTAGCGGCCCAGGTGTCCTTCGACCCACTGGTGGTATTCCCTGGCTGGCTTGGGAGCTTCCTGCAATCCGCCGATCAGGCTCGGTTCATAATTGATATGCTTGTCGCCTGTCGGATCAACAAAGTAAGCCATCTGTCCGCCCTGCTGGTTGGTGTAGGCGCGCACCTTTTCCTGCGGCGCGTTGATAGGCAACTGCAGATAGTTCGGGCCGACGCGGTAGCGCTGCGTATCGGAATACGACAGCGTGCGGCCCTGCAGCATCTTGTCGTCGGAAAAGTCGATGCCGCGCACCAGCACGCCGGTTCCGAAGGCGGATTGCTCGGTTTCCGCATGCACATTATCGGGATTGCGGTTCAGGACGATGCGGCCTACGGGTAAAAGCGGGAACTGGTCTTCCGGCCAGCGCTTGGTATCGTCGAGCGGATCGAAATCCAATTCCGGATGATCGCCGTCTGTCATGATCTGCACGCAGAATTCCCATTCCGGAAAGTCGCCGCGTTCGATCGCATCGTACAGGTCGGCGGTGGCGTGCCCGACATCCTTGGCCTGGATTTCCGCGGCCTGTGCGCTGGTCAGATTACGCACGCCTTGCTTGGGCTGGAAATGGAATTTCACCAAGTGTGCGACCCCCTGCTCGTTCACAAGCTTGTAAGTGTTCACTCCGGAGCCTTCCATTTCACGGTAATTGGCCGGAATACCCCAAGGGCTCTTGACCCAGGTGACCATGTGCAGCGACTCGGGATGATTGGCAATGAAGTCGTAAAAGCGCCATGGTTCCTGCCGGTTGCTGACCGGATCAGGCTTGAAAGCATGGATCATGTCAGGAAACTTGATCGCATCGCGGATAAAGAAGACTTTCAGATTGTTGCCGACCAGGTCCCAGTTGCCTTCGACGGTCTTGAACTTGATCGCAAAGCCGCGCGGATCGCGCGCCGTCTCGGGCGACTCCTTGCCGCCAATCACGGTCGAAAAGCGCACGAAGATAGGGGTTTGCACGCCCGTTTCATTCAGTACGCGCGCGCAGCTGTATTTGGAGGCCGGTTCCTTGCCGACTTTGCCGTAAGCCTCGAAATAGCCGTGGGCACCAGTGCCGCGGGCATGGACTACCCGCTCCGGGATGCGTTCGCGGTCGAAATGAGTAATCTTTTCAATGAACTGATAATTTTCCAAGGTGGCCGGACCGCGTTCGCCGACCGAACGCAGAGACTGGTTATCGGTGACCGGATGGCCTTGTCGTGTGGTCAATATTGGGCGCTTGGCATCCATGGTTTTCCTTTCAATCGTTGCAATGAACAACCTATATGATAGGTTACAGCTATTAATATTTATATTTAATAGTTTCTATGTATGCGATAGCTTGCCGTACGGCGAATGGATGGATGGCGAGCCAGCGCGCCTTTGAAGCAGGAAAAACTACAAAAATGCATAGAGGGATTTGCAACATGCCGGTTCCTGAAATAAGGAAAGATCTTCTGATAATGAATATCTAATAAAAGGTTCGCAAAAACGTCCTAGTTATTGATTCAAGCTTTGTTGAGGAGATGAACGAAAGAAACTGCCCGAGAAATCCGCTTGTTCGTTGTCGATGGAAAGCCACATGACACATGTCCTGGATGTGCTTTTGCTTGGGATATGAAAAAGCTTGCTTGAGCAAAATGCATGGGATCCTTGCCGTAATAAATTCATATGTATGCTGAGGCAGCAGGCCTTGGCATAGACAGGTAAACCTCCCTACTATTACGTTCCGGCAAACAAAAACAATACTAAATAATGATCAGTGACATACATCTTGCCCGCAGCCTGCTGTCGATGGCGGCCTTGGTAGCTTGCCCGGTGCAGGCAGAAGAATCCAAGCCTTTATGGGAACTGGGTGTCGGCGTGGGAACCTTGCATCTGCCGGATTATCGCGGGGCAGACCGTTCAAGCAGTTATATCCTGCCGGTGCCTTATGCAGTTTATCGCGGCGCACATATCAGGGCAGACCGCGGCAGTATTCGCGGCACCTTATTTGATAATGAAAATATCGAGCTTAATTTGAGTCTGAATGCTACCTTGCCCGTCAACAGCGAGAATAATCCTGCGCGTGCCGGTATGCCGGACCTGAAGCCGACGGTCGAAGTCGGGCCAACTGCCGATATTAATCTTTGGCAACAGGCCGGCCGGAAAATGAAGCTGGAGTTGCGCCTGCCCCTGCGCAGCAGCGTAACAATGGAATCTTCACCCAGGAATATCGGCTGGCTGTTTTCCCCGGGTTTGAACCTGGATATCAGGGATCCGGCCGGATTGGCGGGATGGAACCTGGGCATCCTGGCCGGCACGATTTTCACCAGCCGGAAATACAACGAATACTTTTACGCAGTCGATCCAGCCTACGCAAGGCCCGACCGCCGGGCATATGATCCCTCCGGCGGATACGCGGGAGCGCAGTTCACTCTGGCCATGTCAAAAAGATTCGTCCGTTATTGGGTAGGCGGATTTGTCCGCTATGACAACCTGCATGGGGCAGTATTTGAAGACAGTCCGCTGGTCAGGCAGCGCAATGCTTTGTGGGCGGGAGTTGCAATTAGCTGGATACTTGCCGAATCTTCGAAACGCGTGACGGTCGAAGAATGAAACAATGCCAATAAAACGAAGGCTGGTTTTCAATTAAAAGATATTTTTTCAAAAACCGATTAAGATAACGTTAAGATTGTGTTTCTAAGATAGCGCCGAATTGCATGAAGACGGGTAATAAATAGTTGCTTCAGAAAGCTGTTTCGGTTTTTGCGAACACACCGTCCTGTTATTGTGTTGGTTGAAAAGTTTAGAAACGCTAATATTTAATGTTGCAAACGTGGGCATGACTTCTCATGCCGCGAGTATCCTTGGAGGACACATGAAACGAATTTTAATGACGGTGCTGCTGGCATTCATGGCTGTCAGTGTCGGCATCTCGACCGCGGAAGCCAAACGCATGGGCGGCGGCGGCTCTTTCGGCAAGCAGTCGCAAAGCTTTAGCCGCCAGGCAACTCCAGCGCAGTCGTCTCAGGCAACCAATGCAGCACGCCAAAATCCGGCGCAAGGCGTTCCGCCGAAAGCCAGCCCTTGGAAAGGTATCCTTGGCGGCGCCTTGCTCGGCCTCGGACTGGGCGCTCTGTTGTCGCATCTTGGCCTGAGCGGTGCAATGGCCAGCTTTATCAGTACCGTGCTGATGATTGCGTTGCTGGCTTTTGCCGTAATGTTCATCATCCGCATGCTGCGTCGCAAGAGCGCGGACAATAACGGTCCACGCCCAGCCTATGCGAACGGCGGTGCAAACAGCGGTTCCGCCGGCTTTACACCGCGCATCGGCTCGGGATTGGAAAACCAGCCGTCGGCCTTGCAGGGTGCGCCATTCTCATCGGGATTCGATGCATCAAACCAAGCAGCAAGCGTTCCTGCAGATTTTGATGCAGCCGGTTTCCTGCGCCATGCAAAGACCTATTTCATCCGTCTTCAGGCAGCATGGGACCGCGCTGATGTGAATGACATTCGTGAATTCACGACGCCGGAAATGTTCGCCGAACTGAAAATGCAATTGCAGGAACGCGGCGCGTCGCCCAACCATACCGATGTAATGTCCCTGGATGCCGACTTGCTTGGCATTGAAACGATCGGCAACGAGTATCTGGCCAGCGTGAAGTTCAGCGGAATGATCAAGGAAAGCGAAAATGCATCCGCCGAACCGTTCACGGAAATCTGGAATCTGTCCAAGCCGGTGTCAGGTCAGGGCGGATGGATTCTGGCCGGAATCCAGCAAATGTCCTAAGCAGTCCGTCCGTCCGCTTCGCGAGAAAGCGGACGAAGAAGAAGGATAAGCCAAGGCTGGACGCCGGCGAACTCCTCCGATTTGACTGTCAGCGTTATCTGGCAAAACTGAGATCGCCCGCAAAATATGCGGGCGATTTTTTTTGGCTTCGCTTATAGTGGCGGCACGTGGGAGTGGTGAATTAAACGATGTCGACACAAAACAAAACGGATTACCCTGTCATCGCGTCCTATATCTTGGCCGCATGTGCGCTGTTCCTGGTCTTGCATCGCGGCCTGCTGGCGGCGCTCTTTTCCGGGCTTCTGGTCTATTCGCTGGTACAGATTGCCGCGCCGAGGCTGGGAAAAAAGTTCAGCGACCAGCGCGCCAAGCTGATTGCCGTGGCCTTGCTCAGTACGCTTATCGTGCTGTTTTTTTCCGCGGCGATCTGGGCGGCGCTCAGTTTTTTCCAGAGCGAGGCCGGCAGCATGCCGGTGCTGTTGAAGAAAATGGCCGACATCATTGAAGCATCGCGCGACCAGATACCGGAGTGGTTGAAGGAATATCTGCCGTCGAACGCGGAAGCGCTGCGTGAAAAAATGGCGCTCTGGCTGCGCGCGCATGCCGAAGATGCCAAAGTGCTGGGCCAGGAAGCGGGCCGCACGATTGCTCACCTCATTATCGGCATGGTCATCGGTGCGATGGCCGCGCTGCACGACACGACTTCCAAACACCGCTATTTGCCGCTGGCCGCCGCATTGCATCAGCGCGTGGTCGGCCTGACGCGCGCATTTCAAAGCATCGTTTTCGCCCAGGTGCGGATTGCGGCCATCAATGCGGTATTCACCGGCATATTTTTACTGGTGGCCTTGCCGATGGCCGGCGTGCACTTGCCGCTTTCAAAAACCATGGTGCTGATTACTTTCATTGCCGGCATGCTTCCCGTGCTGGGAAACATTATCTCGAACACCGTCATCGTCGTGATTGCCCTGTCACATTCGCTACAGGTGGCGCTGATGGCACTTGCTTTCCTCATAGCGATTCACAAGCTGGAATATTTTTTGAACGCCAAGATCATCGGTGCGCATATCAATGCGCGCGTCTGGGAATTACTGGCAGCCATGCTGACGATGGAAACCCTGTTCGGCATTCCCGGCGTGGTCGCCGCGCCGGTATTTTATGCATATGTGAAGCAGGAGCTGGCGGATCGGGGCCTGGTTTAGGCACACGGGGAAAACATAAAAACGAAACATAAAACGCCAGCATGCAAGCCGGCGTTCCTATGGAATGTCATGGCACTGCTGCCATCTTCCCTTGTTTTCTTTCCCTTATCCGGTTTGGCTGAGATGCTTCACGCTGGTGATGGCATAGCCTTTGGTATGAATTTGCTGTAATGGATTATCGATGGCGAATTCAGGCAGTTCGGGAGAATTTTCATCGAACTCGATACTGCGGTCGGCGGTTTCCCATTCGCTATTGATGGCTTCCTGCGGAATCATTTTCCCTTCGGGGACAGCCAGGTAAGAGTATTTTCCGTCGGTTTCAGCTCGCCTGTAAATATCTAGCCTCATACTTTCTCCTTGATAAAACAACTACAAAAGATTTCGATTTGACCCTGCGGCCTAGCAAAGGTTGCCGAGGTTTGGATGCTTTCCGGGAGTCGACATTTTTGAATGAAAAAAAGGCTGCGGATTCCGCAGCCCTGTTCCATCCTTAATATGACGATGATGCGTGAATTAATGCTCCGGTTCGAGAATCTGGCGGTGCAATTGCACAGGAGCCTCGGTATTTTTCCGCATGCGCAAATTCAGCATTTCCACGATCAGCGAGAAAGCCATGGCAGCGTAGATATAGCCTTTTGGTATGTGGTGACCAAAACCTTCCGCCACCAGCATGAGTCCGATCGTTGCCAGGAACGACAAGGCCAGCACTTTTACCGTAGGATGACGCGAGACGAAATTGCCGATCGGAGCCGCAAACAGCATCATCAAACCAACCGATGTAATGACGGCAGCGATCATGACTTCGATCTCATCGACCATGCCAACCGCAGTAATGATCGAATCCAGCGAGAACACCAGGTCGATCACCATGATTTGCAGGATGATGGAAGTAAAGGCAGCCTTCGCAACGCTGCCCGCCGAGGGATGATGTTCCTTCGGTCCTTCCAGCGCTTCATGGATTTCAGAGGTGCTCTTCCAGATCAGAAACAGTCCGCCGCCAAGCAGGACCAGGTCGCGGCCTGAAAATCCCTTGCCCATGATTTCAAAAAGCGGTTGCGTCAGTCCTACGATCCAGGCCAATACAAGGAGCAAGCCGATGCGCATGAACATTGCGCCGAACAAGCCGATCTTGCGCGCGAGGTTGCGTTTTTCCGGTGGAAGTTTGTCGACTAGTATCGAGATGAAAATAACATTGTCGATTCCCAGTACCAGCTCCATCGCGGTCAGGGTGAAAAATGCAATCCAGATTGCTGGATCGCTCAGTAACTCAAGCATAGATATTCCTTATTAATAAATTAAATGGTTGACAGTTATTTTTTAGGATAAAAGAGCCGGCTTTGCAAACGGAGAAACTCTTCTCCTGATAGTGACTCAGAGCAAGGGTGTAACTGGCAGCTTTATGCGAAGTTTGCGAAGCAGGTTGAGGAGGGCAAGTTTCTATGGTGGTATAGGAATCATCGGATTGGATGTATAGTATTACTTCATTAAATGTTTAAAATAAAGCCATCTAACTTCGAATAAGCAGAATAATAGAAAATATAATATTTAATAAAAAGCGAAGATAATGGAAGTATTACTTCGTTAATTACGAACAATGAAAACGACAAACCTCAATTTTCGGCATTTGTATTACTTCTGGATGGTTGCCAAAGAAGGTAGCGTGACTCGCGCGGCCGAGCGCCTGGATGTGGCAGTGCAAACCATCAGCGCACAGTTAAGCCTGCTGGAACAATCGCTGGGAAAATCGCTGTTTGCACCGCAAGGGCGCCGGCTGGTCCTGACGGAAGCCGGCCGGGTCGCGCTCGGATATGCAGACCAGATCTTCTTGCTTGGAGAACAAATGCTGGATGCCCTGGCCAATTCGGACGTGGAGCGTACGATGCGGCTGACGGTCGGGATTTCCGATTCCCTGCCGAAGCTCATCTCGGCGCGTTTGCTGGAAGCGGCGCTGGGCTTGCCCGAACGCGTGAAACTTGTCTGTTACGAGGACAAGTTCGAGTCGCTCCTGGGCGACTTGTCGGTGCATAAGCTCGATGTCGTGCTGACCGATCGTTCCGTGCCGCCGGGGGCGACCTTGCGCGTGTTCAGTCATCTTCTGGGAGAAAGCGAGCTCACTTTGTTCGGTGTTCCTTCGCTTGCGAAAAAATACCGGACAGATTTTCCGCAAAGCCTGAACGGCGCGCCGATTCTTCTGCCGACGCGAAACAATGCAATTCGTGGCCGTATCGATCATTGGTTCGAAGTAAATGGCATCCATCCGAATGTGGTCGGTGAATTCGATGACAATGCGCTGCTCAATACCTTTGGACGCAATGGGCTGGGTTTGTTTCCCGCGCCTTCGGCATTGAGCAAGGATGTGGAGGAGCAGTTCGGCGCCGTGCCTGTAGGTGAAATGTCGAAGGTACGCGAGCAGTTCTATGCGATATCCAATGAGCGCAAGATCAAGCATCCGGCCATCGACGCCATTCTTCTTGCAATCCATCGGAAGTAAGCGGCCGTCTGCAGTGCGTGCATGCATCATGCCGAGTATCGGAAAAGCTCGGCTCCACCGGGTCCGCGGCTAAGTGCTGTTCCCTCACGAATAAAGTAGCGTTAATAGCGCCGTCTGTTATTCGCTGCATTGTGTGCGTCACGCACGGGCGAGGATTGCCCGCAGTCGTTCAGGGGGTTGAAAGCTGGTGCATCAGCATGGGGATTTTCGCGGAGAGATCGCGTATCAGGTATCCCATCGGACCCGAATGGCTTGCCAGATATTCGCCGGCACGCGCATGCAAGGCAACACCCCAGACGCACGCCTGCTCAAGGGGCGCGCCACGCGCAGCAAGGCCGGCAATAATGCCTGCCAGCGTATCGCCTGATCCCGAGACAGCCAGGCCGACATTGCCCCCTTCATGCAGCCATAGCTGCCCACCCGGTGCGGCGATGAAAGTGCGCCCCCCCTTCAAGGCGATGGTGGCATTCCACCGCTGTGCTGCCGTCATTGCAATGGTGGCGGAATCCGATGCGATTTCCTCCTTGTCCAGGCCGGTCAGATGCGCCATTTCGCCAGCGTGCGGAGTCAGCAGAACCTGTGCTGCATAGCGCCGCAAAAAGCCATCAGCAAGGGCCGTCTCTTCCAACCGCTGCGCATATTGCGGCTGTGACCGAACCAGCGCCATCGCAGAGGCATCCAGGATAATCTTGGCGCCGCCCGCCATGGGAAGCGCTTTCTCGACGAATGCGCACACTGATTCTTCATGCTGCATTCCCGGTCCGATTAAAATCGAATCGGCGCGAGAGAGCACGCTTTCCAGAATCTGCGCTGATTCCGGCGCAATGGCGCCGGCCTCGGTTTCGGGAAGTGCGATCACGCGCGACTCCGGTATCGCCAGCGCAAGTTGCGGCGCAATGCTCGCTCCCACTGCAAGCGTTACCTTTCCGGCCCCCGCGTGCAGAACGGCATTGGCAGCAAGCAGGACGGCGCCCGGCACTTCACGCGATCCGCCAATTACAATTGCACGTCCACGCTGTTCCTTATCGCCATCCGTGGGAGGCATGGGCAGCGGCCATGCCCGCAGGCTTTGGTCATCAATGGTCTTGAATTGAATTCTGGAAAGCTCGCGCTGCATATTTGATCCGGAGTCAGGATTTTGGCGCCGCGGGCATATCCGGCTCCATCGTAATCGGCGTACCCGTTTCTTCCAGTGGCACAACGAAATTCGACAGGCGCGGCACGAGCTTGCCGTTTTTTCCGCGTGTCGGATCAAATTCATAAGACGTTACCGAACAGTTGGGAACATCGGCAGCACGATCCACATCGAGGATCTGCTGTTCATCCATGCGCTCCAGCAGATAACGGAAGCAATTCACGATGACCTGGTGCCCGACGATCAATACCCGCTCGCCTGCATATTCGCGCACGATGGTGTCGATGGCGCTGCGCAGGCGCAGGATCACATCGCACCAGCTTTCGCCGCCGGGCGGTCGGAAATAAAATTTCCCGACATGTGCACGCTGCTCGCTCAATTCAGGGTATTTTTGCCTGATTCCATGGGTCGTCAAGCGATCCAGAATGCCGAATTCCTTTTCGCGCAAACGTTCATCGGCGACATAGGTCACATCCTCACGCGCTATGCCTGCGCTTTCAAGGATGAGTTGAGCGGTTTCGCGTGCCCTAATATAGGGTGAAAACAATACGATGCTCGGTTGCTCGGAAGGGGGCATTTGTCCGAACCATTGTCCGAGAGCGATGGCCTGCCGCTCTCCGAGAGGTGAAAGCGGTACATCGACGTCGCGCGTAGCGATGTCAATCAAATGCAGGCGCGCTGCTTCGGCCATGTCGCGCGCGACATTGCCTGCGCTTTGTCCATGCCGCACGATCCAGATTCGGTCAGGCCATTTTTGTCGTCGTTCCAACATGATGTATCAGTATGTTGCCACTGAAAGAGTGACACTGCAATAAAGACAAAGTTTCCTGCAGATAAAGTCATTTTGACGCTCACAACTCAAGCAACAAAGACTGCGAATAAGAATTTCTGGGCAGGAATTCCGGTTCCTGTTTTCCTACACCGCCTTGAGCGCACGTCCTATACCGCCGAGAAAAACACGCTGGTAACCTGCAGGGCATGGGCATAGCACTTATGCCGTTCCGTTCAATATCAAAAGGAGAGAACAATGAACTTTATATTGTGGATCGTTATCGGTGGCGTTATCGGTTGGCTGGCGAGCCTGGTCATGCGAACGGACGCTCAGCAGGGAATGCTGTTGAACGTAATCGTGGGTATCATCGGTGCGCTGCTGGGCGGCTGGCTACTGGCACCGCTATTTGGAACAGGAACGATCAACCAGAATGACTTCAGTATTGCTTCCTTGTTTGTTTCGTTCCTCGGAGCGATCCTGCTGCTCATGATTGTCAATCTTTTCCGTCGCGGCCGCGTTCGCTGATCAAGAGATTTGGAGAACGTAAGAGCAATGCTTGCCGTTGTTCGGCAAGCATTCTTTGTATCGGAACTATTTCTAACGGAGAGTGATGATGACTGCCAAAAAAAGCCAAGATAACCTGGCTATCGATCTGTTGGTCGATGACCATAAGAAAGTAAAGAAACTGTTCAAGGATTTCGACAAGCTGAAGGAAAAAGGCGAGCCTGAAGAGAAGCAGGCCCTGGTGGAAGAAATCTGCAACGAGTTGATCTTGCATACGCAGATCGAGGAAGAGATCTTCTATCCTGCTGCGCGTGAGATAGTCGAAGAAGACATGGTCAATGAAGCCGAGGTCGAGCATGCCAGCGCCAAGGATTTAATCGAGCAGATTCAGGCTCTGGATCCTTCCGACCCGATGTACGATGCAAAAGTGACCGTCCTGGGCGAATACATCGAACATCACGTCGAAGAGGAAGAAAAAGAGATGTTTCCGAAGGTGAAAAAATCCAAACTGGACCTGGAAGCGCTGGGCGAAGAGATGAGCACCATGAAGGAAGCACGCCCGATGCAGCCGATGTCCGCATCGGGCAAAGGAAAAGGCGGCCATTCAAAGGTTTCCTCAGCGCGTACGTAAAGAGGATCGCAATAATCCGGACGTAGGCGGCTGCTCGAAAGAGCAGCCGTTTTATTTTTAAGAGCGCAACGCTGATTCGGCACTTTGACGTTGAGCCTATAAATTTTGCGCTCAAGCAGATGCGCCGCTTGCGCTGCTGCTATAGTATGCATGCGAATGCCACTTAGGATCTACAGCATAGTGCCGCGACAGATGATCCATCCTGCCGCCACGGTTCCTGGATCCAGATACGGATGGGAATATGGATGAGACGTATTTTACGGAACAGGACTGGCGGCGGTTTCTGTTAAGCCTGGGCGAAAACCCGGACCGCCCGGGTTTGCGCGACACGCCTGCGCGCATGATGCGTGCGTGGGAGCATTGGACATCGGGTTATGCTCAGGATCCGGCCGAGGTATTGAAAGCATTTGAGGACGGTGCGGAAGAATATAACGAGCTGATCGTCGTTAAGGGCATTCCCGTCTATAGCCATTGCGAACATCATCTCACTCCGTTTTTCGGTACTGCTACCATCGGCTATGTTCCGCATGGGAGAATTGTCGGTTTGTCGAAGCTGACGCGCCTGGTCGATTGCTTTTCCAAGCGATTGCAGGTGCAGGAGCGCATGACCAGCCAGATTGCGGAGGCGTTGATGGTCAATTTGCGCCCGAAAGCGGTGGGCGTGGTGGTGCGCTGCCGTCACCTGTGCATGGAAAGCCGAGGCATCCGCGCTCCGGGCGAAGAAACCCTTACCTCGGCCATGCTGGGTGAGCTGCAACCGAATCTCGCGATGCGTACCGAGTTTCTTGCGCTCGCGCGTGAATCCTGATTTCAACTGTATTCATATTCATTACGCATCCATGCGCCGCTGGCCCAACGAAGAGAGGCAATCGCTGAGGTTTCTCGCCGCAGCCCGCTATTATTTGCCGCAGACCTGCAATCGCCGCGTGTATGGGAAGAAGAATATGGCGATTGCCTGCGCCATGGGCAGTTCAGGCATGCGCTGGAACTGCTGGAACGTATCGGAATGCAGCATGCCGGATGCCAGGATGAGGCGACGTTTTGGAAGGAACTCTATTTCGCCGCAAGGCACCTGGAATTGCCGCAGCATGCCGAGCGCTACGAGGCACGACTGCGCAGGGTACTGGCGGGAATTGATTTTGCGCCTTAAACAGTCCTGAAAACTGCTTTGCAAGCCAGGGTGATGGCCGTCCGCTTTTCCAGGCAGGCATCGGCTCACGCCCCGCGTTTTCAGCGAGCTCCAGGAGCAGCGTTAAAAAGTGTGAGGAGTTGCCGATCCGGTTAGCGTATTTCTCCGTGCCGTTCGTGCGACTCGTGTATTCAGAGCTGCTTTAAATGTGCTTGCATTAGAACAGCCCTACCTTGTTTTAATGCGCTCTCTGTGCCTGCCGCAGCGGTGCGATGCGACGCTGTCGGCTAAGCCCGGCAGGTCGATGATTGATTATTTTCAGATGCATTTAGCCAAGCGAGCGCTCCCTGGCCTGCCGCGTGGCCGCTGGCGAAACATGCAGTCAAGAGATAGCCGCCGGTGGGTGCTTCCCAGTCCAGCATTTCACCGGCACAGAATACGCCCGGCATTGCGCGCAGCATCAGGTGCTGGTCGAGCATCTCGAATTCCACGCCGCCCGCGCTGCTGATGGCTTCGTCCAGCGGGCGCGGCGCAAGCAGTTTCAGCGGCAATGCTTTCAGGATCGATCCCAACCGGACCGGATCATTCAATACCTCTTGCGATGCAACTTCGCGCAGCAATGCGGCCTTGACGCCCACAATGCCCAGCTTGCTTTGCAAATGCGAGGAAAGTGAGCGGGCGCCGCGCGGATGAGCCAGCTCGTCAATGACGCGATCAAGCGATCTGCCCGGCAGCAGGTCCAGATACAGCGTTGCCGCTCCGGTTGATGCGATCTGTTCGCGCAGCAGGGATGACATGGCATAGATCAGGCTTCCTTCCACGCCGGTGCTGGTAATAATGAATTCGCCTTGCCGATGCACGACCTCGCCGTCCTTGCCGGCGCACGATGCGATGACGGATTTGACGGGATGTCCGGCAAAACGGGTGCGCATGTGTTCGCTCCAGGGCAGATCAAAGCCGCAATTGGAAGGCCGCAATGCCGCAACCGCGATGCCCTGTTTTCTCAAAATAGGAATCCATGCCCCATCCGAGCCAAGCCGCGCCCAACTGCCACCGCCCAAGGCGAGGATCGTGGCATCTGCATACATGAGGCGTTCGCCATCCGGCGTCTCAAAGCGCAATGTTTTTTCGGCAGGTTCACCTGCCCAGCCCTGCCATCGATGGCGCATGTGGAATTGCACGCCGGCGGTACGCAGGCGGGTGATCCATGCGCGCAAGAGCGGCGCGGCTTTCATGTCAGTGGGGAAAACGCGCTGAGAGGAGCCGACAAAGGTTTCTATGCCAAGTTCGTGCGCCCATGCGCGCAAGGCGTCCGGACCGAAATCTTCGAGCAACGGCTTGAGGGCGGCGTTGCGTGCGCCATAGCGAGTCAGGAACTTTTCCAGTGGCTCGGCATGCGTCAGGTTCATGCCGCCTTTGCCGGCCAGCAGAAATTTGCGTCCGACCGAAGGCATGGCATCAAACAGCATGACTTGCACGCCGCCCTGGATCAGGCTTTCCGCTGCCATCAGTCCTGCCGGCCCGCCGCCGACGATCGCAACCGTTTTTTTGGTAAAGACTGGTTCAGGCATGCCGGCAAAAAATCGAAGCGATGAAAGGGAATAATGCGATGCGGTCAATAGAGAGGGCGACAAACGGTGTAATGCGCCTGTCACGCTATCAAGCACGTTCGGAGAACTGCCGCGAGCAATCCAAAGCGCGCATTTTAACAACATATCGAGCTGCGCCGGGCGGTGTAAGTGGTAATGCTGTCGTTTAACGGGCTCTTTCAGATTGCCCAAAGCCAGCATTACGGATATTCTCTTTGCAGAAATTCGGAGGCATGCAATCCAAAACGCCGCATTGTTTCGATGTTGTGCATTCGATAATTAAAACGAGAGTGTTCCGTTGGTAGCACATTTCCACTTTTAGAAAGGGAGTAGCATGCCGGTCAAAAGGATTCTGATTGCCGACGATTCCGCCACGATCAGGCACTTCCTGATTGAAACGCTCGCCAAGGCAGGTTATGAAGTCAGTACTGTGCAGACCGGTGAAGATGCTGTGCGCGTTTCGGAAGAAGAATTGCCGGATCTCGTAATCATGGATATCGTGATGCCGGGCATGAACGGATATCAGGCGACTCGGGCCATCAACAGGAACGAGGCCACAAAACATATCCCGGTGTTGATCCTGACCAGCAAGGATATGGAAACCGATCGCATCTGGGCGATGCGGCAGGGTGCTAAAGAATTCATCACCAAGCCGATCGATCCCAATACGCTGATCGAAAAAGTCAGGGCGCTCGCTTGACCGGTCGGCATGCCAATATAAAACCGCTGCATTGAATGAAATGAATTTGCGGGCGATGGGGAAAACGCTTTCTGTCCCGCCAGGCCAAAAAAAAGCCCGCTTTTCAGCGGGCTTAAGTCTATATCAAAGGAGGAGACATAGAGGAGACGATTGAATTATAGGGGTGCAGCTGATATTGATCCAATTTTCATTTCTGATATCAGTTATATAGTTCATGAATGGAAAGAAATGCAGCAAATACCCTGTAAATCTCGCCTCCCCACCTCCGCACTACCGGCGTTTAGGCGCCAGCAAGGTGCCGCGGCATTGGCTGGAGCCGCATAAACATGCATAGGCACGCTTGACCGCCGGCGTATGCCGTTCTTCCAGAATAAGGCCGTAATCGTAATTCAGTTCTTCTCCGCGCTTAATGTCGCGCAACGCATGAATAAAAATGCGTCCTTTTTCTTCCCGCGCTTCGCAATTTGGTTCGCAGCTGTGATTGATCCAGCGCGCATCGTTGCCGTCGGCATCTCCATCGATCATCTTGCCATTTTCAAGGCTGAAGAAAAACGTATGAAACGGATTATCCGGATCGGCAGCCTTGCGGCGGTTGGCTTCACGTTCCGTAATACGCTCGCCCATGTATTCGATGATGAAACTTCCTTCGGGGATCTTGCGCGTGGCGAAGACACCCCTGCCGTGGACTTTGGAGTCGCGAACAACGATCGGAGAAGAGTCGGGGGAAGAAACAGGAGCAGGTGCGGCGGTGGCTTTTCGAGTCATGGGCTTGTAAAAAATGGCTTTTGTATCAAGAGAAAAGCGCAATTATCGAATATATGCGGCTTCCACGCCACAACATTGCAGGTTTTATCAAAAAGATTGCGACGAAAAGATGTATTCGCAAATGCCACAAGTCGTAAATTGAATTAGTCCAGGTGAATGAAGAAGTGCTTGCTTCATGCGCTGTGAAGAGTGCGCGAAAATTTGACTGGGACACGACGCTGCAACGTTGGAATAAAGATTTCGTCAGGTGCTCCGATCGATGGATGGCTGCAGCGTAATGTGGAGTTGATGGGGCAGCCACTCGCCGAAGCGGCACTGTCGCTTGTAAATGGTGATGCTGAATCGGGAGGCATTTGTTTCAGTGCGAGTTTCAACGAGCGAACCGGAGAGATCCAAGGAGCGCGCGTTTGCTCGCGCAATGGCATTCACGCAAACAATAGATAAGCCATCTATAAAATTTTGCATGAAAAGATCTTTTCCTTGCAAGACCAATAATGATACTTCGATATCTTCGTTTTCATCCAAATAACAGGGACGAAAAATAGTGTTTTATTTGCGCAAAACGACTGGCACATTTGATGAGACAGCGCGTATTATTAAATTGCGTTTGAGAAATGCAGTGCTGTAATACGCGGCACCCTCCTCCGGCAATTCACATCAAAGGACAGCGCCATGAAAATCTTTGACAACTATGCAGCACGATATGAACGCACCCGGGAGGAAGAGTATTCTCTCCAGGAATATCTGGAGATCTGCAAGAAGGACAAGCTGGCCTATGCCAGTGCCGCAGAACGCATGCTGGCCGCAATCGGCGAGCCAGAACTGGTCGATACGCGTTTCGATCCGCGCCTGTCACGCATTTTCTCCAACAAAGTCATCAAGATTTATCCAGCTTTCAAAGAATTCTACGGCACCGAAGAAGTCATCGAGCAAGTCGTGGCTTACTTCCGCCACGCCGCGCAAGGACTGGAAGAGCGCAAGCAGATTCTGTATCTGCTGGGTCCGGTCGGCGGCGGAAAATCGTCCATTGCGGAAAAGCTGAAATCGCTGATGGAAACCGTGCCCTTCTACGCAATCAAGGGATCGCCGATAAACGAGTCGCCGCTCGGCCTATTCGATGAAATCGAGGATGGTGCGATCCTGGAAGAAGACTACGGCATTCCACGCCGCTATCTGCGTACGATCCCAAGTCCGTGGGCCGTCAAGCGACTGCATGAATTCAACGGCGACATCAATCAGTTCCGCGTGGTCAAGCGCTATCCGTCCGTGCTGAAGCAAATCGCCGTGGCCAAAACCGAGCCGGGCGACGAAAACAACCAGGATATTTCCTCACTGGTCGGCAAGGTCGATATCCGCAAGCTGGAAAGCTATTCACAGGACGATCCGGATGCCTACAGCTATTCCGGCGGCCTGTGCCTGGCGAATCAGGGTTTGATGGAATTCGTCGAAATGTTCAAGGCGCCGATCAAGGTCCTGCATCCTTTGCTGACCGCGACGCAGGAAGGCAATTACAAGGGTACTGAAGGCTTCGGCGCGATTCCGTTCGACGGCGTGGTGCTGGCGCACTCGAACGAGTCGGAATGGAAAGCCTTCCGCAACAACAAGAACAACGAAGCATTCCTCGACCGTATCTATATTGTGAAGGTGCCGTACTGCCTGCGGGTGACCGACGAGATAAAGATTTACGACAAGCTGGTGCGCAATTCCTCGCTGGCCAACTCACCCTGCGCGCCGGGCACGCTGAAGATGATGGCGCAGTTCGCGATCCTGTCGCGGCTGAAGGACCCGGAGAATTCCAGCATCTACAGCAAGATGCAGGTCTATGACGGCGAAAACCTGAAGGATACCGATCCGAAAGCCAAGTCGAAGTCCGAGTACAGCGACTACGCTGGCGTCGATGAGGGCATGAATGGATTGTCCACGCGCTTCGCGTTCAAGATCCTGTCAAAAGTATTCAACTTCGACAGCACCGAAGTCGCAGCCAATCCGGTGCATCTTCTGTATGTGCTGGAGCAGCAGATCGCGCGCGAACAATTTCCGGCGGAGACGGAGCAGAAGTATCTCTCGTACATCAAGGAATATCTGGCGCAGCGTTACGTCGAGTTCATCGGCAAGGAAATCCAGACTGCCTACCTGGAAAGTTATTCCGAATACGGCCAGAACATCTTCGACCGCTACGTGACCTTTGCCGACTTCTGGATCCAGGATCAGGAATTCCGTGACCCGGATACAGGCGAGAGCTTCAACCGTGAAGCGCTGAATAACGAGCTGGAAAAAATCGAGAAGCCGGCCGGCATTTCGAACCCGAAGGATTTCCGCAACGAGATCGTCAACTTCGTTTTGCGCACCCGCGCGCAAAACAATGGCAAAAACCCGGCGTGGACCAGCTACGAGAAATTCCGCAGCGTGATCGAGAAGAAGATGTTCTCCAACACCGAGGAACTGCTGCCGGTGATTTCCTTCAATGCGAAAGCCAGCGCCGACGAAGCCAACAAGCACAAGGAATTCGTCAACCGCATGGTGGAAAAGGGTTACACGGCAAAACAGGTGCGCCTGTTATGCGAATGGTACTTGCGCGTTCGCAAGTCTTCGTAAACGGCAGCCTGCCCTATCGAACAGGGAGAGCATGGGGGGGATGGTATCAAAGCGGCATAGTTAGGGGACGCCGCGCCCATCCCCCACCGGCTTTACGATAGAACTGCAACGGCAGAGAAGTATGGAGTGATGCAAGCGCCGGGCGCAAGCCGCGGACTTGCACTTGCAGGAGAGCATATTGGCTTACCTTATCGATCGGCGTTTGCAAAGCAGGAACAAGTCTGCGGTCAACCGTGACCGTTTCTTGCGACGCTACAAAGGGCAAATCAAGCAGGCGGTGGAGCGCGCGATCAAGGGCCGCTCGATCACCGATATTGCCAATGGCGAAAAAGTTTCGATTCCCGCCAAGGATGTCAGCGAACCGTTTTTCGGCCACACTCGCGGCGGCATCTGGGAAACCGTCAGCCCTGGCAACAAGGAATTCGTCAAGGGCGACCAGGTAGCGCGTCCGAAAAACGGCGGCGGCTCCGGTAAGGGCAAGGGAGGCAACAGCGAAGAAACGACCGAAGACGATTTCGTGTTCGAACTGTCGCGCGAAGAATTCATGAATTATTTCTTCGAAGACCTTGAGCTGCCCAACATGATCAAGACCCAGCTTGCTTCGATCACGGAATTCAAGAGCCAGCGCGCCGGATACACCGTCACCGGTACGCCATCCAATATCCACGTTCTGCGGTCATTGCGCGGTGCGCTGGGGCGCCGCATCGCAGTCGGGAGTGGTACCAATGCGCGACTGAAAGAGGCGCGCCAGGAGCTTGAACGCTTGCTCCTGATCGCATCGGAAGATGCTCCGGCGGTGTTGGAACTGGCGCGCGAAATCGAAGCACTGGAAGCCAAACAGGCGGCCATCCCATTCATCGACCCGTTCGACCTGCGCTACAGCAATCGCATCAAGGTCGCCAAGCCGACCAGCCAGGCCGTGATGTTTTGCATCATGGACGTCTCCGGCTCCATGGACCAGCAAAAGAAGGAAACCGCCAAGCGGTTCTTCATCCTGCTTTACCTGTTCCTGGCGCGTCAGTACGAAAAGATCGAAGTGGTGTTCATCCGCCACCATACGACGGCCACCGAAGTCACCGAGCATGAATTTTTCCATTCTCGCGAATCGGGCGGCACCGTCGTGTCATCCGCACTGCATCTGCTGAACAAGATCCGTGCCGAGCGCTATGCCGCCGGCGACTGGAATGTGTATGTCGCACAGGCTTCCGACGGTGACAACTGGGACAAGGATTCCGTGAACTGCCGCCAGCTCCTGGCCAACACCATCATGCCGGCGGTGCAGTACTACGCTTATGTCGAGATCACGGAAGAAGAGCCGCAAAACCTGTGGCATGAATACAAGAAGGTGCAGGAGCAGCATCCGCATTTCGCCATGCAAAAGATCGAGTCGCTGGCCGATATCTATCCCGTGTTCCGTGAATTGTTCAAGAAACAGCCAAAATGAATAAACCCGTCGAGAAAGCCGTACACGCAAGCGCCAATCCGCGCCGCCTGCCGGACCAGTCGGAATGGACCTTCGAGCTGATCGAACAGATCCATGATGAAATCGCACGCGTGGCAAAAAATTTTGGACTGGATACCTATCCGAACCAGCTGGAGATCATCACGGCCGAGCAAATGATGGATGCGTATGCATCGGTCGGCATGCCGGTGTCATACAACCACTGGTCCTTCGGCAAGCATTTCGTCTCGACGGAAAAAAGCTACAAGCGCGGTCACATGGGCCTCGCTTACGAGATTGTGATCAATTCCAATCCCTGCATCGCCTATCTGATGGAAGAAAACAGCCTGATGATGCAGACGCTGGTGATCGCGCATGCATCCTACGGCCATAATTCATTCTTCAAGGGCAATTACCTGTTCAAGACCTGGACGGATGCCGACGCAATCATCGATTACATGCTGTTTGCCAAGAATTACATCGCCGAATGCGAACGGCGCCATGGCGTCGAGCGGGTCGAATTGCTGCTCGACTCCTGCCATGCGCTGCAGCATTACGGTGTGGACCGATACAAGCGGCCGACCAGGCTGTCACTGCAGGAAGAAAACGCGCGCCAGACCGAACGTGAAGCCTATCTGCAAATGCAGGTAAACGATTTGTGGCGCACTCTGCCACGCAGAGGCGATGCAGCGGAGAGCAAAGGAAAAAGCGGGAACGATCTTTACCGCTTTCCGTCCGAGCCGCAGGAAAACCTGCTCTATTTCATCGAGAAGTCCGCTCCGCTTCTGGAGCCGTGGGAACGCGAGATCGTGCGCATCGTGCGCAAGATCTCGCAATACTTTTATCCGCAACGCCAGACCCAGGTCATGAACGAAGGCTGGGCGACGTTCTGGCATTACACGATTCTGAACCAGTTGTACGATGAAGGCTTGGTCGGCGACGGCTTCATGATGGAATTTTTGCAAAGCCACACCAATGTCGTGTACCAGCCGCCGGTCTCCAGCATGTATTACAACGGCATCAATCCGTATGCGCTCGGGTTTGCGATGATGAAGGATATTCGTCGCATTTGCGAAGATCCTACCGAGGAAGACCGTTACTGGTTCCCGGATTTTGCCGGCACCGACTGGAAGAAAACGCTGGACTTCGTCATGCGCAATTTCAAGGACGAGAGCTTTATCGCGCAATTCCTGTCGCCTAAACTGATCCGGGACTTTCATTTCTTTTCGGTGCTGGACGACGACCAGGAAGAGAAGCTGCTGATCTCGGCGATCCATGATGAAAGCGGTTATCGCCATGTACGTCAGCAATTGGCCAATCAATACAATCTCGGCAACCGCGAGCCCAATATCCAGGTCTGGTCGGTCAACACCCGCGAAGACCGTGCGCTGACTTTGCGCCATACCGAGTTCGAGCGCCGCCCGCTGAACCAGCACACCGAAGAAGTGCTCAAGCATGTCGCGCGGCTGTGGGGATTCGATGTGCGCCTGGAAACTGTCGATGCGCAGGGGGATGTGTTATCGACCATGGAATGCAAATCGGATAAACGCCCGTATCATTTTTAGCCGTATGCAGGATGCCGGCCGCTGTGAGCACAGTGGCCGGATTTTTCACGTCATGCACAATTGCACCGATCCCATGTCGGCTGCATTTTTTTCGCTGTAAATTTTTCCTGTGGTTCTGTAGATTCTTCTTCGCCCGAAGCAGCACAGGTACGCTTCCCGCACCTGCCAGTAAGCCACGCGCTGGCACGGGCTTTGCCTTGATCTTTACATTCGTCTCGTACGATGCGGCATATTGTCGCCATGTAAAGGAGAGCCATGATGCAAACCGCCTTACAACGCTCCGGCCACGTCCCCTATTCCCTGTTCGCCGCGGCCGGCATTTTCTTGCTTGCTGTAACTGCTTATCCGAAATCGCTTGATGAATCGACTTCCTGCAGGGAAAAAACCGCGACTGCCAGCGCACAATGCGTAACGCCGGCCATGAATGGCACAGGTACACCGCATCGTTAATCAGCTTTTCGCGACATTAAGATTTACGCAGGCCAACATCCGTTTCAATAACTTGTATAAAGGAAAAATCATGGATAGAGATAATGTAATTTCAACCCTGAACGACCTGATCGAAACCTGCAAGGACGGCGAGCAGGGATTTCGCACTTGCGCCGAAGATATCAGCGATGCGCAGATGAAAACCTTTTTCACCTCCCGTGCGCAGACTTGTACCGACGCGGCAGCAGAGTTGCAGGAAATGGTCATTTCCCTGGGGGGGGATCCAGAGACTCGCGGCAGCGCAAGCGGTTCGATGCATCGCCGCTGGGTTGACATCAAGACCGCTATCACGGGTAAGAGCGATGAAGCGATTCTCAACGAATGCGAGCGCGGCGAAGATGTTGCGGTCAAGAGCTACCGCAATGCACTAGAGAAAGAATTGCCGCCCGATATCCGTGCACTGGTGGAAAAGCAATACCAAGGCGTGTTGCGCAATCACGATCAAGTCAAGGCATTGCGTGACCAGGTGCGCACCGCAAAAAATCTGACCCGCTGATTAAACAATCTGCCGGGTTTATACAGGCTTGCAGAATGCAGGCAAAACCGAGCCGCCTTTTAATCAGGCGGCTTTTTCATGCAGGCCTGACAAAAGTGCCAGTTTTGCGCGATCGGCCAAGCATGAAGCTGTGGAGTAAAATAGCGCGCCTGCTTCATAGCAGATTGTTTCATCCACTTCTTTTCTTCCCTTGAGTCTGCCGCATGCTGAGATTGACCGACTTGCAACTTCCGCTGGATCATACCGAAAGCGCCCTGAAAGATGCTGTCATTACACGACTTGGCATTCGCGAAGAAGAATTAATTCGCTATACCGTTTTTCGACGTGGTTATGACGCGCGAAAAAAGACTGCCATCGTACTGACTTATACAATCGATGTCGAAGTCTCCGATGAACAAGCAGTATTGCAGCGTCATCAACGCAATCCGCATGTCAAGATCACTCCCGACACTAACTATCGCTTCGTCGCACAAGCGCCTTCCGACCTGAAGCAGCGGCCGGTCGTGATCGGCACCGGTCCATGCGGTGTGCTGGCCGCTCTGATTCTGGCGCAGATGGGATTCAAGCCCATCATCATTGAACGCGGCAAGGCGGTGCGCGAACGCACCAAGGATACCTGGGGATTGTGGCGCAAACGCGAACTGCAGCCGGAGTCGAACGTGCAGTTCGGCGAAGGCGGCGCCGGGACCTTTTCCGACGGCAAGCTCTACAGCCAGGTGAAAGATCCGAAGCATTACGGCCGCAAAGTCCTGACCGAATTCGTCAAGGCCGCAGCGCCGGAAGAAATCCTCTACGTCAGCAAGCCGCACATCGGCACATTCCGTCTCGTGAAGATGGTCGAGCATATGCGCGAAACCATCGAGGCACTGGGCGGCGAATACCGCTTCGGCACCAAGGTCACCGACATTGATATCGCAGACGGGCAAGTGCGCGGGCTAAGCCTGCTCAAGCCGGATGGCGAGACCGAATACCTGCCGGCCGACCATGTCGTGCTGGCGATCGGCCACAGTGCGCGCGACACTTTCCAGATGCTGTATGAGCGCGGCGTGTACATGGAAGCCAAGCCGTTTTCCATCGGCTTTCGCGTCGAGCATCCGCAATCGCTGATCGACCGTTGCCGCTTCGGCCCGTTCGCCGGCAATGAAATCCTCGGCGCGGCTGACTACAAGCTGGTGCATCACTGCAAGAATGGCCGTTCGGTGTACAGCTTTTGCATGTGTCCCGGCGGCACAGTGGTCGCCGCCACGTCCGAACCGGGCCGCGTGGTTACCAATGGCATGAGCCAATATTCGCGTAATGAGCGTAATGCCAACAGCGCCATCGTGGTGGGAATTACGCCGGAAGATTATCCCGGCCATCCGCTGGCTGGCATCGACTTCCAGCGGCGTTTGGAAAGCAAGGCGTTCGAGCTTGGCGGCGGCAATTACAATGCGCCCGGCCAGCTGGTCGGCGATTTCATTGCCAATCGTCCCTCGAAGGAATTCGGCTCCGTGCTGCCGTCCTACAAGCCGGGTGTGCAACTGGGAGACTTGAGCACTGCATTGCCGGCTTACGCGATAGAGGCTATCCGCGAAGCCTTGCCGGCCTTCGACAAGCAGATTCGCGGCTTCTCCATGGCGGATGCGGTCTTGACCGGCGTGGAAACGCGCACATCATCGCCGGTACGCATCAAGCGCCGCGACGACGATCTGCAAAGCCTGAACACGCGCGGCTTGTTTCCGGCCGGAGAGGGCGCGGGTTATGCAGGCGGCATCATGTCGGCGGCGATTGACGGCATCAAGATTGCCGAAGCAGTTGCCTTAAGCATCGTCAATCGTTAACGCGCTGCATCATCTCTCATGCGCTTCAGATGTTTTTTGCCTAACTTGACGAAAATCGGTAGACAAGAAAATTAGAATGAAGAACCTTTCTCTTTAAGAAAGGCGATTTCCTCCGGCGTGGATTCGCGTCCAAGAACCGGATTGCGATGCGGAAAGCGGCCAAACCGCTGGATAATCTCGTGGTGCCTTTTTGCGAACCACAAGAACCCTTCGAATTCCGCACGCTGACTCTCATCAATACCGGCGATCAGTTCTTCATACAGAGCGACCGATTGCTCCTGATCCGCCAGCGATTCGGAATGCTCCAGCGGCAGGTAAAAGAAAACGCGCTCGATCGGACGCAGGCGCAAATGGTCACCACGTTGCAGACCTTCTTTGCACCACGCACGGGCCAGCGGATCAAACGAAAACGCCTGCGGCGTATCGCGGTAAGCGTTCCTTGGAAACTGGTCGGTAAGCAGAATCAAAGCCAGCAAACCTTGCGGTTCCCCGGCCCAGTGTTTGAGCGCATTTTCCTTTGCGAGCAGCATTACCGGTTCGAAACGCTGCCTGATCTCCCGGTCAACGGCTTCGTTTTTCGACCACCAGCGATGCGAACATTCCTTGATTACGGCCTGGTCGCTGGGTTGCGTGCCGAACCAGAATGTACGAATGGTATTGGGTGTTTCCATGTTTGGCTAAATTATTTGGTAAAGAGGATTCCGCTGCAATGAATTGGTCGGTCAGGCCGGCTTCATTCAACGCAGGCAACAAAACAGCATGCCGGCCCGGGAGACACGGTTGCAGGTATAAAAGCAGTAGATTACATGGCAGCTCGCCGCGACGACATGCGTTTGCTCCTGAATGTACAGTGCAAACTACATAGGGCAATTCCGGCGTGCCGGCAGTCGCTTGGTCATGGCAATCGACAATCCACCGGCCGATACGTCGATCGAGCGAATGCAATAGTTAGCTCCATTGGCGGGAAACATCAGAGGAAACAATACCGTCGGTGCTCAGACATTCGCGTACTGATCGTCTTTGTTCTCCGTTCATGGTGAAAAATTATTTTATTGCCCGATGTGCCAGGCCTGCCTAGAGCCAGCCGGATTTCTTGAAGCGGTAATACAGGTAACCGCAGATTACTACCAGCACCAGCAAAGCGGTCGGATAACCGTATTTCCACTCGAGCTCGGGCATGTGCTCGAAATTCATGCCCCAGATGCCGGCGAATGCTGTTGCCACTGCAAAGATAGCGGCCCAGGCCGCAAGCCGCTTGTTCACTTCGCTCTCATCAATCGTGACCATCGAAAGATTGACCTGGATTGCGGTATTGATCGTGTCGCGCATGGCATCGATGGACGTGTTGATGCGGTACAGGTGGTCCGATACATCGCGGAAGTATTCCTGCGTGCCGGCGAAGATCAGCGGCACTCGTCCACCGTGCAGCCTGCCGACTGATTCCAGCAGCGGCGCCACCGCATGCTTCAAGGTCGTGGCCTTGCGCTTGAGCTGATATAGCCGTTCCACAGTCGCACGCTGCGCGCCGACAGTAAAAATCTGTTCCTCGATCGTCTCGAGCTCGGATTCAAGCGCGTCAAATACCGGGAAATAGCGATCGACGACGGCATCCATCAAAGCATACAGGACAAAAGCCGGGCCCTGGCTCAATTGTTCGGGTTCCTGCTCACACCGGGCTCGCACATCGATGAAGCCTTGCCTGCTGCGATTGCGCACTGTCAGCACATAGTCTTTGCTAAGAAAGATGGCAACTTCCCCAGACAGCAATTCCGATCCGTCCAGGTCGATGGTGTGCAATACGATGAAAAGCGAATTGCCGTATTCCTCGATTTTCGGGCGCTGATGGCCTTTGTGCGCATCTTCCACGGCAAGCTCGTGCAGGCCGAACTCTTCCTGCATTTTCTCCAGCTCTTCCGGCGTCGCATCCTTCAGCGCAACCCAGACAAAGGAATCCGGACGGCCAAGATAATCGCTGATTCCATCGATGGAAAGATTGGACAATCTGCGTCCATGTTCATAAGCGGCACAATCGATAAGCATTGGCTTATTTCTCCGGCAATCAGGTTAATACGCAACCCCAAGCTTACACAAAGTTGTATGGGAGCCGCCATCTATTTTTTAGCCGGAATGCTCCGGATCAAAGGTCGGCGTTGCTTAGCGATGGGCGCTGCTTCTGCTGTATCGCGAAGACTCAGTTCGTCAGCGTCACCGTGCCTGGCAATGCATTGCCACGACAATGCTTAATTTGAATACGAATCGCATGAAAACGAACAGGCCGATTTCCGGCTATCGGCAGCTTATGGAAACATTGTTTGGGAGCGCCTTTAAGAGCAGAATTATTATGGAGCGGACGGGACGCTTCAGGAAACGCGATTGGCGTCCTACAGTGTCTTATTGCGTTTGGCGGCAAGCGATGCTGGCAGTTTGTACGGAAGACTTTTTGCTTGCAGTGCGCATGCAGTCACGGACTTGCTTTACATGAAGACGGAATATTTCGCGCGCCTTATCCGCGGGTAAAGCGGCTAATTGTTCGGCCAGCTTGCGGCTGATCTGAAAATGCTGGTAGTCGATGGGATTGTCCCAGTCGCCTCCCCAGATAACAAAGCCATGGTGTGCAAAAACATGCACTATGTCCTCCGCCATGCCTTGCCGCTCCGGTTTTCCGGGGCGCAGTCTGGCGCGGTTGGCGTAGCGGCTGCCGGCTTCGGGACTGACTTTTGCCTGGCCTTCCCCGGCGAATGCAATATAAGGGTTCTGTACGGGATTGATGTCAATGGCCAGTCCATATGCATGCACCGACAAAGAGCCTCCGCCGGTGAGCGCGCGGTGATTAAAGCCGGACGTATTATTGTCACGCATGGATGCTGTGTCGTCGCCGTCATAGTGTTCCATGGCGCGGGCACCGCCAATCGGAAAACGACGCCGGAATAATTCCTCGAAAATGCTGCTCACATCGTCGGCTGCGGCATCCAGCACCACAATTTCGCCGTCGTGATGGGCTTTTCCGTCAAAACCAAGATAAGAGAAATACACGACACGCAATCGTCGGCATGGAACCGGGCTGTCGGCCTTGAGCACGCTGCGCGTCTTCATTTCCGTGCAGACAGCTTCGCTTACTTCTGAAATCGTTCCGGCCTGAGCAGGCAGGCAGGAAAGGAAATACCCTGCAAGGATGGCCAGAACGGTGGAAAAAATGCGCATATGCAACTTGTAATGGAGGCAGCCGGTTCTGTCAATCAAGACAAACTTATTATGAGCACCGTGATGCCGGACCGTGGGTCGGAAATGGAGTGAGCCACAAGAATCAGGCTGCATGTGCTTTTCAATGCAATCGGATGAGAAGCGTAGAATACCGGTTTTGCCGAATATCCCCGCCCATGACGATCCTGCTTTCCACGTTGAACGCCCGCTACACGCATGCATCGCTAGGCCTGCGTTATCTGCTTGCCAATATGGGCGAGCTGCAAAGCCTGACGCATTTGCAGGAATTCGTGATCGGCACCAGAGCGGTAGACATTGCGGAAAAGCTGCTAGCGCATCAGCCGCGCATCATCGGCTTTGGCGTCTATATCTGGAATGTGGAAGAAACCACGAAGCTGGTGGCGCTGCTCAAGCGCGTTGCACCGGAAATTGTCATCGTACTGGGCGGCCCCGAAGTTTCCCATGAGACCGAGGCGCAGGAAATCACGCGATTGGCGGATTATGTCGTCACCGGGTGGGGTGATGTGACTTTTCCGCAGCTATGCCGCGCGATTCTGCATGGCCCCAAGCCCTTGATGAAAATACATGCCGGCGTACAGCCGCCACTCGACGACATTGCCCTGCCTTACCGCCTTTACAGCGATGAAGACATCGCGCACCGCACCCTGTACGTGGAAGCGTCGCGCGGCTGCCCATTCAAATGCGAATTCTGCCTGTCTTCGCTTGATAAGACCGCATGGCCATTCAATCTCGATGCGTTCCTGGCAGAGCTGGAGAATCTTCATGCGCGCGGTGCGCGCTTGTTCAAATTCGTGGATCGCACTTTTAACCTCAACATCAAGTCGAGTTTGCGAATCATGCAATTCTTTCTCGACAAGTTGAAGGCGCGACCAGATGATCCCGTCTTCGCGCATTTCGAAGTCGTGCCGGACCATTTGCCGGATGCCTTGAAAGAGGCAATCAGCCAGTTTCCGCCAGGAACGCTGCAGTTCGAGATCGGCATTCAGTCATTCAACCCGGAAGTACAGACCTTGGTCAGCCGCCGTCAGAACAATGACAAGGCTGCGGAAAACATACGCTGGCTGTGCCAGCACTCGCATGCGCATTTGCATGTCGATCTGATTGCCGGCTTGCCCGGCGAAAGCATAGAGAGTTTTGCCGCCGGCTTTGATCGCCTGTTTGCCCTGGGGCCGCACGAAATCCAGTTCGGCATTTTGAAGCGCTTGCGCGGCACGCCGATTATCCGCCATACCGAAGCGTATGGGTTGCTCTTCGATCCGCATCCGCCGTATGCAATTCTTGCCACCGACTGCATTGGTTTTGCGGACATGCAAAAGCTTGTGAGGTTTGCGCGTTACTGGGATTTGATTGCTAATTCGGGGCGCTTTGCGCATACCTTGCCGCACATCCTGCGTGCCGCACCTTTTGAAAATTTCATGGCTTTGTCGGAATGGCTCTATGAACGGACGGATGCTACACACCGGATCGCGCTTGACCGCCTTGCCTTGCTGGTTTCGGAATGGCTGCAATCGCAGGGAGTGCATGCCGATACGATTGATCAAGCCCTGAGCCAGGACCATGCCGGCAAGATAGGCAAAACGCGCGGCGCCAAAGCCAAAACGGATTCACTGGCCCAACCCGAACCATCTTTGCTGTCAAGACAGGCGCGGCATCTGGCTGCCTGAACGGTCAGATATCCTTGCGCCAGGCCTGCACCAGCTGCACAGATACCGGATTCATTTTATCGGCCGGAATCGTTTTGATGCCGTAAAAAATCATCAGCGCGTAGTCCGTCGCCAGTGCGTTGACTTCCGGCGACAAGGTGCGTTCTTCGCCGCTTGAGGGACGACGCGTGCGCCAGTAATTGATTGCCTGTTCCAGCTCGGTCAAGGTAATTTCCATGCCGCTATTGTACGCCGGTACGCTGCCGGATTTCGCCATCGACTTAATCCATATCCACATGTGGAGTTCATATGGAAATGTTTAACAGCAGGCATACAAAGCTCTCCTTTCCAGACTTAGGTCCTGCAGGCAGATGCCCGGCAGGAGCACAAAGCGAAAAGCAAAGCTGTTTTTGCAAAGCTATCGCAAACAAGGAAGGCTGATTAGCCCTCCAAACCTTGTCGCTTGAGAAACCTCAAAAAGAATGGGAATAGCTTTTTAGCTTTGGCTTCTCCGCTTGTGATGCCAATAGAAAAACCGTAATCTACTTTCGGTCAATTGGAGGCGCTGGCCAGCAGCATCACGATCTGAAACGGGCTGTAAGGTCTGCCGGACGAAGATGCAACAGATCGCCTCTTGCAAGTCAAAAGCGGCGGGGTGACCTGTCAATAACTGCTAGGTTTGCCTGGCCGCGACCACAGAAAAAGAGCTGCATACACAAGTACAAGATTAAGTGTTGCCTATCAAGCCGAGAGGCAATATGCAGTGAAAGGGTTTGTTTCTCAGTTGCTAAAAAAATCGATGCATTTAAAAGAAAGGCGGCAGCAAATGGCATGGAATACCAAGGCTCACAATGCAATGAAACTGGCGGCAATGGCCAGCCTCCTGCTTGCGGTTTATCCCGCAAGTGCGCAAACCTCTGCGCAAGGGAAAACCAGAGCGGCAGTGCGCGCACCCGCAACAGAAAATGACCCGCGGGTAATTGAACTTCAGCAGCGTATCGAACTGCTTGAACAGAAATTGAATGCGCTATTGCAGGCTGCCGGCGCGCAAGCAGCTGCCCCCAGCGCAGCGCCAAGCTCGAATCAGGCTGCGAGGTCAGCACAGGCTGCGCCGGCCGCACCATCAGCTCCGGCAGCCGCCGCTCAACGCGGCACTACTACTGCAGCAAGAAGCCCCGCGCCGGGGACTTTTGAAATCGACGAAGCCGCCGCACAGCGGGCGCTTGAGCGCACGCTTACGCAGACCGGTGCACTGCTGCTGCCAAGGGGGACAATCGAATTAACGCCAAGCTTTAATTACGCTCGTGCCGAAGACCGGTTCGGAACTATCGAACAGAACGAATTTTCTCCGAGGATCGATTTGAGAGCAGGCCTGCCGATGGCGCTGCAGCTAGAAGCGAGCCTGCCATATAACTATGTGCGCAGCCAGACCAGCGATCTTGGAACCGGCGCGGTAACGCGCGATACCGGCGATGGCATCGGCGACATGACCTTGGGAGTGGCCAAGACGTTCTTGCAAGAAAAAGGATGGCAGCCGGACTTGATCGGACGCGTCAACTATAACTTTGGAAACGGCAAGCGTGACGATGGCGATGTCAACCTGAATGCGGGTTTCCGTCAGCTATCCGCGGAACTGGTCGCTCTCAAGCGCCAGGATCCATTGGCGTTCACCGCCAGCATCGGGTATGGAAAAGTATTTGAGGAGGATTCGATTCGCCCGGGTGATTTCACCACACTCTCTCTAGGCGCATTGCTTGCAGCAAGTCCGGCTACTTCGCTGCAGATGGGATTTACACAAGTGTATCGCGAGGAACAGGAAGTAAACGGCGCACGCATACGCGGAACCGATCAAACCTACGGCATTCTCAATCTCGGAGCATCGTCAGTGCTGTCACGTGATGTAACGCTGGTCACGCAATTCGGTATTGGTTTGGGCGATGATGCGCCGAAATATAGCGTGTCGGTCGCCTTGCCGATTCTGTTCCGCTAACATCCGATGCCAGGGCACAAGCGCCCCTGGCATGATTGGCAGTATCGGGAGATATCAGTCCATGCAATGAAGGCGAAGGCGGCTGTCCATCCCGCCTTCCTGCACTTTAGTCGAGCCGGGTTCAATTAAAGCGGAATACGGCGGATGCCGCCCTGGCGCACACTGATGAAGTTGCCGCTCTGGACTGCGGACTCATTGCCGCTTCCGATCGTCAGGATGTTTGCTTGTACCACGGTTACCGGCGATGCGTTGAATTGGCCAGCCCAGATGAAGCTATAGTTGCTGCCCGAGTTCGTGCCTGCGGTGACGCCGTCCATTTGCGCGCTGGTCAGGGCAACCGGCTCGGCCGCAAAGCTCAAGGCCGACAGGGACAGTGCAGGAACTGCGATCAGGGTTGTGATAAGTGACTTTTTCATTTCATTCTCCATGTAAGAAAATTCTTGATGCATTGATACGGATGCCTTTTCTTGCACTGCAAAGAGTGCAAGAAAAAATGTGCATGCGTCGTCACTCAATGAGAATTGGCACCGCATGCACACAAGGCCTGGCTATGTCCGGATATAGCTAGGCGTTACTGCCGAACGCGGATGAAGTTTCCGCTCTGGACATACGAGGTATTGCCGCTTCCCAGGGTGAGCGCATTGACCTGCACGACGGTGACAGGCGAAGCATTGAACTGGAACGCGCCGATCAGGCTCCATTTTGCACCTGCGGTGACGCCATCCATTTGCGTGCTGGTCAGCGCAACCGGCTCCGAAGCGAAGCTCATGGCCGATACGGACAGGAGGGGAATGGCGACAAGGGTGGTAAGCAGTGACTTCTTCATTTTTCATTCTCCACGTAAGTGATTTATCGATGTGATCGGAACGGGATGTTCGCCTGGTTTTTATGAGAAGGCATGACAATGCGCCCGCAAAGTCGATTCAAAACGCCGGCGCACATGTTATGGATCATCCTCCGCACCAGGTCGCCGCGAGGCTTATTGACGAACCCTGATGAAGTTTCCGCTCTGGACATAGGATGTATTGCCACCGCCCAGAGTAAGTGCGTTAATCTGCACGACCGTTACAGGGGAAACATTGAATTGCAGTGCGCCAATCCAGCTATACGCGGCACCGGCCGTGACGCCATCCATTTCTGCGCTGGTCAGAGCAACAGGCTCCGATGCAAAGCTCATGGCAGATACAGAAAGAAGAGGAGCAGCAACAAGCGTAGCAAGTAAGGACTTTTTCATTTTCATTCTCCAAATAAGTAAATTTTTAAGGAATTGGGGCGGCCATGTTTTTCCGCTCCATATGAAAAACAGTGGAAACATGCGTACGCTGCAAATCAATGTAAATCAGCCGCGTACACAGTCGCTTATTCCATATATCCAAGTCACATAATTAGCTTACTGACGAACCCGGATAAAGTTTCCGCTCTGGACTGCGGAATAATTGCCACTATAGGCCGAGAGAGCATTAATCTGCACGACGGTTACGGGCGAGATATTGATTTGGCCTGCACGAATAAAACTGAATTTGCTGCCGCCGTTCGTTCCGGCTGTCACGCTATCCATTTGCGTGCTGGTTAATGAGACAGGCTCCGATGCGAAACTAAATGCGGAAAAGGAAAGCGCCGGGACTGCGATCAACGTAGCAATAATTGATTTCTTCATTTTCGTTCTCCAAGTGACTCTGTAGTAATGTAAAAAAATGAACGCGCATACTGCAATCGTTCGTCTTCACTTTAGCCATACAAAGGAAAAAAATAAGTATGAGTTTTTGAAGTTGAATCCCCTGATTCGCCACAATAGATTAAATTTTTTGATTTATTTCTAAAGCGGCAGGCATGCAATGGGGCACCCGGGACGTGGTTCGTCATAGGCGATGGCTACGGACAAAAAAGCACTGTGCCGCATAGCGGCACAGTAAAAGGGAGAAAACAGATGGATCTTCTAGCGGATCACTTGTCCAATGAAATTTGTCCAGTTCACATTCATCTCGAAATTGAGTACACGGATCTGAGTAACGACTACTGGAGCGACATTTAGTTGAAGGAAGCCCGGCAGTGCAAAAGATGCGCCGGCCGTCACTTCATCCATTTGCGTTGCAGTCAATGAAATCGGTTGTTCTTGAGGCAGATCGGAAGCCATCGATGTGGCTGAGATTGAGAAGAGCGCAGCAGTGAGCAAGGGGGTGAGCAGAGATCTGTTCATTTTGTTTTCCTTTAAAAAGATGCAAGCTGGAGCGCACTTTCATCAATGCGCGGTCGTATCAATGTATGCCGAGTCTGGAAAATAAAAAGTATAAAAATTCGATGATCACACCACGGATCATGTCAATCTAATGCGCAAATTTGATGAATATAGTGCAGCGTGATGCTGTGGCGCAGCAGGGGTTTTTTGAAGAAACGAAAAACAGTCGAATGCGCATGATGCAGCTATGCCATCAATGCGGATATGGAGTCGGGATTTTATGGAATGCGCGAGGGAGAATGTTTGCTAACGAATGTTTGAAAAATCAAGTAGAGCAGGTTCCGCTCTACTTGAAATGAGTCGCTTAGCGACGCAGCCAGGCAAAGTTGCCGCTGTAGACCACTGCGGTATTGTTGTTGCCGATCTGGATGATGATTACAGGGGAAATATTGACTTGGCTAAGCCATGCATAGCTATTATGCCGTCCTCCGTTTCGATTGTGCCCTTTGCCTCCTCTTGTTCCGGCAGTTATTTCATCCATTTGTTGAGCATCCAACTGGATTGGTTCGGACGGTGCCGATTCCGATGCATATGTGAGCGACGACAATGCAAAAAGTGGAATGGCAGCTAGTTTTGCCAAGCTTGTTTTTATCATGTTTCCTCCGGTACATAAGTTATTAATAAATGTATCCATGCGCCTATATTGCGCAGCCCCATTTTATTGAAAATCTTGCAGAAAAATAAGTATGAAATATCGATGGATAGCTGCCCGGATCGGTGATTTTGATCTAAAAATTAGATTGAAAGACGTAAAGAGAATTTGAACACGTGTGAGCGTAAATATGGTTTAGCTTGCACACCTCTTAGGCTCTCAATAAGCAGCAAATGAAGGAATAGATTTGGATTGAAGAAGCTGGGCCGCATTGACGAAGCGTAGAACTGACACATCCCAGTCAAGGTGTAGAAAAAACCTTTGCTTTGATTACTTGAGGATGGCTTCCGGCAAAGCAGCGCATTTGTATACAGGCTTAAGCTTAATGAGCAGTCGCGCGAGAGCAGGAGCGTATGCAGAAGCATCGCCCTGTCCTGGAGGCGCATTGCGGGAAGAAGGAGGAGAAAGGGAGTATTTCCTCGATTCCTTTACTGAAGCATTACAAATTGATCAGGGTCGGGAGCCAACTGATTTGGCGGCGCAACGCCGTCTCGCCGTTGCACGGAAAAGCCGATGCGGCCAAGAGATGGATATTCCAGCCAGCTATCCATGAATTCTTCGATATGCATGGTTCTGTTTCCCCAAGCAGGATCCGCAAGCAGGACGCGGTTTCCAAGCATGCCGCGGTATATGACGAAATGGTTATAACCATTCGTCATGATCGGAACGATGAGCGGCGCTCTTGAGGCAAGGTCCTTTAGCTGCAGCTTGCCGAATCCATTTCCCTGATATCCGCGTGCGTCTACATACCGCTTGAGGTCCAGAAGAGAAAATCCTTCTCTTAACTGGACCAGTTGGGGATTGGCAATATACTCCTCACGCTTCATGAGGTTCATTGCCACTTCCTTTTCCGTCAGCTGTTCGCCATGCTGGTATTGAAGCAAGGTTGTCAACGCGGCGGCGCCGCAGCTTAGATCCCATTCCTGAATAACGACCTTGTTATGCCGCATTTCCAGCAATGATGTAACCGTTCGTTCAGTTGCATCGGACGGTGGAGAAGCGAGAAACGTCGAAAGTAAACTGCAGCACAGAAAGGTCCGCCCTATTCGCCGCAAGAAGTTGCCGGATTCGTTTGGTGAGCATGAAACATAGTCATGCTTTTTTAAAGGAAACGGTATTGAGAACATGGATTTTCCCCTTTCTGTTTTTCGTACATCCCCAGATTTCAACTGCTCATACGAACCGGCTTCGGCCCTGCCACGGCTGCAAGTGGCCTTATCTTTCCTGAGTCATCCGCTAGTTATGACCGCCTTCACTCCAGTGGAATGCATTAAGGCCAGGCTGTGTAATGTTTCCGCAAGCTTGTCGATATGCGACCGATGCATCAGTTGCAGATGATTGCGAACCAGGTAAAAGGTGGTGCGGCAAATTCGGCCCTGGCTGAGCGGTAATTCCTTCAGGCTGCCTTGCTCAAGCAGCTTTTCAACTTGATGTTTGGCCAGCCACGCATACCCTATGCCCTCCTGCAAAGCGGCAATGGCACTATCTACGCTGCTGACTTGCCAGTGCAGGGCTCTCTTCGCGGAGCGCTTTGTATCCCTTGTCTTGTTATGTTCAAACGCGCTGGAAATGGACACTTGAACCGTACGCTCCAAGTCGTCTGCACAGACAGGCCGGTCCATCTTGAATAATGCATGATCCCGATGCGCAACGGCAACGTACTCCACATCCAGCAGCGGGTCGCCAAGAAATCCGGACGGCACCTGATCACAGATGACCAGATCTGCCGTTTTATTCAATAGCGCTTGTCCGGCAAGATCTGCATTGACTTCACTCAGGCTCATGTTAACCATGCAGCCCTGAAGCAGGAATTCGCGCATGGCAGACATCAGCAGGTCATCCGGAAAATGATGATCGGCAACGATACGCATGTTCATATCATTGCCACGTCCTATCTGTTCTGCGAATTCTTCCAGTTCCAATGCTTCGCGGATCAGGTGGCGCGATCGTTCCAGAAGGAGGAGTCCCTGCTCCGTAATGCGCGCCTTGCGGCCCTCAACTCTCAATAACTGCACTCCTAATTGCTCTTGCAATTTTGCGATCGTGTAGCTGATGGCAGATTGACTGATGTTAAGGAACTGAGCAGCGCCTGCAAAGCCACCGCAGTCTACGACTGCGTGCAGCATGCGCCATTGCTTAAGACTGATTCGGAAATTCTTCATATCATGGGCACGCGTTTTATGTATCTCATGCATGCCCCGTATTGGGTGAGAAGGGGAATAAGTATGAGCTCGTACATTTTCCATTGTTTTTCCTCTTTGCGGGATCGTGGCCCGTTGAATATGTGCATACGTGTTAAAACCGACCCTTTGCTGCTTCGTGCGTGGTCAGCGATTATTGAGCAAGAATAACGTGCGGGACGGTTACATTTCTGCTTTGCTGTACGGTATAGCACATCAAAAAGCAACTCAATGCATGTAACGAAAGATTGCGGCAAATTGATAGTTTTATTATGAATTATCAAATTAGGTTTGCTGTATGAAGCGATCGTATATGTCGCGCATGCGACAACATCGATGAATCCAGATTTTGATCGTATCTGTGATGACGGTTTTAATTTAAAGATTTTTTCATTGTGAGTTTGTTCGAGCGGCTGTTGATGCTTTCAAATAGTCCAAGGTATGAAGAAAAGTCCAAGGTATGAAGAAAACTGGCGCTATCAAATGCATCGAAAACGATATGCGAAACCGCATTACCTTTTTAGGAATCTTCAGCCGGTGTATCTTGAATGAAATGAGGTTGCGTAACAGTGTTATGTAGGAAAGTAGTGCAGGGAAAGCTGCTGCAATTCATTCCCGTCTAAAGTAATGGACGCTTTTGAAGATGCAGAATAGATCTTCGGAACTGGGAAAATCTTGAGGGTAGAGGAAGATGGTCAGGCAAGGTGCAAACGGGTAATTTGCACCTTGCACTAAACGATCTTGCTTATATGAAAAAGCAAAAACGAATTTACTTAGAATAGCTGGAGCTGCCTGAGCCGCTGCTGGAAGGAAGATTCGATTCCGGAACACCAGGCTGTCCTGGCAAGCCCTTCGCACCTGGTGCGGTGGATGGAGCAGTGCCGGTTGCGGCACCTGATGGCTCACTCATTTTTGTGCCGGAGCCGCCGGAGCTGCTCATGTCGCTGGACTTGGAACTGGTTGCGCCGGTCGAAGAGCCGGAGCTGGAAGGCTTGCTGGTGCCCATATTGCCGCAAGCAGCAAGAGCAAAAACGCATGCTAAAGGCATGATCCAATTTTTCATGAAAAACTCCTTAAAAGAAATAGAGGAAACGGCATAGTATTTTTTTGCTGCCGCTACGTGCATGACAGGTGCACTGAATAGAAAGATTCTGGAAAAAGAAGTTCCAGATTGTCTTTACAAAAAAGCATGATAGATTGATGTCTATCAACTGTTTACTGGCGTCAATTTAGTATTGATGCAAACAAAACAGGTTTTGGCAGATTAATGAGGAGAACGGGAGGACGACACTGTTTTATGAAGTGTTTTCCACAACAGTGGGGTAATGGCGTTACATAAGTTCAGGGGTGTCGGGGCATTTATGCGCTTACCTCTTAACCAAGACAGCTTCCTCTATACGCGCCTTGAAAGCTGTTCAGGGTACGCAGAGCCTGTTATCCGGCGAAGAATGCGACAAGGGCCATGAAGGGCTATAAGTAATCCTGCCAAAGACTGAGCCCGACATGGAAAATCAGCCGGGCTCAAGCAGCTTAGGCGGCTTTTTTTACGGTTGTTTTTTTTGCGGCTACTTTTTTTGCAGCTACCTTTTTAGCTGCAGGTTTTTTCGCCGCAGTTTTCGCTGCCGCAGTTTTGGCAGGTGCTTTGGCGGTAGATTTGGCGCTTGTTTTAGCGGCTATCTTTTTACCTGATGGTGCAGCGTCTTTACTTTGTTCCGTTCCTGTCGAGCCTGCCTTGCCGCCTTCTTTGCTTTTGCGCTCTTCGAATTCAAAGCTGACCTTGCCGTCTTTTCCTCGTACCAGATAAGCTTTGAACGGGCGGCGTGTGCGTTGCGAGATGAAACCCGGCAGCAGGTCGGTGCGGCCGTCGTTCAAGAGCTTTGCCATTTGTTCAGGCAGGATTTCCTGCTGCAGGATGATACGACCGCTTCGGAAGTCGCATGCCTTGGGTTTGGCAACCGTATGTTCGCATACATAGGCCAATCCCATTTCGTACACGCCGCCACCGCATTTCGGGCATGCGCCAAGCGGGGTCTGGTTTGAAAAATCCACTGCCTCGGCATTTTCGTCATCTTCCTGCGATTGACCGAAATCGAACTCCAGCTTGAAGTTGTTGATATCTTCATCGCGCACGATTTTCAGGATCGCAGCAAACGGACGGCCCATTTTCGAGCGGAATCCTTGCAATGGCCCGATGGTGCGGTTGGCAAGCAGTTCTTCTACTTCCGCCACTTCAAATTGGCGGCTGCCCGGTGTTTTCGACATGGAAAATTCGCACTTGGTGCACGCAAAGCGGCGATAGTTTTCCTTCACCACGCCTGCGCAGTTGGGGCAAGGCGTCTTCAGCGTCGCGTAGTCACCGGGGATGGTGTCGTTGTCATATTCTTTCGCACGCTTGACGATGACTTGCGTCATCTGTGCAATTTCACGCATGAATTCTTCGCGGCTGATCTTGCCGCGTTCCATCTGCGACAGCTTGTATTCCCATTCGCCGGTCAGTTCCGGTGCGGTCAACTCGTTGACGCCGAGGCCGCGCAGCAAGGTCATGAGCTGGAAAGCCTTGGCGGTTGGAATCAGTTCCCGTCCTTCGCGCAGCAGGTATTTTTCATTCAATAGTCCTTCGATGATCGCCGCGCGCGTTGCAGGCGTGCCCAGACCCTTGCCTGCCATTGCATCGCGCAACTCTTCATCATCGACCAGCTTGCCCGCGCCTTCCATCGCCGACAGAAGCGTTGCTTCCGAATAGCGTGCAGGCGGCTTGGTGACCAGGCCGTTTGCAGTGACCTTGTCGGTCTTGACTTTCTCGTCCTTGGCTACGGGAACGAGCGTGCCGCTGTTTTCCGGATCTTTTTCGTCAATGACTTCCTTGCCGTACACTGCCATCCAGCCGGGGTTTGTCATCACCTTGCCCTCAGTCTTGAACTGATGGCCCGATACTTCGGTGAAGCGGGTGGTTACCTGAAATTCGGCCGCAGGGAAGAAAATCGCCATGAAGCGGCGCGTGACGAGGTCATACAGCTTCTGTTCCGGCTCGGACAAATTCTTCGGGGCCTGCGTGGTCGGGATGATCGCGAAGTGATCGCTGATCTTCGCATTATCGAAGATCCGCTTGTTTGGCTTGACCCAGTTCTTGTTCAGAATCTGCGAAGCAAACTGCTGATAATTATTATTCTCGGAAAGCGTTTCCAGCGTCTGCTTCACCGTGTTCAGATAATCTTCAGGCAAATGGCGCGAATCGGTACGCGGATAGGTCAGCACCTTGTGCTTTTCATACAGCGCCTGCGCGAGTCCCAAGGTATTCTTCGCGGAAAAGCCGAAGCGCGCATTGGCTTCGCGCTGCAGGCTGGTCAGGTCGAACAATGCCGGCGCCATGGAAGTGGTCGGCTTTGATTCCTCTGTGACATTGCCCTGCTTGCCGCGGCATGCGGCGACGATGGATTCGGCAGCGGCCTTGCTCCACAGGCGCTCTGCGCGCTTTTCCGGATCGGTTTCGTCCTTTTTGAACTTGGTGTCGAGCCAGCGACCTTCATAGACGCCGGCTGCGCAAATGAATTCCGCACGCACTTCCCAGTAGTCGCGCGGCACGAAATTCTTGATCTTCTCTTCACGTTCGACCACGATTGACAAGGTCGGTGTCTGCACGCGGCCCACGGTCGTCAGGTAAAAGCCGCCTTCCTTGGAATTGAAGGCAGTCATTGCGCGCGTGCCGTTGATGCCGATCAGCCAATCGGCTTCGCTGCGGCAGCGTGCGGCATCAGCCAGCGGCAGCAATTCGCGATCGTCGCGCAATTGCTTGAAGGCTTCACGGATCGCTGTCGGGGTCATGGACTGCAGCCACAAGCGCTTGATCGGTTGCTTGGCCTTGGCATATTGCGCAATCAAGCGAAAAATCAGTTCGCCCTCGCGCCCCGCGTCGCAGGCATTGATCAGAGTGTCAATGTCCTTGCGCTTGATGAGTCTATTTAATACTTTGAGCCGTGATTCGGTTTTAGCGATAGGATTCAATGCGAAATGCGGCGGAATCACCGGCAAATGAGTAAAGGTCCATTTGCCGCGCTTGACGTCGTACTCTTCCGGCGCAGTGATTTCCACAAGATGGCCGACAGCGGAGGAGAGTACGTACTTGTCGGACTCAAAGTACTCATCGTGCTTGGTGAATCCGCCCAGCGTCTTCGCAATATCGTTCGCGACAGAAGGCTTTTCAGCAATGATGAGAGCTTTAGTCATAAGGAATTGTCTCGTAGTAAGCCAGGAAGCGTCATGTGCGCTTGCTTCGCAGGCAGTCAGGGTCAGCCGGAATATTAGCGGGCAATGATAAGCGGCTTGTTATAACTTCCGCAAGTGATCTTGAGTTCTGGAAGGTCTGAACCGCCTGCCGATTCGACGATGCAGGCGGATTGTAATCCTTAATGCAATAAACGCGGTTCTGTACTGTCGTCCAAAAACAGCTCATCGAACATCAGGCCATCCGGTTCTTTTCCCTGGCTCCACAAAATCATCAGTATGATGACTTTTAGTTTGTCCAGCGCAATGGGGTAATCGTTCGTGGCAAATGCCCGTTCAATTACGATTTCACGATGCGCAGGCGTAAGCAGCTTGGCGGACTCAAGAAACTGGAGAAATCCGATTGCTTCCGTGCCCAATGCATCGAATTCCTGAGGTGCATATACACGAAAACCGGAGTCTCCGGCGGGCTGTTGCTGATCTTGCGGACTTAGCTGGCTTGTCGCCGCGCTCAAATCGCTGAGCCAACCTATTGCCTGGGAAATATCTTCCTCTTCAAAACCGACCGCAGAAAGCTTCTTGATCAGGACTTCCGAATCCGGGCATGCTTCAGACCGGTAATAAGTCTCGTAAAGATAGACAAGAATGTCAAACATATTTTCACTCTAACCTTATGCCAGTGACCAGGCAAATAATAAATGACATTTCAATCGGACGTCTGCCGCAGCAGATTTATGACAGTTTTGACATAACTATTTAATTAATGCAACTTATTTTTGCGGGAGTAAAAGAAGCGGCGGCTTAATCACTAAAAAAATGCTGAAAAATTGCAATTATTGTAGATGAAGAAATGTGCCCGATAAGTTGAAGTGCAAACGACACCGGTCATCCATCTTGATGGTACCTCTTGCAACATCGCAATGCAGGCAGTTCATCGCATACGGCAAGAAGTTTAGTGCCGTATGGCAGTTTGAAGATGCGCCGTGAATGATTTATTTAGGCGCGTGGTGCAACGAGCCGGCGGCATGCACCGCCGGGCAACATTTCGATTTCTCCTGCCAATTCCAGTGTCAGCAAGTACGCATTGAGTGAGCCGATATTCATCTGCGCATGTTGGGCCAGGAAATTGATGTCGATGGGTTCGAATCCCATGATGTCCAGCAGCGGATGATTTGAAGACGATGCTATGTGCGGGTCGGAGTCTGGCGACACTGTTGTGTGCGGAGCGGATGGCGATTGCCCCAGTTCTTCCAGGATATCGCCGGCGGATTCGACCAGCTTGGCTCCTTGCTTGATCAGCAGGTGGCAACCCTTGGAGAGAGGAGAATGAATTGAGCCCGGGATGGCGAATACATCCCGCCCCTGTTCAAGTGCCATGCGTGCCGTAATGAGGGAACCGGACTGGGCTGCGGCTTCAACTACCAGTACGCCGCGGGCCAAGCCGCTGATGATGCGATTGCGGCGCGGGAAGTTGGCAGCAATCGCCGGCGTGCCAAGAGCGTATTCGCTTACGATGCAGCCCCGTTTTGCAATCTGGTGCGCCAGGTCGCGATTGCGTGCCGGATAAACGATGTCGGCGCCGGTTCCGATGACAGCGATGGTCGACCCAGACGAAGAATCGCCGTCGGCTTGCAAGACGCCTTGATGTGCGGCAGCGTCGATTCCCAGCGCCAGACCGGAAATGATTGTGAAACCGGCCCGGCTCAAGGCATCGGCAAATTGGCGGGCATTGGCGGCGCCTTGTACTGTTGCGTTGCGGCTTCCGACAATCGCAATGGCGCGCCGGCTCAAGAGTTCAAGGCGGCCTTTGACATATAAGATTAGAGGCGGATCGGGGATGTCGAGCAGATCGGGTGGATAGCCGGGATCGGCCAAGGTCAATACGTAATTGCCCGGTTGTTCTGACCATGCGCACGTTTTTTCAATCAGTGCTGCGGTTTGCTCCGAAGGAGATGCAAGCAAGGCTTGCGCAATCCGCTCCGGAACGGCCTTGCATAATGCCGAATAGTCGGCTTTGAAAATATTTTCGGGCAGTCCGAACGCGCTCAATAATTTGCGTGCGGTATCCGGACCTACCCCTGGCGTCTGCTCAAGCCGGATCCAGCCGGCAAGGTCTTCCGCGTCTGCCGACACCGTTTATTCCGGCGATTTGGCTACGTCGCCCACCTGTACCGCATCTGTGACCTGCATGACCAGCGCATAAGAAAGCTTGTCAAAAACACGGAAGACAAACAATGTGCCGTACTGCTCATCCGGCAATTTCACCGGTTTCTTGTCATCAGTGCGGTCGGCAATGATGCCTCCGAAACGATACAGATGCAGGACAGTGCCGATATCGATGCCCTCGTCTTTGCCGCTACTGATGGTGATGACATTGTTCTGGCCGGCTTGCATAACGCCGCCGTACACCGATACGACGCGCGCATCCACGGCAGTTGCCGGAGCATGCGGAATGTAATTGAGGATCGGCGTAGGCGCCACTGGAATCAAGCGGTCGCCAATTCCCATTTCTTCCTTGGAGCTTGATACGATAAAGCGATGTGCTTCATCTTCGGCTTTTGCCGCGCGGTCAAGTGTCACAGTACCGAGATAGGCTGCTTCGTATCCCAAAATTTCTTTTGTCTGCGGATGACGCAATGGCTTGGCGGGACGGAAAACCTGGAAAGACGTGCCGCCCTTCAAGTCGCCGCGCACATAGGCTTTGTCGCCCTTGCCAAGGAATACCCTGCCTTCTTGCACTGCGACGATGCGTGCCGCAGTCTGCAAGTCATTTTCATTGACGATTAAAGGCTGAGATAAAAAAGGTTCGATAGCTGCCGATGGAATTGCTGGAATGGCGTCTTGTCCCATTCCTTCCGTACGCACTTGAGGCGAAAGCTTTACGTTAGGCAGTGCGCTCTTGTCGCCAGCGGGTGTTCCCAGGCGCAGTCGTCCCGCCGCACGATCGAAATAGACGATCTGTCCTGGATAGATCCAGTGCGGATCGCGAATTTGATCGCGATTCAGACCCCATACCTGCGGCCAGCACCACGGATGGTCGAGGAATTTTCCCGAAATATCCCATAAGGTATCGCCGCGCACGACTTTGTGCTTATCCGGAGCGTTCGCCTTAAAAGAACAGCGGGTAGTCTTTGTCGCCGTGGATGCCGCCGTGTCGGCTGCCAGTGCATTGAATGATACGGCGCCAGTAGACAGGGCGAAAATAAAAAGATATCCAGCTGTGCTAAACTTTTTCATAGCTTGTCCGGTGAATGGGGCGGTGAATTCCGGCGGATCTTGTTAGTAAAAATAAATTATTTACAAGAAAAACCCGGAAAAGTTGCCAAGGTGAATCAAATTCTGCCCCACAAACTGTTGAAGTAGCAAGAAAATTTACTTTCTTATCTGGTCCGATTGTTGCGCAAAAGCCGTATGTCCCAATTAAATATCCTTCGTTATCCCGATCCACGCCTGCACAAGGTCGCCAAACCGGTGCTTGCTTTCGATGCTCGCCTGAAGCAGTTGATAGCCGATATGGCAGAGACCATGTATGCGGCGCCCGGCATTGGCTTGGCCGCAACCCAGATCGACGTGCATGAGCAGATCATCGTGATCGACATTTCCGACACACATGACGACTTGCGTGTACTTATTAATCCGGAAGTGATTTGGGCAAGCGAGGAAAAGCAGGTTTATGACGAAGGCTGCCTTTCGGTCCCTGGGATCTATGATGGCGTGGAGCGCCCTGCCCGGGTCAAGGTGCGTGCGCTGGATGCCGACGGCAATCCTTTTGAACTCGAAGCGGATGGCTTGATGGCAGTATGCGTGCAGCACGAGATAGATCATTTGAAGGGAAAAGTATTCGTCGAATATCTGTCTCCCTTGAAGCGCAACCGCATCAAAACCAAGCTTGTCAAAGAAGAACGCGAAGTAAAGCGCGACAAGCAGCGCGTCGCAGTGCGTTGATTGACGTGGCCGGCAAGCCTGGCTCATTGCTTCGCCGGCCTCATGGTCTCGTAATCCTATAGAGCTCGGCCTCTATTCATGCTGCCTGCAGGTGTGGTCCTATATTCTTTATGCTGCGCGAACCGGGCGCAGCTGCTGATCGTCTCCCTATAAGCAGCATTACATCACGCTGTATGGCCGTCCGGATTCAGACGATAATACGTGCATTCCTAATCCCGCTTGATCATATTGATCGCACTGTTCGCATGAAAATTATCTTCGCCGGTACGCCCGAATTCGCAGCGGTGGCATTCAAGGCATTGCATGATGCCGGATTCGAGATTCCTCTGGTATTGACCCAGCCCGACCGGCCTGCCGGGCGCGGCATGCAAGTGCAGGCTTCCGCGGTAAAACAATTTGCGCTTTCCCGCGGCATTCCTGTGGCACAGCCGGTGTCGCTCAGGCTGGATGGGAAGTATGCAGATGCCGCGGCGGAAGCGCAGGCTGTTCTTCAAGGCACGCCGCACGATGTCATGGTGGTGGCAGCTTACGGCTTGATTCTGCCCAAATGGGTGCTGGATTTGCCGCGCTATGGATGCATCAATATCCATGCCTCAATTCTGCCGCGCTGGCGCGGTGCGGCGCCGATCCACCGGGCCATCGAAGCCGGTGATCGGGAAACCGGCGTGACCATCATGCAAATGGATGAAGGGCTGGATACTGGCCCGATGCTGATGACGGAGCGCTTGCCGATTGATGCAGGCGATACGACCGGAAGTTTGCATGACAAACTGGCCGAACTGGGCGGAAAAATGATTGTCGAGGCAATCGGGAAACTGGCTCAAGGCAGCTTGCCGGCCGCTGTGCCGCAAGCGCAATCCGGGATTACCTACGCCGCAAAAATCACCAAGGAGGAAGCGCTGCTCGACTTTGCGCAGCCTGCCGAACACCTCGCGCGCAAGATTCGTGCATTCAATCCTTTTCCGGGAGCGATTGGCATCTTCAACGGTACGCCGCTCAAGATCTGGCGCGCTGAAACCGGTGCTTGCGAATCTTCTTTCCAGGCGGGACAAGTCGTGACGGCCGATGCGCATTCGGGCATTACGGTCGCCTGCGGAACAGGCGCGCTGCATTTGCTGGAGTTGCAAAAGCCGGGCGGCAAGCGTTTGCCTGCATCTGAATTTCTAAAGGGTTTTTCAATCGAAGGCGGACGCTTCGGCTGATTCTGCGGACTTGTTCCGAGCGGAAGTTTTATGCGTCAGCACAAGGATTGCAGATTTCGGGCGGATGCTTCAAGGCTTGCGTTGCTCTTATTATCTTAAAGCTCTTATTTGCTGCGCCCGAGCGGCAAAGGGCTGGCATGCTTGATCTCTTCCAGGCACACCATGGAACGCACGCCGGCCACGCCGGGCACTTGCATCAAGCGGTCAGTCAGGAAATTGGAAAACGATTTTAAATCCGCAGCGGCCACTTTCAACAGGTAATCAAAGTCACCTGAAATCGTGTAGCACTCCAATATTTCGGGAAACTGCCGGATCGCCTTCTCCAGTTCACGCACCTTCTTGGTTTGCTCTCGTTCGATTGTGATGCTCACGAAAGCGATCACGTCGAGACCGATTGCGGCAGGTGCGACCTGTGCTGCATAACCGCGAATAATCCCTTCAGTTTCCAGTCTTTTGACTCGCCGGTAGCATTGCGGCGCCGACAGGTTGGCCTTGTCGGACAGTTCAACATTCGATGCGCGGCCGTTTTCCTGGAGCGTCTGCAAAATGATGCGATCGTATTTGTCGAAATTTTCCATGATCCTTTCTTTAGTAGGCGTTTCCATGAACGATTCATTCATATTTTAGGTATATTTCGCGTGATTATGCAAAGAAATTTCAGCCTCTTGGCGCTATCATGAGCTTGCGTCAATGAAATAAAATTTCGAAGCGAGGTGTTCCATGAATCCCATGATCGCGCTGGAAAACCGTTATTGCGCACACAACTACCATCCTCTGCCGGTTGTATTGACAAAGGGCGAAGGCATATGGGTATGGGATACCGAAGGCAAACGCTATCTCGACATGATGTCCGCCTATTCAGCCGTCAGCTTCGGACATGGGCATCCGGTGCTGGTGTCGGCTTTGATGACGCAGGCGCAGCGTCTGGCTGTGACATCACGCGCTTATCACACCGATCAGCTCGGCCCATTTCTGCAGCGCTTGTGCGAGATGACGGGGCAGGACAAGGCGCTGCCGATGAATACCGGTGCCGAGGCAGTGGAAACCGCCTTGAAAGCAGCGCGCAAATGGGGCCACAAGATCAAAGGCATCCCGGACAACCGCGCCGAAATTATCGTCTGCCACGGTAACTTCGCGGGCCGCACCACGACTATCGTCGGTTTTTCGTCGGAGCCGCAATACCGCGACGGATTCGGGCCGTTCGCATCGGGCTTCGTTTCTGTGCCGTTCGGTGACGCGGCAGCACTGGAAGCAGCGATCACGCCGCATACCGCAGCTTTTCTGGTGGAGCCGATCCAGGGCGAGGCCGGCATTATCGTGCCGCCCGCCGGATACATGGCGCATTGTCGTGAAATCTGCGATCGGCACAATGTTTTGCTGATCTGCGATGAAGTCCAGACCGGCCTCGGACGCACTGGCTGCCTGCTGGCCTGTGATCATGAGAGCATCAAGCCGGACGGCCTGGTGCTCGGAAAAGCATTGGGTGGTGGTTTGCTGCCGGTGTCGGCTTTTTTGGCGCGCGAAGAAGTGATGAATGTATTTACTCCAGGCGATCATGGCAGCACCTTCGGCGGCAATCCGCTTGCCGCTGCGGTCGGAGCGGCAGCATTGAAGTTGCTGCACGAGGAAGGTTTGATCGAGCGTGCGCAAATTCTGGGCAAGCGCCTGCTGGATGGCTTGCGTGCGGTTGATCATCCTGCAATCAATGAAGTGCGCGGCAAAGGACTGCTGATTGGCCTGGAACTGAAGCCGGACTATGTTTCTGCGCGCGAGTTTTGCGAGCGCCTGATGGAGCGAGGCATCCTGTCCAAGGATACGCATTCCACTGTCGTGCGCTTTGCGCCGCCGCTGGTCATTCGTAAAGAGGAAATCGATGCCGCGCTTGAAGTGATCGGTGCAGTGTTTGATTCGCTGCCTGAGCCGCACGGCCGATCCGTGGATGCAGTACAGAGCATTGCTGCCTGATTTTACAAAGATGGAGGGACGCCATGACCGATCGATTTTTTATGTGCGCACCAAGGCATTTCGAAGTTGCGTATGTAATCAACCCTTGGATGGAAGGCAATATCGCGCACGGCAACAATAAAAAGGCAATGCGGCAATGGAATGCGCTGGCGCGCGCCATCGGCAAACTTGCACGAATCGAATGCATACCGGCTGAGGCCGGTGTGCCGGACATGGTGTTCACGGCCAATGCCGGCCTCGTTCTGGAAAACAAAGTGGTGTTGTCGCGTTTTCGTCATGCGCAGCGCCGGCTGGAAGAGCCATATTTCGAAAAGTGGTTTGCGGAGCAAGGATTCCATGTCCTGACCTTGCCGCCGGATATGCCGTTTGAAGGGGCGGGCGACGCCTTGCTTGACCGCCGCCTGCCGCTCTTATGGATGGGATACGGGCACCGTTCGGATTTTTCCTGCGCCGCGCTCTTGTCGGAAAAACTCGAAATCGAGGTTCAGACTCTGAAGCTGGTCAATTCGCGCTTCTATCATCTCGATACCTGTTTTTGCCCGCTCGAGGGAGGATATCTGATGTACCACCCGGCCGCTTTTGACGCTGCGTCCCAGGCGCAGATTGCCGCGCGCATCCCGGCGGAATACCGCATACCGGTCAGTGCTGCGGATGCATTCGAGTTCGCGTGCAACGCGGTCAATTCGGGACGCAATATTTTTCTTAACCATGCATCGCCGGCATTGACCAATGAGTTGCAGTCACGCGGTTTTATCGTGCATCAAACGCCCTTGAGCGAATTCATGAAGGCAGGAGGGGCGGCAAAATGCCTGACGCTCAAGCTGACCGAGCCGCGCAAGCTGGCAAGCCAGGCTGCCGCCTGAAATTGCTTGGAGCTGCTAGCTCCGACGACAAAAATGGCAAGTCCAGGAGCCGCTTTGCCGCAGTATGTGGTTCAGTGCGTGCTGTTTCGCGTCACGGCTTCATGAAAACCGCGCTCTGCCAGCAGATTGCTTAATGCCGTGGAAAAAGCATTGGCAAAAAAATCCGCCGTCGAGCGCGTTTCCATAATGGGAGCGTGATAGCTGCCTTGCGTCGTCGTTTCATACAGTGGCGTCGATGCGCCAGCGGAATACACTTGCCAAATCACTCTCATATGCACGCTGCCGCTCGTGCCTTCTTCCTGTCTGCAGAGATCCGCACGCGCCTCCTGCACCTGCATATCGACTTCCACGTATTTCGAGCGCGCAGCATCACTGCCGGCGATATCCGCGGCGGGCAGCGAGTCGGACGGAACGCGATAATGCGCGCGCTGCAAGCTGCGTCTGAAAGTTTTCGGAAGCTGATGGCTGAGCTGCCTGAACAGCGTATCGTCCCATATCACTTCACCTTTGGGCTGACAGTTCGTGCCCTCATATAGCGTGCCGATTCCCGCGCGTGGAGTTGCCAATTGCGTTTTCATGGCCCGCAGGTAAATCGGGCGACTAGAGGATTTGATCGGCGCATCCTGTGCTGTTTCAATGTGAGCGTCCGGCGCCATTTCAGGGCCGGTGCATGCCGCCATGGCCACGCCTGCCACCACACTGCATGCAATGCTGCCGATCGTTTTACTGTTTAATTTTGCTGCCAAGGCTCACGCTCTGTCTGGTAATGCGTGGCGCCGCAAAATGACGGTCGCCGCAATCGTTATTGAAATGCCATCTTAGCCGCGTCTATAAAGACGATGCAATCGCTCAGGTCACGCAAATGAAAAAGCTTTGTTAAGCAACAATCTTTTGCGCATCGGCAATCAGTTGAAGGTGACCTGAGTTTAGGCGGAAAACGTTCACGAAGAACGGTTAAAGCGGCAAATTTACCCATGCGCAAGCCCTTGGTTTAAAGTATAATTTTCGGGCGCCGATTTGATTGAATAATCAAACCCAGCTTGCGGGCGCCAGGGTTGTCAGCGTTTAACAAAATGATCCTGAGGTGTTGCGTGGGGCCTCCAAACCCATCTTTGCCGCGCTGTCTTCAACAGCAACGGCGCGCTCACTCAGTATGTGCTTCCTTCATCTTGTCAAACGCGTTCAGTCCCCCTAACAAATACTGCTAAAGCGGAATCGAACCCGGTCCAGCTTTCGCAGGCCGGGTTTTTTGCATTTTGCGATTAAAAGAGTCCTCACATGAAACGCGATTCTCTGAACCAAACCGAAGCGCTGTTGCGCGACTTGCTGTCCCGCCGGATATTGATCCTCGATGGTGCCATGGGCACAATGATCCAGCGCTACAAATTGACCGAGGAAGATTATCGCGGAGGCAAGGATGGGCGTTTCGCCGACTTTTCCGTACCGGGCAAGGAGTTGTTCGTCAAGGGCAACAATGAGTTGCTGACGCTGACGCAGCCGCACATCATTCGCGAAATCCACGAGCAATACCTGGGCGCCGGCGCCGACCTGATCGAGACCAATACCTTCGGTGCCACCACGGTTGCGCAAGACGATTACCACATGGCTCATCTGGCCTACGAGATGAATGTGGAAGCCGCCAAGCTGGCGCGCGCCGCCTGCGACAAGTATTCCACCCCGGACAAGCCGCGCTTCGTGGCCGGCGCGCTCGGACCGACGCCGAAGACCGCGTCGATCTCTCCTGATGTCAACGATCCTGCCGCACGTAACGTCACCTTCGATCAGCTGGTCGCCGCATATCTTGAACAAACGCGCGGATTGGTTGAAGGCGGAGCCGATGTGCTGCTGGTCGAGACGATTTTCGATACGCTGAATTGCAAGGCGGCGCTGTTCGCGATCGACCTGTTCTTTGAGCAGATAGGCAAGCGACTGCCGATCATGATTTCAGGGACTGTGACTGATGCCTCGGGGCGCATCCTGTCGGGCCAGACGGTTTCCGCGTTCTGGCATTCGGTACGCCATGCACGCCCGCTTACCGTAGGATTGAATTGCGCATTGGGGGCTGCCTTGATGCGTCCCTATGCCGAAGAATTGTCGAAGATCGCCGACACTTATGTCTGTATTTACCCGAACGCCGGCTTGCCCAATCCCATGTCCGACACCGGTTTCGACGAAACGCCGGATGTCACCTCTTCCCTGCTGAAAGACTTCGCCGAAAGCGGCTTCGTCAATATCGCCGGCGGCTGCTGCGGCACGACGCCAGACCATATCCGAGCGATTGCCGAAACCGTATCGAAGATTGCTCCGCGCAAGGTGCCGCAGATTTCGCCAAGCATGAAGCTGTCCGGGCTGGAGCCCTTCATCATCGATGAAAACTCCCTGTTCGTGAATGTCGGCGAGCGCACCAACGTGACAGGATCAAAAGCCTTTGCACGCATGATCCTGAACGAACAATACGATGAGGCCTTGTCGGTGGCGCGCCAGCAGGTGGAAAACGGCGCCCAGATCATCGACATCAACATGGACGAAGCGATGCTGGACTCGGTCGCTGCGATGACGCGCTTTCTCAATCTGATCGCGTCGGAACCCGATATCGCGCGCGTGCCGATCATGATCGATTCCTCCAAATGGTCAGTGATCGAAGCCGGCCTGAAGTGCGTGCAGGGCAAAGCCGTCGTCAATTCGATTTCGATGAAGGAAGGCGAAGAAGAATTCCTGCGCCAGGCCAAGTTGTGCAAGCGCTATGGTGCCGCAGTCATCGTGATGGCCTTCGACGAAGCCGGCCAGGCCGATACCTTCGCCCGCAAGACCGAGATCTGCAAGCGCGCCTATGATCTGCTGATGCAATCGATCGATTTCCCGCCGGAAGACATTATTTTCGATCCGAATATTTTTGCGATCGCGACCGGTATCGAAGAGCACAATAATTACGCGGTTGACTTCATCAACGCGACGCGCTGGATCAAGGAAAATCTCCCGCATGCCAAAATCAGCGGCGGCGTATCGAACGTAAGCTTCAGTTTTCGCGGCAATGATCCGGCGCGTGAAGCCATCCATACCGTTTTCCTGTATCACGCGATCCAGGCCGGCATGACCATGGGCATCGTCAACGCTGGCATGGTCGGCGTGTACGACGATCTCGATCCGGAGTTGCGCGAACGCGTGGAAGACGTGGTGCTGAATCGCCGCGAGGATGCCACCGAACGCATGATCGAGTTTGCCGCCACACTGAAGGCAGGCGGCAAGAAGGAAGAAGCGACGCTCGAGTGGCGCCACGATCCGGTGGAGAAGCGCCTTTCGCATGCGCTGGTGCATGGCATCACGCAGTGGATCGTCGAAGATACCGAAGAGGTGCGCCAGAAAATAGAAAAAGCAGGCGGACGTCCGATCCAGGTGATCGAAGGGCCGCTGATGGATGGCATGAATATCGTTGGCGATTTGTTCGGCCAGGGCAAGATGTTCCTGCCCCAGGTGGTCAAGTCGGCGCGCGTGATGAAACAAGCCGTTGCGCATCTCATTCCCTTCATCGAAGAGGAAAAGCAGCGCGAAGAGAAAAGGACCGGCATCGTCGCCAAGCCGAAAGGAAAGATTGTCATCGCGACCGTCAAGGGTGACGTGCACGACATCGGCAAGAACATCGTGTCGGTGGTCTTGCAGTGCAATAATTTCGAAGTCGTCAACATGGGCGTGATGGTGCCCTGCTCCCAGATCCTTGCCAAAGCCAAGGAGGAAAACGCCGACATCGTCGGCTTGTCCGGCCTCATTACGCCCTCTCTGGAAGAAATGGCATATGTCGCGAAAGAGATGCAGCGCGATCCGTATTTCCGCGAACGCGGCATTCCGCTCCTGATCGGCGGCGCGACCACCAGTCGTGCGCATACGGCGGTGAAGATTGCGCCGAATTACGAAGGCCCGGTAGTCTATGTGCCGGATGCGTCGCGCTCGGTATCGGTCGCGCAATCCCTGCTTACTCCGGACCAGCGCGAACAGTATATCCAGGAGATCGCCACCGACTACCAGCGCGTGCGAGAACTGCATGCGAACAAAAAAACGACGCCGCTGTTGCCGCTCGCCGCTGCACGCAGCAACAAAGCCAAGCTCGAGTTCACCGGCCGCTATGCGCCGGTCAAGCCGAAATTCATCGGGCGGCGCGAATTCAGGAATTACGATCTGGCGACTATTGCGCAATACATCGACTGGGGACCCTTCTTCCAGACCTGGGATCTGGCCGGATCTTTCCCCGCAATTCTCAAAGATGAAGTGGTCGGCGAATCGGCCAGCAAGGTTTTTGAAGAAGGCCAGGCCTTGCTGAAGAAAGTGATCGAAGGCCGCTGGCTGACTGCCAATGGCGTCATTGCCCTGTTGCCGGCCAACAGCATCAATGACGACGATATCGAAATCTATACCGATGAAACGCGCACGCAAGTCGCCTTCACCTATTACGGTGTGCGCCAGCAGACCGTCAAGCCGGTGATCGACGGCGAGAACGGCGAAAAGATCCAGCGTCCCAATCAATGTCTGGCGGATTTCATCGCACCCAAGTCGTCCGGCATTGCCGACTATATTGGCTTGTTTGCCGTGACGGCAGGCATAGGCATTGAGAAATACGAAAAACGCTTTGAAGACGCCTATGACGATTACTCGTCGATCATGCTGAAATCCCTGGCCGACCGGCTTGCCGAAGCGTTCGCCGAGCATTTGCACGAACGCGTGCGCCGCGAATTCTGGGCTTATGCGCCGGATGAGGCCTTGAGCGGCGAAGAACTGATAAAAGAAAAATATCGCGGCATCCGCCCGGCGCCCGGCTATCCGGCATGCCCCGAGCATACGGTCAAGACCGACATGTTCAAGCTCCTGCAATGCGAGGAGATCGGCATGCGCGTGACGGAATCGTTTGCGATGTTCCCGGGAGCATCGGTTTCCGGTTTCTATTTCGCCCATCCGGAATCGAAGTACTTCAGTGTCGGCAAGATCGGCGAGGACCAGCTTGCGGACATGGTCGCGCGTCGCGGCGTTTCCAGGGAAGATGCGGAGCGCTGGCTGGCGCCGAACCTGTCCTGATGAAATGAGATCCGGTCGGAGGCCGGTTCTCTTTCAAGGAAGCTCGTTCTATTCCTGCATATTCTTGTTGATCTTCTGCAATCATCTTTAGGGCTGCGGTAGGTCCCTGGCCGCAAATCCAGTTTTATTCTCCTCTTCTGGCAGGCAGTTTACGCTCGCCGTCTTCTATTGCGCCGACCGATCGCCTGGGCGGAATTCCATGCTCCAGTTGCATTAAGAGGAATCGAAAGGTGGATCGTGCCTTGGCTTCGTCTGATCATGCAATACCGGCGCAAAGCCTTGCCTGTCCTTGTCCCATAGCAGCTGTTGGGAACTAAGCAATTACGTGACACTCACACAGGAACTGTAAGAGAGCTCGCCGCCTTGGGCAAGGCGTCGTTTTTCTCCTCATCCATCAACATTTTGCCTGCCATGCCTCGAGAGCGACTGCATGTTCATCAATGCAATTGGTACCGCTGTTCCGCCTCATCGCTACTCGAAAGCGCAATGCTGGGAGGCATTCAAATCTTCGGATTGGTTCAATCGCTTATCGCCGCGGGCGCATGCGGTCACCGAACTGGTATTGCTCCAAGATAACGGCATCGAATACAGGCATCTGGCCGTGGACGCGCTCGACGAAGTATTCGCAATCGATCCCGATACACTTTACCAGCGGTTCTTGCTGAACGCGCCGCGGCTTGCCGCACAAGCCGGCAGGCGCGCATTGGAACAGGCGCGGCTGGATGCAGCCGAAATCGATGCGGTCATTGTCAGCACCTGCACCGGCTATCTTTGTCCGGGCTTGAGCGGCTATGTCATTGAGCAGTTGCGCATGCGGCCCGATGTGCAAGCCTACGACCTGGTAGGCCAGGGCTGCGCAGCGGCGTTGCCCAACCTGAAAATGGGCGAAGCCCTGATCGCATCGGGCCAATGCGAACAGGTATTGTCGATCTGCGTGGAAGTGTGCAGCGCCGCGATGTATCTGGATGATGATCCCGGCGTCTTGATCAGCGCTTGCCTGTTCGGCGACGGAGCGGGCGCCGCCGTACTGTCGAAGCGCCCTGATGCACATAGGCGGAAAATCGAATGGAGACATAGTCAATCGCTGATTGAGCCGAGCCAGCGTGATGCATTGCGCTTCGAGACCCGTAATGGACTGTTGCGCAATATCCTGACGCGGCAAGTGCCGAAGACAGCGGCCGGTCATGCGCATAACCTCCTGCAGTCGGTGCTGCGCAGAACGGAAATCGACCAGGCCGATATAAGCGGCTGGATTTTGCATGCCGGAGGACGCGACGTGCTGCTCGCCGTGCAAAAAGACTTCGGGACAATGCCGGACGACTTTCGCTACAGCGCCGCAATCTTGCGCGACTACGGCAACCTGAGCAGCGCCTTCGTCTACTTTGTGCTGAAAAAGGCAATCGATGAAGAAGCGCCCGGCGGATGGTGGTGGCTGTCTTCATTCGGCGCCGGCTTCAGTTGCCATGGCGCCTTGCTGCAGGTGGAGTAACAGGCAATGGCCGCCTTTGCACGACTGGTTCAGGATGAAACGCTGGATCATCTTGAGGAAAGTGATCCCAGGGCGATCCGCTCCCGTGCAGATCTGCGGCGCATCCATGCCGTCATGGGAACCCGGCACATCCTCGTCAAGACCCTGCGGCACATGGACATCAGGCCACGTCGCATGATCGAGCTGGGAGCGGGTGAAGCGAGCCTGACGCTGCGCGTGGCGCACACGCTCGCCCGGGAATGGGGCCCTGTTCATCTCACGCTTCTCGACCGGCAAAACGCCGTGTCGCCAAGCACTGTGCAGGCATTTTGCCACCTGGGATGGGAGGTGAAATTGTTGAATGTCGACATCCTCGGCTGGATCAAGCGTCCGGCCGAGCCTCCTTACGACTTGGCGCTCGTGAATCTGTTTCTCCATCATTTCAGGGAGCCGGAATTGGCGGCCATTCTGACTTCGCTTTCGCAGCGTGCCCGTGCAATCTGCGCATGCGAGCCGCGCCGCTCGCGCCTGGCGTTGGGCGGCAGTCATCTGGTCGGTTTGTTGGGTGCCAATGCAGTCACGCGGGAAGATGCGGTGTTGAGCGTCAGGGCCGGGTTTGTAGATGACGACTTGTCGCGCTTGATGTTTCCTGCGTTCCGAGGCTGGCATATCGAAGAATATCCGGCCGGCCTGTTTACGCATTGTTTGGCCGCACGTCCGCCCGAGCAGGAGACCGGATAAGCGACGATGCGAACCACCTACGATGCCATCATCATCGGCGCCGGTCCTGCAGGCAGCACGGCGGCAATACGACTGGCGCAAGCCGGCTGGGCCGTTGCGCTGATCGAAAAACAGCGCTTCCCGCGACGCAAAGTTTGCGGCGAATGCCTTGCGGCAAGCAATTTGCCGCTATTGGATGCGCTCGGCATAGGCCGGCTATTCCACGCACTGGCCGGACCCGAATTGAAGCGCGTCGTACTGATGCACGGCAGGGAAGCGATCTGTGCGGACCTTCCGCCATATCCCGGCAGACGGCACGCATGGGGCAGGGCTTTAGGGCGTGAACATCTGGATGCCCTGCTCCTGCAGCGTGCGGTCGAGGCGGGAGCGACCCTCCTGCAGCCTTGGACAGTGCGCGCTGTAAAGGGGCAAGCCGGCGCCTACCAGTGCACTGCGCAAGCGTTCGGCTCAAGGATGAATGTGCATTTGAATGCGCCGCTGGTAATTGCTGCGCATGGATCTTGGGAGCCGGGACTGGCCAATGATAGGGGCCGGAAAATCCAGGCTGGTGGACGTGATTTGTTCGCCTTCAAAGCCAATTTTGCAGGTGCGCAGCTGGAAGAAGGGCTGCTGCCGGTGCTTGCATTTAAAGGAGGATATGGAGGCATGGTAATAGGAGAGCATGGCTTGCTGACCCTTGCCTGCTGTATCCGGCGCGATCGCTTGTCAGCCTGCCGAAGTCAAATAAAGAGCGACAGCGCAGGAGATGCGGTGCAGTCCTACCTCGCGTCCGAATGCAAGGGTGTGCGCCAGGCATTGGATGGCGCAGCGCGGCAGGGCAAGTGGCTGAGCGTCGGTCCGATTCGCCCGGGCATCAGGATGCCGCGCGACGGCGGGCGATTCTTTTTGGTCGGCAATGCGGCCGGCGAAGCGCACCCTATCATCGGAGAAGGCATGAGCATGGCCATCCAATCCGCATGGCTCGCGTGCGAGCTTCTGATTGCTGAACCGGCGGCCCTGCGCGACGCGCGTCTCCAGCGCAAACTGATGAGGGATTATGCGCACGCATGGCATGCACACTTTGCCCGTCGCATGCAGCTTGCCGCCGCATTCGCACATGTCGCCATGCGTCCGAACATGGCACGGATGCTGCTGCCTGTTCTTCGCACATGGCCTGGCGTGATGACCAAGGCCGCCTGCTGGAGCGGCAAGGTAAGCCAGACTTGTTGCACGCCGCAGCAGGCGCCTGCGGCACCGCCATCTACGCCTGTGGAAGAAAGGCGCTTCAATGAAATCAGCAATGGAGAAAACGCATGAGCACACTGGAAAGATTGCAAAAGATATTAATGGCGCATTATCCGCTGCAGAAAGAATCCATCACGCCGAGCGCTAAACTGGAACAGCTCGACATCGATTCGCTCGGGGTCATGGAATTGTTCTTTGCCATCGAGGATGAATTCGGCATCAGCGTGCCAAACGACAAGCGAAGCATGCAAACAGTCGGGGACCTGGTGGATTACATCGATGAACTGCTGTCTGCAAATGGCTCCTCCGCCGTTCCCGGCAAGAGCGCCGTCGCTGCGCAGAATCCGCAGCGAGCCGTGCCGTGAGACGAGTGGTTGTCACCGGTATCGGAGTGGTTTCTCCGCTTGGGCTAAGCGGCCAGGCATTCTTCGAACAACTGGTCGCTGGTGCATCGGGAGTACGCAGGCTGGAACAGGCGTTTTCCAGTCGTCTTGCCGCACCAATCGCCGCATGTATTGATTTTGAGGCCGGCGAATATTTCGAGGCGCCCAGGTTGCGCATGCTCGACCGGGTCAGCCAGTTTGCGCTGATCGCTGCGCGGCAGGCGATCGATGAATCCGGTTTAAGAGTGACTGGTGAAGAAAGTGGCCGCATCGGCGTTGCAATCGGCACCGGCATGGGCGGCGCGCAGACGATGGATGAAGGCTACGGGATTCTTTATGAAGAAGGCTCCGACCGGCTCAAGCCTTTTACGGTGTTAATGGCCATGGTCAATGCCGCGGCATCCTGGATCGCCAATGAATACGAACTGGCCGGGCCGAATCTCACCTATTCCACCGCCTGTTCCTCGTCGGCTGTCGCCATCGGCGAAGCATGGTCCAAAATCAGGATCGGCGAGGCGGATATCATGCTTGCCGGCGGCAGTGAAGCGCCGCTTTCCTTCGGCACGCTGAAAGCATGGGAAGCGCTGCGTACCCTGGCAAGCGAGGACACGAAAAATCCTGCCGCTTCCTGCAAGCCGTTTGACAAGAAACGGAGTGGACTGGTGCTTGGCGAAGGCGCGGCAGTCCTGGTGCTGGAAGAGATGGAACGTGCACTGCGCCGCGGTGCGCCAATCCATGCAGAGGTGAGTGGCTACGGACTCTATACCGATTGCGCGCATCTCACCCGTCCGACAGTGGCCGGCCAGGCACATGCAATGCGGCGAGCACTTGCATCGGCGGATATTTCGCACGGTGCAGTGGACTACATCAATGCGCATGGCACCGGCACTCTTGCCAATGATCCGGTGGAAACGGCGGCAATCAGGGAAGTCTTCGGTGCGCATGCTTTCGAGATCCCGGTGAGTTCCACCAAGGCGGCCCACGGGCATTTGCTGGGAGCCGCCGGAGCGATGGAGCTGGCGGCTTCCATCCTGGCGATGGAAAAAGGCATTATTCCGCCGACCCTGCATCTGGATGAGCCGGATCCGGAGTGCGATCTCGATTATGTGCCGCTGCAGGCGCGGCCGGGGTGCCGCCTCAATACGGTGATGTCCAATTCCTTTGCTTTCGGCGGTACCAACGCGGTGCTGATCGCCCGGGCCCTCGCGTGAGCATTATTCGATCGGCATGCCGTCGACAAAGACTTTCAGTTCTCCGGGCTTGAATTGCGTCCACACTTCATTGGCGGTCAGCGGCTCGGTCACGATAACGGCGACCCGGTCGTTCGGTGTGGTGACCTGCGAAAAATCAACACTGAGGTCCTCGTCCGACAGATGCGCTTCTGCAAAAGGATATTGCCGCACGATGTAATGCAGATTGGTGGCGCAATGCGCAAACAGCGCGGAGCCATCGGACAACATCATGTTGAATACCCCGTGGGAAGCGATTTCCTCGGTCAGTTCCTGCAATGCCGGAGTCAATTCCGCCAGTACCGGCAGGCGGTCTCCGAAGCGCTTGCGTAATTGCTGCAGCAGATAGCAGAAGGCCCACTCGCTGTCGGTGGTGCCGACCGGGCGGTAGGGACCGTCGAGCGTCGGCATGAAATTTTTCAGGTCGCCGTTGTGGGCAAATACCCAATAGCGTCCCCACAGTTCGCGCACGAAAGGATGGCAGTTTTCCAGCGCGACCCTTCCTTGCGTCGCTTTCCTGATGTGCGAAATCACGTTCTTGGATTTAATCGGACAGCTCTTGATCAAATCCGCGATCGGAGAAGCCACCGCTGCCTGGTAATCGACGAAATGCCGCACGCCGTTGCCTTCGAAAAATGCGATGCCCCAACCGTCGTTGTGGTGATCCGTACGGCCGCCACGCGTGGCAAAACCGGTAAAGCTGAAAATAATGTCGGTGGGAACGTTGCAGTTCATCCCAAGCAGCTGGCACATGGATTGCGGATTTAATTAGTTTAGTTAAGGAGGTTTAAATACGGTATCACGCTTGCCGAGATACTGGCAACATGATGGGCCAATGCGCAGAACCTGGCATGCTAATCGCTGACATTTATCGGTTTGATTCGAAAAAATGTCTTGTACGTTTCAGCGGCTTATGAGGAAAAATAAAATCTTTTAACCGGAATGGTCAGGGCAGAGCGGCTTGTGATGCAAAAATACCGAAGGTGAGGAAACAGGCGAAGAAGCGTTTGGAAGGAATGCAGCCATCAGGAAGATGGCTGCAATGGCAAAATATTTCTATTTATAGATTTAGTGTAATACAACAGGCTGGCTCATGAGAGCATCGTAATTGGCCAGGAAGTCATCGATTTCCTCGACGCTTGGCTCCGTAGCAATTAAGTCCTCTACATTCCTGCGGAACGCTTCAGCTAAGGTCCCCCCGATGAAAATTTCCTTTTTGACAGATTTGTCCATAATCTCATATCCGCCAAAACGCAGGGCTTCACGGTCATCGTCAGCTAAAAATTCCACCACGCTATATTGATCGCTGTTATAGATAAGATTCATGTGCGCTCCTTGGATGAAGACGTTAGGCCGTCATTCTTAACATAGCACATGATGCTTATCGCGGCTCTTTTCAAGATGAAGTATTTAAAGAATTCGCGATATTGAATGGGATTTCATTGAGCTGCCTCAGCCAATTTCATGTGCGGCAATCCTTGGTAAGGAAAAGCAGCTTGTCGTAAGGAGGTGACGTGAGGAAATGATGAAGCTTTTCAATATGGGAAGCGTCGGCGACGCTTAGGAAAATCTGCTTGGGCGGGTCGCGCAGAATGCGGTTGAGCGTTACTTTCAGGACCAGGTTGCCTGTGCAACACATACATCCGGCAGCAACACGGATAATTTTCAGTGTGGAACTGTTTCCTGCATTCTCCAGAACCGCTTTCCCGTCAGGAAATCCTTCCAGAAGCACGACAGTCGGGCATGCGGGATCCACAAGATTCGCAATGGTTTTTTCCCGTTGTATGCCGGACGAGCCGAGAACCAGAGTGACGGGAGTCATCCGCCTTTTTTGAATAATTTTCCCGGCTCCACGCCCAGTTGCTTCAGTTTCCGGTAGAGATGCGTGCGCTCCAGTCCCGTACGTTCGGCTACGCGCGTCATGCTGCCGCTTTCACGCACGAGATGGTATTCGAAGTAGGCACGTTCAAACGCATCGCGTGCTTCACGCAGGGGCATGTCGAACGACACACTGAATATGTGTTCGGCCTGCGGCATGGCGGACGGCATTGCAGGATGATTGACCGCGGTGGGCATGGATGCGACCGAAGCCATTGCATGCATGGCCGCGGGCTCGGCAGCCGTGTGCATCGGGCGGGCATGTGCGTGGAACATGGCGCTGCGCACGATTTCCTGCCCGCGGGTCAGGCCTTGCTGTACGGCTTTCAGCAATTTTTGCAGGGCGATCGGCTTTTCCAGAAAGTTCAGCGCGCCAATCCGGGTAGCCTCCACGGCGGTATCGATGGTTGCATGACCGGACATCATGATGACCGGCATGGTAAGCAGGCCGTCGCGTTGCCACTCTTTCAATAGCGTCACGCCGTCGGTATCGGGCATCCAGATATCCAGCAAGACCAGGTCCGGCGTGCCGCCTGTGCGTGCCTCGCGTGCCTGCTGCGCATTCTCCGCGACCGTGACGACATGCCCTTCGTCTCCCAGGATCTCCGACAGCAGCTCACGGATCCCCATTTCATCGTCGACCACCAGTATGTTTGCCATATGAACGCCTCTTCCTTTAGGTTCCAACTAATTCTTATAATATTATGCTTTCCAACGGCTCATTATTTCTATGCGCTTGCCGAAGCAAGCTTTAAAAATAAGATGATAACCGCTGCGCCTTGGGCATCTTGTCTATTATGTATATCAATCCGCCCGCCATGCTCTTCAATAATTTTCCTGACTACTGCCAAGCCCAGTCCCGTGCCACGCGGTTTCGAGGTGACATACGGCTCAAACACGCTGCCCATGATTTTAGGGGCAAAACCGGGGCCATTGTCGAGTACCGATAGCTGAATAGCGATGCGCTGGCTGCCATCCGAGTCCGCGTAATGAATCGCCTGCGTGCTGACATCGATACGCGGTGGTACTGAGTGGTCCATACGCTCCAGAATGGCATCCTGCGCATTTTGCAGCAGATTATGAACGACTTGCCGCAATTGTGTCGCATCTCCCATGACCAGCGGAAGATTGGGACTCAAGTCGGCATGGATCATATCCAGCTCGTCGTCGCCGGTATATAAACCCAGTATTTCCTCGATCAGTGCGTTCAAGTCGAGTGGCGCCAGCACCGCCGGCGGTGTCTTCGCATAATCGCGGAAATCATCCACCATACGCTTCATGGCGGCTACCTGATTGACTATGGTGGAGGTGCCTTTGTTCAACATAACGGCATCCTGCGGCGCGAGCTTTCCTTCCAGTTTCATTTGCAGGCGCTCTGCCGAAAGCTGAATCGGCGTCAACGGATTCTTGATTTCATGCGCCAGGCGCCGTGCAACTTCACCCCAGGCAATCGATCGCTGCGCTGAAATAACGTCGGAAATGTCGTCGAACACGATGACATAACCCACGCCGTTTTGCAGCGGCAGGCGCGATCCGCGCACCAGCAAGGTGACAGTGTTGCCTTCGGTTTCGGCATCCTGAAGTGGGCGAGGAATCTCGATCTGCTTTTGCCAGTGCAGGCTGCGTTTCTTGTTGGCGCCCGCCGCCGATTGCGCGCTTTGCTGTGAAAAAGCGGTCATGACGGCGTCGGCAAACGGAGCAAGACTGGCGATCTCGTTCAGCTGCTTGCCGATGTAAGACGTGCAGTCGTGCAGCAAAATCAGTTCCACCGACTGGTTGCAGGTGACGAGCTTGAACTCGCCGTCCAGGACCATCACGCCTGCCGACATGTTGCCGAGAACCGACTCCAGGTAGGCTTTTGCATTTTGCAGTTCGGTGCGGTTTTTCTCGACTGCTTGATGCGCATCGTACAACTGGCGCGTCATGGTATTGAAGGATTGCGTCAGCGTGCCGAGCTCATCGGGCGTGGCGATGATCGGGCGTGGCGAGAAATTGCCTTCGGCCACCGCCTTGGTGCCTTCGGCCAAGAGCAGCAAGGGTTTGGCAAGATTGCTGGCGATCAGGAAGGCGCTGGCGATCGCGCCGAAGATCGCCAGCAACAGCGTCAGGGTCAGTGTGACGATATAGATTTTGCGCAGCCCGGTTCGCGCGACGGCGCGCTCCTGATATTCGCTATAGGCTGTGCGCAAGGCTTCCGCATGGCTCGCTAACTGGGATGGAACCGGTTGCAGCAGCTGCAGGAAGTGGGCATCGTTCTGCAGGCTCATGCCGTTGCCCGATTTGGGGATGGCGACGACTATGCGCATGCGCAGGTTCGTGGCATCGTTATATCCGGACGTCTTGCTTGTTCCCTCGCTGGAAGGGCGCGAGAGCACGCCATTTTTTTCCCCATCCGAAATGCTTTCGATGGTGGCGAAGCTGCGCGTCACCCGTGCCTGCTGCAGCATGGCGGCATTGGGAAGGTCGGGCACCAGATTGCCGATGGTTCCGCCTACGCTTGCCAGGATACGTCCACTGGCCGTGACGATCAGGGCTTCCTGCATCTGGCTCTGGTCGCGCAACCGGGACAGTTGGGTAATCTGCTCCGATTCCGAAAGATCGGACAATTCGAGCGCCATGCTGCGCGCCTTGGCGTTCAGATCTGCCAGAGAGGAATCCAGCGCCGTACGTCCCAGGTTCAAGCCGGATTCCAGCGCGGATTCGACGCGTACATCAAACCAGGATTCGATGGAGCGCGATACGAACTGGACCGATACCAGATAAATAATGGTGCCGGGCAGGATGCCGACCATGGCAAACAGCAATACCAGGCGCGCCATGAGCCGCGAACCGAACTTGCCTCGTTTGTAACGCTTGTACAGACGTGTTAGCAACAGGACAACCAGCGTCAACAAGGACACGGCAATCAAGGCATTCAAGCCCAGCAGCCAGGGATAGTGCTGATCGAAGAAGGCGGAATTCTCGGCCGCGGAAGCGAGCAGGAACAGCACGATGCTGGCCATTGCTCCCCCGACAATCAGAAAATACCGTACGATGCGCGTCACTGTGCGTCAGCCTTGAAAGTCAGTTGTTTCCAGTCCGACGACACGCGCCAGTCGCTGTTATTCAAGGCATTGACCTGAAACGGCTTGGGCAACTGGGCTATATCCAGGCCCATGCGCACGAACGCGTGGTAAGTCTCTCCTGGTTTCAGCATCCCTTTTTCGGCGATCAGCCAGCGGCCCGGATTGCGCACCATGGAAAGCGCTTCATCCAGCGTATTGAAGTTTCGGTGCAGGCCGCCGTCAATGGCGGCGCGGTATTGGCGGGTCAGGACGTTGTGGGAAACCTTGATGGTTTGCGAGGTCGTGAGCGTGGTTTCATCAAACCAGTAGCGGCGCGGCCGGACGACCTGGACCTCGGTCGTGAAATACAGCGGAATGCCGCGCATGATTGCATCTTCAAGTTCGCGGTTCAAATCAAGATCGAATGTGGCAGAAAGACGGTAACCTTCATCACTGGATTCCACTCTGGCCTGAAGGATTTCAACCTCGTCCGCATGCGCCAACGGCTGAGCGAGCACTTGCAATAAGGCAAGCGCGCAGATCACCAGCAGGGAGCGTACCGAGAACAATCGTTGAATCACAGATGCATGCAAACATTGATTTGCCGAAAGCGACCAATGAATAGTATCAAACTGGCGGCTTTTGGAATAGCGCATAAAACAGCCCATCGTGATCATCGCGTTCTTGTTGTGTCGGCAACAGTTGGCCCGGGGCGGGCAAGCGGATTGCCTGATGGCGCTCGGTAAAACTTTGCGCCTGCATGGCCGATTCCAGCGGCCAGATGGAGCAGGTAACCAATAACAGCTTGCCTCCGGGTCGGAGCATGGTCCATAGATTGTCGAGAATCCGGGCGGACTGGGCGGCAAGCTGGGCCGCGTCTTCGGGCCGGCGCAGCCACCGGATATCCGGATGCCGCCTGACAATACCGGAGGCTGTGCACGGCACATCGGCCAGGATGCGGTCGAATGCTACGCCGTGCCACCAGTCTGCAGTGCTCGCATCCCCAGCTTTAAGCGAGGCGTGCAGTTGCAATCGATCCAAATTTTGCCGTATGCGTTCCAGGCGGGCCGGGTCGCGGTCAATTGCCATGAGATCCACATCGCAGCATTCCAGCAGATGACCAGTTTTCCCGCCAGGCGCCGCGCACGCGTCCAGTACGCGCATGCCCGGGGCAAGATCAAGCAGCGGCGCGGCGAGTTGCGCCGCTGCATCCTGTACCGAGACCATGCCCTCTTCAAATCCGGGGATCTGCTGTACCGGCACCGGTCGTGCCAGGCGTACCGCTTGCGGACCGACCCGCACGGCCTGGATGCCGGCTTCGTGCAATCGCTTCAGGTATGCGTCCAATTCGGTCTTGCGCTGATTGACGCGCAAGGTCAGCGGCGGTGCAAGATTGCCGGTTTTCAGGATCGATTCCCAGGCGTCGGGGTAACTGGACTTTGTCTCTTCAATCCACCACGCCGGATAATTCCAGACCGCTTCAATCCTCTGCGCGACCCGCTGTTCCAGCATCGGGCGTTCACGCAGAAAGCGGCGCAGCACGGCATTGACCATGCCTTTGGCGTGCGCAATCTTTCGGTCAGCCGCTGTTGCCGCGACAGCCTGATCTACCACGGTGAATTCATCATAGCGATCATCGCCGGCAACAATCAATCCCAGTGCAGCGCCAAGCAGGCCATGAAGCAAAGGCGGTTGCGGCGGCTTTTGCGCCAATAGTCCGATGAGGGCATCCGTTTTCCCACGCAGCCGCATGGACCGATAAGCAATGTCTTGCATGGCACCGCGTGCCTGGGGCGAAGCCGAGGTAAGCGTAAAAACTTGCGAGAGTGCTTGCGGCAAGGCGGTGCCGCCGCGCACCTGTGCAATGGCATGTGCCGCGCCCAGCAGGCTGAATGCCAGCGAATCGGGTTTGATGTGTGCGAAGGTTTTTGCCACGTTAGAAATAATAAGTCGGGCGCCCTTTTAGCGCCATGGAAAAGGTGGCGGACATGCGCCCGGATGTTTAAGCCCAGCGTTGGTGAACAAGGAAAAGCCGTAGCGCCAAGGCGATGTACTGAAAACACCGCTTCTTTTATACGCCCCAGACTACCGGCTGCTTGTTTTTATCGGCGGCACGCAGCATTTCCAGTAAAGGATAGGCGCGCGTGGAAAACTTTACTACCGGCGCCTGCCCCGTTTGCTCGAGATCGTCATAGGCGTCGTCCTGTTCTATTCCGTTTTGTTTTGCCTCTTCTGCGGCGAGCCGATTGAGACGCTCGATCTCGGTTTCGATTGCGGCAATAGCCCGGCCGGCTTGCTCGGCAGTAATGATGCCCTGCTTGGTATCCTTGCCTAGCAAGTCGAGGATTAATTTGGCATGTTCTTCATACATGACTACATCGGCTGCCGCTTTGGATTTGAATTTAACGAGCATACAGTTCTCCGTTTGTTATTTTTCGTGTGAGCATACCATCCTCCAATACCCCGATCCAGAACGCACTTCAGATTTGATCGCTGCAGCAAAGCCGGTGAAGCGCATTCATGCAATAAGCCGGAATGGCGGCCATGTCGGTTTGACGGAGATTCCCTGTAAAAAATCCGGCCTTCATCGTCCGACATTTGTCCTACAGAATTCCGCCATCGGCACCCGACCGGCTGCAGCATGCCGAAAATCCTAATTTGCCTTAAACGAGGAAAAGAACATGTCCACTTCCTCGCGCGGCACCGCTTGTTCAGGGCCGATAACAATCAGCTGATAGGCCCGGTCTGGTTTGGCGATGAAGCGTGCAAAAAGAATCAGCGATTGTCCTGGGTTATTTCCGGCTGCCTTTCCCGTGGCCTCCACGTCGATCACCTGAAGCTGGTTGAGCGCGGGGGGCAGCATCTTTTCATGGCGGACGGTTCCACCGATGTTTTTCACCATCGCGGTTTTCATGGCATTGACCGATGCCAGCGATGTCTTGGCGTCAGCTGCGGGCACGCTACCGACAGCAAAGGTAATGTCTTCCACCTGGGCGGCGGTCATGGTCATGGTGACCTTCATGCCGTTGAGGTCAATTGCCCGGGAATGCGTTGCAGGCTTGGCAGGAAAGGACGCGATGTAGGGGGCGTCGGTGCCAGGCACCTCGCGCCAGTCATAGGTCGGCGAACAGGCCGATAACAGTGCGGCGCCTGCCATTGGAATAATCAAGAAAAAACGTAAAAAAATCGAACGAAGCATGAAAGAAGGAATAGCGTGGAATGAACGGCAGTCTTCGGGTCAGCTGCAAGCAGACAGCAGAATCGGGAAATCGGACGGACCGGCGAGCGCCATTGTAAATGCTTTTCCCGGCAAACCGGAATTTGGTCCCATGCGGCACATGCAGACATACAAGAAAAAAGCCCGCATGCTTGCGCTGCGGGCAAAAACTTCCAGGGAGTGGCTCTTCAGTGAAGAACCGTTACTATGCTAGATCGCATCTTCTTCAGCGAGTTTGCGCAAGCACAAAACTCGCTCCGTTCACTATGCTGCATCGTTTCAGGAAGAATATCGACGCCGCAGTGAGCGCTGTGGGGCCATGGGATCGCTATTCAATCCGGCGTGCTGGGTTTGATCTCCATAGCCTGCATTGGTGCCGCGGACAGAGTCTTCTTTTTTCCGGCAAGCCGATTGAAGCGTTCCCTGAACGGATCCTCGATAAAACGGTAGCTCCATCCGGATAGAACAAGGAGCACGCCGACATAAGTGATCAGCACAGCGGCGCCGGAAATGAAACCGTCGACGCGCTTGGCGATGTTTTCAAAGATCAGCACCAGCGGCATGTGCAACATGTAAATTGAATAGGAGCGCTGCCCGAGGATTTGGAACGGGCGCAGGTTCAGTACCTGCGCCAGCGCACCTTGGTCTTTTGCCAGCGACAGGATGAGCAGGGAGAAGGCAAAAGGGAACAAGAAGGCGATGGCCGGAAATTGCGCCAGCAGGCTAAAGAACAGTCCAAGCGTTACGAGCCCGGTCACTTGCAGCGGTGCATGCGGCAACGCAAAGGACCGGCTGAAATGATAAAGAAGGGCACCCAGGAAAAATGAATATACGCAGCGCAGAAAACCATAGTCATACGTTACGCCCATGCAACCGCCTTTTTCAAGGCAGTCGTGCACACTGATCGATGACCAGATGGTTACGGCCATGCCGAACAGGGTCAGCAAGCCGAATACCGGCCATCTCTTTTTTGCCGGAAAAATCAGGCAGACCGCTGCAAAAAGCAGATATGTATAAAACTCGGTACTTATGCTCCAGCTCGGTGTGTTCAGGATCAAGTCATCGAACAGGCCAAGACTATGGGTCAGCGTCAGAGTAGAAAAAATTTCTGCTGCGCTCGGAATCAGGTAGGTCAATGCATCCGGATTGTTCAGGAAGCCGCCGTATCCGTAAACCACGGCCAACCTCTTGGCAAGCACGATCAAGTTGGTAAGCAGCACGAACAGGATCGTCGAGAACACGAGCAAGGGAAACAGCCGGCCAAAACGCCGGATGACGAAAGGTTTGAAATCCTGCGGCGAATTCATCCTGGAAAAATACGCTGCGCAGATGACAAAGCCGCTCAATACGAAAAACAGGTCGACAAAAAGATAACCATTCTTCAGCACCGCAACATATTCGGTACCAATTTTCAAATGATACAGCGCGACAATCAAGGCGGCGATGCCGCGCAATCCTTCAAGTGACTGAATCATGAGTCAACCATTCCCTCACAGCAACCAGTGTTCGAATTGACCTGGTTTCCCTTGTTCCTAAGCTTAACTGCAAAAATCATGCGTTGATTGATGCCTCACAAGAAATGACTTTCGCAGAATTGGAGCAGTGTCCCGGTTCTCTGATAAGCATGGCTCTTTCCAGTGCCCTGTTTGATGGCTCTGGAAAGATTTCCTGGCTTATTTGTCGAGCTTCAGGAATTCACTGGCCGCATATGCACCCTTTACGCGATAGATTTCGTCAGTAGGATGTAGTCCGTCCGGGGCAATGATGCTTGCGTCCTGGCCATACTGATCGGTCAGGTAGGCATACTGGTCGATTACCGACAGGCCTTCCTGTGCAGCGACTTCCCGCATTGCCTGGATATAAGGTCCTAAGCGTGTATCGGAAATTGGATTCGGCGTTTCAAAAATCACGCGCTTGTTTTCCGCTTTGGCAGCTTGAGCAAGACCGGTCAGGCAAGTTCTGTACTGATTCACTGGAACACTGTTAGCTGACACCGCATCGTTAATGCCATGATTCAGAATCACGACCGTGGTTGCCGTCGCAGCATCCATGCGCGTTGCCCAATCATCAAAGCCGTTTGTGCCCGCCAGCAGTTCGCAGGCGGTCTGTCCATTGACTCCCAGATTATTGACAGTATGGGCGGGAGTGGCCGGCAACGCTGCGGCGAATGCAGCCGGAGCGGGAACGGCAACCTGAGCGCCGTCAGTCTGTGTTTGCCAACCCCAGATGGTGGAATCACCGTAATAATCGATGACTTGTGCAGTACTGGCTAGCTTCTGCGCATTGGGTGTCTGAGGCTGTCCCCCTGCTTGCGCTCCACCGGAGGAGCCGCTTCCATTACCGTCGTCGCCACCACCTCCTCCACCACAGGCCGCCAAACTCAATGCAAAACAAATTACCGCAGGATTAAAAAGCTTCTTCAAAATTTCCTCCGTGAAAATTTAATATTGAACGGCATTGCTTGAGAGCATTGAATCGCCGTTCAAAATTAATTTGGGTTCATATGTTCAATGCTGATCAGTTTTTCATTGATCTCGCAATTGCACCTTGCGTGTCATTAAGAACGTATTTGCGCAAGAATCAGATTTGTATCGAGATGTAAGAAAAAAATTTCTGAGTAGAAAAATAAAATTTATTTTTCACAAGCTTCCGACTGCAAACCACGCGCTTAGTGCAGTAACAAATTTGTGTTAAGACAAACAAAATCTTTAAACGTGTGGCAACCGTTTTTAAACACGGGCGAATTTGAGCCAACACAAAAATCTTCCTTGGTTGCGCCAGTAAATTTGTCCACGAGTCAACAGCGAATGAAAGTTGATTTCTTTTTAGTAAAGGTTTGTGCGAGCGTGCGTTTCAAATTTCCTGGGGCGTGGTTCCACAGTTTCTGTGACAAGCAGTTCTACGCAATGCAAGCACGGCAAGTGCCGACAGATTTTTATGCTTGCAATGCGTTTCTGATTGTTCCAATTCATAGAGAGAGGAAGCTCACATGTTTAAATACAAAAACGCAATGATTTCGATGGCAGTCGTCGCAATGCTTGCTGCATGCGGTGGCGGCGGTGGTGGTGGCGATGACGATAGCAGCGCCGGCGGTGGCGGCACCAATAATCCTCCTGCTGGTGGTGGCACCGGGGTTGTTGCACCAACGACTGATCAAAAGCTTGCTGGAGATTTTTCCGTAGCCAATGTCTTGGCAGGTCCAGTTGTGATTGGTGTTGACGACTTTATCTCCAAGGAGCCGCGTACGGGAGCCGACAATACTGGTGGATATGGAATATATGGTGTCGATCCGACCGCAGCAACTGATGCGCCATTGGATACCATCGGTTTGCGACTGGCTTACGATAATTCTGCTACGGCTGAAACGACAAGCCGTGGCCGTATCGCTTTCGAGTTGAAAGATCAGGCAACAACAGAGCAAGAAGTGTTGCAGATCATGATTGATCAAGTTGACGTTACCGTAACTCCAGGTGCTGGTGACGCCCCGGATACCGTTAGCTTTGCGGTTCCAAGCACAGCAAAAATGTATGTATATGCAAAGAATAGCGCCGGACAGGAAGCAAATGTCAGCCTGGCAGCAGACGATGCATTAGTCATTGACGCGCAATCCACCCCCACCGTCGGAGGCGATCTTGTTACGGATGTATCACTGGATGTCAATGCAGCTGTATTGGCAGCTAAGGGAGCAGCAAGTGGTCAAGCCCTAAGCGTGATCAATAGCATCAGAAATTTCTCTGCTCCGAAAGAAACGCCATTTGAAGTCTCGCTCTCGTATTCGAACCTTTCGATCGTGCGTGGTGCGGATCCTGTGACCGTGCCCGCAGTAAGTGTAACGAAATCGGGCGTTGCTGGAGTGGCGAACGGTGGCGGCTTAACAGGGTATTCTCAGTTTGAAGCGCGTGCAGCAGCAGTTGAGTAAGTTTAGTTTGTATTAGTTTGGATTTGGGAGCGGCATATCGAGCCGCTCCCTTTTTACTTATATTTGCATCGGATGTGAAAAAAATATTAGTAGTTTAAAGATGCAAATACCTTCGCTGCATATTTCCCCTTCAGGACATACACTTCATCGGTCGGATGCAAGCCGTCCGGGCAAATCGTGTATGGGCTTTTCCCGTCCAGATAATTGAGCAGGTAACTGTATTGGTCGATGACCGGTACGCCTTGCTGCGCAGCGACGGCCTTCATGGCATTCATATAGGCCGACATGTCATTCAGCGTCGGATTCGGCGTTTCGAAAACAATTTTCTTGCCGTGAGCTTTCGCCTTGACGGCCAGCGATGTCAGGCAGGATTTGTATTGGTCGACGCTCATGCGCCATTGATCGTTGATTGCATGGTTGATGATGACGATATCCGCATTGGATGACGCCATCTGGGTATCCCATGCGGGGTGCTGGCCATCCTGCCCGTTCAATAATTGGCATGCATCAGTCGAGTTGACGCCTTCATTACGTACCGTATGGCGAGAGGGTGTCGGTAGCGCAGCAGCAAATGCCGCGGGTGCGGGTGTGGCAACGCGTGCTCCGGTTCCGCTTTCATATCCCCAGATTGTCGAATCGCCATAGTAGTCAATCGTGAGGGCTTGTAATGGTTCATTCCTATCAGTTTGTTCTGCCGGAATCTCACTTGATGGCCTGTCGACCGGTGAAGCACTGCTGCCTTTGGCAGGCTTTCCCGTTTTGCTGGCAAGTGCGTCTGTCTGTGTGCCGGCACCGGGTTCGGAATTGCCACCTCCTCCACCACCGCATGCCGAAAGAATAATGGTTATGACAAGCGCCGAAATAGCACGCTTCGGGGAAAAAGTTGAAAAGGAAGACATGATCCGTTACGTGCATTGCACGACCAAAAATAAAGAGATTGGATAGGAGTGTTTCCTGAGCGGAATAGTTCCTGGTGGGAATTTATATCCGTGCCTATTTAGAGAAATGCAAGCTTATGAATAGTTGCGCAAGCCATGCTGCATACGTCTTGAGGTCAAAAATGGCAGTGCTGTGGCGCTTATGGAATAGCCTGGATAACTGGCAGCTTTGTCAGAATAATCGAAATGAGTTTATTGCTCGCGCATTGCGCGACGGTATTGAATCGCTTCGGCGACATGCTGCGGCATGATCGATGCCTGTTGATCAAGGTCGGCAATGGTGCGCGCAATTTTAAGAACCCGATGATAGGCGCGGGCCGACCAGTGCAAGCGCGTCATGGCCGTGCGCAGCAATTGTTTACCATCCCCGTCAGGCCTGCAATGCAGATCGAGTTCGCCGGGGGATAGATTGTTGTTGCATTTGCCCTGCCTTGCGAACTGTCGGTGCCTGGCTCGTTCCACGCGTTTGGCAATTGCAACAGAGGACTCGCCATCGGCTTGCTTTGCCAGTTCATCGTTTGACAAGGCTGCAACTTCAATCTGGATATCGATCCTGTCCAATAGCGGGCCGGAAATCTTGCTTTGGTAACGCGCAATCAAGTCGGGCGTGCAACGGCATTTATTAGAAGGATGGCCCAGATAGCCGCATGGACAGGAATTCATCGCCGCGATCAATTGAAAGCGCGCCGGGAAATCCGCTTGCCGTGCCGCCCGTGAAATGGTGATCTGTCCGGACTCCAGCGGTTCGCGCAGTACTTCCAGTACCTTGCGGTCGAATTCCGGCAATTCGTCGAGAAAAAGTACGCCGTGATGGGCTAATGAAATTTCTCTGGGGCGCGGCGTGCTCCCGCCGCCAACCAGGGCAACAGCACAGCTACTGCCAACTAACCCTCAAATGGACATGGCATATTTATTTAAAAACAATCACTTAATGTAAAAAGATATGTCCATAAATTTTCTTTTAAAAATGGACTAACGGTGTTGTTTTGTCCATTTAATTTTCCATTTGTACGCTCAAGGACAGGTGTTTAGGCGGCACTCAGCTATTCTGGCTTGCAATCAAAGCATGTAGCCGATATCTGATGCACCCGTTGGATAGGCGAACATTGTGGCCTTCACGTCGTCTGCGGTTAAACCATGACGAATGGCCAGAGCAAACAGGTTAATGACCTCGTCAACATGAGGCCCTACCAAGTGCGCACCTAGAATGCGGTCCGTATCTTCGTCTACCAGCACCTTGAACCCATAAACCGACTCGGCAGCTTGTCGAGCCGTGAACCAACTTGATGCTTTTTGGGCCTGCACGCGGAACCTGATCCCTTTATCCTTCGCCTCTTCCTCTGTTATTCCAACTGCTGCCATAGGCGGAATGGTAAAGGCAACACTCGGCACTCCCTGATAGTCGGGCCGATGATGGTTTCCCTGAAGGATATTGGCGGCAACGACCTTGGCATCATGACTGGACACCGGGGTTAATGGCGGCCCAACCTGAGCGGCGTCACCTGCTGCGTAAACTGCTGGATTGGATACGCTTTGCAAGAATTCATTTAATTTGAGGCGACCTTTTTCTACTAGCACCCCAGCCGCCTCCAAGTTTAGCGTTTCCAGTGCAGGTTTACGTCCTGCAGCGTGCACGACCAAATCGGCATTGACGGTCATCTGTTCGCCATTTATGGAGGCATGGACTTGGTAACCGTCATTCGTTTTTTCAACTGCCTCGACAGTGGCCTGCAACTTGACGTCAATTCCCAAACTGTCAAACGATTCCATCAGCCACCCGACCACATCAGGATCAAACTGCTTCAGCATGCGACTTCCATGCTGGAGTATCGTCACACTGGCACCGGCGCGTGCCGCAATATGGGAGAATTCCGCCGCGATATACCCTCCGCCAACTAATACGATACGCGCCGGCAGCGTCTCAAGCGACAGAAACTCTTCATTGGTGACCAGGTATTCTTCGCCCCGGATACCGAGCTTGGCAGGTTCCGCGCCGGTTGCAATCAAGATGTGTTTGGCTTCAAGCGTCTGGCCTGCTACATCGATGATGTTTGTACCGGTAAATTGCGCATGGCCGTGATAGGTGTCGATTCCCTTGTCCGCATAGCGCTGTTCGTTCTTTTGCGGCACCGGGTCAGTAAAGGATCGCTTGTGCGCCATGAGCTGGGGCCAATCAATTTTCGGATCGCCGACGACCCCTTTGCCTTGCATGCGGCGGACATGGTCAATTGCAGATACGCCGCCAATCAACATCTTTTTCGGGTCACAACCGCGCAACGCACAGGTGCCACCGAGTGGACGAAAGTCAATCACCGCAACTTGCTTTCCTGCCGCGCACACGCGCATGGCGGCTACCATTGCCGCAGTACCCGCGCCGAGAACGACTAGATCATATTGTTTGACCATGACGTCACCTCTTGCAATGGTTAGCTTCCGAAGAGCTGCTTCCTTCATTACGTGGGCAGGTAGCACAGCCACGTTTGGCGTACCAGATGAATCCGACTATACCCAGAACAATTAATCCACCTCCGGCGATCGGCCAAACCGGTGACACAAAGGTAAAGGACACCCCGGCTAGAAGCAGCAAGGGTAATCCGCAGCAAAGAAGATGCAAGAGCGCAAAAAGCATAAAGCTCGCTGTGCTTGATTCGTTGTGTTGCTGATCCATTAGGTATCTCCGGTTAGGCTGGCAGGCTCTTTTACCAGCTTGTGTAAATTGCCAATTTTCAGTACCAATGCTTGGTTTTTCCGATCAAGCAAATGCAACGCAAATGAACATATTCATCCTGCACAGCACGACAGCTGTTTGACATCCTTGAAGAACGTTTGGGCACACAGCTTCAAGCCTTCGGCCATGGTCAAATAAGGAAACAACTGGTCGCCCAGCTCCTTGACCGTCATGCGGTTGCGGATGGCCAGAACAGCGGTCTGGATCATTTCGCCAGCTTCGCCGGACACAATCTGCGCTCCCAATAAACGACCGGTTTCTTTTTCCGCTACCAGCTTGATAAAGCCGGTGGTGTCGAAGTTGGCCAATGCGCGTGGCACATTCTCTAGGAACAAGGTCCGGCTCTCAGCCGCAATGCCTTGCGCTTTTGCTTCGATCTCCGTCACACCGACCGTGGCCACCTGCGGATCGGTAAAGATCACGGCAGGCATGGCAGACAAATCCAGCACGGCATTCCCGCCTGCCATGTTCGTTGCAGCGCGCGTGCCGGCAGCCGCGGCGACATACACGTATTGCGGCTGATTGGTACAGTCACCGGCCGCATAGATATGGGGTACAGAGGTGCGCATATGGTCATCAATGACGATTGCCCCTGCTTTGTCGACTTTCACACCCGCTGCTTCCAAATTCAACTTATCCGTATTGGGCGTGCGTCCGACGGCCACCAGGAGCTGGTCGGCATTGATGGTTCTTCTGCCGATATCGATTTGGAAGATGCCGCCTTCATGCTTGACGTTCTTGATCTGGGTATGCGTGACGATTTGCATGCCTTCGGCAACCAACGCTGCCTGCAACGCCGTCCCAATTGCCGGGTCTTCCTTGGATAACAGCTTTGACCGGGCTATTAAGGTCACCATGGTTCCCAGCCGCAGAAATGCTTGTGCCAGTTCCAGCGCCACGACCGAGGCGCCCACAACCACGAGGTGTTTCGGTAAGGTGTCTGCCACTAGCGCGTCGGTTGAGGTCCAGTAAGGCGTACTGGCTAGCCCCGGCACATCTGGGACTGTTGGGGAGCGGCCCGTGGCAATCAGAATGCGGTCTGCCGCAAGTGGCTTGATTGAGCCATCCGGACGTGTTACCTCAATGGTATGGGCATCGATAAAGCGGGCATAGCCACGCATGAGATTGACGTTCGGATTGGAGTCTAAAAGCGCCTCGTATTTGTCGCGCCGCAGTTCATCCACCCGCTGCTGTTGCTGCTGCACCAGCGCTGCACGGTCAATGGACGGAGTATGTCGCTCCACGCCCGAGAAGGGATGATGTGCTTGGTGATGTGCCATCTGGGCGGCGCGGATCATGATTTTGGACGGCACGCAGCCGACGTTGACGCAGGTGCCGCCCACGATTCCTGCCTCAACAATGGTAACGGCGGCGCCTTCTTCAGTGGCCCGCAAGGCAGCGGCAAAGGCAGCCGAACCGCTTCCGATAACGACGACCTTCAGACCTTGCCCGGCGCCTGTCTGGTTTTTGTCTGCGGGTGTTTCCAAATGGGCTTCATAGCCTTTTTCGCGTACGGCCTGGATTAGGGCGTCCACCTGCACATCCGGTTTGGCAACCACACGTGCGCGCTGTTCGGCATACGACACTGCAGCACGCTCGACCCCGCTGACTCTGGTCAGTGCACTATTTAGGGTATTGGCGCAATGCTCACAGGTCATGCCCGTGATACGAAATTCGAGCGTTTCCATCTTACTTCTCCGTTTTTACCTTGGAAGGGAATCCAGCATTGGTGGTGGCAGCAATGAGCTTGTCCGCTGACACTTTGTCGTTGTTGAACGTCACGACTGCTTTTTTCTCTTTCAGGCTGGTTTGAACCTTTTCGACACCGTCTAGTTTCGTTAGGGCTTTTTTAACGGTAATCGGGCAGGTGGAGCAGTTCATGCCTGGCACATCCAATGTGACCGTTTGAGGGCCCGCCCACGTAATTGGAGAGGCCATCGTGGCAACAACAAAGGCAGCAAGACTGAAGATGGTTCGCATGGTGAACTCCTATGCTAAAAAGGATATGAAGTAGGGATACATCAGGGCAATTGAGACCAATCCGGATACGATCCAGAACAAAGCCCGATACGTCGTATTGGTTTTCGGCATGGCGCATAAGCTGCCTGGTGCGCATTGCGCAGCAGCGGGTGCGCGGTAAATCTTGCGGTACGCCACGACCATGCAAATGAGGGCTACGGCAATGAATAACGGCCTAAACGGTTCCAGTGCCGTCAGGTTGGAAATCCATGCGCCGCTAATACCCAGGCTCACCAATACAAGCGGCCCCAAGCAACAGGCAGACGCGGCGATCGCTGCCAATGCTCCGCCCACAAGGGTCGTTTTCGTCACGTTATCCTGGTCCATACGCATTCCATTTAATGCTGACAGGATCACTATAGACCCTGTACCATAGTACGGAGTCAAGCCCTTATTTATGTGGGAGTCGGAGATGGCAAACAGTCTTACTATAGGGAAAGTGGCTAAGGCCGCCGGCGTGAATGTGGAGACGATTCGTTTCTATCAGCGGCGCGGATTATTGGACGAGCCACGCAAACAGGATGGTGGCTTTCGGTATTACGATGAACGTGTCATTGAGAGAGTGCGCTTCATCAAGCGAGCCCAGGTACTTGGCTTTACGCTGGAAGAAATCAGTGGATTAATGACGCTCGACCAGTACAACTGCTGCAAACAGACGCACGACGCAGCCGTGGCCAAATTGGACATTGTGGAATCTCGCATCAAGGATCTAAACCGCATGCGCAAGACGCTTAAACAATTGATCAACCAATGTGAACTAGGCTCGGCCAATGTGGCATGCCCGATTATTGAATCCCTTGGAAAGGCATGATGGAATGCAATATTTATTGCCTTTCCTAAAAGAAGTAAAGTATCGACAACCTATATGTGCGGAATAAAGATATGTTTGAGCCATTGAACTTTGAAAGCCTTAACGAAACTGATATCCGCGAAGAGGTGATAGCACCGCTGATTCGGTTTTTAGGCTACCGGTCCAGCACGGAACATGATGTCATCCGTGAGCAGTCCTTGCGTTATCCGCGCATTTTTTTAGGTCGCAAAGATGCTAAAAAAGACCCGATATTGCGAGGCAAAGCCGACTATATTCTCGAAGCCGGACGCAAGGTCCGCTGGGTCATTGAAGCCAAGCCACCCACCCAGCCAATCGGTCGGGATGACATCGAACAGGCCTACACTTATGCCAATCATCCGGAAGTGCGTGCTGTGTATTTTGTGCTATCGAATGGGCGCACACTGCATGTGTACCAGACAAATCGCGGACCCCATGTTGAGCCGATTTTTACCCTCAGTTATGAAGAATTCAATGGCAAAGAACAGCAGTTATTGAATTTGCTGGGCCCACAGGCGGTATTACGGGACCATCCAGAAGTGCATCCTGATCTCGGCATTCCCTTGGGACCTGGTTTGCGCTCCCTGGAGCGGATTGCCAATGGCTCGATCCAATACACGCGATGCAGCTTGCCCAATGTGCCGGCATTAAAGGAGTTGCAGGTAACGATTATCGGCGGTGCTGTGGAACGGGACGAATCCGGCAGGATCATTGCCTTTCTCAAGACAATGGGACCTAGCCGGTCGATGCAGGAAATGTCTGAACGGCTGGGGATGAATGAATTTGAAATGATCTGTGAGGACGACATCATTTCGATTGACCGGAGCAAACCTTCCATCTTTCGCTATCAGCGTACGATGGTATTTCCGGCAGGAGAACCGATTACGGATATCAATACCTGGGAGCAGCGTACTTTCCCATTTAATCTGACGGTTTCAATTGATGCGCAAGCCATCGGTATTTTAGAAGGACATCTATTCACTGGCAAGTTCTTAAACCATGCAACGTATAAAGATGTAAATTTGCAGGTTCTGTTTGAAGGCGAATTCAAGATTTTTCTGGCATAACATATAGGGTCTGGGCCTTTGTATCTGAAGGCTTTTACCGCCTCGCGCTACGGATTGGCAGTACGTTTTCCCCTGTCAGCTTCGCCAGCTTCTTTTTCATTTCATATAGTTCAACTAACAGAGAAAGCTCCCTTTCAAGCGCAGCATCGAGTTGCCCGCGCAGATTTCCTGCCGCTTGCCTCGCCTTGCTCATTTTTTCCGCCTGCTCCATCTGTGGTCGGACTTGATCGGCAGCGGCAGCACTAATGGCAGCAATTAAGTCAGCGAATTGCTCCCTTGATTTCTTGATGCTACCTTTTTTGCGGCCTGCTTCCAATGAAACCGCGTCATTAGTAATTTTTGTACCCCGTGGCACGATATTGGGCTGGCCGCGCTTTAGTCGCTCTAGCGCCTCGAAATAGACTCTTAACGGGTCATTTGTCATGCTGCTTCCTTTGTGGGGTTGATGCCTTTGGAGACATTTTCCAAGGTTGTGACCAGAATTTTCAAATTGGCCTTTTCATGGCGATACTCTGAAGAGAAAGCGGCATCTCTCTCCAGTTTTTGCACTAAGCTGGCTTGGATAGTAATGACACGTTCCAGCTTTTTTTTGCTGCCGACCATATTGTTGCAATGAGTGGTAATGCAGTCTACATGTAGTAAATCCAGGGGATTCTTGTCGCATTCTCCTACCTTAACGCATCCGCCAAGAATTGTTTCTCGATAGGCCATTTCTCCCTTTTTAAATCGGTCCAACGTTTCATCCCGTCCTAGTAACACGATGCCATCTTCGTTCCGAAGCCTATGTTTAATCCAATGAGGGTGAACACCAAATAAATCATTTTCATCGGCGAAGAGAACATGCGTTGCGTAGCTTAAATATTGGCTCACAGGCTGGGCATTCTGCCATTCCTCTCCAAAGTGTTTTTCCTTACCGCTGTCGCCAATAAAATTTTTAGCAAATGCAGAACCGTTTGCGTAATACAGGGACATTTCTTGGGTAATATGCTGCAACTGGCGCTTTAGGGAGGGCAACGATACCAGACCAGACCGCTGCGCATACAGTGCTAAAGAACGGCGAAGCTGATGGCTTATGAATGGCCAAGGCTGTCCTAACTGAAATGCGCTCTCAGTCCTCCATGCGCGATAAGGATCGATACGCTCTAATTCCCGTAAATCCTCTTCTTCAATATTGACTTGCAGACGTCGATATTGGCTTTTGTAATACTTAGCTATAAGCAAGTTTGGAAGATTTTTAAACTCTACGTTGTCACAAAGCGCCGGGTAAACTGTAACGAACAAATAATGGTCGTTAATGTGGTCATTGCTTGATTGTGGCTTCATCCCATAAGCGGTATAGGCAGCCTTGGCAATCCGCTGGGCGAGTAAAATAGCCGACCTGCCAGATTCATTTGTAACCCATTGCACGCGCCTTGCCTTCCCTTTTGTGGATTTAGTAACGCGCCCTTTCACTATGTAATGTGTTGTGCCGTTACGTGTTGCCGCTGACAGGCAGTTATAGGGAAGAGAAATGACTTCATTGCGCCGCATGCCTGTAAACGCCTGGATGAGTAGTGTGCAGACGAGCATTGCCTCGGAAAGTGCACCGGGAAGTCCCTGTATCGATTCAATATATTCCCGTTCCTTCCAGAATTCGTCCAATTCATGCTGGCAAAGAAGGTCTCGAAATCCAGGCTTTGATTTTTCGCTCTTGTCGAGCTTTCTTTTCCTGAGCTGAGTGCTGCGGTGCCTTCCTAGGTAACGGTCCTCTGTGCAATCCTGAAATAATTGCAGCAAGCGGTCCATTACCTTTTCAAATATGCTGAGTTCCTGTGCAAGTGTTGAAATAATAGATGTGTAAATTCGTGTAGGTATAGGAGCGCATTGCTTCTTATGATCCATCGTCCACTTCTGGGCTTCTTCTTGTAATCTTTTTACAGCAGCTTTGTTAACTATCTCAAATCCGGTGCGCCCTGGACCAAGCTTATGCAGGAACGCGATCAAACTCGCGATGTTTACCATCTTCGGAGCATCAATTTGAGCAAACTGGGCAATTCGTTCGGGAGCGGCCAATGCTGCATTCAAACTTATGGCGCATGAGTCGCAAAAGCGTGCCATAGAACGCAGCGCCCCAACGTAATACTTGAGTGTGCCAACACTTAGGGTGCCGCCCTGTTTAAATTGAATAAGTAAAAAAACCAGCCAGCGCATTTCTCGCGCGATGTCTTCTTGCTGGAATGTCGGCTCTTTCGCTTTCCAGAATTTAAATATCAGTGCACGCTTTCTTCCTTCGGAATGGTACGGTGTCCAGTCCCATTCCAAGTCACCGTACAGAGAAAGCGGCGTTCCATCTCGATCTCGGCTAATTACAAGCGTATCTGGTGGTGCTTTCCCTTCTGTGAATTCATAGGCATCTGGAGTACTTTGTTCCGTTATATGACTACTGTTAGTCTGATAGGAAATATGGTCTGAATTCATACTAATTCGAGCTCCATTAATGTTTCTAATTTTGTGGCCCAGAATGCGCTAAGCTCCCCATACTTATCCACTTTTTCTTCTATAGCTTCGACTAATTCAGCGTTCCCTTTTCCTTTGATCGCGTCCAGAATTGCTTCAATGCGCTGTAGTACAGTTCCGAACAGCCGTTCAAATTGCTCCTGGCTGTCAGCCGAGCGTTTAATTAACCTAATGCAGTAGCGAGCGCTCAGTAATTTCTGCACATCTGTTGCATCTGCATGAATCCGGTACTTATCACAAAGCAGACAACCTTCTGGCGTGATGCAGTCAGGATTGATGGCAGGGTCAACAATAATTGGATTTGGGGCATCTGGAGCGATACATGTTCCGCAGGCCTTGTTTTTGGCTCCAAGAATTTCCTGTCCTTTGTCTAAGACAGTGCTTTCAACCGACTTAAGAAACGCACCTATTTCAACCTGCTGTACAGCTTCGGACCCATTGGCGTAATGACTTTCCGCTGTTTGAACAGAGTGCTGTAACATCGTTGCGGCTACAACCGTGCCAGCGGTGCGATTAATATAGTCTGCTTTGGCCGCACGAAGCTGTCGGGCACTGATCTTCTCAGTTAATAAGCCTTTGGCCTTTAAAATTGAAAGGAATTTATTAATTGTGGTCGTCCCCATACGAATGGGGCCTGACTTCAAATATTCTGAAGCTTTGCCATAACTAAAAAAGAGATAAGGAAAGTGGTTTCCCTTTAATAGGTGTTTTCTTAGATCTAAATAACGCTTAAGTAATGGCATGAATCTTATGCCGATTTCAAAAGCAACTTCACGCCCACTGGCACGGTATTTGATCGTACGGAAACCTTGGCGCTCAACTAAGGGATCGTGGACAGAGTTCTCCAGTTCCTCGCTCCAGGGAAGATCACTCACAGGTGTGGGATTTTGTCCTGTATTGGCAATGAAGAGTAGAAAGAAGGCCTGGACGGCCATCATGCCACGCTCAATTCGATGGAAATTCCAGGGATCAGCATTCGCTCTTGCAATGTAGGCGTCCGCTCTCTTTGGATAATCTGCACATTTCCACCTTTCCAGCTTGGCGCCAAACATTTCCTCTATTTCTTGAGCAGTTCGGATTCGACCATTCGCAAAATCATAAGCGTAATACTCCAGTTGATACCTATTTCCTGGAGGCCGGCACCAAATTGTTACCGGGAAGATCCATAAGCGATTTTCAGGTATGGAAAGAAAGCTAGGTACGGATAAAGCATAAGGATAGGGCTTATGAAGTAGAAGCAAATCACTGAACCCTTCAAAGATGCAGTTAGCCCAAGTTAATACCTTTTCTTGGGTAGTGTCATCAGGGATGGTGGTCTGTTCAACGGAGCCATAGCTTGTTTTAATGTAGATAAGGTCATGCTGAGAGTAATGGATGCCAAAGTAGTCCTCCATAAAGTTGAGAACAGGTCTTTGGCGTTGTGCAGCCGATTTCATGCTTATCTGATGCTGATTCGCCAATCTTCGAAGATAATTGGAGAATTCTGGAAATGCTCTCTGGGCATACTTCTCTCCACTAAGCACTTTGGCATGCCCGTTTCGGTCACACCAATCTATAAATTTGAGAATCTCGTAACAGTAATTTGACAGCGTAATAGGCTTCAAACCTGAATGCTCGAACTTAGCTGCAAAATACCGGATAAGTTTTCTGACTTCCCTGGCGCGACTATGGCTAAATGAAGATAGGTCTACTTTTTTTCCCTTACTACTCGATTGCAATGCTTCCCTGTTTAAGTAGCAAAGCGAGCCGATGTCACGAGAATTGCCGCGAGATTTAATTGAGGAGAAGTCTAGGATGGCATTTTCAGGCCTCAAAGCATATGTTTCTGTTTGAAGCGGTAATTGATAATGGATTATCGGCCGATGAACAAAGGTATCCATAGTTCTCCTAAATGAGAGCCTCGGACATCTTCTTTATCCTTGTTTCCCACTCATCTTGTACTGCGCGGGCGACATGTAAGCGGCTACGGAAGTCAAGATACCTCTCTGTGGTAGCAATTGAGGTGTGTCCTAAACGTGACCGGACCAGATCAAACTGACGTGTTTTTGTAATCTTCCCGCTATCGACTAAGTCTTCTAGTGAGTCCACCAAGTTCATTCCATAGGTCGCTCTCAAGTCATGCGGGCGATAATGAAAGCCAGATGCATTCTGCTTTTCCCTAATATAAGGAATGATGTAGGTGGAAATGAACTGCCTAACGGCTTGCCCGTTCTTTTCATGGCGAAGACCTTTTTCCATTTCGTGCGTACGGTCTTCTTTGGCGCTGTACATAGGGGCGCCACGAATGCTCAAGAATAGATATTGATTTTCATTGTCCCCACCGACAGCCCTGATTCTGCGCTTTTTTGCTCGCTCGCTTGAAGCGTAGATTTGGAGTTTTTCATAAAACCATGCTGGAATATGTAATATCAATTTTTTATTGTTTTTTGTATTGATGCCTGTTCCAGGACCAACTGGGTAACGTATGAGGCCTTCCGCATCTGGTACGTGGTCTTTTAAAACGTGATGCACTCTAAACGTAAGCACAGTTTGAATACGAGCACCGGTTACCAAACTAAACAGGTGAATCAAAGTCATTTCCGTATTGCCCAGATGAAGCAAGGCATCCAATAGCCATTCTTGCTCATGCTGAGGTAGCGGACGTAGTTTCTCGCCATCTGTGATATACCCGTTATACGGGTCATCCTGCAATGGGACATTAATCGAAATATCTGTCGTAATAACTCTTTTAGCTCTCTTCTCTCCGTAGTGGCCTTCAAACTGGACATACCGATCACCCTCCTTCCACGGCAGATGTTCTGGGACTAACAGTCCTTCTTCAATAAGCCAACGGTAGAATCGGATAACAGAACTCATCCTGCGCTTGGCAGTGCTCGCAGCGAGTTCGCCGGCATTGATAGCGGTTCTTAGGTAACCGTTGAAACGGTACGTTGGTCGAAAGATCTTTTGGGATGGGAAAGTGATCCAGTCAAGGTCCTTTTCCTCTATAAATCTAAGATAAGCGGTCAGATCGTCTGCAAGGCTAAGAAAGGTAGATATATTGGGATGTACCCTTCCTACTATGCCAGACAAGATAAATAAATTTGCTTCAGCCCAAGGTGATCCATCACTTTGAAGGATGACTGGATATGCATTAAATTGGGTTGGATTCCACCTTGCTTCACCTTCGCGGTAGCTGGCTTCTGCTGGAGCCAACTTAGGCCGAATATAGTAGGTTTTCTTTTTTGCACCAACTTCAATAACGACCTTGTTAGAAGCGGAGTCAATTTCTTCTGCTATTTCAGTTATTTTGAAGCGGGGCAGTATTATTTTTCTTGCCTGCGAATTCATTGCGTCTCCTTGTCTTTTAGAGGAAAGCGCAATCAGGAACGCCTACCAAGTAATAATTCTTGGCGTCCATTTTTATAAAAGATTAAAGTTATTGCAAGTTATTAATTAGTTATGAGTACGGAGGCGGTGTGGTGCGGCGCGCGGTAAGGCCGCATCTTCCAGCGCGCGCTGTTGAATCCGTTCGCCAGCGATTGCACGGCGGCCGATTCCAAAGCCTCATCATCGCTCATGGTCGGCAGAATGCCGGGGAAGCGCGTAGCAAGCATGGACTTGCCGGTGCCGGGCGGCCCGGACATCAGCACGCTGTGTCCGCCTGCAGCCGCAACTTCCAGGGCGCGCTTGGCTCGAGCCTGGCCCTTGACTTCGGAAAAATCCGGATAAGCGGAACCGAGCAGGGTCGGCGTGACGGCATGGCGTTTCAGCCGCGTGGCATCATTGTTTGCCGCCAGATGCGCGCATACATCCAGCAAGGAGTCGGCAGGATAGACGACCGCATTGGCAACCAGTGCGGCTTCGTCGGCGTTGGCGCGCGGCAGGATAAAGGCGCAAGGCTTGCCGGATTTGCTGTCGCTGCGGTGCATTGCATAAGTCATTGCCAATGCGCCGCGGATCGGGCGCAGTTCGCCCGACAAGGAAAGCTCTCCGGCGAATTCATAAGAGTCCAGGCCCTGCACAGGGAGTTGGCCCGAGGCGGCGAGAATGCCGATTGCTATCGGCAAATCGAAGCGTCCCGATTCCTTGGGCAAATCCGCCGGCGCAAGATTGACCGTAATGCGCCGTGAGGGGAATTCGAAACGGGCGTTCTGCAAGGCGGCGCGCACGCGATCCTTGGATTCCTTGACCTCAGTCTCCGGAAGTCCGACGATCGTGAAGGAAGGCAGTCCATTGGCCAGATGCACTTCCACCGTGACTTCCGGTGCGTGCATGCCGGCCAGGGCGCGGCTTTTCAGAACCGCGAGGCTCATTTGTTTTTGAGCTGCGCTTCCAGTTCCGCCACGCGAGCTTCCAGCAACTCCAGCTTGGCGCGCGTCTTGGCCAACACCTCGCAATGTATTTCGAATTCTTCACGCGTTACCAGGTCGAGTTTTGAAAATCCCTGGTTCAACATTGCCTTGGCGTTTTTTTCGAAGTCCTTGACCGGAAGGCTTTCCAGCGCCTGATTAAGCTTGGACTGCAAATCGTTGAAGAATTGTTGCGGCTTTTCCATTTGAATCCTTTAATAAGATAAATGCACTTTATTGGTGCGGCCTTACGTGCAGCGGTCGAATCTGGTGCACTGAAACTGTGCTTGTCTTCACGATTATTTCGTCAAGAAAACTTATTGAACCAATCGTGTGAAAAATCGTATGCCATGCTCCAAAAAAGGGCTGGCACGGCTCCTGCTAAATGTGTCCTGAAGTAAATATTTTGCCAGGTTACGGTTTTGCAAACTTCACTTAGGGACTCATCATGAAAAAAATTATTCTTTCCGCTGCCATTGTCACTGCTTTTGCTTCGTCCGCCTATGCGCAACAGGCTGAGCCCGTGTCGCCGCACACCTTCACCGGCAATGTGACGGTTGCATCGGATTACCGTTTCCGTGGCATTTCGCAAACTGAGGAAAAACCGGCGATCCAGGGCGGTTTTGATTATTCGCATTCTAGCGGCTTTTATGTCGGTAACTGGAATTCCAATATCAGCGGCGATTTCATCAATGACGGCAGCATCGAAATGGACCTCTATGCCGGTTATAAATTCGAACCGGTTAAAGACGTAACAGCCGACGTCGGTATCCTCCAGTATTACTACCCAGGTGCGGAAATCGATAGCAGCACGGATTATGACACTACCGAGGTCTACGTCGGCGCAAGCTGGAAATGGCTGTCCGCGAAATACAGCTACGCCGTCAGTGACGATGTCTTCGGTATTGCTGATGCAGACGGCTCCTGGTATCTCGACCTGAACGGTAATTTTGAAATCGCAGACAAGACCACGTTGAATGTTCACGTCGGCCGCCAGAAGTTCAGAGGCCCGAACTCGGACGGTACCAGCTACACCGACTGGAAAATCGGCGTGGCACGTGACTTTGGTGTTGCCACTCTGGGTCTTGCCTATATCGATACGAATGCCGACGACTTTTACACCTTTGACGGCAAAGAGCTTGGCGATGAGACCATCGTGCTGTCTGTTTCCAAAACCTTCTAATCAATCAGCGTGGGGTTGCTATGAAACTCATTACTGCAATTATCAAGCCGTTCAAGCTTGACGAAGTGCGCGAAGCCCTCTCGGGCATCGGCGTACAGGGCATTACCGTCACCGAGGTCAAGGGTTTCGGTCGGCAGAAAGGGCACACCGAGCTGTATCGCGGCGCCGAGTATGTGGTCGACTTTCTGCCCAAGACCAAGATCGAGGCGGCAGTCGACGATGCCATTGTGGACCGCGCGATCGAGGCAATCGAAACTTCGGCTCGTACCGGAAAGATCGGTGACGGCAAGATCTTTGTCTATGACCTGGAGCAGGTCGTGCGTATCCGTACCGGTGAAACCGGCAACGAAGCACTATAAGGAGAATGCCATGAAAAAACCTTTTGCCAGTTTTCTGGTTGCATGCACCCTGATGCTGGGCCTTGGCTTTGGCCAAGTCGTCTCGGCAGAAGATGCACCTGCATCCAAGCATGATGCGCTTGCCATGGTGGTGACGCCTACGGCTCCGTCGGAAGCGCCCGCAGCATCGGCTCCGGCTGCATCCGCTCCTGCAGCGGCGGCAGCGGCTCCTGCCACAGCGGCTCCAGCCGCGCCGGCCGAGGCGGCCCCGGCGGCCGCTCCCATACCGGACAAAGGCGATGTGGCCTGGCTGACAGTTGCCACCATCCTCGTTGCCATGATGAGCATCCCGGGACTTGCCCTGTTCTACGGCGGCCTGGTTCGTTCAAAGAATATGCTGTCCGTGCTGATGCAGGTGTTCATGGTTTTCTCCATGATCATCGTGCTGTGGTGCATCTATGGCTATTCGCTGGCCTTTACAGAAGGCGGCCGCTTCATCGGCGGATTTGACCGTCTGTTCCTGAAGGGCGTCACGGTTGAGTCGGTGGCGGCCACCTTCAGCAAGGGCGTGGTGATTCCCGAGTTCAGCTTTATCGCATTCCAGGCGACCTTTGCCGCCATTACCTGCGGACTGATCGTCGGTGCTTTCGCGGAGCGCATCAAGTTTTCTGCTGTGCTGCTGTTCATGGTCGTGTGGTTCACCTTCTCTTACCTGCCTATCGCACACATGGTCTGGTTCTGGGCAGGCCCGGATGCTTATACCGATGCTGCGGCAGCAGAAAAAGCGGGTGCCATCGCAGGCTGGCTGTTCAATAAAGGCGCGCTTGATTTCGCCGGTGGCACCGTCGTGCATATCAATGCGGCAATCGCCGGTCTGGTCGGCGCATACGTGGTCGGCAAACGTATCGGTTACGGCAGAGAGTCCATGGCTCCGCATTCACTGACCATGACCATGATCGGTGCTTCGCTGCTGTGGGTAGGCTGGTTCGGCTTCAACGCCGGTTCCGGACTGGAAGCCAATGGCCTGGCCGCATTGGCGATTGTCAACACCATGCTGGCGACAGCGGCAGCGACAGTAACCTGGACTTTTGGCGAGTGGATGACCAAAGGCAAGCCTTCCATGCTGGGCGCCGCTTCCGGTGCCGTATCCGGATTGGTGGCCGTAACACCGGCAGCCGGCTTTGTCGGCGTCATGGGCGCACTGGTGATTGGTTTGCTCGCCGGTATCATCTGCCTGTGGGGTGTCAATGGCCTGAAGCGCATGCTTGGCGCAGACGACTCGCTGGACGTGTTCGGCGTGCATGGCGTGGGCGGCATTCTTGGCGCATTGCTGACCGGTGTATTCGCTGCACCGTCCTTAGGCGGTACGGGTGTTTATGACTATCTTGCCAACAAGGTTATCGAGGATTACTCGATTGCTTCACAGGTATGGATCCAGTTCCAGGGGGTTATCACAACAGTCATCTGGTCCGGCATCGTGGCATTCGTGGCATTCAAGTTGGTGGACATGCTGATCGGTCTGCGCGTATCGGAAGAAGAAGAGCGCGAAGGTCTGGATATCTCCAGCCACGGAGAATCGGCATACCACAGCTGACAAAAAATTAACTTGTGTAACTTCTGAGCTTCTCGGTTGTATTTCAAAGCGCCCTATTTAGGGCGCTTTTTTTGTTTGGGCGCTGTAAAACGCAAATTTCGTCCCCATTTGCATATCTAAATCCTTGCCGTCAACTTGGACGGCGCAAAATTGCGATTCCCGTTAGAATCTGCTAAAGAACTCATATCATTAATATCAGTGTGATGCGTTCAATCTTGAATCGGATGATAGCAAGGCGCGTGCCGCGGCGAATAGTCATCTATTTGCAAGGTACGCAACACCGCCAGCGCCGATTCTAGGTTGAACCCGAAGGGAAGGGGATTGCGGGCGCATCGCGTTGTTGTCGCGGGGCCGCCGAGGCCGCTTGCACAGGGAACCACCCTGTGTTGCGCGACGACGCCTAGCGCTGCATCCCGCAATCCCCTTCGCACACGCTGCTATTGATGATATGAGTTCTATTATTAAAATGTTCATCAAGAAAGCCTGACATGGTTCCGCATCTGGTTACTGCCTTAAATGGCCCGCTGCTCGATCTCGAAAAGAAAATACTTGCCGCCACGCCCGCCATCGAGCGCTGGTTCCGGCTGGAATGGCAAGAACATACGCCACCGTTTTACTGCTCGGTCGACCTGCGCAATGCAGGCTTCAAACTGGCGCCGGTCGATACCAATTTGTATCCGGGCGGATTCAATAACCTGTCGCCGGAAATGCTGCCGTTGGCCGTGCAGGCTGCGATGGCCGCAATTGAGAAATATTGTCCGGATGCCAAGAACCTGCTGCTGATTCCGGAAAATCACACGCGCAATACTTTCTATTTGCAAAATGTTTCGCGGCTGATGCAGATTTTCCGTCAGACCGGCTTGAATGTGCGGCTTGGTTCGCTCAATCCCGATATCAAGGAACCGACGCCGATCGAATTGCCGGACGGCTCGACCATCACGCTGGAGCCGCTGGAGCATTTGAACAACGGCCGCCGTCTGGGCCTGAAGAATTTCGATCCCTGCACCATCCTGCTGAATAATGACCTGTCTTCCGGGATCCCTTCGATCCTGGAAGGTTTGCACGAGCAGAATGTATTGCCGCCCTTGCATGCGGGATGGGCAGTGCGGCGCAAGTCGAACCACTTCGCCGCGTATGACGAAGTAGTGAAAAAATTCGCCAAGCTGGTCGATGTCGATCCCTGGATGTTGAATCCCTATTTCGGCAAATGCAGCCAGGTCAATTTCCAGGAGCGCACCGGCGAGGAATGCCTGGCCGCTACCGTGGATTCGGTATTGGCCAAGATCCGCAAGAAATACAAGGAATACGGCATCAAGGAAAAACCCTTTGTCATCGTCAAGGCCGATGCCGGTACCTACGGCATGGGCATCATGACCGTGCGCGACGCGAGCGAAGTCAAAGATCTGAACCGCAAGCAGCGCAACAAGATGGCAGTCGTGAAAGAAGGCCTGGAAGTCAACGACGTCATCATCCAGGAAGGCGTGCATACCTTCGAGCATATCAACGATGCGGTGGCCGAGCCTGTCGTGTACATGATCGACCGCTACGTGGTGGGCGGTTTCTACCGCGTGCATGCCGAGCGCGGCGTGGACGAAAACCTTAATTCGCCTGGTGCGCATTTCGTGCCGCTGGCGTTCGCGCAGCAGCATGCCTTGCCTGATTTGCAGGCAAAGCCGGGTACTGCCGCGCCGAACCGCTTCTACATGTATGGCGTGGTGGCGCGCCTGGCCTTGCTGGCCGCCTCGCTGGAACTTGAAAAGACCGATCCGAATCCGGAAATATACTGAGCTGAAATCAATTAAGCGACCTTGAACCAAAGCCTCTCATGAAAATAGCTTTTGCCGCCGATCCGCTGGCCAGCTTCAAGATTTACAAGGACTCTACCTTTGCCATGATGCGCGAGGCGGTCAGGCGAGGTCATGAAATTTATGCATTCGAGCACAAGGATATTGCCTTTGACGGCGGCGCAGTCCTTGCGCAAGTTTCGCGCATCACCCTGACCGGCGATCCGGTCGACTGGTATCGCGCGGATGCGGCGATTGTGCAGGCACTGAACAAGTTTGATGCAGTCGTCGAGCGTACCGATCCGCCCTTCGACATGGAATACATCTATGCGACCTATCTGCTGGAGCTGGCCGAGAAACAGGGCGCAAAAATATTCAACAAGCCGGAAGCGATCCGCAGCCACAATGAAAAACTTGCGATCACCCAATTCGCGCAATTCATTGCGCCTACGCTGGTCACCAGCGATGAAATGCGCATCCGTGCCTTCCACAAAGAGCATTCTGACATCATTCTGAAGCCGCTCGACGGCATGGGTGGGGCCGGTATTTTCCGGGTCAAGGAAGATGGCTTGAACCTGGGCTCGATCATCGAGCAAATGACCCATCACGGCAACCGCACAGTCATGGTCCAGCGTTACATTCCCGACATCGTCAAGGGAGACAAGCGTGTCTTGCTCATCGGCGGAAAAGTCGTGCCCTATGGCCTGGCCCGGATTCCTCAGAACGGGGAGGTGCGTGGTAATCTTGCCGCCGGCGGTGTCGGCGTCGCGCAACCGGTTTCCGCGCGCGAGCGGGAAATCGGCGAGACGCTGGGGCCGATTCTGGCGCAGCGCGGCCTGTTGCTGGTAGGATTGGACGTGATTGGCGATTACATGACCGAGATTAACGTGACCAGCCCTACATGTTTCCAGGAAATCATGGAGCAGAGCGGTATTGATGTGGCTGCGATCTTTATCGATGCGCTGGAGCAGGCAGCCGGGGTGCCTTGATGGAATCACAATATTGAGCGCCGAAGCATTTGTAAAAATTAGATAAGCAAAATAAATAAGCAGATTAGCTAAGCCGCCCCAGCGTCTTAATCATTAGAATTCTATTCATGGTCGGTATCTTACTGTTGACTCACGCGCCGCTGGGCAATGCCTTCATCGAGGCGGCCACGCATGTATTTCGCATGCGCCCCGAGCGCCTGGAATCGATCGACGTGCGGGCGGACCAGGATACGGCCGAAGTGAAACAACTGGCAAAGGCAGCCATCGCGCGCATCGACGACGGCACGGGCGTATTGGTCATTACCGATGTCATGGGCGGCACGCCATCGAACTGCACGTTCCAGTTAGGAGAACCGGGACATGTCGAAGTGATCGCGGGCATCAGCCTGCCGATGCTGTTGCGCGCGCTGACTTATCGCAACGATACGCTCGACGTCGTGATGGAAATGGCATTGGCCGGGGGGCAGAGCGGCGCTGTCAGGGTAGATAATCGGGTACGTCTATCTCAGAATTAACAACAACCAACAACTAAAGCGGATTATGATTCAAGGGGACATTGAGATCATCAACAAGCTGGGTCTGCATGCGCGCGCGTCGGCCAAGCTGACGCAACTGGCGGGAAAATTCAAAAGCAATGTCTGGATGACGCGCAACAAGCGCCGGGTCAATGCCAAGTCCATCATGGGCGTGATGATGCTGGCGGCAGGCAAGGGCTCGGTCGTTTCACTTGAAGCGGACGGGCCGGATGAGCAGGAATGCTTCAATGCGCTGGTAAATTTGATTAATGCTCGATTCGACGAGGGCGAATGATTCGCGCAAGCACTTCTGATGTAAAGATGAGCATGGCATCGTTTACGCTGCACGGTATTCCCGTTTCGCGTGGCATTGCCATCGGACGCGCGCATATGCTGACTCCCGCTGCGCTCGAAGTCGAACATTACCTGGTCGAGCCGGAAGAGGTTGAAGCGGAAGTGCAGCGTCTGCAGGACGCAATCGTGACCGTGCATCGCGAACTGCAGTCGATCTGGAAGCATCTGCCGCAGGATGCTCCTGCCGAGCTGGGCGCTTTCCTGGATGTGCATGGCCTGATCCTGTCGGATCCGATGATCTCGGAAGTCCCGCTGAGCATCATCCGCAACCGCCACTACAACGCGGAATGGGCGCTGGTCACGCAAATCGATGAACTGTCGGCGCAGTTCGATGAAATCGAGGACGAATACCTGCGCGGGCGCAAGCAGGACATTCAGCAAGTCGGCGAGCGCGTGCTGAAAGTGCTGACAGGCACAGCCACGCATTTGCCGAGATTGACTGAAGCGGATGAAACCGGTGCACATCTGATCGTCGTGGCACACGATATCTCGCCCGCCGACATGCTGCAGTTCCGCGACCGCGCCTTCAGCGGTTTCGTCACCGATCTGGGCGGCCAGAACTCGCATACCGCGATCGTATCGCGCAGCCTGGACATTCCGGCAGTAGTCGGCGTGCAGAATGCCTCGATGCTCATCAAGCAGGATGACTGGGTTATCGTGGACGGCGATGCCGGCGTCGTGATTGTCGACCCGCCAGCGATCATCCTGGAGCGGTACCGTGAGCGCCAGGCGGTATTGCTGCGCGAACGGAAAAAACTCAGCAAGCTCAAGAAAACGCCCGCCGTCACGCGCGACGGCACAAGCATCTCACTGTTGGCCAATATTGAATTGCCCGACGACTGCCCGGTTGCGCTGGAGTCTGGCGCGATGGGCGTGGGACTGTTCCGCACCGAATTCCTGTTCATGGGCCGGGGCGGCCACGAATCCCGCTTGCCGTCGGAAGACGAGCAGTTTGAGTCCTATCGCAAGACGGTCGTTGCCATGAAAGGCAGGCCGGTAACAATCCGTACCCTTGATATCGGCGCGGACAAGCAGCTTGACGATGCGCGCGAGATTTCGCTCAATCCGGCGTTGGGTTTGCGCGCGATCCGTTATTGCCTGGCCGAGCCGCAACTCTTCCTCACGCAGTTGCGCGCAATCCTGCGCGCATCGGCCTATGGCCCGATCAAGTTGCTGATACCGATGCTCGCACATGCCTTCGAGATCGACCAGACGCTTGCGCTCATCAATCAGGCAAAAGAACAGCTGCGCGCCGAAAACATAAAATTCGATCCGGATATTGCGGTAGGCGCAATGATCGAGGTGCCGGCTGCGGCGCTGGCCTTGCAAATGTTCGTCAAGCGGCTGGATTTTCTCTCGATCGGCACCAATGACCTGATCCAGTATACGCTGGCGATCGACCGCGTCGATCACGAGGTCGCACATCTTTACAATCCTCTTCATCCCGCAGTCCTTTACCTACTCGGGCATTCCATTAGCACGGCGGCCAAGGCGGGCGTGCCGGTGTCGGTTTGCGGCGAAATGGCGGGTGATATCCGCTTCACTCGGCTCTTGCTCGGCATGGGTTTGCGCGAGTTTTCCATGCATCCGGCGCAGCTTTTGTCGGTCAAGCAGGAAATCCTGGGAAGTGATCTGGGCAAGATTTTGCCGCATACGAAAAAAATCCTGCGCGCAGTCGAGCCGGCGATCATTACCGAGGCAGTGGAGCAATTAAGAATACTTTAGCAAGCCGAGGAGCCGGTTCAGGCGCACATGACTGTCGTGCTGCCGATTATCCTGCTCATCAGGCTGTCCGTTGGCAGCCGCGCTACAGGTTTGACGTCCGGCCTCTAGTTCGCTATTCTTACACCGCTGCGCCGATTTGACCGGCTGGATATTTCGGATTTCCAGCTTCAGCTTGCGGGCGCATGGGGCTGCCTCTTTAAGCGGCCTCGCATAAATACGGCTAAAGCGAGCTTGAATAATTTGAGCCCTGATTTAGCCCGATTTGCTGCCATAGCGTTCGGGCTTTTTTATTTTTGACGGAATTTTCGACGGACTGCCTGCCGGTCAGACGTAACACGCGAAGACAACATGAAATCAATCGGAGTCGTTACCCCGCAATCGATGCATTTTTCCGAGCCGCTGCCGCTGCAAAGCGGCGCATCGATCGCCGATTACACGCTCGTATACGAAACCTATGGCGTCCTGAACGCGGACCGCTCCAATGCCGTGCTGGTATGCCATGCATTGAATGCTTCCCATCATGTGGCCGGCGTATATGAGAATGCCGACGGTAGCCTGAACCATGGCTGGTGGGACAACATGGTCGGCCCCGGCAAGCCGCTCGATACCGACAAGTTTTTCGTCATCGGCGTCAACAACCTCGGTTCCTGTTTCGGATCGACCGGCCCGATGCATCCGAATCCCGCTACCGGCAAACCCTATGGCGCTTCGTTCCCCGTCGTCACCGTGGAAGACTGGGTGCATGCGCAGGCGCGCCTGATGACGGCGCTGGGCATCGAACAACTTGCGGCCGTGATGGGCGGGTCCCTGGGCGGCATGCAGGCGATGGCATGGAGCACGCTGTATCCGGACCGGCTGCGTCATTGCCTTGTCATTGCGTCCACACCCAAGCTGACTGCACAAAATATCGCGTTCAACGATGTGGCGCGGCAGGCCATCCTGACCGACCCCGATTACCACGGCGGCAATTTCTACGAGCATGGCGTGGTGCCCAAGCGCGGGCTGCGCGTGGCGCGCATGGTCGGCCATATCACTTACCTGTCCGATGACGACATGGCGGAGAAATTCGGACGCGAACTGCGTTCGGGCGCATACCAGTTTAATTTCGGCATCGATTTTGAAATCGAATCCTATCTGCGCTATCAGGGCGACAAGTTTTCCAGTTATTTCGATGCCAATACCTATCTATTGATTACCAAGGCGCTGGATTATTTCGACCCGGCTCTGCCTTTCGGCGGCGACCTGACCAAGGCCATGGCCCACACACAGGCGGACTTCCTGCTGGTGTCGTTTACCACCGACTGGCGTTTTGCGCCGGAGCGCAGCCGTGAAATCGTGCAGGCGCTGGTCAACAACAAGCGTCGCGTAAGTTATGCGGAAATCAATGCACCGCACGGCCATGATGCTTTCCTTCTGGAAGATGAAAGGTATATGGACGTCATCCGCTCCTACTATGGCAAGATGTGGAAAGAGATCGAACAGACTCCATTGCATAAGGTGGCGGCATGAATTTTTCCCAGCTTAAGCAATTGCGCCCTGACCTGGCTTTCATTGCGCATTGGGTGCGCGAAGGTTCCCACGTACTGGACCTCGGTTGCGGCGATGGCGTCATGCTCGACTATTTGCAGACAGATAAACGATGCAGCGGCTATGGCGTTGAAATCGACGATGTCGAGATCCCGGCATGCGTAGCGCGCGGCGTGTCGGTGATTCAGCAAGACATCGAGGGAGGCCTGGCAATGTTCGCCGACAATGCCTTCGATACGGTATTGTGCCTGTCAGCCTTGCAAATGATGAAGAACGTGGAAAACGTGCTGCGGGAAATCGCGCGCGTCGGACGCGATGCCATCGTATCGTTTCCGAACTTTGCATATTGGCCGCATCGCGTCTCTTTGCTGCGCGGACGCATGCCGGTATCGAAAAGCCTGCCGTATCAATGGTATGACACGCCGAACCTGCGCTGCGCCACCATCAAGGATTTTGAGGAACTTGCCGCCGAGGTTGGGCTCGAAGTACTCGAATGTGTTGCCCTGAAGGAAGACGGTACGCCGGTTTCCACTTTACCCAACTGGCGCGGCAGCCTTGCCGTATTCCGACTACGAAAAAAGACTCCTGCATGAATGTCATCTCCAGGCAGCCTGCTGTTCAATTAATACAGCTTTGGGGCTTGTTTCCTGTGCTGCGCCGGAATCCGCTGTCCCTGTTCAACCTTTCGTCGATAAAGGACAGGCCGCATGCTTGTTTAAATGGCACTGATGCACCGAATGCCGGACATGCATCGTTCAAGCCGGAAAATGCCGAATGAGCGGCAAGGACAATAAATCCAAAAAGGGGCTGAGCATACGCGAAGCCTTCCTGCAGCCCTCGGCCTGGACCCTGTTCTTCTTCGGATTTGCGTCCGGCCTGCCGTTTCTGCTGGTGGCCGGCACGCTGGCCTACTGGCTGAAGGAAAACGGCATTACCCTCAAGGACATCACCATGATCGCCAGCGCGGGCCTGGCCTACTCCTTCAAGTTCCTGTGGGCGCCGCTGGTGGACCGCTTGCGCCTGCCTTTATTGGGACGGCTCGGCCAGCGCCGCAGCTGGCTGCTGTTGACCCAGATCGTGGTCATGATCGGCTTGATGGCGATGGCTTCGGTCACGCCGTCCCAGCTTGGCTTATTCGTCGGCCTGACCTTGCTGGTCGCCTTTGCCGGCGCCACGCTGGACATCGCCGTCGATGCATATCGTATTGAAATTGCACCAGTCGAGGCGCAAGGCGCGCTAGTGGCCACTTACTCGTTGGGTTACAGAATTGCATTGATCGTCACCGGCGCAGTGGCTCTGGTGCTGGCTGATCATACGATCTGGCCCAACGTATATCGGGCCATGGCTGCCGTCATGCTGATTCCGGTGCTCGCCAATCTCCTGGCGAGGGAGCCTGGAGTGACGCGTGTGCATGCGCAGAATTGGGTCGAGGGTTTGCGCGACGGCGTTGTGGAACCGTTTGCCGACTTCTTCCGCCGCTTCGGCGGGCGGGTCGGCTTGCTGATCCTGTTGTTCATTCTGCTATTCAAGGTATCCGACCAGGCATTGGTCGGCGGCATCATGGGTCCGTTCTACCTGGACCAGGGATTCACAAAAACCCAGATCGCCGCAGTCTCCAAGGTCTACGGCATCTGGATCGGCATTGCCGGTGCATTCCTGGGCGGCGTTGCCGTCGTGCGCTGGGGCGTGGAAAAAGCGCTCCTGGCCGGCATCGTGATCGGCGCATTGAGCAATTTGCTTTATCTGTGGCTGATCGGCGCCAACGGCGATGTGGCCATGCTGACTCTGGTGATTTCCGGCGAAAACCTGGCGCAGGGCGTGCTCGGCACGACTGCCGTGGCGTATTTGTCCGCACTGGTGAACCAGCGCTACACCGCGACGCAATATGCACTCTTCAGCTCGCTGATCACCCTGCCGGGCAAGGTGCTGGGCTTTTATTCCGGTCGTATTGTCGAAGCCGTGGGTTATGCGCCGTATTTCTGGATCACCGCGCTGGCGATCGTTCCGGCAATCGGGCTTTTCTTCTGGCTCAAACCGCGCGTCAGGCTGAACGGCAGCACCGACGAGATCGGCGAAAGCTGAGCCGCCAATCTCCTCTTTTCCAAAGTGTCTTTTCCAGAGCGGCACAAGTTTATGCGGGGCATTATTCAAGGCCGCGCCATCGCAGCCTTTGTCCTTTCACAAGTTGCGCAAGGAACCGGGTTCGTTTTATTGCATCAATAATTCAGTAAGCTGCATTGGATGCATGTGCCGCAGAGGCTCAGCCGCGGGCGCGTAAAAAATAAGTTGTGTATAGTTTTTCCTGGAAGTGCCCCCACTTTATTGCATGGCACTAGCCTGAGCCTGCCCTTGTTACCACCGCTTCGGAGAAGCCAAGCATGAAATCGTTCCTTGCCCTGTTCCTGTCGCTGAGCCTTTTCTCGGCAGCACCTTTCGCCACGGCACGCGGAGAGCCTGCATCGGTGCAAGACGGCATTAACGTCGAGGAAGGTTCGCGCTTGCGCAAGCTGGTACCGGCGCAGCAACTGGAAGAGCAGGCGGCACAGCAGTATGCCGCCCTGAAAAAGGAAGCGGCGCAAAAGGATGTGCTGGTGCCGGAAAACCATCCGCAGGTGCAACGGCTGCGCGCCATTGCAAAACGCATCATTCCGCACACCGAACGCTGGAACGAACGCGCCGACCAGTGGCCGTGGGAAGTCAACCTCATTGCGCTGAAGGAAGTAAATGCCTTCTGCATGCCCGGCGGGAAAATCGCGTTCTTCGGCGGTTTGCTTGAAACCCTGAAGCTGACCGATGATGAGGTGGCAATCGTCATGGGTCATGAAATCGCGCATGCGCTGCGCGAACACGCGCGTGAGCGCATGGCCAAGGGATCGCTGCTGAGCCTGGGTGCTACCATCGGTTCCGCCGTTCTGGGATTGGGCGATATCGGTCAGGCCGTGGTTGGCCAAGGCGCGCAATTGTGGATGCTGAAATTCTCGCGCGGCCATGAGACCGACGCCGATGTCGTCGGTCTCGACATCGTTGCCCGCGCCGGCTTCGACCCGCGCGCCGGCGTCACGCTCTGGCAAAAAATGTCGGCCCTGAACAAGAGCGCGCCGCCGCAATGGATGTCCACCCATCCAGCCGGCAAGAACCGCATCGCGCAAATCCGCAAGCACCTGCCCAGCGTGATGCCTTTGTACGCCAAGAGCAGGGGCACGACCGTCGCGGCCTTGTCGCCGTATCAAACCAATGTCAAGGGCATCGCACCGGTCAAGTGATACTAAGTTGATGTAGGGCTAAACTGTTCCGGCGGGCCGCTGCAAAGCGGCCCGTTTGGCGTTTACGCTGCCGCCAGCGCCTGATCCAGATCCGCGATCAGGTCGTCGATATGCTCGATGCCGAGTGACAGCCGCAGCATGTCTTCAGACACGCCGGCCTTCTTCAGTTCTTCCGGATTCAGCTGGCGGTGCGTGGTGGATGCCGGGTGCGTGGCCAGCGACTTCGCGTCGCCGATATTGACCAGGCGGGTGAAGAGCTTGAGCGCATCCAGCACGCGCGCGCCGGCCGCACGCGGGTCGCTCTCGGCAGTTTTGACGCCGAATGAGAGGATGCCCGAGGCTTTGCCGTTCATGTACTTCTGCACCAGCGCATGGTCGGCATGGTCCGGAAGGCCGGCATACCTGACCCACGCAACCTTCGGATGATTCTTCAGGTACTTCGCAATCGCCAGCGAGTTTTCGCAGATGCGGTCCATGCGCAGCGCCAGCGTCTCGATACCCTGCAGGATCAGGAAGGCGTTCATCGGCGAAATCGCTGCACCCATGTTCCGCAGCGGCACCACGCGCGCGCGGCCGATGTAGGCGGCCGGGCCAAGCGCTTCGGTGTACACCACGCCGTGATAGGACACGTCCGGTTCGTTCAGGCGCTTGAATCGCTCCTTGTGCTCGGCCCACGGGAATTTTCCGCTGTCGACGATCGCACCGCCGATGCTGTTACCATGGCCGCCCAGATACTTGGTCAGCGCATGCACCACGATGTCGGCGCCGTGCTCAATCGGGCGGAACAGGTAAGGGCTGGGCACAGTGTTGTCCACGATCAGCGGGATGCCATGCGCATGCGCGATCTCGGCCAACTTGGCCACATCGGTCACGTTGCCGAGCGGATTGCCGATCGATTCGCAGAAGATTGCCTTGGTGCGCGCATCGATCAGCGGCGCAAAGGTCTCCGGCCTGGCGGCATCGGCGAAGCGTACCTGGATGCCCATCTGCGGGAAGGTGTGCGCAAACAGATTATAGGTGCCGCCGTACAGCGTGCTGGCCGACACGATGTTGTCGCCGGCTTCAGTAATCGTCTGGATTGCATAGGTCACCGCCGCCATGCCCGACGCCACCGCCAGCGCGGCAATGCCGCCTTCCAGCGCTGCCACCCGCTTCTCCAGGATGTCCTGGGTCGGATTCATGATGCGGGTGTAGATGTTGCCCGGCACTTTCAGGTCGAACAGGTCGGCGCCGTGCTGGGCGCTGTCGAATGCATAGGCGACCGTCTGGTAGATCGGCACGGCAACTGCCTTGGTGGTGGGGTCCGGCGAGTAACCAGCATGTACGGCTAAGGTTTCAAGTTTCATAGCGCTCCGTCAGTAGAAGAAAATCAACCGGTTGCCATTTTGCCATAGGTGTTGCGTTGCGAATTTCCGAATTGCGTACCCGCCGATACTTGCGACGTGCAAGTGCCCTCGTGGGTGAAAAGCGGCATAACAGTCGCCGCTGTGCTGCCTTCGCAAACCAGGCTCGGAGCACCATGCCACCCGGGTGAAGAGCGATTCCCTGTTCATCTTTACTGGAGCGGTCGCCCTTTGCGCCGTAAGTTCTTTGGCCCTCCGTTATTCCGTTAAGAAGACAGGCTGTGCAGCATGCGTACTTTGTCGATTTTTGTTAAGCATGTGGTTAATCACAGTGCATAGGGCGCAACGCTAACAGGCATGCGGCATTCCAGGAATTGTTGTTTCCATGTTAATCAGCAAGGTGCCATGTTAAATTGGGGTTTCGCGATTTATAACAAGTTAGCTGGATTGAACTATGAGCCATTTCATGATCATCTCCGGAATGCCTCCGAGCTTCGATGGCCTGGAGCCGATCTATCCTGTTCCTGTCATAGATGCACAAGACTATATTCGTGGCTTGGCGGCTGAACTCGAAGCTGAGGAGGGTGGATCCATACATTTAGTCGATGATGGTGAAACCGGAACATCAGATACATTTGTCGCCGATACAGTAAGTGCCGTGCAAGACAAGAAGCCTTTAGAAGCCACGGTCTTATGGCAGTTGATTGCACGTTTGGTTGAAAGCGGAACCACATTCAGAATATGGTGGGCAAACAACGACATGCAAGCATATCGAGAAGCAGTCTTATGCCGTTCCAAAGAAGAGATTCACGAGCAAATTACTAAGCAGTCCGAGGCCGAGTTTGGCAAGCTTCAAATCCGCTACACAGCTAACTTGTCGCTGAACACGGACGCCATAAGGTGCCCGTTAGCTTGGCGTCACGGCGCATGTTAGGTTCCGGCATGAACGGAGGTGATATGGCGCGCATGAATTTATCAAAGCAGTTTCTTGGTCTTCTCGGATGGCTGGGTGTCACCTTCTTTGCCGCCGCCTTGGGTGCCTGGGCATCGATCCAAGCGGGGTCGTTTTATGCAGAGCTGGCCCGCCCCGACTGGGCGCCGCCCGGATCGTGGTTCAGTCCGGTATGGACGAGCTTGTTCGTTCTGATGGGCATTGCGGCCTGGCTGGCGTGGCGCGAAAAAGGGTTTCAGGAAGCGCGCGGCGCATTGATCTTGTATCTGGTTCAGCTGGCCATGAATGCTCTCTGGAGCTGGCTCTTCTTCGGCTGGAAGATGGGGGGCGCAGCCTTTGCCGAAATCATCGTATTGTGGATACTGATTGCGCTGACGCTGCGCGCCTTCTGGCGCATCAAGCCAATTGCCGGCCTGCTGCTGGTGCCTTATCTGTTGTGGGTGAGCTTTGCCGTAGGCCTGAATTACACGGTCTGGCAGCTCAACCCCCAACTGCTCGGATAAGTTCTAGGCCGCGTATTCGATGATCAGGGGTGCATGGTCGGAGAAACGCGCTTCCTTGTAAATGGACGCATTTTTTGCCTTTTCAGCAATGGCGCAGGTGGCGACCTGATAATCGATGCGCCATCCGACATTCTTGGCCCAGGCCTGACCGCGATTGCTCCACCACGTATAGGCTTCTCCGGTAGCGTCCGGATGAAGCTGGCGATAAACGTCCTTCAGGCTGCATTCATCGAATACCCGCGACAGCCATGCGCGCTCTTCCGGCAGGAATCCGGAATTCTTCTGGTTGCTCTTCCAGTTCTTGAGGTCGATTTCCTTGTGCGCGATGTTCCAGTCGCCGCAAATCACGACTTCGCGCCCGCAGGCGGACAATTGCATCAGGTGCGGCAGGAAGACTTCCATGAAGCGGAATTTCGCCTGCTGACGCTCGTCGCTGGACGAGCCCGACGGACAGTACACGGAAATGACCGACAGATTGCCGAAGTCGCACTGCACATAGCGGCCTTCGTTGTCGAATTCTTCATTGCCGAAGCCCAGCACTATATGGTCGGCCTTGCGCTTGGCATACACTCCGGCGCCGGAATAGCCTTTCTTGGCGGCGTAATGGAAATAGCCGTTGTAGCCGGTCGGTGCAAGGAATTCCGGCGTCATGTCGGCAGCCTGCGCTTTCAGTTCCTGCACGCAGACAAAATCGGCATCTTCCTTTGCCATCCAGTCGAAAAAACCCTTCCTGGAAGCCGAGCGGATGCCGTTCAGGTTGGCGGAAATAATCTTCATTGTGAACGCTTTAAAAACAAGGCTGCTAGGATACCTGATTCATTCGGGATGCGGCATCCCGCGGTATGAATTTTCAATGAAGCAAGGCCGGATCGGGCTACAATGCGCCACATTCTCACGACGGCATTTTGAATATTTTTGGGATCTTATATTTTGAATAATTTACGTCAGCAATTCATCGCGTTTTCCGTTGAAACCGGCGTCCTGCGCTTCGGCGAATTCGTCACCAAGGCAGGCCGCACTTCGCCCTATTTCTTCAACGCCGGGTTGTTCAACGACGGCGCTACGCTCGGCAAGCTGGCCGACTTCTATGCACAGACCCTGCTGGATTCAGGAGTCGAGTTCGACATGCTGTTCGGCCCTGCCTACAAGGGCATCACGCTGGCGTCCGCAACCGCTGTTGCCTTGGCCAACAAAGGCCGCAACGTGCCCTTCGCCTTCAACCGCAAGGAAGCCAAGGACCATGGCGAAGGCGGCACCCTGATCGGTGCCAAGCTGCAGGGGCGGGTCGTGATCGTGGACGACGTGATTTCCGCAGGCACTTCGGTGCGCGAGTCGGTGGACATGATCCGCGCCGCCGGCGCGGCGCCTTGCGCCGTGCTGATTGCGCTGGACCGGATGGAGCGCTCCGGCAAGGACGACGCCCTGTCCGCACATTCGGCCGTGCAGGAGGTCAGTCAAATTTACAACATGCCGGTGATCTCGATTGGCAATCTGGCCGATTTGATGGACTATATTGCCAATGCCGGCGCGAAGTCAGAGCTGGCACAATATAAGAATGCCGTGACAGCTTATCGAGAGCGTTATGGCGTGACATAAAAATCAATAGCGCTGGGGAGCGTATACGATGAAAAATAAAGTGGGCGCAGTATTGTGCGTTTCCATGCTGCTGCCGATGGCCGCGCATGCTCAAAAAATTTTCATGTGCAAGGATGCGTCCGGAAAGACCTTCACTGCCGACCGTCCGGTCCCCGAGTGTGCGAACCGCCCCATGCGTGAGCTGGACAAAAACGGCATAGTGCGCCGTGAAATTGCAGCGCCCCTGACTGCAGAACAGAAGCGCCAGAAGGAACTGGAAGAAGAGAAGCTGAAGGCGGAGGCCGCTGCTGCGGAAGAGCGGAAACAGGCGGACAGGGCAATGCTTGCACGCTACCGCAATGAAAAAGACATCGACGTTGCGCGCAAGCGCACGCTCGACCTGGTGCAGGAGCAAACCAGGCGCGAAACGGAGACGCTTGCCGTAGCGGAGAAAGACAGAAAGGATGTGCAGCAAAAGATTGATCGCGCCGGCAATAAAAAGCCGGTGCCGCCTGTCCTGCAAGGCAAGTTGACGGAAGCCGATCAATCCATCGCCGCTGCACAGAAAAAGATCGCCGCCTATCAAGCGGAAGAGGCGCAGATCAATCTCAAGTTCGATGCGACGCTCAAGCGCTATCGTGAACTTACTGGAAGCGGCGCGACGACATTGGCGGCATCGGCTCCGGCCAAACCAGCGCAGACGGCAATGCCCGGTGCCGCGAAATGATCGAAGAAAAAACGGCCGCTACTAAAAAACCCCAAGAGTTGGCGTCCAACTTTTGGGGCTCAGTTCACTTTCGGCCGTTTTAATTTTCAATCAAAATTTTAGCTTGCCAGCTTTTGCTTGAGCAGCTCGTTGAGCTGAGCCGGATTGGCTTTTCCTTTGGATGCTTTCATCGCCTGCCCGATCAGCGCGTTAAACGCTTTTTCCTTGCCGGCGCGGTATTCCTCGACCGACTTGGCATTGGCGGCGATGACTTCCTCCACCAGTTTTTCCAATGCGCCGCTGTCGGAAATCTGCTCCAGTCCCTTGGCCTTGATGATCGCATCCACGCTTTGTGCTTGCGCAGTGCCTTCCTCGCTCGCCGAAGCAGTCCATAATTCCTCGAATACCTGCTTGGCGCCGTTGTTCGAGATCCGGCCATTGCCCACTTGCGTGATCACTTCGGCCAACAGCTTGGCAGGCACCGGGCATTCTTCGATGGACAGGTCGTCCATGTTCAGGCGGCGCGCGACTTCGCCCATGACCCAGTTCGCTGCAATCTTGGCTTGACCGCAGGCCTTGGCGCAGGCCTCGAAATACTGCGCGGTTGCCTTGGATTGCGTCAGCACGCCGGCATCGTATTCAGGCAAACCGTAGTCGCCCATGAAGCGCTCGCGCATTGCGCCGGGCAACTCAGGCATCGCGGCCTTGATGCGTTCTATCCAGTCCAGCGCGATCACCAGCGGCGGCAGATCAGGGTCGGGGAAGTAGCGGTAATCCTGCGCATCTTCCTTGCTGCGCATTTCGCGCGTTTCCTTTTTGTCCGGATCGTAGAGCCGGGTTGCCTGCACCACGCGCCCGCCATCTTCGATCAATTCGATCTGGCGGCGCACTTCATAGTTGATCGCGTCTTCCAGGAAGCGGAAGGAGTTGAGGTTCTTGATTTCGCAGCGTGTGCCGTATTCCTTCTGGCCGACCGGGCGCACCGAGACGTTGGCGTCGCAGCGGAAGGAACCTTCCTGCATGTTGCCGTCGCAAATGCCCAGCCACGTGACCAGTGAATGCAGGGCCTTGGCATAGGCAACCGCTTCGACCGCGCTGCGCATGTCGGGCTCTGTGACGATTTCCAGCAAGGGCGTTCCGGCGCGGTTCAGGTCGATGCCGCTCATGCCGTGATAATCCTCGTGCAGCGACTTGCCCGCGTCTTCTTCCAGATGCGCGCGCGTCAACTGCACGCTATGCATGCCGGCCTTGCCATCCTTTTCCAGTACGAAGGAAATCGTGCCCCCTTGCACAACCGGGATTTCATACTGGCTGATCTGGTAACCCTTGGGCAGGTCGGGGTAAAAATAATTCTTGCGCGCGAAAATCGACCGCGGTGCGATCTTTGCGCCGATGGCCAGCCCGAACTGGATCGCGCGCTCGACGGCGCCTTTGTTCATTACCGGCAGTACGCCGGGCAGGGCCAGGTCGACCGGACAAGCCTGGGTATTCGGTTCCGCGCCGAAGCGGGTCGATGCGCCGCTGAAGATTTTCGACTGCGTCGTGAGCTGGACATGCGTTTCCATTCCGATGACGACTTCCCACTGCATGATTGCCTCGCTATGTATTCTGGTCAATGCGCAATTCATTGCGCCGTTCGAAGCGGCATGCGCTGCATGCCGCGATTTTTCCAAGCTAGCCTAATCGTGGCCGCTGATCAAATGCCTGCAGGCGTTCGCGCGTGCCAATCGGTCGCGCATTGATATTGATGCGCGATATTGAGCAGCTTTGCTTCATTGAAGTAATTGCCGATCAATTGCAGGCCGACCGGGCGCTGCGCATTCTTCTCGCCCTGTCCGAAACCGCAGGGAATCGACATGCCGGGCAAGCCTGCCAGGCTGGTCGACAGCGTGAAGATGTCTCCCAGATAATTGGCGACCGGGTCGTCTGCCTTGTCGCCCAGATCCCATGCCACGGTCGGCGAGACTGGTCCCATGATCACGTCGCACTGCTTGAATGCGTCCTGAAAATCCTGCGCGATCAGGCGGCGGATCTTCTGTGCCTGCAGATAGTAGGCATCGTAATAGCCGTGCGAAAGCACATAGGCGCCGACCAGGATGCGGCGCTTGACTTCGTCGCCGAAACCTTCGGAGCGTGTCTTGCGGTACATGTCGTTCAGGTCGGTGTAATCCCTGGCGCGATGCCCGTAGCGCACGCCGTCGAAGCGCGACAAATTTGAAGAGGCTTCCGCCGGCGCGATGACATAATAGACCGGGATCGACAACTCGGTTTTCGGCAGCGAAATTTCAACCAGCGTTGCGCCCAGCTTTTCATATTCTTTCAAGGCAGCGCGCACTGCCTGCTCCACGTCGGCCGCCAGGCCAGGACCGAAGTATTCCTTCGGCACGCCGATCTTCAATCCCCGCAAGCTCTTGTCCAGGTCGCGCGTAAAGTCTTCGTTGGGACGTTCGACGCTGGTGGAATCGCGCGGGTCGAATCCTGCCATCGCATTCAACAGCAACGCGCAATCTTCTGCCGTCTGTGCCATCGGGCCGCCCTGGTCAAGCGAGGAGGCAAAGGCGATCATGCCGAAGCGCGACACGCGCCCATAGGTGGGCTTGATGCCGGTGATGCCGCACAGCGACGCCGGTTGCCTGATCGAGCCGCCGGTATCGGTGCCGGTCGCAGCAGGTGCTAGGCGTGCAGCCACAGCAGCGCCGGAGCCGCCGGACGAGCCGCCCGGCACGGCCTTCTTGTCCCAAGGGTTCTTTACGGGGCCGAAGAAGGAATTTTCGTTCGACGAACCCATGGCAAATTCATCACAATTCAATTTGCCCAAGGTGACGGTGCCGGCTGCATTGAACTGTTCGACCACGCTCGCATCGAAGGGGCTTACATAATTTTCCAGCATTTTCGAACCGGCGGTGGAACGCCAGCCTTGGGTAACGAAAATATCTTTATGCGCAATGGGAATGCCGGTGAGAGCAGTATGGTCGCCCCGTGCAATGCGCTGGTCGGCCGCCGCTGCTTGCTGCAATGTCAATGCTTCATCGACATGGAGAAATGCGTTCAAGTCGCTTTGCCGGATGCGGGCCAGGTAATGCTGGGCGAGTTCGGTGGCCGAAACCTGCTTGGCCTGCAGCATGGCCGACAATTGCTTGATGGTGTGGGTATGCATGAGCTGTGTTGTGCTTTCGATTACCTGAGTTACCTGAGGCTGCAAAAATTGCCGCTTGGGTCATGCAACATCTTTGCAGTGTCTTTTTTTTGCAGCATGACGATTATTCAATAACCTTGGGAACCAGGTACAGGCCGTCCTGGGTCGCCGGTGCCGGCTTTTGGTAATCCTCGCGGCGGTTCGGTTCGGTCACTGCGTCTTCGCGCAGGCGCAATGCAAAGTCCTGCTGATATGCCGCGATCGGTTGGCTCAGTGGCTCTACGCCAGACGTATCAACGGCTTTCATCTGTTCCACGAGGGAGAAAATGCCATTGAGCTTGTCCAGGGTTTGGCCGGCCTGCGCTTCGCTTAGCTCGAGCTGGGCCAGGATCGCCAGGCGTTTGACATCGTTGAGATCAATTGACATGTTGATAGCGCTTCTGCAGAAGCGATGTGAAGGTGTTTTTAAAGTGGCAAAGGATTCGTTATTAGCTTGTAAAAACTTGTGAACACAATGCATCAAGCTTACATTTTTGAAGTTTCCGCTGGCTAATTTCAGCTAAATTATAAGGTAGAATGTTGAGCCATTGCCGGACTGCCTTATCGAGGCTCACGGGCTTAACCAACTCTGACACTAGAGCGCTGTCGCAGCGCATCAGGACAATACATGTTTGGATTCTTACGCAGCTATTTCTCTAATGACCTGGCGATCGACCTGGGTACTGCCAATACACTCATTTACGTGCGTGGCCTCGGCATCGTTCTCGACGAGCCTTCCGTCGTGGCGATTCGCCAGCAGGGTGGTCCAAACGGCAAGAAAACCATTCAGGCTGTAGGTAAGGAAGCCAAGCAGATGCTGGGCAAGGTGCCGGGCAACATCGAAGCGATCCGCCCGATGAAGGACGGCGTGATCGCAGACTTCACCGTCACCGAGCAGATGCTCAAGCAATTCATCCGCATGGTGCACGATTCCAAGTTGTTCAAGCCTTCTCCGCGCATCATCATCTGCGTTCCCTGCGGCTCCACGCAGGTTGAGCGCCGCGCGATTCGCGAGTCCGCTCTGGGAGCGGGCGCATCGCAAGTGTATCTGATCGAAGAGCCGATGGCCGCTGCAATCGGTGCCGGCCTGCCGGTCTCCGAAGCGACCGGTTCCATGGTGGTCGATATCGGCGGCGGCACGACCGAAGTCGGCATCATCTCGCTGGGCGGCATGGTGTACAAGGGTTCGGTGCGCGTCGGCGGCGACAAGTTCGACGAAGCCATCGTCAACTACATCCGCCGCAACTACGGCATGCTGATCGGCGAACAAACCGCCGAGCTGATCAAGAAGGAAATCGGTTCCGCCTTCCCGGGATCCGAAGTCAAGGAAATGGAAGTCAAGGGTCGCAACCTGTCCGAAGGCATACCGCGCTCGTTCACGATTTCCAGCAACGAGATCCTGGAAGCCCTGACCGATCCGCTCAACAACATCGTCTCCGCCGTCAAGAACGCGCTGGAGCAGACGCCTCCCGAACTGGGTGCCGACATTGCCGAAAAAGGCATGATGCTGACCGGCGGCGGCGCGCTGCTGCGCGACCTGGATCGCCTGCTGATGGAAGAAACCGGCCTGCCCGTGATCGTCGCCGAAGATCCGCTGACCTGCGTGGTGCGCGGTTCCGGCATGGCGCTCGAGCGCATGGACAAGCTCGGCTCTATCTTCTCGTACGAATAAGCCCTATGGCGGTGCGCCCGAAACTCCTGTGCCTGCCGGTAACGGCTGCGAGGCCGCACTGCATCCAAGCTCACACAAAAAAGACGAACACAGGTTCGTCTTTTTTATCAGGGGAGTTGCCAATTGCTGATCATTTTGCCAATCCACGTCGAAACCGCATAAGTTAAATGGACTACAGCCCACCACCACTTTTCAAGCAAGGTGCCTCCGCGCGTGCCAAGGTGGTCGTGTTCGCATTGATCGCCATCAGCTTGTTGATCGTCGACTCCAGGTTGCGCTCGCTATCTGCCATCCGTCAGTTTGTCGGCGTCGTACTTTATCCGCTGCAAACCGTTGCGCTTTTTCCGCGCGATGCGGCCTACGCGGTAGGCGGATATTTTTCTTCGCTGTCACGGCTGCAAAGCGAGAACGGTGCGTTGAAGCGTGAGCAGATTGCCAATGCACAGCTGCTGCAGCAGGGACAGATGCTGCAGGCGGAAAACGCCTATCTGCGCAAGCTGCTCGGCGCCGGAGAGCGCCTGTCGGCGACACCTGTCATGGCTGAAATCCTGTACGACGCGCGCGATGCCTTTACACGCAAGATCGTCGTAGATCGCGGAAGCCGTCATGGCGTGGAGCTCGGGCTTCCCGTGATCGACGATGCCGGCGTGGTCGGCCAGGTGACGCGCGTCTTTCCGTTTACGTCCGAAGTATCCCTGTTGACCGACAAGGATCAGGCCATTCCGGTCCAGGTCGTGCGCAGTGGTTTGCGCAGTGTTGCATACGGCCAGGGACACGTCGGATCGCTCGATCTGCGCTTCATGCCTGCAAATGTGGACATCAAGAACGGGGATATTCTGGTGACTTCCGGCATTGACGGCGTCTATCCTGCAGGATTGGCGGTTGCAAAAGTGACCCAGGTGGAAAGCAAGTCGGGCGATGCCTTTGCACGCATCGTCTGCCAGCCTCTGGCGGGCATCAACCGCAACCGCCAGTTGCTGATCTTGCTGGCCGAAGGCAATCTGCCGGCCGCGCCTGTGTCGAATGAAATAGCAGGCCATTCGCCGGATGACACAAAGGCTGCCGTTGCGGCCAAGCGAGGTGTCGAGACCGTCAAGCATGCGCCTGCCGCGCAGGCCAATCCAGCACCGGCGGCGTCGCCTGACAGTCGGGTAGCTGCGCCTGTGCCTAGCCCTGCACCGCTACAGGCTCAGCCGCAAGCAAAAGCGGCAACGGTGCAACCGCCTGCCAAGGCGCAAACCGCGCCGGCACGAGTGTCATCCCCTCCGGCACCAATGACACAGGCCAAAACCGCCCAGGCGCCGGCGGCAGCCGTGCCGGTCAAACCTGTGGTGCAGAACAGTCAGCCGCCCAAGGACGGGAATCAGCCTGCGGGCAATGATGCAAAGATCAATGAAGTGAAAAAGACCCCGGTACAAGCTGCGCCGGAACCAAAGGGAGCCACGCCTTGAATCAGCCGCATTACATTCTGCTTCCGGCCAATCCGCTATTTATAACAGCCAGCCTGTTTACGGCTTTTCTGCTGAACCTGCTGCCCTGGGGGCATTGGGTCGGCATTCCTGATTTTGTCGCGCTGGTCCTGATTTTCTGGAGCATCCACCAGCCGCGCAAGGTGGGAATCGGCATTGCCTTCATGATGGGTTTGCTCATGGACGTACATGACGCCACACTGCTTGGAGAAAATGCGCTGTCCTATACCCTGCTGTCGTATTTCGCAATCATGATCCATCGCCGGGTGCTGTGGTTCAAGCTGGCGACGCAAGCCTTGCATGTATTTCCGCTGCTCCTGATGATGCAGGCGGTGCAACTGGTGATCCGCCTGATGGTTACGGGCGGCTTCCCCGGTTGGCTGTATTTCAGCGAAAGCGTGGCAACAATTGCGCTGTGGCCGGTCGTGAACTGGATTTTGCTGGCTCCGCAACGACGCGCAGTCAACCGCGATGACACCCGGCCGATTTAGAAGCGCCTGACAACATGATTCTGAAAACGCAGCGCCAGCTTGCCGAACAGCCGCTTCGTGTGTTGCGGCATGTTCGATCCAAACCGATGCGTTCTAGGTTGTGGGGAATTCCAGGTTCTTTGACTGCTTGCCTGGCCGAAGCCGCGCTGGTGATTGCTGTACCGACTGAGAAAGAATGACCGAACTTAAGAACACAGAACGTGAACTGCATCTGTTCCGGCTACGCTTGTCCGTAGTCGGCATGTTCGTGCTCATCTGTTTCGGATTGCTGCTGTCCCGCTTTGTCTGGCTGCAGCTGATCAAGCATAACGACTACGCCAGCCAGGCGGAAGACAACCGCATTTCGATCGTACCGGTCGTGCCCAACCGTGGCTTGATCCTCGACCGCAACGGCGTGGTGTTGGCGCGCAATTATTCCGCCTATACGCTGGAGATCACGCCATCCAAGCTGAATGCTCCGCTCAACGAGGTGATCGACGATCTGTCCACGCTGGTAGAAATTCAGCCAAAGGATCGCAAACGGTTCAAGCGCTTGCTGGATGAAGCAAGAAACTTTGAAAGCGTGCCGATCCGCACCAAGCTCACCGATGAGGAAGTTGCCCGCTTTTCCGCCCGGCGTTATCGCTTCCCGGGCGTCGAAATCCAGGCGCGGTTATTCCGCCAGTACCCTCAGGGCGAAACCGCTTCGCACGTTGTCGGCTATATCGGCCGCGTCAGCCGCAAGGATGCCGAACGGATCGAGGAAAGCGACGATGCCGCCAATTACATCGGCACCGAATATATCGGCAAGGAAGGCCTGGAGAAAAAGTACGAGGCTGAGCTGCACGGCACCACCGGTTACGAAGAGGTCGAAGTTTCGGCGGGCGGACGTGCGGTGCGCACACTGTCGCGTACCGCGGCGATGCCCGGCAATAACCTCATTCTGTCAATTGACATCGAACTGCAGAAGATTGTCGAGGAAGCATTCGGCGACCGTCGCGGCGCACTGGTGGCAATCGAGCCTTCGACCGGCGATGTGCTGGCTTATGTGTCCAAGCCGACCTACGACCCGAACCTGTTCGTCGACGGCATCGACCAGCAAAACTGGGAAGAACTCAATACCTCGCTCGACCGCCCGCTACTGAACCGTCCGCTGATCGGCACCTATCCGCCGGGATCTACCTATAAGCCTTTCATGGCCCTGGCTGCGCTCGAGCTTGGCAAGCGCACGCCGTCCCAGTCGATTTTCGATCCCGGCCATTTCTGGTTCGGCAACCATAAATTCCGTGACGATAAAGTCGACGGACATGGCACGGTCGATATGTACAAATCGATTGTCCAGTCCTGCAACACTTATTATTACAATCTGGCCAATGACCTGGGCGTCGATAACATTCATGATTTCATGAAGCCGTTTGGATTCGGACGCCAGACCGGCATTGACCTGGATAACGAACGGTCCGGCACCCTGCCTTCCACAACGTGGAAAAAGAAGGCCTACAAGCGGCCGGAGCAGCAAAAATGGTATGCCGGCGAGACGATTTCAATCGGTATCGGTCAAGGTTACAACGCCTTCACGCCGCTGCAGCTTGCGCATGCGGTGTCCACCCTGGCAAACAACGGCATAGTCATGAAGCCGCATCTGGTCAAAATGATCGAAAGCAGCGCGACCAAGGAACGGATTCTGACGGTAGCCAAGGAAAGCAACCGCATCAATCTGAAACAGGAAAATGTCGACTTTGTAAAAAAGGCCATGGTTGGCGTGACCAAGGAAGGTACCTCGGCGCGAGCGTTCGCCGGCGCGCAATATGTTTCCGCCGGCAAGACGGGAACCGCGCAGGCGATCGGGCTTAAAGCAAACGAGAAGTATGATGCCAAGAAAATGGCAGAGCGCCATCGCGACCACTCTTGGTATACCGCATTCGCGCCGGCAGACAATCCGAAGATCGCCATCGCAATCATTGTGGAAAATGCTGGCTTTGGCTCGGCCGCGGCGGCGCCGATTACGCGCATGGCGCTTGATTATTACCTTTTGGGCAAACGCCCTGAAGCCAAGCAGGCCCCTGTCGAGATGGAAAACGCTGCGCCGCATGCTCATACTGCTGCGGCCAAGCCGAAAAACACGGGAGCCGGTGTAATGGCGACTCCCGTTGCGCACAAGGATTAATAACGATGGTAAGCATGACTGAGCAACGCACCGTCGGATCGATCATCAAGAAATATCTGACCGTATTCGACGGCCCATTGTTGCTGATCCTCTGCATGATCTGCATGGTCAGCGCTTTCATCATGTATTCCGCCGGTATGGATGCGGACGGGCGTTTTGCGGCGCACATGCGAAATTTCATGATCGCATTCTTTGTCATGTGGATTGCGGCCAGCGTGCCGCCGCAGACATTGATGCGCTTTGCAGTGCCGCTTTACACAATCGGAATCGCCCTCCTGATCGCCGTGGCGATGTTCGGGATCGTGAAGAAAGGCGCACGCCGGTGGGTGAATATCGGCGTTGTCATCCAGCCTTCCGAAATCATGAAGATTGCAGTGCCGCTGATGCTGGCCTGGTATTTCCAGAAAAAGGAAAGCTTCATCCGGTGGCAGGACTTCGTGGTGGCTGCGGTATTGCTGGTTATACCGTTCGTACTGATCGCAAAACAACCCGATCTGGGCACTGCGACTCTGGTTGGCGCAGCGGGCTTCTATGTGATTTTCCTGGCTGGCTTGTCATGGAAAGTGTTGATCAGCCTGGCCATTGCAGGCGCAGCCAGCCTGCCGGTAGTGTGGTCGATGCTGCATGATTACCAGCGCCACCGGGTCATGACACTGATCGATCCGACTACCGACCCGCTTGGAAAAGGCTTTCATATCATCCAGTCGATGATCGCCATCGGCTCCGGCGGTTTGACGGGCAAGGGATGGACCAAGGGTACGCAAACGCATCTCGAATTTATCCCTGAACGCACGTCGGACTTTCTGTTCGCAGCCTATTCGGAAGAATTCGGGCTGATCGGCAATGTAACCTTGCTGCTGCTGTATCTGCTATTGATCGGTCGCGGCCTGCTGATCGCCGCCAATGCGCCGACCTTATTCAGCCGGTTGCTGGCAGGTTCGCTGACATTGATATTTTTTACTTACGCATTCGTCAACATGGGCATGGTCAGCGGCATCTTGCCGGTGGTCGGCGTGCCTTTGCCATTCATGAGTTATGGAGGAACGGCGTTCGTCACGCTGGGGCTCGGAATGGGCATGTTGATGAGTATTCAACGCCACAGAAAATTGGTGCAAACATAGAACTCATTTCATAACTATCAGAGTGAGGTGTTCAGTCCGGTACCGGATGACGGCAAGCTGCAGAGACAGCACCGCGCAACAGCTCCGGCGCGGATCCTGGGATAAACCCGCAGAAAAAGGGTCTTGCAGGCGCATCGATTCGTCGCGCGGAAGATTGTCATCCCAAGCTTTCGTGACCGGCCGAACGCCATGCCTCGCGTGCTGTTATGTATGAAATGAGTTTTAAGGGGAGATTCAACAATGCATGTGCTAACCTGGAAGAGGAGCAGGTTCGCTGCGCCTTTCATTGCAAGCGCCTTGGCGCTGACCGGCTGCGCAAGCTGGCAGCCTGCTGAAACACAAGTGGCCGATGCGGCCAGAAGCGCGCCTTCAAAACGTGCGCCCGCTCTTCCGCCGGCCGGTTCCGGTCGCGGCGGATACTATCTCGATGACGGTCCGGGCGACGTGATTCCGGATGGATTGGAGTCGACGCCTGACGCGGAACCGAAAATCGAGCCTTTTAATCCGCGCAACAGCCGGCCTTACGTCGTCTTCGGCAAAACCTACACGCCGATGACAGATGACCGGCCTTACAAGCAGCGCGGTTACGGAAGCTGGTACGGCAAGAAATTCCACGGGCAGAAAACTGCGTCCGGGGAGCTTTACGACATGTACCAGATGACTGCGGCACATCCGACAATGCCGATCCCATCGTACGCAAGAGTCACCAACGTGAAAAACGGCCGGCAGGTCATCGTGCGCGTCAACGACCGCGGGCCGTTTCTGTCCAAACGGATCATCGACCTGTCATATACCGCAGCGCTGAAGCTGGGTTATATCGGCCAGGGCAGTGCGGAGCTGGAAGTGGAGCGACTGCTGCCGGACGAAATTCAGCGCATCGCCAGCAACAAGCAAAACCGCGCGACCGATTCGCATAGCGTCGCCACCGCCGCACTTGAAAGCGGCGCAATCGAAAAGGCCAATACGCCGGCCGCCGTGCGCCTGACCAGCACCGGCCCTGCGACTCCGGTGGACGTGGTCAATGCCGCAAGCGGTTATTACCTGCAGCTGGGCGCCTATGCGCAGAAGGCGAATGCAGAAAGCATGCGCAAGCGCATGGCGCAGAACTGGGATGCCGATCTGCCGCCGCTGGAAGTGGCACAGCAAGGCACGCGCCATCGCATTTTCGGCGGACCTTTTGCCACTCGCCAGGAAGCTGAAGCGGCTGCGCGCAGGCTGGAACTGAAGGGGACCAAGCCGATGATCGTGCAACGCTAGCAGGTTGCTGAGAAACTACTGCGCAGGCCGCTGTGCGGCCTGCGGTGCTCGGCGTACTCTTCGTACGCGTGCGCTCCTCGGCCGCACATCGACCTGCTCGCTACGTTTCTCAACCACCTGCAATAGCTTTCTAACGTAATTTATTGCGCCTGTTTCAATTGCAGCGCGCGTTCGTACAAGGCGTTTTTCTTCAGGCCGGTAATCTGTGCCGCCAGCGTAGCGGCCTGCTTGACCGGGCATTCCGCAAGCAGGATGCTGAGGATGCGATCGGTTTCCGCGTTGTAGGCAGAGTCCGCCGGTTCCGCGCCTTCGATCAGCAATACGAATTCGCCTTTCTTATGGTTTGGATCGGCGGCAAGCCATGCCGCGGCTTCCGACAAGGGGCAACGATGAATCTGTTCGAACAGCTTGCTGACCTCGCGTGCAAACACGATCTGCCGCGCAGGACCGAATGCCTTGCATAAGGCATCGACTGTTTCTTCGATGCGATGGGGCGCCTCGTAAAATACGAGCGTCGCAGAAAGGGCGGACAGGCTTGTCAGCGCCGTCTCGCGCTGTCCCGCCTTGCTCGGCAAAAAGCCTGCGAAATAGAACTGGTTGCTGGTCAGTCCGCTGATCGACAACGCTGCGATCACTGCCGATGCCCCCGGTATGGGTATGACGCGCAGTCCGGACGCCAGGACTGCATCGACGATGCGCGCACCGGGGTCGGATACCGCAGGCGTGCCTGCATCCGAAACAAGGGCGATGCGTTCGCCCTGGCGCAGGCGTGCAATCAGTTTTTCCGCCGCCTCGCGCTCGTTATGCTCATGCGCTGCAATCAAGGATTTGGACAATCCGTACCGTGCAAGCAGCTGTGCAGTATTGCGCGTGTCCTCGCAGGCAATGGCATCGGCCAGCGAAAGCACGTGCAGCGCACGCAGGCTGATATCGCCCAGATTTCCGATTGGGGTCGCCACCACATATAATGCGGAAGCCGGATAATTTTGCCGATCGATTTCCTGCGCGATTGGCGCCGAAACCGATAAGCTGGTGATAAATGAAGTCATGGGAGCCGATAATGTTGGGCGAAGTACGCATAGTGTACCGATTGGCAGCGATGCTGGGCGGATTGTGTCTGTTCATTTCCGCCTGTGCAACGCCTGTAAGCCTGCACGGGACAAAGCCCGGCGCAGGCGTGGCGCCGACACAAGCGCAAGTGCCGGAAGTCATGGGCCCCCTGGCTCAGAATGATTTATCCATCTCCGCAGAAACCGCCGGTGCGCAGACGTTTCCTGTTCCGGCGCCAATCCTATCGCCGGTTATTGCGCGCATCGCCCTGTTACTGCCAATGCAATCGGAAACGCTCGGAGCGGCGGCAGCGGCGGTGCGCGCCGGCTTCCTGGCTGCCGCAGGACAGGAAAGCAGTGACGCAATCAGGGCGGAGACCGTTGAATCCGGCGATGCGCTCCCTGATGTACTGGCCTCCTACGGCAACGCTTCATTTGAATTCGATATCGTGGTCGGACCGCTTTCGCGCAGCGGCGTAAGCGCAATCGCGCAAAGCGGAGCCGTTTCGAAACCGACGATCGCCCTCACGCAAATCGATACGCAGGACGAAACAAAGACAGTCCTGCCGAAAAAAATGCTCATCATCGGTTTATCTATCGAGGACCAGGCGCGGCAGATGGCGGGCTTGATGCATGCCAGGAAACCGACCGGTACGGCCATCATTCTGACCACCCCTACTTCATGGCAGCGCAGGGCCGCGAAAGCCTTTGCCGAGCGCTGGCTGGAACTGGGGTATGAATCGGAGCTGATGGAACTGGATATCTCGGCACAGGGAACGTATCTGGGCGCGAACGGATTGATTCAATTGCAAAAGCGCATACAGACTGAAAAGCCGCCGTTCTTGTTTTCTGCGCTTGATGCGGTGCAGACCCGCCAGCTGCGGATGCTGATCGGTCAGGACATTCCCGTCTACGGTACCTCGCAGCTCAATCCGTTGACGATGACACAATGGAGCAGTGCAGACCCGCAGCCGGAAATGAACGGCGTACGGCTTGTCGATATGCCATGGCAACTGCAGGCCGACCATCCGGCAGTCATGGCATATCCGAAACCGGCGCTGCCAGGCGAAACCCTGCCCAGCGCCGACCTGGAGCGGCTTTATGCGCTGGGAATCGACGCCTTTCGGGTCGCCAAGGAAGTCGCCCTGGGACAATCGCAATTCCAGATCGACGGCGTCACTGGTAAACTGAGGATTAACCTCGCAAAGGAAACGGGACGCTTTGAACGCATTGAAATGCCTGCTGTCTATCGCGGGGGGCGTGTCGTGGCGGTCGGAGCCGCTAAATGAAACTGCCGGCTCACGTTGAGCCGATTGCGTACTGCGCAACAGCTCACGGGGCAAGCCGGCGAAGAGCAGGCGCTTGAATATTTGTTAAGTCAGGGTTTCCGCCTGGTCGAGCGTAATTTTCATTGCCGGGGCGGCGAAATCGACCTGATCGTGCAAAAAGATGGCATGCTCCTGTTCGTTGAAGTCAGAAAACGCGCAAGTGGACAATTCGGCGGCGCAGCAGCAAGCGTCATCCCTGCAAAGCAGGCGCGACTGAAGAAAGCGGCCCAGTTCTACCTGCAGCGATATGCCGATCCGCCTCCATGCCGATTCGATGTCATTGCAATCGACGGCAACCAACTGAACTGGATTACCAACGCCATTGAGGAATAAATGGGCGATGGCGAAAATTTAATTTGAATAAAACAAGTTTCTACTCACATGAATAATCAACGCATCATCGGGCACTTTCACGAAAGCGCTGAGCTCAAGATCCAGGCGGCTGCGCAGCTCGCGCAACCGATTGCGCAGGCGATCGAGCTCATGTTCACCGCGCTTTCGAACGGCAACAAGATCCTCGCCTGCGGAAACGGCGGCTCGGCTGCGGATTGCCAGCATTTTGCCGCGGAACTGGTAGGACGATTCGAGCGCGAGCGGCTGCCGCTGCCTGCCATGGCACTGACAACCGACACCTCGATTCTGACGGCAGTCGGCAACGACTACAGCTTCAAGGATGTTTTTACCAAGCAGGTGCAGGCATTCGGCCAGCCGGGCGATGTGCTGCTGGCCTTGTCCACTTCGGGCAATTCGGCAAACGTCGTTGCAGCGGTCGAAGCGGCATTGGAGCGCGACATGCGCGTAGTGGCCTTGACCGGCAAGGGAGGCGGCGCCATGGCGCGGCTCCTGAATGATATGGATGTCCACATATGCGTGCCGCACGACCGTACGGCGCGCATACAGGAAGTGCACTTATTGACGATTCATTGTTTGTGTGACGGCATTGACGCCGCATTGTTTGGAGGGGAAGCGAATGACTGAACACCTTGGTACCGACGGAAAAAATCACCTGCAGCGTCTGGCATCGCTGCGCCGCCCTCTGGCCGCCATTGCATTATGCTGCAGCGTCGCGGTCAGCCTGCAGGGCTGCGTAGAAATGATGGTAGGCGGCGCCGTCATGGGTTCGCTGGCCGCAACCGACCGGCGCACTTTCGGTGCGCAGACCGAAGACAAGACCATCGTTTTCAAGGGAGAATCGCGCGTCTCCAAGCTGATCGGTGAGGCCGGCCACGTCAATGTCAACAGCTTCAACCGCAAGGTGCTTCTGACCGGCGAAGTCCGGGACGAAGCGATGAAGGCAGCGGTCGAGCGCGAAATCAACGCTATCGAAAATGTGGCGTCGGTCGTCAACGAGCTGGAGATCGCAGGAGTATCCAGCTTCTCCTCGCGCTCCAATGACACGCTCATCACCGGCAAAGTGAAAGCAGCATTTGTCGATGCCAAGGACTTGTTCGCCAACTCGATCAAGGTCGTGACCGAACGCGGCAATGTTTATCTGATGGGTCTTGTGACGCAGACCGAGGGCGCGCGTGCCGCCGAAGTGACGCGCAATGTCGGCGGCGTGCAAAAGGTCATCAAGGTTTTCGATTACATCACGGAAGACGAGCTACGGCAGTTATCCACCACGCAGGACAAGCAAACCGCAAGATAAATAAAATATTCAAGCCGCCCGCAATGTACGGGCGGTTTTTTCTTAAGGGAGAGGGACATGGCTACATATATCGTGCTGGTGACAATTGTGCTGTTCGTGATGTGGGCGATCAGTGCGTATAACCGGCTGGTCGGCCTGCGCAATCAATACAAAAATGGCTTTGCGCAGATTGATGTGCAACTCAAGCGGCGCCATGACCTGGTGCCGAACCTGGTGGAAACGGCCAGGGCATATATGAAGCATGAGCGCGAAACGCTGGAAGCAGTCATCGCCGCACGCAATCAGGCCGTGTCGGCGACCGTGCGTGCAGCGGCGGCACCGGGTGAAGCGGCCGCCGTGCACCAGCTGGAGTCTGCGGAAAATGCCTTGACCGCTACATTGGGAAGACTGTTTGCCCTTTCCGAAGCCTATCCGGAATTGAAGGCGGATCAGACCATGCAGCAATTGCATGAAGAGCTGGCCAGCACGGAAAACCGGATCGCCTTTTCACGCCAGGCTTACAACGACGGAGTCATGGAATTCAATACGGTGCGCGAGCAGTTTCCCGGTTCCGTCATTGCCAACATGTTTGCCTTCAAGGCGGCGGAATTGCTGCAGGTAACCGAGACAGAAGAAGAGCGCAAACCGGTTAAAGTGGCGTTTTAATTCAGCGGCCAATCCAGCCGCCAATTCTTTCAACGTCACGGCTAATCCTTAGTCCGCCATGGATTTCTTTGCGCAGCAGGACCATGCGAGAAAGCAGACCAGGCATCTGGTGCTGCTGATGGTCCTGGCCGTGATCGCAATTGTCGTTCTGGTCAACGTCATTGCAGCCTTTAGCTGGCGGTGGCTGCAAAACGGCTTCGGCGCCGTTTCCTATTCATCCTATCCCAACGGATTTTTTCTTACGAATACCCTGATAACCGCAGGATTGATCGTCGGAGGAACCCTCGTCGAGCTGTTCAATCTGCGCGAAGGCGGCGATGCGGTGGCGCGGATGGCCGGAGGTCGGTTGTTGTCGTCCGCCACCTACGATGTGAAGGAGCGCCGGCTGCAGAACGTCGCGGCGGAAATGGCGCTTGCATCCGGCATTGCCTGCCCAAAGCTTTACGTGCTGGACAAGGAAGAGTCGATCAATGCGTTTGCCGCCGGCTATAACCCGAATGAAGCGGTGATTGCCGTCACGCGCGGAACGCTGGACCGACTTAACCGTGATGAGCTGCAAGGCGTGATCGCGCATGAATTCAGCCATGTTCTCAACGGCGACATGCGTTTGAACGTGCGATTGATTGGCGTGCTGTTCGGGCTTCAGATGATTTCAGGATTCGGGCGGCACCTGATCGATGGCGCGGTCAAATCCTCCGGCATGCGCAGCGCCGACAGGAATTTTTTCGTGCGCCTCTTTTTTGTAATGCTGGGCATAGCCTTATACGTCACCGGATACGCCGGCGTCATATTCGGAAGGATGATCAAGGCGGCCGTTTCGCGCCAGCGCGAATTTCTGGCCGACGCCAGTGCAGTGCAGTTCACGCGCAATCGCGATGGGCTAGGCGGGGCATTGCGAAAAATCGGCGGCCTGTCGCAGGAAATGGGATTGGGTTCGCGCATTCATCATCCGAATGCGGAACAGCTTTCGCACCTCTTTATAGGCAGCCCTTTGCCGCGCCTGCTCAATGGCTGGTTTGCGACCCATCCTCCCATAGCCGAGCGCCTGCGGCGCTTGTACGGACGTAATATGGAACTGCTGGACGCGCCGGTATTGCAGGAAGCTGCAGCCGAGCCGGCGCGTTTGCCGGACATTCCATTCCAGTCAGGCAGCTTCGGTGCATGGAGCGAATCGGGCCCGAATGCGTCGCCCGCCCAGACGGGTTTGCCGGCTCTGCCGGTTACCCCGGACAAGCCGCTGCCGGGCGCCGGCATGCCGCTTCCAGTGGAACTCGCTAACGCCTTGCACGATCCTTCTGCCGCCGGTGCCGTAGCGCTGGCCCTGCTCGTGCAACGGTCCAAGAACGCCGACCCGCAACGATTGCTGGAAACCTGTGTGCCCAATCAGGCGGCATTCGTCATGCATATCGTAAATGTTCTTGCAGCGATACCATCGGCTGCCCATCTTTCAGTTCTTGACCTGGCAATGCCCGTCTTAAAGCAGTTGCCGCCTTCGGAACGTGGCGCGCTACTGAAAACGGTGGAGGATGTGATCAATCATGACGGGCAGGTAAGCTGGCATGAATTCGTGCTGCAAACCATTCTCGTGCGCCGGTTGGGGCCGCTGGCCGGGCGCGCCGTACCGTTCAAATTCGCCACCGTCGCGCAGATTCGCAAGGAGTGCACGCTGCTTTTGTCCTTGCTCGCCCGCCTGTCATTTTCCGGCCTGCCGGTGCCGTCAGAGCTGGATATGCAAAAGAAATTTATGCAAGCTGCTACGTTTCTTCCCCGGCTTGAACTGTCATCTGCCGATTTGCATGCGGCTTCCGCAATCACCTTGACCGGAATCCGGCGCGCGCTCGAGCAGGCAAATTGCCTGATGCCCCTGGCCAAGCCGGCGCTAGTCAAGGCATTGTGCAAAATTTCCGAGACAGAGGGAATGGTGCCGCCTGCCTGCGTCGATACCCTGCGTGCCGTCTGTTCCGCAATCGATGCACCGCTTCCGCCGACAGTTCCGATTTTTCAGATCGCCGATTCCGATCGCCCACACATGGAATTTGCCTGAGCGCCTTTTATTTGCGGCGGCATTTGACGACCTGACCAAGCTATCAAGCTTCTTGTGCACGAATGAACAAGGCGCCGCAATGAGTTCTATAATGGGAACTCTGTCCAGCCGAGCTTAACCATCATGCAAGAGACATCTTCAAATCCATCGCGCAAAAACCTTTGGCGCAACATTGCAGTTGCGGCGATCGTTGCTGCAATCGCCATTGCCGGTTTTGTCCTGTTTTCGGCAAAGGATTCCGCACCCGAAGTTACCTACACGACGCTCAGCGGCGAAAAAATCAGTTCCGAAAGCCTGCGCGGCAAGGTGGTGATGGTGAACTTCTGGGCAACTTCCTGTGCCACCTGCATCAAGGAAATGCCGGACATGGCGCGGACCTATACCAAGTACAAGGACCAGGGGCTGGAATTCATTGCCGTGGCCATGAGCTACGATCCGCCGAACTATGTGCTCAATTATGCGCAGACACGCAATCTGCCGTTCAAGGTCGCATTGGATAGTCAGGGCGACATCGCGAAGTCCTTCGGCGATGTGAAGCTCACGCCGACTACATTTGTCATCGACAAGAACGGCAACATCATCAAGCGGTATGTCGGCGAACCGGAATTTCCGGCTTTGCATCAGTTGCTCGAGAAGGCGCTGGCGGCATGACGGATAAGACACATGCGCAGAGATTGCCGGAGAGTCCGGCGTACCTCACTGCTCAGGCCAACGAGCTCTTTCATTCGTCTTTTTACAAATTCGTCGAGCTGCGCGATCCTGCCGGGATCGTCGCGCTCCTGCGCCAGCTTGCGCAGGACTTGTCCGGCAGTATCCTGATTGCGCAGGAAGGCATCAACGGCGTTGTGGCCGGCACGCGTGAAGCACTGGATGCGTTCGAGCATGCGCTGCTTAACGACGCTCGATTCGAGTCCGGCTTCGCGGGCATGGCTTTCAAGCGCAGCGCATGCAAGACCAGGCCTTTTGCACGCATCAAGGTGCATAAAAAGGACGAGATCGTCGCGCTGGGTTTGCCTGAAGTAATCGGCGTCGATGCGATCCAGCGGCATGGCAAGCAGGTCGGCCCGCGGCAATGGCGCGAGCTGATTGCGCAGGACGACGTTGTGGTGATCGACAACCGCAACAGTTTCGAGTATCGCCTCGGGCGCTTCAAGGGTGCGATCGACCCGCAGGTTTCCAATTTCCGCGACTTTCCGAAATACATTGAAGAACATGCGCCTGCCTGGCGCGACGCGGGCACACGCGTGGCGATGTATTGCACCGGCGGCATCCGCTGCGAAAAAACCGGCGCCTGGATGGAAAAGCTCGGACTGGATGTTTATGAGCTGGAAGGCGGCATCCTGAATTACTTCCAGGCCATGCCCGATGCGGAGCAGGACTGGGAAGGCGAGTGTTTTGTGTTCGATAACCGCATTGCGCTCGATACCAGGCTGCAGGAAACCGATACGACCCTGGAAGACGTGTATGGAAGCGATCCTGACGAGGAATGGCGCCTGCAGCGGGCCAGGCGCCTGAATGCGGCAAGCGAGTGAGGAATTGAAGGCGCAGGCAATGGGGCAGGCAAAAAACCGGCCTGCCGAACGTTTGCCGAGCAAGGAAGGCATCAGTCCCAGCTGCGTGGCACTGCCGCCGCAGAACTGGCCGACGCTGATCGATTTTCTGGCACACCGGTTCCCCGCAATTGAGCGTGAGGAATGGCGTGCACGCATGCTTCGCGGTGAAGTGCTCGATGCCGAAGGAAAGCCGCTTTCTCCGGGTTGCGCATACCGTGCGTATTCCAAGATTTATTACTACCGCAGCATGCCGGCGGAAGATCCTATTCCGTTTGAAGAATACCTGGTGTACCAGGATGACTATCTGGTGGTCGCGGACAAGCCGCATTTCCTGCCGGTCGTGCCATCGGGCCGCTATCTGCGCGAAACCCTGCTGGTGCGCATGAAGCGCAAGCTCGGCATCGAAACACTGTCTCCTATCCATCGCATCGATCGCGAAACCGCAGGGCTCGTGCTGTTCTCGGTGCAGCCCGAGTCGCGCAACCATTATCAGAGCCTGTTTCGGCAGCGTGTAGTCGGGAAATGCTATGAGGCGATTGCCTCCTTGCGCCCAGGTATCGCGTTTCCATTGACGTACCGTAGCCGCCTGGAAGAAGGGCCGTCTTTCATGCAAATGCGCGAAGTGCCAGGCGAGCCGAACGCCGAAACAAGGATCGAATTGCAGGAGGCAAAAGATGGAATCGCCCGCTTTCACTTGTATCCTGTGACCGGCCAGAAGCATCAGCTGCGTGCGCACATGGCGGCCCTGGGCATGCCTATCCTGAACGACCGGATCTATCCGATGCTTTTGCCGGAAGAGCGAGAACCCGTCGAGACAGCGAGGCTTTACCAGGCGCCTTTGCAGCTGCTGGCCAAATCCTTGTCCTTCTCCGATCCGGTCACCGGCAAGGCGCATTGTTTTGAAAGCCGGTTCAGATTGAAGTGGCAAGGCGGATGAAATGCCGCGAGACCGGCATGGTCGGCAAACTTGTGCATGAATTAATTAGAACGGGTTTCATCATGAGGCTGTCGATGAAACCAGTTCTAGTGTATGGTCAGAAGCGGCAGCAGCCTGATGAACGATGCCTGTCCATGCAATGTGCGATGTGGAACGCATGCAGGAACGCATGCAGGAACGCATCGCTTATCGGATAGCTGATACAAGGGGAAAACATGATCTGGTGGATCGCTTACGTAGCGGCGGGTGCAGGTGTCGGCTTCCTTGCCGGCTTGCTTGGCATCGGCGGTGGCATGACGCTGGTACCGATTCTTGCCGCGCTCTTTTCGGCACAGCATTTCGCGCCTGATTATGTGGTGCACATGGCGCTTGCAACGGGGATGGCATCGATTGTCTTTACGTCTGTCGCAAGCGTGCGCGAACACTGGAAACTGGGTGGTGTCGATCTTCACATCGTCAAGGCCATGGCGCCTGGCGCCGTCTTCGGCAGTTTGCTGGCCACAGGCGCATCCGCATGGATACCGCAGCGGCAGTTGGCCTTGAGTTTTTCCGTCATTGTGTTCCTGGGCGCGACGCAGATGCTGCTGAACCGCAAACCCAAGGCAGCGAGGACCTTGCCCAAACCAGGGCCGCTTTTCATGGTGGGAACAGTGATCGGCGCAATCAGTGGCCTGGTTTCAGCCGGTGGCGCCTTCCTGACGATTCCATTCATGCTCTGGTGCGGCGTACCGATGCGCATGACGATCGGCACGGCAGCCATGATCGGCATGCCGCTTGCACTCGTGGGTACGATCGGATACATCATATCGGGATGGAGTGTTACGGGGCTGCCCAGCGATGCGATCGGTTTCATATCGACCACTGCACTGATCGGCCTGGTGTGCGGGAGCATCGTTACTGCGCCGTTCGGAGCGCGCCTGGCGCATCGTCTTCCGGTATCGACGCTGAAAAGGATTTTTGCCTGCCTGCTCTATGTGCTGGCTGCAAAAATGTTATGGACGTATTGGTAACGGGATAAAGCGACTATTGCGAAATGCTTGTGCATGATTTACGAATGCAGGCAACAAGCGCAATGCACCGCATACCTGCTTTCCGGCAGCAATTGACATGAAAAAGCCGAAATTAAAGCGCAAAGTTGCACATAAAATATTGCTCTTGAGAACCGAATTTCTATAATGGAGCCATGTTCTTCTTTGACCCTTTCGGGTCCGACACCATGCAGCATTTGCCACCGCCCCAAAGAAAAATAAGTTCATTGATTCTTGAAGAAATCAGACTTCTGCTCACGCCAAAAACTGTGCTGGTCATGACTGCAGTAATGGCGTTACCTATCGGGGTCGCGCGCTTCTTTTTCTAAAATTCGGTGCAGGTGCGCGATTCGGAAACATCATCAGCTCGAATAGAGAAATGCCTGCTTATGTCGCGCAGATATGCAGCGGAATCCAACGAACAAACCGTCGCCGTCTCGTCGCTTTAATTAAATGCGACAGCAGGGAATGGTCGAGCAATCACCATGATGCATCACCTGGCGATATCCATGACAATCCCCAAGTTCGCATTGCCGGAGCCACGTATTTGTATCCTGGCAGGCAGGAGATGCTTCGTCTTACCAACGGTCTGCTTCTTCCAGATCGTTGAACGCGATATACACAATAAATGCAGCACTTATCAAGACTACCGGAACGATTGCTGCTCCAATCCAAAAGTAAGTCATAGCGCCTCCCATTGAGTGGTTTCATTATGGAAGGCAAAGGCAGTTTTTTATTGATCCTGTGCAAGAAAATTTAATTTGGTAAGTTTTTACGGGAAGAAAGATGTCGTATTTTTTCTTCGTTCAAAGAGCGTATAGCACGCATTCGCTTGAGAAAAGTCAAAGCTGCTTTAAGTTAAGAAACCTTGTTTTTTGAAAATTTCCTTGTTAAATCAATCGCAAGAAGCGTTTTCTTAAGGTAAATAGAACAAGTGTTTTCTTGCGCACCAAAATTCAATTTACAGAGTGAAGAAGCGCAAATGAAGTGTTGGTGATTTCTCACAGTTTGTAAGCCAATTTCTTATCATTCATTAAGGCCGTGTCGGAATTTTCCGAACGTTTTACAAGATCATCCTACATGCTTTAGCAGCATTTCCTGATTTTCAACATCGTTCGAAATATCCATACTTGCTCCATCACGTAATCGCAAGAAACGTTTAGCAGCGGAATCGTTGTATCTGATTAACTTAATGTTTGAATGGAGTAACACATGTCCACGATGATCCTTGAAAACGGCGCGACTCATTTTGGTCTCGGCATGCAAGTTAAAACCGAAGCAGGACGTCAGCGTACTGGCAAGCTCTGGTCCAACCTTGCCGAAGTTTGCGATTTGCTCCGCATTCCCGCCTACTCATCTACGGCATATGATCCGGATCTGGTTTTCCAGCATGTGCAATTCAAGGCAGGGCAACGCATCCATACGATCGGTCAGCCATTCGACATGCTCTATATTGTTAATTCGGGCTTCCTGAAAACGGTGCTGATCGATGAGCTCGGCAATGAGCAGGTATTGAGCTTTCCGATGAAGGGTGACATGTTCGGCATGGATGGCATCCACGCCCGCAAGTACGGTTCCGAAGCAGTTGCTCTTTCCAGCTGCGACATCATCATGGTGCCGTTCAAGGTGTTCACCGCGCTCGGCAGGAAGCAGCCGGAACTGGAAGTGGCTCTGTATGGCGTAATGAGCCGAGAGTTGATCCGTGAACAAACCATGGTCAGCATGCTGGGCTCCCTGAGCGCAGAAGCACGCGTTGCGCGCTTCCTGGTTTCCTTGTCCGAGCGCTTTGCGGACATGGGATACTCGGGCAAGGAATTCAATTTGCGCATGACACGCCAGGAAATCGGCAGTTATCTGGGTCTGACCCTGGAAACAGTCAGCCGCACGCTGTCTGCGTTCAATGAAATCGGACTGATTTCAGTGGAGCAGCGCGCAATCGGTCTCAAAGACATCAATGCCCTGCGCACCTTGCGCCGGCTACCGCCATCCCGCGCCCGCGCGAAGCAGGATGCGGCCAAAGCGAAGAAGGCGGAAAGCGCCGATCTGGAAATAGCGGCAGTATAGATTCTGTGTCGCTTCCGCCATGCCCTGCATGCATGACGGAAGCGACGCAGCAATCAGCGGCCACGATCATGGCCGTTTTCCTGTTTGCTTCACTCATGCAATGCAACTGATTTCTCTTGCTTCTGTCTGCTGATTAGAGCTATCCCTGCAAAACCGGGATCGCCGTCACTGCAGTATCCCAACAGGATGGGTTCCAACCGGATAAGGAGAGAGACATGGCGTTGAGACTTCACATCATTACCTGCAGCACGCGCCCGGGCCGGGTCGGCCCCTCCGTTGCAAGCTGGTTTCACGAGCTTGCCGTGCAGCATGCAAAGTTCGATTCACACCTGCTCGATCTGGCAGATTGCAATCTTCCTGTGTACGACGAGCCGGAACATCCGGTCAAGCAAAATTATCAGCATGAGCACACCAGGAAATGGGCGGCCAGCGTTGCAGCCGCAGATGCTTATGTGTTCGTGACGCCGGAGTACAATTTCGGCCCGCCGCCATCCCTGCTGAATGCCCTGAACTATGTGTACAAGGAATGGAATTACAAGCCGGCCGCAATGGTCAGTTACGGTGGGGTGTCAGGCGGAATGCGCGCAGTCCAGGTCGAAAAAATAACGCTCACCACTTTGAAAATCATGCCTATGGTCGAAGCGGTGGTCATTCAAAATGTCAGTCAGCATCTCGACCAGGAAAAAAAATTCACGCCGAACGAGCACCATGTCAAATCCGCCGGCACACTGCTTGATGAATTGCACAAATGGGCGGTGGCGCTCAAGACCTTGCGCTAAGAATCCATGTTTTGATCCGCATTCTGTCCGGCCTGCATGAATCATTCCTGCAGGCCGGTTGCCAGTCAGTTCATCAGTCGATGGAGTCTGCACATTTTACTGTCGCGAAAGAGCACATCCGTGCAGTAAAAAATCAACCGCCGATCGGCATGGCATTTTTCTGTAGCGTTCCGAACGCCAGATAACAGGCGTTATAGCTTGCATGCAGGACGATGGACGGATAGATATTTTCATGGCGGTCCCTGAAATATCCGAACAGTAAGGACGGCACCGCTACGGCTGCGGCCCACCAGGCCGATTGGTTGAAGAGGTGTGCCGCGACAAACAACAGTGTGGTGCAATAATTGGCCAGGCTGAAAAACAGAAATTTTTCGCGTGCCCGGCGCCATTGTTCGAAGCGGCCCTGGATAAATCCCCGGAACAGCAATTCCTCGACAAGCGGTTGCCATATCACCAGCGAAAAGATCGTCGCAGTCCCGGCATGCATTCCGGTGTTCCATCCGGGCGCAAGGTAACTCAGTGCAATCAGGGGAAGCGGCGCGATGGCAATCGCCAGATAAAATTGCCCATCCCTTAGAAAGGATGGGCGAAACTGCAAGCCGAACGACTCGGTCAGGATGCTGTGCATGAGGCGGGTCGTATCAGTCGCTAGTATCAGCCACTATTAAAAATAAGGGCATGCCTGGCTGTCGCATGCCCTCTACTCTTCATTGCTTCGCCTTGGAAGGAGTCCTGCGGCGGCGCCATGCTGCGACGGCAAACGCGGACAATGCCAATCCTGCCAGGGTTGGGTCGAAGCGCCCGTTGCGACCGGTCGTGCAGCCCCCGCCTCCACCCGGCGAAGCGATCGCGCCGCCCGACGATGACGGGGCGAGCGTATCTTCAGGCAAGGTATTGCAGCTCAGGCGGACACCGCCCCAGTTTGCGCGGTCCAGGCTGTTACCGTCGCCGCCATCGGTGACGACGAGGCGCAGCTCCCGTTTCCCGGTCACGTCGACATTTACCGCTTTGCGCAAATCGCTTCCGCGCACCAGGCCGCTGTCATAGGCTTTTGTACCGTCCAGATACACCTGGAACACCACCGAGCCGTTGTTGCCGACGGAGTCATCGATTCCGACATCGGCGATGAGCCGGCCCGAACAGATGCCGCCGAGGTTGTAACGCACATCGGACGGCGCATGCACGCCCAGCCCTTTGGGATAAGGTACCGTATCCAGAGACAGTTGGCCGCCGTCCTTTGCCGCTGCATTGCCATTATTCCGGTCGATCTCGATCGGGCCCAGTCCGTTCGACGGCGTGCCGCTCGGCCGCAGCAAACTGAATTGATGGCGCGGATAAATATTGCGCGTCGTGGTTTGCGCCTGGCCGGCGGAGTCCTTCACGGTCAGCAGAAATTCGATCCAGGTATTGGCAGTCGTCGATTCGAATTCCGGAATGCTGACCGATCCGCTCGTCACGCCGCCGGTAGCGGCAAGCAGCGGGTGAGCATGCGTGTCATGGCGGAAGTTTGCCTGCCAGGTAAATGCGCTGGCAGGCAAGCTGCCATCTTCGGCGTCATTTGCGCTGGCCGCGTAACGGACCGTGTCGCCCGTGGCATATCCGGTATTCTCGCTCGGGCTGGTAATCGACACCTGCGGCAGGCGATTTGTGGTTACCGTCAATACCGCCGGCGAGGAAGTGGTCGTGCCGAAGGCATTTTCAGTTACAGCGGTGAATACCGCGCCGCTGTCGGCCATCGTGGTATTGGCGATTCGATAGCTTGCGGAGGTGGCGCCCGGGATATTGACGCCGTTGCGCTGCCACTGGATGCGCGTTGCGCCGTTGGTTACGATGGAAAATGTCACTGGGTCGCCCAGGTATATCGTCTGGCTGCGAGGATGTTGCGCGATACGTGGCGTGTTGGTGCCGGAATATTCGATCTTGCCCAGCATGCCGAGATTGTCTTCGGGATTGGTATTTCTGGCCAGGTAATACATGCTGCCGTCCGGGCCGACGGAAAGATTGACCGGGCCGAGAATGCCGCTCGCGAATTCATCGTCTCCTGTCGGGTTGTTCGGATCAAGCGTGTAGATGGAACCCGTGCAATAGTCGCTGAAAAAATATTTATCCGCATAGGCGCCCGGGAACTGGATGTTCAAGGCGTTATAGAACGTGCCTCCCGTGATTGCGCAACGCCGGTTGCCGGAGCTGTCGACATCGTGCGCGTAGGTGTACAAGGCATTGGTGAATTGCGTTGCGGAGGCCGGGGCATCTCCCTCGTAGAAAGGCCAGCCGTAGTTGGCGCCGGGTTTGCCGTCCAGGATTTCTTCGACGCTGCCGGCTCCGACATCGTTAATCATTATGCGCCCGGTCCCGGACTGTATATCCATGGTATGCGGATTGCGCAAGCCGAGGCTGTAGACGCCACGATAGGCGCCTGGGGTATTGAAAAACGGATTGTCGGCCGGGAAGGAGCCGTCCGGATTAATGCGCAGGATCTTGCCAAACGGGCTGCTCAGCCTTTGGGAATAGGAGTTCTGTTCAGGAGTAACCCTGCTGTTTTCATGCCCGCCCACTGCGACATAAAGTTTTCCGTCGATGCCGAAGCGCATTGCGCCGCCCAGGTGCGTGTAGATACGCGTGCCGTCGATCGGATCAGGCAGGATCGGGCCCAGGTCCAGGATAAGCCGTTCGCTGCCGGCCGCAGCGACGTCGCCTGCGGCGGTGATACGCAATACGCGGTTACGGTAATCAGTACCGGTCTTTACCGTGCAATAAAGATAAACATAGCCATTGCTCATGAATGCGGGATCGCTGGTAATGCCCAGGCAGCCGGTTTCTACATAGGGCTCCACGTTGGGCACCTTGTAAAAATTTGCGCTGAGCAATGTGTCGTTCTTGACCATGCGGATGGTGCCGTCCTGCTGCACGACCAGTACCCGGCCATCCGGCAGTACCGTGAGCGCGGAAGGACTGACGAAGCCGCTGTAGATTTGCCGGTCCTGAAAGCCTTCCGGAACGCCGGCGGCATGCGCGCTCACGGCAGCCACCGTCAGCAACAGCCCCGACAGCAGCGCCTTGCAGTATCGATAGGCAGAACGATTCCGGCGCTTGCCAAGACCAAGCGCCTCCTGTTTTGATGCCATGGCAATCCCCCCCTTGTCGGATTCGTATCGGATGCGTCATTGACAAATATGCATGACGACGGATAGAGAGGAAAATTGCCCGGATGTTTCCAGGCTCGGCAGAAAACTGCGCTGAATTAGATAAAAATCATATTGCGCCGTGCGGACATCAGGAAGGCAGGGATGGCTTAGTCAAGTCGTGCAGGCAAATGTTGTGCGAAAGGCGATGAGCGGTCATGCGCGGTTAATGCGCACAACGGAACGAATCAGCCTTTAAAACGATGTGCCTTGCAGGCAGGATTAGTGTCGGTTGAAGTTTGCCGCGGTGCGCATTTCCTTGAGCTAGAGCGCGATACCCGCGCCATGCGCCTGCTGATCCGCATGATAGCTGGAACGCACCATTGCGCCGACCGCCGCATGAACGAATCCCATCTTGTACGCTTCCTGTTCCAGCATCTTGAAGGTGTCAGGATGCACGTAGCGCCGTACCGGCAAATGGTCGCCGGACGGCATCAGGTACTGTCCGATGGTCAGCATGTCCACGTCGTGCGCACGCAGGTCGCGCATGACTTGCAGGATTTCCTCGTCGGTCTCCCCCAGGCCGACCATGATGCCGGATTTGGTCGGGACGTTCGGATGCAGCGCCTTGAAGCGCTTGAGGAGATTGAGCGAATACGCATAGTCGGAACCGGGGCGCGCTTCCTTGTACAGGCGCGGCACGGTTTCCAGGTTGTGGTTCATCACGTCCGGCGGCGCGGTGTTCAGGATTTCCAAGGCGCGATCCATGCGGCCGCGGAAGTCCGGCGTCAGGATTTCAATCCGCGTGGCAGGCGACAATTCGCGCACCCGCTGAATGCAGGCCGTGAAATGGCCGGCGCCGCCATCGCGCAGGTCGTCGCGATCGACGGAAGTGATCACGACGTAATTGAGCTTTAGTGCGGCGATCGTCCTGGCCAGATTTTCAGGCTCGTCAGGGTCGAGCGGGTCCGGGCGGCCATGGCCGACATCGCAGAACGGACAGCGCCGCGTGCATTTGTCGCCCATGATCATGAAAGTGGCGGTGCCCTTGCCGAAGCATTCGCCGATATTCGGGCAGGATGCCTCTTCGCACACGGTGACCAGCTTGTTGGCGCGCAGGATATCCTTGATCTCGTAAAAGCGCGTCGATGCCGAGGCGGCTTTCACGCGAATCCAGGAAGGCTTCGGCAGTTTTTCGGCCGGCACAATCTTGATCGGAATGCGCGAGGTTTTGCCGGCGCCTTTCTGCTTGGCGTTGGGATCGTAGGAAACGGGTACGCTATCCTTGGAAGACGATGTCATATGCGGGTCGTGCCGCCGGGGATGCGCCAGGCAGCGGCGCAGCCAGCATACGGCGGCTATCCTTTCAATTGTTCAGTCAAATGCCCGGCAAGCGCCAGTTGTACTTCCTGCAGCGGCGCGGCCACGCCCAATGTTTTCATGTCGATCGTCCGCAAGCCTTGGTAACCGCAGGGATTGATCCATGAAAAAGGTGCCAGATCCATATCCACATTGAGCGCGACGCCATGGTAGGTGCAGCCGGTGCCGCGAATTTTCAGGCCAAGGGCGGCAATTTTGGCGCCCTTCCAGGTACCGCCGCCAAGGTAAATGCCGGGTGCACCGGCTTTGCGTTCGCCTTCGAGATTATACGCCGCCAGGGTGTCGATCACCGCCTGCTCGATGCGGCGCACGAATTCCTTTGCCAGCACGCGTCCTTGCGGTTGTGGGCGGCGCAAATCCATCATCAGGTAAATAATTGCCTGGCCCGGCCCATGATAAGTGACTTCGCCGCCTCGGTCCGTTTGCACAACCGGGATCCCATGCGGATCAAGTACATGCGATGGATCGGCGCCCAGGCCTAATGTGAATACCGGCGGATGTTCGACTATCCACAATTCGTCCGGCGTGGACGGCGTGCGCGCATCGGTAAAGCTGCGCATGGCAGCGAAACTGTCGGAATAGCATTCTTTTCCGCGCTGGATAATGGTCGGTAGCGATAGCGTTGCCTGCATAGGCATGCAGTGTATCAAACTGGCGGCCGTTTCGAGCGGCAAATGAATCCCTGCGTGAATCGCTTGCGCGTCGGGAGCGAGATTAACCGTGCAATGCCGGCACTGCGGCACGACCTGGTATCCGGCTGCTAATTCATGTGCGGCATGCTGTGTTCAGGCTATATGGAAGGATTGCGCCTGCCCGGCACCGAGCGCGGCGTACGGTTTGGCCGGGTCGACTGGATGGAGCGGCATGCAGCATGGCTTGCAAAGTTGGCTGCGGCCGAGGCCGCATGCTGGTCAAAAGGCCCTTATTTTTTCCTGATCACACCGCAGGCAATCCTGCCGCCGGAGTTGCCCGCCGGTTGGGACTTATAGTCGTCGGGACCCGCATGCACGACGACGGCACGGTTGAGAATGCCGTGCTTCCCTTCATCCAGGCGCAGCCCAGTGACGTCGAACGATGCGCTGGCTTCGCCTTTTTCATTGGCTACCAGGTTGGGCAAGTCGCCGGCATGGCGTTTCGCCTGTGCATAATGCCCATGCGCTTGCCCGTCGGGATTGAAATGCCCGCCCGCGCTGGTGGCGTCTGCGGCAGAGCAATCGCCTTTTTCATGGATATGAAAACCATGTTCGCTATTCGGCTTAAGGCCGGTAAAGCGTGCGGTCGCATGCAATGTGTCTTTCGATTCCTGGAAATTCACTTGTCCGGCAACGGAAGAGCCGCTTTTGGCATCCAGTGTTGCGCGCGCCTGGTTCGAACCGGAGCCGGAAGGCATCATCTGGCAACCTGCCAATACTGCGATGCCGACCAAAGGGAGTATGCGTTTCATGGTGGTCCTTTCTTCGTTTTTATTTACATTCATTAAAAGCCGGGTAATGCAAGCATACGATTGTTATCAATTCTACAATATCTCTGCTTGTCGGTTCATGGAGATATACATTTGTCAGGCAAAGAATATTTAGAATATTTGCCGGCTGGCAGAATGGAATTCTCCGCGGATCGCCGAGTAGCAGTCGCTGTGAAGCAGGCGCATGCGCTCATTGCCAATCATCTTAAGCTTAGACAAAACTCGCCCAAAACGAAAGCCAAGGTGTGCGCAATGGAAGAAGGGCGGTCCGAAATAGGATGCCGGGAAATTGCCGCAGGTAACTTTATGCGGTGCGCGCAGAGTTGAGTGGTCCTGTTGTAACACGCGTGCTTCAGAGCACGATTTTGACCATCGGATGGGACGTCAGTGCGCGGTACAGGTTATCCAGCTGTTCGCGGCTGGTAGCGCGCACAGTCACGGTCAGCGACAAATACGTGCCTTTGGAGGACGGGCGCATTTCCATGCGTCCGGCATGGAAGCTGGGATCATGCTCCATCACCAGTTCGACCATGGTTTGCGCAAATGCATCCTGCATGACGCCCATGATCTTGATCGGGAAATCGCTTGGATATTCAATCAGGCTTTCGGTTGGTTCTGGCATGGCATCGCGGTAAAAAAGCAAAAAGGTATTTTACGTCAGCGGTCTTGGCTTCGCTTGCTGATATGCTGCATACAAACGCTGGAATACCGGGCCGGGTTTTCCGGAGCCGACCGGATGACCGTCGATGCTCGCAACAGGAAGAATTTCCTTGCCGGCGGAAGTGATCAATATCTCTTCCGCGTGAAATACTTCGGCACGGGCGATATGGCGCACTTCCAGCATGATGCCGCAGGCTGCGCATAATTCTTCTATCAAGCCGTAGCGTATGCCTTCCAGGATGTGTTTGTCCTTGGGCGGCGCCATCAGCCGCCCATGCCGCACGACCCACACATTCGACGAAGCGCCCTCGGTGAGAAATCCGTCGCGGAACTGGATCGTTTCCACTGCATCGTGCTCAGCGGCATATTGGGCGGCCAGCACATTTCCCAGCAGGGAAATCGACTTGATATCACAGTGCAGCCAGCGGCTGTCTTCCATCGATACGCATGCAACGCCCTGTGCCCTGACATCTTCCGATGGCGTAACCAGGGGATTCGTCATGATGAATACCGTGGGATAAGACGCCTCAGGAAACGCATGGCCGCGTTTCGCCACGCCGCGCGTGACCTGGATATAGACCAGCTGCTGGTCGGAAGCGTGGGCCCCGGTGACATTGCGCACCAGTTCCATCCATTCTTCCTTTGCATGCGGATTGAGCAGGGAAATCGCCCGCATGCTGCGAAAGAGACGCGCGAAATGCTGATCGGCGCGGAACAATTGCCGGTGGTACATCGGAATCACTTCATAGACACCATCGCCAAAAATAAAACCGCGGTCGAGCACAGAAATTTTTGCGTCGCTTAGCGGAGTAAGCTGGCCATTCAAATATACAAGTGAGTCGTCCATTGCAAAGCCCGAAACGGATGAATGCTTATTCTTGCATAAGCATGTTTATTTTGATCGTCGATGCGGCTTATTTAAAGAGTAAAGCGAAAAGCTTCGGATATAAAAAGGCGGCGGAAATAATGGCAAGATATAAAATAAATTTCTCTAAAGAAAATTTGTTACATATTTTTCGCAATACTTGCATAAAAGGATATTGACGCAAATCAAACTCCTCCTATAATGACTCGACGCAAATTGTTGCAGGGAGTCAATGGAGCTCATATGCATAAATCTTTACATGCCACGTCAAAATACTACGCAGGAAAGAAGCTGACAAAATTCAATGTCAATAAATTGCAGGCAGTGCTGTGCATTGTTGCGTCTGCCGCCATCAGCATTGGCTTGATCCTGCTCGGCATCAATTCCTTCGTTTAACTGCGCCGCATCAGCGGGCGCATAAGAATTCCCGCCGCTTTTATTGAAAGCCTATCGTGTGAACCACGATAGGCTTTTTTGCTGGCGCCCTTTTGCTTGCGTACTCTTCATAAGGCAGCGGAGGTCCTGCGCACGACAGTGTGTTTTGTGGATGGGCAGGTTTTAAATCCGGAATGCTCAGCCAGGTTCTGTATGGTCATTGACTGCGCTGCGGATTAATGAGGAAGTAAAAGGCAGCTACAGTTTTTCTTCCTTGAGTTTGAGGAAGTAATTGTCAAAATAGGCTTGCATCAGCTTCTTGACATGCTCCGTCGTGCGCAGCGGAATGCCGTTTTCCTTGTGCAGTTGCATCAATGCCGCGTTGTGGACGGAAATGAAAAGCCGCAGTTCGCTTAAGTCAAAGCACAGTTGCGGCTGCTCGGTGCCGGCACTCTGGATTTCCTTCAAAGGCGTGGTGGCGAGAAACAGCATGCGCAGGGTATTGTCCCAGCGATTGCACAAATGGAACCATCCGTTGAACTCGCGATCCAGCGCCAGAAAATACTTTTGAATGATTTCGCGGTTGGGCTTGATGATGCGTTCACCCTTTACGTAGCCTGTTACCGACAGGGACAGTCTGCCGGCATTGTAGGCGGCGATCTTGGGCGTGCTCAATGCGGATTGGATAACGTCCAGTGCGGGCTGCAAATTGAGCGTTTCAATTTGCTCCCGTGTGATGGTAAGCACAAGCGGTTTAAATCCGCGGTTGCTGATGCGCGAAAGAGTGGGTTCCATGGGATTATCATAATTTCCATGGATGTCATCCCATTTAGATTTATCAAGGACTTGGCTATGCGCGTTTGATGCCGATCACGCTTGAAAGACGACATTTCACTGTGTCATTACAAATGAAAACAATTCTGATCCTAACGGCAATAAAGCACAGCGCAAGCTGCGGGCACCGCATCGGATTTGCTTAACAGGCGGGCGTGCAAGGTTGATATGCTCGCCGGGAGCGTGCAAAGAAAAAAACGGCCCATGCTTTGAACATGGGCCGTTTTGCTTTGATTGCCGTTGACGGCTTGGAGTGTAGGAAAATTATTTGAAAAGCAGGCGCATCGAATCCCAGGCGCGGCCGATGACGCTTGCCTGCGGAATTTCTTCCAGCGCAAGGAGAGGCAGTTCGGTAATCGTTTTGCCGTCGGCCACGATTTTCAATACGCCGACCTTGCTGTTCTGTGCGATCGGTGCGACCAGTGGATTCTTGCGCTCCAGGACCGGTTTCATTTTCTCAGCCATGCCGCGCGGCACAGTGACGAAAACATCATGATTAAAGCCTAACTTGACCTGGCCTTGCGATCCTTTCCAGACTTCCGGCGTGGCGACTGCCTGGCCTTTTGCATACAGCTTCACGGTATCGAAATTGAGGAAGCCCCAGTTCAACAGCTTCTGGCTTTCCTGCGCGCGCATCTGGTCGGACACGGTGCCCAGCACGACTGAAATCAGGCGACGATCGCCCTTGCCGTTCGGGCGCTTGGCGGATGCAACCAGGCAATAGCCGGCGGCTTGCGTGTGGCCAGTCTTCATGCCATCCACGGTCGGGTCGCTCCAGAGCAGGCGATTGCGGTTGGGTTGCGTGATCTTGTTGTAGGTGAAGCTCTTGGTGGAATAAATCTTGTACAGATCCGGGTGATCATTGATCAAGCGTGAAGCCAGCGTTGCCAGGTCGCGCGCAGTCGAATAATTATTCGGGCTGGGCAAGCCATGCGGATTGGCAAAGCGTGTCGATTTCAGGCCCATGCGCTCGGCTTCGCGATTCATCAGGCCGGCGAAGGCCTCTTCGGAGCCCGCTACCGCTTCGGCCAGCGCCACTGCGGCGTCATTGCCCGACTGGACAATCAAGCCATACAGCAAATCGTTGATCGAGACCGGTGTACGCGGCTCGATAAACATCTTGGAGCTGTCGCGATCGACTTTCCATGCCTTGACCGACACATTCACCATCTGGTTCAGGTCCAGCCGTTTTTCCTTGATCGCGGAAAAAGCGAGATACGCAGTCATGATTTTGGTCAGCGAAGCAGGCTCAATCCGCATATCCGGTTCCTGCGCCGCGAGTACCTGGTTGCTGGTCGCATCCAGAAGCAGCCAGGATTTGGAAGCGATGATCGGAGAAGGAAGACTTTGCGCGAAAGCCGAGGACAAGGTCAGAAGGGTAGCGGCTAGTGCCACGAATATTTTTTTCATCGAGCGTATATTAAAAAAACTGCATTGCCTTTCGGCCCGCAGTTGGTTAAAACGAAACAAACAGAAAATGCGAGCCTTCCCGGCTCGCAAGACTCGTCTAGAGCAATGGCATGAGCATGAATGAAAACATGCTTTCTAGCAATGCCAGCGTTCGACTACCAAATTCTTGATATGTTGCAACTTGAGATTAAAAAAGTGATCGGCGCCGGGAATGACCATGATCGGCAGGGTCTGCGGCCGCGCCCAGTCGAAGACGTCCGTTAGCGGAATGGTATCGTCCAGCTCGCCGTGGATCACGATGGTGTCGGCAGGAACCTGCGGAATCGGCCATTTGCCGGCAGCGCAGCCGACCAGTACCAGGCGCTCTGCAGGAGTTTGCTGTTCCAGCAAGCGGTGATGCAACTGGGTTTGAACGAAGGTGCCAAAAGAGAAACCGGCCAATGCCACCGGCAGATGCGGATACTGCTGTTGCATATGATGCAGCAGGATGGTCATGTCGTCCACTTCGCCGCGTCCTTCATCATGCACGCCTTCCGACTGTCCCACGCCGCGGAAATTCATGCGCGCTGCAGCATAGCCCAGCGTGGTAAAAGCGCGCGTCAGGGTATGCACGACTTTATTGTTCATCGTTCCGCCGTACAGCGGATGCGGATGCGCGATCAGCGCAATACCGCGCGGCACGGCGAATTTATCCGGGTCCGGCAAATCCAGCGCGCATTCGATTCGGCCGGCCGGGCCCGAGAGAAAAAAATATTGGGTTTGGGCGTTCATGAGCAGCTACTGACTCAAATCTTCAGGCGCTCGACAATCTTGCCCTTGACCAGATGCTCATCGATGATTTCATCGATGTCATGGGTGTCAACATAGGTATACCAGGTGCCTTCCGGGTATACGACTACCACCGGGCCATCTTCGCAACGGTCCAGGCAACCGGATTTGTTGATGCGCACTTTGCCCTGGCCGCTCAAGCCCAGTTCCTTGATGCGCGATTTTGCGTGTTCCTGGGCGATCTGGGCGCCGCGGTCGGCGCAGCAGGGGCGCCCTTCGTCGCGCTGGTTCAGGCAGAAGAAAACGTGGTGTTTGTAATAAGGTTTGTCGGCCATGGGAATGTATTGGAATGGTACAGGTGCGTCGAGGGCACCATGATACACCGCGTTCAGGTTTGCTTCAGCTTGCGATGCACGGGATGGTACAGAAACCAGAGCGCAAAAAACGGCCATGCCAGTCCCAGAAACTGCACGGCCCCGTTAAAGTTCTGCAGCTTGCCCTGCACCCAGCTCTGCAGCGTCGCAACGAAATAGGGATTGGCCGGTGCCGCGTTCACCACGATCAGGCTGATGATCAGGGTCAGCGCCGCCACGCGCCGCTGCGCGGTCGGCGGTGCAAACACCAGTCCGCCCAGCATGATCAGGCTGACCAGGATGCCGGCCTGCGCGCCCGGCGTCAGCCACACGAATGCCTGCTCAGGAGAAAACAGCAATGCATTGGACAAGGCCTTGGCCGCAAAAGCGGATAGCGCGAGCAAGACCACAAGGACGACTTTCGGGGCGGTCTTGCGCAAAATGCAAAGCAGCGTCAGCAATGCGCCGGTAAATCCGCAGGCGGTGATGATGGTTTCGGCAAGCCAGTATTGTTCAATTGTCAGTTGCCGGTCCTGCAGGATCAGGCCGCTCAGGTCGACAGGCGTCGACCACCAGAAGGACAGCCATTCGGACAGGATCGGCGTTAACTGGCCGTGGCCAAACAGATAACTTTGCGGATAAATTTGTGCAAGTGGCCACAGGCCCGCCACGATCAGGCCGCGGCTGGCTTCATGAAGGAACCAGCGCCTGCGCAACTGCATCAGCCGGCTTCGTTCCAGTATATACGGCATCAGCAGAACGCCGACCAATGCACCCAGTATCGCGCCAGCAGAATTGGTGAACAGATCCAGGTTCGATGGAACGCGGCTCGGCAAAAAAGTTTGTCCTGCTTCGATTATGCCCGACAGCAGCACTCCGGCGGCAGAGGCCAGCAGGAATGCAAAGATTCTCCGCACGTGCGGATGCATCGCAAACACTACGCCGATACCGAACGGAATATAGGCCAGGATGTTGGCGGCCACATCGAACTTGGTCCAGTAGTGCGGCAGCGGCAGGGAAAGATAATGCCAGGGCGTCAGACCTTTGTCCTGCCAGCCGGAGAACGGATACCAGCTCGCATACACAATCAGGATGGTATAGACCAGCAGACCGACGCGCGCGAAGACCGACGCATTGGTAAACGCTTCCGAAGGCTTTATTTTTTCAGAGGAAGTTGGGCTAGCCATCTCATCATGTCTGCAATCACCGCGTCGCTGGCATCGGCCAGTGCCCGGACACCGCCCGGCGCATCCGCGGTGGGAGCAGGTACTTGTTTCGTAAACGTCTGTTGCGCGATCAAAATGCGGTTTTGGATTACCGCAGCCCGAACTGTAACATGGGCCGCGCTTTGCGCAGGACTTTCGAAAATCTGCGTGAATTCATCCACTTCGATCTGCAACACCGGAACGCGCATGGCGCCCGCAGATGCCGACAGCACCATGTTGCCTTCCTGGCCGATCCAGGATTTCAGGCGCTGTTCGAATAACTGTGCCGGCGGCGTAATCCAGCGGCTGCCGGAATACTGGCGCGGCTGCTGTTCGTTGGCGTAGGCAAGCCGGTAAAACATCCTGGTGCTGTCCAGCCAGGAAGGTGCGTCGATATGCGCAACGCTCAGCGCGGGCAAACGCGGTGCATCGGCAGCATGCTTCCTGCTCAGCGGCCCCAGATCGTAAGCCTGGCTGCGCGGTGGCGGTTCGCTGACCGCACAGCCGCTCAAGGCCAGAAATAGCAAGGCAAGAGAAATAAAATTTTTCATCATATTTTTTCTAGTCAAATTCATTCGGCAGGAGGCGAGAAATCCGCTTCGCCGGGCCCGGGTTCCGGCCTGCGCGATCCAAAGAGCACGCTTTGCGGCCGTTCACTGATTCCTTCGAGCGTGCGGTTCAGCTGGCGCAGTGAAGTCCGCACATCGTTCGATAGCGGCAAGGCTTCGAGTTGGATGCTGTCTGCGGCCAATCCGACGCGATCGATGGCATCGGCCAGACGGTCGATGGTGCCGTTCGGCTGCTTCAGTTCAGTCGTCAGCGCATCAAGATTGCTGGACAGTTTTCCAATCGAATTCAGGCTCTGCTGCGCCTGCGTGGTCAGGGCCGGCAACTTCGACAGCGTAGGTTGCAACTGGCGCGGTATCGACTGGAGTTCGCTGGCGGCCTTGCTGACATTGTTGAACGCGGCAAGGACCGTCTCCTGGTTTTCATTCGAAAGCAGATTGTTGACGCGCTTGGCAACCTCTTCGGTTTGCTCCAGGATTGCCAGGCCTTTATTCTGCAGCGTGTCAAACAGGCTGGGGCGCAGAGCAATGCGCGCAACCTGGTTTTCCGAACTCGGCAGTTTAACGGGCTGACTGCCATCGTCGTCCAGCTGTACGTAAGCAATGCCGGTCACGCCTTGATAGCCGAGCGTGGCATAAGTGGAATGCGTAACCGGCGTGTCCGGGCGCACGTTGATGTTGATCAGGATTTGCCCCGGCACCTGGGGATCGAAGATGATGCCCTCGACGCGCCCCACATCCAGTCCGCGATAGCGCACCGCCGCCTGCGGATTCAATCCGGGCACCGACAGCTTGGTGGCGATCTGGTACGGGACCGTTTCGATATGGTCGCGGTTAAGCCATATGCCCACCAGTATGGCAGCTGTCAATAACACCAGCGTGAATACGCCGACCATGAATGCATGCGATTTATTTTCCATAATCAATCCTATCTGTTCTGCCTGTTGCTGCGGGGCGCATCTCTTTCAATGCTGCACGCCCACGCGGCCCCAGGAAAAAATCTTCGATGAACGGATGCTGCACCTTGATCACCTCTTCAGGCGTGCCGAACGCAATCACATGCTTGTCCGCCAGCACCGCCACGTGGGTGGACAAAGCGAACAGGGTGTCGAGGTCATGCGTGACCATCACAACCGTCAGGTGAAGCTCGCGGTGCAGGCCGCGAATCAGTTCTACAAAACTGTCCGATAAGCTCGGGTCGAGTCCGGCGGTAGGTTCGTCCAGGAACAGAAGTTCAGGCTCCAGCGCCAACGCGCGCGCCAGTGCCACCCGTTTGACCATGCCGCCCGACAGGTCGGCAGGCATTTTTTGCGCATGCTCAGGCCCGATGCCGACCATCTGCAATTTCAGTAAGGCGGCATCGCGAATCACCTCTTCCGGCAGCGTGCGCAGTTCGCGCATCGGCTGCGCGACATTGTCGAAAGTGGTCAATGCAGAAAACAGCGCGCCATGCTGAAACAGCATGCCCCAGCGGTTGCGTATCTCCTGCAGCGTATTGCGGTCGGCCCGGCTGATTTCGGTGCCGAATACCTTTACGCTGCCTTTGCTCGGCCTTTCCAGTCCCAGGATTTGCCGCAGCAAAGTAGTCTTGCCTGAACCAGACCCGCCAACCAGCGAAACGATCTGGCCGCGTTCTATCGTCAGGTTCAAATCCCGGTGCACGACGAAGTCGCCGAACTGCGTCGTCAGATCTTTTATCTCAATGACGGGCGTGTGCTTCCGATTTTCCTGATTCTCCTGATCCGCCATCAGTAAAACCCCACACCCTTGAACACGATCGCGAATACCGCGTCGGCCAGGATCACGACCGTGATCGCCGTGACCACGGAAGTCGTGGTCAGTTGTCCGAGGCTCTCGGTATTCGGTTCAATGCGCAAACCGAAATGGCAAGCCACCAGAGCGATCAGGATGCCGAAGGCGAAACCCTTGCCGATGCCTATCCAGTAATTCGCAACCGGCACCGCATCCGGTAACTCTTTCAGAAAATACGCAGGCGACAAATCGAGTTCGACGCTTGCGGCAGCCATGCCGCCCAGGAGTGCCATCGCATCGGTCCACACCACCAGGAGCGGCATCGAAATCGCCAGCGCCAGTACGCGCGGCATGATCAGCCGAAAACCGTGCGGCAAGCCCATCACCAGCATCGCATCCAGTTCTTCAGTCACGCGCATGACGCCGATCTGTGCGGTAATGGATGATCCCGATCGGCCGGCCACCAGAATCGCGGCCAGGAGCGGCCCGAGCTCGCGGATGATGGCCATGCCCAGGATATTGACCAGGTAAACATCGGCGCCGAAAGTCTGCAGCTGCTGCGCCGAAAGGTAGGACAGCACCACGCCGATTAAGAATCCCACCAGGGCGGTAATGCCGAGCGCCTGATAGCCGGTGCGGAAAATATTGGCCGAGATTTCGCGCCACGGCCCGCGCTGCGGTTGTGCGGCAAAACGTGCAATATCGAGCACGAGCTGCCCTATGAGGGCGATGAAGCCGCTGAGGTGCTGGTGCAACGTATGGATAGCGGCGCTGAACCGGGCATGAATAATTTGGCTGCCGGAAGATTTTTTTGTTGCAGGAACCGCCGCGGCATTTTGCAGCCGTGCAAAAAACGCTTCATGCTGTTGCGCCAGATCGATCCTGGCGGGAAAGCGCCTGTTCCATGCATTCCACAGGATCTGCGCGCCGATATGGTCGAGTGCCTTGATATTGCGCAAATCCCAATGCAATGCAGCCGGATCGGGTAATGTGCGCAGCATGGATTCGATCTGCGCGAGTATCTGAGGACGCGCCAAGGGCTGCACCTGCCAAGTGCCGCAAGCAATGACTGTAGAGCGGTCAGCGGAGTCGGTCTTCAGTGAGGGCGGTTCGATCGAAGTCATTGATCGAGTGTAAATGACATTCCGGCAAGCGTCACCGCGAAGCCGCCCGTATTCTGCGCCATATCAGCTTGCACGGCATCACAGCGGTGCCGGCCTGGCGGGGCTCGCGCAATGCAGTGCCGCACGCAGGATGTGCAATGCGTGAAGCAAAGATGGCACAGTGAGGCTGAATCTGCTCTAGAATGCGCAACATGAGTTTTGTTTATTCCGAACAAGATATTGCCGGCGCATGCGAAGGCTTGGCGCGACAGGTTGCCATTGAAGTGGTTCGCGAAACCGGATCGACCAATGCCGACTTGATGGCGCGCCTGCATGCCTTGCGCGGGCCGGTCCTGCTGATTGCCGAAAAGCAGACTGCCGGTCGCGGCCGTGCCGGGCGGACCTGGCATATGGAGCCAGGAAAGACGCTGACCTTTTCGCTGGCCTGGAAATTCGCGCTGCCTTTGGCACAGCTGCCCGGATTGTCGCTCGTCGCAGGGGTCTCGCTCGCGGAAACTCTGGCAGCGTGGGGCATCGATGCACGCCTCAAGTGGCCCAATGATGTACTGAAGGATGGCGGCAAGCTGGCCGGGATATTGATCGAAGCGGCGCCGGAAAAAGATAATCCATCCCATGCTGCATGGGCGGTCATCGGCATCGGATTGAATCTCGATGCATCGCCGGCATTGCAAGCGCAAATCGGTGCGCCGATTGCGGCAGCGGACAGTCTGCCGGAAAATCGCAGTTTCGATCGCAATCGCATCGTTGCGGCGCTCCTGAACAGCCTGGCAAAGGCCCTGGTTCAATTCGAGGACGAAGGACTGTCGCCTTTCATCGAACGCTGGAACTGCTTGCATGCCTATGCCGGCAAGCCGGTTGCAATACTGGATCATGGCAATGTGCTGCACAGGGGAAGGGCGTTGGGCATCGACCATGCCGGGCGCTTTCTGCTCGACACCGATGAAGGCCAGGTTGCCGTCATGTCGGGCGACGTATCATTGCGGCTGGCCGAACATGCGTAAAGGATCTCCATGCTATTGCTGATCGATGCGGGCAATACACGAATCAAATGGGCGGTGGCGACCGGCACCTGTGCTGTCGCAGGCGGCTGGCTTGCTTCCGGCCTGGCCAAGCATGCCGATGCCGAAACACTAGTAGAGGCATGGCGGCAATGGAAGATCACGCACGCGCTGATTTCAAACGTGGCGGGACCTGAAATGCGGGAGAAGCTTTTATACTTGCTGCAGCAGGCGCATGCATCGGTTTCCGTCCAGTGGTTCGCCTCGAATGTTTCAGCGGCGGGCATTCGCAGCGGCTATCGCAATCCTCAGCAGCTGGGATGCGACCGGTTTGCTTCCGCGATCGGTGCGCGCAGCCTTTATCCGGGGCGTGCATTGATCGTGGCAACCTGCGGCACCGCGACCACCATCGATGCAATAGAAAGCGACGGGCTTTTCCTCGGCGGCATGATCCTGCCTGGACTTGGCCTGATGGCGACTTCGCTGGCACTCAATACCGCGCAGCTGCCGCAGGTTGGTGAACAGATAGAGATCGTCACGCCGTTTGCCGACAACACGCACGATGCCATTGTCAGCGGCTGTGTTGCAGCGCAGACCGGCGCCATCGAGCATGCAGTCGGTGCGCTTGAAAAGCGCCACGGCGCCGTGCAATGCATTCTCTCAGGCGGCGCAGCCGGCATGATTGCGCCGCATCTTTCCATTCCCTGCGATCGCGTCGATAATCTGGTCTTGATCGGCTTGCACGCCGTCGCCCTGGAATCAAACTCATCATGCTGAAACTTATTTTTTTCCTTCTGTTGCTGGTCAACGGCGTGCTGTTCGCGTTTCATCAGGGTTATCTGGGCAGTTTCGGCCCTGACGGGCATGAACCGGAACGCATGAATAACCAGTTAAATGCCGACAAGATCAAGTTGATCGCGGCACCGGCACCTGCGCCCGCATCAGCATCCGCTCCGGCGCCGGATATCGTAGCGTCCGCTGCACAGCCGGATAATTCGAATGAGCAAGCGGCGCCAAAGATCGCTTGCCTTCAGATCGGTGCGTTTACCGTAGTGGAAGCGCGGCGCTTTGAAGCGCAGCTCGCGAGCTTGCCTCTGACAGAAAAACCGGCACGCCTGGATATCAGTGAACCGAGCAGCCACATGGTGCTGATCCCGCCGCAAAACGGCAAGGCCGAGGCAGATAAGAAAGTGGCCGAACTGCGGGCATTGGGCGTGACGGATTACTTCGTGCTGGCGGATCACTCTAATTCCGAACTGCGCTGGGGCATATCGCTCGGCGTTTTCAAATCCGAAGAAGCGGCGCGCGCTTTTCTCTCGCAACTGGGTCAAAAAGGTGTGCGCAGCGCACGCCTGGCTGAATACAAGGCGCCGATGAAAAAAATCGCTTTCCGGTTACAGGCCGACGGCCAGACACGCTCCGGCATTGAAAAGCTTAAGTTTGCTTTTCCCAATCAGCAGGTGCGAGACTGCCCTGAAGCAAATGGCGATTGATTGGTGGCGCACCACCTGTTTAATTCCTGGCAAACGGATTTCAGACCGGATCGTAAAAAATGAATTAATCCCTACCGGATTACTGGACACTTAATCAAACTGCACTAACATACCTGAGGAGAGCCCAGTTATAAGCAAATATTAATTCGGTATATGGCAAGTGTGATTTAGGAATTATTATATTGCCAGAACGCAATATCATAATTTTTTTGGCGATCCAATAAGAATGAATAAGCCTGCAAAAAAGCTTCTCCTGGCGGTAAGACCGATCGACTTGCCTGTCGTATCGGCGGTCCTTGGCGATGGCTTTGACGTCACGATTGCCCATCGCCTGGACGATGCCAAGGCCAGGCTGAATGCGGAAATCGGCTTGATCGCCTGTGGCGTGCATTTCGATGAAGGCATGATGTTTGAGCTGCTTAATGCCGCCCGCTCCAATCCCCTAACGAAGTCCACGCCTTTCTATGTATTGTTCAAGGAAGAGCAGGGATATTCCCGGCCTATCATCGACGGAATCCGTAGCGCATCCAAGCTTCTCGGTGCGACGGATTTCATTGATTTGTTGAAGATGGCGCAGGAACTTGGCGAAGATAACGCCAAAGAAGTAATCAGGAAAAGTATCAGCGAGGTGCTGGAACAGTCCTCTCAAGACAAGGCCTGGAAGTCGGTAGAGAGATTCTAGAAACCGGCCATATAGCAGCGAACTGATTGTCTTCAACCGGCCCAGGAAACAAGGTATTCCGGTATGGATGCTTATTCGGCATCCTCGGCATGCGCGCATAGCCTCCCTTCTCGCAGGTCCAGCCGCAGCGCATCTGAAAGCCGGATCAGTTCGCGGTCATGGCAGGCGATGACCACGCTGGTACCCATGCTTGTAAGCTGAGGAAGCAGCTGCATCACTTGTTCACGCGCTGCAGTATCCAGATTGGCGGTCGGCTCGTCGAGCAGCAAGAGCTTCGGTTCCACCACTTTTGCCCTAGCCAGCGCGACGCGCTGCTTCTCGCCGCCGGACAGGGTGCGCGGCGGAAGATTGCGCACCCCGATCAGGCCGGCCCAGCGCATGGCTTCCTCGACGCGTTCCCGGATTTCACCTTTCGTGAAGCCGCGCGCCGCCAGGCCGTATCCGATATTGGCTTCAATGCTGGTATCGAACATGACCGGATGCTGGTGCACATATACGACCGATCGCCGCATCTCCCTTGGATAGGGAAAAAACCTTACCGCGTGCCCGAGGAAAAACGCCTGCTCCACCCTGGCGCGCTCCAGTCCCCCCAGGATCTTCAGCAAGGTGCTTTTGCCGCTGCCGTTGGAGCCGGTCAGCACATACGCCTTCCCGCGGTCCAGCGTCAGCGTTTCGATCCTGAACAGCACACGATCCCCGAAACGCTTTTCCAGGCTATGCAAGTTCAGCAAGCTGCTCATTGCATAGCCCTCGCGCTGCGCGCGTCACCCTGCGCCAGCATCAGGAAGGCATTCAGGATCAGCGCAATCGCCATCAGCACCACGCCCAGGGCGATGCCCTGCGCGAATTCACCCTTGCTAGTTTCCAGGGCGATCGCGGTGGTGATGGTGCGCGTTTCCCCTTCGATATTCCCGCCTATCATCATCGCGCCGCCGACTTCGGCAATGACCCGTCCGAAGCCGGTGATGATTGCCGCCATCACGCCGAAGCGCGTTTCATGCAAAACCGTCCACATGACGCGCCACGGCGACGCACCCAATGCAATCGCGGTTTCCCGCAAGCGCGGGTCGGCAGCCTGCACCGCAGCGAGCGTAAACGCGACGAGGACCGGCATGGCGATCAGGGCCTGACCCGCGATCATGCCGCTTTGCGTGAACAGCCATTGCAGCGAACCGAGCGGTCCCTGCCGGGACAGCAACAGATAAAGCAGCAGACCGATCAGGACGGTTGGCAGTGAAAGCGCCGCCTGCGATAGCCAGACCACGATGCGCCTGCCGAAAAAGGCGCGGCTGGCGATGAGATATCCAATCATTACCGCAATCGGCGTGGCGACCAGCAAGGCAAGGCAAGTCGTCTTCACCGACACCCAGATGATTTTCCATAATTCCGGGTCGCCCGAAAACAACAAGGTAAAAGCATCGCGGACTGCATTGGTCAACTGCATGATTGAATGGAAAGCGGGAAAAGACTAAGTATAAAGCGAGACGGCCGCATAAAGAGAGATGCCGGCATGGGATTCGCCGGCATCGTCGCGTGAAGGCAGAATTTTCAGCCGCTTGGTCGGTGCTTATTTTTTCGCGGACGGGAAAAACAATTGCTGGCCGTCGATCTTGAACGAGGCGATGAGTTTCTGTCCTTCGTCAGACGTGATCCATTCGATCAGTTGCATTGCACCCTTGTAGTTGATGCCGGGGTACTTTGCCGGATTGACCGCGATGATGCCGTAGGGATTGAACATCTTTGGATCGCCCTCGACGGCAATCGCTAGGCCTGTTTTGGCGCGGTAAGCAATGTAGGTCGCGCGGTCGGTCAGCGTATAGGCTTGCATTTCACCGGCCATGGTCAGCACTTCGCCCATGCCAAGGCCTGCGGACACATAGGCACCGCCTTCCGGTTTGGCACCGATGTCCTTCCAGTAGGCGCGTTCCATCTGGTCGGTGCCGGAATTGTCCCCGCGAGAGATGAATTTGGCCTTCTTGCTGACGATCTGCTTCATCGCCTTCAGCACATCCTTGCTGCCCTTGATGCCTGCCGGGTCGCTCGCCGGACCGACGATGATGAAATCGTTGTACATCACGTCGCGCCGATCCACACCATGTCCTTCGGCGACAAACTTGTCCTCCGACGCGCGCGCGTGCACCAGCGTCACGTCGACGTCGCCATTCTTGGCCAGCTCCAGCGCCTTGCCGGTGCCCACCGAAATCACATGCACCTTGCTCTTGGTCTTGGCTTCAAATGCAGGCAGAAGATGCTTGAGCAATCCCGAACTTTCGGTGCTGGTGGTGGTGGACAAACGGATGGTTTGCTGCTGCGCCAGTGCTACGGTAGCAAAGGACAGGCTGGCAAGCACTGCGGCGGCGCGCAGGAATAAACGACGTGACATGATTCTTTCTTTCGGTGAGGCGCCGCAACACCAAGCATGACATGAATTTTCCAAGCATGCGAAAAAATATGTCGACAGCCGGCTTGTGTTTGGCAGGACGCGATTTAGGAAAAATGAACAGGAACGGCCGCTATGGTAAATAGCAATAGTGGCTGCATGCAATATGGTAGAAAAAGCCGGATTAAGAGCATGCTTAATGCATATTAAATATGAATTAGTACTTCATATTTAATAAAAGGCCATGTTTTGTTTTTCGCCGATGCTGTCGTATCCTTCCATGTTAGAGAATGTCATCAAGGACCAGGAAAGCCGCTCATGGACGATACTTACCGCATTGCCGATCTGACTGCGCTGGAGCGCATCTACGGTCCGCCAGCCAAATTCACGCGCAAGGAAAGCGACCATATTCACTCCGGATTTCGCGAGTTTATAGAGCGAGCGCCGTTCATGGTGCTGGCGACATGCGGTCTGAATGGATTGGCTGCGTCTGCAAAGGGAGATGTGGATGGATTCGTCAAAGTGCTGGACGAAAAAACCTTGCTCATTCCGGACCGCGGCGCCAACGGGCGCAACGACAGTCTGCGCAATATCGTAGTCGATCCGCGCACTGCGCTGATCTTTTTCATTCCCGGTGAAGATGAAATGGTGCGGGTAAATGGCCATGCTCACCTCAGTACCAATCCCGAACTGCTGGACCGGTTTGCCGGCGAAGGCAAACCGGCACGCTGCGTAATCGTAGTCAGAGTGAATGAAGCACTGTGCCAGTGCTCGCGCGCGATACAGAAATCCGGGCTGTGGGAAAGCCGGGCGGCTCGCGACGCTGTGGCAGCGCCTTGAACTCCTGACTGCTTCAAGACTTTTGAAAAGCACCGGCAGGGCGCATTGTTCCTTTCATGCCAATGCCGCGGCGCGTTCATCTTTTCCTTTTTCAGCACATAAAAATCCTGTCCTCATTAGGCCTTTGCATGAGCGCCGGCCTAACGAGCATTGCCGTCCAGGTAGGAAACGACTTGAAATCCCATAAATATGGGATGGAGTAGAAATGCTTGACCGTGCTTTAATCGCATTCGGGATCGCGTAGCAGCTCAGTTTGCAATCCAGGCCTGCAAGTCCCGCATATAAAATCATTAAAGGGAGAAGAAATGAGCATAGACAGGAAATACCTGATCGCCGCATTGGTTTACGCAATCATCGGAATGGTGCTGGGCATTTATATGGCAGCTTCTCATGACCACGTACACCACGTCACTCATGCGCATATTCTGTTGATCGGTTTCGTCGTGTCCTTCGTTTACGGAATCATTCATAAGCTATGGATCGTCCAGCCAAGCGCCCGCCTCTCCATGGTGCAGTTTATATTCCACCAACTTGGTGCAGCCGTCCTGCTGATTGGTTTGTTTCTTTTGTATGGAAACATCATTCCCGAGTCCACGCTTGGCCCGATCATGGGAATCGCATCGGTTTGCGTCTTGATCGGCATGCTGCTCATGATGGTGATTGTGTTGGCGAAGCCCGGCAGCTACGTGGCGGCATGAGCAGGCAAGTGCGGGTTTGCGGCCTGTTTCAATCAGCTGTATTAAAAGCGAAATGCATATAAATTGTTGATCCATAAGATGGACATTCAATTTTTGATCGCCAGCTTATGCCGCAGTGGCCGTTTTATACCGCATCTTTTGCGGTATAGATTACGTTAGAGCGCGGGGTCTATTCATGACGACAGGCTCTGTAGATAAGGACGGAAAACCAGTTACGGTTGGCTCGAAAGTTCGTCTTCTTTGTCTTTCCGGGAATTGGCTTGATGAGCTGCCGGTTAATGAGAAACAAGACGTTCTTTCAATGACCGGCGAAGTTTTTGAGGTCGAGGAGATCGACAAGTATGGCCACCCTTGGGTTAGAAAGTCATGGCCAAACGATGAGGAGGGTATATGTAGCTCTCATTCAATCGCCCTTGATCCGCATGAAATGGAGCTTGTTGAAGAGGCGCTTTAATTCATCAGTCAAGCGGACCTGCTTTCGGCAAGCCGCTTACCTCGCACGTTAAAGCTCATGAATTATGCATGCCCACACTGTCTAGCTGATCTGAAGCGAAGGCTTGTCGCCCATCGTCATGTCAACATGCTTCGTGCTGAGCTGATCTGCCCTTTATGCAAGAAGCCGATCGAAGTGAATAAAAGCGCATTGGAACTATGGCTTCAGCTATTAATCTGGCTGCCTGGCATACCGCTTTTTAAGCTGTGGCTTGCCGACGATCCGCCGCTATGGGGATGGGTCATTACCGGCTTTCTTGCCGTCCTCAGCATTTTGGGGTGGTGCTACATATGGAAAAACCGATTGAAGGACTGGCCGCGATATGTCAAAGCCAGCGCGCTTTGACACGCAAATCAAACCGCACAGCTTGCGGTGCAGTTTAACCGACTTATTAAAGCCGTAGCGTCAATCCCCGAACGCAATCCCGATATCCCTTCCGGTCTGCACGATGTCGCTGTCCAGTGGCACACCTTTCATGCGGCCGGCGACTTCTTCCAGCGCGACGTATTCCACGTTTGGATGCGCGAGCGCCACCATGACGCCGAATGTTTCGCTTTCCAGTGCACGCACCGCTGCGGCGCCGAAGCGCAGCGCAGCCAGACGGTCGAAGGATGTCGGGCTGCCGCCGCGCAGCAAGTGTCCCAGCACTACGACGCGCGCATCTTTTCCAGTGCGCTCCTGCAGTGAACGGGCGACTTGTTCGCCGATGCCGCCCAGGCGTTCTTCCTGTCCGGCCGTTGCCGTTTTCAGTATTTCACGCTTGCCGCCGACGGGCATGGCGCCTTCCGCCGCGACGACGATGGAATAGGTGCGGCCGAAATCTTCGCGGCTGCGGACCTTTGCCGCAACCTTGTCGATGTCGAACGGAATTTCCGGGATCAGGATGCTGTGCGCGCCGCCGGCGATGCCTGAGTGCAGCGCGATCCAACCGGCATAGCGACCCATGACTTCCACAACCATGATGCGCTGATGGCTTTCGGCGGTGGTATGCAGGCGGTCGATGGCTTCAGTGGCAAACTCGACTGCGGTATCGAAGCCGAATGTTGTTACCGTCTTGTCTAAATCGTTATCGATGGTCTTGGGCACGCACACAACAGGCAAGCCCTTCTTATGCAGCACATTGGCAATCGCCAGCGAGCCGTCGCCGCCAACCGAGACGAGCGCATCAAGCCGATGCCGTTGAAAATACGCGATGATTTCATCGCTGCGATCGGTTTCGGCCATAGTCCCGTCGGCAAGGCGGGTCGGATACTTTAGCGGATTGCCCTTGTTGGTGGTGCCGAGGATCGTGCCGCCCAAATGCGCGATGCCGCGCACGCGGTCGCGCGTCAGGGGAATGATGCCGTCCGGATAACGATGGGAGCCGAGTATGCCGTTGAATCCGTCGCGAATGCCGTAACATTCCCAGCCGCGGTAAATCGCCGATATCACGACCGAGCGGATGACGGCATTCAATCCGGGCGCGTCACCGCCTCCGGTGCTGATGGCGATACGCCGAATTTTTTTGCTCACATAGACTCCTTGTTATTCAATCTGCTCAGGTTCGTCTGCCGGCCCACGCAATGCACGGCTGCAAAACGCAAGCATGGGCGCTGTCGGATCATACCGCAGAAACTTAATTTTTTTCCGCTGCAGCGCTTTGCAAGCGCGCAAGTCCTGCTCTTGCGTGAGCAAACGGCGCGGTATGGCACCTGTATGCGAACCCGCGGGCACCTTTTGTGCACACCACGCTCTATATGGCATGCGTGCCATCACATGACTGGCAAGGTTCTGCATGACAGGCGTGAACTCTGGATGCTTCATGAAAACAGAAAAAGAGAAAATGCTCGCCGGAGAGCTATACGATCCCATGGATGCGCAATTGCTTGCCGAACGCGGACGCGCACGAACACTATTGAAGCTGCTGAACGATTCCGATCCAAGCGCGAAAGAGAAACGGGCCGGAATCCTGCATGGGCTGTTCGGTGTGCAATCCGATGTATTCATCGAGCCGCCTTTTTACTGCGACTACGGAACGAACATCAGGTTCGGAACCAACGTCTTTATGAATTTCAATTGCGTGGTGCTGGATGTCGCGGCGGTAACTATCGGAGATTTTGTGTTGTGCGGACCCAATGTCCAGATATATACCGCCAGTCACCCGATGGACGCTGCGCTGCGCCGCCGTGGACTGGAATGCGGTGCGCCGGTTACGATTGCTGCGGATGTGTGGATAGGCGGCGGGGTGATCATCTGTCCCGGCGTGACAATAGGACCGGGATCAGTCATCGGGGCGGGCAGCGTCGTGACGCGCAGCGTTCCTGAAGGCGTATTTGCCGCAGGAAATCCTTGCCGCGTGATTCGGCCTATTTCCCTATTCGCATAAACCGGCGCTCTATTGCTTGACCATTCTCCCTTCTCTCCTGAACGCAGCTGTTCCTGATCTGCACCGGCATGCATTAGGCATTCTCAATACAAGCGGAATGGGGATTTTTCGTTCCATTGCAATGAAAACGGATTCGCCCAGCGGGGCGATGTGGCGCAGACACACATTCGGCGCATGGAGTGCCGCGAGGCGATCCGGAAATGACTTATTGCAGCAAACTTTCCGAATTTAAAAGGATGCAAGATGTTGAAATCCGAAAACTGAAGCTAGAATGCCATATGGCGTTGCCATTCCGTTCCGCTCTTTCCGACACGGAATGGTGTTGCGCCCCGAACAAATCCTTGGAAAGAAAGCGCTGCATGATCACTTACAAGCTTAACCATCCCTTGGAAGCCGATGACGTCATCAGAGTTTTTGATTCTTCGGGAATCAATCGGCCAACCAGGGATCCCGAACGCATTCGACGCATGTTGAAGAATGCCAATCTCATCATTTCCGCATGGGATGGAAATCGCCTGGTCGGCGTATGCCGGGCGCTGACCGACTTCAGCTATTGCTGTTTCCTTTCGGATCTGGCGATCGACAGGAATCATCAGCATCGGGGAATCGGCAGGGAAATGATCGCTCTTTTGCGCAAGGAAATAGGGGACGAGGTCTGCCTTATCGTCCAGGCTGCCGCGGCATCCATGTCGTATTATCCACGGCTCGGATTCGAGAAAATGGAAAACGGATTCATGATCGGCCGCAAGCGCTGAAGGCGGGATGCCGCGAGCGGCATCGTCAATGGCGCAGCGGCCATGGCGGGATAACACAATCATTACAGCGGCTGGACAGGTGAAACATGCTTGACAAGGACTACTTCAACGCATTCGGAGCACATAATCTTCCCGGGCATCTCGGCATTGTTTTCACGCATGTAAGCGCTTCCGAAATTAAGGCCGAGCTCAAGGTGCAGGAATCGATCATGGCGCCCAACGGCTATCTTCATGCCGGCGCCGTGGTGACGCTGGCCGATACCTGTTCCGGATATGGGTGCATGGCAAACCTGCCGCCCGGCGCATCAGGGTTCACCACGATCGAACTTAAATCAAATCATCTGGGCACGGCGCGCGATGGCATGATTATCTGTACGGCCAGGCCGGCTCATCTTGGCAAGACCACGCAGGTATGGGATGCAGTCGTTTCACATCAGGAATCCGGCAAGACCATCGCACTGTTCCGCTGCACGCAAATGATCCTGTATCCCACGCCGCCGGCGCAGACGGGCGCATCGGCGGTGAAGTGAATGTAAGCATGGAAGGATGTGGGCTTAACCGAGCTGAATCGGGCACCCGAAAAGGCTTGGCTCACGTTCATGCCGACCATGCTCCATTCTTTCAGTCAGCGGACATGAGGCTGCAATGCAGACTGCTCCATGGCCACATGCCTGCCACGTGCCCGACTCAAGCGGCAGGGCGCTTGCGGTGGAATACCAGCGGGCTGTACGGTATGGCTGAAGGCGGAGGTGAATTGAGGATATTCGGCTTCATCGCGCCGACCACATGCATTTCGCATGGCTTGCAATCGAAACGCAGCGTATAGCGTTCATTGCCGCTCACGAGCGTCATCGGTTCCGCTTTCACCTGACCTTGTACGCCTTGCACGCCCTTGGCCTGCTTGGGGCAGAGGTTGAACGAAAAGCGCAGACAGTGCTTGGTGATCATCAGAGAAACTTCGCCCGCTTCCTCGTGCGCTTCATAGGCTGCATCGATCAGCTGCACGCCGTGCTTGTGGTAGAAGGCGCGCGCTTTCTCATTGTAGACATTTGCCAGATAGCTCAACTGCGTTTCCGGGTAGGGCAGGCGTGGTTCAGTCGGACGCTTGCGCATCGGGCGCTGCCATGCGGCCAGGCGCATTTGCTCATGTGCTTCAATCGCATCGCGGCGCAACGAATTAATGGCTGACGACGGCACGAACCAAGGTTGTGACAGTGACAGCGTAACCTGTTCCGCTTCGAACATGGTATTGCCCAGCTTGCCAAGGCTGGTGCGCAACGCCGTTTCAGCCTGGGCGGAATTCTGAGCCGATTGTAATTCCATAGTCGCATCGGTTACGCTGGTCACGCCATCCTCATCGGCAATCGCCAGCCGCAGGCCGTTCGCATGCTCACTCAGGTTCAGATGCAGCATTACCTTGCGTTCGGAAGATTTTTTATTCAGCCCGGCTTCCCAATGATGATCGCGGTTGCGGTGGATAATGCTGCTCGGCTTGAGTCCTGTCAGGCTGCTTATCGCTTCATTGGGATAGACGCGCCAGCGCTGTCCGTCATCGTCTTCGCCAAGCTTCTCCACTTTGTTGGCCAGGATGCCGACTGTGTCGCGCTTGTGCATATAGTTCAGCCCGTCGCCGTTGACCATCGGAGCCGTCGTGATCAATTCAAAGAAGTCGGTTCCCACGCAGCTGACAGTGCCCAGTTCCACGCCCAGATATTTGGGTGAGTCGAACGCACCGATATCCGGCTGGCGGCCCTGGGCAAAATAGTCGGTGTGGCCGCGGTTGAAATTCTTGTCCACGTCCGGCGTGAACAACAGGCGCGTACGGCCGCTCGATGCCCTCTTGTATTCCGGCCGGCGCTCCATGATCCGGTCAAGCAGCATGCGATAGTGGCCGGTGATGTTCTTCACATAGCCCATGTCCTTGTAGCGGCCTTCAATCTTGAAGGAGCGGATGCCGGCATCGATCAGGGCTTCCAGGTTGCTGCTCTGGTCGTTGTCCTTCATCGACAGCAGATGCTTTTCATAGGCGACCACGCGGCCTTCGCCGTCGGTCAGCGTGTACGGCAGGCGGCAGGCTTGCGAGCAGTCGCCGCGGTTGGCGCTTCGGCCGGTGTCGGCATGGGAAATGTAGCATTGTCCGGAAAATGCCACGCACAATGCACCGTGCACGAAATATTCCAGCGGCGTATCGACCGTCTCGCGGATCGTGCGGATTTGTTCCAGCGTCAGTTCGCGCGCCAGCACCAGTTGGGAAAATCCCGCCGCGCCTAAAAAGCGCGCCTTGTCCGCGGTGCGAATGTCGCACTGCGTGCTGGCATGCAGCTGGATCGGAGGCAGATCCATTTCGAGCAAGCCCATGTCCTGCACGATCAATGCATCGACGCCGGCATCGTACAGCTGCCGGATCTGCTTGCGCGCGGTTTCCAGTTCGGCATCGTGCAGGATGGTATTCATCGTCACGAAAATGCGTGCATGGTAACGATGCGCGAATTCCACCAGTGCCGAAATATCTTCCAGCGAATTGCTGGCATTGTGCCGCGCACCGAATGCGGGGCCCCCGATATACACGGCATCGGCTCCATGCAGGATGGCTTCACGCCCGATTTCGGCGGTTTTGGCGGGGGACAGCAGTTCGAGCTGGTGATCAAGCAAAGACATGGAAGAATCCGATCAGGCGAAGGCGGAAATTATAGCTAAACCCGACCCTGCCGGCAGCGGAGAAGTTCCTTGAATTGATCTTGTAAAAAAATAATTGGCATTTGCATTGGCAATTACCTTATGCCGCAAGAACATCATTTCTAATAAGGAATGGTTCGAGGTCCGGGTAAGCCATTGCACTGCACAAGATTTGCGCTGAAGTTTCTGAAGTGTGGGCGAGGGAATGCGAATCAGGGGTGGAATTTTGCGCTTGGCCGCGTCTTTAAGGGATTGCGCTTGTTTCCAAAATAAACTGCCGGTCTGACATCGCCGCTCAATTCACTGCGGAATCGCAGGGCAGGTTTTTAATGCATTGCGCCAGGGTATGCAGGCGGGTGGGTTTGGCGAACACTTTAGTCCGCTCGTCTTCCGACTGGCGGAAATCGCCCGGAAAGCCGGAAACCATGATCGCCGGGAGCGTCGGTTTGCGTTGACGTATCCTGGTTAACAATTCCTGCCCATTCATGCGCGGCATGCGGAAGTCGGTAATGAGCGCATCCACCGAATGCCGCTCATACAAGTCAAGTGCGGTCTGGCCATCGTAGGCAACCGTTACTTTGTATCCGAAGTGTTCGAAGTATTGCTTGCATGCATCGGCAAGTACCGGTTCGTCATCGACAACTAAAATATGATGGATGCACATGAATGCTTAATTGCTCCTGCTTGTCCGGAATGGCTTGCAAAGTTGCTTATTGTACTTTATTTGCCATGCGCATCCAGAGAGGGCAAAGGCAGATTCCGCTCCTTCCGTGTGCGGGTCAGGAGGAATAGCGGAGTCATTCAATTTTTTTTGCAGCAGGATCGTTATGAACCAATTGCTCTTCAACGTCGAACTCGCAACCGCGAAGCCACCAGAAAAGCACTGCCATCAGAAACGGCCCGATAAACAGGCCAAGTACGCCCATGGTCGACACGCCGCCCAGCAAGCCGAACAGCACCGCAAGGAAAGGCAGATTGACCTGGTGACCAATCAGCTTGGGCCGGACGAACTTGTCCACCAGGAATAGTTCAAACGCGCCCCAGCAAAACAGGCCAAGCGCGGCGCTCGGATGTCCCTGGCCTAGCAGCAGCAGCGATACCGACGTGAACGAGAGCGGTGCGCCGCCGGGAATCAAGGCCATGTATCCGGTGATGATGCCCAATAGCGCCGGTGCCGGGGCACCGGCAATCGCATAGGCAATACCCAGCACCACGCCTTCCAATATCGCGACCGAGCAAAGCCCCAGCGCGGTGCCGCGTACCGAAAGAACGAACAGGCGGGAGACGGGTTGGTAATAGCGTTGCAGAATCCGCGTACCGGCGCTGTGCACATAACGCTGCACGGCTTCGCCTTCCAGGTACACCATGCACAAGGTAAGCAGAGCCAGAAAAAGAAACAAGGCATTGGCTAGGACAAATGAGGTAATGGCGCCCGCTGCCGAGGAAAGCTGCGGCATGAATTCGCCTACCGTGGTGCGAATCAGGGTTTCCAGTGCGCCGGGTTGCTCCAGATGTTCCTGCCACCATTTGACGGCAGATGCTGCGCCGAAAGGTAATTGGGTGAGCCACTCAGGCACGGGAACGCCGGTACGGCTGTAGTTCTCAAGCGCGGCTTCGAGCGTACGAAGTTCGCGCGCCACGGTATTGAATACAAAGATCGATGGCCCGATAAACAGCACCAGAAGCGAAATCAGCAAGGTGGCGGCCGAGGCTGGCCGGCTGTAACCGCGTTTTAAAAGCCTTTGATGCAGCGGCCAGGTGATGATGGCCAGCAATGCAGCCCATGCCAACGCTCCCGTAAAGTGCCATAGCAGTGAGACAAGCGCGACGGCCAACGCAAGCAATAGAAAAATCGGTAAATAGGACATCGGGTAAGGTTGGATAGTGTTGTGAGGCGGGGAACATTCTATAGCAGTACGACGGCCGCTTGCACCCGCCGTCCTTGCATGGTCGAAAATTTTTAGTCTGGACAGGCCGGTGCGTGATGGCAAACCGTTACCGTATTACTGTTCCTCACTCAGCTTCCCGGGCGACAGAGCCGACCGTCACCGGAAGGAGCCGCAGCACCGCCCTTTAGGCTGTCATGAAAAAATAGCGCTTGCCCACCTGGCAAGGCAGAAAAACCTGCGGCCGCCGTGACGGCAGCGATTTCTGCCCTTTTCCATAAGCAGAATTGCAGCGGAAATCCGGGAAACGTTGGAGCGCAGCGACACATTCCCGCGCCGGAAGCAGGAATCGGCAGGAGTTGTAGTATATGATTGCCTTCAGAGGTGGAGAGAGCAATTCAGCTCCTGTTTTTTCAAGGTAATGAGAGGAAGCAATGGCAACTGGCACAGTGAAATGGTTCAACGATGCGAAGGGATTCGGCTTCATTACGCCGGATGGTGGCGGTGAGGATTTATTCGCGCATTTTTCTGCAATCAAGTCCGAGGGGTTCAAGAGCCTGCAAGAAGGCCAGAAAGTCCGCTTCGACATTACGCAAGGCCCGAAAGGCAAGCAGGCTTCCAATATCGAGCCTCAATAAACTGGCCTATTAAGCAAAAAGCCCGCTGATGCGGGCTTTTTGTTTGGCGCAGTTTCGCTATGCCGGATTAAAACGGCACATGGACATTGCCGTGTATCGTCACGCCTTGCGGATAAGCCACCGGAGCGTGAACTACGGCCGGCACATATACACGTTCCTGACGGACATGATGATCGTGGCGAACATGGCGATCGTGACGATAGCCGTCATGGTGGTAGACATGATGCTCATGGCGCCGGAAATGCGGACGGTGTCCATGATGGTCATGGTGCTTGTAATGATGTTTTTGATAATGCTTTTGATGATGGCCATGCCCGTTTCCATGCCTGCGGCCATGGCCATCGTTGTCGGCCAGTGCGGACAGGGGCAGAGCCAGCAGAGCGGTTGAAATCAAAATGCGTTTTAGGGCTTTCATGGTTCCTCCTGAGTAAGACATGGCTTCATCCTAATGGGCGCGCATTCCGCTGTGTAATAAAGGAGTGCAAGAACCGTAACAAGCTGTTTCCGGCATGGCTGAGAATTGATTCGGCTTAAACTTTGCGCGGCCGCGCCCTCAGGTAGGGCATATAAATGCGACGGGGGTCGTATCAGTGCAGCAGCTCATTACACCTGCATCGCTTTACGCCTTTGGCCGAATAAAACAGGACGGTCTTTTCATTTTTCTTTGCAAAATTGCATGCAGTCGTCCGATATGGCAACGAATCTCTTTTTCCTGCATCTAACGGCTTTGTTGTCGTGGAATGTCTGGCCGGTCCAGGTCTGAACAACTGCCTGCTCTGTAATTGACATGGAGAAAAGACGATAAAGGAATCCGGAAAAGTTGCGCAAATTAATGAAACGGTGAAAAGCGTTATGGCTACACCCGCACAAGACGAAAATTCGCGCATGGAAGCCTTGCTGCGATACGACATTCTGGATACGCCGGCCGAATCTGGCTTTGACGACATTACTCTTCTTGCCTCGCAAATCTGTGAAACACCGATTGCCATCATTACCCTGCTCGATGAAAAGCGGCAGTGGTTCAAGTCGCATTTCGGTATAGAGATTACCGAGACTCCCAGGGAAATCGCATTCTGCGCCCACACCATCCTGCAAAAAGAATTGTTTGTAGTTGAGGATGCGGCACAGCACCCATCCTTCGTGAGCAATCCAATGGTGGTTGCAGATCCGCATATCCGCTTTTACGCCGGTGCGCCCCTGGTTACGCCGGAAGGCTACGCGATTGGTACGCTTAGCGTGATCGACCGCGTGCCCAGAAAACTGAATGATGCGCAGTTAAATGCCCTGCGGGCATTAAGCCGGAATGTGGTGCGCCTGTTCGAGTTGCGCAGGAATATGACCATGCTGGGACGCATGATCGAAGCGCGCGACAAGGCGGAGAGGGCACTCAAGCAGGCCAGGGACCAACTCGAGCGCAAAGTCTTCGAGCGCACCAACATGCTGATGGAAGAAATGCGTTCGCGCATTCAGGAAAAAGAGGTGGCCGACGCGCTGATCAATAGTTCGCCGGGCATATTTTATGTATTCGACCGGCACGGCCGGTTCCTGCGCTGGAACCGCAATTTGCTGACGGTGACCGGATATAGCGATGAAGAAATGCGGCATGCGCACCCTCTTGATTTTTTCCCTGACGAGAAAGAAAAAAAACTTGTTCAGGAAAAGATAGAAGAAGCGTTCGAAAACGGCAATGTGTTCGTTGAAGCATGCTTGTTGACCAAGCAGGGGAAATGCATTCCTCATCTTTTTAGCGGAACCCGCATCAAGGTAGAGGGAGTGGACTGCATCTCAGGCATGGGAATGGATATTACTGAGCGCAAGCAATTCGAGACTTCGCTGATCGAGGCACAGGAACGATATCGCCGATTGATCGAAGTATCGCCCGAGGCAATCTTCGTGTTGAAAAAAGATCACTGTGTCTTTGCGAACGAGGCGGCGCAGACCTTGCTTGGTGCGAGACTCGAAGAAATTTGTGCGCAGCCCTTTCTCCGTTTCGTCCATCCGGACTACCATGAACTGGTCCGCGAACGGATACGCCTTCTGGACAGCGGACGACCCCAGGTGCCCGATCTGGAAGAAAAATATGTGCGCATGGACGGCACCGTGGTCGATGTCCATGTTACTGCGGCGACTTTCATGGACAATGGCGAACCGGCGCGGCTGGTTATCGTGCATGACATTACCGAAGCCAATAAATACAAGCAGCAACTGGAGCGGCATGCGAATTACGACCAGTTGACCCAGCTCGCCAACCGGAACTTGCTCAATGACCGGATAAACCAGTCGATGGCCTTCGCCGACCGCTACCAGGCCAGCTGCGCAATCGGTTTTCTTGATCTCGACAACTTCAAGTTCGTCAACGACACGCTTGGGCATGATATCGGCGACCAGTTGCTGATTGCCGTTGCGGAGCGCCTGAAATCCTATGTGCGAGAAGAAGACACGGTTGCGCGTTATGGCGGCGATGAATTCGTATTCGTGATCAATGACTGCGGCGACCGGGGATTGCTGGAAGCATTGATCAACCGGATGATTCACGGATTGTCGCAGCCGCTGTCCATTTGCGGCAACCGGATCTTCATGACATGCAGTATCGGCCTCAGCATGTATCCGAAAGACGGCGCCGACCGCGATACGCTGTTGAAGCATGCCGATACGGCCATGTACCGGGCCAAGGCCGAGGGACGCAATCAGTGCAAATTTTATGCGCCTGTCATGAACGAGAGCGTGCAGCATCGGTACAGCATCGAGTCGAGATTGCGCAATGCTCTCGAACACGGCGAGTTCCTGTTGCATTATCAGCCGCAAATGGATCTGCGCAGCGGCGCCGTCATCGGCATAGAAGCATTGCTGCGCTGGAATTCTTCGGAGGAAGGCCTAGTGGCGCCCGATCGCTTCATATCGATTGCCGAGGAGACTGGTCTGATCATCCCGATCGGCGCATGGGTGATCGCTCAGGCATGCAAGGACAACAAGTCTTTGCAACAGGCAGGCGTGCCCAAGCTGCCGGTCTCGGTCAATCTCTCGGCGCGGCAGCTTACCCCTTCCAGCCTCATCGCTGCGGTGGAGGCGGCATTGCATGCGGCCCGGCTGTTGCCCACGTTTCTCAAGCTGGAGCTGACCGAAACCGCCATCATGAGCCGTCCGGAAGAAGCGCACGGCATCTTCCTGCGCTTGAACGAGTTCGGCGTGAAATTTGCGGCCGATGATTTTGGCACCGGGTATTCAAGCCTGAGTTATCTGCAGCGCTTTCCGATGGGCCAGGTCAAGATCGATAAATCCTTTATCCAGGATGTCGCGCACAATTCGAACGATGCGGCAATTGCGCAAGCCATCATTTCCCTGGGCCACAGCCTGGGCATGACGGTGATCGCCGAGGGCGTCAGCAGCCCCGAACAGGTGGAATTCCTGCGTGCGCGTTCGTGCGACGCGATTCAAGGTTATTACTACAGCAAACCGCTGCCACTCGCTGAACTGCAGGCCTTTCTGATGCCGGACTGCCAATAGCCGGGATTGAACACGTTTTTAAACTCGCAGCCGTCCTGTCTGGTGCAGAAAATCCGGCCGCAGCCGATTGACTCGTTGTCCTGCGGCCAGCCGGTGCGGGGAGTACGACATGGATAGATTGTTCTGGTACCGTTTTTCAGCCGACGCAGTCCTTTTGCTGCACGTGGCAATTGTCTGTTTTGTCATTCTTGGTCCGGTGCTCATTGTGGCGGGCAATATGCGCGGATGGCGCTGGGTCAATGCGCTTTCATTTCGCGCAACGCACGCGGCGGCGATCCTGGTGGTGATCGCGGAGTCCTGGGTCGGCATTGCCTGTCCGCTGACCATACTCGAAATGCGCTTAAGGGAACGGGCCGGGTTTGCTGTCTATGACGGCAGCTTCATCGAATACTGGCTTCAGCGCTTTCTGTACTATGATTTTCCGGCATGGGCATTCACGGTTTCCTATTCCCTGTTTGGCTTGCTCGTCCTCGCGGTGTGGTGGCGCTTTCCACCGGATCCATGGCAAACCGGCAAGAAAATCCGCCATCATTGGCGCTGAAGTCGTATGGAAGAACTCGGTCGTTCGTGCTTTTATCAGGCGCATCTTTTCAAGCCGCGCCGCCATAATGAAAGGCTCGGAAATCCGTCAAATGAGAAAAAATATTTTGAAAGAAGCAGGAAAAGTCGCGATTGTTCTGGCAAGAGTCGGTTTCGCGGCCTGCAGCCCAATTCACTGAATAAAATTCAACTCCATAAAATAGTGGGAGATTCAGCCGTTTTTCAAAGGATGTATTTTCATAAGACCCGATATAGTGTCTCATGCACAAATTTATGATTCTGCGACCTTTCTGAACATCTGCGTTTTGCGTACTCTGGATTATTGTATTCGATGCCATTGAGCCGCCCCGTCAAACACGGAGCGCGTTACCGCCTGACCTGGCTGGTCATGGCTTGCGTGCTTCCCATGCTTGCATTGATTACTTTTATCGTAATCGATCAATACAGGCATGACCGTGAGCAGCTGATCCAGAAATCGGTACTCACAACGCGCGCAATGGCCCTGACGATCGACAAGGACCTGGGCGGCGTCGAAACCGGGCTCCATGCGCTTGCGAATTCTCAATATCTGAAAACCGGCAATCTGAGGGCATTCCATCAGCAGGCAAAAGAAGTATTGCGCCACCTGGATGCAGGCAATATTTATTTGACCGATGCAAACGGCCAGCAGCTTATTCATACGGAGCGCCCCTACGGTGCAGACTTGCCGGTTACCGGCAGCCTAGTCACCGTCAGAAAAGTGTTTGCAAGCGGAGATAGTGCGGTTTCGGACCTGTTCATTGGCGCAATAGTACGCAGGCCGCTCGTCGCAGTCGTCGTTCCTGCCAAACGCGGTGATAAAGTCGCCTACGCACTGGGTGCTACGGTATACCCGGAGCGACTCTCGGCAACCCTGGCCAGGCAGGGCCTTCCCCCGGATTGGATAGCCGCAATCTATGATGGCGGGGGACATTTCATCACACGCAACCGTGACATCGACAAGTTGCTTGGGAAAAGAGGTTCGGCCGGCTTGCGGGAAAAAATGGCAAGCACCCGGGAAGGCTCGCTGGAAAACCGGACCATCGACGGCACCCCTGTGATTGCCATATTTAGCCGGTCGACACGCTCGGACTGGACGATTGCAATCGGCATACCTAAAGCCAAACTGAATGCTGAACTGTGGCGCAGAGTCGCACTGATTGCGATCGTTACCTTTTTCATTTTGCTCGGGACTCTCGCATTGGCCTGGAATCTGGGCGGGAAGATTGCACGGGCGATCCATGCGCTGATCGGGCCCGCCCTGGCACTCGGGCGCAATGAACAGGTAATAGTGCAACCCTCCTATCTTAAGGAAACCGATGAAGTCGGCAAAGCGATCGAACGCGCGGCCGACATACTGGCGCATACCCGTCACCAGGCCTACCACGATCCATTGACCGGCCTGCCGAACCGCACTTTGTTCAACGAAATCATCGCGCAGCAACTGGCATTATGCCGGCGATACGGCGACTCCATGGCCATCTTGTATATAGATCTGGACGGCTTTAAATCCGTCAATGACACGCATGGCCATGCCGTCGGCGACCTGCTTCTGCTGCAAGTTGCCGCACGCCTGGAACTGGAGGTGCGCCGCTCCGACCTGGTTTCCCGCCTGGGCGGCGATGAATTCGCAACGTTATTGATGAACACGGATCGGTCCGGCGCCGCAACCGTTGCCGAGAAGCTGGTCGAGGTGCTTTCCGCGCCCTATCAGATTGGGTCGATCTCCCTGACGCATATTTCGGCCAGTATCGGCGTAGCGATGTATCCCGAAGCAGGAAAGGACATCGAAACGCTGTTGCAGCGCGCGGACTATGCTATGTATCTGGCCAAGGCCGCAGGCAAGCGGCACTATGCTTTTGCCGAAGCAGAAATTCGACCGGACGTATCCGACGAGGTACCCGAACAAGATGCAGCTCAGCTTGCCCATACCGACAAGTCGGCTTATTAATTCAATCACAGGGGCGCAGGGGGGCATATTGCGCGGCCATTCCAGAATTCGGCTTCTCAGGCAAGAGCCGAACGTATGCCGATCAGCAGGATAACGAGTAGCAGGGAAAGCGACATTCCTTTCCAGAACACGACAGGATCGCGCTCGATCAGCGGCAAGCGTGTTTTCTGAAGAAACGCCTTGTTCGGATGATGCAGGTCGAATATAAATTCCAGTGCATCGGCATACCGCTTTTCCGGATTCGGGTGTACGGCCTTCTGTATCGCTTGATCGATCCAGGCCGGGATGGAGCGGTCGACAATGCGGGCGCAACTGTAAATAAGGTTTTTCTGCGCCGCGCGCGTCTTGATTTTTGCGACCTGTGTGCCATAAGGCAGCCTGCCGGTCAGCATCTGATAGGCAATCACTCCCAGGGAAAATATGTCGGAACGCGGACAACCGCCGTCTCCGACAAAGTATTCAGGTGCCGTGTACTGTGCAGTACCCAGCAGGGCATGTTCTTTGCCGGGCGTGTCGTTTTCGCGGATGCCGGCGACATGGGCCGATCCGAAATCGATGATTTTCACGATTCCACTCCGGTCGACCATGATGTTGTTCGGCCGCAGGTCCTGATGCAGCATTTCCAGGCGGTGAAAGGCGCGCAAGCCCTTGGCGATTTGCCCTATGATTCCGCGCACCGTTTCAAGGTCCGGCCTGGGGTGGTCCAGCATCCATTGCGACAGGGTTGCTCCGTCGATGAATTCCGTGACCAGGTAAATGTAATGGCGTTTGCGGGTCAGTGCGCAAGGCTTGAGCACATGGGCATGGTTGATGCGGCGGGCGATCCACTCTTCCATCAGGAAGCGTTCGACGTAGTCCGGATCATTTTGCAGATCGACGGACGGCGCCTTGATGACCACGGTTTCATTTGTTTCGATATCGGCCGCCAGATAAATATGGCTGCGGCTGCTTCCGTGCAGTTCCCTGAGAATCCTGTACCCGTCGAACTCCATCCGGGGCTCCAGGAGAGGAGGAAACGGCAGCTTGGTCAGGTGCTGCATCATTTCATCCGCAGCCGGCGCAGGCAACGCTTCGATCCGGACTATCTGGAGGGTAAGGTTGTCCTTGCTGCCTTGACTGAGCGCATGCTCGACCACCATCCTGGCCGCGGCATCCAGATCATCTGCATGATGTCCGATGGCTTCGGCGATAAAGCGCTTATCTGCAAATTCATACACGCCGTCCGTGGCCAGCACGAAGACATCGCCCGTTTCAACCGGAATGCTGCGGTAATCGATCTCGATCTGGTTATCGATGCCCAGGGCGCGGCTCAGATAGCTTTGGCCGGGAGATACGTGTACCCGGTGATCGCAGGTCAATTGCTCCAGCGAGTTGCCGTGCAATTGATAAATACGTGTGTCTCCGACATGAAAAAGATGCGCGGTTGAGGACTTGATCACCAGGGCACTCATGGTGCAGACATAACCGCGGTCCTTGTCGAAACGGCCCTGGCTTTGCTGGGTTTGCGAAAACAGCCATGAATTCACGGCGCTTAATACCCGCTCTGCCGATTTCTTGACCGACCATGCCTCGGATGTACAGTAATAATCCTGCAAAAAACTCGCCACGGCGGTCTGGCTTGCAATCTGGCTGACATCGCTGCTGCTGATTCCGTCGGCCAGGGCCAGTGCAATGCCTTTCGCGCTGAGCTGCGGCTCTTTGGCGATATAGACGCCATGGAAATCCTGGTTGATTTCCTTGCGCCCCTTATCGGAATACTGTCCGATGGATATCGTCAACTGGCTGGGCGCACTCATAAAATGAGCCTCGGGGCCTGGGAGGATGAGGCTCATGTCCATGGCTGTTTAAGCCAGCGCAGATCAGTTGAACGAACGCTTGGGCGCGGTTCTGACATGCGTGGTGTACAGCGTCAGGCCGGTGAAAGTCAGGCCGCCGACCAGGTTGCCCAGCACGGTGGGGATCTCGTTCCAGATCAGGTAATCCATGATCGAGAACTGTGCGCCGAGCAGCAGCCCTGACGGGAACAGGAACATGTTGACGATGGAATGCTCGAAGGTCATGTAGAAGAACACCATGATCGGCATCCACATCGCAATCACCTTGCCGCTCACGGTATTGGAAATCATCGCTCCGACCACACCGGTCGATACCATCCAGTTGCACAGCATGCCGCGAACGAACAGGGTAAGCATGCCCGCTGCGCCGAATTCCTTGTAACCAAGGGTGCGCCCCTCGCCGATGTGACCGATTGCAATGCCGACCTTGTTGGGCTCGGTCGAGAAACCGTAGGTGAAGGTAATTGCCATCAGTACCGCCACAGTAAAGGCACCGCCGAAATTTCCGACGAACACCAGGCCCCAGTTTCTCAGGATGCCGCCTATCGTTACGCCCGGACGCTTGTCGAGATAGGCAAGCGGAGTCAGGACAAACACGCCCGTCAGCAGGTCGAAACCGAGCAGATACAGAATGCAAAAACCGACCGGGAAAAGCACCGCGCCCAGTAGCGGCTGGCCGGTCTGCACCGTAATCGTGACAGCGAATGCAGCAGCCAGACACAGGATGGCGCCGGCCATATACGCGCGAATCAGTGTGTCGCGTGTTGACATGAAAATCTTCGATTCGCCGGCGTCCACCATTTTAGTGACGAATTCCGAGGGCGCTAGATAGGCCATAGTGTTTCCTTGTAAATGCGATTGATAAATTCAGGCGTGAAATTGATTACTGCGTCGATTCCTGGCACGCTGCGTGGCGAGCCACTCATACGGCGATCAGGACATTTCCGTTTTCAATGCGGATCTGGTAAGAGTGAACCGAGCTTTCCGGCACTTCCAGGCACTCCCCCGTCTGCAGGTCGAAGTGATGCTTGTAGATCGGCGATGCGACGACGATGCGTTCGCCAAGATTGCCCACCAGTCCGCGCGAAAGGACGCTCGCCTTCGAATTGGGATCGTAGTTATCGATCGCAAATAGGCGGGGCATACCGTCAGTGACGTGAAAGACCGCGACATGCCTGTCGTTCACCAGCACGCAGACGCCGGTATTGGGAAGAATGTCGTCGATGGAGCACACTGCGTTCCAGCTTTGTGCTTCGGATGCGTGATGTTCCATTGGCTGATGTTCAATCGTCTGATTCATGTTTGGCGGTCCTATGCTGCTTTGGCGATAATCGGGATTACTTTGCGCTCTTCGGGAGTCGCTGGACGGATCTGGCCGCGTTCTTCGACAAATACGACGTTCTCGTCTTCCTTGTCGCTGTTGACGAACTGGCGGAAGCGCTTGCGTGCTTCAGGCGTGCTGATTGCCGCCTTCCATTCGCATTCGTAAGTGTCGACCACGTGTTGCATGTCGGCTTCGAGCTCGGCAGCAATGCCCAGCTTGTCATCGATGACAACTTCCTTCAGGTAGTCGAGCCCGCCTTCGAGGTTTTCGCGCCAGACGCTGGTGCGCTGCAGCCGGTCGGCGGTGCGCACGTAAAACATCAGGAAGCGGTCGATGTACTTGATCAGAATTTCTTTCGAGAGGTCTGATGCGATCAGTTCCGCGTGACGTGGTTTCATGCCGCCGTTGCCGCACACGTACAGGTTCCAGCCTTTTTCAGTGGCGATCACGCCGACATCCTTGCCCTGCGCTTCAGCGCATTCGCGTGTACAGCCGGAGACGGCGAACTTGATTTTGTGCGGCGCGCGCAAGCCCTTGTAGCGGTTCTCCAGTTCTATCGCGAGGCCAACGCTGTCGTCCACGCCGAAGCGGCACCAGGTCGAGCCGACGCAGGATTTGACGGTGCGCAGCGCCTTGGCATAGGCATGGCCCGACTCGAAACCGGCCGCGATCAGTTCTTCCCAGATATCGGGCAATTGCTCCACGCGCGCGCCGAACAGGTCCACGCGCTGGCCGCCGGTGATCTTGGTGTAAAGGCCGTATTTTTTCGCGACCTGTCCGACTGCGATCAGGCCTTCAGGTGTGACTTCGCCGCCGGGCATGCGCGGCACGACCGAATAGGTGCCGTCCTTCTGGATATTGCCGAGGAAATAGTCGTTGGAATCCTGCAGGCTGGCGCGTTCCTTCTTCAGCACAAAATCGTTCCAGCAGGAAGCGAAAATGCTGGCCGCAACCGGCTTGCAGATGTCGCAGCCCAGGCCCTTGCCATGCTTGTGCAGCAAGTCCTCGAAGGTCTTGACCTGGCCGACCTTGATCAGGTGGAAGAGCTCCTGGCGCGAATACGCGAAGTGTTCGCACAGATGGTTGTTGACCGCCATGCCGAGTTTTTTCATCTCGGCCTTCATGATTTGCGTGACCAGCGGCACGCAGCCGCCGCAGGAGGTGCCGGCCTTGGTGCAGGATTTCAGTGCGCCGATGGCCGTGACGCCGGCGCCGACCGCCTCGCAGATGTCGCCCTTGGAGACATTGTTGCAGGAGCAGATTTGCGCAGCGGCCGGCAAGGCATCCACGCCCAGTCCCGGCTTGGCCTTGCCGTCGCTGGACGGCAGGATCAGGAATTCCGGATCTGCGGGCAGCTCGATCTTGTTCAGCACCATCTGCAGCAGCGTGCCATATTCGGACACGTCGCCCACCAGCACGGCGCCCAGCAGATACTTGCCGCATTCGGACACCACGATCTTTTTGTAGACCCCCTTGCGTTCGTCATTGAACTGGTACACGCGGCTTCCTGAGGCAGTGCCGAGCGCATCGCCGATGCTGGCCACGTCCACGCCCATCAGTTTCAGCTTGGTGCTCATGTCCGCTCCGCCGAACCTTACGGATTCGCCCGCAATGTGCCTGGCTGCGATGCGTGCCATTTCATAACCGGGCGCGACCAGGCCATAGATTTGGCCGCCCCACAGCGCGCATTCGCCGATCGCATAGACGTCCGGATCGTTGGTCAAGCAGTTGTCGTCGATCACGATGCCGCCGCGCGCGCCCACTTCTAACGCGCACGCACGTGCCAGTTCGTCGCGCGGGCGGATGCCAGCTGAGTAGACGATCATGTCGGTTTCCAGGTACGTGCCGTCTGCAAATACCATGCGATGCCGCTGTTGCTCGCCGTCGGTGATTTCGACCGTATTCTTGCCGGTATGGACGGTGACTCCAAGGTCTTCGATTTTCCGGCGCAGGACGCGTGCACCGATCTCGTCCATCTGCACGGCCATCAAACGCGGCGAAAATTCCACCACATGCGTTTGCAGGTTCATGTCGCGCAAGGCCTTCGCGCATTCCAGTCCCAGCAAGCCGCCGCCGACCACGACGCCGCTTTGCGAGCGGTTGCCGGATTCGAGCATCGCTTCCAGGTCCTCGATGGTGCGGTACACGAAGCAATCCTTGCGGTCCTTGCCAGGAATCGGCGGCACGAACGGGTAGGAACCGGTCGCGATGACCAGTTTGTCGTACTCCAGGACATCGCCGCTGCTTGTCGTAACGGTCTTGTTTGTACGTTCGATCGACGCGGCGCGCGAATTCAGCTTGAGCAGCATGTTGTCGCGGTCGAAGAAGCCGGGCGAAACCAATGACAGATCTTCCGCCGTTTTCCCGGAAAAAAATTCCGAGAGATGCACACGGTCGTAGGCCGGACGTGCTTCCTCGCACAGGATGGTGACTTCTGCATCGCGTACGCCGCTTTCATCAAGGCTTTCCAGGAACTTGTGCCCCACCATGCCGTGGCCGATTACGATGATTTTCATAGCATTTCCTTTTGCGGTGATGTGGTCTGCTCAGCAGAGCGTTGTCTTGTCAGTGATGTCGTCCATTCGGCGCAGGAGCGCATGCGAAGCGGGTGCGGCGAGCTTCTTCAATAAGGCTGATGTGCCGTCGGCGGCAGGCTTGATGAATGACGGTTGATTCACAGACCGTGCCGGCGGATTGAAGCGGCACGCGGTTGGCCCGGCGGCTGCATGCGAACTGTGCGCAAGCCGCGTAGGGAGAAGGGAGGGTGCATTGCTCCACTTGAGGCGGAATGGATGCATCAGTATCGCCTTTTGAATAACGAGGCCAATGCTTGCTATATGTTTTACCATCTGTTGTTCAACCTTTACGCATACTTGATTCGCAATCAAAAGCTTGCTGCTTCAGTACACGGAACACCATTGCCCAGAAGTCCGACGTTGGACGCACTGCTTATAAAGCACTATTGCTTTGCTTCAAATTTAGCAATCTGCGTGCCAAGCGAAATGACGAGAATTTTTGCGACAGGATGCCGGCAACGCATCAAAATGGTGTGGAATCAGACGGGGTTGAGCACCATGCCGATGCAACGCACCGCAAGGGTGCGCATCGTTATGGGGTAATTAAAAGGGGGCGTTGGCCGGCGGGGCCGGATCGGCAAATAGTCAGGTCGCGTGCAGGGGCAGGCTATCCGGGAGAATCACTCAGGCATATTGGGGGAATAAATACTGCTTGCTCATGAGCGATGCCATCTCGTTGGGCGGAACCGCTTTCGAAATGAGATTTCCCTGCACCTCTTCGCAGGACAATATCTGCAGCAGATGAAGTTGCTCGATCGTTTCCACGCCTTCCGCTACGATGCATATATCCAGTGCATCGGCCATGGAAACGATCGCATTGAAAAACGCCTTGCCTTCCTTGCCATCGCAAATGCGCCGCGTAAATGCCTGGTCGATCTTGAGAATGTCGACGTCCAGTTCCTGCAGTTGGGCCAGCGAAGAGTAGCCGGTGCCGAAGTCATCGATCAGCAGCTTGACGCCTAGCTTGCGCAAGGCTTCCAGTTCATGCGGCACTGTATCGTCGTCCTTGATCATGCAGGATTCGGTCAGTTCCACGCCGATCAACGATGGTTCGACCGCATACCGGTTGAGGCAGGAAGCCAGGATGGACCGCACATTGCCTTTATTGAACTGCAGTGCCGATACGTTGACCGAGATCGGCACGACCGGAATCCTGCGCCTCTTCCATTCCGCGATTTGCTTGCATGCTTTCTCGATGATCATTTCGCCGAGCGGGACGATCAGGCCGGTATGCTCCGCCACTTCGATGAATTCCCCCGGGGAGACCAGGCCGCGTTCCGGGTGGTTCCAGCGCACCAGCGCTTCCGCGCTGCGCAGCTGTCCTGTATACGTGTCCACCCGCGGCTGGTAATGCAGCACGAACTCATCGCGTTCAATTGCGTTCCGCAAGGCCTGCTCCTTGCTGACGCGCAGAACCAGCGTGTCGGACAGATGCGTCTGGTAAAAATGGTGGCGTCCCTTGCCGGCCGCCTTGGCGGCATACATGGCGATGTCCGCATTTTTCAACAGCGTTTCGCCATCTTCGCCGTCAAGCGGAAACATGCTGATGCCAATCGAAGCCTGGATACGGTTGCCGCTGGTATTGCCCAGTTTGAAAGGTTCGCTGAGCGACTGAATGATCTTGCCTGCCACGCGCGTGACTTCGTCGATTTTTTTCACATCCTCCAGAATGATGGTGAACTCGTCGCCGCCCAGGCGCACGACATGGTCGCTTGCGCGAACCAGTGCCTTCAGGCGCATCGCGGCCGCCTTGAGCAATTCGTCGCCCGCCTGGTGGCCGAGCGTATCGTTGATATTTTTGAAATTGTCAAGATCGATGAATAGCAAGGCTACTTCAGATCCATTGGTCTTCGCCTGTTCAAGCGCGGTGGGCAGAAAGCGGTTCAGCCAGTGCCGGTTTGGCAGGGAAGTCAGCGCATCGGCATTGGCCATTTGCGACAAGGCTTGCTCATGTGCCTTGATCTCCGAAATGTCGCGCACTGTCATTGCCAGATCCGCTCCCGAACGCACTGCACGCCGCTGCACCCATTGCGCCTTGATCTTGCTCTGTGGCGATACGGCAAGCTCATCTTCATGGAATCCCTTGGTCAGTGCCAGCCGGAAGAATTCCACCATCTTGTTCAGGTAATCGCCGCTGTAGATGCATGAAAATTTCTTTCCGATCAATTCCTTCATCTGGAAACCTGCCAGAGCTGCGCCTTGCTGGTTGCAGTCCTCGACCTGGAAATCGACCGCTGTACCATGTTCATCGTAGAGCGGCCTGATCATGTAAAACCCGTCACGGCCGCTGTCGACCGCAAGCCGGAAAATCGACTTTACTTCTTCATCGCGTCTGCGCTTTTGCGTCAGGTGGGCCGCCAGGTAGATTGCAATGACCGTGAAAACCATGATGAAGAGTGTGGCGGCGCTGACGATCTCGATAAGTTCGCGTTTTTCTGCTTCGTAAGCAACGAAGGCGCTGGTTTCAGAAATCGCCGCCAGTGCGACCAGAGGATAGTTTTCCAGGCGGGTCCACGCGACGATACGCGCCTTGTTGTCGGCGAACTTCGCCGCCGGTTCTTCCTTCACTACGGACAGCTCTTCAAAGAACGGATCTTCGCGATAGAAAATCCTGGAGGGGCCGTTGATTTTTGTCGCCAGCACCGGGCCATCGTCGTGCCGTACTGAAATGAAATCATCCTCGCGCAGATTACCTTCGTCGTAATAGGACGCGATATGAAAAGGCTCGACCGACACCCAGACAACCCCGTCGAATTCCCCGTCGAAAGTCTCCAGCCGCCGTGAAAACCGGATTATTTCCTTGCCTGTTATTTTTCCGGTATCCGGCCCATGTATCTGCAGGCCGGTCAATAGCCCGGCCTTGTGATTGCGAAACCATGGCGTATCCGAATAATCGACCGGCCTTGTAAAAGGCAGGGTGCTGGTGACCATTTGGCCGTTTCGGTCAACGATATTGACGAACAAAGACTTGGAAGTCGGATAAATGCCCGCATCGGCATAGTCTTCCAGGCGGAATAATCCATCGGACTTTTCCCAGTTGAATTTGGTCGTCATCGTAATCTGATCGTACAGATTGACCGTATGCGACAATTGTTCGGAATATGCCTTGGCGGTAGCGATTGCATGCGAAAACGCAGTGATCCGGGCGTCGCTATATTCCTTGGTCAGCCTGGCATTGGCCAGAGTCCAGAGAATGACAATCGCGGCGATGCCAAGCACGGGCCAGAAATATGTCAGATTGAATCTGCGACGCCGCCTTCGAAGGTCATGCATGGCGCATTTGATGCCCGGAAATAAATGATGTGCAACAAATGTTTCTTAGATTTACCGCAAAGGATAAGAGTTCAGCCAATACCGATGTTTTTTTGCGAGCTTTAAAATCCGCGAATTTTTACGAGGGATAATGACGCCTCTTTGCAACGGGATACCGGTGCGGGAACGTGAATTGTGTTGCATTGCTGACCTTGAACAAGTTGCAGAAAGGCAGAATTACTATGCTTGATCTGTTTTTATTCTCGTTTTCGGATTTTTAATGATTTCATGGAATGGTCTTACTGCAATCGGCGACTCGAAAGTCATGTTGCCGGCCGCAGCTTTCATCCTGGCGTGGCTGGCATCGGCCGGCGCCCGCAAGGCGGTTCTTTGGTGGTGCCTGTTGTTTGGAATGGCTTTTGCGCTGGTGGTTGCAAGCAAGCTCGCCTTTATCGGCTGGGGTATCGGCATTCCCGCGCTCGACTTTACCGGGATCAGCGGGCATGCCATGCGTGCGACCGCCATTATTCCGGTCCTGGTCTTTTTGGTTTTCCAGCAGAGCGATGCACGCATACAAAAGCTTGCAGTTTCAGGAGGCTTCCTGCTTGGCGTGCTGATCGCGATGTCGCGCGTGATGGTGGGTGCGCATTCCGTTTCCGAGGCGCTGGCCGGAGCCTCGCTGGGAATTGCGGTCAGTGCTGCTTTCCTGCGCTTCGCCCAGCCGATGCAGCCGCTCGTCATCAATCGCGCCCTGGTCGCTTCCTGCATGGTGGTTCTGGGCGCACTGACGTTGACAAAGCCTGCTCCAACCAAGATCTGGCTGAAAGAAGCCGGTTTGTATATGTCCGGAAAAAGCCAGCCTTTCTCGCGTAGCGGCCAGCGTGCGGATGTATCGCAACCGCTCAACTCAGTCCGGTAGTAAGCCGCCCCGCCTGTCATGCATCCCGGGGCGCATGTCTGAAGCAGTGTTATTCGTGTAGTTCCTTGCCGTCATCCAGCAAGGAGAATTCTTCCAGTACGATGCGTAGATCGGGTTTGATCTTCCCGGGCGTCGTCAGTTTGATCAGCGCAAAACGCTGCAGGTCGGACAGGTTCGCCCAGCGATCCAGGTTCAGCGCGCCGTTCAACAGTGCATTGACCTGCTGCCGGACGGTATCGGGAACCTTTGCCTTGTCGGCCCAGGGTCCTTGCCCGTGATGTAGAACACCGATTGCAGGGAATTCAAATGAATTGCCGCCGCATGCGCGGATCATGGATTTCAATTTTTCCCTGAAGGCCATGATTTGCTCCGGCGTTTCGCAGGGCATGGAAATGAGCCTCTCTTTTTCGGCCAGATCGAAGCTGATCCAGTCGCGCTTGCTCAGCTTGATGCCGCATACATCCAGCTTGAGGCGGAAATACATGGGAAAGCGCCGCAAGCCCCGGCACTTCTCGATCTCAAACTGCAGCATTTCATTCATGGGTATCACTTCTTAAATTTGAACATCCTGGAAACGCAAGCCTCGCAGCAGTGGCAACGGTGCAATGCGCGGCGTCCTGAAGACGGAATCACGCAGCGCAGAAAAATTTCAATGTCGCTTCATTGGTCTTCATGATGCCTACCACTCTGCCGACATGAATGCATTGATTATCAAATATGCGGCTCGGAGCACATCCGGATCCGTAGACGCTTGCGTGTCTTTGCATCAAGGATATTTTAAGACCCCTGGTACATATCTTCAAATCCGTTCGCAATTTTGTTTTCTGCAGGCTTCTTCAAAAAATTCATGTCTTGCCTTTCCGGCACATGCCAATCTGCAAGCGCATAACTGATAGTCACTCCGGAGAATTCTCACAAAGAGCGTTTTGGCAGAATTGAATAGCGTTTGCCTCGTCGTGCAATATCGTCAACTTCTTCTGTGAAATTCTCGCAGCTGTTTCCGACTAAGGTCCGATCTTGCATGCATGCTTTTCCCGAATAAGCTTCGATGGATGAAATATGCAAATGCGATTATATTTCTTCGTCTAATTTTCTGTTTTCAAAAGATTATGCAAATGTGCGATTTTGCTATATAAAAACGAAAACGATGCAATAGAAGGTGCAGGCCGCTGCAAACCAGCTGGCAGATGAAATATGTAAAACGGTGCATATATGAAGATTGAAATCCGACCCAGCCTCTTCCTGGTGGACGAAGCGCTCAAATCCCATTCACTGGTGCGCGGCTTGCAGCTTTTGGCCTGCATCGAGAAGGAAGGCAATCTGCAGGCGGGCAGCAATGCGCTCGGGATTTCCTACCGCCATGCGTGGAACACCCTGAGCGAGATGGAGGAGTTGCTCGGCGGGCCGGTGGTGGAAATGACGCGAGGCCGCGGTTCCGAATTGACTACGCTGGGGAAAAAGCTGGTCGGCGCGGAAAAGCTGATCCGCGCGCGCGTCGGAACCTTGCTCGACAGCATGGCGTCGGAAATCGAGAGCGAAATCCAGAGCGCGGTATCGCATGTCGGCAATGTCCTGAAGATTCACGCCAGCCACGGCTTTGCCATCGAGACGCTGAACAAGCAGTTGCATAAAAGGGAAATTCCGATCGATCTCAGCTACCGCGGCAGCCTGGAAGCTTTGAACGCATTTTCACGCGGGAATTGCGATATCGCCGGTTTTCATGTGCCGATCGGCGCACTGGAGCCGTCCGTGTTCAGCCAGTTCGAGCGCTTTCTGTTGCCGCAGCATCAGATCATCTGCCTGGCAACGCGCCGGCAAGGCATCATGGTCGCAAAAGGCAATCCGAAAAATATCTGGAACATTGCCGACCTGGTGCGCCCCGACGTGCAGTTCGTGAACCGCCAGCAGGGATCGGGCACACGCATGATCCTCGACCTGCTGCTGGAACAGGAAGGCATCAGCGGGCGCGACATCAACGGCTATGAAAATATCGAATTGACGCACGCGGCGGTCGCCGCCTACATCCTGTGCGGTAAGGCCGACGCGGGACTCGGCGTGGAAACCGCCGCGCGCCAGTTCGACCTGGAATTCATTCCGCTGCTGAGCGAGCGCTACCTGCTGGTGTGCGACAGGAAGTTGCTGGAAGATCCGCGATTCGTGCCGGTCATGAAGCTGATGCAGACCAGTGAATTCCGCATGGAAGTCAACAAGCTGCCGGGTTACGATGCAGCCGATACCGGCAAGCTCATGAGTATCGCCGATGCGTTTCCGCTATCCGCCGGGGAGGCGGCGAAAAAGAAAAGTTAGGCAATGGACTTTTACGCCCTGGCTCACGCTATCTCTATAGCGATGCCTTGATCCGTTCCCAGTCCAGGTTCAAAGGCGGATAGCTGCGTGCGGGAAGTTGGCTGATCCTCTCCTGCAGCATTTTCATCCGTTCCTGCGAGGCCGGATGCGTGGATAGCATGGACAGATCGGGACCGCCGCTTTCCTTTTTCGCGAGCTTGCCAAAAAACTCCGGCATGCCTTGCGGCGAGATATTCGCTTTCACCAGGCGACGCAAGCCTTCCTCGTCGGCCTGGGTTTCCGCATCGCGCGAAAACTTCATTTCGGTCAGAGTCGCAATGCCTCCCCCGATCGCGCTGCCGGACCAGTCGCCCATGACCACCGACAGCAGGATGCTGAATCCCGCTTTCTTGATCACTCCCTGCAGGCTGTGGCGCAACTCGACGTGCGCGATTTCGTGCGCCAGCACGCCGGCCAGTTCCTCGGGGCGATCCGTCTGCTTGATGAGGCCGGAATAGACCACGACCACCCCGCCCGGCGCAGCGAATGCATTGACCTGTTCGTTGCGCACCAGCAGCCAGCGGTACTGATAGCGCGAACCCTCGGTCAGTCTGCCGCCGATCTGCCTGATCGCCTCTGCTGCAGGGCCGCTTTCGATCACCTGGCTTTGCGCGCGGGTTTGCGCGAGCACCATGTTCCCGATTTTGGCTTCGTACCCGATGGGCACTTTTGCCGCCGCCCAGCCTACGACGCGGTCCAGGTTGAACAGGAAGAGTGCCAGCAGGATCGCCGGCAGTGCAAGGTAAAGACCGTATGCGCCGAGCAGCGCATGAAAACGCGTGTCAATCCTGTGCCGGGCTTTCCTTGCATCGGCGAGCGAAGCCTGCAGGGATTGCGGGGCGGTGGCAAGAAAAGCGGCGCGCGCTTCCTCCTGCTCGATAAAGAATGCATAGGCATCCTCGCCGTCTTGCCACGACACCTGGAGTTGCCGCATGTTGAATCCTGCCGCGGCGATCTGCAGATCCGATGCGCGAATGTTGAGCGGCAACTCCGTATCAATGGTCAGAAGCTTGCCCAGCCAGGAAGCAGATACCTCGAGCCCCGCTCCGTCTATGCCGGGCCCGAACAGGCGCCCATTAAAGGAACGATCCGAACTGCGATCCAGGGAATGATCCGAAGCGCGATCCATGCCTGCGCCTTGCGCCATTATTCGTCATCGCCGCCAAACAGGCCGCCCAGCGCAGCGCCGCCCAGGAAGGAGCCGCCTGCTGCGCCGCCGCTTGAGGGCGCGGCCATCATCAGGCGTCCGGCAAGGCGCGACAGCGGCAGGGTCTGCAGCCAGATCTTGCCCGGGCCTCTTAATGTCGCGAAGAACAGGCCTTCTCCGCCGAAAATAGCCGACTTGATCTTGCCGACGTACTGGATATCGAAGCTCACCTGCGGCTGGAAGGCCACCACGCAGCCGGTATCGACGCGCAACACTTCGCCCGGCGCGAGCGTTCGCTCCACCAGCGTGCCGCCGGCATGCACGAAGGCCCAGCCGTTGCCTTCCAGCTTCTGCATGATGAAGCCTTCGCCGCCGAACAGGCCTGCGCCCAATCGGCGCTGCAGTGCAATGCCGAGCGAGACGCCCTTGGCAGCGCACAGGAAGGAATCCTTCTGGCAGATCAGCGTGCCGCCGATCTCGGACAAATGCACCGGCACGATCTTGCCGGGATAGGGCGCGGCAAAGGCGATGCGCGCCTTGCGCGAACCTTCATTGTGAAATACCGTGGTGAACAGCGACTCACCGGTCAGCAAGCGCTTGCCTGCGCCCAGAAGCTTGCCGAACAGTCCGCCCTGCTGCGAACCGTCGCCGAAGACGGTATCCATTTCGATCCCGTCCTGCATGAAAGCCATCGTGCCGGCTTCGCCGACCGCGGCCTCGCCCGGATCGAGCTCCACCTCGACATACTGCATGTCCGCGCCGAAAATCTCGAAGTCGATATCATCCATTGCCATGTTTTTTCCTCTTGCTCAATGTATTGTTCAAAACGGAATTTGTTTTATCCGGAAATACTCATCGATTGCAGCATGCGCAAGGTGCAGGCGCTCAGTCGGCCATGCGGTCCAGCCGCCGCTTTTTCCAGCGCAGGGCCGCTTGCAGTCGCCAGAGCACTCTTACACCGACATATCCGACGACTGCCAGCAGTACTGCCAACAAGGCCAAGCCGATGACCAGCGGCCAGCCGGCCGACTGCGTCCACTCGATCCAGTACATGATCCAGTTGAGCGCATCGCGGATGAAGCCCGCTTCATCGTCCGGCTTCGCAAGCTGCGCGGCGACTGCGGCCTGCGCCGGCTGCGCATGGCCGACCATTAGCGAACCGAGCTGGTAGGCAAAAAACAGGATGGCCGGTGTGGTGAACGGATTGGAAAGCAGCGTGCCGAAGATTGCTACCGGCACGTTCACGCGGAAATAGACGGCGACCATGGCGGCGACCGGAATCTGCGCAATCGGGATTGCCACCGAGAAGAAGAGGCCGATCGCTGCGCCCCACGCCACGGAACGGCGGTTGAACTGCCACAGTCCATGGTGATCGAGAATATGGCGCACAGGCTTTAAAAACGGGTAAGCAAGAACTGTTTCCTGCGTTGGAATGTGCTTTAGCCAACGGTGATTACGCCAGCGCATGGGTTGCAGTCTCTTTCAAGTCGGAAAAGGAGGAAATTGATACGCAGCATTCCTGGATAATGCGGCTGGAGAGCGAGGTGACGATACAGTGTTCGACTCAAATTTGAGGAGCATGTCTTTTTGAGAAAGAGTGCTGAAAAAGCAAACGCATTAAGAATAAGTTAAAAATGGAAAAAATGCAGCAATGTCTGATATTTCAGATGGAAAATTCCGGCAAGAATTTGCTTCGTTGAAGGCATCGTTAACAGCACACCTTTCCTTCAGAGGCTCCGGCAAACGAATTCGCGTATGCGATTCGGCAAGCATGACCATCAAGAAGGGGCTGTGCATGCATACGGATGACTTTATTTTTTACCGGTATTGGCTGGTTGCTTTCCAGAAAAACCGGCTGCTCCACAATATGCAGACTATTTCCTGCTTCACTCCGGTTCATGGCCTTACGCAAATTTTATGCAACGGACTGATGCTAGCATGCGTAACGGCGTAGCCATTTTTTACATGCTGATAAAGGAGATTTGTGCGGAGCCGCCCCACCAATTCGCATTTTTCAAACGTCCTGCTCGCGCAGGCCGTCCAACTGGTCGAGGATCAAGGCCCGCTTGAAGATAGCGAAGCGATGAGCCAGGCCTTCCGCACGCAGTCCGGCCGGGAAGAGCGCCTTCTTGAACGCGCGCGCCTGCTTGCCCAGCGCATCGGACTGGAAAGCGAACTGGCGCGCTGGCGCGAACTGGCCTTGTTTGTCTGGCTTGCGCTTGCGGTGCTTGTGTTCGCCATGTCCTATGGAATCGCGGCATCCCTGCTGGGCGGCGGACGTTCGATCAATGCGGTACTGGCATTCTTCGGCGTGCTTGGCGTGCATGCTGTGACCTTGCTGCTGTGGATGCTTGGCTTGCTGTTGTCCGGGTTTTCACCAGCTGGCGGGATGGGGACAATTTCCCTGGGAAGGCTTTTCCTGAGGTTGGTGGCATGGCTTCCGGTAGACCGCGGACCCCATTCGCTGACGCTGGCAAGGGCAACGACGGAAACCTTCCGGCGTTCCAGGCTCGCGCCCTGGACGTTCGGATTCATCAGCCACTCGATCTGGGCGGCATCCTTCATTCTGGTATTGGGGGGCCTGTGGTTCGGGTTTTCATTCAGGGAGTACCGGCTGACTTGGGAAACCACTATCCTGCATGCCGACTTTTTCATCGGCTTTGTGCAATGGACCGGCTGGCTGCCGGGGCTGCTCGGTTTTCCGGTGCCCGATACAGCCACCTTGCTGACGCCCGACGCTGCTGCCAGCGATCAGCGCGCCTGGGCCTTGTGGCTGATCGGATGTACGGTTGTTTACGGGCTGCTGGTACGGATAATTCTGGCAGTCCTCTGCTGGATGAAATGGCGACACGGACGGGAGTCGATCCGGCTTGATACGGCCGATCCTTATTTCCGCAAAATTCTGGCGCGCTTCGACGGGATGGAGCAGTCCGACATCGTGGACGTCGAGCATCCACATGCAGAGAGCCATGCTACCCATAGCCAGGGCGCGCGCGAATATTCGGCAGCGCTTGCGCTGGTCGGATTCGAGTTGCCTGACGAATACGATTGGCCACCGCAAGATTTGCCTCACTCCTTGCCGGTAAACGAACGCATAGCGGGCAGCAGCCAGGAAAGACGGAGGGTGCTTGACCGCCTGGCGCAATTGCGGCCGCGCAGGCTGCTGGTGGCATGCAACATGGCTTCCACGCCGGATCGCGGTACGGAGCGCTTCCTGCGCGAAGCGCACTCGTCCGCCGCACAGTGCGCGATTCTGTTGCTGGCAATTTCCGAAACCTCGGGCAGCGGCATGAAACGATGGCAGTCCTGGCTGGTCGATACAGACATGAGCGAGACGAAACTGTTTGCCGATACCGTCGAGGCGGGCGAATGGCTGGCCGGCGCGGGTGAACCTAATGAATAAGCCGATACAAATCGCCGTGGTCGGGCACACCAATGCCGGCAAAACTTCATTGCTGCGAACGCTGACGCGCCGCCAGGATTTCGGCGAAATCAGCGACCGCCCCGGCACGACCCGCCATGTGGAAGCGATCGATCTGAAGATCGACGGAGCGAGCGCCGTACGTTTTTTCGACACGCCGGGACTGGAGGATTCCGTCACGCTGGCCGATTACCTGAAATCGCTGGAACACTGCATCACGCCGCCGGACCGCGTGCGTGCATTCTTGAGCGGACCCGAAGCGCGCGGCAGCTTTGAGCAGGAAGCGAAAGTGCTGCGCAAGATGCTGGAAGTCGATGCGGCGATTTACGTGATCGACACGCGTGAAGCGGTGCTGCCGAAATTCCGTTCCGAAATCGAAATACTGACTTCCTGCGCCAAGCCCATCATGCCGGTATTGAATTTCGTGCGGCATCGCGATAGCCGAAAAGAGGAATGGCGCACCACGCTTGCCGCCTACAATCTGCATGCCTATGTGCAGTTCGATGCGGTGGCGCCCTTTGTCGGCTCGGAGAAAAAGCTCTATCAGGATCTGCTGACCCTACTGCAGGACTATCGCAGCGCAATTCTGCAAGTCATTCGTGATCTGGAACTTCAGTTCCAGGAAAGACGTCAAGCCGGAAGTCGCATCATCGCCGGGTTGCTCGTCGATATGGCCGCGCTGCGCCGCGAACTGCCAAAAGAAGAATTTGACCGGCCGGATAGAAAAAGCGCCGTAGTCGCCGAATTACAAAACATTGCCTCGGACGGAATGCGCCGAAGCGTAAGCGACCTGCTCGATGTATATGGCTTTCGTGAGGACGATGCGAATGAAGCGGTACTGCCTTGGCTGCAAGGCCGCTGGGAAACAGACCTCTTCAATCCGGAAACCCTGAAGGAAGCGGGCAAGCGGCTGGGTGCCGGCGCGGCCGTGGGCGCGACGATAGGTCTTGCAGCCGACATCGCCTCGGCTGGATTGACATTGGGAACCGGGTCCATGCTCGGCGCGGCGATCGGCGGCATTGCCAGCCAGGGGTGGGGTCCGTTCAGCCGGAAGATCGCGAATCAGGCGCGCGGCATTCAGGAGGTCAGCCTGGAAAATGAAGTATTGCTGGTCATGGCGGAACACATGGTCCGCTTGTTATGGGCGCTGGAGCGACGCGGCCATGCCGCGATGGGAAAAGTCGTTGTGGAGGGTGATGCTTCCGGCACATTGCGACAGGAAATGAAGGCATTGATTCAGGCCGTTCAGCCTGCGCGCAGCCATTCCGAATGGGATGCTTCACACACGAAAAAACATATCAGAAGCTCGCAACGGGAAAAAACCGTGCAGCAGGTGATGGGCCACGTAGGCAAAATCATCGCTTTGCAAACGCAGGATGAAATTTGAGGTCGTGTCGTGGTCCAGCCGGAAGTTCGGAATTTTTTCGGGCGGCTCTTCGATGTCGTCAGGCTGAAGCGTTCGGTATTCGGCATGTCAGTCACGGCCGGCCGCCGACCAGCAGCAGATTTCATTATTGCCGATCACCATTCCGCTTTGTCGATGATTGCACCGCGATAGCCAACAACCCGCGCAGCCAGTTGGCAGCCTGCCTGGGCTGCTTCGCTGCTGTTCTTGCCTTGAATGCGCGCAGCAAGATAGGCTGCGTTAAAGGAGTCGCCTGCGGCCGTAGTATCGACTGGTTCCGCCTTCAGGGCAGGAATCGAAAGCGCATCCTTCAGCTGCGCTGTTTGCACCAGGCACCCCTTGGCACCGAGCTTGACGACGGCATCCTGTACGCCTGCGGCAAGCAAGCGATGCAGGGTCTGAGACGGATCGGCATCGCCATGCAATTGCTGTTCATCCTCGAAGGTCATCAGCGCATGCGTGCACAGGCTGGTTGCGGCATTGCACCAGTGCAGCGCCGCTTCCCTGCTTTCCCATAGCGCAGGCCGGTAATTGCTGTCAAAGGCAACCATGCTGCCGGATTCTTTTACTTGCCGTGCCAATGCCAGCAAACGGGTGCGCCGCTCCTCATCGAGTATCGCCAGGCTTATGCCGGAAAAATACAGCAACGCGCACACTCCGGTTTGGCTTTGCAGGGAAGAGTAATGCGCTTCATCGAGCATCGCACGCGCCGCCGAGTCGGCACGCCAGTACAGGAAAGAGCGTTCGCCGTGCGCATCGAGTTCGATCCAGTACAGGCCGGGATGGCGCTCAGGTGCATGCGCGACATGGCGGGTATCGAGGCCATGCCCGGCCGCTTCGTCAAGCAAGGCGTGACTGACGCTGTCCGTGCCGACAGCGGAGACAAAGCACGTCGCCTTGCCGCCCGTCAGCCGCTCGAAATACACGGCTGAGTTGTAGACGTCGCCGGCAAAGGATTGCGCGAGCAGACCCGGGCCGGCACGGCGCAGCTCCACCATGCACTCACCGATAAACCAGTAGTGGGCACTGCCTGCTGCTTTTCCTTGCACTGGTTCAGGCATGATCTGCTGGAGTGATCCGCATAGTTGAGAGTGGGATCGCCCGCATCATTCGTTCGGCTTGTCGTTCGGTTTCACCAGATCGCCCGCGTCGGGCAGCGGCGTATGCGGCTGGGTTCCCTCCAGTTGCCCCGAGTCGAGCTGATAGGAAAACTTTTCGACCGATTCCAGTCGTCTCTGCCGGTCTTCCGGCAGGGTCGGCCCGCTCTGGATATACAGTGTGAGCAATTCGGCCAGATGCACCAGCACCGATACGCAGGTACGTTCATAGCCATGCGAGGCGTCGGTGCCGAAGCAAAGCAGGGCGGTGCGTACGTCATGGCCGGCGTTGACCGCCGCACCGGCATCGGAATGATAGAAGCGGAATACGTCCCGGTTGCTGGGAATGCCGAAGTCCTCGCATAGCTTCAGTAGCCGCCGCGTCAAATGGTAGTCGTGCGGACCTGCCGAGTCCATCAGCGGGATCGTGACGCCGTCTTCCTTTGCACCTTGCCCCTGCGCTACCGGACCGATGTCGATGCCGATCACTTCGCTGACGTCTTCCTCGATCACGGCGCGCGCGCCCGAACCGACTTCTTCACTGATGGTGAAGACCGCATGGCATTCCATCGGCACCGGCACGCCCGCATCCACGATTGCCTTGAGCGCCGCGAGCAGCGCGGCCACGCCGGCCTTGTCGTCCAGGTAGCGCGAAACGATATAGCCGTTGTCCAGCACTTCCGGACAGGGGTCGAAGGCGACAAAGTCGCCGATCTGCAGATTGAGCGCACGCGCATCGGCTTCAGTGTGGATATCCTCATCGACCCGTACTTCGAGCTGATCCCAGTTTACCGGCTGGCTGTCGATGGCTTCGTTGTACACATGGCCCGACGCCAGCAATGGCAATACCGAACCGCGATGACGCCCCTTGTCGGTGAATACGGTTACGCGTCCGCCTTCGGCCCAGCGGCTGGACCAGGTGCCGATCGGCATCAAGGCGAGACGTCCGTTCGGCTTGATTTCCCTCACCATTGCGCCCAGCGTATCAAGATGCGCGACGATGGCGCAGGACGGATTGGCTCGCCGGCGCTCGGGGATATTACGCGGCAGCACTGCACGTATCGTGCCGCGCCGCGTCAGTTCATAGGCGATGCCGAGTTCATCGAGTTTGCAGCCCGTATAATGCACGATGCTGTCGGTCAGCCCTGCTGGACTGGGAATGGCCAGCAGTTCCAGCAGTGTGGTTTTCAGATAGTCGGCATCAATTGCAAGTTTTTCCATGCGTAGTCAGGCTGTGGATTAAGCTGTAAATAAGGCAGTGAACCAGGCAATAAATCAGGCCGTAAGAGGAAACAGCAAATCGATGAAGCGCTGCGCCGTCGGTTGCGGCTGGTGATTGGCCAGGCCCGGCCTCTCGTTCGCTTCTATCAGAACATACTCTTCCGCATCCGGGCCCGATACCAGGAAGTCGAGCCCCACCACGGGAATGCGCAAGGCGCGCGCGGCGGCTTCGGAGACATCGCGCAAAGTCGTGCTCAAGCCATCCGTCACATCGTGTATCGTGCCGCCGGTATGCAGGTTAGCGGTCTTGCGCACGGGAATCGCCTGGCCGTTTGCGGGAATGGACTCATACGTCAATCCTTGTTCGGCGAGACAACGTTCGGTTTCGCTATCGACCGGGATCTTGCTTTCCCCACCTGTCGCGGCAGCCCTGCGCGCGCTCTGACGTTCTATCAGTTGCATGACGGTCAAGGCTCCATCGCCCGTTATTTCTGCCGGCCTGCGCATCGCGGCAGCAACGACCTTGTAGCCGATCACCACCACGCGCAAATCTTGCCCTGCGCAAAATTCCTCCAGGATTACGTGGCCGCCTTCCTTCGATGCCCGGTCGATCGCGGCTTTGAGGTCTTCTTCGGAGCGCACATCGACACTGATGCCCTTGCCTTGCTCTCCCATCGCGGGCTTGACGACTACCGAGCCGCACTCATGCAAAAACGCGATGTCGGCCTGCAGGTCGCCGGCGGTTTGCTGGCGCGGCACGCGGATGCCGACCGAGCTTAATCTGCGCGAAGTCAGCACCTTGTCCTGGCACCACGTCATGGCAACGCCTCCGGTCAATTCGGTCAGCGATTCACGGCACAGGATTTCATGGCCGGCATAGCGCAGCTTGAAGATGCCGGCCTTCTCATCCAGCACATCGACGCTGATGCCGCGCCGTCTTGCCTCGTCGACAATCAGGCGCGCATACGGATTCAGCCCGGAAAAGTTGTTGTCCGTTTCCATGAACAGCTTTTCATTGATCGCATTCTTGTGCTTGATGACAAAACCGGGCGCCTGTTCAAAACCGAGTTTTTGGTAGAGTGCAATTGCGTGCTGGTTCGTATGCAAAACGGATAGTTCCAGGTAGCTGCATTCACGTTCGGTAAATAAATTGATCAAATGGGCGACCAGCGACTTGCCGGCCCCTGACAAGCCGGTTTGCGGGTCGACCACCAGGCACCATAAACTGCTGCCGCCTTCTTCATCGCCGAATGCTGCGCGGTGGTCGATGCCCATGGCCGAGCCGATGATCTCGCCGGTGTTTTCATCTTCGGCAACGAGATACACAATCGCATCCGAATGGCGTTGCGACCATACGGTTCTCGGATCCAGCGGCACCATATTGCGCATGGCATAAAGGCGATTGATTGCGGCAATGTCGGCGCGTGTTGCCAAGGGACGGACGATGATGCCGGGCGCAACCGGTTCCGTGGGGTACATAGCGCCGACCGGACGACGAAATATCAGTGAGGGATCAAGGAACAGGTTGGACGGCGCTTCTGCCAGGATTAGTTGCGGCGACTCGACATGCAAGGCGATGTCGCGCTTGCCGGGTGTTTCCTGCATTAACTCCTGCGCCAACGCTTTTGGCGATTCAAATGTAGGGCCGTAAAGCAGGCGTCCCCATCCGCAATCGATCATGACGTTTTTCCTGGCTGCGTCGTGCCCGGCTTGTGCGTTGCCGTTAAAATGTTCCGGGTTAGGAGGTGGTGCAGGTTGCCGGTTGGCCACTGCCAGGTCGGATCTGAGTATGTTCATCCATGTCTCCTGTGTGTGTCGACGGCGCTTGACGGATTTCTCGTCAAACGTTTTGCCAAGTCCATTTGCATGCGGACTTTAAATTTGTTCATGCCGGCTGCGCGGTAGTTGCCTTAAATCCCGCGGGCCTGCAGCCATGCTTCCAGCAAAGCGATCTGCCACAGCTTCGAGCCGCGCAGGGGCGTGATGTGGCTGTCGGGCGACTCCATCATGCGGTTGATCGCGTCACGCTTGAACAAGCCGCGTGACAGCGTTTTGTTCGTGTTCAGCGAATCGCGCACATAATCCAGGAATTCGCCGCGCAGATATTTCAGCGCCGGCACCGGGAAATAGCCTTTGGGCCGGTCGATCACCGCAGCGGGAATTATTTCTCTTGCCGCTTCTTTCAAGACATACTTTCCGCCTTGCGCGATCTTGTGCCGCGCCGGGATGCGGGCTGCAAGTTCGACCAGTTCGTGGTCGAGGAAAGGCACGCGCGCTTCCAGGCCGAATGCCATGGTCATGTTGTCGACCCGCTTGACCGGATCGTCCACCAGCATGACGGTTGTGTCCAGCCGCAATGCGCGATCGATTGTGCTGTCGGCGCCGGTTCTGGCAAAGTGCTGCTCCACGAAATGGCCGGTCACGTCTTCATGCAGCCAGCCTGGTTCCAGCAAGCTGGCCATTTCCTTGTGGCTGCGATCGAAAAACACTTCCTTGTATGAGGCTACGCCGAGCGACGCGTCATCGATGTCCGCCAGCGGCGGATACCAATGGTAGCCGCCAAATACTTCATCCGCGCCCTGGCCGCTTTGCACCACGCGGCTGTGGCGCGACACGGCTTGCGACAGCAGGTAAAAGGCGACGCAGTCGTGGCTCACCATGGGTTCCGCCATGGCATCGATTGCTTCCGGCAAGGTCTGCAACAGGCTGGCGGCGGGAATGTGCAGTTTTTCGTGGATGGTGCCGTAATGATTGGCGATCAGATCGGAGTAGTGATACTCGTCGCCGGCTTCGCTGCCGACAGATTCGAAGCCGATCGAGTAGGTGCGCAGGTCTGGTGTGCCCGATTCGGCGAGCAATCCCGTGATCAGGCTGGAATCGAGTCCGCCGGAAAGCAATACGCCAACCGGCACATCAGCCACCAGCCGGCGCTTGACGGACGTGCGCAGCGAATCGAGCACCATGGCTTTCCAGTCATCGAAACTGCGCTTTTCATCCTCGTCGCTGCGCGTGAATTCCAGCTTCCACCATTCGACCATGTCGCACTTGCCGGTTGGATGCACCGTCATGCAGGTGCCGGGCGGCAATTTGCGCACGCCGCGCACGATGGTATGTGGAGCCGGCACCACCGCATGCAGCGAAAGGTAAAAATGCAGCGCGATCGGATCGATCGAGGTATCGACATCGCCCGCCGCCAGAAGCGCCGGCAAGGTCGAGGCAAAACGAAGATGGTCGTTATTGACGGTGTAGTAGAGCGGCTTGATGCCGAGCCGGTCGCGCACCAGGAAGGTCAGTCCGCTGTCGCGTTCCCACAGCGCAAACGCGAACATGCCGTAAAAGCGCTGCAGGCACTCCTGTCCCCACGCATGCCAGGCCTTGATGATGACTTCCGTGTCGCCGGTTGAAATGAAACGGTAGCCCATCTGCTGCAGTTCGGCACGCAGTTCATGATGGTTGTAGATTGCGCCGTTGAACACGATGCCCATGCCGCATTCATTATCGATGAAAGGCTGATGGCCGCGTTCGCTCAGGTCCATGATGCTGAGTCGCCGATGTCCGAAACAACGGTTTCCCAGGCTGAATATGCCTTCGCCGTTCGGGCCACGCCTGGACTGCGTGCCATTCATTTTCAAGACTGCCTGCACGTCCGCAAACTGCTGATTAAAGCGTATCTCTCCGGCAAGCCCGCACATAAAAAGTCCAATATCTAAAATAAACATGACCCGAAAAAGACAGTACTTGTTCCCCGTTCACTTTGTTTATCTGCAAACCAGGCGGTTAAATTTCAATTAGGAAATTTGTATGCAGCGATGTGGCGTTAGCTTTCGGCTGCAAGGCAGCAATGCAGGCGGTTCTTCGATTGTTCCTGATGCAAACGATGTAAATCAGGCTTTGGTTTTTTGAACCAAAAGCTCGACGGATTTACCTAAATGATTTGGCACTTCTTGAATGCATTCCTGAGGTCGCCTGGATTCTGAGGAACTGAAAAACAGGATTTGCATGAAACCGGTTTTGCAATTCAGAACCGGTTGGATGAAACAGGCAATGCACCAAGGTTTTCAAAGGCCTTCGAATCCGCTGGATCGCAACCGGATCGCCACTGACATCACCTGATTGGAATGCGTAAGGAAAAAAATGCACATTACCCCGGAAATGCTCCGCGCAGCCACGGAAAAGGCAGTCGAGTTAGGGATTCTTCCGCGCCGCTCGCAAATGGAAGACCTCGCAACCAACATGGAGCTGATGCAGGAGATCCTGAAAGCAGCCTTGGAAAAGTCAGCCGCTAAACAGCAGCATGATTAGCGTGGCCGCAGTGGGGAGGCGCTTCAGATATGTGATACGGATAGGCTTATGTCTATACGAGCAAGCCAAATTCTTTCAAGGCGAGCGGCAGTTTCTTATTCTCGTGTCCTTCGCGCGTCAGTTTCAGCAGGGCAAAGCGCTGCACATCGCTTAAATCCGCCCATTGCTCCTGCGTCGGCGCGGACAGGCCCAAGGCCTCGATCTGCTTGCATACCGTTGCAGGCACGGAAGATGTGGCGGTCCATGGCGCGGGGCTGCGAACCGGCTCGGTTTCAGTGGAATCGCCTTCACAGGCGGCAATCAGTTCAAGAAGGCGCTTGCGGATTGCGGCGATTTCCTCGGGTTTTTCGTACGGCATCATGACCAGCTTCTCCCGGTCTTCGCGGCTGAACTTGCTCCAGTCGCCGATGCTCAGCTTGATGCCGCATAAATCGAGCTTCAGGCGCATGTTCATCGGTATGCGGCGCAGCGGATAGTATTTGTCCTGTTCGTACTGAAACAAGTGTTTGGTAAATGCTGCCGTTTGCATAGTTAAGTTGATACGTAAATCCAATGGAACTGCCAGATGCTGCGGAGATTGCTTGGTGCGAGCCCGGCCGGGGCAACAATGCGTGCGGCACGTGGTCCTATACGCCTGGCCATGCCGGACAGCGGAACAACACAAGATCGCTGCGCCGAATTTTAAAGGCGCCCGGCATTATAAAGCCGGCGACTTGTTGCGCATGCGGTCGCCATGGCATTGGTCCGCTGGACAGGCTAAAGCTTAGCGAGCGGTAGTTGTTTCCTGCGAGGCTAACAGCTCTTGCAGGCATTGAGTGCACAGGCATTCCATCGGCATGGCTGTCGAAGACTTGTCATCCTTGCATGCCTCGATGTGCAGCGGCGGCAGGTTCATGCACCAGCATGGCTCATCTGCTTTGCCATCGACGGCGCCGCATTGAAACGGTGTCTGACAACGCGGGCAGGTGCTCATTGCCTTGCTGCCGATTTATGACTGGATTGGCCGGATTCTTGCATTGCTGTCTTTTCAGGATTTACATCATCGATGGTAGTCTAAAGCTCACCGGGGGCAGCTGCAAGGAACAAGGCGGCGAAAAACTGCGTGTCGTTGTCTGTGCAAGTTGCCGGCACCCGAAACATTGTCATTCGGGCAAAAATGAAACATCGTGTAATTGCCGAAGAAAATCCCTGCAAACGCGCTGCGCTTTCGCTGTAAAATCGCGAAAACTTTTTTTTGGAACCGACATGTCCGAATCTATTGAGCCACCGGCCGATCTCACTAAAGTCTCTCCGCAAATCAAGGCGGAAATCCTGGCTGAAGCCTTGCCCTACATCCGCAAGTTCCACGGCAAGACCATCGTCGTCAAATACGGCGGCAACGCCATGACCGAAGAGCGCCTGAAGCACGGCTTCGCGCGCGACGTGATTCTATTGAAACTGGTGGGCATGAATCCGGTTGTCGTGCACGGCGGCGGCCCGCAGATCGACAATGCGCTGAAGAAGATCGGCAAGCAGGGCACCTTCGTGCAGGGCATGCGCATTACCGACGAAGAAACCATGGAAGTGGTGGAGTGGGTGCTGGGCGGGGAAGTACAGCAGGATATTGTCATGCTGATCAACCACTACGGCGGCCAGGCGGTCGGTTTGACCGGCAAGGACGGCGGCCTGATCCGCGCGCGCAAGATGCAGATGCCGGACAAGGAAAAACCAGGTCAATTCCTCGACATCGGCTTCGTCGGCGAAATCGAGAGCATCAACCCGGCAGTGGTCAAGGCCCTGCAGGACGACGCCTTCATTCCGATCATTTCGCCGATCGGATTCGGCGAAGACGGGCAGGCCTACAACATCAATGCCGACCTCGTGGCCGGCAAGATCGCGGAGATCCTGAAAGCCGAAAAGCTGATCATGATGACCAATATCGCCGGCGTGCAGGACAAGAAAGGCAATCTCGTAACCGACCTGACCGCGCGTGAAATCGACGAGATGTTCGAGGACGGCACGCTCTCCGGCGGCATGCTGCCCAAGATCGCCTCAGCGCTGGACGCCGCAAAGTCCGGCGTCAATACCGTGCACATCATCGACGGCCGCATCGAACATTCGCTGCTTCTGGAAGTGCTGACCGAACAGGCTTTTGGAACGATGATTCGCTCGCATTGATAAGCCGCCAGGCTGATAAAAATGGCATAAATAAAACGCCGCGCCTTTGCTACAGGCGCGGCGTTTTTTCTTCAGTGCTTATCAAGCCCGTTCTCTTTTCGCCGCGATTCGCTATTCAGCACTTCCATTCGTGTGGGCTTGCCTTTTTGCAGATGAGCAAGATATGTCGCATTTTTGATTTTCGGCATGAACATTCCTCTCGGGAATTCACGAGCTTGCGGTGCATGCCTGTTCTCCTTTTATGAGCAGGCAACAATGTAAAAGCTGGCTATGGCTTCAACATGTTTTAAGTTTTTAGGCGAAAATAGCATGCTGTTTTTATTTTTGATGTAATTTACTCTTCTATAGAATAACGACGTACTGCACAGTCTTTGCAGTTTGACAGCTTCCTTTGTCGTCAGCCTATTTCGTATCAGGATTGATACCCAATTGCCGCTCTTCCGTGAGCCGCTTATCTTCTCAGGAGCCGTCTCATGGCCGAAACAAAAAAACCGGTGAAGCTGGCCGGATCCTCATTGACTCATTCATGTCATGTCTGTGCTTTTTTTCATACGAAAGAAGAAAAGTACCGGGTGCTGATGCCTTTCATTAAAGAAGGATTTGAAAGGGGCGACCGAGCCTTTCATATCGTGAATCCGGAGCGCCGGGCCGAACACATGGAGCGCCTGGGACAGGAAGGGATCGATACGGCCGAAGCCGAAGCGCAAGGCTTGCTTGAAGTCCTGCATTGGCGGGAAACTTACATCAAGGATGGCCGCTTCGATCAGCAACTGATGACGGAGACGCTCACGAAAGCGATTGCTTCCGGCAAAACCCCGACTGGAAAAATGTCACGCAATATCGCCAGCATGGAATGGGCGCTGGAAGACCTGCCCGGCGTTCACGATATTGTCGAATACGAGTCGCGCCTCAACCAGGTGCTGCCTAAAGACCATGACCCGGTCATCTGCACATACGACCTGTCCCAGTTCGACGCCGGCATGGTGATGGACGTCATGCGTACCCATCCCATGGTCATCATCGGCGGCATTCTTCAGGAAAATCCCTTTTATGTGCCGCCTGAAGAAATGCTCAAGGAAATCGAAGAGCGTAAAAGCACCACTTAATCATCAACCTGCCGCGGAACAGTCTGCGGACGTATTTAATTGACATGCAGACGTCAGAAAATCACAACTCGGAAGTAGAGCGCCTGCGGCAAACCACACGGGACCTGATCGCCATCTCGACCCTCCCGGCTGTCTGGGGCGGCCTTCAATCTGAAGATGTCATCAAAAGCCTGGCCGGCGTCCTCCTGAAAACGCTCAATCTCGATCTGGTCTATATACGCCTGGCCGGCAACAGTGGAAGCGATCCGATCGAAGCGATTTGCATCGGGCACCATGGCGCTGCCGAGTCTTTCCAGCCTGCAGTATGCGCAATGGTGGACTCCTTGCTGGCACAGCCGGATACAACGCAGCCTGCTACCGTGCCTGACCCGTTTGGCGACGGAATACTGCGGGTAAGTCTGATGCGGTTCGGCATCGCGCAGGAAAATGGGATCGTCGTCACCGGGTCCCGGCGGGCTGACTTTCCCTCTGAACATGACCGGCTGATACTGGGAGTAGGCACAAACCAGGCGGCAGTTGTCGTGGAGCGCCAACGAACCGAGCAGGCGCTTCAGAAAAGCGAGAAGCGGTTTCTCGATGTTGGCGACACGGCGCCAGCCATGCTCTGGGTAACGGAGCCTGATGGATATTGCACTTTTCTTGCGCGCGGCTGGTACGAGTTCACCGGGCAAAACGAAAATGAAGGTTTGGGTTTCGGATGGATTGACGCCGTCCACCCGGAAGATCGGGACAGGGTGCGCAAGGCGTTCCTGGATGCGAATGAACAAAAGAATGAGTTCCTCTGCGAGCACCGGGTCCTGCACGCGGATGGCAACTATCGCTGGGTGATCGACGCGGGCCGCCCGAGATTATCGCCGTCAGGTGAATTCCTGGGAATCGTCGGCAACGTGCTTGATATCACTCAGCGCAAGCAGACTGAAGAGGCTTTACGCGAGGCGCAGACATTGCTCTCCACCGTCTTCGAAATTTTGCCGGTGGGCGTCGGCGTGGTTAATGCAGATGGAACGATCGTGCACTCCAATCAGGAAATGCACCGCTATCTGCCAACCAAGGTCATGCCTTCCCGGGATGATGCACGTCATAAGCGCTGGCGAGCCAACCATGCAGATGGCCGTCCAATCGACCGGGACCAATTTCCCGGTGCACGGGCACTGCGCGGAGAACAGGTCGTCCCCGGAATCGAGATGCTTCATACACAAGACGATGGAAAAGAAATCTGGACCCAGGTCGCTGCGGTGCCGATCAGGAACGGCAGCAAGCAGATAACCGGCCAGGTTTCCGTGGTCACCAATATCGATGCATTCAAGCGCACCGAGGATGCGCTAAGCCGATCTGAAGAAAAATACCGCAGCCTTTTTAATGAGATGGATGAGGGCTTTTGCATCGTGCAAGTGATCTTTAATGACAATGGTGCGCCGGTCGACTACCGTTTCATCGAGACCAATCCGATGTTCGAACATCAGACCGGGATAAAGAGCGCAACGGGCAAGACCGCCCGCGAACTGCAGCCGGATATCGAGGCGTTCTGGATTGAAACCTACGGTCGCATTGCTCTCACCGGACAGGCGCAGCGTTTTGTCGATCATTCTCCCTCCATGGGCAGATGGTTCGACGTGAACGCTTTTCGCCTCGGCTTGCCGGAGAAGCGTCAGGTAGCAATTCTGTTCAGAGACATCACCGAGCGCAAGCGGATCGAGCAGGAACTGCATGAATCCGGAAGACGCAAGGATGAATTCCTGGCGATGCTGGCCCATGAACTGCGCAATCCTTTGGCTCCCATCGGTGCCGGAGCCGAACTCCTTCAGCTGGTGGAGCTCGATGATACGCAGGTAAGGAAGACCAGCGAGATCATCAGCCGGCAAGTCAGCCACATGACCAATCTCATCGATGACCTGCTGGATGTGTCACGGGTCACACGGGGCCTGGTTGAGCTGGACAATGTGCCTTTGGAAATCCGCCATGTCATCGCCGACGCGGTGGAACAGGTTAATCCGCTCATTTATTCAAAACGCCATCATCTGACCTTGCATTTGCCGCCCGACTCCACGATGGTCTTCGGCGATGCAAAACGGCTGGTGCAAATCGTTGCCAATCTTCTCAATAATGCCGCCAAATATACCCCGGAAGGCGGCAATATCGCCCTCAAGACTGAAGTGCAGGATGCCCATGTGCTGCTTGAAGTGATGGATAACGGCATTGGCATGGCACCGGAGCTGGTGGATCGTGTCTTTGACCTGTTTTCTCAGGCTGAGCGCACATCTGACCGGTCCTCGGGCGGATTGGGACTGGGCCTCGCGCTGGTGAAAAGCCTGGGCGAGCTGCATGGCGGTACGGTGACGGCATCGAGCGCAGGTATCGGCAAAGGCAGTCGATTTGTTGTCAGCCTTCCTCGTTTGCTTCAGCCAGTCAAGAAAACAGGCGAGGCCCCTGCGGGCATTAATCTGCATAGTGCAAGCCGGCCTTTGAAGATCCTTGCAGTGGATGACAATCTGGATGCCGCGGCCTTGTTAAGCATGGTGCTGGAGGCAGCGGGCCACCATGTGCTGGTCGAACATGGAGCCGTGCGCGCCATGGAGCGGGCACGTATTGAAGTGCCCGATGTCTGCATTCTTGATATTGGATTACCTGAAATAGACGGGAATGCGCTGGCGCAGCGCTTGCGTGCGCAGCCGGAAACCGCAAAGTCTGTGCTGATTGCCGTAACGGGCTATGGCAGGGAAGACGACCGGAAGGCTGCAATCGCTGCGGGCTTTGATCACCACCTGGTCAAGCCAGTCGATATAAAGAAGCTTACTTCCATACTTGCGGGCATCGGGGTGCTTCAATAACTTGGGCAGTTTAACTTGCAACCACCCTTTGGGACGGACACATGCTGCGAAGTCGTGCCCTTGCCAATGAAATTGAGGTAGGCTTTTTATGGTTCAGCGCAGGTTCCACATAGCCATGTTTTTCCAGTAATTCCGGCTTCCCTGTTGCCCATCAGGTAATGCAGGCCCACCGTGGCAAAGGACGTTCCGTTGTGCTCCAAAAGGGTGCCGAACTTGATCGTCATGTCCGCATTGCGCCGGGCAAGCAGGACCGTGCATAGAATTCGGCCAGGAATATCTTCTCGGCCACGATTTCCTTGTAAAGCTGTGGAATACCTTGTCGATCTTCCGGCCTATCCAAGGACATGCAACCCAATAGATGCAGCAAAATAGACCTTTGTGGTGCCCAAGCAATGCTGAATTTGCTTGATTGGAGGGCGTGCTTGTTGAGAAGGCGGCAGAAAAACTATTAGAGCTGGGATATCGAAGCAAGAAAATGCAGCTAAGGCATAAGCCTTTGATAGTTTTTGTGATCTGAAGATTTGCAGAGGACGGCGTGCTTACCCGGAAGACAAAAGACACGGTAAAAGCCACAGCTCCTGTCCTGGCGGAACATGGTGCCGACATCATCCGTCATTTCTACAAGCGCATGTTCAATGTCAGCCACCAGGAGAGGGGTGAGCAACAGCAGGCATTGGCCAGGGCAGTCTGTGCCTATGCCGCCAATATCGGGACCCGTATATGCGGAATAACCCGGGTTCAAGCATTCGGCACAGGCCTTGACGGCTTGGCAGCGTCAAGGCCGTCGCATCCATCAGTCCTTCCCTGCTTTCAGTCCTTAAGATCGGCAGGCACTTTGCCGCCATTTTCAGCCAGCTTGTTCATCACTTGCTTGTGCAGCCAAATATTCATTGACGCTGAATCCGAAGTGTCGCCCGTGTAATTCAATTCCTTTGCCAATTCCTTGCGCGCTGCCAGACTGCTGTCGAGGTCCAGAAGTTTCATGAGGTCGACGATGGAAGTGCGCCAGTTAAGCTTTTGCGGATTTTTTGCCGTCATGTCATTGAGGATGCGTTCAACATCTACTTCCTCGATTGCCGCGGCTTGAGTCGGCGCGGGGCTGGCGCCTGCAGTAGAGGTTGGTGCAGTAGAAGTCGGTGCAGGAGACGGTTGTGCGGCGCTTGCGTTGCCGGCAGGTGCGCCAGTATTCTGTGCGGTCTGGTTGGCGGAAGCCTGCTCATTGGTTTTCGAGCGGGATGGAAAAATTTTGCCGAAGATATTGCCGAGAATGCTCATGTTTTTCCTTTGGTTGACGTTCATGTAAATACATCAAGGGTATTCAATAAGAACCTTTCGGTATCGAATCGTTCTGGTGAAACATTGACATGCGTCATTTCCATACTGTGAATACCGGAGGTTGTAGTGCGACGTGCCGCTCCGGCTGATACGTTGCCAGGCAGGGATCAGAGCCGGCTTTGCCTTTGGGTAAGAACATTGTTGTTATGACTGGTCGCCGAATTTTTAAAGGCACTTCCAGACATAAAGGTAATGCATCTGGAAATAAGAAAGGTTCTCTTTATTCTTTTCCTGGAACTTATGCACTCTTTTAAACCTTCACAGGAATACGCTGTCCATCCGGCAAGGATGCTTAGGGATAAGGCGAACCATGAACCAGAAATTTTCAGAAGATTTGCTTCCTAAAAACTTGCAGGAGCTTGTTTACCGCTGCAAGCCTGACGCACGATGGGCCATGGAGTATGTCAGTACCGGTATCGCGACATTGACCACCTATGCTCCGGAAGGCTCTTTAGCCCAAAGGCGGATAAATTTTTCCGACATGATTCATCCCGATGACATACCGCTCCGTGAACGGTGCATGCAGGAAGCCATTCAGACAGGTCACGCATTTCATATGACTTACCGTCTTCATGACCGATGCGGCAGTTGGAAATGGGTTTGTGAACGAGGCAGGCCCATCGTTGACGGCGAAGGGCGGATCATTGCTTTGGAAGGATGCATGGCCGACATCACGGCGCAAATGGGTGCGACGGAGGCGCTTTCGCAAAATAAGGAGCGGTTGGCGCTGATTCTGGACTCCACAAAGGAAGGCATCTGTGATGTGGACCTGGATAATGTGTGCACATTCATGAACCGTGCAGGTGCGGTCATGCTGGGCTATCGCCCGGATGAATTGGTTGGCCGGCATGTGCGCGACATCATGGATTGCTACAGTCCTGATGGCGCGTACTATCCGGGCAGTGAATGCCCGATAAACGACGCGTCAAGGGTAGCCACATCCGTGTGGGTGGACGATGAAGTATTCCAGCGGCGGGATGGCACGAGTTTTCCTGTTTCATACTCAGTTGCGCCAAAAGTCATCGATGGAAATCCATATGGTGCCGTGATCGTTTTTAGAGACATGACGGAACGGATGCTGACTGAGGAAGCCCGACGTGCGACGGAACTGACCTGCCGTCTGGCCACTGAGGCTGCCAATGTCGGTACCTGGGAAGCGGACTACGCCACTGGCGTTGTGGCAATTTCACCTATCACGGCCAAGATCCTTGGCTTGCCTCCGGACCAGAAGACGCTCTTGCGTCACGAATGGCAAAACACGATACATCCCGATGATTTGCCTTTGCTCTTGCAGGTCGAAGAGAAGGCCATGCGGACCGGCGAGCCCTCGAGCCTGGAGTATCGGCAGTACCACGCTGACGGCCATATGATGTGGATCTCCATGCGCGGGATCGTCAAGAAAAATGCGCAGGGCCTTCCTGTCAAAGCCATCGGCGCCAGCATCGATATCACTCAGCAGAAAAGCATCGAGAACGCACTGAAGTCGGAGAAGGAGCGTTTTCAGCTCCTGACCGAGTTCAGCCCGGACGCCATTCTTATCGATCAGGATAGTGTGTTTGTGTATGCCAATCCTGCTGCCGCCCGGCTTTTTGGAACGGAGGATGTGACCGCCGTTACCGGCAGGCAGGTTGCCGACTTTCTGCCGCAGGAATCGCTGGATATCGTATGCGGCCATCGTCAGAAAATTGCGCAAACCGAGCAAAAGTCTACCCTGCTTGAGCTGCGCATGCGTCGCCTGGACGGCGCCTTGCTCAACATACAGGCGGTATGCGGAAAAATCACCTGGGAAGGAAAGCCCGCCGTACAGGTCATGCTGCGGGATGTCACCTTGTTCAAAAAGACGCAGGAAAAGCTGCGACGTGCAAATGAACGATTACAGCTTGCAATAGAAGGCACGGGACAAGGCATCTGGGACTGGGATGTGGCCACTAATCGATTCACGTTTTCGGGTGGGTTGAACCACATTCTCGGGCGTACCGCGGATGATACGGCCAATACCGACAGCGAATGGCGTAATGCCGTGCACCCGGACGATATGCAACGGGTGATTGCAGCCTTCCACGCAACCCTGCAAGGCAAAACCCCGGTGTACGAATGCGAGTACCGCTTGCGGGCAAAAGACGGAAACTGGAAATGGGTGCAGGCGCGCGGGCTGGTGGTGGAGCATACGGCGGATGGCAAGCCATTGACGGTCACCGGCACTTTGACGGACATCACCGCCAGCAAAGAGTCCGCCGTGCTGGCATGGCGGCATGCACACTTGGATCCCTTGACCGAATTGCCGAACCGGCGTTTTTTCCGCGAACGGCTGGAGAAAGAATTGCTGCGCGCGCAGCGTGGCCACTACCAGCTCGCGTTGCTCTTCATTGATCTGGATGGATTTAAACAGGTCAATGATCTGTATGGGCATGAAGCGGGCGATTTTCTGCTCCTGGAATCGGCTCATCGCTTAACGCGATGCGTGCGGCAAACGGATATCGTGTCCCGCCTGGGCGGCGATGAATTTACCGTGATCCTTACCCAACTGGACCATCTTGAGCATGTTCAGTTCGTATGCCAGAAAATATTGACTGCGCTCTCGGCACCGTTCCTGCTTCATGCCGGTGTCGCCCGTGTCTCGGCAAGCATCGGCGTAAGCCTGTATCCCTTTGATGCGAGCATGCCGGACGAAATGCTGCGCAAGGCGGACCAGGCAATGTATGCTGCCAAGCAAACCGGCAGGAATCAATTCCATTATTTCACCAAAGAACTCGACGACCGGGCACATTTTCAATTGCTCGTCACTAATGAGCTGCGCGGTGCATTGGAAGACAATCAACTGGCAGTGCATTACCAGCCTGTGGTCAATTTAAACAATGGAAGAATCACTAAAGCCGAAGCGCTGTTGCGTTGGCAGCACCCCACACTCGGTGCGGTAAAGCCGGCGGAATTCATTCCGTTGGCCGAAGGTGCGGGTTTGATCAAGCAAATCGGCAACTGGGTGTTCAGGCAGGCTGCGATGTGCGCGAAACACTGTAACGAAGTGACTGACGGTTCTTTCCAGATCGGGGTGAACAAGTCGCCGCTACAGTTCATCACCCAGGAGGAGGATTTCGACTGGACCGGTTTCCTGTCGGAGCTGGGTTTGGCAGGCAACAGTATTGCCGTCGAAATTACCGAAGGAGTGTTGCTGCACACTTCTGCCAAGGTGGAAGAGCGCTTGCTGGAATACCGGGATGCGGGAATTCAAGTCGCACTGGACGATTTTGGCACAGGTTATTCGTCTCTTTCCTATTTGCAGAAATTCGATATCGACTACCTGAAAATCGACCAGTCTTTCGTCAGGGACATTACGACGAATGCTCATAGCCGAGCGATCTCGGAATCCATTATCGCCATGGCACACAGGCTTGGTTTGCAAGTAATTGCCGAAGGAGTGGAAACCGAAGCACAACTGGCATGCCTTGCCAGCGCCGGATGCGATTATGGGCAAGGCTATCTGTTCGCCCCACCTATTCCGGAAGATGAACTTCTCAAGCTGATTGCCAGTACGTCGCACGGCAACGCAAGGACCATGCATTAAGCGAAAGAACCATCGCTTGCTGCGCGCTACGCTATTGCTTATTGGCCGAGTCGCGTACTAAGGCAACTCATGCAGAATTCGTCAATGCAGCTTTTGCACCGTATAGCCGCGTCTCCGCAACAGTTCCGGCAAGCCTTTGTCGCCGATCAGATGCAGCAGACCCACCGCGACGAAGGACGTGCCATTGCGCTCCAGCAGGGTGTCGATTTTCGATGCCATCTCCACGTTGCGAAGGTCCAGCAGGACCGTGCGCATGAAGTTGGCGGAAAGGGTGTCTTCCGCCATGATTTCCTTGTAAATCGCGCGGAATACCTTGTCGTCCGCCTTCTGCCATGCCTGGATGAGCTGGCGCAGCTTGCGCTCCGCTTCGCCGCTGGCTATCTCGGTCAGCGTTTCCTGCAGATAGATTTCCTGGTGCGCGGGCGGCATGGCATCAAAAAGCGCAAGCTGATAATCCGCGGTCTCCAGTTCCACCACTTCCAGCCCGTGTCGAACCGCGAAATCGAGCAGGAAGGTTTCCGTGCCGAGTTGCAGCGAGAGGCCGTCGCGTTCCGCATCCATGCCGATCAGCAGATTGGCGATCATCCACGGTTTCATGCCGGCGACCTTCTCAAAAGACAGGCCGAAGCGCGGCAAGGTGCGGCGCAATTGCTGCTTGGTGCGTACCGACAGATAAGGATCGATGCGCTCACCGTTCGGATAAAAGGCATAGCGCGCCATCGCATCCATCACTGCAGCGGTATTGCGGCTGTCGAATTCGACTGCCAGGCGGGTCGAGGACGATAAAGCCTTCATGGTTTGCGCGTCGAGCGGATAAAATGCCGGATGCCCGATGTGTACCGTGCCGAAGAGATACGCGCGCTGCCCCTTGTGCTCCACCTGGTAAAGCGTGCCGCGGTGTACAGACACTGCTGTCTTGGCGGCCTGTTTTCCCGCCGTGGGTGCTGCCAGCGCCGGGCCGGTCAATGCGTGAAAGAGCGCAATGGCTAAAAAGACAAGTTTGATCCGCATGCTTTACTGATTCCGAATGCTATGACGAGTGTTTACCGATGCCGCTGACCTGGATTTTCGATTTGGATAATACGCTGCACGACGCTTCGCATGCGATTTTCCCGGCGATCAATACCAACATGAATGTGTATATCGCCAATGTGCTGGGCGGCGCTAGCGGTCCTGCCGACATCGCCGCGGTCAACGCCGTGCGTATCGAATACTGGAAGCGTTATGGCGCAACCCTGCTCGGCATGGTAAAGCATCATCAGGTCAAGGCGGAGGAATTTTTGCGCGAAGCGCATGCCTTCGACGACCTGTCCGCCATGATCCGCACCGAACGCGGCCTGGCGCGCCTGCTGCGCCGCCTGCCCGGCAAGAAGATCTTGCTCACCAACGCGCCGCGCCGTTATTCGCATGATGTCCTGCGCCACATCGGCCTGCACCGCCATTTCGCCAAGCATCTGCCGATCGAGGCCATGCACGTGCACCGCCGCCTGCGTCCCAAGCCATCCAGGGCGCTGCTCAGAAAAGTCCTTGCCAAGGAAAGGCTGATTGCCCGCCAGAGCGTTTTGGTCGAAGACAGCATCGAGAACCTCAAAGCCGCCAAGGCGCTCGGCATGCACACGGTATGGGTGACGCAATATCTGCGCACCAAACCTTCGGCGCAGCTCGCCACTGGCGCGCTTGCAACGCTTGATGCAACAAGGCACCCCGCTTATGTCGATGTCAAAGTAAAATCGGTCAGGCAAATCAACGATCACATGCACCGCCTGCGCTGATCGGGCAGCGGAGCGAGGACTTACAACGAAAATATGGCAACCACCAAACCGGGCGAACGCAAACTGCAAATCCTCCAGACGCTGGCCGCGATGCTGGAAAATCCAAAAGGGGAAAAAATCACCACCGCTGCCCTCGCAGCCAAGGTCGATGTATCCGAAGCCGCGCTCTACCGCCACTTCGCCAGCAAGGCGCAAATGTTCGAAGGCCTGATCGACTTCATCGAAACGACCGTCTTCGGCCTCATCAACCAGATCAGCGACCAGCAGGAAAACGGCTTGGCGCAAGCGCAGGCCATCACCGCCATGCTGCTCAACTTCGCCGAGCGCAACCCCGGCATGACCCGCGTGATGATCGGCGACGCCTTAGTCAACGAAGACGAACGCCTGCAAACGCGCATGAACCAGTTCATCGAACGCATCGAACTCGCGTTGAAGCAGGCGCTGCGTGTTGCGGTCACGCAGAATCAACTCAAGGAAGAAGAAGTCGCCGCCCGCGCCAACCTGATTGTCAGCATGGTGATAGGACGTTGGCACCGGTTTGCGAAGAGCGGGTTCAAGCAGAGTCCGTCGGAAGGATTGCAGGCGCAGGTTAAGTTGATGTTGGCATAGCCACGGGCTTGTCGGAACAAGAAGATTTGTTGCGAAAAATGCAGTTCGAAGTCGAAACTCCTTGTCCAATAGCCTCAAGAGCGCGCAGAATTTTTCCTGGTTTCAAGGGATTTTTAATCATCTGAAAAAGTGGGTACTCATTTGGAAAGCAAGATGGCAAGCCATTCTTCAAAAATCATTGTGACCAATGTATACCGCAGTGCCCGTTTTATCCCGAAGGGTTTGCAGTATGCATTACGCTAGAACTTACAAGCTCACATGCCACCCGTCATAATTTGGCTAGTTATAACGATAGGGCCGCTTCTTTTCGGTACCCTATGTTTTTACTTTTTCACAAAAGGCAAATCGAGATTATTTTCTGCCGTGGTTCCGTGGGGCCTTTTCCTGCTATTCAATCTTTATTCTGAATATTACGGCCCGGATCGAGAAATCATGCAAGGAACGTGGATATTCTTCCAGTTATCCGGTGGGAGCTTAGTGGCCGTTCTAAGCTTACTCGGAAACTGGGTTACTTCAAAGATAAACGGAAATCGTTCTAACAAGATGTTCGACACCGACGAGCAAGCTCGCCGGTCAACTTAAACGTTGCATGCGTCCATCACGTAGCCTTCTTGTTCTGCTCGCTGCATCAATCTTGGTGCTCGGCGCATTAAATTTCGTGCTCACACGAAATCAGGCCGCTGGTGTTTATCCGATTGATGCCGACTCAATATCCATTCCGCTATTCGAGGGGCTTGTGACTATTGGGCTAGCGTTTTTCGCCTCTTGCATTGGCTCGCTGGTTCCTAGGCGGGGACTCTTTCGAATTGTGGGTTTGTTCTTTTCGGCCATTGCAGCACTATTGCTCGCTGAGTCCGCTTGGTTCTGGTTTATCCCCAATCATTACGAGTTAGCTGTAGTCTATTTTGGCCTTCTGGTTCTTTGCGCTGTAGTGTTCATTAAGACTCGTGCAACCAAAAGCCGCTAAGCTCTCGGCCAAGCGAATGCCTAACATGCTGCCCATGTTGGGCCCCTTCGCTGGTACTCGGGTGCCTGTTGCCTCCAACGTTAATATGAATCCTCGCGTTACTATCTTCATCCTAATGTGCGCCCTGCATCTTCTGACAGGATTTCTGGATTCAGAGATTATTTCGCCGATAGCAGCGGGGTCGATTTATCTTCCGCCAATGGGATTGGAGATGGTCGGCATTCCGGTATTCATGAATAGCGACTCCGGCGGCTGGGCATCGACCTCGGTTCTTGGGTGGGCGCTGGCATTCGCTTTATGGTCAGAAGTATGGTGGGTTCTGTCGGGCGCAAATGAAATCGTGCTTAGCCTCTCCATGCATCCGGTTTCCTCGTGCCGCTTGTCGCACGCTTAATATTTTATCGGGCAGTCATGCGTTATCAAGGTCGAATCACCACATGGAAGGATGACAAAGGATTTGGCTTCATCACGCCCAACGGTGGCGGCGAGCAAGTCTTCGTCCACATTAGCACGCTGTCCAGCCGCCGTCGGCCGCAAGGCGGCGAGATCGTTACCTATGAACTCGCAATGGATGGAAAAGGCCGCTCCCGGGCGAAAGCTGTTGCGTTTGTCGGCAAGCCTTCCTCGTGCTCGGGCGCTGCGGCGCACGGCATTTTTCCGGTGCTTTTTACCATCTGCTTTCTGGTTTTTATCCTCGCCGCAGTCTTAGCCGGTCGGCTGCCCGCTGTTGTGCTTGCATTGTATGGTGCGGCAAGTTCCGTCACCTTCCTTGTGTACGCACTCGACAAGTCGGCCGCATCGCGGAATGCATGGCGGACACAGGAAAGCACCTTGCATGCATTGGCGCTGATGGGCGGCTGGCCCGGCGCGGTGGCTGCACAACGGCTGCTTCGTCACAAATCGGCGAAGAAATCCTTTCAGATAACTTTCTGGGGAACCGTTATGCTCAACTGTGGACTGCTCGGATGGTTGTTGTCGCCTTCCGGCACGAGGATGCTTTACTCAGTACTCAGTGTTGCATGAGGGCTAGAGTCTCAAGGGAAAGCCGCTAAGAGCATTTGCACTATTAGTTCGGTTCCGCTGCAAGCTTGCTTCCAGGCACGGCGTGGCTGCCCAATTACGGCAGTTCTCCCTCTCAAATCTCGTTTCGTTACCGGTTCGCTATTTGATTAGCCTTACCTGATCGCAACCAAAAAGCGATATTGCCGGTCTAATAATTCTGCGTTCTTCCTATGCAAGTGACGTTTACCGGTCGACGACCTTTAAGGCTGCCTTCCCGAAAAGGAGAAAAGCAATGGCTGTTAATGCTATTCCCGTCGATCAGCGGGTCATTGATATCGATTCCAGGCGCTTTTCCTCCATCGAAAAAGCGCTGGTGGAGCTGATCACCAACAGCGACGACAGCTATGCGCGGCGGGAAAAGGCCGGTGCGCAGGTTTCCGGCAATATCCTTATTCAGTACGAGCGGCACCGGAGCGGGGCATTGCTGACGGTGACCGATCAGGCGGAGGGCATGCCTTTCGAAAAGGCCTGCTTCATCCTGAGCTACGGCGGCGCTCACAGCCCGCTGGCACAAGGCATGGGCGGCGGGCGCGGCTATTTCGGCAGGGGTTTGAAGCAGGCGATTTTCGGCCTGGGTTATGGTTGGCTGGAAACGATCCATGATGGACGTTTGTCGCGCATCGAATTGTTCCGCGGCGAGAGCGGAGGATATCTCTATGAAGATGAAGGCCGGGACCGCGCGGCAACGATTGCGGACCGCGAGCGCCTTGGCATACCTGATAACGGAACGCGGGTGTCCATCATCATTGAAAATTCCGGGGTAAACATTTCTCAGTTCGCGTCCCTGGTGCAGTCGCTGGCTGACAATTTTTATCTGCGCGATGTCCTTGAGCGACGGCATATCGAGGCGGTGCACCTCAAGAAAGGCCGCGAGATCGAGCGGAGCAGCCGCGTCCGGTTCGTGGAGCCGCCATCGGTAGTGCTGCTGGGACCCGACGCCAAGGGAGAGTTCCAGTACGGAAAAGAGACTTATCCCTTCACCCTGACGCTCAAGCGCGCACTGAATGTCGAACTGGTCCATCGCGGGGATGAGCGTACCGGCGGCCTGACGGTGGTATCCGGGACGGCGGTGCTGGACTGCCAGCTTTTTGATTATGAAAACCAGGTCGGCACGGAATACCTGTTTGGCACCGTATGCTGTCCGGCGCTTCTGGAAAAATTGGGGCAGGGCGTCGCAGTGATCAGCGACGAGCGCGCGGGACTGAATCCGAAAGCGCCGTTCGTGGCGGCGTTTTACAAGGCGGTCAGCAAGATGATCGCGCCCTTTGTGATGGCGGAGAAGGAGAAGCTCAAGCACCTGGAGCACGCCAGCACCTCGGGCCGTACGGCCCATATGATCGAGCATATTCTGCAGCGCATGAACCATGCGGCGATCCATGATTTCGGGATCATGCTGCCAGCTGCCGGTGCCGAGCCTGTCGGATCGGACGATGCGGAAAGTCAGGCCAATGCCGCGCTCCGTTTTAGCACGCCCTTCTATTACCGCAGGCCGAACCATCCTTTTCACGTGCGCCTTCTGATTGATCCGGCTCACTTCGTGGAGGATGCAATCCTGAAAGTGGATGCCTCCATGACCGAAGGGCTGCAGATCGCTTCCCTGCAAAAGGAGATTGCCATCCGGTCCCTGCGCGACAAGCCCGAGATTGAATGGACCGTCAGCGGCCAGTCCGCGGACGATCATGGCGAAATCGTGGCGCGCGTGGGTAATTACCTGGCATGGTGCGAGATCGTCATTGCCGAGGAGACGGCATCGCACAACCACCATGCAAAGCGGCGCACAAGCAAGCGACATCCACCCAGGGATCAGGGCGAAGCAGTATTTACCGGCTATGAGTTCCGCTATCTGGGTACGGAGGCGGACCGGGCCGTGTATAGCGCTAACGAACGGAAGATTCTAATCAATACGGCAGCGCCCACGGTGCAGTTATACCTGGACGGGCGCGGCAACTTCCGCGATTCCGCCCGGCTGCTGCTGGCGGAACTGTTCATGGACGTGATTGGCAATGAGCTGGCGCGATACCGGCTTGCCAAGTCCTCGCGCAAAGACGACGTGGAAGCCTTTCAGGAGGTCAAGCGGGAAATCGTTCGCCGGTACGGCAGCGATATTCACTTGTCATTCCTGCACGACTGAGCGGACTGACTCTGTAGTCCGTTCGCGTCAATAAACAGCGGCTGCAAAGCAGCGAGTACTTTGTCCAACGCAATGCGCCGCATTGTATTGCCTCGCAGCTATAATGCCAGCTTGAAGATTTTCTCGGGCTTGCTTGCTGGATGCAGCGCACACCTCCTCCGCATGACATCTCCCAAACAGATCCCGGTAACCGCATTATTGGCCCTGCTGATCGGCGGAACCGCCATCGGCTTTGCCGGCATCATGATGCGGCTGTCCGATGTCAATCCCGTCGCTTCGGCATTCTGGCGCCTGGCCCTGGCGGCGCCGCTGTTGTGGATCTGGGCGTGGAGCGTGAAAGGGCAGGACGAGGCAGCAGGCCTGCGCACCGATTTCACATTGCCCCTGGCGCTGGCCGGAATTTATTTTGCGGGTGATATGGGCTTCTGGCATCTGTCGCTGCATTACACGACCGTGTCGAATGCAACGCTGCTCTCCAACCTGGCACCGATCGTGATCGCCGTCTGGCTATGGCTGGTGCACCGCATGCGTTTTGCTCGCCTGTTCGTGATCGGCATCGTCACGGCATTGGCCGGCGCGATCCTGCTGGTCAGTCCGAACATAAGTTTCAATGCGGCTTCCGGCAGTGGCAGAATGTTCGGTGACGGCATGGGTTTCATCTCCGCAGTCTTCTATGCGTTCTATCAGTTGAGCATCAAGGATGCGCGTGACCGTTATTCGACGGCGCGGCTGATGGCGTGGAGCTCGACGTTTTCCGCGCTGGCGCTGCTGCCTTTCGCCTTGTTGTCGGATGGACCTTTCTTCCCGCTCCAGTTGAACGGTTGGCTGCCCTTGATCGGTCTCGCGCTGATTGCACAGATCGGCGGGCAGACCGTGATCGCGTATGCATCGGCGCATTTGCCGGCATCCTTGTCGTCGGTGGGTTTGCTGGTGCAGCCTTTGATCGCCACCATTGCAGCGTGGATGCTGTTTGGCGAAGCGGTGGCGCCGGTGCAGGTGATGGGCGGGGCGCTGCTTTTATTCGGTATTTATCTCTGCAAGCGCGGCAGTTAAGCCGCGCTCAGCGGATGACGATGCGTCAGGTATTCGCAGCGCTTTCCTGACTTGCATGCGACGGCGTTACGTGCCGTTCACCGCATACCGGGCAGGCAGTATTGCGCGCAATCTTGATGCTGCTCCATTCCATACTGCGCGCATCGAGCAGCAGCAGGCGTCCTGCCAGGGTCTCGCCTATGCCTGCCACTACCTTCAATGCTTCTGCCGCCTGCATGGTGCCGACGATGCCGACCAGCGGCGCGAACACGCCCATGGTCGAGCACTGCACTTCCTCGAATTCCTGGTCCGGCGGGAACAGGCAGGCGTAGCAGGGCGCTTCATCCTTGCGCGTGTCGAAAACCGCTATCTGGCCATCGAAGCGGATCGCCGCGCCCGATACCAGCGGTACGCCGGCGGCAACGCAGGCGCGGTTGACCGCGTGGCGGGTCTTGAAGTTGTCGCAGCAGTCGAGCACGACGTCGGCCTGGCGCACCAGTTCCAGCAAGCGCTCATCGTCCACGCGTTCGACCAGCGCGTTGATTTCGATGGTTGGATTGATCTGTTCCAGCGTCTGCTTGCCGGATTTCGCTTTGGCATGGCCGACGCGCTCGGTGGTGTGCAGGATCTGCCGCTGCAGGTTGGTCAGGTCTACCGTATCGTTGTCGACCAGCGTAATCCTGCCGACACCCGCCGATGCTAAATAAAAGGCGGCTGGCGAACCGAGGCCGCCGGCACCGATGATGAGCGCATGCGCACCGAGAAATTTTTCCTGGCCCTGGATGTCGATTTCGTCCAGCAGGATGTGGCGCGAATAGCGCAGTAGTTGGTGGTCGTTCATCGCATGTTCTTCAAATCCCGCGGCATAAAAAACTAAGCCGCATTGCTGCGGCTTAGTTTATCGCTATTTGCGGGAAATATTATTTTTTATCGACGGGTTTTTCACCGTTCTTTTCACCATTCTTGCCGTTCTTGCTGCCATTCGGGTCGTTGATGGTCGGTTCCTTCTTGCTTTCAATGACCTTGTTCTTGGACTGCTGCACCGGCAAGCCCTTCAGGTGATTCAAGGCCTGGGCCAGCTGGAAGTCTTCCTTGCTGCCGAATTCGAGCGGCTTGCGCTTTTTCTCCAGGGCTGCGAGGCGCTGCGCTTCTTCCAGTTCGTCGATCTTCTGCTTGGCTTCTTCCTTGTCGCGGTCGTTGGAGAGATGCTTTTCCAGGTCCGACTCACGCAGGCGCCAGCCGTTCAGGCCATCGCCGTCCGGATATTCATCCACCATCACGTCAGGCACGATACCCTTGGCCTGGATTGCGCGCCCGTTCGGCGTGTAGTAGCGAGCAGTTGTCAGCTTGACCGCGGTATCCGCGGAGAGTTGGCGGATGGTCTGTACCGAACCCTTGCCGAAGGTTTGCTGGCCCATGATGGTGGCGCGCTTGTAGTCCTGCAACGCGCCGGCCACGATCTCGGAAGCCGATGCGGAGCCGCTGTTGACCAGCACCACCATCTTGGTTTTCTTCGCGGCCGGGTTCAGGCCGGACAGCGGGTCGCCGCCCGAGCGCGAACCATAGTATTCGCGGCGGGCATAGAAGGTTGCCTTGGAGTCCGGCAACTGGCCGTTGGTGGATACCACGACGACGTCTTTCGGCAGGAATGCGGCCGATACGCCGATCGCGCCAGGTAATAGTCCGCCCGGGTCATTGCGCAAGTCCAGCACCATGCCTTTCAGGTTCGGGTCCTGGGCATAGAGCGCATTGATTTTCTTGACCATGTCGTCCACGGTCGGCTCCTGGAACTGCGATACGCGCAGCCATGCATAGCCGGGCTCGACCATCTTGGACTTGACGCTTTGCACGCGGATTTCCTGGCGTGTAATCGTGAATATCAGAGGTTTATCTTCTTCCTTGCGCGCAACGGTCAATGTGATCTTGGTATTGGGTTCGCCACGCATGCGCTTGACGGCTTCGTCGAGCGTCATGCCTTTGACCGGTGTGCTGTCCAGGCGCGTGATCAGGTCGCCTGCTTTCAGGCCGACCTTGTGCGCGGGAGAATCCTCGATTGGCGAAATCACTTTGACATAGCCGTCTTCCATTCCGACTTCGATGCCGAGTCCCACAAATCTGCCTTGCGTGCCTTCCTTCAATTCCTTGAAGGCTTTCTTGTCGAGGTAAGCGGAATGCGGGTCGAGCGAAGCGACCATGCCGGAGATGGCTTCGGTCAACAATTTCTTGTCTTCCACCGATTCGACGTAATCGGTCTTGATCAATCCGAATACGTCCGCCAATTGCCGCAGCTCTTCAAGAGGCAAAGGCGCCGCCGCGCTTTTCTGCGCAATCGCTTCAAATTGGATGGAGCCGGCAACCCCGGCAAGGACGCCGAGACCGATCAAACTGAAATTCTTGAATTTACTGCCCATGTTTCACCTAGTAACTACCCAACCGAGTGGGTCAAATGCGCGGCCCTGATGCCGCATTTCAAAGTATAACCCTGATTGCTCGTTGCCGCCGCTGTTGCCGGCGCTGGCAATAACCTCGCCGGTTTGGACCGGATCGCCAGCGTGTTTCAATAATGCCTGATTATTGCCGTAAATGGTCATGTACTGGTTGCCATGATCGACAATGATCAAATTGCCAAATCCGCGCAGCCAGTCTGCAAAGATTACCCGGCCGGCGGCAACGGCCTTGATGTCGGCTCCTTCGGCCGCACGGATGAACAAGCCCTTCCAGCTTGGTCCGTCATCCCGCTTGTTGCCGTATTTGGCCAGCAATTCGCCTTTTACAGGCAATCGCAGGCGGCCGCGCAAGGAAGAAAAAGGGGTCGTAAAAACGTTCGTTTGGACAACGGCTTCGCGCTGGAGTTCATCCCGGGCAATAGATTTCGAGGGATTTTCATCGGCATCGATGGGGTCAGGGAAGCGTTGACCGCCGGTCGCATTGGGTTGCGGCGTCAGCTTGACCGGAATGGCCTTTTTCTGCTCCCGGTTTTGCTCCCTGAGCTTGGCCTGTGCTGCAAGGCGGCGTTGTTGCGCCTGTGCCAACTCGGCTTTACGCTGTTCTTCAATCAGGTCCGCCAGTTTGCCGACCAGGCTGGACAAGCGTTGCTCATTGCGCTCGATATTGCCCGCTTCGCGGCGTTGCGCCGCCAGTTTTCCCGATAATTGTGCCAACAGCTTGGCATGCCTGCTTTTCTCCTGTTCCAGGGATGCCTGATGTGCCTTTTCCTCCCTGGCCATGTCCGACAAGGCTTCCTTGCTGCTTTGCATTTCTTCCTTGTTTTGTTCGACCTGTTGCAAGTCGGCTTTCAGGGAATCGATCAGGCGCCTTTGGGCCTGCGAAATGTAGCCCATGTAATACAGGTCGCGATGAATGCGATTGGGATTGTCCCCGGACAGCAAAAGCTTGATGCGATCTTCGTTTCCGGAGCGATGTTGCTGGCGCAGCAAGTCGGCAAGCTGATTATGCTGCAACTCGATTTTTTTATTCAGCTGGGCTTGCTGTTTTGATAGCGTTGCCAGCCGTGAAGCCATTTCGGCCTGTTCCTGTGCCAGCTCGCGCAAGGCCCGCCTGACTTGTGAAATGGCGGTTTCCGATTGCGACAGCGCATCTGCAGCATGCGATTTGGCCGTTTCAGTCTGAACAATGTCGCGCTTGAGCTGGCTGAGTTTTTGCCGCAATGCTGCACGCTCGGATTCGGCTTGCTGTTTTTGTTTGTTGCGTTCGGTGATGCGGGCCGACGTGGCTTCGCTGTCGGGGCTGACCGAAAGCAAGCCCAGGACAATACAGGTAGCAACAGGAAGTTTAAGCAAATACATGGCGCCCCGGATAAACCCTGGCCCTGCCGTTAACCGAAACAATCCATCGGAGTGTCATGGGCTGGATTACTTGGCCTTGCCCTGGCCGGCGACCGCTTTCATCGCCGCTGCAATGGCATTGGCGTCACCCAGATAATAGCTCTGGATCGGCTTGAGGTTTTCGTCCAGTTCATAGACCAGCGGCTGCCCATTGGGAATATTCAGTCCGGCGATGTCTTCGTCGCTGATGCCGTCCAGCATTTTGATCAGGGCGCGCAGGCTGTTGCCATGGGCGGAGAGAATGATCTTCTTTCCGGCGCGGATCGCAGGCGCAATTTCATCGTTCCAGACCGGCAGGACGCGATAGACCGTATCTTTCAGGCACTCGGTCAGCGGGATCTCTTCCCGCTTCAGATGAGCGTAGCGCGGATCGTTAAAAGATGCGCGCGGGTCGTCCGGGGTGAGCGGCTCCGGCGGTGTGTCGTAGCTGCGCCGCCACTTGAGCACTTGCTGATCGCCGTACTGGGCTGCGGTTTCCGCCTTGTTCAATCCCTGCAGTGCGCCGTAATGCCGCTCATTAAGCCGCCAATGGCAGACGATCGGAATCCACATCAGGTCCATCTGGTCCAGCGTTACCCATAATGTACGGATCGCACGCTTGAGTACCGACGAATAAGCCAGGTCGAAAGTCAGCCCGGCTTCCTGCAGCAGGCGGCCGGCATTCCGTGCTTCAGCAATGCCTTTTTCGGTCAAATCGATATCGGTCCATCCCGTGAATCGGTTTTCCAGATTCCAGGTCGATTCTCCATGGCGCATTAATACGATTTTGTACATATTCTATTTATGTGCTTATGTGCTGATAATTTTTAGTGGCTGAATAACGGCAAGTTGAAATCGTATTCTGCTTCTATTTTATAATGCGAATCTTGACTAAAACCATTGGAAGCCCGTGAAATTCATCATTGACAACATTTGGCTGATTGGATTAGCGATTTTATCGGGTGGCGGATTGCTCTGGCAAAGCCTTCAGCAGCGCGCCCACCAATTATCGCTTTTTCAGGCTACGCAACTCATCAACCAGGGCAAGGCTGCCATCGTGGATGTCCGAGACACCTATGATTTTTCGGCCGGACATATGCGCGACGCGAGGAATATTCCGGCCAAGGAGTTGCCGCAGCGGGTAAGCGAGCTGGAAAAATTCAAGTCGAAGGCGATAATCGTGGTCTGTTCTTCAGGCGCGCAGTCGACCAAGGCCGCTGCGCAGCTCAAGAAGGCCGGGTTCAACGAGGTCTACAGTTTAAGCGGCGGTATGTCGGCCTGGCAGGAGCAAGGCCTGCCAATTGCAAAATAACGGAGAATGAAGATGGCTGTACGTGTTTTAATGTATTCGACCGCCGTTTGCCCTTATTGCATCATGGCCGAGCGCCTGTTGAAAGCCAAGGGCGTCGAGACGATCGAGAAAATCCGCGTCGATCTCGATCCCGAGCAGCGGGCGGACATGATGCAGAAGACCGGCCGCCGCACGGTGCCGCAGATTTACATCGGCGACACGCATGTGGGCGGTTTCGACGATCTGAGCGCGCTTGACCGCGAAGGCAAGCTCGACGGCCTGCTGCAAGGCGCCTGACCGGCAAAGAGCAGGCAATTTTGGCAGACGGCGCGCGGCGCCGTTTTTATCTATTCTCATCCTTATTGAAAGCGTTCCATGGCAGACGAAAATCAGCAACCCGTATTCCAGATCCAGCGCATCTACCTCAAAGACCTGTCGCTGGAACAGCCTAATTCTCCGGCTATTTTCCTCGAGCAGGAAGCGCCCAACATGGACGTGGCGGTTGACGTGGGAGTGGAGCAACTCGCGGACGGCATCTTCGAGTCGACAGTCACAGTGACCCTGACTGCCAAGACCGCCGGCAAGGTGGCTTTCCTGATCGAGGGCAAGCAGGCCGGCATTTTCGAGGCGCGCCATATTCCGGCAGAACAGCTTGATCCTTTACTGGGAATCGGCTGTCCTAACATCATTTATCCCTATCTGCGCGCCAATATCGCCGACATGGTGACACGTGCGGGCTTCCCGCCGGTTCACCTTTCCGAAATCAATTTCGAGGTGTTCTACCAGCAGCGGTTGCAGGCGATGGCGCAACAGCAGCAGGGCGGAGCAGGATCCGGCCTGGTCATGCCTGACGGTTCGCCTGCCGCACATTAATGGCGCACATCAAAACGAAGAAGCGGAATGTCAGGAGTTTGCCAATGGGGTTGATGCGTTGTGTCGCACTTGCCTGCCTGTTGCCTGCGGCGGTCGGTACCGCCCATGCGCTGGAATTCAAGACGGTCGGGTCGGCACCGGCGATCTTGTACGACACGCCTTCCGAGAAAGGGCGCAAGCTGTTCGTGGCGCCGCGCGGCATGCCGGTGGAAGTCGTGCTGACCTATGGACAGTGGAACAAGGTCAGGGATGTGACAGGCGATTTGTCCTGGGTGCCTGCCAAGGCGCTAACGACGAAGCGCAACGTCATCACCAATGCCGCCAGCGCACGCGTGCGTGCCGCGCCGGATGATGGCAGCGCGCTTGTCTTCTCTGCCGATAAAGGCGTTTTGCTGGAATTGGTCGAGCCCGTCAGGTCCGGCTGGGTCAAGGTAAAACACCAGGATGGGCAGGCCGGTTTTGTCCGCACGTCCGAAGTCTGGGGCGAATAATCCATGTGCCGCTTATCTTTTCCCCGCGGGTTGTAAGATGAAGATTACGATTCTGGGCGCAGGCGCATGGGGAACTGCGCTTGCAATCAATCTGGCGAGCCGCCATCAGGTTGTGCTCTGGGGGCGCAATGCCGATGCCATGCATGAGGCGGCCACCCTGCGTGAAAACAAATCTTATCTGCCTGGTTTTCCGTTTCCTGAAAGCCTGGTCGTTTCATCGGACTTCAACGCCGCTGCGGAGCATTGCAATAGCGCTGCCAGCGATGGCTTGCTGATCGTCGCCACATCCGTCACGGGACTGCGGCCGATGATGCAGAAACTGAAGGGAAGGCCGGTCCCGAATGTCGTCTGGCTCTGCAAAGGATTCGAGGAAGACACCGGCTTGCTTCCGCACCAGGTGGTGCAGGAAATCCTGGGCAAGAATATTCCTTGCGGTGTGCTGTCGGGCCCCTCGTTCGCGCAGGAGGTTGCCGGAGGCCTGCCCTGCGCATTGACCGTGGCTTCGACTTTCCCGGTGTTGTGCGAACGGGTGATCGGGGCGATCCACAGCAACACCATCCGTGTGTACTCGACCGATGACGTGATTGGCGTGGAAGTCGGCGGCGCGGTGAAGAATATCCTCGCCATCGCAACCGGAATCGTCGATGGCCTGCAGCTTGGGTTGAATGCGCGCGCGGCATTGATCACGCGTGGCCTGGTTGAAATTACCCGTCTGGGCACTGCCTTGGGCGGACGCGCTGAAACCTTCGGCGGACTGACCGGGATGGGCGATCTGATCCTGACTTGCACCGGTGACTTGTCACGTAACCGCCGGGTCGGGCTGGGACTGGCACAAGGAAAATCACTGGATACTATCGTGTCTGAACTGGGGCATGTCGCTGAAGGCGTGCGCTGTGCACAGGCGGTCCGTGCACTGGCTGCGCGATACAAAGTGGAAATGCCGATCACCAATGCCGTCGCAGGCGTCTTGTTTGACGGCGACTCGCCACGTGCAATGGTGACGCGCCTTCTGGCACGCGATCCGCGCCAGGAAGCGCTCTAGTGCGTTGCGTCTTTCCTTAATCCGCTCCGCTTTCTGCGGAATGTTTTTCAAATTTCCGAGACTCCGTCAATTCCTTATGGTGGGGAGCAGGTATCGAACGGCGTGAAGTTCAACTCGATGCCGTTTCCTATCGGGTCTCGAAAGAAAACTTGGCGTTGTTCGGTTCCCGGCACGGTGCTGGTGCGAAATTCAATTTTCCGCTGCTGGAGATGCCGGCACATCGATTCATAGTCGCTGCACGCAAAGGCAACATGGTCAATGCTGCCCGTTCCACTCGGCACTTCCTGTCCTTCTCTTGCCGCCATCAGATGCACGACCGGATGTTTGCCTGCATACAGCCAGTAACCCGCGAAACGAAATGGCGGCCGGTCGCCGTCAACAAGCCCCAGCACATCGACGTAGAAATCCCGTATCGAATCAAGCTGGGCGGCAGGCGCGCGAATATTGAAGTGATGAAGATGATGTACAGCCAAGATGGGCTCCTCGCCAAAATCGTTTGTCGTTTAATCGATTGCGCTAATCGGTAGTGTGGTTTGTCGTGCAATCTGTAAATGACAAGTTTACCCGGAGATTGATAACAGGATTTCATTGCCGAACCTATTATCCTGCTGGAGCTCGTGAGCAGAATGTCATGTGAAGATGGGCCTTTAGGTTTGTCCCGAAGATTTGCCTTAATCGATAAATAGGCGTTTAATTGCGTTTCCCAAGGCTGTGGCTAAAATAAACCAAAATAAATTGATCAGTATTGGAATGAGAAGCGCACTTTTTTCAGAGTTGATGGTCTTAGGACGACACGCTCTAATATTGGCCTAAATCAATTCTTCCCGAATTACTCTTTCTTGGGTATAGGAAATAAGTGTTTGCATTCTTATACTCACATTTCCAATTTCTTTTCTAGAAGTAAGACTATGCGTAAGACTTTTTATCCATCCGCTCATAGAGCGGCTAGAGTTGCATCCCGCGGATTTACCTTGATTGAAGTGATGGTCGTCGTGGTCATCATGGGGATTTTGGCGGCCCTGGTCGTTCCCAAGTTGATGGGACGCGCAGACGATGCGCGTATTATTGCTGCGAAGCAAGACATCTCAACCCTGATGCAAGGACTCAAGCTATACAAGCTGGACAACCAGCGTTATCCGACAACTGAGCAGGGCTTGCAAGCTCTGATACAGAAGCCGACCTCCGGTCCGCCGGCCAATGGTTGGAAAACGGGCGGTTATATTGACAAGCTGCCGAAAGACCCTTGGGGTAGCCCATACCAGTATCTCTCTCCTGGCGTAAAGGGCGAGGTGGATATTTTCTCCCTGGGCGCAGACGGTCAGCCCGGCGGTTCGGGCAATGATGCCGACATCGGCTCGTGGGATCTGTAAGCACGTGCGGCCGGGCTTCAATCCGATCCGTATGAAACTTCAGCCGGCCCCGTTTCGGCGCGCGGCCGGCTTTACTTTGCTTGAACTGCTGGTGGTGCTGGTCATCGCAGGCATCATGTTGGGCATGGTGTCGTTCAATGCCATGCCCGGCGAACAGCAGGTGCTGCAGAAAGATGCGCAACGCATTGCGCTGCTGTTGCAACTGGCGCGCGACGAAGCGATCGTGCGCAATCGTCCGATTGCATTCGAAGCAGATCCGGAACGCTATCGTTTCCTGCTGCGCGAAGAAAATACCTGGCAAGCCCTTTCTCAGGACGATTTGCTCAGGGAGCGTGAATTTTCAAGATCACCAGTCAATCTGTCGATCAGTCCTCCCACAACACAGGGCGATGGGCCTTTGCGTGTCGTATTCGGGCGCGAGCCGGTCGATAATCCCTTCGTTCTCACGCTCGCTTCCGGCCAGGCTCAGGTAAGCATACGAGCCGATGGCATCGGACATTTTACGGTCGAATGATATGCGGCCCATGCCTGCTTCCATCGACGGGCGGAGAATCCGCAAGGCGCAAGGCTTCACTTTGCTTGAAGTGCTTGTGGCTTTGGTCATTGTCGGCACGGCCTTGGGCGCGAGCCTGCGCGCAATCGGCAGCCTGACGCAAAACAGTACGGATTTGCGCGCCTCGATGATGGCCACCTGGTCGGCGGAAAACCGGCTGACGCAGATCCGTCTGTCCAAGGAGTGGCCTGCGCTCGGCCGCCGTAGTTTTGAATGCCCCCAAGGCGAGTTGCAGTTGACGTGCAGCGAAGAGGTGTTTTCGACGCCTAATCCATCGTTCCGTCGTGTCGAAGTAAGCGTGTTCGATGGCGCCAATCCGGATCGCCGCATCATCAAGCTGGCGCAGGTGGTGCCCAATGCTTAAGCGGCGTGTTCAGCAACAAGGTCTAACGCTGGTCGAGTTGCTGGTGGCCATCAGCGTGCTGGCCTTCGTCGCCGTGCTCGGCTGGCGCGGGCTGGACGGCATTGTGCGCGCCCGCGTAGCCCTGAACGAGGACCTGGAGCATACACGCGGCATGCAACTGGCGTTTGCGCAGTTGCAGAGCGACTGCGCCAGTATCGTGAGCCGTTCGCCCTTGAGCAATAACCGGGGACCCATACAGGCCGGGCCGGAGCAACTGGTGCTGATCCGTACTGTATTCGCGGACAATCAGCCGACCCGTCTTCAGGTGGTCAACTATCGTGTTCGGGACGGCCGACTGATGCGGCAGCAAACGGTCCCGACACGCGATTTGCAGGAATTGGAAAGTGGCTGGCAAGCCATGCTCAACGGCACTTACGTATCCGATGCGATAGAACTGCAATCCGGCGTTGCCAGCATGCGCATGCGCCTGTGGAATAACAATGGCTGGCAGTCTGCCGAGAGCAGTGCTGCTCAGGGCGCGTCGGCAAGCTCCGGCGAAAATGCCTTTGCCGAGGCAAAGGCCCGGCGTTCCGGTCAGCCGATGGGCGCGACAGTGGCACAGCAATGGAGCGGTCTGGAAGTGGCCATGCAACTGGTAGGGCGCGACGCCAGCATGCTGAAGGTATTTTTGCTCGGGTCGGTGTGAATATGCGACGGAGCATGCCATCGACTCGTCAGCGCGGCGTTGCGGTGATCACTGCGCTGCTGCTCACCACCCTGGCAATTACGATTGTCGCCAGTCTTTTCTGGCAGCAGCAAGTGCAGGTCCGGTCAATTGAAAACCAGCGCCTGCAATTGCAGAAGCAATGGATTTTGCGCGGCGCGCTGGATTGGGCTCGGTTGATTTTGCGTGAAGATGCGAGATTTTCCAGTGTCGATAATCTCGATGAACCCTGGGCCGTACCGCTGTCGGATACGCGGCTCGATCAGTATGTCGAGAACGGCCGCGCCGATACCGACGCGGCCGATGCTATTCTATCCGGCAGTATTATTGATGCGCAGTCACGTCTTAATCTGGCCAACCTGAGCGCGAATGGCGAAATCAATCAGGGCGAGGTGGCGGCGTTCGAGCGCTTGCTGACGAATGTGCAGCTCAATCCTCAACTGGCAAGGGCAACAGCACAAATGATGGCGGAAACGCAAACTAAGCCGGTCGCCAGCGGGCAAAATAGCGGGGCGCGGCCGCTCGGCCTGGCCTATGTCGACGATTTGTTGGCGGTGCCCGGCTTTACACCGCCAGCGCTTGAGAAGCTGAGGGAATTTGTAATCTTTTTGCCGCGAAGCGATGTGGCGGTCAATGCCAACACGGCTCCTGCGGAAGTTCTGGCGGCGAAATTCGACGGCATGACGGTATCGGAAGCCAATGCACTGATCGTCGGGCGCAAGACGGCAAGCTTCAAAAGCGGCGATCCGCGCTTGTCGGCAAAAGAGGTTGTGGGCAGGCAGTTGGACGTGAAAACGAATTACTTCTTGGTCAATGGGACGGTGAAGATGAGTCGCGCCGGCCTGGGGGTGCAGGCATTGATCGAGCGTAACGGGACGATTACCAAACTGGTATGGGTCAGGGAAAGTTAGAACGCATGAAGCAGTTCATAACAGGCTCCGGAAAGAGAAAAATAAGATGACGACGCTATATATCCGCATGATTCCCAAAACTGCAGTCAGCGACGCCGAGAGCTGGCTGGCCGCTTCGTGCCCGTTTGCCCTGGTGGCCGCGGGAGGGAATATCCAGCGGGAAGGATTTGCGCCCCTGGCTGAGCTGCGCAACATCGTTCCGGGCGCATTGCGCGTCATTGTGTTGCTCGCTGCAAGCGACGTGACCTTGTTGCGCGTACAGATTCCCCCGATGTCGCCTGCAAGATTGAAGGCGGCATTGCCGGGGCTGGTCGAGGACCGCTTGATCGCAGACCCTTCCGAATCCGCGCTGGTCGCGGGCAGTGCCACCACCGATGGATTGCGTACCGTAGCGGTCGTGCAGCGCGACTGGCTCGACAGCATCGTCAATGCTTTCACTTCATTTGGCGCACGCAAGCTGGCAGTAGTGCCCTTGCAGCTTTGCCTGCCGTATCAAAGCGGCGAAGTGTCCGCAGCCGTTCATGAGATTGCCGGCGAACTGGAGCTGACCCTGCGCACGGCCGAGCAGGACGGAATCGGCCTTTCCATTTTTCCGGAAAACGGAGAGCCGGCCGAGCATGCGGTGCTGCAGACCCTGCAAGTGATGACCGGACAAGCGCCGATCGCATTGTATGTGCCGCAGCCCGATGGCGACGCTTACAGGCAGGCGGTGGAGCGCGAAGAAGGGCTGGCTGAACGCGTCGCCATTCATGCAGAAAACTGGGCGGCCTGGATCGCCGGCGTGAATGGGGCCGGACTGGATCTGGTTGCGGGCAGGCAGGAAGGAAGCGGACCCAAGGTGGACTGGCGCAAGTGGCGCTGGCCGATCGCGCTGGCCGGATTGCTCCTGGCGATCAATATCATCGCATTGAACGTCGATTGGTGGCGCATGAGAAGCGAGGCTGACCAATTGCGTGCTTCGATGACGCAAATCTATCGGGCGACCTTCCCTAAAGATACGGTCATTGTCGATCCGCTGGCACAGATGAAGCAGAAGCTCGGGGGCGGACAACGCGGCGCGCCCGATGATTTCACTACCTTGTCAGCTGTGTTCGGCGAAGCATGGGCCAGCGTCGCGCAAGGGCGCGGCACTGCAGGAATCGCTGGGCTGGAATACAAGGACCGCAGCTTGTCGGTGCGTTTAAAGCCCGGCGGCTCACCGCCGACGGAACAGATGAAGGCGGCTTTGGCGAGCCGCAACCTGACGCTCACAATGGGGCCGTCGCAGGCGGGCTCCACGGTATGGCAGATAAGGAGCGCAAGATGAAAAACAACCCGCTATTTAGCCGGTATGCACAGCCGCTTCAGGAATTCTGGAGTGCGCGCAATGCGCGTGAGCGCAGCATGTTGAGCATTGCCGCTGCCGCCATTGGGCTGGCACTGATTTACCTCTTGCTGATCGATCCTGCCGTGGAAGGGCGTGCGCAATTGAACAAGACCTTGCCGACCCTGCGGCAACAGGTGGCACAGATGCAGGCCCTGTCGAAAGAGGCGGGCGAACTGGCAGACAAGGATGCGCCGGTCGTGGAACCTGTGTCGCGCGCCGGCGTGGAGGCAGCTCTGGGCCGCAACGGACTCAAGGCGCAAAACCTTACCGTCAACAATGAAGTTATCGTCGCGCAGTTTTCCGGAGCGTCGTTTGCCCAGCTGGTGCGCTGGCTGCAGGACATGCAGAAAACCGCGATGGTGACTGTGGTCGAAAGCAATATTGTTGCGCAAGATCAACCTGATTCGGTGAATGCCACTTTAACGTTACGGCAGCAGAGAAACGAATAGGGTGTTGTCTTTCCTCGCCGCCGGAATGGTTAAATTAGTTTGATTTCAGGGTGATTTAACCAAGGGTTTGTACAGATATTTCAAAGAGGGACTAGTGCTTCGCCTTATCAGCTGGATTGTGGCAGGCTGTGTCAGCGTTCTCGTCACAGTACTGTTTTTTTTGCCGGCCGCCTGGATGGCGCCGATCGTCGAGAAGCAGACGGCTGGTCGGCTCACGCTGGGGGACGCGCAGGGAAGCTTGTGGAACGGTTCCGCGTTTGTAGGCGGAGCGCCCAGCGCACGCGATCCGGTGACGCCGCTTTTGCCGGGGCGCTTTGCGTGGCGCCTGTCGCCTATGGTTTTGCTGGGCCGCGTCGATGCGGAAGTACAGAATCCGGCCGCCTTGTCGCAGCCGGTCACGGTTGCGGGAAGCTGGTCGCAGTGGCAGGTCAGCCCGTCTTCGATTCTGTTGCCGGCAGAACGACTGGCGAGCCTGGGTGCGCCCTTGAATACCATCCAGCCTTCGGGCCAGATGCGATTGAAATGGAATGCCCTGCAGTTGCAGCGCGAGGGAAACCGGGTGGATGTAGTGGGCAGTATGAATCTGGAGATGAGCGACATCGCGTCACGTTTATCGCCGATCAAGCCGCTGGGTGCTTATAATCTGGCATTCGATTGGCAAGGACAGCAGGCGAATGTGACATTGACGACGCAGAAAGGTCCGTTGCTGTTGAACGGCAAGGGGAAGTTGGTCAACGGACGATTGCAGTTTTCAGGAAGGGCCGAGGCAGAAGCGGGATACGAAGAGAGGCTGGCAAATTTGCTTAATTTGCTGGGACAGCGCCGCAATGAGGGCGGTAAAGATGTTATTGCGCTAGAGTTCAAATGAAAAAAAATATTCAGTCAGGGATGGCGCCGGCACACACAGCCTGGCGTAAACGTTGGATCGTCTTGGCGCTGTCGTCTGCGCTTGCGATGGTGCCGCCTATGCAATCCGCCTACGCGCAGGATCCAAGCGCCAATCAGGCCTCGCTCAATTTCGTGAATGCCGACATCGATTCGGTGGTGAAGGCAATCGGCCATTACACTAACACCAATTTCATCATCGATCCGCGTGTCAAAGGAACCGTCAATCTGGTTTCCGAAAAGCCTGTGACGAAAGCGCAGGCGTTTCAATTGCTGACAACCGCCTTGCGCATGCAGGGCTATGCGGTGGTGGCAGGAGATGGATTTACCAAGGTGGTGCCTGAAGCCGATGCCAAGCTGCAGGCCGGTCCGATCCAGCGCGGCCAGGTGCGGGGCGACCAGGTCGCCACGCAAATTTTCCGGCTTAACTATGAATCCGCCGCAAACATGGTGCCGGTGCTGCGCCCCCTGATTTCGCCGAACAACACAATCAATGCCAATCCCGGCACCAATTCGCTGGTCATTACGGATTATGCGGACAACCTGCGCCGGCTATCGCGCATCATTTCTGCGCTGGATGCGCCGGCAACCGCGGATATGGATGTTGTGCCGATCCGCCATGCCATTGCGACCGATATCGCAGTCATGGTGAACCGCCTGCTGGAGCAGGGCGGCGCTCCCGGCGCTGCGGACCCGGGCAGGATAAATCTCCTGGCTGACTCGCGGACCAACTCAGTGATCATTCGCGCACCATCGAGCGCGCGCGCCAGCCTGGCAAAGTCATTGATCGCCAAGCTCGATCAGCCGACTTCGATGCCCGGCAACGTGCATGTGGTTTATTTGAAGAACGCAGAAGCCGCACGCCTTGCACAAACCTTGCGGGCAGTCGTTGCATCGGATGCATCGGCAACTGGCGCAGCGGTGCCTGTGCAGACGCCGGCCCAGAACACGCCGCAAACGAACAATGCCGGACTTGGCGGTGGCAACCAGAGCGGCGGCATGCAGGCTCCACCAGCTTCGCCAGCTCCGCAACAAGGCCCCTTGCCGACCGGCGGCGTAGGTGGATTCATCCAGGCGGATCCTGCGACGAACACCCTGATCATTACCGCCAGCGAGCCGGTCTACCGCAACCTGCGTGCGGTGATTGACCAGCTCGATGCGCGCCGGGCACAAGTGTATATCGAGTCGCTCATTGTCGAAGTGTCCGCCAATCGTGCCGCCGAGTTCGGCGTGCAATGGGCCGGCCTTTCCGGTGACGAAGGCAGCCGTTACCGCATAGGAACGCTTACCGGGTTCTCGGAAGGCGGCAACAACCTGATTACGCAAGTGGTTGGTCAACTTGCAAGAAATACCGGAGGCGCAGCCGCCGCTGCTGCAACTGCCGTGCCAGGCAATGGCTTAAATCTGGGAATCTTTCGCACGGTCGCTGGTCAATTAAGCTTGGGTGCAATCGCGCGGGCTTTGGAGACCGACGACAGCACCAATATTTTGTCGATGCCGAACCTGATTACGCTCGACAATGAGGAAGCAAGGATCATAGTTGGTCAAAATGTACCGTTTATTACCGGTCAGTTCACCACTGCCGCTTCCGGTGGCGCCGCAGGCGTCAATCCCTTCCAGACGATTGAACGCAAGGACATCGGTTTGTCCCTGCGTGTGCGTCCGCAGATTTCCGAGGGCGGCACTGTGAAAATGGCAATTTATCAGGAAACATCGGCCATCCAGGACAATATCGCTTCCGGGCTCATCACGACCAAGCGGGCGCTGGACACCAACGTGCTGGTCGACGATGGCCAGATCATCGTGCTGGGCGGACTGATCGACGACAACGCGCAGGACGGCGTGGAAAAAGTGCCTGGGCTGGGCGACATTCCGGTTCTGGGTAATTTGTTTAAATACAAGACCCGCGGGCGCCAGAAAACCAATCTGATGATCTTTTTGCGCCCGACCGTCATCCGCTCCAATGAGCAAAGCGTGAATGTCGCCAGCGACCGTTACAACTATATCCGTAATGCGCAAGTCACTGCGCAGCCTGAGCAGACCATGGTCTTGCCGAATCTGGGTGGGCCGGTGTTGCCGCCCCTAGAAAATGGAAGATTAGCCGGCAGCGGTTTGCTTAACATTACACCCGCTGCACTTGAAGGTACGGCACAACAACCGTCAGGTGTGCCGCAACAGCAAATGCCACAGGCACCTGCCATGCCGTCGGATCCGCAGCCAATGCTGCAATGACGGACGAATGGCGGGAATGCATGAAGGCAGCACAAAGTGTGAGTAGATAAAATGGAATCCCGTCTTTTACCCTATGCATTCGCCCGCGATTTCGCGGTGCTGGCGCAACGTCCTGATTCAGGAAATGGCCCTATCGAAGTCTGGATGTCGGACGCTACTGCGCCTTCCGCCGTGGCGGAAGTGAGCCGCCGCTTCGGGCGCGTGCGTTTGAAAACCATGCCGCGCGAAGCGCTGGACTCAGCTATTGCAAAAGCCTATGCCAATTCGACCGGCGACGCGGCGCAAGTCATGGATGAGTACGAATCCGATCTGGACTTGAACAAGCTGATGCTCGATATGCCGGCCGTCGAAGATCTGCTCGAGTCTGCCGACGATGCGCCGGTGATCCGGATGATCAATGCGCTGTTGACCCAGGCATTGCGCGAAGGCGCATCCGATATCCATATCGAACCGTTCGAGCAGGTCTCGGTCGTGCGTTTTCGCATCGACGGCGCCTTGCGCGACATCGTGCGTCCGAAAAAAGCAATCCATGCATCGCTGATTTCTCGTATCAAGATCATGGCGCAGCTCGATATCGCGGAAAAGCGCTTGCCGCAGGATGGCCGTATCGCTTTGCGCATCGGCGGCAGGGCGGTGGACGTGCGTGTCTCGACCTTGCCGACCGGGCACGGCGAGCGCGCCGTGCTGCGTTTGCTGGACAAGGAGGCCGGCCGGCTGGATCTGAATCATCTGGGCATGAGCGAGGCGACGCAAAAGCAGTTCGATCATCTGATCGCGCAGCCGCACGGCATCGTGCTGGTGACCGGACCGACCGGTTCCGGCAAAACCACGACCCTGTATGCAGCCTTGTCGATGCTCAACTCGACCACGACCAATATCCTGACAGTGGAAGACCCGATCGAATATGAGTTGCAGGGCGTGGGGCAGACCCAGGTCAATGCGCGTATCGACATGACTTTTGCGAAGGCCTTGCGCGCGATTCTCCGCCAGGACCCGGATGTGATCATGATCGGAGAGATCCGCGACCTTGAAACCGCGCAGATTGCGGTGCAGGCATCGCTGACCGGCCATCTGGTTCTGGCAACCCTGCATACCAATGACGCGGCGGCAGCGGTCACGCGTTTGCTCGACATGGGCATCGAACCCTTCCTGCTGTCATCTTCGTTGCTAGGCGTGGTCGCGCAGCGATTGGTGCGGAAACTGTGCGACGACTGCAAGCGTTTCGACGGCCAGGCTTGGCATTCTGTCGGATGCGACAAGTGCGGCCACACCGGTTATCACGGCCGCGTCGGCATTTATGAATTACTGCTGACGACTGACCAAATCCGCTCTCAGATCCATAACCAGGCATCCGAAGCGGAAATCAGGACAACCGCGCAGAAGGACGGCATGCAAACCATGCGCGAAGACGGAGAGCGCTGGCTGGCGAGCGGCACAACGACGCGTGAAGAGCTATTGCGCGTGGCGAAAGAATAGAAAGAATAAGCGCATGGAACCGTTGACGCTGAACGAGAGGACAAGGTCTTAAAGTGCCGGCATTCCGTTATGAAGCCGTCGATCTGGCCGGCGTCACCAAGAAGGGCATCGTCAATGCCGATAGCCCGCGCGCCGCGCGTTCGGACTTGCGTACGCAGGGACTGGTGCCGATCAAGGTCGACGCGATTACGAGCCAGGTCGATGAAACCGGCAAGGCAAGGCGCGTGTCCTTTGGCGACAAGCTGTCGACCAATGAACTGGCATTGTTTACCCGTCAGCTGGCAAGTTTGCTCGAAGCCAGTCTGCCGCTGGAGCAAGCCTTTTCCGCCCTGCTGGAACAAGCCGAGCGCACTTATGTGCGCGACCTGATTGCATCGATCCGTTCAGAAGTAATGGGCGGCGCATCCCTGTCGGATGCGCTGTCGCACCATCCGCGCGACTTCGCCGACATTTATCGTGCTCTGGTAGCCTCGGGCGAGCAAATTGGCCAATTGTCGCGCGTGCTGTCGCGCCTGGCGGACTATATCGAGCGGCGCAACGCGATGGTGCAAAAGGTGAAGCTGGCTTTCACCTATCCCGCTATTGTAACGATCGTTGCATTCGCCATCGTCATTTTCCTGCTGACCTATGTCGTGCCGCAGATTGTTTCAGTCTTTGCCAACACCAAGCAGCAATTGCCGTTCCTGACGGTGATGATGCTGGGCATATCCGATTTTGTGCGCAATTACGGCTGGATCGTTGCACTGATCGTGATCGGCCTTTTCATGGCGTGGCGTCGGGCCCTGAAAAATCCAGATATCAAGTTGCGCTGGCATACCTGGCTGCTGAATGCGCCGCTCTACGGCAAGTTCGAGCGCAGCCTGAACACGGCGCGTTTTGCCAGCACGCTCGCGATCACTACAGGTTCCGGCGTGCCGATTCTGCGTGCACTGCAGACCAGCCGCGATACCTTGTCCAATGTCGCCATGCGCAGGCAGGTGGAAGATGCGACCAATGACGTACGCGAAGGCGTAAGCCTGGCGCGCGCGCTGTCGGCGCACAAGCATTTTCCGCCGATGCTGATTCACATGATCCGCGCCGGCGAGGTGACCGGAGAATTGCCGGCCATGCTGGACCGCGCGGCCAATGCGCAGGAGCAGGATCTCGAGCGCCGTGCGATGACTATCGCAGGCCTGCTGGAACCTGCGCTGATTCTCGCTATGGGTGTGGTGGTGCTGCTGATCGTGCTGGCGGTGCTGATGCCGATTATCGAGATTAACCAGTTGGTGCGCTGATGAATTATTCTTCGCGTACAGTTGAAAAGGACGGGCAATGAGGGGCACACAATGAAGCGCTGGCCGCTAGTCGCAAGCTTCGTATTGTTCATCGCACTGTGCGCTTCGCTTGCGTACTGGGCAATGCAGTTTTTCAAGCCACCGGTGCGGCCGGTCGCCGCTCCGCCGCCTTCGGTGCAAGCGCCGCCTAATATCGATGCTGCGGCCAGCCTGTTCGGCGGTAAAGGCAGCACTGCCGTAGCGAGCAATTTTCAGCTCAAGGGCGTCATCATGTCGGGCACGGCTGCGGACAGCGTTGCAATCCTGGTCGCCGACGGCAAGCCGGCGCAGGCAGTGAGAGTGAATGCCGAAGTGATGCCTGGCGTGAAGGTCAAGGAAGTCAACCGGCGTTATGTCGTGTTGTCGGACAATGGCGTGGAAAAGCGCGTGGAACTGCCGGAGGACAGCAATCTGCAGGCAGGCGTTGAGGGAGCCAGGGCCGCTCCGGTGGCTACGGCCCCAATGCCGCCGCGCCCTGCTCCGGCAATGCCGGCAAAAGTGGTCAATAATCCGGCGCCTTCCCCGGCAACGCCAAATTCATCTTCGCCTGCATCGCAGGCTGCAGCGAATCCTGCAATGAACCCAGCGACTAATGCGGCAGGCTCTCCGACCCAGCAAGTGCCCGGAATGGCGCCAGGTAGTGCCGGCAATGAATCCGCGGCGGCTCCTCCGGCCGCAGTAACGCAATCTTCACCTCCGCCACCAAGCGGTGGCATGGGTTCTCCGCCTATCACGAACCAGGGTTCGCTGGCAGGAACGGCATCGAATCCAGGCGCGCCGGCTACTCCTGTGGTTCCGGGAATACCTGTTAATCCAAGGATTCCCCGGCCGTAAAGCGGCGCAAACCTGACCAACCTGGGATATCGGAAGCGCGGACTCCTGCGATACGGGTAAGACCGACCTAATCGTCTTCCGATCCCGTATCCGAAACCCGCTTCTTTGCAAGAAGATTTTGCGCCTGCCGCACTGCGGATGCGGATTTTCGGTGCGATCCCGCCGCGCGCTGCTTTGCAGCGACTGCAACCGGATTGCGTGGCTTGAGACTCCGCGGCGCGGGCTCAACCCGGATCGTCATCTTTTGCCGCTTGGCAAGCGCTTTATTGGCCATAAGATGAAGGTATAAACCTATAGTATGTAACGCGACAGATCCTCATTCACCGCCAGGCTGCCAAGCCGCTCATCAACATAGCCAGCATCGATCTCGATGGTCTGGGCGCTATCGCCGCCCGCTGAAAAGGAGATTTCCTCCAGCAGTTTTTCCATCACCGTGTACAAGCGGCGGGCACCGATATTTTCGGTCTTTTCATTCACGGAAAATGCAATTTCCGCCAGGCGCCGGATGCCGCTTTGCGAAAATGAGATATGCATATTTTCCGTTGCCAGCAGAGCCTCGTACTGCTTCGTCAGGCATGCATCCGTGCCGGTCAGGATCGATTCGAAATCGGCAATTGACAGCGAGTCGAGTTCTACGCGGATCGGAAAGCGGCCCTGCAATTCGGGGATCAGATCCGAAGGCTTTGCCAGATGGAATGCGCCGGACGCAATGAACAGGATGTGATCGGTCTTGATCATGCCATATTTGGTATTGACCGTCGTGCCTTCCACCAGGGGCAGCAGGTCCCGCTGTACGCCGGCACGCGACACTTCCGCACCGCCGGTTTCGGAGCGCGAGGCAATCTTGTCGATTTCATCGAGGAAGACAATGCCGTTTTGCTCGACATTGGTAATCGCCTTTTGCTTGAGCTCGTCTTCGTTGATCAGCTTCGCGGCTTCTTCGTCGAGCAGGTGCTTCATCGCTTCCTTGATCTTGACCTTGCGCGATTTTTTGCGGCCGCTGGACAGGCCGGAAAACATGGATTTGATTTGCTCGGTCATTTCCTCCATGCCTGGCGGCGCCATGATTTCCATGTGCGGTGCGGCTTCGGCAAGCTCGATCTCAATCTCGCGGTCGTCCAGTGATCCTTCGCGCAGGCGCTTGCGGAAAGTCTGGCGCGCGGTGCTGGCGGGCTGTGCTTCGTCTGACGCGGAGTGGGTGTTGAATCCGAAGTCCCGTGCAGGCGGAATCAGGATATCGAGCACGCGGTCTTCGGCTGCGTCGACGGCGCGCTCGCGCACCTTGCGCATTTCCGCTTCGCGCGTCTGCTTGATGCCGATATCGATCAGATCGCGGATGATGGTATCCACATCACGCCCGACATAACCGACTTCGGTGAACTTGGTGGCTTCGATTTTGATGAACGGCGCATCGGCAAGCCTTGCCAGGCGGCGCGCGATTTCGGTCTTGCCCACACCGGTCGGGCCGATCATGAGAATGTTTTTCGGTGTGATCTCGTGACGCAAGGGATCGGCAACCTGCTGGCGGCGCCAGCGATTGCGCAATGCAATGGCGACCGCGCGTTTGGCGCGCGCCTGGCCTACGACATGCTTGTCGAGTTCGGTGACGATTTCCTGCGGCTTCATGTTCATGATGTTTTGCGGGGAAGGAGGCGTGATGGATTCAGTTGCCATTGCATTAGTCCAATGTTTCAATCGTATGGGATAAATTGCTGTAAATGCAGAGCTCACCTGCAATCGTCAAAGACTTTTTGACAATTTCAAATGGCGACAATTCGGTATTTTCCTGCAAGGCCTTGGCCGCCGACTGGGCGTAAACGCCGCCGGAACCGATTGCGCCGATTCCATCTTCCGGCTCCAGCACATCGCCGTTGCCGGTAATGATCAGTGTGGCATCACGGTCTGCAACCAACAGCATTGCTTCAAGACGCCGCAGCATGCGGTCGGTACGCCAATCCTTTGCCAGTTCCACTGAGGCACGCATCAGGTTGCCCTGATGTTTTTCAAGCATCGCCTCAAAGCGTTCCAACAAGGTAAATGCATCGGCCGTGCCGCCAGCGAATCCGACGAGCACTTTGCCTTGGTATAGTTTGCGCACCTTGCGCGCACTTCCCTTCATGACGATGTTCCCAAGCGTAACTTGGCCGTCGCCACCCAGCGCAACATTATTTCCCCGTCGCGCCGAAAGTATGGTTGTGCCGTGAAATTGTTCCATGCTTTATCCCAATAAATGATTCAAGGCAGTACATTGACTGCCGACGAAAGCGCGCATGCTTCATCCGTAGCGATGCGTTTCAAAATCTGCCTTGCAACAATATCCGCATTGCGCTCAGATGGCCATTCCGTCTACTTAACGCTCTGCGGAATCAGCGACCTTGAAGCCTGGTTTGCGAACTGGACGTAAAACACCCTCGCAAACCGCTTTTGGCAGCATAAAGCCATTTGCAATAATAGGCTCTGTGGGCAGCGGACAGTCTGTTGCAGTATTTTCTATCAAATTGTCGGTAATGCCCATTTCGGGCGGAATGCACACATTGCCATCAATAAAATGTGTGTCCGTAAATCAGGGAGATAAGGGCAGAAGCGGGAATTGCAAGAAGAAATTAATTTGCGCGTGTCAGAGCTTGCGCGGTACGATCTGAGCGATCTCTTTCAGTCCCATGACATTGAAAAGTGCATAAATCAGATAATTCACGTTATGCATTTCAATCGTTTTTCCGCTGCTGCACAATGGTGCCAGATTGCTTAATAACTGACCGGCCGCAGTGAAATCGACGCGAGTCAAGCGCTTGCAATCCAGCAGAACCTGATTATGGCTTGCGGCAAATTTTCCGATCGATGCAATCAGTTGATCGGTTTTTCCATCGACCGTATTCGGCATCAGAAAGGAATCGGATAGGGCGTCGACAGCGCCGCCTTCGTCAGCGGCAGTAGTGATCTTGTTCTGAGGTGCAACGAACGCAGGAGGCGAGACTTCGAAGGTAATGCAGTAATCGATGCTGGCTTCTTCAAATTCTTTTTCCTGGTTCAGCAAGCGCATTAATTCCAGCATGAGCAGCCAGGGTGCTTCCGTCTCATCGCGCCTGCCGACCTCAAGGATAGAGCGGATTTTCGCAACCAGTTCTGCGGCACCGACCAAAATCAGATCATGTCCGCTTTTCTGAAGCTTTTGCAGGCTGCGCAGCAACAGGCCGCAACCGACAGGGTCGACGTCCGTTATCTTGGTGAATTCGAGGCGCAACACATTGCTGCTTTCTCCGAATTTCTGCATGCGCTCCAGCATTTTGATAATGCTGCCATCCAGCTTGCCGGAAAATGCAACTGCGGGCACTGCGCCTTTGCGCTGCGCCGGCGCAGTCTCGGCCTCGGACTGTGCAGAATCGATCCAGGTCGGCGGAGAGGTTTCAAACCTGTTGGCATATTCTATCGACAAGCTCTCGAATTGCTGTTGCTTGCCCGTGATCTGATACAAGTCGAAGAGCATCCACCACGCCATCTTGGTGGTTTTGTTCAATTTCTCATCATGAACGGCCTCGGCCAACAATTGCTCGGCCATCGCATTCTGTTCGTTGGCGAACAGAATGGAGGCTTCTTCGATAACCTGCTCGGTCTCTGAAGTGCCGACTTCGATGAAGATGGTTTTTCCTTCTTCTCCAAGGAGGAACTCCGTCGTGACGGCCATGGTCGGCAACGCGGATGGGGCGGTCATCGTCGTCGGAGAATCGTTTTTTTCGACGGATTGTTTCTGGTTCGGAAAAGTGTTTGTTGGCGTGGTGAGGGGAAGGGTGTCAGGATTGGCGACCATCACGGATGGACGAAATTCCGAAGACATTTCGGATTCAATCGCATCGATTTTTCTGGCCGTCGCATTTGCGCGCGCGGCATTGCGCTGCGCTTGCTTAAGCCGCTCGGGGTCAGCATTACCGGCATTGGCTTTGGCGTCGCCTTCCTTGCGCTTCGCGCGAGAAGTGTCTTTTTCAACCGGTGCCGGCTGGTTATCTTTTTTGCCGAAAAGTCCGAAGATTGCCACGTTACCCCTATTGATAATACGCTAACGTTCTCCCCGATGAACGTCCAAATCAATTATAGCGTCGGAACGAAGATGCGACTGCGCGATTCAGTCCGAGCATTGCATTACAACTGCTCAAGTTAAGTTTGTCAAACAATGTTGCGATTCTTTTGGGTAAAAATGACAAAACTGCATCGTCATAACGGCATCCAGTTAAGCAGCTTGAACATTAGTTTATATATAGCTAACGTCCGTTACATTTGGCCATGCATTGTTGCTTAATAAGCATGTGTAGAGCACCGTTGCTTTAGAAGCGTCAAACAGACAGAGCGGCCATGGGCTGATCGTTCGTTGCGCTTAGTCGTCGTTTTTTGCCGGTCGATGGCGCATTTAAGTTCACATGATCAAGCGCTGTTGGAAACCGCCTGGCTCGCCCGACAGCTTCCAGGCATGCGGATATTGCATAGCGTACACATAAAGAAGAGCGGCAGAGATGCCGCTCCTGTCTCCTGCATTGTGGCTATGATCAGAACGCCGTGCGCACACCTAAGACAAGGCTACGGCCGGCCAGCGGGGCCTGGTCTTTGAGCAGCGATGTGGAAATACGAATGTCTTCGTCCAGCAGATTCCTGATGCTTGCAAACCAGGTGATGCGTTGGTTTGCGTAGCGCTGCGTATAAGCCAGTTTTGCGTCCACGCGCGTATAGGCTGGCGTAGCGGTCTCGAACAAGGCAAGGCGGTCCTGTCTTTTAGCATGTACCACGCTTGTGCCGGCACGCCATTGGCCATGCTTGTAGTCCAGGTCAATGCCGAAGCGGGTCGCGGGCTGAAGCGGCAGACTTTCCTGTCCGCTCAACTTTCCGCGCGAGGTGTCGGCAAACGCACGTGCGGACATGCCATCGCTACGAGGCTGGTATGAGATCTCCGCTTCCGCGCCGCGGATGACAGCATCGGCCTGCTCGAACAGGCGTTCGTTCAGTTCACCCCCGGGATTTCCTTCTTCATCAAATGTATTGCCGCTAAGCCGGCCGAAGATGAAATCTTTTACCCGGTTATGAAATACATTCGCTTTCCATCGTACCAGGCCTGTAGTCTTTTGCAGGCTTAGCTCAAGGTTTCTTGAGGTTTCCTTTTCCAGATCGGGATTGCCGACGTCAAAGGTTTCCGTCGCATGATGCGCCCCGCTGGAGTAAAGTTCTTCAATGGACGGGGCTCGCTGTGCGAAGGAGATTGTCGAGCCGAAGCCATATCCCGGCAGGAAATCCCACATGCTTCCGATTGAATAGGAACTGAGATCGAATGAGCGCTCGCGTCGTGCGACAGGTTCTCTTTTGGCCGACTCGAAGCGCAGGCCAGCGTTAAGTGTCAGCGGGCCGAATGCTTTCTCTTCAACTGCGAATAATGCCTGCGACTGGGATTGTGTTTCTGGCACGGTAGTCGGTTCCGATGGATCCGCGGCTTTGGCCGCAAGCCGGCCATGTTCGGTTTGTATGCCGAACATGCCGCGCCAGCCGTTCAGTTCCTGATGGGTCAGCTCCCAACGGGTCTCGAGTGAGCGGTTGGAGAAATTGACTTCCGGCACATCCTCAAGGTCATACTCAGTGTGATGATAGTCGGTATAACCGAACTTGATCCGTACAGATTCGAATCCTTCAAATGGACGTTTAACCAGGAGGTCCGTGTCATACCTGTTCTGGTCCAAATCGATCCGCGCTCCTTCATCGGAAGGAACGCCATAGTTATGATCGAACGACGCGACCGACGCGCCGAAATGGCCCCAGTCCTCAATGTAGGATAGGCCAAAGCCTGCACCGTGCTGACGAGTAAAGGAATTCGGCAGGCGTCCCGATGCGGACTGCGGATCGCCTTTGACGGCGGATCCGGGGATTTCATAGTCGCTGGCATGAGAGATTTCGCTATCCAGGTGCAAGCCGATTTTTGAAATCGAGGCATCGGCCGACACTGATGCGGATTTGGACTTGTCAGCTGTGCCATAGCGAAGCTCCACCTCGCCGGTCGGTCTTGGTTCGAGTCGCGTAGGAATGCGCTCATTGACCACGTTGATCAAGCCGCCGATGGCCCCTGAGCCGTATAGCAAAGCTGCCGGCCCCCGCAGGATTTCAATCTGACGGGAGGTCGACGGCGCAATGCTGACGGCATGGTCTTCCGATATGGTCGAGACGTCGGCAGCTCCCAAACCATTTTGCATGACCCTGATTCGAGGGCCTCCAAGGCCGCGAATGATGGGGCGTGATGCGCCCGCACCGAATGACGAGGTCGACACGCCCAGTTCATTGCTTAGTGTGTCGCCGAGAGAACTGCCAAGCTTGTTTCGCAGTTCCTCTCCGGCGAGTACCTTTGCCGGCGTCAGAATCTGCGCGTTTTCATTTGCTCCAAACGGCGTAGCGGTGACGACGATCTCCGGAAGGGATTGGGCCGCGTCCTGTGCATATGCTGCGGAGCTATACGTAAAAGTCGAGATGATGGCGGTTGCCATCAGCGTGCGTCGGACATGCATGATGCATCCTTTAAGATGAGATGAGAGCAGGGCTGTTGCCTAAGGGCGTCAGCTCAGAGGATTTCGCTTCAAATCAGCTGAAAGAAGGTGGGGCACGCGAAGAAAACTGCCTGGTAAAGAGCGCTTGCCAGGAGACGAGAGGAAGAACTGTTATCGGCAGCGAAGTATTGCTCAGCACTAGAGGAACAAATTTTCCGGTAGGAAGACTTGCACCCATTGCGCTTGCATCGAGCAGGACACAAGAGTGAAAGAGATGGTTATCCGGCGCATCGTCGGCAGATCGGTCGACTTCAGCGGTAACAATGCTCGTGGACTGCAACTGCGCATGGGCGACGCGATGCTGCAATCCCGCCCATTGCGCGATGAGCAAGCTGCACGCCAAAAGGAGTGCGACCAGCGTTGCTGATGAATGATGGTTCCAGCGCGTCATCGGCAGTATGGGTGCTATAAATCCGCTCGGTATGTGAAGGCTGCGAGGCCAGGGTTGAGTGCAACAGAGTTGCATTGTAAGCTTAAAAACAAGCGCGCGGACATTTTGTCCGCACGCCTTTGCTTACGGTAATTGACCGCAGGCGGCTGCGATCAATCGCCGTACAGTTTTTGCTTCAGTTCGCGCCGCTGTTGTGCTTCCAGAGACAAGGTGGCCGTAGGCCGCGCCAGCAGGCGGGGAATGCCGATCGGCTCGCCGGTTTCCTCGCACCATCCGTAATCGCCGGATTCGATAGAGGCGAGCGACTGCTGGACTTTCTTCAGCAGCTTGCGCTCGCGGTCGCGCGTGCGCAACTCAAGAGCGTGCTCTTCTTCGATCGTTGCACGGTCAGCCGGATCGGGCACCAGTACGGTCTCGCGCAGATGCTCGGTCGTCTCATCCGCATTTTTAAGCAGGTCTTTTTCAAGCTGCTGCAGTCGCGCTTTGAAAAACGCCAGTTGAGCCGGATTCATGTAATCCTCTTCGCGCATCTTGAGGATTTGCTCTTCGGTCAACAGAGCGGGTTCGCCTGCTGCAGGCGGAGTTGATTTGATTGTATTCGTTGCCACTTCACTTACTTTCGAAACTACGGGTTGTTCAATTTTACCTTTTAATCCACTCTCGGCTTTGTTGCTGCTCAGATTTTTACCGGATTGTGGACTGACGGAATTTTTATTATCCGCAGCAACAGATGCGCTGCCGGATCGAGAGACTACAGCTTTGGCGCTTTCCTTGCCAGCACTTTTGGCCTTTGGCGAAACAGGATTTTTCGTTTCCTTCTTCTGGGTCGTTACCGGCGCTTTAACTTCCTTGGTGACTTTGCCGGCTGCCTTGCTTACCGTGGATGCCGGTTTGCTCGCGGACTTCGAAGCAGATTTGTTAACAGACGGCTTTGCCTGTGCTTTCGTCTGTTTAGACTGTGTTTCTGACGCGGGTTTCTCTATTGGCGCCTTTGAAGAGCTTCTGGATGCTTTTTTTGGCGCTGCTTTAACGGTTGCTGATGCCGCTTTCTTCGCGGTTGCTGTCAGTGCCGGCTTCTTTGCGGCAGCGCTTTTTTTGGCGGATGTGACAACGGTTTTCATTGCATCTCTCCCAGTATTGCCCAACGCTTTTCTTCATGTGGGCACCGCGTTGGTTATTATTGCTAGTCGCCCCCCTCTTTTTGATTAACGAGTTTATACCAGACATTGTTCCAAACCGCTAATAAAAATAGATTTTGGTAAATCTTTGCCAATGAAGACCATTTTGCTTTCTCTTGTCTCGTTTTTCTCCCATTTCGCGCCAATATCCGTCCCCATCATTTGATGGACCCCCTGGAATACAACCTTGCGCTCGCCGCCATCCATGAAAAGTACACCTTTATAGCGCAGCATATTCGGACCGTACACCTGAACGAGGTAGCCCAGGAATTCATCCAGGCGGTTGACGTCAAAAGGACGCGTGCTTTTGAACGCGAAAGCGCTGATGCCGTCGGTATGCTGGCTGGAATGATCGCTATGGTCGTGATCGTGATGGTCGCAATGTTCGCTGCAGTCGTGATGCACATGTTCCGCCTCTTCATCGGCGAGAAATTCCGGATCGATATGCAGTTTTTCATTCAGGTTGAAACCCCGGATGTCGAGAATTTCGGCAATCGGCATTTCACCAAAGTGAGCCGCGTGCACCGATGCGCGCGGATTGATGCGTTTTAAACGCTCCTTTAATGCATTGGCCTGTGGTTCGTCGACCAGGTCGGTTTTCGACAGCAGCAGGCGGTCTGCAAAGCCGACCTGGCGTTGCGCTTCTTCATATGCATCGAGCTGCTGCATGCCATGCTTGGCATCGACGACAGTAATGATGGAATCAAGCAGATAATGCACCGCGACTTCTTCATCCATGAAGAAGGTTTGCGCAACCGGGCCGGGATTGGCCAGGCCGGTGGTCTCGATGATTACATGATCGAAATCCAGCAGGCCCGAGTTGCGTTTTTGCGACAGCTCGGTCAGCGCCATGATCAGGTCGCCCCGGACCGTGCAGCAGATGCAGCCGTTGTTCATCTCGACGATCTGCTCCTTGCTGTCCTGGATCAGGATGTCGTTGTCAATGCTTTCTTCGCCGAACTCGTTTTCAATGACGGCAATCTTGTGGCCATGCGGTTCCTGCAAAATGCGCTTGAGCAGCGTGGTTTTTCCAGACCCGAGAAAGCCGGTGAGAATGGTGGTTGGTATCAGTGCCATGATTAAATTAAAGAGAAGGGTGAGATGCGCACTCTGCGCAGAAACCTTTGATGGTCAGTTCAATTTCGTGACTTTGAAAACCCTTGCCAAGGGTCTGCTGCAGCATGCCTTGCACCTGCTTGCGCCATATCGATGCATCCAGGCCGGGGGCGAGCACGGAGCCCTCCAGTAATTTCGCGTCATTGCCGACATCAAGGCAGAATACTTTGGAGCAACGCGTGCATTTGAAGTGGCTGTGCTGATGCTGGCCATGGGCAGAGGAAGCTATGCTGCGTGCCGATTCGCCGTGTTCAATGCTGGCGCTGTAACGATAGACGCGGTCATCTCCGGCAATCTTGTGCGACAGGCCGGCTTCGGTCAGGCTGTCGAGCGCACGGTAAAGCGTGACCCGATCCATGTCTTCCAGCGCTTCCTGTATCTCCTGGTGCGACAGGGCGCGCGATGCGCCGAGCAGTGTGGCCAGTACGCTGGTTCTGGCATGCGTGATGCGCAAATCGGAATTGCGCAAACAGGATTCTGCCATGGCCTGCGTCCGTTCCTGCTGAAGCGGGTTTTTAACGGCGGCGGATTCGGGGCGCGCTTTGACTTTCATGATCGTGCTTTCGAGACATTCTTCGTCATGCATTATGCCGCATTCTGAAACAGTGTTGCAGATGCCGATCTGCGGGGCGACGTTTGCAGTCGAAGGATAAGAGATAAGTTATGGTCAAGATATGCAGCAGCGGGGGCAGAATCGCTAGCTGGCAGCCGGTTGAAAAAACACCGAGACCAAAGCGCAAGCTGTGTCGGGACTTGCGCTGCTCGGCACACCTTCCGTGCGTGCGCTCAACCGTGCAACTGTCTGCTAAGGCTTGCGGGATTTCGCGCGTGGATGGGCGGCGTCGTAAACCTGGGCAAGCCGCTGGAAATCAAGCGAGGTATAAATTTGCGTTGCGGCGATCGATGCATGGCCCAGCATTTCCTGCACGGCGCGCAAATCGCCGGACGACTGCAGTACATGCGAGGCAAATGAATGGCGCAAGACATGCGGATGAACGTCCACCGGAATGCCCAACGCCTGAGCATGCTGTTTCAGGCGCAGCTGAACCACACGAGGCGACATGCGCGTGCCGCGTTCCGTCAGAAACAGCGCATATCTGCTGTCGGGCAAACCTTCTTTAACTAGCGTGCCGCGTATGGATATCCATTCTGCAAGCGCTTGCATTGCCGCCTGTCCGACCGGTACGCTGCGCTTCTTCCCTCCCTTGCCGGTTACCGTTACTTCGCCAGCGTCGAAGTCGATCCAGCCGGCAGAGATGTATTGCATCTCCTGTGTATAGCGAACATCGAGCGCAACCAGCTCCGAGATGCGCAGGCCGCTGGAATACAGCAATTCAAACATGGCGCGATTGCAGCATTGCGCCGTCGAATTGGCGTCCTTGAACGGTTGCGGTTGCGAAACCAGTTGCACGGCGTCGTCGGCGGAGAGCGCCTTCGGCAGCAGCTTGGCGCGTTTGGGTGCTTTGACGCCGTCAACCGGATTGCCGGCAAGCGCCGTTTGTTCGGCAAGCCAATTGAAAAAAACGCGCCAGGAAGAAAGCTTGCGCGCTATCGACCGCGGATTCTGTCCCCTGGCATGCAGATTGGCAGCAAATTTTCTGATGTGAAAATGTGTAATCGAAGTCAGCGAACAGGCGGGGTCGAGCGCCTCGGCGAACGCGCCCAGTTCGTCCAGGTCGCGTTGATAGCTCTTGACCGTATGCAGCGCGAGTTTTCGCTGCGTCGTGAGATGCTCGAGATAGCGCGTGAAATATGCACGATCATTAGAGGCGCGCAGTAAGGAATCCACGCCGCACGATCTCTTAGTCGAGCAGGCAGCTCAGGGCTGCGCTGCTGGTCTCGCCGATTTTTGTCAGGAAATCCGTCGCCATGTCGGAAGTGAAACGTTCCGCTTCCGGCGAGCCGAGGATCAGCAGGCCGAATGCTTCCGGCGCATTTTGAGTGCGCAGCGGCATCATGGCGATCGACTTGATCGAGCTTGAATCTTCCAGCCAGGACGCAGCTTCGAAATCATTGTTTGCACCGCAAAAAGGCGCATGCAAGCCATTGGAAAAAATTTTCGCATCAACGGAAACCGGGGCCGCAAACCAGGTATGCGCATATTCCTCGGCCACACCCCACATGCGCAGCGTCGCGTGCGGCACGCCAAAAATCGTCCGCAATCCGTCAATCAGAACATGCGGCAAATCGACGTCGTTACGGGCAAGCAGCAGCGAACACGCCCATTGATAGAACTTTTCGGTGATAGAGTCATTTTCGTGGCCGATGCGCATGAACGTGGCGAGCTGCAATTCCAGGGTTTTTATTTTTTCCCGCAGCACTTCCATTTGCCTTTCCTGCAATGAGACAGTGCGGCCGGCCAGCGGGCTGGTTAGCTTGATCTGGGAGAAAAGCTCGGCATGCTCCTCGAAAAAGTGAGGATTGTCTGCCAGATACTGCGCAATTGCGTCCGTGTCGAAATGAGGTGCCATATAAGTTTACGCAAGTTAAATGATGTGGAGAGTGTCGTTTATTAATTCGGGGATGCGTTTCATCCAAAACGGGTACTGGCAAGGCACGTGGCGACGCAAAGGGTGGTTCCCTTTGCTGGCCGTGTAAGCTGCTAGCGCACAGTCCGTATGGAACCCTCCGGAAAAATACCGTATGCACTGCATGCCTGGGCGCAGACGGTACTTTCGCACCCTTGAATTAATGATCGACACGCCCAAAGTCGGCATTTCATCACAAGGAGTATGCCGCCGCAACGGAAAGTGATGTTAAGCGCCAAAAATTTCTAATATTTCTATTAGCCTGTCGTTCGACAATTACCTCTTCGATAAAAAGAGCAGGAAATCGACATAAGCCCGGTGGTTTAGCAGCAAGGCTGCTTTCTAGAGATCGATTTCGCCTTCAAATACCGTCACTGCGGGTCCCGTCATTTCTACGGACGAGGTCTCGCCCTGCCATGCGATCCGCAAGTCGCCGCCTTTTGTGCTGACTTTTACCGGAGAATCCAGCAGGCCGCGCAAAATGCCTGCCACTACGGCCGCGCAGGCGCCGGTGCCGCAAGCCAGCGTCTCGCCGGCACCGCGTTCAAATACGCGCAACCTGATGGAGCTGCGGTCGATTATCTGCATGAAACCTGCATTCACGCGCTTTGGAAAACGCGTATGCCTTTCGATAACGGGGCCGTCCATTTCGACCGGAGCCGAATCAATGTCATCAACGACTTGCACCGCGTGCGGGTTGCCCATTGAAATAGCAGAAATCCAGATTGTCTTGCCGTTCACATCCAAGGGCCACAGCATGTCCCGGCCTTGGTTCTTGCCCACAAGGCCCGTTGAATCAAACGGTACCCTGGCGCAGTCCAGGATCGGGGCGCCCATGTCGACCGTGATGTCGCCGTCGATTTCAAGCCGCGGCTCGATAACGCCGGACATGGTTTCAACCTTGATCGCCCGCTTATCGGTCAAGTGTTTTTCGGTGACAAACCGGACAAAGGCTCTCGCGCCATTGCCGCACTGTTCCACCTCGCCGCCATCGGCGTTGTAAATCCGGTAACGGAAATCTACGCCCGCCGACTGCGGTTTTTCCACGACCAGTATCTGGTCCGCCCCCACGCCGAAGCGGCGGTTCGCCAGTTGCTTCCATTGCGCCTGCGTGAAATCTATTTTCTGATGGATGGCATCGATTACGACAAAATCATTGCCGGCGCCATGCATTTTGGTGAATTTGAGTTTCATGCCGTCATTATAGTGTGCGCGAACCGATGGCAGAACAATGAACTCGGCGCTTGACGTGCCGATATTGCTAACTGTTTATTGTTTGTAAAGAGACGGCATTCCCGGCGGTCGGGTCTTGAAACGCTTGTGCGTCCAGAAGTATTCGGGCGTTGCTTCGAGAATGCGTTCCTCGATGAAGGCATTCATGCGGCGGGTGGCTTCCAGCATGTCTGTCCCCGGAAAATCTTCCAAGGCAGGATAAAAGCGCACTTTCCATCCGCGATAGTTCGGCAGATAGGTGGCGATGACAGGGATGACTTGGGCTCGGGTTGCGGCGGCGATACGCGCTGGTGCGGTAAGGGTTGCGGCTGGCATGCCGAAAAACGGCACGAACTCCGTATCCTTGGGGCCGAAATCCATGTCCGGCAGCATGAAAAAGGGCAGGCCTTCGCGCATGGCGCGAATGATGGGCTTGACGCCCTCCTGGCGTGCGAGCAGCTTTTGCGGGTGAAAGCGGTCGCGCCCCTTGCGCAGTGCCTCGTCGAAGACGGGGTTGCGCTGCCGCATGTAAATCGAGCAGCCCGACATTTCCAGTGCCAGCGCGACGCCCGCGACATCGAGATTGACGAAATGCGGACACAGGAAAATGACCGGGCCGGATGAGACTTCCTTATGCGGAATGGCCGGTTCGACATGAATCAGCCGCCGCAGACGCGATTCCGAGCCCCACCACAGAACCGAGCGTTCGAGTACGCTGCGCGCATACGACTGAAAATGCTGCCGGGCGATGCGGCGGCGCTCGCCTTCGCTGCGCTCCGGCAGGCAGATGCGCAGATTGGTCAATGTGATTTCGCGCCGCATGCGTAGTACATAAAAAAGGACCGTGCCCACCGCTACGCCCAGTCGGCCGAGAACCGGCAAAGGCAGCCAGTGCAAGAGCCACATTAATCCGAGCAGTAATTTCATGCTGCGCCTTCCTGGGGCGGGCGTTCCACGCCTGAAGGGCGCTTGTAGCGGTGATAGCTCCAGAAATACTGTTGCGGGCATCGGGCAATCAGTTGTTCCATCGCCGCATTGATGGCCCGGGCCTGATCTTCGGCGCTGCCGTTTAGCTCTCCGGTAAAGCGTACGAAGCGGATCAGGTAGCCCGCGCCATGCGGCTTGCGTTCCGCGTAGGACAGGATGATGGGCGCGCCGGTCATCCCGTGCAGTTTGGCCGGCAATGTCATGGTATAGGCCGGGCGTCCGAAGAAATCCGCCCACACGCCTTCGCCGTTTTGCGGCACCTGGTCAGGAAGCAATCCTATTGCACCGCCTTTTTTCAGGGTTTTCAGCAAAGTGCGAACGCCGCTCAGGTTCGCCGGGGCCAGTTCAAGATTGTGACGCGCGCGCGCCTGCTCGATCAGGGGTTTCAATGCGGCCTTGCGCGGCGGACGGTACAGGGCTGTCAACGGGGTGCGAGCCGCAATCGCTTGGGCAATGATCTCGAAGCAGCCTAAATGCGGAGTCAGAAAAATCACGCCTTGCCGCGCGTCGAGCGCCGCTTGCACCAGTTCCCAGTTTTCAACCGTGGCGGTCTGCAGAACGCGGGGCGAAGGAGCGCACCAGATGAACGGCAGCTCGGCAATACTTTTGCCGGATTCCGCCACAGCCGCTGACATAAGTCCGGAATATCCCGCGCGGCCGATATTGTCTTTCAAACGCTTGCGATATGACGACGAAAACAGATAAACCAGCCGGCCTAGTGTCGCGCCGATTGAATGCAAAATCGGCAAAGGGAATTTGGACAGGAATTTGAACAGATTGACAAGCATCGGCGGTCGGTCGGAACTTTTTGCTATTTTTCGCAAGACGGGTAAAATACCACGAAGTTTGATCCGCCGAGTTAACAGACAACTTGCGAGGCGGTATATAAGTTTCGCTAAAGCGTCGCAGGCTCAATAGATTGGCCGCGACATGGTTCAATCAACTTTATCCTTAAGAGGAGCCTGCATGGCAAGCGAATATTTCTTCACCTCGGAATCCGTTTCCGAAGGTCATCCGGACAAGGTCGCAGACCAGATTTCCGATTCCATCCTGGACGCAATTCTCGAGCAAGACCCGAAGGCGCGCGTCGCCGCCGAAACACTGTGCAATACCGGACTGGTGGTGCTCGCCGGTGAAATCACGACCACGGCCAACGTCAACTATATCGACGTGGCACGTGACACCATCAAACGCATCGGCTACGACAATGCCGACTTCGGCATCGACTACAAAAGCTGTGCGGTCATGGTGTGCTACGACAAGCAATCGCCCGATATCGCGCAAGGCGTGGATGAAGGCAAAGGACTCGATCTGGACCAGGGCGCCGGCGACCAGGGCCTGATGTTCGGTTATGCCTGCGACGAAACGCCGGAGCTGATGCCGGCTGCAATTTATTACGCGCATCGAATCGTCGAGCGCCAGTCGCAGCTGCGCAAGGACGGCCGCCTTCCGTGGTTGCGTCCGGATGCAAAATCCCAGGTGACCCTGAAATATGTCGATGGCCGGCCCGTCGCGATCGACACTATCGTGTTGTCGACCCAGCATGCACCGGAAATGGAGCACAATCAGATCGAGGAAGCGGCGATCGAGTCCATCATCAAGCCGGTCGTGCCGCAGGAATGGCTGAAGAACACGCGCTATCTGATCAATCCGACCGGCCGCTTTGTCATCGGCGGTCCGCAGGGCGATTGCGGCCTGACCGGCCGCAAGATCATCGTCGACACCTATGGCGGCGCGGCGCCGCACGGCGGCGGAGCTTTCTCCGGCAAGGACCCGTCCAAGGTGGACCGTTCCGCTGCATACGCAGGACGCTATGTTGCGAAGAACATCGTTGCCGCCGGCCTGGCGGAGCGCTGCCAGATCCAGATTTCGTATGCAATCGGGATCGCCAAACCGACTTCAGTCATGGTGACGACCTTCGGTACCGGCAAGATCAGCGATGAAAAAATCGCTGAACTGGTTCGCGAGCATTTCGACCTGCGTCCGAAAGGCATCGTGCAGATGCTCGATCTGCTGCGCCCGATCTATCGCAAGACTGCGGCCTACGGCCACTTCGGACGCGAAGAGCCCGAGTTCACCTGGGAGCGCACCGACAAGGCGGCTGCCTTGCGCGCCAGCGCCGGACTCTAAGCGCGCCTAAAAAATGATTCTGAGGGTGCTGCGCCGCCTGGCCGTACTGTTTGTACTGTCTGCGGCGATGCGCCTACTCAGAATCGCTTCGCTTCATTTTGTTAGGCACGCTAAGGCTGTAGCAGGGCATGGGTTCGCGCTAGCGACCATCGAACGGCATATGCACATGATGAAGTTTTCTGTCGATTCATCACCATACGCCGTTCGACTTGCAGGCATTTTTGTTCTGTTGGCATTTCCGCTTTTGGCGCAGGCATCAGTCACCAATTTGCAGACTGACTGGTGCAAGCGTCTTGTGCCGCGTTTGCCGGAAGTATCGCAAGCCGCATGCGAGTCGGCGCAACTTTCTCCGAGCGGCAGCTATTCGCTGCAAAAATTCCCCATTCTCGCTCGCCATATTCCGGCGCAAAAAAAAGATGGCATGACACAAGCGGTGCGTGTGCTGATGCTGGGCGGCATTCATGGCGACGAACTGACGGCGGCATCGATCGTATTCAAATGGATGGAATTCCTGCATAGGCCGCTCGCGCGATCCTTCGAATGGAAAATCGCGCCTGTTGTCAATCCTGACGGCCTGCTTGCTGCCAGCCCGAAGCGGGTGAATGCAAACGGCGTCGATCTGAACCGCAATTTCCCAACTCCCAATTGGGAGCATGAGGCGCCGCACTATTGGGCGAGCAAGACGCGCAGCGATCCTCGGCGCTTTCCCGGCAAGCTTCCACTATCGGAACCGGAAAGCCGCTGGCTGCATGAAGAAATAGAGCGCTTCCGCCCGCATGTCATTATTTCGGTGCACGCGCCGTATGGCGTCCTTGACTTTGATGGCCCCGCACATCCTCCACGCCGCTTTGGACATCTGCATCTTAATCAGGTCGGGGTATATCCGGGTTCTCTCGGCAACTACAGCGGGCTGCATAAAAATATTCCGGTCATCACGATCGAGCTTCCCAATGCGCGCGCCATGCCTTCCCGACAGGAAGTGCAGCGCATCTGGCAAGACATGCTGACATGGATTCAAACCAGCGTCCCCTCCCCAAGCGGGCAGAATGGCACGCTTCAAACCATCAGGCATTCCTCATCCGGAAAATAAGAGTTGCTCTCAGTGGCTGCGTATTGTCCGGTTGCGCATGCCGACATACGCGAAATGTCTGTCATCGCAGTATTGACAAGCTGTTAAAAGAAATAGGTCTTCGTTGCAAAAATTATTATTCGAATAAACAAGATTGTTGATAAAGCTTTCATTTAGTGTTGCAGGCAACTCCTAAATATTTCCCTAGGGCATCTCAAGTAAAAAGCAAACTGCTACATTGACGCTAGACAAGTTTTATTGCGTTAGTGAACAGTTATGCCTTATTTTGATCGGCTGGCAGTGCTTGTCATTGCTGCCACATTCAGTCTCCATGCAGCCGGATGCGAATCCTCTTCCACTGTGAAGCCTGCGGCGCAGATTTCACAACAACTCATTGTCAAGTTTCAGCCCCGATCGATTGCGTGTGATGCGCAGGCGATTGCGCGGTTTTCCAAAGCTGCGGACGTGCAGCTGGAATGGCTTCGTCCGATGTCCGGCGAGGCTTGTGTCGTGATTCAGACGGCCAATACTTTGGGCGAGCTGATGAAAGGGCAGGAATGGCTGAAAAAACATCCCGCGATTGAGTGGATGGAAATCGATGCAGCGATGCAGCGCCATTGAAGCAGGCGCAGGCAACCAAGTCATGAATTAACGCACCGCTCGTAACGATTTATCCAGACATGAAAGCATTGAAAAATCTAACCGGTTCCTTTCAAGGGGGCTTGGTCGCCTTGACGATGTGCTGCGGCCTGTCTGCAATGTTGCCGATAGGGGCAGGAGCTGCGCCGACGCTCAAGCAAGGTGCATCGCAGGCATCGGCGCTCGGCAGTTCCGAAGAAATGGTCGCCGGATTTATCGTCAAGCCACATCACAGGCGCGGCGCAAAGCTGGGCGCTGCATTGGAAAATAAGGATGCAACCGCTCTGGCGGAAAAGAGCAAGTTGCCGATGATCGTTGCACGCCGCATGTCGAACGATGCGCATGTGCTCAGGATGCATGAGCCGATTCCCTTGTCGGAAGCGAAAGTGATCGCAGCGCGCATGATGCGCGATGGGGAGGTTGAGCTTGCAGAGCCGGACCGCATGATTTATCCGGCAACCACGGCTCCGCTTGATCCTTCTTATTCCTATTATCAGTGGCACTACAAGGCACCCGCAGGCATTAATCAGGGCGGCGCCAATTTGCCGCTCGCGTGGGATTACGCATTAGGACATGGGGTAACGGTTGCGGTGCTGGACACCGGATACCGCCCGCATGCCGATTTCAACAGCAATATCCTGGGCGGATACGATTTCGTCACCAATACGACCACCGCCAATGACGGCAGCCGCCGGGATGGCGACGCACGAGATCCGGGAGACTGGGCAGAGGCCAATGCCTGCGGCAGCAATTCTGCAAGCAATTCGAGCTGGCATGGGACGCACGTCATCGGCACCATTGCCGCCTTGATGAATAACGGCAAGGGAGGCACAGGCGTTGCGCCGAATGCGAAGATCCTGCCCCTGCGGGTATTGGGCAAATGCGGCGGCATGACATCCGATATCGTGGATGCGATGCGCTGGGCAGCCGGCATTGCCGTACCTGGAGTACCGGCCAATCCTAATCCGGCAAAGGTGTTGAACCTGAGCCTGGGCGGCAGCGGTTCCTGCTCGGCCAGCTTTCAGAGCGCAGTCAACGACGTCGTCAATGCCGGCAAAATCATTGTGGTCTCGGCGGGCAACGATGCTTCCACTGCGATAAGTCAGCCTGCAAATTGCAATGGCGTATTGGCGGTAACGGCGCATGCAGTGGACGGCGACAACGCGAGTTATGCAAATATCGGTTCACAAGTATTCATTAGCGCTCCGGGGGGCGGTTGCGGCACGATGTCGGTGGGCGCATGCGAAGACTTCGCGTCTTCGGAGGGATTGGGGGTTTTTTCCACGGGAAACACGGGCCTTACCACACCGGGTAGCGATACGTATACTTTGATGATGGGCACCAGCATGGCGGCGCCGCATGTCACAGGGGCTATTGCTTTGCTGCTCTCTCTCAGGCCGAGTCTAAGCTCAGCTGAAATCAAATCGATCCTGCAGTCTACTGCGCGCCCGCATCCGAACAGCAGCACTTGTAAACTGGCTCTCAACGTGGATAAATGCGGCGCCGGTTTGCTCGATGCGGGTGCAGCGCTTGCCACCGTAGGCACCGGGCTGGGTTATCCGGCTGCCACCATCGCAAATGCGGTGCAAATAACCTCTCCCAACAGAACGGTTAACCTGTCAGGACGCGCCGCGCCAGGCACGCTTTCCGCCAATGCAGCGAATTTTGTTTATTCGTGGACGGCCTCCACCAGCAATCCTGCTGCCGTAACTTTGCTGAACGCCGATCAGGCAAACGCCAGCTTCACTGCGCCAGAAACCGGGGGCGAATATATGTTCAAGCTAGAGGTGACCGACGGAGACGGCAAGGTCGGGCGCGCAACGGCAACAGTCGTGGTGAACAATGCGCCGGCGCTGAATGGCGTCGGCGACCAGTCGGTAGAAGCAGGCAAGCCGCTGAGTTTCCACTTGAGCGGAACCGATCCCGACGGCAATCCCTTGATTTTCCATCCGCTTTCCCTGCCGGATGGCGCAAGCATTAGTGCCGGTGGTACTTTCAACTGGCCGAGCGCAACGCCGGCAGGCACGCACGACGTGACTTATTACGCCAGCGACTCTTATTCGAATAGCCCCGAAGGTAAGGTCACAATCCATGTTGCGCCTTCATCCGGCGGAGGAGGCGGTGGTGGCAGCATGGATGACTGGTCACTGATAGGATTGGTGCTCTTGTCTTGCTATTTGCGCATGCGGCGAGTCTCGCAATGTGCCGCCAAGGATGTGAACTGACATGAACTCGCATGTTGCGCCAGGACAGGCCCAAGCGGACGCACACGGAAGGGTGCCGGCCAAATGGCGTTTATGCCTGGGGCTGGCGTTTGTTGCGCTTGTCGCCACCTATTGGTCGCATGGACTGGAATCCCTGCGACTGGACCGCGATCTTGCTTTTTCCGGTCAGGCCTGGCGCTTGCTGACTGGACATCTGGTGCATTTGAATATGCCGCATCTGGTGTTGAATCTGCTGGCACTGCTTCTGTTGTGCGAGCTGCTATGGCGCGATCTGCACTGGCGGCATGGAGTCGGGTTATTGATGTTTTCTGCGCTCGGCGTGAGTGCTGCCTTGCTGGCATGGCATCCCGATATAGCCTGGTATACCGGCTTGTCGGGAATCTTGCACGGCTTGTGGGCGGGTTGTGCACTGTACGGCTTAGTTGTGGCAACGTCTGCTCCGCATACATCGGTGCGTAAAGAGAATCAACGGCAGTTGCGCTGGACCATGCACCGACGCATTTGCGCTATCGCAATTGCATTGCTGGGACTGAAGTTGGCTTCTGAATTCTATTTCGGCCCGTCGCAGCGCACGGAGCAGGCCATCGGCGGCACAGTGATTGCGGTTTCCCATGCGTATGGAGCAGTAAGCGGCATCATTTACTTGCTGATATGGCAAGCCGCCAAGTATGTTCGGCGTGCCGCATTGCCGCGTTTTCGTTTAAAATAGCGCGCTGTCAAGGAGCGTTGCGACAGAAGACCTTTCTTCTGCCAGGCTTGACACAGTCACATTTGCAACTGCGCTCACGTTACTTTTTTTCTCAGGAAAGGAGGGCGTGATGAGCGCCGTTATAAACTCAAAATCTTCCGCGTCATCCCAGGACTTCTACGTTGCCGACCTTAGTCTGGCCGATTGGGGCAACAAGGAAATCAAGATCGCCGAAACCGAAATGCCTGGCCTGATGGCGATCCGCGAGGAATTCGCCGCAGCCCAGCCTTTGAAAGGCGCGCGCATCACCGGCTCGTTGCACATGACGATCCAGACCGCCGTGCTCATCCAGACCCTGGAAGCACTGGGCGCGCAAGTGCGCTGGGCATCGTGCAACATCTATTCCACGCAGGATCATGCCGCCGCGGCGATCGCTGCAGCCGGCACGCCGGTATTTGCATTCAAGGGCGAAAACCTCGACGAATACTGGGATTTCACGCACCGCATTTTTGAGTGGCCGGATGGCGGCTATTCCAACATGATTCTCGATGACGGCGGCGACGCGACGCTCTTGCTGCATCTTGGCACACGTGCCGAAAAAGACCCAAGCGTCCTGAGCAACCCGGATTCCGAAGAAGCAGTCTGCCTGTTCAACTCGATCAAGAAAAAACTCGCGCAATCGCCGAACTGGTATTCGACCCGCCTGAAGGAAGTCAAAGGCGTGACCGAAGAAACCACCACCGGCGTGCACCGCCTGTACCAGATGCACAAGGAAGGCAAGCTGGCTTTCCCTGCAATCAATGTCAACGATTCCGTCACCAAGTCCAAGTTCGACAATCTCTATGGCTGCCGCGAGTCGCTGGTCGACGGTATCAAGCGCGCAACCGACGTAATGGTGGCGGGCAAGATTGCGGTCGTTGCCGGTTACGGCGACGTGGGCAAGGGTTCCGCACAAGCCTTGCGTGCATTGTCGGCACAGGTATGGGTAACCGAGATCGATCCGATCTGCGCATTGCAGGCAGCGATGGAAGGCTATCGCGTCGTCACCATGGATTATGCAGCCGAGCATGGCGACATTTTCGTCACCGCGACCGGCAACTACCATGTGATCACGCACGAGCACATGAAGCGCATGAAGGATCAGGCCATTGTGTGCAACATCGGCCACTTCGACAATGAAATCGAAGTCGCGGCACTCAAGCAATACACCTGGGATAACATCAAGCCGCAAGTCGACCACATCATTTTCCCGGACGGCAAGCGCATCATCCTGCTGGCCGAAGGACGCCTGGTGAACCTCGGTTGCGGCACCGGTCATCCTTCGTACGTGATGAGCTCGTCGTTTGCGAACCAGACGATCGCGCAGATCGAGCTGTTCACCAATACCAAGGCTTATCCGGTAGGCGTGTACACATTGCCGAAACACCTCGATGAGAAAGTCGCGCGCCTGCAGCTGAAAAAGTTGAATGCGCAGTTGACGACCCTGACCGAAGAGCAGGCGGCATACATCGGCGTGAAGCAGCAAGGTCCATACAAGCCGGAGCACTATCGCTACTAATAAGTGGCAGGAAGTACTTCGCTCCGGCTGTGCTATTTTGTATGGCCGGAGTGGAGCATTAAAAATAACGAAGGGGAGGTGGTGATGCGCTTGTTGCTTGCCTGGTTGATCAATGCGGCGGCTTTGTTTGCCGTTTCCTATCTCATGCAATCGGTACAGGTGAGCGATGTCGGGACCGCGCTCATCGCCGCGCTGGTGCTGGGCCTGGTCAATGCGCTGATACGGCCTATCCTCGTCTTGCTGACCTTGCCGGTCACTTTGCTGACGCTTGGATTGTTCATTCTCGTCATCAATGGATTGATGTTCTGGGCAGTTGCATCCATGATCGGCGGTTTTCAGGTTGCCGGATTCTGGTCTGCGGTTGGCGGTGCTTTGTTGTACAGCATTATTTCATGGGCGTTATCCGCCCTTTTATTAAAAAAATAGAATGACGCAAGCTAATTACAGTATTGAGTTTTTCCCACCGAAAACACCGGAAGGCGTGGAGAAATTGCGTGCGACCCGGGCGCAGCTGGCGCAGCTGCATCCGAAATACTTTTCCGTGACGTTCGGCGCAGGCGGATCGACGCAGAAAGGCACGCTCGAAACCGTGCTGGAAATCTGCCGGGAAGGCCATGAAGCGGCGCCGCATATTTCATGCATGGGAAGTTCTCCTGAAAGCCTGCGCGCCATCCTGAAAGAATATCAGCAACACAATATCAAGCGACTGGTTGCCTTGCGAGGCGATCTGCCCAGCGGATATGGCGCTTCCTCAGGCGTTTTCCATTACGCTAACGAGCTGATCGAATTCATCCGCGCAGAAACCGGCGACTGGTTCCATATCGAAGTTGCGGCCTATCCGGAAATGCATCCGCAGGCAAAGTCACCGCAGGACGACTTGCAGAATTTTGTGCGTAAGGTCAAGGCCGGTGCCAATGCGGCGATCACGCAATATTTCTACAATCCGGATGCCTATTTCCGTTTTGTCGATGAGGCAGGCAAGCTGGGCGTGAATGTGCCTATCGTGGCCGGCATCATGCCGATCACCAATTATTCGCAATTGATGCGTTTCTCGGATATGTGTGGTGCGGAGATCCCGCGCTGGATCCGGCTCAAGCTGGCAAGCTTCGGCGATGATACCGAGTCTATCCGTGCCTTTGGCCTGGACGTGGTGACGCAGTTATGCGAAAAGCTGTTGGCTGGCGGTGCACCGGGATTGCATTTCTATTCGCTGAACCAGGCGACAGCGACTTCCGCAATCTGGAAACGCTTGAGTCTGACCTGATTTCATTTTTATAGAGTGAGTCGGTCGTGCACGATGATCACCTCAAAAGAATGCCTGTTCGGTCACAATGACATCGAGCGCGATGTCATATTCGGATGACTCGAACTCCGTCAAGGCATTGGAATAGGCGACCCCTATGGTATAAGGCCGAGGCTCGGTAGCGAGGGTGCGGTCGTAATATCCGGCGCCATACCCAAGACGCATTCTTTCCTTCGTGAAGCCCACGCAAGGAATCAACAGTGCATGGGGATAATCTGCCATGCCGGGTTTGTCGGGCGTGAACGTCCCATATGCATCCTTCTTCAGTGCCTCGCCGGGCGTCCATGCAACAAAGGATAGCGGCGCATCTTTGGCATTCACTTTTGGCAGAGCCAGCTTGATTCCGTGCAGCGCAAGTTCTTCATACAAGAGCTGCAAATCCGGTTCACCCCGAATCGGCCAGTACACACCAAGACTTTTGATCGCTTGGGCTTTCAGGATACTTTGAACATGAAAGGCAATGGCATTGTCCCATTGCAAACGTTGCGTATTTTCAAGTCCGATCCGATCGGCAATCAGGCGGCGTCGCAGTTCGGTTTTGTTATGCATGAATTAAGAGTGGCATAGGCGGGGATGTCTAAGCGCAACAGCAGAAAAAATACGCGCTGAACAGAATAAAAGTGCATGCTATTCTATTCGATATCAAATGCAGGCGATCAATATGTTTATAAAGGCAAGTATTGATGTTGTCGAGCAAATAATTCCATCCAAAAGGTTACTCTGATGTTGTCCCCATCCTGGATTCCCAAGTTCTTGTTCGCGCTTGGCACAGTAATGATTTTGCAAGGCAATGCGCATGCGCAGAAATGGTTGTCCTTCAATTCGCCGGAAGATACTCTTTTCCTGGCCTTGCGGGAAGCCGCTCGCCGTACCGACAGCGCCAAGGCAGGGGAGCTGGCGACACGGCTCGGCAATTATTCCATTCCTTCGTATGTTGATTATTACCGGCTCAAGCCGCGCATTGACAGTGCATCGCCATCCGATATCCGCGAATACCTCGCAAAATATGACGGACACGCTATCGCTGACCGCTTGCGTAACGACTGGCTGCTCGAACTCGGCAGGACGCGCGATTGGGCCACATTCGATGAACAATATCCTTTATTCGCGCTGGATGACGATCTGCAGTTGAAATGCTATGCATTGGCTTCCAAAGCAAGCAAGGGACAAAATGTCGCGGAGGCGGCGCGCCTGATTCTAGTTTCGCCGAAAGATTTCGGCGAAGCTTGCCCGACTTTAATTACGACATTGGTTCAGAACGAGCAGTTCAAGGCAGAGGATGTCTGGGCGCAGATCCGGCTTGCCGCCGAAAACAACAACGTCGGTCTGGCGCGCCGTCTTGCCGAACTGGTTAATGTGCCGGATACAAATATTGTGCACGCCATCGAGAAGCCCGCATTCGTCGTCGCACGGGGACTAGGTGACGGGCAAGCGAGTGCGGAATTATTTCTGATTGCCGCTGGACGCTTGGCCAGAAACAACCTGGAGCAGGCAGTCAGCGCAATGAACAGCGCTGCCCAAAAGCTCACGCCGCAACAGCTTGCCTTGGGCTGGGCGCAGATTGCCCTGCAGGCATCGTACAAGCTTCCGCCCGAATTAGTGGATTACTGGCGCAAGACAGACAAAGCGCCTTTGTCGCTTGAAGCGCATCAGTGGAAAGTGCGCGCCGCCCTGCGTGCCGGAGACTGGAAGATGGTGCAGGACGGAATCGACGCTATGCCGCCGTCCTTGCGCAGCGACACGACCTGGATTTACTGGCTGGGCAGGGCATTGAAAGCGCAAGGTAAACCGGAGGAGGCGCAAACGCTGTTCGAATCCATCAAGAACCAGACCAATTTCTACGGCCAGCTGGCAACAGAGGAACTGGGACAGCGCATTGCAATTCCGCCGAGAGCAACGCCGCCAACGCAGGAAGAAGTCGCGAAGGCTGCGGAAAACCAGGGATTCAAGCGGGCGTTCAAGTTCCTCGAACTGGGTTTGCGTTTCGAAGCCACGCGCGAATGGAACTGGCAATTGCGCAAGATGAACGAGCGCCAACTGCTGGCTGCAGCCGAGTTTGCAAGGCAAAACAATTTGCTGGACCGCATGGTCAACACCTCCGACCGTACCAAGGCCGAGGTAGATTTCACGCAGCGTTTTCCCGCCCCGCACATCGACATCATGCATGCCAATACGGAATCGCTTGGTCTGGACAAGGCTTGGGTGTACGGCCTGATCCGCCAGGAATCGCGCTTTGTGCAGGTGGCGCGTTCGCATGTCGGCGCGTCGGGCCTCATGCAGATCATGCCGGCTACCGCGCAATATGTGGCACGCAAGATCGGCATGAATAATTTCAATCAAGGATTGCTCAACGATATACGCACCAATATCATGCTGGGCACCAATTATCTGCACATGGTGCTGAATGCTTTGGACGGTTCGCAAGCCTTGGCGACCGCAGCCTATAACGCCGGCCCGAGCCGCCCGAAATCCTGGCGCGCGACATTGAGTCGCCCTGTCGAAGGCGCGATTTTCGCCGAAACCATTCCTTTTACCGAGACACGCGGCTACGTGAAGAGCGTTTTATCGAACGCCACCTATTACGCTGCCTTGTTCGAGGAGCGTTCGCAGTCGCTGAAGGGAAGGCTCGGGATGGTGTCGCCGAAAAGCCCGGAATTGACCGAATTGGGGGATATGCCCTGAAGACTGCAGGCGGCATTTTCCCGCATGCCATGTCAGTCCGGAAAATGCAGCCTTCCAGCAGTTACAATGCAGAGCGGCAATTAGAATAAGCAAAGCCGCAGACGCTGCCAGGTCAGATTAATCAATAAGGATATTTATGCAAACCACCGAACTCGATCCGGCACTTTCACAGGCATTGGATAATGCAAAAAAAGCCGGTTTGAAGCTCGTGATCGGCAACAAGAATTATTCTTCATGGTCGATGCGGCCCTGGGTCGTACTGCAAGCCTTCGGCATTCCATTCCAGGAAATTCGCATTCCGCTCGCGCAAAGCGATACGAGCGCAAAAATTGCGCAGTATTCTTCCGCCGGACGGGTGCCTGTACTGATCTCAGGCAAGCACAGCGTATGGGATTCACTGGCGATTTGCGAATATCTGGCGGAGCAGTTTCCGGACAAGCACTTATGGCCGCAGGATACCGTGGCGCGCGCCAACGCGCGCAGCATTTGCGCCGAGATGCATTCGGGATTCAGCGGTTTGCGCAATGCGATGCCGATGAACATCCGCGCTGAACTGCCGGGCAAGGGGCGTACGCCGGACGCGCAAGCCGATATCGGGCGTATTTGCGAAATCTGGGAAACCTGCCTGTCCGACTTCGGGCACCATGAATTTCTCTTCGGCGAATTCTCGATTGCCGACGCTTACTTCGCACCGGTCGTCACGCGCTTCCAGACCTATAATGTATTTCTTGCGCCTGCACTGCAGGCATACATGGAGCGCGTGCTGCAGCATCCGGCTGTGGCACAGTGGATCAGCGAAGCCAGGGCGGAAGAAGAAGTCATTCCAAAATTTGAGGTTACGCCGGACTAAGGGCGAAAATGCGTGCGGCAGATTTGCAGCACGCGCATGTAAAAGCGAGCGGCCATCGCCTTCCCAGGGCTTTTGCAAAAGGGCAAAGCGGATAATGAAAACCTATGTCGTAGGCGGCGCGGTGCGCGACGGCTTGCTTGGCCTGCCGGTGCAGGATCGCGACCATGTCGTGGTCGGTGCTACACCGGAAGAGTTGCTGCGCCAGGGCTTCACGCCGATCGGCAAGGATTTTCCGGTATTCCTGCATCCAAAAACCCATGAAGAATACGCATTGGCCCGCACCGAGCGCAAGACTGCACCGGGCTACAAGGGCTTTGTCTTCCATGCCGCCGCTGACGTCACGCTCGAAGAAGACCTGATTCGTCGCGACCTGACCATCAATGCAATGGCGCGTGCGGAAGACGGCAGCCTGATCGATCCGTTCGGCGGCCAGCACGATTTGCAGCAGAGATTGTTCCGCCATGTCTCGCCCGCGTTCGCGGAAGATCCTTTGCGCATCCTGCGCGTTGCGCGGTTTGCGGCGCGCTTCACTGACTTCACTGTTGCCGATGAAACCAATGTCCTGATGCGCCAAATGGTGCAGGCCGGTGAAATCGATGCGCTGGTGCCGGAACGAGTGTGGCAGGAATTGGCGCGCGGCCTGATGGAAGAAAAGCCTTCGCGCATGTTCGACGTATTGCGCGCCTGCGGGGCCTTGCAGCGCATCCTGCCCGAGCTGGATGCGCTCTGGGGGGTGCCGCAGCCGGAAAAGCACCATCCGGAAATCGATACCGGCATCCATGTCATGATGGTGGTGGACCTGGCAGCATCGCTGGGCTACTCCTTACCCATCCGCTTTGCCGCATTGACGCATGACTTGGGCAAGGGCAGCACGCCGCAATCGGAATGGCCGCGCCATCATGGACATGAAGCGCACAGCGTCAAGCTGGTGGAAGCGGTCTGCAAGCGGCTCAAAATTCCGAATGACTGCCGCGACCTGGCAGTCATGACCGCGCGCGAACACGGCAATATCGGCCGCGCGTTCGAGCTGCGTGCCAATACCATTGTCAGCTTGCTGGAACGTTGTGACGCATTTCGCAAACCGCAACGTTTTATCGACATGTTGAAAGCGTCGGAATGCGACCATCGCGCCCGGGCCGGATTTTTGTACAGGTCGTTCCCGCAGGCTGCATATCTGGAAGCAGCTTTGGCTGCGGCGCAGGTAGTCAAAGCAGGCGCCATCGCAAAAGCGACTCAACAGCGATATCCCGCACAGCCGGAGCGTATAGCCGAGGCGATTCATGCGGCGCGCGTGAAAGCCGTAAGTTCGATTGTCCCGCGTGAGGGCGAGGGCGATTCTGCCTGAGCTTAAATCCGTCACTTTTTAAGTGCATTACATAAGCACAGTGCCCTCAAGATGCCATCAATCCATCCGATAAACCTATACAGCGGCATCCGCACGAATAATTTGTGCGATGAGTCGGCTGCATCGAATGTTTATTATGCAAAATTCATTATTGGCGACCGGCCGGACAAACAGCAATCCTCGCGATATATTTTTGCAAAAACTGGATAAGGAAATCGACCTGCCGGCAATGGGAAGCGCCGTTGCACGCGTTGTCCAACTGGCTTCTTCCGATGATCACGCGGTGCAGGACCTTGCCTACTTCGTCCTGTCCGACGTAGCACTGACGCAAAAAATACTGCGGCTTGCCAATACGGTGAAATACCGCGGCGCATCCGGCGGCCAGATCACTACCGTTTCCAGGGCAATCTTTCTGCTCGGATTCGAAACCGTAAAGACGACTGCCCTGACCTTGTTATTGGTCGAACGGCTGTCCAATTTAAATCATAGCCATGCGGTCCGTTCTGAACTGAAGCGGGCCATGTGCGCAAGCGTGATCGGTCGTGAAATGGCGCGCAGCAGCAAACGCGCCGGCGCCGAAGAAGCGGCAATTGCCGCGCTCTTTGCCAATGTCGGCCAAATCATGATCGCAGCCTATGATTATGAACACTATGCCGAAATTCGTGAGCTGACGGAAAGCGGTCGGCTGCCGGAAGAACAGGCGGCGATTAAAGTGTTGGGCTACGGCTATGCTTCGCTTTCACAATCGATTTTACGCAGCTGGAATATTCCAGAATCGATTACCCATGCCATTGCTCCCTTGTCCGGAGGAATGCTTAAACCGGCTAAAAGCACGCAGGAATGGGCGCAGCAAATCGCATTGTTCGGCGTTGAGGTGACGCAGCTCGTCTCATCCGCATCCGGAACGAAGTCGCGCCAAACCGAAGACGTCCTGATTGCACGATTCGGCGCAGCCTTGAACCTGGACCGGGATAAGCTGAGCGGGGTAATGCACACCGTCGAAGCAGAAATCAGCATGCTGTCCAAGATTATGGACTTGAGCGAGAGGGAAGACGAGCAGGAGAGTGAGGTGTCTGAAGTCCAGCCACCGGAAATTCCGATGCAGTTTCTGATGCAGCCGGACGACCCGTTGGAAGCTTCTCAAAATACCGAGCGCTACCCAAGCGGGAAGCCGATGCATGCCAGGGAGCTATTGCTGGAAGGTGTGCAGCAGATGATGCAGATGTCCGCATCGGCCCATCCCAAGGTCAACGACATTATGCTGCTGATACTGGAGACCCTGCTTAACAGCATGGGTTTCCGTTTTGTCGCGATCTGCCTGAAAGATCAAAAGGGAAGTGAGTTTCGTGCGCGACTGGCATTGGGAGATGATTTGCAAAGGCGCAAGGCAGGATTTTGTTTCAAAAATGGTAGTCGGAAAGACTTATTCATGCTGTCGATGGAAAGTGATTCGGATTTGATGATTTCCGATGCAAGCGATTTGAAGATTCAGGATTTGCTTCCGGAATGGCATCGCAATTTGTTGCCGGATGCGAGAAGTTTTATGATCCTGCCGATCACGGTTAATCAAAAACCAGTGGGATTTTTTTATGGCGACCGCGCGCTGCCCGCCCCGGAAGGCGTGCCGTCAGATGAAACCGCCCTGATCAAAATCCTTAAAACGCAATTGTTAACCGCATTGGGCAGCCGCCAGGCCTGATTCGGATGCTTTGCGTGTCAAAGAATGCCGAACAGGCTCTAAGGGTACATGCAGGGATATGAAGGAAAGACCGCGTCTGCCTTCTGCACATCCAATTGTGAAGGCTCGAATTATTCTCATTTGAGCCTTCATTTCCATATTGAAGAGGACATTGCCTTTTGCTTCGTCTTGGCTTGCAGCTTGCCTTTTCTCGTATGTGGTTCCTCTTGCCCGATTCTGCCATCCTGATCGGCAACGAGCTGGTCGAAATGCTTGACCAGTCTCCGCAGATTTCCGGCTTCCGCTTCTTCTTTTGTCACGGCCCTATCGCCATCCTTATCGATTTTCGTGCCATGCAGGCACATTCCGCAAGCTTAATCCGAAAGCATGGGGGCCGTTTGCTCCGATGCACCGGGGTAATGAACAAAGCGGTAACTGGGAGAAACACCATTTCGCTTTCATCACATTCATCTCCTAAAAAGCCGATGCGGCTTCAAGGTGTCTGATGCGGCCGGGTGGCTTTGAATAGACCATTTACCTGCGGTTGCAGTTGTCTGATCGTTGTAAGGATGCGATTTATTGCGCCATGTCTCTAATTTGCGTATTCCTCATCATTGCTGATTGAGAAGCCGGGAAAGCTGTGCTAACTTAAGTTCATGAAAACGGTTGGCCCAAAAGGCCGGCACGTTAATACGAACGCCGCATGCGAAAACACAATTTTGGCATGGAGATGACATGAACGCTCCCCTTCCCGCTTTTCCCGCTGCTTTAGCGCGGCAAGATGAACTTTCCCTCGACGATAAATATACGCTGGCCCGCGGCCGTGCATTTCTTACCGGCACGCAAGCATTGATCCGTCTGACGATGCTGCAGCAACAATGCGACCGTCAGGCTGGCCTCCATACTGCAGGGTATCTGACCGGCTATCGCGGCTCACCTCTGGGAAGCGTCGATCTGACCGCAGCAAAGGCAAAGCCGCATCTGGACGTGCACCAGATCAAATTTCATCCCGGCATGAACGAGGATCTTGCAGCGACCAGCGTATGGGGAACGCAGCAAGTCAATCTGTTTCCGGGAGCACAGTACGACGGCGTGTTTTCGATGTGGTATGGCAAAGGCCCCGGCGCGGACCGCTGCGGCGATGTGTTCAAACATGCCAACATGGCAGGCACCTCGGCGTTGGGTGGAGTACTCGTCGTTGTCGGTGATGACCACGCGGCCAAGTCGTCCACGACCGCGCACCAGAGCGAACATATCCTGAAGGCATGCGGCATTCCAGTCCTCTATCCGTCCTCGGTTCAGGAAATGCTCGACTATGGCTTGCATGGCTGGGCCATGAGCCGCTATACCGGCCTATGGGTCGCAATGAAATGCGTCACCGATATCGTAGAGTCGGGCGCGACGGTGGAAATCGATCCGGACCGGGTGCGGATTGCCTTGCCGCCTGATTTCGAACTGCCCCCCGGCGGACTGAACATCCGCTGGCCCGATACCGTGCTTGAGCAAGAAGCGCGGATGAACAATTTCAAATGGTATGCAGCGCTGGCGTATGCCCGTGCCAATCATCTGAACAGGATTGTCTGGGATAGTCCGCATGCCAAAGTCGGCATCATTACAGCGGGAAAATCCTATCTCGATACGCGCCAGGCCTTGCACGACCTTGGCATCGACGAGCAGGTGGCGCGTGATATAGGCATCCGGCTATACAAGGTCGGCATGACCTGGCCGCTGGAAGCGCAGGGTGTGCGCGAGTTCGCGCAAGGCCTGGAGGAAATCATCGTGGTCGAGGAAAAGCGCCAGATCCTCGAATACCAGTTGAAGGAAGAGTTGTACAACTGGCGCGACGATGTGCGTCCGCGCGTGGTAGGAAAATTCGATGACACCGGCGAATGGAGCAATCCGCACAGGGAAGGGCACGGCCACTGGCTCCTGCCGGCGTCGTATGAGCTGAATCCTGCATTGATTGCCCGCGCGATCGCCGCACGCGTATCGCAGTATTTTGCCGGACACCCTGTCGAGCAGAAGGTGCAGCAGCGCATCGCCTATCTTGAGGCAAAAGAAGCTACGCTCAACGTCAGCGCCAAGCCAGACCCGCAAAAAGACCGCTTGCCGCACTTTTGCTCCGGCTGCCCGCACAATACCTCCACCAAGGTTCCGGAAGGCAGCCGTGCGTTGGCGGGCATCGGCTGCCACTACATGGTGCTGTGGATGGATCGGGAGACCTCCACCTTCACGCACATGGGTGCCGAAGGCGCGAACTGGATCGGGCATGCGCCATTCACCAGTGAAAAACACGTCTTTGCGAACTTGGGAGACGGCACCTACTTCCATTCCGGAATTCTTGCCATTCGTGCTGCAGTGGCAGCCAAGGTCAATATCACCTACAAGATCTTGTATAACGATGCTGTGGCCATGACGGGCGGACAAGCAGTCGACGGCCCGTTGGATCCGGCCATGATTTCACGCCAGCTGGCGGCGGAAAATGTAGCACCGATTATTGTCGTCACCGATGAGCCTGACAAGTATCCGTCCAGCACCAACTGGGCAGCAGGCGTAGTGGTGCGCCATCGCAGCGAACTCGATGCAGTCCAGCGTGAACTGCGCGAAGTAAAAGGCGTATCCGCTGTCATCTACGACCAGACCTGCGCTGCGGAGAAGCGCCGGCGCAGAAAGCGTCATGAATATCCGGATCCTGCCAAGCGCGTCGTCATCAATGAAGCAGTTTGTGAAGGCTGTGGCGATTGCAGCGTTCAATCGAACTGCCTGTCGGTGGAACCCCTGGAGACAGAATTCGGCCGCAAGCGGCAAATCAACCAGTCGACCTGCAACAAGGATTTCTCCTGCGTCGACGGGTTCTGTCCGAGTTTCGTTACCGTTGAAGGAGGGCAGCTCAAGACTGCGCAACCCAATACAAGCGCACAAGATAAGAGAGCGCAGGAAAATTCTGCATTCATCAGTCAGCGCATTGCTGCCTTGCCACATCCGGAACTGCCTGCAACGGAGCATCCTTACGGAATCATCATTGCAGGCGTGGGCGGCACAGGCGTCATTACAATCGGGCAAATCATTGCCATGGCGGCGCATGCCGAGCATAAAGCCTGCTCGGTGCTGGACATGAGCGGATTGGCGCAAAAGGGCGGCCCGGTCATGTCGCATGTCCGGCTTGCGGATCGTCCTGATGAAATTTACTCGACACGCGTCGGCACCGGCATGGCAGATCTTGTTATCGGTTGCGATGAAATTGTCGCAGCCAGCCGCGATGCACTGTCCCGCATGGGAGAGGGCAGGACGCATGCTGCGATCAATCGCAGCATGGCGCCGACTGCTGCTTTCATCAAAAATCCGGACTGGCAATATCCGGGGCAGGATACTGACAACAGCATTCGCAAAGCCTGCGGCGCAAGGCAGGTCGATTTCATCGATGCAAGCCGCATCGCCCCGGCATTGATGGGAGATGCATTGGCAACCAACATGTTCATGCTTGGTTATGCATGGCAGAAAGGATGGGTGCCGTTGTCTGCAGCAGCCCTGATGAAAGCAATCGAATTGAATGGCGTATCCATCGAATTCAACCGGCAATCCTTCCTGTGGGGACGGCTGGCTGCACATGATCTCGCTCTGGTGGAGGGGCGCGCTGTAGCCAGCCTGCCGGGACAGGTCGTTACGCTTAAACGTACACCGAACCTGACGAACCTGATTTCACGCAGAGCGGCATTCCTCACCGAATACCAGAATGCGGACTATGCGCAGCAATACCGGGAATTTGTCACGCAAGTACGTGCGGCGGAGCAAAAGGTCGTTCCAGCAGGAAAGCCGCTACCGCTGACCGAGGCGGTCGCGCGCAACCTGTTCAAGCTCATGGCGTACAAGGATGAATACGAAGTGGCACGCCTGCATGCCGATCCCGCCTTCGCCAGGAAAATCGAAGACATGTTCGAAGGCAGCTACGCCATCAAATTTCATCTGGCACCACCGTTCCTGGCCAAGCGCGACAGGCACGGCCATTTGATCAAAAAGGAATTCGGACCATGGATGCTGCCTGTCTTCCGGATGCTGTCGAAAATGAAGTTCCTGCGCGGTACTGCGTTCGACCTGTTTGGATATAGCGCTGAGCGTCGGCAGGAACGTAATCTCATCGCCCACTATCGCCAACTGATCGGCGAACGCTTGCCCGCCTTGAGCCTGGACAGCCACGGTATCCTCATCGCCTTGGCAAATATACCAAACGAGATTCGCGGATTCGGGCACATCAAGGAACGCAGTCTCCTGAGCGCAAAGACGAAGGAGAAAGAATTGCTCGATGCATTGCATGGGAACTGCAAGGACGATTTATCAAGCGACGCGGTCAATACCGCCGCGTAATGCTTATGCAGCGGTATTAAGCCAGTTGCCGTCCTCTTGATAATGAAAACGCCGTAACATAAGTTTACGGCGTCGCTCCTATCGCAAGGCAAGCGCGAAGTGCCTGAATGGCATTTCCTGTCGGAAATTAAAGTCCTGCAGAATAGATTTGCCTCATACGGATGGTAAATTCCCTCCATCAAGCCATAAACTAACGAAACGCCTTCTTGTCAAAACTTCCACTTATAGCCCTATGCAAAAGGTAATAATGTGGATCAAGGCCACGCGCAGCAGACAGAAAATATGCCGGACTTCTCGCGCCGGCCAAACCGCTTGATTCGAACATTGCGCAATCACCCGGTAATCCTTTATGGACTGATCGGTTTCGTATCCTTGTCGCTGTTGTGTTTTATTGCGGCGGCTGCTTACATTTACCGTCTGGTGCCGCAAACGCCGGAGGTCACCCAAATCGGCCAGGCGAAAGTTGCACAGCCGAGCGTCGTCTTGACCGCGGATGGCACTCAACTGGTGACTTTTAGGCGCAATTTTCAGGAATGGGTGGAGCTGGACAAAATTTCTCCTCATGTCATTCAGGCGCTGATATCAACCGAAGACAAACGCTTTTACGACCATGCGGGTGTTGATGTCGGGCGTACGCTTGCTGCATTGTTCTTTACCGCCCAAGGTGACACGCAGGGCGGGTCAACCATCACGCAGCAACTGGCGCGCAATATTTTTACGGAGGAAATCGGAAGATCACGCAACATCAACCGGAAGCTGAAGGAAATCATTACGGCGTTGAAAATTGAACGCCAGTACAGCAAAGAGGAAATACTGGAGATATATCTTAATACAGTGCCTTTCCTGTACAACGCATTCGGCATCGAAATGGCGGCCCGCACATACTTCCGCCAGTCGGCTTCGCAACTCGGCCCGCTGGAAAGCGCAACCCTGGTCGGCATGCTCAAAGGAACGCATTATTACAATCCGGTAGTCAATCCGGAGCGCGCGCGGGCACGCCGCAACATTGTGCTGTTCCAGATGCAGAAGGAGGGACAACTTTCACAGGACCAATATCTGGCGTTGCGCGATCAACCGCTTCAGATCCGGTTCTCGCGACAAGTCGACCAATCCGGACCTTCTACGCATTTCGCCGAGCATGCGCGCAAATGGCTGATCGATTGGGCCGACCGGCATGATTACGATTTGTACACGGACGGTTTGATCGTGCATACGACACTCGACGAAAAGCTGCAGGAAGCGGCCTTGCGTGCAGTCGAAAAACAGGGGCAAGCCTTGCAGCATATTGCCGATGTCGAGTGGGGGCGCAAGACCGACAGCGTGCTTTCGCATAGCTCCGAAACTTACATCAAGCTGCGCAGTAAAGTGGAGCCGTTTTCCTATTTCTGGAATTCGCGCAACGACCTGGTCGATGCGTTCATCCGCGAGACGCCCGAATACCGCAAGGAATTTGCTGCAGCGGGCAATGAATCCGCCGCGATCCAGAAGTTGAAGCAGGATCGGAAATTCATGCAAAGGCTGCGTGAACAAAAGACCCGGCTGGAGACCGGGTTCGTGGCGATCGACCCAGTGACGGGAGAGGTCAAGGCTTGGGTAGGCAGCCGCGATTTCGAGAAAGATCAGTTCGACCATGTCGCCCAGGCGGAGCGTCAGCCAGGCTCGACGTTCAAGCCCATCGTGTATGGAGCGGCACTGGAACAGGGTTTCCATCCGGCGCGCACTTATCGCGACAATCTGATCACCATCCAGGCGCCCGATGGCGACTTATGGCGGCCCACGGATATGACAGCGCCTACCGGGCGCGCAATGAGCATGCGCGAAGGATTGATTCACTCCAAGAATACGATTACCGCACAAGTCATGCAGGACGCAGGACTAAGTAATATCGTCGCACTCGCGCAAGCGGTGGGCGTCAATCAAAGCAAACTGACGCCGGTCCCGTCGCTGGCATTGGGTACAAGCCCCGTTACGCTGCTGGAAATGGTGACGGCCTATGCAACGATTGCTCAGGCCGGTGAATTCAAGCAGCCGGTAGTCGTCAAGCGCATTACTGATCGCAACGGTAATCTGGTTGCTGAATTTAACAGCCGGCCGCAGCGTGCATTATCCGAAAGTACCGCACTGGAACTGATCGATATGATGCGCGGCGTGGTCAACCGCGGTACAGGCCAGGTCGTCAAATCCCTTGTAGGCTTCAGTGCGGACATTGCGGGCAAGACCGGCACGACACAAAACAATACCGATGGCTGGTTCATCATGATGCATCCCAATCTGGTTGCCGGCTCATGGGTGGGGTTCAATGATTCCCGCGTCACCATGCGCAGCGATTATTGGGGACAAGGAGGGCATAATGCCTTGCTGGTGGTCGGAGATTTCTTTCGCAAGGTGCTTAAGGAAAAGCAGATCGACGTAAGAGCAAAATTCCCCAAGCCGCCGAAACGAATGCCCTTGATGGTGGAACGTTCTCGTGACGACTGGGCGACCGTGCTGCAGGAGCGGGCGCAGGGTAAGGGTGAAACAACGGAAATCATCGTCCGCCAGGAACCGGACGGCACGACTTTCATTGGCGATTCGCGCGGCGCACAGATCGATGATTGGCCGGAGACACGGCGCCGCAGGTCGCCGGAAGAGCTGGCGCGAATCATGCGCAGTCTTGGCCGCGATCCGGTTACCGGAGCGGCACTTGAAACCAGCCGAAGCGCCGAAGTCTATTCGGCACGCGAGCGGCAAACTTCTTCCGGAAGCTCGAATTCCTTGCGTTCGGATGGCAGCCCGGATGTGCCGGAATCGTTTCGCTGAAAGCATGGCCCGCATGCTGCGCATGCGGGCTAATCGGGCGATTGCGTTTGTTGGCCGCTAATGAATTTTGCATAGCCCTGCGCGCGCAAGGTACATGCCGGACACTGGCCGCAGCCATATCCCCACTCATGTAATTCATCGCGCTGGCCGAGGTAACAGGTATGGGTATCGGCTCGGATCAAATCCACAAGTGCCTGTCCGCCAAGTTGGGCCGCAAGTTGCCATGTCTGCGCCTTGTCGATCCACATCAGGGGCGTTTCGATTTTGAAATCTTGCGCCATGCCGAGATTCAGCGTGTTCTGAAGTGACTGCATCGTCTCATTGCGGCAATCGGGATAGCCGGAAAAATCGGTTTCGCACATGCCGCCTACCAATACGGTCAAGCCTCGCCGGTACGCCACCGTTGCGGCTACCATCATGAACAGCAGGTTGCGGCCAGGCACAAAGGTATTCGGCAAACCGTTTGCTTGCATTGCAATCTCAGTTTCGCGTGTCAGAGCCGTATCCGACAGCGTTCCCAGCAGCGCCAGATCGATCAGGTGATCCATGCCGAGCCGCTCATTCCACGACGGCGAAAGCCGCCTCAGTTTTTGCAGTAGAGCCGGACGCAGGCTCAACTCGACCGCGTGGCGCTGGCCGTAGTCAAAACCGATTGTTTCGACGGTTGTGTAATGTGCCAGAGCCCATGCCAGACAGGTAGTTGAATCCTGTCCGCCGCTAAAAAGGACAAGGGCGCCGTTCGTATGCTGCTGATCCATTATTTTTTCGTGATGGATTCCAGGGTTTGCTCGACATAATCGCCGTCGGATTCCGCAATACGCATTTTGACGGGATACCAGCCCAGGGAAGGAGCCAGCCAGATTTCGATTTTCTGGTCTTTGGGATCTTGCGCGAGCCGCACAATGCGCATTGTATTGATTTCGCCCATCGGCGTCTTGGTTTTTTCCTGCTGCGCGACTTTGAATGTCCAGGCTTGTACGTCCTTACGGCCGGCGACAAGGAAAGTCCATTGTGAGCCTGACTTGAATTTTGCGCTCATGCCGCGAGCCACGGAGGCCAGTTGCCAGGTGATGCTGTGGCGATCCTGCTCTCCACCATTGATCGGCTGGGGCTGGTCAGTGGCGCTGAACTGAATCCGTTTGACATCACGGTTGAATGTCACCGTGACCGGGCTTTTTCGCATGCGTTTTTCGCTAAAGCTGAGAGGTGCAAGCCCATAGGCGTCGAATTTTCCTTCACTTTTTTCTTCCAGAATCTTTCCCAGCAACATGGCACGAATTTCTGCGGTTGCGAGATAACTGCCTTTGGTGTTACGCCACTGCACAAGTCCGTTTCCCTTAATAGCGATCCCTTTCTGGACCGCATGAATCGAATAATGCAGGTCTGCAGATGGCGGTGCATTCGTCTTGTACTTGGCCGGTGCGGCCAGCACCGAAGAAGTGAAAGAGATGGAAAAAATGATAGCCGTTAAAAAACGTAGCATCTGAAGAATGGGAAGAAGAATTATTGTTGGGCAAGAACCATGTTAGACAAGGTCAATTCTAAATAATCTCCGTTGACCTCGGTTTGCCGTAACCTGACCGGATACCATTCAAGTCCTGATGCAAACCAGATATCGAAGGTTTTTTCATATCCGCCTTGTTGCGGCACCGATTTCACATGCCAGCTTTTTACCGGGACGGTATCGAGCTGGATTTCTTCTTCACCAATGATATAGATGCGCCAGGGCGCCGCGTTGCGTACGCCGGCGACGAATATATTCAGTTCTTCACCTGCCTTGAACAGCTCGGGGCTGGCGCGCCCCATCGCGGCAAGCTGCCAGATAATGCTGGCCCGATCCTGTTCGCCGCCCAGACGGGGATAGGACAGGGTTGAGGCGGAAAAGCTGATGGTGTTGCGTTCGCGATGGAAATGCGTGTTGGTTTCAGCGCGATTGCCGCTTCGCTCGGCATACAAAACCGGGGCGATGCCGGTTTTATCGATTTCGCCGGTACTTTTAAATTCCAGTACAGTGAAAAAAGCTGCTTTGGCTTTCCCGGTAATGGCGTACTGGTTGCCATTCGCCTGCCAGTTAATAATGCCCGTCCCGTGATACGAGAAGCCTTTTTTTTGCGCCTGTACGTCGTACTTCAGCTCCGCAGAGGGCGGAAGGTTCATTTCATAATTTGGCGAGGCTGTCTCGTCTGTCTTGTCTGTTAGATTGACTGGAGATGATACGGATTCGGCACCTTTGTCATGGTCCCTGTCCCTTGAGTCTTCGTCCTCTGCCTCGACGATTGTTGGTGCCGCGGACGTATCAGAGACCGTAGCTTGTTCAGGTGCAGAATGCTGCGCTTTCGGCGGGCGTGCAGCGGGTCGCCGCACAGCAGGTTTAGGCCTTGTTTTCGCTGGTTGCTTAACGGGTTCATGCGCGGCGCTGCTTGCGGCGACGTTTTGCAATTGTGCCGTAATGACGGATTCCGTCTCGTGGACTTGCAGCGGAAAAACCAGGTTTCCATTGACCCATTCAAGAATGATCCAATGAAAAAAAATGGAAGCCAGCAGCACGCTCAGCAAGCGCTTGAACGCAGGCGTTGGACGTGCATGGAAAATTCTGGCGTTTTTGGACATTGCGACAGTGTATATCCATTGACGACGAAGGCAAAACGCTGCATTTTTACCTGCATTTTGCTTTACGGAGACGGCAAGGTGCCAGTGTGGAAAAGATATTAAGTATTAAATGCCAGCTTTTTAATGGTTGCCCCGCTTTGGGTATTTCTGCATCACGGCTAAATTAATATTGTTTTAAATAATTTCTGGTTCTCATGTCGGCAGACGTAAGAATCTGAGGAAGGTATGCCGCAACAGGCAGGGGTGCAAGTATGCTAATCGTATAGAGCAGCGTTGCTCAGCCCGGGAATTATTGCGTTGCGCGCTCGACTTCGGATATGTGCCGGTTAAACAGCCAGCAGACTCAATCTTTGTATCGCGTAGAACGCGGCGTTTCTATAGGGCAGCCAGTCTGGAAAGCCGGCAAATCGGGAATATGGACCGTTGAAAATTTTCTCAAGGAGGTTTCAATCTATTGCAGGAACGGGCATGGATGCTGACCTCTACATATTTTCGCGCTTAAGTTGTTCAAACCAATGCTGTTCCCTCAGGATCGCAATATTTGCGCCAACTTCGATATGTTTGATGGCGCGGACAATTTTGCGTCCATGCTTGGCACGGAACCAGTCCGTGCCGCCAATGTCTCCGACAACCAGATAATGCAGTTTGCGATCGATTTTGCTTGTGGACATGCCGCCGCGGGCGATGATCTGGCTCACGCACCATGACCGGCTGCCGGACTGAAAGCGCCCGGTAAAGCAAAATGAACGATTGGCGAACTGGATGTCAGGTATAGGCTCGGTGAACGGAATTTCAATCATGCTGTTGGCCTGTGTCGTTTCCGAATGTTCGGAAATAGTCGCTTCCAGCAGTGCATGGATTTCCTCTTCTTCGGCATCGTCCAGATTGCCGTCCGATAAGGCGGACTTCAGCCGTGGATAAATTGCCTTGGCTGGCCATTGATCCAACGACTTTTTATTGGATTCCAGCCACGTCAGTAGAAATTCAACCTCGCTCTGTTGAACGGAACCGTCTGCAGTCACGCCTTTCAGGAGGCCAATAAGCTCATTGATTTGCCGGTGTACGTTCCCTTCAATGCCAGCAGGGCGACGCGGAAGGGGCGGAAGATACACGCCCTCCGTTTTCGGTAAGGAACTTTTGAAGAACCGGCTTCGGATATCTTTTAACCAGGGCATCGCTTCGCTCCATAACTACCGATGCTGAAATAAGGGACCGGATTTTCCTCCTGCCGGAGAATTAGCCGCCCGTTAATTTTGCTGTTTCCAATGAATGGAATTAAAAAAAGCGCTGCCAGGCAGCGCTTTTTACCAGCCTGGCGCGAATCAGGATTGCTTACCCGGAATCGGCTCAACGGTATAGTCCTGCCGAAGCTCCACAGGTTTATCCGCATTTTTGCGCATTTTGATATTGAGGAGTTCAACAATCAGGGAGAAGCCCATTGCCGCATAGATATATCCTTTTGGCACATGGTGACCGAATCCTTCTGCCATCAATACGAGACCGACTGTCACCAGGAAGGACAGGGCAAGCATCTTGATCGTAGGGTGATCGGAAACGAAATTGCCGATCGGACCTGCAAACAACATCATCATGCCGACCGATGCGATCACTGCGGCAATCATCACGGCAATCTCGTTCACCATACCCACGGCAGTAATGATCGAGTCGAGCGAGAACACCAGGTCGATCACCATAATTTGCAGAATGATCGAAGTGAAAGTCGCCTTGACCACATTGGCGTCCTGATTATGCTCGCCTTGCGGCGCTTCCAGCGATTCATGAATTTCGCTGGTACTTTTCCAGATCAGGAACAAGCCGCCGAATAAAAGCACCAGGTCACGACCGGAGAATTCCATGGTGAATACTGTAAACAGGGGTTTGGTCATGCCGACAATCCATGCCAAGGTGACCAGGAGTCCGATACGCATGAACATGGCGCCGAATAAACCGAGTTTGCGCGCAAATTCCCTGCGTTCCTTCGGTAGCTTGTCTACCAGGATCGAAATAAAAATAATGTTATCGATACCGAGCACTAATTCCAGGGCGGTAAGGGTGAAAAAGGCGATCCATACCCCCGGATCCATTAATAGTTCAACCATCTAAAAATCTCCAATTAAAAAACTTAATAATTCGTGTCTCCGCCCTGATGACATGCTTCTTTCAAAGCAATAGGCGTATATGCTCTAGATATGCCCAGTTTTCTGAAGAAATGGGGTGGTATGTAGGCCACCACAAGTAATTTGTTATAACGTTTAATTAACGTTTTCTTTAATTACGCGAGCGTCAATTCATTACCATCCGTCAATTAATTAACGGCCGTGAATGATAAATATGCTCATTTTTCTTACTATTTCTACAGAAAATACTCATATTTATAAAAATAACAAAATATGAGCCGTGTTCATGGACAGTAGGTTATTAAGAATTAAATCAGTATATCGTTAAATCGGCGTTAAGAAAACGTTAAACAAAAAAATACCTTCATAATTTTTATTTAACTTGTTCTTAACGTTGTGGCGAACTGAGGAGTGCGATTAAAGAAGAGCTTGTGATAGCTGTCGGCCTGATGCCGTTGGCAAAGCATGCATCGACATGAATGAGAATGCATAGGGCGCAGCTCAGCGGCATAACGCCCACTTATGTATCCATGATTACTAGGCTTTACGGTGTGTTTTCTGCACTCACCAAGCGGTACCCTATTCCCTGCACGGTGCGTAGCATGGAAAAGGAGTGATGCTTGTCCAGTGATTGTCGCAGAGCATGAATGTGAGTCCGCAGTGCGTCGCTGTCCGGAGGATTCTCACCCCACAATTCGGCTTCGAGCGCTTCACGAGGAACGACTTTCGGCGATTCCTTCATTAATCGATAAAGAATGGTGAATCCGGTTTTGGTTAAATTAAGAGGAATACCGGCGCGCGTGGCTTCGAACGTCGCAGTGTTGAACTCCAGGTCCCCGACACGCAACAGGTTGGCTCCCACATTCTTGCCGCGCGCCCGCCGCACAAGCGCCTTGACCCGAACATCGAGTTCGACCAGCGAGAACGGCTTGACCATATAGTCGTCTGCGCCGGCCTCAAAGCCGGCAACCTTGTCCTCGACTGTGCCGCAGGCGGATAGCATCAATACGGGAGTGTCATTCGTCAGCTCCTCGCGAAGTTTGCGGCAAAGGGACAGGCCGTCCATGCCGGGCACCCGGACGTCAAGTACTATGGCATCGTATTCATTCTGCCCCATTAGTGCAAAACCGCCAAAGCCGTTGGCGGCGCAGTCGAGCACATAACCCCGCGGCTCCAGATATGAATACAGGGTTGCCACGATATCGGCATCGTCTTCAATAATTAATACGCGCATCCGATAATTTCTCGCGGCTGAAAATGCTGCAGGAACTGCAGAAGTCCCGATTCATTGACTGAACCCTTTGCAGGCTCAAAACCTGCGAAGCGGCGCAAACTAATGCCAATATCCATGCATCAAGTAAAAAAGAAGCGGGACGCCATCGTGCAATTGGTTGCCGTCCCGCCGCAGTGACCATCAATCGACAGTCGCGCCGCTTTCCTTGACCACCTTGGACCATTTGGCGGATTCACCCTTGATGAATTCCGCAAACGCTTCAGGAGAGGTTCCGACAAATTCGGAGCCGGTGTCGGCAAGCACCTTCTGGAACTCCGGCTGCTTCATCGCTTTGAGCGTTTCGGCATTGAGTTTGCCGATAATATCCTTGGGCGTGCGTGCCGGTGCGAAGAATCCGTACCAGGCATAAGACACCAGGCTTGGATATCCGGATTCGGCGAAAGTCGCGACATTTGGAATCAATGGGGAACGGCGATCCGATGAGACAGCAATTACCTTCACTTTGCCGCTGCGGATATGGGGCATGATTGCAATCATGCTGTCGAACATGATCGGCACATGGCCGCCAAGGAGGTCAGAAATGGCCGGGGCCGAGCCCTTATAGGGAATATGCGTGATGTCGAGCTTTAGCGTCGATTTGAACAATTCGCCGGTCAGATGTTGCGGCGTGCCGGAGCCTGCAGAGGCGTAGGCGAAGCTTTCCTTTTGCTTCTTGATATAGGCAACCAATTCGTTCAGATTGTTTGCCGGTACCGATGGATGAGCAACCAGGACTAAAGGGACGCGCAACAAATTCGTGATTGGTGCCAGATCCTTGAGCGGGTCAAAGGGCATGTTCTTGTAGAGGCTCGGATTGATGACGATCGGCGCGCTGGAAGTGATCAGCAGGGTATTGCCGTTCGGCGCGGCTTTCGCAACCGCAGCACTGCCGATGTTGCCGCCGCCACCGGCACGATTATCGATCACGAACGGCTGGCCGAGGGCTTCGGTCAAATTTTTGGAAATAGGCCGCGCAGCGATGTCCGAAGGTCCTCCTGGAGGCCACGGAACCACGACGGTGACGGTCGAGGTAGGCCAGTTTTGCGCCGACGCATTCCATGAAATCAGGGCCAGCGGGGACCCCAGCACCAGCAACAGCTTGATAAAACGTGAAGATACTTTCATTTAAACTCCCAATGGCATGATTGATCCAAACTCCGCCAAGTTATATCGGCGGAAAGGCTTCCAGTTTACCCAGAAATCGATACCTTGAGATAGTCTTGCTCAAATCAGGCAGGAATAAGTGAAATGGCTGATGCTCGAGTCCGCTCACAGCATGGGAAGAAAGTGTAATGCCGGAATGGATTTGCGGCGTCGTTCGCTGAACCGATGCACGACGCTGCAAGGGCCTTTACGGAAGGCTGCGTGCATCGGTAGCGTCTCTGAATCTGGGTAACGGACAGCAAAAATGACCGATTTGGGCCAGGCGATGCATAATGCTTTTACCCGGCGGGCGGCGACCCGGACGAAATTGGATAAGACCATTTAATGCAAAAAGCGAATGGCCGTCAGTGGCATATGGTTGGCGGAAGCAGAGGGCATGCCCTTCGCAAGTGCGTAGTTGCAGGCAGACCGGAGTACGCGCAATGGACTCGGAATTCTTCGATGGACAGCTGGGATAACAGGCTGCCAGCTTGTGCGTTCGATCTGAAGCGATTTCATGGGCGGGATACGTTCGGTGCGCGAGCGCTATAGGGAATAGGCTGATAACCGGTCACCTCATCGTACATGTTCAGAATCCGGTGAACCATGATGTTTATTTCGGTATCCTTCATGGAATCGATCATCAATGAGATCGTTGCGCCGGGTTCCTGAATAGGGCCATTGCAAACATGATTCATAGCGGCAATAAATTCTTGCCGAATTTCAATCGATAAATCTTTTGCCCTTAAAGTCGCTAAATCGGTCATTGCAGCGGCCAGCCGTTCGCGTTGAGGTCCTGCTTTTACCAACTTGCATACCGCAGACTGCAATTTCTTCCATGCATGAGACATGTAATCTTGCCTTCATCAATAGTGGCGGACAGCCTTTGATCTTGACAGGCAATTTTAACGATTTGCGAATGAGGTTCTACGCCATATTCATGGCATTTTGCGGATCACATAAAATATGCAATGCGCCGGCGGAGACAAGGAATCGACAAAGAATTGAAATTTCATATTCACATTACGCTGGCGAAAAGGATCTTGGCTGGCATGTGAAGGTGATTCTGTGTGCAGTAACATAATCCTGTATGAAACCCAAATGGTGCAGACAGAATGCGCCCGAGTGAACGGAATTACGGTTTCAGGTTAGCCATCAATTGGTCTGGTCTAAGAACGACCAGAAGGGCAGAATTTTATGGAACCGAGCGAAGATGAACTTGCCTAAATTTCTGTAACGGGCATGGCATGTCGTCATGCCACTTCGAAAAGGAGCGAATCATGAGAATTCCGGAAGAAGACAGGATTCCAATAATGCTGGCAGCACTGCAAGCGGCCATGTTAGGAGGTTTGTCCTTAATATTTTTCGTATTGATTCCGTAATGATTGAAATGGAAAACGACCGTCCACGGCCCGCCATTGTGCGGGCTGTTTCATTTTGATGATTGCAATTGAATTGCGGCGTAACTCCCGAATGTACCGTGGGTGCCAGGCATTTCCGGCTCTTTGCGGGAGGAATGGCGAAGCGGCAGCTAGGCTATAGCTGCCACCAGAACACCATGCACTTTTTTGGAAATGTGACACAGCTGATATGTATTGTTGAATACGCTCACCTTGGATCGCGTATCCACGACTTTCAACACATCAAGGCAACTATGCCTGCTAAATAAACATCCAGTTTTCTTCACTCTCTTCCGGACGTCCATAACTTTCTGGCAGAGCGTCATCGGCCGCTCTATCCGAACGCTTGTGCGCACCCAGGAAGATTCCGGCTATACCTAGGACGAACAAGCCAATGGCAATCCAGAATGCAAATTTCGCGATCAGGCTTGAAGCAGAAAAAGAATTGGCAGCCTGAGAAAAATTGAAAGCCTCGGAAAGGAAGCGTGCTGGATCCAACGGCTGCAAAAACAGAACAAAGATTGTTGAGAAGAAACCGACAAAGCATGCGAATAAGCTGTATTTGGAAAAATTCTGAAATTGCAGCATAAGGTCACCTTTAACGTTGTATTGCATGCGTGAAATTACATTTCGGTATTCCTTCGGAAATGCTAACCAAATGCAATAGATAGAAAATGATCTGCATCAAAAATGGCATAAAAAATGCTTACAGGAAATTGGTTGGTGAGCCATTGTGCTTTTTTAGCGATGTTCGCCGTCTAGGTGCCTATAGGTGCAGAACAACGGGAAACGAACTGACCGGGTTTGAATATCAGAATGCTTAAGATATTGTTTTAAAGACATTTGACGTATAAGTTAATCTTATGCAAAATTGTATAAATTGCAATTAATTCGTGATGATGTAGTTACAGGGCTGAAATATGTCTTAAGTAGAAATTTCATTATGTGCACAAGCAGGAATGGGGAAATCATGAAAACGGTCGCCGACATATTAAAAGACAAGCCATATAGTCTTTTTACAATTGCTCCTGACGCAAAGGTGTACGAAGCAATTGTTCTCATGGCAGAAAAGAGCATAGGTGCACTTCCTGTCGTTGAGGAGGGAGAAGTGATTGGCATGCTGACAGAACGGGACTACGCGAGAAAAATTGCATTGCACGGACTGTCATCTAAAACAACCCTGGTTCGTGCCGTGATGACCTCCCCGGTTTTGTATGTTCAGTTAACACAGTCAATTGAAGACTGCATGATCTTGATGACTGGCATTCGATCACGTCATTTGCCGGTCATGGACAATGGAAAGCTGGTAGGCCTTGTATCGATTGGCGACATTGTTAAAGCATTGGTATCGGGGAATACTTTGCCGCTGCAGGAATTGGAGCGTCATCTGGCTGCCCAGAACCGTCAATTTCAAGTGGAGTTGGTAGGCCAAGCAGGCTAATTTGTGCCGCTACCAATACCTTTTAAATTTTCTCTCCTAGTCACAGCCATAAATATTGGCACTGAACGGCTAAGCGTTCGTAACAGATCTTAGCTATTTCCTTTTCGACCCGAACGGTACTCGTTGGAAAGCCATGTACCGGTTAGTCCAATTCTTCAGACATCTTGATCTCGCTAAGAGATTGCCGATTTCCGCCTTAATGCAGACGTAACGGAAAAAATTAACTCCCATCAAATCTTGGCGTGAAATCTAAGATCGGATTCTTTGACGAACTTAAGAATAAGAAAAGATTCTTAGCATTAAGTTGGTTTGTAGGCAGAAGGTTAAACGTGCAGAGATTAAACAGGGAATTTTTTGCCCGCGACACGGTAGCCGTAGCAATGGATTTGCTTGGCACCTTCCTGGTACAAAGAGTCGGCGGTCTGGAAAAAATAGGGAAAATTGTTGAAGTGGAAGCTTACCTGGGCGCACATGATCTCGCTGCGCACTCGTCAAAAGGCCTCACAAAGCGCACGCGCATTATGTTCGGACCGCCGGGATTTGCATATGTTTATCTGATTTACGGAATTCACCACTGCATGAATGTGGTCACCGAACCGGAAGGATGCGGCACCGCGGTGCTGATCCGTGCCGTTGAGCCTGTGCACAATATTTTCGCCAATACCAAAGGGCCGGGGCTGGTGTGTAAGGCGATGGATATCAACCTCTCCTTGAATGGACATGATCTTTGCAGCGATGATTTTTATATTGCGAGCGGAATTGGAAATGAAAATTTCCTTCAGGAGGACATCAGAATTATTCAACGTCCGAGAATCGGTGTCGCTTACGCAGGGAAATGGGCAGATGAATTGCTGCGTTTTTATATAGAAGGCAACCCATTCATTTCCAAAAGATGATGGATTATCCAGTTACTCCGGACGGTCGCTACTTTGTGGTGCGCGGCCGACTCTGGCGGTGTTCGAATCCTTTCCTGAGCAAAGAGCAGCGGGATGAGTTTGTCAGGCAGCTCATGGTAGCGCGCCGTGCTGTGCGCTCCGCCATGCAAGCGCAAGACGCACAGAGACTGAAAGAGGCACGCGACGCGGTTGACCGCGCGAAAAACGCGTTGGGAGAAAGAGATAGTGTTTGGTGGAGCGATGGTGCGCCGGACTACAATCGAAGGAGTGTCCGCAAAACTCCCTACGCGTCCTGGTATGAAGGACTAAGAAAAGTGAATTAATAAAGTGAATTAATACTATCTTTGCTGGGCACCCGATTCGCCGGAAACCGTAAATGTGGAGTGGTCTGTGCGGGGACGATTAATGAAGAGAGGCAAGCCCGGCGTTATATGTAAATAAGTGGTGTGCAGCATTCATCTGGTGTTGCCAATAAACAAGGAACTTATGTACTTAATACAGATTTTCCTGCCCATGTATGGAAACAGGGGCGAGAAATTTCCCGCTTCTTATTACCGAGAAGTGCGCGATCGACTTGTGGATCAATACGGAGGAATCACAGCTTACACGCGCTCACCCGCGCAGGGCATGTGGCAGCCGGAAGAAGGAAAGACCGTGCAGGACGATCTTGTGATTTATGAGGTCATGGTGGAAGAGCTTGACCGCACATGGTGGGATGCATGCAAGACTTCGCTTGAACAGCAATTCCAACAAGAAGCCGTGATAATTCGGGCGCAGGCAATTTACCTGCTGTGACCATCTATCTTTCAATCCTGCGCCAGGCATCGCAGCTTAAATGCAACTATCCTGTATCTATCTAATACCTGTCTTTCAGGGAAGCCGGGTTCCATGTTCCAGAGCCCGTTCGATTTCTAAACGCAATCGTTTGTCGTCTGGTTTGGTTTCACTTGGATAACTCGCAATCACCTTGCCGCTGCGGTCGATCAGATATTTATGGAAATTCCATTTTGGAGCCTGGCCGGTCCGGCTGATCAACTGATCGTAAAAAGGATTCTGGCGACCGTTTGACACGGAAGATTTTTCAAACATGGGAAATTTGACACCGTAGGTGTTGAAACACAGATCTGCGATCTGCTTGCTGCTGCCCGGTTCCTGTTGTCCAAAATCGTTTGAAGGAAAGCCCAAAACGGTAAAACCTTTATCTCTGTATGCGGCATGCAATTTTTCGAGGCCTTCGTACTGGCTGGTGAAGCCACAATAACTTGCCGTATTGACCACCAAAATCACTTTTCCTGCAAATTGGCATAGATGTTGCGGGGCTTCATCCTGCAGCCGCTTGAACCGATGATCCAGCAAATCGGGGCAAACGCCCTCCGCATGTGCGGTCCCTATGGCGGCAAAGACAAGAACAACGGCCGTGAGACGTGCGAGGAATGTGGTTTTTTGAAATATTTTCATTCAATCACCCGAGTGCAGGATAGTTCATTGTCGGTAATTCTTGTTTCTTTCAGGCGCTTTCCTGTTGCTGAGGCACAGCTTACGGGAAATCCCTGATCACGAATCGGTTTTTCCTCAGTCGGAAAAATCAAGTTTTTGTTAAAATGCTGGATTCTTCAAATTAACCGTACAGAGTTTTTTATTATGACATCAATGCTGTATCCGGAATTATTCAAATCACTAGAGCAAGTGCGCTGGAACATGGACACGGATATTCCATGGGATCAGTTTGATGCCTCCATGCTTAGCGATGAGCAGGCAAAGACTATTAAAATGAATGCGATTACCGAGTGGGCGGCCTTGCCTGCAACGGAAATGTTCTTGCGGGACAATCGCGGCGATAGCGATTTTTGCGCTTTCATGTCGGTATGGTTCTTCGAAGAACAAAAGCATTCCCTGGTGTTGATCGAATATCTGCGCCGTTTCCGGCCTGACCTGGTTCCTACCGAAGAAGAATTGCACAAGGTCCGTTTTGAATTCGATCCCGCTCCGCCGCTGGAAACGCTGATGCTGCATTTTTGCGGCGAAATCCGCCTGAACCACTGGTATCGCTGTGCGGCTGACTGGCATACCGAACCGGTCATCAAGCAAATTTATAAAATCATCAGCCAGGACGAGGCTCGCCACGGCGGCGCTTACCTGCGCTACATGAAAAAATCGCTCTCCAAAGATGGCGACGCGGCCCGTGCGGCTTTTGCAAAAATCGGCGTATTGATGGCATCCGCTCACCGCACCGAAAAGCCGCTTCATCCGACCAACCTGCATGTCAACCAGGCGCTGTTCCCGAACGATACCGTGCAAAGCCGCCTGCCTGATCCGGAGTGGCTGGAGGCCTGGCTGGATAACCAGATCAAGTTCGACGGCGAGTGGGAAAAGAAAGTCGTCGATCGCATTTTGCACAATCTGTCCCTGTTGTTCGAACGTCCTTTTAAAACAGTGCAGGAATTGAATCGCTACCGAAAAGAAATCAATGCGCGCCTGCCTGCCGAGGCCGCAGCATAAAATAATGGGTAGCGAGGTGTATTAAATCAAGCCGCAAAGTTGCATCTTTGCGGCTTTTTTATTGTGCGTAATATATGTAGATGAATGAACAGACATTTAAGATGCGTAATGCAACGTCACTTGGTGACGCGCCTGGATGCCTGTTGATCTTATTGTTGCAAGGGGAATCGGTATGCCTGACTTCGAGAAAAAAATATGTTCGCGTGAGCAGTTGAAGCAGCGCATCGCAGAGCTTCCCAAGCCGGTTGTTCTGACCAACGGCGTGTTTGACATCTTGCATCGTGGCCACGTGACTTATCTTGCCGAAGCAAGGGAATTGGGCGCATCCTTGGTGGTGGCCGTCAATACGGATGCTTCGGTCAGGCGCCTCGGTAAAGGAGATGACCGCCCGTTGAACACTTGCGATGACAGGATGGCGCTGCTTGCTGCGCTTGCTTCAGTCGACATGGTGGTCTGTTTTGATGAGGACAGTGCAAAACAGGTTGTATTGGAAGCGAAGCCGGATATTTATGTCAAAGGCGGGGACTATGAGATGCAGGCCATTCCCGAAGGGCGTGCCGTTGCCGCATATGGAGGGCGTGCGGTTGCGATCGCATTCAAGCATGACCGTTCTACCACCAAGTTGCTAAACAAGGTCCGCTCCGGAGCAAGCTGAGTTCAGACGGTTGGAATGTGTCCATGGTCACCGGGACAGCGTTTTTCATATGAGTCTGGAAATTTCGTGAGAGTGACAGATGCGTCCGCTTGCATTGGCTGAAGTGACTCGTGGCGATTTTGTGGAATCCATTCATATGGGGTGTGTCGCGGTCGTCAACGCGCAGGGGGAGCTTTTATATTGCGCCGGCGATCCGCATTTCTGGACGTTCACGCGATCTACCCTTAAACCGTTTCAGGCAATTCCATTTGTGCATGCGGGCGGTGCCGCGCATTTCGGTTTTGCCGCGCCCGAACTTGCCCTGATGTGTGCCAGCCATTCCGGTGAGCCGGTCCATGCCGATATTGTCCAGTCCATGCTTCAAAAAGCTGGCTGCCACGAGCAGGATTTACAGTGCGGTTGCCATATTCCCATCGCTCTCTCGACAGCAGACATGCATGCGTCATGCGAAATGACGTTTTCCCAATTACATAATAACTGCAGCGGCAAGCATGCCGGCTTTCTTGCGTACTGCCGGCAGCATGGCCTGGACTTGCGTACCTATCTGGATCCACAGCATCCTTTGCAGCAAGCGGTGCGGGAAAGCGTCGCGCATTTTTCGAGTGTATCTGGCTCCTCGCTCAGAATGGGAATAGACGGTTGCTCGGCGCCCAATTATGCGGTGCCGTTATCTCGTTTGGCCCTGGCCTACGCACGGTTTGCGCAGGGCGCGCCGGACCTGCATTATGGCGATGCGCCGCGTATCCTGTTCGATGCGATGGCAGCTTATCCCGAGCTGGTGTCCGGAAACGGGCGCGCCGATCTGAAGCTCAGCAAGATCGGACGAGGGGACTGGGTATCGAAAGCCGGTGCCGAAGGCGTGCAGGCAATCGGTGTTCGTTCAGCGGGCTTGGGAATTGCAATCAAGATCACGGACGGCAATTCGCGTGCACTTGCTGCGGTAGCGATGACGGTATTGCGGCAGCTTGGACTGTTGCGAGCATCGGGCGATGCATCGCTGGCTGATCTCGCTGAACCATCTGTCTTCAATTGTAATGGGCGCGTCGTCGGAAAGGTCCGATCTGCTTTCAAACTGAAGCCTTCTTCGGAACGTTTACATAAGCCGATGCCGAGCCGATAAACCTGGGAAGCCAGGCTTTTGGCTGCTTGTCGGAGTAATCGGTGCAGGGAGAAGCCGTCTGCTGCGCTTCGCACTCATCTTTTGGCAGTATGGAGGCCGCTAAGCCGGGGTGCGCAAGAAAACGTTTCGAATGCACGTACTTTTGCACGCGCATTCGATTTTGGGCGGGCTTCCGAGCCGGTCAGGGACTGCCATGCATTGCGCCGTGTCCGTTTTCGGCTTTCTTGTCTTGCACGGTCGCCTGAGTTTCCACTTTTCCGGCTTTTTTGAAGTGCAGGGTTAGAGGCACTTTGTCGCCCGGCTTCAACGGCTGCTTCAAGCCGATCAGCATGATGTGGTAACCATGTCCCCGGGTCATGACGATTTTTTCCGATGGCTTGATTTCGATGTTCGCCACTTCTCGCATCTTCATCACGTCGCCTTGCATGGACATGGTGTGAAGTTCCACGCTATTGGCAACAGGCGACGTCGCAGAGACGAGTTGATCAGGGCTTTTGCCGAGATTTTCAATACTTAAATAAACTGCGCCGGAGGACTGTGCCGCGACTGAAGGGCGCGCGTAAGGATGGTCGATTCGGATATCGCCCACTTTGTATTCCTGAGCGAGCACCGATGCGCTCATTGCCAACATGGCAATCCAGCCAAACGAAAGAAAACGAGACATAGCAATCCTTGAAGAAATCGCGCGAAATTGCGGGCGCATATGAAATAAATTCCGGTAACACGATTATAGCAACCAGAAACCGTGCAATGTTTTAACTGCCGCCAGCAAAAGCGTTCTGGCGCCAGGCTTCGTAGACGACAATGGCCACGGTGTTGGATAGATTCAGGCTGCGGTTGCCGGGCCGCATCGGCAAGCGGATGCGTTGCGAAGAAGGAAATGACTCGCGCAGCCCGGGGTCAAGCCCCTTTGTCTCCGATCCAAAGATGAAAACATCCCCTGGCTTGAATGAAATCGTCGAAAAAGGCGTGGACCCATGCGTTGTCAGTGCAAACATGCGGGAGGGGGCGGGGCGCATGTTTTCCATGAACATGTTCCAATCCCGATGTACCTGCATTTGCGCATATTCGTGATAGTCCAGGCCGGCGCGGCGCATTTTTGCATCGTCGAGCGGGAAGCCTAGAGGTTCGATCAGGTGCAATTGCGCGCCTGTGTTTGCGCACAAGCGGATGATATTGCCCGTATTGGGCGGGATTTCCGGTTCAACCAGGACGACATGAAACAAGATACGGCTCCTTAAGCAAGGCGGAGATTCTATTTTAAGGTGCGCGCAAATACCAGATTGGTGACGCGCCTTGCGCCAAAACGTTTCAACGTTGCGGCAAGTTCATTCAAGGTTTCTCCTGTCGTCATGACATCGTCCACGACTCCGACATGGAGCCCTTTCAGCCGATCGATTGATTGGCCGGATAATGTAAAGGCGCGCCGGATGTTTTGGCGCCGCTCTTCCGGCGGCAATAAGGCTTGAGCGGCTGTTTCGCGCGTACGCAGAACCAGGCGCTTATCAAGTGGAATCCTCAGTTTGCGAGCGAGCGGCTTGGCGATTTCCAATGCCTGATTAAACCCTCGTTCAGCAAGCCGCTTTGGACCCAGAGGCACGGCGATAAGCACTTGCGGCATTTCAATCTGGGTCTGCCGGATCGCTGCATGCACCATTTCCCCGAATAATTTTGCAAACGCCAATTGTGCGCCGAACTTCAATGCCAATACCAGCTGATCGGTAGGCGGGGCGTAATCTACAGCAGCAACCGTTGCGTCAAATGAGGGCGATCGGTGCAGGCAGGCGCCGCAAATATTTTCGCCCGCACCGCGATGAGACATATAAATAGCGCATTGTGCGCACCGCACGGGAGTGCTGCTGAAAAACTGCTTGTGACAGGGCTGGCAAATAGCGCTCCCGCCCGGAATGCCGCACAAGGCGCATGGAACAGGAAGAAAACTAGGCAGAGAAGTCATCGGCGCCAATCGTTATCGTAATTTGCTGGTGCCGGGATGGCACGGAAATCGTTGGGCGTGTAAACTTGAATGCTTATCTTATTACAAATAATGAATGATTTTCCGTGTCCGACATTTCTCATGATTCCAATTCCCGTTTCAGTGCTCCGATCGATTTGACTGAAGTCCGGCGGCTGTTTGCGCGGCCCGGAAGGATTGCGGAATCTAATTTTTTACGCCGCGAGATTGCAGGAAGAATGCGCGAACGCCTGGAACTCGTGAAAATCAATCCTCAGTCAATTCTTGATGCAGGTTGCGGTGAAGGAGAAGATTTGGCGGAAATGCGTGAATCTTTCCCCGCAAGCAATCTGATTGCGCTGGATGCTTCCTGGGAGATGCTGCAAGCCGGGCGCGTACGCGAAACGGAGATGCGAACGTCCATGCAGCGTCTGTTGACAAAATGGTTTCCGAGGCGTGCCGGCACATCCAGCAAGCTCGGGGAGCGGGCAATATGCGGCGACTTTGCCAATCTGCCGCTTGCCTCCAATTCGGTCGACCTGATCTGGTCGAACCTTGCGTTGCATTGGCATCCGCAGCCGGACCGGGTATTTTCGGAATGGAGAAGGGTGCTTAAGGTTGACGGTCTGCTAATGTTTTCTTGCTTTGGCCCTGACACCTTAAAGGAATTGCGCACAGCTTTCGAACGTACCGGCAAGGGTACGCATATCCTGCCTTTTGTGGATATGCATGATTTCGGCGATATGCTGGTTCAAGCCGGCTTTTCCACGCCCGTCATGGATATGGAGACAATTACCGTTACTTACGAAGCCCTGGATAAATTAATGACGGATATAAGGGGGTTGGGCGGCAATCCATTGGCGACAAGAAGCAAGGGGCTGCTGGGTAAGCATCTCTGGGGCCACATCAAGGCGGAAATTGAACTTAACCGGTCCGGCGGCAAACTGCCTTTGACCTTTGAAATCATATATGGCCATGCTTTCCGCCCGGTTGCTAAAAAGACGGCCACGGGAGAGTCCATCATCCGCCTGGACTTTCCAAAAAAGTAATACCCCTTTAAATTTAAAGGGTATGCCTAGCATGGCGCGTAGACCGGGAATGCGTGGTGATCCGGTAAATCTGCCGTAGACTGGCAATTTTGCTACTGCGTGCAGAGGCCGTTGATGCTGCGCAGTGTAAAAATGTTATTCTGCTTGATCATGCTCCTGATTCGGACTTATACTTCCGGAGCTTTGCGTACGGGCATTGAGCGGCAGACAGTTTATAAAATGGAAAATACAGCCGTCGCTCAAGAATGGATTATCAAGCGTAATTGTTCGATCACGCCCAAGCAGTTGTTATTGGTTTATGCGGTGCTTTGTACGGTATCGCTTTCCATTGCACTGTTTTTTACGGCGCGCGGCGCTTGGTATGTCCTAGGCTTTGCGGTATTGGAAATGGCAGCAGTGGGGGTGGCATTCTTGCATTTCGGCCGACATGCGATGGACCGGGAACATCTGGAATTAACGGATAGTCTTCTGGCCATAAAATTGGTTCAGGCCGGAAAAGAGCGTCGTTTTCATCTGGATCCCTATTCCACGCGCATTGCAATGCCGCGTTCACGCGACGAATTAATCAGTCTTGAAGATAAGCTTGTAAGAGTGGAAGTAGGACGTTTTTTAAACCACTCGAAACGGCAGGAATTTGCGGCGGAATTGCGTCACTGTCTGTCGGCAAGCAAATAAAAGTAGTGACATTGGTTGGGCAAAATTCTTAATTTGGGCTTTTGAGGAAAACATGAAACATGCGAAGCGCCTTCAATCGTTGATGCTCGGTGCGTTGCTTTTGGCGGCTGGGTTGCCGTCATGGGCAGTTAACGATAGCCAGGGTGGGCCGGCGGTAAACCAGCTCAACTTTCAGCAGCCTGTGACACAGATCGCAGCAGACGTATATCAGTTGCATAACTGGATGATGTGGATCTGCGTTGCGATCTTCATCGGTGTCTTCGGCGTGATGTTTTATTCGATCTTCAAGCATCGCAAATCCCTAGGGCACAAGCCTGCCACTTTCCACGAAAGTACGACGGTTGAAATCGCATGGACCGTGGTTCCGTTCGTCATCATTATTCTGATGGCGCTGCCGGCAACCAAGACCGTTGTGGCGATGAAAGACACTTCGAATGCCGACATCACAATCAAGGCGACCGGCATGCAGTGGAAATGGGGATATGATTATTTGAAGGGTGAAGGCGAAGGTATTTCCTTCCTGTCCAATCTCTCCACGCCGCGTGCACAAGTGGTGGATGCGAGCCAAGCCAAGGGCGACAATTATTTGCTCGAAGTCGATAATCCGGTTGTTGTGCCTGTCAACAAGAAAATCCGCATCGTGACCACCGCTACCGACGTGATTCACGCCTGGGGCGTTCCAGCATTCAGCGTCAAGCAGGATGCGATTCCCGGTTTTGTCCGTGATACATGGTTCAGGGCTGAAAAAGTGGGTACTTACCGCGGTAACTGCTATGAATTGTGCGGAAAAGAGCATGCATTCATGCCGATCGTCGTGAACGTCGTCAGCAACGAGGACTATCAAAAATGGGTCGATGGCAAGAAAAAGGAAATGGCTGCCAAAGCCGATGATCCGAACAAGACCTGGACCGTGGATGAGTTGAAGCAGCGTGGAGAAAAAGTCTATGCGGCAAATTGCGTGGCCTGCCATCAGGCAAACGGCAAGGGTGTGCCCGGCGCATTCCCGGCGCTGGACGGATCGCCAGTCGTGACCGGACCGAAGGCTGCGCAAATCGGTATCGTCCTGAACGGTCAAAGAGGCATGCCGGCATTCAAGCAAACCTTGTCTGAGACCGAGATTGCTGCAGTTATTACCTATACTCGTAACAGCTGGACCAACAAGGCTAGCGAAAACATCGTTCAACCAGCCGAAGTCGTGGCTGCGCGTAAGTAATTGGAATTAGGAGATTGAGATGAGTACTACCGTAGTTGATCACGCACACGATCATTCTCACGCGCATGCCCACGATGAGCATCATGAGCATCCGCATGGCTGGCGCCGCTGGGTGTTCGCCACCAACCACAAGGATATCGGTACCCTGTACCTGTGGTTCTCGTTCACCATGCTGTTGACCGGCGGTCTGCTGGCATTGCTGATTCGCGCTGAATTGTTCCAGCCCGGTCTGCAACTGTTCGCGCCGGAGTTCTTCAACCAGCTGACCACCATGCACGGATTGATCATGGTGTTCGGCGCGGTCATGCCGGCCTTCGTCGGCTTTGCCAACTGGATGATCCCGCTGCAAGTCGGCGCCTCCGACATGGCATTCGCCCGGATGAACAATTTCTCGTTCTGGCTCCTGCCTCCCGCGGCGCTTCTGCTGGTTGCCTCGTTTGCCGTGCCTGGCGGTGCAACCGCAGCCGGCTGGACGCTGTACGCACCGCTGTCGACCCAGATGGGTGTCGGCATGGACATGGGTATTTTCGCCATGCACATCATGGGCGCCTCGTCCATCATGGGTTCGATCAACATCATCGTCACCATCCTGAACATGCGCGCTCCTGGCATGACCCTGATGAAGATGCCGATGTTCTGCTGGACCTGGCTGATTACCGCTTACCTGCTGATCGCCGTCATGCCGGTTCTCGCTGGCGCGATCACCATGACTTTGACCGACCGTCACTTCGGCACCTCGTTCTTTAACGCGGCTGGCGGCGGCGATCCGGTGATGTACCAGCATATCTTCTGGTTCTTCGGGCATCCCGAGGTGTACATCATGATTTTGCCGGCTTTCGGCATCGTATCGCACATCATCCCGGCATTTGCCCGCAAGCCTCTGTTCGGCTACGCATCCATGGTGTACGCAACATCCTCGATCGCGATCCTGTCGTTCATCGTTTGGGCGCACCACATGTTCACTACCGGCATGCCTGTGACGGCGCAGTTGTTCTTCATGTATGCCACCATGCTGATCGCGATCCCTACAGGCGTGAAGGTGTTCAACTGGATCGCAACCATGTGGCGCGGTTCCATGACCTTTGAAACTCCGATGCTGTTTGCAGTCGGCTTCATCTTCGTGTTTACGATTGGTGGCTTTACCGGTCTGATCCTGGCTGTTACGCCGATCGACATCCAGATGCAAGATACCTACTATGTGGTTGCGCACTTCCACTATGTGCTGGTTGCCGGCTCCTTGTTCGCCTTGTTCGCCGGTTTCTATTACTGGGGACCGAAGTGGACTGGTTTCATGTACAACGAAACCCGCGGAAAGATCCACTTCTGGGCATCGATCATTACCTTCAACATTACCTTCTTCCCGATGCACTTCCTGGGACTGGCCGGTATGCCGCGCCGCTACGCTGACTATGCTGCGCAGTTCACCGACTTCAATGCGATTGCATCGATCGGCGCATTGGGCTTTGGTCTGAGCCAGGTGTATTTCCTGTTTGCTGTTGTATTGCCTTCCATTAAGGGCGGCGAAAAGGCGGCAGACAAGCCATGGGACGGCGCCGAAGGGCTGGAATGGACGGTGCCGAGCCCTGCGCCATTCCATACCTTTGAAACTCCACCAGTAGTGAAATAATGGACAGGCGGGATTAATCCCGCCTGCTTTGTAAATGCCTGACCAGAAAAAGCCGGACAATCGCAAGACTGCATTCATTCTGGGAATACTTGCGTTGATGTTTTTTATTGCAGTATTCGTAAAGCGGATTTGGTTTGCCTGATATGACACAGCAAGATGGCAATGAAGTGGTGCAGACGCGCAAGCTGAACACTCAGATGTTTGGCAAGCTGATTGTCATCGCCATTCTGATGTTCGGTTTCGGTTATGCGCTGGTGCCGATATACAAAAAAATCTGCGAGATCACAGGGATCAATATCCTGACGCCGAAAGATGTCACGATCGAGGAAGTCAGGAATACGCAGGTTGATACCAGTCGCACTATTACCGTGGAGTTCGATGCAAATGTCCAGGGGCCTTGGCGGTTTCGGCCGACCGTAAATAGTTTGCAGGTGCATCCCGGCGAGATGGCTCAGGTGGTTTATGAAGTCGTGAATACCCAAGCGCGCGCAATCGACGGACAGGCTATTCCGAGTTACGCGCCACAGCAGGTGGCCGCGCATTTCAAGAAGGTCGAGTGTTTTTGTTTTCAGCAGCAGACGCTGGGGCCAAACGAAGCAAAGCAGATGCCGGTCGTTTTCTATGTCGACGCGGCGCTGCCTAAAGATGTAAAAACAATTACCTTGTCCTATACGTTTTTTGAAATCGGCGGACCAGGAAAGAAAACAAGTTAATAGGCTGGCAAATGCAGGATGACTTTAAAGAATCGACGCAGCGAAAAGCATCCTTAGGCGCAACGGTAAAGGCGATCTTGTGGGCGTTTCTTGGTGTGAGAAAAAAGAGCGGCTATGAGCATGATGCAGCGAAACTGAATCCTGTACATGTGCTGCTTGCTGGAGTGATCGCTGCATTGATTTTTATTGCCACGCTCGTAATAATTGTCAAAATCGTTGTCGCACAATAAATATTGATCAAAGAATTAAGTTTGAATTTTGGAGATAGGGATGAATCCTCAACACACTAATGTGCCATATTATTTTGTGCCCGGCCCTTCGAAGTGGCCGGTTCTGGCCGGCGCGTCTCTGCTTGTCACAATGATCGGCGCTTCAGGTTGGGTGAACGGTCAGAGCTGGGCGCCATATGTCAATCTGGCCGGTCTTGTGGCATTCCTGGTTGTATTGTACGGCTGGTTCGGCGATGCGATCGCCGAATCCGAAGGTGGTTTGTACAGCAAGCGCATCGACACGTCTTATCGCTGGAGCATGAGCTGGTTCATTTTCTCCGAAGTCATGTTCTTTTCCGCATTTTTCGGTGCCCTGTTTTATGCCCGTTCGGTCACCATGCCATGGCTTGCCGATCTGGATCACAAAATCTTGTGGCCGGACTTCGCGGCGCAGTGGGGTAACACCGGTCCTGCTGGTGTCGTTGAAAGCTTCACGACAATGGGTCCGTTCTGGATTCCTACAATCAATACTGCATTGTTGCTGACTTCTGGTGTCACGCTGACGATTGCGCATCATGCATTGCTTGCAGGTAATCGTCCCAAAACGTCTTTGTGGCTGTTCCTTACCATTGTGTTGGGCGCAGTCTTTATGGGCTTTCAAGCCTATGAATACATGCATGCGTACAGCGATCTGAACTTGAAGCTGACTTCAGGTATCTATGGCTCGACTTTCTATATGCTGACTGGCTTCCACGGCTTTCACGTGACAATCGGCGCAATCATGTTGGCAGTGGTGTTGTATCGTCATCTGAAAGGCCATTTCACGCCAGAGCATCACTTCGCATTTGAAGGTGCGGCATGGTACTGGCACTTCGTTGACGTCGTCTGGCTCGGTCTTTATGTCGTTGTCTACTGGCTATAAAACACAGAACAACAAAAATGAAAAAGCCGCACGTTTGTGCGGCTTTTTTACTGATGGCGGATGATGTCAGTCAACCCATGCGGATTCCAGTCGGCTGTATCCAGCCCATGCGATAGGCAATCAATATAAAAATAAACAGCAACACTGAAAAGCCGATGCGGAAGGTGAGTGCGCGTGCCGTCCGCTTGCTTTTACCTGTGTCGCGCATTAAAAAAAAGAGAGCTGAAGCCAAACTGCCAATAATCAATACAAATGCAAGGGCGACAATGATTTTCATAGGGTGCGGGTTCAGCGTCAAATCGTAAAAACGGGTATAAAGCAGTTTGCCAATCAAGACCTCATTCTAATGCCATTCAGCTTTCAATTCAGATGGATTCCCTTTATTGCCGCATTGCTCGCGGCAATAATCGGCATGTCATTAGGGCAGTGGCAAATGCGGCGCGCATCGTACAAGGAAGCCATCGAGCATAAATTATCCGAACGACAAGCTGCGACACCGGTTGTGCTGGGTGCCGCAGAACCAAATGTGGATGATGTTGAATTCAGACGGGTCAAGGTGACGGGTGAATTCATCGACACGTGGCCCGTCTATCTGGAGAACCGGCCGTATCAGGGCCAGGCCGGATTTTATCTTGTCATGCCGCTAAAAATAGCCGGAACCAATCAACATGTTTTGGTAATGCGAGGCTGGCTGCCGCGCGACGTACAGGACCGGAACAAATTGCCAGCGGTGCCGGCACCGGAAGGCAGCCTGACGATAGAGGGAGTCGCAAGACGAAATGCAGGCCAGTTGCTTCAGCTTGGCCAGCCGGAAGCTTTGAAGCCGGGTGCAATTCTTCAAAATCTGGACATCGGCCAATTCGCGCAAGCCAGTAAATTCGATTTACAGCCTTTTGTGATAGAGCAAACCAGCAATGTGCAGGATAATCTGGTACGCGACTGGCCGCGCCCGTCGGCCGGTGTGGATAAGCATCTGGGTTACGCGTTTCAATGGTACGGATTGGCGGCAACGGCCCTCATTTTTTTTGTGGTAACAGGAATCAAACGTGGAAAAAAATCAGCAAGTCAGTAGGGGAAGGTTGAAAATGTTCGCGTTGCTGGCGGTATGCGCAACACCGCTGATCGCCTCCTATTTCACTTATTACGTGATCAAGCCGCAAAGCCGGACAAACTATGGCGCATTGATCGACCCTCGCGCCTTTCCGATTCCCCGCCTCGACACGACTACGCTCGATGGAAAGCCAATCACCTTGGATGCATACAAAGGTAAATGGATCATGCTACATGTCGACGAGGCCGCCTGTCAGGACGCATGCAAAAAGAAATTGTACGATATGCGACAGTTACGCCTGGCTCAAGGCAAGGATATGGATAGAGTGGAGCGCGTTTGGCTGATTACTGATAAGAAACCTTTGGAAACGATCCTGATGCGCGAATATGACGGGACCCATATGCTTCGCGCGAACCCTGAACTCGTCAAGGCATGGCTGCCTGTGGAGGCGGGAACTGCAGTCAAGGACCATATTTACATGATAGACCCGCTCGGTAACCTGATGATGCGCTTTCCGAAAGACGCCGATCCCAACAAGATTAAAAAAGATATTGTCCGGCTGTTGAAGGCTTCACGCATAGGTTAAGCCATGGTGATTCAACTTGCGATCATGGGCTTGCTGGCAGCCTTGCTGCCCTTGGCCACTGTATGGGCTTCACGCGATGAAGACAAATACCGGAAGCTGGTATGGGTCACGCTGTTTCTGACCTTTGACCTGATCATGTTCGGCGCATTCACGCGACTGACGGACTCCGGGCTTGGATGCCCGGATTGGCCAGGCTGTTTTGGCCATTCCAATCCGCTGCAGGCATACGAGCACATCAGCGCAGCCGAGACCGCCATGCCGAGCGGACCGGTGACAGTAATGAAAGCGTGGATCGAGATGATTCATCGTTACCTGGCGATGGGCGTGGGCGTACTGATTATCGCAATCATGGTTGTAGGGTGGCGTAAATGGCGGCGTTCGCTTGACCGATCCTCTCGTTTTTCTCCGGGACTTCCGACTGCACTATTTGTATTCGTCTGCGTGCAGGGCGCATTCGGCGCGTGGACCGTGACAATGAAACTTCAGCCAGTCATCGTGACCATACATTTGTTACTGGGCATGACGCTATTGGCAATGCTTGCGTGGCTAGGGGCGCGGCAAAGCCATCATGCACCAGTTGATGCGGTGGGATATTCGCTTCGTGTCCCGGCCTCCCTGGCGCTTGCCGTTTTATCAATCCAGATAGCGCTCGGTGGTTGGGTTAGTACCAACTATGCTCCATTGGCCTGCATGGATTTTCCGCTGTGCCATGGTCAACTGGTCCCGGATATGGATTTTGCCAACGGTTTCCATTTATGGCGCGATCTGGGCAAGACGGCAACCGGAGATTACCTGCCTTTTTCAGCCTTGACGGCAATTCACTGGACGCATCGCATGTTTGCCTTTTTCGTTCTGGGATTTGTGGCCTGGCTTGGCTATAGGGCAATGAAGGTCGAAGGACTGAAACCGACAGGACGCTGGCTGATCATCTTGGTCATTGCGCAGTTCCTGACCGGCATGTCGACAGTCTTTTTAAAATGGCCATTGGCGCTAGCTGTCATTCACAATGGAGGCGCGGCGCTACTAACGCTCTTGCTGGTCATGTTAAACTACAAGACCCGACTTGCGAGACGAACCGCGTCAGAACCGATGCCGGTTTTCTCGGCAACTACACGTACATCTGCATGAATACCTTGACCATTCAACCAAATCGTGCCGCGCAGTATTTAGCCTTGACCAAGCCGCGTGTCACGCAGTTAGCCGTTTTTTGCGCGGTAATCGGCATGTTTCTCGCTACGCCGGGGTTGCCGGACTGGCGAATTGTCGTCTCTGCAACGATAGGAATTTGGTTGCTGGCAGGCGCAGCGTTTGCCGTGAATTGCCTGGTCGAGCGCGAAATCGATTCGCGCATGGCGCGCACGGCACGACGTCCGATGGCGCGTGGCGAGATTACGGTTGCGCAAACCTTGCTGTTCTCCGGTGTTCTCGGCGGCGCGGGCATGTGGGTACTGTATAACTTTGTCAATCCTTTGACGATGTGGCTTACCTTTGCAACCTTCGTCGGTTATGCCGTAATCTATACCATTATCCTGAAACCCGCCACGCCGCAAAACATCGTCATTGGCGGACTGTCGGGCGCCATGCCGCCGGCCTTGGGCTGGGCGGCAGTTGCGAATGACGTGCCGATGCAGGCCTGGATACTGGTGCTGATTATTTTTGTCTGGACGCCGCCGCACTTCTGGGCTCTCGCCTTGTACCGCCGTGACGATTATGCCAAATCGGGATTGCCCATGCTGCCGGTAACCCACGGACTGAAATTCACGCAGTTTCACATCTGGCTTTATACGATTGTTCTGGTGGCGACCACGATGTTGCCATTTGCCGTACGCATGAGCGGGCTGATCTACTTGGTTAGCGCAGCCATACTGGGAGCAATTTTCCTTTGGTATGCATGGCGTATTTATCGCCATTACACGGATTTAATCGCACGAAAGACTTTCACTTATTCGATCGTCTATCTATCTTTGCTGTTCGTCGCTTTGCTGGCGGACCATTACTTCAAGATATAAGCATGCACGTATTTCGGATTTTGGCGCTTGCGCTGGGGCTGATGGCAATTGCCGGATGCGGTGAAAAACCGTCTTCAGGCACAAGCGGCGAAATGATTCTTTCGCCAGTCAAGACATCGTTTAAGAATACGGACTTGACAGGTCTGAGTTACGGCAACGATTTTGCGCTGAAGGATCATACCGGCAAGGTCAGGAGGCTGGCGGATTTCAAGGGAAAGGCCGTCATTGTATTCTTTGGTTTTACCCACTGCCCTGATGTATGCCCGACCACCCTGGCGGAACTTGCGACAGTGATGCAGGAACTTGGCCCCTTGGCAGAAAAGGTCCAGGTTTTGTTCATCACGGTCGATCCGGAACGAGACACGCCGGAGCTATTGGCTAAATACGTACCCGCATTCGATCCGCGATTCTTGGGGCTGGTCGGCAGTCCTGCCGAAACCGAGCAAGTCGCGAAAGAATTCAAGGCCTTTTACCAGAAAGTGCCTGGCAAGACTGCAGGAAGCTATACCGTCGACCATACTGCCGGCAGCTACATATTTGATCCCCAAGGGCGCATCAGACTTTTTGCACGGCATGGACAGGGTTCGGAGTCGATCGTCCATGACCTGAAGATCCTGCTTTCCGGGGCTTGATCTTACATCTGCCTCGGTTTCAAAAAGCCGATTCATATGTGTGCATTGCCAGAGCAGCAGGCAGCAGACATATCGATTGCCGGGCCTGCTGCGATCGTCAAAATGGCCATCCACAAAAGAAAAAGCCTCTTTAGATGTCTCTAAAGAGGCTTGAGCATGCCAGCTTTCAGCTGCGTCGGCTTGGCGAAAAGGGTAAGAGCGAAACCTGGAGCATCATATAACGCTTCAGGATTACGCTTATTACCCTTAAACATACTCGGCCAGTGCGCCTTTCATTTTTTTCAAGGCCACGGACTCGATCTGGCGAATGCGTTCAGCAGACACGCCGAATTCATCTGCAAGATCATGCAAGGTGGCACCGGAGCCGTCGTCGTTTGCCAGCCAACGAGCTTCCACGATGCGGCGCGAGCGCGGATCCAGCTTGCCCAGAGCCGCTTCCAGCCCTTCGGACTGCAGACGATCATACTGCTGCGCTTCAAGAACCTTGCTGGGCTCGTTGGCATCCGACGACAAATAAGCAATAGGCGCAAAGGTTTCATCGTCGTCATCCGAAGGCGCTTCCAATGCGATATCGCGGCCGGACATGCGCATTTCCATCTCGACCACTTCTTCCTTCTTGACATTGAGCGACTTGGACATCGCCTCGACCTGCGCAGGCGTCATGGCGTCCAGGCCTTCTTTCTGGCTGCGCAAATTGAAGAAAAGCTTGCGCTGTGCCTTGGTCGTCGCAACTTTAACGAGACGCCAGTTTTTCAGAATGTATTCATGGATTTCAGCTTTGATCCAGTGCATCGCATACGACACCAGTCGAACGCCTTGGTCCGGATCGAAGCGCTTGACTGCTTTCATCAATCCGATATTGCCTTCCTGGATAAGGTCTGCATGCGGCAGTCCATACCCCAGATACCCACGTGCGATCGACACGACCAGGCGAAGATGCGACAGGACAAGCGACTGCGCCGCGGCCAAGTCGTTATTGTCGCGCAAGCGTTTTGCCAAACTGATTTCTTCTTCCTGGCTAAGCATCGGCAGACGGTTGACTGCGGAGATATAGGCATCGATGTTGCCGATATTTCCGATAACCCCAAGGCTGAGCGACTTAGGGCTGGTCGTGAGCAATGCTGTCGATGAAGAAGATGCTTTCATGTTTTCTCCTAGCTTCCTCTTGGGAAATGACAACTGTTTAAAACAGCTTGAACAAATAATATATTAGCACTCTGGGAATAAGAGTGCTAATCAGCATTTTTAAGGGGTTTGATAGGATAAATGCTATTGTCCTCTGGGAAGTCGATAGTCATTTCATAAAATATTAGAGCAAAAAAAGGCTCTAAAGTTGCGCCAAAATAGCTATGACTTTATCTAGAAACGGTTTTTTTATCTTGATTCAGGTTAACAAAACCGGAACAGCTAAGATAAGAAAATAAACGGAAGCTTCCTGAACCCTAAATACGAGCCAAATAATGCCGGGTGCAGATGACGGCGGCAAACAGTCCTAACAGGCTGCTCGAACCCAATAATGCCGAGATCGCCCATATCGAAGGCGCAGATAACTGGAAAGCCGACCCATACAGGCTTGAAAAATCGGCAATTGCCTGATTTACCGGTCCGAGCGCCGCATATACGACCAGAAAACTGACAATGCCCGCTCCCATGCCGAGAAGTGCGCCGCTATAGTAAAAAGGTCGGTAAAGATAAGAATTCGTTGCGCCGACCAGGCGGGATACTTCAATTTCTTCGGCATGGGTCAGCATCTGCAGCCGTATAGTATTGAAGACGACCGCCATTACAATCGTGCCGAGTGTAACGCTCAGGATCAGCAGCCCCAGCTTGGCAAGCGACAGGAATGCGGCAAGGCGCTGGATCCAGCTGGAATCTACTTGTACATGTTCAACACCCGGTACGGTGCGCAAACGCGATGATAAACCATTCAATGCTGCCGCATTGGACGTGTTGTAAAAGCCTGCCAGCTTGACAGTGTAGGCGTCCGGCAAGGGGTTCGCACCAAGAGCCGAAACTGCTTCAACCAATTCAGTGGTTCCCTTTAGTCTATCGAGTGCTTTTTCCCGTTCAATGAATTCAATTTTGCCATTCATGTTGTGCTGCTTCAGCAACTGGCGCAGTGTCGGAGCAATTTCCGTCGCTTTTGCGCGCGTCAGATCCGGCCGCAGGAAAACACTGATTTCCGGTTCGATGGTGAGCTGCTCCGACAGCGGACGCACGCTCTCCAGGATAGTCAGGCCTGCAAACGGAAGCACCAGTGCGCTGGCAATCACCAGCACATTGAACAGGAAACTGACAGGGGCATTGCCGACGCGTTTAAAGGCATCTTTCAAGGCAAACCGGTGCTGGCGCAGCCACGCCTTCATGACAATCTTTCCTCCACGAAGGCATGAGCCGGTTGCCCGATATTGCCGACAAGCCTGCCACCCTGAAGGTGAATAACACGGTCTGCAGCCTGAAGAAACTCCTCGTCATGGGTGGAAATCAGGCAGGTGACGCCGACGCTGTGGAAGGATTTGAGGGCATCCAATACTTTGCCGGCGCTCACCCGATCCAGATTGGCGGTTGGCTCATCGGCGAGGATAACCTGCGGGCGATGGACGATTGCGCGAGCGATCGCAACCCGCTGCTGTTCGCCGCCCGATAAAGCCGGAGGGGGAGAGGATGCCTTGTCAAGCAGGCCCACCTTGTCCAAGGCAGCACGGGAACGTTTTTCGGCTTCCGCTTGTGCGGTGCCGACCACGATCAAGGGAAGCATGACATTTTGCAGCACGTTGCGATCGGCAAGCAAACGCTGCTGCTGGAAAATCAATCCAAGCTTGCGCCGGAAGTAAGGCAGTGCCGAAGAAGCAATTCGGCCAACGTCTTGTTCGCCCACTTTTACCATGCCGGCGCTTGGCCGCTCTATTGCGGCAATCAACTTCAGCAGGGTAGATTTCCCCGCACCGGATGGCCCAGCGAGGAATACCAGTTCGCCCTTTGCAACCGACAGGCTCACATCGGACAACGCAAGCGCATTGCCTTCATACCGTTTTGAAACGTGGCGGAATTCAATCATGAACCGGCAAAAATTAGCTTAACAAGGCGTCAACGAATTCTTCTGCATTGAAAGGCTGCAAATCCTCGATTTTTTCACCGATGCCGATAAAGTAAACCGGAACCGGCCGTATCTTGGCGATTGCCGCCAGAACGCCACCTTTTGCGGTACCGTCCAATTTGGTAATCACCAGGCCGGTCAGGCCCAAAGCATCGTCGAAAGCCTTTACTTGCGCCAAGGCATTTTGCCCGGTATTGCCGTCAATCACCAGCAAAATTTCATGTGGCGCCAAAGGCATGGCCTTGCCGATGACCCGTTGGATCTTTTTCAGTTCGTCCATCAAATGCAATTGGGTTGGCAGCCGGCCGGCAGTATCGACCATCACGACATTGGTTTTGCGTGCCTTGGCGGAATTGACTGCATCAAAGGCTACGGCTGCAGGATCGCCCGATTCCTGCGATATCACAGTGACATTGTTACGCTCTCCCCACGCGACCAATTGCTCGCGTGCCGCAGCGCGAAAGGTATCGCCCGCTGCCAGGAGCACGGATTGGCGATGTGCCTGCAAATGATTGGCCAGTTTGCCGATCGTAGTGGTCTTGCCGGCGCCATTGACACCCGCGATCATCATGACCAGCGGCTGTTCACGGCCGAGTACCAGCGGTTTTTGCAAAGGAGTCAACAATTCGATCATCAGGGAGCGCAGAGCCGACTTCACTTGTGCTGCTTCGGTCAGTTTTTGCTCCTTGACACGTCTTTTAAGGCTATTGAGCAATTGTTCGGTCGCTTCCACCCCGGCGTCAGCCATTAGCAAAGCTGACTCCAGTTCTTCATATAATTCATCGTCAATCTTTGCACCGACGAACAGGGTGGTCAGATTGGTGGAGGTCTTGGATAAGCCGGCCTTCAAGCGGCTCATCCAGGATTTTTTAACTTCGGGAGGAGTTTCCGCGGGAACAAGTACCACTTCCTCGGTCTCAGAAGCAACATCATCTGCGGCTTGTGAAGGAATCAAAGCATCGGGTACAGGGTCGTGTACAGGCAACGGTGATGCAATGGGCTCTGCAACAGGTTCTGCAATAGGTTCTGGCGCAGGTTCCGGCGCAGGAGCAATTGGTTCTTGCGGCGCTGGCGCAGGTTCTTTCGGTTTTCTTCTAAAGAAACTAAACATGGGGAATTAAGTCAGGGGTGCAGTGACAGTGCTTGAGCATCCAACTACGCAAGCAGATACAATCGACGACATTCTAACAGAGCATAAACAATGAAATTTCATATACAGAAAATCTTCCTGGCATGGCTGCTGGTATGTATGCCGTTTGCGGCCATTGGACAGGATACAAAGGAGTTCATGTTGAAGAACGGCATGAAAATCATCGTGAAAGAGGATCATCGGGCGCCCACGGTTGCGCATATGGTCTGGTACAAGCTCGGTTCCATGGACGAGACGAATGGCACGACCGGTGTCGCACATGCACTCGAACACATGATGTTTAAGGCGACTAAGAATCTGAAGTCCGGCGAGTTCAGTGCCCGTGTGGCGGCCTTGGGCGGCCGGGAAAATGCATTTACCAGCAAGGATTACACCGCCTATTTCCAGCAAATAGAAAAGTCCAAGCTCAATGCCGTCATGGCCCTGGAGGCCGAAAGAATGGCACATCTTAAATTCAGCCAGGAAGAATTTTCCAAGGAAATCAGGGTCGTCATGGAAGAACGCCGCTGGCGTACCGAAGATCAGCCTATTCCCAAGCTTTATGAAACGCTGAACTCGGTTGCGTTTGCCGCCCATCCATACCAGAACCCCATTATCGGATGGATGGACGATTTGCAGCACATGACCGTTGCCGATGCCAAGGCATGGTATGAGCGTTGGTATGCTCCCAACAACGCGACCTTGATCGTTGTCGGCGATGTCGATGCGGCGCAGGTGCGCCAATTGGCGGAAAAGCATTTCGGCAAACTCAAACGCAAGCCGGAACCTGTGACCAAGCCGCAGAACGAGCCGGTCCAGTTAGGAATAAAGCGCGCTACCGTGAAGGCTCCGGCGGAGAATCCTTACGTTGCGCTGGCCTTCAAGGCGCCACCGTTGCGTAATGTAGAAAAGGACACCGATGTCTACGCACTGGAAGTGCTGGCGGCGATTCTGGACGGCTATGACAATGCACGTCTGAACGCCAAATTGGTCCGCACCGAACGGGTAGCGAACACGGCTGGCGCAGGCTATTCCAGCTATGCCCGTGGCCCGGCACTGTTCGTGCTGGACGGTACGCCTGCTAACGGAGTGACAACCCAGCAATTGGAAACTTTGTTGCGCGCCGAAGTGGAGCGCATTGCAAAGGAAGGTGTTTCCGAGCAGGAGCTGAAGCGCGTTAAAACGCAATTGATCGCGGAAGAAATTTACAAGCGAGATTCGATTTTCGGGCAGGCGATGGAGATCGGGATGATGGAAATGTCCGGCATCTCACACAAACAGCTTGACCGGATTCTTGAAAAGCTGGGAAGCGTGACCGCGCAACAGGTTCAGGCCGTTGCCGCAAAATACTTCGGCGATGACAGCCTGACGGTCGCCACGCTTGTTCCTTTGCCCTTGTCGGAAAAAAAGCCTGCTCCTCCCAAGGGCTTGCGTCATTAATTCCGCCGTCCCAGTCGTTTGCAGGTTAAATCGAAGGTTGCCATGCTCTCAAAAAAAATATTCCTGGTTTTTATATTTGCCGTATGCAATGCCGCGCATGCAACGCTGCCTATCCAGCACTGGACGCTGGAGAACGGCGCGCGCGTATACTTTGTCGAAAACCGCGAGCTGCCGATGCTCGATATCAGTGTGGAATTCGATGCCGGTGATCGTCGCGATCCTGAGGGCAAGTCCGGCATGGCGTCATTGACCAATGCCATGCTGGCGCGCGGCATAAGTGAAGGCCGTTTGCCGGATGGACAGGTCGAGCCGGCGATGACCGAAGCGCAGATTTCCGACGCTTTTGCCGATATTGCCGCGCGCCGTGGCGGCGGCGCGGGGGAAGACCGGGCAGGTGCGACCTTACGCACCTTGTCGAGCAAACAGGAGCGTGATGCAGCTGTTGCCCTGCTTGGGCGTTTGCTGGCGCAACCGAGTTTCCCGGAAGATTTGCTGGTACGCGATAAGGCACGCACGATTGCGGCAATCAAGGAAGACTTGACCAAGCCTGAATCCATTGCAAGCAAGGCTTTCTGGCGCATTGCATACGGAAGCCATCCGTATGCCGATGAAGCGACGGTCGAATCAGTCGAAGCGATCTCGCGCGAAGATCTGGTCGCATTTCATAGCACGCATTATGTCGCCAACCGCGCGGTGATCGCGATGATCGGCAACGTGAGCCGTGCGGAAGCCGATGCGATCGCGCGGCAATTGAGCCGGCGCCTGCCGCAAGGGAAGGATTTGCCGGCTTTGCCGGAGGTGGTACTTGCCAATGGCAGGGAAGAATGGATTGCGCATCCGGCCTCCCAGTCGCACATTCTGGTGGGAACGCCGGCACTTGTGCGTGGCGATCCGGATTTTTTTGCACTGACAGTTGGAAATTATGTGCTGGGCGGTGGCGGTTTCGTCTCGCGCCTGACGCGTGAAGTGCGGGAAAAGCGTGGACTGGCATACAGCGTCTATAGTTATTTCAATCCCCTCCAGCAGCGCGGCCCGTTTCAAATAGGCTTGCAAACGCAGAAGGAGCAAACCGCCGAAGCGCTTGCGATCGTGCGCAAGGTAGTGGCGGATTATCTGGCCGAAGGCCCGAGCGATAAGGATTTGCAGGCGGCAAAGGACAATCTGATCGGCGGCTTTCCTCTGCGTATCGATAATAATCGCAAGATCCTCGATAATATTGCTGCCATCGGCTATTACAATCTGCCTTTGAACTATCTCGATACGTGGACTGCCAACGTCGCCAAGGTGACAGTCAGCGATGTAAAAGCCGCGTTCAAGCGCAAGCTCGCACTTGAACGATTCAATACCGTGGTGGTGGGCGCGCAGCAGTAATTCAAAGCAATGCGGGCGCACAGTTTTAACGCTGGCGCTTTTTCCGCGGCTGGAGCCATCTGCCGTGGGATGAGGAAGGCAATTTTTGTTCGTCATCCGCTGTTGCGTATGGATGCGAATGGGTCGAAACTTTCGTTTTGCGTTGTACGATGCAGCCACGTTGCTCGCGCAGTGGCCAGGACAATGCCGCCTTAAGAATTAAACCACCAAACAAATTCAATGCAAAATAGCGCTGCCAAACGCAACAACAAGCCACGTATGCCGACAGGCAGGAGCTCCTCACAGGGAAATCCCGTCCATCAGATCCGCATCATCGGAGGACAATGGAAGCGGACTCCGCTCAAAGTGCCGGACGCGGAAGGGCTGCGGCCGACGCCGGACCGTGTGCGCGAGACGGTCTTCAACTGGCTCAATCATTTGTTGGATGGCGAATGGCAAAATGCGCGCTGTCTGGACTTGTTTGCCGGCAGCGGTGCGCTTGGCTTCGAGGCGGCAAGCCGCGGTGCGGCCTCAGTTACGCTGGTGGAATCCAACCGTGCTGCAGTTGCCCAACTCGAGGCGACCAAGCAAAAACTCGGTGCAGCGCATGTAAATATCGTGTGCGGCGATGCGTTGAGCACTGCAAGTCAATTGACCAACCGGCAATTGCCGGAAATGCAGCGGTTTCAGCTGATTTTTCTGGATCCACCATTTCATCAAGGATGGCTGGCGAAAATATTGCCAATTTGTGCACAGCTTCTTTCGGAAGATGGCCTGGTTTACGTGGAAGCGGAGCATACATTGATTGGCGAGCAGCCTCCCTGGCTGGAAGGCTGGGAAGTCATGCGGGCCGACAAGGCAGGCATGGTGTTCTATCACGTGCTAAAAAGCAATAAATCTGCCTGATTTTCAGGCATAATGCGCGTTCTTTTTAGTTGAAACGGTCTGCAAGGGGCATCATGGTCATAGCCATCTATCCGGGAACATTTGATCCAATTACACGGGGTCATGAAGATCTGGTGCGTCGTGCGTCCAGGCTGTTCGACAAACTGGTGGTGGGCGTCGCCGACAGTAAAAACAAACGGCCTTTCTTTACACTGGAAGAACGCCTTGAAATCGCCAATGAAGTGCTCGGACATTATCCTAATGTGCAGGTGGAAGGATTTTCCGGATTATTGAAGGACTTTGTACGCAAGCATGAGGCGCGCGTCATCGTACGCGGTTTGCGCGCAGTGTCCGATTTTGAATATGAATTCCAGATGGCGGGCATGAACCGTTATTTGTTGCCTGATGTCGAAACCCTGTTTTTAACGCCTTCCGACCAGTACCAGTTCATCTCGGGCACTATCGTGCGCGAGATTGCCGTGCTGGGTGGCGATGTCTCAAAGTTCGTATTCCCCTCAGTCGAGAAATGGCTGAAAGAAAAGATGACCAACGCGCCTGGCGTATAACGAAAAGGCGTAGCGGCTCGACATTGCATGTTCGTCCGCGCATTTCATATGGTCATGATGTTCGGATTGTTTTTTTGCCGGGATAAGCTGGTTTATTTTTCATAGCGCTTTGCGGAGCAGTCATGGCACTGATGATTACCGATGAATGCATCAACTGCGATGTTTGCGAACCCGAATGTCCTAATGATGCGATCTCCATGGGAGCGGAGTTCTACCAAATAGATCCGCATAAATGCACTGAATGCGTCGGTCATTTCACTGAGCCGCAATGCCAGCAGGTTTGCCCTGTTGAATGCATTCCTTTCAATCCCGAATGGCGCGAGAGCAAAGAGCAGCTTCAGGAAAAATACGAACGGCTGCAAAATGAAGTAAAGACGACATAGCGACTCCATGCACTGCCGCCGTTGACCGCATCGGGATGATTAGCTCGGCATGATGCAGCCGCAAGAATTAAAAATCCAGAGTGACTTCAACGTTTTGCCCAACGCGCAAACGCACCCCGGCACCGCCTTCCACAACCGCATTCATACCGAAAGTGATACCGCCATTCACTTTGGGATTGACGCGATAGGTCCGTAGAATATCCAGCGGGTCCGGACCGATCAATCCGGTTTCCTGATCGATCGATGGAATCGGGCAGCGCGGGCAAGGTTTGACCGGCCTAAGAAGCGTCTGACCGATACGGATGCCGGCAGCATAATCTTCCTCGAACGCATCGACTCCGGCAATGACGATATTGGGACGAAAGCGGTCCATCGGTAATGCCGCGCGATCTTGTTGCCGCAATTTCTGGTTCAGGTCTTCAAGTGATGCTTCGGAAATTATCAGGATCGGATAGCCGTCGGAAAACAAGTTTGATGCTTCAATGCCAGCAGTCCATTTCGGATTGGCAATGCGCTTTGCGTCTTCGTGAAAGCGCACCAGCCGGCATGGCGTCTCCATGGCTTGGGAAAACCATTGCGCGCATCCTTCGCCGCAATCATAAGCGTTGACGCAGTCGTTCCACACCTGAACATCAATGGTATGCGCGGTATCCCGGCTCGGCATGGCAATCGGTATCTCCAGAGGCGGCATGCCTGACATGCTGAGTTCCAGCATGTCGGCTTTAATAAGTGGCTTGATCAAGGCCATTTTCGGAAAACTGCGCTGCGTGATGAATCGGCCTTCGGCATCCACTACCATCCATTCGCGGTCGTGGACGCCTTCATTGCTCAAGCCAGATTCCGTGATGAGCGCTTCCTGCAATGCAATGCCGCCGCAGGACTTGATCGGATAAATAACGAGCTTGGTCAGGATAGGCATGGCAGGCATTCTCAGATCTGTTCAATAGAATTTGATTGAGAATGGAAACATATCACAGAGCTGCCATCCTGCAGCACAGAGCTGAGACATGTGGGATGGCAGGCTTGGCAGACTGCAAGTCTGCATCCAGAAGCCGGGGACTGCCTGTCGTATAGCACGCTATAGGCGCATGTCCGCAGTCCCATCAGGACGATGTTGAATCTTTTGCCTGCGCATCAGAAATACGAATGCGCTCGCTCCCAGCAAGAAAAGAGGAATGCCAAGGCCATAGCGCTGGCGCGCCCGAGCCTGTGCTCGAAGCTCCTGCAAAACAAGTTGATCACCAGCCAGGATTTCACTTCGGCCGGCGAGGTATTGGCGCAGACGCTCCTGTTTTTCCTGCTCCATGTGCTGTTTTCCCCAGCGCACGTCCTGCTCTAGGGAGCGCAAGCGTTCAATTTCGGCGCTGGCAAATTCAATCGATTCAAGACTGTCGCGGCGGGTATCGCGCTCACCAGAAGTCAGAAAAAGGTCCTGCGTTGAAGGCGCGGCTTTTTCAACCACGTCGAGCCAGGGATGATCCATCTGTGGAAACGCGAACAGTAGTATGCCGACTACCGCCGACGCCCCTGCTAAAAACTTGCCCATCAGAAGGAAGGAGGCGTGTCGCAATGCAAACCCCAATGCCACCAATGCAGTAGTGGCGCCGAACGCAGCCACAATGGCAGGTCCGGTCGGAAGATCTCCTATCCAGGATGCGCCCAGGCCGATCGCGGTAATCCCCGCACCCAGTGCCCAGCCGATCATGAGCTTGCTGCGCACAGAAGTTGCAAACAGACCCGCAATGGCAGCCGGCACAATCAGATAGGAAAAGACCAGCAGCACGCCGGCAATGCGCACCGATGAAGTGACGACCAGCGCAAAGGAACCGTAGAAGATCACATCCCACAGAAAGACCTGCCCCGGGCTTCCGTGTCTGCGTGCAGCGTCAAACGATGCGGCCAGCAAGGGGCGGCGCAGCAACCAGTGCACAAGGCCAATTGCGCTGTAAAGCGCAGCCAGTTTCGCGACTTCCTGCGGCCCGACGGTAAGAATGGAGCCGATCAGGATTTGCTTGATGTGCTCGGCACCTTGCGGCGCGCGGTCAAGCGCGATTACCCCAAGGGCCGCACACACGGCATACACAATGCCGATCACCGCTTCCTGCTGTACCGCGTGCTCATAACGGCGGGCCAGGGCAAACAGCACTGCGCCTCCGATGGCAAAGGCAAGCGCATACCAGTATGCCGCTGCACTTTGCACCGGATGGCCGGCCAGGATTGCAACCGTAATGCCCAGTGCAGCGACCTGGGCCAATGACAGGTCCACGAAAACAATGCCTCGCGCAAGCACATGCAATCCGAAATAGGCATGAATGCCGGTCAGCACCAGTCCCGCGATAAATGGCCAGAGAAGAAGTTCAAGCATGGTTAACGCATTGCCTCCACGAGACGCCGGACATTGACATCGAACAGTGAAGTATAGTCGCCTGCTGCTGGGTCAGCGCCGACTGAAGGAATCAATGTCACTGCGCGAGCTCCGCTGCGTTGTGCAATCTGTTCTACAAGAGATGGGTTTGAATGCGGATCTGCAATGATCAAGCGCACGTCTCCATCGCGCATGCGCGCAAAGAGCTTGGCCAACTCCGAAGGCGAGGGCGGCACGCCCGGCGTAGGCTCGGCAGCCGCAACAATCGAAAGCCCGAAGCGCTCGGCAAAGTAGGTCCAGCTGTCATGGATGACGACTGCCCTGGTGCCGCGATAGGGAGCGAGTGCAGCTTTCCATTTTTCCAGCTTGCCATCAAGCTTTTTCAGGAAATTATTGCGGTTGGTATCAAAATAAGCGCGATCGGATGGACTGAGTTTGGCGAGCGCGTCGGCGATCGCTGCCGTCATCGGACGTGCATTCTCGGGGTCGAGCCAGTAATGCGGATTGCCAAATGCATGCACATGCGCGCGACGCTCTACACGCAGGCGCGGCGTTTCCGTCTGCGTCAGGCGCACGCCGCGCGAGACGTCGAGTATTTGTGCATTCGATTGCAGCCGGCTCAGCCAGGGCTCATGATCCAGGCCGATGCGCACGACCAGCGCGGCGTTGCGCAATCGTGCAATCTGATTTGGCTTGAGTTCGATCGAATGGGGGTCCTGGTTGGGGGCAGCAATGCTGTCTACCTCAACACGTTCCCCACCGATTGCCACGACAAGCGCCTTGAGGTCGCTCGTCGTGGCAACAATTTTGAGCTTCTCGCCTGCTGCTGCTTGCCCTGGTAAAAACCCCAGGGCAAGCAGCAGGGCAATGGCGATTTTCCATGCTGCTCGCATGTTCTCGGTCTTTACTTCTTAGCGAAGACAGACTTTGGAATCATGCAGTGAACGCCTTTGCGGATATCAACCACTTGCGAGACGCGGCAATCGCCCACCATGGAGACCAGGCCATACGCTTCGTACTGGTTGAGGGGAACCTGCTGTTGCTCGGTCAAGTGCTTCACCGCTTCACGCGTTGCATTCACCATTGCCTTGTTCAAGTCCTCGTCGAAGCCGGTCGAAATCCAGTGCGTCGGCGTTTCGATGCGCGGCCATTCGAGCTTCATGTTCTTGTGCACGATTGGCTGCAGCACGATCTCTTTATAAGAACACTCCAGCGCAGTCAGGTTGACTTCGCCGTTGCCCTGGCGGCAATGCGAATCGCCGGTCCAGATCAAGCCGCCCTTCTGGAAAACAGGAAGGAAAATCTTGGAGCCGGCCTGCAACTCGTTGATATCCATGTTGGAACCGTTTTTCCACGGACGCAGGCTCGACACTGGTGCCAATGGATCCTTGACGCCACCTTTGCGCGGTGAAGGATCGTTCGGGTCGATGCCGACAGTAAGCGTGCCCGGGAAAGGTTTCAAATCGATATTGATGCCCGGTTTGTATTCAGCCTGCATCTTTTGCAGATCCAGTTTCAGGAACTTGACGAAGCCTTCCGGCATTTCCGAGGCCAGCGCGCCGATGGTCGGGAACTCCTTGCCCGGCAAGTTGAAGTTGACACCGAATGCTTTCGGTACGATTTTCAGGATGCGGATCTCAAGCACGTCGCCCGGCTCTGCACCGTTTACATAGATCGGTCCGGTCAAGGAGTGTGGTCCGCCGCCTGGGTTTGCCTTGCGCAGCTCGACAATCTGTTCCATGCTCATGCCGGGCTGGATCTTGTCGTGCGAGTGCATCATGGTCTCGACCGATACGGTGTCGCCGGAATCAATCGTCAGCTTGGGCTTTTCATTGATGTCATACCATCCCCATTGCACAGTCTCCAGCGTTGCAGGCAACTTGTGATGTTTTCCCTTGGGGGTTGGCTGCGCTTGAGCAAGAGCTGCATTGCTGAGAAATCCAGCCAGCAGGGTTAGGACAGCCATGGTGATTTTTGGATTTTTCATGGGGAGGCTCCTTTAGAGTGGGGAGGTCCCAGTATGCAAAGCAGATTTCTTGCGGTCAACGAAACTTGATTGGCCAACACACTATGTTTGCGCTGAATCAACAATTCATGGCGTGGCCTGCGTGAGTGTCAGAAAAAGGGGAATGTCGCACGTCAGGATTTAAAGAGGCCGAATGTCATTTCAACCGATAAGGCTCTGCCAAGCCAGGACGCGCATAACGCGAGGGAGGGGTTTCCCGTCTGGCTGCATACAAAGCTGGCCTGAGCCTGACGGGAATTTTGGAGGTTTGCTTAGACGTTAAATGGGAAGTGTGGCCAGTAGAGCGCGCTGCTATTGAGGTTCATTTATTTTCACTCCAATGTGTACCCGGTTTTATACCCGGTTTTTGCTTAGCGTACAATCCTATCAGGGTTTTTGACCGGAAGAGATGATAGGGATACTTTAACAGGATGGGGATTTTCATTCGTTCGTTGGTTGGCGTGGATCGGGAAGCTGCCGTGCAAGCGTTTAGCGAATTCATTACCGGCACGACAGCAGCGCCCAACCAAATCGAGTTCATCGATTTAATTGTTCAGGAATTGACGCAACGCGGGGTAATGGACCAGGAACGGCTGTTCCAATCTCCGTTTACCGACCTGAACGCGCAAGGACCGATTGAGGTTTCCCCTCCTGCCAAGGTCACGCAGCTGGTGCAGGTGCTGCACGAAATTCGGGAACGTGCGGTGACATGACAGCGCCAAGTCCAGTATACCGATTTCGCCTGCGCTGGATGCTCGAGCCAGGACGCTCGGTAAAAGATTTCGAAGGGGCAGCCCTGCTAGCCTTGCCGGATATTGGGGTATGCGAAATCAAACCTATTGCGCCGCCTAATCACTTAGGTGGTCAATCGCTGGCGTTGATCGGGCCCCCTACGGCATCGCGAGAAAAGGCAATGCACGATGCAGAAACCGTGCTTGGGCGGCTGCTCCAAGCGACACTGAAGTTGGGCTATGCGGTATTGCTGCAACCAAGTCGGCCGCAAGGGGTCATTACGCCATACGGCATGGAATGGCTTCGCGAACAATATCCAGGCATCGATACCTTGTACCCGGACAGTTTAGGCATTGCCATTTATGAAGAAAAGGGCGAGACGAAGTTTGCAAGTATGGGTGCCCTATCACCTTCTGTACTTACTTCCTTCACGAGCTTCGTTCAAGTTTGGGATTGTCAGCCTCCGGTAAAGCTGTCACGACGTAATTTGATTGCATATGAGCTGTATGCGAGTTCGCGCTGTGAGCTTTCGAGCCGTGCCCGGTTCTTGCTCTTAGTGATGGCGGTTGAATCATTGGCTATGCAGGAAGACCGACCCGCGGATGAGCAAGCCTTGATTGCCAAGCTTGTAGAACAAGTGAAAGCAAGTGGGTTGACTGATCCCCGTCGCGACGCCCTGATAGGGGGGCTTCAGATGTTTCGTAAAATCTCGATAAGCGAATCTTGCCGGAATCTCATTGCAGCAGCGCACGCACAAGGTGCCATTGCCGATCGCGACGCAGTGGGGCACTTTCGTAAGTGCTACCGTTTACGCAGTCAAATTGTCCACAGCGGAAAGACTCCGTCGCCAGAAATATTGTCAACCGAATCCAATCAATTAGAAAAAACCGTGCGAGAACTTATCGGTTGGGCGCTTTTGGAAAGTGCTGAATCCAGTGATCTCTGGCCAAGTGAGATTACCCGTTTTATGCCTGGCTAGTAAGGATAGTCCAGATACAAAGCTGTTTGCTTAATCAGGCGATGGATCAGAGTTAACTTGCTCCCAATGACCTGGTGCCGTCACTCCCCAAATGTTGTTTCATACGTGCTACAGCGCCATTTAAGCGCTCCATGAAATATCGGAGCTTGTGGCCAAAGAAGCTTCTTTCCCGAATTCTTTCGGATGCTTCGATAAATGAAATTAATTTCTCCAACATTGGAATTTCTTGGGACAAATACTGATGAATGTTTGATGGCGAATAGCGATAAAGCATCCATTGAGAAAATTGTTCTAAATCTTGCTGTGAAAATTCCAAGATGGTTGAAGCAAGTGAGTCTATATTGGTACGAGCTAAAAAAGGATTCGTAATATCGAAATCCGGATCTTTCTTTAGACGGTCGATCGTTTCTTCGGGCGACGACTTTAAGCGATGTGGAAGGTCGTCCAGGTGGCGCTGTTTTTTGGCCTCACGCACTTGGTTGATGATGTCAATTAATTGACGATGCAGTTCCTGAAAACCCGATATGTCCTCATAGGCAAAGCGTGGTGTATGGATTTCATAATTGATGATATCTAACCGACCCTCATCTTTTAGATGATTAAAAGTATCAATAAAAAGCTGGTGAACTTGCTGTTCGGTTTCATCGATAATCCTGGCCTTCGCGTGGAAATACATTGCTGCTGCAAGCAGGATTAACTGGCGTGCGTCAGTAATAGTTGGCGCTTTGACGCTCTTGAAATAATAGGTGTGGACTTTAGGAAACTCCTCTTCGTCCATCGAAAATACATTGGACAAATAGGCATCATATGGATCTGGCTTTTCTAAAAGAGCTTGTTCAATGGTTCTTCCTTCTTGTACAAGCGTTTTTAAGTCAAGAGTGCCTCCCATTAGATAATCAAAAAGTGAGGAAAATTTAAATCCAAGATGACCAATCTGGATCTGGTATTTCTCCAAAAGCGCAGATAATTCGTCTTTTTCTGGAGTTTTATCACCAAAGTAAAGCCGAAAATGCGCTCCTTCACCACCGAATAACTTTTCGATGAGTGGCGCAACAGACGTGTTGCGTTTCATTTCAATGGTGCAGAAAAGAAGAACACGCAAAAGCTCTGATTCGAATCCGGGGAGTTCTATACCTTGCTTTTTCAAGGTATAAAGTGCCGTTGCAAACACATCTACAGCAATCCGGATTGACCGTGCATTGAAGGCGATTTCTTGAGAAGAGAATGCAGCAAAAATTGATCTACTTGCCTTCAGCTGATCTGCTATGAACCCGGTCTTGTCTTCGTCAATAAAAGAATCAAGGATCTGGTCAATGTCCGGTTTTAATTCAAAGGTCCACCCAACCAATTTTTCTTTCACAATGCCATAGCGATCGATAGACTGTTTGTCTGTTTCGTTTTGGGAAGGGCGCAGCTTTGAAATTTCGGTTTCATTGCTAATGATAATTGTTTTAATTCTCTGATGTTCGACAAAACGATTGATATAACCCAGCACGTCTTCTATGTTGACAGTAGAGGAAATTCGTTCCAGGTCATCGAAACATAAAACGGCTTTAGATGCCGCGGTAATGAAGTCCTCCGGCTTAAATTTGTTGAGGTCCACATTAAAAAAACTTGCGACGCCGCCCAAAGCAAACCCTGCGGCTTTAGTAAATTTTTTGTTCAGAATTGGCAACATGGCGTAGGCAATCAGGCGATTGACTTCTTCCGGTGCCTGAATACCATAAAGAGAAACATACACTGGCTTGAACCCGAGTTCTTCAGCTATAGGAATGATGCGATGTTTCCAGAAATGCGTTTTCCCAGCGCCCCATGAACCGCTTAGCATGACGGCATAGTTGGTCGTCGGTGAAGCAATGTAGCTGTTGATAGATGCAAGAATTCGGTCGTTTGTCTTCATCATTAATAAATAGATGCTTTCGCTCTATAGCCTGTTAGGGATAAAAGAATGCAGCCGAATAATTGCTATTTTTTGATCCGGCACACCAAATCAAGTACATGAATTAAGAATTATCTCGAATCAATTTGACTACGGTTGGTTCATCTGTCTTTGCAAGTGCCGGAATAAGACGTGCAAGTGCAAGAATACCTTGTCGTGCAATTTCTTTTATTGAAATAGAAAGCTCTTCTTCCATTGTCGGAACCGGGGGGATTTCTTTTGCGATTAAAGCGCCCAGACGAATTGCTGAATGATGTGCACGTAACGTGGCAAGAAATGGCTGAGAGGTACGCTCATATCGAATGGAAGGCGAGCACATCACATCATCAAGCATATTCTCTGGCAAAGCTGACTTTCCCAATCGTGTCCACTCAGCGTGTAATGCTCCTTTGATATCATGACCGTCTGCACCTCTAAAGTTTCGGCAGCCCTCTTGAACGAGTATTTCCTTCATTGCGCGTTCCACAAACATAAGAGACTCCCAGCGTGCAAGCGCATAGAGCGGCGCCCCCTCATAGATGCGCTGTGCCGCCGCCTCTAAGTGCACTACGGTCGTGACATCTAATCTTGCAATAAGACTCAAGGCGTCATAAAACTGGCTGTAGTCTTTATTAAGGGCCGATATTTGTGAGTCCGAGAGGGACTTGACTATTTCTTCGTTGAGATCAATAACTGCTTGGCTTACCAGCATTTCAGGAGGTTTTTGAATCGGCATCCGCAAAAGATAAGGGCGGCCTGCAAGCTGATACACGATGGAGGGATAGCAATACGAAATGGTTTCTCGATCGCCGTAGAAGTTATGCAGCCAGTTGGCGACGGAAAGGCCAGCATTATCAGAATGATTTCCTACATATATTTTCAGACCATCTTGTTTAATTAACTCAGCAGCCGTAAATAGTGCCATACGCGGATCAACCGACCTCGAGCTGAGGCGATGGTCGATATATTTCATATAATCATCAAACCTGCCGTTGCCTTCATCCAGCTCTGATTGAGTAATTTTTATTTTTTGCATAGTTACTGAGTTTGTTTTTATTGACAGCGTGTGATGGCATTCCTAAACAATAGGTGTTTTGTAAAACAGCCACCTGAATACGATGCGGTTAATGTTCAAGCATTACAGAAATGTCCTATGCCTTCCTTAAACTAATGGCGTTATGGAGGCTAGGTCATTTCGACACGGATTTTTTGGTGTTGCACTAGTATTTCCATATTTCCATTAGCTCTCGGCGTTTTTCGAAAAAATCACTCCGCTAATATGCCGCTTCGCATACGTCAGAAGGAAAGGGTTTGTTCCGCCACCCAATCACGAAATGTTGATCGAAAGCCATGCATTGTAAAGGGGGAATTTAACCGCCGCAGCGCCATCGTGAAGGCCATGCCGTTAAGCTGTTTCCCCTGGTCGTTTGAAAAGACAAGGTCTGGATGCTTGTTTGCTGAACATGGAGTATTTCTAAGGCACGTTTTGATAAAAGCGCACGGAGTACGCTGCCAGCCTTCATCCGTTCCCCAGGAATGGTCCAGCGCTTACGGAAGTGGGAGGTTGCTAGCCTTTCCACGATTCCGGGCGGGCGCTTTCTGAAGGACATGTGACCGCATGCAGCGATATTCTGTGTGGCCCTCGGGTACCACTTCACCGAACTTAAGCCATTTATGCCGTAGAGGCATGTAATTTTTGAGCCGTCTATAACGGGTGTGATCAAAGGAAATTCAATTAAAAAAAAGCAAAAATTGCGGCTTTGCCGTTAAACTTCCTTCCTTATTTTGCTATGTGAAGTGAACAGGAATGGACCGTGCAGTATCCCCCCGATTAATTCACCTTGAAAAGCTTGAATCCCATCTCTGGGAATCTGCCAACATCCTGCGCGGCCCGGTGGATGCGGCTGACTTCAAGACCTACATCTTCCCGCTGCTGTTCTTCAAGCGTATCTGCGACGTCTGGGACGAGGAGTACCAGGATATCGTTGATGAGACCGGCGACGAGCAGCTGGCCTGGTTTCCCGAGTCCCACCGCTTCCAGATCCCGGAAGACTGCCACTGGAACGATGTGCGCACCAAAGCCAGCAATGTCGGCGCGGCCCTCCAGCGCGCGATGCGGGAGATCGAGAAAGCCAACCCGGAAACGCTATATGGTGTGTTCGGCGATGCCCAATGGTCGAACAAGGACCGGCTGTCGGATGCCTTGCTCAAGGACCTGATCGAGCACTTCTCAAAACTGCCGTTTGGGAACAAGAACGTCAACTCGGATTTGCTTGGCGACGCTTATGAATACCTGATTAAGAAGTTCGCCGACGCCACCAACAAGAAGGCCGGTGAGTTCTATACCCCGCGCAGCGTGGTGCGGCTGATGATCGACATGCTCGATCCCAAGGAAGCTGAGACCATCTACGACCCGGCCTGCGGTACCGGCGGCATGTTGCTGGCCGCGGTGCAGCACGTCAAGGAACAGCATGGCGACGTGAAGCGGCTGTGGGGCAAGCTGTACGGACAGGAGAAAAACCTGACCACCTCATCCATCGCCCGAATGAACCTGTTTCTCCATGGCATCGAAGACTTCCAGGTGGTGCGCGGCGATACGCTGCGCAACCCGGCCTTCTTCGAGGTCGATCGGCTCGCCACGTTCGACTGCGTAATCGCCAATCCGCCGTTCTCGCTGGAAAAGTGGGGCGAAGACCTATGGTTGAACGATCCATTCGGCCGCAACTTTGCTGGTCTGCCGCCTTCATCCAGCGGAGACTTCGCCTGGGTGCAGCACATGGTCAAGTCGATGGCTGACCTGACCGGCCGCATGGCCGTGGTGCTGCCCCAAGGCGCCCTGTTCCGCAAAGGTGTAGAGGGCAGCATCCGTCAGAAACTGCTGGAAATGGATCTGGTCGAGGCTGTGATCGGGCTGGCGCCCAACCTGTTCTACGGCACAGGTCTGGCGGCGTGCATCCTGGTGCTGCGCAAACGCAAGCCGGCCAAACACAAGAAGAAGGTGTTGATCGCTAATGCGTCACGGCTGTTCCGCCGGGGGCGCGCGCAGAACTATCTGGAGCCCGAGCACGCCGCCGACATCCTCGGCTGGTATCGCGGCTTTTCGGATGTGCAAGATGCAGTTCGAGTGGTCGGCCTCGACGAAATAAAGGCCGAAGACTGGACACTCAATATCTCACGTTACGTGCTGCCACCGTTGGAAGAAGATATTCCTTCTCTGCCAGAAGCCATTGCGAACTTCAAAGAAGCGCTCAGCCGCTGTCGTGAGGCAGAGCAGCGCCTGGAGCAAATAATGAAAGAACAGGGGTGGGCAAATGGAGTATAGCGACTTGGTAAAGGATTTTGCTGTCCGCACACAGAGCAATCTGAATACGCTGCAAAACCTGCAAGAGGCACATCCCGAAATTGCGGTCTTTGAAGTGACTCAGCTGGTTAACTCCTTGCTTGGACTGCTGATCTTTCCGCGTGAAAAATACATGGAACGTATCCCGCGTACATCCCTGCAGGAATTGGAGAAGGCAGGATGGAACATACCAGTTACGAGCGAGGGATATAAAAAGCCAAAGGACCTCAGGCATCTTGTTTGTCTTATGAGAAATGCCGTAGCTCATTGCAATTTGGAATTCATTGCGAAAGCGAGTTCTGATATCGAGGGAATAAAGCTGTGGAACACAACAATGAGATCTCCTAGGGATCGTACTTGGGAGGGGGAAATAAGTCTTTCAGAGCTGCGATGTTTTGTAGAAAAATTCGTAGCCATGTTTCGCGACCTCGATCTCGGCAATACACCCACCTAATTTCATGCGAATCAACCAACAACAACTCGAAAGCTACCTCTGGGGTGCCGCTGTGCTGCTGCGCGGCCTCATCGATGCCGGTGATTACAAGCAGTTCATCTTCCCGCTGCTGTTTTACAAGCGTGTGTCGGATGTGTGGGAAGAGGAATACCAGGCGGCACTGGCCAACTCCAATGGTGATCTCTCCTATGCCCAGTTCGCCGAGAACCATCGCTTCCAGATCCCTGAAGGGGCACATTGGGACGATGTGCGCCAAACGCCAAAAAACGTCGGCGCCGCCATTCAGAAGGCCATGCGCGCCATCGAGACGGCCAACCCGGATCTGCTCGACGGCATCTTCGGCGATGCGCCGTGGACCAACCGCGAGCGCCTGCCCGACGAAACGCTGAAAAACCTGATCGAGCACTTCTCGACGCAGACACTCTCGGTGGCCAGCGTGCCGGAGGACGAGCTCGGCAACGCATACGAATACCTGATCAAGAAGTTCGCGGACGACTCCGGCCACACCGCAGCGGAGTTTTACACCAACCGCACCGTCGTCCACATGATGACACAGCTCCTGGCGCCGCAGGCCGGCGAGTCGATCTACGACCCCACGTGCGGCACCGGCGGCATGCTGATCTCGGCCTTGGACGAAGTGAAGCGCGCGGGCGGCGAATACCGCACGCTCAAGCTCTACGGGCAGGAGCGCAACCTGATCACCTCGTCCATCGCGCGCATGAACCTGTTCCTGCACGGTGTGGAGGACTTCGAGATCACCCGGGGCGACACCCTGGCCGAACCCAAGCACATCGAAGGCGACCGCTTGCGCCAATTCGATGTGATCCTGGCCAACCCGCCGTATTCAATCAAGCAGTGGAATCGCGAGGCCTGGAGTAGTGACAAGTGGGGGCGTAACTCGCTGGGAACGCCGCCGCAAGGCCGCGCCGATTACGCCTTCCAGCAGCACATCTTGACCAGTCTCACGGCCAAGGGGCGTAGTGCCGTGCTCTGGCCACACGGCGTGCTGTTCCGCAACGAAGAACAGGCCATGCGCGCCAAGATGGTCGAGCAGGACTGGGTGGAGGCTGTCATCGGCTTGGGATCCAACCTGTTCTACAACTCCCCGATGGAGTCGTGCATTGTCATCTGCAACCGCAAAAAGACCGCCGCACGCAAGGGCAAGGTGGTCTTCATCGACGCGGTGAACGAGGTCGCCCGGGAACGGGCGCAGAGCTTTCTGACGCCTGTGCACCAGCAGCGCATCCTGACCGCTTACAAGACGTTTGCCGATGTGCCCGGTTTCGCCAAGGTCGCCAATCTGGCCGAAATCGGCGCCAATGCGGGCAACCTCTCGATCCCGCTGTACGTGAAGCGCATTGCCGCCCCCATCGCCACCGACAGCAATGGCGATGCTGTAACGCTGCGCTCGGCCTGGGACCAATGGCAGACCGATGGCCGCGCGTTCTGGCAACAGATGGACGCGCTGGTGGAAACGCTGGATGGACTGATTGCGGAGGACATCGAGCGTGACTGATAACAAGAAGTTGAAGCCCGGCTGGAAGGTCTGGCGTTTCGATCAGATGGCGACAAACATCAATGTCCGCATCGACAACCCGTCTGAGTCCGGAATGGAACACTACGTTGGCCTCGAACACCTCGACGCTGACTCGCTCAAGATTCGTCGCTGGGGCACCCCGGACGATGTGGAAGCCACCAAGCTGATGTTCAAGAAGGGCGACATCATTTTCGGTCGCCGTCGGGCCTACCAGCGCAAGCTGGGTGTCGCCGAGTTTGATGGCATCTGCTCGGCCCATGCGATGGTGCTGCGAGCCAGGCCGGATGTTGTGTTACCCGAATTCCTGCCGTTCTTTATGCAAAGCGATTTGTTCATGAACCGAGCGGTCGAAATCTCGGTTGGCTCGCTATCGCCAACCATCAACTGGAAAACAATGGCGGTTCAGGAGTTCGCGCTACCGCCGACCATAGAACAGATTCGCCTCGTCGATCTGCTCACCTGCGCAAATGAATCCTTGGACTCCTACGCATCCGCGCTTGACGCCGCAAAGACGATGTTGCGCGCGGGCTTGATCTCGATCTTTGCCAGAGAGGGGATCTCTCCGGAGAAGATGGAGATATCGCCGGCGGCAGTCCGGCCAGGTTGGCGATTGGCTTCTGCCAAAGACATCAGCGTTGCACCAATAACAAAGGGCGCTACTCCGACCAGCGCCACAGGCTCGCTCGACACAGGCATCCCGTTCTTGAAGGTCTACAACCTCACGTTCGACGGATCGCTTGACTTCAGCGTTGACCCTACGTTCGTCACTTCCGATGTGCACGCAAAGGAGCTAGCTAGGTCGCAGGTCCAAGGCGCTGATGTACTCATGAACATCGTAGGCCCGCCGCTGGGGAAGGTCTCGATCGTTCCACCGGGATTCCCGAGCGCTAACATCAATCAAGCGATAGCGCGATTTCGCATTCGAGCGGATATTCCCCCAAGATACTTCGCGGCATACCTACTATCAGACTGGGCACAGCGCTGGCTGCAGGCTCGGTCGAAGAAGACATCTGGGCAGCAAAACTTGACGCTGGAGCTTTGTCAGACGCTGCCGGTTCCATTGCCTCCCGATAATCAATTGGGGGAGGTCGCATCGGCGATTGATGCAATCTTTGAGTCTGTGCGACTTCTCGAGAAGAGGAAGTCAGCCACAGCGCGCATCTACAAGACCGTTCTGACGGAGGTTCTCGGCGATGTTTAACGAAGCAAACACCGTCGAGGCCTACATCCGCGACTTGCTCGCCGGGCCCACGAAGGCGAGAATGGCAAATGCCGTTCAGGAACCCGTGCCCAGCTACGGCCCCAGCCGCAAAGGCGTCGGCTGGCGCTACGTATCCCCCTTCGAGGTACCGCGCCAGATTCAGGAAGTGCTGGTCGAACCTTGGCTGCGCGATGCGTTGATTCGCCTGAATCCGGAGATCGCCGCTCAGCCCGATCGCGCCGACGAGGTGCTCTACAAGCTGCGCGCCATCGTGCTGTCGGTGCGCTCGGATGGACTGATCCGCGCCAACGAGGAAATGACGGCATGGATGCGTGGTGAGCGCTCGATGCCCTTCGGCCACAACAATGAGCATGTGCCGGTGCGGTTGATCGACTTGGATGACCTGGCGCAGAACCAGTACATCGTCACCCAACAGTACACCTACCGTGCTGGCCCCACCGAGCGCCGCGCCGATCTGGTGCTGTTGGTGAACGGCCTGCCGCTGGTACTGATCGAGGCCAAGACGCCAGTCAAGAAGTGCATCAGCTGGGTCGATGGTGCGGTGCAGGTGCACGATGACTATGAGAAGTTCGTGCCGGAGCTGTTCGTGTGTAACGTGTTCTCGGTGGCCACCGAGGGCAAGGCCTACCACTACGGCTCCATCGGCCTGCCGGTCAAGGATTGGGGGCCGTGGCATCTGGATGGTGATGGCGACGATGGTCAACACCACCCGCTGAAATCGCTCAAGCTGTCAGTCGAGAGCATGCTGCGCCCGCATGTGGTGCTGGATATTCTGGGCAGCTTCACCCTGTTCGCCACCAATAAGAAAAAGCAGCGCATCAAGATCATCTGCCGCTATCAGCAGTTTGAAGCGGCCAACAAGATCGTCGAACGCGTGCTGGCGGGCTACCCCAAAAAAGGCCTGATCTGGCACTTCCAGGGTTCAGGTAAGTCACTGCTGATGGTCTTTGCCGCGCAGAAGCTGCGCATGCACGCCGGATTGAAGAATCCAACCGTGCTGATCGTGGTGGACCGGATTGATTTGGATACTCAGATCACGGGCACCTTCACTGGGGCTGACATCCCCAACTTGGAGAAGGCTGACACCCGCGAGAAACTGCAGCAGATGCTGGCGCAAGACGTGCGCAAGATCATTATCACCACGATCTTCAAGTTTGGCGAGGCCACCGGCAGTCTGAACGATCGCAGCAACATCATCGCCCTGGTGGACGAAGCGCATCGCACCCAGGAAGGCGACCTGGGCCGCAAGATGCGCGAGGCACTGCCCAATGCCTTCCTGTTCGGCCTGACCGGCACGCCGATCAACCGTGCCGACCGCAACACCTTCTACGCCTTTGGTGCCGACGAGGATGAGAAGGGCTACATGAGCCGCTACGGCTTCGAGGAGTCGATCCGCGACGGCGCTACGCTGAAGCTGCACTTCGAGCCCCGACTGATTGACCTGCACATCGACAAGGCGGCGCTGGACGCCGCCTACAAGGATCTGACTGGCGGCCTGTCAGATCTGGACAAGGACAACCTCGCCAAGACCGCCGCCAAGATGGCCGTGCTGGTGAAGACGCCCGAGCGCATCCGCAAGGTATGCGAGGACATCGTCGAACACTTCCAGACCAAGGTCGAACCCAACGGTTTCAAGGGCCAGATCGTCACGTTCGACCGGGAATCCTGCCTGCTCTTCAAGGCTGAGTTGGACAAGCTGCTGCCACCCGAGGCCACGGACATCGTCATGTCGGTGCAGGCGGCGGACAAGAAGGAACATCCAGAGTACGCGCCCTACGACCGAAGCCGCGACGAAGAAGAGCGACTGCTGGATCGCTTCCGCGACCCGGCCGACCCTCTGAAGCTGATCATCGTCACGGCCAAGCTGCTGACGGGCTTCGACGCGCCGATCTTGCAGGCCATGTACCTGGACAAACCGCTGCGCGACCACACGCTGTTGCAGGCGATCTGCCGGGTCAACCGCACCTACTCTGAGCAGAAGACCCACGGCCTGATCGTGGACTACCTCGGCATCTTTGACGATGTGGCCGCCGCACTGGAATTCGACGACCAGAGCGTCAAGCAGGTGGTCAGCAACATCCAGGAGCTGAAGGACAAGCTACCCGAAGCCATACAGAAGTGCTTGGCTTTCTTCACCGAGTGTGATCGTACCTTGCAAGGTTATGAGGGCCTGATCGCTGCGCAACAGTGCTTGCCCAACAATCAAGTAAGAGACAATTTTGCTGCTGAATACAGCATCCTTAATAGGATTTGGGAGGCGCTATCACCCGATACGGTGCTGGGCCCATTCGAAAAGGATTACAAGTGGTTGTCGCAGGTGTACCAGTCGGTGCAGCCGTCCAGCGGCCATGGCAAGCTGATATGGCATTCACTGGGTGCCAAGACCATTGAGCTCATTCATCAGAACGTGCATGTGGACGCGGTACGCGATGACCTGGATACCTTGGTGCTGGATGCAGATTTGTTGGAGGCCGTGCTCTCCAATCCCGACCCGAAAAAGGCTAAGGAAATCGAGATCAAGCTGCATCGCCGCCTGCGCAAGCACATAGGCAACCCGAAGTTCAAACAGCTATCCGAGCGTCTGGATGCATTGAAGGACCGCTTTGAGTCGGGGCAGATCAATAGTGTGGAGTTCTTGAAGCAATTGTTGGTGATCGCCAAGGAAACTCTGCAAGCCGAGAAAGAGGCTCCTCCTGACGAAGACGAGGATCGAGGCAAGGCAGCATTGACGGAGTTATTCAACGACATAAAGACACCTGATACACCGATCATCGTTGAGCGTGTAGTGACAGATATCGACGAGATCGTACGACTGGTACGTTTTCCGGGCTGGCAAGGTACCCAGGCAGGTGAGCGGGAAGTGAAGAAGGCGCTGCGCAAGGCCCTTTTCAAATACAAGCTGCACGCAGACGAAGACCTGTTTGACAAAGCGTATGGATACATCAAGCAGTACTACTGATGAGAAGCACAGGGGCAGGACATGACGGCCTTTAGTGCGCGAGTGGAGCAATCTCGCCCATGGTACTCCGTGATTACACTTCACCTTGAAGTAGTGAGCGTAGAGACTCGACTGTTGGGAGCGGTTTTCCTCTATGTAGCATGCGATGGCAGTTAGAGCAGACAAGTGCCAGATCACCGATTTTTGTTCGGATCTTGCCATTAAGCTCCGACACAGGAACCCGATGGTGGGCCTCGATGAATCCTTCACCAGGGGAGCCGTAGTGAAGAGAAAAATCAAAGTCGCATACTTCGCATTCTAGTTTCCCAGTCTGCTCAAACTGGAGACGTTTTGCCTTGCGTGTAATGGCGGAATCGGGTTCACGAGTATGGTGCATTACGAACTTTTTTCGTCCCTCAGGAAAAGCCGATTCATCATCATCATTAAAATAGATTGCCATAAAGAAATATTTGATTAGTGCTTTGTCTGAGATTCGCAGTCCTGTGAATACGTATAAAAAGAAATAGTTAACAAGGTCTCCTGCCGCAAAGAAAAATGGGAAAAACCAATCATGAGCCGTTGATTTCATACGCTAGGGCAGCCAATGGCGACGTAGCGTCTATTCATGATGTTCCAAGTGGATTGGCGTGTGCCTGTACCTGTTTAGCCTGCCAGGAACCAGTAATCGCCCGCAAGGGTGCTGTGCGGCGGTGGAGCTTTGCGCATGGTGCCGACCGGCCGATGCCATGTGAATGGGCAGCCGAAACTGCGTTGCATTACGCAATGAAGCAACTCATTGCAGAAGAACGACGCATTCTTATCCCCCAGCTTGCCATCAGCGTCCAACAGAAAACGTCTTACGGGGAGACGCTGAGTAAATCCAAAACTTTTCCAGAGCAAGAGATTGCCTTGGATACGGTCTATCTTGAATACAGTGTCCATCCTATCCGCCCTGATGTCGTTGCGGTATCCAATGGTCGGAAGCTATTGATCGAAATCGTTGTTACTCATGACGTGGATGAAACGAAGCGTACACACATTAAAAAGATTGGCGCCTCTGCAATACGCATCAATTTGAAGCGCTTTGAACGGACCGTCGACCGCGATGCGTTGCATCGATTATTGCTGGAATCCTGTCCGGAAAAAGAATGGATCTATCACAGTAGACGAGAGGAGCTCGCCCAACGGCTGCACGCAGAACTCGAAGTGGAAGTGGCGGAGAAGGAACGAGCCCATGCGCAGCGCATCGCGGAACGGTTCGAACAAAAGGAGAAGGTTCGTTTAAAGGTGGCAGCGCCGATTCAGCATGAGCCGGATATACCTTTCTCGGATGGATCGGTGATGTGCTTCCGGTTGAAGGATGAGGGCGAAGCCTATATCAAACGCGCACCATCTGGAGCTCTTACGCTTGAGTTTTCAAATGCAGCCAGTATCGACATGTCAGCGTTAATCAACCTGAATGCGCGGAGGACAATGGAGCCAAGGTTATGGAATTTGTCAGAGGCTAGCCTTGTTTCTGTAATTCCGTATTTGAATAACATTTCTTCTTCGACGACAAATCGAACCAAGAAGGAGTACATGGCGGCTCGATATAGCCTAACTTCAATAGAAAGCAAAACAGGCGCTTAACTAAATATAGAAAATTGATAATGGCTCCTTTTAGGGGGTAGTTGTTAAAGCGAAACTAAATTAAATCAACTCGCATTTAATCCAGACAGTTCTCATTTCCAATCAGAATTTTTTTTGCCTGTCATTCAAATAGAGCGATTCAGCACGCTAAACCATTGATAAGTACTTAAGGCAGCCAGCAGTATAACTTTAAGTTTATAGTTGAATACCCAACTGATTTGTTATCATTCTAATTGCAATTAATAAACTATTGGGGTGAGAATGCCAGAACAAATTACATTCGGACTTGCAGCTGACGACTTTGCAAGCAATCCCGAACCGCGTTGCCCATGCGTTCTTTTGCTGGATGTGTCAGGCTCGATGGATGGGCAGCCAATTGCAGAGCTAAACACCGGTCTTACTCTATTCAAAGATGAGCTTGCGGCGGATTCGCTCGCCATGAAGCGGGTTGAGGTAGCCATCGTCACCTTTGGGCCGGCACAAGTAGAAATGCCGTTTCAGTCTGCTTCAACATTCTATCCCCCTACTCTAAGAGCTCAGGGAGACACGCCGATGGGCGAAGCGATTCGCCAAGCAATTGAGCTTGTCCAGAGAAGGAAAGAGGAGTATCGAAACAATGGCATCTCTTACTACCGCCCCTGGATTTTTCTGATCACTGACGGTGGCCCAACTGACGAATGGAAATCTGCAGCTGCGGCTGTGCGTGAAGGCGAAGCATCAAAGAAGTTCGCATTTTTCACTGTCGGCATAAGAGGTGCAAATATGGATGTACTGTCCCAAATTAGCACCCGCACGCCTATGTCCTTAGATGGCCTGAAGTTTCGCGAGCTGTTCACATGGCTATCTAGCTCATTGCAGCGCGTATCGCAGTCTACGCCAGGCACCGACGTGGCCCTTCCTCCACCTTCTGGCTGGACAGTGGTGTGAACTGGAGAGTCGTATCTGCCTGTGCGGTAGGCACTTCTCATAGTGCAATTGGCCAAGGCTGCCAGGATAGCTGCTGGGCTACTGTTGAAACGCGCGAGGGGCGTCCGCCAGTTCTGGCGCTTTTCGTGGCTGATGGTGCTGGTAGCGCGCCACATGGCGGGGAAGGTGCCGAGTTAGCGATTCAGGCTGCGGCAGCATTTATGCAGGGAGCCTTGGCTCAGCCTGAATTTGGGCTGAGCGATAGCTTCGCAGTCGACTGTGTAATGGCTGTTCGAGATTGTCTTTACACGAAGGCAGCGCAATCAGGACTGAAGGCAAGAGATTTTGCGACAACATTCCTTGGACTTGTTTCCACTGGACAAAGTACGCTTTTGATGCAAGTTGGAGATGGGGCGATCGTTGTTGATATCGGAAATGGCCTGGAAGTTCCGATTGCGCCAATGGGAGGCGAATACGCGAATTCCACACATTTTGTTACTGATGAAGATGCAATCAGTACGCTTATGACTAAAGCGTTCAGTTCACCTGTCTTGCGTGCAGCTGCATTTACTGATGGGATTCAACGCCTTGCACTTCAGCTTGCGACAAACACTGTGCACGAGCCATTCTTCACACCGTTTTTTAAGGTGTTGTCCGCAGCTACGGCAGATCAGGAAGACGAAATACAAGAAGCGCTTGCACGATTCTTGAACAGCGACGCAGTCAATGAGCGAACGGATGACGACAAGACTCTCGCGCTAGCTATACTCTTAGCTCAATAAGTTATATGGGTAAGACCCTAATTACTTCTACAGGCAAACCCATCCAGTTAGGCCGTGAACTTGGTAAGGGAGGGGAAGGGACAGTTTTCGAAGTGCCGGGCTTCCCCAAGCAAGTTGCAAAGCTTTATAAAGGCAAGATAGATCAAGCAAAGCAAGCAAAGCTTGCCTTTATGGCGTCGCATGCTGACGATGCACTCTTAAATTACGCTGCTTGGCCGCAGGAAACCTTGCACGAGTCCCCAGCCGGGCCCGTAATCGGCTTTCTTATGCCGAAGGTCACTGGACGTGATCCCATTCACAACATCTATAGCCCAGCACATCGCCGTCAGGAACGGCCAAACCTTGCCTGGGACTTCTTGTTATTTGTAGCTAGAAATACCGCTGCCGCGTTTGAAACGCTTCACACGCATGGTCATGTTTTAGGGGACGTGAATCAGGGAAACGTGATGGTAGGGTCAGACAGCAAGGTGGTTCTTATTGACTGTGATTCATTCCAAATCACTGCGAATAAAGCAGTCCACTTCTGTGAAGTGGGCGTGTCCCATTTTACTCCACCAGAGTTACAAGGCCTCTCAACTTTCCGCGGTGTTACGAGAAGCGCGAATCACGATAATTTCGGACTTGCGCTGCTTATCTTTCATCTGCTCTTTGGCGGCAGGCATCCATTCTCTGGCAAGCCGCTACGAAATGAAGTCGGAGAGGCGCTGGAGTCAGATATCAAGGCGTTTCGCTATGCTTACGCAGTCGATGGGCAAAATAGAGGAATCGCACCGCCGCCAAACACGATTCCCATGAATTTAGTGCCGGACTCAATGGGAACAATGTTTCACCTTGCTTTTACCGAGAGGGGGGCGACTGGGAATAGGCCAACAGCACACCAATGGGTTGCCGCGCTTGATTCACTCCGACCAGGGCTAAGAAAGTGTGGCATGTCGTCCATGCACCGTTTTCCTGGCCATCTTTCTCAATGCCCCTGGTGTGCAATGGAAAGTAAAGGGATAGTCTATTTCATAGACTTAGGCACAGCCTATGTTCCTGGGTCTGACAACACTTTTATCCTTGCTAAGGTATGGGCACTCATTGAGGCAGTGCAGCCACCCCCATCCGTTGCACCACCAAACATTGCTAACATCAGTGCCTCACCTCAGCCACTTCCAGCCAGCATACCAGGGGAGGGACAAGCACATGCTTGGAAAGTAGCAATTGTGATTATAAGCATTGTAATGTTTGTGATCTTCCCCGATGCTTGGTTTGTTTGGGCGATAGCTGCTTGGATTGGATGGGCATCAACAAGTAATATTGGCGCAAGCGAACGTGAAGAGGAGCGTCGACGTCGTCAAGCCATCTTGGATCGGGCTCAGAAAGAGTACGAAAACCTCGTTAATCGGCTGCGTAATGAAACGGGCCCTGGAGAATTTCAGAAGAAGAAACAGGAATTGGCAAATTGTCGGGAAGAGTACAAGTCACTTCCTGCAATGGAAAAGGCCGAACTAGACAAGCTTCATGCAACTGCGGAGCAGAGACAAAAACACCAGTTCCTCGACAAGATATTTATCGAGGACGCGACAATTTCTGGGGTGGGTCCCACTAAGAAGGCGGCGCTGCGTTCATTCGGAATTGAAACTGCCGCAGACGTCGAGTGGAACAAAGTGCGTGCTGTGAAAGGCTTTGGCGATGTACTAACCCGCGTGGTCGTGGATTGGCGAAAATCTTGTGAGCGCCGTTTTGTATTCAATCCTCGCCTCGCTATCTCGGCGGCAGATGTGAATTCTGTCCGAGCGAAGATTGGAATGAGAAAGAAAGTCCTTGAAACGACGCTCTCCGCTGGCCCGGCAGAACTCAACCGCTTCAGACTAGAGTCAACGTCAAAAGCAAAGGCAATTGAAGCGCAGTTGGCGCAGGCAGCAACAAAATACGCTCAGGCGAAAGCCGATATGAGCGTGGTGTAATCCAACCCAAATGAGGCCAAAATGAAGTTTGGTATTCGAAAACCTTCTTTAAAAAAGATGATTGCCGCAAGGACTTCTCCAGCACGATTTGTCCGCCATAATCTCGGCATCAAAGCGCCTCGCGGGTGGGGGTGGATCACGAATCCAAAACGAGCTGCATATAACCGCATCTATACGCGTACAACAATCAGCTTGTGGTCGCTTATTGCTAAGTTATTTAAGTAGGCTTTTCCAAGATCACCTGCTTGTACATCAGGATGGATGCTGTCGGTCCTTCAGTCCCATTTCAAATGAGCTTTGAGACTGCTTACCTCCGCAAATATCGAGCAAGACGGCATTGCGTCAACGATAAATTTACTTTCTAGTACGCATACGATTGGTGCCCGGTAGGCAATATGCAAGAATAAAAATATGGACCACCGGGCGCCAACTCTAAGCACTAACCATTTAGGTCAACGCGCTCAGCTTTTCACTGAAGTTACAGAACCTGCACAATGACTGATGGGCCGCGACATCACGGCGGATGGGGTTTCCCCGAATTGGTTTTAAATATGAGTCTGGAATAGGCCCGCGTTTACGGCGAATACGTCTCTTGCCGATGCTCCAAGTCATTGGCTGTGGCGCCTCAACCACCCATACCAACGCGTGGTCATGGAAAAAAAGGTCGCCCTTGCCGTCATGCTGTGCAAGCACTTTGACGATACGCCCGACGTTAGAACGATTATGTGCAACGATAACGATGGCAAGATCGCCTGCTCTGCAACGAGGTTCCATGAGATTCTCCAATCCCCCATATCCAGTGTCACCGGACCATGCGGGGGTGAAGCATGGACGACGGCTTTAGCGAAATTTATGAATCGCCCGCAAGTTGTCAGATTAAATCGGCGATAAGGAAGTATACGATAGCCTCATTATGAAAGATATATCGTTGCGAACCATAGATCAGAAAATTTTCTATTAAAAGCAAGGGCCGATTCGCCCGAATCATCCCTTTGAACGCTCGCAGATCATCTTCGCGCTACAGCCCAAGCAAGATCCTAAAGCGCAATCAGCAGCAACCTGCCTTCTCCCGAAAAGATGACGGGAACGGTGGATATATCGGATTTGGCATTCAAGGAGTACGAGGAGGTGAGGGGCATCAAGCCCCAGCGAGCCGATGCGCGCGAGCCCATCGTAGCTTCGCCGAACTTAATCTGACACGGTATAGGCAGGCGAGGAATGTCGGCACCTCGGAAAATTGCCTTCCTTCGTTACGGCTTAAAGCTTTTTCGGTGTGGTGGCATGGTGATCCGATACACCAAGCCGCTGTATGATACCCTCCATTACCTTCCCAGCGAAGGCATCATGCTTGGCCTTCAACCGCCAGAACGTCTTCCAGTGCATTCCTTTCGGCTTTCCGCCATTACCGTTCAGAATGCCGGCCCCCCAACCGAGCTGCCCTCTGATTTTGTCGGCTCGTCGCCCAGTACGATAGTCGTGTGCCTCCCGCTGGCACCGATATACCAGCTTGTGGCAGTGGCGGCAGGCGAACACTGAGCCGCCGAACAGAATTGCGGCACGTCGCTTGCATCCCTGAGCCGGGCAGCGAAACCAAACCCGCTGTCCCCCAAGGTTGCAGTCTGTCCATTCCAGATGAACCGGATATTCCTTCCGCTGCCAGTTGCCATCATTGGTTCGACTTTGGTAAATCAGCACGATGCAGTCGGCTTCTGTCCGGATATAAATAGAGCCGACTTCTTCGCCATTGCACAACCACTTCCGGGAAAGCCATTGGCCGGGGGTAAGCAGCCCCTCTCGCTGCAGACGTCGCACGTCCAGCGCCAGCATGTCGTTGGTCGTGCCCTTGCTGCGCTTCCCGTACCCACTGCCGAAACCACCCATGATGGCTTTCTCCTGACGATTTGCCGAAATCATTTGGCAAGTTAATGCAATGCCTGCGCTCATTCTGTGCGGAAGGTTTTACTAACCTTGTTAACTATGTGCGCCGCGCTGATCAGAAACTTCGTCGGACTCCTTGGTGCCTTTACTGCGGTCGCATGCATCATTCATTTGGACCTCCCGTCGATTCAGTCCCGGCCAGCGCACGCGGCCAGGGCGCTGGTCCGGATCGGTGAGTTTTGGCGCATAGCCTTCGCATCGCATAAGCATGTCTCGAATTGGCTCGTGGTCTCGGCTTGCCGCTATCTCGCCCCGCAGTGCTGCTAGGCAGCGTCGGCCCATCAGGTTGTTACATTGGTTGCAGGTGCGACGGTCATCGTTTCCGGTAGCGTCGAGCTCCTTTGGCTGCGGCTTGTTGGCTGCTGCCAGCGCGAGGAGGTAGTTTCGGCCGACCATATCGTACCGGCACTGATGCACCACATCCGCGATGGTCGCTGGGTCGGTTTCCTCAATCCGCGTCAGCCATGCCCGGATAGCGTGCTCTTCCTCGCTGGTCATTTGCCGAGTGGCCGGCGGAAGAGTTTCTGCTGCGAGCGCTCTGCCGTTCTCGACACTAGCTGCCTCCATCAAATCGCGGCCAGCGGGGTCCGTTTGCCCTCGGTTAGGATGTGCTACTGCTACTCCTGCTATTTTTGCTATTGAGTCAGCACCTTTTACGGTTTTGATAGCAGAAGTAGCAGAAGTAGCAGAAGTAGCCGTAGCAGATACTCGTTTAGCTCGTTTTCGGATCAAGTCGACCAAGCTCATAATGCGGTCTCCTTGTCTGCTAGCGCTGGATTTATCTGGATGGTTAATCGCTTTGCTTCCTTGACCAATCGCAGCCGGTCAAGAGTAGTAAGCTCGCGGATGGCCGCATCCAGCCGCGTAATATCCCGAATTGGCCCATGCTGACGGACATGGTTTTTGCTGACGGAGTGCGTGTGCTCTCGCTTGCAATGGGTAATCAACCAGCTATCCAGCCGCGCAGCGTCCGCTAGCTCCGCTGGCAGCGCAAGTTCGCCAAAGAAGCGCCGCGCCTCGTGCAGGTGCCATGCTGCGATAAGGCTTGCACCTTCGAAAGCTTGCAGCCCAATAGCACCGCCTGTTCCTTCAAAGAATTGAAACAGTGCTGCTAGCCGTGCCGCGTTGTCGGCAGATTTGCTGGCTACGTCCCGTACGTCGTACAGATCGCCGCCACTGGATAGCTCGCTCTCGATTTCATTGTGGTACTCGACCCAGGCTGCTTTCGCCTCTTCTGTTAATGGCAATATGGCTGGCGTTAGCACGCCGTCGTCGTCAATCGGGACGGGTTGTTCCAGTATTGCAGCAATGCGGTGATGGAAGGCAGCAAGATGCGGCCACGTTGCCGGCCCGTCGGGTGCGGCCGGATCAATGTGCCGCGTTCCTTGCGTTGAGTCAGGCCATGCGACAAGAAACCGGGCAAGAAAGCCGGTGCCACGCGCCAGCGCTCCGGATCGGGCGAAGAATTCGCGCAGGGTTGGCTCCTGAACCTGTAGCGCCACCGTGAGTCGTGTCCCTCGCACGGTAAACGATTCGGTAGAGCGTCGATCGACGGTTAGGCTCTTTCCATCCCAAAGCTGATTCAGTAGCCCCAGATTCCGCATGACGGAGTCCTTGCCCATGCCATGCGATCCGAAAACGATCCCGGCTTCGGCAGACACCACGCCGCCGGATGGCCATTGCTTGGCTAGCCCATAGGCCAGTGCCTCGGGCGTGGCATCGGCATAGAGGAAGCGAGGGATTTGTGGCGGGTCCGGCTTGTCGTGTTCCAGATCCCGCAGCGCCGCTTCCATGTGTGCAGTCGGATTGCCTTTCTTGGCCAACGCACGGATCTGTTCCTTGACGCCTCCGCGCTTGGCGTCCCATGCCTCGATCGCCGCCTTATGGTCCTTTAAGAGCGGCTTTGCAGCTTCGGCTTGTCTCTCCTCGTAGTCGCTAATTGTCTTGGTAAAAAAACCGTCGCAGGTCGATTTGCGCTCACCGCTGTCGGCGATTACTAGAAGAAATAGTCCGACAGGCCCATGCAGCTTTTCCAGTCGCTTTACGTCCGTGTGCGATTGAATCGCCAATGATAGCGCCGCTAGTGCTGACGAGGCCACCAGTGGCAAGGGAGCCTTGACGAATCCTGCCACTTCCTCCACTGCCGCTCGAACCGCATTGGGCAAGGCGTCAATCGGGTAGGGCTCGGATGCCACTTTAACGGTCAGAGGCTGCGGTTGCGGCCAGCACCTGTTTTTTTCAATGGCTGGTGCAATAGCGTTTTGATGTCCTGACCTTGCCGGCGTGCTGGCCTTCGCTAAGGCATGCGCGACGGCTTGTATGCCAGAGAATTGCGCCATGTCGTTGAAGTCAGTCATGTCCGGCTCGCGGCCTGCGCCGAATTCAGGAATGGCAACCCTGCCGCCGACAGCGCGTGCCGCTTCGATGGCATGGAGGTCCGGTTCTCCGCTCGCTTTGACGAGATCAGCGCCGATGACCAGCGGCCTTGTTGGATAGCGTGCGCGCATGATTTTCGCCACTGCCAGCAGATTGCCGGATGACAGCGACGCGACACTCAGCGTGCCATTTGCCTCCTTGGCTGACAGGGTGGTTGCCACGCCCTCAAAGATCTGCAGCGGTTCCGGTCCATCCTTGTTGGGCAGCGGCTGTGCCGCCCAGTATCCGCCTGCTTTAGTGCGTCGTCCGGCCAATGCTGCCTTGCGCTTGTCACCGTCTATCAGCTCCAGCGTCGACAACACGTTTTCTTGGTTTATGGGAACGATCAGCAAGCGCCCGGTCAGAGGGACACCGCCCGATTTCGGGAGGTAGCCGAGGATCGCTGTTACAGTGCTGGCGTCAACTTCGCGCAGGCTTGTCACAGCCGAGACCTTCTTGCGTAAAAGGTAGGGATTCTCAGCAGGATCGGCTCCTGCGTCCCAGATGGCAGCTGCCTTTTTGGCCGTGTCGGCACGTTCGCGGGCGATCTCGGCATCCTCCAGTGCGGCCCTTTCTGTTGCCTTGTGCCTTCGGGCGGCAATTTCCTCGGCGGTCGGCCTGTGGAAGATGCCATCGTTGCGCCATCCATTCATCTTAGCTTCATGAAACAGGGTGCCGATGGTCACCTTTCCGTCGGCGCTGGCGCTTTTCCAGGTGGAGCGAGCCTCGCTGGCATTGTAGGTGTCGCGCTGCGATTCATACCATTCATTCCACAGGTCGAACCCCGTGTCGCCCAACTTGGACTTGATGGCAAAAGCCATCCGCACACGATGATCATGACCGCCTGCCGGGATGAATTGCAGGGCGTGGCGAATGCGTTCGAACTCATCACGCATTGTTGCCCCTTGCCAGTCCGTGCTGGTGTTGAAAGTGGGGCAACTGGGCGGGGAAGGACGAGGATGCCAGTGAAGATTGCGCGGCATGAATTCGCCGATCTGAAAGATGCAGGAATGCTTGGCGGCGCGAGCGATCATGGACGTTTGTTCTTTTCGTCATCTCGTCACCTATGCCGATGCAATCAGTGCTTTGATGTCTTCAACCCGCCACATCGTGCAGCGGCCGATTTTGACTGGCTTGGGGAAGCGCCCAGTTTTGACGCCCTCCCACCAGCAGGTTTTTTTGACAGGGATGAGCGGGGGGATCGGCGGATTCGCGTTGGGGTTGCCGATAATTTGCGGCAATCGAAGAAAGCCGGTTTCAGGGAGTGAGTGCATTTTTATCCGTCCTTGTTCTAGTGAAGACGGATACATCCTCGCTTTTCCGGCGAGCTCTAGGGCCGCATGCGGAATCAGCAAAACCGCATGCGGCATTGCCTACCTATTTCTTGCGAGCCTCCAGTGCGTCTGGAATCTTTCCCAGCACCCGCCGAACAGTATCGTCAGAGATAGCCGCGCCGATCTCTTCGGTCAGTTTGGCGATCTGGGCGGCTGCTCCGTGCTTCGAGCAGTTAATGTCCGAGTAGTCACAAAGCGCTGCGATGATAGTCAGCAGCGAGTTGCGCTCGTTGGGGGCAAGGGGTTTTTCTGCCTCACCGCTAATCGTCTGTTGGAATAGGCGCAGCGCTTCGGTGCGGACGACGATCACGCTGTCCTCGGGAAGGCCGCCAGCGGGGAAATATTTCTCCAACTCCAAGGACGACTTTCTCCCTTCAAGAAATGTCTTCCGTGCTTCTTCATGCTCCTGCAGCAGGGCTTTCGCCTTCTTCGGCTTGATCTTGTCTTTGGCGATGTACTGTTTTATTTTCTCTAACTGGGCACGTGAACCTGCTTGGTAAAAATTATCGTCGTAATCCGTTAAAAGCTGGCAAATCTGACCATCACGTCCCTCGACAAATGTCCCATCCAAGTTGGACAGGGTGACAGGCGGGCCATCAGTCAGGCGTTGGTATGCATGCGCAATATCGAGTTTTTCAGCGCCAATCATTGGTAAGTCCCACACGCCTGTCAGTGTGACTACTTCATCAGTCAAAGTCAGATAGCGGTTTTCGCCGATCCTTAGGCTCATGAGATGCCAGACTTCTTCCTTTATTGGCTCACCTTTCAGTGCAGCATGAAGATCCTTTGGCATTTTCTTCCACTTCAGATCACCGGGCAGATCGCCGGATTTAACTGCCGCAGCCAGTTCCGCTTCCGTATATTGGGCTACATTGCCAGGGCGAGCTTGGACAGTATTTACAAAATTCACCGATAGTTGCAAATGCCCATCAAGCGCATACTGCAGGATGTCGGCTTCGGATACTTCCTTGTCGTATTCACGAGAAAGCTTTCGAACAGCGTCCGGTACCGTCAGCCACTTTTTTAGATTGGCCAATTTGCTCATGTCGAGTCCTTTAAGCTCTTGACTGACTTGCCGCGCCCGCCGGGCAAGGTTCCCGGTTTCGCCTATTCAGGCTGTGCGGTAAGGGTTATGTTGCGGATTTCTTGGCTGGCACCATCTGAATACCGCTCTTACTCCACTTATCCAGCATGTCCGCCCATTGCTGCATCATCTTGACGCGCTCGGCGAAATGTTCGGCGTGGTTGTAGGTACGCCGGACAGCATTGGGTTCAATATGGGCCAGCTGGCGTTCGATCCAGTCGGACGGGAAGCCCAATTCATTTAGCCGGGTACTGCCAGTCGTCCGGGTGGCATGGGGGCTGTACTTGCCACTCCAGCCCAGCACTTTGAGCATTTGTCGAAACGAGGCGGCAGCCATAGGTTTGGTGCGATCATCGCGGTGCGGGAAAAGATATGTGTAGCGTCCCGTCAAGCCGTGCAGCACGTTCAGCATGGCGACTGCTTGGGATGGCAAGGGGATCATGTGGTCTTTGCGCTTCTTCATGCGTGCAGCAGGGATACGCCAAGTTGCTGCATCGAGGTCGAACTCCGACCATTCAGCTTCCACTGCTTCGCTGGGCCGGCAAAGGGTTAGCCACATCAATCGAAATGCCGTGACGGTTTCATAGCGCCCGCCGTGTCGATCCACGTCGCGCAAGAGTTGGCCAATTTCCTCAACGTTCAAAGCCCGCTTGTGCTGAGTTTTATTGGTAGGCAATGCCTTGCGTATGGGGTAGACAGGATCGGCATTGGCGCGGAGAGTGGAAATGGCAAGGTCGAATATGCCGGAAATGGTGCGCCGGGCTTCAGCAGCAACTGTCGGCCCATTCTTTGTGGCGGCAGTCTTAAGCACATCCAGAATCTGGGCGGGAGTAAGGCTTTTAATGGGCAAACGGGCGATTTTGGGAAAGACTATGCGTGTGAGCATATCGAGCCGGCGCGCCTTGGTAACGTCCTCCCAGTCTTTCAGAGCGAGCCATTCCTTTGCGACCGCCTCGAAGGTAACGGCATTTTCAAGGGTTTGCTTAATACGTTCGCGTTGCCGGTGATGGGCAGGATTAATGCCTTGCTTAACCAAGGCGCGTGCTTTGGTGCGCTCTTCCCGTGCTTCAGACAGGCTAAAGCGAAGCCCGCGTCGCCGCGCCTGCGCCTCTTCTGGCGTTTCGCCGCTGGGAATACTGGCATATTCCCCAATAGCAAAGGTGCTTTCTTTAACGGCTTCGCTTTCGTGCAGCTCAAAGCGGTAACGCCATGCTTTGGCACCATTCGGCTTAATCTCAAGATAGAGACCCTTGCCATCACGTAGCTTGTAGGGTTTCTCTTTGGGTTTGGCAGTGCGACATTGAGTATCGGTCAACATGGCGCCATCTCCGTGCCTGACTTGTACCCGGTTTTATAGTGCCGGTAATTACTCCCATACCCGGTATCGTACTCGGTTCTGATGCGGCTTTCAAAGAACTGGTGCGGAGCAAGACGCATGAAAAACCCCGTGATCCCTAGGGATGACGAGGGTTTTATAGTCCGCCGGAATCCGGCGAAATCCGGACTTTCGTCTAGACGTTGAACAGGAAGTTCAGCACATCGCCATCCTTGACGATGTATTCCTTGCCTTCGGCGCGCATCTTGCCGGCTTCCTTGGCGCCTTGTTCGCCTTTGTAAGCAATGAAATCATCAAACGAGATAGTTTGTGCACGAATGAAACCGCGTTCAAAATCGGTGTGAATGACGCCTGCAGCTTGTGGAGCGGTAGCGCCGATCGGGATGGTCCAGGCACGTACTTCCTTGACGCCTGCGGTGAAGTAGCTCTGCAATCCGAGCAGCTTGAATGCCGCGCGGATCAGTCGATTCAAACCAGGTTCTTCCATGCCCATGTCGGCGAGGAAGTCGGCTTTGTCTGCATCATCAAGGTCCGCGATCTCGGATTCGATTGCGGCGCAGATTGCCACGACCGGGGCGTTCTGCGATTGGGCATATTTTGTTAATTGATCCAGCAGCGGATTGTTGGTAAACCCATTGTCGGAAACGTTAGCGACATACATGGCAGGCTTGGCAGTGATCAGATGCAGCGGCTTGATCAGCGCAAGTTCTTCCGCATCCAGTCCTGCGGAGCGCACCGGCTGTGCGCTATCGAGATGCGGCATCAACCGTTCCAATACGGCGACCAGTTTCGCGGCATCCTTGTCGCCGGAACGCGCTTTTTTGTTCTCGCGATGAATGGCCTTATCGACCGTACCCATGTCGGCCAGAGCCAGCTCGGTCTGGATGACTTCGATATCGTCGAGCGGGCTTACCTTGCCTGCGACGTGAATCACATTGTCGTCTTCGAAACAACGCACGACGTTGACGATGGCGTCGGTTTCGCGGATGTGCGAGAGGAATTGGTTGCCCAAGCCTTCGCCTTTGGACGCGCCTGCAACAAGGCCTGCGATGTCAACAAATTCTACAGTGGAAGGCACGACGCGTTCCGGATGAACGATATCCGCCAGTGCCTTCAAGCGCGAGTCGGGTACTTCGACGATGCCGACATTCGGCTCGATCGTGCAGAAGGGATAGTTTTCAGCGGCGATGCCCGCCTTGGTCAGTGCATTAAAGAGGGTGGACTTGCCGACGTTGGGCAGGCCGACGATGCCGCATTGGAGACTCATGGTGATTGCTTTGCCTAATTGGTATGAACCCGCTATTTTACCGTAGCCGGCCTGTGCTTCGCTCCTTGGCGCTGCGTTTTGTGCGCTGTGGACGATCCTGTGTTGCAGTGATATCGGCCAGCCTGCCGTGTAATTGAATCCAGTCAAGCTGCGCTAGAATGCCGTGCATCCTCATGCCGAATATTCGTGCGTCGGAGTTCGTTTGCCGGGAGGGATTTCCTCCAGGTTGCAAAATCGGTGGAGAATCCAATTTTCAGCATGACGAATGAATAATGTGAAGAAGACAAATGCAAACAGCGCTCACTAAAAAAATTCCTTCCGGCGTTTGGGTCCTTGGATTTGTCAGCATGCTGATGGACATATCATCGGAAATGATCCATAGCCTGCTGCCGCTCTTCATGGTCACTACTTTGGGAGCAAGCGCATTGGTCGTCGGTTTGGTCGAGGGACTGGCAGAATCGACTGCATTGATCGTGAAGGTATTTTCCGGTGTGCTGAGCGACTACTGGGGTAAGCGCAAGGGCCTGGCCGTATTCGGCTATGCATTGGGCGCATTGACCAAACCTTTGTTTGCCATCGCGCCGACGGCTGGGATTGTCTTGACGGCTCGCCTGATCGATCGCGTGGGCAAGGGAATACGCGGCGCGCCGCGCGATGCTTTGGTGGCAGACATCACGCCGCCACAATTGCGCGGTGCGGCATTCGGATTGCGCCAATCCCTGGATACGGTAGGCGCTTTTCTCGGCCCGCTGCTGGCGGCCGGCCTGATGCTGCTTTGGGCCAATGATTTTCGCGCCGTTTTCTGGGTTGCAGTGATTCCGGGATTGCTGGCTGTGGCCTTGCTGGTAGTCGGCGTGCATGAGCCGGAACAGCATGCCGAAATTAAGCGCGTCAATCCGATTAAGCGCGAGAACCTGAAGCTTTTGAATGCCGGATACTGGTGGGTGGTCGCAATCGGCGCAGTGTTTACGCTGGCACGCTTCAGCGAAGCCTTTTTAGTGCTTCGGGCTCAGCAGGCAGGCATTGCCTTGGCGGCGGTGCCACTGGTAATGGTCGCAATGAACATGGTCTATGCCGGCTCGGCCTATCCTTTCGGCAAGTTGTCCGACCGTGTCAGTCACAAGTTGCTGTTGTGTCTGGGGTTGGCCGTGCTGCTTGCAGCGGACCTGGTATTGGCAAGCAATAATCACTGGATCGCTGTCGTGATCGGCGTCGCGCTATGGGGCGTGCACATGGGAATGACGCAAGGTTTGCTGGCTGCGATGGTCGCAGATGCCGCTCCCGCACATTTGCGCGGAACGGCATTCGGTTTTTTCAATCTGGTCAGCGGTATCGCCATGCTGGTTGCCAGCGTGCTTGCCGGAATATTATGGGATCGTTTCGGTGCAGCGTTTACCTTTTATGCCGGCGCCGGCTTCTGCATTCTGACCTTGATTGCGATCGTGGTACGAAAAAATGATTTGCGCGGAGCAGCCAACCAATGATGTGAGCCGCTGCCGCTTTTGTTGTCAGGAATTGCTTGTATGCAGCTGCATCATCGCTGCTTCGAATTTCCCTTCGCACAGAAGATCGACAACTTTCAGGCTTTTTGCAATCGCTTCGTCGATCAATGCCTGTTCTTCCTTGCGCGGCCGATGCAGGACATAATCGACGACGGGCTGTTGCAGGTTCTGCGTGCGCGGATGGCCGATGCCGATGCGCAGTCGCCAGTAATCCTGCGTGCCCAGCGCCGCCGTAATATCTTTCAAGCCATTGTGGCCGCCCGATGAACCGCCTTTTTTGATCTTTGCAATGCCGGGCGCCAGATCCAGCTCGTCGTGTGCGACCAGGATTTCATCCGGCATGATTTTAAAGAAACGGGCGATTGCACCTACCGATTGCCCGGAGCGATTCATGAACGTCTGCGGCTCCAGCAGCCAGACTTCCTGCCCGGCGATGCGCGTCTTGGCAGCCAGGGCGTTGTAACGGGATTCCCGTGCCAGAGCCGAAGAACTGCCTGCAAGGTTATCAACAAACCAGAACCCGGCGTTATGGCGCGTTTGCGCATATTCCTGCCCTGGATTACCCAAGCCAACAATGAGACGGATCGGCATAAATTTATTTCGAGTAAAAGACGATATTCGAATGGTGCCATTTTTTCCTGGCAAATGCAGAGGCAACGCTGTTGATGGCGCATGGGGTCAAGCTTGCACTTTCACATTGGCCTTGCCTGCAGCTGAAAAACAAAACCCGCCATAAAGGCGGGTTTCGTACCGGATGTATTTTCTGTCCGATTATTTCTTGTCAGCAGCGTCTGCCGAGCCTTCAGCAGTGCCTTCTGCTTCATCGCTGACCTTGCCTGCAGCAACAGTGGCAGTTGCGATGGTCAGGTCATCTTGTCCGCCATGAGCAACCGGGCTGACGCCTTTTGGCAACTTGAGGTCGGACAAGTGAATCGAGCTGCCGACTTCCATATTGGCCAGATCGACTTCGATAAATTCAGGCAGGTCTTTCGGCAGGCAGGTGATATCCAGTTCCGTTGCAACGTGGCTGATGATGCCGCCAGACAGTTTCACTGCAGGAGAAACTTCGGCATTGACGAAATGCAGTGGTACCTTGACGTGGATTTTCTGATTCGCATCGACGCGCTGGAAATCCGCATGCATGACCAAAGGCTTGAATGCGTGCATCTGGAAATCGCGCAACAGTACCTGCTCCACTTTGCCGTCGATTTCCATGTCGAGGATCGAGGAGTGGAAGGTTTCTTTCTTCAATGCGTGGAACAATGCATTATGGTCGAGCGCGACGGCTACCGGCGCAGCGGTGCCGCCATAAATGATGCCTGGGGTTTGGCCAGCACGACGCAGGCGGCGGCTCGCTCCGGACCCCTGCTCGGTACGTGGGAATGCAACAACTTTCATATTAAGACTCCAAAAATATGCAAGACATGTGTCTTGCGGTGGTGTCCCCCGCGACCAGGGAACAGAAACTCCATTGAAAACGGAGATGAATCTTATTCTGCGAACAGCGACATGACGGATTCACCCGTGGTCAGTCGCTTGAAGGTTTCTGCTAGCAAATCGGAACAGCTCAACTGCCTGATCTTCGTGCATGACTTGGCAGCGGCGGACAAGGGGATCGTGTCGGTCACAACCAGTTCATCCAGCGGCGAATTGGCGATGCGTTCGATCGCCGGGCCGGACAAGACAGGATGAGTACAGTAAGCGATTACTTTTTTAGCGCCGCGCTCTTTCAGAATTTCCGCAGCTTTGGTCAGGGTGCCGGCGGTATCAACGATGTCGTCCATAATGACGCAATTGCGTCCTTCGACTTCACCGATGATGTTCATCACTTCCGACACATTGGCTTTCGGGCGGCGCTTGTCGATGATTGCGAGGTCGCAATCCAGGCGCTTTGCCAGCGCGCGGGCGCGTACCACGCCGCCGACGTCCGGAGAAACAACCAGCAGGTCTTCATATTTCTTGGCGACCAGGTCTTTCAGCAGGATGGGCGACGCATAAATATTGTCGACCGGGATATCGAAAAAGCCCTGAATCTGGTCCGCATGCAAGTCCATGATCAGGACGCGGTCAACGCCAGCTTCCTGAAGCATGTTGGCGACCACCTTTGCTGAAATGGCGACGCGCGCGGAACGCGGGCGGCGGTCTTGCCGCGCATAACCATAGTAAGGGATCGCTGCGGTGATGCGGCCGGCGGACGAGCGCTTGAGTGCGTCGACCATCAGCATGATTTCCATCAGATTGTCATTCGTGGGGGCGCAGGTAGATTGCAGCACGAATACATCCTTGCCGCGCACATTCTCATTGATTTCCACGACGATTTCACCGTCGGAAAAGCGGGAAACTACGGCTTTCCCAAGTGGAATGTTGAGATGTTTGGCAACTTTCACGGCCAACTCCGGATTCGCGTTACCGGTAAAAACCATGAGGTTTTCGTAAGCCATGGGACCCCTGAGTACAATCGTTAATAGGTTTAAGTTTAAAAGCCGCCAATGCTAGCGAGTGGCTTGCATTGGCGGCTTGCCAGATTTCTTATTATTTTAATGGCAGGGGAACAAGGATTCGAACCTTGGTATGCCGGAATCAAAATCCGGTGCCTTAACCAGCTTGGCGATTCCCCTACACAATCGGATGTCTGCCGTTTCCATTCAAAAACGTCAGACCAATTCTTGGTTACGATTTAGCAAATGAGCAAGTGGATGCTGCATTAATGCTTCGGCTTTCCATGCCTTCCATTGTGGCGGCATTTGTTCGAGTACTCTGTCTGCCTCTCGTTCAGATTCGAACGAGCAAAACACGCATGCACCCGATCCGGTCATTCTGGCATCGCCGAATTTGCCTAGCCATTTGATGGCTTCGGCGATTGGCGGAAACAGTTTGGCTGCCACTGCTTGCAAATCGTTTTTTCCAAAGCCATTCGGCGCATTGGAAAAGTCCGTTATTCTGACGGGTTTTGTATCCCTTGTCAAATCTGCGGAGCGAAAAATTGCAGCGGTCGGTACCGAAACACCAGGTTCGATCACGACAAACCAGCGCTTGGGTAATGCAAGCACATGCAGCGCTTCGCCGATGCCTTCCGCAAAGGCATTTTCACCGAGCAGGAAAAAGGGAACGTCCGCACCTAATTGCACTCCCAATTTCATCAGTTCCAGATTGGACAGGCCGGCCTGCCACAGGTAATTCAAGGCGATCAGGGTAGTCGCAGCATCGGAAGATCCGCCGCCCAGTCCTCCTCCCATCGGCAGGCACTTATTGATTCTAATATTGGCTCCGAGCGGCTTGCCGTCGGCGCTGGGCCGGGTTGCGGATTGCAACAATGCGGCGGCGCGTACAGTCAGGTCGTCGGACTCCGCAACGCCGGGAACCGCATTGCCGCGCTTGATGAGGCCATCTTCGCGCAATTCAAAGTCAAGCGTGTCGCAACGGTCGATCAACTGAAAGACGGTTTGCAGCAGATGATAGCCATCCTCGCGGCGACCGGTCACATGCAGGAACAAATTGAGCTTGGCCGGTGCAGGGCAATTGTGAAGGGTGCGGGTCATCGGCACGGAGCTTGTTGCGTCAGAGCGGTTGAAAGGTGTCAATGATCAGGCGGATGTCAACGTCGCCGGCCTCGGCCGTAGTACGTTGCAGATCCAGTCTTTTCGGATGCGGCAAGGCAGCGTCCGTATTCCAGCTTGCATAATTCAGGCGCCAGCCATCTTGCTCGGCTGCCTGCAGCATCGCATTCGGAACAGGCGCGGCAATGACACGCCTGCCGTTGGCATCCATTGCGAAACCCTGCAGCCAATGGCGCAGTCCCGACACCGGCAAGGGCCAGCCCAAGGTCTCGGCGGTCAGGGTGTCGACGTCGCTTGCCGCGCGCGGCGCCTGTCCTGGCTGGCGCAGAACCGTTTCGGCAGGCGTGCTTTCTATCGTTGCCATCGTTTGTCCAAGCGGCGACAACAGGGAAACCAAAATGCGGCCCGGCCGTTGCGACCAATTGAAGCTGCCATGCAAAGCCTGTTCGCTTCCATTGGCTTGATAGCGTATCGATAGTCGTCCGCTCATGTCGATGGCTTCGTGGTACGCGCGAGATGTGGGGATCACTTGCTTGCTTGTGCCTGGTTGTTCGGTCGGCACGGTGCTTGCGCAGCTTGCCAGCAACACTATCGACAAGGAGATTGCGCACTTGTTAAACCAGATTAAAGCAGGTCTGACTGGGAATGAATTCATAATTGGTCTTGACGAGGATCCGGGTGAGATGAACACGCCTTGCAAAAGGGCAGGAAATAAAGTACACGATGATTGCCTGCCTGGACTGCCGATTGCCCGCCAGCGGAGTGGTGATTGCCGCATTTTCTCAGGCCTGCGGGCAAGCGAGCGCGCTACAGGCGCACCTGCAGTCGTGCCAGAGTACTCTTCAGGGTGTCGTTCTTCGGGTCCTTGTTGTTGGCCTCGCGCCATAGGTTTTTGGCATCTTCTTTTTGTCCTTTCGCCCAGAGCACTTCGCCCAGGTGAGCGGCGATCTCTGCATCAGGGCGCATTTCATATGCGCGGCGCAGCAATGCTTCCGCTTCCTTCAATCTTCCGAGGCGGAATTGCACCCAGCCCATGCTATCTATAATGAACGGGTCCTCGGGCGCCAGGGTCAGCGCTTTGGAAATGAGCTCAAATGCCTCCTGCAACCGGATATTGCGATCCGCAAACGAATAGCCGAGCGCGTTATAAGCGTGCTGGTTGTTCGGCGCGATCTTGATCAGCTTGCGCAATGTGGATTCCATAATTTCCAGCTTGTTCGCTTTTTCCGCAAGCATCGCATATTCATAGAGCAAATCGGTATTCCCGGGAAAACGCTTGAGGCCTTTTTCCATGATGTTCATGGCTTCTGCTGAACGCTTAAGGCTTTGCATCAGTTGCGCTTCTGCCGTGATCATCTGTACGCGCTCGGTTTCGCCTTCGGCGGGATGCTCCTGCAATAATTTGCGTGCCGCAGTGAGGTCGCCGGCTTTTGCGATCAGCTGCGCGCGCTTGACCAGAGCTGTCATGTAAGCCTGAGGCGAATCGGGATCCACTTGTTCAAGCCATCCTAGTGCACCCTGGGTATCATTGCGTTCTTCAGCAATTTGCGCGAGCAGAAGCAGTGCCTGGCTGGGATCGCGGTCTTCTTCGGGTTGTGCCTCAAGTGCATCCAGGTATTTTTTCAGATAGCTTTCGGCTTCGTTCAGGTCATCGCTTTGTGCGCCGAGCAGGCCGAGTGCGTACAAGGTCGTCAAGTCGTCCGGCTTGTCTTTCAGCAGGGTTTTGAATTCGGCACGGGCCTGGTCGTATTGCTTTAGTTCGATAAGAATACGCGCATACGCAAGCCTTACTTCGCGCGAATTCGGATGGGCTTTCAAGAAGCCGGACAAGGCTTGAGCAGCTTCTTGTTTATCGGTAGTAATCTGCGCCAGCGTCAATGCCGCCAGTTCGGAATTGGGCGCTAACGCCAGCGCTTCCTGTACTTCGGCCTTGGCTCGCTTTGCATCGCCTTGTAAAGCGGCAGCTTGCGCAAGCGCCAGATGCGCTTCGGGCACAGTCCGATATGGCAGCGAAAGATTTTCGAGCAGCACAAATGCCGCCTTCTTATCCTTTGCCCTCGTCAATAAACGCTGTATCTGTAAAAACGTAGGGCCGATCAATTGCGGCTGCGTTTCCTTCAAGTGTTGCGCAAGAATTGGCTGTGCCTCGGACAGGTTGTCGCCCAGCACGATCAATCCCAGATGATATTGCATTGCCTCTTCGGAATGCGGCGCCAATTCGCGCCACATGCGAATCGCTGCCAGTGCTTCGCCGGACTGCTTCGCGGAGATCGCAACTTCCATAGCGCGCCGTGCAATGCGTGGATCGCGGGTCTGCTGCGCGAGGCTCAACATGGTGACATATGCCGAACGCCAGTTGCCGCGCTGCTCGGCCAGTTCGGCAGTTAAGTACTTGTAAAGAATTTCTTCGGATAACTGGGACGGCGGAACGCTTGCGGTATTGTTTTCCCGGGAGGCATCAGGATTCTTGGCATGGACTCCGGTGGAATCCCTCTTGTTTTTTTCCGATGCCGAAGCAATGGCAATCGCGTCATCGGTCTTTGCTGCGGGAGCAAACGGCCCGGTCGCACACGCAGACAACGCAAGCAAGAGGGGGGCAAGCACTAGAAAGTTCTTCAAGGGATGTTCCGGGAAAAAATATATTAAGATTCTACGCTTAAGCTTATTGGCGTGCATCCGGCACGTGCCCGGCTTTCATCTGCTCCGTTTGGGATGCCGACTTGCGCATAATATACCTGCTGGCAAGAAGAATATTGTCCGTTCACTAGCTCTTTTACTTTTTTCCAATGCCAGAATTACCAGAGGTTGAGGTTACCCGGCGCGGCGTCGCTCCGTATCTGGAGGGACAGGTAGTGCAGTCCGTCGTCATGCGGCATAGCGGCTTGCGCTGGCCGTTCCCGCAGGAACTTGCTATGCACTTGCAGGGCCGTACTATCCGTTCGACCGCGCGACGCGGGAAGTATTTGCTGATTCACTTTGACCATGGAACCTTGATTATTCATCTGGGCATGTCGGGTCATCTGCGGATTCTTGCACATGACGTTGCTGCACAAAAGCATGATCATTTTGATATGGTGCTTGAAAAGCAAGTCCTGCGCTTGACCGATCCGAGGCGCTTCGGTGCCGTATTGTGGCATGCAGGCAGTGAAGGACCTGTGGAGGATCATCCATTGCTGCGTACGCTGGGAGTGGAACCATTCGGAGAAGAGTTTTCAGCGGAATTGTTGTATCGTGCGACGCGCAACCGGAAAAGCGCGATCAAGCAAGTGTTGCTTATGGGCGACATCGTGGTCGGCGTTGGAAATATCTATGCGTCCGAAAGTCTTTTTGAAGCAGGCATTCATCCCAGTACGCCTGCCTGCCGGATCAGTCGCGCGCGATATGAACGGCTCGTGCTTGCCGTGCGCCGCATTCTTGCAGCGGCAATTGAGAAGGGCGGCAGTACGCTGCGGGATTTCATTGGCGCGGACGGACAATCGGGATATTTCCAGCAACATTATTTCGTGTATGACCGCATGGGCCTTCCATGCCGAATCTGCGGTTCGAGCATTCGCCAGGTGCGGCACGGGCAGCGGTCCACATTCTATTGCGTAAATTGTCAAAAATAGGAAGCAGTGCTAGATTGTGGCTGGCGCATTCCCCACGAAGCGGGATGCAAGAATGTCAACGGGGATATTGTGAGCAATCTGGTAGAAAAGTTTCAGGAGTATAGTGTCTGGCGCAACAATGTCATGGCGTCATTGGAACGTTACCGGGCATGGACGAATGTCGCCGCGCTTTCCGACCAGGCCAGTGAACAACGCATCATCAACAACATCTCGCGGCTTGCGGAAGACAAATTATCAATTGCTTTTGTCGCCGAATTCTCGCGCGGGAAATCCGAACTGATCAACGCCATTTTCTTTGCCGATTACGGCCAAAGAATACTGCCATCGTCAGCCGGGCGCACCACGATGTGCCCTACCGAACTTTTGTATGACGAAACTTTTCCGCCTTCGATCCGGCTGTTGCCTATCGAAACACGCGCCGAATCCTACTCAACCAGCGACTTCAAGCAGCAAAGCCACGTATGGACCGTCTTGCCGCTGGACGTCAATTCGGGCGAAGGCATGCTGGAAGCGTTCAAGCAGGTAAGTCTGACCAAGCGCGTTTCCATCGAAGATGCCAAACGTTACGGCCTGTTCAACGAAACGGATCTGAATAGCCAACTGGCAATCGGAGATGACGGCATGGTGGAAATTTCGCAGTGGCGCCATGCGATCGTGAACTTTCCGCATCCCTTATTGAAAGAAGGTCTGATCATCGTCGATACGCCGGGATTGAACGCAATCGGCACCGAACCGGAACTGACGCTCAACCTGATTCCGAATGCGCATGCGGTACTGTACATCCTGGCCGCCGATACGGGCGTGACCAAAAGCGATATTGAAGTCTGGCGAGACCATATCGGTTCCGGTGCGGGCCGCATGGTGGTGTTGAACAAAATCGACAGCATGTGGGACGAGTTGCGCAGCGATTCCGAAATCGAAGGCGAAATTGCAAAGCAGGTGGTCAGCGTTGCACATACGCTGGAACTGGCGCCGGAGCAGATCTTTCCGGTATCCGCTCAAAAAGGATTGGTCGCAAAGATCAATCGGGACACGGCCTTGCTGGAGAAAAGCCGCTTGCAGGACCTGGAAGAGGCTTTGTCGAATCAACTGATTCCATCCAGGCAGGAAATCATCCGTTCGCAATTACAGAATGAAATCGCGGAACTGGTGCAAGCCAAGCATAGTTTGCTGGCGTCGCGCATGCGCAATGTGGTGGAGCAGGTAGTTGAGTTAAAAAGCTTGCGCGGAAAAAATCAGACAATCGTCGCGCACATGATGAAGCGCGTCGATCTGGAAAAACAGGATTTTGACGGCAGTCTGATGAAGCTGCAGGGCACGCGTGCGGTATTTGCACGTCTGTCGGCGGAGGTATTCGGTCATCTCGGCATGGACATATTGAAAGCGGCGGTACGCGAAGCGCGCGAAGGCATGGACGGCAGCATTTTTTCGGCTGGAATGCGGGACGCGGTAAAGCGATTCTTTGAGCAAGTACGCGCCAATCTGGTCTTGTCGGGACAAAAAACAGATGAAATCACAGAGATGATGACGGTCATGTACCGCAAGTTTTCGACAGAACACGGCATGGCATTGTCCACTCCGATGCCGTTTTCGTTAAAGAAATATCTGGAAGAAATCAGCCTGATCGAGCATGTCTATCAAAAGCAGTTCGGTGCTACCGCATTGATGACCACGCCGCAAGTCGTCATCATGCAGAAGTTCTTTGATTCAATTGCATCACGCGTGAAGCAAAGCTTCCTGATCGCCAATCGCGATGTGGAGGCGTGGCTTAAGGTTGTGATGGCGCCTCTGGAATCCCAGATCAAAGAGCATAAGGCGCAGCTCAAGCGGCGCAAACAATCGCTCGAAAGAATCCATTCGGCGGCAGAAGGATTGGAAGAGAAGCTGGCGGCTCTGGAGCAAATGCAGGCCGATATGGAAAGACAGAAAAAAAGCTTGTCCGCGCTTGAGAATGAATTGATGCAGGTGATCCGCTGCGACCCTGCACCGCTTAAAGTCGCAGCTTGATGAAACGGGTCTTAGCGGTAAACTTTCCTGAAGTATCCGTATCGTCGTCAAGGGAAAACGACGGAATTCTCCGGAATGAAACGGTAAATTCCGGCCTTGCGAATGAAGTCATCGCATGGCAAAGGCAGCATGGACGCCATGCCCTGCCTTGGCAAAATACCCGTGATGCCTACCGGATATGGATTTCCGAAATCATGCTGCAGCAAACGCAAGTGGCGGCCGTGATCCCTTATTACGAACGCTTCATGCGGCGTTTTCCGACTGTGCAGTCGCTGGCTGAAGCTTCTTCCGAAGAAGTGATGTCGCACTGGAGCGGCCTGGGATATTATTCGCGCGCTCGTAACTTGCACCGTTGTGCGCAAATCGTGACCGCAGAATATGGTGGCGTCTTTCCGCGCGAGCCGGAAGTGCTGGGCGAGCTTCCGGGTATCGGGCGGTCCACTGCTGCCGCCATTTCAGCCTTTGCTTATGGAACAAGAGCGGCAATTCTGGACGGCAATGTGAAACGCGTGTTCTGTCGCGTCTTCGGTGTCGATGGCTATCCGGGCGAACGAAAGATTGAGCAAGCGCTGTGGGAGCTGGCTGTGTCCCTTCTTCCGCAGGAAAACATGACAGCGTATACCCAGGGTCTGATGGATCTTGGTGCGACCATTTGCACACGGAACAAGCCCGCCTGTACAAGTTGTCCATTGAATGAGCGTTGCATTGCCCTTCAATCTGGGCGGATCAATGAACTGCCGGTGCGCAAACCGAAAAAAGCAATCCCGGAAAAGCATGCGGTCATGCTGATCATCACCCATGGCGATCAAGTGCTGTTGGAGCAGAGGCCGAATGCCGGAATTTGGGGCGGTCTCTTGTCCTTGCCGCAATTCGATGATACGCGAATCGCCATGTCCGGCGGCAAGACGGAGTCTGCGTCGCTCGATACGGCGATTTCTCAAGCGATCATGCCCTTCGGAACAATGGCGTCCTGCGAGTCATTGCCGCGGTTCAGCCATACCTTTACCCACTTCAAGCTGCATATTTCGCCGGTCAGGATCGGGCTGGCTAGGCGGCTGGAGATGGCAGGGCAAAGTTCTCATATTTGGTATGGATTTGAACAGCTAGCACAAGCGCCGCTGCCGGCGCCGGTTAAAAAGCTGTTGACCGGCCTTTTCAATTCGCAGGATTTGCTGATTGGCCTGAATTAGGGCGCATGCCACATCAGACGATTTTGTGCTGCTGAAGATACTGGTGGATGATTTCCAGCCGGCTTTGTGCGTCGTCCAGTTCAAGCAGTTTCTGCCGTGCTTTGAGCGGTATCGGAAGTATTTCGCACCATCGGTTGGTGACCCAGGCGGCGTTGTCGAGCTGGATTGGGCGTGCAAAAGGACTGACGAATGATTCGCCGTGCTGATCCCGGCCTTTTGAATCGATCTCGTCGATAACCGCTTTCAGTGCCGTGGCGCAGCTGACATGTGCATCGGAGACCGGAGCGGCCGTCTCTTCTGGAATTGTCTCGATTCTTGCTTCCAGGCGCTGGTCGGCCAGTACCCGCGTTTCCAGTATCCGGAATCGCTGGCCTCCGCGGACGTAAAGTAGCAATATCCCCTGTTCCTGCATATCCCATTGGCTGATGTGCGCCAGGCATCCCACTTTCTCGGGTTGCGCGGCGACGCCGACTTCCTGCCCTGCCAAAATCTTGACGATGCCGAACGGCATATCGTTTTTCAGGCACTCCCGCACCATGTCGATATAGCGCGCTTCAAAAACTTTAAGTGGCAAAATCCCGTCCGGAAAAAGCACGGTGTTGAGCGGGAAAAGAGGAATCCATTGCGTGTGTGCGGACATACGGTGCTGAAGAAAATAGGTAAAGCGCAGATGCGCCGGGATAAAGCGCCGGATAGTTAGGATAGTTAGTTGAGTTCGCGATGCCGGATGATGACGCGTGCCGACTCCTGGAAATAAGCCGCCAGACGTTCGACCGTGTAGACCGAGCGATGTTGTCCGCCTGTACATCCGATCGCGACTGTCAGGTAACTGCGGTTATCCCTTTTGAATGCGGGCAGCCATTTTTCAATGAATGCGCGGATATCACTCAGGATTTCGCCCGCTTCCGGTTGCGCATCGAGGAATTCGATGACCGGCGCATCCTTGCCGGTAAGGGGGCGCAATTTCAGATCGTAAAAGGGGTTGGGCACCATGCGCACATCAAATACCAGGTCGGCGTCCAACGGTACGCCGAACTTGAATGCGAAGGACTCGAAGAGCAAGGTCAGCGGAGCGCGCTCGCTGCCGATCAAGTCCCGGATCCATGCGCGCAGCTTATTGGCGCTCAAGCCCGACGTGTCGATGACATCGCCCATGCCCTCGATCGCCGACAGCATTTCGCGTTCCTTGCGGATGCATTCGGTCAGTGTCAAGCGGTCATTCGGATTCTGCGTGCTCTTGATGCGATGGCTTAAGGGATGGCTGCGCCGGGTTTCTGAAAAGCGCGTGACCAGGGACTCGGTCTTTGCAGTCAGGAAAATGACCTTGACATCATGGCCCTGATCTTTCAGCCAATTGATATCGTTAGGCAGTTCTGCCAGCGAATCTGCGCTTCGTGCATCCACTGCAACGCCAAGTGTGGAATCTCCTTCGCGCAAGCGAGTTTCAACAAGAGATCGCAATAAGGTCGGAGGAAGATTGTCGACGCAAAAATATCCCGCGTCTTCCAGTGCGTTGAGGCCCACTGACTTGCCGGATCCGGATATGCCTGTGATGATGATTATGCGCATAGGAAATCATATTACTGCAAGAACCGATGATGGAACCGGCAGCGTGTTGAACAGACAACAAAGGAAATGCTCGATTGCATCCGGGGGGATGCCAAGACATTTTACCTGCGCTGATTAAGGTGCGCTGAAGGAGTACGCGCATGGATGACGTCAAACCTGGAAAATCAGGTGCTGTCTATTCGTCGTCCATTGCCTTTTGCTGGCGTTCCATGAATTCCTGCAGGGTATCAATGCCTCGCATTTGCAGAATCGTATTGCGCACGGCTGCTTCCAGCAAGACCGCTAGGTTACGTCCGGCCGCGACTGGAATCACGACTTTTCGAATCGGCAGGCCCAGAACCTCTTCTATCTGGGAATTGATCGGCAAACGCTCATAGTTCTCTTCCAGCGTAGTCCGGCGCACCAGTTGCACTATCAGCTTCAGGCGCATTTTCCTGCGCACCGCGGTTTCGCCGAAGATTGCCTTGATATCCAGCAAGCCCAGACCGCGTACTTCAAGCAGGTTTTGCAAAAGCGGCGGGCAGCGGCCTTCGATCATGTTGGGCGCAATTCTGGCGAATTCCACGGCATCGTCAGCAACCAGTCCATGGTTGCGGGAGATCAGTTCCAGGCCAAGTTCGCTTTTTCCCAATCCGGATTCACCGGTAATCAGGACGCCAACGCCGAGTACGTCCATGAAGACGCCATGCATGGTCGTGCGCTGTGCCAGGCGCTTGGATAAATAAATGCGCAGGTAATCGATGACGTGCGCCGCAGGCAAGGGCGTCGAAAACAAGGGAATGCTTTGTTCGTCGCACAGCACGATCAGGTTGGGCGGCGTTTCCAGCCCTTCTGCGATGATGAATGCCGGCGGCTTGCCGGAAACCAGTTCATTGGTCTGATGCTCACGCGATGCAGCCGACAATTTCTTGTAATACGCAATTTCCTGATGACCGAACACTTGAATGCGTGCGGGATGGATCAGGTTGAGGTGGCCTACATGATCGGCTGCAGAAGTCGCATCGCCGGAAATCATGCGCTCGCCGCCGGGGAAGCCGGCAAACCATCCCAATTGAAGTACCTCACGGTTATCTTCAAACAATTGCTGAATCGACAGCGGCGTAGAAAAAGGCATGAATCAGAATGGGTCAGAGAACGACGGTTTGGTTAATGATCATCCACTGGCAAATGCTTGCTATGCCGGATTGTGGAGGCTGGATTGCCAGCTGATTATACGGGAATGAACTGAGCGGGCATCCTGATCGTCTGTCAATGCATTTCTGAACGACTCGTCCGAGAACATTTCGGCGATTTCGGACAGAATTTCGAGATGCTGCTGGGTAACGTGATCGGGAATGAGCAGAAATACAAGCAATTTCACCGGACTGCTGTCAGGCGATTCGAAGGGAATTGGCTGCGCCAGGCGGATAAATGCAGCGAGAGGGGATTTGAGGCCTTTGATGCGACCGTGCGGTACGGCCACGCCATGACCCAAGCCGGTCGAACCGAGCCGTTCCCTGGCAAATAGATTATCCGACACTGTGGAGCGGGCAATACCGAAGTTGTTCTCGAAAATCAATCCAGCCTGTTCGAATGCACGCTTTTTACTGGATACATCGATGTCAAGCACGATGTTTTTCAGAGGCAGAATCTGGCTGAAATGGGTCATATTGCAATGCACAAATTAAATTTCGCAGCGCATTATAGGCTTATTTGACGTCGTCAGAATGAATTCTTGCAATCCAAAAAGAGTATTCCATTGAGAATTGACTGTAACGCCGCTATTCATAAGAGCCATGAGATTAAGCAAGGTCTATGCGTCATATGCGGCCTTGTTCTAATTTCACAATAGTGTTGGATGTGGCGGTGCAAATGCTCCGGCTGCAACTGCTCCTTGCAATATATGTCGCGGCTCACTGGCGCGCGTTGCGCAGATTGGATGGCCTTTTCCCCGTGGAAAAATTACTGCGCCAGGGATTGATATCGATACCCCCGCGCCGGGTGTACCTTGCATAAACAGCAAGCTTTTGCGGTTTGCACTGTCTCAGGATATCCATGAAAATCCGTTCCACACATTGTTCGTGAAATTCATCGTGGTTGCGGAATCCGATCAGATATTTCAATAGCCCTTCCTGATTGATGGGAGCGCCGACATAGCGAATTTGCACGCTGCCCCAGTCAGGCTGGCCCGTCACGAGGCAATTGGATTTCAGCAAATGGGAAACCAGCGTTTCCTCCACCGGAGGCTCTTCATGGTTTGCCTTCAGCAAGTCCGCATCGACGGCATAGTCTTCCACTTCGATATCCAGCCGGTCCAGCAGCAGCCCGTCCAGTTCCTCGATCCCCATCTTTGCAAAGGCGTCCGGCATGGTCAAGGAAACCTGTACCGGCGCACCGAAGCCGTTCGATAAATCACTGCGCAGCAATTCCAGCAATGCCTCGTGTCCTCCCAGCCTGGTTTGGTTGAAGGAGTTCAGGTACAGCTTCATGGATTTGGACTCGACGATATTCGGCGAGTCCGCAGGCACCATGATGGTCGCAATCGCGATCTGCGGCTTGCCGCGCATGTTGAGCCAGGAAACCTCGTAGGCATTCCAGATGTCGATGCCGAAAAAAGGCAGGGAGCCGGCGATATTCAATTCCGCTCGCTTATCCTGGCGTGGAATGGAAAACAACTGGCTCGGATCGTATTGCGATTGGTAGCGAACGGCTTTGCCAAGGGGCGAGGCTTCCGGATTGTTGGGTGTGGTTGCCATAGATAGTAAGAATTGTTGAGGCTGGGGCGATCGAAGGTTTCTGAGTCTGGATAGATAGCCGGATTTTCAATTGTCCGTGTTTTATTTCTGGCGTGAATTCGCAAAATACGGTTGTCGAAAATCCGACAACCGTAGCGCACATCGGTTCCCTCGCATGGCCGATCTATATCTATATGCAATCTGTCAGGCAGCCGGCATCGTGTGCAAACTGCAAAGGCTCAACCAGCGGCGCGGCAATTGCTTGGTTTCCTTTTGCGGCACCTGTCTGAGCACTGCACTTACAAAAACAATTTATATGCCGGGTTTTCATTCTCATCCCAGTGCCGGTAACCCAGCGTGGACAGGAATTCCCGAAACGCCTTCATTTCCTTTTTCGGCACTTGCAAACCCACCAGGATGCGTCCCACGTCGCCGCCTTGGTTTTGATAATGGAACAGGCTGATATTCCAGTTCGGCGCCATGCTGTCGAGGAAGCGCATCAGCGCGCCCGGCCGTTCGGGAAATTCGAAGCGGTACAGCAGCTCATCGTGGGCCAAGGGGCTTTTTCCGCCGACCAGGTGGCGGATATGCAGCTTGGCCAGTTCGTCATGCGTCAGGTCCAGCGTCCTGAAGCCATGGCGTTCGAAGCTCTTGGTGATTTTTTCGGATTCTTCGCGATGGGCAATCTGAATGCCGACAAAAACATGCGCTTCTTTTTCATCGTTGATACGGTAATTGAATTCCGTCACGCTGCGCGGTCCGATCAGCTCACAAAAACGCTTGAAGCTTCCGCGTTCTTCCGGAATTGTCACTGCGAAGATCGCTTCGCGCGCTTCGCCGACTTCTGCGCGTTCGGCGACGAAACGCAGGCGGTCGAAATTCATGTTGGCGCCACACGCTACAGTGATCAAAGTCTGATCCTTGATCGGTTTTTTCGTCAGCCTGGCGCGTTCGATATATTCTTTTGCGCCTGCGATTGCAAGCGCTCCGGCCGGCTCCAGAATACTGCGCGTATCCTGGAACACGTCTTTGATCGCCGCGCATACCGCATCGGTATCGACAGTGATGATTTCATCAACGTATTTCTTCGTCAGGCGGAAGGTTTCTTCGCCAACGAGCTTGACCGCTGTGCCATCGGAAAACAGTCCGACATCCGAAAGAGTGACACGCCGTCCGGCCTTGATGCTGCGCGCCATGGCGTCGGAGTCAGTGGTCTGCACGCCGATCACCTTGATCTCCGGGCGCACGGCTTTGACATAGGCGGCAATGCCGGATATCAATCCGCCGCCGCCGATAGCAGCAAAAATCACATCGATTGGGCCAGAGTGCTGGCGCAGGATTTCCATGGCGATGGTGCCTTGCCCGGCGATTACGTCCGGATCATCGAAAGGATGCACGAACGTCAATTTCAGTTTTTTCTCAAGCGTCAGCGCATGCTGATACGCGTCGCTGTATGAATCTCCGAACAGCACGACCTCGCCGCCGCGCGCCTTGACGGCATCAATCTTGACCGGTGGCGTGGTGGTCGGCATCACGATCACTGCGCGGCAGCCGAGCTTTGTGGCGGACAGGGCCACGCCTTGCGCATGATTGCCCGCCGACGCGCAAATGACGCCGCGTTTGAGTTGTGCGGGCGGCAGGTTTGCCATCTTGTTGTACGCGCCGCGCAACTTGAAGCTGAACACGCTTTGCATGTCTTCACGCTTGAAATAAATCCGGTTGCCCATGCGCTCGGAAAGCGAGGGTGCCAGATCCAGCGGAGATTCGATGGCGACATCGTAGACGCGGGCGGTCAGAATTTTTTTCAGATAATCGGTAGTCATATTTTTGTATTCGTGGGCGGCCGGGAAAGGCGCGCAAAACAACAGGCCATTATAATGGACGCCCCCGGTCGCGACAGCACTTCTCAAGGATTGAAGATGCTTTTGCCGATAATTTATCGACAACCTTGCGAAAATCTCTTCAATGCTCGAATCCGCCGTCCATTGGTTGTTGAACATGCTTGCCTTGCCCGACGTGGGCTTGTCGTCGGTATTTATCATCAGCCTGTTGTCCGCAACTCTTTTGCCTCTCGGTTCCGAGCCGGCCGTCTTCGCCGTCATCAAGGCGAACGGATCGCTGTTCTGGCCGACCATTTTCGTGGCGACGGCCGGCAACACGATCGGCGGGGTCATTGATTACTGGATGGGGTATGGCGCGCACGAAGTTTTTGCCAAGGAGCGCAAAACGCGCTGGTTCGGGTGGCTGGAGCGCTACGGCGCAAAAACAATGCTGCTGGCCTGGCTGCCGGGCATCGGCGATCCGCTTTGTACTGTGGCCGGTTGGCTGAAAATGCCGTTCTGGCCAAGTATTTGTTATATGGCAATCGGCAAATTCCTGCGTTATCTGACCATAACGTCCATGCTCCTTCTGGTGCCGGACGGATTCTGGCGCGGATTGCTGACATGGTTTTGAGGCGTTTTCTGGTGGCTGCGTCCAATGCAGGCATGCCTTTGGCGAATGATTGTGCCGCCAAATATTTGTTGGCTTAATGGAAACAAACAGGTGCTAAGACAAGCCTGTTCGGTCAGTCTGGCAGGCCGCGTGCGCAGGCGCAATACGGTAGAATGCGTCTTTAGCGATAGTTCCTGAACTGCTGATGAACGCCCCCGCACAAATTCAAGCTCTTCTTTCCGACCCTCCCGACCATGCCGCATCGGCACGCTTGCGGGAAATTCCGTACAACTACACATCATTTTCCGATCGTGAGATCGTGATCCGCCTGCTGGGCGAGGATGCATGGCGCCTGCTGGACGTATTGCGCGGTGCGCGTCAGACCGGCCGCTCTGCGCGCATGCTGTATGAAGTGCTGGGCGATATCTGGGTGGTGCGGCGTAATCCGTATTTGCAGGATGACATGCTCGACAATCCGAAGCGGCGGCAGGCCTTGATCGAGGCGCTCAATCACCGTCTGGCGGAAATCGACAAGCGGCGCCTGACTACTGAACTGGCGGACGCAGGCGATTCTGATTCGGTGCGCCGCAGCGCCAGCGTCGAATCGCTGCTGCACGCGGCGAGAAATGCGGTTGCCGATTTTGCGGAAGACTTCCGCAAGATGTACGACTTGCGCAAGCGTGCCACCAAGATGCTGGGGCGTTACACGGCCAAAGACAATATCAAGTTCGACGGTTTGTCGCGCGTGTCCCATGTAACCGATGCGACGGACTGGCGCGTCGAATATCCCTTCGTGGTGCTGACGCCCGACGGCGAAGACGAGATGGCCGGTCTGGTCAAGGGCTGTATCGAACTGGGTTTGACCATCATCCCGCGCGGCGGCGGCACCGGCTATACCGGCGGCGCAGTACCGCTGACGCCAATGTCAGCCGTCATCAACACTGAAAAACTGGAGCAGCTCGGGCCGGTCGAGATGATGCGCCTGCCGGGCGTTGAACGCGACTACGCGACGATTTATTCCGGCGCCGGCGTGGTAACCAAGCGCGTGTCGGATGCCGCGGAAAAGGCAGGATTCGTTTTCGCGGTCGATCCGACTTCGGCAGAGGCCTCCTGCATAGGCGGCAATATCGCCATGAATGCAGGCGGCAAGAAAGCAGTGCTGTGGGGTACCGCGCTCGACAATCTCGCCAGCTGGCGCATGGTCGATCCCAATGGCGACTGGCTGGAAGTCACCCGCATCGAGCACAACCTGGGCAAGATCCATGACGCGCCGGTCGCAAAGTTCAGGCTGGAGTGGACGCACCCGGCCGAAAAAGGCAAGTCCAATTCTCCGTTCAAGACCGAGACGCTGGAAGTCGAAGGCAGCCGCTTCCGCAAGGAAGGCCTTGGCAAGGATGTGACCGATAAATTCCTGTCCGGTTTGCCGGGCGTACAGAAGGAAGGCACCGACGGCCTGATCACTTCGGCGCGATGGATTTTGCACAAGATGCCGAAATATGCGCGTACCGTGTGCCTGGAATTCTTCGGCCAGGCGCGCGATGCGATTCCGTCGATCGTGGAAATCAAGGATTATCTGGATGCCGAAGCCAAGAAGGGCGGCGCCATTCTTGCGGGCCTGGAGCATCTGGACGAACGTTACCTGCGCGCCGTGGGTTATGCAACCAAGTCCAAGCGCGGCGTGCTGCCCAAGATGGCTTTGTTCGGCGACATCGTCGGCGACGATGAAAATGCCGTCGCGCATGCCGCATCCGAAGTGATCCGCATTGCCAATACGCGCGTAGGCGAAGGTTTTGTCGCAGTCAGCCCGGAAGCGCGCAAGAAGTTCTGGCTCGATCGCGCCCGTACCGCAGCCATTGCCAAGCACACCAATGCGTTCAAGATCAACGAAGACGTCGTGATTCCGCTGGACCGCATGGGTGAATACACCGACGGCATCGAGCGCATCAATATCGAACTGTCGATCAGGAACAAGCTGCAGCTGGTGTCCGAGTTGCGCAGCTTTTTTGCCACGGGCAATCTTCCGCTTGGAAAGAACGATGATGCCGACGGCGAAGCCATTCCTCCGGCAGAGCTATTGGAAGACCGCGTGAGCCAGGCCGAAATGCTGCTTGATATCTCGTACGCGCGCTGGGCTTACCTGTTGTCGAATCTGGACAAGCCTTTACGCGACGCGAAGCTGGAGCTGGCTGCGCTGGGCATGGAAAGCATGCTGACCGTTTTCGATGAGCGTCTGCAAAAGCAGCCGGACACGCTGGTCTTTCATTTGATCCAGGACCGCACAATTCGCGTTTCCTGGAAAACCGAGCTGCGCGGCCAGTTGCGCAATATTTTCAATGGCGCGGCATTCCGCCCCATCCTCGATGAATGCAGTGCGATCCATAAGCGCGTCTTGCGCGGACGCGTGTTCGTCGCATTGCACATGCATGCCGGCGACGGCAATGTGCATACCAATATCCCGGTCAATTCCGATCATTACCAGATGCTGCAGGATGCTCATGCAACCGTGGCGCGCATCATGAAGCTGGCGCGTTCGCTCGACGGCGTGATTTCGGGCGAGCATGGCATCGGCATCACCAAGCTGGAATTCCTGTCAGAAGAAGAAATGAGCGGCTTCCGCTCGTACAAGCAGCGCATCGATCCGGAAGGGCGCTTCAACAAAGGCAAGCTCCTGAACATGCCCGAGATGCCGTCCGACTTGCGCAATGCCTATACGCCGTCCTTCGGCCTGATGGGGCATGAATCGCTGATCATGCAGCAAAGCGATATCGGCGCGATTGCCAACAGCGTCAAGGATTGCCTGCGCTGCGGAAAATGCAAGCCGGTGTGCGCCACGCACGTGCCGCGCGCCAATCTGCTGTATTCGCCACGCAACAAGATTCTCGCAACGTCCTTGCTGGTTGAAGCCTTCCTGTATGAAGAGCAGACCCGGCGCGGCATTTCGATCAAGCACTGGGAAGAATTCGAGGACGTGGCCGACCATTGCACTGTCTGCCACAAATGCGTGACGCCATGTCCGGTCGATATCGATTTCGGCGACGTCTCGATGAACATGCGCAATCTGTTGCGCAAGATGGGCCAGCGCTCCTTCAATCCAGGCACGGCTGCATCGATGTTCTTCCTGAACGCAACCGATCCTGCAACCATCAATGCGACGCGCCAGGTCATGATGAACTGGGGTTACAAGGCGCAGCGTTTCGGCAATGATTTCCTGAAGAAACTGGCAAAGAAGCAAACCAAGGCGCCGCCTTCCACCCACGGCAAGCCGCCGGTGAAAGAGCAGGTGATCCACTTCATCAACAAGAAGATGCCGGGCAATCTGCCAAAGAAAACGGCGCGCGCCTTGCTGGATATCGAGGACGACAAGATCGTTCCGATCATCCGCGATCCGCAGAAAACGACGGCCGATACCGAAGCCGTGTTTTACTTCCCGGGTTGCGGCTCGGAGCGCCTGTTCTCTCAGGTCGGCTTGGCGACACAGGCCATGCTGTGGAATGTCGGCGTGCAAACCGTTCTGCCGCCGGGTTACCTGTGCTGCGGTTATCCGCAGCGCGGCTCAGGTGATTACGACAAGGCGGAAAAGATCATCACCGACAACCGCGTGCTTTTCCACCGCATGGCCAATACGCTTAATTATCTGGACATCAAGACGGTGGTGGTGTCCTGCGGTACCTGCTACGACCAGTTGCAAGGCTATGAATTCGACAAGATATTCCCGGGCTGCCGCATCATCGACATCCATGAATATTTGCTGGAAAAAGGCGTAAAGCTCGAAGGCGTAACCGGCACGCGCTACATGTACCACGACCCCTGCCACACGCCGATGAAAAAGCAGGACCCGCTCAAAACGGTGAACGCACTGATTTCGACGGTGGACAGCCAGAAGATCGAAAAGAACGAACGCTGCTGCGGCGAGTCCGGCACCTTCGCCGTATCGCGCCCTGATATTTCGACGCAAGTGCGCTTTCGCAAGGAAACCGAAATGCGCAAGGGCGCCGACAAGCTGCGCGACGACGGATTCAGCGGCGAGGTAAAAATCCTCACGTCCTGTCCGTCCTGCCTGCAGGGTTTGTCCCGCTACAACGAAGATTCGGGAACGCAAGCCGACTACATCGTGGTCGAAATGGCGAAGCACTTGCTGGGCGAAAACTGGCTGCCCGACTATGTGGCGCGCGCCAACAATGGTGGAATTGAACGGGTGCTGGTCTGATATGGCGTCGATTACTCCAAACTGCGAATTGTGCGCCATGCCGGGCGGCGAAGTGATCCACGAAGAAGAGAAATTCCGCGTGGTGCTGATCGACGATGCGCAATATCCGGGATTTTGCCGCGTGATCTGGACTGCGCATGCGAGGGAAATGACCGATCTTGAAGTGCTGGACCGCATTCTTTTTATGGATGCGGTGTGGCAAACCGAGATGGCGGTACGAGAGGTGATGCTGCCCGATAAAGTCAATATTGCATCGCTGGGCAATATCGTGCCGCATCTGCACTGGCATGTGATTCCGCGCTATGCGGACGACATGCAGTTTCCCGGGCCGGTCTGGGCACAACCGCAACGCGTGCCATCGGATGAAATCCTGGCTGCGCGCAAAGCCTTGCTGCCGGCATTGCGGCAGGAATTGCAGGAGAGGTTTGCAGCGCCGTCGTAAGATATCGCCGTCACATTAACAATCGGCATACGCAACCAGCAAAATTATAGAAACGGAAATCAGTCATGGCAGAATCCACTCAAAAACCCGCCACGCCCAATCCGACCGGTATTACGGTCCACAAGCAGTCACGCACCCTGGAAATAGCTTTCGATAACGGCACCGAATTTTCATTGCCGTTCGAATTGTTGCGCGTGTATTCGCCTTCCGCCGAAGTGCGCGGCCATGGCCCCGGGCAGGAAGTCCTGCAGACCGGCAAGCGCGACGTCGAAATGCTGGAAATTGAACCGGTCGGTAATTACGCAGTGCGGCCGCTGTTCTCCGATGGACATGACACCGGCATTTATTCCTGGGATTATCTGTTCTGGCTCGGCGCACATCGCGATTATTTATGGGAAGAATATCTGAAGCGGCTGGAAGCGGCCGGATTTACCCGTGAAACCGGCCGGGATGCGCCGATGAGTGCAGCGCCAGCGGGTGGACACGGCTGCGGACATTCGCATTAAGTCGGTTTGATGCCTGTCATTTGCTTGTTATTTTTGCAGGCATTTCCCGCTCCTTGTTTCCGCCTTGCCCTTGTATAATGCCAACTCCCTAATCGCGTTGTCTCCACGCCCCTGTCATGACCAATACTACCCATTTCGGTTATCAAACCGTCGCAGAAGAAGAGAAGGCGCGCAAGGTCGCTGAAGTCTTTCATTCGGTCGCCGCCAAGTACGACGTGATGAATGATGTGATGTCGGCCGGCCTGCACCGGATCTGGAAAGCGTTCACGATTGCGCAGGCTGGCATTCGCCCAGGCTTCAAGGTGCTGGATATTGCGGGCGGCACGGGCGACCTCGCCAAGGCATTTGCCAAACAGGCGGGACCTTCGGGCGAGGTGTGGCTGACCGACATCAACGAATCGATGCTGCGCGTCGGACGCGACCGGCTGCTGAACAAGGGACTGGCGACGCCGGCCTTGTTGTGCGACGCGGAAAAGCTGCCGTTTCCGAATAATTATTTCGACCGTGTCAGCGTCGCTTTCGGCTTGCGCAACATGACGCACAAGGATGCCGCCCTGGCCGAAATGCAGCGTGTCTTAAAGCCGGGCGGAAAACTTCTGGTCCTGGAATTCTCTAAAGTCTGGGAACCCTTGAAGAAGCCTTATGACGTGTATTCGTTCTCGGTATTGCCGTGGCTTGGCAAGCGCATCGCCAACGATGCTGAAAGCTACCGTTATCTGGCCGAGTCGATCCGCATGCATCCGGACCAGGAAACCCTGAAAACCATGATGCAGGCCGCGGGATTGAGCCGTGTCGAATACTTTAACCTGACTGCCGGCGTTGCTGCGCTGCATACCGGAATCAAGCTGTAAGGCTTGCATGGCATAGGCTTGCGTGCAAAGGGAATGCGGCAGGCAGGCCGACCTCCTGCTTTCGTCATTGCAGTGAAAGCAGGTCTGGTGAGCGGATAGACGGAATACCGCATTTCATTTAGGGCAGTTCCAATTTTGCGACCATGATATTCAAATTTGCTCCTGCCGCAATCAATCATTTACTGAACAACGAGCCCAAGGCAAAAGCCAAAATTGCCGCGCATGCCGGCAAAGTCGCGCTTTTCGATCTTGGTGTCATGACGCTCAGACTGAAGGCCGGAAGCGATGGCTTCGTTGAGGCGGCAGCGGACGACCAGTCGCCGCAGGTGACGATCCATGTCAAGCCGGCGGATTTGCCCTTGATTGCACAGCACCGTGACCGTGCTTTCTCCTATGTGAAAATCGACGGCGACGCGGATTTTGCCAATGCGATTTCGCAGGTCAGCCAGGCTGTGCAATGGGACGCCGAGAAAGATCTTAGTAAGCTGGTCGGCGATATTGCGGCAGTGCGGCTGGTCGCCGGAGGCAGGGCGGCGATCGACGGCATCAGGTCGACACAACAGAAAATTGCGGAAAATTTCGCAGAATACTTTCTCGAAGAAAATCCGATGCTGATGCGTCCGCGCGCGGTAAGCGATTTTTCAAGCGAAGTATCCAAGTTGCGCGACGATGTAGAACGTTTGTCCAAGCGTATCGATAAGCTGAAGGGAAGTTCGCTGACATGATTTTGAAATTTTTTCGGCTTGTGAAAATCACCCGCGTCGCATGGCGCTATGGTTTGGACGACATGCTCGTCTCCAGTTTCACTTCGCCGCGCATTTCAGGTCGTATCGGACGCTTGTTCTTCTGGCGCGACTTGTCCACTCCGCGGGCGGTGCGCTTGCGACGGGCGCTGGAAGATCTTGGCCCGATCTTCGTGAAATTCGGCCAGGTGCTGTCCACGCGCGGCGATTTGCTGCCGCTCGATATCGCGCTTGAACTGGCCAAGCTGCAGGATGATGTGCCGCCCTTCGATTCAGATCTGGCTATCGCACAAATCACGCGTTCGCTCGGCGCGCATCCGCGTGAGCTGTTCGCGCATTTCGAGCGGCAGCCGATCGCATCAGCGTCGATCGCGCAAGTGCATTTTGCAAAACTGAAAGATGGCACCGAAGTTGCCGTCAAGGTGCTTCGGCCCGGTATCAAGAAAACCATCGATGAAGATCTGGCATTGATGGACATCGCTGCCGGCTGGATCGAGCGCCTGTGGGCTGACGGCCGGCGCCTGAAGCCGCGTGAGGTGGTCGCTGAATTCGACAAGTATCTGCATGACGAGCTCGACCTGATGCGCGAAGCGGCCAATGCCAGCCAGCTGCGCCGCAATTTTGCCCAGTCGACTTTGCTGATCGTTCCGGAAATGTATTGGGACTACTGTTCCGAAGACGTCATTGTCATGCAGCGCATGAAGGGCATTCCGATTTCGCAGACCGAACGCCTGATTGCCGAGGGCGTCGACCTGAAAGCCTTGTCGCGCGCAGGCGTGGAAATCTTTTTCACGCAAGTGTTCCGCGACGGCTTCTTTCATGCCGACATGCATCCCGGGAATATCCTGGTGTCGGTGGAGCCGGAAACCTTCGGCCGCTACATTGCGCTGGATTTCGGCATCGTCGGCACGCTGACCGATTACGACAAGGATTATCTGTCGCAAAATTTTCTTGCATTTTTCCGCCGCGACTACAAGCGCGTGGCCGAAGCGCATATTGAATCGGGATGGGCGCCTAAGGATACGCGGGTGGATGAACTGGAGTCTGCGGTGCGGGCTTGCTGCGAACCCATCTTTGACCGGCCGCTGCGCGAAATATCGTTTGCGCAGGTCCTCCTGCGCCTGTTCCAGACCTCGCGCCGCTTCAATGTCGAAGTGCAGCCACAACTGGTATTGCTGCAGAAAACCCTGCTCAATATCGAAGGTTTGGGGCGCCAACTCGATCCCGAACTGGATTTGTGGAAAACCGCCAGGCCCTATCTGGAGCGCTGGATGAACGAGCAGGTCGGCTGGCGCGGTTTGATCGAAAAGCTGAAAGCGGAAGCGCCGCGCTATAGCCATATCTTCCCGCAATTGCCGCGCCTTGTTCACCAGGCCTTGAGCGCGCAGGCAGAAGTAAAATCGGACTCGGATAATATGGAACACCTCCTTAAGCGCATGCTGGCCGAGCAGCAGCGTACCAATTTACTGCTCGGCATTGCCATATATTTCGGCGGCGGCTTGTTGGGAGGCATCCTGCTGATGCAGATCCTGATGCGCTGGTATCATTTTTTCTGACCTTTCTCAGCTTGATAGCACGGCAAGGCCCCATGCGGCCTTGAGTGCGCTGCGGTTTCAGCAATGACGTTGCGGCGACAGCTTCTCTCATTATTGAGCATCGAAATTGTGCAGCGCAGGTATGCAATACCTATCAATTGCACATTTGCCAAATAAATCATGCACGCACGATATGGAGACTTTTATTTATTGTGCATCCGCAAGCATGTTGCTGCCGCTCGACCTATTTAATGAATGGCAAAGGTGAATGGCAAGGTGAGCTTTTTCGGTGCCGGCCGTTCTAACTGCTATGTCATTCCGGATAGCCGTCTCGTTGCGACGAAGAAGAGAAATTTTTGGACAACTTGAGCGGCGGAGATGGTGCTCCGGATCGGTACGCCAAGACGAGGTGCGTGCGGTTTGGCGGAATGGCGTGAAACCGTTGTATTCACGGCTTTTTTGTGGTCAGAGAAACATTCTTCATTATAATCGCTGGGTTTTTTCACGCGGAGTACTTCATGAACTACACGCTGATTACCTTCGTTGTTTTGTATTTGCTCGGTACGCTTGCGATAGGCGTTTGGGCCGGAACCCGTATCAAAAATACAAGCGACTTTGCCGTCGCAGGGCGTAGCCTGCCCTTGATCATGGTGGTGACGACTACCTTCGCTACATGGTTTGGCGCTGAGACGGTCATGGGTATTCCGGCAAAGTTCGTACAGGAAGGCATGGGCGCGATCGTCGAAGATCCGTTCGGCGCCGGTACTTGCCTGATTCTGGTCGGCATGTTTTTCGCTGCAAAACTGTACAAGGAAAATCTGCTTACGATCGGTGATTTTTATCGCCAGCGGTATGGCAAAGGCGTGGAAGTATTCTGTTCGGTCGCCATCATGCTGAGCTATCTGGGCTGGGTGGCGGCGCAGATTACGGCACTGGGCCTGGTGTTTTCCGTCCTGACCAATGGTGCGATGTCGGAAACCGTGGGAATGATCGTCGGTACGCTCGCGGTGCTGATCTATGTGGTGATCGGAGGCTTTCTTGCGGTTGCCTTGACCGACTTCATCCAGATGATCGTGCTTGTCATCGGTCTGACGATCATTGCTTTCTTTGCATCCGACCTGGCAGGCGGTCCCGGTCCCGTTCTGGACATGGCATCGCAAGCCAACTTGTGGAATTTCCTGCCGCCTGCGACTTTCACGGACATCGCCTTCTTTATCGGCGCAGCGGTAACCATGATGCTCGGCAGCATTCCGCAGCAGGACGTGTTTCAGCGTGTCATGTCGGCCAAGGATGCGCCGACCGCAAGCCGCGGAGCAATCATCGGCGGTGCGGGCTACATTCTGTTCGCGTTCGTCCCGATGTTCATCGTCGCCTGCGCGGTCGTGGTCATGGGATCGAGTGCGCTGGAAATGGCAAAAGACGATTACCAGCGCCTGCTGCCGACCTTCATTATGACCAAGATGCCGCTGGTCATGCAGATTCTGTTTTTCGGCGCGCTGGTTTCCGCCATCAAGAGCACGTCGTCGGCGACACTTCTTGCGCCATCTACCAGCTTCGTTGAAAACATTCTTAAAAACCTGCGCCCCGAAATGAGCGACAAGCAGCAGTTGTTTGCCATGCGCTGCACACTGGTGGTATTTGCAGGGCTGGTATTGGCCTATGCGATTGCAATGAAAGGCACGTCAATCTACGACCTGGTGTCGACCGCTTACCAGGTCACCCTTGTAGGCGCTTTTGTTCCGCTGGTAATGGGGCTTTACTGGAAGCGCGCGACCACGCAGGGAGCGATCATGTCCCTGGCCTGCGGCATAGGCGTCTGGATCCTGTTCTTTCCGCAAGTCAGCTCTTTAGGAGAACATTTCCCCGGTCAGCTCGCCGGTCTGCTGTCGGCGTTTATCGGTATGCTGGCCGGTTCCATGGCGCCTCAAGTGTTGAAGAACCGTCACGAGGGCGTGCTTCATGTAAAAGGTATCGGCGCCTGATCCGATGCATTTGTCGCCCGGTGCGATAGCGCAAAGTGCATTCATGACGAAGAGATAAGCATCCATGAAGCTCCAAAAGCCTAAAAAGTCAGGGCAAAAGCCTTTATAATTCAGGGTTTTGGAAACTTTTTGGATGTTTGTTGCGAGGAGTCGTCATGCCAATTTATGCGTATCGTTGTCAGGAATGCAGTTTTGCAAAGGATGTGCTGCAAAAAGTATCCGATGCGCCATTGACCGACTGCCCTTCGTGCGGCAAGTCGAGTTTTAAAAAGCAATTAACCGCAGCCGGATTCCAGCTGAAGGGCACGGGCTGGTATGTGACGGATTTTAAAGGCGGGCAGAACAATGCCGCATCAGCCAGCAATAAGGGTGCCGGTAGCGCGAGTGCCTCCGGCACCGCTGCAGGCGCAGACAGTGCGGCGAATTCGGCCGCACCTGCTGCAAGCGATGCGCCGTCGTCCGCAGCGTAAGTTTTGCGGACCATGCAAGCATAACCTCAGAGAACATGCGTAAATATTTCATCACCGGCTTGCTGATTCTCGTTCCGTTGGCAATCACCTTATGGGTACTGAATCTAATCATCAGTACCCTGGACCAGTCCCTGCTGCTCTTGCCGGAACGCTGGCAGCCGCGTGTTTTAATCGGTTACGAGTTTCCGGGTGTCGGCACTGTCCTGACCCTGCTGGTGATTTTCCTGACCGGCCTGGCAACGCGCAACATCATCGGCAAGCAGGTGGTCTATGTCTGGGAATTGCTGCTGGCGCGGATCCCAATCGTCAATTCCATTTATTCCAGCGTCAAGCAGGTTTCCGATACGCTGTTTTCTTCTTCGGGCAATGCCTTTCGCAAGGCATTACTGGTGCAGTATCCGCGTCATGGGTCGTGGACGATTGCCTTCCTGACAGGAACGCCTGGCGGCGACGTGAAAAATCATCTGCAAGGCGACTACGTCAGCGTGTATGTGCCGACCACACCTAACCCGACTTCCGGCTTTTTTCTCATGATGCCCAGAGCGGACACAATCGAACTCGACATGAGCGTGGATCAGGCGCTTAAATACATCGTATCCATGGGCGTGGTTGCGCCTGAGCATCTTGAACAGAAACTGATTGTCGATCCATCCGCAGCCGAGAGCCAGGAGCATCGCCCGTGACACTGCGAATTTGATGGAATCCTTCAATAAATATTCAACGAATACCAATTAGGAACGAACTATGTCTATGCGAACTCAATACTGCGGCCTGACTACTGAAGCGCTGCTTGGGCAAACCGTCAGCCTGTGCGGCTGGGTGCATCGCCGGCGGGATCATGGCGGCGTGATCTTCATCGACCTGCGCGACCGTGAAGGCCTGGTGCAAGTCGTATGCGACCCGGACCGCGCCGAGGTATTCAAGAATGCCGAGACCATCCGCAACGAATATTGCGTGCGCGTGACCGGTGCAGTGCGCAACCGTCCGGAAGGGACCTCCAATCCCAATCTCAAGTCCGGCAAGATCGAAGTGCTGTGCCATGAACTCGAAATCCTGAATGCGTCGATCACGCCGCCGTTCCAGCTCGACGACGACAATCTTTCGGAAACGACCCGCCTGACGCACCGCGTGCTTGACCTGCGCCGCCCGCAGATGCAGAACAATCTGCGCCTGCGCTACAAGGTCACCGTGGAAGTGCGCAATTTCCTCGATGAGCACGGCTTCATTGACGTGGAAACGCCGATGCTGACCAAATCCACGCCGGAAGGCGCGCGGGATTACCTGGTCCCTTCGCGTGTGAATCCAGGCAATTTCTTTGCCTTGCCGCAGTCGCCGCAATTATTCAAGCAGTTGCTGATGGTAGCCAACTTCGACCGCTATTACCAGATCACCAAGTGCTTCCGCGATGAAGATTTGCGCGCGGATCGTCAGCCGGAATTCACGCAGATCGACTGCGAAACTTCATTCATGTCCGAGCAGGAAATCCGCGACATGTTCGAGAACATGATTCGCATCGTGTTCAAGAAGTGCATCAATGTCGATTTGCCGAATCCGTTCCCGGTTCTCGATTTCGCAACCGCGATGCACAAGTACGGCTCGGACAAGCCCGATATGCGCGTCAAGCTGGAATTCACCGATCTGACGGACGTCATGAAAGACGTCGACTTCAAAGTCTTCTCGGGCGCGGCCAACATGGAAAACGGCCGCGTGGTCGGTCTGCGCGTGCCTGGCGGCGGCGCGATGCCGCGTTCCGAAATCGACGCCTATACCCAGTTCGTCGCGATCTACGGTGCCAAGGGCCTGGCTTACATCAAGGTCAATGAAAAAGCCAAGGGCCGCGACGGTTTGCAATCGCCGATCGTCAAGAATATCCACGATAACGCGCTGACCAGGATCATTGAAATGACCGGTGCACAGGACGGCGACCTGATTTTCTTCGGCGCCGACAAGGCCAAGATCGTCAACGACGCAATCGGCGCATTGCGCGTCAAGATCGGACACAGCGATTTCGGCCGCAACAACGGATTGTTCGAGGATACATGGCGTCCGTTGTGGGTAGTGGACTTCCCGATGTTCGAGCACGACGACGAAAACGACCGCTGGGTTGCGCTGCACCATCCGTTCACCTCGCCCAAGGACGGCCATGAAGACTTCATCCAGAGCAATCCGGGCAAGGCAATCGCCAAAGCCTACGATATGGTCCTGAACGGCTGGGAACTGGGCGGCGGCTCGGTGCGTATCCATCGCGCCGATGTGCAGAGCAAGGTGTTCCGCGCGCTGAAGATCGATGCCGAAGAGGCGCAGCTCAAGTTCGGCTTCCTGCTGGATGCGCTGCAATACGGCGCGCCACCTCACGGCGGACTGGCATTCGGTCTGGACCGCATCGTTACCATGATGACCGGCGCAGAATCGATCCGTGACGTGATTGCCTTCCCGAAAACCCAGCGTGCACAATGCTTGCTGACCCAGGCGCCTTCGGAAGTGGATGAAAAGCAATTGCGTGAATTGCATATCCGTCTGCGTAATACGGAGGCAGCGGTTAAGGCGTAATTCCAAATGTTTCTCATTTTAAAAGGCGCGAAGTTTCGCGCCTTTTTTCTTGGTCTTTTGCGATAAACTTTGTCCTGAAGGCGGTATTTATGCCCAGGAAATTATTAGGCGGAAAGATCAGCGGCCGACGTATGCTGGGCCACCATCCAATATGAATAAAACTTATAAGATCCCCGAATCCGTACTGGTAGTCATTTATACGAGCGATCTGGACGTATTATTGATCGAGCGCGCAGACAAGGCTAATTATTGGCAATCCGTTACCGGTTCAAAGGATAATGCGGATGAGCCTTTGTTTGAAACGGCCATTCGCGAAGTATGGGAAGAAACCGGTATTCGCATAGAAGGCGGGTCGGCGCATGCCAAGGCCCTGAGTGAGGATGCAGATAGCATGTTACCGCGCGCAAACCTTCAGGATTGGCATGTGCAGAATGTCTATGAAATTTATCCGGTGTGGCGCCATCGTTATGCTCCAGGAGTGACGCGCAATACCGAGCATGTATTCGGATTGCTGGTTCCGGCCGGCATCCCGGTCACCTTGTCGCCGCGCGAGCACTTGCGGCATATGTGGCTGCCTTACCGCGAGGCGGCGGACAAATGTTTTTCCGCATCGAACGCCGAAGCGATTTTGCAATTGCCCCGGCATCTGACCTGATTACCTCATTACAATTAGCAGCAGCGCATCTAAACTGAACATTCATGAGAATACGCATCGCTACTTACAATATTCATAAGGGAGTCTCATCATTTGGCAGCCGCCCGCGTATTCATGCACTCAAGCAGGCTTTGAGTTCAATGAGTGCCGACATCGTCTTTCTTCAGGAAGTCCAGGGGCGTCATGATTTGCTTGCCCTGCGGCATGCGACGCACTGGCCGCTCCAGAGCCAGCATGAATTTCTTGCCGGAGACAAGCATTGCGTCTATGGCATGAATGCGGTGTACGACCACGGCCATCATGGCAACGCTCTCCTGAGCAATTATCCGATTGCTTCTTCGCAGAACCGCGATATCTCCGACCATGCCTACGAGCAGCGCGGCATCCTGCATTGCGTAGTCGAGGTCGAGGGAACCCAGATTCATTGCTATGTCGTGCATCTCGGCTTGTTCGCGGGAAGCAGAAAACGGCAGACCGAAGCGCTGATTGATGCGGTATCGAATTCGGCGCATGACAATGCACCGGTGATCATTGCAGGCGACTTCAATGACTGGGGCAATCAGTTGAGCGATATCCTGCGCGAGAACCTGGGCGTGACGGAAGTATTCGACGAGAATCTGTCGCGGCGCGGATTCGGCACCTATCTGCGGCGCATCAGCGGCCGTGGTGTAAAAGTGCAGCCTGCGCGCACCTTCCCGGCAGCGCTTCCGCTGTTGCAGCTGGATCGCGTTTATGTGCGAGGCTTCAAGATCGAAAGCGCGCAGGTTCTGCATGGCGTCATGTGGGCAAAGCTTTCCGACCATGCGCCCATCGTGGCAAGCTTGCAGCTGAAATGAATTATATGGCGCGGCGGATTCTTGCCATGTTCCAAGTGCACGCCACCACGAAACGCCGTCACTCGATGCCGGATGCAGTTTGATTTAAGCAATCTTCAGCCTTATCGATAACCATGCGCACGGTCACTTTCACCTCAGACAATTACATCAAGCTCCTGAACAGCGGAATGGAATATTTTCCGGAGCTGATCGTCGCCTTCGATCAGGCGCAGGAGGAGATCTGGCTGGAAACCTATATCTTTGCGCTGGATGAAACCGGGGAAGACATCAAGGCGGCGCTGGAGCGGGCGGCGCAACGCGGTATTGATGTACGCTTGATTACGGACTGGGTCGGCACCGGCAGTGCCGTGTCCAAGCGGCTCACACGGGAACTGGCAGCGGCAGGCGCAAAGCATTGCAGCTTCAATCCCTGGTTCAAGCGCGGCGTAGTCCGCACGCACCGGAAAATGTGCGTGGTAGACCGGAAGCTGGCTTTTCTGGGCGGTTTGAACATCAACAATGATTTTCGCTCGGACGATAATCCGAATGTGATCCTGCCTGCGCCGCGCTGGGATTTTGCGGTGAAAATCGAGGGCACGCTCGTTGCGGCCATTCATCGTGAAATCGAGATCCAGTGGGCGCGCCTGCACAACACAAACCTGAAGGCGCGCTGGCAACGATTCAAAAGCGCGCGCGCCAGTCGCATAGCCGCGACCGATACACCGGCTCTGGCGGCGCTGGTGATCCGGGACAACCTGCGCAACCGGCGCACGATACAGCGCTCCTATCTGCAAGCCCTTGGGCGCGCAAGGAAAAGTGCCTGGCTCGCCAATCCTTATTTCGCGCCGGGACGCAAGCTGCGCGATGCGCTTGCCTCCGCGGCCTCGCGCGGGGTGCAGGTAACGCTTCTGCTCGGTGTCGGACAGTACCGCTTGCAGGATGCAGTGGCGCAGTCCTTTTATCCCAAGTTGCTGGCCGCTGGTGTGCGTATCGTGGAATACCGCAAGACCCAGTTGCACGGCAAGGTCGGAGTCGTGGATGATGACTGGGCGACTGTCGGATCGAGCAACTATGACGGCTTTAGCCTGTTCGTCAATCAGGAAGCCAATATCGTTGTGAAAGACGCTGGCTTTGCCGAAGCCTTGCGCAGGCATATCGAGGATGGCATCAACGAAGGCGTTGAAATCAGGCTGGAAGAATTTGCCAATACGCCCTGGTACCGGCGCGCCTGGTATGGGTTTGCTTATATGCTGTATAAAAGTGTTCTGCGCATGCTGACTTGGGGGCGTTACGTCGAATGATGGGCGGCGATAACGGGAACAATCGGTCCGGACGGCTGCCAAAACAATGCAGAAGTATGGAAACAAGAAGGAAGTGAACATGTCGACCGATGCAGTACGCATAGACAAATGGCTGTGGGCCGCACGTTTTTTCAAGACCCGGTCGCTCGCAACGGCTGCGGTGGAAAGCGGCAAGGTCAAGCTCAACAAAGAGCGTACCAAACCGTCGCGCAACGTGAAGGAAGGCGACATCCTGGAGATCGACAATGGATCGACTGAATGGCAGGTGTTGGTGAGGGCGCTGTCCGAACAACGCGGATCGGCGACGATCGCACAAACGCTATACATGGAAACGGAAGAAAGCGTGCGGCGGCGCCAGCAGGAGTCCGAAAAGCGTAAATATTTTCATGAGCCGAGCGCCGCCATCAAGGGCCGGCCGACCAAGCGGGACCGGCGCGTACTGGACCGGTCTCAGTCGTGAGAGCGCAGTGCTTGATTACCCGCAATCGCGGTGTGGTTGCAAGGGCGAATACCGTTTGACTTTTACGGAAAGCTGTTCAATAGTACGATCGTTCGCAGTTGATTTGCAGGGCTCCACCAAAGGCACATGCAAACTGTTTTCCATGTCAAAGCCAAGTCTAAAATCAAGACGCAATGGCAAGCTGAATGGACATTGACAATGGAGTGCGCATCAATGCCTGTCGCGCCACGCAAGAACGGCACTTCGCCAAAGAACAACAATATTCCAGGGCGGCACCGCATGTTTTCCACCTTGCCTTGAGAATATCAGCGTCAACGGCCTAGCTACCAGGAGGAAACCATGGGTCAATACACCGCTCCGCTTCGCGACATGCAGTTCGTGTTGCATGAACTGCTGCACGTGGAAGACGAACTCAAGCAGCTGCCGCCGCATGCGGATATCGATGCCGCCATCATTGACCAGGTACTGGAAGAGGGTGGCAAGTTTGCATCCGACATCCTGTTTCCCCTGAACCATACCGGCGACCGCGAGGGCTGCCATCTGGATGCGCAGACGCATACCGTGAAAACTCCAAAGGGCTTCCATGAAGCATACAAGCAGTATGTCGATGCCGGCTGGCCGTCGCTCTCGGCCGATCCGGAATACGGCGGCCAGGGTTTGCCGCTGGTAGTGAACAATGCGCTCTATGAAATGCTCAACGCGGCGAACCAGGCATGGACCATGTATCCCGGCCTGTCGCACGGCGCGTATGAATGTTTGCACGCGCACGGCACTCCGGAACAGAAAGAGTTGTATCTGCCCAAGCTGGTGTCCGGCGAATGGACCGGCACCATGTGCCTCACCGAGCCGCATTCCGGCACGGACCTGGGCATGTTGCGCACCAAGGCAGAACCGCAGCCTGACGGTACCTACAGGATCACCGGCGGCAAAATTTTCATCTCCGCAGGCGAGCATGAAATGTCGTCGAACATCGTGCATCTTGTTTTGGCAAGGTTGCCGGACGCGCCGCCGGGAACCAAGGGTATTTCACTGTTCCTGGTTCCTAAATATCTTCCCAGGCCGGACGGCACACTGGGCGAACGCAATCCGATTTTCTGCGGCGCGCTCGAAGAAAAAATGGGCATCCACGGCAATTCGACTTGCCAGATGAATATCGACGGGGCGACCGGCTGGCTGATCGGCGAACCGAACAAGGGTCTGAATGCAATGTTCGTCATGATGAATGCCGCGCGCCTGGGCGTCGGCATGCAATCGCTGGGCTTGACCGAGGTCGCCTATCAGAATGCGCTTGCCTACGCAAAGGACCGACTGCAGATGCGCAGTCTCTCCGGCCCCAAGGCGCCGGACAAGCCTGCCGATCCCATCATCGTACATCCGGACGTGCGGCGCATGCTGTTGACGGCGAAAGCCTATGCCGAAGGCGGGCGCGCATTCAGCGCCTATGTCGCGCTACAGATCGACAAGGAGTTGAAGCATCCGGATGAGGCGGTACGCAAGGACGCGGAAGATCAGGTGGCATTGCTGACGCCTATCGTGAAAGCATTCATGACGGATAACGGATGGATTGCCACATCTGAAGCGATGCAGGTATACGGCGGCCACGGCTTCATTGCCGAATGGGGCATGGAGCAATATGTGCGCGATGCGCGCATCAACATGATTTACGAAGGCACAAATACCGTGCAGTCTCTCGACCTGTTGGGCCGCAAAGTCCTGACGGACAATGGAGCTAGGCTGCGCAAGTTCGGTGCGCAGATCCAGTCCTTCATCGAGGAGAACGGACTGGACGAAACGATGTCGGAATTCATTACACCGCTCGCGGATCTGGCAGAGAAGGTCACGAAGCTGACCATGGAGATCGGCATGAAAGCGATGAAGAACCCCGACGAAGTCGGCGCTGCTGCGGTTCCCTATCTGCGCGTGCTCGGTCATCTGGTTTATGCCTATTTCTTTGCGCGCATGGCGAAGATTGCGCTGGAAAAGCAAGGTAACGGCGACAAGTTTTATATATCCAAGCTGGCGACCGCTCGTTTTTATTTCGCGCGTTTGCTGCCGGAAACCGCCATGCTGATTCGCCAGGCACGCTCCGGTGCGGCACCATTGATGGAGCTCGAAGCGGAACTGTTTTAAATGCCCGTTTCCGCGGATTATGCGGAAGCGAGAGCCAACGATATAAGGAAACGCCTCATGGCAAATTTCATCGTCAGGAAAGTTGCGGTGCTCGGCGCGGGCGTGATGGGTGCGCAGATTGCGGCCCATTGCGTCAATGCGAAAGTGCCGGTTGTGCTCTTCGATCTGCCCGGCCAGGAAGGCCAGAAAAACGGCATCGTGCTGCGCGCCGTCGATAACCTCAAAAAGCTCAATCCCGCTCCATTAGGCAACAACGATCATGCTGCATATATCGAAGCGGCCAACTATGAAGATCATCTCGAGCGCTTGAAGGAATGCGACCTGATCATCGAGGCAATTGCAGAGCGCATGGACTGGAAGCATGATCTGTACAAGAAGGTCGCGCCGCATATCGCGCCCCATGCGATCTTCGCGTCCAATACCTCGGGCCTATCGATCACGGCTTTGTCGCAGGGTTTCGATGCCGAGCTGAAGGCGCGATTTTGCGGCGTGCACTTCTTTAATCCGCCGCGCTACATGCACCTGGTGGAACTTATCCCGACTGCGGCAACCCAGCCGGAAATGCTCGACCGGCTCGAAGCATTCCTGGCCACTACGCTCGGCAAGGGCGTGGTGCGCGCATTCGACACGCCCAACTTCATTGCCAACCGCGTCGGCATGTTCAGCATGCTGGCGACGATACACGAAGCCGAAAAATCCGGTTTGTCTTACGACGTGGTGGATGACCTGACCGGCACCAAGCTGGGCCGGGCCAAGTCCGGCACCTTCCGCACGGCCGACGTGGTCGGCCTGGATACGATGGGTCATGTTATCAAGACTATGCGGGACACGCTGCCCGGTGATCCGTTTGCCGCTCTGTATCAGACGCCTTTGGCACTGGCTAAACTGGTTGAAGCAGGCATGCTGGGCCAAAAATCCGGTGCCGGTTTCTATAAAAAGGTCGGCAAGGATATTCTGCGGCTCGATGCAGAAAAAATGGATTATGTATCCGGCGGCGGCAAGGCTGACGACTTCCTTGTGCGCGTCCTGAAGGAAAAAGATCCTGCGAAACGCATGAAAGCCTTGCATGATTCAAGCAATCCGCAAGCGCAATTCCTGTGGGCGATATTGCGCAATCTCTTCCATTACAGCGCCGTGCATCTTGAGGCGATCGCCGACAATGCGCGTGACGTCGACTTTGCGATGCGCTGGGGTTTTGGCTGGAACCAGGGCCCGTTCGAGACCTGGCAGGCAGCTGGCTGGCAGCAGATAGAGCAATGGATCAGGGACGATATCGAGGCCGGAAAAGCCCTGTCGAATGCAGCGCTGCCGGATTGGGTATTCACTGGGCCTGTGGCAGAAAATAAAGGCGTGCATACCGGAGCAGGATCCTGGTCACCATCCAGAAAAACCTTCGTGCCGCGTTCGGACTTGCCGGTGTATCAGCGGCAGGCGTTCCGCGCACCGCTGGTCGGTGAAGACCCGCGGAAGGCATCCTGCGCCACCGTCTTTGAAGACGAGTCGGTACGCATATGGCATCAGAACGACGAAGTGTTGATCCTGTCGTTCAGGACCAAGATGCATACCATTGGCCCAGGCGTGATCGATGGCTTGAACAAGGCCATTGATGAAGCGGAACGCAATTACAAGGGACTGGTGATCTGGCACGAGGACGCCGCACAGGGTGGAGCATTTTCCGCCGGTGCCGACCTGCAGGCCATGCTGCCCTTGTTCATGTCTGGCGGCGTGGAAGCGCTGGAGCCGATGATATCCAATTTGCAGAACGTGCATCAGCGGATGAAATATGCGCAGGTGCCCGTGATCGCCGCGGTGGCCGGCCTGGCGCTGGGCGGCGGTTGCGAACTGCTCATGCACGCGTCTCGGCGTGTGGCGTCGATGGAATCCTATATCGGACTGGTCGAAGTCGGCGTAGGCCTGGTGCCGGCAGGCGGCGGGCTGAAGGAAATCGCCTTGCGCGCCGCCGCCGATGCGAAGGGCAATGATATCTTCCAGTTCCTGAAATCCTATTACATGAATGCGGCGACGGCCGTGGTGTCAAAGTCGGCGCTGGATGCCCAGAAAATGGGTTACTTATCCGATAAGGATGTCATCGTTTTCAATCCGTATGAGTTGCTGCATGTGGCCAAGGTGGAAGCGCGGGCCATGTTCGATGCCGGCTATCGGCCGCCTATGCAGACGCTGACCCCGGTCGAGGGGCGTTCCGGTACGGCGACCATCATGGCGCAACTGGTCAATATGCGCGACGGCGGCTTCATTTCACAGCACGATTATCTGCTGGGTACGCTGATTGCGGAAATTGCGTGCGGCGGGGACGTCGAGCCCGGCAGCCTGGTCAATGAGCAATGGCTGCTGGATCTGGAACGGCGTGCATTCATGCAATTGCTGAAAAATCCGAAAACGCAGGAACGCATCATGGGCTTGCTGCAGACCGGCAAGCCCGTTCGAAATTGAGCAGTTGAGATTGAGTAGTTGAATGAGCGGTAAACGATTCTTTAAGGTGAACGCTTCACGCAGTTGATCGTGGAGCGCGTAACCGAGCCAACAAGCAAATACCAGGAGCCCAATATGGCTAAACAATTGCAGGATGCCTATATCGTCGCAGCGACACGCACCCCTATCGGCAAGGCGCCGCGCGGCATGTTGCGGCATGTGCGTCCGGACGACTTGCTGGTGCGCGTGCTGCAGTCTGCGGTGTCGCAGGTGCCCAATCTCGATCCCAAGCTGATCGAGGACGTGATTGTCGGCTGCTCGTTTCCCGAAGCCGAACAGGGATTCAACATGGCACGCATGGCCACGCTGCTGGCCGGCTTGCCGAATTCGATCGGCGGCGTTACCGTCAACCGCTATTGCGCATCGGGCCTCACTGCGGTCGCCATGGCAGCCGATCGCATCCGTGTCGGCGAAGCCGATGTGATGATCGCTGCCGGAGCCGAATCGATGTCCATGGTGCCGATGATGGGGCATCATCCGTCGTTCAATATCAAGGCTTTGCAGGACGAAAACATTGGCATGGCTTATGGCATGGGGCTGACCGCGGAAAAGGTGGTGCAGCAATGGAAAATCTCGCGCGAAGCACAGGACGAGTTTTCCCTGAATTCGCATCGAAAGGCGATTGCCGCCCAGCAGGCCGGTGAATTCAATGATGAAACGACGCCGGTTGAAGTCGTCGAAAAATTCCCGAATCTCGAAACCGGCCAAGTCGATGTCAAGACACGCACAGTCTCTCAGGATGAGGGTGCACGCAGCGATACCAATATGGAAGTGCTGGGCAGGCTGAAGCCGGCGTTTGCAGCGCGCGGAACGGTCACGGCCGGAAACAGTTCACAGACCTCCGATGGCGCGGGTGCGCTGATCCTGGTGAGTGAAAAAATCCTCAGGCAATGCAACTTGGTGCCGCTCGCGCGTTTTGTTTCTTTTGCGGTGCGCGGCGTGCCGCCGGAAATCATGGGCATCGGCCCGAAAGAAGCGATACCTGCAGCGCTGCGCCTCGCAGGATTAACGCAGGACCAGATCGACTGGATCGAACTGAACGAAGCATTCGCCGCGCAGGCGCTGGCCGTCATCCAGGATCTGGGACTGGATCCGTCCAAGGTCAATCCCATGGGCGGGGCGATCGCGCTGGGTCATCCACTAGGCGCGACCGGCGCGATTCGATCAGCAACCACGGTGCATGCGTTGCGCCGCAAGAATCTGAAATACGGCATGGTAACCATGTGCGTCGGTACCGGCATGGGAGCCGCCGGTATTTTCGAGCGCATGTAAATTTGCAGATTGATTAAAGATCGATTTGAAGATTGACTTGAAGCTGCATTCCGGTGTCCGGCATGCAGCTTTTTTATTGGAGAGCATAAAGTGATCCAGACCCGCAAGGAAGACGGCATTTGCACGATTGAGCTGAACCGGCCGGAAAAGAAAAATGCGCTCACCGCTGCAATGTACCAGGCTCTGGCAGATGCATTGCATGATGCCGGGCAGGATGAAAAAATCAGTGTCATCCTGTTGGCCGGAACGGAGGATGCATTCACGGCCGGAAATGACCTGCAGGACTTCATCGATCATCCACCGGTGTATCCGCATAGCCCGGTCTTTTATTTCATGCAGCAGCTTAGTCATGCCGCCAAGCCGGTAGTAGCCGCAGTGTGCGGCCCGGCCATCGGCATAGGCACTACCATGCTCTTGCATTGCGATCTGGTCTATGCAGCCGCGGATGCGCGTTTCGGAATGCCGTTTACGCAATTGGGTTTGTGCCCGGAATTTGCATCGACCCTGCTAGTGCCCCGGATTGCCGGCTACCGGCGCGCTGCGGAAAAATTGTTATTAGGAGATGTCTTCGACGCGCAGGAAGCACGTGAAATGGGCTTGATCAACAAGATACTCCCGGCTGAACATGTCTTGCATTATGCGCATGCCCAGGCAGCAAGGCTGGCAAGCATGCCGGCACCTTCGCTCCGCTTGACCAAGGGGTTGATGAAGGAGGCCGATAGGGCGGCGATCAACGATCGCATTGCCGAAGAGAGCAAATACTTCAGCGAGATGCTGAATGCACCGGCCGCCCGGCAAGCAATCTTACGCTTTCTGCAAAAGAAATAAGCGAGGAGAGCGTCGTGTCTTTCCTGGCCCGGCGCATCAAGCATCGCATGGTGGCGTCGCACGATCATTGTCGGCAGAAGCCGGCCAGCTTGTGTAGCGCGAATCTTTGGTTGCGCCTCGACAATGGCCTTCTATTTTCCGTTTGCAAGCCACTTCGCTCGCATCGTCCGTCCGGATACATTTCTCCCGCTTTTGTGTGCATATCGCACATTGCTTATGCAAACTTCACTAGCTGAATGCAGCAGATCTTCTGGGAAATGCCGCGAACAATATTCAGTTTTTTACGAACTAAACCTAAACGAAAATCAGCTTTTTATTTGTTAAGGTTTGGTTAAGAATTCTCTCGTCGTTATCGACACATGGAGAATGATTGTGGAAGTTCGTATCTTGAATGACAAGTTCGGCCTGACCCCATCACTGCGCGAATCTCTGGAGCGCAGACTGCAGTTCTCTTTCTCAGGAGTGCACAACAATATTCTCCTCGTCGTTGTCCGCTTGCGTGACCTGAACGGGCCGCGCGGAGGCAGTGACATGATGTGCCAGATCCTCGTCACCATTCCCGGTTGCCCTGAAATCGTCATCAAGGAAGTGCGGGAAGACATGTACGCCGCCATCGATCTTGCGATTCAACAAGCCGCCTGCCAGGCGAAACGCTTGTTATCGCAAAGGCAGCAGGTCGGGAAGCGCCGGCGTGTCTTTATTCCTGCCATGCAGTTGAAAGGCGCTTGACCAGGCAAGGGAAAACCTGCATTGCGCCGATCTTCGGCGCTTGGGCAGATCACTCCTCAGGCAAGTCATTCCATACAGCGCGAGCTGTGTGGTAGGACGTTTGCAGCCTGCGCAAGCAATTAACCGAGATAAGTTGCATATAAATCCAAGGGCTTGAAATGGAAACGATTGCGCCAATGTGGTTGTGGATTACGTTCGTCGGCATCGTGCTGGCGGCGCTTTTTATTGACTTTGTCGTGCTCAAGAACCAGGGAGCGCAGACGGTCAGCGTCAAGCAGGCGCTGAACTGGTCCATCGTCTGGATTGCACTGAGCTTTCTGTTCAATGGATTGTTCTGGTGGGCTGTGAAAGACATGACCGGATCGGTCGAAATGGCCAATACCAAATCGCTTGAATTCCTGACCGGCTACCTGATCGAGAAGTCGTTGGCCGTAGACAATATCTTTGTCTTCCTCATGATCTTCACGTACTTCGCCGTTCCCACGGAATTTCAGAAAAGGGTGCTGATGATCGGTATCATCGGTGCGATCGTGTTGCGCACCATCATGATCCTGGTCGGTGGCTGGCTGCTGTCCGAGTTCCACTGGATACTGTATGTGTTCGGCGGCTTTCTGATCCTCACCGGTATCAAGATGTGGCGGGCTGCGGGCAAGGAACCGGACTTGAATGACAATCCGGCGCTGAAGCTGCTGCGCAAGATCATGACTGTCAGCAAGAACTATGACAAAGAGAAGTTCTTCACTATCGAGAACGGCAAAAAGGTGGCCACGCCGCTCTTCATGGTCATCTGCCTGATCGGTCTGACCGATGTCATTTTTGCGGTGGATTCGATATCGGCCATCTTTGCCATCACCAGCGATCCGTTCATCGTATTGACCAGTAACGTGTTCGCGATTCTGGGACTGCGCGCCATGTACTTCCTGCTTGCGGCGGTAGCCAACCGATTCCATCTCTTGAACTACGGCCTGGCGGTGATTCTGGTGTTTATCGGCGCCAAGATGTGCCTGATCGACATCTACAAAATCCCGGTGGGCGCCTCGCTCGGCGTAGTGGCGGCGATACTGGCTGTCACGATGATTCTCAGCGTGCGCACATCCAGGAAGCTGCCGGTGCATACACAGTCCGGCTAAGGCAGACAGGTGCGGCAACGGCATAACGCAGGTTGCCGTACAGGACAAGGCATACAGGCAATCATCAGAGAGAAAGGAGCGGTACATGACCCGGATTGCTTTATTCGTTCTGGCCAAGCTTGCACTATTGCTTGGCTTGATACTGGCCGCGGATTGGATCGGGATGGGCAAATGGATCAGCGGAGGCGGGATTGATCTCGGCAACCTGTTCCTGTTTGCCGCAGCATTCCTGCTGTTTGGCGTAATTCTTCCGTCGGCATTTTCCAAATGGGTGACAAAAAAAGCCATGCTGCCGCGCAGCATCACCAAGCCCGCCAATGCATCGGAGGCTTGGCTGATCAATACCGTCCAGCGCCAGGCAAGGCAGGCCGGCATCAAGACGCCGGAAGTGGCCGTCTACGATTCATCGGTCATGCGCGCCTATGCGGCAGGCCTGGACAGGGACGAGGCGCTGATTGCAGTGAGCTCTGGCATGCTGGAAAAGATGGACCGTAGGGAAGCTGAGGCGGTGCTGGAAAAAAAGGTCGAGCATGTCGCACGGGGTGACATGCTGATACCGGTCTTTTTCGGCCTGCTGGCGTGCTGGATGCTGGTGCGCATTCAGCACGGACTGTAGAAGGCGGGCGGGGTTTGGAGAGACTGGTCCTTCCGGCAAATTCAGTATGCATTTGACGGAATCCGGGTAAGGCAGTATTTCGAATATCGATGCATTGACGACCATGTCGTCAGCTTACAAATTTATAAGGACTCAATCATGAAATTTTTGCTGGCAGTAGACGGTTCCTCTTATACGGTCAAAGCTGTAGAGTATGTAATTTCACGTCTCGATATGTTCAGGGATAAGCCTGAATTGCATGTCCTGCACGTCAAGTTGCCGATTCCGACCTCGGAAGCACGTGCCGCAGCTATTCTGGGCCCCGGCACGGTGGACAATTACTACCGCACTGAAGCCCAGGAGGCGCTGGCGCCAGCCGAAGCAATCCTCAAAAAGAAAAATATTCCCTACACAGCCAGCTATTGCATCGGCGACATCGCGGAGCAGATCAATGCCTATGTCAAGGAGCACCAAATCGACATGATAATCATGGGCACACATGGCCATGGCGCGCTCAAGAGCCTGGTCATGGGATCCGTCGCCACCAAGGTCCTGGCAATCACTTCGGTCCCGGTGCTGCTCGTGCGCTAGATGCTTTGAATGATCTCTGCAAAGGGTTACGCATTCAGCTGGCACATGTCGTGCAATAAGGCCTGTTTTATTAATGAAAGCAGGCCTTTTTTATTCCAGGTTTTCCTGGGCCCGCTTCTATATCAGTTTCTGCATTCATTCCGCCATGTGAGTCGTGGCACCGTATCGCGAGCCGCAATCAATTTTGTATCCGACAAATTTTTTGGGCATTCGATTGTTCAAGAATGTTTCCGATAAACATTTCATCTTTTTGGATGTATAGGTTGCGAAAGTGTTTAAGCGCTTTTTCGCTCGTTTTCTCCAACATTGTTGCTTCCAAAACTGAAGAACAAGTTGCTGAGGATCTACGATTCATTTCGCAGAAGGTGTTTTCGTTGCCTCAAGTAATCTACATTGATTTATCTTCATAATTACTTATAGCCATGGTCGCCGACTTCGTTTAACATCTTCAAGATATTTTCCAGACTTGCAGGAATTTCCTTACGGGAAAACTGCGCCTCAAATCAGTTGACCGGCTATTTGCTGTTGCTCGGCTGACTTCAAAACGCTGTTAAATCGGTTTCGCAATGGACAAGAATTCACCAATCAAAAAAGACGTCACTCAATCCGCTCGCGTTTGCACCGGCGTCCCGGGCCTGGATGATATTTTGGGTGGCGGGCTCACAAAAAATCGCGTCTATTTGCTTGAGGGTTCGCCGGGAACCGGTAAAACAACCTTGGCGCTGCAATTCCTGATGGAGGGAGTCAGCATCGGTGAAAAATCCTTGTACATCACTCTTTCAGAATCAGTTGAGGAGATTAACGAAATTGCCGGCAGCCATGGCTGGGATATCGGTGGAATCACAATGTTTGAGCTCATCAATGATGCCGGCCTCGATCCGGATTCCGAGCAATCCATCTTTCATCCATCGGAAGTGGAGCTTGGAGAGACGACCAAGAGCATCATGGGCGAAGTCGATCGGGTCATGCCTTCACGCGTGGTGTTTGACAGCTTATCCGAGCTGCGCCTCCTGGCTCAAAATCCCCTACGCTATCGGCGCCAGATCCTGGCCATCAAGAACTATTTCTCGACCCGCAAATGCACAGTCATACTGCTCGACGATAAAACTTCCGAGGCGGGTGACCAGCAGCTGCATAGCATTGCGCATGGCGTAATTGTATTGGAGCAGCTCGCCCAGGAATTCGGCAAGGAACGGCGCCGTTTGAATATCGTAAAGATGCGGGGCATCAAGTTCCGCGGCGGCTATCACGATTTTATCTTGGACACTGGCGGACTTATTGTTTTTCCACGCTTGATTGCTGCCGAACATGGAGCGGATTTCACGCCAAGTTCGCAGTCGACCGGCGCCGCTGGATTAGATGAACTTCTTGGCGGAGGCCTGGTATCCGGGACGAGCACATTGTTTCTTGGGCCATCCGGTATCGGCAAAACAACGCTTGCCATCCGCACCATATTGGCTGCACTGCAACGCGGCGAATCGGCTGCGTTGTATTTGTTCGATGAAGGATTGGGAACGCTGCTGGTGCGCAGCGCTGCGCTTGGCATGGATGTCCGACCTTATATGGAAAACGGAAAACTGGTCATTCACCATATTGACCCAGCCGAGCTTGCACCGGGCCAGTTCGCGCACATGTTGCGCGACGCAGTGGAGAAACAGAGCGTAAGTTTTATTGCGATCGACAGCCTGAATGCCTACCTGCAGTCCATGCCCGGAGAAAAGCACCTTATCCTGCAGATGCACGAATTACTCTCCTACTTGAATAACCAGGGTGTGACGACCGTGCTCGTGCTGGGACAGCATGGCATGATTGGAGAAATGCGCAGCCATATCGATGTCAGCTATCTGGCCGACGCTACTGTGCTGCTGCGCTTCTTTGAAACGAATGGCCGTCTTCACCGGGCCATCACGGCAATCAAAAGCCGCACCAACGCACATGAACAATCCATCCGTGAACTTCAATTCAATAAGGATGGTGTCGTAGTCGGAAAGGAACTGGAGGGGTTTGAAGGCATATTGACCGGCGTGCCGCACTACCGCGGCGAAACGCAGATGATGGTCGCACCGGATGGCGTGAATGACCAATAGCGCCATGAGTGAAGAGCGCATTCTTGTTCTTGCGCCAAAGGGAAGGGATGCTCAGGTAATCGAGCAAGCGCTGATTCGCGGCGGATCGTATTGTACGATATGCGCCGGTTACGACGAGCTATTGCAGCAGATTGCACTTCCCGCCGCTGCGGCACTGGTCGTCGAAGAAGCTTTGCACAGTGCTGACCTGCAGCCGCTCTTTTCTATCCTGGCGCAACAGCCTTCCTGGTCGGATTTTCCTTTTATCGTGCTGACCTCGCCGCTGACCAACAAAGATGAATTGCGGGCGCACTCGGTAATACGAAACCTGGGAAATGTCATTTTGCTTGAACGGCCGTTCAATGCCGAAACGCTTCGCAGTGCTGCGCGATCCGCGCTGCGTGCCCGGAAAAGACAGTATCAGGCGCGCAGTGACTTGCAGGAAAGAATGGATCTGAATGCGACGCTTGAGAGCCGCATTGCCGAACGCACCACCGAACTCGCGCAAGCCAATGACAGGCTGATGCGGGAAATGAGGGAACGCGAGCGGGCCCAGATCGCTTTGGTGCAGACGCACAAAATGGAGGCATTAGGCCATCTTACCAGTGGCATTTCGCACGACTTCAATAATCTGCTGAGCGTCATCCAGGGGAATGCTGACCTGGTCAATTTTCTGGCAGAGGATGAGCGCATCAAGCGTGTCGCCGATAAGATTTGCAAGGCTGCCCAGCAGGGGGCAAAGATGACGAGCCAGCTGCTGGCATTTTCTCGCGGACAGCCGCTGAATCTCAAAGCGTGTGACCTGAATCAGGCATTGGAAGGAATAAAGGACTTATTGAGCGCATCGCTTGGTGTCGGCATTGAAATTCAACTGGATTTAAGGCCGAATCTTTCCTACGCCAAGGCAGATTTGAATCAGATTGAGCTGGCAATACTTAATCTGGCAATCAACGCCAAAGATGCGATGCATGGCAGCGGAACGATCATCTTGCGTACGGAAGTGCGGGCCGCGTCATCCGATCTGGTTTCCGATCAGGAGTATGCGGTGGTATCCGTGATCGATACTGGTGAGGGTGTTAATCCGGAAATTATCGGAAAGGTATTCGACCCCTTCTTCACGACAAAACCGCTGGGCAAAGGCACCGGCCTGGGCTTAAGCCAGGTATATGGCATTGCGCAGCAATCCGGCGGTACGGCAAAGATTAAAAGCGAAGTGGGAATCGGAACTGCCGTAGAAATCTGGTTGCCGCTTGCCGATCTTGACGAAGTTCCTGAATCGACGCCACGGGGTGATGAGCATGTCATATCTGAAGGCAAGCGTGCAAATATTCTGGTGGTTGAGGATGAACCCCAAGTCCGTGAGTTTATTGTGGAAAGCTTGGAAATCCTTGGTTATCAGGTGATGCAGGCAGAGGATGGACAAAGTGGCGTCGATAAGCTCGTATCGGCCCGTCCAGATTTGCTGATCACGGACTTTCTAATGCCTGGTGTGATAAATGGCGCTCAGCTCGTCAAATATGCACATAAGATATATCCGGATTTGCCGGCAATTATCGCGACCGGCTATGCGGATCTGCAGGCAATCGACGAGGTGGTCGACCGGGAAATGATATTGCCTAAGCCATTTCAGCTTACCGATCTTGCCTATAAAGTGCATACCGCAATAAGGCGCTCGAATTCGGCTTCCGGTATTGGAAAAGCCGCATAATTTCCGATGGCGATCTTGGCAGCAAAATGACTGACTGCTAGTATCTGCTTCTACTTAGAAGCAGCCGAATAGTAGGGTAGAATCAAGCCCCAGTATGCAAATCAGTGCCCTGGCAGGCTATGTTTTGCTATTTGCATGTTACTGTATGCCCATCGATTTTTATGAGGAGAAAATTATTAATACACCAGCAAAAAAGGAAAGCAAGCCGAATAGCGCTTTCATGAAACCTGTGACACCTTCCAAAGAACTGGCAGAGGTTGTTGGCGCAACGCCGATTCCCCGCACCGAAGTTACAAAAAAAGTGTGGGATTACATCAAGGAGCATAACCTCCAGGATCCAGCGAATCGCCGCATGATCAATGCCGACTCCAAGCTGGAAGCAGTCTTTGATGGGAAAAAGCAAGTTTCCATGTTTGAAATGACCAAGCTCATTTCCGTTCATCTCAAATGAAGCAACGATCTGTGCAGAGTAAATCTGCACAGATCGGCATCTCGCCTCACTCTCTTTTTCCTCCTGTCAATTCGCTTTCTCTTTTGTTCGCCGCGAACTAAAACCGGCTTCGGACAAGTAGCTGCTACTTATAAAAAAGGCAGTGATTGACGCCACAGGGCCAGGTTCCAAAATACCTAAGCTTCATTGCGCCGTGAATCAGTCAGTAGGGCCGAACGGATTCCTCAAATATTACGATTGTGAATTCCCGCGCAAGCGTTCGTTCACGGAAAATTCGGATTGTGTTTCGGCAGCATCGCTCTCTTGAGTGGGAGCGGCATGCGCAGATTTTTCATCCGCTTTTCTCTCGTCTTCCCTTCGTTCCTCGCGCGTTGCATTCACGGAAAATTCTGATTGGGTATCATCCGTACCCTGCAATGCATCTGGAATAAGATTGGGCTTGCTTTTAGATGCGGATTTTTGCGAATTTTGATTGCCGGGATTCGACATAAGACAGTCCTTTCATATTAGCTTGCAAACATAAAAAATTATGTCCAACTAAATTAAGGACAATCAAAATTTGAAGCAGTTCGAAATATTCCTCAGAACATGAATTGGGTAAATTTTCGTGCTGGTCGGAAAGTGATTTCTGAGCGCTGACCGCTGAAGGGAGGGGCCAATGCATGGCTTGGCGGGAAGTAATCGAGCCGGAGTGCCAATCAAGGGCAGCAGCTTCAACGTTGTTCAGTTAGAATGCAACCTGAAGCAAGCCAGACAGCCGCTGGCCGTTGCGCATTGCGTAGCGGCGGGAGGAAGGTCCGGACTCCACAGAGCAGGGTGACGGCTAACGGCCGTCCGCCGAAAACAGAAGCTTCGGCTTCAGTATAAGGCGAGGAACAGGGCCACAGAGACGAGCGTATTAAGTTACGGTGAAACGCGGTAACCTCCACCCGGAGCAATTCCAAATAGGCACGCGATGATGTTGCTCGCGGAGCGTGCGGGTAGGAAGCTTGAGCCATGGAGCAATTCATGGCCTAGAGGAATGGCTGTCATAGCCGGCAGTTTCTGCCGGCCGTAACAGAATCCGGCCTATCGGCTTGCTTTATTTTATTTCATCCGGCAGCGCGAACTCAGGTCTGCCGAAGACATGTACATAAGAGACATAAAACGAACAGTACATGACCACCGTCGTGACGACCGACAGCGGCAATAGCAGCACCATGGTCGCGATGCCAGTGCCGACGAAGAGCGCAAGTATCGAGCTCAAGATCACAGGCAGGAAAATTCCGAAGAAAGCCCAGGCCAGTATGTAGACCAGGAAGGCTTTTCCATGCCGGCGCACGGCGAAAAAGCTGTAGAAAATGGATTTCATCACGCCCATTTTTTGCCATGCGGCCAATGGAGCCGCAAACCATAAGGCCATTGCCGCCGGTGTGTACAACAGCGCCGCAAACATCATTGCCGACGACATATTGGATGCCTCGACCGTTTCCGTATCGAGCTTGATCTGGCCGGTCATGGCTTTGAAAAAGATCCCGCCGTCGATAATGCTTGAACCGGCAATGGCCAGCAATGCCGCCAACAGATACAGCACCCCCAGTTTCAGCAAGGTGACAAAGGCCGGCGAACGAAAGCCGGTCAGCACAAGGTTTGGGTAGACGCGCTTTCCCTGCTCAATGTGCACGCACGCCTGCAGGAAAGCCATCGAAAACACCGGCACCAGCAGAATGGGTAGCGCCTGGCCCAATACCGGGATGATACCTATGCCCAGCATCAGGAACAGATAGCTCAGGAATAGTGTCGATAGTTCGGCCGGCTGCTTGCGGAACAAGGCAAAGCCATCCTTGAGCCAGGTCCAGCCGAGTTGCGCTGTAGGGTTTTCCATAGATCAGGCCAAGGCCGGCGCCGGTTCGCTGATGCGCAGCCGCAGTATTCGTTCAAAATGCGTCGGGTCGTGCGGCGTGAGGATTTCCGCTTCACGCGGCTTGTAAAAGTCGTACAGGCGCGACAGCCAGAAGCGCAATGCTCCGGCGCGCAGCATTGCCTGCCATGCGCTTTGCTCTTCGTTGGTGAAGGGGCGAACCGCGTGGTACGCATCCAGCATCGCGCGTACGCGCGCGTGATCCAGCGCGCCGCTGTCCAGATCGATGCACCAGTCGTTCACCGTCACAGCGACATCGAACAGCCAGGTATCCCAGCCGGCAAAATAAAAGTCGAAGAATCCGGTCAGGCGTTCGCCGTCGAACATGACATTATTGCGAAACAAGTCCGCATGGATAGGACCGTTCGGCAGCGTTTGATAAGTGGTGCCTGCGGCAAACTCTTCCTGATAGCGCAGCTCGGATTGCAGCAGCTGCTGGCCCTCCTGCGGCAGGTAGGGCAGGACCGCCGGCGCAGTTTCTTTCCACCAGTTCAATCCCCTCAGGTTCGGCTGGTGCTGCGGAAAATCGCGTGCGGCGAGATGCATTTTTGCCAGCATTGCACCTACTTCACGGCAATGAACCGGCTCCGGGCCAAGTTGGCACTCGCCTTGCAGCTTGGTTACGATCGAGGCCGGTTTGCCATGCAGGGCATTGAGGATACTGCCGTCACGGTTGGCGATCGGAAGCGGCACCAGGACATCGCGCTGCGCCAGATGGCGCATCAGGTTCAGATAAAACGGCAATTGCTCGAAACTCAGTTTTTCAAAAACCGTCAGCACGTATTCGCCGCTTTCCATGGCGATGAAAAAATTGCTGTTTTCGATACCGGTAGATATGCCTTTGATTGCAAGCGCCCGGCCTAAAGGAAATTGTGCTGACCACTGCGCGAGATCGTCCAGTGTAACTGTGGTAAATACCGCCATATCGAAAAATGAAATGAATGTTCTTGTTGTAATGGAAGGATTGCCGTTTTACGGATCCTGCTTATTTTACCGGCGCGGGCGGCGCTGCGGGCTCGGACTGCAGGCCTGCATCGTTTGTTTCGGCAGGACGCTTCCAGTCGAACTCAAATATTTTCCATTGCGGCGTGCGCGTATTGCCGCTTTGCGCGTCGCCGGGCACAACGGTTCCCGGTTCGTCGCCCGGATCAAGGAAATAACTATGCTCGCCGCTCCTGACCTCGATCGAGGTGACCTCGCCGCGTTCGCGCTTTTCAATGATCTCTCGTCTGCTTGGCTTTGAGGAGCTGGCTTCCTGATTTGCGGCAGGATCCGTGGCGGAGCTGTCAAGCTCTTCCACCTTTTCCAGCCTCGGAGGCATGTCGGCCGCCTGCGTTTGCGCGTCAGCCGGCAAGGATATAAAGGCAAAGGCGCCGAGGGCCGCAAGTAGCGCCTGTCTGGCTGGGGGGATATCAGATTTCATGATCTTGGCGGATAAAGACGAAGAAGGCGCCGGCAGAATTTTCGAGCGCCCATGCAAGTACTGCAGACATTGTAGCAAACCGGCGTGGTCAGTTCGCCGCAAAATTTCACAAATATGGATTCAATGAACGCTCCGGATCGCTGAGCTCGATATGGCGTGCCTCGTAGAAAGCGAAAATTGCTTCCACGATATTCACTGGTTCATCGATCAATTGCACCAGCTCCATATCCTTGGCGGATATCATGCCGTCTTTTACCAGCTGGCTTTGGAACCAGTCCAGCAAGCCGCGCCAGAAGCTCGTTCCGACCAGGATGACCGGAATGCGCCGCGATTTCCCGGTCTGGATGAGCGTCAGTACTTCCATTAATTCATCCAGTGTGCCGAAACCGCCCGGTAAAATGACGTACGCATCTGCATACTTGACGAAGGCTACCTTGCGCGCAAAGAAGTGGCGGAAGCTGAGCGAGATGTTTTGCCAAGTGTTGCTGGCTTGCTCGTGGGGCAACTCGATGTTCAGCCCGACCGAGGGCGACTTGCCTTCGAAACCGCCTTTGTTGGCGGCTTCCATGATGCCGGGGCCGCCTCCCGAGATCACGGCAAAGCCTTCGTCGGACAGGCGCCGTGCAATATCGACTGCTGTCGCATAATACGAGCTATCCGGTTTAATGCGGGCCGACCCGAAGAGCGAGACGGCCGGGCGCAATTCGGACAGCCGTTCCGTCGATTCAATAAACTCTGCCATAATCGTGAACATGCTCCACGACTCGCGTGCCTTGGCCGACGTGGCGCGTTCAAGATCCCGTATTTGCCGCAGCCGCGGCACATTTTTTCTATTGCTGCTGTCCATATGAATAAAACTTTGCTGTTGGTAGACGGTTCCAGTTATCTGTATCGCGCATTCCATGCCATGCCGGATTTGCGCAACGCTCAGGGCAATCCCACCGGCGCCATTTACGGCATGATCAACATGTTGCGCCGCTTGCGCACCGACTATGCTGCAGCATACATGGCCTGCGTGTTTGATGCAAAAGGGAAAACCTTCCGCGATGAACTGTATGCCGATTACAAGGCCAACCGCGCATCCATGCCGGAAGACCTGGTTAAGCAAATCGAACCGATCCACGAAGCGGTCAAGGCTATGGGCTGGCCGATCCTGATGATCGAAGGCGTAGAGGCGGATGACGTGATCGGCACGCTGGCGGTAGAGGCGGTCAAGCACGGCATGAATACGGTCATCTCTACCGGCGACAAGGATCTGGCGCAACTGGTCAACGAGCATGTCACGCTGATCAATACGATGAGCAATGAGAAGCTCGACCGGGAAGCAGTGATCGCCAAGTTTGGCGTGCCGCCGGAGCGCATCGTCGATTACCTGACATTGGTAGGTGACGCGGTCGATAATGTACCGGGCGTGGACAAGGTCGGCCCGAAGACTGCAGTAAAGTGGATCAACCAGTACGGTTCTCTCGACGGTATCATCGAGAACGCGGACAAGATCACCGGCGCGGTCGGCAACAACCTGCGCAATGCGCTCGACTGGCTGCCGAAGGGCCGGGAACTGGTGACGGTCAAGACGGATTGCGATCTGGTCAAGCACATGACTTCGATTCCGGAGTCGCTTGCGCAAAAGCCGGAAGACAAAGCGGCCATGATCGAGTTTTTCACGCGTAACGGTTTCAAGACCTGGCTGCGCGAATTGACGGCCGAAGTGAGCAAGGAACAGCAGTCCGCCGGTGAAAGCAATCCGCAAGGCGCGCTGTTCGCCAATGAAGCAGTCATGGAGCCCATCGTTACGCACTATGAAACGGTGCTGACACAGGAGCAGCTCGATCAGTGGCTGGACAAGATCAATCGCGCCGAGATGACGGCGGTCGACACGGAAACGACCTCGCTGGAAGCGATACAGGCTGAGCTGGTCGGCATTTCACTGTGTTGCGAACCGGGCATCGCGGCCTATATACCGGTCGCGCATCGCTATCAGGATGCCCCCGGACAATTGTCGCGCGATGAAGTGCTGGTCAGGCTCAGGCCATGGCTGGAAGATCCATCCAAACCGAAGGTCGGCCAGCATCTGAAATACGATGGACATGTGTTCGCCAACTATGGCATCGATATAAAGGGAATAGTCCACGATACGCTGCTGGAGTCCTATGTCTTTGAATCGCACAAGAGCCATGACATGGACAGCCTCGCATTGCGCCATCTGGAGCGCAAGACGATTCCGTACCAGGATGTGTGTGGCAAAGGTGCGTCGCAGATCTGCTTTGATCAGGTAAGTATCGAACGTGCAACCGAGTATGCGGCGGAAGATGCCGATATTACGCTGCAGCTGCATCACGCGATGTGGCCGTATATAGCCGACAATGAAAAGCTGCGCTTCATTTACGAAAAGATTGAATTGCCCACCTCGATCGTACTGCGGAAAATGGAACGCAACGGCGTGCTGGTGGATACCGCCTTGCTGAATGCGCAATCGAGCGAGCTGGGCAAGCGCATGCTGGAAATAGAGCGCGAAGCATACGAGCTGGCGGGCCAGCCGTTCAATCTCAACTCGCCGAAGCAGATCGGTGAAATCTTCTTCGACAAGCTGAAATTGCCGGTGGTTAAAAAAACGCCCTCCGGCACGCCTTCCACCGATGAGGAAGTGCTGCAAAAACTGGCAGAGGATTACCCTTTGCCAAAGATATTGCTCGACTATCGCAGCCTGTCGAAACTGAAATCCACCTATACCGACAAGCTGCCGAGAATGATCAATGCGCGCACGGGCCGCGTGCACACCAACTATGCGCAGGCGGTGGCGGTGACCGGACGTTTGTCTTCCAACGAACCGAACCTGCAGAATATCCCGATCCGTACCGCCGAAGGCCGGCGCATCCGCGAGGCATTCGTTGCGCCGTCGGGCAGCGTGATCATGTCGGCGGATTATTCGCAGATCGAACTGCGCATCATGGCGCATCTCTCAGGAGATGAGAACATGCTGCGCGCATTTGCCGAAGGAGAGGACATCCATCGCGCTACTGCTGCGGAAATCTTCAGCCTTGCGCCGTCCGAGGTGGGCAGCGAGCAGCGGCGTTATGCAAAGGTAATCAATTTCGGCCTGATATACGGCATGAGTGCTTTTGGCTTGGCGAGCAATCTCGGCGTAGAGCGCGCGGCGGCGCAGATGTATATCGAAAAATATTTTCAGCGCTTTTCGGGCGTCAAGCGTTTCATGGACGACACGAGAACGCAGGCCAAGGCTCACGGTTATGTGGAAACCGTGTTCGGCCGGCGCCTGTGGCTGCCGGAAATCAATTCGCCAAACGGACCGCGCAGGCAGGGTGCCGAGCGTGCGGCGATCAACGCGCCGATGCAGGGAACAGCCGCCGACCTCATCAAGCTGTCGATGATTGCGGTACAGGATTGGCTGGAAGCGGAAAAACTGCAGTCAAAAATGATCATGCAGGTGCATGACGAACTGGTCCTGGAAGTGCCGGAAACGGAACTGGAAATAGTAAGGGAAAAAATACCTGCGCTCATGGCTGGCGTTGCGCAGTTGAGGGTGCCTTTGATCGCAGAAGTCGGGATCGGGAAGAATTGGGACGAGGCGCATTAGCAGGCTGTTGCAAAACTATTGCACGCGCCGCGATGTGCAGCGATGGCCTGTGGTGCTCAGCGTACATCTCGTACGCTTTTACGCCTTGGCCGCATATCAAGCCGCTCGCACCATTTTCAACGACCTGCGAGCGAAATTAATGAATTCAGCGTGACAAACCTTTTATCGGAGGATGGCGGTGAGCAATGATCTGCAAAACGAATTCGATAGCCTGGTGGCGAAAACGCCGTTGACTGATGCGCTCGACCGGCGTGTATTTTTGAGAACGGCATTGGGAGTGGGATTTGCCGGCGCAGTCATGCCGGTAGTTGCGCAAACCCTGATCAAGACGGACGCGGATGGCCTGAGCATCGACCAGATGACGATCGACGTCGACGGACAGAAAATGCCGGTGTACCGTGCCCAGCCAAAGGGAAAGACCAACTTGCCTGTCATCCTGATCGTGTCTGAAATTTTCGGCGTGCACGAACATATTGCCGACGTGGCGCGGCGCTTTGCCAAGCTGGGTTACATGGCATTGGCGCCCGAGCTTTTTTTCCGCCAGGGCGATCCCAAGACCTATACTACTGTTGCCGAAACCATGCGGCAGATCGTTTCGAAAGTGCCCGATGCGCAGGTCATGAAAGATCTGGATGCCTGCGCGGCATGGGCACCGAAAAACGGCGGCAATGGCGATAAATTGGGGATTACCGGTTTTTGCTGGGGAGGGCGCATTACCTGGCTGTACAGTGCGCACAATCCCAAGGTCAAGGCAGGCGTTGCCTGGTACGGGCGTCTGACGAGCGAAGTGACTCCGCTTACCCCGAAACATCCGCTGGATATTGCGGAAACGCTGAAGGTGCCGGTGCTAGGCTTGTATGGCGCCAAGGACGCGGGCATTCCAATGGATTCGGTCAACCGCATGAAGGAAGCGCTGGCAAAAGGAAAGAGCAAATCCGAAATTGTCGTCTACGCGGATTCCGGCCACGCCTTTCATGCCGATTACCGGCCCAGCTATGTCGAAGCCGACGCGAAGGATGGATGGAAGCGTTGCCTGGACTGGTTCCGGCAACATGGCGTGGCCTGACGAAGCTTCGCGGGCAGAACGGAAAAGCACAGCTGATTGCTACACTTTTTGCTGCGCTTTTTATTTGAAGGATTGATTCAGGCGGCCCTTTTGTCACGTTGGAATTGCCGAAAAGGCATAGCTGTGCTTTAATTTGCAACTTTGTTGCATTGGGCCGGAGTTCAAAATCGATTCCACACTGCTTCCCATCTTGTTGGCGACGACTATCGCCGGCGTGCTCAGCATTACCGCTGCGGCAGTGTTTTCCTTTGCGCTGCTTTCCAAGATGGTTGATCGCATGGTCAGCCTTTCGGTCGGCATCCTGTTGTCGACTTCCTTGCTGCATGCCTTGCCGGAAGCATTCGAGTCCAAGGCGGATACGCATTCCTTGTTTGCTGCCTTGCTTGGCGGGCTGCTGGCTTTCTTCCTGCTGGAAAAATTTGCCATCTTGCGCCACTCGCACCATTACGAGGGTGACGGGCACCACCATGAACACGGGCACGATGCGCACGAGGCAGGCAAGGCGGGATGGATGATCCTGGTCGGCGATGGCCTGCACAATTTCACCGACGGCATTCTGATTGCGGCAGCCTTCCTGGCCGATCCCAAGCTGGGATTGGTAACGGCGCTGGCGATCATCGCACATGAGATTCCGCAGGAAATCGGCGACTTCATCGTCCTGCTCAATGCAGGATTCACCCGCGCGCGCGCGTATGCCTACAACCTGATCTGCAGCGCCATGTCGATTGTCGGCGGCATCGTCGGCTATGTGATGCTGGAGCGCGGCATGCAATGGATTCCGTACGTACTGGTATTTGCCTCTTCCGGATTCATTTATATCGCAGTCAGCGATTTGATGCCGCAAATGCAGCGTCGCGTTTCTGTTCGCGAAACGATTCCGCAAATCCTGTTGATTGCGCTGGGCGTTGGAATAGTGCTGCTCCTGACCGGCAGCCGGCACGCACATTAAAGGGAAACATGTATGACAGGCAGTGCCGGCGATGCCCTTATGCCGTGCCTGTAGCAACCGGGCGGGACGGATCGGCACACCATTCACTCCATGAACCCGGATACAGGGCCGCGCCGGACAAGCCTGCTATTTCCATTGCAAGCAGGTTGTGGCATGCCGTCACGCCTGAACCGCATTGCATGACAGAGGCCTGGGGCGTTTTAATCAGTGCAGAAAATTCTGCCTTCAATTGTTCTGCCGGCTTGAAATGTCCGTCCGGCAAGAGATTATCCTTGAAGAATCGGTTTTTCGCGCCGGGGATGTGGCCGCCGACCGGATCGAGCGTCTCGTTTTCGCCGCGGAACCGGTCCGGTGCGCGGGCATCGACAATGGTGCGGGAAGCATGAAGGAGACCGGCCAGGATATCGGACGCACTTGCCGTGTTTGCGAGCGACGGTAGCAGGGCAATGTTGCCACGGGGCTTTCGTTGCAGGCCGGTTGATGTTGCCCCGCCTTGCGCGATCCAGGCCGGCAGGCCTCCGTCGAGCACCGCAACCGCTTCATGCCCGACCCAGCGCAGCATCCACCATAAGCGAGCGGCAAACATGCCGCCTTGCGCATCGTAAGCAATGACTTGCGAACCCTGACTGATGCCCCAGTCGCGCAGTTTCTCGATAAAGGATTCCCGAGCCGGTAAAGGATGGCGTCCGCGGAATTCGCTGTTCGGTCCACGGCTTTTGTCCGAAAGATCGCGGTCAAGATGCACAAACTGTGCTTGCGGAATATGGCCGGCGGCAAAAGCCGCCTGCCCGGCATCCGGGTTTGCCAGATCATGGCGGCAATCCAGAATGATCCAGTCCGGGTCGGAAAGATGTTGCGCCAGGTCGGCGCAGGAAATCAGGGTGGTATAGGGCAAGAGCAGCTCCTTTGGTTTCTCAGCTTATATTTCTCTGTGCTTATACTTCGCTCGCAATGGCATCGGGTGCAGCTTCGGTCCTGGTTTGCGCCCGGGCGGTATTGCGGACATTGTAAAACGTCGCGGCGACACCGCTGAAGACAATCATGCCAATTCCCATCCACCCTAATAAATTCAGCGCATCCCCCCAGATCGCAATCCCCCACAGGCTGGAAAACACGATGCCGGTGTATTGCAGGTTGGCAGTCAGCAATGCGTTGCCCAGGCGGTAGGCGCGCGTCATCGCCATCTGTGCGATGGCGGCCAGGATTCCGATTCCAAGCAGCAGCACGATGCCCTTTGCCGTATGCGCATGCCACAGCGGCGCCTGTGCATCGGGCTGAAGCAAAGAAGATAACAGGCTGCCCAACAGGCCGCCAAGAACGCCGGTCAGCGAGAAATAAAACACGACGCGGTATTCCGGCTCGCCCATATGCCCCAGGCGCCGCACCTGCAGATAGGCCAGCGCGCTCAGCATGCCGGAAATCAGCGCGATGATGCCGCCGGCCAGTTGTCCGTCATGAATCGTCGGGCGTAACAGGAGCAGGATGCCGGCAAAGCTGGCGAGAATGGCTGCGGCAAGTCTCCATTCGAAGCGGGTTTGCCGTCGTCTTAAGCCAAGGATGAACAGGAAGGCAGCAATCCAGATCGGTGCTGTGTAGTTCAGCGTCATCGACATGGCCAGCGGCAAAACGCCGACCGAGTAAAACCACATCCAGAGTGCGGTCACGCCGACGATTCCGCGCCAGGCGTGTTGCCAGGGCAAGGCGGTTTTCAGCGTGCCGCCGTTGATCCTGACCAGAAAGTAAAGAAGAAGGGTGCCGATGATGCCGCGATACATCACGATTTCGGAAGTCGAATACAAATCCGAAGCCAGCTTGACGCATACGCCCATTGCGGCAAACATGAAGGTGGCAAACAGCATCCAGAGAGATTGCATCAGTAATCGCTCAAAATGCTGTTTGCTTCGACGGTACTGTCCTTATAGCGCAATGTGCGAACGGTACCATTCATGGAAATGCTGCATGCCGTCTTCCATCGGCGATTGATAGGGACCGACTTCATTCGTGCCGCGCTCCATCAGGATGCGGCGCCCCATATCCATGCGCAGGGCAATCTCGTCGTCCTCGATGCATGTCTCCATGTAGGCGGCGCGTTCTGCTTCCACGAACTCGCGTTCGAAGAGAACGATTTCTTCGGGGTAGTAAAACTCCACCACGTTGGTCGTCTTCTGCGGGCCGTTCGGCCATACCGTCGAGACCGCCAGAACATGCGGATACCATTCCACCATGATGTTCGGATAAATGGTCAGCCAGATTGCTCCATACGGAGGCGGCACACCGTTGCGGAACTTCATGACCTGTTCCTGCCACTTCTGGTATTTGGGCGAGCCGAACTTGGACAGCGCATGATTGACGCCGACAGTCTGCACGCTATAGCCGTCGCCGAACTCCCAGCGCAAATCCGAACAAGTCACGAAGCTTCCCAGGCCCGGATGGAAGGGCTCTACATGGTAGTCCTCGAGATACACTTCGATAAAGGTCTTCCAGTTGTAGTCGCATTCGTGCACTTCGACATGGTCGAGCATGTACCCGCTGAAGTCGAGATCCCTGGTCACGCTGAGCTTGGACATCATGCCGGCTACATCCACGCCGTTCTGTTCGAACAGCAAACCGTTCCAGCCTTGCAGCGGAGTTTTCGAAAGGTTCAGGCAAGGCGTTTCACCGAAGTGCGGCGCACCGATCAGCTCGCCCTTCAGGTCGTAGGTCCAGCGATGCAGCGGACAGACGATGTTGCGCGCATTGCCGCGCCCGTCGAACATCTTGGCCTGCCGATGACGGCAGACATTCGACATCAGTTCGATTCCTTGCGCACTGCGCACCAGCATGCGGCCTTCGTTTTCCCATGCAAGCGTCGCATAGTCTCCGATCTCGGGCACCATGAGTTCATGTCCCGCATAGCGCGGACCATGATGAAATAATTGCTGGATTTCCTGCTTTAAAAGGCCCTCGTCAAAATAGACGTTGACCGGAAGTTGCGCGTCAGACCGCGCGAGCTTGGCGATATTACCCAGATCGGACATCCCCACCCCCAAATTAATTTGCACCAACCTAAGAGAGAAAGAATCCGCAAAAACCTATGTTCAAACGAGATGAAGAGGGAATTTTTGGACAGAACAAAAGATTATACCCAAAAATTTTCGCTTCCGTTGAGCATGACGCGCTCAAACCTTGAGCCTGCTGCAAAAAAGGTGCGTATTGCGCCCATAAAACGTGCTCATAATCGTGCCGCATATGTACTGCCAAATACGATTGCTAAGTGTGGTGCGGAAAGGCTGCAGGACACGACAGCGCGTTTCTCGATCCTTCAATTTATTATAGGCGGGCTGACCAGCTCTGCTGGTGGAACTTGCCATTTTTCTCGCTGCATAATTATTCTCGCTGCATAATTATTCTCGCTGCATCTGTTCTTCGCCCCGGATGCGTTTGCGAGATCGGCATACTGTTTTCAATATATGTCGCTTCGTCTTTTTCAGTACGGTGCTGCCCCGGAAGAAAAAATATTGCCATTTCGCTATTTTGTGTTACTTGGCGATGGATTTTTATGAAAAAACGTGCCGAATATGAATTTCGGCAATGTTTTTAGGGATTCAGGAAGGAGGACTTCCAGCCGAGAAAGGTGGTTTGTTCTAAAATAACGGGCTAAACTTTATTTAAGCCTTTTGCCTTTATGCCGACCACACCGCTCCCGAACGCCACGCCGGCTTCGTTTGAAGAAGCTATGGAAGAACTCGAGAAACTGGTTTCACAGATGGAAGCGGGGGAGTTGCCTCTGGAAGCTTCCGTGGCTGCATACAAGCGCGGTTCGGAGCTGGTTAAATATTGTTCTGCGCAGCTCGATAAGGTCGACAGCCAGGTCAAGATCCTCGAAGGAGAAATGCTGAAGCCTTTCGCAGCCGACGACTCCGGGGACGATGAATGACGGCGCAGGCATTTCCTGACTGGATGAAGGCAGTGCAGGCCAGCGTGGAAGAAGCGCTGGCTGCATTCATACCGGGTGCGGAAACTTTGCCGGCGGGCTTGCATGAGGCGATGCGCTATGCTGCACTCGACGGCGGCAAGCGCGTGCGGCCCTTACTGGTGTTTGCAGCGGGCGAAGTATTCGATGCAGATTCTGCATTGCTGTCCCGTGCAGCGGCGGCAGTGGAAATGATTCACGCGTATTCGCTGGTGCACGACGACATGCCTTGCATGGACGATGATGCGCTGCGGCGCGGCAAGCCGACGGTGCATGTCAAATATGACGAAGCCACTGCATTACTGGTCGGCGATGCGCTGCAGTCTCAGGCGTTTCTGTTGTTGTCGGAAGGTGAAGGAGACGCGGCGCGCAAGCTCGGCATGGTGCGCTTGCTGGCACATGCATCCGGGTCGCTCGGCATGTGCGGCGGGCAGGCAATCGATCTGGCCAGCGTCGGCATCAACTTGTCGCTGGAAGAGCTGGAGCAGATGCATCGTTTGAAAACAGGTGCGCTGCTGCGTGCTTCGGTATTGTTGGGGGCCATGAGCGGCAAACAGATTGACGCATCGGAAACGGCTGCTCTGGATGCCTATGCACGCGCTATCGGTCTGGCCTTCCAGGTGGTAGATGATGTGCTGGATGCAACGGCGGATTCGGCAACCTTGGGTAAGACGGCAGGCAAGGATGCGGCCGGCAACAAGCCGACTTATGTATCGATTCTGGGACTGGAACAATCCCGGCAATTGGCGGAAAAATTACGGAACGATGCGCATAATGCGCTCGCTCCCTTCAAAAACAACGCACAGCGTTTGCGCGAACTGGCGGATTTGATCGTGCAGCGGAAAGCTTAGTATGCAGATGCAAAGTATGGACTTGCTGAACAAGATTGACGACCCGGCGGATTTGCGCAAGCTGTCGCGCGCGCAGTTAAAACCTCTGGCAGATGAACTGCGCAGCTTCGTGCTCGATTCCGTGTCGCAGACCGGCGGCCATTTATCGTCCAATCTCGGTACGATCGAGCTGACGATTGCGCTGCATTATGTCTTCAATACGCCGGAAGACCGCATCATCTGGGATGTCGGCCATCAGACCTATCCGCACAAGATTCTGACAGGACGGCGCGAGCGCATGCACTCGCTGCGCCAGCTGGACGGCATTTCCGGTTTTCCTCGGCGCGATGAAAGCGAATACGACACCTTCGGCACTGCGCATTCTTCCACTTCGATCTCTGCGGCGCTTGGCATGGCTCTGGCCGCCAGAACCAAGGGCGAAGACCGCCATGCGGTCGCGGTGATCGGCGACGGCGCGATGACCGCAGGCATGGCCTTCGAAGCCCTGAACAATGCCGGCGTGTATGACGACATTAATCTGCTGGTGGTCCTGAATGACAACGACATGTCGATCTCGCCGCCAGTCGGCGCATTGAATCGCTATCTGGCGCGTCTCTTGTCCGGTCGTTTTTACGCCGCTGCGAAGAATGTCGGCAAGAGCGTGCTGCCGGGACCCATGCTGGAACTGGCCAAGCGCCTGGAAGAACATGCCAAGGGCATGGTGATGCCGGCGACTATGTTCGAGGAATTCGGCTTTAACTATATCGGCCCGATCGACGGGCACGACCTCGATGCGCTGGTGCCGACGCTGCAGAATCTCAAGCATCTGAAAGGCCCGCAATTTCTGCATGTGGTCACCAAGAAAGGGCAGGGCTACAAGTTGGCGGAAGCCGATCCGGTCCTTTACCACGGCCCCGGCAAGTTCAATCCGGCCGAAGGCATCAAGCCCGCAGTCAGCAGCAAGAAAACCTATACTCAGGTATTCGGCGACTGGCTGTGCGACATGGCTGCGCAAGACAAGCGCCTGGTCGGCATTACACCCGCCATGCGCGAAGGTTCAGGCATGGTCGAATTCGAGCGCCGCTTTCCGAACCGCTATTACGATGTCGGCATCGCCGAACAGCATGCAGTGACTTTCGCAGCCGGCATGGCATGTGAAGGCATGAAGCCGGTGGTCGCGATTTACTCGACCTTCCTGCAGCGGGGCTACGATCAGCTGATCCATGACGTTGCGTTGCAAAATCTGGATGTGACCTTTGCGCTGGACCGCGCAGGTCTGGTCGGCGCCGATGGCGCGACCCATGCCGGCAATTACGACATGGCGTTTTTGCGCTGTATTCCCAACATGGTCATCATGGCCGCTTCGGATGAAAACGAGTGCCGTCAGATGCTGACCACCGCTTTCCACTACAATGGACCCGCTGCGGTGCGTTATCCGCGCGGCGCGGGAATCGGCGCAACAGTTGAGCCGATTCTGAAGCCGATACCGCTTGGTACCGGCGAAGTCCGGCATGCCGGAAAAGGCATTGCCATTCTGGCATTCGGCACCATGCTGGCTCCCAGCCTGGCCGCAGGCAAGGAATTGAATGCGACGGTTGCCAATATGCGCTTTATCAAGCCGCTCGACGTGGCGCTGGTGAAGCAATTGGCAGCTTCGCATGATGCAATCGTCACCGTCGAGGAAGGCTCGGTCATGGGCGGCGCCGGCGCTGCCGTGGCCGAAGCACTGGCAGCAGAAGGAATCGTCAAGCCGCTCTTGCATTTGGGCTTGCCGGACAAATTTATCGATCATGGCGATGTGAGCCAGTTATTGGCCTTGTGCGGACTGGATGCTGCCGGCATTGCTGCTTCGATCCGCAAGCGATTCGACAAAGGCGAACCAAGGCTGGTCGTCAACAACTAACCAAAAATTAATGAACACGCGGGATGTCCCGCATTTTGATAGGTACCGTATGAATACCCGCGATCTCAACCTGACCACCATGCCCGACGTGCAAAGCACGCCCGATACGCGGCGCATTGCGATCCAGCGTGTCGGCGTCAAGGGCGTGCGCTATCCCATCGTGGTCAAGACCGCGGCTGGTCAGTTGCCTACGGTAGGTAGCTGGAACATGTATGTGCATCTGCCCGAAGATAAAAAGGGCACGCACATGTCGCGCTTCATTGCATTGCTTGAGGACAACCGCACGCCTCTGGACGTGACATCTTTCGGCAAACTGATGCACAGAATGATTCAGCTTCTGGAAGCGGACAATGGCCGTATCGAACTGACCTTCCCTTATTTCATCAATAAGACTGCTCCGGTATCCGGCGTGGAAAGCCTGATGGATTATGAAGTCGGCCTGACCGGTGAAATCAATGGCGGCAAACTCGACATAACGCTCAAGGTCATGGTACCGGTCACGAGCCTGTGCCCGTGCTCCAAGAAAATTTCCGAATACGGCGCGCACAACCAGCGCTCGCATATTACGGTCAATGCTCTATTGACCGATGAGTTGCCGATTGATGAACTGATTGCCAACATTGAGGCGCAGGCATCTTGTGAGCTATATGGATTGCTCAAGCGCCCGGACGAGAAATACGTCACTGAACGCGCTTATGACAACCCGAAGTTCGTGGAAGACCTGGTGCGCGATGTCGCCGGCATGCTCAATGCCGATGGCCGGATTGCCGCCTACACGCTGGAGGCGGAAAATTTCGAGTCAATTCATAACCATTCGGCATATGCCTTGATCGAGTTCGACAAGCGGACAAAGTAATTCCGCTTCTTCCATCGACAGGCCCGGAAAGCGACGCTCAGGCGTCGCTTTTTTATTGTGCGGACGATGGTAATTATTGGTCGAAAAAAACGTTCTTCGTGGGCTTGTCATGCTCGCAGATACCCTTATTGTTTCTAAAGGAAGCCGTATGCCGCATCAATCACTGGGCGGTATGTTTTCCCATGTATAAGTATCCAAACATTGAATTGGCAACCGAAGTGCTCTTATAAGAAGCGGTTTAAAAACAGCGACTGAGCCGGGCGGTATCAAGATGCTGCTTTTATTATAAAAAATTGTAAAAACCGGTATTTTTGCATGCTGGAATTTCCGTGCAGAAACAATACGGATTAACGCATATTTCTACCTTCTCGCTGTATCAAGTTGATTTGCTCGGACTCTCTGCAGCCTTTCGTTTTTGCAGGAATACGATTTTACGGGTGTGGCAAATCAACTCTTGACCGAACCTACGGACAAATGCGGATCGTACGGCTCGCCAATCGGTCCTGCAATGCCAAAAAAGAAAATAGGGGATTTCTGCTGGAACGAATTCAAAATGCAATAGTCGTACCGAGCGCTAATGTATAGCGGCTTCGATGATCCAATCTTGCACAGCCAGCGGTCTTGTGGAGTAAGGGGGTGGTCTCAGCACTTGAATAGCCGAATAAAGGCTGTTCAACCAAGTAAACTAAAACAGATTGATAAATGAGAGAAAAAAAGACCGGTCACGACATTGCGAAATCTATCAATATTTTTTATTTTGCGATTGCAGTTGCGGTAGCGTTTGCCTTACCCGGAGCATACTTTCTTGAGGATTATTTCGGAGAGAAAAAAGAGGTAACTGCGTGGGCCGAAGTCCAGAGTGCGACCGTAAATAGATCCATTGAGGCAGATCCGGATATCTGGCCGCACAGGATGCGGAATCTTCTGGACCTGATCAAAAATAATGCGCCGCAGGACGACGATGATGAGACCGGGCATAGTATTTTGGACCTCAATCGCAATGTCATCGTAAAAGTGCCTTTCAGAATGGTTGCACTGCCGGTAATCGCCGAGGATATGCCGATTTTCATGGGTGATACTCAAATCGGCTATTACAGGGTCGAGCGTTCGCTCAGAGGTCTTCTGGTTCAAACCTTTATCGTGGCAATCGGCGGCTTCTTGCTCGCATTTATTATTGCGTTTCCCTTGCGCAGAATGCCTTTACGAGCGATAGGATTCGCTTTGGGCAATCTTGAGGAAGAGAAAGAGCGTGCGCTGGTCACGCTTCAATCAATCGGTGAAGCAGTCATTACAACCGATGAAACGATGCGTGTGGAATACTTAAATCCGATTGCGGAATATCTGACCGGATGGAAAACCGCGCAAGCCAAGGGGATGGAGGTCAATCAGATCTTTAATGTAAGCAATTCAAATGATGGAAAAACTCCGCTGAACGACATCATCAATTCGCTCTCATCCAGTGCGACGGACTCACCGAAAAGCTATTCGGTACTGATCCGGAAAACAGACGGTAAGCAATTCGAAATCGAAAGCTCAAGCGCTCCTATCAGGGGCAAAGAGGGAACCATAATTGGTGCCGTCATGGTATTCCATGATGTCACTGCACGCAGAAAAGCCGAGGACTTGCTGCGCCAAAGCCAAACGCGTTCGGAAAATGCATTGAATATTGCGAGACTGGGCACTTACGAATGCAATTTCGCTACCAATCAAATGCATTGCTCGCCAAGGACCAAGGAAATGTTTGAGTTTTCTGCAGACGAGGGTAATGTTGCTGCAGATTATTCTAGGCGCATTCTCCCGGAGGACCATGAGCGCATCGTCGCCGAGATGCATGCGGCGATGCAAGGCGATGGCAAATTTCATAACGAGTTTCGAATTGCTCTGCCCAACGGCGGAATCCGCTATATCGTCAGCATGGGAACGTGCGAAAAGGGACCGAGCGGCACCTGGGAGAAGATAGTTGGCGTATTCAATGACATCACCGAACGTAAAAACATCGAGGAGCAGCTGAGAGATGCGGATCGCCGCAAGGATGAATTTCTTGCCACATTGGCGCATGAGCTAAGGAATCCTCTTGCGCCCATCAGTGCGGCCGCCGAGCTGTTGCAGATGACAGAATTAAATGAAGGTATCGTGCGCCAAAATAGCAAGATCATTGACAAGGTAGACCATATGGTCAACCTTGTCAATGATCTGCTTGACGTGTCGCGCGTGACGACTGGCCTCATTAAGCTTGATAAGTCCGTCCTGGATATCAGGAGTGTTGTAGAGGCAGCCGTGGAGCAGGCCGAGCCAATCATCCGGTCAAGGCGTCATCATCTGGACATACAATTCTCCAGTGAGGCAATGCATGTGTTCGGAGATAAAAAACGACTTATACAAGTCGTTGCCAATTTGCTCAATAACGCTGCCAAATACACGCCTGATGGCGGTAGCATCGTGCTGAAGAGCAGCGTGCAGGCGAATGCAGTGATATTGAGCATTACGGACAACGGCATAGGCATCGCGCCTGCTCTGGTCAATCATGTATTCGAATTGTTCACCCAGGCGGAACGGACTTCCGATCGATCTTCGGGTGGCTTGGGTTTGGGGCTCGCACTTGTTAAGACATTAGTCGAGCTGCATGGCGGAAGGGTGGCATGCGCCAGCGAAGGGCCGGGCAAGGGCAGTGTTTTCACAGTGTGGCTGCCTGTCATATCCGGTCTGGAGATAGCGAATCATCGAACTGAAAACTCGATTGGCAGGCCCTACCAGGAAAAAAAGGTAGGGCGGCAGCGCATCCTTGTTGTAGACGATAACCAGGATGCTGCGGAGACCCTTGCCGGCATGCTCAGGATATTAGGACATGAAGTAATGGTCGAGAACGATTCGCTGCGCGCGCTTGAGCGCTCGCGCAAAGATGTGCCGGATGTCTGTATGCTCGACATCGGACTGCCTGGCATGGATGGCATCGAACTGGCGCAGCGACTCCGATCGCAGCCGGAAACCGCCCATAGCCTGCTGATCGCCGTTACCGGATATGGTCACGAGCAAATTGGTAAAGATGCCCTGTCCGCCGGATTCGATCATTATGTGCTGAAGCCAGTGACCGCCGCCTCACTCGCTGTTTTCTTGAGCAGGAACGATAAGCTTGTTGCCTGATTATGTCCTTCCCCTTTGGCTGATTAATTAGCCTCTTCGGATAATTAAATACCCTCGCATGGTGCTGCGGTCGTGTTGCAGAGAGGGGTGACGGGAATTGCCGAAAATGAAGTGGTGCTGCGGCTTGGTCTTGTCAATCCTTCGGTTGCCTTGTCCTGCTCCATAGAACGTCGTCCATGCCGGCATGGCGATTAAGTACCCGCGACAGCACAAATAACAAATCCGACAGTCGGTTCAAATACTGCCGCAGTTGAGCTTGAAGCACTTCGGTTTTTCCTAGCGCGATTACGCTGCGTTCCGCGCGCCGGCAGACCGTGCGACAGATGTGGGCTTGCGCAGCAGCGCGTGATCCACCGGGCAGGATGAATTCTTTCAGCGCTGGTAGTTCTGCATTATATTTTTCCAGTAGCTTATCCAGCCTGGCAACATGCGATTCGGCAATCATCGCGTAACCCGGGATACTCAGTTCCCCGCCGAAATCAAACAAGTCGTGCTGTATGGCAATAAGATCCTCTCGCATCTCAGTGGGCATTTCTTCACAAACCAGAAGCCCGAGATGAGAGTTGAGCTCGTCCACCTCTCCGAGCGCATGCACGCGTGCGCTGTCTTTTGCGACGCGGCTGCCATCGCCCAATCCTGTCGTGCCGTCGTCGCCGGTGCGGGTTGCAATTTTAGTGAGGCGGTTACCCATAAGCTTGAAATGAATTTTAGGTGATTCGAAAAGAAGAGCCCCGGCATTGCCAGATCTGTGAGCCGAAACCACAGAACCTTTAAAAACGGCGCATGTCAGAATTGTATGCGCTCCAGCGGTCCGGTGCCTATGTCGAGAAATTTATTGCAGCGTTGAATGCTGCGCTGTCCAATCCGAATTGGAGGATGCAATGAGAAAAATGATCATGCTGGCTGTTGCTGGTTATCTTTGGAAAAAAGTCCAGAATCGTTACGCGGGGAAACGTTTCGTTGCGAAACGAAGAGGGATGTAAGATTCTATAAAAAGTCACATATAAACAAAAAGACCTTGCAGCAGGGCAAGGTCTTTTTGTTGTTCGGCAGTATTTTTTAAAACGCTCTCTTCTGATGTGCAATTCATTTATTCGGAAATCAGCGCTTCGATGTCCTTTGCCAGAGCTTCCGGCTGGGTATATGGAGCATATCGCTTGTATACCGTCCCGTCTTTCCGCACCAGGAATTTAGTGAAGTTCCACTTAACGGATTTTGTTCCCAGTAACCCCGGTGCAGTGCGCTTCAGGTACTTGAACAGTGGATGGGCCGCGATGCCATTGACATCGACTTTCGCGAACATCGGGAAGGTGACGCCATAATTCCTTTCGCAGAATGCACCGATCTCTTCCTCGTTGCCGGGCTCCTGCTTGCCGAACTGGTTGCAGGGAAAGCCCAGCACCTCGAAACCGCGTTCCCCGAACTGTCGGCGCAACTTTTCCAGATCCTTGTATTGCGGAGTGAAACCGCACTGGCTTGCGGTATTGACGATCAGGAGTACCCTGCCAGTGTATTGGCGAAGGTCAATCGGTGCGCCGGACAAGCTGATGGCGCTAAATGCATGGACATTCTCATCCTGCATCAGACGATGCCCAGGTGTGCCGTGCCGGCAGCAAAATCACGCTGCTTGGAGTCCTTGCCTTTGAGCTTGATCGACAAGCGCAAGTCGTTGACCGAGTCCGCGTTGCGCAAGGCGTCTTCGTAGGAGATCTTGTCTGATTCGTACAAGTCGAACAGCGCCTGGTCAAAGGTCTGCATGCCGAGTTCGCGCGACTTCTTCATGATTTCCTTGATCTCGTGCACGTCACCCTTGAAGATCAGGTCGGAAATCAGCGGTGAATTAAGCATGACTTCCACCGCGGCGCAGCGGCCTTTGGTATCGCGCAGCGGAATCAGGCGCTGCGAGATCATAGCTTTCAGATTGAGCGACAAATCCATCAGCAATTGTGCGCGGCGCTCTTCCGGGAAGAAGTTGATGATACGGTCCAGCGCCTGGTTGGAACTGTTTGCATGCATGGTCGCCAGACACAGATGCCCGGTTTCGGCAAAGGCAATCGCATAGTCCATGGTCTCGCGGTCACGGATCTCGCCGATCAGGATGACGTCCGGAGCCTGGCGCAAGGTGTTTTTCAGTGCAGCACCCCAGTCTTCGGTATCGACGCCGACTTCGCGCTGCGTAATGATGCAGTTCTTGTGAGGATGGACATACTCAACCGGATCTTCAATCGTGATGATATGTCCGTAGCTGTTTTCATTGCGGTAGCCGACCATGCCGGCAAGCGTCGTTGATTTGCCAGAGCCGGTTGCGCCGACCATGATGACCAGGCCGCGCTTGGTCAGGGCTACATCCTTCAGAACTTCCGGCACGCCAAGTTCTTCCAGCGTCGGAATTGTGGTGGTGATCGTACGCAGCACCATTCCGACCCTGCCTTGCTGCACAAAAGCAGAGACGCGGAAACGTCCAAGGCCGCCCGGGCTGATCGCAAAATTGCATTCCTTGGTAGCCTCGAATTCGGCAGCCTGCTTATCGCTCATGATCGCACGCGCCAGTTCCACTGTATGTGTCGGCGTCAGGGGTTGGTTCGACACAGGAGTCATCTTGCCGTCGATCTTGAATGCCGGCGGAAAGTCGGCGGTGATGAACAGGTCGGAGCCATTTTTGCTGAGCATCAGGCGCAGGAGGTCATGCATGAATTTGGTGGCTTGATCGCGTTCCATCTTGATCCCTTCTTTATTTGATTCTTTCAGCTCTGTACATTATGCGTTTCGCCTTAGATTCGCGCGGCGATGCATCCGTTTTCGACCGCCCACCGAGCGGCTTGCAAGCCGCTCGGATTTAGCCGGCGCAAAGCAGTGCTTTGCAAAACTCCGTCTTGCCTTCGGCCCACCTCGCTGCTTGCATGCAGCTCGGATGCGCGCGGCGCAACGCATGCGTTGCGAAACACCGCGCTTATCCCGGGAAGTTTTCCGGGATTTTTGCGGCTGAGCGCGCAGCGGCCGTGGAGATGATGTTGCGCTTGACCAGTTCAGTGAGGTTGTGGTCCAGAGTTTGCATACCCATGCTCGCGCCCGTCTGGATCGCGGAATACATCTGAGCAATTTTTGCTTCGCGAATCAGGTTGCGGATCGCCGGCGTGCCCAGCATGATTTCATGCGCCGCAACACGGCCTGATCCGTCCTTGGTCTTCAGCAGGGTTTGCGAAATAACGGCTTGCAGCGATTCGGACAGCATGGCGCGGACCATTTCCTTTTCATCGCCCGGGAACACGTCAATGATACGGTCGATAGTCTTGGCGGCGGATGAAGTGTGCAAGGTGCCGAACACCAGGTGGCCGGTTTCCGCGGCGGACAGTGCCAGACGGATGGTTTCCAGGTCACGTAATTCGCCAACCAGCACCACGTCAGGATCTTCACGCAAGGCCGAGCGCAATGCGGCAGTAAAGGAATGAGTATGCGGTCCGACTTCGCGCTGGTTGATCAGGCATTTTTTCGAATCATGCACGAATTCGATTGGATCCTCGATAGTCAGGATGTGGCCGTATTCATTTTCATTGATGTGGTTCACCATTGCCGCCAGCGTGGTGGATTTGCCCGATCCGGTCGGACCGGTCACCAGGACAAGCCCGCGCGGCTTCAAAGACAGATCGGCGAAGATCTTCGGCGCATTCAGTTGCTCCAGCGACAGGATCTTCGACGGAATGGTACGCAGAACGGCGGCAGCGCCACGGTCCTGATTGAATGCGTTCACGCGGAATCGTGCCAGGCCGGGAATCGCGAAAGAAAAGTCGCATTCCAGGTTTTCTTCGTAGGCTTTGCGCTGACCATCGTTCATGATGTCGTAAATCATCGCATGCACATCTTTGTGTTCCATCGGCGGCAGGTTGATGCGGCGAACGTCGCCATGCACGCGGATCATGGGTGGAAGACCGGACGACAAGTGCAAGTCTGAAGCGTTGTTCTTGACCGAAAAAGCGAGGAGTTCTGAAATGTCCATTTATAATCTTGAGCCTGCGTGAATTCAGAAACAGAAAAAGCAATACTTTGCAGTATTGCTATTTATGAAAGCATATTTGTTGCCTGATGGCATTTGATTATGTCCACAATCCCCGAGAACTTGCAAGCCGTGCAGCGCAGTATTGCCATCGCAGCGCAGAATGTGTCGCGCGAGCTGCACGAAATAAAGTTATTGGCTGTTTCCAAGACCTTTGGTCCGGAAGCAGTCATCGAAGCTGCGCAAGCCGGGCAACAGGCATTTGGCGAAAATTATCTGCAGGAAGCTTTGGAAAAAATGGCAGCCGTGCAGGCGGCTGCACCGGATTTAAATCTGGAGTGGCATTACATCGGCCCGATTCAAAGCAACAAGACGCGCGCAATTGCAGAGCACTTTGACTGGGTCCATTCGGTGGACCGTGAAAAAATCGCGCAGCGCCTTTCCGAACAGCGTCCTGCACACCTGCCGCCCCTGAACATCTGCCTGCAAGTCAACATCAGCGGTGAAGCGTCTAAAAGTGGTGTGACTCCAGAGCAGGTATTGCAATTGGCGAAAGCGGTCGTCGCTTTGCCGCATTTGAAGTTGCGCGGTTTGATGGCCATACCGGAGCCCGCGGAAACATTTGCGCAACAACGCAGCCCATTCGCCCGGTTACGTGCGTTGCGCGAACAGTTGTGTGAGCAAGGCATTGCGCTCGATACCCTGTCGATGGGCATGTCTGCCGACATGGAAGCGGCCATTGCGGAAGGCGCAACCATTGTGCGCATAGGCACGGCAATTTTTGGACAAAGAGATTATGCAAAATAAAATGAAAATCAGTTTTATCGGTGGCGGCAATATGGCCAGTGCCTTGATCGGCGGACTGGCCGGAAAATTGACTGACGCCGGAAATATCCATGTCGTCGATATCAATGCCGATGCCTTGCAGCGATTGCATGATCAATTCGGTGTAACGACAGCGTTCGAAATTGATGCCGCAGTAGCGAGCAGCGATGTCATCGTGCTCGCCGTCAAGCCGCAGCAAATGAAGGAAGTCGCCGCGCAATTGCAGCCGCACATCGGCAAGCAATTGGTGCTGTCGATTGCCGCCGGTATCCGGGCTGCCGACTTGTCGCGCTGGCTGAATGGGCATGCCGCCATCGTGCGCACCATGCCGAATACCCCTGCGCTGATCGGTAAGGGAATAACCGGAATGGTGAAACTCGCCGGTGTGTCGGAGGCGCAGAGTGCCGCAGCAGACGCAATCATGCGCGCGGTCGGCGCAACGGTATGGTTGTCTGACGAAGCCTTGATCGATCCTGTCACCGCAGTGTCGGGAAGCGGTCCTGCATATGTGTTTTATTTTATTGAAGCGATGCAGCAAGCGGCACAGGAAATGGGCTTGAGCGCGGAACAGGGAAGCGAGCTGGCCACTGCCACGTTCGTGGGCGCTTCACAGCTTGCAGCGCAGTCCCACGAGCCTGTCGCCACGCTGCGCGAGCGCGTGACATCAAAAGGCGGAACCACTTATGCCGCCCTGACCAGCATGGAAGCGAGCGGCGTAAAGGAAGCGATCATCCGCGCGATGAAGTCTGCCGCCGAGCGCGGCAGGCAGCTTGGCGAGGAATTCGGCAAGGACTGAAGTCGGCCGGTTCAGCGAGATGGCATTTGCTGCGGCGCGGGCACCGGCATTGGGGCCGGAGAAGCCTGTGTTGCGGGCGCGGCATTGACTGTCGAGCATACTGCCTTCAATTGATGTTCGAAGGTAGGCGTAAACAAAGTGCCATGCCTGGACCGCGTCAGATGCATGGATTGCGGCAGCAGATAAGTACCTCCATGCTGATCGAGCCGCTTCCACTGCATCTTGCCTTTTACCAGGCTTAATTCGACATTGGCCTGCACCAATAGGCGCATTCCGTTGCTTGCCACTATGACTGTTGCTATCCCATTGCTGCCCACGGTGCCGGTAATGGAAGGCGCATTGCCTTCATCGATTTGCGTGGCGCCGGCTGTGGCGAATATATGCGACCCGCATATACGCTCCTGCCTCTGATGCAGTTCCAGCACGAGGTTTGCGCATTTGCCGGATTGCGGCGACTGGCCCGGTGGGCATTGCCAGCCTGTCCATACGCCGCTGAAGTCATTAGCTAAAGCCATGGATGGGAAAGCGGAAGCCAGCATCAACGCTAGCAAAGAATGGGAAAGGCGCATGGTCAGGCGTTTGTTATGGTTTTGAAAGTACACATAATAATACAAGCAATTTTTGGTCTGTTCCCCTCAGATATCCAAAAAGAATATTGCCGCAAACGCGAAAGCTTTCTGATTGAATTTCCCTACTTTAAAGCCCCGGCAAAACTGACTCTATTTTGATTCTATTCCGTGCGCTGGTTGAGACTTGCGAGCGCGATGTTCAAGCAGGCATGGCATGCGAACCGCAAGCCTGCCTGGAAGAGATTAATCTACATGAGAAAATGAGCAATCCTGGTAGCGGAAACCAAGCCGGCAGATTGAATTGGGCCTAGCTAAGGTACCGGGAAATCAAAAAGCTGCAAAAGGAATGTGAGCAGAGGCTGCACTGTACTAATGAGTATAAACCGACCGAATGTACACGCAGAATTGTAGCAAATCTTAATCAGGCAAGAGGCTGTCTGTGGACGGCGTTGAAAAATTTCGATGACTGAAACGCTATGTCGTTTTGGCTTTCAAGAATCGCTGCGAAGAGATCATTGCTTGTCTTGTTTCACCTGCTAACAGGAAAAACAAAATACGCAAGTCCCTTTCCTTGAAAACCGCATAAATGGCGTCCCGTAGGGGATTCGAACCCCTGTACTCACCGTGAAAGGGTGATGTCCTAGGCCTCTAGACGAACAGGACGATGATTGATACGCGATTTTCTTTTGTGTGGGATGGAGCGGGAGAAGAGTCTCGAACTCTCGACCTCAACCTTGGCAAGGTTGCGCTCTACCAACTGAGCTACTCCCGCAGTGATTTAACCGATGCACGGCCAAGCAATGCACCATCTCATAACGCCAAAAGGGGGACTAAGTGATGCGGACGACATCATACTCTTTTTTATTTCCTCATGACAACCCTCTATTACGTCGATTTATTCTTTGCCATGCGATCAATAGAAGCTCTGCAATCTGGACACCATAAAACAGAAAATCTTGTGAACGCTGGTGTCTATAAGATTTTCGGACTTCTTCCGAGCTGGGTGATGCTTGGTAACGGTGGTAGGAATCGGATAATTGGCTTTTGCTTGGCACACTTGCATGAATAAAAGCTTTGTGTCAGTTGCACATTTTGCGCGAATGTGAAGATCGAAACGGTTCTTTTTCTCGTATATTGCCCAGCCATTGCCGGATGCAGAGCTGGCATCGATTTGGTATTCGATGCCAGCTTACTTAATGCCGTCCAGATGTATTTGGTCCGCATTAATCGCGGTTACATTTATTAATCACTGTCAGTGGCCTGGCGTCCATGTCTTGTCTGCGACTATTAAGTCGCCCTATCGGCTTCCAATCACAACACGGTGAAACTAATGTTTACTTTCTGATCGTCGCCGCTGGTTATCGTGATTAAAGCAGTGCAAACCGCCCTGACTTGCACATTGATGGACGTTGCGTTCTGTCCAACTACGGTAGCAATACTGTCATTCTTGGAGGCTGCCGAGAACGTACCATGACAGCAGCGCTAACGACGGTGAATTACCTTCAAGATTAATGGATCTTCATAGCTTGTTGTGACAATCTTCGAGCTGGCACAGATCAGTTTTTTTATATCTACCTTCTCTCCGACGCTTGCCTGGAAAATAGTTGCCAGTGTCTTTTGTCGACGGTCTATGGGCGAAGTGTTGAAATATTTAGGAAGTAACTTCTTCAATGAGGTCTGCTGCCAAACAGCCATGCCATTACCATGACGCCGCCAGACGGCGGCGATGGATCCTGAATTGGAGCGCCAGCACGGCTGCAAACAGCATTTACAGCCCCGATTCAATCTGCAAGTGACTTCGAGGTATCTGCATCTATTCCATCACTTCATCGCCGTACAAGTTGTCAGCTTGCACGGGACGGAAATGCTTACACATTCTTGCCAAGCTAGCATTGTGAACTCATCACGGCATTACTATGAACCGTATGTTTGCCCTTTGGCCATCTCCGCTTGCCACTGTAATAAGAGCAGTGCCCGGAGATCTTGCTTGAACCATAAACGAAGCCCCAGTTTGTGAAACCACAGAGGCAATACTGTCATTGCTTGACGTTGGAGGGCTGAACGTGCCATCGCCGCCACGCAACTCAAATGTGAGGATTTGACTGACATGAGCATTGGCGGAAGAGGGGATGGCTTGCAAAAGTGGACCATTGTCTGGGCAGCTTGTATGACCTAGGAACGCTGGAATTGTAATCTCCGTCACCGCGGCGCGAGATTGGCTATCCAAAACGGTCAAGGTATGAACTAGGGGAGTGATCCAAGTTCCAACCGGCCCTATTGTGGCCAGATAGTAGTGGTCATTCCCCAACTGTTGAACGGCAGTAACCGAAATGGCCTCATTATCGGTTGTTAATATTCTGAATGGCGGCGTACCGCCCGAAAAAACAAACGGGATATTGGTAACGCAGTCACCGATCGTCAATAAACGGGGCAATACAGAAAGCTGCATTCCCTGCCCTCTAATGGGCACAGTTACTGCAATCGCAGTCGATTTGCCCGTGGCATCGGTCACAACGATGTTAGTCGGATCAAAGCCACCGGATTCGCGTGGCTCACTTGTTGCAACAGGATTGATCGTCAACGTGGAACCCTGTATGGTGGCGGTAACCGTGACTGTATTGCTGCTGGTAACACGATAAGGAGCAACGCCGCCGCCAACTGTATAGGTTGCCGGACGGCCGGCCGTGAGCGTGATGGCACTTGGCGCCGTGGTATAGAGTGCGGACGGAGTTCCTCCATTACTGCCAACATTGCTATTATTTTTTACTTGTCCACAAGCAGAAGCATTTCCGTTTTCACAAGCCGAGGCTAAGATTTCATCTCGCTCACTGCTTCCTCCTCCACCACATGCCGTCAATCCAAACGTCACGGCCAACAGCCCCATTTTCATATTTTGTGAAGCAGCTTTTTTCATGTATTCCTCGCCCGATATACAGAATTAATACCATAGCAATACGGTAGCAACGAGATGCAGTCTTGTTAATAGCGCAAATGCACTAACAAAATTCAGGATTGCAAGATAGCAGTTGAGAGAACGCAAACAATGTTTACTACCACTTAAGCTGTGCACAAAAGATAAAGCCACCATGCTTGATTAAAGCAGCGACAATCGAAATATGAAGCTTTATGAAGCAAGTGCTGCTTGAATCGCTAACCAGTCATCGTGGCAGGTTCGTGACCATCAAGTCATTTTTTTATCTTGATACATGAAAGCTGAATTCACGCACAGGTCTGTTTTCAAGCAAAAGTACAAATGTAAAGCCTAGACTATTGGAACCGCATCCGGGAACGCTTGAAAAGAAGATCGCATATGCTTGACTTCCGGTAAATTTAATAGGAACCACAAGTGTTATAAGTCCCTCTAAGAATGCGCTTATCCAGCATTGATGAGTAGCAGCCGCAGCATCATTTTTTTAGACGCTGGCTTCTTCAAGAACTTGTTTTGTATTGATCTTAAGGAAGGACGAAGCATGCCAAATATGAACATAGGCAAACCATTTACGCCTCTGTGCGGTAAATGCTATGACCTTCGCTTTGGGAAAATTAACCTGGATGGACAGGAAGCGTATTGCTCGGTGCGCATTCGAGTCAACGGATTATCACCGTCACAATGGGAAAATATCGATACTGGTAAACCCTTGGACCTGCGGCTAAGCTTGTATCGTGTGCATGCCTACAAAGAGATAGCAGTACTATAGATCTTAATGCTCGCCGCCAGAGTCCCACTCAACATTGTTTCAGTTGCAGGCGATGCAACAGACTTATCTGCAGATACCTGTGCAGAAATCATTGATTAATCTTTAAGGGTGGACATCTCATAAAAATTCGAACGTGAGATTATGGTGCCGGCTGCAGCGGCGAAACCAACATCATGCTTCTTCACTTTCTGTAACCGGAAGTGAAGAAGCGCTTAGCTTGAAAAATACTGTATTGGCTGTCAACTATATGTAAACGATGCGCCGCTATTACGCCAGCAATGGTGAAGCACTTCACTAAACAATTTCCAGCCTAGCTTTTTGGATTGGTTTCTGTTTGGGTTAATCCCATATTTGCCGGGAACCTCGACACGAGGGAAGCAGTATTGGATATATCTTTCCCCAGCACGATGCGTATGTCTGCACCAGAAGGATATTTCTGCATTTTCAGAAGTGTAGGATGGCCAAGATACTTTGCCAGGGTATGGGCCAATTTCTCATTACTGGCTGAATACTCAATCCGAGTGGTTTTAAGGTGGAATGTTCCATAATTAGTTAACCTGACAATTTCAAGCTCACGACCACAGATAGTTTCGCCAAGCGACCTTGCCATCCCGGTGATCCCGTTCCCATTACTAATCTCAATCTGAATAGCTAATGGCATCGTTTCATTGCCTGTTCTATTGCTGATGTCAGCCTGGTCTTGCCATAAAGGGGAAGGGCGTTTGCAATGCACATCTCGCCAAGACTTGCTGGTGGTCTTTGAATAGGCTGGCCGCTGGATGAATTGAACTTTTCCTTCATTTCCGGAAGTGCCGGGAGAAATTTTTAACGTACTGGCGACAGAGATGGAACTTGCTGATCCATGCCGAATTTCATAAATGCCTGGCGCCACTTTCCTAATTTTTTCCTGTGCATCGGCAGTGACCGAAGATACGCGTGAAGGAATAGCTTGCAGAGGGGAAGGGCCGACGGTAGCTGTTGGCACTGTTGCATTGAGCTTTGCCACTGGTGAATTTTCCGGAGCGCTCGCAAGTTTTCCGGATGATTGCGCGGCTTGTATCGATTGAACATGCGTAAATATTTGTTTGGCTCGATCCATCCGGTTCAGCTTTTCCATTAATGAAGCGAGGTTACGCCACGCCCGCAAATTATTGGGATCGAGTGAAGTTGCTTTTTCCAAGGCATGTTCAGCATCCTTGTATTGCCCATTGAGCATGTATGCATATCCCAGATTGCTGAAGTGGTGACCGTTGTGAGGATTCGCATCCGCAACTTTTCGCAGAGCGGCAATTGCATCAGGATAATTCCCTCTTTCCGCATACAGGATTCCTAAAGCGCTGCGTGCTTTTGTATGGCCGGAATCGATTTCAAGCGCTTGTTGGTATGCTTTCAAGGCATTGTCGAAACGGCGGCTTCCGTGATGGTAGCGCCCCACTGCATAATAGGCGTCAGCGGTCTCAAATGAGTGCCTGACTTTCAATGCAGGCACAACCGTCATTTGCATTTCTTTCGGCAGGGATGCACAACCGAAAAGTAGGCTGGTGCTACAAACGGCTCCTAATACTTTTAATGCTGGTTTCATAAGAAAGCCTTTCATTCATCCTGAATTCTGGACATCATTGGACACCTGAAAAAGTCGGAAGCAACACTCGATAGATTTGAATAAACGCCGGTCCCATCAGAACGACAAGCAAGGTGGGGAAAATGAAAAATATAAGCGGGAACAGCAGTTTGAGCGCAATTTTCGCTGCGGCTTCCTCGGCGCGATAGCGGCGCTTGGTGCGTAAGCCATCGGAATGCACGCGCAGCGAGGCTCCCATGCTCGTGCCGAACCGTTCGGCCTGCACCAGCATCGCAACAAGTGTGTCGATGTCTTCCACGCCCGTTCGTAAGGCAAGATTGCGCAATGCCTTTTCCTTGCTGAATCCGGCACGCATCTCCATGAGCACAAGCTGCAGTTCTTCCGCAAGGACCGGGCTCTTTACGTGGATCTCATCGGCCACCTTGTGCAGCGCCTGGTCCAGGCTGAGGCCGGCTTCGACGCATACAGTGAGCAGATCAAGCGCATCGGGGAAACTTTCAAAGATCTCAAGCTGCCTCTTTTCAATCGCGCGGGAAAGCAGCCCATTGGGGAGGTAATAGCCAATCACTGCGCAGAATAATAACAAGGCAAAAAACAGGGTGTTGTTTTCCGCCTCGCTTTTTGGAGAAGCAAAAACCGTCATGATCAAAGGTAGGGCAGCGGCAAGCACCGTCTTTGCAGCAAGATAGACTGCTGGAGAGGAAGGATTGCGCCACCCGGCGTTCATGAAACGAGTACGTAATGGTGAATTCTCCCAGCCTTCCTCGGGTAAGGAGAGCTTTGCGAATGGCTTCGCCACTTTGGCGACTCTTTCGATCCAGCCGTCTTCCGGTTGCCCCGTGTGCTGAGAAGATGGCTCTGATATGGCTGCAAGCCGCTTGCGGGACCGGCTAGGTGAGAACATGGAAAGCGCAAGTAAGGCAAGGCCAAATACCACGCCAAATACCACCATCAAAAAAATTATTTGCTGACTTTCCATATGCCGTCCCATTCTCCTGAAAATGTTAAACCCTGATCCGGATGATGTTTCTCATCAATATCACGCCAATCACCATCATGACTGCAGAAAATGCAATCAGCATAATGCCGGCCGGATCGGCCCAAAGCACGCGCATGTACTCTGGATTGACGAAGCTGATGACTAAGCCGACGGCAAACGGCAAGAGGCCCAGAATCCATGCCGACAGTTTTCCTTCGGCGGATAACACCCGGATTCGGCCGAGCAGTTTCAGCCGCTCCCGGATAATTGCGCTGATGTTTTCCAGTATCTCGGCCAAGTTTCCTCCCGACTCCCGTTGGATGAGCACTGCGATGATGAAGTACCGTAGATCAGTCAATGGCATTCTCGTCGTAAGGTTCATCAATGCTTCATTCATTGGCACGCCATAATTGATTTCATCGAATGCAATGCGGAACTCGCCGCTGATCGGCTCGGGCATTTCATCTTTAACCATTTGCAAAGTGCTTGGGAAGGCATGGCCTGCCCTCAATGCCCGGCTAATCAGGTCCGCAGCTTCCGGAAGCTGCAACTCAAACTTTTTGAACCGCTTGTTACGTGCCTGAAGTAAAACCACATACGGTACAGTTGCAAAGGGAATGCCAATTAAAAATGAGAAGGCTGCCGGAACCCACAGAAACATGGCAAGCATGGAGCCCAACATGAAAACAAGGGTGGAGACAATGAAGAACTTCGGAACAGACCAGCCAAGACCGGACTGCTCCAGTAGACGGTCCAGAGAATGGGCACGCGGTATCTGTAACAGCAAGCGTTCAAAAGTGGACGAATCATCAAGATACTTCTGCTTCAGAATGGACAATTGCTCTTTATTCCCATGCGCGCCTGCAGAAACAAGTTGCAGGCGGCGCTCGATCCGCTTGGCAGCTTCGCTTCGTGTCGAGGACCACCAGCTGTACACGCCTTCAAGCAAAAAAATGACGGCTGCAAAAATCAGGCAGGCAAAGGTATAAAAGATGATGTCCATCGATACGTCCTCAATTCTGTCTATTACTCGCTAATGCTCAGGAGGCGGCTTGATTCATTCAAAAACACGGGTCGGATCGAACAGCGAGTCGGGTACAGGCACGCCGAACATCCGCAACCGTTCAGTAAAGCGCGGCCGAATGCCGGTCGCGCAGAAATGCCCCATTACCTTTCCGTCCTGGTTGACACCCGTTTGTTTAAAGGTAAAGACCTCATGCATCGTGATGGTGTCCCCCTCCATTCCGGTGACTTCCTGGATGCTGACCAGTTTGCGCCCTCCATCGATCAGGCGCGAAACCTGAATGATGACGGTAACCGCGGATGAAATCTGTTGGCGCGTGGCCCGGGGCGTCAGATTGGCTCCAGCCATGCCAACCATGTTCTCAAGCCGTGACAAGGCATCGCGGGGTGTATTGGCATGAACGGTTGCAAAGGATCCTTCGTGACCGGTATTCATTGCCTGCAGCATGTCCAGTGCTTCCGGGCCGCGTACTTCGCCCAGGATGATGCGGTCCGGGCGCATCCGCAATGCATTGCGCACAAGCGCTCTTTGCGGCACTTCGCCTTTGCCTTCAATGTTCGGCGGCCTGGTCTCAAGGCGTACCACATGCGGCTGCCGCAACTGCAGCTCCGCCGCATCTTCAATGGTGACGATACGCTCGTCCGCAGGAATAAATCCGGACAAGATATTCAACAGGGTAGTCTTTCCACTGCCCGTTCCTCCGGATATCAGAATGTTGATTTTTGCTTTGGACAAGGACTGGATCAATTGCACCATGGGCGGCGTCACCGTCTTGTATTCGACCAGATTGTCAACGGTGAGGGGAGTGACTGCGAAGCGGCGAATCGATACGATTGGTCCATCGACCGCCAGGGGCGGGATGATTGCATTGACCCTTGACCCATCCGGCAATCGAGCATCGACCATCGGGCTTGATTCGTCCACTCGTCGGCCAACCCGTGAAACAATTTTCTCAATGATTTTCATCAAGTGAGTATTGTCATGGAACGTAATGCTGGTCAGTTCCAGCTTGCCTTTGCGCTCGACATAGACCTGGCTGGCCGTATTGACAAGGATGTCCGACACCGTAGGATCGCTTAGCAATGGTTCAAGTGGGCCGAAACCAAGCATTTCGTACTGGATATCGAGAACCAGGGTACGGCGTTCATTCTGGTTGATGGCGATATTTTCTTCTTCGATAATGCGTTCTACGAGGCCTGCCAGTTCCTGCCTGATCTGCTCGGCAGTCAGCCTTTGCAGCCGCTCCAGATCAATGCGGTCAAGCACTGTCTGGAGCATTTCTTTTTTTAATTCCTGATAGGCATGATTGATTAAGCTGGAGTTCTGCACTCCCGCATTGCTGCCACCGTCAATGGCTAGAAATCGTTCTCTCAAGCTCACAATAATCTCCTAGAGTATGCGTCAGGACGTCCTACCCATTTGAAAGCATCGTCTGCACGCGGCTATTAAGCAGTCGGCTAATAAGCCCGCCGCTTTGTACGAGTTGGCGATTGGCATACTGATCAGCCAGAGCGGTCAGGCTGCGTGCCACCGCGCTGTTTCGTGCAAGCTGCAACAAAGGAACGCCCTGGTTGATTGAATCGCTTACCGGTTTATAGTTGTTTGGAATCGTATGCAACATACTGTCGCCCACGGCATTCCTTACATCGGACAGCCGCAGTTCCCCTCTTTTTTCATAACGGTTGACGATCAATTGAATTTTTTCCCTTGGATAGCTCAGGGACTGGAAGATGTTTAGCAAACGGGTCGTATCGCGGATATACGGCATCGTCAGTTGCAGCACAGGGTAAATGACATCGGAATCGTCCAGTGCCTGGATGGCAACGGCATCAATTTGCCGGTCTATATCCAGGATGATGAAGTCATAATAGTGGCGTGCGAGTTGCAGGATAGTGGCGATATGTTCTGGCTTGATATGCGCGGAATGTGCCGGATCGTCGGACGCTGCCAGCAAACCGAAATTTGGTGTAACGCTTATCAGGCTCGACTCGAGAAACTCGGGATCGATCCGATGGATTTGCGCACAGACATCATGCAGCGTCATGGCCGGTTTTTTATCTGACACGTAGAGCGCTGCATCGCCAAACTGGCGATTCAAGTCGATCAATAAAACCTTTTTTTGAGCAAGCGTTGACAAGGCAAAGCCGAAATTCGTGGCAAGGAAGGTGGCGCCGCTACCGCCCTTGCAGGAAATAAAGGACATGACTTTGCCATTCTTGATGGACGGCTTGATTTTTTTACCGGCACGGTCCAACGCTTCTAGAAACCCCTGGCTTTCCAGAGGCAATGGCAATACTTCGCGTACGCCGGCACGCATTGCGCGAAGCAGCAGGTCCGGTGACTGATCCGGCGTTAGCAGCATGAATGCAGTGTGCGGATACTGGCTGTGAAGTGCCTCGACAAGGCTTAGCTGACTGCGCTCCATATTGCTTGCGTCGATTATCGCAAGATCCGGCGGATGGGCTGTAACAAGTCGGAATGCCTCGGCCAATTCGGCGTTCAAGGGAAGAATTGATATCGGAGACGTCTGCCTGGCTACCAGCGTGGCGATCTCTTTTTGCAAATGGTCATTCTTTGAAATAACAAGTGCTTTCATTTGAATTCCTATCTTGTGATAAGTCGTTACGCCAGATTTAGCACATCGCCAGACATCACCATGCATTTCTCCATCATATTTCTTCAAAATGCGGCGCTATGCCACACACAATGGATTGATCTCCCCCACAATCTCAGTCCTGAGGCTTTCGCGTGGTAGCGTGGTGGAAAAAGCAGGCATCACAACAGAAAAGCCGGCTCCCAAAAACGGGATTACCGTGTCCATCACCACCTCACTGGGATCAATGCTAACTGTGACCGACTGACAGCTTCCCACTCCGCAGCCTGCTGGATTGTATTGAACGGCGATATGCTCTGGCTCCAGAATATGAAGCCTTGAGATCATTCGGCTGCGGATGCCTGCGGCATCCATGTCGCAGACGACGGCTATACGTGCCCCGAACCGGGTAGCCTCTGCCGCGGAATTCATGTAAAACAGCACGCGCCCCAGTTCCATAATCCCGATTAACAAAATAAAGAAAACGGGCGCAATGATGGCAAATTCGACTGCAGCGACACCGCGCTGGCGCGAATAATTTATAAAGCGGGTGCTCATATGATTTGCCTCATGACTGCGCGGATGTCATCAAACACGATGGGAGGCAGTGCTGACAAGGTGACCGTGACCGGCAGTCCAAGATAAGTGAATTGATAGCCATCTATTTTCACTTCCACTAGGTTAATCAGGCCTGCGCCAGTGGGCACATTGCCATAAGGGCCATTTGTGCAGCCATCCAGGTGGACACGGTCACACAAAACGACCTGTGCGGCCGTCAAAGCGGGAACCAGGGTGGGACCGGTACAGGCGGTATTGCCATGCATGACAAGGCACCGCGCTTCATTTTGCCGCGCTGCATAGCTTGCATCCGTGGGATTGTTTTGCGCGAGCAGCCGCGCACCATCCCGTACGGCTTTGGCTAAAGTATTGTAGTGATAAATGGCACGGCCAAATTCCACGGCACCGAACGCCAGCATGATCAGCGGTATCATCAAAATAGCCAGTTCAACCGCGACGACTCCCTGCATGGAACGGTGCTTTGCCATGGACGGCTTTTGCATGTCAGTTTTGCTCTTCATGTTCACCTACCTATTGAACCAGAGTGGGCACCATAGGGCCTTGGCTATTTGCACCGCCCGGCACGCCAAGCGAGGCACAAGGACTTCCCAGCTCACTGGATAATCCGCGGTACTCGAGCCACATTCGGTCGGCCCCGGTGCCTGATCCGCCGGCACTATTGTTAATTGGATGAAGCATCAAGACACATGCCCAGTTCACGACTGGCGCAGTCGAGCCGCTGGCAAATCCGGCACAGTCCACGATCGGCGCTACGGCAAGCCGGCGGTCCGCCCCGTTTTGTGACAGAAAATCCGCGCCGCTGATATTGCCGCGCGCATTCAAACCTGTCACGGCATTGGTCTGATACGGAGCGTTGGCGGCTCTTCTGGCGCGAAAGTCGTCAAAGGCATTGAATTGTGCAGGCCATGTCAATTCGGTATAGGCATATCCGGTAAAGTCGGGGATGGCAGCCTCGGGCTGGACATTTCCTTGGTAAATGCCGAAGCGGCTATTCCAGTCGTTGGCAGCTGAACTGACATTGCCGGGCTGGCCGACTTCTGCCCCGGTCGAGGGGAGGTTGCATGTGCCGGGGCTGGTAAGCATTTGCCCGAGTTCGCTGGCTCCTCCGGCTGGAGGCGTGAAGTCAACCCATTTGAAATTGCCTGTCAAGCCGCCGCTTCCGGCATTCTGGCCGCCGGAAGGACCGATTGCACCTTGTATCCATGTGCCGGCTGCCGGAGGAGACAAGGGATTGACCGCGGTGCTGCATAGGGCAACCGGCAATGCACAGTTGGTTTGCGCAGGTACGCGGCTCGCCACGGCCCGTGCACTCACTGTAGTAGGTGTAATCTCGACGCCCGGAATCATATTAAGAACATGCATGAGCCATGTGGGAATCTGCTCCCGCGTCACATCGCATCGAACAAATGTGGCCGCCAGTGGACTGATGCTATCCTTGGTCACATAGGGTCCATTGAGAGCGCTGCTAAAGGTAACCGCCGCATCGGAAGCAAGCTCGATTTGATACTGCTGGAACAGGACATTATGCATGCGCCCAGTCGTTATTCCAGCTGCCTCGCTCACTGCAAGTGGCGTTGCCGTAGTCAATTCCTGGGCAGCCGCCAAAGCACACGCATCGGCACTGTTTTGCAGCTCGGTTTTTGCGACATACAGTTTGCCTGTATCCAGTGCCAGACCAACAAATCCAATCAGCACCGCCATCGACAGTGCTACGACAATCGCCACCGCGCCACGCTGGCGTGCCAGATGCCTTGATCGCAGCACGGTTGGAAATGAAGAGTAGGGAAACATGCTCATGCCTCAAATGAACGATTGGCTTCTCATCCGATGATTTATTCACCACTGTTTGTAATCACCCTGAATAAGCTTGGTGGAGGAGGCGGCTCCTGAAACGACTTGTAATAACGTTTCACGGCTTCATTGGCAGACCGCCCATCTATGCCGTTGACGGGATCGTTATTTCTGGACGCATCCGGATACATTGTTTGCTGCGCCGTGGCTAATCTCGCGCTTTCGCCAAAATTGGCATCCAGGTGCGGCGTGACGGAAGCGCATGCCGAGAGCAGGAAAACGATACTGCTTAGTGCAAATCTGGACAGCACGGGAAGGTGGCGAGCCAGGTCTTTTTGTGAATAGGCCATTTATTTCTCCTTATTTCAGTTCGAATCCGCCAGTGCTTCCTGGTTGTGAAACGTCTTGGCCTGCCGAAGGCTCTGATTGGGAAGGAGGCTGTTGATCAGGTGTAGATTCAAGCCTGCCGCCCAGGAACAATTCGGCACGCCCGGCTGGTGTGACCTTGTCAGTCGGCAGCACGTAATTGGCGGGTAATGGCTTGACCAGGCGAGGGGTGACCACAAAGAGCAATTCGGTTTTATCTTCCTGAAAATCCGTGCTGCGGAACAAGGCGCCAAGCACCGGAATTTCGCCAAGGATAGGCAGTGCCTTAATGTTGGCGGCGGAATTGTTTTTGATCAGACCGCCGATGGCAAAGCTTTGCCCGTCCATCAGCTGTACGGTGGTAGAGGCTTCGCGCTTGGTAATAAGAGGAAGGATTGCGCGCCCGGGCACGCCTACTGCACTGATGCCGATGCCTTCGCGGGAAAGCTCCGATACTTCAGGACGCACTTGAAGATTAATCCGGTTGCCGCTCAAGACAGTGGGCCGGAAAGTCAGTTTGACACCGAAGTCTTTTTCTTCCAGGCCGATTCTTTCATCTTCCTGGCTGACGGGGATAAAAATCGTTCCCCCAGCGAGAAATTTTCCTTCTTGGCCGCTGACCGCCATGAGAGTCGGTTCAGCGAGGATCTTGATCAGGCCATCGCGTTTTTCTGCTTCCAAAGTCACGCTATTGCCATTCGACTTGGTCGCATCAAAAATTCCATTGGCGGTACCTGTTAGGAAATTGCTTAACAATGTGTAGGCCCAGCTTCCACTTGACCCTTGAAGAACACTGCTGAAACCCAGTTTATCGAGCAAAGTTTTGGAAACCTCGGCGACTTTCACTTCGAGCATGACTTGCTGAGGTGAATCCACCATCAATAAATTAATCACGCGCGCTGCGCTGCTACTATTTCGGCCGCCACTGGAATTTCCGTCGGGCGCTCCCGTACCTGATGCTGCGCCGCTTAAACCGGCAGCTTTTTCATTATCCTGAGGAATTGGTTGGAGCTGGCCTGCGGCGACGGCGTTGGCTGGGCGGCGTACGAATGCGTTGGCTATTTCGACAGCGCGACTGACCGCCATGGCGTCCGACAAGGTTCCGCTTAACACCAGGGTGTCGGCCGCGGCGGTCACGCGGATCTTTGCCGCCTCTTCAGGCGGCAGGAGGCTTTTGAAAGTTTCCTCCAGGCCGGCCGAGTCCATGCCGACGACGACATCGACGACGGTACATGCACCGCTTCTTCCTTGAAGGATCATATTGGTGGTGCCAACATCCTTGCCCAGCAAATAAAGCGTTTCACGTGATACCAGCATTGCCTGAACAATACCGGGGTTGCCGATCGTGCGATTGATAATGGGCTCTGGTAAGCGTATGAGCGTCGATTTTCCCAAAGGCAGAGCAAGTCTTCCGGGAGAGCTGGTCTCCCCCATGCAATTCAGGCGACCGCTCGCCGAATCTCTGTTTTGAGGCGCTCTGGCTGACCGGTGTGCCGGTATCGTCTGGCGGGGCTGCGCCTTGCTGATATCGCTTCCGCGAACGGCCGCGCCAGTGCTTGCAGCATTGCCTGTTTCTGCTGCAGTCTGGCCATAGGCAGGAGTGCCTAGCAAGGTCATGCAGCCCGCGATCAGCGATATGGCTGGCACCACATGCAGACAGCGTTTTTCACGAGTATCATTTTTCATGGACGTTACCCTTATAGTTCTTTTGTTCTTCCCTCAATAGCACTCTTGCATCCCATGCAAGCCATTGATGACGCCGACACATGTTTTAGCCGGAGCCTTGGCAAGCTGTGCTTTGACCGGCTTTACGACAGGCTTCGATGCGGAAGCAGGCTGAATTTCACCGAGCAAAGTGACTTTTGTCGCTCCCGAAGTTGCGCCAGGTTGGGGGTCTATTTGGTTGCGCAATGCCAGTGACAAGGTGCCAACGCTGCGGGCCAGATCCAGTTTTTCAGCCTGCTGAGGTGTAACTTCCAGTGTGACCGCATTGACAACCTTCGGCTTGGTCTCATCCCGGTTCACTTCCTGCGCAACCGCCAGGACCAGAATGCGGTCAAGCACAATCTTGGAAATACTTTGGCTCTTATCATGCGCCCCCCCGCCTTCTTTTTGAGTGCTCACGATGATGTCAACATAATTGCCGGGGAGAGCGAATCCTGCGACACCGATGACGTCATTGACGCGCACTGTGATTGCACGTTTGCCCTCGCTGATTACGGCAGACAACCCGCCTTTAGTGCCAACCGGAGCGAGCTTGGCTTCCATAATCGGTTCGCCGCGGGAAATGCTGGTTTTCAGCACACGTCCCTCCAGCGTTTTGAGATCGGTGAAGGACCCGGCCGGCATACTGTCTGCCGGCCAATCCACCAGCTTCAGCAATTGGGTATTGAGCGGCTGCCCCAGATTGACATCTGCAGCGGCAACTATGATTTTGCTTCCTGCCGCCGATCGGTCAAGCAACCACCGGGAAGCTAAAATGACTGCCGCCAGGCCTGCGACCACCGCAAATACCAACATGAGCAAGGCGCGTGTGTTCTTCACAAAGTTCTCCTCAAATATCGGTGATAGCAATCAATCGGACAGACATCTTTCAGTTCTCGGCCGGTTGCCATTCCATGCCCTTATCTTTTAACTTGGCCAAATTGTCATTTTGTGCAAAGTAGGTATGCCAGACACGTTTCAGCGCTTGTGGGCACATAACCCTTGGTTCGCTGTAAAAGCGCGCATAGTCAGTGATTTGATTCAGCAAATCGCGCGGATAACAGGCAAGCAATGGACGTGAATTTTTCGCGTGCAAGTCGTCAACCAGGTAGCGGAATGCTGCTTCGTCATAATTGATTCCAAGTGCGTAGCTATGCTGTCGGAATACATTGCGGTATTCCTCCTCTGATAGCGGTCCGATATGAATCTTGTATCCGAGCCGCCGCATGAATGCCTCATCTGCCAATTCGGCCGGGTGAATATTGGTCGAGAAAATAACTGACAGATCGAAAGGCGCTACAAACTTGTATCCAGTATGCAATGTCAGATAATCACAGCCGCGATCGAGGGGAACGATCCAGCGGTTCATCAAGTCTTTTGGCTTTACCTGTTGCCGTCCCAGATCGTCAACAATAAATATTCCATTGTTTGCTTTGAAATGCGGAGGCGCCTGATAAAAGCCGGTGTGATAGTCATATCTAAGCTCCAGCATCTCTAAGGTAAGCTCGCCTCCAGTCAATACGACTGGACGTTCGCATAAGAGCCATCTGCCGTCATAAGCCTGGCGATCGATCGAGTCATGAGAGGGCTCGATATTGACCGGATGATGTACGAGAGGGTCGAATACCTGAATGATTTCGTTTTCAACGGTGATTGCATAAGGAACGGGTACAAGACCCTGCATTAAACGGCCCAGCTTTTCTGCGATATAAGTCTTTCCACTTCCCGGCGGACCATACAGAAAAAGAGGGCGGCCGGAGTTCATTGCCGCACCGATTTGATCCCGTATCGTTGAATTAAGATTCAGGTCCGAGAAAGCGGATGCCATATCCTGCTGTACCACGTGAGTGCCCCGTACGGAATGCTTCTCGACCATCCTGCGATAGGCTTCCAGTGTGACGGGCGCAGGGCCGACATAACGGCAGCTGGTCATAAATTCGGCTGCGCGCTGTTTCCCTGCCGTAGAGAGCTGATATTCGACGTCCACGTCGGAAGCGCCTCGCCGGACAACTTCTGCCATTTTTTCGGCAACCATGAAGCCGAGCACTTCATTGAGCACATTGATCGAAAGCTTGAGCCTGGAGGACAGCGACGATAGATTGATCTTCCCGGAAATGAACATGCATTTCGCGATCAACTCGAGAATCAGGAGGCGATCAATCCCGGTGCTTTGCACTGATTTCGGCAACGAGGGAAGAGCGCTCGCCTGTATTTGAGTATTTCTGTCCGTACTGGATGGGCTATCCAAAAGAAATTGATGGCGAGGTGATGCACTGTCTGATTGATTTTTGCCCTCTAACATGCTGCCTCCGCCCTTATTAATGATCTATTTAAAAACCTATTCATTCCCTGGTTTAGCCAGGATGCACAATTTAAAATTTTTCAAAATAGAGCATCGTGATCGTTCCCAGTGCGATGGCTACACCGTAGGGAATCCGTCCTGTGCTCTGTATTGCAAAATTGCCTGATGAATTAAGCGGGCCACTGTTAAACAGGGAAGGTCTCAGGATTCTGTGCACGTTGGATAAGGTGCCTCTTAAATTTCTCTTAATAAGGGCTACCGCGAGCGACAGTATTCCGCCAATAATGAATGTTGCCAATGCAATCTTGAAGGTCAGAAGCGGCCCTGCAAATGAGCCGACTGCGGCCATCAGCTTCACGTCACCCGCCCCCATGCCACGCACCACATAGAAAGGCAAGAATAAAGCAAATCCTGTAATGCATCCCGAAAGCCAATGCCAGGCACTGCCGTGTATCGGCAGAAAAACTTGCAGCATCAACGACGTGCCAAGTCCCCAGACAATTAGTACATTAGGTATCTTCCGCTGTGCCAAATCCGTTATCGCTGCAATGGCTACCATGGCCAATAGAAAATATTCAATGTGCATATTTCGTTCGTTCTCTCATTAACGCGATTAAGTGATTCAGGATCATCGGCATTTATTTACATTCCTCATGAAGTTTCTGGGGAGGCGCTCCCCAGAAACTTAGGTTTTTAATTAGCCTTAAGGAATTGCATTGTCCAATTCCAAAGCAATGAAGTCGAAAACCGCATCAAGATTGATGCCGACAGTTCGGACGGCAACAATAATGACTACCGCAATTAGGGCTGCGATAAGGCCGTATTCGATCGCCGTGACGCCATCTTCTTCTTGCAAAAAGTTTTTAATTGCTTCCATGTGTTTCTCCTTATATGAAAATGTGGAGTTGAAACTGAAAAGTGGCAAACAAACTGTTTCGCTTGATGCACTTGCTGAAATACTGCGACAGCGTTGCCAGATTAATGCTTGTGCCGTCATAGTTGAATAGCGCGGATGTACTATTACTTGGCGCTTTGCTGAAAAATCAGTTATGGCATATCAAGGTTGCTGCATATTGCAAGACTCCATGTGTTGGAATCCAATGCCGGTTTCATGGTGAGTATTGTGTCAGGCGGCCAGATTGGAAAACCTATTCTGCATACCATGAACCTGGTGGCAGGTAGACAGACATTTGCCGAACATGAAAAGAAAGAGCATGCTTATGTACGTGGATGTAACGCAACCTGCCAAGATACGTCTCCAGGAATTGATTGCAGTGGCGTGCTCGCAATGCGCGTCTCCGCCGCACTAAGTTTCGGATGCCAACGATGTGGTAATCACCAGATGGTTATCAGATTGAAGAGAGGTTTGCAGCTCGTTCCAAGCTTAACGGGCCAACATAACACGCACCAATTCTGCCTTACTATGGATGCCAAGCTTTTGGTAGATCTGTGCGATCTGGTTGCGGACCGTATGCGGCGATATATGCAATTGCGCGGCAATTTCCGAGTGAGTCATGCCCTTTGCAAAGCGGTCAGCGACATTCATCTCTGCAGGCGCAAGCAGATCGAATAATGGAATGCTTTGAGCTGTGCATGCCAGGTAACCGAATTTTTGCGTCGCTGTAATTTCGATTTTTTTGCCGCGATAACGGCCATTGCTTACCAGTGCATGGGCAACCGGTAGTGGAAGGTAACCGGAATTGAAAAGTGGCCATTCAAGTTTCATTATTTCATGGAAGGTGGCATTGGAGACTTCAATCATGCCGCGTGAGTTAATCAGGGAAACCGCTAGCTCCGTGCCATCTTTTCTAAGACGGTTTAGCGCTTGGTGAAGATTAAGCTCAATGGTACGGGAGATGTGATTCCATATGGCTTGCAATACATCGGCGTCTGACTTCGTGAATTCATCTCGTGTGCCGCGGTACAGTGCGATCCAGCGCTGCTTGTAATGCCGTGCTGGAAAATCGCCAAAGAGCAGCATTTTTTGCAGATTGTTTTCGATGGCGAAGCTGTTTAATGTTTCCATTCTATGCAGCTGGTAAAGATCGCTGCAATCTATCGCACATGGCCCAGAAACTTTGTTCCAGGCTAAAGCATCCGAAACTGGATCCAAAACGTAATTATCCGCACACTCCATAACCGGCTGTTCTGCCCGATTATGGGCATGCGTGTGATCAACTGTAAGACTGGCTTCTGGGTTTTCGTCAGCCTGCGCTGAACTTAAAATTGCTCTGTCAAAGGAAATCAGTTTTCCGACAATGCGGAATATTTCCATTGAAAATTCATTAGGAGTGGTGGCCAGTGCCGCTTCGTACAGCTCAAAAACTGAATTGGAAAAGTTTTTCAATACCATTTTTCATCTGGAACGATGAATTGATAAAAGAGTCGCTAATTTGGTACTAATAAAGTTTGACCTGTTTGCCTGGCGCTGGCTGCAGCAATAATCGATCTCTTGCTGCATTCATCGCTGTATCAAACGGTAAATTTCAGTGCATAGATTAAATCCATGCTGTGCAAAGCACATCAGGCGCATTGACTGTTTTGAATAGTACTTATGTACTGGAAAGTGGTGCGAATATCGGTATAGAAGTACTTCTTTCTTTGCGGGCTAACTAACTTGAAATGAAGTAGTCGCTTTCCAAGTGAGTTTTCCGCCTTCTTGGAAAAAGAATCATTTTGCGCGCGAGGAAACAATCATGGCGGGGCGTGTTCCATTGCATTGCGATGTTGTACAGCCCCAATCGACGGAACGGGTATAACAGTCGACTGTTATTGGTTAACTACGGAAAGCAGTATGTTGAACGGCTCGCGAGTGTCTGGAATGCTGCGTCGATTCCGTACTCTTTTGTGCATGACCGGCGGGCCAATGGTGGCCTGTTGTTGAAGCTGCTATGCATGCTGTACGAATGCACCGGGGAACGCTTGAGCAAGGAATGGTCTATGACGTGCTGCGAAAAAGATCGTCATTGAAAACTAGCTGCAGTCGGCAACAGATAAATTGCATGCTGCGTCCACTAACTTGACACTGTCTTCATTGGCCATTACAGCGGCAAAATCAGCGCGCCTGAACAGGCGGCCAATCTTCACATTGACTGCAAATTCCTGAGCCGGATCAGAGTATAGTAACCACATGCAAGCTTAAATTTCTCTGGATAAGAGATTCAACTTGGATGCATAGACATACAAGGAAAGACGATTATCTACGTCGAGCTTGTGATAGATTGAGGAAAGGTGATTGCGCAAGGTGTACTCGCTCATGAACAGGCGTTGAGCTAATGCTTTGTTGGATAGCCCAGACTCACGGACGACCAAATCCAGTACTTTAAGTTCTTTTGGTGTTAAATGAGACAGTTTGTCGCTGCCTTTATTGTCTTTTGTATTTCGTTGGGTATGCATTTGCTGAAAAAGCCGCCCTGAAGTTTCACGGTCCAGCCAGAGTTCGCCTGCATGTATCCTTTCAATTGCCTTTGGTAAAACATTGGCGGGTTCTTCTTTCCCTACTAATCCCCGTGCACCATGCAAAATTGCAGAATCCAATATTTTTTCATCGCGCATTCCTGAAAAAATAAGTACTTTTGCCTTGCATTTTTCCAGCAGTGCAGGCAAGAGGCTGATCGAGCTCTTTCCCCCCAGGTCTACATCCAGCACGATTACGTCAGGTTCTAATCGAATGGATTTTTCCATGATTTCTTCTGCTGTCGAGGCCACGCCAATTACTTCCATTCTTGGCTTTTTACTATCAATCAGTTGTTGCATTCCCCATAGCATGGTCTGGTGGTCGTCCACGAGCATGACCCGAATTGGCAGGGAAAAATTGACCTGATTCATGACGGGCTTCATCTCCTAAATGGGAATTTCTATTACTACCGTCGTCAAGCTGCCCATCTCTTGTTCAACCCAGGCTCTGCCACCTAAAGCCTGTGCTCGTTCAGAGATTGAGCGGGGAGTAAAGTCCGCATTGTTCCTCTCTGCTTCTTCATTCTGGATCTTCAGTGACAAAGAGTTTTCGGAACATATTACTTTTATGGTTCCATTTTGCGCCAAGGTGTGTTTGCGTATGTTACTTAATCCTTCCTTGACGATTTGCAGTGCTTCGGCCGCAAGCCGGTCATTGATGTGAATCTCGTCCTCGCATAACACATCGATATTGATGCCATAAAATTCATGGAACTTCGCAACTTGTCTGCGGATGCTTGCTACAAATGTGGTTTCCGCTTTTTCTTCTTTTTCTTTGAGGTTGGAGACATAGGACCGCAATTCATCAATGACGTCATTGCTCATTTTGATTAATTGATCAATGACCGGTGCGAGGGAATTATGAGGTTCTACTTTCGTTCTTAATGCTTCCAGCCCAAGCCTTAATCCAATATAAGACTGAATAGTGGTATCGTGAAGGTCCCCGATAATGCGCCGTCGTTCTTGCTCTGCCGCTTCGGACGCCAGCTGATCTACCAGATCCACGCTCGAAATCACGGAGAAGGCCTGTTCAGTGATCTGAGAGAGGAAAATTGCATCATTGGTAGTGAAGGATTTTCTGTTGGAGAGGATATATATACGACCAGAGTTTTTTCTTAGCTGGAGCGGTGCGCTTATAAAGCTCGTGGCATTTAATATGTTGGCGATATGTGCGCTGTTTTCCGGATTGCAAACATTCCATTCTTTAATGGCGAGATCGTATAAGCAGCAGTACGGTCGTTTAGACAAACGTGCCAATGAGAATGACTTATACAATCCTACCCTTCTATTGATATTGGAAGGCAGCAGAAGAAGGGCTAAGTCCGCGCTCAGCGGTCGGGCATAAATAGCTTCACGCACAGCCGTAGCAGATGTCTGCCGCATGAAGTAAGTGCTATTGTCTCCATTTCGATATACCAGGATGCATTTCTCGGCATCGAAAAATGCCCTTATCTTTTCCATTACAGAAGCGACGGTATGATCAATCCCGAAACGCGGATTGGATACCAGGCTGACCTCTCTTAAAAGCGTCAAGCGGCGCCTCAGTAATGCTTGGCTGCCCCCCCAATTGGTAATCATCAGGCCTAAGGAAAGCAAGAACATCGTTCGTAAAACCAGCTGCGCCCACTCTTCCTGGCCATCAGGGAAATCTTGTGACATTACTAAAGTCACATAAAGTATGGTTGACGCTGCTGTTGATTGGATGCCTTCTTTGGCACCAAACTGCATTGAAAATACAAGAATGGAAAACAAGAAAAGAGGAAGCAGAATGCTGCTAAGTGGTCCCGTTAATGCTATCAGCGCGCCATGCCAGGCAATATCGGCCCAGATCACATACCGGCTATTGGTATAGTAAAAGTGCCGTTTGGAAGCGATAAGGATAGCCAGGCTGAAAATCAGGTAACCGGAGAATGCGATTACTTTTGCGATGGAATCTTCTGGTAACGAGAAGGCATCCGGTATAAAACTAAAACCTGCAAATACGGCAATAAAAAATCGGATAAGGTTGACTACGTGATGAGAAGAATCCCCACAATCACTGTCTTCATTAAAGTGCTTGGCTAGGCCTGTAGCATTCATTTTTATGTTTTTTTACTCCCGCTTTCTATTTTTATCTCCGCTGCTTTCATTCATTTTTAGATATGAATGAACTTTAATTCTCCGTTATAGCATTTGTAACTAAATGTATTATGTTGCTAAGAAGGTAATTTTGTATTTGAAGCGAATCAAACTCTGGACAGATTTCGTATTGGCAATTGCTAAAGCAACAGCAGAATCACGGTTCTACCGGAAGCACAAGGGTGACCTGTCCTTGATGAAAAATGAATAAGGCTTTTGCAGGAATAGATTGATAACGGCGTAGAGTCGCCAGGCGGCAAAAAGAGCTCAACCTATGCGCCAAATCAAAGGGATTTATGTGAAGTGGATGGTTAGAGCCCGGCACCCTAATGATTCGCCTCACAAGGCGGCATTTCGCGTTTTTCGTACCTATCTGGATGAACTGAGATTTGTGCGACTTTTCCAAGCGCTAACTGAAAACGTAGACCATCTGTATAAGGTGGCAGCCAAGCAGCAAGCCGATATTCGTAAGAATAACCGTCCAGTTGACAGAGCCACGCTGGATCCGCGGTTCGCCAAGCCGTCGGCTGGCTGGATTCTCGGTCGGCAGACCGTTGCCGCGCACCGCTCCGGCAATTAAAAGTGCGTGGCTCTTGAAGCTAGAGCCGAAAAGCTCAATGCCTTGTTCCCGAGCCGTTAGTCAGGATTACTCTTCTTTCTAGGTTTCATGAAACCTAGGTCAATGCAAGGCGTAATCCAGGGCAATGCCGGAAAATACCGCCGCGCCCAGCCAGTTGTTGTGCCGGAACGCGGCAAAGCAACGCATGCGGTCGCGGTCGCGAATCAAAAAATAATGGTATAGCCCGCAGCCTGCAGCAATCAGCATTCCGGCAATGAACCAGCCGCGCAGACCGTACTGCCATCCTGTCAGCAACACAATCAGAAACGCACATGCATAGCACAGCATGACTGCCAGCACATCATATCGGCCGAACGTGATGGCCGATGTCTTGATGCCGATTTTCAGGTCGTCGTCGCGGTCTACCATTGCATATTCGGTGTCATAGGCGACTGCCCAGAATATATTGGCAATCAAAAGCAGCCAGGCTTGCGCCGGTACTGTATTTTGCACCGCCGCAAATGCCATGGGAATACCAAAACCGAAGGCAATGCCGAGGTAAGCCTGAGGAATCGCAAAAAAACGTTTGAAGTAGGGGTAGCTTGCCGCAATCAGCACCGCTGCCACCGACAACTGCTTGGTCAGGGTGTTCAGCGGCAGAATCAATGCAAAGGCCAGCACTGCCAGCACGGCAGCGACGGCAACAGCTTCCCAGGCCCGGATTTTCCCGCTGGTGAGCGGACGTTCTGCGGTGCGCTTGACGTGTTTGTCGAAATCGCGGTCGGCAAAATCATTGATGGCACAGCCGGCCGAACGCATCAATATCGTGCCGACGGTAAAAATCAGTATCAGTTTCCAGTCAGGTTTGCCGTCGGACGCAAACCATAATGCGGCAAGGGTGGGCCAAAGCAGCAATAAGATTCCGATTGGTTTATCCAGCCGGATCAGACGTATGTAGAGTTGGAGTCGGTTCATACATTGGGCAATGCAGTAAGGTGAACGGATTATAGAGGCAGAATCCGTTTACACCGGTTTGCGCTCATGTAAACCTGGCAGGAGAGTCATCACATTTCATGCTCGCACCGCCCACGCCGGGCCTTGCGGCGCCAGGTGACCCCGCTAAGCTTAACTTTCCTCGATTTTTGCATCCTGCAGCATGGTCACGCCATGCAGATCGCAGGCCAGCACAGCCTGGCGGATTGCTTCGATCGCTGCGGTGCGGGTAAAACTCTTGCGCCATGCGAGCACCACGCGGCGCGACGGGACGGGATCGGAGAAGGGGACGTAGCGCAGCATGCCGTCCTTGGATTGCATGTCGGGCACCGATGCCTGCGGCAGTACGGTAATCCCGATGCCGGATGCGACCATGTGGCGGATCGTTTCGAGCGAGGAGCCTTCGAATGTGCGCGCAATGCCGTCGCCGTTGGTCGAAAAGCGCGCCATCTCGGGACAGACTTCCAGGACCTGGTTGCGGAAGCAATGGCCGGCGCCAAGCAGGAGCATGGTTTCCGATTTCAGGTCCTGCGGTGAAATGTCTGTACGGGTTGCCCATGGATGTTGTTTGGGCAAGGCCACCACGAAGGGTTCGTCGTAAAGCGGCTGAATCGCCAGGCCCTGCTCGGCGAACGGCAATGCCATGATTGCGGCGTCGAGTTCTCCCTGGCGCAGCAACTCGACGAGGCGCACCGTGAAGTTTTCCTGCAGTATCAGCGGCATTTGCGGCACATGCTCGATCATGGTCTTGACCAGCTGCGGCAGCAGGTAGGGCGCAATCGTATAGATGATGCCGAGCCGGAACGGGCCGGCCAGCGGATCCTTGTTTTGTTTGGCGATTTCCCTGATCGATGCCGTCTGTTCCAGTACACGCTCGGCTTGCGCGACGATTTGCGCACCCAGGGGCGTCATGGAAATTTCCGTGCCGCCGCGCTCGAAGATCACCACGCCAAGTTCGTCTTCCAGCTTTTTGATGGCCACCGACAAGGTGGGTTGGGACACGAAGCAGGCCTCGGCTGCATGGCCGAAATGTTTTTCGCGGGCGACAGCAACGATGTATTTGAGTTCAGTAAGCGTCATGGCGATATTGTTGCATAGGCGGTTAAGGGATCAACACCCCGGATCAGCAGCTTGGACTCTCTGCTTTTACTTCTACACTTTCAGAAATTCTTCGCGTATTCCCATCCATCGCGCCAGATGCGCTTCGGCTACGGCCGGTTGTTCCTTCAGCAGCATTTGCGCGGCATCCCGCGCCTGCTCAACCAGCCATTGATCGGTCGCCAGGTCGGCAAAGCGCAATATCGCCTGGCCGGACTGGCGCGCTCCCAGAAACTCGCCGGGCCCGCGAATTTCCAGATCCCTGCGCGCGATTTCAAAACCGTCATTGGTTTCGCGCATGGTTGCCAACCTTTGTTTGGCAACCGGACCGAGCGGGCTTTGATATAACAGCACGCACACGCTTTCCGCCGTTCCCCTCCCGACGCGCCCGCGCAACTGGTGCAATTGAGACAGGCCGAAGCGTTCGGCATGCTCAATCACCATCAGTGACGCGTTGGGCACATCAACGCCGACTTCGATCACTGTTGTCGCAACCAGCACCTGCAGCTCGCCGCGGACAAACGCCTCCATGACTTCCTGCTTTTCAGCCTGCTTCAGGCGTCCATGTACCAATCCTACCCGCAAGTCGGACAGGGTCGCGGCCAGCGTTTCATACGTCTCGGTCGCCGTCTGCAATTGCAAGGCTTCCGATTCCTCGATCAGCGGGCAGACCCAGTAGACCTGCCGGCCTTCGAGCGCCGCTGCATGCACGCGGGAAATCACTTCATCGCGCCGGTTCTGGTCGATCACGCGTGTCAGCACAGGTGTCCTTCCGGGCGGCAGCGCATCGATGACCGACACTTCCAGATCGGCATAATAAGTCATTGCCAGCGTGCGCGGAATAGGGGTGGCCGACATCATCAACTGATGCGGCACCGTCTGCTTGCTTTCATCGGCTTGTGCGGCATCCAGTCCTTTGTTGCGCAAGGCGAGGCGCTGGCCGACACCGAAACGATGTTGCTCATCGACAATTACAAGACCGAGCCTGGAAAATTCGACGCCTTCCTGGATCAGGGCATGGGTTCCGATGATCAATTGCGCTCGCCCGGATTCGATGCGTGCCTGTGCATCCTGCTTTTCCTTTTTCTTCAAGCTGCCGGTCAGCCAGGCGACATTCACGCCCAGCGGTTCCATCCAGGCGGCGATCTTGCGGAAATGCTGGTCCGCCAGTATTTCCGTCGGTGCCATCAGGACAGCCTGAAAGCCGCTGTCGATCGCCTGTGCCGCGGCAAGTGCGGCGACCACTGTCTTGCCGCTGCCGACGTCGCCTTGCAGCAATCGTTGCATGGGGAATGCTTCGCGCAAGTCGGCGCGGATTTCGTCCAGCACGCGTTGCTGGGCAGCGGTCAGCGCAAACGGAAGCGTGTTCAGGAATTCCTGCGACAGCTTACCGATTACCGGTAGAGGCGAAGCGCCTTGAGAACGGCGTGCGGCCTGCGCCCGCTTCAGTGACAATTGCTGCGCCAGCAGTTCATCGAATTTCATGCGTGTCCAGGCCGGGTGGGTGCGTTCTGTCAAGGCATGCTCATCGACTTCGGGAGTCGGATTGTGCAACAGCTTGACCGACCATTCGAAAGCCGGCAGGTCGAGCGAAGACAGCAAGGGCGGCGGCAACGTGTCGCGCCAGTCCACGCGGGTCAGCGCGTTGCCGATCGCCTTGCGCAACAGGGCTTGCGAAATGCCTTCGCCGGATGGATAAACCGGCGTCAGTGCGGAGGGCAGGGGGGCGCCTTCCGTTACGACTTTATAACTGGGATGAACCATTTCATGGCCGAGAAAACCATGGCGTACATCTCCGCGTACGCGAATGCGTGTGCCGGTTGCGAGCTGCTTGGTCTGGCTGCCGTAAAAATTCAAAAACCGCATGACCAGTTCGCCGGAATCATCCTGTACCTTCACCACCAGTTGCCGGCGCGGGCGGAACTGCACATCGCAGGAAGTAACGATCCCTTCGATCTGCGCCGGATAACCGGTCATGAACCCGGCTTCGCGGATCGGCACGATTTTCGTTTCATCCTCGTAGCGCATCGGCAAGTGCAAAACCAGGTCCATGTCCGTTCGCAAGCCGAGCCGCGCCAGCTTTTCGGCGACTTTGTTCTTCGCGGCTTTGGGCGTGGCCTTGGTGGCTGCAGTGGCGGCAGGTTTTCGCTTTGGTGCGGGCATAAAGGAACAGGTTATGACAACAAGCAGTAAAATAGCGGCTTTTCACGTCCTGTCCAAGACGCAGGATGCATCGCCATTGTAATGCGCATCGGGAATATCGCTAAATTCTGATTTCCGTAATGCCGCAATACCGAAGAGGCGGTGCATGCCGGTATCCAAGCATGTATTCATTATCCGATTTTGACTTCGATTTGCCGCAAGAACTGATTGCGCAAATGCCGCTGCCAGAGCGTAGCGCCTCGCGCCTGCTCGAAGTGGCGGGCGACAGCTTGCACGACCGTGCCTTTTCCGACATCGTTGAGCTTTTGTCGCCCGGCGATCTGCTGGTATTCAACGATACACGGGTGCTGAAGGCACGTTTTTTCGGCGTCAAGGAAACCGGCGGCAAGGTCGAGGTACTGATCGAGCGCGTAATCGATAACCGCAACGTGTATGCACAGATCCGCGCCTCCAAGTCGCCGGCACCCGGCAGCAGCATTCGCCTGGCCGATGCCTTCGATGTCGACGTTGGACAGCGCGCCGGCGAATTCTATGCCTTGCGTTTTCCTGCGGATGTGTTTGAGTTGATTGAAATGCACGGCCGCTTGCCTCTGCCGCCGTATATCGAGCATGCCGCCGATGAATTCGACGAGCAGCGTTATCAGACCGTCTACGCCAAAGAGCCGGGCGCGGTGGCGGCGCCGACGGCGGGTTTGCACTTCGACCAATCCTTGCTGGAACGATTGCAGGAACACGGCGTAAAGACGGCATTTGTCACCCTGCACGTCGGGGCCGGCACTTTCCAGCCGGTGCGCTCGGAAAATCTGGCCGAACACCAGATGCACAGCGAGTGGTACACGATTGCAAAAGAGACGGTGGACGCGGTACGCGCAGCCAAAGCCGCTGGCCGGAGCGTCGTGGCTGTCGGCACCACCAGCCTGCGCGCACTGGAATCCGCATCGCAGTCGGGCACGCTTTTGGCAGGCAGCGCCGACACGCGGCTGTTCATTACGCCAGGGTATCGCTTCAATACCGTTGACCGATTGATCACGAATTTTCATTTGCCGAAGTCGACCTTGCTGATGCTGGTCTCGGCTTTTGCCGGCTACGACACGATTCGTGCCGCCTACGCACACGCGATCAAACAGCGCTACCGCTTTTTCAGCTATGGCGACGCGATGCTGCTGACCCGAACATGAGCCTGCGAGGGCAAACCGAAGAATCCTTATGCTGAATTTCACACTGCTTAAAACTGACGGCCATGCCCGGCGCGGACGCCTGGAATTGAACCACGGCGTAATCGAGACGCCGATATTCATGCCGGTCGGCACTTACGGTTCGGTCAAGGCAATGGCGCCGAACGAACTGGTCGAAATCGATGCGCAGATCATCCTCGGCAATACCTTCCACTTGTGGCTGCGTCCCGGCATGGATGTACTGGAAAAATTCGGCGGTTTGCACAAATTCATGGGTTGGGACAGGCCTATCCTCACCGATTCCGGCGGCTTCCAGGTGTTTTCGCTGGGGGCAATGCGCAAGATCACCGAAGAAGGCGTCAAGTTCGCTTCGCCGATCAACGGCGACCGGCTGTTCCTGTCGCCGGAGGTGTCCATGCAGATCCAGCGCGCGCTGAATTCCGACATCGTGATGCAGTTCGACGAATGCACGCCCTACGACATCGACGGCCGTCCGGCCACCGAAAAGGAAGCGGCGGATTCGATGCGCATGTCGCTGCGCTGGGCGCAACGTTCGCTGGATGAATTCAATCGCGGAGAGAACCCGAACGCCTTGTTCGGCATCGTGCAGGGCGGCATGTTCGAGAAGTTGCGCGACGAGTCGCTGGCGGGTTTGCAGGAAATCGGCTTTCACGGCATCGCCATCGGCGGACTGTCGGTCGGGGAACCGAAGGAGGACATGCTGAGAATATTGCAACATGTCGGGCCGCACCTGCCGGCGGACAAGCCGCATTACCTGATGGGCGTGGGCACGCCGGAAGATCTGGTGGACGGCGTGGCCAACGGTATCGACATGTTCGATTGCGTGATGCCGACCCGCAATGCGCGCAACGGCTGGCTATTCACGCGATTCGGCGACATCAAGATCAAGAATGCGAAATACAAGGACGATGACAGGCCGCTCGACGAAACCTGCGGATGTTATGCATGCCGCAACTTTTCCCGGGCCTACCTGCATCATTTGCATCGCTCGGCCGAAATCCTGGGGGCGCGCCTGAATACCATCCATAATCTGCATTATTACCTGGAGCTGATGCGCGAAATGCGACAGGCAATCGAGGAAGGAAAATTCCAGGCCTTTGTAGCACGATTCAAGGTGGAGCGACAGCGCGGCACGTAATTTGCCGTTGTCTCTGGTATACCTGTCGAAATGACACCATGCGGCGGCATCGCCTGGCCGCATGGGCAGGCTTTGAGGGGATGCATTGCAGGTCATGGCGGCATGGCTTCATTTTCGGGTGCCCCCCGGCGTTCCGGTTTAATTTTTCTGCAATTGGGAAACCCGGTTTCCGATGCTAAAATGCCGGGTTATTTCATCTAACCGGGAGCCAACAGTGTTCATTTCAAATGCCTACGCACAAACAGCCGCAGCCAGCGGCGCGGAAAGTCTTTACAGTTTTCTGCCTATCATCCTGATGTTCGTCGTGCTGTACTTCCTGATGATTCGTCCGCAGATGAAGCGTCAGAAAGAACAAAAAGCAATGATCGAAGCCATCGGCAAAGGTGATGAAGTGATCACGGCTGGCGGCATCCTGGGCACGGTTGTCAAAGTTACCGATATCTACATCACGCTAGCAGTGGCCAATAATACCGAAGTGGTGGTGCAGAAATCCGCAGTCGCCACCCTGTTGCCAAAAGGAACCATCAAGACGCTGTAAGCGGCGCTTGCCTTGCTTGCAATGATTGCGCCATGCGGGATTGATCGCGCAGTGCCTGTGTCTTTACCGGACGTGCCATTACTATGAATCGCTATCCACTCTGGAAATATATCCTGATCGTTATCGCGCTGCTTTTCGGCGTGCTGTATACCTTGCCAAACCTGTTTGGCGAGTCGCCGGCACTGCAGATCAGCAGCGCCAAGGCGACAGTTAAAGTCGATCCTGGCGTTGTCCAGTCCGTCCAGCAAGCACTGCAGCGCGCCAACCTCAATGCGCAATCGGTGTTCTTCGAAACGGTCGGAACGCAGAATTCGGTACGCGCCCGCTTTGCCGACACTGATACCCAGTTCAAGGCGAAAGCCGTGCTGGAACAGCAGCTCAACCGCGATCCGTCCGACCCTACTTATCTTGTGGCATTCAATCTGTTGCCCAATACGCCGCAATGGCTGCAGAGCCTGAATGCAGTGCCCATGTATCTGGGGCTGGATCTGCGCGGCGGCGTGCATTTCCTGATGCAGGTCGACACCAAGGCGGTAATGAACAAGCGCCTGCAGGGCTTGCAGACCGGCATGCGCAGCGTATTGCAGGATAAGAAAATCCGCCATGCCGGCATCAGCCGTGCCGGCGATACGGTCGAGATCAGGTTCCGCGATAACCAGACGATGACGGCGGCACGCGAGGTGCTGGCATCGCAATTCGGCGAAGTGATCTTCAATGAAGTGGCCGCAGGCGAGGATTTGAAGTTGACGGTCAGCATGCGCCCCGAGTCGGTCCGGCAAACCGTCGAAGAAGCCGTGCAACAGAACATCAGTACCTTGTCCAAGCGCGTCAATGAATTGGGCGTAGCCGAGCCGGTGATCCAGCGGCAAGGTGCGGACCGCATCGTGGTGCAGTTGCCGGGCGTGCAGGATGTCTCGCGCGCGAAAGACATCATCGGCCGCACCGCCACGCTGGAAGTGCGCATGGTGGACGAGTCGGTTCAGCGCGGCACCGAAGAGACTGCCGCGGTGCCGTTCGGTTCGGAATTGTTCAAGGTTGGCAAGGGTGCGCCAGTGGTCTTGTACAAGGATCCCATCATCACCGGTGAATATATTTCCAATGCGTCGGCCAGTTTCGACCAGAATCAGCAGCCGTCCGTCAGCATCGATCTGAACGGAGATGGCGGCCGAAGGATGCGCGAAGCGACACGCAACAAGATCGGCAAGCTGATGGCGATTGTTTTATTTGAAAAAAACAAGGGCGAAGTGCTGACGGTTGCGACCATCCAGGATGAACTGGGATCGCGCTTCCAGATCACCGGCATGGGATCGTCAGAAGCCGCCAACGACTTGTCACTGCTGTTGCGTGCCGGTTCGCTTGCGGCACCGATGGAAATCATCGAAGAACGCACCATCGGCCCGCAACTGGGCGCCGACAATATCAGCAAGGGCTTCAACTCCACGCTGTACGGCTTTGCCGCGATTGCGATCTTCATGATCATCTATTATCACCTTTTCGGCTTTTTCAGCGTTACTGCGCTGGCGGTGAACCTGTTGCTGCTGATCGCTATCTTGTCGGTAATGCAGGCGACTCTTACCTTGCCCGGCATGGCGGCTATTGCCTTTACGCTTGGTATGGCGATTGACGCTAACGTGCTGATCAACGAACGCATCCGGGAAGAGCTGCGTGCCGGCAATTCGCCGCAGGCATCGATTGCGGCCGGCTTCGACCGCGCCTGGGCGACGATTCTGGACTCGAACATCACAACCCTGATCGCGGGTCTGGCGTTGTTGATTTTCGGCTCAGGCGCGGTACGCGGATTTGCGGTCGTGCATTGTCTCGGCATCATGACGTCGATTTTCTCATCGGTATTCGTCATGCGCGGATTTGCGAACCTGTGGTACGGACGCAAGAAGAAGCTGACCAGCGTGTCGATCGGACAGGTCTGGAAACCGACAACCTGATCAGGTTGTTGAAAAACTACTGCGCGTGCCGCTTTGCGGCCTGCGGTGCTCGGCGTACATCTCGTACGCGTGTGCTCCTCGGCCACAAAGCGACCCGCTCGCTACGTTTTTCAACAAGCTGATAAAGCATGTCGCTATCATGATTACACTCATGGCAGCGGAAAATGAAATCTCCTGGCCTGCGGTAAGCCGGCCGGACTGAGAGGAAAAAATGGAATTATTCCGGATTAAAAAAGACATTCCCTTCATGCGCCATGCCTTGATTTTCAATGCGATTTCGGCACTGACTTTTGTCGCGGCGGTCTTCTTCCTGTTCTACAAGGGTCTGCACCTTTCGATCGAATTCACCGGCGGCACGGTCATGGAGGTCAATTATTCCAGGCCGGCCAATATTGAAGGCATCCGTAAAACGATCGAAGGATTGGGATTCACCGACACGCAGGTGCAAAGCTTCGGGACCGCGCAAGACGTGTTGATTCGCCTGCCGACGCAGAAAAACATGAATACGGCTCAGGTCAGCGATAAAGTCATGTCTGCGCTGACGGCACAGGACAATACCGTCAAACTGCAGCGCGTCGAGTTCGTCGGTCCGCAGGTGGGCGAAGAGCTCGCGCACGACGGGCTGATGGCGTTGGGCATGGTGATTATCGGGATCATGATTTACCTGGCCTTTCGTTTTGAATGGAAATATGCGGTCGCAGCCATCATTGCGAACCTGCATGACGTCGTGATCATTCTGGGATTTTTTGCCTTCTTCCAGTGGGAATTTTCGCTGACGGTGCTGGCAGCGGTGCTGGCCGTACTCGGCTATTCCGTGAATGAATCGGTGGTCGTGTTCGACCGGGTGCGCGAGACCTTCCGCGACCGGCGCTTCGGCAAGCTGGGAACGGCCGATGTCATGAACCATGCGATTACCAGCACGATTTCGCGTACCATCATCACGCACGGTTCGACGCAGATGATGGTGCTGGCGATGCTGCTCTGGGGCGGCCCGACCTTGCACTATTTTGCCATCGCACTCACCATCGGCATTTTGTTCGGTATCTATTCCTCGGTGTTTGTTGCGGCTGCAGTCGCAATGTGGCTGGGCGTCAAGCGCGAAGATTTGCTGAAGCCGGCGAAGGAAAAAGACACAACGGATGGCGCCGTCGTGTAAGTACTATTGGAATGAGATGAAAAAAGCGTTCGGTGCACAAACACCGAACGCTTTTTTTATTTGGATTGCCAGACTTTGCGCAGGCCGGCGCACTTATTCTGCCTTACTCTGCTTTTACCGCTTCCACCTGAATCGCCAGTTTCACTTCAGGAGCGAAGCGCGGCAGGCCGTAATCCATGCCAAAGTCGGAACGCTTGAATTCTGCCGAGGCATCGGCGCCGCATACTTCACGTTTCAGCATCGGATGCTCGATGCATTTGAACTTGGTGATCGTCAAAGGTACGGGCTTGGTAACGCCCAGCATCGTCAAATCGCCTTCCACCGCAACCGGCGTGTCGCCATCGAACTTGATGGTTTTTCCCTTGTACGTAATGGTCGGATGCTGCGCGACGTTGAACAGCTTTTCGCCCTTTGCATGTTCATTCATCTTGTCATGGCCGAAATCGATTGAGTTCGGATCGATGCTGATATCCATCGTGCCTGTCTTGTTGGCACGGTCCAGCATGACACTGCCGCTGGTCTTGTTGAATTTGCCGCGCCAGAACGAGATGCCAATGTGGTCGGCTTCAAAGCTGGGATAGGTATGGCTGGGGTCGATCGTGTAGGTTTGCGCAAAGGCTGAGGCAGTGCCGAGAGCGAACAAAGCGGCAATCATGTGTTTCAATTTCATAGGCATTTCCTTTTTTAGGTGGAACGTATTCACTGTGAACCGGCAATGCGGAATTTGATGAGGACTTCGTCGGCAACCATGCTGGTGTCTTTCCATTCGCCTTCACCAATGTTGAAGGCGAGCCGCTTGATCGGCAATGCGCCTTCAAACACTGTCGATGCACCGTCTTTTTTAACCGCGATAGGGAAGTGCACGTCGGCGGTCTTGCCTTTAATGGTCAGCTTTCCCGAAACATTCATTTTTCCGCTGCCGTTCGGTTTGATCGCCGTGGACGCGAAGCTGGCTTTGGGGAACTGCGCGGCATTGAACCATTCCTTCTTCAGTACTTCCTGGTTGTACTCGGGATCGCCCAGGTCGAAGCTGGCAATATCAATGTCCATGATCGCCTTGGAGGCTTCCGGCCTGGCGGCATCGTAATCTATTTGTGCGGAAAACTTCTTGAACTTTGCTTCTACCGGCACATTCATTTGCTTGAATACGGCCGACACGCTGCTTTTTGCAGGGTCGACTTTGAGTGCTGCTGCAAGAACGACGCAGGGTAGAACGATTCCCAGGCTAAACAGGGAAGCACGCTGTAAAAGTGAGGCCATAATCATTTCCTTTTAATTGCGTTTAAGGGAGCATTCGCCTTAACACATCGTCGCGGTCGATGAACTGGTGCTTGAGCGCCGCCGCTACGTGCAGGACGACCGCCGCCAGCAAGCTCATGTTCAGCACATAGTGCACTTGCTTCAAAATTACTTTCAATTCCGGGTCGGGGCCGATGAAGACCGGCAATGGAACAATGCCGAGATAGACGACAGGCACACCCGCAGCCAAACTATAAAAATACCCTGAGACGGGTATGGCAATAATCAAGACGTACAAAAGAAAATGCAGCGCCGCTGCAGCCTTCTGCTGCCAGCGCGGCATGCTGTCCAGATAAGGTGGGGCCGGATGCCTCAGTCGCCAGAGCAGGCGCACGCAAGCCAGTGCGAATATCGTCACGCCGAGCCATTTGTGCCAGGAAAAATATTTCAGCTTGGTGGGAGTCAGGCCGGGAATGTCGACCATGGTGACGCCAAGGGAAAAACTTGCCACGATCAGCGCGGCAATGAGCCAATGCAGCCAAATCGCAGTCCTGGTATAGCGTTGCACGATTCCCTCTTTTTTCGATTTATTCGATTCAATGGGGAAAGACTATACCAAAAACGACAACATCCGTTTGCAGCGGAAAACCGCAAACGGATGTTGTTCTTGAGCGGAAGCGCGTCAGATTGCTTTCGCCAACTGCGCGGCCAAGCCGATGTAATTCGCAGGCGTCATCGCCAGCAAGTGGTCCTTCGCTTCCTGAGGAATGGCGAGTTGCCGGATAAACTGGTGCAGGCCTTCACGGGAGATTTCCTTGCCGCGCGTGAGTTCCTTCAACTGTTCGTATGGATTCTCGATGCCGTAACGGCGCATGACGGTTTGCACCGGCTCGGCCAGGACTTCCCAACTGTTGTCCAAGTCTTCTGCCATGCGTGCGGGATTTGCTTCCAGCTTGTTCAGGCCGCGCAGGCAGCTGTCGTAGGCAAGCACAGCGTAGCCAAAGCCGACGCCGATGTTGCGCAGTACGGTGGAGTCGGTCAGGTCACGCTGCCAGCGCGAAACCGGCAATTTTTCCGCCATATGCTTCAGCACGGCGTTGGCCATGCCGAGATTGCCTTCGGAATTCTCGAAGTCGATCGGATTGACCTTGTGCGGCATGGTAGAGGAGCCGATCTCACCGGCCTTTGTCTGCTGCTTGAAATAGCCGAGCGAAATGTAGCCCCAGATATCACGGTTCAGGTCCAGCAGGATGGTGTTGGCGCGTGCAATGGCGTCAAACAATTCCGCCATGTAATCGTGCGGCTCGATCTGGATCGTGTACGGGTTGAAAGAGAGTCCTAGGCGCTGTTCGATCACGTTGCGCGAAAAGTTTTGCCAATCGAACTCTGGATAGGCCGACAGATGCGCATTGTAATTGCCGACCGCGCCGTTCATCTTGCCCAGAATTTCAACCGAGGCAATACGCTGCTCGGCGCGGCGCAGACGTGCCACGACATTCGCGATTTCCTTGCCCAGGGTAGAAGGGCTGGCAGGTTGTCCGTGCGTGCGCGACATCATCGCCACATCGGCGTGAGCGTGCGCTAACTGCGTCAATTTGCCCGTCACTGCCTGCAATGCCGGAAGCAGCACGGTATCGCGCGCCGCTTTCAGCATCATGCCATGCGATGTATTGTTGATGTCCTCGGAAGTGCAGGCGAAATGAATGAACTCGGTTGCGGCAACCAGTTCCGGCACATCCTTTACTTTATCCTTCAGCCAGTATTCCACCGCCTTCACGTCGTGGTTGGTGACGGCTTCGATTTCCTTGATGCGCTGGGCGTCTTCCTCGCTGAAGTCAGTTGTCAGCTTGTTCAATAATGCATTCGCATTTTCGGAGAACGGCTTGATTTCCGCAAAGCCAGCACTGGACAAGGCCTGCAGCCATGCAATTTCCACCTTGACCCGGTGATGCATGAAACCGGCTTCAGAAAGGATGGGACGCAATTTATCTGTTTTGGCAGCATAGCGGCCATCCAGCGGGGATAAGGCGGAAAGGGCGGACAGTGGCATGATTGGCAATGAAATATGAGAAGAAACGCCGCCGGAGGCTGCGCATCTGATATACAGGAAAAGACACAGGAAAGCCGGAATTTTACCATTTGCGCTGCCAGGACCGCATGTGGCCGGAAGAGAGAAGGCCATTTTGGTTCAGCAGAAGGCATGGTGGCGGATGCTATAATCGCACACACATTTTTATCGCAAGCGTTTATGAAACTGATCGGTTCCCTCGCCAGTCCTTATGTGCGCAAAGTGCGCATCGCCATGGCAGAAAAACGGCTGGACTATGAGTTCATCCTGGAAAATGTCTGGCATTCCGATACCAAAATCCAGGAATCCAATCCGCTGGGCAAGGTGCCTTGCCTGATCATGGAGGATGGCGGCGCGATGTTCGATTCGCGCGTCATCGTCGAATACCTCGATACTTTGTCTCCTGTTGGCAAATTGATTCCGAGCCAGGGACGGGAGCGCGCAGGCGTGAAATGCTGGGAAGCGCTGGCCGATGGCGTGCTGGATGCAGGCGTATTGGTACGCCTGGAAAGAACATTGCGCCCGCCCGAGCAGCAAAGCCAGGAATGGATCGACCGGCAGATGAAGAAGGTCCATGCAGGACTGAAAGCCATGTCGGCCGGATTTGCCGATACGCCGTTTTGTGCAGGCAATCAATACACGCTGGCGGATGTGGCGGTTGGCTGCGCTTTAGGATGGCTGTCTTTCCGTTTTCCCGAAATCGGCTGGAAAGAAGAGTATCCAGACCTGGCGCGCCTATTTGAGAAATTGTCGGAGCGGCAATCGTTCAAGGATACCGTTCCGCAATAAGCATTGTCAGGACGGATTCAGAAAAAGAAAAGGGGCTGCAAAGCCCCTTTTTTCATGCCGGCGAACGCTATTGCGTCATCAATTTATTCATCCATCTGCGATTGCAGGTAATTCTGCAGGCCGACTTTGCCGATCAGATCGAGCTGCGTTTCCAGCCAGTCGATGTGCTCTTCAGTGTCTTCCAGAATGTCTGTGAATATTTCACGGGACACATAGTCACCAGCAGCTTCGCACGCCGCGATACCTTCCTTGACGGTTTTTTGCGAAAGCTGTTCCAGCTGCAGATCGCATTGCAGCATCTCTTGCGTATTTTCTCCGATCAACAATTTATGCAAAGCCTGCAGATTGGGCAGGCCTTCCAGCATCAGTATGCGGTTGATCAGCTTGTCGGCATGCTTCATTTCGCCGATCGACTCTTCGTACTCTTTCTTGCCGATTTTTTCGAAGCCCCAATGCTGATACATCCGCGCATGCAGGAAATACTGGTTGATCGCGGTAAGCTCGTTGGTCAGCTGTTCATTGAGCAGTCGTATGATATTGTTGTCGCCTTTCATGGGAGCCTCGTGAAAATGGTGGGGAGTAAAACTCTGAACGCAAGATCTTCCAGCGATCGAGATTCTGGCATGACAGCATGATAACGCAACAGTGAAAGTTTTACTTCCCGTTGGCTGCTTTAATGAGATAGGTCATCGACCGGACGTTTCTCATCAGGAACGAAATCTGTATTTTTCTAATAATCATCGAAAGGGATTGCATCATGGAGGTTCGCTTACCCACCTCCATGATGCAATCCCTTTATAGTCCTTTTTGATATCCGGTTAAGGCATTGTGGTTTGCCGCAGGATCTTATTCGAAGAGGCGCGGAAAATGTCGCTTATTGCACTGTTATGCTTGCGTCTGCATGCTTTGCATAAAGCATTTTCAGACGATCTGATCATTCTGATGGACGGAGCTGAGAATCCTGACGACGCACTCCCGGTTGATATCAGTGAGCCGAGCGCATCCCGTCAATGCCATCGTCATTTCCAGCTCGTCGCGCAACAGGCGAATGACGCGCGCCACGCCCAGCGCTCCTTCGGCGGCCAGGCCCCAGATATAGGGGCGGCCAAGAAGAACGGCGTTTGCGCCGAAGGCAAGCGCAGCATATACATCCTGGCCGCTGCGAATGCCGCTATCAAATAGAACCGGTATGCGGCCCGCAATGCGTGTTGCGATCTGCTCCAGCGCGAGCAGGCTGGGAATAGCGTTCTTCAAGACGCGTCCGCCGTGGTTGGAAACGACGATCCCGTCGCAGCCGCTTTCTGCTGCGCGAGAAGCGTCGTCCGGATGCAGCAATCCCTTGACCAGCAAGGGAAGATTCGTTTGCGCGCGCAGCCAATCCAGGTCGTCCCAGGTCGGCGCCTGTGCCATCCAGCCGTCAAACACCATGCTGGTGCTGGAAACGGGTGCATCGCTGCTTTCCAGGTTCACGGCCTGGATGTGCTGCGGGAGTTGCAGGGATGCGACCTTGACCGGTGCATCCACGGTGAACATAATCGTTGACAGGCCTGCGTCCAGAGCGCGATGCAGCAGGCTCAAGGTTTTCTTGCGATCGCCTTGCCAATAGAGCTGGAACCACGGTTTGCCGCATCCTGGCTGGTCAGCGGCCTTGGTGATTTCGTTGAATGGCTGGCTTGCAAGGCTGCTGACGATTATCTGCGTGCCCTGGGCCGATGCAGCCATGGCGCTTGCGCATTCACCGTCGGTTTGAAACAGGCGTTGGTAAGCGATCGGGGCAAGCAGGATCGGATGCTCCAGCTCCTGGCCAAACATCGTCAAGCGCGTATTGCCGCCTTTTACGTTCTGCAGCGGACGAGGAATGACATGCACGTCCGCCAACGCATTTCTGTTGGCTGCGCTGTCGCCGTCCGCGAGGTAAACCCAGATATCGGCATGCAGGCGCTGCTGCGCCACGCGCGCGTAGTCATGAATGCTTTGAGGGGAAGGGCCTGTCATTAGTTCTCGGCCCAGCGCCGCAACAGGTTATGGTAAGTGCCGGTAAGTTCCACCACGGCTTCAGTCTCGCCGATCTCCTGTCGCAACTTCAGCAAGGCCATGTCCATGTCATACAGCAGGCGCCGCTGGCCCGGATCGCGCACCATGCTCTGGATGAACATGAAGCAGGATATGCGCTCTCCTTGCGTGACGGGCGAAACCGCATGAATCGATGACGAAGGATATACCACCAGGCTGCCGGCCTTGAGCTTGATGCCGTGATTGCCGAAAGTATCGGCTATCGTCAGAACGCCGCCTTCGTATTCTTCCGGCTCCGACAAAAAAAGCGTTGCGGAAACATCCGAGCGCACATAAGTGCCTGGCTGGTCCGGCACCATGCGCATGGCATTGTCGGTATGAAAGCCATAGGTATTGGATTCACCGCCATAGCGGTTGAAAAACGGGGGAAGGATTTTGAGGGGCAGGGCAGCCGTAAAGAAAATCGGGGAGCGGTGCAAGGCTTCCAGTACCATGCGCCGCAGCATCGGCAGATGTTGCGCATCTTCGGGAAGCTGCTGATTGTTCTTTACCGTTGCCGCCTGCGGGCCGGCCGTGATTTGACCGCTGGCCCACTGCGAGCAGGCGAGCAGGTCACGCGCAGTTGCTACTTCGCCCCTGGACAGGACACCGTCGATCGTGACCAGCATTGTTACTTTCCTCTCAGTTAGAACTTGTACTCGGCAGTCAGGATGACCTGTCGGCCGACTCCGGGTACTGCAAAACCGCCGTTTTCGTAGACGGAATCATAGTACAACTTGTCGAACAGATTCTTCACATTCAGGCGGAGTCCCCAGCTTGGCTGTTCGTACGCAATCATTGCATCCCAGCGAGTATAGGACGGAGCTGTGTTCGGGTGATATTCTCCATTCAATGTCGGTGCAGTTGCACTGCTTGGGACAAATGCCTCACGCTTGTCTTTCGCTTCAACACCGCCGCCTACTTTCCAGTTCGGGGCGACCTGGTATGTGCTCCACAGGTTGAACGTATAGCGTGGCGTATTACGGGCATGCTTGCCTTTGAATTCCGGATCGGCATTTCCCGTAGGCGGCAGGTTCTCTGCAACATCGAGAATCTTTGCATTGATAAGCGACAGGCCTGCAAAGATGTCCCAGCGATCTGTGATGCGTCCTGCCGCTTCCAGCTCCACCCCTCTGGAACGACGCTTCTTGGTGAGTATGTTCGCGGTTGACTCGAAATCAGTGTTCCGTTCCCACTCTTTCGTTGCCTGGTAGATGGCGGCCCGCAGCGCCAAATCGCCGTTCATCGCCAGCCATTTTGCTCCAATCTCTACGACGTCGCTTCGTTCGGCAGGCTTCGCGTCATCCGTCAACTGATACAGATCAGCCGTTGGGCTGAACGAATCACTCCACGCAACGTAATAATGAGTATCGGCAGAAGGATGGTAAGACAAGGCCGTGCGATAGCTGTTCTCGTTATATTTCAAACTTGAATCGCCGTTAAAGCGAGTGTAGTCAGCGTCAAGCCAGTCGCGGCGGATGCCAGCCGTAGCCTTCCACTTAGGGATGAACTCGACAGTATCCTGCAAATACACGGCATAAGAGTCGCTATTGAATTTATTGAAAGCCCTGTTATTTTCCAGTACGGGGTCTTCTATGTAAGGTCTGTAACTTCGGATGGCATCATCTCCAAAATTCTGCAGCCTGTTTCGTGAACTGTCTTCCTTCAAATATTCGATGCCGACAAGTGCCTCGTGCTTCATGCCAAAGGCATTGAACTTATTTGTATAGTCAGATTGCAAGGTTAATGTCTTGTAGGAGGCGGCACGGGTTTGATGCCCGCCTGTAGTGCCCAATGCATCCGGAGCATCGTCTAAATCAGGAGTCTTGCCCCAGTAACTGCGGTCGTAGTCAGCATGGCGCAACTGTGTACGCAACTGGCTGGTTGGCGAAAAACGGTATTCATTGACGATTGTCGCAATATCGGTGTCGCTCTTGTCGAAATTGCGATCAATGCCCCAGAAATAGCTGGAAGGGAAGCGATCATTGACTTTTCTGGTATCCGGGTCAAACCGATTGCCGTAATCCGGATTGTCATTCGTCTTCAGCTTGTAATAGTTCACCCAGAACTGGTTATGCGTGTAGAGGTTCAAGCCCAGGCTTACTGCCGCACCTGTACGGTCAATTTCGGGTTCCGCACCGGTGGCCGGGTTGCTGCGCCAGCTGCCTTCGTCACGCTTCATCAGGTTCACACGCAAGGCAGTATTCGGGTTGATGGGCTTGTTCAGATCGGCGGTCACCTCACGGTAATCTTCCGTGCCAATGCTGCCGGTAAGCTTGTATTGTTCGGTACGCATCGGAGTCTTACTGACTTGGTTAATTACCCCGCCTGCCTGGCCGCGGCCGAACAGCATGGCACCTGCGCCGCGCAGTACGTCTATCTGCTCAAGGTTGAATGTCTCGCGGTTATATTGTGCGGTATCGCGGATTCCGTCGAGATACATGTCGCCGAATGTATAAAAACCACGCAGATTCATGTTGTCGCCGGCGCGCCCGCCTTCGGCAGCATTGAATGACAGCCCGGAGACGTTGCGCAAGGCTTCGCGCAGCGAGCCGGTTTGCTGCTGTTCCATTAGGGTGTTGGTAATCGTGGTCACCGCTTGAGGAATGTCGTGCGGATCCTGCAAGGTTTTGCCGACGCGCGTCGCAGTAGCACGCAAACCGTCAGGTTTATCTGCGTCGCCTTGAACGGTAACTGTGGGCAGCGTTTCTGTAGTTGCGGTCTGTGCCAGGGCATGCGGAGCCAGCGTCGACATCCCTACAAGCATAAGTGCGCCAAGCGGCAGAAGCTTGGTCGCGGGTTCTGAAACTGGTGAAGCAGCGGTGTGTTGTATATCGCGATCGGACATCATTAGTCTTTCTTGTGTTGAATCATCGATGGCGACCGGCTTGGCGAATGGCTCTCTGGCCGGCGCTTGACGAACTATTTGTTGAATATGCGTGAATCGATTTAAGTCATTGCCGCCCGCGAGTACGATTTACCTGTTGCCTGCGTGGGGTAGGCGTTACATATCATTCGCAGGACTGCGGCAGGCTTTAATGCAGGCGTTCCTGAAGGAGCGAACGAGGGTCGTGTAACTATGTCTTGCTTTTTTTATGCATGAGTTCTCCAGAAAGCGAAGCCATGAATCAGGCTGAAGCAGAACATTCTGGGAGAAAATCCATAGAATGAAGCCAGCCTGAAACAGGGCGGTGCCTGTGTGTATTCGATGGCTGGCTTACCCGGAGTAGGGAGTGGCTGGCTAAATGATAATCATTATCAATTGTATTTTATGGTTTGCTGATCGTCAATTGGTTTTGCCAGATTTGTTCTGTGCGTGTTCAAAACAATACAAAGAACAGGATGGACGACTGGATGCCGGCACAGCGCGTCAGGATTGACTGTCCATGCATCATGCATTACGTGTCAAGGGGAAAAATACGCAACCTCGATGCCGGGGTGCGCTGCGGTAGTACGGCCGCGATGCCGACTCGGCATGCACGGCCTCACGTTATTGCACTTGTTATTGAGACCGCCTTGCATCGATCAAGCGAGCCAGACCGCGCCAACTTCATTCATCGTGCTTGATGCCTGCCACCGTATCCAAACGGAAAGTGTTCTATTTTGCGTTCGGATCAGTAACAAAACCGATTTTGCTCAGGCCGCCGGACTGCGCCGCGGACATGACCTGCGCAACTTTTTCATAGGGCGTTGTGCGTTCTGCGCGCAGATGCAATTCAGGCTGCGGAGTCTTCAGCGCTGCGGTTGCAATCCGGTTCTTCATATGCTCGGCGTCAATGATTTCCTCGTTCCAGAAAATCTGGCCCTGCCCATCGATCGACAAGTTGATGCTTTCCGGCTTGACTTCGTTCGGCTGGCTGGCCGCGCGAGGCAGATCAAGTTTTACGCTATGGTTCATCACCGGAATAGTGATGATGAAAATAATCAGCAACACCAGCATGACGTCGACCAGCGGCGTCGTATTGATTTCTGGATTGAAGTCGTCTTCCGTGTCGGACAGCGAACCCATGGCCATCACGCACCTCCTATAGCGACGAGTTTGGCGCCATTGGCGGCTTTATCGCCATCGCTTGCGCCCGAGCGCGAACCGGTGACGAACAATGCATGCAGGTCGAAGCCGAACTTGTTCAATTGCGCAATGATGGACTTGTTTCCGCGTACCAGCGCGTTATAGCCGAAGGTGGCAGGAATTGCGACTGCCAGGCCAAGGGCAGTCATGATCAGTGCTTCTCCGACCGGACCCGCAACTTTGTCGATGCTGGCCTGGCCGGAGGTGCCGATGGAAACCAGCGCGTGATAAATGCCCCAGACCGTGCCGAACAATCCGACGAAGGGTGCGGTGGAACCGACGGAAGCCAGCACCGCCATGCCGGACTGGAGCTTGGCGGAGCATTCGTCGATCGCTTGCCTCAATGAGAGCATCATCCAGTCGCTGACCGACAACTGGTCGTGTAAATGCCCTTTATGCGCAGTATGGTGGCGCATCGCGTCCACGCCTGCCTGAGCAAGATCGGCGAAAGGATTATCCCGTCCGAGACTGTTAACACCTTCCTGCAGGTTGCTCGTGTCCCAGAAGCGGTGTCCCGCTGCCGAAGAGGCGCGGCGATAACGCCAGATTTGGATGCCCTTGGTCAGCATGACATACCAGGATGCAATCGACATTGCCACCAGCAACATAGCGATTCCCTTGGTAATGAAGTCGCCTTGTAACCATAGATTTTCCAATCCATACGGATTTGCTTGCATGATGATTCCTTCAGATCTTGAAATTATTTATTGAGTTGAAAATCGATAGGGATGGTCGTGTAGACGGCGACCGGCCTGCCGTCTTCCATATGCGGTTTGAACACTGCGCGCAGCGCACTCTGGCGTGCTGCCTCGTCAAGCCGGTCAAAGCCAGATGAACGCTGAAGTTCTATTTTTTCCGGGCGGCCTTTCTCATTGATCAGCACCCGCAGCAGGACTTTCCCTTCTTCCCCCATGCGCTTGGAAAGTGGTGGGTATTCAGGGCGGGGCGCCTGGATGTATTCCACGCCGGAAATTGTTTTTGGAACGGCTATTGCCGGCGGCGCAGCATGAGCAACTGCGGTGGAGGGCGCAGAGACTGCCGCAGGCTGGGGCGTAGCTTCAGCCTCGGCAGGAGCGCTTTCAGGTTCTTGCATCGGCACCGGCTTGGTCGCGGGTGGAAGTCTCTTCACTGGCGTCGATGTTTTCTTGACAATCGGTACGGTCTTTGGCTTTGGGCGCACAGGCTGCGCTACTTCAGGCACGGGTTGCGGGTCGGGCGTGATGAAACTTGCGATGACTTCTTTGGGGGCAGCCGATGCCTGCACTGTGGGATGAAAGAGATTGCTTTGTACAAGAAGAAAAAAAGCGATATGCAGGGAAATGATGAGGCTCAATGGCCCGATTTTTTTTAACGGACGGGAAGATAAAAAGTGGTCGAACGACGCAGAAGAGGCAATTGTCTGCATCGCATCTTAAGCGGCGATCGCCATAGGTTGAAAAATCATGGATGATTCAGCGTTTTCATCGAGCCTTTCGCGCAAGATGCCTTTGGCGCAGGAATGGCATTTGCCGCAGCATGTTCCCACCGAGAGTTGATTACGCAGATCGAGCATAGAGGACGCTCCTTCATCGACGGCTTGGCGGATTTTACGGTCCGAGACGTTGTGGCATACGCAAACAATCATTCAACTTCCTTCTTAAGGTCATCGTCAGGCGCCGGGTGGGTTTCCTTGTACCTTTCCGGCAACCAGTAGTTTCAACTGCAGTCCCGCGCACTTCGCGCTAACTAATTCACTTACTAAACCAAGCGCTCGTTCCGAACGAGACGCATAAAAAAATTACTCTTCTTCGTAACCGGCATGGTGCGTTCGACGATCTCAGCCCATTGTTCCGACAACTGTTCGCAGGTTGCGCGCAAAACCGGCGCCAGGTTGGGCAGGTTCGCAAGCGCCTGCAAATGACGCTCGATCACCGAAGCCAGCTTCACGCATGCCCCCGATTCATGCAGATTGATCGTGTAGTGCGACATCAGGTGCAGCACCGTCGAAATCATCAGCTCCGGCCTCACCGCGCCGGCAGCTCTATCTCTGTTTTCCAAGTCAAAATCATCCGTAACCATCATCAAGCGCTCCTATATAGGAAAAGCTGGCTTGGCTTTGTCTTGCTTATCGCAATAAGCTGGCTGGCGGGTTTTCTGAAAAGTACCTTCTTCAAGGTGCGAACCGCTATGCAGTCAGGATCAGCTTGTTCAACTGGGTCAGACGTAATCGGTAAATTCGCCCCTCATGGTCTATTTCCACTTCCCGCATCTGCTTGAACAGATCCTGGCTCTTTATTCTGGAAAGAGAGGGCGCCACCGGCTCCGAAGCGCCACAAGCGGCTTCCCCGGCCGACGGGTCTTGCGAGGGCAGTCGATTCATTGCAAAACCTTTAAATGATAACAATTCGCATTTGCATTATTATCTAAGCGGGAAAAGTTTGCAAGCCCGAGCTTTGCTTTTCTTAGCGTTGCCGGAATTTGGTCAACATGCCTCCGGTTTTGGATTTATGCCGTTGTCTCTAGGTCCAGGTAAGAGTTGCGCATTTATGAATATTATTAATCGTGCATTTTTACTCTTATATAAGACAACTTTTGCAGGATGAGGGTCATGGCATCTCGGCTATAATGTGGCCGCACTAGGGCGTCTGATGACCATCGTTGATCCGGCACTGACCAATGATAGTAAGCGGCTAAGTTGCTTTGCCGCAGGCCGTCGCTTTGCGCGGTGCGACATCAGGAAACTGTATGCGCGTAAGCTGAGCTGGTCCTATTCATGGGATGCTACCTATCTAAAGCACAATTTCAATTTTGAAGGAGTAAGAGTGAGCGAAGGCAAGATTCAAGTTCCCGCGGGCGGTCAGAAAATCATTCCGGGCCAGCCGGTCCCTGACAACCCTATCATTCCGTTTATCGAAGGCGATGGCATCGGGGCTGATATCACTCCCGTTATGATCAAAGTTGTAGATGCAGCTGTGCAGAAGGCCTACAACGGCAAGCGGAAAATCCACTGGATGGAAGTCTTCGCGGGTGAGAAATCCACGCGCATCTACGGCCCGAACGAATGGTTTCCCGATGAAACATTCCAGGCATTGAAAGATTATTCCGTATCGATCAAGGGACCGATGACGACGCCGGTCGGCGGTGGGATGCGCTCGCTCAATGTGGCGTTGCGGCAGGAACTGGACTTGTATCAGTGCATCCGTCCCGTACGGTATTTCAGGGGCGTACCGTCGCCGATGAAACATCCGGAATATGTCGACATGGTCATCTTCCGTGAAAATACCGAAGACATTTATGCAGGCATCGAGTGGCAGGCCAACTCGCCGGAGGCAAAGAAAATCATCCAGATCCTGACCCAGGAAATGGGCGTGAAGAAGATTCGCTTTCCCGAGACGTCGGCCATCGGCATCAAGCCCGTTTCCGTCGAAGGCAGTCAGCGCCTGGCGCGCGCCGCGCTCAAGTACGTGGTCGACAACGACCGCAAGTCCCTGACCATCGTCCACAAGGGCAATATCCAGAAGTTCACCGAGGGTGGTTTCCGCGACTGGGCGTATCAGATCGCAAAGGAAGAATTCGGAGCGGAGCCGATCAACGGCGGACCATGGTGCAAATTCAAGAATCCGAAGACGGGCCGCGAAGTCGTCGTCAAGGATTCCATCGCCGATGCATTCCTGCAGGAAGTGCTGCTGCATCCGAAGGAATACGATGTGATCGCTACCACCAACCTGAACGGCGATTACATTTCCGATGCGCTGGCGGCGCAGGTAGGCGGCATCGGCATTGCGCCGGGGGCCAATGTATCGGACCAGTACGCCTGTTTTGAAGCGACCCATGGCACGGCTCCCAAGTTCGCCGGCCAGAACAAGCTGAATCCGGGTTCGCTGATCCTGTCTGCTGAAATGATGCTGCGCCATCTTGGATGGAAAGAGGCGGCGGACCTGATCATCAAGGGTATCGAGAATGCAATCGGTGAAAAGCAGGTAACGGTTGACTTCGCAAGCCAGATGGAAGGTGCGACTGAGGTGTCGACTTCGGCATTCGGCGACGCAATCATCGCGCGCATGTAACACGGAAAGAACGGCAGGAACCGGCAGGTTTTTTGCCCGTTTGATAATAAAAAGCCACGGCGATTTAGCCGTGGCTTTTTATTGCGGGTTTGTCTGGTGAAAAGCTTGTGCTTGCTGCGCGATGCGCAATTTAGGCTGCGATGCTTGTGAGGTCAGGCTTTCTTTTGCGATTCCGTGGCGGATCTTTCGTCGCCATCCTCGTTTCGAAATGGCGAAAGCAGACGTTGCTCCACCACAGAGAGGTGTTTTTGCATGGCCCGCTCGGCGCCATGAATGTCGCGTTCGCTAATGGCAGTGACGAGCGCTTCGTGTTCGGCAAAACTGTGATGATCGGCCGGCGGGCCTCCCTGTGAACTGCGCATGCGGCCCCAGACGATGGTGCGGCGCACGGCGTTCAGCGCGTCATAGAGTGCAATCAGCAAGCTGTTATGTGTCGCTTCGGCGATCAATTGATGCAGCTGGTTGTCGGAAGTTTCATACTGACGCCAGGTTTTTGCGGCGCGCGAAGCCTTGAGGCAGCGCTGCATGGCTTCTATGTCGGCCCGGTTGGCATTGAGTGCCGCTTCCCGCGCAATTGCGGTTTCCATGAGTATCCGGGTGCGCATGACTTCTGCCGGATTGGTTCGCTGATCTACACCTTGAAGGTTGACCACTGTATCGATTGGTTTAGGCCCAAGGAAGGTGCCCTTGCCGACATGCCGCCAAAGTTGGCCTTCTGATTCCAGTACAGAAATGGCTTTGCGCAGGTCGCCGCGCGTCACTCCCAGAATTTCGCTCAATTCTCTCTCGGGCGGCAATCGGCTTCCGGGTGGCAGATCCTCTTTGGCCAGATAAGCCCTTAGTTGCACTAAGGCACCGTCTTTTCTGGAATCTTCCCTGTCTGCCTTCATTTTTGCCATGGTTTTTCCTAACCGGTGAGGTTTAACCAATTTCTAACCAATTGAATAAAATTCTTGACCAATAAAACCATTGGTGCAATTATAGGCCACATTGGTTAAACAAACCATCTCTGGAATTACACAAAATCAAAAAGCATTCTAGAGCAGGTGCAGGCATTCCGGTTCGGGAAAATGAACAGGTGTGCAGGCAGCTAAAAATATAAAGGAGTAGACATCATGGCAATACCTAATGCCACGCCTGTGCCTGGCAAGTCTGGTAGCGATACCGAAGACGATCAGGAAGCCGGGAAGCCGGTCGAAGATCTTATATCGGCCGCAATCTTTATCATTCTGGGTGCCGGCGCATTTGTGATGGCGCTCGATTACCGTATCGGCACTATCCATCGGATGGGACCGGGAATTTTTCCTCTTCTCGTCTCAGGCCTGATGATAGTGCTCGGAGCAGCGCTTGCAGTGCAGACTCTGGTGGCGTGGCGTCTGCGCGAATCTGGCGGCAAATCCAGACTGGTCCCTGACTTGGCCGCAGCGCGCGCATTGCTCTTCACGATGCTGTCGCTCCTGGCATTCGCCATGCTCGTCAGGCCGGCGGGGATGCTGATCGCCATCGCCATCCTGGTGTTCATCGCCACCCGCGCACAGCCCGGGCGACCTTTAATCGGCTCGCTCATCCTGTCGATTTCCGTGTCCGTCCTCTGCGCCGTGATTTTCGTCTACGGCATCGGCTTACCCATTTCCTTGTGGCCCTAAAATATGGACTTCCTATCTAATATGGCGATGGGCTTTGGGGTTGCGCTCTCCCTTTCAGCCCTTCTTTACTGCGTGGTCGGCGTCACACTGGGTACCTTTATCGGCGTCCTGCCCGGCATCGGCCCGATTGCCGCCATCGGAGTGCTGCTGCCGATCACCTTCCACCTGCCGCCGACCGAAGCGATCATCATGCTGGCCGGCATTTATTATGGTTCGATGTACGGCGGTTCCACTGTCGCCATCCTGCTGAACTTGCCGGGAACGGCTGCGTCGGCGATCACCTGCATGGATGGCCATGCGATGGCCAAGCAGGGCAGGGCAGGACCCGCGCTGTTCATCACGACGCTCGCTTCTTTCTTCGCCGCATGCGTTGCCATCGTGATCATGTCGGCTTTTGCGCCGGCACTGGCCCGGTTTGCGCTCGATTTCCAGTCTCCCGAATACTTCGCACTGATGCTGATGGGCTTGCTGGCAGGGTCGATCCTGTCGCAAGGCGGAATGATCAAGGGCATTTGCATGGTCGTGTTCGGGCTGCTGCTGGGGATCGTCGGCCAGGATACGATATCGGGCACGCCAAGATATACCTTCGGCAGCAATCATATGCTCGACGGCATTGGCTTCACCGCTGTCGTGACCGGTTTGTTTGGCCTGGCAGAAGTCATCCACAACATCGCCAAGGGCGGCAAGCGCGAGGGCTATATCTCCAAGGTGCGCTGGCGGGACCTGGTGCCGACCAAAAAAGATATTAAGGAATCCGCCTGGCCGACAATCCGCGGCACCGCCATCGGTACCGTATTCGGCGTGCTGCCGGGTACCGGTCCCGCGATCAGCAGCTTCGCCGCGTATGCGGTGGAAAAGAAAATGTCGAAGCACCCTGAAAAATTCGGCAAGGGAGCGATCGCGGGTGTGGCCTCGCCCGAGGCCGCCAATAATTCGGCGGCGCAGACCGAGTTCATTCCGACGCTCTCGCTCGGCATTCCGGGCGATGCCACCATGGCGCTGATGCTGGGCGCCTTGATGGTGCATGGACTGGTGCCGGGGCCGCAAATGCTCACCAATAATCCCGAGTTTTTCTGGGGACTGATCGCCAGTTTCTGGATCGGCAACTTCCTGCTGGTGGTACTCAATCTGCCCTTGATTGGTGTCTGGATCAAGATGCTGTCGATTCCGTATCACATTCTTTTCCCGTCGATCATCGCCTTCATTGCAGTCGGTATCTACAGCCTGCACCGCGATCCCTTCGATATCTTCCTCGTGATGGCCTGCGGGCTGGTCGGGTACATCTTCATCAAGCTGCGCTGCGAGGCCGCCCCCCTGCTGCTCGGGCTGATCCTGAGCCCGATGGTGGAAGAGAACCTGCGGCGCTCGATGCTGCTGTCGCGCGGCGACCCGACGATTTTCTTCACAAGGCCGGTCAGTCTGCTGTTCATGACCATAACTGCCGCAATAGTGATCCTGGCTCTGGTATCCGCGTACAGGAAAAGAAACGCCGTGAAAAAAAACGTTCCAGCACCACTCGGTCAACATGAAGCAAATGCAGGACCCATTAATCCATAACAGAGGAGACACCGCTATGAAGAGCTTTAAGTTAGCAGCAGTTGGAACCACACTGGTTTTCAGCATGCTGGGCATGCAGGCCGCCCATGCACAATCCGCGCAAAAATACCCGGCACGTGACATCACGATGGTCGTTCCGTTCAGTGCAGGCGGGTCTACCGACATCGTCGGACGCATTGCAGGCAATGCGCTGTCGAAGCGACTGGGTGTGCCGGTCGTCATCGACAATCGCGGCGGCGCGGGCGGCACGATCGGAACCAAGGCGGCTGCAGGCATGGCGCCGGACGGCTACACCATCACGGTAGCAACCACCAGTACTCATGTGGTCGGCCCGCTGACGAATCAATCGGTAGGCTACAAGCCGCTGGAAGATTTCGAACACATCGGCATGATCGCCGAAACGCCTTACGTCATGGTCGTGAGCCCGAAGCTCAATGTCAAAACCGTGCAGGACGTCATCAATTACGCCAAGAAAAATCCGGGCAAGCTTAACTTCGGTTCGGCAGGCCAGGGATCTACCACTCACCTTGCAGGTCTCATGTTCATGAACAAGACCGGCGTGGAAATGGAACATATTCCATATCCGGGCAATGCCGAAGCAACTACCGCAGTAATGGGCGATGAAGTGCAGGTCCTGTTCGGTTCCATGCCTGCAGTGCTGTCCCAGATCAAGGCTGGCTCCATCAAGGCCCTGGCTGTCGGAACGGTCAAGCGCTCCGCGGAATTGCCGAACGTGCCGACCATGCAGGAAGCCGGCGTGAAGGATTACCGTGCTTCCTTGTGGCTCGGCCTGTCTGCTCCGAAGGGCACGCCAAAAGCTGCAATCGACAAGCTGAGCGCAACGCTTAATGAGGCAATCGCGAAGGACCAGGAATTCGTGAAGCAACTGGCAAGCAACGGCGCCACTGCAACCAAGATGGGGCCTGCCGAATTCAAGAAGCTCATCGCGAGCGAACTGGATGTGTACGGAAAAATCGTTTCCAGCATGAAGTAAGGACGAAGGGTCGGGGCAGGCGCTTGCCCCGACCGGCAAAGGCCAATGAACCCGGCGGCATTGGAAAAACCGAGATTCATCGTTATGAAGGAATATTAAATGAGTACCACTCAGTCAGCTGGCAAAGGCGCGGCATACGTTTTTGAACCGCTTGAAATCCCGAGCTTGCCAGTGCAGGGCACGGACAAGCGATTTCCGGTTCACCGCATCTATTGCATCGGGCGCAATTACGCCGCACATGCAGTGGAAATGGGGCACGATCCCAACAAGGAGCCACCGTTTTTCTTCCAGAAGAACCCGGACAACCTCGTAGTCGATGGCGACTTTCCTTATCCACCCGAAACATCGGATGTGCACTATGAATTCGAGATGGTGGTCGGACTAAGCAAAGGCGGCAAGAATATCCCTGTTGAACAGGCACTGGACCATGTATTCGGTTACGGTGTCGGGCTCGACATGACACGCCGCGACCTGCAGGGCGAAGCCAAGAAGCTCGGCCGCCCCTGGGATATCGGCAAAGCTTTCGAGCATTCGGCGCCGTGTTCGGCACTGATTCCGGTGTCGCAAACCGGTCATCCTGACAAGGGCGCGATCTGGTTCAAGGTCAACGGAGAAATGCGCCAGCAGGGCGACCTGAACCAGATGATCTGGAAAACAGCCGAGCAGATTTCCATCCTTTCGCGCTATTTTGAATTGAAGCCAGGCGATCTCATCATGACCGGAACGCCGGCCGGCGTTGGCGCCATCCAACGAGGTGACAAGCTGGAAGGACATATTGAAGGCGTGTGCGGCCTGAAGCTTGCGGTTGTCTGATTGCAGGCATCACTTTTGTAATGCTTCTCCTCGGCTTCCGCCTGTTCCAGCGGCATTGCGCTACCAAGTACGCCGGCAAAGCGGACCGGGGAAAAATTCCTTCATCAGAAGCAGAGAAGTTAAACGCAAGGCCTAAGACAAGTTCGGCCTTGCGTACGCATGTATTGTTAACTGGTCTGGAAGTGTTCCTGGACCCAGGTTCTATTTATTATTGGCGATGTGCGGCACTAATGATGCCGCCGCCTAAACAAACCTCTCCGTCATAGAGGACGGCGGACTGCCCCGGCGTGATTGCCCATTGAGGATTGGTGAAGTTCAGCGAGAATGTATCGTCTTGCGGCTGCAAGGCGCATGCGACATCGGCCTGGCGGTAGCGCGTCTTGGCCGACAAGTGCTCCAGATCCGGCGTTTCGCCCATCGTCCAGCTGAGCTGTCCGGCGGTGAGCGAAGAGGAGAGCAGCCACGGATGATCATGGCCTTGTACGACGTAAAGCGTGTTGTTCTCGATATCTTTCCGGGCCACATACCAGGCGTCACTGTCGCCGTTGGCCTTCTTATGGGATTTCAGCCCGCCTATGCCGATCCCTTTGCGTTGTCCCAGCGTATAGAAACTCAGACCCACGTGTTCTCCCACGATTTCGCCATCGACGGTCTTGATGGGGCCCGGTTTGTAGGATAAATAACGATTGAGGAATTCGCGGAACGGCCGCTCGCCGATGAAGCAGATGCCGGTCGAATCCTTCTTTTTTGCATTGGGCAGCTTGAGACTTTCCGCAATCTTGCGTACCTCTGTCTTGTGCAGTTCTCCCAGCGGGAACAGGGTCTTCGACAATTGCGCCTGGTTCAAGCGGTGCAGGAAATAGCTTTGGTCCTTGCTGGCATCGATTGCTTTCAGGAGCTCGAAGCGGCCGGCATGCGGGCCGGACTTTACTTCGCGCACGCGCGCGTAATGTCCGGTTGCAATCAGGTCGGCACCGAGCTTCATTGCATGGTCGAGGAATGCCTTGAACTTGATTTCTGCGTTGCACAGCACGTCCGGATTAGGCGTGCGGCCGGCCTGGTATTCGCGCAGGAATTCGGCAAAGACGCGGTCCTTGTATTCCGTGGCGAAGTTGACGGCTTCAATATCGACGCCGATGACGTCGGCAACGCTGGCTGCATCGATCCAGTCTATCCTGGCCGAACAGTATTCCGAATCGTCGTCATCTTCCCAGTTCTTCATGAACAGGCCGATCACCTCATAGCCTTGCTCTTTCAGCAGCCATGCGGAGACTGACGAGTCGACGCCGCCCGACATGCCGATGACTACCCGGCCCTTGCTAGGCATACACGGCTCCTGTGACATTCGGATGCGCGTATAAAAGCGACAGGGGAGCACGCTTGCCGGCCAGATAATCCTGGACGCATTGCAGCACCAATGGACTGCGGTGTTTTTCCTGGCAGGCGTAGAGTTCGTCGTAGGTCATCCAGACCGTACGCAAAATGCCATCGTCAAGAGGCTGCTCATACCGGCGTCCGAGTTCGCCGGTGAAGGCAAATCGCAAATACGTCACCTCCTGTGCGGTGCGGGCGGAAACATAACGCGACATATATATACCGATCAGCGCTGTAGGCGTGAAATCATGCGCAGTTTCTTCCAGCGTTTCGCGCACTACCGCCTGCGGCAAGGTTTCATGCGGATCCAGATGGCCCGCAGGCTGGTTGAACCGGATTCCCTCGCTTGTTTCTTCTTCAATCAATAAAAATCGGCCGTCTCGCTCGATAATCGCAGCGACGGTTACCGACGGTTTCCAGATGTCAGACATGATATTTCCCAAAATTGGCCGCTATTTTACCGCGCAGCCATACAAGGTGCTGCCGAGTTTTCTTGGACGTTATTTTGTAATAAAATAACATTTCCCAAATGCAAATATTTGTTCTACATCTTGTCGAGAGTTCAAGCGGCATACGATTTTGCAAAGAAAATCGAATATTTTGTCAAAAAAAGCCGTCACAAATATTTGCTTCTTGGTCATTTAGGCTTATTCTTCACCCTTTGCTTCTTTATCACCCCTTTTAGAAGTCAAAAAGGACGGAAATAGTCAATCCGGAAATCGAATTCCATGTAGTATTCCGACGCTTTTGGATTAAGCATGTGACAGGGATTATCGAGCGGCTGGTACTGCTTAGATAAGACAGGAATGGCTGACATGCCGCTTCAAGCTAGTAGAAGCGCAGGTTAAAGAAGTTAACAATTTTTTTGCCAAAGTCTAGCGTTAGGCAAAAAATTTCAGTAAACGGAAGAAGAAATGCAACGCATCATGCTCAGGTCGAAGATACACCGTGTGAAAGTCACGCAAGCCGACCTGGATTACGAAGGTTCCTGTGGCATCGACGAAGACCTGCTCGATGCAGCCGATATCAAGGTATTTGAAAAGATTGAGCTTTACAACGTCAATAATGGCGAACGCTTTTCAACATATGCAATCAAGGGCAAGCGCGGTAGCGGAGAAATCTCCCTCAATGGAGCAGCGGCCCGGCGTGCGCACCTGGGCGACCTGCTCATCATCTGTACCTATGCTCCGATGAATGAATCGGAGGTGGAAACATATATGCCTAAGATTGTTTTCGTCGATGGAAACAATAAGATCACGGGACTGAAAAAGTAACAGCGGGAAGCTTGCTGTGCCCAAAACGATTGTGGCTGCATGGGCAAGCTTACGGGGGGCTGTGACTTTCCTCTGATTAAAACAGAATTTAAACAACTTAAGAGAGTATGTATGTCCTTAATGATTGGGGTACCGCGGGAGACATTCCCCGGTGAAAAACGGGTGGCGACTGTCCCTGAAGTCGTCGAAAAGCTGATCAAGCTCGGCTTTTCGGTGTCGGTCGAGTCCGGTGCCGGTGACGACGCCAATTTCAGTGACGATGCTTATCGCGCTGCCGGCGCACAAATCATCGAAGGCGCCGCCAATTTGTGGATCGCCTCCGACATCGTTTTCAAGGTGCGTCCTCCCAGCTCCGAAGAAGTGGCGCTGATTCGCGAAGGCAGCACTCTGATCGGATTTATCTGGCCTGCACAGAACCCGGACCTGATGCAGCAACTGGCTGCCAAGCGAGTGACCGTTCTGGCCTTGGATTCGCTGCCGCGCACGCTTTCCCGCGCGCAGAAAATGGATGCCTTGACATCCATGGCCGGCGTCAGCGGCTACCGCGCCGTGATCGAGGCGGCCAATGCCTTCGGTCGATTCTTCAACGGACAAATTACGGCAGCGGGCAAAGTTCCGCCGGCCAAGGTCTTTATCGCAGGTGCAGGCGTTGCCGGCTTGGCCGCGATCGGCACCGCTGCGAACCTGGGCGCGATCGTACGCGCCAACGATACCCGTGCTGAAGTGGCCGACCAGGTCGTCTCGCTGGGCGGTGAATTCGTCAAGGTCGACTATGAAGAAGAAGGTTCGGGCGGCGGCGGCTATGCCAAAGTCATGTCCGAAGGCTTCCAGCAGGCGCAGCGCGAGATGTACGCCAAGCAAGCGCGCGAAGTCGACATCATCATCACTACCGCACTGATTCCGGGCAAGCCTGCTCCGAAGCTGATCACCGCCGAAATGGTTCAATCCATGAAGCCGGGCAGCGTCATCGTCGATATGGCGGCCGAGCAGGGCGGTAACTGCGAACTGACAGTTCCTGGCCAGTCAGTCGTAAAGCACGGCGTGACCATCGTCGGCTATACGGACCTGGCTTCGCGCCTGGCCAAGCAATCGTCGACCTTGTACTCGACCAACCTGTTGCGTCTGACGGAGGAATTGTGCAAGGCCGCTGACGGTACCAAGACCACGGACGGCACGATCAACGTCAATATGGAAGACGAGGCCATTCGCGGCCTGACCGTCGTCAAGGAAGGCAACATCACGTGGCCACCACCACCGCCGAAGGTAGTCGCAGCGCCACCGGCTCCCAAGGCCGTAGCGCCTGTGCCTAAAGCGCATGGTCATGGCGCACCCAGCGCTCCGGCTTCAGCCGGCAAGATCGCCGTGCTGTTCGGCGTTGTCGCAGCCTTGTTCTGGCTGGTCGGCGCCTACGCGCCTGCAGCATTCCTCGGCCACTTCACAGTGTTCGTGCTGGCCTGCTTCATCGGCTACATGGTGGTGTGGAACGTGGCAGCATCCCTGCATACGCCACTCATGAGCGTGACCAATGCGATTTCCAGCATTATCGCGATTGGCGCGCTGATTCAGATCGCTCCTCCGCTCGATGCGCCGATTGACCGGCCGGATACCCTGATCCGCTGGCTGGCTGTGGTTGGCATTGTGCTTACTTCGATCAACATGTTCGGCGGTTTCGCCGTGACCCGCCGCATGCTGGCGATGTTCCGTAAATAAGAGGGCGAGAATAAAATGTCTATTGGCGTAACTACTGTTGCCTATCTCGGCGCAGCAATTCTGTTTATCCTGAGTCTGGGAGGACTCTCGCACGCGGAAACCGCGCGTCGCGGTAATTTCTACGGCATGCTCGGCATGGCGATCGCCGTGCTGGCCACGGTCTTCGGTCCGACCGTTTCGGCAGCCGGAATTCCGTGGGTCATCGGCGCGATGGTCGTCGGCGGCGCAATCGGCCTGTACGCGGCGCGTGTCGTGCAAATGACGCAAATGCCGGAACTGGTCGCATTGATGCACAGCCTGGTCGGTCTGGCCGCAACTCTCGTCGGCTTCGCGAGTTATGTGGATCCGGCTGTCTCGGTAAATTTCACGGGCGCAGAAAAAGTGATCCATGAAGTCGAGATCTATATCGGCATTCTGATCGGCGCGATGACCTTCTCGGGTTCCATCATTGCATTCGGAAAGCTGTCCGGCAAGATCGGCGGCAAGCCACTCCTGCTGCCAGGCCGTCATTTGCTGAATTTGGCTGCGCTCCTGATCGTCATCTGGTTCGGCATTCAGTTCATCCGTGCGGAATCGATTTCTGCGGGCATGACGCCTTTGATCATCATGACCATCATTGCCTTGCTCTTCGGTATTCATATGGTCATGGCAATCGGCGGCGCCGATATGCCGGTCGTAGTGTCCATGCTCAACAGCTACTCCGGCTGGGCGGCTGCGGCAACCGGCTTCATGCTGTCCAATGACCTGTTGATCGTGACCGGCGCGCTGGTGGGTTCTTCCGGTGCGATCCTGTCGTACATCATGTGCCGTGCGATGAACCGTAACTTCATCAGCGTCATCGCTGGCGGTTTCGGCAGCGAAGGCGGCAAGCCTGCTGCAGCCGGCGGCTCGGCCGAGCCGGTTGGCGAAGTCGTGCCGGTGAGTGCTGTCGAAACGGCTGAAATGCTGCGCGAAGCCAAGAACGTCGTCATCGTTCCGGGCTATGGCATGGCCGTTGCACAAGCTCAGCACACCGTGTATGAAATCACCAAGCTGCTGCGCGACAAGGGCGTGAACGTGCGTTTTGCGATCCATCCGGTTGCAGGCCGTATGCCAGGTCACATGAACGTGCTCCTGGCTGAAGCCAAGGTGCCTTACGACATCGTGATGGAAATGGACGAGATCAACGACGATTTCCCTGAAACTGATGTGGCAATGGTGATCGGAGCAAACGACATCGTCAACCCGTCCGCAATGGAAGACCCCAACAGCCCGATCGCCGGCATGCCGGTATTGGAAGTGTGGAAAGCCAAGCAGACCATCGTGATGAAGCGCGGCATGGCCTCCGGCTATGCAGGTGTCGACAATCCGCTGTTCTACAAGGAAAACAACCGCATGCTGTTCGGCGATGCCAAGAAAATGCTGGATGAAGTATGGGCTGGGCTCCAGGCCGCTTGATCTGACGATCTGCACTAAAAAGCCGCGCGTTGCGCGGCTTTTTTATTTGATGATGGATTGATTGGGAGCTTCTTGCAAATCGTTTATGACGAAGTGCAGCGGCGCGGAGCAGGCGGCGCACGGAGCACAGAGTAGGCTAAGCGGGCTGCAATGCAGCGAAGAACTTTGTGTCGGAGACTTTGTTATCGCCTGCCGAACATCATGTGCTCGGCCAATATTCTCTTGGCCGGCACAACAGTATCGACCAAGCCGAGCGATAGGCCCAATAGCGATTGGGACAAGGCGCCGTCTGAAGCAGCAGCAAAAATCCTGGCCATCACGTCGGTCAAATGCATGGTGAGACTGCGGTCGGAATGACGCATGGCGGCGAAGCGCAGCAGCGTCTCCGGTGTCGGATCGGCGGCAAGCGCCTGCGCCAAAACGCGTGCATCGCGCAAGCCAAGATTCAAACCCTGGCCGGCAACAGGATGCAGTGTTTGCGCTGCATTGCCGATTGCAATCGTGCGCGGAGTTTGCCCGGGACGCGCATTCAATCCCAACGGGAAACTGGAACGTGCGCTGACGGCAATGAATCGACCTACGCGGTTGCCGAAAGCCTCTTGCAGATTCGAAAGGAAATCACCGTTAGCCAGCGCAAGCAAACGTTCCGCCGTGGCCGGGCGTACACACCATACCAAGGCGTAACCATCGTCCTGTGGCAACAAGGCAAGCGGACCTTCCTCGGTGAAACGTTCGAAGGCGCGATGCAACACGGGTTGATCGGCAACGACATGCGCAACGATTGCGACTTGATCGTAATTGCGGTGGATGGATTTTGTGTTTTGACTGCCGAAGACACCGCCTTCCGCCTGCACTGCAATCTTCGCCGTGAAAATCCGTCCATCAGAGAGCTGCAAGGCTACGTGGTCCTGCACTTCCAGGTTGGATGCGAGCTGAACCGGTCGCAATATCGTGCATCGTTCTTCGATGGCAGCAGCAAGCGACGTGACCAGATGGCCATAACGCGTGACATATCCTAATGCAGGCAAGCCATATTCCTCGCGCTCGATCAGCGTGCGGCCGAAATGGCGTCGCCGCGAAATATGGATCTGATGAATCGGGGTCGCCGGCAGGGGCCAGGCGCCGACTTGTTCAAGAATTTCCTTGCTGCCGAAAGACAGGGCAATCGAACGCGGATCATCCTTGGCCTGTTCCAGAGTTTTTGCATCGATCAGCGCAATCCGTCCGGCATCCATGCCGCGCCTGGACAGCAGAGCGGCCAGCGTCATGCCGACCGGGCCGGCTCCACAGATAGCAATGTCGAAGTCGGTGCCCATGGATATATTATTGCCGCATGAGCGCTTCGATGTCGGCGACAGATTTGGGTGCAGCATGGCTGAGGATCTCGCAGCCGCTTGCCGTGACAAGCGCATCGTCTTCGATGCGAATGCCGATATGCCAGAATTGTTCGGGAACGCCATCCGCGGGGCGCACGTAAATACCGGGCTCCACCGTCAAGGCCATGCCGGGCTGCAAGGTACGCCAGGGCTTTTCCTCTCCTGCCGGAGCGGGGTCGCGGTATTCGCCCACATCATGCACATCCATGCCAAGCCAGTGGCCGGTACGATGCATGTAGAACTGCCGGTAGGCACCTTTTTCGATTACATCGTCCAGCGTGCCGACCTTGTTTTTATCCAGCAAGCCTGTTTCGAGCATGCCTTGCGCAAGAATGCGTACGGCGGCATCGTGACCGTCGGTGAATCGTTTGCCAGGTTTGATTTCGGCAATTGCCGCATGCTGGGCTGCCAGTACGATTTCATACAATGCTTTTTGCGGCCCGGAAAAGCGGCCGTTTGCCGGATAGGTGCGCGTGATGTCGGATGCATAGCCGTCGAGTTCGCAGCCCGCATCGATCAGCACCAGGTCACCATCCTTGAGCACCGATTCGCCGGCGCGGTAATGGAGTACGCATGCGTTCGCACCGGTTGCGACAATGGAGGTATAGGCAGGGAATTGCGAGCCCTTGCGCCGGAACTCGTGCAGCAGTTCGGCTTCGATCTGGTATTCATGCAGGCCGGGCTGCGACATGCGCATGGCGCGGATATGCGCATCGGCCGAAATCTGCGCTGCGCGGCGCATGATGTCGGCTTCCGTTGCATCCTTGATCAGGCGCATTTCATTTAATAATAGATGTACGTCATATGCCGCTGCGGGTGCAGTCGCGCCGGCACGGACCTGAGCACGCACTGCGTTCAGCCAGCCTTGTACTTGCGTATCGAATTTTGCATCGCGGCCCAGCGCATAGAAGATGGCAGGCTGGTTCGCCATCAGCTTGGACATTTCAGTATCGATTGCATCGATCGAAAACGCCGCATCGAAACCGAAAGCCTCGCGTGCTGCCTCGGGACCGTAGCGATAGCCGTCCCAGATTTCGCGTTCCAGGTTTTTGTCGCGGCAAAACAGGATGGATTGGTCGGTCTTGCCGGCAATGAGCACGATCACGGCCTGCGGTTCCGTAAAGCCGGACAGGTAATAAAAATAACTGTCATGGCGATACGGATAATCCGCATCATTGTTGCGCAGTACTTCGGGCGCAGTCGGGATGATGGCAATGCCGCCACCCTTTGCATGCATTTGCGCAATCAGCGCGTCGCGCCGGTTCTTGTATGGCCTCATGTCCGGAATCCTTCATTCAGTTGCGTCAGACGTTCGACGGTGCCGACGTCGGTCCAGTTGCCGCGGTACACTTCGCCGCCTACTTGGCCGCGGGACGCGTATTCGCGCAGGATTGGCGCCAGTTTTGCTGCCGTGCCGGGTGTAACACCATCGAACATCTGCGGCCGGTAGACGCCGATACCGGAAAAGGTATGCCTGGTATCTCCGTCGTTGGCAATCGAGAAATTATTCAGTGCGAAATCGCCCAGAGGATGATGGACGGGGTTCTTGACCAGATAAAGCCAGGCCACGTCACGTTGATCGACCGGATGCGGATTTCCCCACAAGTCATTTTCTTCCAGCGTGGTCTTGACCTGCTCGAAGTCGAAATGCGGGCAATAAACGTCGCCTGCAACGGCCACGAATGGTTCATCGCCTAACAGATGCCGCGCTTTCGCAATGCCGCCGGCCGTTTCAAGCGCAGTGCCTTCGGCTGAATAAACGATGTTCGCGCCGAAACGGCTGCCATCGCCCAATGCCTCTTCGATCATATGTCCGAGATGGGCATGGTTGATGACGATTTCCTTGATGTCGGCGCGCACCAGGTTCAGGATATGCCAGACGATCAAGGGCCGGCCGCGCACTTTCAGCAAGGGCTTGGGGCAGGTATCGGTCAACGGACGCATCCGCTCGCCGCGGCCTGCGGCGAAGATCATGGCTTTCATCTTATGCGTTGAATATTCTTATCAAGAGAATCCGGATGACGTGAGAGTGCAAACGTCAAAACGTGTAGCCGAACTTTGGCGCAGAGTCTTCCAGTTCATCGAGCAGTTTTACCAGGGGCGCCGTGGCTTTATAACGTTGCGCTGCCTTGCGCGTATAGTCGAGCACCAGCGGAATGTCGTTCAGATAGGCAGACTTGCCGTCACGATGATAAAGCCGCGCAAAAATTCCCAATACCTTCAGGTGCCGTTGCAGTCCCATGAACTCGAAATCGCGGTAAAACGCATCGATGTCCGGATTGACCGGCAGTCCGGCGCGCTTGGCACGCTCCCAATAGCGGATCGCCCAGTCCAGCACCTGTTCCTCATCCCACTGGATGTATGCATCGCGCAGCAATGAAACGAGGTCATAGGTGATGGGGCCGTATACCGCATCCTGGAAATCCAGGATGCCTGGATTGCCCTGCGGGAGCACCATCAGATTGCGCGAGTGATAATCGCGGTGCACATAGACTTGCGCTTGTGCCAGGTTGTTTGCAAGCAGCGTTTCGAACACCTTGTCGAGCGAGTTTTTCTGCGCGTCGGTGAGCGTTGCGCCGAGATGCTTGCCGATATACCAATCTGGGAAGAGCATCAGTTCGCGCAACAGCAAGGCTCGGTCGTATTCAGGCAACACGTCCGGCCTGCTTTGTGCCTGAAGCATCACGAGCGCCTCGATGGCGTCCAGATAAAGTTTATGCGCAGTGTCGCTGTTCAATTGATGCAGGTAAGTCGTGCTGCCCAGGTCCGACAGCAGCAGGAAGCCGCGCTCGGCGTCTTGCGCCAGGACTTGTGGCACTGACACGCCGGTCCTGCCGAACAGGTCCGCTACCTGGATAAAGGGGCGGACGTCTTCCTGCGGCGGCGGTGCGTCCATTGCAATATAGGATTTGCCGCTTGTATCCTCAACGCGGAAATAACGGCGAAAACTGGCGTCGGAAGATGCCGGCCTGATTGAATTGGGCGACAGGGAAAAGTTTGTCAGCGTGTCAAGCCAGTTTTGCAACTGTGTCAAGCGAAGATCGGACGTAACGGATGAGGACATGGGTCGGCAAGAAATACGGTTGCGAGTAAGAGTTCCCATATAATAAGGGATTCAAATTAAAAAATCGCCTGTTGATGCGCGCAACCCCTTCATTTCATGACCTGGTTCTTAGCCTTTTTTCAATCTAAACCGCTTTTTCGTGTTGTGACCGTTACCTTGGCCGCTGTTTCGCTGCCCACGGTTGCTTCGGCGCAAACTGCGCCAACTGCGCAAACGGATGACAACCAAGCGCCCACCACGCTGGAAGCGGAGAAGATGACCGGCCGGCCGGAACGTGAAATCATTCTGGAAGAAAACGTCGAGATCACGCGCGGCCCTACGGTCCTCAATGCCGACAAGGCAACCTACGACATCGTCGAGGATCAGGTCGAGGCGTTTGGCGATATCCGGGTGCGCAGGAACGGCGATCGCTTCACCGGCAAGGAACTCAAGCTCAAGATCGATACCGGGCAGGGGTATGTGCTGTGTCCTACCTATCAGCTGGAACTGAACAATGCGCAAGGCGAGGCGGAGCGCATTGATTTCATTTCGCGCGAAGAAGCCACCGTGACGCAAGGTACGTACAGCACATGCGAAGGCCCCGACCCGGATTGGTATCTTCGGGCCAGCAAGCTGGACCTGGACCAGGGAGCTGAAAAAGGTACTGCTTACGGAAGCGTCGTCTATTTCAAGGACGTGCCTATCCTGGGAATGCCGGTGCTTTCGTTTCCCTTGACCGACGCACGCAAGTCCGGCGTCCTTCCGCCGACCCTGGGCACTTCCAGTCGCGGCGGTGTGGAAATAACCGTGCCTTATTATTTCAATATTGCGCCGCAACGCGATTTGACCATTTATCCGCGCGTCATCTCTAAACGCGGCATGCAACTCGGCATGCAAGGGCGCTATCTCGGGGAAACCTATTCGGGTGAGACGCGTGTCGAGGGAATGCCGGACGATCAGTTGTACGGACAGGCGCGCCATGCCATTTCCTCGACGCATACGCAGACCGTGGCTCCACGCCTAACTTATACGCATAACCTTAATGCGGCGTCAGATGACGAGTATCCAAATGATTTTTCCTCCACGATTACAGCGGCATCGCAGCGGCTTCTGACGCGTGATATGCGCCTGAGTTATTCAGAATCTTTCTGGAGCGGCTCAATACGCGCCTCGAATTATCAAGTTTTGCAAGATCCACGCTCATGGATTAGACGGCCTTATGACCGACTGCCGCAGATCGGCTTGCAAGCCGGTAAGCAGAATGTGAATGGATTTGACTGGACGATAGCATCAGAATTTACCAGCTTTACCCATCCAGACTTTGTGCAGGGCGAGCGCCTTGTAATAAAGCCTCGCGTCACGTATCCAATTGTGGCTCCGGGTTACTTCATTACTCCAAGTGTTTCAGTGCATGGATCTTACTATAGCCTGTCAGACACCGATGCTGCCACTAATAGACCTCCAGGCTCCTTGTCCCGGGTGTTGCCGACCGTTTCAGTTGACAGTGGTCTGATATTTGAGCGTGAAACAAACTTTTTAGGTCAGGAAGCTATCCAGACACTGGAGCCGCGTTTGTTTTACGTATATACGCCATATCGAAATCAGACGAATTTCTCTTGGGATCAGAGCGACTCTAGTGATCGGCTTTTCCGTAATCAGACTTTTGATACAGGATTGTCAGACATTAATTTTGCGCAGATTTTTAGTGAAAACCGCTTTACTGGGAATGATCTGGTAAGCGATGCCAATCAATTGACCGCTGCGCTTGTTTCGCGTTATGTGGAACCTTCGGGCGTTGAGCGCATGCGTTTCGCAATAGCTCAACGCTACTACTTTTCTGACCAGCGAGTGGTGGCTGAGTTTCTTGATAGAGCATCAGAAGAAAATCGTTCGGATATATTGCTCGCGGCATCGGGGCAGGTCACTGAGACGATCGCAGTGGATGCCAATATGCGTTATAGTGCGACACAGCGCGCGACCACGCAATCCAACTACGGCGTACGCTGGCAGCCTGCTCCCAAGCGGGTGCTGAACCTGCAATACCGGCGCGACGTTCCGAACGATCTGGAATTGACCGATTTTTCGGCGCAGTGGCCGATTGCGCAGCGCTGGTATGGCGTCGGCCGCGTCAACTATTCGATGCGCGAGAACAAAGTTGCCGAAGGATTGCTTGGCTTGGAATACCAGGCTGATTGCTGGATTTTCCGCATCGTCGGCCAGCGCACGCCGACTGCAACCGGCGTGACCGATACGTCGTTGTTCGTGCAACTGGAGTTGACGGGATTGTCGAAGATCGGATCCAATCCTTTGCGCGCCTTGCAACAGAACGTACCAGGTTACCAGATTATCAATGAGCCTTGAACTAAGCTTTGAGCGGGCCAGAAAATAAATCATTCTTTTCCATCATCATTCATTCCTTGTATTGATCATGACTAATTCCTCCGGCGCCAAGAAAGAGAATTTCGCAATCCGGCAAGTTCCGATACTGTTACTTGCCATGGTGGCTGCTGCGGGCACGATGTCCAACGGCTGGGCGCAGTCCGGTAACGGAAACAAGGCACCGGCAAGTCAGCCACGCCAGATCCAAAGCGTCGACGCCATTGCCGCCGTGGTCAATAATGAAGTCATTACGTTCCAGGAACTCGAAGAGCGCATGCGACTCATCGAAAAACGAATGCAGAGTCAGGGTACGGCGATGCCACCGCGTGCCCAATTGCAAAAGCAACTACTTGAACGCATGATCGTGGACCGGGCGCAGTTACAGTTGGCAAAGGAGGTCGGAATCCGGATTGACGACACCATGCTCGATCGCGCGATTGCGCGCATTGCTGAGCAAAACAAGCTTTCAATGCAAGATTTCCGTGTGCAGCTGGAACGCGAAGGGACGCCTTATGCGCGTTTTCGTGAAGAACTTCGTGCCGAAATTACGATGCAACGCCTGCGTGAGCGCGAGGTCGCTAATAAAATTCAGATCAGCGAAGCCGAAGTGAATGACTTTCTTCAGGCAAACAGTGGTGCGCAGGCCAATCAGCAGGAATTTAATCTGGCCCATATTCTGGTCCGCGTTCCGGAGAATGCATCAGCAGAACAGATTGCACAGCGACGCAAGCGTGCCGAGGATGCACACCAGCAATTAAAAGCAGGGAATGATTTTGCGAAGGTTGCAGCGAGCTTTTCCGATGCAAGTGAGGGACTGAAAGGCGGGGAAATCGGCTGGCGCAGCCTGGAGCGCTTACCGGAGTTGTTCGTCAATGCCATCGTCAATCTGAATCAGGGAGATGTGACGCCGGTCCTCAAAAGCGCCAATGGGTTTCATATTCTGAAGGTAGTTGGCAAGCGCAGCCCCAGCATTTTGAAGAGCGACACGTCCGCCTCCGCGCCACAACAGACTCGCGCACGCCATATCCTGATCAAGGTGAATCAAGTCGTTTCCGCATCCGAAGCGCGCCGCAGGCTAATGGAGCTGAAGGAGCGGCTGGATAACAACGCCGCTAAATTCGAGGAATTAGCCAAGCTGCATTCAAACGACTTCTCGGCAGGAAAGGGTGGCGATCTCGGCTGGATTTATCCGGGAGACACTGTGCCGGAATTCGAGCGTGCGATGGATGCGCTGCAGCCTGGCCAGATCAGCGAGCCGGTTGAATCGCCGTTCGGCTACCACCTGATCCAGGTGCTGGAACGCAAGAGCGCCGACGTATCGCAGGAAAGACGGCGGCTGGCTGCACGCCAGGCGATCCGTGAACGCAAAATGGAAGAAGCGACCGAAGAGTGGCTGCGCCAATTGCGCGACCGCGCTTATGTTGAATACCGCTTGCAGGACAACGAATTCCGCTAAGCACATCACCGGACAGAAAAGCTGCCATGCCGCACTCCATGCCTATCATTGCCGTCACTTGCGGCGAGCCTGCCGGCATCGGCCCTGAGATTTCCCTGAAGGCGGCATGGGAAATGCGTGCAAGGGTGCAAACCGTGCTGATCGGGAATGCTGCTCTGTTGTCTCAACTTGCAGCGCAAATTGATCCTTCGATGTGTGTTGCAGCAGTGGACCGGCAAGCGCTCGAATTGCCGGAAAATCAGATAAGCGTTATCGATGTCGCGCTCGATGCCGATGTCGTGCGTGGCCGGCTGGATGCAAGGAACGGACGCTTCGTGCTGCAGACGCTCGATATTGCAATCGAGGGCGCGTTGCAGCATCGGTTCGATGCCATCGTCACCGCTCCGCTGCAGAAAAGCACGATCAACGATTGCGGCATTCCCTTTACCGGCCATACGGAATATCTGGCGGAAAAGACGGCTACGCCGCAAGTCGTCATGATGCTGGCCGGCGGCACGCCTCGACCTTTGCGCGTGGCCCTTGCAACCACGCATCTGCCATTGAAAGATGTGCCTGCAGCGATCACTTTCGATTCGCTCATGCGCACAATAACAATCATCCACCATGACTTGCAGGCCAAATTCGGATTGCCGCACCCGCGCATTCTGGCGGCTGGCCTAAATCCGCATGCCGGCGAGAATGGCTATCTCGGCCGCGAAGAAATCGACATCATTGCGCCGGCATTGGCAGCGGCACGTAATAAAGGGATCGATGTCAGCGGTCCCTATCCCGCGGATACATTGTTTCAGCCGAAGTATCTGGAAAACGCCGATTGCGTGCTGGCCATGTACCATGATCAGGGCTTGCCGGTGCTGAAACATGCAAGCTTCGGACGCGGCGTTAACATCACGCTCGGCTTGCCGATTATCCGTACTTCGGTCGATCATGGCACTGCGCTCGATATCGCAGCAAAGGGACTTGGACATGCCGATCATGGCAGCATGATCGAAGCGATCAAGCTTGCGGCCTCCATGGCGGCCGCAAGCGCTCATTCTCAAGCATAATCCGCCCTCGGGCTCTCTTACTTCCAGCCATGAAACATATTCCCCGAAAGCGCTTTGGCCAGAATTTCCTGACTGACCAGTCAGTGTTAGGCAACATCATCCGCGCCATTGACCCCAAGCCATCCGATCTGATGGTCGAGATCGGTCCGGGTTTGGGTGCCATGACACGCCTGCTGGTGTCTGCGCTGGGGCATATGCATGCGGTCGAAGTGGACCGCGATCTGGCGAAGCATCTGGAAAAAACATTCGATCCGCAAAAATTGAGTGTTCATCAATATGATGCGCTGCAGTTCGATTTTTCCGGATTACTGTCAGGCCAGGATAAAAAACTGCGTGTAGTCGGAAATCTGCCATACAACATTTCCAGCCCATTGCTGTTTCATCTGACGCAATTCGTTTCACACATCCAGGACCAGCATTTCATGCTGCAAAAGGAAGTGGTCGAGCGCATGGTTGCGGAACCTGGCAGCAAGGCTTATGGACGCCTGTCTGTCATGCTGCAATGGCGTTATCACATGGAATTGCTGTTCATTGTGCCGCCCGAGGCATTCGATCCCCCGCCCAAAGTGGAATCCGCCATCGTGCGCATGATTCCGCTTGCCCAGCCCTTGCCTTGCGATGGAGCCGTACTTGAACAGGTGGTCACGAAAGCCTTTTCACAACGGCGCAAAGTGATCCGCAACTGTCTGTCCGGCATGTTCACTGAAAACGAATTGCGTGAAGCAGGCGTCGATCCTCAGGTGCGCCCGGAAACAGTGCCGCTGGAACAGTATGTGGCACTGGCGCGGCGCCTGACGGAGCGGCCGCACCGCTGATTTTTGCTTCAGGCGTTCTTGGTTTCGATCAGCTCGATCTTGTAGCCGTCCGGGTCCTGAACAAAAGCGATCACGGTGGAGCCGCCTTTGACGGGGCCGGCTTCGCGCGTGACATTGCCGCCGTTCGCCTTGACTTCGGCGCAAGCCTTGTAAGCATCGTCTACCGCAATCGCGATGTGCCCGTATGCCGTGCCCATATCGTATTTTTCCACGCCGTAGTTATAGGTCAGTTCCAGTTCCGCATGATCCGGATTCTCGCCATAGCCGACGAAGGCCAGGGTGTATTGCTGATCGGGCCGCTCAGTCGTGCGCAGCAGCTTCATTCCGAGCACTTTGGTATAGAAGTCTATCGAACGCTGCAAATCGCCCACGCGCAACATGGTATGAAGTAGTCTCATCATGCAATCCAGTGAAATGAAAGCAATTATTGTATGCGGATAAGCTTATTTCTGCTGTCGCGCAGCAGAAGGCAGAACGAAGATGAAACGAAAGCCGGACAGAATGGAGCGAAGGCCACCAGGCATACATGGCTGAAACGATGGGATTTTGCGGAAGTAAAACGCGCCGAATCTGAAGCGGGCTGATCAGAAAATCGGCAGTGTTTCGGGAGCCTGGTCGCGCAGCGCTTTTTTTGCTTCCTCGAACTCCGGAAACACGGACTGCACCGTTGCCCAGAAGCGCGGACTGTGGTTCATTTCCCGCAGATGGGACAATTCATGGGCGATTACATAGTCAATCTGCGGCAATGCAAAATGCATCAGGCGCCAGTTCAGCTTGATTCTTCCGTCCGCCGTGCATGAACCCCATTGCGTCATCGCGGAGGTCAGAGAGAAGGACTGATATGTGACGCCCAGTTTTTCGGCGTAGACCGGCAAACGTTCGGCGAAAACCCGCTTCGCTTCAAGTTGCAGCCATGCCTGCACGCGATCCTTCAATTGCTGCTCGCCGGCGTCAGCCGGGAGGCACACGGTCAATGCGCGCGAAAGCGAATCGTAGGCGATGCCGGCATTTGCATTGGAAGCAATGCGCAGCGTGATGGTCTCGCCCAGATAAGGGAAAGTTGCGCCGTCGCGCCATTGCATTTGTGGTTGCAACTGGCGCGCCGAACGTTCTCGCTGTTCATTGAGTTTGTTGAAAATCCAGCGCTGCTTTTCGCGAATCGCGTTTTCGATTTCTCCAAGCGTGACCCACTTGGGCGCGCTGATGCGCAGTCCTTCATCGCTGATCAAAAATCCGATAGAGCGCCGCTTCGAACGCCGCAGGCTGTATTCGAGCAGGTGTTCTTTCAGCTGTATTCGCCGTTTGCCATCCGCCAGCACAATCTTTGGGTTTGCCGGTTCTTCAACCGGCGGTGCGGGCTGTGCAGTGGGAGCTTGCCTGGGCGCCGGGCTGTCCACTGCAGGCAGGGAAGAAAAATTTTCGGAAAAAAAATCCAGCTGCAGCGCTAGCTGGCGCGGATCGGATGCAGGATGACGAAGCAGCTTTTTCAAGGGTGGATTATCAGGAATGTGTTGAATAAGCAGCGGGTGAAATAACGCGCATTTCGGATTCTATCCAATTTTCCACCTCTTGCATCAATTCAAAGGCATTCAAACCTTCGGGAGAAATCGGTTTGCCGATCGATACCGTAACGAGGCCGGGTTTCTTGATGAAGGAATTTTTTGGCCAGCATTCGCCGGCATTCATTGCGATCGGCACCACTACGGTGCCGGTTTCGACAGCCAGGCGCGCGCCGCCACCCTTGTATTTACCTTTCTCGCCGACCGGGATGCGCGTACCTTCCGGGAACATGATGATCCATTGGCCTTTGTTCAGGCGGTCCTTGCCTTTTTCCAGTACTTGGGCAAATGCATCCTTGCCCTTGCTGCGGTCAATCGGAATCATGCGCAGCAAGCCGATTCCCCAACCGAAGAACGGGATATAGGTCAGCTCCTTCTTGAAGACATAGGCAAGCGGACGCGGCATCATGCACAGGTAAAAAATCGTCTCCCAGGCCGACTGGTGTTTCGACAACAAGATGACAGGCTGGTCCGGCAGATTCTCCATTCCCTTTACCTGGTAGCGAATGCCGCATATCGTTTTCGCAGCCCAGATGACAAAGACATTCCAGCGCGAGGTCCAGTAATAACGTTGATGATACGGCAAGGGTGCGAACAGAAAGCAAAGCGGCGCCCAGATCACCGTTGCAAGCGTGATCAGCAAAGCAAATGCTAACGAGCGCAGGAGAAGAATTGTGCGCGACATAGGTTTTCCGGCTTCGGTTGCATCAAGGAGCGGACTTGCATCCATATAGTTAGCCAGGTATTGGTTAAAAAACGATCGTTATTTTAGCGCGCAAGTGTCCGGAAATACCAAGTCGGTCACAGCATGCTCTTCAGATGGTGGAAATAATCCGGCCTGTTCATTCGAGCTTGCCGGTCTTCAGCTCTTTCAGCTGGACGGCGGTGGGCTCTTCCGGCACGGGCTTGTTGTCCTGCTTGAGCAGATAATCGACCGTTGCTGCCAGATCCGGAAAGGCCATCGTCCCCGGAGGCAGGCCGCCCTTTTCCTGCGTTTTCTTGCCCTTGCCGGTCAATACAAGATAAGGAATGCAGCCTACTACAAAGCCTGCTTGCAAGTCTCTCAAGGAATCGCCGACAGAGGGAACGCCCTTCAAGCTGATATCGAAGCGCTGCGCAATCGTATGCAGCATCCCGGCCTTGGGTTTGCGGCAGTCGCAATTGTCGTCGGCGGAATGCGGGCAGAAAAAAATGGCATCGATGTGCGCGCCCAGTTGCTGCGCCGCGGTATGCATTTTCTGGTGGATTGCGTTGAGCGTGGAAATGTCGAGCAAGCGGCGGGCGACGCCGGATTGGTTGGTGGATACCACCACGCGATATCCGGCCTGGTTCAGGCGTGCGATGGCTTCCAGCGACCCCGGAATCGGAATCCATTCCGCAGGGGACTTGATAAACTTGTCCGAGTCATAGTTAATGACCCCGTCGCGGTCAAGGATCACCAGTTTGAGCGGCCGCGTATCGATCATGCTGCCAGCCTGGAAATGTCCGCGACGCGGTTCATGGCTTCATGCAGGCTTGCCAGCAAGCCGAGGCGGTTGGCGCGCAACGCCGGATCTTCCGCATTGACCATGACATTGTCGAAGAAGGCGTCAACCGGGTTCTTGAGCGCAGCCAGCGCCTGCAGGGACGCGGCATAGTCGCCTTGCCGGAAGGCGGCGTCTGCCTGCGGCTTGACCCGGGTCAGCGCCTGATTCAATTCTATTTCGGCAGCTTCCTTCAGCAATGCAGGGTCCGCCTTCGCTTCAACTTTGCCTTCCGCTTTTTTGAGAATGTTGCCGACGCGCTTGTTGGCTGCTGCCAGGCTTCCTGCTTCCGGAAGCGAGGCAAACGCTCGGACTGCAGCCAGGCGCTTGGCGACATCGCTTAGTCGCTGCGGACGCAATGCCAGTACGGCATCGACCTCATGCGCGCTGTAGCCCTGTTCGCGCAGAAGGACGGCCAAACGATCGTAGAGGAATGTCAGCAGGTTTTCTTCAACATCTGCAAGCCGGCTGACCTGCTGGGATGCCGCAACCTGCTCCCATTTCGCAATGGCATCCTTGATTAAAAGGTCCAGGTCGAGCGCAAGATTTTTCTCTATCAGCATGCGGATCACGCCGAGAGCATGGCGGCGCAGCGCAAACGGATCCTTATCCCCGGTCGGCAGGCTGCCGATACCGAACAAGCCGATCAGCGTTTCCAGTTTGTCCGCCAATGCCAGCACGATGCCCACGTTGTTGCGGGGAAGCTCATCACCGGCAAAGCGCGGCTTGTAATGGTCTTCGATCGCGTCCGCTATTTCGGCTCCCAAACCTTCATGCTGCGCATAATAGCGCCCCATGATGCCTTGCAGTTCCGGGAATTCACCGACCATGTCGGTCAGCAGGTCAGCCTTGGCAAGTGTGGCGGCCGTTTCAACCTGGGGTCCGATATTTGTGTCGTGCAAGGCGTGCGCAATCGACATGGCGATTGCACGCACGCGTTCCATGCGCTGCCCTTGGGTGCCGAGCTTATTGTGATACACCACTTTGCCGAGCCCGGCAACGCGCACATTAAGCTCTTTCTTGCGGTCCTGGTCGAAGAAGAACTTGGCATCGGCAAGACGAGGGCGCACCACGCGCTCATTGCCGCCAATGACTGCGCTTGGATCAGCCGGGCGGATATTGGAAACGATCAGGAACTTGTTCGACAACTTGCCGCTTTGCTCGAGCAGTGGGAAATATTTCTGGTTTGCCTTCATCGTCAGGATCAGGCATTCCTGCGGCACTTCGAGGAAGGTTTCCTCGAATTGGCCGATCAATACGTTCGGGCGCTCGACCAGACCGGTCACTTCGTCGAGCAATGCTTCATCGTCGATTGGCCTGAGGTTGCCGCCGGTTTGCGCCGCAGCCGCATTCAGCTGGCGCACGATTTCCGCGCGGCGCTCGGCAAAGCCGGCGATCACTGCGCCTTCGTTTGCAAGCTGCGCCGCATAGCTGTCGGCATCCTGGATCGCGACCGGATCGATGCTGGCTTCGAAGCGATGTCCGTGGGTTGTGCGGCCGGCATCCAGGCCGAGCACGGAAATTGATACCACCTCACTGCCGTGCAGCGCGACCAGCCCGTGCGCCGGGCGTACGAAGTTGACCGTTTCCCAGCCGTCGGCGAGCTGGTAAGTCATGACTTTAGGGATAGGCAGCTTGGAGAGAGATTCTTCAATTGCTTTTTGCAAGCCTTCAGCCAGGGTGGCGCCTTTGGCTACGCTGTTGAAGAACAGTACGTCCGCCTTGCCGTCGTGTTCGCGTTTCAGACCGGCCACCGCGGATTCGTTTGCACCCAGCGCAGCGAGTTTCTTCAGCAGTGCGGGTGTTGCCTTGCCTTCTGCGTTAAGGCCGACCGCGACCGGCATCAGCTTTTGCGATACAGGTTTGTCCGCGGCCTGTGCGGCAACTCCGGACAGATGTGCCCCTAATCTGCGCGGAGAAGCGAATGGAGTGAGAACGCTGTCCTCACTCAACAATCCTTGCGCTTTCAGCGACGATTGAAGGTTTTGCGCAAAAGCCTCGCCGATTTTTTTTAGCGCTTTCGGCGGCAACTCTTCAACGAATAATTCTACTAAGAGATTCTTGGTGTTCATGCTGATGCCGCTTCCTTCTCGATCTGTGCCAGCACTTCGGCGGCATGTTCGGGTTTGGCCATCGGGAATCCGAGGCGTGCGCGGCTGTCGAGGTAACTCTTGGCGACGCTGCGCGCAAGATTACGGATGCGTCCGATATAGGCGGCACGCTCCGTTACGGAAATCGCGCCGCGCGCATCCAGAAGATTGAAGGTGTGCGCAGCTTTCAATACCTGCTCATACGCGGGCAGCGCCAGCTTTTGCTCCATCAGATACAACGCTTGCTTCTCATGCGCGCCGAAGGCGGTGAACAGGAAGTCGGCGTCGCTATGCTCGAAATTGTAGGTCGACTGCTCGACTTCGTTCTGCTTGTAGACGTCGCCATAGGACAAGCCGTCAGTCCACTTCAAGTCGTAGACATTGTCCACGCCCTGCAGGTACATCGCGAGGCGCTCCAGGCCGTAAGTGATTTCGCCGGTAATAGGCTTGCAGTTGATGCCGCCGACTTGCTGGAAATAAGTGAACTGCGTGACTTCCATGCCGTTCAGCCACACTTCCCAGCCCAGGCCCCATGCGCCCAGTGTCGGGTTTTCCCAGTCGTCTTCGACGAAGCGGATATCGTTGGTTTTTAAATCGAAACCCAGTGCTTCGAGCGAACCGAGATAAAGGTCGAGTATGTTGGCCGGTGCCGGCTTCAGGACGACCTGGTATTGATAGTAATGCTGCAGGCGGTTCGGATTTTCGCCGTAACGGCCATCTTTAGGACGACGCGATGGCTGAACATAAGCGGCCCGCCAGGGTTCGGGACCGAGCGCGCGCAGAAAGGTCGCGGTATGCGAAGTACCAGCGCCGACTTCCATGTCATAGGGTTGGAGCAGGGCGCATCCTTGCGCATCCCAGTATCGCTGCAGCGTCAGAATGATTTGTTGAAATGTGAGCATGAGCTTGTTCCTGCGTGTGCAGTAGTTCGTGGAGCCGGCATTGCCGCGTGCCCCCTGCAAATTTGCCAAACCGTGGATTTTAACGGGTTTTGTTGTCTACAGGGACTTCTTGCGCCGTTGGCGGGCCACAAACCGGATAAGGAGGAGGCTTGCAATCGCCAGGACGATGACAGGTGTATTGCCAAACAGCATATAAGGGGTCCAGCCGCTGTAGCCCTGCACAGTGCTTGACAGTACACCGCGCGTGAAGGGCTCCAGTTGAGCCAGCACATTTCCTTTCGGCCCGATGACCGCCGTGGCGCCGGTATTGGTTGCGCGTAGCATGGGGCGTCCGGTTTCCAGCGCGCGCATTTGTGAAATTTGCAAATGCTGCGGCAGCGCGATTGAGTCGCCGAACCATGCGATGTTCGAAATATTGAGCAGCATGGTCGGCGGTGTCGCGCCGGAAAAATATGCTGCGGCCAGCTGATTGGCGATTTCTTCGCCGAACAAATCTTCATAACAGATATTCGGCATTACCAACTGGTCTCTTACCGCAAACGGTTTTTGCAACAGGTCGCCGCGCGTAAAATCCCCAAGCGGTATGCGCATCATATCGACAAACCAGCGCGCGCCTGCGGGAATGAATTCACCGAAGGGCACCAGGTGGTGTTTGTCGTAGCGATAGAACTGGCCGTCCGAGTCCGGTGAAAGGCCGATCAGGCTGTTGGCATATTGGTATGGACCGTCGCTCACGGCAACCCCTATGGCGATGTGGCTATTCGACTCTTTGCCATAGGCTGCGATGCTTGGCAGGTAATCGGGGGGCAATTGGCGGGAAAGCAGTGGCAATGCCGTTTCCGGCGTGGCAATCAGATCGGCCGGTTCGGACCGGATCAAGTCGTGATAAAGCATCAATGTACTCTGGATCCGGTCTTGCGCGAATTTCATGTCCTGCGCAATATTGCCTTGCAAAAGTCGCACGCTGATGGCCTGGCCATAGGGCTGTGTCCAATCGATACGCTTCAGGCCGATTCCACCGTGCACAATGAGGAGCGCCAGGAGTGCAGCGGATTTCCTGGCCGGGATAAGTACGAGACATCCGGCCAGCACGGCGACCAGCCATGCGAGGCCATACACACCGACAATAGGAGCAAAACCTTCCAAAGGGCTTGCGGTATGCGCATAGCCGGAAGCAATCCAGGGAAAGCCGGTCAATATCCATCCGCGCAGCCATTCCGACAACATCCAGCAAATAGGAAGCACCGCAAGCATCAGTAATGGCAAGGAAGTCGCATTGCGCTGCTTGAAACGCGCAGCCAGACCCATCATCAGCGCGAGAAACAAGGCTAAGGCTGCTGCCAGCAAGGCCACCGCTAAAACCGCCATCCAGGACGGCAAGCCGCCATAGCGATGCATGCTGATATAGAGCCAGTGAAATCCCGCCGCCAGCCAGGCAAAACTGAAAGCCCAGCCAACCAGCATGCTGCGCCGGAGTGACGTCTGGCCGGCAACCAGCCAGAACAGCAGGGCCAGCGTTACGATCTGTATCGGCCACCAATGAAAAGGAGCGAAAGAAAAAACATTCACGCCTCCCGCTACCAGTGCCATGGGAAAAGCAAGACGCATGCGCAGCGATTGAAGGGGAGCGATATTCACTAAGAATTATGTGATTGAAATTTCGGCATTGCCCGCCGCGACGTAAAGAAGTGCGGTAAACGCAATGCCGGATGCCGGAAAAACGGCAAGGCCGAAAGCATCGTTAATTTGCGGCTTCAGGCAAGGTTTCAATCTGCAGCACATGAACTTGCCGTGCATCCGCGCGCAAAACGTGGAAGCGCAGGTTTCCGATATCGCACACTTCGCCTTGATGCGGCATGTGGCCCAGATGCGTGGCTACCAGCCCGCCGACGGTATCAACATCGTCGTCGGAAAAATCAGTGCCCAAGGTTTCATTGAGTTGCTCGATTTCGGTCAGGGCCTTCACGCGCCAGCGCTTGCCGTGTTCCCCATCCTTGAGTTGCTGAATATTGTCGCGGTCCTTGTCGTCGAGATCGTATTCATCGGCGATATCGCCGACGATCTCTTCCAGCACATCTTCGATAGTGACGATTCCGGCGATTCCGCCATATTCATCGACGACGATGGCCATATGGTTGCGATTGGCACGGAAATCGCGCAGCAGACTGTCCAGGCGCTTGGTTTCTGGAATGAAGACTGCAGGCCGCAACATGCCGCGAATGTCCAGGGACTCTTCACCGTAATAACGAAGCAAGTCCTTGGCCAGCAGAATGCCGATAATCTTGTCACGTTCGCCATCGACAGCAGGGAAACGCGAATGCGCGGTCTTCAGGACGAATGGGAGCCATTCGGAAACGGGTTGGCTGATGTCGACAACGTCCACTTGCGAGCGCGGAATCATGATGTCGCCCGCGGACAATTCTCCCATCTTGAACACGCCTTCGATCATCGAAAGCGCATCGGCATCAATCAGATTGCGTTCATGTGCTTCATGCATGGACTCCAGCAGGTCGGCACGGTTTTCCGGTTCAGGGGAAATAAGCGCGCTCAAGCGTTCAAATAGAGAACGGTGAGGTTTGATGTCAGTTGTTTTACTGCTACTCGGAGGTTCTTGCATGGCTGATAGCCGTAGTTTCGACAATATATAGGATACAACAAATAGGCGGGCAAGCTAAAGCCTTGAAGGATTTTGCCAATCCCGCATAACTGTTTTCAGCATGACCGCGACGTTTTTCGGGATGATGAACAAAGGGAGCGCATAGATTAATCGATCACAGCATAAGGATTGGAAATTCCCAAGCCTGACAGGATTTCGATTTCAAGCTGTTCCATTTCTTCCGCTTCTTTATCGGTCTCATGATCGTATCCTTGCGCATGCAGAACGCCATGGACGATAAGGTGGGCGGCATGGGATTTGATTGTAACCTGCTGCTCCGCTGCTTCGCGCAACAGAACATCGGTACACAGGATAATATCTGCCTGGGTTACATCGCTTTCCGTATCTTCAGTGTAAGCAAAGGTGAGCACGTTGGTCGCGTAATCCTTGTTGCGGTATGAACGGTTCAATGCACGGCCTTCTTCAGCGTCGACAAAGCGCACGGCAAGCTCGGCGGGCGCGAACAGCGCAGCTTTTGCCCAGCGCCGAATATCGGCGCGCGTGATCGCCTCTTTCAAGCGCGGATCCGCATACTGCACCGACAGGGTCAATTTTTTATCGCTCGTCATTTCTTGATGAGGCGGGGTGATTGTTGGCCACGTCATATGCATCGACAATCCTCGCGACCAGCGGATGACGCACAACATCGGCGCTCGTGAAATGCGTGAAGGCAATTCCACGCACCTTTTCCAATACCTTGACTGCATCCACCAGGCCGCTTTTCTGATTCTTCTGCAAGTCAATCTGCGTGACGTCACCGGTCACGACAGCTTTGCTGCCGAAGCCGATACGAGTCAGGAACATTTTCATCTGTTCCGGCGTCGTATTTTGCGCTTCATCCAGGATAATGAAAGCATGGTTCAGCGTGCGGCCACGCATATAGGCCAGAGGTGCGATTTCGATTGCCTGCCGCTCGAACATCTTTTGCGTACGGTCGAATCCAAGCAAATCATACAAGGCGTCGTAGAGAGGGCGCAGGTACGGGTCGACTTTCTGCGCCAGGTCCCCCGGTAAAAATCCCAGGCGCTCACCGGCTTCGACTGCAGGGCGCGTCAATACAATTCGCTTGACCGCATCGCGCTCCAGCGCATCCACTGCGCAGGCAACCGCCAGATAGGTCTTGCCGGTTCCGGCAGGGCCGACGCCGAAAGTCACGTCATGTTCCAGGATGGATTTGATGTACTGGCTTTGATGCGGCGTGCGGCCGCGCAAATCACTGCGTTTTGTCTTTAGAACCGGGCTCTCGATGATTTCTTCGTTGTTCACTTTTTTGGCCAGGATCGCCGGTGTCTCGTTGGCATGTGCCGAGCTCGCGCGTTGTTCCACCAGGGCCAGCTGTATTTCATCAACGGAAATGGGCTTGTCTGCCAGGGCATAGAATTTCTCCAGCAGTTCATGCGCACGCTGCGCGTTGTCGCCGCTGATGATGAATTTTTCGCCGCGCCGAAATACCGTCACATCGAGTGCTGCGGAAATCTGGCGAAGATTTTCATCCATCGGCCCGCACAAATGCGCCAAGCGGTTATTGTCGACTGGTTCGGGAATGAAATGCATGGGCTGGTTTGGTGATTTCGTTTTCAAGCGAATGGGATCCCGTTATTGTTGGATGACAATGTTTCCGCGCAATGAATACGCGTAGCTTTCGGTAATATCGACATCGATCAATTGACCAATCAAACGCACACCGTTCGGACCGCCGTCGAAATTCACCACGCGATTGTTTTCCGTGCGGCCTTGCAATTCATTCGGATCTTTTTTTGACGGTCCTTCAACCAGAATGCGTTGCACGGTACCCACCATGGCTTGACTGATCCGTTTCGTGTTGTCTGCAATCACTGCTTGGAGCCGCTGCAGGCGCTTGAGTTTCACGTCGTATGGCGTATCGTCCTGCAAATTGGCCGCGGGCGTACCTGGCCGCGGGCTGAATACGAAGCTAAAGCTGTTGTCGTAGCCGATCTGGTCAATCAATTTCATCAAGGCTTCAAAATCTTCTTCGGTTTCGCCGGGAAATCCGACGATGAAATCGGAAGAAATCGTAATATTTGGACGTACTTCACGCAAACGCCGGATCACGGACTTGTACTCCAGAGCTGTATAGCCGCGCTTCATTGCCGCCAGAATACGGTCCGAACCATGCTGTGCCGGCAGGTAAAGATGATCGACCAGTTTCGGCACTTTTGCATAGACATCAATCAAGCGCTGCGTGAACTCCTTGGGGTGGCTGGTAACAAAGCGGATGCGCTCGATACCCTCGATTTCCGCCGTGTATTCGATCAGCAGTGCAAAATCAGCGATATCTCCATCCGCCATGGCGCCGCGGTAGGCGTTCACGTTCTGACCCAGGAAGGATATTTCCTTCACGCCTTGATCCGCGAGGCCCGCTACTTCGGTCAAGACATCCTCGAAGCGGCGCGATACCTCTTCGCCGCGTGTATAAGGAACGACGCAATAGCTGCAATACTTGCTGCAGCCTTCCATGATGGAAACAAATGCTGTCGCGCCGTCCACCTTGGCGGGCGGCAGGTGATCGAACTTTTCGATCTCCGGAAAACTGATGTCGACTTGCGAGCGGCCGGTGGTCTGGCGCTGGCGCAGCATGTCCGGCAAACGATGCAGGGTTTGCGGCCCGAAGACCAGATCGACATACGGAGCGCGCTTGACGATGGCCTCGCCTTCCTGAGACGCGACGCAGCCGCCTACGCCAATCACCATATCCGGCCTGGCCAGCTTCAGTTCGCGCAGTCGGCCGAGGTCGGAAAATACTTTTTCCTGCGCTTTTTCGCGCACCGAACAGGTGTTCAGCAAAACGACATCGGCGTCATCCGGCGTGTCGGTCTTGATAAATCCGTCCGAAGCATTCAGCACATCCGCCATCTTGTCCGAATCGTATTCGTTCATCTGGCAGCCGAATGTCTTGATGAATATCTTTTTCTGCATTGAATTAATGAATTTGCATCATCGGTTGGTTATTTTGCGGCTGGGTTTGCTGCTTGTTAGGCGCCGGCCTTTTTGCCTCTTCAGGGCGCAAAATCCACACCCGGTCAATTTCTCCCTGCATGTTTTCGGTGTAATTCACTATGAATTCACGGCCGCGCAATGTGACGGGCATGTCGATCGTATTATTCTGATTCTTGATCCACGCTCCAACCGCCAATCTGCGTTCTTTTCCGTCGATTTCAATGCTTGGATAATCCGTCATCGATAAGGTGCCGCGTTTGGCAATTTGAGGAAACGGGCGTTCAAACGCATGGGCAGCGATGGAAAGCGAGGCTATGATCAGGCAAGCCAGCAATTGTTTCATTTTCATAGGTGTTTTATCCCCGATAAGAATTATGCCGCTTAATGCAACTCTTGATGCAGCAACAAAACCGATATAAGGATATTACCTTACTGAAACGAAAATCACGCTTTTGGAGGCGACTTTTAGGCCAGCAATACGTTTTCGCGTCGCTTCCATGCTTACCTCGGAAAAGGCGAGGTGAGTGGGAGGCGCAAAAGCAACAAATGACTGAAGCACAAAGCAAAAGTGGGTTACGAAATCTCGTAACCCACCGCAAATTTGGTGGTGATAGGTGGACTTGAACCACCGACCCCAGCATTATGAGTGCTGTGCTCTAACCAACTGAGCTATATCACCAAACAGCCGAAAATTATCGCGTTTTTCGCGCATTATGTCAACCTGCAACAATCGCTCAGCAAAGAGAAATGTCAGCCGCTTGCGCAGCATCGATAAATTTCCGGCAAATCAGTTAGCTTTCTGTATTAAATACGGTGCCGAATGGCTCAAGCAATTTACCGGCGCTGCAAAATCTCTTGAAAAACCAGGTTGGCCGCATTCGGCGAGAGGCAATCGATAACAATCCGCTCCGGCATCGAGCGCAGCCAGGTCAGTTGCCTTTTCGCTAACTGCCGTGTTGCCGCAATACCTTTTTCGCGCAGCGTCAGTAAATCGTAAGCGCCGTCCAGATATTCCCATGTCTGCCTGTAACCGACGCATCGCATGGACGGCAGCTCCAGATGCAGGTCGCCGCGCGCGCGCAGGCTCTTCACTTCCTCGATCAGTCCCGGGCTTTCGAGCATGGCGTCAAAGCGGGCAGCGATGCGCGCATGCAGTACGCTTCGGTCCGAAGGTTCAAGCGCGATCGGCAGGATGGTGAACGGCAGTTCATTCTTTGGCGCTTTTGCAAGCAATTCCGACATGGGTTTGCCGGTAAGCAGAAAGATTTCCAGCGCACGCTGGATGCGTTGCGAATCGTTGGGTTTCAGGCGTGCAGCCGTTATCGGGTCTACCGTGGCCAGCCTGGCATGCAATGCAGGCGTGCCGAGTGCGCCCGCTTCGGCATCCAGTTGCGCTCTGAGCGCGGCATCCGCTTGCGGCAAATCATCCAGACCATCGCGCAAGGCCTTGAAATAAAGCATGGTCCCGCCGACAAGAAGCGGCAATTTTCCGCGCGCCTGAATTTCCGCGACCATGCGAAGCGCATCCTGCCGGAATTGCATCGCTGAATAGGATTCGATCGGATCGAGAATGTCGATCAAGTGGTGCGGTACGGCGGCGCGCTCGTCTGGCGTGGGCTTTGCAGTGCCGATATCCATACCGCGATAAACCAGCGCCGAGTCGACTGAAATGATTTCGCAGGGAATGTGGCGTGCGATGTGGAGTGCCGCAGCGGTTTTTCCCGATGCGGTCGGCCCCATGATGGCGACCGCCATCGAATTGTTTTCCATACTACTGCCCGCGCAGGAAAAGCTTGTCCAGGTCGGAAAGCGCGAGTTGGATCCAGGTCGGACGGCCGTGATTGCATTGATCCGCGCGTTCGGTCGCTTCCATCTGGCGCAGCAGCGCATTCATTTCCGGCAGCGTCAGGCTACGATTGGCACGTACGGCGGTGTGGCAAGCAAGAGTACCTAATAATTCGTTGCGCCGCTCCACCAGCACCCGCGAACCGCCGAATTCGCGTATGTCCCGCAGCACGTCACGCGCAAGCGTTTGGGCGTCCGCATTTTTCAGGAGTGCCGGAATGGCGCGCACCGCGAGCGTGGTGGGTGACAGGACGGCGATGTCAAAGCCCAGCGTCTGCAAGGTGTCCCGATTCTCTTCGACGGTGCCGATTTCTACCGCATCGGCATAAAAGCTCACCGGAATCAATAAGGGCTGCACCTGCACCGCGTCCTCGTCTAGCGCATTCTTGATCTGTTCGTACAAGATGCGCTCATGCGCGGCATGCATGTCGACCAGAATCAGTCCGGCCCTGTTTTGCGCCAGAACGTAAATCCCGTGCAGCTGTGCCAGGGCAAAGCCCAAGGGAAATTCATCTTGCGTCTGTGGCTGGTGCAGCGTTGCAAAATCCGTTTGCCGTGTCTGCGAAGCATGCGGCGCTGAATCGGCAGGCGATCCGGCCTCGGCAAATAATGCACCGTAATTTGCCAGAGTCTGCGCCACGCCGATGCTGGAGAACTGCGTGGTGAATGAAGTTTGCTGTGGCTCACGTATCCATGGCAATGCACCGGAACTGGCAGGCTGCGGCGCGGGCGCCGTGCCGGAAGCGGTTGCTGAAGTCTGGGCCAGGGCACGGCTGACCGCATGGAAAACGAACTGATGCACCGCGCGGCTATCGCGAAAACGCACTTCGATCTTGGAAGGATGCACATTGACATCTACCTGTGCCGGGTCGAGTTCGAGGCTCAGCGCATAAGAGGGATACCGGTCGCCATGCAGCACGTCCTGATACGCCGCACGCACTGCATGGGTCAGCAGCTTGTCGCGCACGAAGCGTCCGTTGACATAAAAGTACTGTGCATCGGCACGGGATCTTGCCGCAGTCGGCAGGCCGACGAATCCCAGCAGCCGAAGCGGGCCTGCGGTTTCATCTACGGCCAGGCAAGCGCTTGCAAACTCCGCACCTAAAATCTGAGCGCAGCGTTTTTGCAGATCGCTGCCTTTCCAGTGATCTGCGGTCTTGCCGTTATGCGAAAGCGAAAACACGACATCGGGCCGGGCCAGTGCAAGGCGGCGCACGACTTCCGCGCAATGGCCGTATTCGGTCTGTTCGGACTTCAGGAATTTCCGCCGGGCCGGCGTATTGAAATACAAATCCCGCACATCGATCGTGGTGCCGCACGGGCCGGACGAAGGCCTGGCCTGTCCGGCATCTCCATCGACCGGAGAGCCGCTGATTTCCCAGGCATGGTCAGCGTCGGCGGTGCGCGAGGTCAGCGTTAATTGCGCTACTGAAGCAATGGAAGCCAGGGCCTCTCCGCGGAAACCGAGCGTCATCACGTTTTCGAGATCGGACAAGGAAGCAATCTTGGATGTGGCATGACGGGCGAGTGCATAAGGCATGTGTTCCGGCGCAATGCCGCAGCCGTCGTCCGTGATGGCGATGCGCTTGACGCCGCCTTGCTCCAAGCGGATCGTGATCTGTGTCGCGCCTGCATCGAGTGCATTTTCCAGCAGTTCCTTGACGACGGCGGAAGGGCGTTCGATCACTTCACCCGCCGCAATCTGGGAGATCAACTGATCCGGCAAGGGTTGGATAGGGCGGGGTAATTTTGGCAATGCAGTCATTTCATCATTATATCCTCCATGGATCCTTGTCCATGGAGGCCCGGCGCCACAGTCGATCCGCATTTCCACGCAAATCGATGCGCCGGCCGGTCTTGCATCAACCGTTACATCATCCGGCCTTTTGCCATCGGCGGATTCTTTGCGAAATATTTCTTGATACCATTTGTCAGCGCCGTTGCCATCTGGTCCTGATAGCCGTCATCCGTCAGTTTTGCTTCTTCTTCGGGATTGGAAATAAATGCCGTTTCAACCAGGATGCTGGGAATGTCAGGCGCCTTGAGCACGGCGAAGCCGGCCTGTTCAACCCCATTTTTATGCAGTTTATTGATTCCACCGATTTCGCCCAGCACGGCTTTGGCAAGCTGCAGGCTGTCCTTGATCTGCGCCGTAGTGGATAAGTCTAGCAGCACGTGCGCCAGTTGCCGGTCCTGGCCTTTGATGTTTACGCCGCCGATCAGGTCGGCGGCATTTTCCTTGTTGGCCAGCCAGCGCGCCGCCGTAGAGCTTGCGCCTTTCTCTGAAAGCGCAAAAACAGACGAGCCGCGCGCCGTCGGTTCGATCCAGGCATCGGCATGGATCGAGACAAAAAGGTCGGCCTGCACCTTACGCGCCTTCTGCACGCGCACGTGCAGAGGAACGAAATAATCGCCGTCGCGCGTCAGCATGACGCGAACATTCGGTTGCTCTTCCAGCTTGGCTTTGAGGCGCTTGGCGATCGCCAGCACCACGTCTTTTTCCTTGCTGCCCGAGCGGCCGACTGCGCCGGGGTCTTCGCCGCCGTGGCCGGGGTCGAGTGCAATGGTCACCATGCGCATGGTTTGCTTTGCCAACTCTTCCTTGAGATTTGCCTTGGCGGTTTGTGTATCGGCAGGCTTTGATTTTGAATCCAGCTTGGATTCGATCAGCGAGGACATGGTATCGGCTGGTTCTTCCTTTGCCCATTCCCCTTTCTTGATCAGTGCAGCAATCGGATCGATAGGTTCTGACGGATAAAGGTCGAATACCAGACGATGCCGGTACTCGCCGACCGGCTTAAGCGTAAACACCTGCGGCGTGATTTCTTCCTTTAGGTCGAACACCAGGCGCACGACTTGCGGGCGGTTCTGCCCGACTCTGACTTGCCTGATATATGGGTCGTTCGACTGAATTTTTGCGACCAGGCTTTTTAATTCGGGATTGAGGTCGATGCCCTCGATATCGACCACAAGTCGTTCGGGATCCTTGACGATAAAGTGCGAAGTTTTCAGATCGCTATCGTTTTCCAGCGTCACACGCGTGTAATCTTCGGCGGGCCATACGCGAACCGCGAGAATTTGCGCAGCGCGCGCGGAAGCAGGGGCGATAACCGAGAGAAGCAAGGTGCTGCCGGCTTTAAGAACAGTGCGGCGTGCTTTGGATGTCAAAGATTTGGTATAAAGCGCAGGCGATCGAGACATTGCGAACCTTGGTCGGACAACGCCTGACATTCTACATCACGACCCTGGCCTGAAACCTTGAGGAAAACGTGAATGTCGGGCGATGGCAACACACCTTCGCCTTTCTCCGGCCATTCGACGATGCACACATTATCGGAATTGAAATACTCGCGGAATCCTGCATCGAGAAATTCCTCGGGACTGGACATGCGGTACAGATCGAAGTGAATCACGTTCGTCGTATGATCTTTGATGATGATGCTATAAGGTTCTGCAAGTGTATAAGTAGGGCTCTTGACCGGTCCGACGTGCCCGGCGGCGTGCAGCAGCGCACGCGTAAGCGCAGTCTTTCCCGCGCCCAGGTCGCCATGCAGATAAATCACCAGTCCCGGCGCAAGGGCATGGGCCAGCGCCGCTCCCAAGGCGTTGGTTCCTGCTTCGTCGTGTAAGTGCACGTTAAATTGCTGCATCTCGTAAAATGGCAATGGGTTTGACTTGTTCAGGTAAGCTTTATCTTATCCGGAACGTAACACCAACTCGCGTCTGATGCGCCTGGCGCAACCGGCATCTTATATTCATCCTCGATTTATCGCTCGATCGTGCAAAAAAAAGTTCTTGATCCATCCGCTGTTGATTTTGCAATGCTCGCGCTTTCCATCAAAGCCTGGGGCAGGGAACTGGGCTTTGCCGAGCTTGCCATCGGCGATACGGATCTGTCCGCTGTCGAAGCCGGCCTGGCGCAGTGGCTGGAAGCCGGCTGCCACGGAGAGATGGATTATATGGCAGCGCATGGCACCAAGCGTACGCGTCCCGCCGAACTCGTGCCGGGAACGATTCGCATCATCAGCGCACGTCTCAATTATTTGCCTCAGGCGATGCAGGACGATTGGCGCGAACGGGAGGAAATGCGTGCGGGTCAGGCGGACGCCGCCGTCATTTCGCTATATGCGCGCGGGCGGGATTATCACAAGGTGTTGCGCAGCCGCCTGCAACAACTGGCGAGCCGCATCGAAAATGAAATAGGTTCTTTCGGATACCGCGTATTCACCGATTCCGCGCCGGTAATGGAAGTCGCACTGGCAGCGCGGGCCGGGCTGGGCTGGCGCGGCAAGCACACTTTGCTGCTCAATCGTGAAGCCGGATCGATGTTTTTTCTGGGCGAAATCTATACGGATCTTCCCTTGCCGGTGGATGCGCCGGTGAGCGAGCACTGCGGCCAGTGCAGCGCATGTATTGATATTTGTCCAACGCAGGCCATTTTGGGACCCTATAAACTCGATGCACGCCGCTGTATTTCCTATCTGACGATTGAATTGAAAGGCAGCATCCCGGTAGAGCTGCGTCCGCTCATTGGCAATCGAGTGCTTGGATGTGACGAATGCCAACTGGTTTGCCCATGGAATAAATTTGCGCAGCGCGCGGCATTGCCGGATTTCGATGTGCGCAACGGATTGGACGGCGCAAGCCTGATTGATCTGTTTGCCTGGAGCGACGAAGAATTCAACAGCCGGCTGGAAGGAAGCGCCATCCGCCGTATCGGCCATGAACGCTGGCTACGCAATATCGCCGTGGCCTTGGGCAATGCGGCAGGCCATTCCGGGAACAATGAAGCGATGATTGCCGCACTAAGAGCGCGCCTTGACCATCCGTCTGCGCTGGTGCGTGAACATGTAAATTGGGCCCTGACACGGTACGGCGTAAGCCATCCTTAAGCGAATTCTTAAGCAGCGCTCGCCTGAATCAACCAGAAGGGCAAAGTTACCAGGGAAATCAGCGTGCCTGCCGAAATCAGAAATGCAACCAGCGGTCCGTTTCCGCCCATGCGCGTCGTCAGTACATAAGCGCTGGAAGCAGTAGGCAAAGCGCCAAAGATGACGGCAATCTGCAGTTGAAGAGGCGGTAACTCGAGAAAGCGGCCAAGGAAATAAGCGCAGGCGGGAACGGCCAGCAGTTTGACCGCAATAAGATAGGATGCGATTCCCTTGGCGTTCTGCAGGCCGGACAGCCGAAGCCCGGCGCCGACCATGATCAAGCCCAAGGCAATCGATGCATTGCCCAGGCGGGAAAGAAAAGCCCCGGCGATTTCCGGCACGCGCAGGCCGATTAAATTAAAGATAATGCCGCCGGCCGTTGCCAGCAATAAGGGGTTCTTGGCCAATTCTTTCAACAGCCCTCCGCTGCGGTGTACCAGCGCATGTACTGCAGCCATGTTGCACAGGGGGACGCAGAATCCGATGATCAATGCCATCATCGAGGTGCCCTGGTCGCCGGCAAGCCGGTTGGCCGCCGCGAGCGCAAGATAGGAGTTGAAACGGAATGCGGTTTGCACGCCCGACTCGAATATCATCGGTCCGGGCCTGAATAGCGGTTTGGCCAGCCATCCCAGCAAGATGCCGGTGAAGCAGGCCGCAATGGCCACCTGAAGCAGCTTTCCGGTAAGGGCAAAGTCCAGCGACGTGTGCGAAGTCGAATAAAACAGCAAGGATGGGAACAGCACGTAATACACGAGCTTTTCCATGCCGACCCAGAACTCATTTCCCCAGTTCGTGATGCGGATGATCACAAAGCCCAGCAGAATCAACAGGAAATCTGGCAGAAGGATGGAAACGATCGACATAGAAAATGATTTACGGGCTCATGCCCAGAATAGATGAAAATCAGCCAGATGAACGTGTTGCACAGACGTGGTCTGCTGCGCGCGGCTACTTCAGCATTCTGGCCAGTTCGACGGCTGTTTTCACCTGCATTTTGTCGAAAATGTGAGCGCGATGCACTTCCACGGTACGCATGCTGATGCCCAGCTCATTGGCAATCACCTTGTTCATTTTACCTTCCAGGATCAGATTGAGGACTTCCTTTTCTCTGGTCGAGAGCAAGGACAAGCGGGCCTGCGTTGCGGCGCGTCCGCGCGCTTCCTTCGACGCGGCAAGCGCTTCCTGTACGCGGTCCATTAACTTGTTGTCGTTGAAAGGCTTTTCAAAGAAATCGAATGCGCCTTTTTTCAAGGCGTCGACGGCCATCGGCACGTCGCCGTGACCGGTCAGGAAAATCACCGGCATGTGTTGCGTCAGGCCTTTCGCTTCCAGAATGCCGAAGAGCGCAATGCCACTCATGGCAGGCATGCGGACATCGAGCAGAATGCATTCGCCGGAGGTATCCGGAGCGCTCGGCTTATCCAGATAAGAAAGAAACGCTTCCGCATTTTCATAAGCGACCGCCTCGATCGAACGGGATCGTGCCAGCCAGGCCAGCGAGTCGCGCATCACTTCTTCGTCATCGATAATATGTAGCATGGATTTTCCTGCATTGAATTTTATTATTTATTGGGATGCAAGTGCCGGAGCATCCTGCATGGATTTTTCCAGGGCGGGCAGCGTGAACCGGAAAATCGTGCCCCCCTGCGGATTGGGTTCATGCGTCAAGGTGCCGCCATGGAACTCGACAGTGGTGCGGCAGATATTTAATCCCATTCCCATGCCTTGCGGTTTGGTGGAAAAGAACGGCGAAAACAGGCTCTCCTGTACCTGGGCGGAAATGCCATGGCCCTGATCGATGATCGAGACCACCACCTTGTGAGGACGCTCGTTCAAATCGTTTGCCGCAATGACGCGCAGAATCCGGCGTTCAGCCGGCGTTCCCTGCATGGCTTCGATGGCATTGCGCGTCAAATTCAACAATACTTGCTCCACGAGCGTGGCATCAACCACGACCGGCGGCAGCGAAGCCGGAATCTGGGTTTGAATTGACACGAAATACTGCCGGGCCTGCAATTCGACCAGCGGCAACACGTTGTCCCAAAGTGTCCGGATCGTAACCGGCTCGCGGGCGGATTCCCGCTTTTTGATAAAGGCATGCACGCTGCGGATAATATGCCCTGCGCGTTGCGCTTGTGTGTTCACTTTTTCCAGGACGCTTTTCAGCGAGGCCTGATCCGAGGCCGTCAATGTTTTTTGCGGATCGCCGAATAGATTCAGGGCTCCGGCGGTATAGCTGGAAATCGCTGCCAGCGGTTGGTTCAGTTCATGCGCAAGTGTGGACGCTATTTCGCCCATGCTGACCAGGCGGGCGCTTGCCTCCAGCTTTTCCTGCTGCAGGCGATTAAGATCTTCGGCGCGGCGCAGGTCGGAAATATCCAGGATCGATCCCATCCACCCTGTCTGTACTCCATTATCGTCGACCAGCGGGGATTCGAAGACCATTACCGGAAAACGTTCGCCATTCCTGCGCTGAAAAATCGTTTCGAACCGGGGCGTGACATTACCGGCCAATACCTTGGAAAAACGTTCTTCATAGGTTTCCATGACTTCCGGCGCCCAGTAGGGCATGGGCGGGATTTTTCCGACCAGTTCCTCGGCACGGAAACCGACCATCTGGCAAAAAGCAGGGTTCACATACGTTACGCGGCCTTGCATGTCGCGCGCTCGCAGGCCTGTCAGCAATGAATTTTCCATTGCCTTGCGAAAGGTGAATTCCTGGCGCAATGCCCCTTCGGCGGCCAGGCGGCGGCTTGTGTCGCGCCATAAGGCTGCCAGGCTCCAAAGCAGGCCGATCGAGAGCGCAACGACCGAGCCGACCAGCAGATTGGGCAGCAGCTTGGGCGCGCTTTTGACACTGTTGGTCCGGAGAATCAAAGAAGAACCGGGAAGATCCAGCGTACGGCGATGGGTGTACACGTTCCGTCCGGGGCCGGCGGCAGCACGCTGCGCAACGGGCAGATCATTATTGTCCAGCAGCAGGATTTCGTTTTCTTGAGCGAACCACCAGGGAATCATTTGCTCCAGGATTCCGGGCAGGGAATAGGTGGCTACCAGGCTGCCTATATACTGGTTCTCGCTGTAGAGCGGCAAATGGTAATCCATCTGCATTGGAGATGATAGCCCGGGAGGAGGCGCGGGAAGACTGTATTGGGCATGCCTGGTTTTGCGTGTACGTTCGAATGCGGCTTGTGAGGCGGCCGGGAAATTTTTCAGGTCAAGTACGGTATCGTCGCTGGATTCGACCGAATTCCCATTCTTGTCCAGCCATACGATGCGGTTCAGTTCGCGGTTGTTGCGGATAAGCGTCGTAATCCGATCGACGAACTTTTCCCCATGCAGGGTGTTGGCGACAATCTCTTTTCCGATCTGCTGCAGGCTTTCCTCGGTCCTGCCCAACTGGAAACGGATAGTTTGCTCGACCCACAAGGTGTCCGCAATCAGCTGCTCCTGCCGATCGTTGGCCTCCATGCGTTGTGCCTGCCATGGAAGCCACAGTAAGATAACGGCAAACAGCAGCATTAGAAGCACAGGTAAGAACCAGCGCCATACCTGGTGCCGCTTGATGAAATCTTTTAATACCGGAATGGAAGCATAATCTTTCATGGATACTAGTGTATCCGACACTCGCTCTTGTTTCATCCACAAAACGAGAACGGCGCTTTGGTGAGCGTCCTTGATAGTTTCTTATTCTTTAACAGGTCTGGCTTATGAATCGGTTTGTATTTATCTTCGTTCTGCTGGCTGGCTTATTCGGCAATTACGCTGCTTGTGCTCAGGAGCCGATTGTCATTAAGTTCAGCCATGTCGTCACCAGCGACGCGCCCAAGGGAAAAGCTGCCGAATACTTCAAGCGACTGGCGGAGAAGTCCACTCAAGGCAAGGTCAGGGTGGAGATTTACCCGAACAGCGTGCTTTACAAGGACCGTGAAGAACTGGAGGCATTGCAATTGGGTGCCGTGCAGATGCTGGCGCCAACCATGGCGAAGTTCGGGCCGCTCGGCATCAAGGATTTCGAGGTATTTGATTTGCCTTATCTCTTTCCCAACAAGGAAGCCTTGCGCAGGGTGAAGCACGGGCCGGTCGGCAAGATGCTGCTGAAAAAACTTCAGGCCAAAGGCCTGACCGGGCTGGCCTACTGGGACAATGGATTCAAGGTCATGTCGGCGAATAGGCCCTTGAAAATGCCTGAAGACTTCAAGGGATTGCGCATGCGCATCCAGGATTCGCGTGTCCTCGATGCCCAGATGCGCGCCTTGGGCGCCATACCGGAAGCCATGGTGTTTTCCGATGTTTACTCCGCCTTGCAAAAGGGAGTAATTGACGGAACGGAAAATCCGCCGTCGAATCTCTACACGCAAAGGATGCATGAAGTGCAAAAGCATGTGACTGTCTCCAATCACGGCTATCTGGGGTATGCGGTGATCGTCAATACAAAGTTCTGGAATGGATTGCCGGCAGAAATTCGCGATAAGCTGGAGGAGGCCATGTGGGAAACCACCCTGTATGCCGACCGCATCGCCGAGGAGGAAAATGCAAGGGCACTGGATGCGGTCAAGCGATCCGGAAAGACGCAAGTTCATACACTGACGCCTGCAGAAGCTGCTGCATGGCGCGCCCGTCTCCTGCCCGTGCATGCCGAATTGGAAACACGGATCGGAAAAGATACTGTCAACGCAGTAAAGAGGGAAATAAGACGCCTGCAGTGACCTTGCTCTTCTGCAAGGGAAATGGAACCACCAAAATTAGCAGGCGGAACAAAACAAACCGTCAGAAGGAAGCATGCTAACTGTCCTGATATTCTAGAGGGAAAGCCGGCCCGAATTGTGGCTATCCACAATTGTGAGCTTGCCGTTCGCCTTTGATAATTGCCATATAAGGGCTCTTTGTGTCCGACTCTCGGTCCTTTTGGTTTTTTATCCGGTCATGCGATAAAGCTGCACGGATGCCGGCGCGACCAGCACGATTAGCAACAGCCACGATTACTAATCCATAGAGGAGCATATAAATGAAAAACAAGTTATTAAAATCAATTCTAGGCGTTGCATTGCTTAGTAGTGCATTGGCACATGCGCAGCAGTATCCGAACAAGACGATCACGATGATCGTTCCGTTTGCTGCCGGTGGCCCGACTGATACGGTTGCTCGTTTGGTTGCGCAGTCCATGGGCACCCAGCTCAAGCAGCAGATCATTATCGAAAACGTGGGCGGCGCAGGGGGTACGATCGGCGCTGCACGTGTGGCAAAAGCGGCGCCGGACGGCTACACGCTGTTCCTGCATCATATCGGCCATTCGACCGCGCCGACCTTGTATCGCAAGTTGTCCTATAACTCCATTGATAATTTCGAACCGATTGGCCTGATCACCGATGTGCCGATGACCTTCGTCGCGCGCAAGGACTTTCCGGCAAAGGATCTGAAGGAATTGCTGGCCTACGTTAAAGCCAATAAAGACCGGGTAACTTATGCCAATGCGGGCGTAGGCTCGGCATCCCATCTGTGCGGCATGCTGTTCATGACCGCGATCGGAACAGAGCTGACCACCGTTCCTTACAAGGGAACCGGTCCGGCAATGAACGACTTGCTGGGCGGGCAGATCGATTTCATGTGCGACCAGACGACCAATACTACCGGTCAGATCAAGGGCGAAAAGATCAAGGTTTACGGCGTTACGACCAAGAGCCGGGTACCTTCCCTGCCGAATGTCCCGACCATGAACGAGGCCGGCCTTCCTGGATTTGAAGTTGCGGTATGGCATGGCTTGTATGCACCGAAAGGCACGCCAAAGCCTGTCGTCGACAAGCTGGCATCCGCATTGCAATATGCATTGAAAGATCCGAATGTGAAGCAGCGTTTTGCCGATCTGGGCACCGAGCCGGTTGCGCAGAACCGTGCGACCCCGGAAGCTTTGCGTACGCATCTCAAGTCTGAGATCGACAAATGGGCTCCAATCATTAAAAAAGCGGGTGCTTATGCCGATTAAGCAAATTGTTTGAGCTGGTTTGACAAATGGCGGCGTTGTTGAGCCGCCATTTGTTTAGATAAGGTTAGATAGCGATAGAATTAACAAGGCCATGTGCATGCCAGTTTTCATCCGGCAACACGTGAAGCCGATATAACCGATCATTCGCTGATTACGAGGGGTTTTACGTGTCATCATTTATCCGGCATTCCAAAGATTTTTGGAGCGGACTGATTTTTATTGTCGCCGGTTTGGCGGCAATCTACATTGCCCAAGACTATTCCATGGGAACGGCCGGCCGCATGGGGCCGGCTTATTTCCCGACCGTACTGGGCGCCTTGCTTGCTATCGTAGGATTGATCATCTTCGGACGTTCGTTTTTTGGGAAACAGGAAGAAGGCGTCAAGGATTTTGCAATCAAGCCGCTTATTCTGATTCTGGTCGCCGTACTGGTGTTCGGTTATCTGTTCCGCCCGGCGGGGCTCATGGTAGCCATTCCCGCATTAATTTTCATTAGCGCCGTTGCCAGTCCGAAATTCAAAGTTTTGCCGACTGCTCTGTTGGCAATCGGTCTGGCTTTATTCAGCTGGTTTCTGTTCGTCAAGATGCTCGGTTTGCCTCTCCCGGTGCTGGGGCCATGGTTTACAGGGGGCTAGGAAGACGTAATGGATATTTTCGATAATCTTGCATTGGGTCTTGATACGGCGTTCAGCCTGGTCAATCTCTGGTACTGCCTGGTAGGCGTGTTCGTAGGCACTGCGGTTGGCGTATTGCCGGGGTTGGGGCCGATTGCAACCATTGCCATGCTGTTGCCTGCCACCTTCGGCCTGCCACCCGTCTCCGCCTTGATCATGCTGGCCGGCATTTACTATGGTGCCCAGTACGGCGGTTCGACCACGGCGATTCTGGTGAACTTGCCCGGTGAGTCATCTTCGGTGGTGACTGCAATCGACGGCTATCAGATGGCACGCAGCGGCAATGCCGGCAAGGCCCTGGCAACGTCGGCGATTGCATCTTTCTTTGCCGGCACGGTGGCAACCATTCTGCTCGCCCTGTTTGCACCGCCCCTGGCCGATCTTGCATTGAAGTTCGGCCCCGCGGAATATTTTTCGCTGATGGTGCTGGGTCTGGTGGCTTCGGTCGTTTTGGCAAGCGGATCGCTGATGAAGGCGATCGGCATGGTGATTCTCGGTTTGCTGCTTGGCCTGGTCGGCACGGACGTCAATTCCGGTACCCAGCGTTATACCTTCGATACGCCTGAACTGGCGGACGGCATCAACTTTGTGATCGTCGCCATGGGCATGTTCGGCCTGGGTGAGATCATCAGGAATCTTGAAAGCCAGGGTGCGCGGCAGGTGCTGCTCAAAAAGGTCACCGGCCTCATGCTTACAAAAGATGAGTTCAAGCGCATCATAGCCCCGATCCTTCGCGGCACCGGACTCGGTGCAGCATTGGGAATCCTGCCGGGCGGCGGTGCGATGCTGGCCTCATTTGCGTCTTACTCGATCGAGAAGAAAGTTTCTCCTAACTCGGCTCAATTCGGCAAGGGCGCACTCGAAGGCGTAGCAGCGCCCGAAGCCGCCAACAATGCAGGAGCACAAACCTCGTTTATTCCGATGCTCACGCTGGGCATTCCATCGAATGGCGTGATGGCGCTGATGATCGGAGCAATGATCATTCAGGGATTGCAGCCTGGTCCGACCATCATGACCGAGCAGCCTGCGTTATTCTGGGGCCTGATCGTATCGATGTGGATCGGCAATCTGTTCCTCATCATCCTGAACCTGCCGCTGATCGGCTTTTGGGTGCGCATGATCAGCGTGCCGTACCACATGCTGTATCCGGCGATACTGATGTTTTGCTCGATCGGCGTATTCAGCCTGAACAATAACCAGTTCGACGTCTATCTCATGGCCTTGTTCGGCTTGCTGGGATATATCTTTGCCAAGCTCGACTGTGAACCGGCTCCGATGCTGCTCGGATTCATTATCGGACCGATGATGGAAGAATACCTGCGGCGCGCGCTGCTGCTTTCGCGCAGCGATCCGATGGTGTTCCTGAACCGTCCGATCAGCGCCACCATGCTCGGCATCGCCGCGCTTGCATTGATCGTGGTAGCACTGCCGGTATTGCGTAAAAAGCGCGACGAGGCATTTCACGAAGAACCGGCCTGACGCCTGCGTTTATGCTCCGTCGCAACAAAAGCGCTTCGCAAGAAGCGCTTTTTTGTTTAAGCTTGCGGCATGAAGACCAGACCAGGCAATGAGCTGTTTTCGGCTATCGTGGCCGCACCCTTCGGTGCTGTCGGAGTGCGAACCGACGGGGCTTTCGTGCGCGAACTGGTCTATCTGCCATCTCAATTTGGCGAGAAATCGCCGACCGATCCGGTTTCCGAGAAAGTGGCGCATCAGCTCGAACGCTACTTCAGTGAGCCGGATTTCCGCTTTGACTTGCCGCTGGCACCAGTGGGAACGGTATTCCAGCAAAAAGTCTGGCAAGTCATATCGTCCATTCCTCGCGGCAGTGTGCTGACTTATGGCCAGGTTGCCCGGCTAATCCAGTCAGCACCGCGCGCGGTTGGGCAGGCATGCGGCGCCAACTGGTATCCGATGGTGATTCCCTGTCATCGCGTCACCGCAACCGGCGGGCTGGGCGGTTTTTCCAATCAGGCGGATGCCGGCGGCTTTCATATCGGCGTCAAGCGCTGGCTGCTGGCGCACGAAGGCATCAAGGACTGGTGATGCAGGAAAATGCCCGGCCGGGCCAGGCCATGATCGACGAGTTTTGCGATACCTTGTGGCTGGAAGACGGACTCGCAAAAAATTCGCTTGAAGCCTATCGGCGCGACATCAGCCTGTTTGCAGACTGGCTGCACGACGAACGGAAAAAATCCCTGTATGCCGCCGAGCCCGAAGATCTCAACGCCTATTTCGCTGCACGTCATGCAACAACCAAGGCGACTTCAGCCAATCGTCGCCTGGCTGTGCTCAAGCGCTTTTACCAGCTTGCACTGCGCCAGAACAAGATTGCTGCCGACCCATGCCTGCGCCTGAAGTCCGCCAAGCAACCGCCCCGCTACCCCAAGACGTTATCGGAAGACCAGGTGGTGGCATTGCTGTCAGCACCGGATACGGCGACGCCCCTGGGATTGCGTGACCGCACCATGCTCGAACTGATGTATGCAAGCGGATTGCGCGTGTCGGAACTGGTCCTGCTCAAGTCGGTAGAAGTAGGGATGAATGAAGGCGTGCTGCGTATCAGCGGCAAGGGCAGCAAGACACGTCTTGTTCCGTTCGGAGAAGAGGCTCGCGTCTGGATTGAACGCTATCTGAAAGAGGGCAGGGCGGTCATTCTTAACGGGCAGATTGATGATGCATTGTTCGTGACTTCGCGCGGCGGTGCGATGACGCGGCAGATGTTCTGGACGCTGATCAAGAAATATGCGCTGAAGGCGGCGATCCACGCGCCATTGTCGCCGCATACATTGCGCCATGCCTTTGCTACCCATTTGCTGAACCACGGCGCGGACTTGCGCGTGGTGCAGCTTCTGCTCGGACATTCCGATATCTCCACAACGCAAATCTATACGCATATCGCGCGGGAGCGGCTAAAGAAAATCCATGCGCAGCATCATCCGCGTGGCTGAGATCCCCTTTCCGGCAGAGCTCCGGTGTATCGTTGTACGAGTCTTTCGACTCTCCAGCGCTCAGCCGACCGGCTAGAGATTCTTCAAAGCCTTGCTGTTGATGCGTGCAGAGTAATGTTTGACTATTCAACGCAACGGTCAACATTAATTACAACAATAAGCAAGCATATCTATGTAATGAATGAAAACCTAACTAAGGTGTAAGCAATTGCTTGTGCCTATATCTCTTTAACAGTGATCCTTGGAAGGATTCGGATCTTCATCGGCCCACATGTATTCGGTAGCTTTCCCCATTGTCTTGACGACGAAATTCCCTAATTCGATACCTTCGTGACTTTGCAGATAATTTTGCGCATTGCGCGCAGCAAGCTGTAATTCTTCTTCACTCATATAGCGATTCCAGTCATTGACCCGCATTTGATTTGCCATTTCTTCGGTTCCGGGAGGAAGGGTTTGCTTGGCGATATTCATCAGCAGCGTGGCGACCACATCATCGGATAAAGGGTTCTTCAGGTTCATCGCTTGGACGAAACGTCGGATCTGTTCCCGTGCCTCGGTGTGCAATACGCAGCGCGCTTCCTGCTGGGTCAAATGATTGTTGATTTCGCTCGGATAACCAAGGTCTTCCCGATGTGAATTTTGCGCGCTCCCAAGATTGCTCATTAGTAATTCTCCGTGTCAATGTGTTTATGCCAGTAAATGACGTAAGTGAAAATTCGACAACAGGCCGGGGAAGTTAGTTTCTATGTTGACCCTTATGTATGTTCATTTATCGGGCTGAAGCAATTAAAATCATTGCTTTCGCGGAAAAGTCGGTTTCGACTGCAGGTGCACCTGATGAATCGATAAAAATATTTCCAATCCGGATAGAAGAGCAAGCGGACCCAAGTGAACGTGCCAGGCACTTTCACTGATTCGCAAGCAGTACGAAAGAACAAGAAGCGCTTATATGGCGAAGAAAGAACATGTGTCGGAAACACCCGCCACACAATTACTGAAGCAGAAAACCGTGTCTTTCTCCGAGCATCCTTATGCATATGAGGAACATGGCGGAACAGAAGTGTCGGCGCGCGAGCTGAAAGTCGACGAGCACCATGTCATCAAGACATTGATCATGCAGGATGAATGCGCCAAGCCTCTGATTGTTCTGATGCATGGGAACTGCAAGGTATCGACAAAAAATCTGGCACGGCAAATCGGATGCAAATCGGTCGAACCCTGCAAGCCGGAGGTTGCCCAGCGACACTCAGGCTACGTGGTCGGCGGTACGTCGCCGTTCGGCACCAAAAAGCCGATGCCGGTTTATGTCGAACATAGTATTCTTGAACTGGAAAAAATCTATATCAACGGCGGCAGGCGAGGCTATCTGATCGGCATCGATCCTAAAGTGCTGCTGGAAGTGCTGCCGATAAAAACAGTGCATTGCGCGCTGCAGGAAAACACATAAATCAAACGCGCACGTGCGCAAAGCGCCGTAAGGGAAGCGCACGACGCCAAAAAGGGGAACAATGAACACAATTTTGTTTGCGATTGCCGCCTATCTGATCGGCTCGCTGTCATTCGCCGTCATCGTCAGCAAGCTGTTCAAGCTGGCCGATCCGCGCACTTACGGTTCCAAAAACCCAGGCGCTACCAATGTGCTCAGAAGCGGCAATAAAAAAGCCGCGCTGGTCACTTTGCTCGGGGATTGTTTCAAAGGATGGCTTGCTGTCTGGCTGGCGAGAAAATTCGGGCCGGAATTCGGGCTCGGCGAAGGAAGTATCGCGCTGGTTGCAATTGCTGTATTCCTGGGGCACCTCTGGCCGGTTTTCTTCCGTTTCGTCGGCGGCAAAGGCGTTGCGACAGCATTGGGAGTACTGCTGGGTCTGAATGTCTGGCTTGGCGTGGCGACGCTTGCGACATGGCTCATCGTCGCCTACGCGTTTCGCTATTCTTCACTGGCTGCGCTTGTGGCCAGCGTTTTCGCGCCCTTCTATTACGGTCTGCTATTTGGGACGGACACTATCCTGCTGGCCGTTCTGGCAATGAGCGGATTGCTGATCTACCGCCATCGTAAAAATATCGGCAATCTCATCAGCGGCAAGGAAAGCCGGATCGGCAGCAAAAAGTCTTAGAGCGTCTAACAAAATGCCTCTGACTGCGTTGCGTCGCCTTGCCGTACTGGGATGTACTGTCTGCGGCGGCGCACCTTGCCAGAGACCGCTTTGCTCATTTTGTTAGGCGCTCTTAGCAGGCTGTTGAAAAACTACTGCGCGGGCCGCGATGTGCACTGAAATGGCCTGCGGTGCTCAGCGCACATCTTGTACGCCGGCGCTCCTCGGCCGCACATTGATCCGCTCGCTACGTTTTTGGACAGCCTGCTCATGCAGCCTAGCCACTGATGCGCAAGTCTTCCAGGGGCCAGCGCGGCAGTACATTGAATGCATAATCGCGGCTGGCTTCGGACGGGTTGCATTGCAATCGCATGGCCGCAGCAAATGCAATCATGGCGCCGTTGTCGGTGCAGAATTCCAGTTCCGGATAATAGACGCGGAAGCGCCGCTTGGCGGCCGCGGCATTCAAGGCTTCGCGCAATTGTTTGTTCGCGCCGACCCCGCCGGCAATGACCAAACGCTTCAATCCAGTTTGCTTCAACGCCGCCAGGCATTTCGCGACCAGCACATCGACGATCGCATCGACGAACGCACGCGCAATATTGGCCTTGTCGTGCTCGCACAGATTGCTCGTCTGATTTTTCACTACCGTCAATACAGCGGTCTTCAGGCCGGAGAAACTGAAATCCAGGTTCTTTGAATGCAGCATCGGACGCGGAAGCTGATACGCGGTGGGATCGCCAAATTCAGCCATGCGCGAAATGGCAGGCCCACCCGGATAGCCCAGGCCGAGCAGCTTGGCCGATTTGTCGAATGCCTCGCCTGCGGCATCGTCCAGGGTTTCGCCCAGCAACTGATATTGGCCAACACCATCGACGCGCATCAACTGCGTATGCCCGCCGGAAACAAGCAAGGCAATGAACGGAAACTCCGGCGGATCGCCGGAAAGCAAGGGAGAGAGAAGGTGGCCTTCAAGATGATGGATGCCGAGTACAGGTTTGTCGAGCGAGAGGCCTAGGCCGCAGGCAATCGAAGCTCCGACCAATAATGCACCGGCCAGTCCAGGACCTTTTGTGTAGGCGATTACATCGATCGCATGACGATCGATTCCGCTTTTATTCAATACCTGCTGAAGCAGCGGAATGGCGCGCCGGATATGGTCTCGCGATGCGAGTTCCGGTACCACACCGCCATATTCCTCATGCATTGCGATTTGCGAATGGAGCGCATGGGCAAGCAGGCCGCGTTGCGTATCGTACAACGCCAGGCCGGTTTCATCGCAGGAAGATTCAACGCCAAGAACGATCATGGGTCTCAAAAATTAGGTGGCAAGCTTTTTGCAAAGCATCATTGTAAAGGAAGCGCGCCTTGCGCATCTCACCATGATTGTGACCATGACCGATTCAAGACACCTCAAAATAATTGTTGTCAATTCGCTGGTAGCACCGCAGGGCGCGGACCGCTCGACGCAGGCGCAGGCCGAACGGGCGCGAGCGCTTCGGATAGGCTTGCTGGAAGAGGGGTACAACATCCTGGCGGCGTTGCCTCCCGATGCGGACCTCGAACAGCAGATTTCGAAGCTGCAGCCGGATGTGATCATCGTCGACGAACAGTCCGATGCCGCACTCAGAAACGTGGTCGACGCAACGGCCAATGCAAGGCGGCCCATAGTCTGCTTCACCGAAGACAATGATCGCAAAAAGATGCATGCCGCGATCGAAGCCGGCGTGTCCGCCTATGTAGTGGCAGGACTGTCCGTGGAGCGGGTAAAGGCTGTGCTCGATGTCGCCATTGCCCGATTTGAAGTCGACCAGAAGCTTCGCGATGAATTGAATGAAACAAAACTGAAGCTGGCAGAACGCAAGGTCATCGAGCGCGCAAAAGGATTGCTCATGGAACGGCATCACTGCAGCGAAGACGAGGCATACCGCAAATTGCGCAGGCTGGCGATGGACAAGAATCTGAAACTCTCCGAGATCGCGCAGCGCATGCTCGACTTTGCGGATCTATTGATTTAAGTACATGCTTCTTTTCGGTGCGTTGCACGATCTTGGGGCGCAACGCGGTATTTAAAATGCAACTATGCAAGGAGTTGGCGGTAATTTTGATTGGCACGCCAATTGCTGATAGGAGATCAATGCCAATGGCGGCATAAAGTTTACGAAGTTGTTGTTGACCAGGGCTGGTCGGCAATTTGGACAAAGGCGTCCGTGTTATGCGAGTGCTGCTCGTATGGCACGGACGCCTTTCTTTTTTGGAATGAAGATCGATCCCGAGGAAAGATATGACAACAAAAGGTGATAAGACCAATTTAACCCGCCGCTCCGTATTGAAGGCGGGCGCAACCGCAGCATTGGGCGCTTTTGGCGGCTTGGCAACGCAAGGCGTTTGGGCTGCGGGTTCGGACAAGCCGGAGAAGGAAGAAGTCAAGGTCGGCTTCATTCCTCTTACCGATTGCGCATCGGTTGTCATGGCATCCGTTTTGGGAATCGACAAGAAGTACGGCATCAAGATCACGCCCAGCAAGGAAGCTTCCTGGCCGGGCGTGCGGGACAAACTGGTCAACGGCGAGCTCGACGCAGCGCATGTGCTGTATGGCCTGATTTATGGCGTGCATCTGGGCGTCAGCGGACCGAAGAAAGACATGGCCGTGCTGATGACACTGAACAATAACGGCCAGGCCATCACGCTCTCAAAAAAATTGTCTGACAAAGGCGCGGTTGACGGCGCATCGCTTGCAAAACTGATCAGGACCGAAAAGCGCGAATACACCTTCGCGCAGACTTTCCCGACCGGCACGCATGCCATGTGGCTTTACTACTGGCTTGCCGCCCACGGAATCGACCCGATGAAGGATACGAAAATCATTACCGTGCCGCCGCCGCAAATGGTTGCCAATATGCGCGTCGGGAACATGGACGGCTATTGCGTCGGCGAGCCGTGGGGGCATCGCGCGATCGCAGACGGCATTGGCATCACCGGCGTAACCACGCAAGATATCTGGCGCGACCATCCTGAAAAGGTTTTGGGCACCTCCGTCGAATGGGTCAAAAAATATCCGAACACGGCACGCGCCATGACGGCGGCCATTCTGGAAACCGGCAAATGGATCGATGCATCGCTTTCCAATAAGAACAAGATGGCGCAGACAATTGCAGACAAGTCGTACGTCAATACTTCGGTAGACGTGATCAACCAGCGTATCTTGGGTCGTTACCAGAACGGCTTAGGCAAGACCTGGGATGATCCGAACTACATGAAGTTCTATAACGATGGCGCGGTCAATTTTCCGTATCTGTCGGACGGCATGTGGTTCCTCACCCAGCACCGCCGCTGGGGATTGCTGAAGCAGGAGGTGGATTATCTCGCAGTTGCCAAGGCGATCAACCAGATTGATATTTATAAGGATGCTGCGACGATGGCGAAAGTCAATGTCCCGAAGAGCCCGATGCGCACTTCCAAGCTGATCGATGGGATGGTCTGGGACGGCAAGGATCCGAAAGCCTATGCCGCATCGTTCAAGATCCATGCTTAATTTTAGAACTGGAGTCGCCATGAGTGCCGTGATGAAGAAGCTAATGCAAGAACCACTGGAGCCGTTATCGGAGTCGCCGCCTGCCAAGGCGCAGGTCGTACCGATGACCATGCAGGCCCCTGCCAAAGCAGAACCCGCAGGTATTCCCCGAAACAGTCAATTCGTGGCCAGGATCCGGGGTTTCTTCGGCGCTGTGCTACCCCCGGTATTCGGTTTGCTGTTGCTAGGGCTGATATGGGAAATCGTTGCCATGAAAAGCGACGGCATCCCTTCGCCGGGCGTCACGTTTGAAGCTGCCGTTAAAGTATTCTCGGATCCGTTTTACAGCAACGGTCCGAACGACCAGGGCATCGGCTGGAATCTCCTTGCTTCATTGAAGCGGGTTGCATTCGGCTTCGGCGCCGCCGCAATAATAGGCATTCCGATGGGATTCATGATCGGGCGTTTCAGGTTTTTATCCAGCATGTTCAATCCTCTGATCAGCATCTTGAAGCCGGTGTCGCCGCTGGCATGGCTGCCAATCGGCTTGCTGGTTTTCAAGGCGGCCAATCCTGCGTCGATCTGGGCAATCTTCATTTGCTCGATCTGGCCCATGATCATCAACACGGCCGTGGGCGTACAGCGCGTTCCGCAGGACTACATGAACGTCGCGAAAGTCCTCAATCTGTCCGAATGGAAAATCCTCACCAAGATCCTCTTTCCGTCGGTACTGCCTTACATGCTGACCGGCGTGCGTTTGTCAATCGGCACTGCATGGCTCGTGATCGTCGCAGCGGAAATGCTGACCGGCGGCGTCGGGATCGGCTTCTGGGTCTGGGATGAGTGGAACAACCTGAACGTGCCGCACATCATCATCGCGATTTTCGCGATCGGCGCAGTCGGCCTGATGCTGGAGCAGGCTCTGGTCGCGCTGGCGAAAGCCTTTACCTACGAACAAGTCAACAGTTAAGGTCATTGAGGCAGGACATGGAGCAAAGACCGGATACCAAAGGAAATCATCATGGACAACATCAACAGCAAATTCATTGAAGTGCAGCATGCGGAAATGCGCTTTCATACAAAGAAGGGCGTATTTCATGCACTGAAAGACATTAACCTGACTGTGAAAAAAGGCGAGTTCATTACCTTGATTGGTCACTCGGGTTGCGGCAAATCCACCTTGCTGAACCTGATCGCCGGATTACTGAAGGCAAGCGACGGTACGCTCTTGTGCGCCAATCGCGAAATTGCCGGCCCTTCGCCGGAGCGCAGCGTGGTCTTTCAGAATCATTCGCTGCTGCCATGGCTGACTTGTTATGAAAATGTTTATCTGGCTGTGGAACGCGTCTTCGGGGCGACTGAGAACAAAGCCAGGCTGAAGGAGCGCACCGGGGCGGCCCTGGCCATGGTAGGCCTTTCGCATGCCGAGCAAAAGCGGCCGCACGAAATTTCCGGCGGCATGAAGCAACGGGTCGGCATTGCGCGTGCGCTGTCGATGGAGCCGAAAGTGCTGTTGATGGATGAACCTTTTGGCGCGCTCGATGCCCTGACCCGCGCGCATCTGCAGGACGAACTTTTGAAGATCGTCGCCAAGACGCAATCGACCGTCATCATGGTCACCCACGATGTCGACGAAGCGGTGTTGCTGTCGGACCGCATCGTCATGATGACCAACGGACCGGCGGCAACGATCGGCGAGATTCTTGAGGTACAGCTGGAACGTCCGCGCGAGCGGGTCAGCTTGGCACAGGATACGCGGTATATGGCTTATCGCACCGCCGTGCTGGAATTCCTTTATCACCGCCAAGCCCATCCATTGAAAGACGCGGCTTGATCCGTGACGACTAATCAACCGGAAGATGGTTATTCGTTTGTTGGGACAAGCTCGGAAGGAAGATAGCGCCAGTAAAACGCGTGTGGGCGGAATGAAAATTTCTGCTCGATTTCCTGCATCAGGATCTTTTCGGCCAGGTGCAACGCCTTCAAATGGACCGCGCGTTTGAGCGTCACATAGACGCGGAAAGTCCTGGTCGATGAGGAGTTGTGCAATTCCAGGTCGATCAGGTCCATGTCCATGGCTTGCAGCTTGCTGCGTATATGAAGCGATACATCGGCATTCACCAGATGAAAGAAATCGTGGCTGATGTTCGAAGGATTGAAAACGGTGGTTGGAGTTGCGAGCATGGGCCTGTTCTCCGGCAGGTTGGATGCAGAATGCAAAGTAAAGCCAGGAGGTACAACTTACTCCAATGTGTTTCTGTCGGTCAATGTCCTACATGATCGATAGTCAAAACATTTAATTAATTTGTGTTTTTTTCTACACTCGCTGACAGGAATGTTATTTCTTTTGCCATAAATATGCCTCTGTTCATATAAAACCGACAGCACGTCAGCTAACTGCTGACGGCCGCCCAGTACAGCAGCAGTAAATTGAGCAGGATGGAAATCATGGCCACCTTTCGCCAAATGGAAATCGGGTTCCGTTTCGCCAAGGGTTTCGGAGCCAGTGCGGCAAGCGGACGAGTGGCTTCTCGTTCCAATGCCAGGAAAAACTCCTCGGCTGTTTCGAAACGTTCTGCGGGATCGCGAGCCACCGCCTTGAGCAGCACATTTTCCAGCCATTGCGGCACATCCGGACGATAGCGGCTGGGCGGAACCGGTTCATTGAAGCGAGGCCGCTGAAACGGCTCGATTTCTCCATAAGGGTAATTTGCGCGACGCCCAGATCCAGGATGCGTAATTCTCCATCATCCCCAAGATGAATATTGGCCGGCTTGATATCACGGTGAATAATGCTGCGGCGATGCAATGCGCCGATCGCACGCATCAGCTTTGTTGCATGTGCAATCACATCGGGTATTGTGAAATGCTGGCCTGCGTCCAGATGCTGCTGCAGTGTATGTCCATCATGCCAGGTGCTCAAATAATAGCAATAGCTTTTCTGCTCTGGTGCGATTAACTGCGTGTGCATGTGAAAGGTCGCCTGACTCAGTCGAGAACACTCACCATAGTGCATGACATGGCGGATCGCCCGATAAGGAAGCGTTGACGCACTCATGCAGTGCGCAATTGCACTCCTGTAGACGTAATTGCGCCTGTGCCGGATTGGCATTGCTTTTGCATTAGAGATTTGCGCAGTCACTGGCTTTAATGGCGAATCCGGTGCGAACAGGAGCTTTAATGAAGAAGCTGAAGTTGGTCATGGTAGGTAACGGCATGGCCGGTGTACGAACGCTGGAAGAGCTGATCAGGATCGCGCCGGAACGGTACGACATTACGGTATTCGGGGCCGAGCCCTATGCAAACTACAATCGCATCATGCTGTCGCCGGTATTGGCAGGAGAGCAAACTATCAATGACATCATGCTCAATGATGTCGATTGGTACGGAAAACATAACATCATCCTTCATCTCGGCAAGAAGATTGCAAGGATAGATCGCAGGCATCGCCTGGTGATTGCAGAGGACGGCACCACGGCTGAATACGATCGCCTTCTGCTGGCAACCGGCTCCACTCCCTTCATTCTCCCGGTTCCCGGAAAGGACTTGCACGGAATAATTGCCTATCGTGACATACAGGATACCAATGCGATGATCGAGGCCGCGCAAGCGCATAAGCATGCGCTTGTCATAGGCGGCGGACTGTTGGGCCTGGAAGCGGCCAATGGGCTGAAACTGCGCGGGATGGATGTGACCGTGGTGCATCTGCCGAACTGGCTGATGGAGCGCCAGCTCGATCCGGCAGCGGGAAGGTTGCTGCAGCAATCACTGCAGGACCGCGGCCTGAAATTCCTGCTCGGGAAAAATACGAAGGAAATCATTGGCAATGAAAACGGTCGTGTCAAGGCAGTACGCTTTGACGATGGACTGGAAGTTCCGGCGGAGCTGGTTGTGATGGCGGTGGGTATCCGCCCCAATACCGCACTGGCGGAATCCGCAGGCCTGTACTGCAATCGTGGCATTGTCGTCAACGACACGATGCAAACCTATGACCCGCGCATTTACGCGGTTGGTGAATGTGTTAACCACCGCGGCACAGCCTATGGTCTGGTTGCACCATTATTTGAAATGGCCGCGGTATGCGCCAATCACCTGGCCAATTTTGGCATCGGTCATTATCGTGGCTCCGTCACCTCGACTAAGCTGAAAGTGACCGGCATCGATCTGTTTTCTGCCGGCGAATTCATGGGAGGAGAAGGCACGGAAGAGATTGTGTTGTCCGATCCCATGGGAGGCGTCTACAAAAAATTGGTCCTCAAGGGCGACAAATTGATCGGCGCTTGCCTGTATGGCGACACCGTTGACGGAAGTTGGTATTTCAAGCTGCTGCGCGAACAGAGGAGTATCTCGGAAATCCGCGACGTTCTGATATTCGGAGAGGGCGGGATTGAACCTTCCGGCGACATTAATCCAGGTGAACTTGCCGATGCGGCCGAACAGGCAGGTGCAAAAACTTGAAACATGCAGGCACCTGCATCAATTTTCTTTTACAAAATCAAAAACGAATTTTTCGAATTTGGCCGGCCAGGATGCCGAGTCAATGGAGGTTGAGCCTGCATGAATGATCGAATCATTTCCAATCTTCCGGGTCAGGCGGACACGGAAAAGGGAACATTAAAGGAAGTCAAAGCAACCTGTTGCTACTGCGGTGTGGGTTGCGGCGTCATTGTGCAAAGCGACGGCAAGCAGGTTGTCGGCGTGCGCGGCGATCCGGACCATCCGGCCAACTTCGGCCGCCTCTGCACCAAGGGCAGCACCTTGCATCTGACCGCGCGTCCCGCTTTGCAGCAGCAGGCGCGCGCCTTATATCCCGAGCTGCGCACCACGCGCAATAGCCTTCGCAAGCAGGTGTCGTGGGATGAGACAATGGATTTCATCGCACGCAAGTTTGTCGGCACGATACGCGAACACGGTCCGGACAGTGTCGGCTTTTATATCTCTGGCCAATTGCTGACTGAGGATTACTATGTTTTCAACAAGCTTGCAAAAGGGCTGATTGGCACCAACAACGTCGACACCAATTCCCGGCTTTGCATGTCGAGCGCGGTAGCCGGCTACAAGCAGACGCTGGGAACAGACGCGCCGCCTGCCTGCTACGAAGATTTCGAGCATGCACAGGTCATCTTCATTGTCGGGGCCAATCCCGCGTATGCGCATCCGGTTCTGTACCGGCGCATAGAAGAGGCGCGCAGGAAGAATCCGTCGATGAAAATCATTGCGGCCGATCCTCGCCGCACCGATACGGCACGCGAAGCAGATCTGTTCCTGCCGATTCTTCCGGGAACTGATGTGGCGCTGTTCAACGGCATGCTGCATATCTGCATGCAGGAAGCCTTGATTGACCCGGCTTATATCGATGCACATACGGAGGGATTCGCCGAGCTGAAAAACACCCTGGCCGATTATGTACCGAAGGTCGTTGCAGAAATATGCGGCATCAGCGAGGAAGATCTTTTCAGGGCCGCACGCTGGTTCGGGGAATCGAAAGCTTCGCTATCGCTGTATTGCCAGGGGCTGAACCAGTCTTCTTCCGGCACTGCGAAAAACGCAGCATTGGTTAATCTGCATTTGGCCACGCATCAGATCGGAAGGCCCGGTGCCGGTCCATTTTCGCTGACGGGGCAACCGAATGCCATGGGCGGGCGCGAAGTCGGCGGCATGGCCAATATTATCTCGGCCCATCGCGAGCTGGCTAATCCCGGCCATCGCGCTGAAGTCGCCAGACTATGGGGCGTCGATGAGGTGCCGGCTAAGCCGGGCAAGACTGCAGTGGAAATGTTCGAGGCAGTTAACAGAGGCGAAATCAAGATTCTCTGGATTGCCTGCACCAACCCGGCGCAATCCATGCCGGAACAGAAACTGGTTCGCGAAGCACTGAAGAAGGCGGAACTGGTGATCGTGCAGGAAGCGTACAAAACTACCGCCACGGTGGATTATGCGGACGTGCTGCTGCCGGCTACTACCTGGAGCGAAAAAGAAGGCACGGTCACCAATTCCGAGCGGCGCATCACGCGCTTCAAACCGGTATTGTCCAAGCCGGGCGAAGCCATGCATGACTGGGAAATCGTCATTGATTTTGCGCGCCGCTACGAACGCTTGAGCGGACGGGAAAAATCCATTTTTCCTTACAAGACGCCTGAAGAAATCTGGAATGAACATCGCGAGTCGACACGCGGCCGGGATCTCGACATCACCGGTCTGTCGTACAAAATTCTGGAAGAGCAGGGGCCGCAGCAGTGGCCGTTCCCTGAGGGTGCCAGTTCCGGAAGAAAGCGGCTGTATGAAGATGGCGCGTTTCCGACGCCAAGCGGACGTGCCCGCTTCGTCAGCACAGTCTTCAAGCCGGTGGCCGAACCGGTGGATATACGTTATCCGTTTCACATGCTGACCGGACGCCTGCGCGACCAATGGCATGGCATGAGCCGCACCGGCACGGTTGCGCAATTGTTTTCCCATGCAGCAGAACCTGCAGTTGTGCTGTCGCAGGAAGATATGGAGAAAAGCCTGATCAAGCAGGGAGAACTGGTGCACGTCACCAGCCGCCGTGGAACGCAGATTTTTACCGCCATGGCGGGGGACGACATGCGTGCAGGGCAGGCTTTCATCGGCATGCACTGGGGCGAGGAATATGTTTCCGGCCGCGGATACAAAGGGGAAGGCACTTATGGCGTCAATGCATTGACCTGTCCCGCCATCGATCCAAGTTCCAGGCAGCCGGAGCTGAAGCATGCTGCGGTGCGCATCCTCAAGGCGGAACTGCCGTGGCGCTTTCTGGTATTCGGCTGGGTCGATGAGGCAAGGGTATTGACGCTGCAGGCACAGTTGCGTCCCTTCATGCGGCGCTTTGCTTATGCGTCCTGCACCTTGTTCGGACGCGACAAGGTTGGCGTGGTGTTTCGCGTTGCGGACGATTATGCGGCACCCACTGAACTGATCGCGGAGATCGAGGCAATGTTCGGCATCGCCGGCAGCAATGTCTTGCGTTACGACGACATCAAGCGCGGCAAGACGCGCCATTTGCTGATCAACGACGATAAGCTGGCTGCAGTCTCGCTGTGCGGCGACCTGTCAGCAGAGACCTGGCTCAAGGAATATCTTGAAGGCGGGCAATCCATCGCTGCATTGGGCCGCCTTCTGCTCATGCCTTCAAGCAAGGCTCCTGCGGGATTCAAGTCGCGCGGCCGTATCGTCTGCAATTGCCTCAATGTGTCGGAATCGGAAATTGCCAACTTCCTGGTTGCTCAGGATGAGGTCAACCATGGCATGCCCGAAGTCTTACTGGCGGGCGTGAAGGAAAAGCTGAAATGCGGAACCAACTGCGGATCGTGCGTTCCCGAGCTGAAAAAAATGATTCTTCTGCACAAAGCAGGCAAGGCCGCCTGAAGGAAGGCGATGGGAATGAAGACGAAATTGCCGCTTCATAGTAACCTTTGCAAATGAAAAACACGCATACAAACCCAATGCAAAAGACAGCAACGGTGGAACCATTCCGCGCCGCTCCATTCATCAAGGAAATCGGTCGCGGCAAAAAGGGTGCGCGCAGCATGACGCGCGAAGAGGCTCGCGAGCTTTATTCGGCCATGCTGGATGGCCGCGTATCGGACCTGGAAATGGGCGGCATTCTGCTTGCCATGCGCATCAAGGGGGAATCGGTCGACGAGATCGCCGGTTTCCTGGATGCGGCAGAAGCGGCGTTCCCGCGCATCGCTGCGCCGGTCACTGAATATGCCCCTGTCGTGATTCCCAGCTATAACGGCTCGCGCCAGATGCCAAACCTGACACCGCTTCTTGCATTCCTGCTGGCGCGTGAAGGCGTGCCGGTTTTCATTCATGGCATGGTGAATGATCCGGGCCGGGTGACGACTGCGGAAATATTGCAGGCGATGGATTTGCAGCTCGCCTCCACACCCCAGCAGGTGCAAGAGCAGTTTTCCAGGCGCCAGCCGGTATTCATGACTATTGACACCCTGGCTCCTAAGATGGCCAATCTTCTGTCCTTGCGCCGTATCCTGGGTGTGCGCAATTCAACCCATACGCTGGTTAAGATCATGCAGCCATTCGAGGGGCCGGCCCTGCGCTTGACGTCCTATACCCATCCGGAATATCTGAGCATGCTGACCGAGTATTTCACCACCGCGGCGCCGGTTGAACGTGGGGATGTTTTCCTGATGCGCGGCACGGAAGGTGAGACCGTTGCCAATGCCAAGCGTGCGCAACAGGTTGAGTGGTTTCACGATCATCAGAAGACAACACTGATCGAGCGCCAGGCTCCCGTTGACCAGATGCCGCCCCTGCCCGCGGCCATCGATGCGCACACCACGGTGGCATGGATTGCACAAGCCTTGCGCGGCGAACAGCCTGTGCCGCAGCCGATTGCGGATCAGGTGGAGCAATGCCTGAGCGTCTCCAGGAAAATCCGTGAGGCTATCAAGAGTTAGCAGTTTGCTGGACCGATAAAAATACGAATACAGCCGGAGCCGCACTGTGCTGCGGATGCTTAGCACACACTCCGTTCTCGTGCGCCTTGAAAAGAAATCGCTCCTCCGCGGTTTTTTCAGAAAGTGCTTTGACGGGTCAAGGCGCATCCATCACCGGTCGATACGGATAAGCACTACAATCACGCCTTCCTCATTCGCATACAAGCCATGGCAGAACAATTCGATGCAGCGATTATCGGCGCAGGCGCGGCCGGCATGATGTGTGCGGCGGTGGCCGGCCAGCGTGGCAAGAAAGTAGTGCTGATCGATCATGCAACGCGCCTTGCCGAGAAGATCCGCATTTCCGGCGGCGGTCGTTGCAACTTCACCAATATCGAAGCCGGTCCGAATAATTTCCTTTCAGGAAACCCGCATTTCGCAAAGAGTGCCTTGGCGCGTTATACCTCTCGCGATTTCATTTCACTGGTAAAAAAATCCCGCATCTCCTATCACGAGAAGCACAAGGGACAATTATTCTGTGACCGATCTTCCGAAGACATCATCGCCATGCTGAAAGCGGAATGCGATGCGGGACATGTGACGTGGCGCATGCCTTGCAAGATTGTTGGCATTAACAAGGAAGGGGAAATGTTCAGCATTCAGGCAGAGGCTGGTCAGATCAATGCGGAAAAAGTCGTAATTGCCACCGGTGGATTGTCGATTCCGAAAATCGGCGCTACCGACTTTGCTTACCGGATTGCCACGCAGTTCGGTATCAAGACCGTTGATCCCCGGCCGGGTCTTGTTCCGTTGACGTTTAATGCTGCAGAGTGGCAGCCTTTTGTCGACTTGGCGGGCATTGCACTGGAAGTCGAGGTTGAAACCGGCGAGAAGAAAGCGCGCGGCCATTTCCGAGAAGACTTGCTGTTTACGCATCGCGGTTTGTCGGGACCCGCCATATTGCAGATTTCCAGCTATTGGCAACCAGGCACGGCTTTAAAGCTGAACCTGTTGCCTGAAATAGATGTGGCCGATGCCTTGATTGCAGGCAAGAACGGAATTAAAAAAAACCTTGGGAATCAATTGGCGCAGTGGATGCCGTCGCGTTTGGCGGAAGGCTGGTTGCTTGCCAACGGCTTCAATCCCGATGCCAGGGTTGCCGACTTGAGCGATAAGGCGTTGCGGCAAGTTGGACAGTCTCTTAACCACTGGACCATCATTCCAAATGGTTCTGAAGGTTACCGCAAGGCGGAAGTCACTCTTGGAGGCATTGATACACGGACATTGTCGCAGCAAACGATGATGGTTGAAGCCGTGCCCGGCCTTTATTTCATCGGGGAAGCGGTGGATGTGACAGGCTGGCTGGGCGGCTACAATTTCCAGTGGGCATGGTCGTCGGGCGTGGCCGCAGGATTGTCAATATGACATCGGAACAATGTCGGAAGTGTGATTTACGGTAGCAGCGGGCTTTTCATTGTTTGATTTGGCTGTTATACTTCTCGGCTTTCCGCAAAACTTTTGCTACCGTATTTACATGACAACTATTCGCCTTAAAGAAAACGAGCCGTTCGAAGTCGCTATGCGTCGCTTCAAGCGCACCATTGAAAAAACCGGTTTGCTGACCGAGTTGCGTGCGCGTGAATTCTATGAGAAGCCGACTGCTGAGCGCAAGCGTAAGCTCGCCGCTGCCGTGAAGCGTCACTACAAGCGCATCCGCAGCCAGCAATTGCCGAAGAAGATGTACTGATAAACAGTATAAAGTCTGCGCCGCATAGTTTTGTGCGGTGAGATTGCAAACCCGCTCCGGTGTTGGTCCGCAGCGGGTTTTGGCGTTTATTGACCAGCTTTTTAACGTATTCGATGTGGAGAGCAGCATGGGCCTAAAAGAACAAATCACTGACGACATGAAGGCGGCAATGCGCGCCAAGGATACAAGCCGCCTGGGTGCGATCCGTTTGTTGACGGCTGCCATGAAACAGAAGGAAGTCGATGAGCGCATCGAACTCGACGACAAACTAATCCTCGGCATCATTGAAAAAATGATCAAGCAGCGCAAGGATTCCATCAGCCAGTTTGAAGCCGGCGGTCGCCAGGATCTGGCCGATATCGAGAAGGCTGAACTGACTGTCCTCTCCGCCTATATGCCCGCCGCGCTGTCCGAGGATGAAATCCGCAAGGAAGTAGCCGCTGCCGTAGCGGAAACCGGTGCCGCCGGCCCACAAGATATGGGCAAGGTCATGGCGGTGTTGAAAAGCAAGCTCACGGGCCGTGCCGACATGACGGCCGTTTCCGGGATGGTGAAAACGGCGCTTTCCGGCAAGGCTTAAGCGCGTTTCGAGCCAGAGAGTGTTATGGGATGGTTTAGGGATCGCGTTCGAGCCAGACGGGATGCAGCGCCCGAAGCAAGGCGCGCCGCAGTATGGACACTGCAAGCGGCTTGCGGCACCGCGATGCGCCCGTCTGGCTCGAACCCTAGGGGCAGCCTCGGCAAGCAGCCGCCTGCGTTGTTGCAGCTCCTTGCCATAGAACCACTACGACGCGTCGCCGCCCTTGCAGGGCGCATTGGCGCTGGCAGGCGCCAACCGTATCGAATTCGAGCAGCATGCTGCTCGAATTCCCTGCTTTACCCTAGCAGTCAACTGCTTTCCGAGGCTGCGTGACCCTAAACCATCCCATAACACTCTCTACGCCATGATTCCGCAAACCTTCATTCAGGACTTGCTCAACCGGGTCGATATCGTCGACGTGGTGGGAAAGTATGTGCAGCTGAAAAAGGGTGGCGCGAATTTCATGGGCCTGTGCCCTTTTCATAACGAAAAATCTCCCAGCTTCACCGTCAGCCCGACCAAGCAGTTTTACCATTGCTTCGGTTGCGGCGCGCATGGCACGGCGATCGGCTTCCTGATTGAATATTCCGGCCTGGGTTTTGTCGAGGCCGTCAAGGAACTGGCGCAAAACGTCGGCATGACTGTGCCGGAAAACGACGACAAGATGCCGCCCGCACAGCGCGCGGAAACAAAAGCGAAAAGCATGGCCCTGTCCGAGGCGATGACACGGGCAAACGATTTCTACCGCCAGCAGTTGCGCGGCGCACAGCAAGCCATCGCTTATCTCAAAAAGCGCGGATTGACCGGAGAAGTGGCAGCCAGGTTCGGCATCGGCTATGCGCCCAGCAGCTGGGACGCCCTGCGTGCCGCTTTTCCGGACTATGAATCGAATGAAGCGCTGGTCGAGGCCGGCCTCGTCATCGAGCGCGGCGAGGATGATTCGCCGGGCCGCAAACGCTATGACCGCTTCCGTGATCGCATCATGTTCCCGATCCGGAATAACAAGGGCCAGGTCATCGGATTTGGCGGCCGGGTCATGGATGGCGGCGAGCCGAAATACTTGAATTCTCCTGAAACACCCTTATTTCAAAAGGGTAGCGAGCTATATGGCTTGTTCGAGGCTAGACAGGCCATTCGCGACGCTGAATATGTATTGGTCACCGAAGGGTACATGGACGTAGTGGCACTGGCGCAAATGGGGTTTTCGCAGGCGGTCGCAACGCTGGGCACGGCATGCACGCCGATGCATGTGCAAAAGCTGCTGCGGCAAACGGACCAGGTGGTTTTCAGCTTTGACGGCGATGCGGCAGGCCGCCGCGCTGCACGGCGCGCACTGGAGGCATGTCTGCCTTATATCGCGGACAACAAGACCATCAGGTTTTTATTCCTGCCAAAAGAACATGATCCGGACAGTTATGTCCGCGAGTTCGGTACGCAGGCATTCGAGCGGCAAATCCAGGACGCCATGCCGCTTTCGCAATTCCTGTTGAACGAAGTGTCAACGGATCTCGATTTGAATACGGCCGAAGGGCGGGCCAAGGCGCAGTTTGCGGCGAAACCCATGTTGCAGGCCATGCCGCCTTCGGCCTTGCGTCTGCAGATTGTGCGCAATCTGGCGCAACTGACGCAGTCGTCGCCGGTCGAAATAGAAGCGCTGTTTGAACTGAAAAAGCCTCTTACGCGCGCCCAAAGAGCGCCGGCAAGGGTCAATCGCAGGCCGCCGGTGGAATTGGAGCGGCAGATCATGCGCTTGCTAATGGCGCACCCGGTGCTGGCAAATGAAATCGACGACGTGGCGGTAGGCATGGTCGGACAATCGGCTCCGGACGGCGGCGTCATGTTGGAACAACTGGTTGCGGCGGGAAGGGTGTTGGGCGAGCAAGCCAGTTTTGCCTTGTTGACCGAACAATTGCGTTCGCATAGCGCGGATTTTGATCCGCTAATCGCAGAAGTCGCTGCGGAACCGGAAAGTGAATTGCAGGCAGTGAGACTCGAGCTTGCAGGGGCGATTCGGCAGACTAAAATGAAACTCTTGAAAGCTGAGTCCGACCGACTGGCGGCAGCGGGATTGCCGACCGAGGAAGCGAAGGCCCGTTATCGAGAACTTCTCGCCCAACAAGAACAATTGCGCCGGGACGCACAAATTGAAAGCGACCAGCAAAAGTCCCTATAGGCAATTGTTTCTGCAGGAAAAGTGGCGTCCATGATACAATTAAAAGCTTTTGATTCAATATGTTATAGGTAGCTGCGCCAATTTTTATTTTCTTGATGTAAATAGAAAAGCAATTGGTAGTGCAAAAATTATTATTCGGAAATGGGCAATCAAAGGTAGTTATAACTAGTTTCTTACTTAACAACAGCACTTTTCATCGTTGATCCTATGGCAAACGCAATGAAGAAATCCGCGCAAAAACCCACGTCTTCCACAAAAAATGTGAAGCAGGCTGCAACCAAAGCCGCGTCGGCAAAGTCAATCGCAAAGCCTACGGCAAAGACGGTGTCTGCCAAACCGAACGGTGGTGCAAAAAAAGCATCGAATACTTCGGGCAAAGCGGTCAGCAAGACTTCGGTCAAAGCGGCTTCAATGGCTGAATCCAAGTCGTCTGCCAAAGCTGTTGTTAAATCTGGTTCCAAAGCGGTTGGAACGGCTGTTGAAAAATCTTTACCAAAAGCGGATGCCAAGTCCGCTTCTGCAAAATTGAAAGCTTCTGTGACGAAAAAGAAAACTGAATCCCCAATTGTCGGCAAAGCAGGCAAGGCTGCGCCGCAAACCGAGAGCAAGCCAGGCACAGTGATGCTGGCTTCCGGAGTAAGTCAAACTACCGATGCGGCCGCACTCGCTGCCATCGATACGTCAAGCTATGTTCTGCCGGCAGTGAAAGTGCCTGGACGGCGCGGTCGCAAGCCAAAGGATTTTCAGCCGGAGAATGATGAGGTTGCGGCACTGAACGCGGTAGAGCGGGCGGAACTCAAGGCAGCCGACAAGGCAAAGGCGAAAGACCGTAAAGCCAAGGAAAAAGCCTTGCTTAAGGACGCCTTTTCCTCCGATACCGAAGCGACCGAGGAAGAACTCGAGCGCCGGCGCCAGAAACTGAAAACCTTGATCAAGCTCGGCAAGGAACGCGGTTTCCTGACCTATTCCGAGATCAATGACCATCTGCCGGAAAACATTGTCGATCCTGAAGCGATTGAAGGCATCATCAGCACCTTCAACGACATGGGCATTGCCGTCTATGAGCAGGCGCCCGATGCCGAGACGCTGCTCTTGTCCGACAACGTGGCAACCGTCAGCAGCGATGATGATGATGCCGAGGCGGCTGCCGAAGCAGCCCTGTCGACTGTCGATTCCGATTTCGGCCGTACCACCGATCCCGTGCGCATGTACATGCGCGAGATGGGTTCGGTCGAGCTGTTGACCCGCGAAGGCGAGATCGAGATCGCCAAGCGTATCGAAGATGGCCTGAAGGACATGATCCAGGCGATTTCCGCTTGTCCGACTACGATCGCCGAGATTCTGGCGACTGCGGACAGAATCGCCAAGGACGAGATCAAGGTCGATGAAATCGTCGACGGCATGGTTGATCCCAACGCGGCCGAACCGGAAATCGGCGCCGCTCAGACAGCTTCTGACGACGAAGAAGACGAGGAAGACGAGGAAGACGAAGAAGAGGAAGAAGAAGACAATAGCGCCGGCGGTGCGGCGGGCTTCTCCGCCGAACAACTGGAACAGTTGAAAAAAGACGCTCTCGAAAAATTCAATTCGATCGCAGTCCAGTTCGACAAGATGCGCAAGGCATTCGAGAAAGAAGGTTACAACTCCAAGCCTTACGTCAAGGCGCAGGAGACGATATCGAATGAGCTTCTCAATATCCGCTTCACTGCGAAAGTCGTCGAGAAACTGTGCGATACGCTACGCGGCCAGGTCGACGAAGTACGTCAGATCGAAAAGCAGATTCTTGATGTGGTCGTGAACAAGTGCGGTATGCCGCGCACGCATTTCATCAAGGTCTTCCCGGGAAATGAAACCAACCTGGAGTGGGTCGATGGCGAAGTGACAGCGAACCACGATTACAGCACGGTCTTGGCGCGTAACGTGCCCACGGTGAAGGAATTGCAGCAAAAACTGATCGACCTGCAGGCGCGCGTCGTATTGCCTTTACCGGATCTTCGCAACATCAACAAGAAGATGGCAGCCGGTGAAATGAAGGCGCGCAAGGCCAAGCGCGAAATGACCGAAGCCAACCTGCGTCTGGTGATCTCGATTGCGAAGAAGTACACCAACCGCGGCTTGCAGTTCCTCGACCTGATCCAGGAAGGCAATATCGGTCTGATGAAGGCCGTGGACAAGTTTGAATACCGTCGCGGCTACAAGTTCTCGACTTATGCGACGTGGTGGATCCGTCAGGCCATCACGCGTTCGATCGCCGATCAGGCGCGCACTATCCGTATTCCGGTGCACATGATTGAAACGATCAACAAGATGAACCGCATCTCGCGCCAGATCCTGCAGGAAACCGGTGCCGAGCCGGATCCGGCGACGCTCGCGCTCAAGATGGAAATGCCCGAGGATAAGATCCGCAAGATCATGAAGATCGCCAAGGAACCGATTTCGATGGAAACACCGATCGGTGACGATGACGATTCACATCTGGGCGACTTCATCGAGGACAACAATACGCTGGCTCCGGCCGATGCGGCTCTGCATGCATCCATGCGCGGTGTGGTGAAGGACGTGCTCGACTCCCTGACGCCGCGCGAAGCAAAAGTGCTGCGCATGCGTTTCGGCATCGAGATGTCGACCGACCATACGCTGGAGGAAGTGGGCAAGCAGTTCGACGTCACGCGTGAGCGTATCCGTCAGATCGAAGCGAAGGCATTGCGCAAGCTGCGTCATCCATCGCGTTCCGACAAGCTCAAGAGCTTCCTGGAAGGCAGTTAAGCCGAGGCCCTGTTCCGTCGTCTTGTTAATGACGGGATAACGGCAAAGCGGGTACAATCCCGCAGCAAAAGATCGGGCCTCTAGCTCATGCTTGGTTAGAGCAGCGGACTCATAATCCGTTGGTGCCGTGTTCGACTCACGGGAGGCCCACCAGTTAAATTAAGGGGGAGACGTTGCTGTCTTCCCCTTTGTTTTTCACGGCTTTACGCTAAGTGGGCACTTACGGGGGTCGGCTAAAACGACCTCTGAAAAGCCTTCGAAAACTGCCAACTTTTTCTCTATTGCGCCATTTTTGCGCCATTGGGTCTTCACTTTGGAGACTGGCATGGCACAAATTCGCAGGCGTGGCCCCTCACAATATCAAGCTCGGGTTCGCATTAAAGGATATCCCGAAGTAAGCAAGACCTTTCCAACCCGGCAGGACGCTGTAGCATGGGCAAGTGTTCGAGAACGCAAGGTGCTGCAAGGATTGTCGCAGGCAATGCAGCTAGCGGACGCTTTGACGCTCAATGAAGCCTTAGAGCGCTATCGTCAGGAAGTGACCCCCAGCAAAAAAGGGCATGCTCAGGAAACGGTCAGGGTACGCCGGTGGCAAAAGCATGCATTGGCAGGCCTTCCCTTATCTCAACTGCGAGGAGCAGACCTAGCCGAATACAGAGACGATCGGGCGCAAGAGGGAGTGGGTGCCAACACAATACGGCTGGAATTAGCCCTCATCTCGCATCTTTATGAAGTGGCCCGAAAGGACTGGGGGCTTGAAACCTTGAATAATCCGGTTAAGGTCATGCGCAAACCTAAGCTTCCCCGAGGCCGTGATCGACGTTTGTTGCCTGGCGAGGAAGAAAAATTACTGTCTTTCTGTCGGACTTCGGCAAATACAGTGCTAGAAACCGTGATTGTCTTGGCGCTGGAGACTGCTATGCGCCGAGGCGAAATCGTCGGTCTGGTCTGGGAAAACATCAATCTAGATACCCGGCTCGTTTATTTAAATGACACCAAGAATGGTGAATCCCGTGTTGTCCCACTTTCGAGACGAGCGCACGCCTTGCTAAATCTTCTAGAGCGGGATCGAGGAAGGCTGATTAATTTGCATCCTGACAATGTCACGCAAGCGTTCATTCATGCTTGTAAAGCGTGCGCAATACAAGGCTTGCGTCTCCACGACCTGCGTCATGAGGCTACATCCCGTCTGTTTGAAAAGGGATTCAACATGATGGAAGTAGCGACCATAACGGGGCACAAGAGCCTTTCCATGCTTAAGCGGTACACCCACCTCAAGCCAGCCGATCTGCTCAGTCGATTGGGTTAAAGTCGCAAGACAAGGCAACTGATCTTCCTCCCCGACCCGCAGACTAAAAAATATTTACGCAGCCCTTGAATTTGCTTTGCCAAGGCGCAATAATATCCAAGCAGGCAAAGTCCATGCATTGGTAGGCGATGAGATTCCGGAAATTCGGAAGCGATGATTCAGCCCCAACCAGGATCGCCAACTCGAACAAGAAAAAATTTCTCGGCGTTCCTGAAAAATTCACTGCTAGCGGATGCGTGTCAATAAGACACGGTCCCGCCACCACGGCAGGCGAATTCCAAATTGACCCTTTTGATTGACCGAATGGCTCAATGGATTTCGCACGCCTGTACCTTTTGCATGCGGATTCATGCGCCAAACGGATTTTTTTGGACTTGAATGTATGCGTAACTTAAATGAATTTTTGCCTTCTTCGCAGCCAGATCTTACCGTCTCTGTGCTGAGCCCTTTTCGCCTGGGGTTAAGCGCCGTTAAGCGCTTTGTCGCCGATGACGCTGGAAAAGTCACCAGCATCCCCTATGACAGCGCCGACGCATTCCGCCACCAGCGCTTGCCCGTGTCAAACTTTGACGATTTTGCCCAGCTCTTGCAGCGTGCCAGCCGGCAATCCGACGTGATGCTGATCCGTGGCGAGGCGAGGCAAGGCCTGCATCAAGGCGCTGCCAAAACCAATCGGAATTTTCAGGAGCCGGCTGCTGGCTGCGCCTGGGTCATGATCGACTTTGACAATATTAAGTTGCCTGAAGGGATGAACCCATTCAGTCGGGAAGCGATTGAATATGGCGTGCGCCAGATGCCGGAAGAATTTCACGCAGTGTCGTATTTTTTTCAGCACAGCGCCAGCGCAGGCATCTTGGAAGCGGACGGCAAGCCGTTTCGCAACAAGACGGGGCTCAACGCACATGTGTTTTTCTGGTTCGGTAAAGGCGTGCCTGGCAAGGCACTAGCAGCCTACTTGCAACTGCACTGCATCGATACTGGTTTCTATAAAAAGACCAACAATATAAAAGGTACCCCGATGATTCAGTATGGCGTGGACCTGTCGGTGATCCGCACACCTGTGCAGCCCAACTACATTGGGCTTGCGATTATTGGCAAGGGCGTACGCTGCGTTCTGTCGGCAGAACAGCGGCAAGGCGTTGTCAAAAAGCGAAGCGATGCAGTGGCACTGCCGGAGTTCGCTACGGAGTTAGTGCATCGAGCGTACTCGGAGCACCAGCGATTGCGAGCAGCCTGGTGCCGAGAATGCGGCTGGGTCAAGACCCGCTCCGTAACCAAGGTTGCTGGCGAGGGCGTTGCCGTTTCTACCTATTTTCGCAATCCGAACGACGCAGCGTCAGTGAGGGGAGGGCGAGAATTTCTAGATGCTAAGCCATATGGCGAGGACGATGAAGCGTTGATCCTTCGCTTTGCCGACGAAAACAGTCCGGGCAGCTGGCGTGTGCATAAGTCATTGCCGCAAATGGCATTTCGCTTTGGCGATGAAGTCAGTCTGCACTTGCGAGAACTGTCTGCAGGCGCCTATGCCTACGTACGGGATACGCTGGGATGGTTTGAAGAAGTGGCGCAGCACGCTCTACCGTTGACCGACGACGGATATCTTCCTGCCTTTGATTCATTCGTCGAAGCCGAGGCAGCGCTGATTCTGGCGCCAACAGGCAGCGGAAAAACCACGGCAATCAGCACTCATGTGCTCGCACACCCCAGCAAAATCATCTTTTACGCTGCCCCAACCATTGCGTTGTGCAAACAGACGGCGGCTGAACTGCGGCGACGAAGAATCAGGGTAGTTTTCTATCAGGATTACTGCGGAGAGGCGCTTGCGCCAGGCGTATATGTGACGACCTACCAGTCTTCATGGAAATTCGTTGTGGCAGCTGAGCGCCAGATGACCGATTTCGATGTCATTCTGGATGAAATACATGCCGGCATTGATGAAGCCATGCGCAGCCCTTCTTCTCAGCGCAAGTTCGAAGCGGCGATCGGACGGGCGGCGAACGTCTTGCTGTTGACCGCAACCGTCACGCCGCTGCAGCAAAAGAAAATCGTTGAAACGATCGGGAGCAAGCGGGGAACGCTGTCAGGCGAGAATTTCGCCATCTACGAATTTCAGCCGGTTAAGGATAATCCGGTGTACCTGTGCGACAGCGCCGATTTCGGCCGGGACCTAACTGCATTGCTGCGTTCGTTCACTCAGCGGGAAGAGGGTACTGCCATTCCTCGCACGGTGGTAATGATACCGAATTCAAAGATGAAGCTGTATCGACAACTGCTGGCCCAGCATGGGCTGGAAGACCAGGCATACGTCGTCAGCCGCCCTGAAGCGACTGAAGAAGAAATTGAGCAGGCGAGGACGGGAAACCTACCGATCCTGATCTCCAGTCCACTGTTTGCCCTGGGGTTGAATTTTTTACATGCGCCGGCATACCTGTTTGCGTACTTTGACAGTATCGATGTTGACGAGACGCAGATCGTGCAGACCTTGAACCGTGCCAACCGAAGTGGCACCGCATGTGAAGTCAGGCTGTACGTCGGTAAAACTGATTTCGCACCGGTCTTCATAACGCCTGAGATGCATGAGCGGCTGGCCACGCAAATTGCGGACTATTACCAGGAAGAGTCCAGCCTGGAAGGCTTGCTAGACATACACTTCATGGTCGAGCGCCAGACATACTGCGAGCTACGCAAGCTGGAACGGGACACGCCCAAGGCGCTGGGCCGCCTGATCGAGGACAATGCCATTCAAAACTATCGTATTGTTCACGGGTGGACCGAGCATATCGAGGCAACGGAGACAGATCGGGACGAGTTCGGTGCGGCAAAAAAGGAAGCCCGGCTGTCCTATCAAGCAGATATCAAAGCGCAGGCCGGTAACTACGCTGGCGAAGTACCGGCATTGCTCTTTCAGCGCCTCGACCAGTTATACGAAGAAAAGCAGCCATCCAAGTACGGGACACGTCGCAAGGAGCGAGAGATCCAAACAGAGGAAAAAGGCGTGCTGATGGCTTTGTGCGGTGCCCAGGAGCCAGGACAGATCGAGACGGTGCGACCGATCAGGCTGATGCGACTGTTCGCTGAAGCTCCGCCATTTATTTCAGATCAGTTCAACCCCGAGAATTTCAACGGATGGCAGCTGGTAGCTGCGGAGAAATCCGAGAAGATTGCCGCCTTGCTGCCCGTGCTGAAAAAGCTGCGCAACCGTGAAATCGACGGCTATGCGTTCGCTAAACACATGCGCAATACCAAAGCAGTGCGGGGAGCGGTTGGCACCCTGGTAGACCATGACAGCGACTTCAAGCGCTGGAATGACAGGTTGGCGGCGCTGGACGAGCTTGGCGAGCGCAAAAAGACGAAAGCCAGTCACCAGCAGCGCATTAAAATGGAGAAGGACGAATTTCACATTGCCCAGGACTTTCTGAGTACGCTTGGCATCTATTTTGAGAAAACAAAGGGAGCGGACGGGCGCTTGCGCATCGATCCCGCTTTGCCGGTTGTGCCGGATTGGGATTTCGACCGGATAGCCAGGGACTTGCTGATCAAGGCCAAGGCTTTACGCAGCTTGCCGGAGGGGACGACAGTCGCTCCATACGGCCAGCAAGACTGGTCGAAAGACGGGATGATGGTAAGAAAAGACGTCTGCCAACGCTGCGCTTACTATAGGCATCAGCAGTGCGCATTGGGAATGCCGGTGCAGTGGCATGACGATGAACCCGAGACTTTGCTTACCAGCATCTGCCGGCAGGCTGTGCCGATACCAAAGGCGCTGAGAACATGAAAATTTCGTCGTTCGGTGGGTTCGAAGGCTCGGTAAGTTGGTTGTATTTACTGGCGAAAGCGGCGAATCCTGTTTTCTATATATAAGGTGGAAAATAAAGACGCAAGTCGGCAGCTTCGCAGCCAAGCGGAGCTGCTCTCAGCCTTCTTTCGAACTGGCGGGGTTCTCCCGTCAATTCCGAACGGAACCGTCCAGGGCTCCTTCCGAGATCAAGGAAAGGGCCCAGACTTCAAAACTCTGCTGAGCTCGTCGGAACTTCAATCCGGTCCCGCAAATTCCATGCCTTGGTCATATGATTTTTCCTGCAAATGCATCTACCATGACTAACAGGATTGAAAGTCTTTTTAGCGCCCTAAAAACCGATGGACTTTTTAATAATTTCAGTTACTGCTTCATTCCCAATTTTTCTTACTGCTCGCTCCAAGAGTTGAAGGAGTCTTGCCTCTTCTTCTTCCATTTCAAAGACAAGTTTCGCACCAGTTTTAACGGTGAAATGTCGTGCCAAGTGTCGCAGCTCCGACTGTATATGTTCATTTTTTTGTCCCACACCATGCATTTCGACGTATTTCACAACTGCACAACTTGCTAGAAATGTTCCGAGAACGGTAGCTTGTCTATTGGGATCGCCTTGCCAGTGAACTGTGACAAATTCATCCTCACTGTCATCGTCTTCTTCATCCATGGGCAGGATTAGTGTCCCGTCACCTAATGAACGAGCAGCCCATATGCCTTTGATTTCTTCTTCAACGTAAAGGGGAATTAGGTTAGATATAAAATTGACGATACGGGTGCTTAGTCCCACTGATGCCTCTTATATGTTTTTGTAGTCAATGTTACTCAATACACCTGCGTCATGCGGCCTTACGTGGCAATTCAATTGCAGGCGGAACTTCAGGCAAAGTATATGAAACTGTTGCGCCCTCTAGTTTGATAGCCCCACGTTCAGACAATGAGTTAAACAAGTTTTCAAGCTGCTGTTCAGACAACTTTTCCTTAAACAGAGCCTGTATGGTGCTGGCCAGCTTCTTCCGGGTGCTTGGCTTGGAATCCTTGCGGCGGATAAGATCTGCTATGACTTGCTGGATCTGCGCCTCACTGACGGTCAAAGCGGTAGCCGTGAAGAACGGTATGTCGGCAATGCATTCCGAACGCCGTACCAATAGCTTCTTCCCTCTAAGATGCTGGATAAGCGGATCAAACCCGCCGTCTTTCGAGATGATATGAAAATAAGCCTCGGGCTCGTCTCTGGAGAACACGCCGACATAGTAGGCAATATGAAAGTCGAGTGCATTGGGGCCGGAAGTCTCAAGCAGGATATATTCGGCATCCCTGCCAAAGGGTTGCAAGGCCATCGCCAAAGCCGTGCCGACTTTTTTTGCCTGATGCGGACCAAGAAAAATTCGCACTTTAAATGGACCACCATGGAGCAAGTCGATGTCCGTTGGCTGGACGCTTTCATAGTCGATTAAGACGTAGTTGGTTTTCAAAATAAGTTCCTTTGATTTCAACGAATAGAAGCCACATTGCGGTTCATATTGGTCCGGTTCCATCTATGACTAAGCCGATTTCTATTCCGGTCAAAGTACCTTTATGGTCCAAAGCGGCTGCGAGCGCTTCAACACGAGCCCAATTTTTCAATACAATTTTGTCTGTCTCTTCTCGCATTTCTCGAATCCAATCAACGGCATTTTTTTCGAAAAAATATTCAGCTAATTCCTGCAATTTTTCAAGGTCACCATTTGGACCTAGACCCATAGATTGAATAGGATCATAAAATTCACTGCACAACTCATACAGCGCTTTTTCGGCAATTTCGCCACCTAACAAAATTTGGGCATGTTTGGGTACATTTTCTAGCCGCATGTCTTCAAATAATGGCCATCCGAGGGCATCACGGACATATGCATTCTTAGGTCCATATCCCATACTATAAATCCGTACGGAATGACTCCAAGCGACAACCGCATGACCTGCTTCATGGTAAGCAACAATTTGCCTATATGAGTAGTCGTTAATATTCATGTAGTTTATTTACCTTCTGCACGGCTCTCTTTTGATTTATTGGTTGATTGTATCTAATGATAATTGTAAACCTGCAAACTTTTACGCCAAGGTGAGATAATGAAATGCAGTTTTATTAACCTGTTCAACGGCATCACGATTTAATGCCGATCAGGACAAAATTATTGCCTTCATGCTTCCCAGTTGATTCAGCGTTCTATGGAAATTCAATAAGGCGATGACATGAGCCGCAGCAAGTGGCAGTAATGCGGAATCAGAGTCATAACCGGAAATACGTAGCGATAGAGAAAAATATGGAATGTGTCCACGCATATATCGATGAATCTGGAAACCACGATATCGAAACGGGAAAAATTGGTGCTACTGATTACTTTATAGTTGTCGCCGTCCTTATCAAGGAGTGCGAACAGGATGCGATTCTTAGAGAAGTAGAGAAAATCCGAATCAAGTATTTTCAAACTGGTGAAATCAAGTCCAGTAGTTTGAAGGATAAAGATAACCACCAACGTCGCATAAGAATATTGGAAGAAATCCTTAAACTAGATTTCAAATTCTATGCTTTGGCCGTCAATAAATCTGCAGTTGTAAAAGATAGCGGCTTACGATTCAAGAAGTCATTCATTAAATTTGTGAATGGTCTTCTGTACAGTCAGCTATTTCGAAGCTTTAGTGAAATCCGGATCACTGCAGACGCTCACGGCGATCAAGAATTTATCGATAGCTTTAAGAGCTATATTGATGCAAACCATAAGCCTGATCTTTTCTGGCAGTCACACTTTGATGTCATAAAAAGTGAACAAAATGTTTTGGTGCAAATGGCGGATTTTATCGTCGGGAGCATCGCAAAAATATATGAAGGAAAGAGCAATCCAGCATTAAACGAAGCCTATTACCGTTTAATAAAAGAAAAAGCGCTGCATATTCACGAATGGCCTACAAAGTATCAGACGTATTATCCGCCGATACAAGAATCTGAAGAATACGATTCATTTATATACAAGCATGCCTTAGCACAGGCAGAGGTTTTTCTTGATTCAAATCTGGACTCTTGTGACGAAGAAGTGAGATTGCAATGTTCAGTTTTGAGCCACCTTGTTTTTATTAGCAGATTTGATCAACAAAGAGGATATGTCGCCACTCAAGAAATATTGAGCCACCTTTTAGAAGTTGGCTTTCAAAATGTGACCGAGCAGGCTATTCGTTCAAGAATAGTTGCGAAACTCAGAGATCAAGGTGTGCTTATTTCAAGCTGCAACCAAGGATACAAAATCCCAAAAGGATACAAAGACCTAGTCGATTTTGTCGAACGGGTAAATGGCTTAGTGATTCCTCTACTCGACCGACTTCGAAAGGCAAGGTCGAGCTTTATGATCGCAAGCCAGGGAAAGGTTGATCTTTTGAGAGGCCCAAATTTTCCTGACTTGACCGCCTTCATTGACCACCTTGAAAAGTAGCCTGTAAATAAGAGGCGAGTAATCAAGGCTACCTAAAATTTTATAAAGAATAATTTATGTCTAACTGGGAATACAAGTCGGTAGCTACAACTACTAAAGAAATAAATGACCTATTTGTATTGCCGGTCATTCAAAGAAGGCTGGTATGGGATGAGGAGAAAATCGCATTACTGTTTGATAGCCTTCTAAAAGGGAATTCCTTTGGTGGGATTATGGTGATTGAGGAAGACAAAGGCGACATCCCGTTATTTGAAATGCGAGATTTCAGTAAAGATGGTGGGATTGAAAAATCCTTTGTTGCGGAAGGTAAGCTTGGTCGCAATAAATACTTTGTTATAGATGGTCAGCAGCGACTCCAAAGTTTTTTTATTGGTCTTAAGGGTTCCCTTAACGGGAAACGTATGTATTTCGATCTATTCAGTGATCACGAAAAGGCAGAATTTGAATTTATATTTGCTGAATCCGTAGAAGGTGCAAAGAAGGCATCGGTAAACAATGAACGAGATATCAAGGAACGATGCCTTTGTCTGGCAAGCGAAATCTTTGATGGCCTGGATAGAAATAGTCAGGACGAAGATAGATTAGCTAAAAAAATTGCTACTAACCTGAATGTTGTAGAAGAGCCTTTGAAGGACTCGATTAAGCAAAATATAAAAGAATTTAGGAAGGGTATATTTACATCTAATAGTGTGGGAATTTGCAAAGTAACTCTCGATAAACCGGAAGACGATGCGCCGGATGGGGAAAAAAGCAGAATTCAGATAAACAATCGAACAAGAATAGTCGAGCTATTTAGGCGACTCAATGAGGGAGGGACAAAACTTTCAGCGTTCGATCTTATGGCTTCAAGGCTAAAAGGCTTCGACTATAAAATGGAAGCGTTTTTAGATGAGATGACCGAAAAGTTTAAAGCACTAAATCTTACTCAAGATAATCTCATCAAAACAATCTTTGTATTACAAGATGACCATACCAAGGAGCTAGTTAATATAGCTGAAGCAGATGCCAAATTTATTGCGGCTAATGGGAAACGAATAGAGAACTGTTTTAGCGCTGCTCAAAAATTTCTAGAACTTTCAGGCTTGAAGAATTATTACGCTGGATCGAACCGTTCCTTTATTCCCATCTATTTTTTGATTTATTTCCTTTTTCATCTTGAAGAAAAAAATATCGAAAACTATTTCGATAATATTGAAACTAGTAACACTCAAGCTAAAAGAATTAAAGACTGGCTAAGAGTATCGCTGTTGAATGGTGTATTTAAAGCTAGAGGAGCAGGATGGGTAGCTTATAAAACAGGCGTTCGGAAAATCCTAGCTGTCATGAAAGTTAATAAAGGAAGGCCATTTCCGGTGGAGGATTTGTTTAAGGTATATAGAGATCACGGGCTACTCTTCGAAGATAACATCAACGAAAGTACTAATCTTGGCCTGTTCGATGCGTCATTTTTATTCTACATAATCTACGATGGAAGAAATGGACTTCGACTAGAGGACGTGGATCATATTCATCCAAAAAATCTTCTTCTAAATGAGAAGTATGACAGTGCGAAAATAAACTCTATTGAAAATTTTCAGCTTCTTTATATGGTAGATAACCGAGGTGAGAAAAACGGAAAATCGTTGGCTGCTTGGCTTAAACTTTTACCTCTCGAAAATATTAGCTCCTATAAAACTACTCATTTAATTCCTGCGGATGACAGGCTTTATGATCCTGCGGAGTTTCCTGAATTTCTCCGCCAGAGGAAGACTCTTATTATCGATAAAATCACCCGAGTGCTGAGTAGTTAAATATGGAGCTATTTGCAATTCAATTGTAAGAATAAATATTGAGCTGGATGGACGAATTTGAGCAGCGTCAGATAGCCGGATCATGCCGAGCTTTCGCATATCAGTATTTATACGCCTCTTAAATAGCGGAGGAGATGGGTGACGAATCTTTTTAAGTTTTCGGTTTTTATCATCGCTTCAAACCCATCCATGCTGCTGCCAAATGGCGTTGATGCGACGAGTCAGCTCAACCTCCGTGAGAAACAAGAGACAGCGAAAATCCTGACCCCTGTCAAAGCAGGGTGCTGCATTGCCGAGGACGATTCATGAAAATCCGATTCGTCCAGGGAGCAGCTACTCTGCTCGGCTAGGCAAGCACAAAAGGAAATTCAGATGTTCCATGCAGATACGGCAGCAAAACTGAACAATATCCCGATTGCGTCTTGGGTGACAGGAACTGTGCGTAAAATGAATCAAAAAGGCACGCATTCCAAGGCCCACTGGAACGAAACCTGGCTGGATACCTATTTCGAATTGGGTGGCAAATCCAAAGAAAGCGGAGCCAAGCCTTGTCCTAAAGCAGCTGCGTATGGGCTGTGGCTATTCGGGTATTTGTGCGAAGGGAAACGCCCCTTTTATAACATCTGGACCGCCGATCGAGACAACCTGCGCCTAGGGAAAAACAAGAATGCGGCGTATGCTGCCATTGCCGTCGAATTGCTGACGCAGGGAGCGCCGAGTCAAATCGGTAAGCTCTGGCCAATGGTTCAGGCAGAATATGCCAAGCGGACGGGGCATTCTCCAGCAGGCAGTGAGCAAGGTGAAATTAGGTTGGTCGCCGGTCTTTTTCAGGATCGGCAGATCGTTGTATCTTAGCAAGCAACATCTTGAATAGATTCAGGAAAAAAGTAGCACCTTCCGTAACGGGGCGCTACCAATAAAGCTCGTTTAGTTTTCGTGACTGCTCCCTTCAGCTAACAACTGATTTTCATGCTGGCCAACTAAGTAATGTAGCTGTAGCACCTCTATCGCCATTGTTTGCACCTCATGGTCGGCTAGGCCATGGACCATATTGGCGACCGTTGTGCCATCTTCTTGGATTCGCCCTTCGCACAAACGGTCAATGAGCAAGCGAAATTTCTTTCTTGCCCCGCTTGGTAAATCCTGTGGCCGCAAGCACGCCAAGTGCCTGGCAATTGCCCGAGTTAGACGGTCCCGCTGACTCCCCTCTTGGATCAGGCACCGCACCGCTAAACTTGTCTTATCCCATGCAATCGACATTTCTTCCTCCATTTCGGTATGAGAAAAGGAATGCTTTCCTTTGCATTCTTATACCAAAGCGACGAACAAGAATTGAATTGCGGCGAGGGTCAGGCACACTTTAGGAACGCCAATTACCAGCCCGACATAGGTTTTTCCGCACATAAAAGGCGAGAAGGGAGGAATTAAGACGTTGGAACAATTCGGCTTAGTAAACCGTCTGTGTAAAGCGGTAGTTACGCCGTTATCTTGACTGGAGGATATGATGGGATTAAAGAAATTATTGGATGCAGGAATGATGGTAATAGGATCTCCCTATGACGGAAAAGTGAAATCCATGGGTGAGATGAGCGAGCGATCTCAGAAAACACAAGGCTATACAGATAGCAATGGATTCTGGACTGACCGTGGGCATGATCGTGCGACATCAAAAGACTATGCCAACTTAGAGAAGTCTCGTAGAGTGAGAAAATAGCGCAAAAAACGTCTCGTATGCCGCCGAATGCAGTGTCGTTGCTGCGCCAGGCGGCATTTTTATTATTTGCTGAAATTTCCGCCGGTAACTTTTTTAGGAGCTAAAATAAAACTGACAAGCATCTGATAAGCAGTTGTTAAGTCCGGATAAACATAATGAGAAAGGACTCTTCCAAATGATCCGCAGTTATATGAACCCTATTCGCATTGCCGTCGATCGCATCGGCGGTGCCACTAAAGCTTCCAACGCTCTGAGCGTATCTAACACAACCATACATGCTTGGATTAGGAAACAGTACATCTCCAATATCGACAAGGCCCGTCAGTTGGCCGAGCTTTCCGGCATTGACCTACAGCAGCTAAGGGAGACGCTATGAGCATTCTAAGTAGCGGGACCGTGTTGGAGATTCTGAGGCAGCACGAAAATGAGTGGAAAGTCGATCCCAGTCCCAGAGAAGGTCATCTTCGCATTCACGAGATGCAAAATGACGTGAAATGCGCCATTGAGAATATGGGGGGCATCGCACGGGCAGCGCAAACCTTGCGAGTGAGTGTCGAGGAAATTGATCGATGGATCGACGAGCATTACGTACCTGAGTCTCATGTGCGCCAAGTAAGGATACACACCGGTTACCTCGAATCGCTTCAGTGGCCGACGTTTTACGTTTCTGATGGAGTGCGCTTTTGGCCTCATGTGCCGAGTTCAAAGGAATTGGCGCTGCCTGGCGGAATACGTGTTTATTATCCACTGAAGAAAACGGCGAAACCTCCTGAATACAAGGGAAAAAAGATCTGGCCTAGAGATATCAAGGCTTTACCTTAATGCGAATGGCAGCCGGCATCGCAAAACAAAAAGTCGCTGAATCAGCCCATGCTGTGCCACCCGATGAGGGCTGGCGTGGCTATGCCCAATAATAGGAAGCGTCTCATGGGAAAAGCGATGGGGCTGTCTCGCCAGAGTGGACTTAAACGAGTTGCAGCATTTTGTAGAGTAATGAAGGCAGCAACCGTCTCATTGACGGCATGCTCCTCCCAAATTAGGGCGCATTCTCTCAGGCTTGCTTTTATGGGAATCGGTTTGTCGAATCTCCTTGTATTTACAACTGTCTTCATCAAGGCGGTGAATGTCGGGCGTACTTCGGCCGATAATTCTTTTGGCTGATGCAAAGAAAATGATTGCTAACGGTAGCGACGGGTTTTTTTGCATACTCCGATGCCCCCCATTAATTTAGTAAGCCTGGCGGAATATCGATCTATCTGCCAAGAAGATGCATCGACATTACATTGAAGGTTTCGGCCACCCAGGAAACGGCGAATTTGGCAAGTGTTCCAGACCTGCTATAGATTATCCGTGCGTACTGACAGTCTTTTTGATTGCTCCTAGCCTTGCCGCCACACGGTTGAAGTCGGAGAGAAGCTTGCACTCCCAAATTTGAAAGCAATGCCACCCCATTTTCCTAAGCTTCCGTATATTTCTAATATCACGGGCCTTATTTCTTTGAATTTTTGGTTGCCAGTAGCCTAGGTTCGACTTCGGCAGTCCGCCAATGCGGCAGTCATGGCCGTGCCAAAAGCAGCCTTGGACGAATATGACTGTGTGGTATTTTGGAAGAACTACGTCCGGACGGCCGGGAAGCCGATGGTCTTTTCTTGCATAGCGATACCCGCTCGCCCACAACCACTTCTTTATCGCAAGCTCAGGCTTTGTGTCCCGGCTCCGAATGCGGGACATCAGCTCGCTTCTTTTCTCTACGGTTAGCGTATCCATTTTGCACCCAGCTAGTTAATTTGCCCTTTGCCCGGGAATGGCAATCCTTCATAATTGCCCTTTGATAAAAAATGACTTTTTTCTGATAGCAGGGATTTCTGACTTGTTTTTTTACGCATACTTCTTGTGTAATTGTTACATGCTCGCTTATTTTTGCGACAAAGTAGTAGCTCAGGCTATCCTCTATTTCTTATAAATTCTTCCGACTATGGCAGCATTCATAATCGTCAGGCCGACGGCAGACGGCGGCGTCCAACTCTATCCTATGAAGGATTGGCTGCGGCAGCATCCTGAATTCGTGCCGTTTGGCATGGACGCGACCCACAGCACATCACGCCAGCTCCTAGGCGGATTAAAGAAGCTTGGATGGAAGTTCGAAGAAACCCCGACAGAAGTTCGGTTAAGCTTGCCAAACGAAAGCATTGATCCCGTAAGGGCGGCATCGGTTTTCCCAGAGGATGACGAGAACGCAGCGCTGGACGAAACAGCCCAGTTTGGTTTGGAAAGGCAATTACGTGATTTTTTGGCTGACAACATAGAGTCCATTCCGATTAATGGCAAAAAGCTCCGGTTATTTGTTGACCCGACTGGACGTGATGGCGTCGAGTTTCCTACTGCGGTTGGCTTTATCGATGTCCTGGCAGTAGACGCAGAAAAGAATTTCTATGTGTTCGAGTTAAAGAGAGACGAGGGAAGCGACAAAGTTGTTGGGCAACTTGCCAGGTATATGGGGTGGGTAAAGGCGACTATCGGTGCCGGAAAAGAGGTGAATGGTGTGATTGTGGCAAAGACAATTGATCCAAAACTGCGATATGCCGCATCGGTCGTGCTTAATGTATCCCTTTTTGAGTATCAGGTTCAGTTCTTCTTGCATCCTGCGGGTGAGTTACCTGCCACATAAAGTTTCAGCTCCAGGCTAAGACCTTGCGCTTAACAAAAATCAAATTCTAAGTTGCAACTATTTGGCAAAAGTTTAATCGTATCGCATATACTGTATATCCATACACGCCTAATTCTGTTGTGCACATAATTTAATGAATAGCATCCATATTTGTCTGAAATAAATTTCAGATTTACAATGCTTTTATGACATATGAAGAATTTAGAAGAAATGTAGGCAAAGCGGGATTAACGCTTAATGAGTTCGGCCGTCTCATGAAAATGAACCCTGTATCGATTAGCAATTACGGAAAACGTGGCGTAGTTCCGAACCATCTGGCCGTGATTGCTTGCTTAATAGGCGAAATGGCAGATCACCAAATAGATTACAGAAGCTTATTAGAGAAGATCGACTTAGATAGTAAAAAGCACAGAGGGCTGCCTTTTAATAGAGCTGCAGCATCCACAGTAACAACCGCTAATTAGCAAAACTTAGAATGCTTCTCGATAAAGATATTACTTTATTCAATTCCAGCTCCCCTGTTCAAATAGCTGAGCAAAGCGCGCCCAAATACACGGTATTCCATGGGGACTGTCTCGAAGGAATGAAGCGGATTGAAGATGCAACAGCGGGCCTTGTTATCACTGATCCTCCTTATAATCTCGGCCGTTTTATGCAAAAGCGAAATGCCGGCGTTTTCCGCATGAGGAAGAACCATTTCGTTTCGAGCGGGTGGGATGATCTGGAGTATGAAGAATGGGACGCCAAAATGCGGGCATTCTTGGCAGACTCCTACAGGGTCCTGCGCCCGGATGGGGCGATGATCATTTTCATGTCGCTAATGAAATTAGAAAGCCTTATAGCGGCCGCTCAATCAGCGGGTTTTTATTATAAAACCGTAGGGATATGGCATAAGACGAACCCAATTCCAAGGAACATGAATCGCACTTTCGTTAATTCGACGGAAGCTTGGGTATATTTTGTAAAAGGTGGGCCTTCTGGAGTGTTCAACAATGAAGGGAAAGTAATCCATGATTTCTTCGAAGGCTCATTGACTCCTGGTTCCGAAAAGAAGTTTGGTCCGCACCCTACTCAGAAGCCATTAAAGCTTATTAGCCATTTCGTTAAGGTACTTTCAAATCCTGGCGACCTTGTCGTAGATCCGTTTATGGGGAGCGGCACGTCGGGAGTCGCATGCTTGAATTTGGACAGAAGGTTTTTCGGTATCGAATTGGATAAGAGCTACGTTGACGTTGCATTCAATAGATTAAAAGCAGGCATCCGTTTATGAAGTGTGTTGATTTGTTCGCCGGCGTTGGCGGTATGTCGCTCGGATTCGAAAACGCTGGCTGCGAAGTCGTATTAGCAGTAGAAAAATTCAGGCCAATTGCAGAGGGCTATACTGCCAATCTTCCGCATACCAAAATGATTGTTGCGGGAGTGGAGCAACTAAATATTAAAGAGACGTTTTCCTCGGTGAAGGCGCAGGGCGTAGATATCGTATTTGGAGGGCCGCCTTGCCAAGGCTTCTCGCAAAAAGGAAAGCGTTTAAGCATTTCTGACGACCGCAACTTCCTCTTTAAATACTTTGTGGACGTTGTCAGCTTCTTGCGCCCACGCTTCTTTGTTATCGAGAATGTCCCGAACATACTGACAACCGCCAACAGCTTCTTTTATAACGAAATCGAAGCCGCATTCGCAAAGCTTGGCTACGAATTGAAAGCCCAGATTCTGAATGCTGCTGATTATGGCGTGCCGCAGCAGCGTAAAAGGGCATTCATTGTGGGGCAATTAGGAGGCAACACCTTCGAATTCCCTATGCCTGTAAAGCGCAAGGTTACCGTCAGCGAAGCAATTTCTGATCTTCCTGCGATCGCATCAGGGGAAGGCGAGCTCTTTTACAAATACCCATGCGCCGCAAGATCGGATTACCAACGCAAAATGCGAAAGAATTCGAATGGGATCGTCAATCACCAGGCAACTAAGCATTCGCAAATTGCCCTTCAGCGGCTTGCAATGATTTCTCATAACGGAGGGGGGAAGGAGCACCTCCCAGAGGAGCATCTCACCAAATCGATTTATAGCGGAACATGGATGCGGTTAAGGGAGGAGGGGCTGGCGAGAACGATCACTACTCGCTTTGATACGCCTTCTTCAGGCCAATTCACATTACCAAGGCAGGACCGCTGCTTGACTGTCCGGGAAGCAGCACGCCTGCAGTCTTTCCCTGATCGCTTTATCTTTACCGGGACAAAATCAAATCAAATGCTTCAAGTAGGCAATGCGGTTCCTCCGCTGCTTGCTCAAGCTGTAGCTACTAGAATACTTAAAGACTATACGGAAGCTTTGGAATTTATTGAATCCCAAAGAGCAGTTAATTCGGCATGACTGAATGGTTCATTCCTAAGGTAGCGTTGAAATGCACGCAATCCGTTTAGGTTAGTGCAGATAATAGGGTTTTGCGTAATTCTAGGTATGGTTACATCGCCAAAGGGCGATATGTCCCGATCCATAGATGAAGGCCCGGGGAAGATAAAAGAATTAATGAGCTTGTCCCGGTTTTTGCCGTACTGATCCATAAAAGCTTGCGATGTAAACAGCAACTCCTCGTAGTGCAGCTGTTTAGAAAGCGGCTCCATGCCTGGCATGCCTTCTACAGCACCTTTTTCAAAACGTGGGACGTAGTATTTTGCATCGCTTAAAAGCAGCCCTTTGCTATCCGGCAGCTCAGTCAATGCATCCAACTCGAATTGGCCTTTTGGCTTAAACTTTTCGTTTGTAGCCCACAATGTCCACTGAGGGAATGGCATAACATCTGCCCAGGGGCTGTAGCCTTTAATGTCGTTAAGCAAATTTGCGCAAATCGTTTCCCAAACTTGTTCAAAATACCGGGTCCCAAAGAAGGCTGGCCCGCCCTCCCGTCGCTGCTCAAGCCAAGCTATCAAAGCGTTCAAGACATTAATTTCCCGCATCGAATATGTTCGCCGTAGAGCCGCCCTCAGGATCGCTGTGGAATGCTCGCTGCTCTGGGATTGGGAGGGCCCGCTAGGGAGCAGGGAAGCTGGGTAGCCAAGAAGCTCGCCATAGCGGCTTATGCACGCCGAAATCGCTGCCTTATGAATTTCGGTTATCTGCCTATGCGCCGCACGCTCTGAATGCCTGCTCAACCAACGGTCGTAAACTGGCCCATCGTCGCCCCATATGGGGTCAATGGAATGTATAGTCTTGGCCCAGTCCGGGCTGCGGAAGTTGGATGCCTTGTAAATAGAGCGCCGAATCGAAATCAGCCCGTGAGCGCAGTAGTCCTCAAGCAGGAAGTCGGCGATTCCAACTTTGCTTAAGCTGGCGTCGAGCTGCTTTTCGTCGAAAAGGTGCGCATCGGGTATGCGTTTAGTGGCCTGTCGATTGGCCGCAACCTTCCTCATTAGCTCAACCACTAACCTCGAAGCCCCTTTCTCCGCATCTGCTTTCGAACAAAACTTGGGAAGCGCAAAAAATTGTTTTCCTGAGGTTTCGATTAATCCTACGAAGTTGATTGGCTCGTCACGCTTTTGCTTATTTAACCCCAGCTGAATCTCTATAGTCTGTACTGCATCTGCTGGAATACCCTCTTTCTCAAGAAGATGCCGAGCACTGAAGCGATTTTCTATTAAATATATCGGCACTTTGCCCTCTGTTTGCTATTCAAGGGTGAAATCGAAGATGTTTTCCCCTTTTTCATATTGCTCTAGCAAGTCAGATAGCGTGGCTCCCGGAACTGTAAAGAACTCATCGGCCCGATGCCGGAGGATGTCATCCCTTAAATAAGATAGAAGCTTAAACTGAAATGCCTTGTCGTCCTCCGTCTCCGATTCCTTAAAAAAGAAGGGGCCGATGTGCATGTCCTCATGGATTCTTAATTGAGAAAGTTTTGCGTTGATCTTTTGGCGCAAGTCGTTCCACTTAATCGCCAGCGGCGACCCAGACGTAGCCAGGAATTTTGTTTGAATTTCATAGCTATCGACAACGTGAGCACCCTCGTTTAGCCGCATATATCTAAATTGCCATCTTCGCTTAAAGGCTGTGTCAAGGGGCATCACCCCTTGGTCGGCGTTATTCATGGTCGCCCAAATATACAGATTTCCCGGAATAGTGATAGAAGGGCCGATTCCTTGGGAAATCAGGTATTCCGTCGCTTCTGTTGAAAGGCGTACAGGGTACTTGCTGCTGCCATCCGGCTTTCTATCCAATAATTGGAAGACATCGCCGAAAACAGCGGGGGCATCTGCCCTATTTAGCTCTTCGATAATTAGCAGGTAGGTCTTACTGCTGTCCTTTATTGCTTTTACAATGAGCTCTAATAACGGCCCGGGGACGAATTTATATTCAATGATTGGTTTTCCTGGACGGCCTGCGTCCGTGCCACTGAGTGTTAAATAGTCTTTATGTGCGGACGGATCGTACAGTGGCGCCGGACGGTAACCACCGACGAAGTGGGCGTAAGTGTAGTCCGAGTAAAAGATCACTCGCTTTTCCTCATCGGGGGCTAGCTTAATCCTTTCTTCATCAACGAAATGAGATTTCCCAGTACCTGGAGCGCCGTAGACAATCCAATTCCATGGGAATGATGACGGCTTCTTAGAAACTGCCGTGGAAGAAGGCAGACCACTTCCTGCTCCGCTCGACAATCCTTCGCTGTCTTCTTCGCTCGGATCTTCTTCTGGCGCAATAGTTACCGATTGTGGCCGTTCGACGATATTTAAGTAATGTGAAACTCTGTTTACATAGTCGCCAAACTTTGTTGCGCCTGGGCGAATGCCAATTCCTGATGAGGTCGATATTAAGTACGGATGCAGATTATCGGACACAATGCTATTAAGGATGCGGAGCGGGCCCTTTTTCTCATCGGTTCCGAAATCTACTGCTGAATTCGTTTCTAAAGCGTTGTATATGCCTTCTTGCTGGAATTCTATTACCGCCCCTCCGGGCCCATCCCTTAAAGCAAAGTGCGTATCTTCGGTCAAAACTGTAAGGACTTTTAAAAGTTTCTCCTCATACGCTCCAGGAGAACTTTTATTGTCGAGCCAACTGAGCAATAAGTTAAAAACGTCCGGTAAAAACACGTTGCCTAAGTCCGTCAGCAACTCGTTCAAAAGATCCATGTATACGGAAAACTTCAAATTCTTCAGATATCGAACGCCACCCGTTCTTTCTTTCGAATCTCCAAAACCATCTACAAACTCCACTTCGCATAATTTCCAGGTGAGCTCTAAGGCAACTTGCAGCGGTTCCATTTGGCTATCGAATAGCGGGGAGCGCTCCAATATGTCTTTAAAGTTCACCGGTAAGGTCCCGTAATGGGCCCAGGTTGCTTGAGTCTGGCTGAAGACAGCGCTATCGATTTTTAGGCGGGGTTTGCCATTGGAAGCATTATCCGCATATGTAAGTTCGCTAGGCCGATCTGTACCGATCCATAGGATGAAAACGGAAGCTATTAGAGCTCGAGGATTCGATAAAGAGGAAGTGACTCGAAGCCTTCTATTTAGAGGCGCCCGGGGAGCGATAGGCTGCGGAAATGTTGACATAGACCTAATGGCAAGTAATTTAGGAAGTCCAATTGTAATAATATAAATTACCTGTGATCAATAAAAATCAATAACTTAATTTTCTCCACTTGGTAATGAAAGGACAAATACTGGATTACAGGGTAAATAAACGAATACAGAGATCTGATAAAATTTGTTCCATTATCTGACCCAATGCTCAGAAAAATTTAGGCAATTATCGAAGCAATGCTAGAGACAAACCTCGTTTAGACTTGGATTGTTTGCGTCTCATAATCCGTTGGTGCCGTGTTCGACTCACGGGAGGCCCACCAAAATTTAAGGGGTTAGCACTATAAGTTGCTAACCCCTTTTTGTTGGGCGATAGTAGTCAAGGAAGTTTTGTCGGGCAATGACCTTAAGTCCGCACAAGGAGAGTGAAATGAGATCCTTCATTATTTGCGTGCTCTTGGCAGCCGTAATCGGATGCGCTGGGCAGGGCGGCTCAATAACACCTTATGGTACCGTCGATGTCGGTGTATCTAGTCAATCAGGCAGCAAGAATTAATAACTTCCTTACTTCCGTACCGTAGACTACCAAAGCAGTTTATCTCAATTGGTGACGATAAGAGCTGTAGCCTGGATATCGTAAATTGAAGACGATTCATTCATCTCCAGGTTAAGGGTTGCTGCCTCAGCTGAATAAAAAAAGCCCGCCTTTTTGCAAAGGTCGGGCAACCAATTACTGGGGACTACAGGCCGTATTCTGCTTGCAAACTTTGCAATTAACAATCCCATAATCATGTAAATTTTGTAACAATGTGTTCACAAAATCTGTGGATAAGATTGTTATTAACTGCTTAATATGTCTCGCAAGCGCTTGATTGGGCTAACCATGGAACATATTGCTTATCTGGGCTGCATTTTGCATCTGCATGCAAAAGCCGGCAATTGCATGGCGCCGAGATCGGGCAAAGAGAGCACTCAAATTCTTTTTCCGTCTGCCTATCTGTATTGATTAAAGTGCGAGGCAAATGCGGGGAGGTGCGAAAAACGGGCTTATAAAAAAGCCCGAGACTTTATTGAAAAAATATCGGGCAAGTCCATGCACTTAGGGAGACATAGACAACTCAATACTAGAGGCAAGCGTCGCAAATACACATCCCATGAATATGGCAAATTGGCCGGACTGCGACGGAAGATGCTTGCACATTAATTACATGGCACAGGTGTCATCGCGAATATCGATTTGCTAGTTAGAATCTCAGGAACGAAGACGACAGAAAACTGCAGGCTAGGCTGGGCCTAATACGCTAGCAAGAATGTAAATACAGAACGAGAATGCCGCTTGTGATCGTTCAATTATTTTGTTGCGTAAGACGGCTTATGCGTCCTGTCGGAATATACCCGAAGCTTTATTAAATCCCGTCTGACTTCAATCGGGAAACCACTTCGTCTGCCCCTATCATCGGCCATTAACTGGCATAAAAGCATGTGAAATACTTTTGGTTGGCTCCAGACGTCAGCCATCGTATTGGCAAGACGAGGGAATTGCGTAACAAGTGCTCTGGGGCGCAATGTCGAAGGAATGCTGCGGGCCCCTCTGACAGTCGACATCCGAACCCTGTTCTCGCGGGGAACGACAGGGGGCGCGTGCGCCTGCCTGATCAGTTCAAGGTTCCATAACCCGGTACTCGCAGCGAAGATAGTGGTATGCATCTTTTCTCCCCAACGAGCCCCGTGTTGTCTAGAACTTAATAGCCAATCCGGCTGATCAGTATCCTATAAGCCCATTAAAGGTGAACAAATTTTATGTGCCAATCTTTACATGGCCTTTAAGTACAACATTTCCAATGCTCAATTTTTCCGCGCAGAAATTTAACCTGGAACAAAACATGGATAAATGTAAACCCTGAAATTCCGTTGACCCCAATCAAAATTCCGGTATCTTCAAGGAACTATATTGAAGCAATCTTTTTTAACCGGGCGGGAAATTATGCTTCAGCTATCTCATGCGCTAAATACCAATTCTTTGCTTATCGACTTGGCGATCAGCATTACTGGATTAAGTTTTATGCGATGCGCTGGCTGCCCGAAAGAGCCGTAAATGATGAAGAAGTTTTAAGCGGCAATGAAAAATGCATGGTAGATCTACAAGCCCTAGAAATTGAGCCGATCGCACCATCCGGATTGACCTTGAAGAAAAGCAAGGGAAAAGAAGAAAAGCAAGTGCTCGGCATGGATTAAGGTTCCGTCCATAAAAGCCATTGCAATTTGGCCGGAGCTTATGGCCAGTCAACACCAGCATGGCAAGAAGCAAGCAGTTTATCTAGTCTGTAATAACTGATTTCCTCCACAACGCGATTTCCCCAAAAAAACGCCCACCGACGGCCAGGAAGGTGGGCGAACACATATTCAGAAGAAAACACATGCTAGTGACTGTATCTTAGGCAAGGCGCGGCACAATGTAAGTCGGAGATGCGCTTAAACTGCTGTAGGAAGTGACCGACACCATGTCGGTCTAGAAGAATGTTGGAATAACGCGGCCCTTGTCCGAGGCCGGTATTTAACAAAACAGGAGCGCGAGAAAGGCCGCATCTTCGGCCAGCAGCAGCGTACCGCTAATTGTCCACATCATGAGCCGCGACTGAATATTTTCTCGAACGGCTGAATACAAATTCATACTAAACATGGGCAAATAATGTTGCGTTGCTTTCCCGGGCATGCAGAGAATGAGAACGTTGCGCCAAGTAGCGATTCTAATGAGTATTAATAAAGGCATCAATGCGGAGGTATCAATGCGCTCGCTTTTATTGTCTGTCTGCGTGATCGTACTCATGGGCTGTGCGAGCATAGGCGGCGAGCCGCCTCTTGACCTCCTCGGAAATTCCGCTGCTGTCGGCACGGGCGTAAAAACCATAGTTATTACTCCCCAAACCAGGCATGTCAACGTCACGGGCGGAGAAATCATCGATTTTAGAGTGGGCGAGAAGGCTTTTGCCTGGCATTTCTTTGTGGCAACAACAGTGTCGGCATTTGATTTGAAACGTGTAGCGCCACCCGGCATGCTGGACCATTCAGTGATTGCATATGTGGCACCCGATCCGCGATATTGCTGCAGAAACGGCTCGGACCGGGGGCGATAATGCAAAATCTTTGTAGCGATGCGAAAGTAAAGCAACTCAAATCAATACAGTTCAAATAAGCAGAAATCTCATCCGTGAGCGAAAGGTGATCGAGGTCTGGCGCATTCGCCTGGAAAAAGACTGTAGTAGAGAAATCTGCGCGCCTGCAAGGTCCATCATTTCTGCGATTGAACCTCATGAGGCTTGGTTGACCTAATTCTACAGGCGCTTACTATTGAGCGTGATCATTGAATAAGGAAGCAAAATGTCTGACTTGAACAATAGCAATCCCACACCACCAGAAGACGCTAAGGCAACCTTACAAAAGAATGCCGAGGAAAGTAAAAAGCTGGACTCGCCGGAGCGGCAGAATGACTCAACCATCGCGCCGGAACGCTCAAAGAAAGACGTGCTAAAAGGCTTTCATGGTGGTTAGCCATGTAAGCCGCGATAAAAGCTTAGCGCTCTTCGCTTGCCGACGCTTTTAACGGCTTGGAGGGTGATCCCATGAACATACAAAGTGCAGAATACTTTTCTGCACTTTGTATACAGGGTACTCAACTTTTTTGCTGACGGCTTTTTCGTCATTCCCCTCGTAATTCCGAACAGCCAAAAAAAATGCCCGCCAGCCTTTCGGGTAGCGAGCAAAATCACTCTAAAGGGAGTAGACATAAATAAAGTGAACTTGCATAGTATTCATACTTCCTTAAATGAAACTTAAATTTCTTAAAAAAAAGCCCGCGAACCGGTAGGTTGCGGGCTAAATTAATTCATAGAGAGTGATACATCTCAATAGACGTAAGAGAATGTAACAAGTTCAATAACGCAAATAAAAAAGCCCGCTCGTTTAAGCGGGCCAAGCCTTTAGCAATGCACGTCAAGCATGTGCATTTAGATGCTAACGCAGGAAACTTAGGGGGGCATTAAAACAAGAGTACCGGTGCGGCGAGCAAATCACCAACGTAAATTGCGAAAGAAATACTTTAGTCAGCCAAGCATTCTTTCAAGCCGGTTCAACCTGGGCTTTAGATGGGCTTGCGAGGACCCCACGGCTAAGGCTGTATATAGCCTTTGTACCGCCAGCGACATTCCAACGAGCCGGAGTATTTAAATCTCCCTTTTGCCCGTCTGGTTGAACTGAGTCGCACCGAAGAGTTATTGCACGAGTCAAGATTTTCCTGTTCGAGGCGAATCGAGTAATATGAGCAATCGGCTACGCCTCGTCCACTGCAGATGCGGCGGATGGCAGACAAATGGCGAGCGCAAGGAGGCGTCGTGGAAATCACCAAACAAGAATTGCTTGAACTCATCACACAGGATGACCACCCGGAAATGGAGCTGGACTGGAATACCTTGACTCAACTCTATACCCATCAGCTGGCTTCCATTTCCCCTAAGCTCAGCCAGCAGGAACTGGCGAGCATGGTTACGATCGGCATTGCCCTCTATCAGAAGGGATACAAGGAATATGAAGCTGCCGAGCGTGCCAAGCTTAATAAGGGAGATCTTGAGCAATAAAGCAGGCTGCGGAAATTATTTTTGCTGGTTTTGCATATCCTTCATTCATGGTTTTACGGCAGCGCTTTCCCTCAAAAGGTATCTGCCGGTACGCTAAGCTGCAAAATGTTCCTCCCGCAGATATGGCGAAATTTGTTCCCTGAACGAGTGCTTTGCTAACGGCTACCCACGAGCAAAGGCAATGTGCGCCATAGGCGCATGCAGTCGCGCTCAATCTTTTTGCTTAAATTCAAATTTCCCCGAAACCATCGGCCGGCCTTGCTCAGTGGGCGACGGCATCGCATCCGGGCATCACTTAGACAGAAATCAAACATCAGCGAAGCAGAAATTTAGCAGGGCTTAAGCGGCACTTTATTCGTATTTCCCCGTCAGAAATAAGGGCGCGCAGATCTTGGATTGATCTGCATGAAATTTGCATGCACCAGTGATCGACTCAGGCAGTAACTATCCATGTTGATTTGAAACGGATTGTTGCGCTAAATCGCCCGATGATTGCCACATTGCGCAAAGCGCGATGCCGTGGCCGATTCTAGAATTTGTCGCAGGAGGTTTTATGACCGTTGATGAAATACTTGAAGTCGTAACTTGCTGCGATTATCCCGACATGCAGATTTCATTGAATCAATTGAACGGGATGCTGATCAATCGGCTGGCGGCTATTTCGGACCGCATCTCCAGCGAAGAAATGTCGCAGTTGATCAGTATTGCGGTCGTTCTTTATCAAAAAGGATTCAAGGAGCAACTGGCAAACAGTGAACTGGACAATCTGCTCGACAGTTTTGTCGATCGTCCTTTCGAGAACTGAGAAAGAATTCCTCTTGCTTTTTTCCTTCGCCGAGCACGGTGATTTCTGATAAAAATCAAACTCCGGTAGGAATCTTCCTATTTTGAGCCGGGATTCGGCATCCGTGAATTTAACGCTGATAAACTCCTCGCTTTTGTCAAAATGGGCAGCCTGTTTTGAATTGATTGGCTGACATTGCATAAGTGAAATAAAGGGAAGATACGCATGACTACTGCTGAAAATGTGGCCGTAATAATCGAAAAATTCCAGCCTATGATCCTTGAAGAATGGCTGAAAGATCTGAAATCCAAACTTGTCCGGGTTGATTCCAGTAACGAGCTACATTTGCGGCAACAATGCACGCAGTTCTTGAAATTATTTACCCAGGCTTCCAAGGGCGGCAAGCTCGACGATATTGAAGCACGCGAATGGGATGAAATGCGACTTTTCCTATCGGAAATATCGCAAGCCCGTGCAAAACAGGGATCTACGCCAAGTGAAACCGCGCTTTTCGTTTTCTCGATAAAGCAGCCGCTCTTCACTCGCCTTCGTTCCGAAATGAGCCAGAACGCAGAGGCATTGGCTGAAGCGACATGGAGCATCAGCACCTTGCTGGATAAACTGGGATTGTTCACGGTCGAGGTCTACCAGAAGAGCCGCGATCAGATCATCGTGCGCCAGCAGCACGAATTGCTCGAGCTTTCGACGCCGGTCGTCAAGCTTTGGCAGAATGTGCTGGCCTTGCCTCTGATCGGCACGCTCGACAGCAATCGCACCCAGGTTGTAATGGAAAGCCTGCTGCAAAAGATTATCGATACCGGCGCGGCGATCGCCATCATCGATATCACCGGCGTTCCCACAGTCGATACGCTGGTTGCGCAGCATCTGCTCAAGACCGTCGCGGCTGCACGTCTCATGGGTGCAGATTGCATCATCAGCGGAATCCGTCCGCAGATTGCGCAAACCATCGTGCATCTGGGTGTGAATCTCGAGGACGTGACAACCAAGGCGACGCTGGCCGATGCTTTCCTGATTGCGCTTGAGCGCACCGGATCGACCATCGCGCAGTCTCACGGCGCACATTAAGGCAAGGCATATGGAAAGAATTCCGATTCTGCGTGTCGGTGAGCTATTACTGGTCACGATCCAGGTCGACATGCATGACCGGCTCGTCATGCGCCTGCAGGACGATCTTACGGAAAGCATAGTGGCCAACCGGTCCAAGGGCGTGCTGATCGATATCTCCGCGCTTGATATTGTCGACTCGTTCATCGGACGCATGATCAACAATACGGCAGCCATGGCGCGCGTTCTCGATGCGCAGACCGTCGTGGTCGGCATGCAGCCGGCCGTCGCCATTACCTTGGTGGAATTGGGCTTGTCCCTGCAAGGCGTACAGACCGCGCTGAATGTTGAAAAAGGCATGGCGCTGCTGGCAAAACGCACGTCGCGGAAATAGATGCGGAACATGTCGTATATGAATAGCATTGGCGACGGCCAATCTCGTACACAGCCGTTGCGTGCCGATGAAGACATGGTCCATCTGCGCAAATTGGTGCGCGAGCTGTCTGTGGAGGCAGGGCTTGGTCTGGTCGATCAGACCAAGATGATCACCGCGTCCAGCGAGATAGCGCGTAATACGCTCAAGTACGGTAACGGCGGACAAGCCTCGATCAGCATTGTCTCAAACGGAGCACAGCACGGCATCCGAGTCGAATTCGTCGATCAGGGCCCCGGGATTCCTGACCTGCAGCTTGCGTTGAGCGACGGGTACACCACCGGCAACGGATTGGGATTGGGTTTGGGTGGTGCGAAACGCCTAGTGGATGAATTCAACATCAGCAGCGAAGTAGGCAAAGGCACTACGGTAACGATTGTAAAATGGAAAAGATAGCCTTCGGTCCCATGCAGCAGCTTTTTCCCATTACACACTCCACTGATATCGCCGCCGCCAGGCGAGCCGGTACGCAACTGGCTACCGAGATCGGGCTGGATGAAACCGTTACCGGAAAACTGGCCATCATCATTACCGAGGCTGCGACCAATATCCTCAAGCATGCCGAATCGGGTGCAATTGTGCTCGGCGTTTCCGGACCGGAAGGGCAACGCGGCGTGGATGTTCTGGCATTGGATAAGGGGCCCGGTATTGCAAACCTCAGCCAGAGTCTGCGCGACGGAGTGTCTACGACGGGAACACAGGGCACCGGCCTGGGTGCCATTAGCCGCTTATCGGATTGCTTTGATATCTATACCGCGCCGGGTAAAGGCGCGGCCCTCTATATGCATGTGTCGGCGGATCCGGAATACGTCAGCAAGCAGGCGATTCAGATTGGCGCAGTTTCCCTGCCCATCCCGGGAGAGGAAGAATGCGGCGACGGATGGGCCGTTGCGCATGCCAAGGATGCCTGCACCGTTCTGGTCGTCGATGGCCTGGGGCACGGTCCGGAAGCCGCACGTGCCGCGCGAGCCGCGGAGCAGACGCTGCATCAGCGTGCCGATTTGCCGCCGGGCCGCCTGATGGAAGCAATACATGCAGCGCTGCGTCCTACCCGCGGTGCGGCCGTGGCACTGGCCGCTCTGCATGTCGAAAGCAATGACCTGCGCTTTGCCGGGATCGGCAACATTGCCGTCTGTGTATTTTCCGGCGACCAGTGCAAGCATGTGGTCTCGCATAACGGCATTGTCGGCCATAACATGCGCAAGGTTCAGGAATTTCAGCAAGAATTTCCGGAGGATGGCCTGCTGATGATGTATTCGGACGGCTTGAGCAGGCAGTGGAACTTGAGCGCATATCCGGGCTTGCAAAGTTGCCATCCGTCCCTGATTGCAAGTGTGTTGTACCGCGATTTTTCCCGCGGTCGCGATGATGTCACGATCCTGGTGGCAAGGCGCAGGCGACGGACATCAACATGAGTATCCGCTTATTGCATGTGGAAATCGCCAGTGAACGCGACGTGATCGCGATTCGTAAGCGCACGCGTGAAATCGCCGCCTATATCGGCTTCGGCGTGCAGGATCAGGCCCGTGTCGCCACGGCGGTGTCCGAGATTGCGCAGAATGCTTTCACGCACGCCTATGGCGGACGCGTCGAGTTTTTTATCTGCTCCGAAGCTGCTGCGCCCTCACTCCTGATCAGGGTAAGCGATAACGGGCCGGGTATTCCCGATCTCGAAAAAATTCTGAACGGCGCGCATGACGGACCGGAAAAGTTCGGCGTCGGCATTGTCGGCGCACAGCGGCTGCTGGACCAATGCGAGGTGGAAACCGGAGCCGACCGCGGCACGACAGTCACCATGGTCAAGCAACTGCCGAAAGGAAGTTCGATCGGTCCTGCGCAACTCGATGCGCTCAACCGCCATCTTGCTGCGACCACGAGTTCATCCGTGCTCGAAGAAGACCAGTTGCAACATAAGGAGCTGCTGCAAACCATGGCGGAATTGCGCTCCCGGCAGGACGAGCTGGTGTCGCTTACACGCGAGCTGGAAGATACCAATCGCGGCGTCGTCGCACTGTATGCGGAGATCGAAGAGAAGGCCGAGCGTCTGCGGCATGCCGATGCGATGAAATCACGCTTCCTGTCCAATACCAGCCATGAATTGCGTACGCCCCTGAGTTCGATCCGCGCACTGTCGCAGCTGTTGCTCGACCGGGTGGATGGAGAGCTGACCGCGGCGCAGGAAAAGCAAATTCTGTTCATCCAGAAAGCGGCCAACGATCTGTCCGAGCTGGTCAACGATTTGCTGGATCTGGCCAAGATCGAAGCGGGCAAGGTGGATGTGTCGCCTTCCGACTTCACCGTGTACGACTTGTTCAGCATGCTGCGCGGCATGTTGCGGCCATTGACCGGAACGCGACCTGTTGAACTTGTTTTCGATGAAACGCATGCCGAGTGGAAGCTGTATACGGATGAAAGCAAAGTCACGCAGATTCTGCGCAACCTGATTTCGAATGCGCTGAAATTCACGGAGCAGGGCGAAGTGCGTGTCCATTGCGAGCCGGATGAACGGGGGAATAATATCCGCTTCATGGTCAGCGATACCGGAATCGGCATTGCCGAGTCCAATCTGCAACTGATCTTTGAAGAGTTCAGCCAGGTTGAGAATCCACTGCAAAAAAGCAGCAAGGGTACAGGGCTCGGCCTTCCATTGTGCCGCAAGCTTGCCGGCCTTTTGGGCGGGACCATCGAAGTAAGCAGCCGGCTCGACACCGGCTCGACGTTTAGCTTGTCTATCCCACCGGTATATTCAGGCAAGCAAGGGATGAGCGGTGCAGGCGACGAGTCACCGCGAATCGAATTTTCCGGTAATCCGCGCCGCCATGATACGGATGCCGGCGCAATGAGTACGCCTTCGGCTGGAACGCCGGAGAGCGGAATGCAAACCCGATCGTAATAGTGAACAGCGACCAAACTTAACGGATGCTCTAATATGCAACACGCTGCGCGGATATTGAATGTTGATGACAACGATGGCGCACGCTATGCGAAGACGCGCATGCTGCAGGTCGCTGGCTTCGATGTCCTGGAAGCCGCTACAGGCAGTGATGCCTTGACCTTGGTCAGGCAGGAAATGCCGGATCTCGTATTGCTCGATGTGAAGCTGCCCGATATCAACGGATTGGAAGTGTGCAAGCGCATCAAGTCCGATCCCGCAACTGCATCGACACTGGTATTGCAGACCTCTGCCGCCTTGATTCATCGTACCGACAAGGTGCGCGCGCTGGAAGGGGGCGCCGACAATTACCTGGTCGCACCGATTGAGGCGGAGGAGCTGATTGCCAACGTCAATGCGCTGTTGCGCCTGCGCCGTACGCAGCGCGAACTGATGGAAAGCGAGGAGCGTTTCCGCCAAATGGCGGAAAACATCGAAGACGTATTCTGGATATTTTCTCCGCAAGAGCAAAAGGTGCTGTATGTCAGTCCGGCATTCAAGCACCTGTGGGGGCGTCCGATCGAATTCGTACAGAATGACTACCTGGCCTGGATGCAGACTGTGCATCACCATGACCGCCAGCGCGTGGCGGATGCATTCAAGAAGCTGATTGAAAATCATTCCTACGACGAAGAATTCAGAATCGTGCTACCCGACGGTTCAATACGCTGGGTAAAGGATCGCGGATTCCTGGTAAAAAATACCGGGCCGGGCGTGCACCGCATCACGCGTATTACCAGCGATATCTCTTCTCGGAAGGCTGCGGAAAAATTACGCAACGAAGCCGACAGCCGCAAGGATGAATTCCTGGCGACACTGGCGCATGAATTGCGCAATCCGCTGGCTCCGATCCGGAATGCTGTGGAACTGATGAATGCGGCCGGTGGCGATGCTGCGGCGGTACACGGCCAGGCGCGCGAAATCATTCGGCGCCAGGTTAACCATCTGGTACATCTGGTCGATGATTTGCTGGATATTTCGCGCATATCGCAGGGCAAGGTGACGCTGAAAATGAATGATGTCGAGCTCAAGTCCTTTGTCGGACCTGCGCTGGAAACCGCTGCGCCTATCATCGAAAGCCGTGCGCATCGCTTCGTCGTGCGCCTTCCCGAAGAGGACAAATGGCTGCGCGGAGATAGCGTGCGTCTTGCGCAGATCGTCAGCAACCTCCTGAACAACGCTGCCAAGTACACGCCGCAAGGCGGCCAGATTATTCTGGACGTCAGCGAAGTGGCAAACGAACTGTTGATCAGCGTGCAGGATAACGGCATCGGCATTGCCGTCGATTCAATCGAATCCATATTCGATCTCTTCGCGCAGGGTGACGTGGCGCCGGACCGCGCGCAAGACGGCCTGGGCGTCGGACTTGCTCTGGTAAGGAAGCTGGTGGAAATGCACAATGGCCGCGTTACCGCCTACAGCGCCGGAGCGGGCATGGGCAGCACATTCAATATTTATCTGCCGCTGATGAAGGAGCCGCACCAAGCGGTGCCGGATGCGCAAGAGAGCAATGCGCAAGCTTCGCAGGACAGCAAACGCAAGATATTGATCGTAGACGACAATGCGGATGCATTGGAAATGTTTACCCTTCTCCTGCAAGCGCACGGCTATGACACGGTATCGGCCAGTGATGCGGAAAGCGCCATTGCTGCCACGCACGCATATCGCCCGGATGTGATCGTCATGGATGTCGGCCTGCCGGGTGCAAGCGGCTATGAAGTGGTTGCTACCTTGCGCAAGGAAGATACGTTCCGGAACACCAGGATCGTTGCGGTCACCGGCTATGGACAAAGTCATGACCGCCAGCGCGCGCTGGAAGCAGGCTACGACCGTCACCTGGTCAAGCCGGTCAGTTTTTCTGCGCTGCTCGAAGCGATTTCGACCGGCAAATGAGCATTCCCGGCATTCCGGGAATGAAGCTTTTCGTCAGGCGGCCGCGCGCAAGCTTATCGGAGACTGCGCCTGCTGCTCCTTGCATCCGTCCAGCAAGTAGGAAAGACTGATTACCAGGACCAGTTCGCCTTCGGCCGAGCGCGCAGTGCCGGCAATTCCGGTGACCGGCAGGGCGGTCAGCGGCTTGATCACCAGGTCCGCCGTGCCTTCGATCGCACCTACCGCAAGAATATATGGTTGCGGTGCCGCCATCACGATTCCGACGCGCTCCATCCCGGGCGGATAACCCAGTACGCTTGCCAGCGATATGACGGAAAGCGGTCGTCCCTGATCGCGCATGACGGGTGTGCCGCCCACTTCGTCGAACTCTGCCGGTAACTCCACTACGCGTTCCACTGCCGCCATGGGCATTGCGAGCGCTGTGCCGGCCGTACGCACCAGGAGCGTGGGCACGATCGACAGCTCGATCGGAAGCTTGATGGAAAAACAGGTGCCCTTGCCCAACTCGGAAGCAATGCGTATCGTGCCGCGATTCTTTTCCACCGCCGTTTTCACAACGTCCATTCCCACTCCGCGGCCGGAAACATTATTCGCTACTTCTTTGGTGGAAAAGCCGGGCAGGAATACCAGCTGATAAGCTTCTTCATCAGTGTTGGCCATGGAATCCGTGATCAGGCCCTTGCTGCGTGCCTTGTTGCGAAGTTCATGCGGATCCATGCCTTTTCCGTCGTCTGAAAGTTCGATCATCACGCTGCTGCCTTCCTGCCAGGCTTTCAGAATGATATTGGCTTTTGCCGGCTTGCCGCCGGCGGCGCGCTTTTCGGCGCTCTCGATTCCATGATCCAGGGAATTGCGCAGCATATGGACAAGCGGATCATAGAGGCTGTCGACAACGAGGCGATCCACCTCGGTTTCGGCGCCTTCGATAATGAGTTCCACTTCCTTGCCCAGCTCCTTGGCCAGCTCGCGGACAAGCCGCGGAAATTTCTGGAACAGCCTGCCGACCGGCTGCATCCGTGTTGCCAGCGTTGCGCGCTGCAGTTCGGTTGAGTAGCGCGAGGCGCGGCCAAGGGTTTCCGCCAGCCTGGAAATCAATAGCGCTGCATCGCCTTCGAACTGGAACTGCGAAAGCTTTTCCAGCAGTACGCTTGCCTGGTTGGCCGCCTGCACCGACTCGCCCGCCACTTCGAGCAAGACATCGAGCTTGGCCGCGTCGATGCGGATGCTGTCTTCGGTGAGCGAGGGGCCTGCCGGCCTGGCCTGCCCATCCGGATTTTTTCTTCTTTCTGCTCCGTCCCATGCGGCACCGGAAGTGCGTGCCGTTTCTTTGGAAGGATTGCCGGATTCCGAAACGGACAGCGTTATCGGAGCCGGCATAGTACCTTCCGGCACGATAGCCTTATACAAGGCTTCCCAATCGATTCCATCCGATGCAAAGCCGGAGCTGGAAAGCTGAGTTTCAGGCTCTGGGGCGGAAGATTTTTCTTCGATGGGATGATCGTCCATCGCGCTTTTCAAGAGCTGTTCCAGTTCCTGAGGCATGGCCTCCAGGGCGCTGGAAGGAGTGCCGCTCGCGAGCTGATTCAATTGGTCGGCGACAAAGCCGCTTGCCTGCAAGGCCGCTTCAATGGCAAGCGGCGTAACAGGGGACTGGCCGGTTCGCAGTGCGTCGAACAGGTTTTCAGTGAGATGACAGGCCGACACCATGGCTGTCAGATTCATGAAGCCCGCGCCACCCTTGATCGTATGAAACGACCGGAATACCGCATTCAACGTCTGCATGTCGTCCGGATGACGTTCCAGCGATAACAGATGTTCTTCTACATTTGTCGCCAGTTCAATCGCTTCGACGACAAATTCCTTGAGCATGTCTTCCATTAGGACTCATCTCTTTCATTGCATGGCGTGCTGACCGCCTGTCTGCCGTCACGGCATCGGGCTGAACGCATCGCACCGGCATTTATGCGAAAACCTGTAGAACTCCTCATCATCTGATACTGAAGAGGAGCCCTAAAATCCAAGGCTGTCGAGCAAATTGTCGACATCGTCTTGCGCCATGGCCTTACCGGTCACGTCCGGTCCTGCCATGAGATCCACTTCACTCCTTTTGGGCTCGGGTGCGGGGACAGCAACTTTCAGTTCGGGCGGCGCATTGTCGCGCAGCAGTTGTGCCAGCTCCTTCTCGGCAGAGTGCGTAATATGCACGATTTTCTTGATCAACTGGCCGGTGATGTCCTGAAAGTCCTGCGCCATCATGATGTCGAGCAGGCGAGCTTTTTCCGCCTCGGCGGTGCGCGCCGCGTCGGACGCAAACTGCCGGGAATCGCCGGCCAGGATCTTAAATTCCTCGATGCCCAGTTTGCCGGAGTACAGCAGATTCCAGCGATCTTCGATGTCCTTGGCCTTTTGAGCCAGAGCATCCTGCTGCGGCATGCTTTCATCAATCGTGTTCAATACCTTGGTGGCCGCTTGCTCGGTGAGCGTAGCGACGTATTCAAGCCTGCCTTGCGCATCTCCGATCTGCGAAGTGACTTCCGACAGCGAACGATCGTATCCAAGCTCACGCAACGAATCATGCAGAAGACGCACAATTCCGCCCAAGCGTTCGAACATCGGTTTGTCCGCAGAACCCTGACTGTCGGCATCGGCATCGGCATCCGCGTTCGCATCGACTGTGCCCTGTGCCGCGACGGCACGGCCTGTCGCGGCGGCGGCAGGTGCAGGGATCGGCTCTTCAGGTGCGGCGGTTTCGTTCACTCCAAGCCGCTGCGATGATATTTCATCGAACAGGGCGTCCAGATCGCTCAGATCTTCACTCATGTTTTGTCTCTTTCATTCTCTTTTTGCATCCGCGTACCCGGGAAGGCATACGCAGGTCAAGGCGCACCATTTCCATTCCCATAACGGCAGAATTCAATGAATCTGAAGTGTAGGACGAACTATTTCATGCTCCGGCAACCGGATCCCTTCGTAAAAAGAAACTGAGTTTTCTGAATCATCCGCGGTCCGCAGAGCTTTGCTTGTCAAGGTGATATCAAATCGGATTCCATGGCCGGTATGTGCTGATTTAACCGTTTTGGCCGCTGCAACAGATCGCTTCCTCCGTTAAGTTTTTCTTTGTAAATGAACGGATATGAAGCACAATGGGCTTGTAATTTTGGTATGCGAAGGCTTTTGCTTTCCAAGCGTTTTACTTTTACAGATTAAAGAGTCATCTTCATGACCACTACCGCCGCTCCAGATCAGCTTGCGCCGTTCGTGCCGCGAATCAAGGAATTCTTCCTCGCCCGGCAGCCTATCCTGAACCGCCATCAAGGTATCACCGCTTATGAACTGCTGTTCCGGCGCGCGACCACGGGTGCTGCGGATGTGGCCGACAATATGTCCGCGACGGCTTCTGTCATTGTGCATGCCTCCGAACTCGGACTTGAAAATGTCGTGGGCGGAACGCTCGCTTTTGTGAATGTCGACGACGTCATGCTGATGTCGGATATCGTCCGCTTTCTGCCGCACGACAAAATCGTGCTGGAAATCCTGGAGAGCGTGGAACTGACGGATGCACTGATAAGCCGCGTGGCCGAGCTTGCCGGTGCCGGCTACAAGTTTGCGCTGGACGACGTGGTCGCCGATTCGGCTGAATTGCAGAAGATTCTGCCGCTGGTAACCATCATCAAGGTCGAGATCACCAACCTCACACGGGACGAGCTGCAAGACCTGGCGAACCGGTTCAGGCCGGCGAAGGTATTTCTGCTGGCCGAGAAAGTGGAGACCCTGGAACAGTTCCGGGATTGCCTCGAAGCCGGATTCGATTATTTCCAGGGATATTACTTCGCCAAGCCGGTGGTGCTGAGCGGGAAAAAGCTGGATCCGTCGCAGATGGCCGTCATGCAGTTGCTGACCCTGATCGTCGCGGACGCGGATACGTCGGAGATCGAGCGGGCCATCAAGCAGGATGCTTCGCTTGGACTGACGCTGCTCAAACTGGTCAATACGCCTGCGTTCGGCGCCGGCAAGCGCGTCGATTCGCTGAGCCAGGCATTGATGATGCTCGGCCGGCGCCAGTTGCAGTACTGGCTGCAGATCCTGCTGTATGCAGAGCCGCATAAAGGCGCGAACTTCGTATCCCCTCTGCTGGTGCTGGCTACCACGCGCGGCAAGCTGATGGAACTGATCGCTGCAAAGCTCAGGCCCGGCAATGCAAGCCTTGCCAATGTCGCTTTTACCGTAGGGATCATGTCCTTGATGGACACGCTGTTTGGCCAGCCGATGGACAAGATCCTGGAGCGCTTTGCGGTAGGGGAGGAAGTGAAGGATGCGCTGCTGTATCACAGAGGATTTTATGGCGACCTGCTCACGCTCGCCGGCTATATCGAGAGGATCGAAGAGCACGGCGAAGAACTGGTGCCGCTGCTGGAAAACCTTCATTTCCCGGTCGAGGATTTGCATAAGCTTCAGGTAGAGGCGCTAGAGTGGAGCGACCGCATTTCACGTTCCATTGCCTGACCGAAGGACAGAAATAAAAAATGGCCGCATCATGCGGCCATTTTCTTGATCACGCTGAAAATTTTTTATTGCGCATCTTTTGCTGCGTTGCTGTTTGCAGCAGGCGCCTGCTCGGCAGGATCGCCGGCGCCATCATACCGTTCATTCCTGGTTCCAGCCTCGGGAAAACTGCTGAGCTGGAAAGACATGCGCAAGGGCTTTGCTTCCAGCGCCGGCATGGCGGCGACAATCACAGGTGCAGCAGCGGAAGGTGTGGAATTCGTTTTTGCGACTGTGTGCAAGAATGGCAAGCCGGAGCTGCTTATACCCATCACCGCTGCGCCGCTTAAACCGGCTGCGACCGCCACTCCGATCAGCGGGACGGCCATGGAGTTGCGCTTAGGCTTTTTGTCCGGCTGTGTTGAAGCGCTTACTGTAACCAGTTCGTTGCTGCCGTGCCAGGCTACCGTTTGGGCAGTTTGTTTTGCCCGCTCGATCAGCTCTTGCGCCAGCAATGCATCCTGCGCAAATTGCCGGGCATTGTCGATACAAAGGAGCTGCTGAGCGGGCGAGCCGGCAGCATTTTCCGGGCGGCTCTGGCTTGCATTCTTCAAGGATGCAAGCCAGGCTTCCTCCGCAATCCGGGCTTGGGTTTCAAGAGCGAGGTGCTGCGAGGCCAGCGCTGCAGCTTCTGCTTCGGAAGCGGCGCGCAGCTTTGCCTCGGCAAGCAGTTTTTCTTCGGATTCCAGGCGTTCGCGCAGTGCATCGGCTGCCCTTGCTTCATGACGCAGGCGTTCGGATTCAAGGCTTTGTGCTTCTATAGCCTGCCTGGCTGTTTCCGCAGCGAGACGGGCGGCTTCCTGTGCGAGTTGCGCCTGGGTTTGCCCTGCCAATTCCTTTTCGGCCTGGGCACGCCGGCGCGCAAGCTGCAGCAGTTCCTCTTCGACCTTTGCGCGTTCGGCGGCTGCGTCACGCGCGTCGGCTTCGGCGACCAGTCGCTGCTGTTCTGCGTGCAATGCGCGCTGTTCGGCTTCGATGCGTTGGGCTTCGAGTTGCAGCGTGTCCTGGATAGTTTGCCGGGTCTGCTGTTCATAGGCAGCGCGTTGCCGGGCCGCATTCGTCAGTTCGATCGCCTCCTGCGCAGCGGCTTGCGCGGTCTCGGCAGCTTCGCGTTCGGCTGCGGCTTGCAGCATTGTCTGCTCGGCCAATTGGGCTTGCGCAGCGCAGCGTGCTTCACTTGCTGCTCTTGCTTCATGCTCGGCCTGAGCGATAGCCATGGCATGCGCCGCCAATTCTTCTTCAGCCTTGGCGCGTGCCTGGATATCGGCCAGTGCATTATGCTCGGCAGCGAGCTTTTCCTGCTGCGACTCGATCATGCGGCGGGCGTTTTCCTGACGCTGCATTTCCACTTGCCGTTTTTCGGCAAGCAAATCCATCGCCTGCTTTTTCAGCACCAGGGTTTGCTGTTCTTCCGCGGCCAGCGCTTCTTCTTCGGCCGCGATACATTCTGCGAGCTGGGCGGCTTCGGCATGTGCGCCTGCTCTTGCCGCAGCAGCGGCTTGCGCGTGCCGTTCGGCTGCGCATTCCGCTTCGATGGCGTGCCGCTCAGCTCGCTCTGCCTGCAGGCGATCATGTGCGGCGCGAGCCTTTTCCTGTTCTGCGTCTGCGCGTGCCAAGGCTTCTTGCTGCGCCGATTGTTCCAGCTCGATTGACTGGCGCAGGGCTTGCGCCGCATGCTCTTCCGCGGTCAGGCGTTCCTGTTCCATTGCGGCCAGGCGTGCGGCCTCGCGCGCATTGGCTTTGGCAGCTTCGGCTGCAGCATGCTGCAGTTCTGCCTGTTCGGCAAGTTTCTGCAGCCTGGCCTGTTCAGCTGCGCATTCAGCTTCTTTTGCTTCGCGCAGCATGCGTTCGGCCTGTGCGCTCTCCGCAGCAATACGTGCCTGCTCCTGATCGCAGGCCAGCCTCTGTTCCAGCTCATGCTTTGCAACCTGTTCCAGCTCAAGCATTTGTTCCGCAGCCAGCAATGCCGCCTGCTCCGCACTGCAGCGCTCTCGTTCGGCCTGGAGCAGCGCTGCCGTTCGTTCCAGTCTGCGTTGTTCTACTTCGAGCTTGGCGGCTTCCGCCTGCTGCAGCTCTTCCAGCTTTTGCAGGCGCTGTTTTTCCAGTTCGCAGCGAGCGGCGCCGATCGCTTTTGCCGCGCGCTCGGTTTTTTCGCGCTCGCGCGCCAGTTCTGCCTGCTGCTGTTCGAACAAGGTCCGCTGTTGTATATGCTCGCGCTCCGCTTGTTCCAGTGCGATCTTTTGTGCGGCCGCTTCCGCGGCTTGCCGTTCGGCTTCTTCGCGTTCGCGTTGGAGCTGCGCCAGGCGTGCTGTTTCTTCCGCGTGACGCTGCGCACTTTGGACCGCCTGGCGTTGCGCAGCCAGATAGTCTTCCGCAACGGCAAGCTGTTGCTGTTCAGCTGCCGCTTTCGCTTCGAGCTGCAGGCGAGCTTCGCGTTCGTTTTCGGCCAGCTGCTGCAAGCGCGCAGCTTGCTGTTTTTCGGCGTGTGCGCGTTCGGCTGTTTCGTTTTGAGCTTGCTCTTCCGCCGCCAATTTCTGCGCCAGAGCCTCGGCAGCCCGTGCTTCGTTGGATGCGCGTTCCTGTTCGGCGCGGGCGAGGGCGACGCTGGCACGCGCCTTGGCGATCGCCGCCTGTGCGGTCTGTCTGCGCGCTTCAGCCTGCTGAGCCGCTTTCTCTGCTTCTATTCTGATTGCTGCTGCTTCGGCCTTGCGTGCAATGCGGATTTCACGCTCGGCTTGCTCGCGTGCACGCAATACTTCTGCCTGTTCCTGCTCGGCCAGCATGCGTGCCTGCGCTTCTTCCTGCGCGATGCGGGCAGCTTCCTCTTTTTCGATTTCGGCTTGCCTGGCCTGTTCCAGTGCCTGTACTTCGAGGCTTTGCGCTTCCATGGCATGTTCCGCTGCCTGTGCATGCAGACGTTCGGCCTCCAGCTTTCGGCGCGTGGCTTCCAGCGCTTCCTGTTCCTTGCGGGCACGTTCGCCCTCGGCGCGCGCCAGTTCCGCCGACTCGGACGCTTTTTGCAATGCAAGCTGCGCCGCCTGGTTTTTCAGCTCGGCTTGTTCGATGCTTTTAACCAGCGCAAGCTTGAGCGCGTCGGATTCGATTTGCCTAGCGACGCATGCTTCCTGTTCGGCGCGCGCCTGCAAGCGCATCAAGTCTGCGTGCTCGTGGTCCGCATCGCTGCGTGCGCGTGCGGCGGCAGCGGCATTCTCTTCGGCGAGCAATTTTTCCTGCAAAGCCGCCAGGGCTTGCTGTTCCGCTTCAGCGCGTTCGCGTTCGGCATGAGCCAAATCCAGCGCCTCCTTGGCTTTTTGCGCAGCGAGCTCCGCAGCCATGCGCTCCAATTCCATTTGCTCGGCGAATGCAGCCAAAGCCTGCTGTTCGACGGCGTTGCGCTCTGCTGCCGTTTCCGCCGCTTCAAGATCGAGCTGCTGACGTTCATGCGCCAATTGCGTGGCACGCTGTTCTTCGGCAATCCGCCTTTCCGCAGCGGCAGCGGCTTGTCGTTCCGCTTCTTCACGCAGCCTGGCTTCTTCTGCTGCGCGTGCTTCCACCACGACACGGGCCCGTGCCTGCGCTTCGGCCTGATGCTCCACTTCGACGCGGGCCAGGGCCGCCGACTGCAGTTGCTTTTCGACCTGGATGCGCGCTTCGGTTGCGATGCGAATGCGGTCTTCGGCGTCGCGCCGTGCCTGCGCTTCGGTCAGGGCAATGCCTTCGGCATGCTCGCGGCGCAATGCCGCGTCGTGCAGCTCAAGTTCGGCCTGCAAGCGAGCCTGCAGCGCAGACATCGCGCGCTGCTCGGATTCGATGCGTGCCTGGGCGATCGCTTCCTGTTCCTGTTCTGCCATGGCACGTGCGCGCGCATCTTCGCGGGCGCGCACCAGTGCGGGAGCGGCCTTGAGCACGGATGCCAGCGCCATGGTCTCGGCTTCTTCGCGCTGCTTGCTTAGTTCCAGCGCCTTGTCCTGTGCCTTGGCCAGCATTTCCGCGCTTTGGCGCGCGCTTTTCTCATGCAGCTCCTGGGCTCTTGCCATTGCCGCGATACGCGCTTCGGCTTCCGCGCGCGCCTGCGCTTCCTGCTGCGCCGCCTTTTCAGCGGCGAGTCGCTCGATTGCCTGCTGCCGGGTATGTTCGATTTCCCTGGCCAGCATTTCCGCGGTGGTCGCGATGCTGGCGGTGACTTCGGATTGGAGTGCTAATTGTTCAGTTGTGCGCTGGCGCGCCTCTTCCTCGGCCTTGGCGCGGGCGAGCGCAATCATTTGCGCCTTGCTGTCGGCTTCGGCGCGGGCGCGGAGTTCTTCGATTTCCTTCTGGACGGCAGCTGCACGGGCTTCGCTGGCAAGGCGGGCTTGCCTTTCGGCTTCCAGCCTTGCCCTGCTGGCGGCAATTGCTTCCTCTTCGGCTTTGGCGCTCTGATGCGCTTCAGCGCTGGCTGCGGCATCGATGCGGGCGCGTTCTTCGGCGAGGGCACGCGCACGCGCTTCGGAACGGGCACGGTTTTCGGCGGCGACGGTGGCTTTGGCTTCGGCTTCGACGCGCCCGATTGCTTCGCGGATCGCCTTCAGGTCAATGCCTTCGCCTTCCGGAGAACCGGATTTCTCGCCGGATGCGGGAAGGGCAACTTCATCCTCGTCCTCGGAGTACGCGACCCGCAAGGCAAGATTTTTACGCAAGGCCTGATTGTTTTCCATGCAACGCTCCCGCATTCACCATTGAACCGGCATGTTGCCTTTTGCACCATGGCCGGAATTTCCTACGCCCGATTATCGATGGGCCGGGCGCAAGACGGTTGTCGGAAAAGGAGGGTAAATCCGCGTCAGTTCCAGATTATTGAAAGGAATGCGCACATGCCGGAGCGGCGTCGGCATGTGTTTGCCCAGGCTGACGAGAGTCGCCCGGGGCGTTCTGCCATTATCAATACCCGGGTTTAAATTAAACGGAAACAAGTTTGAACGAGCTGACAAGCTGCACCAGCTTTGCAGCCTGGTTTTGCATATCCGTGGCGGCGGCAGATGCCTGCTCGACCAGTGCTGCATTTTGCTGTGTCGTTTCATCCATTTGGGCGACCGCCTGGTTGACCTGTTCGATGCCGGCGCTTTGTTCCCGGCTTGCTTTCGTGATATCGGCCATGAAGCCGGCAGCCTGCTTAACCGATGCGACGATTTCTTCCATGTTTTTTCCGGCCTGGTTGACCAGCTTGCTGCCGTTGGCCACTTTTTCGACCGAATCGCCGATCAGGGCCTTGATTTCCTTGGCTGCGGACGCAGACCGTTGCGCCAGGCTCCTGACCTCGGAGGCCACCACGGCAAAGCCGCGTCCCTGTTCCCCGGCACGTGCTGCTTCGACTGCCGCATTCAGGGCCAAGATATTGGTCTGGAAGGCGATGCCGTCGATCACGCCGATGATATCGACAATTTTCTGCGAACTCTCCTTGATGGCCCCCATGGTGCTGACGACTTCGTTGACAACCCTGCCTCCCTTGACCGCCGTGTCCGATGTGGATGTCACCAGGACATCGGCTTCATGGGCATTTTCCGCATTCTGCTTTACGGTTGCGGTCAACTCTTCCATGGATGCCGCAGTCTGCTCCAGCGAGCTTGCCTGCGATTCAGTACGGCTCGATAAATCCGCATTTCCGCCAGCGATCTCGGTCGCGCCCGTATTGACGACATCGGTGGCTTCCTTGATTTGGCCGACAAGCAGCTTTACATTGGTTTGCAGCACCCGCAATGCCTGCAAAACCCTGCCGGCTTCATCATCGCTGCGTGCGACGATTTTTCCGGTCAGGTCGCCTGCGCTCATTTTTTCAATTTCCTGCCGGGCCTGCTGCAAGGGTGCGATCGTCGCTTGCAGCAAGATAGATCCGCAAGATACATTGAATGCGATACCGATAAGCGAAGCCGTAATGATCGGTGCCGGAGACTGTGCTTCAGTGATCAGCGTGCTTGCCAGCATTCCGGCAAAGATTAGGACCGGTATTGCGAAAGAAAGAACAATTTTTGCCTTGACGGATAATTTTGCGAGCACATTCAGATGCCTGAATGGCGAGCGTTTCACGACGGATCCTTCCTGTATCAGGATATCCTTATTGCCGTTCCTGATCATCTCATAGGCTTTTTCAGCTGCGGCGACCTGCTCACGGCTGGGCTTGATGCGAATTGACGTATAGCCGACCACCTTGCCATTTTCCAGCATGGGTGCAGCATTGGCTTCCACCCAGTAATGGTCGCCGTTCTTGCAGCGGTTTTTTACCAGGCCTGTCCAGGCTTTGCCGCTTTTAATGGTTCGCCAGAAATCTGCAAATGCTTCCCGCGGCATGTCGGGATGGCGCACGATATTTTGCGGTGCACCGATCAGTTCTTCTTCAGAGAATCCGCTGATCTTTACAAAATCGTGGTTTACATAGGCGATATTGCCGCGTAAGTCTGTTTTGGAAACGATTGTTTCCGAGTTCTGCAAGATGTATTCGATACCGGTGACAGGTAGATTGCGACGCATGCCTTGGCTCCCCATAGAATTTTTTAATCATTGTTGTCTCATCCCGCATCGGAATACACAATGACTATTCCGGGCTTTTACTTCAAGCGTGGAGCATGCATTGCAGGTAACCGGCTTTCCTGTTTAGTGCTTATTATTTTAATAGGGATGGACTTCCGTTTTTATCCAATAACGGTAGATTAAAGGCATTCTTTAGAACCGCTAGTTACAATCAGACGGCATTTTCCATTTCAATTTATGCAATTGGCTTTCTTCGGGGCGCGGTGCGGGATGAATTGAAGATGATAGATATCTACGCGGCTGCCGATGTAAAGAACATGGCAAGCGCACAACAAAAAAGCCCGGACCAGCCGGGCTTTTTTCTCGTTGGACGCAATGATCAGAATTCTTCCCAGTCGTCAGCATTGCCGGTTGCGGCGAGCGCAGGTCTTGTCGGCCTTGCATCCTGAGCGGCAAGTCGAGCCTTGTGTTCACCGCGATTGCCGACGGACGCCGGCTTTGCCTGGCGCACCGGTGTTGCGCCTGTTGTTTGAGGCGCATGCCTGATCATAAACTGGTTACCATCTAGCTTGAACACGGAGACGGTCTGGGTCAGGCCGGCTGCCTGGTGCTGCATGGATTCTGCTGCGGCGGCGGCCTGTTCGACCAGGGCGGCATTTTGCTGGGTGACCTGGTCCATCTGGGCAATGGCCTGGTTGACCTGCTCGATGCCGGCACTCTGCTCATTGGACGCTGCGGTGATCTCGGCCATGATGTCGGTCACGCGTTTGACGCTGTCGAC